>NZ_UFWF01000001.1 GCF_900461085.1 Clostridium baratii
CATTTTATATAATGAGAATCCTCTATATAAGGAGTTTTTAACATTTCAATAAAGTCTATAGTTATATATAGTGAATATGTGTATTTAAAATGTATATGAGAAGAGAAACCATCAAATTTACTATCTAAATTAAGTAAAAAAGTATTAATATCAGTAGAATATTTATTTATTAGTTTATTTATTTCCTCAAGTGAAAAAGTACAGTATAAAGTTGCTGTATGAATCATATTAATTTCCTCCAATTTTTTATTTTTTATTTTTTATAAAAGGTAAACATATTTATTAATTACTCTAATAAATTTGTTACTTATAGTGTGATTATAAAAAAATTATTAAAATTTTATAATAAAAAAAGTGTACGATAAGAAAAAAATTATAAAAAACTTTGTTTATAAAGAAAAAAAGCCTATATTACATATAGGCTTTTTTGAAAGTTTTACTTTTCCATTAGCTTTTTGATTGATTTAACATATGTTGTATTAGAAATAGAATCTTTTAGGTTATCTTTAGAAAGATGTATGTAAATTTTAGTTGTATCTATATTCTCATGTCCAAGAAGTTCTGCTATTGCAAGTGAGTCCATATTATTTATAGCTAAATTAGTAGCAAATGTATGCCTACATTTATGTATTGTATAACCTTTGCCAGTTAAATTATTATGATTAATATATTTTCTAAATAATAAGTTAGCAGATGTTTGGCTCATTTTATTAAATGTTGAGCTATATAAAACATAGTCATGGGTATCAGTTATCTTACTCTTAAATAGTAATGATAAATATGTATTAAGGGGTTGAACCATAGGAATAATTCTACTTTTTTTCCCTTTACTTTTATAAATAGTTATCATATTTGATTGGAAATTTATATCTTTCCATCGTAAATTTATCAATTCACTTCTTCTAAGTCCACATAAAAATAAAAGTAAAAAGAAACATTTATCACGTAAAATAAAATTTCCACCTATCTCATCTATAGAAGATAAGATTTTTTGAACATCATTATCATTGATAAAAATAGGTAATTCTTTTGGGCGTTTTGGAGCCTTTATACCTTTCATTGGATTCTTTTCCAAAAAATCCTCTTCATATAAATATTTAAAAAAAGATGATAGACTATGAGTTTTTCTTCGCATAGTTGCAACGCTATATTCTTTTGTAAATTTTAAATAATGAAAATACCTTTTTAAAGTATGTTTATCAATTTTAAATATATTATTTTCTATGCCTTGTGCCCTTAAGAAGCTTTTGAAAATTTCAAAATCAGTTTTATAACTACTAATAGTAGCATGACTAATATCTTTTTCGATTACTAAATTGTCAATAAACATTTCAAATAATTCATTCATTTCATATTTCATTTAAAACACCTCTTTTATTTTATTGGTTATGTATTAATGTAGTAGCATAATTAAAATTATGTGTTATAGTATATAAAATAATTATTGTGCTATAAAATAAATATGGAATTTAATAAACATTACTTAAATAGAGATATTACTTATTTGTAGTATATATAATTATATAGTACTGGAACTCCGCTTATGGCTTATCTCGCATGAGTTGAATGTTAAGGTTGAATAAGAGAAACAGATATTTCTCTTATTCAACCTTTTTTGGTTTTAATCTATTTTTGATATTAAAATTAGTATTTCTATTAATTTCTGTTTTAATAAAAGTACAAATAGCTTTTATTTTTCATATAGTAAGATTCCTATAATTAAGATATCACTTATTTTTTTTATTACATTTATTAATTTCAAAGTTTTTATAATGTAGCGATACATTTGCATAAATTTCTTTTTGGTATTAGGATAAATATAAAAGTATTTCCAAAATTTTCAAGGGGGAATCTAAATGGAAAGAGAAGCAATAAATAAAAATCTTGCACAAATGCTAAAAGGCGGAGTAATAATGGATGTAACAAATAAGGAGGAAGCTATAATTGCAGAAAAAGCAGGGGCATGTGCAGTTATGGCTCTTGAAAGAGTGCCATCTGATATCAGAAAAGAAGGTGGAGTGGCTAGAATGTCAGATCCTAAAATGATAAAAGAAATTCAAGAAGCTGTATCAATACCTGTTATGGCTAAAGTTAGGATAGGACATTTTGTAGAGGCTCAAATACTAGAAGCTTTAAATATAGACTTTATTGATGAAAGTGAAGTATTAACACCAGCTGATGATAGATATCATATAAATAAGTGTGAATTTAAAGTTCCTTTTGTATGTGGTGCAACTAACTTAGGTGAAGCATTAAGAAGAATTGGAGAAGAGCATCAATGATAAGAGCTAAGGGGGAGCTGGTACAGGAGATGTTGTACAGGCTGTTACTCATATGAGAAAAATAATGGATGAAATTAGAGAAATAAAAAAATGCTCCAAAAGAAGAATTAATGACAATTTCAAAAGAATTAAATGCACCATATGACTTAGTAAAATATGTTCATGAAATGGAAAGTTACCTGTTGTTAATTTTGCAGCAGGAGGAATTGCAACACCAGCTGACGCAGCGCTTATGATGCAACTTGGAAGTGAAGGAGTATTTGTAGGATCAGGTATATTTAAATCAGAGAATCCAGAAAAAAGAGCTAGAGCGATAGTTTTAGCAACAACTTATTATAATGATCCAAAGAAACTTTCAGAAGTATCTTATGACCTTGGAGAGGCTATGAGTAGTAATTCAGCTAAGGAAATTGGAGTAAAATATGCTGAAAGAGGATGGTAAAATGAAAATAGGAGTACTAGCACTACAAGGGGGAATTATTGAGCATATAAAACATATAGAGGCTCTTAATCATGAAGCAGTAGAATTAAGGATAAAAAGGATTTAGAGGATATAGATGCAATAATACTTCCTGGTGGAGAAAGTACAACAATTGGTAAGCTTCTTAATATTACTAATTTAATGGAACCACTTAAAGAAAAAATAGTAAATGGATTACCGACATTTGGAACATGTGCTGGAATGATTTTATTAGCTAAAGAAATTAAAAATGATAAAAGAAGGCATTTAGCTATTATGGATATTAAAGTAAAAAGAAATGCTTTTGGAAGTCAGATAGATAGCTTTAAGAGTATGGACATATAAAAGGAATAAAGGATAAAGATATAGAGTTAGTCTTTATCAGAGCACCATATATAACTGAAGTAGGAAGAAATGTAGAAGTATTATGTAAGCTTAAAGATAAAATTGTAGCAGCTAGAGAGATAATATTTTTGTTACATCATTTCATCCAGAGCTTACAGAGGATTTAACCTTTTTAAAATATTTTTAGAAAAAATAAAATGAATCTTTAATTAAAAATAGAAGTACTTTAGATTAAATATTTAAAGTACTTCTATTTTTTTATAAAATTACCTCTAATATAAATTCTACAAATTTTTAATAAGTGATTAAGGTAATTTAAAATGCAAATACTATGTATAAAGGAATAACTAATTTAAAGAATGGAGGATTTTTATGAAAGAGCTTATTGAAATAAAAAAAGGTTTAGATTTAGCAAATAAAAGCATTATAAAATTAGAAAATGATATAATAACATAAGAATAGATGAAGACAATAATATTGATAAAACCGACGTATGTATAGCTTTGAAAGAATGTCAGATAACTTTGAAAATATTAAAATTGATGTTGATAATTTGATAGCAAAAAATGATGATAATAACTTAAATATATATCAAAAGATACAAAAAGCAAGAGTAGAACTTCAAAAAAGAGATTTGAAGAAAACAGGATATAATAAGTTTGCACACTAAATTTTTTGAACTTGGAGATTTTCTTCCACATGTTAATGAAATTTGCTTAAATATTGGATTATATACAGAATTTAAATACACTAAAGATCAAGCTTGGTTATATATTAAAGATGATAATCCAGATATATTTAGAATGGTCAACACCAATTGAAGTTGCAACATTAAAGGGATGCAGTGCAATTCAAAATATTGGAGGAACTCAAAGTTTTGCAAGAAGATATCTTTATATGATGGCTTTTGAAATAGCAGAAACAGATGTTATAGATTCTGGTGCAGTAGATGAAGATGCAGAAGAGTCAAAAAGAAAGATAAATAAGGCAGGAGTAATGACAATAAACAGTTTAATAGATGAAACAGGAGTTGATAAGAGCAGATTCTTATCATGGGTTGGAGTAGAAAAAGTTGAAGATATACCAAATTCAGCATTAAATACATGTATTCAAATGCTTAATAAAAAGAAAAAGAGTAATGAAAGTAAAAAGAAAGAAGAAATAGAAATTAAAGAAACAAAGATAGAACCTGAAGAAAAAGATGAAAAAGATATAGAAGATTTTGAGTTTTAGGAGGTGTTAGATTATGAAAGAGATAGAAGTTAAAAAAGGTTACCATAATTTTAATGAACTTTAATGAGGTAAAATCATCATTAGAAGATACTATGGATAAATATAGGGGAATTATAGTTACAGAAGAAAATTTAAAAAAATGCAAAACAACTCAAAAGGATTTAGCAAAACTTAGAAGAGGTATTGATGAATATAGAAAATGTAAAAAAGAAATGGAAAAACCAATAAAAGAATTTGAATTTAAATGCAAGGATCTTATAAGTTTAATAACAGAAGTAGAAAAACCAATAAAAGATGGAATAAAGATATATGATGATAAAAGAAGAGAAGAAAAGAGACTTATAGCAAAAGAATATATTAAAGAAAGTATAAAAAATTATAACTTAAATGAAGAATGCAACAAAATTAACAGTTAAAGATAAGTATTTAAATCTTAGCGGTACATTAAAAAGTATTAAAGAAGATATTGATATGCAAGCAAATATTCTTAAAAAAGAGCAAGAAAATGAAAGGAATAAAAAAAATATATACAAATATCTATGAAAAGTGCTATAGGTTCAGTAAATAAATTAAATACTAAATTAACATTAGAAGATTTTGAAGAGTATCTAGACCTAGATTGGCCATTAGATAGAATTTTAAAAGAAATAGAAAATAGAGCAGAGGCTATACTTAAGGCAGAAAATAAGGCATATGATATGAAAAATGATGTACAAGCGCCATTGAGTGTAAATAAAAACGTAATAAGTAATTATAAGAATAAATTAACTAAAGAAGATAATAAATATTTTGTTGATATACATGTATCACATAATTATGAAATGATTAAAGCTTTAAGCCAGTTTTTAAAAAGAGAATGGGTATGAATATGAAGTTTATAAAAAAGGAAGGGTTAAATAGATTATATTTAAGTTAGCGTATAAAGTTTAAAGAAAGTTAAAAGGATTTTTCTTATAAATACTCATTATAATGATATTATTTTAGATAATAAAGGGTATATAAGTTATAGGAGGTTATATGTTTAATTTAAAAAACGAAATAAATTTTTATAAGCTAATTTGGCTCTTTATGATAGGGTCAGTTTTGGGATATGTAGTAGAAATGCTCTGGTGTTATATTAGAAACGGTTATTTTGAAAGTAGACAAGGCTTACTATATGGTCCTTTTAGTCCTGTCTATGGAATAGGATGTGTTGTTTTTACTATATTATTATATAAATTCTTTAAATGCGATGGACTAATAATATTTTTTATAAGTGCAGTTTTAGGTGGAATTTTTGAATATATGTGTTCATTAGTTCAACAAAAAACTGTAGGAACAGTTTCTTGGGATTACACAGGAAAGGTACTTGGTATTAATGGAAGGACAAGCGTTGAATATTGTATATTTTGGGGAGTGCTCGGGGTACTCTTTATAAAAGAAATATATCCACTATTTGATAAGTTCTTTGCAAAACTTTCAAGTAAAACTATAAAAATTTCTACATACATATTTATATTATGGTTCCAAATATTGTTTTATCTACTTTAGCAGTAAGAAGAGAAGTTGCAAGAATAATCATGTTAAGGCAGATAATTGTATAGATTTTTTTAGATAAATATTATCCAAATTCATATTTAAAAAAAGTATACCCTAATATGATATTCCCTAAAGCAAAAGAAGAAAATAAAAAATAAAAACAAATTATAGTATAGAAATAAATATACAGGAAATACTTTTAATAAGAAAGGGAGGTGTGGTGTATGTTTTATATGTATAATAAAGATATATTTTTAGAAGCACTAGCCTTAGTACTATTAAATAGAGAATTAAAAAAAGACTATTAAATTAAAGTAAAAAATAAGCGACTTAATTAAATTTAAGTCGCTTTATTTTTTACTTTTAATCAATTTTTACCATCTTAAGAATAG
>NZ_UFWF01000002.1:0-2500 GCF_900461085.1 Clostridium baratii
ATTTCTAAGACAACTAGGATGTTGGCTTAGAAGCAGCCACTCATTGAAAGAGTGCGTAATAGCTCACTAGTCGAGAGATCCTGCGCCGAAAATGTAACGGGGCTAAACTTACCACCGAAGCTACGGGTTCACACAATAGTGTGAGCGGTAGAGGAGCGTTGTAATCGGGCTGAAGTCGTACCGTAAGGAGCGGTGGACTGATTACAAGTGAGAATGTTGGCATCAGTAGCGAGATGTAGGTGAGAATCCTACAGGCCGAATATCTAAGGTTTCCTCAGGAAGGTTCGTCCGCTGAGGGTTAGTCGGGACCTAAGCCGAGGCCGAAAGGCGTAGGTGATGGACAATCGGTTGATATTCCGATACCACTATAATCGTTATTATCGATGGTGTGACGGAGAAGGATAGGATGTGCTAACTATTGGATGTTAGTCTAAGCGTTTAGGGAGTTAGAGTAGGCAAATCCGCTTTAACAATCCTGAGGCGTGATGGGGAAGGTTCCACGGAACCGAAGTATCTGATTCCATGCTTCCAAGAAAAGCATCTAGAGAGAGAAGTAGTGCCCGTACCGCAAACCGACACAGGTAGATGAGGAGAGAATCCTAAGGCCGGCGGAAGAATTGCAGTTAAGGAACTAGGCAAATTGACCCCGTAACTTCGGGAGAAGGGGTGCCTACGAGAGTAGGTCGCAGAGAATAGGCCCAAGCAACTGTTTAGCAAAAACACAGGTCTCTGCTAAAGCGAAAGCTGATGTATAGGGGCTGACGCCTGCCCGGTGCTGGAAGGTTAAGGGGAACACTTAGCGCAAGCGAAGGTGTGAACTTAAGCCCCAGTAAACGGCGGCCGTAACTATAACGGTCCTAAGGTAGCGAAATTCCTTGTCAGGTAAGTTCTGACCCGCACGAATGGCGTAATGACTTGGGCACTGTCTCAACTGCAAATCCGGCGAAGTTGTAGTGCGAGTGAAGATGCTCGCTACCCGCGATTGGACGGAAAGACCCCGTAGAGCTTTACTGTAGCTTAGCATTGAATTTCGGTATTATCTGTACAGGATAGGTGGGAGACTGGGAAATTAGGACGTCAGTCCTAATGGAGTCGTCCTTGGGATACCACCCTGATATTACTGGAATTCTAACTGGACGCCATGAATCTGGTGACAGGACATTGTTAGGTGGGCAGTTTGACTGGGGCGGTCGCCTCCTAAAAAGTAACGGAGGCGCCCAAAGGTTCCCTCAGAACGGTCGGAAATCGTTCGTAGAGTGCAAAGGCAGAAGGGAGCCTGACTGCGACACCCACAAGTGGAGCAGGGACGAAAGTCGGGCTTAGTGATCCGGTGGTACCTCGTGGGAGGGCCATCGCTCAACGGATAAAAGCTACCTCGGGGATAACAGGCTGATCTCCCCCAAGAGTTCACATCGACGGGGAGGTTTGGCACCTCGATGTCGGCTCGTCGCATCCTGGGGCTGAAGTAGGTCCCAAGGGTTGGGCTGTTCGCCCATTAAAGCGGCACGCGAGCTGGGTTCAGAACGTCGTGAGACAGTTCGGTCCCTATCCGTCGCGGGCGTAGGAAATTTGAGAGGAGCTGTCCTTAGTACGAGAGGACCGGGATGGACTGACCTCTGGTGTACCAGTTGTTCTGCCAAGAGCATAGCTGGGTAGCTAAGTCGGGAAGGGATAAACGCTGAAAGCATCTAAGCGTGAAGCCCACCTCAAGATGAGATTTCCCATAGCATAAGCTAGTAAGACCCCTTGAAGAACACAAGGTTGATAGGTCAGAGGTGTAAGCATGGTAACATGTTCAGCTGACTGATACTAATAGGTCGAGGGCTTGACCAATAAGAAACAGACGATCAACAAAAATTCATATGCAATTTTCAGAGAACACTCTGATATCTGGTGATGATGGCATAGAGGAAACACTCCTTCCCATTCCGAACAGGAAAGTTAAGCTCTATAGCGCTGATGGTACTTCATGGGTGACCGTGCGGGAGAGTAAGACGTTGCCAGGTGTGAACGAAAAGAGATAGTAAACTACTATCTCTTTTTTTTATAAATTTATATGTAATATTAAATAAAAATAGTAAGCAATTGTTAGTAAAAGTCGTAAATTGATGGAATTTTAAGTTTATAAAAATAAAATGCTTGAACAATAACATCAATAATGATATATTATACTAAATAAATTAAACAAAATTCGTATATGCCCAAATAATGATGGCTTGGGTGTTTCTACAAGGAGCCAAATCCTAACTACGAATATATAGTAGAATTATATAATAAACTATATGTTCCTAGACTGAAGTGGTCTAGTTTTTTTTGTTATTAGGATCATTTAAATAAAATTAAGGGAGAGGAACAGATATGGAATTATTAAAAAATAAAATATTAGAAGACGGAAGAGTAAGAGAAGGCAATATATTAAAGGTTGATAGTTTTTTAAATCACCAAATGGATATAAGACTTTTAAATGAAATAGGAAAAGAATTTAAAAGAAGATTTGAAG
>NZ_UFWF01000002.1:7500-2337500 GCF_900461085.1 Clostridium baratii
CGGTCGCCTCCTAAAAAGTAACGGAGGCGCCCAAAGGTTCCCTCAGAACGGTCGGAAATCGTTCGTAGAGTGCAAAGGCAGAAGGGAGCCTGACTGCGACACCCACAAGTGGAGCAGGGACGAAAGTCGGGCTTAGTGATCCGGTGGTACCTCGTGGGAGGGCCATCGCTCAACGGATAAAAGCTACCTCGGGGATAACAGGCTGATCTCCCCCAAGAGTTCACATCGACGGGGAGGTTTGGCACCTCGATGTCGGCTCGTCGCATCCTGGGGCTGAAGTAGGTCCCAAGGGTTGGGCTGTTCGCCCATTAAAGCGGCACGCGAGCTGGGTTCAGAACGTCGTGAGACAGTTCGGTCCCTATCCGTCGCGGGCGTAGGAAATTTGAGAGGAGCTGTCCTTAGTACGAGAGGACCGGGATGGACTGACCTCTGGTGTACCAGTTGTTCTGCCAAGAGCATAGCTGGGTAGCTAAGTCGGGAAGGGATAAACGCTGAAAGCATCTAAGCGTGAAGCCCACCTCAAGATGAGATTTCCCATAGCATAAGCTAGTAAGACCCCTTGAAGAACACAAGGTTGATAGGTCAGAGGTGTAAGCATGGTAACATGTTCAGCTGACTGATACTAATAGGTCGAGGGCTTGACCAATAAAAACAGACGATCAACAAAAATTCATATGCAATTTTCAGAGAACACTCTGATATCTGGTGATGATGGCATAGAGGAAACACTCCTTCCCATTCCGAACAGGAAAGTTAAGCTCTATAGCGCTGATGGTACTTCATGGGTGACCGTGCGGGAGAGTAAGACGTTGCCAGGTACATACGGCTCGATAGCTCAGTTGGTAGAGCAGCGGATTGAAGATCCGCGTGTCGTAGGTTCGATTCCTACTCGAGCCACCATATATGGGGGTATAGCTCAGTTGGGAGAGCACCTGCCTTGCACGCAGGGGGTCAAGAGTTCGAATCTCTTTATCTCCACCATTTAAAGATGTTCGTTAATGAACATCTTTTTTTATTTTCAATATATAAGAATTTAAAAAATAATACACATAATATTTTGTTTTTCTAAAAATAATCCACAGTTTTAATAGCTTTATGTGTATTTAAGTCACAAAAATAATAAAAAATGTGGATAATTTTAAAATAAAGTTATAAGTATTACAATTATTGTTTAATTTGTATTATTTAGATTGTTATTATGTATATAAATTGATAGAATAGATATATACAATACAAGAGAGAAGGAGATTTTAATATGGAAAATAAAGTATTAGCAACAGTTGGTTCATATGAAATAACTGAAAAAGAATTAAATGAAATAATTTCAAAATATCCAGCAGACAGAAAGATGATGTTTGAAAGCGAGCAAGGTAAGAAACAATTATTAGAACAAATGATTCAATTTGAATTATTAAATCAATTTGGAAAAGAATTAAAATTAGAAGAAACAAATGAGTACAAAGAAACAGTTGCTCGTTTATCAAAAGAAATATTAACTCAAATGACAATAAGCAAAGTTTTAGCAGATATAACTGTAACTGATGAAGAAGCTAAGAAGTATTATGACGAACATCAAGAACAATTCACAGAACAACCTACAGTATCAGCTAAACATATATTAGTTGAAAGCGAAGATGAAGCTAACAAGATAAAGAATGAAATAGAAGATGGTACTATGACTTTTGAAGAAGCTGCTTCAAAATACTCAAGCTGTCCATCAAAAGAACAAGGTGGAAACCTTGGAGCATTTGGTAGAGGAATGATGGTTCCAGAATTTGAAGAAGCTGCATTTGCTGCAGAAATCGGAAAATTAACTAACCCAGTTAAAACTCAATTCGGATACCACTTAATATTAATTGATGAAAAGAACGAAGGTAAAGTAAAAGCATTTGACGAAGTTAAAGATGCTGTTGTTCAACAATTAATCCAAGAAAGACAACAAAGAAAATACTTAGATGTATTAAAAGAATTAGAAGCTAAATTCACAGTTGTTAGAAAATAGTTTTATATATATGAAAGACTACACTTATATAAGTGTAGTCTTTTTTTCTATAAAGTTATATAGCTATATCATCTTGTGGAATTAAAACTCTAAAATCATTTATAAATTCATCAGAATTTTTGATTATATCATCTTTATCTAAGACACTACATTCATCTTCAACAGCTATAACTTTCATTCCTGCCTTTTTTGCACCTTTAACAGCTGGTAATATATCCTCAAAGACAATACATTCCTCAGGTTTAACATTAAGCTTTTTAGCTGCAAGTAAATATACATCTGGCTCATGTTTTCCAATGCTAACTTCATCTGTTATTGTAATAGCATCAAAATAATCATAAATCTTATTAAACTTCAAAGAAGCTTCTAATAATTCAGTTGAGTTACTAGTAGCTAGTCCTATTTTAATGTTTGATTTTTTTAGGAAGTCTAAAAATTCTACAACACCATCTTTTAAAGTAATATCAGAAGAGTAGTGATCGTAAGCCATAGTATTCCAAGTATTTTTAATATCGTCTAATGAATCCTCTAATTTAAATCTTTCCTTGAAATAAACAGCCACTTGATTAAAACTTAAATGGCTAATTTCATCATTTAAATCATCAGGTACAGGAATATTTTTTGAAGTTAAATAATCAATGTCTATTTGATCCCAAAGAGACATTGAGTTTATAAGTGTACCATCTAAATCAAAGATTGCAGCTTTTATATTAGTAAGCATATGTAATTTCCTCCTTTTAAGTAAATAAATATAGGATAAATAGTACCATAAAACTACTTATCCTACAAATTATTTTATAAATCTCTATTAAAAATCTTAGTTTTATCTTTATCTAATAAATCTTCAAGTGAATTTATCTCTAATCTATTAAATAACTCAGTTAAAATATCACTATGTGTTGCAACTTTAATTGGTGATGAATATGCAAAATTATTAACAGCGTCTGTTCCTTTAGTTGTATCAATTAATTTCTTTGGTCCACCAACACAACCACCAATACATCCCATTCCTTCAATGAAGTTAAATTTAGCATCCTTATTAGTAACTTCATTTAATAAAGCCTTACATTCCTTAACTCCGCTTGCGCTCTTTTGGAAGAAGACATCTTTTTTATTAGGGAATAATTCACTAACTGCTTCAAATATGGCTGTACTTACACCATTTGCTCTAGCATAAAGTCTACCACCTCTTGAAGTGTATTCTTCTGAAACAGTTTCAGGAAGTTCACTAGGGTTAATATTAAGAGTATCAAATAAACCTTTTAACTCTTCAAAAGTAAGAACAAGGTCAACATCACCTATTAGATCTTTCTCCCTTGCTTCAGCTTTCTTTGCGATACAAGGTCCTATAAATACTACTTTAACATCAGGATTAAGTTTCTTTAACACTCTTGCAGCTGCAATCATTGGAGATACAGATGGTGTAACATATTTAACTAAATCGTTATAAACCTTTTTTACCATACCAATCCACATAGGACAGCAACAAGAAGTTATTAATAAATCATCTTTACTAGAAACGTGATGATTAAATTCACAAGCTTCTTTAATAGTTAGCATATCAGCAGCAAAGGCTACCTCAACCATATCAGTAAATCCTAATTTTATAAAAGCAGTTCTTAATTGATCCATAGTAACGTCATCACCAAATTGACCAATTATTGCAGGCGCAACTGTGGCAACAACCTTTTTATTGCTTTTAAACAAATCAAGTAAAGGTATTAATTCAATTTTATCTAGATAACTTCCACAGTCGCAAGCATTTACACAAATACCACAGTCAGTACATAGATTGCTATCTATATAAGTATTTTTAGATATAGGATCTGTTAAAATAGCATCAAATGGACAAGAGTTTTGACAAGCTGTCTTACCATTTTCTAAAGTAGTGCAAGAAGAACATTTAGATATTTTCTCTACCAATTTAGTTTTTACGGAATAATTAGTAATAGCTTTCTTTAAGTTATAAATATAATCACCATCTTCCTTAACAGAAACACCACATAAAGAAGATATAATAGATTTAATTTCGTCTTTAGAATATTCTTCAGATGAAAGTAAATTATTGACTTTATCATCAAAAGTATTATCATAATAAGATGATATTAATTCATTTAATATATTTTGATATTTTTTATTCATAGAAGTTCCTCCAATTATATTATTACTATATATATTATTAATAAATTTGGTAATAATAATACCTATAGAGGAAAAGAATAAAAAGAGAGGAATTTTAAACTATGATATGGTTAGTAATAGGTTATCTAATAGTTGCAATAGTTACATTATCATTATGCAAGGCAGCTAGTTTAGATAGGGAATATAGAGAAGAAGAATATAATGAAGATAATTAAGAGTTGAAAAAAGGCTGTCGCAATAAATAGTGTGACAGTTTTTATGTGCAAATAAATATAAAACAAAAGTTTAGGAGTTATAGTAAAAAATTATATTTAAAATTTCAGTTAGTTTTTAATTATTTTGTTTTACATATGTAAAAAAAATGATACAATGTAAATATAAATATTGGAAACGTATACTTTAAAATCTTATTTTTATCTTTTAATTAATATTAAGGAGAAGATAAAAATGAAGGAATTTAGTTTAAAAACTAAAATATATTTTGGAGAGGGAGCTTTAAATAAGTTAAGTGAAATCTCAAATAAAAATGTACTAATTATATGTGATAAGTTTATAGAAGAAAGTAAAACAGCAGAAAAGATCTCAAATAAATTAAATAATTGTAAAATTTCTATTTTTAGTGATATTATTCCAGATCCTAGCGTTCAAATAGTTGCTCTAGGAGTTCAAAAACTTAGAGATTTAAATGCAGATATAATCATTGCTCTAGGTGGAGGTTCATCAATAGATGGAGCTAAAGCTATTCGTGAATACTACACTAATCTATTTAAAGAGGATTCAAAGACGATAGAATTTTACGCTATACCAACTACAAGTGGGACAGGTTCAGAAGTTACAGACTATGCAGTAATAACTAACAAAGAAGAAAATTTAAAATATGCATTAACTGATAAATCACTTCTGCCTGATGTAGCCATTTTAGATGCAGAGCTTACTAAGACAGTGCCTAAATCTATAACAGCAGATACTGGTATGGATGTAATAACTCACGCTATTGAAGCCTATGTTTCAAAAAATTCTAATGATTTCTCAGATGCTTTAGCAGAAAAAGCATTATGTTTAGCCTTTAATAATTTAACATTAGCTTATAATGAACCAGAAAATATAGTTCATAGAGAAAAACTTCATAATGCATCTTGTCTTGCAGGTATGGCATTTAATGCTTCAGGACTTGGAATAACTCATAGCTTAGCACATGCTATAGGAGGGAAGCTTCATATACCTCATGGAAAAGCTAATGCTATAATACTTCCTTATGTCATGGAGTTTAATGCTAATATTGATAATAATTCATATATGCAAGAATACGATTTAGTTGCATTAAAATATCAAAGACTTGCAAAAATTTTAGATATAAATTCGCACAGCACTATTATAGGAGTTAATAACCTAATAAGAAATATAATTAAATTAAAGAGAGATTTATCTATTCCTAAGAATTTAATAGATCTTGGAGTAGATATAAAAGTAGTTAATGATTTTAGGGAAGAAATAATAGATGCAGCGTTAAAGGATGTATGTACTAATTCGAATCCAAGAGAAGTTTCTAGAAAAGATTTAGAACTATTACTAGATAAAGTAATTGGAATTTAAAATAAAGAGGTTAAGCAAAATATATGCTTAACCCATTTGTTTTACACATTTTGCTATATCTAAATGTTATTAACGTAATAATTTAAAATAATTACTATATTTATATTGAATTATTAAGATGATAAATATATATTAACAATAGTTAACAACATTAACTAAAAGTTAATAAAAAAGGCGGGGATAACATATGAAGGATGAGATGTATTATATAGGTAAAGTGGAAAAGATTTGCAAGATAAGTAAAAAAACATTAAGGTACTATGATAAACTTGGTGTTCTGTCGCCTGATTCTGTACGTGATGAAAACGGATACAGATATTATAGTAAAGAAAATATGCTATCTATTCCAGTAATAAAGTATTATAAACAAAGTGGTTTTAAACTTGAAGAAATTAAAAATTTAATTTGTGAATCTAAATGTACTGAAATTGAGGAAAATTTTAGAGAGAAAATTAGGGAACTTGAAGAAGTTGAGAGAGAGTTAAATTTAAAAAAGCAATCTATAAGGGACTGGCATTCTTTAGTTAAAGAAGCAAAGATGGTTATTGATAATAATTTAAATGAAGTATCGGCTAAATATTTAAATAAGATTGATATGTTATATCTAGATCAAAAGTTTAATTACGATTATATGGATTCAATAATAAATATTGATTTTACTAATTATATAGAAAGTATTGAAAATGCAATTACAGGGCCGGTTATAATACAATTTCCATCTTATGAAGAAAAGATTAAAGGAACTTGTAAAAATATGAGAATAATTCAGCAAGGTCTTATAAAATGTGAAAAAGAAAAAACTATCGAGTTCGGAGGAGGTTTAGTAGCATCATGTTATCATATAGGTTCTCACGATAATATTAATGAGACTTATAAAAAAATAAAAGACTGGATAAAACTACATAATTATGAATGTGAAGATGAATGCTATGAAAGATATGTAGTAGATTATTGGACAAGTAAAGATAGTAGAAATTTTGTTACAGAAGTTATGATAAAAATAAAAGATTAGGTTAAATTTAAAGGTTATATAAAAAAGGTTACCCCTAGGTGTAATGTTTTTATATAACCTTTTTTTAAATTTTAATTTATAATTTTCTGAAAATTATAAAAATAGCATTAAAAGCTACAAAAAAGAGCAATTTTATATAGAAAATAATATTTATAAAAACCCTAAATTTAGTATTGACCTTTGAGTTAAGGGGAGGGATTATAATTAAATTGAAAAGAATAAAGATAAAAATAAGAAGTATACAAAACAATCCAATAAGAATAATTTTATAGGCACAATTGCATTTTAAAAGTAAACGTTTAAAAGTGATGTTATTGCTAAAAATTTAACAAAACAATCGGCTTAATTATCAATTAATTAAAGGGGAGGAGTTCTTATTTATGACGGAAATATTATCAGGAGTCAAATCTAAAAGTAATGCTAACGATAAAAGGGTTAGTAAAGCTATGGAATTAAAAGAAAAAATGAAAAGCAAGTTCTTTAAGAAAGGAGTTGCAATAGCACTATTTTCAGGGGTTGCATACGGACTTTATACAGCATTCTTAACAATGGGAATGAGCAAGGGCGTTTGGGCAGATTGGTATGGAGCAAACTCAGCTGGACTTTCAGCTTTTGTTATAGTTTATTTACTTGCTGCACTTGGAAATGCAATCAATGATACTTGTAGTGCTTTTTGGGCAATTGGGAATTCATTAGTACAAGGTAAATTCAAAGATTTTTTAAGATGCTTAAATTCTAAACCAGGAAGAATAATCGTAGGAGCAGCTCTTTTAGGAGGACCAGTTGCAGGAACGGCTTATGTTGTAGCACTTCAAATGGCAGGTCCAATCATAGTTCCAATATCAGCTCTTTGTCCTGCAATAGCAGCGATACTTGGAAAAATACTTTATAAGCAAGAAATTACAAAACGTATGGGAGTAGGAATTTTAATATGTGTATTTGCTAGTTTTTTAATAGGAAGTACAGGCTTTTCAGGAGGAGTTTCAGGAACTGTATTTTTAGGAATTTTTATAGCAGTTATAGCAGCTTTAGGTTGGGGATTTGAAGGCTGTGTTGCTGGATACGCCTCAACAATGGTTGATCCACAAATAGGAATTTGTATCCGTCAATTAACATCAGGAATAGCTAATCTTTTCATAGTAGTACCTATAATGGGGCTTTTAGCTGGAGGATTAGAGATTTCTAAAAACTTAGCTATTCAAGCATTCACTAGTGGACCTGCAATGATATGGTTTGTATTAAGTGGACTATTAACATTTTTAACCTTTATGACTTGGTATAAAGGAAACAGTATGTGTGGTGCTGGACTTGGAACTGCTTGTAATGGCACATACTCATTCTTCGGACCATTTTTCTGTTATTTAGTTCTGGGTGTTATTTCAGGAATGGAAGGATGGTCACTACCAGCAGTAGCTTGGATAGGAGCAATAATAATGATGATTGGAATATTAACTATAGCTACAAATCCTTTAGATTTTTTAAGGAAGAAGGAGGCATAAGATTAATGAAACCTTTAAATTATGCTATATTAAAGCATTTTACAAAAGTAACAGAAGCTTCAGCATTAGATGTAATGGAAGCTTTAAAAAAAGATTATTCGAGCTTTAAAGCGTTTAATAAGGCAGCTATAATAGATGCTTTATTAACAGCAGAAGCTAATGGATTAATAGAAGAGGCTAGGGTTGACTTAGATAATAATGAAGAGCTTATTATCTTTTATTGTGCAAATGAAGAAAGTAAAGCTGTAATCAATGGTTATATAAGAGATTAATTTAAAATGGAGGTAGTTCAGATGAAATATTATGGCGATGAAGCTTTAGGGCTTGTAGAAACAATAGGTTTAGTTCCTGCACTTGAGGCAGCAGATAAAATGCTTAAAGCTGCAAATGTTGAATTAGTTTCATACGAAAATATAGGTTCAACTCTTGTTACTATAATGGTTAAGGGTGATGTTGCTGCCGTAAAAGCTGCTGTTGAAGTTGGAGCAGAAGCTGCAAGATCTATAGGAAAGCTTACAGCAAAAAATGTTATGCCAAGGCCGATTAGAGAAGTTGGAAAAATAGTATCAGTTCATGATATCGATGAATAGAAAGGAAATGGTTAATATGATTAGACGTGAAGCAATAGGATTAATTGAAACGTTTGGATTAGTTTTTGCTTTAGAAGCAGCAGATGCTATGTGTAAAGCAGCGGATGTTGAATTAGTCGGTTATGAAAATGTGGCATCTGGTTATATTTCAGTTATAGTAACAGGAGATGTTGGAGCTTGCAAGGCCGCTGTTGATGCTGGAGTAAGAGCTGTTGAAGAGATGGAAGATGGAAATCTTTATAGCTCAGTAGTTATAGCAAGACCGCATAATGATCTTCAAAAAATTATAGATAAGTATTCTTTAGAAGTACTTTAATAAAGTTTTAGAAAAGGGGAGATGAAAATGAATATTATAGATAATGATTTACTCTCCATGCAAGAAGCTAGAATACTTGTTGAAAATGCAAGGGAAGCTCAAAAAAGTTTAGCTACATTTCCACAAGAAAAGCTAGATGAAATAGTAAACCGTATGCTTGAAGTAATTAAAGAGTATGATGGTGAATTAGCTAGATTAGCTTTTGAAGAAACAGATTTAGGAAGAGTAGAAGATAAATTAATAAAAGATAAATTTGTAGTCTCTTATCTTAAGAAAAAGTTAGATGGTATGAAATGTGTAGGAATAATAGGGAATGATGATAAAAATAGAACTATGGATATTGGAGTACCAATAGGAGTAATTACAGCCTTTTGTCCTATGACAAGCCCAGTATCAACAATAATTTATAATGTAGTTATAGCTATCAAATCAGGAAATGCAATAGTATTTGGACTTCATCCTAGAGCAAAGAATGTTATGAAAAGAACTTTGGACATTCTAATTAGAGCTGCTGAAGGATATGGGCTTCCGGAAGGAGCAATTTCTTATCTAAGTATATTATCTGAAAGTGGTTTTATAGAGCTTATGAAACACAAAGATACATCATTAGTTATGAATACTGGTGTTAAAGATTTACTAAAAATTTCAGATAAATGTGGAAAACCAGTTATTTATGGTGGAACAGGTAATGGCCCAGCATTTATAGAGAGAACTGCTAATATTAAAAAGGCAGTTAAAGATATTATAGATAGTAAAAGTTTCGACTATGGAGTCGTTTCGGGTGCAGAGCAATCTATAGTTGTGGATAGTCCTATTGCAAAAGAAGTAAAAGATGAGCTTATTAAAAAAGGAGCTTATTTTATGAGTGAA
Source organism: Clostridium baratii (assembly GCF_900461085.1). Lineage (GTDB taxonomy): Bacteria > Bacillota > Clostridia > Clostridiales > Clostridiaceae > Clostridium > Clostridium nitritogenes. The sequence goes on from NZ_UFWF01000002.1 coordinate 17,525, forward strand.
GATGAATCTAGATCTCTTGAGAAAATTATATTTGATAAGCATGGAAATCTTAAAAAAGAGTTTATCGGAAAATCACCAGAATTTATGGGAAAGATAGCTGGATTAAATATTGAACCTCGTGTAAAGGTTTTAATAACAACCCAAAAGTTTGTTTCTTTAAATAATCCTCATTCTAGAGAAAAACTTTGCCCTATACTTTCATTTTATGTAGAAGATGATTGGATGCATGCTTGTGAGAAATGTATAGAATTACTTTTGAGCGAAAGACAAGGTCATACTCTTATAATTCATTCAAATGATAAGGAAGTGATAAAACAGTTTGCACTTAAAAAACCAGTTGGAAGAATTTTAGTAAATACTTCAGGAGTGTTTGGAAGTATGGGAGCTACAACAAACCTTTTCCCATCAATGACACTTGGAAGTGGATCTGTTGGAAAAGGAATGACCTCTGATAATGTATCTCCAATGAACTTAGTATATATAAGAAAAGTTGGTTATGAAGTAAGAGATAAAGAGGAGTTTTTAAATTCTATAGGCATGAATAGTGAGGCTAATAATATTATGGAGAAATATTTAGATGCCCCTTTAGATAATATGCAGCTTCTTAAAAATGTTTTAACTCAAATTTTAAAAGAAACTAATTAGATAGAAAAGGAGTAGATAAAATGGATATTCGTGAATTTTCAAATAAATTTATGGAAGCAACTAAAAATATGTCTGAAAATGAGCGTCAAGCATTATTAAAAATGTTTGAAAGCGTGTCAGATGAAATAAAAAAAGATGATCAACCTGTAGTTTCAGAATGTATAGTATCTTCAAATGATGGAAGAGTTCCAGATGGAATAACTGAGCGTTTAAAGAAACTTAAAGAAAATTATTTAAAGCAAGTTCCTTCAATAACAACTCATAGAGCAAGAGCTATAACTGAAATAGCAAAACAAAATCCAGGAACACCTAAATCAATATTAAGAGGTAAATGTTTTAAACATTGCTGTGAAACTGCACCGTTAGTAATTCAAGATAACGAGCTTATAGTTGGAGCTCCAAATGGTGCACCAAGAGCAGGAGCATTTTCACCTGATATAGCTTGGAGATGGATGGTAGATGAAATAGATACTATAGGAGAAAGACCACAAGATCCATTCTATATTTCAGAAGAAGATAAAAAAATTATGAGGGAAGAATTATTCCCATTCTGGAAGGGTAAGTCAGTAGATGAGTATTGTGAAGATCAATATAGAGAAGCTGGTGTTTGGGAACTTTCAGGAGAATCATTTGTTTCTGATTGCTCATACCATGCAGTAAATGGTGGAGGAGACTCAAACCCGGGATATGATGTTATTTTAATGAAAAAAGGTATGCTTGATATAGTTAAAGAAGCGGAAGAAAAGCTAAAAGATCTTAACTATGCAAATCCAGAAGATATAGAAAAGATATACTTCTATAAATCAGTAATTGATACTGCTGAAGGTGTAATGATATATGCAAAACGTATGTCAGAGTATGCAAGAGAGTTAGCTGAAAAAGAAACAGATCCTAAGAGAAAAGCTGAATTATTTAAAATTTCAGAAGTAAATGCTAAGGTTCCAGCTCATAAACCAGAAACTTTCTGGGAAGCTATTCAAGCTGTTTGGACAATAGAATCACTTCTAGTAGTAGAAGAAAATCAAACAGGAATGTCAATTGGACGTGTTGACCAATATATGTATCCATTCTTTAAAGCTGATTTAGAATCAGGAAGAATGAGTGAGTTTGAAGCATTTGAACTTGCAGGATGTATGCTTATTAAGATGTCAGAAATGATGTGGATAACAAGTGAGGGAGGATCTAAGTTCTTCGCTGGATATCAACCATTCGTAAATATGTGTGTTGGTGGAGTTACAAGAGAAGGTAGAGATGCGACTAATGATTTAACTTACCTATTAATGGATGCAGTTAGACATGTTAAAATTTATCAACCATCATTAGCTTGTCGTATTCATAAGTCATCACCTCAAAAATATCTTAAAAAGATAGTACAGGTAATAAGAGCAGGAATGGGATTCCCAGCATGTCACTTTGATGATGTTCATATAAAGATGATGCTTGCTAAAGGAGTTTCAATTGAAGATGCTAGAGATTACTGTTTAATGGGATGTGTTGAACCACAAAAATCAGGTAGATTATATCAATGGACTTCAACAGGATATACTCAATGGCCAATATGCATAGAGTTAGTACTTAATAATGGAGTACCTCTATGGTATGGAAAACAAGTTTGTCCAGATCTAGGGGATGTTGATAGTTTTAAAACTTATGAAGAGTTTGAAGCTGCTGTTAAAGAACAAATCAAATTTATAACTAAGTGGACAAGCGTAGCAACAGTAATATCTCAAAGAGTTCATAGAGAGCTTGCACCAAAACCACTTATGTCAATAATGTACGAAGGCTGTATGGAAAAAGGAAGAGGGGTTGAAGCAGGTGGAGCTATGTATAACTTTGGACCAGGAGTTGTATGGAGCGGACTTGCAACTTACATTGATTCAATGGCTGCAATTAAAAAATTAGTATTCGATGAGAAGAAATATACATTAAGAGAAATGAAAGAAGCATTAAAAGCTGATTTTGTTGGATATGAAAAATTAAGAAAAGATTGTTTAGAAGCACCAAAGTACGGTAACGATGATGATTACGCTGACTATATTGGAGCAGATTTAATAAACTTTACTGAAATGGAACATAGAAAATATAAAACTTTATATTCAGTTTTAAGCCATGGAACATTATCAATTTCAAATAATACTCCATTTGGACAATTAACAGGAGCTACTGCAAATGGACGTAAAGCTTGGACACCACTTTCAGATGGTATTAGTCCAACTCAAGGAGCAGACTTTAAAGGGCCAACTGCGATTATTAAATCTGTTTCAAAAATGGCTTGTGACAATATGAATATAGGAATGGTTCATAACTTTAAATTAATGTCAGGTCTTCTTGATACTCCAGAAGGAGAGCAAGGAATTATAACATTATTAAGAAGTGCTTGTGCTCTTCAACTTGGAGAAGTTCAATTTAACTACTTAGATAATAAGACATTAATAGAAGCTCAAAAGAATCCAGAAGCTTATAGAGATTTAATAGTTAGAGTTGCTGGATATAGCGCATACTTTGTAGAGTTATGCAAAGATGTTCAAGATGAGATTATTAGTAGAACTATGTTAACACATTTTTAATAAAACTATAGATTATGTAGTAGTTTTTCTACTACATAATCTTAAGAAAGCTGGAGAGTTTAGATATGAATAATAATGCAAATGGAATTATTGAGAGACAGGCAAGAATTTTCAATATACAAAAATACAATATGTATGATGGGCCTGGTATTAGAACTATAGTATTCTTTCAAGGATGTCCTCTTCGTTGCAAATGGTGCGCTAATCCTGAAGGTATGGTGAAAAAAAATAGGGTAATGTTTAAGAGGAATCTTTGTGAGAATTGTTTAGAATGTGTAGATGTTTGCCCTGTTGGTATTCATAAAATAAATAGTATTACCAATACTCATGAAATAAACAGAAGTATAGATTGTGTTGGATGTAAAAAATGTGAAGAAGCTTGTGTAAAATCAGCAATAAATATAATTGGGGAAAATAAAACAATATCAGAGCTATTAGAAATCATTGAAGAGGATAGAACTTTTTATGAGATGTCTGGTGGTGGAGTTACTTTAGGTGGCGGAGAAGTTTTAATGCAACCTGAAGCGGCTTTAAGTCTTCTTATGGCATGTAAAAATGCTGGAATTAATACAGCTATAGAAACTTCTGGATATACAAAAACAGAAACTATTTTAAAGATTGCAGAATTTACTGATTTATTCCTATTTGATATTAAACATATAAACTCTGATGAGCATTTTAAATGGACAGGAGTTAGAAATGAGCAGATTTTAGAAAATTTAAAAAATCTTCTTCAAAATAAATTCAATGTCCAAATACGTATGCCTCTTTTAAAAGGTGTAAATGATAGTGAAGAAGCGATAACAAAGGCTATGGAGTTCTTACTTCCATATAAAGAATATAAGAACTTTAAAGGTATAGATTTATTACCATATCATAAGATGGGAGTTAATAAATATAATCAACTTGGAGTTGAATACCCTGTATACGGTGACCCTAGTTTAAGTGATGAAGATTTAAATAGAATTGAATCTTATATAAAAAGATATAATATGAATGCGAAGGTAGTTCGACATTAAAATGAATGTTGGAGAAATAGTTAATTTAAAAGAAAAGAATATACAAAGGGTAATTCAAGAATCAGTACCAGGAAAGCAGATAACTTTATCACATATTATTGCATCTCCTATGAAAGATATATATGAAAGATTAGGAATAGATGAAAAAGGAGCTATAGGGATACTAACATTAACACCATATGAAACTGCAATCATAGCTGCTGATATAGCAACTAAAGTAGCTGATGTAGAAATAGGCTTTTTAGATAGATTTACAGGATCAGTTCTAATAAGTGGTGATGTAGATAGTGTTTATGAAGCACTAAATTCAGTAAATGAAACTTTAAAAGATATGTTAGATTTTACGATATGCCCTATAACTAGAACATGAGAAAGAAGAGAATAATGGTTGTTGGACGAAGAAATTCAGGAAAAACAACTATTGTAAATTATTTAAATGATTATGATGGTCCTCTAAAACGGACAGCCGATGTTATTTATGGTGAAAATACTATGGATATTCCTAGTTCTTATTTAGAGAGTGCTTGGATGTATAAACATATTATAGCATTAGCACAAGATGCTAAAAAAATAGTATATGTTTTAGATTCTAAAAATCCTAATGAAATAATTAGTGATGGTTTTGCAAAGCTTTTTAATATAGAGGTTATTGGAGTTATAAATAAGGTTAGTAGTAACTATGAAAATATAGAGAAATGCAAAGAGCATCTAAAGAGAATAGGAATTATAGAGCCATATTTTTTAATTAGAGAAAATAGTGAGGTAGATATGCAAAAGCTTAAAGAATATCTACTTAAATAGGTAGGTGAATAGATATGTTTAGATTTATTACTGAGGATTATTTAAAAGACTTATATAGAAAAGAACCCTTTAAGGAATTTAAGCTTAATGAAAATGAAAGGCTTACTCCAGGTGGTAGACAATACTTACTAGATAAAGGGATAAATATTAATAGTAATTTACCTACAGATAGCAAAAAAGAAGAAAAAAGAAATGAGGCTTTAATAGAAGAAATTAAAAAAGATAGTTATAAAATTATTACTTATAAATGTAAAGCTATTGAAGCCGCATTTTTAGAGTCAGCAAGCAAGATAATTAATGAGGACTTGAATTTAGCTCAGAGGCTTATTGATTTAGGACGAGAAATAAAGAATATAAGAGAGTTTGCAGAAGGAAAAATTAAATTAGAATCAAATCCTAAAACTTGTGATATTTATAATGAAGAAATAGAAATTACAGACGTTTATATATACCTAAAAAATAGCAAGCAAATATTAAATCTTTATATCCTACTTTGTAAACTAAATGAATTCAAATACGATCTTCTAGAAAAATATGAAAATGATGAGCTAGTAAAAGATATTTTAATTAATTTAGAAAATATTATAAATATATTATCTATGACTATATCTAAGGAAATTGGAGGATAAAAAAATTGAGTGATAAAAGTAAAACTTTTGAGTACTGTGATGATTTAGTAAGTCAATTTGAGAAAGTTATAGAAAAGCCTATCTTAGAAAAATCATCTGTTTATTATACAGGAGTGGATCTTGGAACTGCCTGTGTAGTTTTGGCAGTGTTAGATGAAAATTATAGACCAGTTGCAGGAGCATATAGATATGCTGATGTAGTGAGAGATGGTATGGTAGTTGACTATATAGGAGCAGTAAAGATAGTTAGGGAGTTAAAAGAACAGATAGAAGAAAAGTTAAATACTGAACTAATTTATGCTGCAGCAGCTATTCCGCCAGGAACAGATTCCTTAGATGGTGGTGCTATAAAAAATGTTGTACAAGCTGCTGGATTTGAATTAACAAATTTATTAGATGAGCCTACAGCAGCAAATGAAGTTTTGAAAATTCAAAATGGTGCAGTTGTAGATATCGGAGGAGGAACTACAGGAACTTCTATAATCAAGGATGGAAAAGTAGTTTATGTAGCAGATGAGCCTACGGGTGGAACACATTTCTCTTTAGTTATATCAGGTGCATATGGAATGAATTTTGATGAAGCAGATAAATTTAAAAGAGATAATATTAATCATTCAGAGTTATTACCAGTTTTAAAACCTGTAATTGAAAAAGTTGGTTCAATAATCAATGATCATATAAAAAATCATGATGTTAGGGAGATATCATTAGTTGGTGGTACTGCTTGCCTTACAGGAATAGAGGAAGTAATAGAAAAGAAAATAAAAGTATATACACATAAACCAAAAAATCCAATGTTTGTTACACCACTTGGAATAGCACTTAGTTGCACAAGTGAGATTATAGATTAGATGGAGTTGGCGCTTATGGACTTTAGACTTATAAAATCACCAACAGAAGGAACAAAACGTGCTCTTATAAAGAGAATGGGGGCAGAAGGTAAAGAAATAATAAAAAATGTAGATGCTATTGGGCTTGTACAAGGTAAACTAATTGAAATGATTTATGCCATAGATATTGCAGAAAAAGCTGCAGGAGTAATAGTTGAAGATATAAAAGGAACCTGTCCTCAGCATATGACTTTGATTGCTATACTAGGAGATACCTCAGCAGTAGAATCTGCAATAGAAGAAATTAAATTAAAAATGAAAGAAGGAGAAGGCTTATGATAACAGCAAAGTTAATAGATAATATTTGGGCAACTAGAAAAGCAGATAATCTTCATGGATTAAAGTTTATGCTAGCAGAAGAGATTGGCGGAAGCTTTAGTGGTAGAAGATTCATAGTTGTAGATAATATTGGGGCCGGAATCGGAGAGAGAGTTATCGTAAGTACAGGATCGTCTGCAAGAAGAATGGTTGGAGATGATGATATTCCAGTTGATGCAGCAGTAATTGGAATAATTGATGAAGATTGTAGGTTTAATGAGTAAATTAAAATGTTTGAAGGCAATTATAAGCAGTGTAATTATAAATAGTTAAAAAGCCATACATTAAATATAGACTGAAAAATTTAGCGAAAGGATGTGAGAGTGTGAAAAGGTTAATTTGTGCAAAAGATATGGAAAAATTTTTAGCTACAGGAGAAAAGGTTTTCTATATAGATAAAGATGTGATCTTAACTCCATCAGCTAAAGATATAGCGAAAAACAATGATATCTCAATTACTACAGAAAAAATTAGTGATAAAGAAATTTGTAGTACTAGCTGTAAAGGCGTAGAAGGTTTAGATTCTAATAAGTTATTAGAAATTTTTAAGGAGTTAGTAAATGAAGGATTACTTCAGGAAATGTTAAAAATATTAGCTACTAATGAATCTTCAAAGTTTGTATCATCAATAGATGAAAGTGGGCTTAAGGTTGTAAGAGGAAATTCAGTAAAAATGGATGTATTTGATACAGGAAATCCAAATAATAAGGTATTCTTTCAAGAACTAATAAGCAAAGATGAATCTAAAATGAGTGCTGGCTTCTTAATTATTGAAGATTCAAAATTTGAGTGGGAATTAACTTATGAAGAGATAGATTATGTTATTGAAGGAACGGTAACTGTAGAAATAAACGGTAAAACTTATGAAGCAAATGCTGGAGATGTGTTATTTGTTCCTAAAGGATCTAAGGTAGTTTGGGGATCACCTAATAAAGCTAAATTATTTTATGCAACATATCCAGCTAATTGGGCAGATTTACTTTAATTACTTAAGGAGGATAGATAATCATGCAAGCAATAGGAATGATAGAAACTAAAGGATTATTAGCTACTATTGAAGCAGCTGATGCTATGGTAAAATCAGCAAACGTTAATATCCTTGAAAAAGTATATATTGGTGGAGGCTATGTTTCAGTTACTGTAACAGGAGATGTTGGAGCAGTTAAGTCAGCTATTGATGCTGGAGTTTCAGCAGTAAACAGGTTAGGTGATAATATTTTAGTTTCGCACCATGTGATTGCAAGACCACATTATGATTTAGAAAGCATAATAGAAACTAAACCTGCTATAGAAAGATTAGAGGAAGCTATGGAGGAAAAAGTTTTATGTGAAATAGTAGAAGAATCTATAGAAGAAGCAATTTCTGAAAATGTAGATGAAGCAGTAGAAGAATCTATAAGTGAGGAAATAATAAATGAAGGCTCAGAAGAAGTTCAAGTTTTAGAAGTTTTAGATAAAGTTATAGATTTAGACATTACTAAAGAAGAATTAGACAAGCTTGTAGAAGAAAAAGGATTAGATGAAGCTTTTAAACTTTTAAATGATTTAAAAGTATCCAAAATAAGAAAGCTAGCAAAAGAATTTAAGAATCTTGATGTTACAAGCAAGACTATTTCTAAAGAAGATAAAGGATCACTTCTAAATAGACTTAGAAATCACTATAAAAAATAGTGTTTAAAGAAGGAGGAAAATTGATTTGGAAAATTTTGATAAAGATTTACAATCAATACAACAAGCAAGAAATTTAGCTAGAAGAGGTAAAATAGCAGCAAATAAAATAGCTGATTTTAATGAAGAACAAATAGATAAAATAGTTAAAAATATGGTTAAAGCTGCAAAGGAACATGAAGTTTGCTTAGCAGAGATGGCCGTAGAAGAAACGGGTTTTGGTAAAGTTTTAGATAAAGCTATTAAAAATAATTTAGCATCAACAGTTTTATATGACTCAATAAAGGGTATGAAAACTATAGGTGTTATAAAAGAAGATAAAGAAAATAAATTAATTGATATAGCAGAACCAGTGGGGTTAGTAATGGGAATAGTTCCTTCAACTAATCCAACATCAACTGCAATATTTAAATCAATTATTGCCATAAAATCAAGAAATGCTATAGTATTTTCACCACATCCATCAGCAGTGAAGTGTACAAGCACAGCAGCAAAACTTATGCATGATGCAGCAGTAGCTGCTGGAGCACCAGAAGACATAATAACTTGTGTAGAGCTAACTTCAATTGGAGCTACAAATGAGCTTATGAAGTCAAAAGAAGTAAGTTTAATAATAGCTACTGGAGGACCAGGAATGGTTAAAGCTGCTTACTCTTCTGGAAAACCAGCACTTGGAGTTGGTGCTGGAAACTCACCAGCATATATTGAAGGAACTGCTGACATTGAAAAAGCTATAAGAAATATAATAGCTAGTAAAACATTTGATAATGGTACTATTTGTGCATCTGAGCAATCAATCATCTGTGAGTATTGTAATGAAGCTAAAGTAGTAGAAGAACTTAAAAAACAAGGTGGATACTTCATGACAGAAGAAGAAACTAATAAAGTTTGTAATCTTCTATTTAAGAAAGGAAATGCAATGAATGCAGCATTTGTTGGAAGAGCTGCTGATGTAATTGCAAAAGCTGCTGGGTTCTACGTTCCGGAAGGAACTAAAGTACTTATAGGAAGACAAGAGGGAGTCGGACCTAAATATCCACTTTCATATGAAAAACTTACTACAGTGCTTGGATTCTATGTAGTTAATGACTGGATGGAAGCTTGCGAATTAAGTATAGAACTTCTTCAAAATGGAATAGGTCACACAATGAGTATCCATACTGAAGATGTTGAAATAGTTAAAAAGTTTGCTAAAAAACCAGCATCAAGAATTTTAGTTAATACAGGTGGATCATTTGGAGGAACAGGAGCTTCAACAGGACTTATGCCATCATTTACTTTGGGATGCGGAACATGGGGAGGAAGTTCAGTATCTGAAAATGTTACTCCAATGCATCTTATAAATATAAAGAGAGTTGCTTATGGATTAATTGACTGTGACAAAATAGTAAAAGGTAGAGGATGCTGTGAGGAAACTTGCAATACTCAATCTTTTGAAAATAATAATTTGAATACAGGATTAAGTTTTGGAAGTTCAGAAATGAACTTAAGTCCGGCAGAAATACAAAGAAGATCTACTGGAGCAGAAGCTAATAATAATAATAATACAATAAGAGAAAAAGTTAGTAATTTAGATAATGAGGAAGTAATGGACTTAGTAAATAAGATCATAGCAACTATGAAAAAATAGAGACTATGAAGAGGTAGATTTGAACATGGAAAATTTAGAAGAAGTATTAAAACTTTTACTTACGGCGGTTAAGGAAAGTGAAGAAAAGAAAAAAGAAATTAAAGAATCATTTGAAATACCAGTAGGGATTTCAAATAGGCATATACATCTTTCAAAAAAGCATGTAGGAACACTTTTTGGAGAAGGATATGAATTAACAAAATTAAAAGATTTATCTCAAAAAGGACAATACGCTTGTAAAGAGACTATAACAATATGTGGACCTAGAGGGTCTATAGAAAAAGTAAGAGTACTTGGACCTGTTAGAAGTAAAACACAAGTTGAGTTATCTATAGGAGATTGTAGAAAGACTGGGGTTTCACCAAGTGTTAGACTTTCAGGAAATTTAAAAGATACATCAGGAATTACATTAATAGGACCTAAAGGAAGTGTTCAATTAGAAGAAGGAGTTATAGTAGCTCAAAGGCATATTCATATGAATAACAAACATGCTGAACATTTTGGAGTTACTGATGGAGAAAGCGTAAAGATTGAAGTAGATGGACTTAGGGGTGGAATATTAAATAATGTAAGCATTAGAACTAATGATTCATTTAGTCTTGAATGTCACTTAGATGTTGAAGAAGCAAATTCATTTGGTATAACACCAAAATCAAAAATTAAAATTGTTAGGGAGAGTGCCTAGCTTAAATAAAATAGTTTATAAAAATAATTTAAATAAAAAATAATAGGATTTTTAGGAGGATTTTAATATGAAATATGATGCTTTAGGAATGATTGAAACAAAAGGATTAGTAGGATCAATAGAGGCTGCTGATGCAATGGTTAAGGCTGCTAATGTTTACTTAATAGGAAAAGAATATGTTGGAGGCGGACTTGTAACTGTAATGGTTAGAGGAGATGTTGGGGCTGTTAAAGCTGCTACAGATGCTGGTGCTGCTGCTGCACAAAGAGTTGGAGAATTAGTTTCAGTACACGTTATTCCAAGACCACATTCAGAAGTTGAAGTTATATTACCAGCTTCAAAAGAAGAAAAATAATTAAAAAATAGCTAAAAAGCTACCTTATTGCAAGGTAGCTTTTTAGCTGTATTTGTAAAACTATGTTTTACAACTGATCATCATTATAAAAAAACTGTCGCACTAATAATTTAATGCGACAGCCTCTTTTTTATGGTCGGGGTGACAGGTCTCGAACCTGCGACCTCATGGTCCCAAACCATGCGCGCTACCATCTGCGCCACACCCCGTTAAGCACTGTTTAATTATAGGACAATTTTTATAATAAGTCAAGAAGTTTAAAAAATGTTAAAAAAACTATTACAATTTTGTAATAGTTGTGATATTATATTAATATAATATGTATATCAATGGGATTAGAAGATAGTATTTCAAAGTAAGACAAGCATTTTGTTTGATTATCTTTTATTGATATGCATAATTTTATTGTTAATAAATAAAAGGTATAAAATGGTATTAATGACTTGTTATTAGAAAAGAATCTTAAGTTCCATATTTTAATTACATTTACTGTAAACAATTTCAAAAATGGATACAATTTTCAAAAAAGTTTTTTAAAAAATACTTGACTGTAAGGAAATTGTAATATTTACGGTTGTACCATAAAAGAGGAAATGATATAATAGATGATGTATTTCTGATAGAGGTCACACAAATTGAAAGGGGGGAGGTTCCAGAGGAACCGACAAACTCATGAGAAAAAAAATAGTTGCTGCACTTATTGCAGGTATATTAGTTGTAACTTCAGCTGTTCCAGCATATGCAACACCAAGTAACCAAGAGGTAAATAAAGCAAGAGATCAATATGCTGAATTAGGAAAGAAAATCGCAGAAACTCAAAACAAAGTAGACGAATTAAATGTTAAAATAGAACCATTAGCACAAAAAGTAGAAAGTAATAAAACTGAAATTTCAAATACTAAAAAAGAAATGGACAACACTCAAAAAGAAATAGAACAAACTAAGGAAAAGATGAGTAAGCAAGAAGAAGTTCTAGGTGGAAGACTTAGAGAACTTTACAAAACTGGTGGACAAACTAGTTACTTATCATTAATCTTTAGTGCTGATAGTTTATCAGATTTCATAGGTAAATTAGATTCAGCTAACAGATTAGTAGATCTAGATAAAGGTGTTGTTGACGAGCTAATAAACAATCAAAATAGCTTAAATGAAAAAATGACATCACTTCAAGATAAAACTAAGAAACTTGAAGAATTAAATGCGGAAACACAACAAGAATTAAGTAAGTTTGAAGAATTAAAGAAAGAACAAGAAAAGTATGTAGAAGATGCAAAGAAAGCTCAAAAAGAGTTTGATGAAAAATATCTTTCACAAGTAGAAAAAGAAATAATCTCAGGACAAATAGCTACTATAAACAATAGCAATAGTTCTTTAGATTCATTAAAGAGTGCAGTTTCACAATTAGTAAGCTTAAAGAATAACCAACTTAAGAGTCCAACAGTTATATCTGAAGCAGAAGCTGCTATATCAAAAGGAAAAGATGCTATATCAAGAAAAGAAGCAGAAGCAAGAGCTGCAGCTACAAACAATAATCCAAACAGAGGTGGATCAGTAACTAATTCTGGATCATCAAATAATGGTGGATCATCAAATAATGGTAAACCATCAAACAATGGTGGTGGACAAGTTTCTTCAGCATCAGCACAAGCAATATTAAATGAAGCATACAACCATTTAGGTAAGCCATATGTATGGGGAGCAACAGGTCCAAATTCATTTGACTGTTCAGGTTTCACTAGCTATGTATATAGTAAAGTTACAGGTAGATACATTGGTAGAACAACTTATGATCAAATTGGAGCAGGAAGAGCTGTATCAAGATCAGAACTTCAACCAGGAGATTTAGTATTCCCTCATGCAGGTCACGTAGGAATATATGTTGGAAATGGACAAATTATTCATGCACCTAGAACAGGAGATGTAGTTAAAGTTTCACCAATATGGAGCTTCTACGCAGCAAGAAGAATATTATAATTTAGTTTTAATACATGAAAAAGACTTTAGATTAATCTAAAGTCTTTTTATTTTATGTATTAATGAAGAAAGTTGTTAAGGATTTTTTTATAATGTATAATTAAGAAAGAAATTTTAATGTAGAGGAAAGAACGTATGACTATAAATAAAAATATTGAAATAAAATCTAATGAGAATGTGGATGACTTACAATTAAATGGTTTAATGTTAATACAAAAAAAAGACGGATTTAAATTTGGAGTAGATGCTGTATTACTTTCAGATTTTGCAAATGTAAAAAACAAGCATACAGTAATAGACTTATGCACAGGTACTGGAATAATTCCTTTTTTAGTTCTTGGTAAATATAATCCAAAGAAAATATTTGGGATAGAAATTCAAGATGATATGGTTGAAATGGCAAATAGAAGTGTGCTAATTAATGAAGTTTCTAATATAGAATTTATAAATAGAGATTTAAAAGATTCAAAATTTTTAAAGACTTTAGAAAAAGCAGATGTAGTAACTGTTAATCCACCATATAAACTAAATAATTCAGGAATATTAAATCCATCAGACAAACTTTCAATAGCTAGACATGAAATAATGTGTAATTTAGAAGATGTTATTTCAGCATCAAGAATATTACTTAAAGATAACGGAAGATTATTTATGGTACATAGACCAGAAAGACTAGCTGACATAATTACTCTTATGAGAAAATATAAAATTGAACCGAAAAGAATAAGAATGGTTCATCCAAATAAGAATAAAGCTCCTAATATAGTATTAGTTGAAGGTCAAAGAGATGGTGGCGCTTTCTTAAAATGGGATGCACCAATTTATGTGTACAATGAAGATGGAAGCTATTCAGACCAAATAGAAGAAATTTATGGAAGAGATAGGAGTGCTAAAAATAATGAGTAACGGTAAACTGTATTTAGTTCCAACACCTATAGGAAATTTAAAAGATATAACATTAAGGGCTTTAGAAGTTTTAGAGAAAGCAGATGTTGTAGCAGCAGAAGATACAAGACAAACAATAAAATTATTAAATCATTTTAATTTAAAGAAAACATTAATAAGCTATCATATGCACAATGAGCAAGGAAAGAGCGGAGAAATATTAGAAAGATTAAGAAATGGCGAAAATATTGCATTAGTTAGTGATGCAGGAATGCCAGGTATATCAGATCCTGGTAGTGTAATAGTTAAAAAGTGCATAGAAGAAGGTTTAAGTTTTGAAGTTTTACCTGGTGCAACTGCTTTTGCAACTGCACTTATATATTCAGGATTAGATAGTGCTGCATTTACTTTTAGAGGATTCCTTCCAAAAGATAATAAATCAAGAAAAGCTGTAATAGAAGAAATAAAGAATCATAAAGAGACAATAATACTTTATGAAGCTCCACATAGATTATTAAACACATTAGATTTCTTACTAAATAATATAGGGGATAGAGATATGTCAGCTTGTAGAGAGCTTACAAAACTTCATGAAGATATAGTTAGAGGAAAAATTTCAGAAGTAATAGAACATTTTAAAAATAAAGCTCCAAGAGGGGAATTTGTATTAGTAATAGAAGGATTAAGCGAAGAAGAAATTGAAAAAGAAATGAAATCAGAATGGGAAGATCTTTCTATTGAAGAGCACATAATCAAATATATAGAAGAAGGAATGACAAAAAAAGATGCTATAAAGAAAGTAGCTAAAGACAGAAAAGTTCCTAAAAATGAAATATATAAATATTCAACTGAAATATAAAATTAATTAAAGCAAAAAGCACTGAGATTATATATAATATCTCAGTGCTTTTTCTATAGCAAACATATAAGCATATTTTAGGGGAATATACTTATAAAACTTTCGGTTAACTATCTTTTTAATTCAGCTAAACAGTTTTTGCAGATGTTCTTTCCTTTGTAGTTAACAACATCTCTAGCATCTCCACAGAAGATACAAGCTGGCTCGTATTTCTTAAGGATGATTTGCTCACCGTCTACATATATTTCTAAAGCATCTTTTTCTGCTATGTCTAGAGTTCTTCTTAACTCTATTGGAATAACAATTCTTCCTAATTCGTCTACTCTTCTAACTACACCTGTTGATTTCATAAAAGTTTCCTCCTTAATTATACATTAATTGCATTTCATCAATATTTTGCAATATTCGACATAATACTATGTTATCTTACCAAAATTGTAATTTAAAGTCAACAAAAGTCGAAAAATAGCATAGAAAAAAATGGAATATAAATAGAGGGAAGTATTACTTTATTAAATAAAAACTCAAAAAATAGTAAAATAAAGTGAATATATAATTTTTAAGATATATTGATTAAAATATAATAAATAGGGAAAGAATAAAAGATAATAATGGTAAAAGTAACTTGTAATAAGTTTATCTATACTATATAATATTATTAAGATTGAGATGGAGGTAAGGCGAATAACAATGAGTAATAAGATTAATTCAGATTATATTAATGAGCTTGCCGAAGAAATGTCTAAAAATAGTATGATTTCATATGATGATTTACCAAAATATGATTTATTTTTATCACAAGTTATCGACTATTTAAATGATAAATTTGAAGACGACAAATATACAAATAATATAGTACAAAACTATATAAAAAGTGAAGTTATAACTAAACCAGAAGATGGAAAGAAAAGAGGTTATACAAAACTTCATTTAGCTCAATTAGTTCTTTTAAGCTATATGAGACCAATTCTTACAACTGATGAGATAAAAAAGGTTTTTAGTTTAGCATTTAATGAGATAAACGATAGAACAGATGATATTATATCTTGGGAAGATGCATATAAATTATTTGCAGAAATGCAAAAAGATAGTTTAGAGACATTTTTATCAACTTCTGCAGAGAATGAAGAAAAATTAGATGCTATAGTTGATGAATTGAACTTAGAGGATAATGAAGAGAAAAGAATTAGAACATTCTTATTAGTAGTATCCTTAATAGCTCAAGCGAGTGTAATAAAAAAATTAGTACAAAAAATAGTAAAAGAATATCACCAAGAATAGATTATAAAAATGATACTAAAATTTAGTGTCATTTTTTTTTGCTGCATATATTTAAATAAAAGGAGGGATTATAATGGATAATTTTGTTCAGATTGTAGGTAATGTTGGATTCCCTATAGCTATTTCATTATATCTTTTAATGAGAATTGAGGGGAAACTTGAAGTTTTATCAAACAGTATAAATAATTTATCTAATGTAATGAGTAAGATTGAAAAATAGTATATAATTAAAACTAAAGATAAATATGTGAGGGTTATTATGAGTAAATATATTGTAAAAGAATCTGTAAGAGGTCTTGTAGAATTTGTACTAAAAAGTGGAAGTATAGATAACAGGTTTTCTACTTCAAAAAGAGCAATTGAAGGAATAAGAGCCCATCAAAAACTTCAAAAAAGCAATGAAGAGATATTTTCTAAATATGAAAAGGAAGTCTATTTAAGTGAAGAAATTGAACTTGAAGACTTCCTTTTAAAAATAGAAGGAAGAGCAGATGGAATAATATATGAAGATGATATAGTTTTAATTGAAGAGATAAAATCTACATATAGACCACTTTTAGAAATTGATGATAAAAATGAATTACATTGGGCTCAGGCAAAGGTTTATGCCTATATATATGCAATTCAAAATAGCAAGGATAAAATGAGTATTCAGCTTAGTTATTATCAATTAGAAAGTGATGAAGTTAAAAGTTTTAGAAGAGAATATACATTTATAGAATTAAAAGAGTTCTTATTTGATGTAATTAATAAGTACCAAAAGTATGTAACAATGTTAGCTAAACATAAAGAAGCTAGAAATATATCAATAAAAAAATTGGAGTTCCCGTTTCCTAAATATAGAGAAGGGCAATTAAAATTTGCAAGAGCTGTTTATGGTACTTTAAGAGATGGAAAAATACTTTTTGCAGAGGCTCCAACTGGCATTGGGAAAACAGTTTCTACATTATTTCCTTCAATAAAAGCTATTGGTGAAGGAATTAAAGAAAAAATATTTTATTTAACTGCAAAAACAGTTAACAGCACTGTTGCAGAAAATACTTTTGATATCCTTAGAGATAAGGGGTTAGTCTTTAGAACATTAACATTAACAGCTAAGCAGAAGGTATGCTTAAATGATAAAGTAAGTTGTAATCCTGACGAGTGTATATATGCTAAAGATTATTATGATAAAAGTAAAAATGCTATCTTTGATTTATTAAAGTTAGAAGGAAATATTAATAGAGAAACAATAATAGAGAAGGCTAAGTCAGAAAATATATGTCCTTTTGAATTATCATTAGACATGATAAATTGGTGTGATGGAATTATATGCGATTATAATTATATATTCGACAAAAGAGTTGGACTAAAAGGAATAGTCGAAGATATGGGAGATGAATTAGCATTATTAATTGATGAGGGACATAACCTAGTTGATCGTGGCAGAAATATGTATTCAGCAAGTTTAAATAAATCAGTATTCTTAGAACTTAGAAGAGATCTTAAAGGAAAGGTGCCTAACTTATATAAAATAGTAAATAGTATAAATTCTTATTTTGTTAAGCTTAGAAGAGAATGTGAAAGCAGAGAAGTAGATAATTATTATGAAAAAGAGCCACCTAAAGAACTATATAAATATCTTAGAAGATTTATTGCAGAGAGCGAGGATCTTTTAGTTAAATTAAAAAATGAAAGCTTCTATGAAATATTATTAGAAACATATTTTGATATAAATAAATTTTTAGGTATTAGCGAATATTATGGAGATGAGTATGTAACATATGTGTATACTAATAAAAATGAAGTTAATATAACTTTATTTTGCATTGATCCATCAGACAAAATAAAAAGCGTAACAGATAGAGTTAAAGGAACTATTATTTTTTCTGCAACTATATCACCATTAGATTATTATATGGAGCTTTTGGGTGGAAGTGAAGATTCCTATAGATTAAGATTAGATACACCATTTGATAAAGAAAAACTTAAAAAAGAAATTTATCCTGCAAATACTAGATTTAAAGCAAGAAAAAGAACAATATATGATATAGAAGAAAAAATAAGGGCATTTATAAAAGAAAAAGTAGGTAACTACTTAATATTCTTTCCGTCTTATGAGTATTTAGAGTTGTTTAAAGACAACTTAAAGGATGATTTAAAGGAATATGAGTTAATCATTCAAAATAAAGAGATGACAGAAGAGGGTAGAGAAGAATTTATAAATAATTTTAGACAAAAGAGAAATGTAATTGGAGTTTGTGTACTTGGTGGAATATTTTCAGAAGGAATTGACCTTCCTGGAGATATGTTAATAGGGGCTGTTATAGTTGGCGTTGGATATCCTAAAATTTCAATTGAAAGAGAAATTATAAAAGATTATTTTAATGAGAAAGGATATGATTATTCATATATTTATCCTGGGATAAATAAAGTACTTCAAGCAGCAGGAAGAGTTATAAGAACGGAATTAGACGAAGGAAGAGTACTATTTATAGATGATAGATATTTATCAGGAAAATATAAAATTGTAGTAGATAATTAAAAAAGTAGAAGCTATTAGTTTAGCTTCTACTTTTTATTATTCATTTATTGTTAATGTATAACTGCAAGTGAAAGTATTATTAACATCTAATGATTGAATTCCTTCTTTTTCTTTAAATTCTCCAGAGAAATCACAGTAATCAGCATGTCCAAACCAAG
Organism: Clostridium baratii; assembly: GCF_900461085.1. Taxonomy (GTDB): domain Bacteria; phylum Bacillota; class Clostridia; order Clostridiales; family Clostridiaceae; genus Clostridium; species Clostridium nitritogenes. The sequence continues at coordinate 36,413 of NZ_UFWF01000002.1, forward strand.
GTTCTATACAAACAAATGGTGCACCAGTAGGCTTTGACCATAATCCCATATAAGGGAATCCCGTAAAGTCCATAGTTAATGATTTATTATGATTTTTAGATTTTAGAGATATTTTATTTGATTTTAAATTCTCAAAAACTAAAGCATCATTTTTAAATACTTCTTTACTTAAAGGGATTCTATTCGAATTACTTAAATAAGGTTCCTTTTCATGCTTAAAGTATCCATCAGAATTAAGAGGCATAATAGGAGTATTTTCTACTTCATTAAATTCAAAGTAGTAATCATTCATAGTTTCATTTTTTTCAATTGGGCACATAAATGCAGGATGAGCTCCGATTGAGAAGTAGATTGTTTTATCATCTAAGTTCTCAACTGAATAAGTTACTTTAACTCCGTTATCAATTAAAGTATAGTTTATTTTTAGTGAGAATTTATATGGATAAACCTTTAATGTATCTTCAGAATATATTAATTCAAAAGTTATTGAATCATCAGTTTTATTAATCATATTAAATTCAGAAACTCTTGCAAGTCCGTGTTGAGGTAATTTATAAGTTTGTCCGCAAACTCTATATTCACCATCTTTAACTTTACCTACTATTGGGAATAGTATTGGAGCATGATATTTCCAATATGTGCTATCTCCATTCCATAAATATTCAATATTTGTCTTTTCGGAAGTTAAATTATGAAGTTCCCCACCGTAAGTACTTGCTGTTATTTTAATTGTTGAATTTTTTAGTGTATATAACAAGGTAAAACACTTCCTTTCATATTGCTATAAATAATTTAATAAAAAATATTAAAGATGTAAAAATTAAAAATAACAAAGTAAAATTTATATTATAAATTATACTATAGATAAAAAAGTTATTAAATACATAATTTGGGGATTGATAAAGTAAATATAATAGACCACATTAAGTATATTTTGCTACAATATAAAATAAGTGGTATTATAAAATGAAATCTTAAAAATAATTATAATAGGTGGAAATAATATGAGTAAAAGAAGGAAAGGAAATAATAAGTCAGTATTAGATACATTCTTATACTTATTTATTAAGGTAAAAAGAGATGATATATTTGCGCTCGCATCTCAACTTGCGTACTATTTAATATTATCATTTTTCCCTTTTTTAATATTTCTTATAACATTAATTGGTTTTAGCAATCTAAATAATGCAGAAGTATTAGAAGGATTACAAAGTATATTACCAACAGCAGTGTTTGAATTGACAGCAAGTACAATATCAGAAGTAATTAATTCACAAAACACAGGAATTCTTGGAGTTTCAGGGGTTTTAGCAATATGGGCAGCAGCATCAGCTTTTAGAGCAGTCATAAAAGGGGTTAATAAAGCTTATGATGTAGATGAAGATAGGTCTTTTATAAAGAGGTCTATAATTGGAATAATAAGTGTAATTGCACTAGCTCTTACAATAATTTGTACACTTGCAATGCTTGTATTTGGAGATTTGATTGGAGAATTTTTAAACAGATTTCTTCCTTTTGAGCATCTTATAAACTTTATTTGGAATATTTTAAGATATGTAATAATTATAGCAATGATGATAGTTGTATTTGCTATGATATATAAAGTTGCACCAGCTAAAAGGATAAAATTTAGAAGTGTTTTACCTGGAGCAATAGTAACAACGATAGGGTGGTTAATAGCATCATTAGCCTTTTCTTATTACGTAAATAATTTTAGTAATTATTCACGGTTATATGGGAGTCTTTGGGCTGTATTTGTACTTATGACCTGGCTTTTTATGACATCTATCGTATTTATATTAGGAGTAGAAATTAATTCGGTTTTAGAAAAAAGAAAACTAATGTGATAGCAAAAGAATTGCTACCACATTAGTTTTTTATTTTTCGTATCCGTTTGGATGGTTTTTATGCCAGTTCCAAGCAGTTTCTATTATAGTTTCAACAGAATTAAATTTAGGTTTCCAATTAAGTTCCTTCATTGCTTTTTCACTTGATGCAATTAAAATTGCAGGATCACCAGCTCTACGAGGAGCTACTTTTGCAGGAATTTCATGACCTGTAACTTTTCTTGCAATATCAATCATTTCTTTTACTGAAAATCCAGTTCCATTGCCTAGATTATAAATTCTACTTTCTCCACCATTCATTAATCTCTTAAGTGCAAGTGAGTGAGCAGAAGCTAAGTCAGATACATGGATGTAATCTCTAATACAACTTCCATCTTTAGTATTATAATCATCACCAAAGATAAGTATTTCATCACGTTTTCCTAAAGCAACGTTAAGTATAAGTGGTATTAAATGTGTTTCAGGAGAATGATCTTCACCTATTTTACCATTTATATGAGCACCAGCTGCGTTAAAGTATCTTAAAGTAGTATATTTTATACCATAAGCTTTATCACACCAGTTAAGTATTTTTTCAACTAATAATTTTGATTCTCCATATGCATTAGTTGGAATAGTTTTGCTATCTTCTAATATAGGAACACATTCAGGTTCCCCATAAGTTGCAGCTGTTGAAGAGAATACTATGTATTTTACATTATGCTCTTTCATAGCTTCTAAAAGACTTATAGTACCATAAACGTTATTATTGAAATATTTTAATGGTTCAGTCATACTTTCACCAACTAATGAGTAAGCAGCAAAGTCTATTACAGCTTCAATATCATTTTCAGTGAAAATTTTATTTAAAATTTCTTTATCTCTTAAATCACCTATATATAACTTTCCACCAAGTAAAGCATCTTTATGACCTTTTTCTAAGTTATCTAATACTACTACATCTTGTCCATTTTCTAAGAGATCGGCTACCATATGGCTACCTATATAACCTGCTCCTCCGCAAACTAATATTGACATATATATACCCCCTAAGGTTTATAAAATATTTTACAAAATTATTATACCATAAAATGAATAATTTAAATTATTAGGGAGATAATTGAAATATAAATATTCAGGAGGGATAAAAATGAATAAAATAGTATTAGTAGGAAAATTAATTAGGGACCCTGAACTTAAATATCTAGAGTGTAATGATAAGGTGAATACTAAATTCATTATTGCAGTAGAGAGAAGTTTTAAGTCAGCAGATGGAACAAGACAATCAGATCTTATTCCTGTAACTGTATGGGGTAAGAAGGCTGAAGTTATATGTAAGTATCTTAAAAAGGGGGATTACATAAGCTTAAGTGGAAGACTTAGAACAGGAAGTTACGAAGATAAGGATGGTAATAAGAAATATATAGCAGAAGTTGTTGCAGAAGATTTTAAATTCATAAATAATAACAGAAGACATGATGAAAATAAGGCCATTGAATAGATACAAGAAAATAAAAGTATTGTAATTATAAGGTTAAATGTGATATAATTTACACAGGGTGTGATAACGTATTCACGTTTTCAATTATGGTTGTTTAGGGAAATGAGAAAAAGGGAGCCGCGGGGCTCTTTTTTTTATATTCAATAAAATTTTGCAGTAAAGAAAAGGCCTTAAAAGATAAAATGGTGAATCAAAAATAATATTATATTAAAAATAAGACAAAAAATAATATTACAGTATATTTTTATTGAAAAAACTATTATACGACAAAAATTTTCACTTAAAAATTCTAAATGATGGAATAAAGGTGGTAGGGTTAGGAAATTTATTCGGAATTATACGAAAGATGTCAATAAAAAAATTTTTGCTAGAACAGCCTTTGACATATTTCACATTGGAGTTGTGATATATTTTTATACGTAAGGAGGATATAATACTAAAACTAAAGGGGGAGAGGGTTTAAATGTTAAAGGAAAAGTTTGTTTTTTCAAGAATCACAAATGGTATTGAAAGGAAATATCAGTACAAGCTTATTAAAACATTAATAGGTAAAGATGAGGTTTTTGGAATTGAAATCGAAAGAACTGATTATAAAGGAGATTTAGAAATTGATTCATATAAGGATTCAGTAGAGCTTATTTCACCAGTGGAGTCTAAAGTTAAAGGTTTACTTAAAATGCTTTATGAAAATCAAGTTTCACCAATTCATTTAATTGACATAATAGGTGAATATGTTGATGAATATGTCAATGATTTTAGAAATATTGATTTAAATGCCATTAAGACTGTTTAGATTTATTTAAAAATAAACATCCTTGAGTTATAGTAAAATATAAGTAAGAAAGGATGATGAAAATGATATTTGGAATAGGTACAGATATAATTGAAATTGAAAGAATAGAAACAGCAATTAAAAGAAATCCTAAATTTTTAGAAAAAATGTTTACAGAAAGAGAGATAGAACTTTTTAAAGGTAGGAACTTTAAAAATGAAACTATAGCTGGATCTTTTTGTGTAAAAGAAGCTGTAAGCAAAGCGTTGGGGACAGGCATAAGAGGATTTGCTTTTAAAGACATTGAAGTTTTAAGAGATTCACTTGGTAAGCCAGAAGTTAATTTAGGAGATAAAATAACTAACATTATAAATAATAAGCTAAAAGTCCATGCAAGTATATCTCATAATAATGATACTGCTATAGCATTTGTTGTAATTGAGGAGGAATAATTTATGGAGATTTTAAGTGTAGAAGGTTGCAGAAATATAGATAATTTTACAATTAAAAATATAGGAATTCCTTCAATAGTTTTAATGGAGAATGTAGCAAGTAAAATTTCAGATGAAATAAATAATATGGGAGATACTGTAACTATATTTTGTGGAATAGGCAATAATGGGGGCGATGGCTTAGCTATTGCTAGAAAATTATATTTAGCTGGAAAAAATGTCGAAATAGTATTACTTGGCAATGAAGCTAAAGCAAGTGAAGAAGTAAAAGTAAACTTAAATATAGTTAGAAATTTAAATATTAAGATTACTAAAATAGTAGATAGTAATAAAAAAGATTATTTAAAACAAATAATACTAGATTCTGATTATGTAGTGGATGCATTATTTGGAGTAGGATTAAATAGAAACATAGAAGGCTTATTTAAAGAAATAATACAGATAATAAATAAGTATTCTAGGTATATAGTTTCTATTGATATACCATCAGGCTTACATGGAAATAGTGGTAAAATTTTAAATGTAGCAATAAATGCAGACATAGTATATACAATTGAAGTATTAAAAAAAGGATTTTTCATAAACGACGGAATCAATATAATTAAGGATGTAAAAATAGTAAATATAGATATTCCGGATTTTGTAAAGAAAGAAAATAGTGAAAAAACTTACATATTATCAGAAAGTGATTATAAAAACTTTATACCAAGAAGAAAAACAAATGGTCATAAAGGCAATTATGGAAAAGTATTAGTTATAGCTGGGAGCGAAAAGTATTCAGGTGCAGCTTATATTGTAACTGAAAGTTCTGTTAGGACAGGCAGTGGATTAGTAACTTTGTTAACTCATAATAGTATATCAAGTTCACTTAGAAGTAAACTTATAGAAAGTATGATAATGGATTACTTAAGCTATAAAGATATAAAGAGTTTTGATGGCTTTGATATTATAGCATGTGGACCTGGACTTGATGTAACAGAAAATAGTAAAGAATTATTAAAGAGAGTTATTAAAGAGACTAAGTGTAATTTAGTTTTAGATGCAGATGCACTAAATATAATAAGTGAAAATAAGGATCTTTTAAAAGAAGTAAGTGGTAGAGCTATACTTACTCCACATCCGGGTGAAATGGCCAGACTTACAAATAAAACAATAAAAGAGATAGAAGAAGATAGAATAAATATAGCAAAGACGTTTGCTAAAGAAAATAATGTAATACTTCTTTTAAAGGGGTACAACACAATAATAACAGATGGAGAAGAAGCATTTATAAATCCAACTGGCAACAGTAAAATGGCTTCAGGTGGAATGGGAGACTGCTTAGCGGGAATAATAACATCTTTTTGTGGCCAGAAGTTGACTCTTTTAGAAGGAGCATTACTTGGAGCATATATTCATGGATTGATAGGTGATAAGTTATCATATAGCAATTTTATAGTAAATGCCAGAGATATAATAGAAAATTTGCCTAAAACAATACAAGAATTATGTGAAAAATAGAATAATTCCCTAATGGTTTTAATATTACTATTATGAGTAGCAAAACTATGGGGGGATTAGAAAATTGTTTAGTAAAGCTAAAAAAGATAATAAAACTAAAAAAGACAAAGGTAGTAAAAATAAAAGTGGTATAAAACATAAATTGATCATTACTCTTATTATGACAATACCATTTATATTCTTAATAGTAGTTATATTATTAAGACATAATGTATCACCAACTAATGAAGATGTTCTAGAAAGCTTAAAAAATAAAAGGAAATATGAGTCTATTGTAGAATATACAATTACAAATGATAGAGGAGAATATACTGATAAGACTAAAGTATATTATTGTGATGGGCATGGGATAAGGATAGATTTTGGAGAAGATCTTACTAAAATCTACAAAGAAGATAGCATAATTATGAATTATAATAAAAAAAATAAGGTGTACGAAGTAAAGAGAGACTTAGATACTTTATATCCATTAGCTGTAATGAGTGAACTCTTAAAAAACCCTATTATAAGCGTAGAAGAAGGCAATAGTGAATGGGGAGATTTAACATATTTAAAAGTTGATATTGATTTAATTTCAAATAATAGTCATTTAGATAAGGCAACATTATACGTAAATAAGACAAAAAAGGAACCAATGTTAATAAAAATTTACGATAATAAAGGCGTAGAAAGAGTTAAAATGGATTATAGGGAGTTTACTGAGTTAAAAAAGTGTGATGAAGATAAATTTACAAATCAGAATGTGGACAAGGAGAGTGAAGAGAAACAAACATTTGTAAGTTGATTATATAGAAATATAAATAATAAGCACTAAAGAGAAATATATTAAAAAACTTAAAAATAGAGCTTAATAGTAAGAAAAAAATACATATTGCTTTAAGAAGATAAATTATGAAATTTTAATTTCATTACACAAAATACTAATAGCTTAGAAAATAATGAACTATAAAGATGCAGCATGTTAGTTAATGCACCAAAATTATAAAAATAAAAATAAAGCCAGCATAGATTAACATTATAAAGTAATGTGAGTTCATCTTAAAAGAAGTGAAAAGGTAACGTACATAAGGTTATGGAATAGGTTATATAGATGTGGCTAACATTCATAATAATTAAATTAATTAAGGATTTAATACAGTAAGAATTAGGACAAGATAATATTTTAATTAATTAAGTTATAAAAAGAGCAATACTATTAGTTATAAAAACACAAAATATGATAATAATAGAGTAATATTTATAATTTGGAAACAAAATTGACAAATCCTTTGACATAATGACACAAATATAGATATAATTTAAATATGTATAAACTCTTTGTTAAACTGGGAGGGATTATTTTGTTATATCTAGAGGATTTAGAAAAAATGTATTTAGATAAAAATAATTGTAAATATAATGAGGATAATTTAATAGTATATATAGATAGACAAATTAGTAGTGAGACAGAAAAGCAAATGAAAGAAGGTTATAAGGAAATGGCACTTCTTAATTTGCAACTAGCTTCTATGACAGAACATGAACTAATTGATGTTAATGATTATGAGATATGGCTTCGCGGAGAGTGATAAATCTTATGACTACTATGGTTGTAAAAAGAGGAGATATATTTTATGCTGATTTAAGTCCTGTTATAGGGTCAGAACAAGGCGGAATCAGACCAGTGATAATAATACAAAATGATATAGGTAACAGATATAGCCCAACAGTTATTGTTGCAGCTATAACATCTCAAATAAATAAAGCAAAGTTACCTACTCATGTAGAGATTTCTTCAGAGGAATATGGGTTAAATAGAGACTCTGTTGTACTTCTAGAACAAGTCAGAACTTTAGACAAAAAAAGATTAAAAGAAAAAATAGGACATATGACAGAGGAAGATATGAGAAAAGTAAACAAGGCCCTACTAATAAGTTTAAATTTAATTTAAAAATAAGCTACGCAAATGATTACATTTGCGTAGCTTTTATCGTTTTATAATATTTATTATTCCATATGTAAACAAGTCAATATGTCGAAAAATGAATGTAAAGGATATCTTATGCTATATAGTATATACTATACGATTAAATATACACTACTATTAGTAATGGCATATACAATAGTGTATACAAACGCTGAGAAATATGATAAAATAAAACATGTGAAAAGCGGAAAACTAAATCTATAAAGGTTAAATTAAATACTGGGAGGATATAAAATGAAAAAGAATAAACAAGAGCTAATGGATATGGCTAAAATTATAAGAAAAGATATAGTATCAATGCTTACTGAATCAGCTTCAGGACATCCAGGTGGATCATTATCAGCAGCAGATGTAGTAACAACACTATTCTTTAATGAAATGAATATAGATCCAAAGAACCCTAAAATGGCAGACAGAGATAGATTTGTTTTATCAAAAGGTCATGCAGCACCAGTTTTATATAGTGCTTTAGCAAGAAGAGGATTTTTCGATCCTAAAGAATTATTAACTTTAAGAAAGTTTGGATCAAACTTACAAGGACATCCTAATATGAATGATTTACCAGGAATTGATATGTCAACTGGTTCATTAGGTCAAGGTATTTCAGCAGCAGTTGGAATGGCACTTGCAGGAAAAACTGATAAAAAAGATTACAGAGTTTATGCACTATTAGGCGATGGAGAATTGGAAGAAGGTCAAGTATGGGAAGCAGCAATGTGTGCAGCTCACTACAAATTAGATAATTTAACTATATTTATAGATTTCAATGGATTACAAATTGATGGAGATATAACAAAAGTTATGAATCCTTCACCAATAGATAAAAAATTTGAAGCATTCGGATGGAATGTATTAGTTATAGACGGACATAATTACGATGAAATATTAGAAGCTATTGAAAAAGCTAAGAATCATAAAGGACAGCCAACAGCAATAGTTTGTAAGACTGTAAAAGGAAAAGGCGTTTCATTCATGGAAAATGAAGCAAGCTGGCATGGAACTGCTCCAAGCAAAGAACAATGTGAAAAAGCAATAGCTGAAATTGGAGGGGAAAATTAATATGAGTAATAAAATGGCTACAAGAGAAGCATACGGAAAAGCGTTAAAAGATTTAGCATCAACTAACGAAAACATAGTTGTTTTAGATGCTGACCTTTCAAAATCAACAAAAACTGCTGATTTTAAATCAGTTGCACCAGAAAGATTTTTCAATATGGGTATAGCAGAAGGAAACATGATGGGAGTTGCAGCAGGACTTTCAACTTGTGGAAAAATTCCTTTTGTAAGTACATTTGCAATGTTTGCAGCAGGTAGAGCTTTTGAACAAATAAGAAACTCAATTTGTTATCCAAAACTAAATGTTAAAGTATGTGCTACACATGCTGGATTAACAGTTGGAGAAGATGGAGCATCTCACCAAGCAATTGAAGATATATCATTAATGAGAAGTATTCCAAATATGACAGTAATAAATCCAGCTGATGCTATTGAAACTGATGCAGTTATCAAAGCAATTGCAGAAATGGAAGGACCATGCTATGTAAGACTTGGAAGACTTGCAGTTAATAATGTAAATGATGCAGCTACATATAAGTTCGAACTTGGAAAAGGTATCACATTAAAAGAAGGAAATGATGTTACATTAGTAGCTACAGGAATAATGGTAGAAGTAGCTTTAGAAGCAGCAGAAATGTTATCTAAAGAAGGTATAAATGCTAGAGTAATAAACATTCATACTATTAAACCAATAGATAAAGAAATACTAGTAAATGCTGCAAAAGAAACTGGAGCTATAGTTACAGCAGAAGAACACAATGTTATTGGTGGACTTGGTTCAGCAGTTGCAGAAGTTTTAACTGAAGAATGTCCAGTACCAGTATTAAAAGTTGGAGTACAAGATACTTTCGGTGAAAGTGGAAAACCAAATGAATTATTAGAAGCATATGGTTTAACTGCTAAGAATATTGTGGAAAAAGCTAAAAAAGCTATAAATTGTAAAAAATAATAGCAAAAAATGTTATTAATATGTTATAACAGTATAGTAGGGGTACTATACTGTTATTTTTTTATAATATTTAAAAATAAATAATAATATCTAATGAAAAATAAATAGGAGGGGTTATGAAAGGGAAAATCAAAGAGTATGGAATAATTACAATAGGAATATTATTAGTAGCAGTAGCTATACAATATTTTTATGTACCTAATAATATAACAGGTGGGGGCGTTACAGGAATAGCATTAGTAGTTAATCATTACATACCTTATGCAAATCTTGGAATACTAATGGCAATAATGAATGTATTTCTTTTTATAATAGCATTCATTGTAATTGGTAGGAATTTTGGAGGAAAAACTATATATGCAGCAATGGGATTATCATTAATGAATTGGTTCTCAGAAGAATTTATTAAACCTGTTGGAATACCAAATAATCCAATGCTTGCTACAATAGCAGGAAGCATACTTTTAGGATTAGGACTTGGAATTGTATTTACTCAAAATGCATCAACAGGAGGAACTGATATAATTGCTAAAATATTAAATAAGTTTTTCCATATAGATATGGGTAAAGGAATGCAGATGGTTGATATCTTAGTTGTTATATTTAGTGGTATTACATTTGGAATTGAAAAAGGCATATATGCATGTATATGTGTACTTTTAAATGGAATTGTAATAGATAAAGTTATATCTGGATTCAATACATGCCACCAAGTAATTATATTTACTGAAAAAATTGAAGAACTAAAAAAATACATAATAGAAGACATTGATAGAGGCTGTACTATTTTCAGGGGTGAAGGTGGATATACAGGTGAGAAAAAGAGTGCAATTTATTGTGTACTTGGAAGATCACAACTTATGCAAGTTAGAAAATTTATAAAAGATAATGAACCTCAAGCCTTTGTTATTGTTAATGATGCACATGATGTACTTGGAAAAGGATTCGGAGATATAGAATAGTATAATAATAAATAGGAAAGCTATTATTATAATAACTAATAATAAGAAGAGGTGGTTATATGAGTAAAAAAATTTTAAGAGAGTATTGCATTATAACGTTTGGGATTATTTTAGTTGCTATATCAGTAGAATATTTCTTTGCTCCAAATGAATTAGCAGCTGGAGGGGTTACCGGACTTGCGATTGTTATAAATGATTTTTTCCCAAGTCTAGGTGTTGGTATTATAACATTAATAATAAATGTAATTTTGTTTATAGCAGCATTTATGTTTGTTGGTGGTAACTTTGGAGGAAGAACGATATATGCAAGCTTAATGCTTTCAGTAATTATGTGGATTATTGAAAAGTTCTTAAATCCATTTGCGATAACTACAGACTTAATGATAGCTACTATTTTTGGTACATTAATTTCAGCATTTGGAATGGCATTAGTTTTTAATTATAACTCATCAACAGGTGGAACAGATATTTTAGCTAAAATATTAAATAAGTTTGCACATGTTGATATTGGTAAAGCTCTTTTATTAGTAGACTTTATAATAACTCTTGCAGGAGCATATGTATTTGGAATTGATTTAGGGTTCTATGCAATGCTTAGTGTAATTATTTTAGGAGTTACAGTAGATAAGTTTATTGAAGGGTTCAATATTAGAATGCAAATTATAATAATAAGTAAAAATACAAAACCAATTATAGACTATATATTAAATGATTTAGAAAGAGGCTGCACTTGCCTCGAAGGTGTTGGTGGATTTTCTAAGTCTCAAAATTTTGTTGTATATACTGTATTAAATAGAAATGAATTTATAAAATTAAAAAATCGTATAAAAGATCTTGATAATAAAGCATTTATTACAGTAGGAGAGGTTCATGAAGTTTTAGGAGAAGGTTTTGAAGAGATTAAAACTTCATAATACTACAGCAAAATTAGACATCTATGAATAATTGGTAATAAAATTAAAAACTTAATAAAATCTTATATTATATGGTCGAATACATATGATATAATGATAGTGTACGATGGACAAGGGGTTTATGGAGTTAGTCCAAATCTATAAGGAGTGTTTAAATTATGATAGAATTTAAGAATGTATCTAAGATTTATGATAATAATGTAAAAGCTCTGTCAGATGTAAGTGTAAATATAGAGGCAGGAGAATTTGTGTTTCTAGTTGGTGCATCAGGAGCAGGTAAATCAACATTTATAAAAATGTTATTAAAAGAAGTAGAACCTACTTCAGGAGAAATTATTGTTGCTGATAAGAATTTAGCAGATATAAAAAGAAAACAAACACCTTACTACAGAAGAAAGATAGGAATGGTGTATCAAGACTTTAGATTAATACCAAATTTAAATGTATATGAAAATGTAGCTTTTGCTATGAAAGTAGTTGAGGCGTCACCAAAAGATATAAGAAGAAGAGTTCCAATGGTATTATCATTAGTTGGACTATCACATAAGTATAAAATGTTCCCACATGAATTATCAGGTGGAGAACAACAAAGAGTATCACTTGCAAGAGCTATTGTTAATAATCCATCAGTTTTAATTGCCGATGAGCCTACAGGAAACTTAGACCCAGATACAGCAAGTGAAATAATGGAATTATTAGATGATATAAATAAGTCAGGAACAACAATACTTATGGCAACTCATGCCCAAGATATAGTTAATGACATGAAGAAGAGAGTTATAGCTATGGAAAGAGGAGAAGTTGTAAGAGACGAAAAGAAAGGTAGGTACAATGATGAAGATTAATACAGTAAATCATTTTATATCTGATGCCTTTAAAAGTTTAAGAAGAAATAAAACTATTTGTTTTGCTTCAATAATTACAGTTATAATTACGTTTTTCGTATTAGGTATATTTGTACTTATAACTAAGAATGTAGGATTAGCATTAAATGATGTTCAATCAAAAGTAGAACTTAAAGTTTTCTTAAAAGACGACATCAAATTAATAGAGCAAAGAGAAGTTGAGATAAAACTACATGAACTACCAGGAGTTAAGGACGTTCAATATGAATCAAAAGAACAAGCATTTACAAGCTTCCAAGAAAGCACAAAGGACAATAAAGGATTATTAGAAGGATACAGCTTAGAAAAGAATCCATTCCCAGCATCATTTATTGTAAAATTAGCAGATCCAAGTGATGCCGAAGCTGTTACAAATGCAGTTAAAGATTTACCAGGAGTTGAAAGTATAGGAAATCAACAAGATTTAATAAATACAATTACAAAGGTTGTAAATGGTATTAAAGTAGTTGGAGCAGTGCTATTTATAATACTAGTTGGAGTAGCAATATTCCTAATAATGAATACAACAAAATTAACAGTTTACTCAAGAAGAAGAGAAGTTGGAATTATGAAGTTCGTTGGAGCAACAGACTGGTTTATTAGATGGCCTTTCATAATTGAAGGTATGATAATAGGTCTTATAGGATCTGTTATATCAACATTCTTTGTATTCTTAGTATATAAAGGATTTGTTAGCTGGATATCAAGCAAAGTGTTATACGTATCATTAATAAACGTAAGTTATATAGGTACTGCACTATTATGGGAATTCGCTTTAGGTGGATTAATTGTTGGTGGAGTTGCAAGTTACGCTGCACTAAGAAAATTCTTAATAGTATAAAATTATGTAAAAGTGTATATAATATAAGTATAAAATCAGTAGGAATTATAATTCCTACTGATTTTGGTTTAATATGGATATTTATAAGTCTATAATATATACTATGTATATACACTTTACATATGAGATTAGAGAGGATGGTGTGGTAATTGAGCAAAAATAGAATGAATAACTCAAGTAGCAAGAGATTTATATATATAATTGCTGGTGTATTAATTGTTATTTGTTTATGTATGGGAAGTTTTGTTGTAGGAAATGTTTTAGCAACAAAAGGATTAATTTTTACTAAAGCCAATTCAAAAGTTGAGAATACTTTTAAAGAGATAAATGATATAGGTAAGTATAAAGAACTATTTGAAGTAAGGGATGCTTTAATAAAAAATTATGATGGAGAAGTAGATGATAATGTACTATTAGAAGGTGCTATTAAAGGAATGACTGATTCTTTAAAGGATCCATATACAGTATATATGAATAAGAAAGAATATGAGAAATTCAATGAGCAAAATTCAGGGGAGTATATGGGAATTGGTGTATATGTAGGTGTTAAGAATGATAAGGTTACAGTAATTTCACCAGTTGATGGATCTCCAGCTGAAAAGGCAGGATTAAAAAGTGATGATGTAATTATTGCAGTTAATGGTCAAAAAGTTGGTTCAGATGTAGAAAAGACAACAACACTTATAGGTGGTAAGAAAAAGGAAGAAGTAACGTTAACTATTGAAAGAAATGGTGGAAAGCCTTTTGATGTTAAAGTAATGAGAGATGTTATCAAAACACAATCAGTAAAAGGAAAAATGCTTGATGGTAATACAGGTTACATTCAGATAACATCTTTTAATGCAGGAGTTACAGAAGATCTTAAGAAAGAAATTGAAACATTAAAGTCAAAGGGTATGAAAGGTTTAATAATTGATTTAAGAGGAAACCCAGGTGGATATCTTAAAGAAGCTGTTGGCGTTGCTTCACAATTTATTCCTAAAGGAAAGCTTATAACATATACTGTTGATAAGTATGATAATAAAGCTGAGGAAGTATCCGTTGGAGGTATAGCAGAGGGAATGCCATTAGTTGTACTTGTGGATAATGGAAGTGCAAGTGCATCAGAAGTTGTAACAGGAGCTTTAAGAGATTATAAAGCTGCAACAATAGTTGGAACTAATACATTTGGAAAAGGTATAGTTCAAGCACCAGTTGAATTTAAAGACGGTGGAGCTTTAAAAGTTACAATTTCAAAATACTATACTCCAAATGGTGAAAACATTCACCATAAAGGAATTAAACCAGATTATGAAGTTGAACCATCAAAAGAAGCAATGTCTAAGCCTTATAATGAAAAGAATGATAATCAACTTAAAAAGGCAATAGAAGTATTAAATAGTAAGATAAATAAATAGATGAAAGGGATTACTTTAGTAATCCCTTTTCTTAATAGTTGCAAATTTAAATAATTTAGACTAATGTATAAATAATAAGTATTAGAACAATTGAATTGAGGTGAATTTATGGGAGAATTTAAAATAAAGTCAAATTTTAAGCCGATGGGAGATCAGCCAGAGGCTATAGATAAATTAGTAAAGTCAATAAATGATGGTAATGAGTTTCAAACACTTCTTGGAGTAACAGGGTCTGGTAAAACTTTTACTATGGCAAACATAATAGAAAGAACTCAAAAGCCTACTATAGTATTAGCTCATAATAAAACTTTAGCAGCGCAACTTTGTGCAGAGTTTAAGGAGTTTTTCCCAGATAGTATAGTAGAATATTTTGTTTCATACTATGATTACTATCAACCAGAAGCATATGTACCACAAACTGATACATTTATTGAAAAAGATGCATCAATAAATGATGAAATTGATAAATTACGTCACTCCGCTACATCAGCATTATTTGAAAGAAGAGATGTAATAATAGTTGCATCAGTATCATGTATATATGGACTTGGTAATCCAGATGAATATAAGAAACTTACAATAAGTCTTAGAACAGGAATGCAAAAGGACAGAGATGAGATAATTAGAAAACTTATAGAAATACAATATGAAAGAAATGATATTGATTTTAGTAGAGGAACATTTAGAGTAAGAGGAGATTCATTAGATATAATTCCAGCATCATCATCAAGTCAAGGAATAAGAGTAGAATTCTTTGGAGATGAAATTGATAGAATAAGAGAATTTGATGTGTTAACAGGAAAAATATTAGGTGAAAGAAATCATGCTCAAATTTATCCAGCATCTCACTTTGCTGCGTCAAAAGAAGTATTAGAAAAATCTATAACAGTAATAGAAGAAGAATTAGAAGAAAGACTTAGAGAACTTAATGCTCAAGATAAGCTATTAGAAGCACAAAGATTAAGACAAAGAACTAACTTTGATATAGAAATGATTAGAGAAATGGGATATTGTAGTGGAATCGAAAATTATTCAAGAATATTAGATGGTAGAGCACCAGGAACTCCACCAAAGACACTTCTTGATTACTTCCCAAAAGATGATTACTTAATGTTTATTGATGAAAGTCACGTAACACTTCCACAAGTTAGAGCAATGTATGCAGGGGATAGATCAAGAAAAGATTCATTAGTTGAATATGGTTTTAGACTTCCTTGTGCTTATGACAATAGACCATTAAAATTTGAAGAGTTCGAGAAGAAAATAAATCAAGTTGTATTCGTAAGTGCAACTCCAGCTAAATATGAAGTTGAACATTCTAAAGTTACAGCAGAACAAATAATTAGACCAACAGGACTTTTAGATCCACAAATAATTATAAAGCCAGTTAATGGTCAGATTGATGATTTATATGGAGAAATTATAGAAACTACAAAGAGAGGATTCAGAACTCTTATTACAACATTAACTAAGAAAATGGCAGAAGATTTAACTAAGTATTTAACTGACCTTGGAGTAAAGGCAACATACATGCACTCTGATATAGATACTATTGAAAGAATGAAAATAATAAGAGATTTAAGACTTGGTAAGTTTGATGTTCTAGTAGGAATCAATCTTTTAAGAGAAGGTCTTGATATTCCAGAAGTTGCTCTTGTTGCAATTTTAGATGCAGATAAGGAAGGTTTCTTAAGATCTGAAACTTCATTAGTTCAAACAATAGGTAGGGCTGCGAGAAACTCAGAAAGTAAAGTTATAATGTATGCAGATACTATAACAGGCTCAATGGATAGAGCTATAAGTGAAACTGAGAGAAGAAGAAGCATTCAAGAAAAGTATAATGAAGAACATAATATGGTTCCTAAAACAATTATTAAGGATGTAAGAGAAGTAATTGAAGCAACTAAGGTTGCCGAAGAAGAAACTAAGTATGAAATAGAAAATCAACCTAAGAAGATGACTAAGAAAGAAAGAGAAAAATTAATTAAAGAATACACAGATGAAATGTTAGATGCAGCTAAAAATCTTCAATTTGAAAGAGCAGCAGAACTTAGAGATATAATAGAAAACTTAAAAGGTAAAAAATAAATTTATAAAAGAAGTTTACTCACAGAAGAAGTAGAGTAAGCTTCTTTTTCTTGTGGATAATTAATTTTACTTGTGGAAAATATTTACTTATAAGCGGAGAGGATAATTAAGTAAAGGCTTAATGCCAATAGATTTATAAGGCTAATAAAAAATATATTAATTATAGTAATTACATTAATCACCATAATAGAACCTATTTCAATAGCACTTCTATCTGTTAAATAAGTTATATATTTATTAAAAAATCATCTATTATATAATAGGTGATTTTTTAATATAATCATATTAGAAAGTAATGGAGAGGACAGGAGAATAATATGAATATATATGAAGTTGCTTTAAGAATAGTCTTAGCAATAATAATAGGTGGAGTAGTTGGTTTTAATAGGGAGTATGAAAATAGGCCAGCCGGGTTTAGAACTCATGTATTAGTATGTTTAGGTGCGACTGTTGCAGCACTTATCCAAGTACAACTTGGATATTATGTTGTTAATGAAATTGCAAAAACTCCTAATTTATCAGGAGTTTTAAGTGTTGATACTGGAAGAGTAATCTGCCAGGTTATATCAGGGGTAGGCTTTCTAGGTGCTGGTACAATAATTAGAACCAAGGCATCTGTAAAGGGACTTACTACAGCAGCTTCAATATGGGCTGTAGCATGTGTTGGTATAGCAGTAGGAATGGGCTTTTATACAATTAGTGTATTAAGTGGAATCGGTATAGTAATTGCACTTGTACTTTTAAAAAGGTTTGAATATAGATTCATAAATAAATTAGATATTATTAAATTAAAAATAGAATATACAGAAAAGACTAAAGTAATAAAAGAGATAAATGATACTCTTGAGGATGATGAAATTGCAATTAAGAATATAGAATTTATTAGTAATGAAGATAGAAGAGAATGTGTATATACTTTACTTTTACCTCAAACAATGAAACAAAATGAACTTATCAGCATGATGGTAATGAATGAGGGAGTAATAAAAGCAGAAAAAATTTCTTAATATATACTATTATTGAATAAAAGTTAATAAAAAATATTTTGATTATCAAACTAATATCATTTATAATCTTAAAAGTGAAGATATGTAAAGGATAGGTGATTAAATGAGTATTAGTAGAAAAACTTTCAGAGGATTTGCTGGAATAGTAATATTAGTAGCATTAATTATAGCTTTTGTTAATCAAATGGTGGAGCCTGAAATAGAAAGTTATGTTGGAAGAGTAGTTAGATATTTTTCATACTTTACAGAGTATAGCAACATATTAGTTATGCTATGGTTTTTAAATAAATCATTTTTTTATGAGAGAATAAAGTTTTTAAATAAAGAAAGTGTAAGAGGTGCTTTAACTCTATATATAATAGTAGCTGGTATAGTATTCTTTTTAGTATTAAATAAAGCGTGGAATCAAGAAGGAATTGCAAAACTTCAAAGTTATATCCTTCATGGATTTGCACCAATTACATTCATATTAGATTGGATTATATTCGATGAAAAAGGAAATTATAAATATAAAGATATAAAACTTTGGATAGTGTTTCCTATAGTATATCTTTTTGTAGCCCTATTTATTGGAAAGATTATTGGGGTATACCCATATCCATTCTTAGATTTAAATAAAATAAGTATATTAGAATTTTTAAATTATTTAGTATATCTTGTGATTGCATTTATAGGACTAGCATTAATTATTGTTACAGTAGATAAATTATTATATAAGTTTGGAAGTTTAAGAATAGTAAAAGTATAAATAAAAATAAGAGCTATTTTAATAGCTCTTATTTTTTTTATAAACTATCTGAAATTTAAAGTGGTATATATATTCATAATAGAAAATTCAATAAAATTTAAAAAAGTATTAAAAAACTATTGACCTTAAAACCTTTACATGATAATATTTGGGCTGTAAGCAATATTTATACAATTAAATAATTGGATTATTACTCGAAAGGCAATACCTAAGTCAAATTTGATTCTTACATTGGTTATACGCAAAGAGCATATTTTTGTGGCGTGTTAGTATGCCTTTATTGTTTAGGATGATTTTGATTTGGGTATTTTTTGATTTCTAAATAAATTTTAAAAGATATTAAGTTAATAATGTTGTCGCGACTAATTAATTATAAAAATAATTTGTGAGAGGGAGAATAATTTTTATGGCTTTTAGAATTAAGAAAAAAACACTTATAGCTACTGTTATAGCAGCAACTGTAATTGCTGGAAATCTAGGAGGAATAAATGCTTTAGCAAAGGATAAAAGAGATCAAGTTTTAGATTTTAAAAATGTACTTAATGTAACCGCAAATCCTACTTCAGAAATATATGGATCATATTCAACAAACAAATATAATAATTTTTCTGATATGGGAGCTTGGCATGGATACTATCTTCCAAATAAGGAAGCAACAAATCTTTATGGGGGATTTGCAGGACCTGTAATTATAGGAGAAGAGTATCCTGTAAATATGTCAGATACAATAAGTAAGATTATTGTGAAAAATAATGATAATGGTGAAACTTACGATTTAACAAAAGCAAAAAAGGTGAATTTTGATTATTATCCAGGGAAATTAGTACAAGTGTATGAAATGCAGGATTTTAACTTAAAATTAGATCTTATCTTCGCATCAAATAGAAGTGCACTTATAAGAACAGAAATTGAAAATAAAACAGATAAGGAATTAAACTTAGGTGTTAAGTGGGTAGGAAGTATTTTTGGAGAACTTAACACAGGTAAGAAAGTTATAGACTTAAAGCAAAGCTTAAAGGCAACAAAAGATGGGGTAGAGGTTAACTTCTCTGACTTAAGAGATACATGGAACTTCTTCTCAACTAATGAAACTAAGTTTACAGTTAAATATGATGGTAATGTTGAAACTAATATTGAAGGAAAAAACTATACTACTAAATTAAAAGATACAGTAACAATAGCACCTAAAGGGGAGTTTAAAACATATTCAACTCAAAGTTATACATTTACTACAGATGAACTTAACAAAGAAAATAAAAAGTTAGATGATTTTATAAAAAATGGGGACAAGCATTTTGAAGAAAATAATACACGTTGGCAAGGATATTTAGATAAAACATTTGAAACTGTGGAGAGTACAAGAAATCCAGAGTATAAAAATGCTGCTGTAAAGTCAATTGAAACATTAACTACGAACTGGAGAAGTGCAGCAGGTGCTATAAAGCATGATGGTATAGTACCTTCAATGTCATACAAATGGTTTATAGGAATGTGGGCTTGGGATTCATGGAAGCAAGCTGTTGCAACAGCAAACTTTAATGGAGATTTAGCTAAGGATAATATTAGAGCATTATTTGATTACCAAATAAAATCAAATGATGATGTTAGACCTCAAGATAAGGGGGCAATAATTGATGCTATATTCTATAACAAAGATGGAGCTAGAGGAGAAGATGGTGGTAACTGGAATGAGAGAAATTCAAAGCCAGCATTAGCAGCTTGGTCTGTTTGGAATGTATATAAAGCTACAGGAGATAAGGATTTCTTAAAGGAAATGTATCCAAAGCTTGTTGAGTATCATAACTGGTGGTATACAAATAGAGATCATGATAAAAATGGTATAGCTGAATATGGTGGAATGGTTCACGATGCTCATTGGCTATACGATGAAAATGGAAATATAGTAAAAGATAAGGATGGAAATCCTAAATTTAATGAAGATGAAGTAATCTTAGCTGCTGCTTGGGAAAGTGGCATGGATAATGCTACTAGATTTGATAAAGAAGGCGCTGGCGGAGAAGATGTTGGAGTTAAGGTATTTGAGAATAAAGATAAAAATGGAAAACTTATTGGATATTCAATAAATCAAGAGTCAGCTGATTTAAATGCATATCTTTATGCAGAAAAAGCTTTCTTAAAGTCAATGGCAGAAGAGCTTGGAAATAATAGCGATGCTAAGAAATATGAAAAGGAAGCAGATTATGTAAGAGAATACGTAAGTGAAAATATGTTTGATGAAAAAACAGGATTCTTCTATGATCTTCAAATAAGTGAAGATGGAAAGAAGAAAAATATGTTAGATGAAAGAGGTAAAGGAACTGAAGGTTGGATTCCTTTATGGGCTAAGATGGCAACAAAAGAACAAGCTGAAAAGGTTAAAGATAATATGACTGATCCAGGTAAGTTTGATACATTTGTACCACTTCCAACGGCTTCAAAGGATAATCCAAAGTATAATCCTGATAAATATTGGAGAGGACCAGTATGGATGGATCAAGCTTTATATGGTATAGAAGCTCTTCAAAACTATGGATTTGATAAAGATGCAGAAAGAATGACTAAGAAACTATTTAATAATGCAGAAGGACTTATGGGAGATGGACCAATAAGAGAAAATTATAATCCTGAAACAGGTAAAGGACTACATACGACAAACTTTAGTTGGTCAGCATCAGCTTATTACTTAATGTATCAAAATACATTAACTTCAAAAGATACAACATCACAAAACGGAATAGCAATTCCAATATCTGAAGTTGAAGAAGGCAATAAACCAGAAGAAGATAATAAACCAGATGATAATAATAATAATAATAATGGTGGAAACAACTCAGGAAATGAAAATAAGCCAGGAGATAATAATAATAATAATAGTGGAAATAATTCAGAAAATAATAAACCTGGAAATGATAATAATTCTGAAGTAGACAAACCTAATGCAGATAATAATAAGCCAATACCATCAACTGGATATAGCTTTGGATTTGCAGGACTTGCAGCAGCTGCAGCTTCAATAGGTGTGGGTGTTAAAATGCTTAAGAGAAGAAAGAAATAATATATATTTAAGAACTTCTTAATCAGTTAAAAATTACTAAGGTAAACATTGTAAATAAGATTATTAAGCTAAATAGTCTAAATTACAGCATAAGTAAATTTAATAAGATAAATAATTAAGTGAGTATTAGAAATTTAGATTTTAATACTCACTTTTTTATTAGGTTTTTAATACTTATCTTTAATAGTTTTTATACTATCAATGTATGATAGTTTTAGATATATTTTTACTTAATAAATATTAAAATATAAATGATATAATATAATAAATAAGAGGTAAGGAGTGATAAATAACGTGTTTAATACTTTAAGTTATATAGGTAAAAAGCTTAATGACTCAAATGTAGTATGGGGAGTAGGTGCTTCCATATTATTAAATCAATTTGGTCTTATAGATAAACCTAATGATATAGATATTTTGGTAGATATTAAAGATATTGATAAAGTAGATGAAATACTTAAAAGTATTGGTGATAAAAAGCCATGGGAAAAGGCTGCTACATATTCAACAAAGTATTTTTATGAGTATGTAATAAATGGTATTGATGTTGATGTAATGGCTGGATTTAGAATTAATCATAATAGTGGCGTATTTGAATATGTTTTTGATAATAGCTCAATTTTAGAAACTAGAAAAATTAATGGAATAGATATTCCTTTTACTTCTTTAGAAGATTGGTATGTAATTTATCAATTAATTCCTAATAGAGAAGCAAAGGTAAATATGATAGAGAAATATATAACCTCAAATGGAATTAAAAGATGTGATTTATTAGAGAGAATATTAGAAGGAAATTTACCAGTAGAAGTTAGAGAAAAAATTAAGAATATGCTACTATTGCAATCTGAATAAAGTATAAATGAATATTAAATATGATAAAAAATCTGTAATAAAAATAAAAGCTATGAAAATCTTATAATATTCATAGCTTTTTCTTTTGTAATTACTAAGATTAATAAAAGTTATAAAAAAGGAATTAAGCTTAAAATATAGCTTAATTCCATTTATGTATTAATTATTTAATTATAAAGGATAAAATACCTAAAATTATGCATAGAATTCCGCCTAAGAATTGTCCAATTCCAGAAGCTTCTCCCATTATTAAAAGATTAAATATGTTTTTTCTCTTTTGAGTCTTTCCAAAAAAGGCATCATCTATTTTCATTCTATGGATACCCCATAATGTTAAAAGTACTCCCAAAAGTATAAATAATAGCTTTCCAATCATAATAATTTTCTCCCGTTTATCATTTGCTTTTTATTAGTATTATATTTAACGTGAGAAGCTATAGCATAAACTAAAACCCATTATAAGAATTGCTAATGAGCATAAATAAAGTTATGTAAATCTATTTTTCAAAAAATCACTCCTATCAATATGGAATGTGAAGTTTGCTTCATATTAAACTATCTTAAAGTGGGTGTCAATAATTAATATATTAAAGAAAGGGTTCTTGAAATTAAATCACAAAATGCTAATGAGTATTATTTAAATAATGATGGTAAATTAGTAAAAAGAGTTATATATGAAAAATAATTTTAATATTTAAAGACCTATTTCAAACAAAATAGGTCTTTAAATTATGAGCAAATTTACTAGAATCTTAACAATTCTTAAAAATTAATAAGGAATGCTGTTACTTACTTAATGATAATAAAGACAAGTGATATAATTGACAATAGGATAATATAAATTTAAAATTATTGTACGGGAACTTATGTTCGAGGATTAATTAGCAAATATAAGTCTAAAATAAAGATATATGTTAAAAGAGAGGTAACAATAATATGAAGGATAAAATCATTATAAAAGGTGCTAAAGTACATAATTTAAAAAATGTTAGTTTAGAAATACCTAGAGATAAATTAGTGGTATTTACAGGACTTTCAGGTTCAGGAAAATCATCATTAGCATTTGATACAATTTATGCAGAAGGACAAAGAAGATATGTAGAATCACTATCAGCTTATGCTAGACAATTTCTTGGTCAAATGAACAAGCCTGATGTTGAGTATATAGAAGGGTTATCACCTGCAATTTCAATAGATCAAAAAACAACAAGTAAAAATCCAAGATCAACTGTTGGTACAATAACCGAAATATATGACTATTTAAGACTTCTTTATGCAAGAGTAGGAGTTCCACATTGTCCAAAGTGTGGTAAGGAAATTACTCAGCAGTCTGTAGACCAAATAATAGATAGAGTAATGGAACTTGAAGAGAGAGCGAAAATACAAGTTTTAGCTCCAGTTGTAAGAGGCAGAAAAGGGACTCATGAGAAAGTACTAGAAAACATAAAAAAGAACGGATTTATTAGAGCAAGAATAGATGGCGAAATATATGATTTAACAGAAGATGAAGTAAAACTTGAAAAAAATAAAAAGCATAGTATAGAAGCAGTTGTAGATAGATTAGTAATAAAAGAAGGAATAGAAGGAAGACTTAGTGATTCTGTAGAAACTGCTTTAAAGCTTGGTGATGGTTTAGTAATTATAAATGAAATTGGAGGAGAAGATACATTATATAGTGAAAAATTCTCATGTCCAGACTGTGGTATAAGTATAGAAGAATTAGCACCAAGAATGTTTTCATTTAATTCACCGTTTGGTAAATGTGATTACTGCGATGGATTAGGTTCATTAATAGAAATTGATGAGAATTTAATAATACCAAATAAAGATTTAAGTATTATGGAAGGTGCAATAGCTTCTTGGGGAGAAGGTAGACTTAAAGATGACTCATGGACTTTTGCATTTTTAAAAGCATTAAGCAAAGAGTACGATTTTGATTTAAATACTCCAATTAAAGATCTTCCAAAGAAAATAGTAAATATATTACTTTATGGAACAGAAGGTAAGAGACTTAAGGTTGATTATGTAAAAGAAGGAGTTAAAGCAACTTATAATTCAGCTTGGGAAGGTGAAATAAATTCACTTCAAAGAAGATATAGAGAAACTAATTCAGATATTATAAAAGGTGACATTGAACAATATATGAGTAATAATCATTGTCCTAAGTGTAAAGGAGCAAGACTTAATAAAGAAGCTCTTGCAGTAACAGTTGGAGATAAAAATATATATGAATTTACAAAGCTTTCAATAAAAGAAGAATTAGACTTTATAAATGGAGTAAACTTCTCAGAGAAAGATAAAATGATAAGTGAACAAATAATTAAAGAAATAATAAGTAGATTAGAGTTCTTAGTTAATGTTGGACTTGATTATTTAAATCTTTCAAGAAGTTCAGGAACATTATCTGGTGGAGAGGCACAAAGAATAAGACTTGCAACTCAAATTGGATCAGCACTTATGGGAGTTTTATATATACTAGATGAACCTAGTATAGGACTTCACCAAAGAGATAATGATAGATTAATTCAAACTTTAAAGCATCTTAGAGATGTTGGTAATACAGTTATTGTTGTAGAACATGATGAAGATACTATAAGAGAAGCAGATTATGTTGTTGATATTGGACCTGGTGCTGGGGAACACGGTGGTGAAATTGTAGCTGCAGGTACTGTAGAAGAAATCAAGAAATGTGATAATTCATTAACTGCGAAATATTTAACTGGAGAAAAGAAAATAGAAATTCCGATTGAAAGAAGAAAAGGGAATGGTAATAAAATCACCGTTTCAAAAGCAAAAGAAAATAACTTAAAGAATGTAACTGTAGACTTCCCACTTGGAGTATTAACTATGGTTACTGGGGTTTCAGGCTCAGGTAAAAGTACTCTTATAAATGAAATTCTGTATAAAGGATTAAACAAATTAATTAATAGAAGTAAAAATCCAGTTGGAGCACATAAAGAAATAAAAGGATATGAAAATATAGATAAAATAATAGATATAGACCAAAGCCCAATAGGAAGAACACCGCGCTCAAATCCTGCAACATATACAGGAACTTTTGATATAATAAGAGAATTATTCTCTCAAACACCAGAAGCTAAGATGAGAGGTTATAAGCCTGGAAGATTTAGTTTCAATGTAAAGGGTGGAAGATGTGAAGCATGTTCAGGTGATGGTATTATAAAAATTGAAATGCAATTCTTATCAGATGTTTACGTTCCGTGTGAAGTATGTAAAGGAAAAAGATATAATAGAGAAACTCTAGAAGTTAAATATAAAGGCAAGAATATAGATGACATATTAAATATGACAGTTGAGGAAGGATTAGAATTCTTTGATCATATTCCAAGAATTAAAAACAAACTTCAAACATTATATGATGTAGGACTTGGATATATAAGACTTGGTCAGCCATCAACTCAATTGTCAGGTGGAGAAGCACAAAGGATAAAACTTGCTTATGAATTATCAAAAAGAAGTACGGGCAAAACATTATATATACTAGATGAACCAACAACAGGACTTCATATTGATGATGTTAATAGACTTGTACACATATTACAAAGACTTGTTGATGCAGGTAACACTGTAGTTGTTATAGAACATAATCTAGATATGATAAAATGTGCAGATTATATAATTGACTTAGGGCCAGAAGGTGGAGATAAAGGTGGTACTATAGTTGCTACAGGAACACCAGAAGAAATATGTAAAATTAAAAAGTCATATACAGGACAATATTTGAGTAAAATACTAAAGTAAACAAAAAACTAAGAAAATTATAAATAAATTAACTAGCTTATATAAAATTTAATTATATAGGTTAGTTAATGTTATATTGTTTAACAATTGTAAGATAAATGTGTGAATTAAATATTATTTTGGTGTATAATCAAAAAGATAAAGTAATTTTTTGAGGTGGAAAGATGGATTTTTCAAAATTTATGGCAGGCGTATTTGGAATAATTTTTATCATATTATTATACGTTATAATCGTATATGCCTTAAAGATAATGGCAAAAGATGTTAAATCCGGAGGGAACGTTAAAGGCAGTGTGCCAAGAAAAGCAAATCCTTCTAGAAGACATCATGGGATAGAGATAATAGAAAATGGGGACAATACGTCATTAAAGGTTGGGTCGGTAATACCGATTAAGGATGAAACTACTATAGGTAGACGTGGAAGTAATTCAATAGTATTAAATGATCAATATGTATCAGGAAGTCATGCTAGAATTATGGTTAAAAATAATGCGTTAATATTAGAAGATTTAGGAAGTACTAATGGAACATTCTTAAATGGTCAAAAAATAAGTGGCAGAGTAAAGTTATTTGCAAAAGATCAAATAGCTATAGGTACTGCAGTATTTAAGGTATTGTCTTAAATTGCAATGAGGTGATTAAATGAGAAAGAGAAAAAAAGAGAGCATAATGCTTCTACTTACATACATATTATGTATTGCTCTGTTCACTAATTTAGCTATTCTAAAGACACCAATTGATAAAAATGCTCTATATTTTGGGGTAATATTATGTGTAGTTATAGGAATTGCACATTTTGTTGTAAGAAAGTTTTATCCTGATGGAGATAAATTTATACTTACCTTTTCTTGTTTATTGGTAGTTATAGGTATAGCTATGCTATATAGAATAGATCCAAAGGTGGCAGAAAAGCAACTTATATGGTTCTTAGGTAGTATAGTTGTGTTTATGGTTGTGCTTAAGGTGTTTCCTGATTTTAGGAACTTTGCTAAGTATAAATATGTATATATGGCATGTGTATTAGTATTTATGCCTATGGCTCTTTTAATAGGTACAGAGCTTAATGGTGCAAAAAACTGGGTTATATTAGGACCAGTAAGTTTCCAACCTTCTGAGTTTGGGAAAATAGCACTAGTATTGTATTTAGCAGCATCATTAAAGGAATATACTACTGCGCTTAATCCAAAAGGAAGCTTTAAAAAGCTTATAAAGCCAGGATTAGTTGTAATGTATAGTTTAGGATGTATGGTTCTACAAAAAGATTTAGGATCAGCACTTATATTCTTCGGAATATCAGTAACTATGCTTTATATAGCAACTACAAAAGCTAGATATGTATTAGTATGTTTAGGATTATCAGCAGTTGGAGCGGTTGCAGCTTACAACCTGTTTGGACATGTAAGAGAAAGAGTACTTATATGGAGACATCCTTGGGAATATACTCAAAACCAAAGTTACCAATTAGTACAAGGTTTATATGCAATTTCATCAGGTGGAATGATGGGATCAGGACTTGGCCAAGGATATCCTGGATTTGTTCCTATAAATACATCTGACTTTATATTTGCAATAATTTGTGAAGAGTTTGGTATGGTATTTGGAATAGGTATAATGATAATATACTTCCTTTTATTTTATAGATGTATAAGAACTGCATTTGTTACAGATGATGAATTCTCACAACTTACAGCAGTTGGATTTAGTGCTATGATAGTTTGTCAGGTTTTAGTTATAATAGGAGGAATATTTGCTGTAATTCCTTTAACAGGTATAACATTACCTCTTATAAGTTATGGTGGTTCATCAATGTTAACTATGTTCTTTGCATTAGGAATACTGCAAAAAGTATCAGAGGAGGGCTAATATGAAGGACGATATAAAAAAAAGTGTAACAAAAGTAATGATGGTTTTCTTATTTTGTTTAATAGCCCTAATCACATATATAGCTTATTTCCAAGCTTTTAAAGCGCCAGATATAGCAGCTAAGCCTGGAAACCAAAGAGCTTGGGCAGTAAGAAACAGAGTTTTAAGAGGAACAATATACGATAGAAATAATGACGTTATAGCAAAAAGCGTTAGAGAAAAAAATAATGTTCAAAAGAGAGTATATCCAGAGGGAGCTATTTATGCAGCACCTATAGGATTTATGGATAGTAGATTTGGTGGAACTGGACTTGAAGCAGCTTATGATAAGCAGCTTACAACAACATCAAATATGACAGCTAGTTTTAAAAAGCTAATCGATGATCCAAGTATTGATAACTTAAAAGCAGCTTTCTTTGACAGAAAAGATGATAAAGACAGACAAGGTAACAGTGTAGTTACTACTTTAGATAATAAACTTCAAAAAGTAGCTTATAATGCATTAGGAGATGATAGAGGAGCTGTTGTTGCATTAGATCCTAAAACAGGAAATGTATTAGCTATGGTTTCAAAACCAAGTTTCAATCCTAATAATTTAGCTGAAGAAATGAAGAAAGCTAATGCTGGAGATGCTGAACATAGTCCACTTTTAAATAGAGCAATTCAAGGACAGTATCCACCAGGATCAACATTTAAAGTTGTAACAACTGCAAGTGCACTTGATAATATTCCAGGAGTTCAAAATAAAACTTTCACTGATAATGGTGTATTAAAATTTGAAGGTGGAGGAAAAGAACTTCATAATTCAGGTGATGCATCATATGGTAGTTTAGACTTAAAGAAAGCATTTGTTGTTTCAAGTAACGTAGTATACGGAACACTTGCAATGGATCTTGGAAATTCTAAGTTAATGAAAACTGCTGAAGGATTTGGATTTAACGAGCAAGTTCCAGCAAATGGGTTCGTAATAAATAAAAGTACATTCCCTAAATTAACATATAGTGGAGATATAGCAAGATCAGGTATAGGTCAAAGTACGGTAAGTGTAACACCTATGCAAATGGCACTAGTTGCAAGCGCAGTTGCAAATAACGGTGTTATTATGCAGCCAAATCTTGTTAGCAAAGTTGTAGATAAAGATGGAACTACTATAGAAGTTGAAAAACCAAAAGAATATCAAAGAGCAATGTCAGAAGATGATGCGGCGACAATCAAATCATATATGAAGGCATTAGTTGATAAAAATATACAAAGTGGTACTTGGAGTTACTTACAAGGAACAGGAACAGCAGGTAAAACAGGAACTGCTGATCACAATCTTCCAAACGGACAGCCAGCACCACCACATTCATGGTTCATATGTTTTGCACCAGCCGATAATCCAAAAATTGCAGTAGCAGTAATCGTAGAGAATGGAGGATATGGAGCTAAGAAAGCAGCATCAGTTGCTGGTAAAGTCATAAATGCGGAACTTAATAAATAATATAAAAAGAAGTATCTATTTTAGATACTTCTTTTTTAAAATTAATAAATGAAAATAATAGAGTAAATACTAAGTATATCTAGTATTTACAATTTAAATAAATATACATACCTATGTAATTATAATATTTATAGGTATAATGATTTACATAATAAATAAATTATATAATAATAAAGAAGAGGGTATAAACAAAAGACTAGAAGGGGGTTTTTGAATGTTTGATTTCGAATATCAATTAAAAATATTACCAGAGAAGCCAGGCGTATATTTAATGAAAAACTCTTTAGGAGAAATAATATATGTCGGTAAAGCAAAAATATTAAAAAATAGGGTAAGGCAATATTTTAGAAATTCTAAAAACCATTCAGAAAAAGTAAAAGCTATGGTTAAAAATATTGCTGAATTTGAATATATAGTTACAGATTCAGAGATGGAAGCTTTAATTTTAGAGTGTAACTTAATAAAGAAATATAGCCCTAAATATAATATTTCGTTAAAGGATGATAAATTTTATCCTTTTATAAAAATAACAACAAACGAAGACTTCCCTAGAGTATTCGTAACAAGAAACTTTGCAAGGGACGGAAATAAATATTTTGGACCATATACAAATGGGGCAGCAGTATATGAGACTATAAACTTGATTAGAAAGGTTTTCCCTATAAGAACTTGTAAAAAAGCAATTGTTGAAGGGGGAGAGCCAACTAGAACATGTCTTAATTTTCATATAGGTAAGTGTAATGGACCTTGTGGAGGATATGTTTCTAAAGAAGATTATTCAAAGATTATAAATTCAGTTATAGATATATTAAACGGTAAGGATAAAGAGATTACTAAAGAATTAAAAAGAAAAATGGAAGAAGCATCAATGAATTTAGAATTTGAAAAAGCAGCTTCATATAGAGATAAAACTTTAGCTATAGAAGCATTAGTTCAAAAACAAAAGATGTTTAAAGTAACAGATGAGGATGAAGATTTCATAAATATATATAGTGATGAGAAAGATAGCTGTATACAAATTTTCTTTTTAAGAGGTGGAAAAATAACTGGTAGAGAGCATTTTATGATAGAAAATACTGCACTTGAAAATCCATCTGATGTAATATCTCAATTTATAGTAAACTTCTATAGTGGTGCAACTAAGATTGGAAAAACTATATATGTACCAGAAGTATCTGATAAAGAAGTACTTGAAGAATTCTTATCTGTAAAGAGAGAATCAAAAGTTATACTAAAGGTACCTCAGAAGGGTGATAAAAAGAGTATGTTAGATATGGTTCGAGAAAATGCCAAAATAACATTAGAACAATTTAAAGAAAAAATTGTTATGGAGAAAGAAATAAACAATATAGCATTAAATGAACTTAGAAATGTTTTATCACTTGATGAATTACCACATAGAATAGAAGCATATGATATATCCAACATACAAGGTGTAGATTCAGTTGGAAGTATGATTGTATTTGAAGATGGAAAAGCAAAAAACAGTAATTATAGAAGATTTAGAATAAAAACTGTAAAAGGTGCCAATGATTATGATAGTATGAGAGAAATTTTAGAAAGAAGATTTTCTCATGGACTTAGAGAAATAAAAGAGATACAGGAGAGAGAGTTAATATTCTCAAATGGTAAGTTTTCTAATTTCCCAGATTTAATAATGATGGACGGTGGAAAAGGTCAAGTAAATATTGCATTAGATGTTTTAAAAAAGCTAGATATAGATATACCAGTTTGCGGACTTGTTAAAGATGATAAGCACCAAACAAGAGGTATCATATATAATAATGAAGAGATAATTATAAATAGAAGTTCTAACCTAATGCAATTAATAAGAAGAATCCAAGATGAAGTCCATAGATTTGCAATAACTTATCATAGGTCACTTAGAGATAAGAGAACATTACATTCTATATTAGATGATATACCTTATATTGGTGCAAAGAGACGAAAAGAACTTTTAATGA
This sequence comes from Clostridium baratii, assembly GCF_900461085.1. GTDB lineage: Bacteria > Bacillota > Clostridia > Clostridiales > Clostridiaceae > Clostridium > Clostridium nitritogenes. Next base: position 68,255 of record NZ_UFWF01000002.1, read on the forward strand.
AGTTTGGAAGTGTTGAAAAAGTAAAGAAAGCAACACTAGAAGAATTACTAGAAACACCAAGCATTGATAGGAAATCAGCAGAAAGTATACTTGATTATTTCAATAACAGGGAAAGTAAGTAAAAAGTTAATGGAAATGTAAACTTATAAGGCTTGTTTTAATTTCCAATTTAGAATATACTAAATAATTGTAATAAATATATTTTGAGGAGTTTTCATGAATGAATAAATATAGCGAATTATTCAAAGACATATATTCAAAAAATCAAATAGAATTAAACGCAAAAATGAGCGAACATATATATTTTAAAGTTGGTGGTCCAGTAGACGTGCTACTTATACCAGAAACGAAGGAACAAGTAGTTAAAACGTTAAAAGTCTGCAAGGAAAATGAAATACCATATTTCATAATAGGAAATGGTTCAAACCTTCTTGTTAAAGATGGTGGAATTAGGGGAGCAGTTATTAAGCTTACAGAGCTTAAAGATGTAAAAGTAGAAGGAAATAAAGTGATAGCTGATACAGGAGTTTTATTAAAGGATGCTTCAAAGGCAGCATTAGATAACGACTTAACAGGATTAGAATTTGCATGTGGAATACCAGGTTCAATAGGTGGAGCAGTATTTATGAATGCTGGAGCTTATAATGGAGAAATTGCAGATGTTATAGAAAGTGCAGAAGTTTTAACTGAAGATGGAGAAATAGTTGTTTATACAAAAGATGAACTAGAGTTAGGATATAGAACATCAAGAGTTATGACTGAAAAAGCTATAGTATTAGCTGCAACATTTGCTTTAAATAATGGAGAACATGAAAAAATAAAAGCTAGGGTTGATGATTTAACATTTAAGAGAGAATCAAAGCAACCTTTAGAATATCCATCAGCAGGAAGTACATTTAAAAGACCAGAAGGATACTTTGCAGGAAAGTTAATTCAAGATGCTGGACTTAAAGGATTTTCAATTGGAGGAGCTGCTGTATCTAACAAACACTCAGGGTTTGTTATAAATAAAGGTGGAGCAACAGCTAAAGATGTTTTAGATGTTATACATCATGTACAAGAAGAAGTTAAAAGACAATTTGGTGTAGAACTTCATACTGAAGTTAGAATAATTGGAGAAGATTTAGAATAACTTAAAAGAATAACTTAAGCAATGTAAGAAAGACTGTTATAAAAACAGTCTTTTTTTATTTAATATTAAATAGTGTTACATACATTATACAAAGGTGTTATAATTATTTATAAAAAAAGGGAATGGAGGAAGGGTATGTTATATATGTTAACTATAATAGGCGGAATAATATTTTTAGTGTTAGCATTTTTAGTTGGGGTAAATAAAAATATTTCGCTTATATCAGTTATGACAGAAGCTAAGCTTAAACAGATAAAAAAGAAAGATAGGGTTGCTATTGATTTTGGGGTACATTATCTTTTCATATCATTAGCTTGCTTCCTTACTAGTGGACTTAATATGCTTTTTGGGAGAATGGGTATGTACATAGGACTTGTCCTTGTTGTAGTTTCTGCTTTTGCATATTCATCACTTAGTAGTAGTGTTGATGATAAAATAAGAAGAAATAAATATTAATATATGAAGGGGGGAACTTCTAGTATAGAAGTAGAATTTATGGAGAGAGCAATAAGAAAAGAAATAAAAAACCTTGCACCTTATATAGCAGGAAAACCAATAGATGAGGTAAAAAGAGAATTTTCAATAGAGAAAGTAGTAAAGCTTGCATCTAATGAAAATCCTTATGGAGCTTCACCTAGAGCTTTAAATGCTATAAAAGAAATACTAAATGATACAGGATTATATCCTGATGCATCATCTTATGATTTAAAGAAAGAAATAGCAAAGAAATTTAATGTAAGTGAAGAAATGATATTCTGTGGGGCAGGATCAGATTCTTTAATTAAAGATATTTGCTTAATGCTTTTAGATAAAGGTGATGAAAGTATAATGGGAGAGATAACTTTTCCAAGATATGAATCAAATACTCTTTTAATGGGAGCTGTTCCAATAAAGGTACCATTAATTAATGGTAAACTTGATATAGAAGAAATGGTAAATAGAATTACAGATAAAACAAAGATAATATGGTTTTGTAATCCTAATAATCCAACAGGCACTATATTTACAGAAGAACAATTTTCAAATATTATAAGTAAGATACCAAGCGATGTAACTATAGTAATGGATGAAGCTTATGAGGAATTTGTAACAGCTAATGAATTCCCAAATACTTTAGGGCTTATGAAAAAGCATGATAATATAGTGCTTTTAAAAACATTTTCTAAAGTATATGGACTAGCATCTTTAAGACTTGGGTATGGAATAGCAAATAAAGAATTCGTAGCTTATATAAATAGAGTTATAAATGCTTTTGACTGCAATTTATATGCTCAGAAAGCTTGTATTCAGGCACTTAAAGATATAGATCATACTGAATTTGTTATAAATCAAAATAAAATTCAAAGAGAGTATTTAGAAAATGAATTTAATAAAATGGGATTAAATTATTTAGACTCACAGGCCAATTTTATTATGGTTAATGTTAATGGTAATGATAAGATAATTCATGAATATTTGCTTAAAAAAGGTTTTATAATAAGACCTGGATTCTTGCTTAAAATGCCAGGCTGGATTAGAGTATCAATAGGAAAAGATGAAGAGAATAAAGAATTCATTAAACTATTAAAAGAAGCAATTAAATATAGAGATAATAACTAGAAAATATTATGGCGGTATGTATAAATCATAGCGCCATTTAAATTTTAAAATAAATTATAATTAAAATTTTTAAGTTAATTTACAATTAATAATTCACCATTTAGAATTTACTTTATTATGATATAATAATATAAATCAAGAGCTTTAAAAGGAGGCGTAAATTATGAGATTTGTTATAGTTACAGGATTATCAGGAGCAGGAAAAACAGAAGCAACTAGAAGCTTAGAAGATTTAGGATATTTTTGTGTTGATAACTTACCACCACAACTAATACCTAAGTTTGCAGAAGCATGTAATAATGGAAGTATAGAAAAAGTAGCGATTGTTATAGATATAAGAGGTGGAGTATTCTTTGATGATTTATTTGAGAGTCTAGTTTACTTAAAGAATAATGATTTTAAATACGAAATACTATTCTTAGAAGCTTCAAATGAGGTATTAGTTAAGAGATTTAAAGAGGCTAGAAGAAGTCACCCATTAGCGCCAAAGGCACGTGTACTTACTGGAATAACTGAAGAAAGAAATAAACTAAGAGAAGTTAAAGATAGAGCAGATGTAATAATAGATACATCAAAATATGCAATTAGAGACTTAAGAGAAAAGATGAACAGTTACTATGGTTCAAGTGAAGAACCAGATAAGGAATTATCAATAACAGTACTAAGTTTTGGATTTAAATATGGAATACCTGTTGATTCGGATTTAGTATTTGATGTTAGATTTATTCCAAATCCTTTCTATATTCCAGAACTTAAGCAATATTCAGGTGCTGATGAACCAGTTAAGAAGTATGTTTTAGAACAAACTGAAACAGTTGGTTTCTTAGATAGATTAATGGATATGCTTAAATTCTTAATACCAAACTACACTAAAGAAGGTAAGAGACAACTTATTATATCAATAGGATGTACAGGGGGAAGACATAGATCTGTTGCAATAGCAAATAGAGTATATGAATTATTATCAGAAGAAGGATATAAAGCAGGAATAGAGCATAGAGACATATCAGAAGATGTCAATAAGGGAGAAAAGAAGCTATGAGGCTGTCTGATTGGTTAAAACCGGGTATTAAAGTTAAGAGATGGATTGCATTTGGACTTTTTGGAGTTTTATTAATTGCATTTGGATTTACTGAACTTGTTACTCACAGAGTATATGATATTTACTATAAATTATTTTATATATGTTTAAATGTAACTGGAGTTTTTGTAATATATATTTCAATAACTGAAGGTATAAAATCAGTTATTGCACTTATAAATAAGGGATATTTAAAAATGTCTCTTGATAGTAGAAAGATAGAAACACTTATAACAGAAAAAAGACTTTTAGTTAAAGGTCCTAAAATTGTTGTTATTGGTGGAGGAACAGGTCTTTCAACAATGCTTAGAGGTCTTAAATATTACACATCAAACATAACTGCAATTGTTACAGTTGGTGATGATGGTGGTGGTTCTGGTGCGTTAAGAGAAGACCTTGGAATGTTACCACCAGGTGATATAAGAAACTGTATTTTAGCTTTAGCAGATACAGAACCTTTAATGGAAGATTTACTTCAATATAGATTTACAGAAGGAAGACTTAAAGGACAAAGCTTTGGTAATCTATTTTTAGCTGCAATGGACGGTGTTTCAGATAATTTTGTTGGTGCCGTTCAAAAGATGAGTTCGGTTCTTGCAGTAACAGGTAAGGTTCTTCCTGTTACATTAGATGATATGAAACTTATGGCACAACTTGATAATGGAAATGTAGTTGAAGGTGAATCAGATATACCAGAAGAAGCTTTTAAGCAAAAATCAAAAATAAATAGGCTTATGATTGTTCCAGAAGATGCAAAGCCTTTAGAAGAAGCTCTTCAAGCTATAAAAGATGCTGATGCAATAGTAATGGGGCCTGGAAGTCTATACACTAGTGTTATTCCAAACCTTTTAGTTAAAGGAATAGTTAGTGAAATAAAGAAAAGTAGTGCATATAAAATATATATTTCAAATGTAATGACTCAACCTGGGGAAACCGATGGATTTAAAGTTTATGATCATATTAAAGTGCTTAAGAAATATGGTGGTAAAGATATAGTTGATTGTGTTATTGCTAATAATGGAAGTATTAGTGATGATATGAAAAAGAAATATAAGGATAAAAATTCTGATATTGTTACAATTGATAGGGACAAACTTAAAGACTTTGGAATTGAGATTGTTGAAAAGAATCTTATTAAAGTTAGTAAGGGAACAATTAAACATGACTCAGATTATTTAGCACAAGTATTAGTTGAAACTATAATGGAAAAGAAACTTCTTTATGATAGAAGAAAGATAATTGAATACATGTATCTTTCTCAACGTATTAAAGAGAGAGATAAAACTGAGAAGAAGCAAAAAAGGGAAAGTCATAAGGAAAATAAGTAAAAATTAATATAAAAAGAAGCTATATAAGTATTACTATATAGCTTCTTTTAGTTTATTCAGGACAATAATAGAAAAAGATGATATAATTTCCTCTGATAAAAATATAAAAATATAGGGGGATTAGATTTGTTAAATATAAACAAAAGATTATTAACAACAGTAGTATCAATAGGATTATCTTCTAGTATATTATTTGGTTGTAACAGTAAAAAAATAAAAGAAAAGATGGAAGAGGGAATTAATAATTTAAACAATGGTAAATATGAAGAAGCCGAAGGTGATTTTAATAATGTTTTAGAATTAAATAAGGAAAATAAGGAAGCAGAAAACTTAGTTAATATAATAGAAAATTATTTTGCGGCTAAAAAAAGCTTTGAAAATAATGATATAAATTCAGCTAAGACATTTATAGAAAAAATACCATCAAATTATACTGATTATAAAATTAAAGATGATATAGATAAGCTAAAGAGTGAGATAAAAATAAAGCTTGATAATATAAAAAGGATAGATAATGATTTAAATAAGCTTAATACTTTAATAGCAGAAGGAAAAGCAGATGAAGCAAGAAATAGAATTGTTAATGTAAACATGAAAGATGCAACAAAAGAACAAAAAGAAAAGGCTGAAAAAATAGTTGAAAAGCTTAATAAGGACCTAGAAGAAAAAAGAAAGCAAGAAGAAAAGCAAAAAGAAGAACAAAGAAAAAAAGAAGAATTAAAAAAGATAGAAGCACAAAAAAGAGAAAGAGAAGAACAAATTAAGGAAGAGAAATCTAAAAAAGAAAGAGAGAGTCAAAGACAAGTTAATAAGATAAATAATAATAAAGGTAAATTATCTCAAGGTATACATTATGAAAATAAACAATTAGGCTTACAAATGGAATTACCAGCAAGTTGGAAGGGCAACTATGATGTATGTGGTGGACCTGATTACATATTATTTAAATTTGCTCCACATGGCAAAACTTATAGTCAACCTTTATATTGCATAGAAAAGCGTATGAAAAATAATACATTAGATAGTATTCGTTATAAAACAATAAATGGCGTTGATTATGCGCTTGGGTATGCTCCTGTTATGTTTATTGATTATGCAGATAAGAATTATAATTTATATGAAAAGCTGAGTAATGATGCACATAGTATTTTGGATACGGTTAGAGCATTAAACTAAGCAACTATATACTATAAATTCAATAATTCTTAAATTAAATAAAGTATTCTGCTTAATATTAACTTAAGCAGAATACTTTATTTTTATAAAAATACTAGAGATCAACATTTGATACGCCACTTATCTTATCATGTAAAAGAATAGGATCATGTTTTATCATGTGAGATATTATGTGTATAAATACATATAAGTTAAGTGCTAGCTGTAAGATTGTAATTAAGATTAAGAAATCATATTTTTCAATGTTTGATAAATAAGTACTTGCGGAGTTTAAAATATCTGATGTAAGGAAATAACCATATATAAGAACTCCATATCTTTTAAGTAATTGAATAAAAGTAAGCCTATCATTAGGTCCTTTTAGCCTCATCTTTAATAATTTTTTACCAACAGTAAAACCATTTGTGAAGTATGGAATGAGAATAAAATAAATAAATGTTACTACGATAAATACAATTATTCCACCAAACATTAAAAATACTGAACATATACACCAATCTATTAAAAAGGCAATTATACGCTTTGGATAAGTAGAGTATTTACCTTCAGAAATAATTTTGGCTTTAACTTTATTTATATCCGGTAATATATAAGTAAACATTGGAGTAATTAAATATCCTAAAAATCCACTAAATGTATTTAAAATAAGATCATCTACATCGAATAATCTATAAGGGTATTTATAAATTCCATATATACCTGTTAATTGAGTTACCTCAAAAAATAAAGATACTAAGAATGTTATAAATATTGTTTGTTTTAGATTTCTTTTAAAGTAATATCTAAGGTATACACCTAAAGGTAAAAGTAAAATAGCATTAAATAGTGCTTGTATAAATGCACTTTCAGAGAATAGATGTAGATATGTCCTAGGATCAGATAGTACGGCATTTGTATTTTTCATAATATCATGTACAAAATTAAATGGTATTAATTGAACGTAATGTCCACTAGGAATCCTAGGTTTATCAACTACTGGTAGTGGTAAAAGTGTTAAGAAAAATGCAGTCATTATATAAAAAACAAAACTAAAAAATAAAAATGTTTTTAGTTTATGTACTTTTCCATATTTTCTATAGTCATGTATTGCATAAGGGATGGACATTATAGCTGCAATAAAAGGGAAAAATATTAAGGCAGTTTCTATTGGAATTAAATATGCATTCATAAAAATCCTCCTTTGTTAATCAATAAATTTTCTTTAGTATTATAATTTGAGAATATATTTCCTAAAATTCTATTTATATTATATATTATATACATGTAGAAATGTGATTATTTAAGAGGATTTATGATATAATTTTATAATGTATATAGTGAGATATATTTTTTATTAATTGTATATAAAAAGGAGAGCAATAAATGTCATTTTCATCAAAAGTTAAAGGAGAAATTTGTAGATATAGTGATATTAGCAAAGAAGAAGCATTAGCAGAAATTTCAGGAATAATGAAAGTTAGTGGAACTATTGCTTTTACTGGAAAAGGATTAGCTTTTAGAATAACAACTGAAAATCCTGCAAGTGCGAGGCTTATATTTACATTATTAAAAGAACACTTTAATATTCATTCTAAGTTAATGGTTAAGAAGAGCAATTCATTAAAGAAAAATAATATTTATATGGTTGCCATAGATGAAGAAATGGGTGTTAGAGGACTTCTTGAAGAAACAGGAATACTTAGAGAAGTTGATGGGGTTATGAGTTTAAATTACTCAATAGATCCTGAAAGCGTAAGCAATGATGAAACAAAGAGAGCTTATATAAGAGGTGCTTTCTTAGGTGGTGGGAGCATAAGTAACCCAGAAAAAACTTACCATCTTGAATTTGTTACTCATAGTGAAGAATATGCTAATGATTTATGTGACCTTATAAATAGTTGTGGTCTTAACTCTAAAGTTATTCAAAGAAAAAATAGCTTTATAATTTATATAAAAGAAGGAGAACAAATAGTTGATTTACTTAATATATTAGGTGCTCATACTTGTCTTCTTGAATTAGAAAATATAAGAATTAAAAAAGAGATGAGAAATAACGTTAATAGACTTGTCAACTGTGAAACAGCAAATCTTTCTAAGACTGTTAATGCAGCTGTAAGACAGGTTGAAAGCATAAATCTTATAAAATCAAGCATTGGTCTTCAAAGATTACCAAAGAATCTTCAAGAAATTGCTGAATTAAGATTACAATATCCTGAGGAATCATTAAAAGAACTTGGAGAAATATTAGATCCTCCAGTTGGAAAATCAGGTGTTAATCATAGATTAAGAAAAATTGAAAAAATAGCAGAAGAGATAAGGTCAGGTACATACTAATAACCTTTCTCTTTTAATAGAAGGGATGTGGTTTATTGAAGGAGAAGAAATTTTGCCACTTACACTTACATACAGAGTATAGTTTGCTAGATGGATCAGGTAAGATAAAAAAGCTTGTTAAAAAAGCAAAAGAACTCGGCATGGAAAGTATGGCTATAACAGACCACGGAGTTATGTATGGATGTGTTGATTTTTATAAAGCAGCTAAAGAAGAAGGCATTAAACCTATTCTTGGGTGTGAAGTATATGTTGCTTCAAAATCAATGCATATAAAAAATGTTGATAAAGATAATACAACGAATCACTTAGTTTTATTAGTGAAAAATGAAGTAGGATATGAGAACTTAATGAAAATTGTATCTGAAGCATCAATTGAAGGTTTTTATTATAAGCCTAGAGTTGACCATGATTACTTAAGAAAACATAGTGAAGGTATTATTGCATTAAGTGCTTGTCTTGGAGGTGAAGTTCAAAGAGCTTTACTTAATGAAGACTATGAAAAGGCAAAAGAAGTTGCTTTAGCTTATAAAGATATATTTAAAGAAGGATTTTATTTAGAACTTCAAAATCATGGTATGGATGAACAGAGAAGAGTTAATGAATTAAATATAAAGCTATCTAAAGAAACTGGAATACCTTTAGTTGCTACAAATGATGTTCATTATATAGAACAAAAAGATTCAAAATCACATGATATTTTAATGTGTATTCAAACGGGAAAAACAGTTGAAGATACTGATAGGAGAAGGTATCCATCAGATCAATTCTATTTAAAATCAGCTGAAGAAATGTATGATATGTTTGCATATGTGAAAGAAGCTTTAGAGAATACAGTTAAAATTGCAGATGAATGTAATTTTGATTATGAATTCCATGTATCTAAGCTTCCTAAATTCCCATTACCAGAGGGGGCAGACCCTTTCACATACCTAAGGGATACATGCTTTATGGGGCTTATTGAAAGATATGATGTATTTAAAGAATTCTTAGATAAACCTTATGACTATGAAGCCGTTGTAGCTTTAGGAGAAGAGAATGAAGAGGCAAAGGAATTAATTGATAGACTTCAATATGAACTTGGAGTAATAAATCAAATGGGATACGTTGATTACTTCCTAATTGTATGGGATTTTATAAAGTATTCTATAGATAACGGAATACCTACAGGTCCAGGTAGAGGATCTGCAGCAGGTTCAATAGTTGCGTATACTCTTGGAATAACAAAGATAGATCCAATAAAATATAGCTTACTTTTTGAAAGATTCTTAAATCCTGAAAGAGTAAGTATGCCCGATATCGATTCAGATTTCTGCTACGAAAGAAGACAAGAAGTAATTGATTATGTAGTTGAAAAGTACGGAGAAGATAATGTATCTCAAATAATTACTTTTGGAACAATGGCAGCAAGGGCTTGTATAAGAGACGTAGGAAGAGCTATGAATTATTCTTATGCAGAAGTTGATAGAATAGCTAAGATGATTCCTACAATGCTTGGAATAACTATAGAAAAGGCATTAGACCTTAATCCAGAACTTAAAGCGGCTTATGATAGTGAGGAAAGAGTTAAAAATCTTATTGATGTAAGTAGGGATTTAGAAGGACTTCCAAGACACTCATCAACTCACGCAGCTGGAGTTGTTATTGCATCAAAACCTTTAGTTGAATATGTACCACTTCAAAAAAATGAAGAAATGATAGTAACTCAATTTGGTATGACAACACTTGAAGAGCTTGGACTTTTAAAGATGGACTTCTTAGGTCTTAGAACTTTAACAGTTATGAACGATGCAATAAAAATGATTAAATACAATAGAGGCGTAGATATTGATTTAGATAAAATAGATTTTAATGATAAAGAAGTTTATAAAATGATAGGTGAAGGAAAAACAGCTGGTGTATTCCAATTAGAATCAGCAGGAATGGTATCCTTCATGAAAGAACTTAAACCAGATTCACTAGAAGATATTATAGCCGGTATTTCACTTTATAGACCAGGTCCAATGGCTGAAATTCCAAGATATATAGAGAGAAAAAGAAACCCAGATAAGGTTGAATATTTAACACCAGAACTTGAAGATATACTAAATGTTACATACGGAGTTATGGTTTATCAAGAGCAGGTTATGGAGATAGTTAGAAAGCTTGCTGGATATTCAATGGGAAGAAGTGACCTTGTTAGAAGAGCCATGTCTAAGAAAAAGCATAAGGTTATGGAAGAAGAAAGAAAGAACTTTATATATGGAATAGAAGACGAAAATGGAAATATAGAAGTTCCTGGTTGTTTAAGAAATGGTATTTCAGAAGAAGTAGCAAATAAAATATATGATATGATGATGGATTTCGCATCCTATGCATTTAACAAATCACATGCCGCAGCTTATGCAGTAGTTGGTTATCAAACAGCATATCTTATGAGATATTATCCAGTAGAAATGATTGCAGCCATGCTTAATTCTGTTATGGGAGTAAATGAAAAAGTTGCAGGATATATAAAATTTGCAGAAAGCCAAGGAATACAAGTAATACCTCCAGATATAAATAAGAGTTATTCAAAGTTTACTGTTGAAGGTGATAAAATTATATTTGGTCTTGCAGCTATAAGAAATGTGGGTGTCAACGTTGTTGAAGCTATTGTAAAGGCTAGAGAAGATAAAGGTGAATTCACTTCAATAATGGACTTTATAAATAAATTAGACTTAGGAGCTATAAATAAGAGAGCTGTTGAAAGTTTAATAAAAGCTGGAGCTTTAGATTCATTTGATGTATTTAGATCAAAATTACTTGCCGTTTATGAAAAGTTGATGGATGGTGTCTCTGGTGAGAAGAAGAGAAATATAGATGGGCAAATGAGCCTATTTGCTATAGATGATGAAGTAGCAATGCCAGAGGTAACTTATCCTAACATAAAGGAATTTACAAAAAAACATTTATTATCAATGGAAAAAGAAATGACAGGGGTATACCTATCAGGTCATCCTTTAGATGAATATAAAAAGAGTTTAGAGATGCAAACAACAACATCAATAAGCACTATAAATAAGGTTCACAAAGCCTTAGAAGATAATATATCAAAAGGAATATCTATTGATGAAATTGTAAATCAAATGCCAATTAAAGATAACGAACAAGTAATCTTAGGTGGAATACTTACAGAAGTAAAACAAAAAGTAACTAGAAATAATACTATAATGGCTTTCTTAAAGCTTGAAGATTTAGATGGTGAAATAGAAGTTATAGTATTCCCAAGAACGCTAGATAGGATTAGAGAATCAATAGCAGAGGATGCTTTAGTTACGATAAAAGGTAGAATAAATATTAAAGAAGATGAACCACCAAAACTTATTTGCGAGAAGATTGACGGACTTGAAAAAGTTGATTCAAATAAAGTTTATATAAGGGTTAATGATAATGAGGAAGCAAAGAAAATAAATCATTATATTAAAACTGATCTTATAGAATATAAAGGTGATTCAGCAGTATATATTTTTAACGCAAAAGATAAAAAAAGCTATAGATTAGCAAGAGAAACTTGGTTGAATTTAGATACAGATATAATAAGTGTTCTAAAGGAAACTTGTGGTGAAGAAAATGTAAAAGTAGTATCAAAATAATAAAGAAGATATTGGGATTTTATTGTTCCAATATCTTCTTTTTAAAATGTAAATAAAAAATTAAATTAAATTTGTTTGTACTATTGATATTTTGATGAAATAAGGAGATAATTGTAATGAGAAAATAGTAAATTGAAAATAAAGTTAATATAAATACGTAATAAATGAGCAATTTCTATAATGTTTAGTTATTAAAAAGTTAATAAATTACCCATATGTGTGATAAAAAGTTAAAAAATTTCATGAAAATTAAAAAATATATAAATGAAAATTTTTACAAAAATTAATTCGTGAAAAATCAGAAAATTGTATATAATTTTAAAACTGATGGGTTATAATAAGTGATGTAAGAATATTACGACAAAAAAATATAATAATATATTTAGGTAAAGATAATAATTATAATATAATAACGATACATTCAAAAAAGTTACTCAAATTACATTGATAAATTCCAACAATTTATGTACAATTATAATCGGTCATATAAACGTGGGAAGTTTTGTTACCGGTGGGACTAGCAGTGTCCCTAAGGTAGAAAAGGAGGAGTAAACATGAAAAAGATAGCTATTTTAACTAGTGGTGGAGACGCACCAGGAATGAACGCTGCAATAAGAGCGGTAACTAGAACTGCAATAGCAGCAGGATTAGAAGTAATGGGAGTTCAAAGAGGATATAGTGGATTAATAAACGGAGAATTATTCACTATGGATAGAAAATCTGTTTCAGATATAATACAAAGAGGTGGAACAGTACTTAGAACAGCTAGATGTCCAGAGTTTAAACAAGAAGAAACAAGAAAGAAAGCAGTTAAGATATTAAAAGCTTACGGTGTAGATGCTTTAGTAGTAATCGGTGGGGACGGATCATTCACAGGTGCTAAGCTTCTTTCAAAATTAGGAGTTAAGACTGTAGGATTACCAGGAACTATAGATAACGACTTAGCATACACAGATTATACTATAGGATTTGATACAGCTCTAAACACAGTTTTAGATGCAATCAATAAGATAAGAGATACTTCAACATCACATGAAAGAGTATCAATAGTTGAAGTTATGGGAAGAAATTGTGGAGATATAGCTTTATATGCAGGTTTAGCAGGTGGAGCAGAAGCAATAATTACTCCTGAAAAAGGATTCGACAAAAACGAATTATGCAAAACTATTCTAGAAGGAAAGCAAAACGGAAAGATGCACAATCTTGTTCTTTTAGCTGAAGGAATAGGTGGAGCATTTGAATTAGCTAAAGAAGTAGAAGAAGTTACAGGAATTGAAACTAGAGCTACTGTTTTAGGACATATTCAAAGAGGAGGAAGCCCAAGTGCTTTCGATACAATCTTAGCTTCAAAAATGGGAGCAAAAGCAGTAGATGTATTACTTGAAGGAAAAACTTCAAGAGTTATAGGTACAGTTGACAATAAGATAGTAGATATGGATATCGATGAAGCTTTAGCAATCGAAAGAAAATTCGATGAAGAAACTTACGAGATAGCAGAAATACTATCAAAATAATATAGCTATAAATAAATTTTATATATAGATTTTGGCTCAATCAAAAACAAGAGGGAGTGTTATTTACATGAAAAAGACTAAAATGATTTGTACAATCGGTCCAGCAAGTGAAAATGAAGAAATATTATCAAAGATAATAGAAGCAGGAATGAATGCTTCAAGACATAACTTTTCACATGGTGACCACGAAGAACATAAGGGAAGAATATTAAAGGTTAAAGAACTAGCTAAGAAATACAACAAAGAAATAGCTGTAGTTTTAGATACAAAAGGACCAGAAATAAGAACTGGTAAATTTGAACCAAGCAAAATAGAATTACAAAAAGGTTCAGAATTCACTATATACGTAGGACCTGAAGCTCAAGATTTAGTAGGAGATGCTACTAAGTGTTCAGTAACTTACGATGGATTAGCTAACGACGTTAAACCAGGAAACACTATCTTAATAGATGACGGTTTAGTAGGATTAGAAGTTAAAGCAGTAGAAGGAAACGCTGTTAAATGTGAAGTTAAAAACACTGGATTAGTTGGAACTCACAAAGGAGTTAACGTTCCTGGAGTATCAATCCAATTACCAGCTTTAACTAAGAAAGATGAATCAGACTTAATATTCGGTTGTGAAATCGGAGTTAACATGATCGCTGCTTCATTCGTAAGAAAAGCTAAAGACGTTCAAGCAATAAGAAAAGTTTTAGATGATAACGGCGGAAAAGACATACTAATCTGCTCAAAGATCGAAAACCAAGAAGGTGTTGACAACATAGATTCAATCTTAGAAGAATCAGATGCAATCATGGTTGCTAGAGGAGACCTAGGAGTTGAAATTCCAATAGAAAACGTACCAGCAGTACAAAAAATGATCATCGAAAAATGTAACAAAGCTGGAAAGCCAGTTGTTACTGCAACTCAAATGTTAGACTCAATGATCAGAAACCCAAGACCAACAAGAGCAGAAGTTTCAGACGTAGCTAACGCTATATTAGATGGAACAGACGCAATCATGTTATCAGGTGAAAGTGCAAACGGAAGCTACCCAGTAGAAGCTGTTCAAACTATGGCTAAGATAGCTAGAGAAACTGAAAAGCAATTAAGCTACAAAGTTGCTGTATCACAAGCAACTAACCACGTACCAGCTATCGCTGGAGTTATCAGCAGAGCTGCTTGCAACGCTGCTAACGAATTACAAGCATCAGCAATAGTTTCATCAACTCAATCAGGAGCTACTGCTAAGAGATTATCACAATGCAGACCAGAATGCCCAATCATAGCTGTAACACCAAGTGAAACAGTTGCAAAACAATTAGCATTCTCATGGGGAGTATACCCAATCGTTGCTGATAAGGTAGAATCAACTGATGAAATGATGAACAAATCAGTAGAAGCTGCTAAGAACAACGGATTCGTTAACGAAGGAGACACAGTAGTTATAGCTGCTGGAGTACCAGTTGATGAAATCGGAGCTACTAACTTAATGAAAGTAACTGTTGTAAAATAGTTTTAAACTTTAAATATAAATAACTCTTAGAGAAATCTCTAAGAGTTATTTTTTTCTTGATAAATAATAAAAAATAGTGTATATTTTTTATTATATGTGTTAAAATTATAAAATGTATGTTATAATTTAAGGATTATATTGGCAACTGATTCTATTGCACCCTTTGTGGTGCTATTTTTTTTTGCATTAAATAAGGTTGGTGTGAATAAAAGGTTAACAAACAGTAAAACATGTTTAAAGTTTTGATAAAAAGTATTGTAAATGTTTACTTGAGGCTGTATTATGAAAAATGGAAATAGCGCTATTTTAAATATTTTTAAAAATTATAAACAATCGGTATAGAGATTTAGAGAAAGACCGCAATAAGAACATATTTATTTATAAAGTTAATATGTTTTTGTTGGGGTCTTCTTTTTATCTGAAATACAGAAGATGAAGAAGACGAGGGGATGAAAAACTACTATGCTAAACTTTCTAAAACCGGCCCAGCCGATACCGAGATTACCCAAAGAAAAAATTGATTCAACTTATAAGAGATATAGAATACAGGTATTTATAAGTATATACATAGGATATTTAACATACTACTTTGTAAGAAGTAATTTCTCTCTTGCAAAAGCTTATTTAGTAGATCAAGGTTTTACTAAATTACAACTAGGTTTTGTAGCATCAGCTCTTGGAATAGCTTATGGAATAAGTAAATTTGTAATGGGAAATGTATCAGATAGATCAAATCCAAGATATTTCCTTGCAATTGGATTAATAGCATCAGGGATAGTTAACATATTCTTCCCACTAACAAGTAGCATTACAATCATGTTTATCCTGATGTTAATTAATGGTTGGTTCCAAGGAATGGGATGGCCACCTTGTGGAAGAACAATAACTCATTGGTTCTCAGATAGAGAGCGTGGAGTTAAAATGTCACTTTGGAATACTGCCCATAATGTTGGGGGAGGACTTATAGCCACAATAGCTGTACTTGGAGTTTCTATATTCCATGGATGGAAAGGTATATTCTATCTTCCAGCAATAATTGCAATTGTAATTGGAATACTTTATATGATTTTTGCAAAAGATACTCCTCAATCTGTTGGATTACCACCAATAGAAGAGTACAAAGACGACTATCCAGAAGTGGCAGTTGATGATAGAGAAAGAGAACTTACAGGAAAAGAAATACTATTTAAATATGTATTAAATAATAAATATTTATGGTTTGTTGCTATAGCAAATATATTCGTATACCTTGTAAGATATGGTGTAATAAACTGGGTTCCAACTTACTTAGAAGAAGTAAGAGGTTTTAGTATGCAACAATCATCAGTTGCATTTGCATTATTCGAATATGCAGCAATTCCTGGAACAATTATAATTGGATGGCTTAGTGATAAGGTTTTCCATGGAAGAAGAGCACCACTTGGTATCTTCTGTATGATTGGAGTATTCATTGCTACATTCGTATATTGGAAGAGTAGTAGTTTAATTGCAATAAACTGCGCATTAGCCTCAATAGGTGCGCTTATATACGGACCCGTAATGTTAATCGGTGTAAGTGCTTTAGACTTAGTTCCAAAGAAAGCTGCAGGAACAGCAGCTGGATTTACTGGATTATTTGGATATATGGGAGGACAAGTGTTTGCAGAAGTTGCAATGGGAGCAGTAGTAGATAAATTCAGCTGGAGTGGTGGATTTATGTTACTTATGGCTTCTTGTATATTAGCAATAGTATTCTTTGCATTTACTTGGAATGTTCATAATAGAGCAGAAGATTAAAATACTTTTTAAATAATCTAGAATTTAAATTTAGGACATTACTAATAGTAGACCCATTTACTAATGCTTTTATAAATAGTGATGATAAATGTTATTTTAAATTTTTATAATCATAGGTAACTTATTTAATTACAACATTTATAAATAATACTAATTTAATAAATTTCAAATTTTATAGTTTAGTTAACTTATAAAAGGGAAGAATCATAATATAGATTAAGCCCATAATTAAAATAACGAAATTTTATAAAATATGAGGTGTGTTAGTATGAAAGAATTAAAAGCTTTAGTTTCTAAGGAAAAATTAAAAAATACTACAATAGTAGGCATTAGTGCAGCCACAGTACTTATAGGATTTGGAAGTTTAATACTTTTTAAATCAAAACTCAAAAAAGACGCAATATGACCAATTTCACATTAAATAGGATGCTTAATTTAGCATCCTATTTTTGTTTTATAACTAAAATTTTTTGGTAAATAAAATTTTCACTACAATTAATACTTTATGATATAATCAATATTACAAAAGCTAAGAAAAAGGTGAATTATAATGGTTAAGAAGAATGAAGAATACATTTTAGATATAATTAGTGAAGGATATGAAGGTGAAGGAGTAGCAAAGCTTTCAGGTTATCCAATATTTATACAAGGTGCTTTAAAAGGGGAAAAAGTTAAAGTAAAAATAGTAAAAGCAAATAAAAATTTTGCTTATGGAAAACTTATTGAAATTTTAGAATCTTCAGAAGGTAGAGAAGAACCTAAATGTAAGCACTTTAAAAGATGTGGTGGATGTAAGATTCAACATATGAATTATAAAACACAGTTAGATTTTAAATATGAAAGAGTTAAAGATTGTATAAAGAAAATTGGCGGATTAAACGAAGAATTAGTTAAATATCCAATAGGAATGGAAGACCATCCTTATAGATATAGAAATAAAGTTCAGTTACCTATTGGAATGGTAAATGGGAAACTTTCAGTAGGATTTTATGCACCAAGAAGCCATGATATTATAGATATAGATGAATGTTTAATTCAAGACGAAGATGGGGATAAGGTAGCAAGAATAACTAAAGAATGGGCATTAAAGTTTAATATTAAACCTGCTTTTGTTGATGGTAAATTTAATAAGAGTGGTTTATTAAGACACGTAATGATTAGGAAAGGCTTCAAAACTGGTGGAGTTATGGTTGTATTAGTTGCCACTAAGAAAAATATCCCTCATATTGAAGAATACATAAATAGCATTTTAGAAAATGTTAAAGGAATTGAAAGTATAGTACTTAATGTTAATAGCAAAGATACCAATGTAATACTAGGGGAAGAGTGTATTACATTATGGGGATCAGATGTTATAAAAGATTATATAGGAGACTTTAAGTTCAATATATCACCACTTTCTTTCTTCCAAGTAAATCCTGTTCAAACAGAAGTTTTATATGGAAAAGCATTAGAATATGCAAATCTTACAGGGGAAGAAACAGTATTTGATGCTTATTGTGGTACAGGAACAATAACACTTTTCTTATCTAAAAATGCTAAGAAGGTTTACGGTGTTGAAATTATAGAACCTGCAATTATTAATGCAAAAGAGAATGCTAAAAATAATAATGTAGATAACGCAGAATTCTTTGTAGGTAAATCAGAAGAAGTTATACCAGAACTTATTGAAAGTGGAATTAAGGCTGATGTTATAGTTGTTGACCCACCAAGAAAGGGTTGTGATATTAAACTTCTTGAAGCTATAGGAAAAGTTAAACCTGAAAGAGTAGTATATGTATCATGTGATCCAAGCACTTTAGCTAGAGATCTTAAGGTGCTTGATGAATTAGGTTATGAAACTAAAGAAGTTCAACCAGTTGATATGTTCCCTCACACTAGCCATATAGAAAATGTAGCAAAGCTTGTGAAGAAAAATTAATTATGAGATTAGATAAATTTTTAGCACAATCATCTGTTGGAAAGAGAAAAGAAGTTAGAATTTATATTAAAGAAGGCAAAGTTAAAGTAAACGGAGAAGTTACCTTAATACCAGCAATAGAAATAGATGAAAAGAATGATATTATAGAATATCTTGATGAAGTTGTTACTTATATAGACAAAGTGTACTATATGTTTAATAAACCAGCAGGATGTATTACTGCAAGAAGTGATGCTAATAGTAAAACTGTATTTGATTATTTTGATAATGATATGAGCGGAGTATTTCATGTTGGAAGATTAGATAAAGATACAGAAGGTTTATTGTTATTTACTAATGATGGTGAATTTGAACATAAATTAATGCATCCAAAGAAACATGTAGAAAAGACATATTTCCTTTGGGCACTAGGATCATTAAATGATGAAGATATTAAGAGTTTAGAAGAAGGCGTATATATTAATAAAGGTGAAATATTAACTAAACCTGCCAAAATAAAAGTTGTAAATTCAGGACTTTATAAAGATTTTAAAGATGAAATTGATAGCGTATGTAATGAAGATGAAAGCAAATACAATCAACCTGTTGTGGCTTGTTATCTTACTATATCAGAAGGTAGAAAACATCAGGTTAAGCGTATGCTAAAGGCTGTAGGATGTTATGTTATGTATTTAAAGAGAGTTGCAATTAGTGATGTAGTATTAGATGAGACATTAGAAAAAGGTAAGTACAGACATTTAACGGAAGAAGAGATTGAAAAATTATTAGAAGAAAGCTAGAATTTCTATTTATGATTTCAAATTAAAAATTATGAAGAAGTTTATGTGAATTAAAATTCACACTAAGCATAGGATAAATTTGTTATAATAATAATATAAAATATAAGGACATAATATATTTTTTATTAAGTAATAAATTATTTGAAAGGATGATAGGAATCATGAGCAAAAAGAAAAGCATAAATATAGCAAGCATTATACTATATGTAATAGCAGCATTATTACTTATTTTTATGGTTTGGGCAATAGTAAGTTGTCATGAATATATTTCACAAATGATAGCACAAGGTGCATTAGTAACAGAAGGAAATGCATTTAATATCATAAGTTATTATATGACAAACTGTGCTCAATATGGATTCTATGCAATTGTTTTAGTTGTATTAGGAATTATACTACAAAAGTTAGATAATAATAAAGTAAAAGTAACTACTAACAATGTAGTTGTAGAAGAAGTTAAAAAGGTTGAAGAAAAATAATATTATTATTTAAATCTAAAAAAGCTGATTTCTGTATTATTCAGAAGTCAGCTTTTTTATTTATTCAAGAATTTTTCATTAACCTATCAATGATTCTTTAAGTACCTTATTACTTTTTGGACAATATTACCTTGAATAATAATTGATAATTATTATTGACTGATAAGGTTAATCATTATATAATTAACTGGCGAATATGAAAATCATTATCAATGGAGTAATCTTAAGGATTAGTACATAAATTGTGGGAGGAATACATATGAAAAAGTTAAAATCATTAATTTTGATAGCATTATCAGTTGCATCAATGGGTGCCTTTGTTGCATGTGGTGATACAACTAAATCAGATAATAAAGAAGCAGAAAAAAGAACTGTAACTACCCTAAAAGGAGATGTTGAAATACCAGCAAATCCACAAAGAATAGTTGATATATCAGGAAGTAGTGAAGACTTAGCGATTTTAGGATATACGCCAGTTGGAACAGCAAATATAGATTCATATGATACAACTAAAGTTCCAAGCTATATGAGTGATAAATTTAAGGACACTAAAGTTGTAGGACATTCAATGATGGAAACTATGGACATGGAAGCAATACTTTCATGTAATCCAGATTTAATAATAATGAGTCAAAGACAAGAAAAAATATATGATCAATTAAAAGATATAGCACCAACAGTTATGATAAAAGACTATGCAAATGATTGGAGAGATAGATTAACTGACATCGGAAAGTTATTTGAAAAAGAAGATGTAGCAAAAACTTGGCTTGAAAATTACGATAAAAAAGCGGAAGAGTTAGGAAAAGAAATAATAGCTAAAAAAGGAAATGAAACTTACTTACCAGTACTTGCGAGTCCAGGAAACTTCTTTGTATTTACTGATGCAGGTATAGGATCAATATTATATGATGACATGAAATTAGCTAAGCCAAAGAATATGCCAAAGCAAGATGGTATATCTCTTCCACAGGTTACAATGGAAGGCTTAACTGGTATAGATGCTGACAATATTGTTGTTATTGCAGATGAATCAAATAAAAAAGATTTAGAAGCAAGTAAAGTTTGGTCACAAATAAGAGCAGTAAAGAATGGAAATGTTGTAATGCTTAATACAAGCCCATACTTCACTCAAGTTTATAATCCAATAGGAAAAGAGTTAATCTTAGAATCAATTAAAAATGAATTAGTAAAATAATTAAGAAGGTGGTCTCTTTGCCACCTTCTTATTATAAATGCAGGAGGCTAAATGGACATTAAGAAGAAAAGAAAACTAAGAACGTATGGATTAGTTATAATAGGATGTATTTTATTATTATTAGGTCTTTGGCTTTCTATATCATTAGGAGCTAAAGAGATAGATTTATCTACAATTTTAAAAAGTATATTTATTAATGGTGATGATGTAAATATAAAAATAATAAGAGATATTAGAATACCTAGAGCTATTGCAGCTGCATTAGTTGGAGGCTTTTTAGCCGTTTCAGGAGCAATAATGCAAGGAATTACACGTAATCCAATAGCAGACCCTTCTGTAATGGGAATTACTCAAGGAGCAACATTTACTATAGCAATAGCATTTGTTTTACAGGTAGTAAATCCTAATTTAGCTATAGGCAGTGTAGGACTTATGATATTTGCATTTTTAGGTGCAAGTATAAGCGGAATTTTAGTTTATTTTATAAGCTCAAGAACGGCAAGGAAAGTTAATCCAGTAAAGTTAGCATTAGCTGGAACTGCAATTGGAACATTACTTATATCTTTAGCTGTAGGAATAGCTATGTACTTTAATTTATCACAACAATTAAGCTTTTGGATATCAGGTGGTTTAACTGGGGCTAAATGGGATGGAGTTTATTTATTAGCTGTTGTTGGAATTATAGGAATGGTACTAGCAATTATAATGGCTCCTAAAATAACTATCTTAAGTTTAGGAGAAGAAGTTGCAATAGGACTTGGTCAAAATACTAATAGAGTAA
This sequence comes from Clostridium baratii, assembly GCF_900461085.1. Lineage (GTDB taxonomy): Bacteria > Bacillota > Clostridia > Clostridiales > Clostridiaceae > Clostridium > Clostridium nitritogenes. Next base: position 90,438 of record NZ_UFWF01000002.1, read on the forward strand.
GATTAATATCTATTTTTATCGTAATTTTATTAACAGGTGCATCTGTTGCAGTAGCTGGAAATATTGTTTTTGTTGGACTTATAGTTCCACAGATAGTTAAGAAGATAGTTGGTTCAGATTTTAAACATATAATACCTGCTTCATTAATAATTGGAGCTGTCTTACTTGTATATGGTGATATAGTAGCAAGAATGATAAATCCACCATATGAAACACCAGTTGGATCTCTTACAGCGTTGATTGGAGTTCCTATATTTATATACTTAATTAGAAAAGGAGAAAGGTAATTAATGAAAAGTAAAAAGTTTATATTTATATCAATAGCATTAGTATCATTAATTTTTGTTACGATTTTAGTTAGTTTAAACCTTGGATCTTTTTCTATGAATCCATTAGAAGTAATAAAAACATTAATAGGACAAGGTACTAGAAGTCATAGTATGGTTATATTTAATATTAGATTACCTAGAATAATCATTGCACTATTAGTTGGGACGGCTCTTGCAACAGCAGGTACATTACTTCAAGGAGTTACAAAAAATGATTTAGCTGATTCAGGGATACTAGGAATTAATTCAGGCGCAGCTTTATTTGTTGTAGTTTACATATACTTTATGAATGGTGATGTTTATAAAGGAGTAAGTAATTTTACTATATTTACTATGCCTATAGTAGCACTTTTAGGAGCTATATTTGGAGCATTTTTAATTTATATTTTAGCTTGGAAAAATGGAATAAGTTCTTCAAGATTAATTTTAATAGGTATAGGAATAAATATAGCATTCTCATCAGTACTTACTATATTCCAATTAAAATTTACTACTCAAGAATTTAATAGAGTAATGGCATGGACACAAGGAAGCATATGGGGTGCAAACTGGAAGTACGTTATAGCTATAGCACCTTTTATAATTGGTTTCATGGCTCTTACAATATATAAATCAAGATATTTAGATGCATTAAATTTAGGAGATGAAGTGGCAACAGGACTTGGCATAAGTGTTGAAAAAGAAAGAAGAAAATTGATTGTCTATGCAGTTATATTAGCAGGTGTTGCTACATCAGTTGCAGGAAGTATATCTTTCTTAGGGCTTATAGCGCCACATATTGCAAGAAAGTTAGTTGGTCCAAAGCATAAAACACTTATACCAACAGCAGCACTGATTGGAACTTTAATATTATTAATAGGAGATACAATTTCAAGAAATTTATTAGCACCAATAGAAATTCCAGTGGGAATTGTAGTATCAATAATAGGTGTTCCATACTTTGTTTATTTAATGTTATCAGAATAGTGGAGGATTAGAAGAGATATGAATTGTATAAGAACTAAAGATTTAAATATATCCTATGGAAATTTAGATATTGTAAAAGACCTTAATTTAGAAATACCAAAAGGAAAAATAACAACAATTATTGGAGCCAATGGTTGCGGAAAATCTACAATTTTAAAAACGTTAGCTAGAATAATTAAACCAAAAAGTGGGTCAATATATATAAATGATAAAGAATTAAATAGTCAAGATTCAAAAGAACTTGCAAAGGCTATGGCTGTTTTGCCACAAAGTCCTCAAGCACCAAGTGGATTGACTGTTGAAGAATTAATTTCATATGGAAGATTTCCACATCAAAAAGGATTTGGAAAATTAAAAGATGAGGATAAAGATATAATTAACTGGGCCTTAGAAAAGACAAGAATATCAGAATTTAGAGATAGACCTATAGAAGCTTTATCAGGAGGTCAAAGACAAAGAGCTTGGATTGCTATGGCATTAGCACAAGAAACAGATATCCTTTTACTTGATGAACCAACTACATATCTTGACTTAGCTCATCAATTAGAAGTGCTTAATCTATTAGAAGAGCTTAATAAAAAAGAAGGCAGAACAATAGTTATGGTAATACATGAGTTAAATAATGCAGCTAGGTTCGCAGATCATATGATTGGAGTTAAAAAAGGAAAAATAGTATGTCAAGGAACGGCACATGAAGTTATGACTAAAGAGAATCTTAGAGAAATATTTAATATTGATGCTGAGATTATTAATGAACCAAAGAGTGGAAAACCAGTTTGCATAACTTACGATATGGTTTAAAGCCATATATACATAATTAAGAGGTTAAAAAATGAAGAATATAGAAAGTTTAGCTGAAGAGAAAATTAGCAAATTACTTATTAAATATTCAGTGCCAGCTATTTTAAGTATGTTAATAACATCTTTATATAACATAGTTGATAGAGCTTTTATCGGAGCGATTAAAGATGTGGGACCATTAGCAATAGCAGGACTTGGAGTAACAATGCCAATATTTACTTTGATAGTTTCTTTTGGAGTTTTAATTTCAATGGGAGCAACAACTAATATTGCAATAAAGCTTGGAGAAGGAAATCATAAAGAAGCAGAAAAATATTTAGGAAATGCTTTTATTTTTTCAATAATAGTTGCATTAGTAATTATGGTAATAGGACTTAGTTTCATAAATCCTATATTAAAAATATTTGGGGCAAGCCCTGATACAATAATTTATGCAAAAGAATATATTAGCGTAATATTAATTGGTTCAGTTAGCTGCATAACAGGTTTTACACTTAATAATATTATAAGAGTAGATGGAAGTCCAAAATTTGCTGCAAGAACTATGATATTAGGATGTTTAATAAATGTTATATTAGATCCAATATTTATATTTACATTTAATATGGGAATAAGAGGAGCTGCCATTGCAACTGTACTTACTCAAGTTATAGTGTTTGTGGTTATAATATGGTATTTCCTTAGTGATAAGTCTACTATGAAATTAAAAAGAGAAAATTTTAGATTAGAGATTAGAACAGTTAAAAAAATTATACTTATAGGAATAGCGCCATTTTTAATGGAGCTTGCTACAAGTTTTGTATCTTTAATAATGAATAACTCCTTAAAGATTTATGGTGGAGATTTAGCAATTGGTGCTATGACTGCAGTTACATCAATAGTATTAATATTTATTATGCCTATTTTCGGAATAAACCAAGGTGTTCAAACTATTATAGGATATAATTATGGAGCAAAAAAATATAATAGGGCAAAGGATTCATTAAAATTAGCTATCTTATATTCAACAATTATATCAGTAATAGGATTTATATTAATTGAGATTTTCCCAAGGGTATTTATTAGTATATTTAGTACAGATGTAGAACTTATGAGCGTAGCAATAGGAGGACTTAGAGTATATGCTTTAACACTTCCACTTATAGGTGTTATACTAATTGGACCAGCTTACTTCCAAGCTATAGGAAAAGTTAAGCAGTCAATGTTTTTATCAGTTCTTAGACAAGTTATAGTATTAATTCCTGTATTATATATATTACCTAAGTTTATTAGCTTAGATGGGGTATGGGTTGCACAGCCAATTACAGATATACTATCATCATTAATAATTGTATTTTTACTAGTTAAAGAATTTAGAAGTATTAATGCTAGATAATATGATTAAATTTGGCTTTGTCTCCTTGCTTATATTATTATGTTAAATTATAGTATAATTAAGAAAATATATAATAGAGGTTTAAATTATGGAAGAATTAATGAGTAGATTAGAACATGTTTTTTATCTAAATTATTTTAAATTAGTAAATAAAACAACAAAAGGAACAGAGTTTAAAGGGGAGAGAAACGGAGAAATTGTATACTTAATTCCTAATAAGACAATCAGTATAGTTTTAGATCCAAATACTATAAGTGAAGAATTAAGATTAAAAAGTGATGGGATATATCATAGTACAGTATTAAAAAGATTTCCAAAAAGATTAAACACCGGAGAAAGTGAAATAACTTATGGGTATTCTTTTAAGTTTGATACTGAAAGAGAATTAAATGATTTCTTAAATTGTTATGGGAGATAAAAATAAGTGAGTATTATAATTAGAGAAGAAAATAATAAAGATTTTAATGAAGTTTATGAAGTTATAAGATTAGCATTTATGAATGCAGAACATACAGATCATAATGAACATAATCTTGTAAATAAATTAAGAGGTAGTGAAGCTTTTGTTAAAGGCTTATCACTTGTTGCAGAAGATAATGGCAAGATAGTAGGACATATACTTCTTACTAAAATAAAGATAGGTAACAATGAAGCACTTGCATTAGCACCACTTGCAGTACTACCTAATTATCAAAAGAGTGGAATTGGAAGCAAACTAATTATTGAAAGCCATAAGAGGGCAAAAGAATTAGGATATAGGAGTGTTATTGTATTAGGGCATCCAGACTATTATCCTCGTTTTGGATATGAACCTGCAAGTAGATGGGGAATAAAAGCACCGTTTGAGGTGCCAGATGAAAGCTTTATGGCAATTGAGCTTATTGAAAATGGATTAAAAGATATCAGTGGTACAGTTAATTATGCTAAAGAATTTTTTGAGTAAACAAATAACCTTATAGATAATCTTATCTATAAGGTTATTTTGCGTACTTTATGATAAAATAACTTTATAAATACTTAAATACGGAGATGAAGTTATGTTTTTTATAGGCATATTTGGGATAGAAAGTGGTCAAAAAGAAATAAAATCATTAGATAATATATCTTGTAAAAGGTGTAATATTAAAACTACAGGTAAACTTATAAAAACATTTACCATGTTTCAATTCTTCTTTATACCAATATTTAAATGGAATGAAGAATATTATGTGAAATGCAATAGATGTAGTACTATATATGAAATTACAAAGGAAAAGGGTAAAAGAATTGAAAATGGGGAAGAATTAGATATAACATATTGGGATTTAAAAGAAGTAGGAAATAGTAGTAATGATTACTATTATGCACCTAAAAATATATGTCCATCATGTGGAAGAACAATAGAAGGTGATTTTAAATATTGCCCTTATTGTGGAACAGAAATAAAATAATAAAGGTCAAGAGGAAGTATTAATTACTTCCTTTCTTTTTATAATTAAATAGGATAAAAAACTTTAATAACGATAGGAAATAGAAAAAGGTATTAAAAAATAAAACATTATATTGCGCGTGATAAATAATTTTATTATGAATAAAATTACAATTATACTTAAATATGCTATAATGGGATTAAAAAAATATAAAAAAGGGGGATATTATGAAAATAGAAGTAAAAAACATAAGTAAGTCCTTTGGAGAAGTACAAGCCTTAAAGAATTTAGATTTCACTATTAATAGTGGAAAAGCTTTAGGGTTACTTGGAAGAAATGGGGCTGGTAAAACAACTGCAATTAGAGTTTTACTTGGAATACTTCCGAGTGATACAGGAGAGGTTTTAATTGATGACAAGAAGAGAAAGTTCAATGAAAATTCTTTTGGATACTTACCAGAAGAGAGAGGGTTATATTTAAAATTCACTGTTAAAAATCAATTATTATATTTTACATCTCTTTATGGAATGAGTAAAAAAGATGGGTTAGAAAAAATAAAATATTGGTTAGAAAAGTTTGAAATAAGTGATTATCTAAATAAAAAAGTTGAAACTTTATCAAAAGGTAATAAGCAAAAAATACAATTAATAGTAGCAATAATTCATAATCCGGATGTAATAATTCTTGATGAACCTTTTAGTGGACTAGATCCAGTAAATGTTGAAGTATTCAAAAATGTTATAAGAGATTTATTAAAAGAAGGAAAGACTTTAATATTCAGTAGTCACAGAATGTCTGATGTAGAAGAGTTTTGTGATGATATTATAATGCTAAAAAAAGGTGAAACTATCCTTCAAGGAAATCTAAAAAAGATAAAAGATGATTATGGAATTAAAGGTCTTGTTATAGAAGGAAATAAAGATATAGAAAACATACTAAAAGAAGAAAACATAGATTGTTATGAATACATAAATGGAGCTTTCCATATTGATATGAATGATGTAAATAGAGGAAAAGAAATTCTTAAAAAGCTTACTAATTCAAATGTGGATTTCGATGGATTCTATTTTGAAAGACCATCTTTAAATGATATTTTTATTGAAAGGTTAGGTGAATAGAATGAAGAAATTTTTAACTGTGTTTGGATTTACGTATAAAGAAACTATTAGAAATAAAGGGCTTATAATATCAACTATAATTACTTTAATTATAATGGCTGGATTCTTTAATATGGATAAAATAATGAATTTATTTAAAAGTGATTCAGTTGATGAAATTATGATAACAGAGTCTGGAAACTTAAATCTAATAAATAATGAATTTATAAAAAATTTAGATGATAAAAGTTATAAGTTTGTTACTCCAAAAGATAGTAAAGATGTTGAAAATGTTAAAAAAGAATTAGAGTCTGGAGATTCAAAGTATGTAGCTTTATTAGAAGTTTCAAATAAAGCTGAAATAGAAGGAAAGTTATATGTAAATAAATCACCAGGAAGTGATTTACAAAAGAAAGTTACTTCAGTTTTAAATGACATGAAAGTAATTTCAAATATGAAAAAATATAAATTAACTACAGAAGAATATACAAGTATTATGTCACCTGCAAAACTTGAAATAATTCAAAAAGGTAATTCTTCTAAAGAAAGAATGGTACTTGTATATGCTCTTGTATTTGGTATATATATGATAACTTTAACTTTTGGTTCTATGGTTGCAAACTCTGTAATTGAAGAAAAAACAAATAGAATAATGGAAACTTTAATTACTATGGCAAAGCCTATGGAACTGTTCTTTGGTAAAGTTTTAGGGGTTTGTGCTGTTGGATTAACTCAAATAGTAATTATTTTAGGTGCTGGATTTGTAATGCTTAAGACTTCGGGAATAAGTACAGAATCTATAAATGCATTAAATCTAAACTTTGGAGTAATAATCGCATTTATATTCTATTTCCTACTTGGATATTTAACTTTCTCAATGTTATATGCAGCAGTAGCATCACTTGCATCTAGTCCTCAAGATGTAAATTCATCAATGGGTGCAATAACTATGATTTTTGTTGTTGTATTTTTAATAGCTATGAACTGTATGGGTAATATAGATACTACATTTGCAAAAGTTATGAGTTATATACCATTTGCATCACCGCTATTAATTTTTGAAAGAATTATTCTATCTAATGTAGGTGCAATTGAAATAGTAATAACAACTTTAATTAATGTTGGATTTATTATTTTAGTTGGTATAGTTAGTAGTAAGCTATATAAAAGAGGAACTCTTCATTATGGAAGAAAGATTTCTTTAATTAAGGCTTTAAAAGGTAAATAAAAGAATTAAACAAAGCTAAACAGAGTAATTTTAATTATTTTCTGTTTAGCTTTTTATTTAATATAGATATCTTTCAAAAATGTAATCTAATTAAAAGGTAAATCAATACTTAATATTTAGACTCCAATATATAATTATAAATGTAGTAAGGAGAACTTAAAAAACTACAAAAAATAATAAGAATAAAATTAACGTTTAAATATATAAAAATTTGATTTATTGGAGGAATGTAATTATGAAAAAGATTTTTGAAATAGCAAAGGCAGTAGCAGTAGCAACTTTTATAGGATATGATGAAACATCATTAGATAAATAATGATAATACAACTTTTCAAAAGAAATGATAGATAGTATATTATATGTAATAGCAAAAGAATAGCATTGTTTTTTGAAAGGGAGATATTATGAATAAGAACATAGAAATGATGAAAAAACTTATTGAAGAGAAGAAGAATAAAGGTGCTAACACTAAGAATAATATGAAAGCTCAAAAGAGTATAGGAAAAGCTTCATCAAAAGGTATTAATACTGGAAATGGTGGAGGTTTATTTGATAAATAAACTTAAGATTTTAAGATGGGATATAGTATTCCATCTTTTTTTATTTTATAAATTCTTAAGTTACAAGTCTTAAATTAATGTCTTTCAAAATTGTAATTTTAATAAAAGATAAATCGATACTGAAATTTAACTACAGAAATTATAATAATAACTGTAGATAAGGTATTAAGAATTTAGAGAAACAATTGACTTATAAAAAGATTAACGTTTTGGAGGGGTAACTTATGAAAAAATTTTTTGAAATAGTAAAAGCAGTAACAATAGCAACTTTCATTGGATATGATGAAGAAAGCATGATTAAATAAATCTAGAGAAAAGACAAATTCAATTATTTGTACATCAGTTAAATATAAATTGACAGGCATAAAAGTTAGGTATAATATAGATATAAATTAATGGAATATTTTTGTATTTAAATTCTATGAAGAGAAGAAGTAAGTTTTATAATTGTTCCACAGAGAGTTAGTATAATGCTGAAAGCTAACGTTCAATGTATTTCTGAAAATCATCTCTGAGAAGTAAAGCAGAACGAATAAATTCTAGTAAGCTTTATCGGATTTTCACCGTTATAGGAAAAGCGTATTATATAGTACGTAATTAATGAGAGCTATAAATAATTATTTATAGAATCAGGGTGGTAACGCGATTAAACCTCGTCCCTTATATTTAGGGACGGGGTATTTTTTATATGTAAAAGGGGGCATTTTTTATGGATATTATTGATGGAGACATAGAGATTAGGTGATTTAATATTATAAAAGAATTTGGGGGCGTTTAAAAAATGAACAATTTATCAAAGAAAGATTTAGTACTTGTAAGCTTAATGCTTTTCTCATTATTTTTTGGAGCAGGAAACTTAATATTCCCACCTTTCCTAGGACAATCAGCAGGAAATGCTACGTGGATTACTATATTAGGATTTTTTATTACAGCAGTTGGATTCCCAGTGCTTGGAGTTATTGCTGTAGCAAAATCATCAGGGTTACACAAATTAGCAAGTAGAGTACATCCTTTATTTGCAACAGTATTTACTGTTCTTATTTATCTTTCAATAGGACCAGGACTTGGTATACCAAGAGCAGGAAGTTTACCATTTGAAATGGCTGTAAGACCATTTCTGCCAGAAGGATTTATATCACATGAAGTAGCTTTATTTATATATACTTTCTTATTTTTTGCTGTTGCTTATTGGCTTTGCTTAACACCTTCTAAACTAGTGGATCGTATGGGGAAGGTATTAACTCCAGCTTTATTAATTCTAATCTCAACAATATTTATTGCAAGTTTATTTAATCCAGTTGGAAGCTACGGAAATGCAACTGGAAATTATATAGATTCACCATTTGTAAGTGGATTTTTAGATGGATATATGACTATGGATACAATTGCTGCATTAAACTTTGGTATTGTTATATCTCTTGTAATTAAATCTAAAGGTGTAAAAGGAGAAAAGGCAATTGTTAAAAATTCAGTGAAAGCTGGGATGATAGCAGGAGGATTATTAATAGTTATTTATTCTATGTTAGCTCATTTAGGAGCTTCTAGTGGTGGAGCGTTTGGAGCAACAGAAAATGGTGCTCAAACTTTATCAAATGTTATGTTACATCTTTTTGGTAATAGTGGAGGAATACTTTTAGCGGTAATATTTACATTGGCTTGTCTTACAACATGTGTTGGACTTATTACTTCATGTAGTCAATATTTTGTAACTTTAAATGAAAAAATAAGTTATAAAACTTGGGTTAGAGTTTTATCATTATCAAGTATGATTCTTGCTAATATGGGACTTACAAAAATACTTAGTGTATCTGTTCCAGTACTTGATGCAATATATCCAGTTGCAATTGTATTAATTATATTAGCAATGCTTGATAAGTTCTTTAAAGAAAATCAGATGATATACGGAGCTTCAATTGCATTTACAGCAATAGTAAGTATTATTTATGCACTAAGTAATACAGCGTTAAATGTTCCACTCCTTACAAAGTTAGTTAATTGGTTACCTTTCTATGATAAAGGACTTGGGTGGATTATGCCTGCTATATTTGGTATGGTTTTAGGATTTGTATTAAAAGTATTTAAAGAAAGATCATATAGTAGTGAGGTTATTATATCAAAAGAAGGAACTGTAAAATAATATTAGTTATAAAGAGTTAAGGCAAAGTGTCTTAGCTCTTTTTATATAACATATTAAGATTTGTGATACTTAATTTATTATAATAAATGATTAGTTTAAATCAATGTAGCAATTTCATGCATAGAATAATAGATTAAATTGTAGCAATTAATTTTGGGGGAAGAATATATGAGTTATACTACAGAAAGACAGCCACAAGGTAATTTAAAAACCGAAGAGACTCTTTTGAGAGAAGGACTTATAGCAGAAATTGTAGCTATAAATGATTATAGTCATTTTATAGAGCAGACAGATATTAAAGAAGTGAAAGATATCTTCCATCATATTATGGAAGAAGAAAAAGAACATTATGGATTATTTTTAGAGCAATTAAGAAGAATAGATAGAGAACAAAAAGAAGCACAAGAAAAGGTTGCAGGTGAGGAAAGTATTAGCTCTAAACAAAAAATTAAAGAACATACAAGCAAGAATTTAAGAGGTAATTTATTAGATAATATAAGATTGGCTATAAAGGGAGAACTTGAAGCTATTGCACTTTATGATGATTTAGTAGAGCATTTAGAAGATAAGGAAATAATAGATGTTGTAAGACATGTTACACGAGAAGAAAAGGAGCATGTTGAGGAATTAACAAAAGCACTTCTTATATTAGATAAAGATAGTTATGGTCCAATTAGTAATAAAAGTGGGAGAAAGACATATGGGACAATATGAGTTCAATAAAGATAAGGTATTTACTGAATTTAGAGATAATGTATCAAAGTGTGAACCAATAATAGGCAGAAAATATACTCTCACTCATTCAGATACTACAGGAGATTTGTTTGTAACTATTGGTTTAAATTATGCAAGAGATAAGTTTTGTAAATTTCGTGATGAAGTAATTTTAGAGTGGAAAAATGATGATGGAAATAAAATATTATATGGAAAAGTATTAATTGATGGAGATGGCATCTTTGGAAGTGAAAAGATAAGAAATAGAATATTTATGGCGGAAATGCCACTTGCCCTTCAAGCTATAAGATATGGAGATAGAGAGTTCTTTAAAATTAATGAAGAGTTAGATGATGCAGTAGTATTAATACATTTTAAATCAGATAATCCTCATTACGATAAAGTATGTAATTTTGGAAATATGAATATGTATAAAACAGATATTTAAAAATAATAAAGCCATAATTAATCTTATAAAAGTTTAATTATGGCTTATTAAATAATTAGGTCAGTTTAATTGTTTTGTACGTAGGAAATTTTATTTATATTAATTTTGTTTTTTATCTTTTTTTATGTTTAGTGTTAATGATAAAAGGATTAAAGCCATAATAGCACCTAATATTATAAATATAAATGCTCCATTCCATCCGAATGTATCAGCTATAAATCCAACAACGATATCTGCTAGAGTTTCACCAATTAAGTATGCACAAAGTCCTGATAATCCAACAGCTGCACCAACTGCAAAGTTTGGAACTATATCTATTAGATTCATACCTATTAGTAATTGTGGTCCATATATGAAACATCCAATAACTGCTACAGAAATCATAGTTATAAGGTGGTTAGAAGTTGTCCAATAAGCAACTATTGCAAATATAACACCTATCATACATATCATACTTAAAGGAGCACGTTTTCCTTTAAATAATACGTCTGAAAGCCAACCAAGTAATATTGATGCAGGTATTGCAGCATATTCAAATAGGAACATTGCCCAGTTTGAATCAGCAACTGAGAAGCTCTTAGCTTCTTGAAGATATATTGGAATCCAGTTAACAACACCTTGTCTTATTAAATAAACAAAGATATTAGCTAAGCATAAGTACCAAACATACTTATTTTTAATAACATATTTTAAAACTATTTCTTTAGTACTTAAACTTGTAGCGTCAGTATCAACTTTAACTTCAGCATAGTCATTTCTATATTCATCAATAGGAGGTAATCCAACTGATTCTGGAGTATCAGCTCCAATGAAGAATACAAAAATTGAAATTAAAATACAAACTGCAGCTGGTACAAAGAAAATACTTTGGAAGTTATTTGAACCAAATATTAATAAAGCTAAAGTAGCTAAAGGAGCTATAAGACCTCCACCTATATTATGTGAAGTGTTCCATATTCCCATCTTAAGTCCTCTCTCATTTTGAGAAAACCATTTACCGATTATTATAGAACATGGTGGTGCTCCCATTGCTTGGAATAGTCCATTTATTATCATAAGGATTAAGAATACCCAAACTACGCTTGTAAAGCCCATTAGGATACTGATTATTGAAGATGCTAAAAGACCAAAGCCAAGGAAATACTTAACATTTGATTTATCAGCTAAGCTTCCTAAAACGAACTTACCTAAACCATAAGCTATGGCAAGTCCAGCACTTATTAAACCTATATCAGTCTTACTGAAATTATAACTATTAATTAAAAATGGTGATGCTAGTGTGAAATTTTTTCTAACTAAATAATATCCAGCATAACCGATATACATCATAAGAAACATACGAATACGATAATTTCTATAAGCTGAAGGTATTTTTTCTTGTGGCAATCTAGCTACTGCAGGTGCCGGTTTAAAAAAATTAAACATTATAAGTCCTCCTTAAATATGTATTATGATTACGTTTTCTTTCGATTACATTAATATAATAAAATAAGGAAGATACAATAAAATCTCTTAAATGTTTCATAAATGTAACATTTAAGAGATTTTAAAAAATATTGTGTATTTACTTTGAATTGCTATCATTAAACATTTTCATAATTGTATTTCTTTCGGTAGCAGCGTCCTTAAAACTATAATCTTGGTATATATTATTTGTAATATCGTTACTTCTTTTAGTAGATATAGAGTTAGAATAGGTAGATAAACTATTAGCTATATCATCAGACAGTATAAAATCTATAAAAGCTTCTGCAACTTCTTTGTTTGAAGAGTTTTTAATTTCGGCTACAGAGTCAACATTCCAACCAGTATTTTTAGGAGTTATACTAATTATATTAGGATTAATTTTGCTTTCAAGAAGTTGATCACCTAGAAAGTTTATAGTAATTGGGTATTCTCCTGAAGAAACTCTCTGTATTGAATTAAATCCACTAACGGTATAGGAAGAAACATTGTTACTAAATTTATCTAAAAAGTCTTTATAACTTTTCTCACCAAGCTTTTGATAAAGTGAAGCTAAAAAAGTATATCCTGTACCAGATGTTTCGGGGCTTGGTATTATTATCTTATTTTTGAATTCTTTTTTTAGTAAATCATCAAAATCAGTTGGGAGCTTTATCCCTTTAGATTTAAATTCTTTATTCCAAACTTCTTTATTTATACCTATAGCTAATGTATCAATTTTAAATCCAGTCCAATAATTAGAAGAGTCTTTATATTCAGAAGGAATTTTTTTTGCATTAGGAGACTCATATTTAGCTAAGGCTCCATTTGCTTTTAGTAATTCATAAGCATCGCAAGTACCGCCTATAAATATATCACCACTAGGATTTTCACTTTCAGCTAATATTCTTTTAACTGCTTCTTCAGTAGGGAGTTTTATATATTCATAAGTACAGCCTGTCTCTTTCTTAAATTTTTCAAGAAGAGCTTTAGCTTCTTGTTCTCTTAAAGCTACATAGGCAGTTAAATGTTTACCTTTAAGGTTTGGGTATTTAACCTTTGTCTTAGAAGGATAAATATAAAATAATAAAGCTAATAAAATAACTAATGGAAGAAGTAATAAAAGTTTTTTATTTAAAATATGTTTCATTAAGATCACCTTTTATGTAAATATTTTTACCATTTTCATCACCTAAGTACTGAACAATTAAATATTTTTTATAAACTATAAGATAAATTGTATTATTAGAAACTAGGCTATTATTACCGTTTATATAAATATTAAATACACCTTCTGGTTTTTCGTTTAAATTAGTATCTAAAAAGTCTTTATTATCTTCCATAGTCTTAAACTTCTTTAAAGAAGAGATTAATTTATTTCGCTTATTTAAATCTAATGTATAAGAAGTATTATTATCTTTATATACAATTTTTGTTTTGGAATTTCCAAGTATCTTTATTATATTGTCATATGTATAGAGACAGCTGAATAATGTATTTCTTAATGTATTTATTGAATATGAATTACTTGAATAAGTTTTGTTATTTAAAGTTAATGAGTTATTTATTTTAAAATCTTGAGTACTACCATTTGAATAAAAAATTTTACCTGATAAATTCACTACATTATTATTTTTGATTTCGTTCTGTGTAGGTGAATTATAAGAAGTTATATTGGAAAAATACTTTAAGATATCATTCATTAACAAATTATCGTTAATAGTTATATCACCTAAGTATTCATTATGTATAAGTATTTTATTTGGAATTTTAGTAACAAGTGAACTACTGCTTGAATCAAAGTTATCAATAACTTTTAAGTTATTATATACAATTTTTGTAGAGTAAAAGTAAAAAACTAAAATTATTATTACAAAGATTATGTAGAGTGTAATTATATTTTTAAAATTATTTTTCATAGAATATCCTTTCTATAGAAATTAATAACGACTATATATTTTCTTTAAAGAAAGTTATAGTTACTGTTGTACCTATATTTAAAGTACTTTCTATATTAAAGCTGCCTTTTTGAGTGGAGATAATTTCTCTACAAATATTAAGGCCTAAACCATTGCCTTTTGTACTTTTTGCATTTAATAAATCAAATCCAACCCCATCATCAGAAATATATATTTGAATTTTATCATCTAATGATTTTGCTTTAATTTCTATATTTTCACATCCACTATATTTAATGGCATTATCAATTATATTAATAAATACTTGTTTAGTTTTATCGTAATCTCCATATATAAATAGATTGTCATAATCCTTAATTATGTTTATGTGATAATTATGAAGTCTAATATTTAATATATTTAAACATTCATCAATTAAAGATTTTATATTTATATAGGTAGCCTCAATTGAAAAGTTTTCTTTATTAAGCTTTGACAACACTAAAATCTCTTGAACTAAATCTAAAAGTCTTCTACCTTCTTTTTCTATAAGTGAAGAGCACTCGATTATTTGTTCCTTGTCATCCAATTTAGGTATTATTTCAGAGAATCCAATAATCGCAGTTAGTGGAGTTTTAAATTCATGAGATATATTATCGAAAAAACCTTTTTGACGTGTTTTAGCCATTTGAAGTTCATCTATATAATTCTCAATATTTTCACTCATAACATTAAATGTATTAGCCAAATCTTCAAATTCATCACCACTATTAATTAAAACCTTTTCTCCAAAGTTTCCATTAGATATTCTTTTAGATTTTTCTTTTAATGTTAGTAATGGATTTACAAGCTCTTTTGAAAAAATATGAATTAACATTATTCCAATACCGATAGCAACAATACTTACAATTACCATAATCATAAGAGTATTATTTAATATAGTTACAGATGATGTGTTTAATAGAACTAGCCTTAGAACACCACATTTAGTGTTTTTATAAAATATAGGTGTAGATAAAAATATGCAAGGCACACCGTTAACTTTTTTAATAATATAAGATTCAGATCCTTCCAATGCTTTATCAATATCTTTGTTATATAAGCTAATTTTATTTTTATCTGAATCATAATAAACTTGTCCAGAATTACTTATAGTTTGAACTCTAATATTAAACCTATTACTTAAATTAGTTGCAATAAAAGGGGAAATTGATTTAAAAGCTTCCTCTTTATTTGGATTATTATTTGACTCTAATAAACTTTCAGTATAGCCTCTCATAGTAGTGCTTTCTTTAAGTAAATATTGAAGAGAGTTATCTAATAAATTTTTAGAAAGAGTATTAAATGTTATTATGTATATGAATGTAATAATAGGTACTAAAATAGCTATATTAGTTAATATAATTTTCTGTTTAACAGTAAGACGCATTTTATAAATCAAATTTATATCCTGCTTTATATAAAGTTTTTATGTAAGTTTGGCAAGGACCTAATTTCTTTCTAAGTCTTTGAATTAAAATATCAACAGCTCTAGTTGTACCTTCAAAGTCATACCCCCAAACTTTATTTAAAAGGTCTTCACGACTAAAAACTATACCTTTGTTCTCACATAAACAATTTAAAACTTCAAATTCCTTAAATGTTAAATCAACATACTCATTATCAACTAAAACTTTTCTTTCGTCGGCTATAATAGTAATTCTACCAAGTGATAGAGTTTTATCAGTTTTCTTTGAGAACTTATTTATTCTTTTGGATATTACTTTTATTCTTAAAAGTAGTTCTGTACTATTAAATGGTTTAGTTATGTAATCTTCTGCACCTAATTGTAGTCCGAGTAGTTTATCGTTAATATCATCTTTTGCTGTTAACATAATAATTGGTATATCGTCTATTAATTTAATTTTATGAATAAGTTCAAAGCCACTAATGTCGGGAAGCATTGCATCAAGTATTATTATGTCTGGTTTTTCTTTTATTGTAAGTTCTAATGCTTCATTTCCGCATGTAGCTGTAACAACATTATAATTTTGAAGCTTAAGGTTCATTTTTATAAGTTGTAAAATACTAATTTCGTCATCAACTACTAAAATATTCAAGATTTTTCTCCTTTAGTTAAATAATTATTAAATTTACAACATTAATTATACAAAAGTATGTAAGAGTTTACAATTGAAAAGAATTTGGCTTAAAAGTATATTTGACATAAAATTGGTAATATGGTATATAAAAAATAAGGGATTAGCACTCTAAGTGGTAGAGTGCTAATAAACAAATTTAATTATAATTTGTATGAAGGGAGATATTAGAGAAATGGAAAAGAAACAATTTAAAGCTGAATCAAAAAGACTTCTAGATCTTGTAATTAACTCTATCTATACTAACAAGGATATATTTTTAAGAGAACTTATATCTAATGCAAGTGATGCTATAGATAAAATATATTATAAGGCTCTAGTAGATGATTCTATTACATTTAATAGAGAGGATTATTACATCAAGATAAATGTAGATAAGGAAAATAGAGAATTATCAATAGTTGATACAGGTATTGGTATGTCAAAGGAAGAACTTGATGACAATCTTGGAGTTATAGCAAAGAGTGGATCATTTAAGTTTAAAAATGATACAGAAATAGAAGATGATCACAGCATAATTGGTCAATTTGGTGTTGGATTCTATTCAGCATTTTTAGTTGCAGACAAAGTTACAGTTGTAAGTAAAGAATTTGGAAGCGATAAAGCATATAAGTGGGAATCAGATGGAATTGACGGATATACAATTGAGGAATCTATTAAAGAAGATCATGGAACAATAGTTACATTACACTTAAAAGAAAATGCTGAAGATGAAGATTATGATCAATATTTAAATGAATATAAATTACAATCATTAATAAAGAAATACTCAGACTTTATAAGATATCCAATAAAGATGGATATAATGGAAAAGAAACTTAAAGAAGGAACTGAAAATGAATATGAAGATGTAATAGAAGAAAAAACAGTAAACAGTATGGTTCCTATATGGAGAAAAAATAAAAAGGAACTTACTGATGATGACTATAATAACTTCTATTTAGAAAAGCATTTTGGATTTGATAAACCATTAAAGCACATTCATATAAGTGTTGATGGTATGATAAGCTACAATGCTATATTATATATCCCAGAAAGAATACCATATGATTTCTATACATCAGATTATGAAAAAGGTTTAGAATTATATTCAAATGGAGTATTAATAATGGAGAAATGCCAAGAACTTTTACCAGACTACTTTGGCTTTGTAAAAGGGGTAGTGGACTCTCCAGATTTATCACTTAACATATCAAGAGAAATACTTCAAAATGATAGACAATTAAGATTCATTGCTAAAAATATAAAAAATAAAATTAAAAATGAACTTAAGAAAATGCTAAAAGATAATAGGGATATGTATGAAAAATTCTTTGAAGCATTTGGAAAACAATTAAAATACGGAGTTTATAGTGACTTTGGAGCAAATAAAGATGTATTACAAGATTTATTAATGTTCTATTCATCAAAAGAAAAGAAACTTACTACTTTAGAAGAGTATGTTGGTAGAATGAAGGAAGATCAAAAGTTCATTTATTATGCAGTTGGGGATTCAAATGAAAGAATCGAGAAGATGCCACAAACTGAAATGATACTAGATAAAGATTATGAAATATTATACTTTACAGATGATGTAGATGAGTTTGCAATTAAAATGCTTACTACATTTGAAGGAAAAGAATTTAGATCAGTATCAGGTGGAGATTTAGGTTTAGAAGATAAAGATGAAAAAGATGAAGTACAAGATGAAGAAAGCAAAGAAGTAATTAGCTTTATGAAAGAAACTTTAGAAGGTAAAGTTAGTGATGTTAGAGAGTCAAAGAGATTAAAAAATTATCCTGTATGTTTATCTAATGATGGTGATCTTTCAATTGAAATGGAAAAGATATTAAACTCTATGCCAAATAATGATCAAAACATTAAGGCTCAAAAAGTTTTAGAAGTAAATGTTCATAGTGATGTATTTAAAGCATTAAAAGCTTCATATGAAAAAGATAAGGATACAGCTAAGTTATATACTAATATATTATATAATCAAGCTCGTTTAATTGAAGGATTACCAATAGAAGACCCAGTAGAATTTACAAACGATGTATGTAAGTTAATGAAATAAAATATATAAGATTTAATATAAAGAGTTAATTAATAAATCATTTTTGATTTTATTAATTAACTCTTATTTATTTTATATGAAAATTAAACTTTAAAATATGAAACTAATACATAAATGTAATACAAAATAAGATTTAACTATATAAATATAATATATATTGAATAAAATGACTTATAGTCATTAATTATATGATAAAGTGCTAATTCATAATAAGAAAATGTTTACATATAAGTGATATAATACAAATAAAACATACTATGATTCACCAAAATAAATAGGGAGGAGAGAATATGAAATTTGATACTATTATTAGAAATGGTACTATCGTAACTGCAACTGACATTTTTAAGGGTGACATAGGAATAAAGGATGGAAAAATAAATAAAATTGGTATGGCATTAGAAGAGGAGAGTGAGAAAATAATTGATGCCAAAGGTAAATATATATTCCCAGGAGGAATAGATCCACATACTCATTTAGATATGCCTTTTGGAGGAACATTTTCAAGTGATAACTTTGAAACTGGAACAATAGCAGCAGCTTGTGGAGGAACTACAACAATAGTAGATTTTGCAGTTCAACCTAAAGACAAAGATTTGAAAGAAACAGCAGAAATTTGGAGAGAAAAATCAGATGGAAAGGCTGTTATTGATTATGGAATTCATATGAATATAACTCATATAGACGATGAAATTCTAAATGAGATTCCATTTATGATTAAGGAAGGATATCCAAGCTTTAAGGTATTTATGACATACAAAGGTATGAGAGTAGATGATGGAACACTTTTTAAGACATTAAAAAAGGTAAGTGAAAATGGTGGACTTACATGCGTTCATGCTGAAAATTTTCATATAATAGAATGCAATGTTGAAAGACTTATAAAAGAAGGAAAGACAGCACCAAAGTATCATGCAATATCAAGAGGAAGTTTGGTTGAGGGAGAAGCTGTAGGGAGAGCTATAAATATAGCAAAGATGGCAGAAGCCCCATTATATATTGTTCATAATACTTGTAAGGAAGCTGTTTTTGAAATAGCTAGAGCTAGAGAAGAGGAATATCCTATAATGGGTGAGACTTGTACTCAATATTTATTATTATCAGAAGATGAGTACTATAAAGAGGGATTCGAAGGAGCAAAATGTGTAATGTCACCACCTCTTAGAAGTAAAGATAATTTTAAATATTTATGGAAGGCTATAAGAAATAATACGCTTCAAGTTGTAGCAACAGATCATTGCCCATTTTTCATGAAACAAAAGGAGCTTGGAAAAGATTCTTTTGATAAAATTCCAAATGGAGCACCTGGAATAGAGCTTAGAATGGCACTTTTATATACTTATGGTGTTCTTAAAAACGAGATAAATATAAATAAGTTTGTAGAAGTTACATCAACAAATGCAGCAAAGATTTATGGTATGTATCCTAAAAAAGGTACTATAGCTGTTGGTAGTGATGCTGATTTAGTTATATTTGATCCAGATAAAGAAATTGAAGTTACTGTAGATATACTTCATGAAAATGTTGATTATACACCTTATGAAGGATTTAAATTAAAAGGATTCCCTGAAGTAACTTTAAGTAGAGGAGAAATTATTGCAAAGAACGGAAAGTTTGTTGGAGAAATAGGTAGAGGAGAGTTTATTAAGAGAAATTCTCCTATGATTTTATAATAATCTAAGGAGGTAGTTTTATGGGAATATATGAGGATATAAATAAGATTTCAAAGGAATTACACAAAGATACAGTAGATTTTGCTAAGAGACTTTTAAAAGTACCAGCACTTTCAGGAGATGAAAAAGGAGTTGCTGATCTTTACATTAAAGAAATGCAAGATTTAGGATATGACGAAGTATTTAGAGATGATTTTGGTAATGTTGTTGGAATAATAAATGGAGATGAGGGTGGAAGGACAATAATGTATAATTCTCATCTAGACCATGTTGATACTGGAGATTTAAGTGAATGGGGTGGATATGACCCTTATGGAGGAGAAATAGATATTTGCGAGATATTCGATCAAGACCAAATTAAACTAGAAGAAACAGAAGTTATACATGGCAGAGCAGCTGCAGATGTTAAAGTTGGAGGAGCGTGCCAAGTTTATTCAGGAAAGATTTTATTAAAGCTTAGAGAAATGGGATATAAGTTTAAAGGAAGATATATGTTTACTGGAGTTGTTCTTGAAGAACCAGCAGAACAATTAGGTATGAAAATGCTTTTAGATAATACATTTAAAGAAAGAGGAATAGAATATGATGGTGTTGTTTCAAGTGAAGCAACTAGTTTGAAGTTATATTTAGGACATAGAGGACGTGTAGAATTATTAGTTACAGTAAGTGGTGTAACATCACATGGAAGTGCACCATGGCTTGGTATAAATGCAGTTAATAAATCTACAAAGCTTATAGATAAAATTGAAGAAGTTATTAGTAAGGAGTCTAAGGAAGACGAGCATTTAGGAAAATCAAGCATAGCATTGACAATTATTAATTGTACACCAGGGTCTATGTGTATAGTTCCAGATAGATGTTATATAACTTACGATAGAAGATTTGTACCTGGAGAAACTTACGAAGATTGTGTAAATCAAATACAAGGGATAATTGATGAAATTTCTAAAGAGGATAAAGATTTTAGGGCTAAAGTCCAAGTAGCATCAGTTCCAAGGACAACATATACAGGTAAAACAGTAGAAGTTCCAAACATTAAAGAAGCTTGGAAAATTGATAGGGATAGTGATTTTGTAAAGGCTTGTGCAAAAGCTTTAGAAAATGTAGGACAAGAAGTTAAATATGGATATTGGGACTTTGGTACAGATTTATCTGTTATAGCAGGAAGAGATAAAAAGCCTGCTATTGGATACTCTCCAATGCAAGAATTTTATTGTCATAGACCTGTCGATAGGGCAAGATTAGATTTTATGGAGAAAGCATTGGCTGGTAATGTTAGTATATTCTTATCTCTTAGTGAGTTAGATAAGAGTGAATGTCATATTAAATAATGAGAATCAATTAAAGGTATTAACTTTATAGTTAATACCTTTAATTTTTATTGATTTAGAATATATGCAAAAGGTGTTGGGCAACTTAATTCTGAGGTGATTTTAATGGGAAAAGAAAATTTAGATGCACATAGAAATATTAGATCAGTAGGGACATTTACTAAAAATGCGATTAAAGAGTTTGAAGAGAATATAGTGTCTAAAAAGGATTATTTAGAAGAGGTAGATAAAAATATTAACAATAAAAATTCATAAAGAATAAAGGTATAAATTAAAATAAAATACACTTTATTGCTTAAGAATATTAATAAATTTCTCCTATAATCAAAATAATGAGAATTTAATTTATAGGAGAATTTATTATGGGTGAAATAAAAGAAGAGAATTTTGATGAATCTAAAAAGTGGAAAATTTTAATATGTGTTGTTGTAATGACTTTTATGTCTTGTTTAGATGGTAGTATAGTAAATGTTGCACTGCCTAAAATAGCATCTGATCTTCATGAGTCAATGATTGGAGTTCAGTGGATTGTTACAAGTTATCTTATAGTTATTTCTGCAATAGTTTTATTGTGTGGAAGAATTGGAGACATAAAAGGTAAATGTAATGTTTTTAAAATGGGTGTTTTGATATTTACAATCGGGTCTTTATGTAGTGGATTATCTAAGAGCTTACCACTACTTATAATATCTAGAATAATTCAAGGTTGTGGTGCAGCTTGTACTATGGCAAATAATATGGGAATAATAACATCTACATTTAGTGATAAAGGAAGAGGAAAAGCTATGGGTATATCAGCTAGTGCAGTTGCATTAGGTGTAATGGTTGGACCAGCTATTGGAGGAATATTGGTGTCAATAAGATGGGATCTTATTTTCTGGATAAACATTCCTATAGGAATAATAGCCTTTATTGCTTCAAGCAAAATACTTCCTAAATTAAAAACAAACAGGAATGAAAAGATAGATATAAGAGGTACTTTAGTATTCACTGTATTTATAGTTGCAAGTACATTATCTATAACAAAAGGTGAGTATATAGGTTATACAAATAAATTTATTATACTTGGCTTTTTAATATCAATAGTAGCATTAGGCGTATTTTTATATTTACAAAAGACAATAGAATCTCCAGTATTAGATTTAAGTTTATTTAAAAACAAGTTGTTTTCTTTAAGTATAATATGTTCAGCACTTTCATTTTTAGCTACTAGCTGTGTTACTATAATACTTCCATTTTATTTAGAACAAGCACTAAATTTATCTGCATTTGATGCAGGTATGTTTCTTATGATATATCCTTTAGCACTTTCAGTGTCAGCACCATTTAGTGGTTCACTTTCAGATAAATTTGATGGAAAGATAATATCACTTTGTGGAAGTATATTTTTGACTATAGGACTTTTCCTAATGGCAACAGTTCATGAAGGAACATCACTTATATATTTAGGTATATTTAATGGTCTTATGGGACTTGGAAATGGAATATTTAAATCACCAAATAACTCACTTGTAATGGCTAGAGTAGAGAAGAAAAACTTAGGTATTGCAGGTAGTGTAAATTCATTATTTAGAAATCTAGCTATGGTGTATGGATTTACTTTAGCAACTACTCTTTTATACGATAGAATGAGTTATAAGTTAGGTTATAAAGTATCAAATTATGTTCCTGGAAGAGAAGATGTATTTATATACGGTATGGATTTCGTATTTTTAATTGCAGGAATAATAAGTACAGTTGGAGTAATATTTGCAATAATTAGATATTTTAAAATTAAAGGATAAGATTAATATGAAATTATTATATATATATTGGAGAAATTATATGTAAATAATGAGCCTTATTACAATATGATGAAAAGCTAAATATTAGGTGATAAAATTGGGTTGTACTCTATAGAATTAATAGTGTACAACCCTATTAATTTATAAAAACATAAAATAGTGTAAGAGGTGTAAGGGTATGAAACAGTTAAATTACAGAGAAACATTAAATAAGAAATTTAAAAATTTTTCAGGTGCAGTTAGAAATTATAGAGGTTATAGAGTTAATGATGGAAGTCTAAATGTAGATTTTACTTCTATGAAATTAAAAATAAAATATTTTAATGACAATATAGTAAAGGTTTTCCTTGGAGAGAAACATGAAGAGGAAATTGATACAAATGCAGTTATTATGAAGATGAAAGATACCTATTTTAATATTGAGGAAAGAAAAGATAGTATATTAGTTATAGGTAAAAAGATAATTACATCAATAAATAAAAGAACATCAGAAGTTAATTTTTATGATATAAAAGAAAATCCTATATGTGAGGATTTTGAGCCATCATTTAAAGATGAAGAGGGAACAATATATATATCAAAGATAAATGATTGCCGTGCTTATTATGGACTTGGAGAAAAAGGTGGAGACTTAAATAAAAAAGGATATTATACAGAAAACTATAATACAGATGATCCTGAAACTGATGATAATTCAGTAATGTATTATAAAACTATTCCGTTTTATGTTGGATTAAAAGATAAGTATACTTATGGAATATTCTTTGATAATAGTTTTAGAAGCTTTTTTGATATGGGAAAACAATTTAATGATAGAGTTTTTTTTGGAGCAGTAGGTGGACAAATTCAATATTACTTTATATTAGGTGATGATATAAAAGAAGTTAATAAGGAATACTCAAATCTTACAGGTAGAATGGAGATGCCACCACTTTGGAGTCTTGGATACCAACAAAATAGATTTAGCTATTTCACTCAAGAAGAAGTTAGAGAAATAGTAAAGACATTTGAGGAAAATAAAATTCCACTAGATGTAATGTATTTAGATATAGATTATATGGATGGTTTTAGAGTTATGACTTTTAAAACTCCTCATTTTGATAATGCAAAAGGATTAATAAAAGACCTTAAAGCTAAAGGAATTAGAACTATAACAATATTAGATCCAGGTGTTAAAGTTGATGATGAATATGGAGTATATAAAAGAGGAAAAGAGGGAGGCCATTTTACTAAGAAGCTAGATGGTGAAGTATTTGTAGGAGCTGTTTGGCCAGGGGACAGTGCCTTCCCAGATTTCTCAAATAAAGAGTGTAGAACTTGGTGGAAGAGTGAGCTTAAAGAATTTATAAGTAACTATAATATTGATGGAATATGGAATGATATGAATGAGCCATGTGTATTTAATAATGATCATAAAACAATGCTTGAATCATGCATTCATAATAGTGATTATGGGATGATAGAGCATAAAGAATTCCATAATAGATATGGTTTAGAAATGAGTAGATGTTCACATGAAGCACAAAAAGAGCTTAATAGTAATAAGAGAGAGTTCTCTATGACAAGAGCAACTTACGCTGGAGGACAAAGATATTCATCAATATGGACTGGAGATAATATGAGTCTTTGGAGTCAAATGAGAATGTCAATTCCTATGAATTGTAATTTAGGTATAAGTGGATTCTCATTTGTAGGAAATGATGTAGGAGGATTTGGTCTTGATGTGGAAGAAGAATTATTTATAAGATGGATGGAACTTGGAACATTCTTACCTATATTCAGAAATCATTCTAATATGTACACTAGAAGACAAGAACCATGGGCGTTTGGAAAGAAGGCCTTAGATATTTCAAAGGAAGCAATAAAATTAAGATACGAGCTTCTACCATATATATATGATTCTTTCTATCAATCATATAAGTTAGGGTTACCTATATTTAGACCAATGGTTATGGAATATCAAGATGATATAAACGTTGAAAATATGAAAGATCAATTTATGTTAGGAGATAGTATGCTTATAGCGCCAGTTTTATATAAAGGTGAAAGAAGTAAAGTAGTTTATCTTCCAAAGGGAATTTGGTACAACTATAAGACTAATGAGAGATTTAAAGGAAATAAAAGATATAAGCTTTCATGTGATTTAGATGAAATATTAGTATTTATAAAGGAAGGTAGTATAATTCCAACTTATAAAGAGGAATACATGAACGTATCACAAAGACCAGATACAGTAACTTATAAAGTTTATGGTGAGGAAGGACGTACAGTTCACTATTATGATGATGGTGAAACTATGGAATATAAGAACGGCAAATATAACTTATGTAATGTAATCTTTAAAGATGGAGCTTTAAGTATAGAGTACATTAATAAAGGTTTAGATGAAGAGAAAAATAGAGTTGAAATTATAAAATAAATTATAAAAATAGGAGTTATTTTAATTTAAATAACTTCTATTTTTTTTATTGTTAATAAATAATGTACATTTTGAAAGTAATGTGTATTAATAATAAACTTTCTTATATATATGCATCAAAATGAATAAAGTGTGATTAAATATAAATAAAAAAGTATTTATTTCACGTTTTTAATATAAATATATGAATAAATATACAAAAGGTATTAAATGAATTATAAGGAGGAAATGTTATGAGCGAAAATAATAATCAAAAACTTACTTTAATTTCTTTAATTTTAATGATATTCACATCAGTATTTGGTTTTACAAATATAGCAAGAGCATATTATCTTATGGGTTATTCAGCAATTCCATGGTACATATTATCTGCTGTAACATTTTTTATACCATATGCATTTATGATGGCTGAATATGGAGCAGCTTTTAGAAAAGAAAAAGGTGGGATTTATTCTTGGATGGATAAATCAGTAGGACCTAAATACGCATTTATAGTTACGTTTATGTGGTACGCTTCAAATATTATTTGGATGGTATCAGTATCTTCATCAATTTGGGTTCCATTATCTAATCTTGTGTTTGGAGCAGATAAAACATCAACATTATCAATTTTCGGAATGAGTGCACCACACACTATGGCTTTACTTGCAGTTATATTACTTTTAGTAATTACATTTACAGCATCAAAGGGATTAAATAAAATTACTAAATTCACATCAATAGGTGGTGCTTTTTCAGCATTTGCAAATGTAATTCTCTTTATACTTTCAATTGTGATACTTGCTTTAAATCATTTTAAATTAGCTACCCCAGTTAGTGCTGAAGCATTTACTAAATCACCAAACCCAGGATATCAATCTCCACTTGGAATATTAGGATTTCTAGTATTTGCAATATTTGCTTATGGTGGAATAGAAGTTATAGGGGGATTAGTTGACCAAACAAAAAATGCAGAAAAAACATTCCCAAAAGGAATCAAAATTTCAGCTATAGTTATAGCAACTGCATATTCTGTTGAAATTTTATGTGTAGGATTCTTTACAAACTGGAATGTTACATTAAATGATAAAACAGTAAATATGGCAAATGTAGCATATGTAGTTATGGGTAACCTTGGATATTCGTTAGGACAAGCTCTTCATCTAGATCCATCAATATGTCATATACTATATAGTATATTTGCAAGATTTATTGGACTTTCAATGTTCTTAGCTTTAATGGGAGCTTTTGTTACAATAGTATATTCTCCATTAAAACAACTTATAGAAGGAACTCCAAAGGAAATCTGGCCTAAAGTATGGATTAAGTTAGACAAAAATAATATGCCTAAAAATGCAATGATAATACAATGTTTATTAGTAATAGCAATAGTTTTAATAACATCATTTGGTGGAGAATCAGTTTCTAAGTTTTTAAATTATTTAATACTAATGGGGAATGTTGCAATGACAATACCTTATATATTTATAGCATTAGCTTTTATTCCATTTAAGAAGAATAAAAATATAGAGAAGCCATTTGTAATATATAAAAGCAATAAATCAACATTAATATGGACAATAATTATAGTTATAACAGTTACTTTTGCAAACATATTTACAATAATACAACCTATAATAGACTCAGGAGATTATGTAGCAACAATCTTCCAAATAGCAGGACCAATAGTATTCGGGGGAATTGCATTAATTCTTTATAATAGATATGAGAAAAAGAAAAATACTATAATTATAGAAGAAGTAGAAGAGATAGAAAAAATAGAATAGGTATTAAAAAGGCTATTTTAAATAGCCTTTTTTTATTTACAACGAATATATTTAACATAATTTATAAAATATGAATAAAATTTAAATAAAATATCCAATATGTTCTTTAAATGTTAATATTACTGAAGGGGAAAATACATTAAAATATTAAATAGAGATTAACATAAGAGATAAAATTTAGGGGGAACGCAAATGAAGAGTAAGAAGATAGCTGCAGTATTAATTGCAAGTGGTGTTATATGTGGTTCAATATTATTATCACCAACAACATCAACTTTTGCTGATACAAGAAATAATTCTAAGGATACTAATTATACACAAGAGATAAATAGTAAAAGTCAGGATAAAGATACAAAAAAAGAAGTAGTTACAGAAGAAAAAGATTCATCTACAAAAGCAAAAGAACCAGTAAAAAAAGATGTACAAGATACTACTGGAACTAAAAAAGTTGAACAAGAAGATACATCTAAAGCTAAAGATGAACCTAAAAAGGAAACTGTAAAGGAAGTTAAGGAAACAAAATTCCATTCTAAACTTCAAGAAAATCTTTATAACTATATGATGGATCCTGAACATCAAGAATCAGTTCATTTAAAAGCAATAGAATTACATAATGGAGATACAAGCAACAATTGTGTATTTTTCACTTCAGAAGCGTTAAGAAGGGTATCAGTTGATATTCCTAAAAATATAGCATATACAACTAATCTAGAAAAAGAACTAGTTAAGAGAAATTGGGGTAAAGTAAAAGATTTAAGTAAATTAGAAGCAGGAGATATTTGTTTTGCTGGAGAAGCTCACGTATATATCTTCATGGGATGGGCAAACGAAGAAAAGACAGTGGCTTATGTAGTTGATAACCAAAAAGCAAGATTTGGATCAACTTATCATGAAAGAGGATTATATGATGGACAAGGTATAACTCCAACAACACATTTTTATGAATACCTAGGACAGGATGTTCCAAAGGAAGTAGTTAAAGAAAAAAATAAAGTAATAAAAACTGGTGTAGTTAAAGTAAATACAGCATTAAACGTAAGAAGTGCCGCATCAACAAACTCAGAAGTTATAGGAACACTAAGTAATAATACTAAAGTAGATATAACAGGTGTAGATGGAGATTTCTATAGAATTAACTACATGGACGAAAGTGGATATGTTTATAGTGGATATATTAAAAATGTAGCTGTAGTTAAAGATGAAACAAAACCAGTTCAAAAAGAAGATAAAGATAAAACAGAAAAACAAGACGTTAAAAAAGACGATAATCAAAATAAAGAAAAAGATAAAGTTAAACCAGAAACAAAACCGGTTGACAATAAGGAAACAAAACCAGCTGTAAAGCCAGAAACAAAGCCTGAAGTTAAACCGGAGGTAAAACCAGTAGTTATAAAAACAAAGGTAGGAACTATTAATGTTCACACATACTTAAACGTAAGAAGTGGAGCTTCAACTAGAACAAGTGTAATAGGATCATTAGGAAGAAATGCAAAGGTAACTATTACAGGAGAACAAGGAAACTTCTTTAAAATAAATTACAATGGAAGAACTGGATATGTATCAAAAGATTACGTAAAGGTAAGTTATGATACAAAAACTATATATCAAAATGTTACTCCTGAAAAACCAAAAACTAATAACAAAACTAATAATACTAATAAACCTGTAAATAATAACAGTAAAAAAATAGGTGTTATAAATGTTAACACATACTTAAATGTAAGAAGTGGTGCTTCAACTAGAACAAGTGTAATAGGGTCATTAGGAAGAAATGCTAATGTAACTATCACAGGAGAACAAGGAAACTTCTATAGAATAGACTATAAAGGAAGAACTGGATATGTATCAAAAGACTACGTATCAGTAAAGAATGTTTCAAATAATACTAATAAAGTAAATAATAACAGCAATAAAACTAACACTCAAAAGACTGCGCAAGTAAGTAATAATACTAAAAAGACTGGTATAGTTAGAGTTAATGATTCATTAAATGTAAGAAGTGATGCATCAGTTAGAAATAGTGTAATAGGATCATTAGGAAGAAATGCTAAAGTAACTATTACAGGAGAAAAAGGAAACTTCTATAGAATTGATTACAAAGGAAGAACTGGATATGTATCAAAAGATTATGTATCAGTAACAAATGGATCAAATAAAAGTGTAAACACTTCAAAGAATGAAGGAAGAATAAATGCAAATTCAGGACTAAGAATGAGAAGTGATAAAAATACACATTCTAGAACTATAATGGTTATTCCTCATAACGCTGTAGTTAAAATAGTTAAGGAAGCAAATGGATGGTATAGAGTTAATTATGCTGGACATACAGGATGGATTTCTGGAGACTACGTAAGTAGAGTTTAATAAATATAGAAAAAGAAGGTATTATAAAAATACCTTCTTCTTTTTTATATAATAAAAGAGGAGACTTTTTAAATGTTTATTTTATTAAGTATTACAGCTTCATATATGAAGTGAGCGAATAATGAATTTGACCAAGCAAACCAATCTCTTGTAAACTGCTTAGAATCATTACAGTAGAAACCTTCATGCATGAATCCAGTATCACCATCAGTTGAAATTAATGTATTTATTAATGATATAATTTCTTCTTCATTATTAGTAGTTAATCCTTGCATTGAAAGTGCTATATGCCATATATATTCTGGTGGAGTATGAGGACTTCCAATTCCAGAAGCAACAGTACCTTCATAATAGAAAGGATTATTTTTTGTTAAAATAAACTTTCTAGTATTTTGATATATTTCATCATCGATTCCTCTATATTCTAAGTAAGGAATTGATAAAAGACTTGGAACATTAGCATCATCCATAAAGTTATAGTTACCTTGTCCATCGACTTCATAAGCATATATATCACCAAAGTCTTCGTTATGAACTATTCCAAACTTTTTAATACCTTCTTCTATTTCTATTCTTAATGAGTTAGCTTTTTCTTTAAGTTCTAAATCATTATAAATATCTGATGCTATTTCTTCTATATATCCTAAAATAACAGTTGCAAACATATTAGATGGAACTAAGTATCCATATTCACATGCATCATCACTAGGTCTAAATCCTGACCAAGTCATACCAGTATAAGAAACAGGATTTCCAAGACCATTATTGCAAAGAGTATCTGTCTTAGAACAATTTAATCTTTGGAATGAGTAATCTGAATCTTTAAAGTGATTTTGCTCGCACTTAAATAAATCAATTATTATATTAAATACATTTTTAATGTCATCATTAAAGAATGATGAATCTCCTGATTCTTTGAAGTACTTGTACATTAAACGTACAGGATAACAAAGAGAATCTATTTCATATTTTCTTTCCCAAACCCAAGGACTATCCTTTGTTATATCATTATCCCACTTTTGTCCATTAGGCTCTTTATTAAAAGCATTAGCATATGGATCTATAAGTATACATTTAACTTGTCTTTTTATAAGACCTGTAAAAATGTCTTTTAAACATTCATGTTCT
Organism: Clostridium baratii; assembly: GCF_900461085.1. GTDB lineage: Bacteria > Bacillota > Clostridia > Clostridiales > Clostridiaceae > Clostridium > Clostridium nitritogenes. Next base: position 121,499 of record NZ_UFWF01000002.1, read on the forward strand.
TTAACAAATGGCAGGTAATGTTCTACTTGTGAAGTAGAATCTCTAAGCCACATAGCAGGAATGTCTCCAGTTATAACGAAAGTATCATTATCTGATATATCAACTGTAGTTTCTATTGTATTTATAAAGCAATTGTAAAATAGAGATCTTAACTTTTCATTTTCTATAGATTTTGATAAATTAGATCCTATCTCTCTAACTGTTTCTTTAATATGTTCTAATTTTTTATTTGTGTTATTATCCATAAAGATTCCTCCTAAAAATATGTTTATAAGTGCATTGTATATGTTTTCATTCAGGATTTAAATATAGTAAATATACATTCCTAGAATAAGTTAAATTATTTCAAAATTTGTTCAGTCAAAAATAAATAAAAGCAAAAAATAAGAGCTAAATAATATATAAATATCATTTAGCTCTTTATATTAATTAGTAGCTTTTGATTGCTGTTCAAGTTCTGCTAACAATTGTCTATTTGCAAATACTAATAAGAATGCGAATATACTAACTATAAATAGTATTGATGTACCTGGTATTATTTCAAATATTACTAGTGAAACTGCAAATAATAGTATATTTGATATTGTAAGCAATGGTCTAGTAAAGGCTAGTACGAAAGCACTTCTTATTATAGGAAGATTTTTCATTGAAAATCTACTCATAAGTATATAAATAAAAGGTGTTACTGCAATTAAAAGAATAAGTAATGCTGCAAATAAACAAGTTAAAATAGTATTATGCATTACATTAGTAAAGAATCTAATATTAGAATATAATGCAAAAATTAAAAGTAATTCAAAACTCCATAAAATTATAGCTTGTTTAAAATTCAATTTAAAACCTTTAACAAAATCATTAATTGGTTCTAAGTTCTTAGTACGCATAAGTTTTCCCATACAATAAAGCAATATAGTAAATGCGGGTACAGTGGGTATTAAACATACTAAAAATAATGGGAAGTAGTTAAATAAATTACTTATACCAACAAAAAGGAAAAATAAAATTACAGGAATATTAAACAACATAAAAAAGAAGTTTAATACAAAGAACCAAAATATATAATTAAATGTATCAAAGATCTTGTCCAGATTAAAAATTTCTTGCATAAAATACACCCCTTTTGAAAATGTTTACTAAATATACGGTTAGTATAATTTAAATGATGATTAAATTCAAACTTTTATGTACTTTTTATAGAAATATATAGAAAAATTACAATAATTCTATAAAATGTTACATAGTAAAATCTTTTAATAAAAGTGTTAGTATGGTTAAATATATATAGAGAAAATTTATAAGAGGTGTTAATTTATGTCTATAAAGAAGTCTATGATATATAAACGATTATTTATAATTTATATGTTAGTTATAGTTTTCTTAATAGGTGCATTAGACATGTTTTTTATTAGAAGGGTTACTACTAATAATAAAGAAAATAGAGCATATATAAATGAAAAAGTCGCCTATGATGTAAACGATGAACTTAATAAAATAAATAATTCAAATAAACTACTCGTTGATTCAATTTATAACAATAATTATATTCTTTATGATATTATAGATTTTTTGAAGATGGAAAAAGTGGAGTATTTAAAGAAGAAGTTAGACAAGTTTTCAGAGAGTAAAGATTATTTTTATAATGGAGTAGAAAACTTTACTAAATCAGCTTTTGTATCTTATGAAAATTTAGAAAGTATAAGTTTTATTAGTTATAGTAAAAATGAAGAAGATTCATTTAATAGATTAAATCAAATTTCTACTAAAAAACTAGAAAGTTCTACTTTAGTTAAAGATTATACTTTTTCTAAAATAGTATGTGATAAAAATAAGATAAGTTTTCTTACGGAAATTAAGGATCCTACAAATCTTAAGGGGGAAGGACTTCTTATATTAACGTATAGTTTAGATGATATAGGAAATATAATAAAAAAATATGAAAATGGTCATGAAGTAATGATATTAGATGATAAAGGGTTTATTGTATACGATTCGAATGAAGGATTTGAATATAAATATTATGATTATTTTCCTAAACTTATAAAAGATGGACAAGAAGTAGAATTAGAAAAAGGATATTATATTAATAAGATAAATAGTATAGGAAATTTAACTACTATTGCTAAAATACCAGCAAAGAATTTAAAAACTGTTCCAAAGGGGTTTTATAATTCAATTATATTTGTAGATATATTACTATTTATAATATCTCAAGCTATTGTTGTAATAAAACTTAGAAAACTTAGTGAGAGAACAGATAATATATTAGTTGCTATGAATAAAGTTAAAAATGGTGATTTTAATGTAAATATAGAGGTTACAGGAGAAAATGATGAAATTAACTTTATATCAGAGAACTTTAATGAAATGTGTACGGAGCTTAATAAATATATAGAAAAAAGTTATTTAGCTGAAATTGATCAAAAGAAGGCTGAAATGATAGCACTTCAAAATCAAATAAATCCACATTTTTTATATAATACACTTGAATCAATAAGAATGAAGGCAATATGTAATGGGGATAGAGAAGTAGGGAAAATGTTATATCATTTAGCATTCTTATTTAGAAAGCAAGTAAAAGATAGCAATGTTATAAAAATAAGAGATGAACTTGAATATTGCACTAAATATATTGAAATATTTAAGTTTAGATATACTGATAAATTTAATTTTGAAATAAACTGTGATGAGGATTTACTAGATAAACAAATTCTAAAATTCACATTACAACCATTAATAGAAAACTACTTTGTTCATGGAATAAAGCTAGATAGGGATGATAACTTATTAAAAATAAATATAGAAAAAGAGAATGATGATATAGTTATTATAATTGATGATAATGGTATGGGTATTTCTAAAGAAAAATTAGAAAAATTAAATTATCAGCTTCAAAACAGAGAATATGAAGGAAAATCTATTGGGGTTACAAATGCTAATGAGAGAATTAGAATAGCATATGGGGAAAAATATGGTATAAAATTAGAAATCAATGAGATGAAAGGTGTAAGGATAGTTGTAAAACTTCCAAATAGAGAGGTGTAAAGGTATGTATAAAGTAATGCTTAGTGATGATGAAAAATTAATTACTGAAGTATTGATGCATTTAATTGAATGGAAAAATTAAATTTAGAGGTAGTAGAAGTAGCTGAAAATGGTGAAGAAGCCTTAGAAAAATTTAAAAATAATCCTGTAGACATAATAATAACAGATATAAATATGCCAAAGATGACAGGATTAGAATTTATTAAAGAGGTCAAAAAATTAAACGATCAAGTACAATTTATAATTTTAAGTGGGTATGATGAATTTTCTTATGCAAAAAAAGCTATAGAATATGGTGTTAAGAATTATATTCTAAAACCAATTAATGAAGAGGAACTAGAAGAAGCTCTAGTTAATCTTGTTGAAGTAATAAAGAAAGAAAAGAAAAAAAGAAATAAAGATTTAGATAAAAACAGAAAATTAATTGATTTTATAAATGGGAAAATAGAAATAGAAGAAATATCAAACTTAACAGAAGTAATGAATTTAAAGCTTGATGAAAATAAATATACAGTAAGTAATATCGCAATAAGCAAGAAAAAATACGATGATGGTCATTATGATATAGATGAATTTATAGAAAAAAATACAAAAGGAAGCTTTGAAATATTATATAAATTTGATGGTCAAATTACATTAATTAATTCATGGGGTGAGAATACTAGTAATGAAGAAATATTTGATTACTATGAAGATATAAAAGATTTATTAAAGAAAGAATTAAAAGCAGATGTATTTATAGCCATTGGAGAAACTGTTAGTAACATTAATGATTTAAAATATAGTTATAGTATAGCAAATAGTTTAAAGAAATATATTTTAACAGAAGGAACTAATAAATGTATTTCTAAAGATAAAGTAGAAGATAAGATAGAATATAAAATAAACTTTACTCAAAAGATAGATGAGTTAAACAAAATAATTATTGAAAAAGATAGTGATAAAGCTAAAAAGTATTTAGAAAGTATATTTGAAAATGAAAAGTTAACTCCAAAAAATATATATGATTTATCTATAAAAATAGTATTACTTATAGATAATCTTTTAGAAGAGTTTAACTTAGATCAAAAGTATGAGAGAGAAAGCTTAAGTAATACTATAGTAGAACTTTGCAATAAAAGTACAAGGGAAACTATAAAGGCATATATAATAAAGGATATTGAAGAACTTATAAAAATAATGAAAAATAATTCTGTAAAGTATAGTCCGGTTGTACAACAGATAGTTAATAATGTTAATGAGAAATACTATGAAGAATTAAGTTTAAAAACACTTGCTCAACAGTACAATATAAATAGTTCTTATTTAGGACAGATATTTACGAAGGAAGTTGGTGTATCTTTTTCTGAGTATTTAAATAAAACAAAAAATATGAAAGCTAAAGAGCTTATATTAGAAACAAATATGAAGATTAATGATATAGCAAAAGCTGTTGGATATACAGATACAAGTTATTTCTATAGAAAATTTAAAAAGTATTATGGGGTATGCCCATCAACTCTTAGAGAACTTAAAAATTATTAAACAAAAAATCTAGATGTACAAGCATCTAGATTTTTTTATTGAATTTTATACAGAAAGTGGACAAAAATAAAACATCCTTTAATTTATACACTAAATCTAAAGTATTTCAACTTTAAAGGTAATTTATACATATGGTATATTTTAATCAAGGATAGAAACGTTTACAAAAAAGGGGAGGAGAAGGTTAAATGTCTGAGGTTAAAAAAATAAAAGAAAAGAAAAAAGGTTCAAGATTAAAAAGATTAAAAGCAAATAAAGAACTTTTATTTTTAACGATACCGGGAACAATTTGGTTTTTAATATTTGCATATTTACCAATGTTCGGAATAATAATTGCCTTTAAAGATTGGAAAATTCATGGAGGTTTCTTTGAAAGTTTAGTAAATAGTAAGTGGGTTGGACTTGATAACTTTAAATTCTTATTTGCAAGTACTGACGCATGGTTGATTACTAGAAACACCGTATTATATAACATTGTATTCATAGTACTAGGAATTGTACTTCCAGTAACTTTAGCAATATTACTAAAGGAGCTTTTAAATAAGAAGTTATCAAAATTCTATCAAAGTGCAATGTTTCTACCATACTTCTTATCATGGGTTGTAGTTAGTTACTGTTTATTTGCATTCTTAAGTCCAGAAAAAGGATATGTAAATGCAATATTAGAGAAAATGGGGGGTTCAGGAATTTCATGGTATACAGAACCTAAATATTGGGTTTTCATCATAATCTTTATGAGTCAATGGAAAGGTATAGGATATGGAACTGTAGTTTACTTAGCATCAATTTGCGGTATAGATAAATCTTACTATGAAGCTGCAATGATAGATGGAGCCAGTAAATGGCAACAAATAAAATATATAACTATCCCACTATTAAAACCAGTATTAATAATAATGTTCATAACAGCTGTTGGAGGAATGTTTAGAGCTGACTTTGGATTATTCTATCAATTACCAAAGAACTCTGGTGCATTATATCCAGTAACAAATGTTATAGATACTTACGTATATAGAGGACTTACTAACCTTGGAAACATAGGTATGAGTTCAGCAGCAGCTTTATATCAATCATTTGTTGGATTAATACTAATCTTAGTTACAAATGGAATTGTTAGAAAAGTAGATAATGAAAATGCATTCTTCTAAAAGAAAGGCGGTGCAATAAATGTTAGAGAAAATAAAGAACAGATTTAATAGCAAAAAAGAAGAAATAAATAAATTTAATTCAATATCAAAACCTACAAACGTAGGACTTAATATACTTTTTGGAATATTGGCAGCATTATGTATAGTACCATTTATATTCGTTTTAATAATATCATTCACTAGTGAACAAGCCCTTCAAGCGAATGGATATAGATTTTGGCCTGAAGAATGGAGTCTTGGAGCATACAAATATATATTTACTTCAGGAAGCCAAATAATGAGATCATATGGAATCACAATAATTGTTACTGTACTAGGTACATTAATTGGACTAACTATAATGACAACATATGCTTATGCACTATCTAGAAAAAACTTTGCATATAGAAAATTCTTTACAAAATTAATTTTCATACCAATGTTATTCTCAGGTGGTATGGTTGCATCATACTTAGTTGTAACAAAGTTCTTAGGACTTAAAAATACAATATGGGCATTAATACTTCCTATATGTGTAAGCTCATTCCATATTATAATTCTTAGAACATTCTTCAAAACAACAGTTCCAGATGCAGTTGTTGAATCAGCAAAAATTGACGGTGCATCAGAATGGACACTTTTCTTAAAGATTGTTCTACCAATATCACTTCCAGCAATAGCTACAATAGCACTATTCTTAACACTTGGATTCTGGAATGATTGGTTTAACGCAATGTTATACATTGATAAAAATAGCTTGGTGCCACTTCAGTATCTGCTTATAAGGCTTGAGACCTCAATGGAGTTCTTGGCAAACAATACGGCGGCACTTGGTACAAATGCAGTAGAAGCTGCAGCAAGTATGCCAAAGGATACAGCTAAGATGGCAATCGTTGTTATAACAACACTTCCAATTATATTTGCATATCCATTCTTCCAAAAATACTTTGTAAGCGGATTAACAGTTGGAGCAGTAAAAGAATAAAAATATGAGGTGATTTATCACCTCATTTAAATAAAATATACAAATAAAAATAAATCATAAAATAATTAGACGTAGAGGTGAATATAGTATGTATTATTTATTAGAAAGAATCGATAAAACATGTAGAGAAATAGCAAAATACGTATATAAGGATCAAATTAATCTTGAAAACTATATGTATATAGATGGAAATTACCATAACATAGATTTAATAAAAGAAGCACCAGAAGATGGCTGGAGAGAATTTAAGACAGGAGATTTATGGGGCGGAAAGGACTGCCATGGATGGTTCAAATGCTCTGTTGAAGTTCCAGAAAGTTTTGCAGGACAAACTATAGCATTAAACTTCCATACATTTGAAGAAGGATGGGATGCAACAAATCCTCAATTCTTACTATATGTAAATGGAGAACAAATCCAAGGTATTGATATAAATCATAGAGAAATAATATTAACTCATGAAGCGGTTCCAGGAACTAAATACGAAATAGATTTACATGCTTATGCAGGTATGCTTGCAGATAAGAAAGCTACATTACACGGTAAATTAGTAGTAATAGATATGGCTGCTAGAGAATTATATTGGAACTTAAAAGTACCAGTAGATGTCTGTAAAGAGTTAGATAAAGAAGATAAAAATAGAATCGATATGATAACAGTATTAAATGATGCTATTAACTTAATTGATTTAAGAAGACCAAATTCAAAAGAATATGATGAAAGCGTAAGAAAAGCTAACGAATTCTTAAATGATAAATTCTATGGAGAATTATGTGGACATGAAGATGTAACAGCTACATGTGTTGGACATACTCACATAGACGTAGCGTGGCAGTGGACAGTAGCTCAAACTAGAGAGAAAGTTGCAAGAAGTTTCTCAACAGTACTAAAGCTTATGGAAGAATATCCAGAATATATATTCATGTCAAGCCAACCACAACTTTATAAATTCTTAAAAGAAGATCATCCAGATATCTATAAGAGAGTTAAAGAAAAAATCGAAGAAGGTGTTTGGGAACCAGAAGGTGCAATGTGGCTTGAAGCTGACTGTAACGTAACATCAGGGGAATCATTAGTAAGACAAATATTACATGGAAAGAGATTCTTTAAGGAAGAATTCAACGTAGATAACGAAATATTATGGTTACCAGATGTATTTGGTTACTCAGCAGCAATTCCTCAAATATTAAAGAAATCAGATATAAATTACTTCATGACAACTAAGATTGCATGGAACCAATTTAATAAAATACCAAACGATACATTCATGTGGAGAGGTATAGATGGAACAGAAGTATTAACACACTTCATAACAACAACTTGTCCAGGACAAGAGAGAGAATCACACTTCACAACTTATAATGGTCATATCCAACCAGATGCAATAATGGGTGCTTGGAGAAGATACCAAAATAAGAATATAAATGATGATGTTTTAGTTTCCTTCGGATGGGGAGACGGTGGTGGTGGTGCCACTCTAGAAATGCTTGAAAATGCTAGAAGATTATCAAAAGGTATACCAGGAGCTCCAAGAGTTAAGATGGGTACATCACTTGACTACTTCAAGAGATTAGAAGAAAAAGTTAAAGATAATGAAAAGTTACCAAAGTGGATTGGAGAGCTTTATCTTGAATACCATAGAGGAACATATACTTCAATGGCAAGAAATAAGAGAGATAATAGAGCTTGTGAAAACAAATATACTTCAGCTGAAAAGTTAAATTCATTATCAATGCTTCTTGGAAACAACTATCCATACAAGAGCATAACAGATTCATGGGAAACAGTATTATTAAATCAATTCCACGATATAATACCAGGTTCATCAATAAAAGAAGTTTATGATGTAACAGAAGTTGAATATAAAGAGTTATTAGAAAATGCAGATAACTTACTAGATGAAGGATTAAATAATATAGCAGCAAATATTAAATTAAAAGATAGAAGTGTTATTGTATCAAATACTCTAGGATTTGAAAGAAATGATATAGCTACATTTGAAGTTCCAGAAGATATAAAAAATCCAGCTGTTATAGATGAAGATGGAGAAGAATTAGTATGTCAAAGAATAGAAGATAATAAAGCTATATTCTTTGCAAAAGGTGTTCCAGCTAATGGACATAAGTCATTCAAGATAGTTGAAGCTACTAAAGTATCAGACGAAGTAGTTAATGTTACTGAAAATGGAGCAGAAAATAAATTCTTCAAGATCAAACTTGATGAAAAGGGACAAATAGTTTCATTCATAAATAAGAAAGCAAATAGAGAAATCTTAAAAGAAGGTGCTATAGGCAATGAACTTCAAGCCTTCGAAGATAAGCCAATGTGCTTCGATAACTGGGATATAGATATATACTACAAAGAAAAAATGTGGAAAGTTGATGATGTTCAAAGTATAGAAGTTATCGAAAGAGGACCAGTTAGAAGTACATTAAAGATAGAAAGAAAGTTCTTAGAATCAATAATAGTTCAAAAGATTTATGTATACAATGATTTAGAAAGAGTAGACTTTGATACTTATACTGATTGGAAAGAATGTGATGTATTACTTAAGACTGCATTCCCATTAGATATAAATACTAAAGAAGCTACATTCGAAATCCAATACGGAAATGTAACTAGACCAACTCATAACAATACTTCTTGGGAGGTTGCAAGCTTCGAAGTTTGTGGACATAAATGGGCAGATCTTTCAGAAGGAGACTTTGGTGTATCACTTCTTAATAACTGTAAATATGGACATGACATTAAAGATGGAAATATGAGATTAACTCTTCTAAAATCAACTTCAGATCCAAATCCAGCTGCTGATAAGGAAGAACACTTCTTCACTTACTCAATATACAGCCACGAAGGAACTTGGAAAGATGCACATACAGCTAATAAAGCTTACGAGTTAAATGTACCTCTATACACTAAAGTTGAAGAAGCTCATGAGGGTGTATTAGAAGATAAGCTTAGCCTAGTTAAAGTAAACAAAGAAAATATAATGATAGAAGTTATAAAGAAAGCAGAAGATACAGATCACTTAATAGTTAGAATGTATGAGTTCCACAATAAGAGAACTAATGCTACTTTAGAATTCTTCAAAGATATAGAAGAAATCTTTGAGTGTAACTTAATGGAAAGAGATTTAGAAAAGATTAATCCAAACGGAAATAGCATTGACTTTACAATAAAACCATTTGAAATAAAGACATTCAAATTCAAATTAAAATAAATAAAATTTCTTTAGAAGTATTTACGACTTTAAATAGGAGTAAATACTTCTATTCATATATTGATAGTTGAGGGGGTTAAATATGTTAAGGGAATTAAATGGTAATGGGGATGATTCAACTAGGATAGTTAATATATATAACTTTATAAGAAAAACTGTATACCCGAGTGGGGAATTTATACAAGATGATCTTGATACTGTACTATATCAAATTGAAATATTAAAAAGATATGGTCTTCCAGCTACTTATGCACTTAAGTATGATGCTTTAATGGATAGTAGATTTAGCAATTTAATAAAAGAAAATATAGATGATTTTGATGAAGTCGCAGCGTGGTTTGAAGTTGATGAAACTCTTGCAAAAAAAGCAAATGTTAAGTGGAAAGGGAAAACCCCTGTAGATGATCATGTTAATATTGGTTATTCATTAGGATATTCAAAAGAAGATAGAATAAAAATGGTAGATGTCTATATGGAAGACTTCAAAAAGGTTTTTGGCTATTATCCAAAATCAGTTGGTTCATGGGTTATTGATATAGTTACATTAACTCACTTAAAGGAAAAGTATGGGGTAATATGCTGTGCATTATGCAGAGATCAAATAGGTACAGATGGATTTACTTTATGGGGAGGATATTTTAATCAAGGGTATTATCCAAGCTTAGTGAATGAATATATACCAGCTCAAAAGGAAAATATGCAACTTAATATGCCTATATTTAGAATGCTAGGTCCAGATCCAATATATGCTTTTGAAGATGGAATAAGAAAATCAGTAATAGGAGTACATACTTTAGAGCCTGCATGTAAAATAGGTCAAAGTAAAGAGTGGGTTAGTTGGCTATTTGACAGGTTTATAAAAGAGGATGTTCTAGGATTTTCATATGTACAAACAGGGCAGGAAAATACATATTTATGGAACACTATGTATAAAGGCTATGAACTTCAAATTCCGTATATTGCAGAGCTTTCAAAGCTTGGTAAAGTGAGAGTTGAAACATTAGAAGAGACTGGAAGATGGTATAAGAACAAATATAGATTAACTCCACCAACAACATTTACAGCATCAGAAGATTGGAATGAAAAAGAAAACTTAAAAACAACTTGGTATAACACGAGATTTTATAGAACAAGTTTTCTTATGGAAAAAGGAAGGTTATCAATAAGAGACTTGCATTTATTTAATGAAAATTATAAATCAAGATACTTAGATGATACGTTAGAAAAAGAAGAAAGTATTTTTGATGCCTTACCAATTTTAAATGCTCATTCATTTAGTACAGATGAATTAAGAGCTTCTATTGATATTGTAAAAGTAGATGAATATTTAAAAAAGGAATATTTAGTTGGAGATAAAGTAAAGTTTTCAAATAGTGGAGACAGTATGCACAAAATAAAATGGGAGTGCAATAATTTAGAAATTATATCAATAGACCTCAATGAAGATAGTATGAAAATAACTATGGATAACTCTAATGATAATAGCAAAAAGATTGCACTTCATATAAATATACTACCTGTTTTAAAAGATATAAATAGACGTACATTAACATGTAAGCATAATGATTTTTTATATAGTATTTATTTAAAAAAAGGAAATTTTAAATTATGTGAAGATGGAACAATATTAATACTAAGTGATGAAAATGCTATTGAAGTAGTATTTTCAGAAAAAGGGAATACGGATGAATTCTTTAGTAGTGAGTATTTAAAAGATAAAGATGCTATAGATGATTATATTCCTAAATATAAGAGGATAGAAAATAAGTCAAAAGTCAAAATCAGAGCTAATAAACCTGACATAATTCCAAATGTTTTACTTAAAGAAAAGGATTGTAGTGGAATGTTTAAAATAAAAAATAATGAAGATGGTGGAATTACTTACTATACATTAGATGGAAGTGAACCGGATGAAAATTCATTTAAATATGATGGAGAAATAACATTAAATAAGCAATCGATTATAAAGGCTAGAACATTTAAAGAGGGCTTTAAACCAAGTGAAATAGTTGAAGGTTTTTTATATGAAACTATAAAAATAAAAGACATAAAAGGACTAACAAATCCAGTACAAATCGAAAGCTACAATAAAAATGGAGTTTATGATCTTATAGATGGAATAAAGGGAAGTAAAGATTATAGAGATGGCTCTTGGCTTGGCTACCATGAAGATATGGATGTAATAATTGATTTAGGAGAAGTCAAAGAGATAAGTGAAGTAAGTGTAGGATTTCTTCAAGATACTAGGGCCTGGATATATTATCCGAGGTATGTTGATTTTGAAATATCATTAGATTCAAAAGAATTTAAGAAACTAGAAAGAAAAGAACATAACAATCTTATAAATAGAAAGGAGATAGGAGTAGAAAATATATCAATTAAATTAAATGAAAGATGTAGGTATATCAGGATATTTGCTAAAAATGAAGAAGTCTGTCCTAAGTGGAGCATTATGGCTAATGAGGGACCAGCTTTTATGTTTGTAGACCAAATAACTATAATTTAAAGGAGGAAAGTATATGTATTTAATACCAAGACCTAAAGAATATAAAGAAACTTTAGAGCAATTTACTATTAATAAAAAGACAAAAATAGTATTATCAAATGATTGTACTTCAAATGAATTAGATAGTGCATTAATACTTAAACAATCAATAAAAGATGAATCGGGTATAACTTTAACTATAACTAAGGAATTTAAAGAGAGTTATGGTGAAAATGAAATAAGACTTACTATAGATAATTTATTAGAAAAGGAAGAGTACAAATTAAATATTAAAGATAAATACATTGAAATAATAGGAAGTGAATCTTCAGGTATATATTATGGAATTCAAACATTAATTCAAATTTTAAAACAAGATGGAATTAAATTAAGAGGAGTTAATATAGAAGATTCACCTTATTTTAAAAATAGAGGATATTTTGCTGATATAACACGAGGAAAAGTTCCAACCTTAGAAACTCTAAAGAAATTAGCTGATAAGCTTAGCTTTTATAAAGTAAATCAAATGCAATTATATATAGAACATACCTTTGCATTTGAAGATATGAGTGAGGTATGGAGAGATAAAGATCCAATTACAGCAGAAGAGATATTAATATTAGATGAGTACTGTAAGAAGCGTCATATAGAATTAATACCTTCCTTAGCTACTTTTGGACATTTATATGAAGTTCTTAGAACTAAATCTTATGAAGATTTATGTGAATTAGAAAATAGTAGGGAAAGTGAGTACTCATATATAGATAGAATGGCACACCATACATTAGACGTAAGTAATAATAAAAGTTTAGAGCTAGTTTATAATATGTTAAATGAATTTATTCCACTATTTAGTTCTAATAAGTTTAATATTTGTTGTGATGAAACATTTGACTTAGGTAAAGGAAAAAGTAAAGATATCGCAGAGGAGATTGGAAACGGAAAATTATATGTAGACTTTTTAAATAAAGTAATTTCATATGTTAAGAATCATAATAAAACAGTTTTATTTTGGGGAGATGTCATATTAAATCATAAAGAACTTCTAAAAGATATACCAGAAGATACTATCTGTTTAAATTGGGATTATTGGTGCAAAGCTACTGAGAATAATACAAGAACTATATGGGAAAGTAAGAGAAAACAATGGGTATGTCCTGGTACTGGTGGATGGAGCCATTTAATGAACCTTATAGAAAATAGCTTTGAAAACATAAATAGGATGGTTTCTTATGGTGTAAAGTATGGGGCAGACGGAATACTAAATACAGATTGGGGAGATTATGGACATATCAATTCTCTTTCTAATTCTGTGCCAAGTATAATTTATGGAGCTTCTTTATCCTGGAATCCTAAAATAGAGAAAGATTTTGATTATGAGTATAAAGCAATTTCATTATTAGAGTATGGAGATGAATCCATGCAAATAGTAAATACACTAAAAGAATTAAGTGAATGTCAAACTGTTGGATGGTCAGAGCTTATATGGTGGAAGGAAAGATATAATGATAAGGTTAAAGCAGATTTTAAAAAGTTAGATCCTTATAAAATAAAAGAATCCTATGAGAAAGCAAAAGAGATTGAGGGGAGTTTATTAATATTATCAACTAAACTAAACAACAAAGAAGCTATTGAAGAGTTTATATTATCTGCAAATGGAATAGCTTTAATTAATGATTTCTTCCTTACTTTAATAAAAGAAGATTTTAATAAAAATGAGGTAGCTACTTTTAATACTACAAAAGATCTTGCAAAAGATTTTGAAAAATGGTTACATGATTACTCTATAAAATGGAGAGAAAATAATAAGGAAAGTGAGTTATATAGAATAAGAGATGTAATAATTTATGTTTGTGATTATTTAAGAGATATTAAATAGTAAAGTATATAGATTTATTCAAGTAAATATTGAAAATGTACACTATAAAAGAAAAAATATCTATATTATAATCAAATTGTAAACGTTATTAATAAGTTTTTAATAAGTATATTAAGGTAGGGGAGGATTTTAATATGAGATTTAAAAAAATTGTCGCATTAGCTGCTTGTGCTATTGTAGCAACTTCAAGTTTATTAACTGGATGCGGAAAAGCAGATAATGCAGGCGGAAAAGATGGTGAAGTAACTACTTTAACTTGGTATTCAATTGGTGGTGAGCCAAAAGATTTAAAAATGGTTCAAGATAAAGCTAACGAATATTTAGGGGAAAAGATAGGTGTAAATCTAGATATGAAGTTTGTAGACTTCGGAGATTACAACCAAAAGATGTCAGTTATAATAAATTCAGGGGAAGATTATGACTTAGCATTCACTTGTTCATGGGCTGGAGATTATTTAGGAAATGCTAGAAAGGGAGCATTCTTAGAACTAGATGAGTACTTAGATACTGTTGGAAAAGATATGAAAGCTGAAATAGATCAAAGATTCTGGGATGGAGCAAAAGTTGACGGAAAAACTTATGCAATACCAAATCAAAAAGAAATCGGTGTAGCACCTATGTGGGTATTCACTAAAGAGTATGTAGATAAGTACAAAATACCATATCAAGATATTCACTCACTAGAAGACTTAGAACCATGGTTAAAACTTATAAAGGAAAAAGAACCAGGTGTAACTCCTTTATACATTACTAAAGGATTCTCATTCACAACATTCTTTGACCAATTAGTTGACCCAGTAGGAATAGACTTAAATGACAAAGACTTAAAGATCCAAAATATGTTTGCTACTAAAGAAATGAAAAAATCTTTAGAAACTTTAAGAAAATACTACAAAGCTGGATACATCAATTCAGATGCAGCTACAGCTCAAGATGATAAAGCTGTTAAGAGATTTGTAACTAAAGCAGATGGACAACCATATGCTGAAAATATTTGGTCAAAAGATTTAAAATATCCTGTTGTAGCATCACCTATAACTGATACTTGGATAACAAATGGTTCAACAACTGGTTCAATGATAGCTGTTTCAAAGAACTCAAAGAATCCAGAAAAAGCTGTTGAATTCTTAAATCTTTTAAATACTGATGAATACTTAAGAAACTTACTTAACTATGGTATAGAAGGAACTCACTACAAGAAAACTGGTGACAACAAGATTGAATTAATTAATCCAGAAGATAAGAGATACGACGTACCATACTTTGCAATGGGTAACTTATTCAAGACATATATTGTTGGCGACGAACCAGCTGATAAGTGGAAAGAATTCGAAGCATTCAATGATGCTGCTAAAATCTCACCAGCACTTGGATTTAAGTTTGATTCATCAAAAGTTAGCACTGAAATTGCTGCTATAAATAATGTTCTTGAAGAATTCAAAGCAACACTTTACAGTGGATCAGTAGATGTTGATGAATACTTAGGAAAATTAAATACTAAGTTAAAAGAACAAGGAATTGATAAAGTAATTACAGAAATGCAAACTCAAATGGATGAGTGGAAAAAAGAAAATAATAAGTAATTTATAGCTTAGAGAAAAGCTTTAATTTAAAAGTTTAGGGAGATATTTATTCATAAGGAAAAATATCTCCCTTAAATAAAAAAATATATGTAAATTAAAAGATTATAAAATTTAGAATTAATGAGTAAAGCAAAAGAAGTAAAGTAATTTAAGGGCAATGAATTAATATGTTTTAAAAATGATGGTTAAAAAATTTAAGATCGAAAAATAGTATCATAATAGATAGTTAAATATAAATTACAACAAAAGAATCAAAGGGTAAAAGAGGGAGTTATATGGATCAATTTTATGAGCAATTTTTAACTACAGACTATGGTAAGAAGCAAAAAAACTTCGAAGTATTAAGTAGTACATTAATAGTACTTGCTTTAATGTCAACAGTTTTAATAGGAGTTATAGGAGCTGTAGTTTTTATAATAGGATATTTCATTGTAGAGCTTATAGCAAAATCAATTTTCTTAGAGTATGAATATGAATTAACTGAAAATGAACTTGTAATAAGTAAAATAATGAATAAGAAAAAGAGAAAAATTATAACTACTATAAATATTGAAAATATAGTAGATGTTAATAAAATACAAGATGGAAATAGTAGAAATGCAAAACTAATAAAAGCTTGTGTAGATAATAGTGGATTAAATGAACAAATAATATTTGTAACAAAAAACTCAGAAGTTATTGGCTTTAAAGTAGCTATGGATAAAAAATTATTATCAATGTGTAAAAGGATAAATCCATTAAATTTTAGTAGGGTATAGTGATTGAGGAGGAATAAAAAATGGCAGGATTAGTATTAAAAAATATTGAAAAGAGATATGAAAACGGATTTAAGGCAGTAAATGATTTTAATTTAGAAATAAAAGATAGAGAATTTATTGTATTTGTTGGTCCATCAGGATGTGGTAAATCAACAACTCTTAGAATGATTGCTGGACTTGAAGAAATATCAGGTGGAGAGCTATATATTGGGGATAAATTAATGAATGATGTAGCACCAAAGGAAAGAGATATTGCAATGGTATTCCAAAACTATGCATTATATCCACATATGACTGTATATGATAATATGGCATTTGCATTAAAACTTAGAAAGACTCCAAAAGATGAAATAGATAAAAAGGTAAAAGAAGCTGCAAACATACTTGATATAGGACATCTTCTAGATAGAAAACCAAAAGCACTTTCAGGTGGACAAAGACAAAGAGTTGCAATGGGAAGAGCTATAGTTAGACATCCAAAAGTATTCTTAATGGATGAACCTTTATCAAACTTAGATGCAAAGCTTAGAGTTCAAATGAGAACAGAAATCGCTAAACTTTATAAAAAGCTTAATACAACATTTATTTATGTAACACATGACCAAACAGAAGCTATGACACTTGGAACAAGAATTGTTGTTATGAAAGATGGAGTAATTCAACAAGTTGCTAGTCCTAAAGAAATATATGATCATCCAAAAAATCTATTTGTTGCAAGTTTTATAGGTAGTCCTCAAATGAATACTTTCTATGGAAAGACATTCGAAAAGAATGGAAAAGTATTTATTAAAATGTTAGATAGAGAAGTTGAACTTCCACAAGATAAGGCTAAAATTCTTAAAGATAAGAAACACGAAAATTGTGAAGTTTTAGTTGGTATAAGACCAGAAAATATAAGCTGTAAGAAAGATGATTTAAATAAGGATGGAGCAGTAGTATTTAAATCTGATATAGATGTATCAGAAAATTTAGGAGCTGAGACATTCCTTCACCTTAAAGCAGAAGGCAGAACTTTAATTATAAAAACTGCAACAGCTGACAATATAAATACAACAGGTTCAATAGAATATGTTATGGATTTAGACAAGCTTCACGTATTCGATAAAGAAGAACAATATACAATATTCTAGGGATAATTAATTTATATTAAGAAAAGATAACCTCTAAGTATTTTGAGAGGTTATCTTTTTAAAAGTAGGAGGGAGATTTTATGGAAGAATTATATATGAAACAATTATTTGTTGGAGTAGATTTAGGAGGAACTAAGATTTATACTGCAATTGCAAATAAGGCTGGAGAAATATTAAATGAAATTGTAGTTAAAACGGAAGCTGAAAAAGGACATGAGCAAATAGTAGAGAAAATAAAAATGAGTATATCACATGTACTTGAAGGAATAGATAAAGCTGATGTTAAAGCTATAGGAATAGGCTCACCAGGACCGTTAGATATAAAAAATGGATTAATTGCAGAACCACCAAATCTTCCTTTTAAAAATTACAATATAGTTAAAGAATTAAAAGAAGAATTTGATCTTCCAGTGTATTTAGATAATGATGCTAATGCTGCAACTTTGGCTGAATTTATGTTTGGGGCTGGTTTTGGAACTGAGAATATGGTATATGTTACAGCAAGTACTGGAGTAGGGGGAGGAGCTATACTAAACGGTAAAATATATAGAGGAAGTACAGCAAATGCTCTTGAAGTTGGACATACTACTATAAACGTTACAGGAAAAAGATGTGGATGCGGAAATAGAGGATGTGTTGAAGCACTTTCATCAGGAACTGCAATTAAAAATGCAGCAGTTGAGGCTGTAAAGAGCAATATAAAAACATCATTAAAAGATTATGATGAAGTTACTGCTAAAGAAGTATTTGATGAAGCAGAAAAGGGAGATAGAGTAGCTAATGAAATATTAGATGAAGCTTTATCATACTTAGGAGCTGCAGTTTCAAATTATGCAAATATATTTGATCCAGATATGATAGTAATTGGTGGTGGAATTACTAATGGTGGAAAAATAGTATTTGATAAAATAAGAGAAGAAATGGAAAAGAGATGTTTAGGTCCAGTTTTAAATCACTGCAAAGTTGAGAAAGCTAAGCTTGAAGGGCAAGCTGGAGTTCTAGGTGCAGTTGCACTTGCAATGATAGAATCAAAAGGAAAATAAGAAGCAAAAAAAGCATAGGTATTTAATACCTATGCTTTTATTATATTATCTCCAAGTTATAGAAGCTTCTTTTCTTGGGACTGTTCTTTGGAATTTTACGTTAGGATATCCAATTACCATACAAGTAACGATTTGTTCAGTTTCTTTTAATCCAAGTAGTTCTTTAATAGCTTTATTCTCCTGAGCAGCTCTTACGAAGAAACCACTAAAGAAAGTTCCAAGTCCTAGTGCATCAGTCATAAGTTCCATATTTGAAGAAGCTAAAGATGCATTAACTTGTGAGTCTGAAACAACCATTATAAGTGATGGGGCATTAAAGAATAGTCTATCTTTTTTATTAGATGGATCTTTATTTTCACTGTACATTCCAATCCACATATTAGCATATGTTTTGTATTGCATATTTTCTTCTGTTGGATTATTTAAAATATATTCTCCCATATTTTTAAGTGTTTCTAAAACTAAATCTCTTAATTCTGCAATTTTATCTTTAACTACAACATAAGAAACATTTTGGCTGTTGCTTCCTGTTTGAGTAAATCTACCAGCCTCTATTATTTTTAGAAGCTTATCATTTTCAACATCTTTATCCTTAAAGTTTCTAATAGTTCTTCTAAATTTTATAAAGTTAAGCAGATTTTCAGGTTCTATATCAAAAGTTTCTTTATTATATTCTTTTACATCATCCATATTATAATCATCTGTTGAAACAGCATTTTTTGGACAAATTGCAATACAGTGACCACACTTAATGCATGTCTCATTTTTTATATGAGCCTTACCATTAACAAGCTCTATGTCATTAAGGAAACAATCTTTTACACAAAGTCCACATCCAATACATTTATTTTTATCAACAATCATCATAAATCACACACTCCTATATATAAGCTCTAAACATAATTTAGAATTATTTATTTGCATATATGGTATTATAGTACTAAGAAAATATAATACAAGTACTGAAAATTTGTTTAGTAGGTAACAAAAATGTTAGTAATGGGGGTTTTCTTGTGTCAGAGGAATTTATAAAAAATTATACTGAAAGAGAAGAATCTATAAGATATGCATTAAATATATTAAATGGAAAGTGGAAATTAAAAATACTTTGGGAGATTTCACGTTGTGGTACAGTAAGATTTAACAAGCTTCAGAAGAATTTAGATGGAATATCAAGTATTATGTTATCACGTTCATTAAATGAGCTTAGTGAATATAATTTAGTAAATAGAAAGCAATATAGTGAAATTCCACCTCGTGTAGAATATACATTAACGGATCTTGGTAAGTCATTATGTCCTGTTTTACATGCAATTGAAGAGTGGGGATACAAAGTTAAATCAAAAAATAAAAAGAATTAAGCTATAGAGCTTAATTCTTTTGCTTTTCTTTAAACTTATTTGGAGAAATTCCATAATATTTTTTAAATAATTTACTAAAGTAATAAGGATCATTATAACCTACCATCTTGGCAATAGTTTTAATTGGAGTATTAGAATTATTTAATAGTTCTTTAGCTTTAGATAGCCTTATTTTTATTAAATAATTTATTGGTGAGTCACCCATGATTTCTTTGAAGATTTTTGATATATAGACAGGACTTAAATACATGTTTTTAGATAAGGTTTCTAAAGATATGTCCTTTACATAATTTCTAGATAAATACTCAGTAATATTTTCAACAATAACTTTCTTTTCACGAGACTTAAATGAAATGTCATGTTTTATTAATTCATTTACATCTTCATTAAGCTCCCTATCTAAGAGAACTAATAATTTCATAACTAAAGCTTTCAGCATAAAAGGATAGCTTGGTTTTGAGCCTTTTTGCTCATCTACTATTTCAGAGCAGCATTTTAAAAGCTCATCTTTATATTTATTTAAAGTAAGTACATTAGTATCACCTATATCAATACAATTGCTTCCTTTATTAGAAGAAAGATTACTTATACCAATATGTAATTCTGTACAATTAGTCTGTTCATTAAAAAGTTCCATATGATAAACACCAGGATTTGATATAAGGACTTGTCCTTTCTTTAAAGTGAATTTCTCACCTTCAATTAAATAATCAACACTACCAGAAGTAACAAAAGATAACTCTACAAAGTCATCATGGCAGTGGTATTCAGTCTTTGGAATTTCTTTATCAAAAGAACACTTGCCATCGATTACAAATAATATTTGTGGATTATAATCATCAATATTGTTATATGAATTATACATGTTTAATCCCCTTAAAAATAATTACTATTTATATAATAATATCCATCTAAAGTTTAATATAATCCATTTGTATTTTCAATAGATTCTTTATAATCAAACATAGAAATAGTAAATAAAGGAGAAGAGAACTATGAGCAGTTTAAAATGGATATTTGGGTACTTAAAAAAATATAAAATTAAATATGGTATTGCACTCCTATTTGTATTATTTACATCTGTTATAAACATGGTAAATCCATTTTTATCAGGGACAATAGTAGATAAAGTAATAGGAGACGGAGAAGTAAATTTATTAATACCAATATTACTTACAATGATATTTATAGTAGTTTTTAAAGGATTTATATGCTATGCATATCAAATGATCTTTGAAAAAATCTCACAAGACATACTTTTAAAAATAAGAGAGGACTTATATACAAAGTTATTAAACCTAGATTTTAAATTTTATAATAAATGCAAAACAGGAGATATAATGGCTAGAATGACAGGAGATACTGATGCAATAAGACATTTTATCGCATGGGTAGTATACAATATTTTATCTAGTATAAGTATATTTTTATTTGCAATAATTTCTATGTCTTATGTAAGTTTTAAACTTACAGTATTTATGCTTCTAGTATGTCCTATAATAGCTTATTTAACTTATAAGATGAGTCAAGATATAGCACCAACATTTCATAATGTCAGGGAAGCATATTCTACATTAAATTCAGTTGTACAAGAAAATATAAGCGGCAATAGAGTAGTTAGAGCTTTTTGTAGAGAAAATTTTGAAATAGAAAAGTTCACTAAGGAAAATCTAAATTATAAAGAGAGGAATTTAGACACAATAAGAGTTACTCAAAAATATATTCCAAAACTTGAGTTTTTCTCTAATAGTTTAAATGTTGTTATGATACTAGCTGGTGGATTATTAGTTATAAATAAAAGTATAACTCTTGGGGATCTTATAATATTTAATAATTTGCTTTGGGCATTAAATAATCCAATGAGAATGTGTGGATACTTAATTAATGATACTCAAAGATTTATAGCTTCATCAGCTAAAATAAGAGAGCTATTACAAACAGAGAGTGATATAAAAAATAAAGAAGAAGTTAAAACTCTTGATAATATAAAGGGAAATATAATTTTTGATAATGTTAGCTTTAAATTAGATGGAAAGTATATTTTGAAAAATATATCCTTTGAAATAAAGAGTGGAGAAACCGTAGGAGTAGTTGGGCATACTGGTGCTGGAAAATCTACTATAATAAATTTATTATCAAGATTTTATGATCCAACAGAAGGAAATATATATTTAGATGGAGTTAATATTAAGGAAATTGACTTAGATACTTTAAGAGGGGCTATAGGTACTGCAATGCAAGATATATTCTTATTTTCAGATACTATAAAAGATAATATATCTTATGGAGTTCCTGAAGCATCTATTGATGAAATAAGGGAAACAGCTAAAGTATCACAGGCAGATGGTTTTATAAGAAAGTTAGAAGATGGATATGATACTGTAGTTGGAGAGCGTGGAATTGGTCTTTCAGGAGGACAAAAGCAAAGAATATCTCTTGCAAGAGCAATAATAAAAAAATCTCCAGTATTTATATTAGATGATGTAACATCAGCTGTTGATATGGAGACAGAAAAGAAGATACAAAAAGAACTTAAAAATATGGAGGATAAAAGGACAACATTTATAATAGCCCATAGAATTTCGTCAGTTAGACAAGCTGATTTAATATTAGTTCTTAATAATGGTGAAATAATAGAGAGAGGAACTCATGATGAACTTATAAAGGATGATGGGTATTATAAGAAAATATTTAAAACTCAGTATGGTGATTTAGAAAGGGATAAGGAGGTTGTATAGTTATGGGTAGAAATAAATATGACGTAGATGAGTCCTTAGAAACGGGGTTTAATATAGAGCATTTAAAAAGACTTGGAAGATACATGCTTCCTTATAAGAAAAAAATAATATCAGCAATATTATTAATGATGTTATCAAGTTGCATATCATTAATTGGACCTATATTAGTAAAGAAAGCAATTGATGACTTAATACCAAATAACAATATTTTAGGATTATTTTTAGTATCAGTATTATATGTAATTATATTTATAATAATTGCAGTAATAATGAAGCATAGAATGTTTGCAATGGGGGAAGTTGGTCAGAAAGTATTAGTTGATATAAGATATGATTTATTTAAAAATCTTCAAAATGTACCTTTTGATTATTTTGATAATAGACCTCATGGAAAAATATTAGTAAGGGTAGTTAATTACATTAATTCATTGAGTGATATATTATCAAATGGATTTGTAAATTTAATAGCGGATATGGTTACTTTAGTTATAACTGTTGGATTTATGTTTTACTTAAATGTAAAGTTAACTTTAATCACTTTAATTGGAATACCAGTCCTTATGATTGTAATGTTTTCTATTAAAAATGCACAAAGAAAAGCACACCAAAAAGTTAGTGCAAAGCAATCAAACTTAAATGCATATGTACATGAAAGTATAAATGGAATAAAAGTGACACAGGCATTTGCAAGAAAAGAAGAAAATATGGCAGTATACAAAGAAGTATGTTTAGAATGTAGTGATTCATGGATGAAAGCTGTAAGACTTAATTTCTTAGTTTGGCCTGCAATAGAAACAGTTGCAATACTTTCAGTTTCTGCAATATATATAAGTGGAATTATACTACTAGATGGTAGTGTATCTCTTGGATTACTTACAGCTTTTATATCTTATGTTTGGATATTCTGGTTTCCAATAACAAATATAGGAAACTTCTATAATACTTTAATTAATGCAATGGCATATTTAGAGCGTATATTTGAGGCTATGGACGAGGTTCAAGAAACAGATAAAGTGGATGCAATAGATATAGGAGATATAAAGGGAAATGTTAAATTTAACAATGTTAACTTCCAATACGAAGAGGGACATCCTATATTAGAAAATATAAATATGGATATAAAAATGGGAGAAAAAATTGCATTAGTTGGACCTACTGGAGCTGGTAAGACAACTATAGTAAATCTTTTATCAAGATTTTATAAAGTAAATGATGGAGAAGTATTAATAGATAATATTAATGTTAATGATGTTAAAGGAAGATCTTTGAGAAGAGAAATTGGAGTAATGATGCAAGATCCATTTATATTCTCAGGAACAATAATTGATAATATAAGATATGGAAATTTGGATGCAACTGATGAAGAGGTAATAAGAGCTTCAAAAATAGTTAAAGCACATGATTTCATTATAGGTCTTGAAGATGGATATAATACTGTAATAAATGAACATGGAAGTAGCCTTTCAGCTGGACAGAGACAATTAATATCTTTTGCAAGAGTTTTACTATTAAATCCTAAAATTCTTATATTAGATGAAGCTACATCAAGTATAGATACTGAGACTGAACAGTTATTGCAAGAAGGATTAGAACAATTATTAGAAGGAAGAACTTCCTTTGTAATAGCTCATAGATTATCAACAATAGTTAATTCAGATAAAATAATGTTTATAGGAGATAAGAAGATATTAGAATGTGGAAGTCATAATGAGCTTATGAAAGAAAGGGGAAGATATTATAACCTTTATAAGTCTCAATTTAAAGATGTAATTTAATTATTAGTAATTTAAAAGAAAACTTAATTAAAAAAGTAGTTACTTGAAATAATAAATGTTTTTAATATATAGTAATAATAGTATTAAATTTTGGAGGTATGAGAATATGTCAGTAAAAATGTTACACACTTGTATAAGAGTAAAAGATTTAGATGAATCATTAAAGTTTTATAAGGAAGCATTAGGTCTTATTGAAACTAGAAGAAAAGACTTTCCAGAGCATAAATTTACTTTAGTTTATTTATCAGACAAGGACAGAGGATATGAACTAGAACTTACTTATAACTATGATGTTGAAAAACCTTATGAATTAGGTAACGGATTCAGTCACACTGCAATTGGAGTAGAAAACTTAGAAGAAATGAGAGAAAAACATAAAGCGTTAGGATATAAAGTAACAGATTTAAAAGGATTACCAGGAGAAGCTCCTAAGTATTACTTTGTAACAGATCCAGATGGATATATGGTAGAAGTTATAAGATTATAGTTTGTTAAAATAAGGAAAAATTTTAACTTGAATTTAATATAGAATTTAGAGAAAAAGCCCTAGAAATTAGTCTAGGGCTTATTTTTTTGAGAAAATTTACATTAAACATATATTTAACCCTAGAGTAATTCCACTTTAACTTAGGACAATTAAACTTATAATTGTAAAAATAATGAAAAATGAAAAGAGGTAAGGGTTATCATGAAGAAAAAAATTATAGGAATTATAACAGCAGTAATGACAGCGTGTGTATTATTTACTGGATGTGGAGATAAAGGTGAATCCAAAAAAGAAATAACTGTTTACACTGCCTTAGAAGAGGATATTATAAATCAATACTTAAATGATTATGAAAAAGAACATCAAGATGTAAAAGTAAATATAGTTAGAGATTCAACAGGAGTTATAACAGCAAAGCTTAAAGCTGAAAAGGATAATCCAGTAGCAGATGTTGTATGGGGCGTTGGTGCAACTAATTTATTAACTGTAGAAGATCAGCTAGAAGCTTATAGTCCAAAAGGAGTGGAGAGAGTACCTAAAAAGTTTAAAGATTCAAATGAAACTCCTAAATGGGTTGGAATGGAGATTGCAGAAGCTGGTTTTATAGTTAATAAAGAAGAGTTAAAAAATAAAGGACTTGAAATTCCAAAAAGTTATGAGGATTTATTAAAACCAGAATATAAAGGATTAATAACTATGCCAAATCCAGTATCTTCAGGAACGGGATTCTTAACTATAGCAGGTCTAATACAAAGTATGGGAGAAGAAAATGCATTTAAATACTTAGATAAATTAAATGAAAATATTGCAATGTACACTCATTCAGGGTCAAAACCAGCCGTTAATGCCTCAAAAGGAGAATTCCCAATTGGTATATCAATAATTTATAGGGGATTAAAAGAGAAATCTAAAGGATCCCCAGTTGAAGTTGTATTCCCAAAAGAAGGTGTTATGTGGGATGTTGAAGCTAATGGATTAGTTAAAAAAGATAATATAAAGGATGAAGCAAAAGAGTTCTTAGATTGGGCAATAAGTGATAGTGCTATGAAAGAATATCAAGTTAATTATCCATTAGTTACTGTAGATAATAATTATAAGATACCAGATGATTACCCAGCAAATGTTAAAGATTTACTTGTTAATATGGATTTTGAACATATAGGCAAAGAAAAAGATAAAATAACAGACGAATGGAATAAGAGATACGATTCAAAATCAGAAGAGAAATAGATTATAGGAGGATATTATGGAAAATAGCGCATATTTAAATTTAAAAAATATAAATAAATATTTTGGTAAGTTTCATGTTTTAAAAGATATAAATATTTCTATTAAAAAAGGAGAATTTATATGTTTACTTGGACCGAGTGGGTGTGGTAAGACAAGTCTTCTTAGAATAATAGCAGGTCTTGAGAGAGAAAATAGTGGAACTATTTCTTTAGAAAATAATGATATAACAAAACTATCAACAAGAGAGCGAAATGTTGGAATTGTCTTTCAATCATATGCTTTATTTCCTAATATGACTGGAGAAGAGAATATAACATTTGGACTTAAAAATAAAAAACTTCAAGACAATAAAATTAAAGAAATATTAAATGAAACTGTTAAATTAGTTCAACTAGGGGGCATAGCTAAAAAATATCCATCAGAAATGTCTGGAGGGCAAATGCAAAGGATAGCACTTGCAAGAGCTATTGCAATGGAACCTAATATATTACTTCTTGATGAACCACTTTCAGCATTAGATGCAAAAGTAAGAAGTAAATTAAGATATGAAATAAAAGAACTTCAAAAAAAACTTAAAATAACAACAATAATGGTAACGCATGATCAAGAAGAAGCCTTATCTATGGGGGATAGGATAGTTGTTATGAATAGCGGAAAGATAGAACAAATAGGAACTCCAGAAGAAATTTATAATAACCCATTAAATAGCTTTGTTGCTGACTTTATAGGTACTACTAATATTATAAAATTAGGTGAAAAAGAGATTATGGTTAGACCAGAAGACTTAACTCTTTTAAAAAGTGAAGAAAGTAATTTAAAGAATTATAGAGTAAAAAATATAGAGTTTAGAGGAAATAGCTATAGAGTAACTTTAAATGATAAAAGTAGTTCAATATTAGTTGATGTAGTAGCTAAAGAATTTAAAAAACTTAGCATAAAAGAAAATGACATAATGCAGATAGAAATTACAGATAAGCTAGGTGAAAAGGTGGGATAAATTTTGAATGACTTAATTAAAAGCGGGGGAAGAGATTATGAAGAACTATTAAAAAAGATATTAATTATAATTATGGTTACGCTTTTAGTAGTATTTATATTAATTCCAGTTACAATGCTATTATTTACACTAACTAAAGATAAAAGTGGAAATTATATTGGATTTAAAAATGTAATTGAATATTTAACTTCTTTAGGATTTAGACTATCACTAAAAAATAGTTTATTTATATCATCTATAAGTACGATAATATCGATAATATTAGCCTTTTTATATGCTTATGGCATAACAAGAACAAACATAAAACTAAAAGGAATATATCATTCACTTGCCCTCTTACCTATATTTGCTCCAACGATGCTTTATGGAATAGCTTTAATATATCTATTTGGAAATAAAGGATTTGTAACAATGAATTTGGGGACAAACTTGGAGTTGTACGGGCCTTTTGGAATAATAATATCAGAAATAATATATACATTCCCTCAATGTTTTTTAATACTTTATATGGCACTTAAAAATACGGATAACAGATTATATGAAGCGGCAGAAACTTTAGGAACAAGTAAAATAAAACAATTTTTTTATGTAACATTACCTGGAATAAAGTACTCATTAATATCAGCAATATTTGTAGCTTTTACTTTAAGTTTTACAGACTTTGGCGCACCAAAAATAGTTGGTGGAAGTTTTAATGTATTAGCGACAGATATATATAAGCAAGTTGTAGGTCAAAACAATATACCAATGGGTGCAACTGTAGGAATGATACTTATAATACCTTCATTAATATCTTTTATTATAGACAGAATAACAAATAATAAAGTAAAAAATAGTACGGCAAATGGAGAACTTAGTCCATTTAAAATAAAGGAAAATAAATTAAGAGATGGTTTATTTTTTATATTTAATAGTTTAATAGCATTAGCATTTCTAATTATGATAATAGTTGTATTTTTAGCTGCCTTTATAAAGATATGGCCATATGATTTAAGTTTAACTTTAGATCATTTTAATCTTAATACTGGAAGCAGTGATGGTTTTAGAAGTTACTTAAATTCTATAATAGTTGCATTATTAACCGCAATAATTGGAACAATAATAACTTTTATAAACAGTTATTTAATTGAGAAAGTAAAGGAATTTAAGATTTTAAGAAATATATCGTATTTTTTATCAATAGTTCCACTATCATTACCAGGTCTTGTAATAGGTATAAGTTATATTGTGTTTTTCAACAATCCAAATAATCCATTTAACTTTTTATATGGGACGGTAGCAATAGTTGTTATAGGAAATATAATACATTTTTATTCTGTACCTTTTATAAGCTCTACTTCAAATTTAAAAAAGCTTAGTAACAATTTTGAAGAAGCAGCAAAAACTTTAAATATACCTTTTTATAAAACAATATTTAAGGTAACTATCCCAATGTCTTTAGAAGGAATATTAGAAAACTTTATGTACTTTTTCACAAACTCTATGGTTACAATATCAGCAGTTGTTTTCTTATATTCACCGAAGTTTATGTTAGCTACAATATCAATAGTTAATCTAGATGATGCTGGTAATACTGCAGGAGCTGCAGCACTTGCTTCACTAATAATATTAACGAATATAATAGCTAGAATTATTTATGAATGTTTAATAAAACTTATAAGAAAAAATAAAGAAAAGAAAATGAATAATGTTTAAAAGGGTGGAGGAATTTTATTATGAAAGAACTTAATAATTTAAAAGGAATTATAGTAGATTGGGCTGGAACTATGGTAGATTATGGATGCATGGCACCTCTTAATGTATTTGTTGAAGTATTTAAGGAGAAAGGAATAACAATTTCTAATGAAGAAGCAAGAGGCCCTATGGGACTTAAGAAATTAGATCACATAAGAGAATTATCAAAACTTGAAACAGTAAAGGAGCAGTTTAAAGCTATTTACAATAGAGAAATATGTGAAGATGATGTTGTAGAAATTTATAATAATTTTGAGCCTAAGTTATTAAACATATTACCAAACTATGCAGAGCCTATAGAAGGGGCATTAGAGCTTGTTCAGTTTATAAGAGATAACGGATTAAAGATTGGAAGTACATCAGGATATACAAAAGAAATGATGGATATAGTTAAGGTTCACGCTAAAAAAAGAGGATATGAGCCTGATTATATAGTAGCAGCAGATGAATTAAAGGAAGCTAGACCATATCCGTATATGATATATAAAAATGCAATAGAGCTTGAAATGTATCCAATATGCAATGTAGTTAAAATTGGAGATACACCTTCGGATGTACTTGAAGGTAAAAATGCTGGAACTTGGACTATAGCTATTTTAAATGGTGGCAGTGAAGTTGGTATGAGTATTGAAGAAAGTGAATCATTGCCATTAGAAATCAAAGATGAAAAGGTTAATAAAGCTAATGATGTATTTAAAAGATTAAATGCTGATTATATAGTAGATTCATTAAAAGATGTAAAAGAAGTTTTGAAAGAAATTGATATAAGAATAGAAAATGGAGAATATCCAAGTAGATGGGATTATGGGGGAGAGAATTATGGAGAATATATTTAAAAATGACTATATATTATTAACGCCAGGACCATTAACTACAACAAGAGGAGTAAGACAAGCTTTATTAAAAGATATGTGTACATGGGATAATGATTATAATTCATTAACTCAGGAAGTAAGAAGAGAACTAGTTAAATTAGTGACAGATGATACTGAAAACTATACTTCTGTATTACTTCAAGGAAGCGGAACATATTCAGTTGAAGGTGTAATATCATCATCTGTTGGAGAAGGTGATAAACTACTTATTATATCAAATGGTGCTTATGGAGATAGGATGGTAGAGATAGCAAAAGCTAATAAAATAAAGAATATTATCTTAAAATTTAAAGAAAATGAAGTATTAGATATTAAGAAAATAGAAGACACCCTAAAAGAACATTATGATATTACTCATATATCGATGATTCATCTTGAAACAACAACAGGAATATTAAATAACTTAGAAGAGGTATGTAACTTAGCAAATAAATATAATAAAACTATGATAGTGGATGCAATGAGTAGCATGGGAGCTATACCTATTGATGTTAAAAAGCTAAATATAGATTTTCTTATAAGTTCTGCTAATAAGTGTATACAAGGGGTTCCGGGATTTGGATTTATTATATGCAATAAAGAGTCATTAATTAAATGTAATGGTAAGGCTAGAAGCTTATCATTAGATATATATGATCAATGGATTTCAATGGAAAAAGGTAATGGAAAATGGAGATTTACATCACCAACTCATGTGGTTAGAGCATTCCATAGAGCTTTAATTGAACTTAAAGAAGAGGGGGGAGTTTTAGAAAGAAATAAAAGATATAGTGAAAATCAAAAAACTTTAGTTGAAGGGCTAGAGAGGATAGGAATAAAAGCTTTAGTGGATAGTGAAAATCAATCACCTGTTATAACAACTTTTTTAACTCCAGAAAGTAAAGATTTTTCATTTAACAAATTATATTTAGCATTAAAAAATGAAGGATTTGTAATATATCCAGGAAAACTTACAGAGATAGAAACCTTTAGAATTGGTACTATTGGTGATGTGTATAAAGATGATATAGAAAGACTAGTTTCATGTATAGGAAAGTTAGTGTAACATTTATTTTAAATAAGAATAGTATATAGTAAGGTTGACAAATACTTTCGAATCAAGTATGATTGCATTGAAATAGTTAAAATATTTCAAAAATTTAATATTCTCGGTAGGTGAGGCTACCATAGGGATACGGGTTGCTGCCGCGAAATAGTGGAGACACTATTAGATGGTCAACAGAATATGTCGAAGTTAAGGCTTATTTTAATGCAATTTCATTGCCCTACGGAGTTGAAGCTTGAACGGGCAGTTTAATTTAAAACTAGTAAGTATGTTTAACATATCCTCGTTTAGCTTCAAACTAAACGAGGATTTTTTTATTTCAAAAATAAGTGAGGTGAGAAACAAGTGGAAATAGAAAGTAGTTGCATGGAAACTGAGGGCCGACTGGTTAATCTATATTTTATGAGGCAAAAATTAAAGAAAGTTTTAAATTGCAAATTTATTGCCTGTTTCCGGGCTTGTTTGCTGCGCCTAAAAATATAGATTAATACAATAAATAAGATGTTGGCTCATTTACTAAAATAAATTTTTAAATTAGTAAATGGGCCTTTATTTTGCCCTTAGTTCTCATTGCTAAAATGAGGAGGGTTAAAAATGAAAAGAAATTTATTAAAGAAAATTAAAGTAGAAAAAGAAACAAATAAAGGATTCATAAGAGAAAGATTAATTCAATTTGGACTTATGGAGGAAAGAAAACTTTTTGAGCTTTTAGGAACTGATATAGATGGCATAACTCAAAAAGAAGCAGAAAAAAGAATAGAGGAGTATGGATATAATGAAATAAGTTATGGAAATGGAATAACTTTGAGAAAAAGATTATTTGATGCATTTATAAATCCATTTTCACTAGTATTAATAGTACTTGCACTAGTATCATTCTTTACAGACTATGTAATACCAAGTAAAGGAGATAAGGATTTAACAACAGTTATAATAATTACAATAATGGTAACTTTAAGTGGCGCACTTAGAATTATTCAAGAAGGAAAATCAAATAAAGCAGGTGAAAAACTTAAAGAAATGATAAAGACTACATCAGCAGTTATTCGTGATGGAGAAGAAAGTGAAATTCCAATGGAAGAAATAGTAGTTGGAGATATTATAAGACTTAATGCTGGGGATATGATACCAGCTGATGTTAGAATTATTTCTTCAAAAGACTTATTTATAAGTGAATCTTCAATGACTGGAGAATCAGAAGTAGTCGAAAAATTTTCAAAGCTTTCAAAAGAAACTAAAAATAAAGAAATATTAAGTCATTTTGAATTGGAAAATTTAGCATTTATGGGTACTAACGTTACAAGCGGAACAGCAACAGCTATAGTATTATCAACAGGAAATGATACAGTTTTAGGTAATATGGCAGATACAATAACAGAAGAAAGGGAAATGACTAACTTTGATAAGGGAGTAAATTCAGTTAGTGTGCTTCTTATAAAGTTCATGATTATAATGATTCCAATTGTATTTGTTATTAATGGAATTACAAAAGGCGATTGGCTACAAGCTTTACTATTTTCAATATCAGTTGCTGTTGGATTAACACCAGAAATGCTTCCAATGTTAGTTACAACAAACCTTGCAAAAGGTGCAGTTAGAATGGCAAAGTATAAAACTGTAGTTAAAAAGTTAAATTCTATACAAAACTTTGGTGCTATGGACATCCTTTGCACAGACAAGACTGGTACACTTACAGAGGATAAAATAGTATTAGAAAACCATCTAGATATTCATGGAAATGAAGATGTTAGAGTATTAAGATATGGATATTTAAATAGCCATTTTCAAACAGGACTTAGAAATTTACTTGATGTTGCTATATTAAAATATGGGGACGAAGAGGGATTTAATAATTTAGCTAATGAATATGAAAAAGTAGATGAAATACCATTTGATTTTGCTCGTCGTAGAATGTCAGTTGTATTAAAAGATAAGAAAAATAAAACTAAGCTTATTACAAAGGGAGCAATAGAAGAAATGCTTGAAATATCTTCTTATGCAGAATATAAAGGTGAAGTAGTTAATTTAACAGATGATATAAAAAAAGAGATTCTAGAAACTGTTAATAATCTTAATGAAAATGGAATGAGAGTAATTGGAGTAGCTCAAAAAAATAATCCATCATCAGTTGAAAGTTTCTCTATAAAAGATGAAAGTGATATGGTCCTTATGGGATATATAAGCTTTTTAGATCCACCAAAGGAATCATCAAAATATGCAATAGAATCTCTTAAAGATTATGGTGTAGAAGTTAAAGTATTAACTGGTGATAATGAAAAAGTAACAAAGTATGTATGTAAGCAAGTTGGTATAGATGTAACAAATATTTTATTAGGCTCAGAAATAGAAGATATGACAGATAGAGAGTTAGGAGAAAAAGTTAAAATAACTAATGTATTTGCAAAGTTATCACCAGCTCAAAAAGCTAGAATAGTATCAATGTTAAAAGAAAATGGACATGTTGTAGGATTTATGGGGGATGGAATTAATGATGCTCCTGCAATGAGAAAATCAGATGTAGGTATATCAGTTGATACAGCAGTTGATATTGCTAAAGAATCAGCAGACATAATATTACTTGAAAAGAATTTAATGGTATTACAAAAGGGAGTAGAGGAAGGTCGTAAGACATTTGCAAATATTATAAAATATATAAAGATGACTGCAAGCTCAAACTTTGGAAATATATTTAGTATATTAATAGCAAGTGCTTTCTTACCATTCTTACCAATGTTACCAATTCAACTATTAATTCTAAATCTTATATATGATATTTCTTGTATAGCTATTCCTTGGGATAACGTAGATAGAGAATATCTAAAAAAACCACGTACTTGGGATGCATCATCAATTGGTGGTTTTATGAGATGGTTTGGACCTACAAGTTCAATATTTGATATAGCAACTTATTTATTAATGTACTTTGTTATATGTCCAAAGGTACTTGGTGGATATTACGGAGATCCAAGCGTTAATAATGTACTATTTATTGCTTTATTTAATGCTGGTTGGTTTATTGAAAGTCTATTCACTCAAACATTAGTAATACACTTAATAAGAACACCAAAAGTACCATTTGTTCAAAGTATAGCATCAAAATCAGTTATTATAAGTACAGTTATTGCTTTAATTATTGGTATAGTAATACCATATACTAATTTTGGAGAAACAATTGGTATGACTTCAATTCCAGTAATATATTTCTTATATCTAATAGGAATAATATTTGCTTATATGATGGTAGTTACAATAATTAAAAAAATATATATAAAGAAGTATGGAGAATTACTTTAAAATAAGATTAAAAATCGAAGCTTAGGCTTCGATTTTTTTTGAATAAAAAACTACATATCAAACAAAATATATAATAACGACAAAAAATACTTTAAAAATAGAATAAATAACAATTTTAATCAAAATGTAATAAATTTTGTTATTTTTGTAAAGAATAACATTAGTTTTGATTATATAATTATTTTCTAGAATTAATTAGGTAAAGAGGGGATAAAAGAAAAAATGTGTGGATTTTTACAACTATTTAAGAAATCAATAGAGGAGTCGGACATTTGTGCTTGTAGAAATGGTGCAAAAGAAATAGTACATAGAGGACCTAATGATACTAAAGAAGTAATTCATGAAAATGCTTTATTTATTTTTAATAGACTAAGTATTATAGATATAGAAAATGGAGCACAACCATTTAATTATAAAGATAAATATACAATAGTTTTTAATGGTGAGATTTATAATTATAAAGAACTTAGAGAAGAGCTTGTTAAAGATGGATATGAATTTAAGACTAACTCTGAAATAGAAGTTATAGCTTCTTTATATGATAAAATGGGAAGTGAATTAGTAAATAAACTTAGGGGAATGTTTGCTATAGTTATATATGATAAAGAAAATGAAAAGATAACAGCTTTTAGAGATTACTTTGGAATTAAGCCATTATATTATATGAATATTAATGAAGGATTATATTTTGCATCAGAGCTTAAAGCTTTAAAAGAAATATATTCTAACTTAACATACAGAAATAATTTACTAGGTGAATATGCTACATTCCAGTACATACCTTCAAATGACAGTATTTTTGAAGAAATAAAAATGTTACCACCAGGACATACACTTGAAAAGAAGCTTAATAACACTGAGAAAATATATAGATATTTTGATGTAACATTTAATGAAAAAGAACATGATAGAGAAGAATTAAAGAAAAACATAAAAAAGGTTATTAAAGATTCTGTAAAAATGCATTTAGAAAGTGATGTACCTGTTGCAACTTTCTTATCAAGTGGAATAGATTCATCAATAATAACTAAAATTGCAAGTGATATAAATCCTAATATAGTATCTTACACAATAGGATTTGATATAGATGGATATGATGAAACAGAGCTTGCTAAAAAGTTTGCTAAAGATATAGGAATTAAAAATGTAAGTATAAAGCTTAATTATAAAGATTACGTAAAAGAATTACCTAAAATAATATATCATATGGATAGCCCAATTGGAGATCCTTCAATAATACCGTTATATCATATATGTAAAGAAGTAAGTAATAAATATAAAGTAATATTATCTGGAGAAGGCTCAGATGAATTCTTTGGAGGATACAACATTTATACAGAAGACGAATCTTTAAAGATGTTTAAATATATTCCAAAATGTATAAAAAGTGCATTAAGAGGTGTAGCTTCAACTATTCCAGATACAGTTAAAGGTAAAAGTTTCATTATAAGAGGAACAACTCCTTTAGAAAAAAGATACGTAGGTAATGCAAATATATTTAATAAGAATGAAAAAGCTAAAGTATTTTATGGATATGATAAATCAAGAAATGACCTACAACTTACAGAGAATCTATTTAAAGATGTTAATAAATTTGATAATGTAATAAAAAGACAGTATATAGATATAAATACTTGGCTTGTTGGAGATATTTTAACTAAGGCAGACAGAATGTCTATGGCAAATTCTTTAGAAATTAGAGTTCCTTTTGTTGATAAAGAAGTATTTAAATTAGCTTCAACATTAAAGAAAGAAGATAAGATTAAAGGATTTACAACAAAATTTATGCTTAGAGAAGCATTTAAAGATGAATTACCAGATTATTTATATGATAAGAAAAAGCTTGGATATCCAGTTCCTATGAGAGTATGGCTTAGAAATGAGCTTTATGACTGGGCGTATAATATAATAGATAAAAATCCAGTAAAGGAAATAAATAAAAATGAGATACTATCCATGCTAAAAAAACATAAAGAGGGAGTATATGATTACTCAAGAAAGATATGGAGTATGATAGTATATATCTTATGGTATAGGTTATATGTTGATAAAACTTTAGATAAAGATTTTATTTTTGAAGTTTAGAAAAAAGTAATATTAAATAATAAAAGACCTAAATTTATTTAGGTCTTTTTGTGTTAAGAATAATTATTTCATATATCAAATTATATATAAAGTTTAAGCTGTAGGTCTTTCTTTTAATTGCTTTCTATTATTAAAGAAATCTTTGTATGAAAAGTAAGTTGCAATTAAAGTTGAAATTGAAGCTGATGATAAAATCATAAAAGTAACCATTATTTGAAATTTTATTGCAGTTAATGGAGAAGATCCAGCAAGTATAAGACCTGTCATCATTCCAGGTAATGATACAATACCAAGTGTTTTAGCTGAATCAAGGGAAGGGATTATGGCCATTTTAATACTTTCCCTAACAATATCTTTAGATGCAACATTTATATCAGCACCTAAAGAAAGTTTAACTTCAACTTCACTACGTCTTGTTTTAAAGCTTGTACGTAAATTTGTATAACTAAGCCCTATGGCTATCATTGAATTAGAAACAATCATTCCTGCAATAGGTATTATGTCATTTGGAGTATATGATATAGCACCTGAAAGAACTAAAACAAATAATGTTATAAATGCACCTATAATTAATGAAACAAATGATATTAATACTACATTTTTAATTCCTTCACCTCTTTTTTTAGTGTTAAAGGCAGCATTAAAGATCATAATAAGAACTAAAACTGTAGTTAATATAGAATTTCTAACATTAAATACCCATTCTAAAATGTAACCGACTGCAACTAATTGAATAATTGCTCTCAAAATACTTATTATAAGTTCTTTTTCTAGATGTAATTTCTGTTTATAAGAAATTGAAATTGGTATTATTAAAAGAAATGAGGCTATTATTAAAGAAAATACACTCATAATTATAAAGCCTCCTCTTTTATGATTTCACCAAGAGATACAGTTAATCTCTTATTAAATATACTGTTACTTTGCTTGATATTATGTGTAACCCAAAGCACAGTAACACCTTTTAAATTTAAGTTTTTAATAATATTTTCTACTAATTCAGAATTTTTAGGATCTAGAGCTGAAGTTGCTTCATCTAGGAGAAGAATCTTTGGTGTAAATATTAAATTTCGTATTAAAGAAATTCTTTGCTTTTCTCCACCAGAAAGATTAGCAACCTCTTTATATAAATAATCTTTAGAAAGGTTAAACTCATCTAATAAGGAAATAACCCTATTTTTATCAAAATCTTTTTTTCGTATTTCAAAAGGAAATTTTAAGTTATCTAAAACTGTATCACCAAATAAAATAGGCATTTGAACGCAATAACTTATTTCACGTCTAAGCATAATCAAATCATAATCATAAAAGTCCTTTGAATTAAAAAATATTTTACCGCTAGTTGGTGAAATTAAGGAAGAGCAAAGTTTAAGTAAAGTACTTTTGCCACTTCCTGAAGGGCCAATTAATGATATACAATCACCTTTAAATATTTCTAAATTAATATTCTTTAAAATATCTGTATTATCTAGTTTATAGCTAATATTATCTAATTTTAATATACTCAAGGTATATCACCCCCATAAGATAATTATACTTAAAGTTTAACTAAATAAGAAATAACATTAAGTTACTTAAATAGCTTTTTAGCCCTGTAAGATCTAAGTAATACTAATAATATAAGAATTCCTTTTAATATGCTAGTTATACTAACTGCCCACCATACACCATCTATTCCTAAAATATCAGGTTTAGATAAAATATAAGCTAAAGGAACTCTAGCACCAGTTAATGCAATACTTATAATAGAAGGTATATAAGTTTTGGAAAGTCCATTAAATACACCTGCTGTAGTTATCTCTATACACATAAATATCTGAGAGTATCCAAGTATTTTAAGATAAGAAGTCCCTTGGATTATTGCTTCTTGCTCAGGAATAAAGATAGAGAAGACATAATCTCCAAAGAATATAAGTAAAATGGAAGCTATTACCCCTATAAATAAAGCTAGTCCAAGTATTGCTTTATATCCTTTTATTATTCTTTCATATTTTTTTGCACCAAAGTTTTGTCCAACAAAAGCACCTAAAGCTACAGCAAGTCCTTCTGTAGTCATCCAAGAAATAGATTCTATTTGAGACCCAACCTTTTGAACAGCTATAGGAACAGGTCCAAAAACCGCTATAATTCTACCAAGTATCATTGAGAAGATAGTAAATAAACCACTGTGACAAGCTGAAGGAATGCCAATTTTGCATATAGTTTTAATATACTTTATGTTAAAATCTTTAAATATGTTTATCTTTAAGAAAGAATATTCACTTTTAAAAATAGCAAATAAAAATAAAGCTGAAACAACTATTTGTGCAATGACAGTAGCAATGGCTGCACCAAGTACTCCAAGACCATTAAAAGATCCTATTCCTAAAATTAATAATGGGTCTAATATTATATTAACAATAAGACCACATGTATTTATGTAAAAAGGAGTTTTACTATTTCCAGATCCATTAAATATAGAAGTAAATACAGGGTTAATAAAATAAAATGGTAATCCAAAAACTATAGCTACTAAATAAGTTTTTGCCATATTAATAACTTCTGTATCACCTAAGTTAAAAAATCCAATAAGCGGACCGTTAAAAAGTAATATAACTAAAGAATAAAGAATAGATAAGGCTATATTTATTTGAATTGCTGCAGTAACATAATTTTTAGCAGCTTTAAAATCTTTCCTACCTATGCTTTGAGAAACTTTTATTTCTGCACCCATCTTCGAGATTATTACAAATGCCATGGCAAACCATGTAAAAAATCCAGCTGTACCGACAGAGGCAACAGCAGAACTTCCAATTCTTCCAACCCAAATCATATCAATCATATTATAAGCCATCTGAATAAAAGATGTTCCCATTATTGGGAGTGAAAGTGCAACTAATCTTTTTATTATATTACCTTCTGTTAAATCTAATCCATTTTTCATTTAATACATTCACCTCCAAAATATTCAAAACAATACTATATTATAACTTTTTACTTAACAATTTAGCAACAATATATTCAAAGAATATTAATAAAAGTGCTTTTTATATATAGCGAAAAAAGGGGTAAAAAGTCGAAGAATTTTTAGTGACAAAAATGACCTTTAGTCATAAAATTTTAGTAAGGTTAGTATTATTTATTATTAGGAGGGAGGATTGTAGAGATGAAAAAGTTTAGTAAATGGATATCTAAACACAATAAGATTGTATTAATAATAACGGTTATACTTTTAGTGCCATCAATATTTGGATTTATAAACACAAGAATAAACTATGATATTTTAAGTTATTTGCCACAAGAATTAGAGTCTGTTAAAGGGCAAAATATACTAGAGGATGTATATTCAGATGCTGCAACAGGCCTTTTAATTATAGATGGTATGAAAAGTAAAGATATTGTAGATATAAAAGAAAAAATTAAAAAAGTAAATGGAGTAGATGATGCTATTTGGATAGATGATGCACTAGATATATCTATTCCAAAAGATATTCTACCAGACGCTATTAAAAATCAACTTTTTAGTGGCGACTCAACAATGTTAATTATAAAGTATAAGGGTTCAACAGCAGATGAAGGTACATTAAAAGCAATTGGAGAAATAAAAACTATAATGAACAAACAATGTTTTTTAAGTGGTATGTCTGCAATAATGGAAGATACAAAAAATTTAGCAGATAAAGAAGCTCCATTTTATGTTGTTTTAGCAGTATTTATATCTCTTATTATTTTAATATTAACTATGGAATCTACAGCAGTACCTGTAATATTCTTAATTTCTATAGGAATTGGAATTCTATTTAATATGGGGACAAATATTTTCTTAGGAGAGATTTCATATATTACAAAAGCATTAGCAGCAGTCTTACAGCTTGGCGTTACTATGGATTATTCCATTTTTTTGATGCATAGGTATGATGAAGAATTACTTAAGCATGAGGAAAAAGAAGATGCAATGGCGCAAGCAATTTCTAGTACAATGTTATCCATATCAGGATCATCACTTACAACAATTGCTGGATTCTTAGCACTTTGTGCAATGGATTTAACTCTTGGAACAGATATTGGTATTGTAATGGCTAAAGGAGTCATTATAGGAGTTATTACAGCAGTTACAGTATTACCAGCATTAATATTAACCTTTGATAAATTAATTCATAGATTTAAGCATAAAACAATTATTCCAAACTTTAATAAGTTATCAAAAATAGTAACAACTCATTACAAAATAATAATAGCAATATTCTTCATTCTTTTAATACCAGCAATATATGGTTCAAATCATACAAAAGTTTACTATAACTTAGATAAAACATTACCTAAAGATATGCCATCAATCGTAGCAACAAATAAGCTTAAAGATAAATTTAATATGATGACAACACATTTTATATTAGTAAAAGATGATATAAAACCATATAAAGCAAAAGAAATGGAAGAAAGAATTGAAAAAATAGATGGAATAACAAATGTTATAGGTTATGACAAAATATTAGGGCCAGTAATTCCAGAAGAGTTTATACCAGAAAATATAAGAAATATTTTTAAAAGTGGTGGATACAATTTAATTCTTGCAAATTCACAATATAAAGCAGCAACTGATGAAGAGAATAATCAAATTGATAATATAAATAAAATTATTAAAGAATATGACCAAAATGGAGTAGTTGCAGGGGAAGGAGCCTTAACTAAAGACTTAATAACAACATCAGATAGAGATTTTAAGATGGTTTCCTTATATTCAATAATAGCAATATTCTTAATTATATTAGTAGTATTTAAATCAATATCAATACCAGTTTTATTAGTTTCAGCTATAGAGTTCGCTATATTTATAAATATGGGAATACCATACTTTACAGGAACAACAATACCATTTATAGCAAGCATAGTAATTGGAACGATTCAACTTGGAGCAACAGTAGATTATGCAATACTTTTAACATCAAGATTTAGGGAAGAACTTAGAAATGGACATGAAAAGCATGAGGCAATTTTAATTGCTGTAGAAGAATCAGCAAAATCAATTGTTACATCAGGACTTACATTCTTCGGAGCAACAGGTGCAGTTGCCTTAGTTTCTGATATGGCTCTTATAAGAAGTTTATGCTTCTTAATATCAAGGGGAGCGATAATAAGTATGGCAGTTATACTTTTAATATTGCCATCATTTTTACTAGTTTTAGAAGGCCTAATAAACAAGACATCAATAAAGTGGAAAGTTAACTAGATTTAAAGGAGAGGTGAAGTATAATGTATAAACCAATGTCTAAAAAAGTAGTAGCTTTTGTTTTAATTGGAAGTATGTTAGGAACAACAATTGCAAGTGCTAGTGAAATAAATAAAGATGAATCTGTCTACGTAAATTTAAACTCAGAAGGTAAAGTTACAAAAGAGACAGTAACTAACTGGGTTCATACAGACGAAGGAGATTTAAATATAAATGATAAGTCATCTTTAAACAATATAGAAAATATAAAAGGTGATGAAGAGCCAACTAAAGATGGAGAAAATCTTAAATGGAATATAAAAGGTAGTGATTTATATTATAAAGGGGAAACTAATAAAGAACTTCCTATAGATGTTAATATAAAATATTATTTAGATGATAAAGAAATAAAAGGTGAAGATTTAATAGG
This sequence comes from Clostridium baratii, assembly GCF_900461085.1. Classification (GTDB taxonomy): domain Bacteria; phylum Bacillota; class Clostridia; order Clostridiales; family Clostridiaceae; genus Clostridium; species Clostridium nitritogenes. The sequence goes on from NZ_UFWF01000002.1 coordinate 163,514, forward strand.
TAAATCAGGAAAGTTTAAGATGGAGATGGAACTAAAAAATAAAAGTTCTAAAGAAGTAGATATTAGTGGAGAAAAAAGAAAAATATATACACCAATAATAACAGCTTCAGTAGTAACACTTCCTGTGGATAAATTTAAAGATATAAAAGTAAATAGTGGAGAAATAATATCAGAAGGAAATAATAATATAGTCGCATTTGCATCAGTTCCAGGTTTAAAGGAGAGTCTTAACTTAAAAGATGATACATTAGATTTAGACCTAGAAGAGAAACTTGTAATTGAAGGAAACGTAGAGAATTTTGAATTAGGACCAATAATGATTACAGCAACATCAGAAATGCCAGATTTAGATAAACTAGAAAAGAGTGATTCATTAGATAAAGTTATGGACGCATTAGGTGATTTAAAAGATGCATCTAATAAATTACTAGATGGGACAAACCTTTTATCAAGCGGGATAAATGAAGCTAAAGGAAAGCTTGATCAAGGAAAGGTAGCATTTAATAATAATTTAAAAGAGGCTATGAGTTTATTATCATCAGATCAAAAGGTTAAAATGGCAAATAAGTTAATTGAAGATGCATATTTTGCAAAAGATTTAGATACAGCAAAGTTAAAAGAAATATTATCACTTTTAACAGATGAGAATATAAACGAAGCAAATAAACTAATAAAAGATACACAAGGAATAATGGAGCATAAGGGATTAATAGAAAGCTCAGTAAATGTATTTAAAGGCTTAGCAAATGATAACAACTTCAATAAGTTATTAAATGATGTTTCAAGTCTAAAAGGAAAATACGATAATATAGATAATGCTACACTTAAAAAATTAGAAACTTTAATGAATACTTTAAATAAAAATAATCTTACAAGCATGCAAAGTTTAGTTAGGGGAATGATTAGTTTAAAAGGTGATTTTACTCCAGTAGATAATGTTATAAAAAGCGGAATAAATAGTGCTCCTGGCGGAAGCATGGAAGAAAAGGGTATTAATTTCATAAAAGGATTAAATGCAAATCTTAATAAAACTACATCAATATTAAGCAATGAAAATTTAAGTGAACTAAATGGAATTAAAAATGATGTTTCAGTATATGGATCAAGCTATTTAATAATGAAAGGTATTATAGCAAGTGATATGAAAAATGGAACATCTTTAAATGAAAGCAAAGCTAATATAAATAAGAGTATAGATGAAGTATACGGAAATAATGGAGCAGCACTTAAAAATATAGTAAATAGCTTTAGTGAAAAAGATTTTACTCAAGGTAGTATAGCAAGCGATGTAAATAAGATAAGTAAAAATGGTGAAAAATTCAATTCACTTATGAATGATATTAAAGGAATAAAAGGCCTCGAACCAATGATTAAAGCAACAACAAGTGTATTATCTAAAAATGGAGAAGCAGAAAAAATAGCTAAAATATATAGTGGATTAAATAACGAACAAAATAAAAATACTATTAATGGCTTAGCACAAGGATTCTTAAGCTTAAGTGAAAAAGATATAAATGAATTAATGACATTAAAAGATAGTATAAATGAAATCCAAAAAGATATAGAAAACAATAAATCAAATATTGAAGCTATAAATAAAATGGCAGAAGGATTAAAGGGAAATCCTGATTTAGTTGAAAAGCTAAATAAATTCTCTAAAGATTTAAAAAATAGCGATAAACTTATAAATGATCTGAATAAAGTTATATCTCAAAGTGGAGATTCAAAGGATATAAATAAGGTAAAGAAATTAGGAGAACAATTACTTTCAATGCAACAAGATTTAAAAGATGGGGAAGACATTTTAAGAATAACTAAAGGTGCATTAGAAGAAAATAATATAAATCGTGCAAGAGAACTTGTAAAAGCACTTCCAACACTTGAAGCTGGAGTTGATGCTTTAGCAAAAGGAAGTACTGAGCTTAATAATGGAATGAAAGAGTTTAATAAAGAAGGTATCAATAAACTTTATGATACTGGAGAAAAGGGAAAAGAAGAAGTAGATAAATTATTAGAGGCTAAAGATGAACTTGTGAAGATGTCAAAAGAATATGATACATTTACAGGTAAGGATGAAAACATGAATGGTTCAGTTAAGTTTATAATGAAAACAGATGAACTTAAAGCTAAAGAAGAAACAAAAGAAAGTGTAGAGGAAGAAGAAAAAGGTGGATTCGTTAATTGGATAAAAGAAGTCTTTAATAAAATATTTGGGTAAAAGAAAATTTAGATTTTAATATGTTATAAAGTAAAAATAGGAGAGTGAAAATTCGCTCTCCTATTTTTTATAAACATCAGAGGGGGGATAAAAATATTAAAATGACTTTTTATATACATAAATAGGATGGTATTAAAAAAGATATACATTAAAAAGAACAACATGAAATGAAAATGTTTACTTAAAATTACAAATAAAGTATAATAATGTAAAAATAGAGGCGGTATAGAGAATTTAATAGTATTTGAGTGTAAGGGGTATTACAAAAATGGGGGTGTAGTATGGTAAAAAAGGTAACTACATTAATTGTCTGTGCATTTTTATTGCTATCTGGAATATATGGATGTACAGATAAGAAAGAGTTTACTCTAGATGATTTTAAGCTAGAAAAGAAAGATGAAAAGTATATAATTCCAAAGGATGTGATTATATATTATGAGTTAGAGGATAATAAATTTTTATTTAATACAATCGATGATAATGAAAAAATAAAAAATGGAAAGGATAATGTTCTATTTTTATATGATTTAAATTCACAAAAAGCAGAAGAATATTTAGAAACTATAAATAAGGATTATATGTTTAGGCAAGTTTATAATGTAAGTAATAAGTGGTTAGTTTGGATAGAAAGTGCTATTAAAAGAGATATTATATCATCAGTAACTACGTCGGATAAATATATAATTGGTGCTAAAGATTTAGAAACAGGCGAAGTTTTTAAAATAAAAGAAATGAAGGGTAGTCAATCTAAAGATACTATAGTTGATATTCCAAGTGAGATATTATTTGATAAGGAAACTATAGCATATAAATCTATGAGTGAATTTGGAAGTACGTATTCTGAGTCAGTAGAAACTTTTAATTTAAGAACTAGAGAGCCAAGAATAGAACATACTATAAGTGACTTTTTCAAAAGAAGAATTTCAGATGTATCATTAAAGAATGGAAAAATAGCTTATTGTGAGTATCCTTATGATTCAAAATTAGATCAAAAATCTGAAGTATATTATTATGATTTAGGTTCTAAGAAAAAAGTAATTTTAAATGAAGATGCCAAAGATATGGATATGACTGATGTTTTTATAACTGACAAAGGAATTTATTTAAATAAGTATCTTTTAGGAAGAGAAGTCGCTGAAACTTCAATAGAATTTATAGATTTAGGGAATAAGAAAGAAAAAAATATATTTAAAGAAAGTGATTTCGGTGATATAGGAACGTTCCCTATTGTTAAGTATGAGATAGGTGATAAATTATTTTTAGAAAGTACTTTAGGTATAAAGATATATGATACTAAAAAAGGTGAAATAGTACCTATTGATAGTAATTTAAAATATCTGGAGCCTTTAGGGGATTATGCAATTGTTGAATATAATAATGGCGAAGAGACAGAGAGATGTCTAATAAAAATAAATAAGAAGTAAAAAATATCGGATATATGAGTATACAGTATACTTAATATCCGATTTTTTTTGTTTATATAAGTATTAAGTTTCTTTATATATTGTTATAAGAATCTTTAAAAAATCGTATTTATTTTATGATATAAATGGTAGTGTTGAGAACTATATAGGAAGAAGGAAATAATATGGGAAATGAACAAAAGATAAATGCTAAGGTTCTAATAGGTAAATTAATATTATTGATAGGAATAATAATATTTATATCAATATTCTCTAGTATTTTCGGGTCAAATAATACATTAATAGGTGTAGTTATTATAACAGCAATATTAATGTTTAGTTCAATGAATTTAAGTTTAGAATTTAAAGATGCTATTTTAGGTATAATTGTATTTTTTTCAGCTATGGGGATAACATCTTATTTTGTAAAATATCACCCTTATATAGGAATAGTAATAGACTTTATATTAGTATTTTTAATGACATATATATTTTCTATTGATATAAAGAAAAAGCTATATTTACCCTTTATTCTTTGTTATGTATTTTTACAAGGAAGTCCAGCAACTGATAGTGAACTACCTACAAGAGTTATAAGTCTTTTTATAGGTGGAGCATTAGTTGCAATTATTTATTATTTAACACATAGAAAAGCAGAGGAAGAGGATAGAAGAACAATAAAAGATATGTTATCAAATATTGATGTACATTCACTTCAAACTAATTTTTCTCTTAGAATGGCAATTGGAATAACTATTGCTATTTTTATAGGAACTATATTTGATTTTACTAAAGGTATGTGGATTACATCAACAGTATTATCATTAACTCAGCCATATTATAATGATATAAAAGAGAAGATTGGACAGAGATTAGTTGGAACAGTGATTGGAGCAATAATATTTATAATATTATTTAATTTCTTAATTCCAAAATCTTTAGATTCTATTGTACTTTTAGTTATTGGATATATTTACTCATTTATAAAGCCATATAAAATTCAAATGATATTTGTAACATTAAATTCATTAGCAGCAGCTATGATTTTATTTGATGCTTCAATATCAGTTCCTATGAGAATATTCTTTGTAATAATTGGGATTGTAATTGCAGTATTAGTAAATGGACCTATATGTAAAATATATGAGAATACACATAAAGAACAAATTCATTAATAACTTATAATAAAAAACTGCTTAATAAATACTTTTTAGTATATATTGAAGCAGTTTTTATAATTTAATCATTTGTATATTCTAAAATATCACCTGGTTGACAATCAAGTTCTTTACATATAGCCTCTAATGTTGAGAAACGAATAGCTTTAGCTTTATTATTTTTTAATATAGAAAGATTTGCATTAGTTATTCCAACTTTTTCAGCTAAATCTTGAAGGGAAATTTTCCTCTTAGCCATCATTACATCTAAATTTATTACTATTGACATCTAACATCTCCCTTTCATTATATTGTATAATCATTTTCTTCCTTATATTTAATAGCTTCTTTAAAAACAGCAGCTAAAACTAATATGAAAATTCCAGCTAGGAAGAATATAATAGGTTCAGTATCAGTACGAATAAAATTGCTATCTATATAGATAAATCTATAAGCATGATTCTTAAAATTAAAAAGAATATTTGCTAAATAACAACCTGTTATTATAAAGCACTCTACTGATATTTTATATAATGATTTTACATTACTCAATACAAAAGGATTACTTTTTATAATAGTTTTGATAATTTTTTTTAGATCAAAAACTATTAAAAATGTAGAGATTATTCCAATTGTTAATATTAATATCATTCCAATAGTTTGTGCACTAGAGATACTAGAATTATTTCTAATTTGTAAAAAGATAGAATAATATATTTTTGCCGTAATTACAAGGCCTAATGCAATTATTATATTTAAAATGATATCTAATGTTTTAGACATGTTTTTACTATAAAATTTCATAATAAACTCCTTTTAAAAATAATAAGATTAATGTGTAGAATCTAAATCATCCTTTGCTATACTAGGAACTTGATTAGGATTTACTTCTTCATAAAGCCTAATATCATGAATAGCATTCTTATCTTTATCACCTAAAACAGCTAGACTAAGGTAAGCACCTTTTCTTAAATTCTTTTCTGCGTAAAATCTTACTTTTATTTCATCGCCATCTTTATTATAAGCATTTGTTTCATAATAATAAGGCCAAAGATCTCTGTTTGGTTCTAGTTTACCATCAGTATTTATTTGAACAAAGTACTCAGAAGTTCCAAATCTCTCCATAAGTGAAGGATTAAATTTTGATATAACCATTAAGCTAATAAAAGCTACTAAAAAAATACCTAGTATACTACATATAATTTTATTTTTCTTTTTCAAGAATATCAACTCCTATATTTATGATATTGATATATTATCACACTACAAAATGTATTTCAATAAAAATTTATTGTTTTTCGATAATAATAAATTGAAAAAGAATAATTGTAAAAATAAAAAGCATAGGGAAGCCCTATGCTTTTTTTATCTTTTTAGCCAATCGCCTGTATTAACTTTTGTAAGAATATCATCTTTATTATTAATTGATTTATTATTATATTTGTAAAAATAAGCTTTTTCTGTAGAGCCATCTTCTAAAGAAACCTCTACAATTTCTCTTAAGTATTCTGAATTATTGTCATTAGGTTTATAATTTTCAAGTTCATCTAGATTCTTTAATGTACTATTAAAGTTATTTAAATCCATAAGCTCACCAACTATATTTTCATTTCCGTCAATAACAGCAGGGTAGCCTTTATTTTCAATATGGAATAGTTCACCTTTTATAGTGCCAGTTTTAAATTCTTTAACTTTGCCTTGAAGTAATTTATCATAGTTAAACATTCCACTTCTAAGGCTTCCATAAACAAATACTTTTTCTATTAGCATATTTCTCCACCTATTGCCCTGATATCTTCATTGTATATAGTACAAGCTTCTATAGATAACTCGATTCCTTTAACTATTTGATCTAATGACATAAATGGAGTATTCTTTTTATTTATAACTTGTGATGTTTCATACGGAATGTGGATAAAGCCGCTCTTCATATGTGGATATTTTTTATCTATCATATATAGAACACCGTACATTACATGATTGCAAACAAAAGTTCCGGCAGTATTTGAAAGGGTACTTGGAATACCATTTTCATTTAAGTGTTTAACAATACCCTTTACAGGTAAGTTTGAGAAGTATGCAGCTTTTCCATCTTCTCTTATAGGTTCATCAACTGGTTGATTACCTTCATTATCTTTAATTCTAAAATCATTTATATTAATAGCAACTCTTTCTGGAGTTATATCAAATCTTCCACCTGCTTGTCCTATAGAAATAACAATGTCAGGGTTATGCTTTTTTATAGCTTCATCAATAGCTGCAAGAGATTTTTCATAAACAGTTGGAATTATAAGCTTTATAACTTCTGCACCATTTATGTTATTTGAAACTTTATTCACAGCTTCTTGTGCAGGATTAATTTTTTCTCCACCAAATGGATCGAAACCTGTTAATAATATTTTCATTGCACATTCCTCCTAAGTTTTCTTTAAATTTTACTCTCTATATGTTTCATAAAAACTATTATTATAAAAACAATTTATTAAAATGCTAAGAAGTACATAGCAAATACATGAACTACTAATAAGATAATAGCAGTAGGTGCTTGATATTTTATTACCTCATATTGATTTTTACATTCAAGTAATGCTGATGGTACTATATTAAAGTTTGCTGCCATTGGTGTTAAAAGTGTTCCACAATATCCAGCAGTAAGTGCAAGTGCACCAACTATTACAGGATTAGCTCCTTGTGCAAGTACAAAAGGAACTCCAATTCCAGCTGTAATTACTGAAAATGCTGCAAATCCATTTCCCATAACCATTGTAAATAAAGCCATTCCAAGAACGTATGCAACAACACCAAAGAATCTATTATCTGCTGGTACAACACCTGATATATATTTAGATATAACTTCTCCAACACCAGCTTGTGTAAATAATGCTCCAAGTGCAACTAATAATTGAGGAAGCATACTTGTTGGTCCCATTTGATGAAGTAATCTTGCACCGTCGTTAACTGCTTCTTTTGGTTTAGCTTTAGTTATTACAAAAGCAGCTATTATTGCAGCTATAGCACCAACCCCTATGGCAAATTGTGATGAGTTTTTAAAGTTTGTAAGAACCATAGCAACTAAAACTGCTGCAAATGCTAGCACTAATGAAGGAATGAAAATCTTATTTTGAATCTTATTAGAAGCTTTTTCACCTTCTTCTTCACTAGCCATATCATATTTTGCAAAAACAACTTGTTTTGAAAGAGTTAATAAACTTGATAATACTAATATTCCGCCAACTACGTTAGAAGGCAAAACTTTACCAAAAATAAATGGTAGAGAAATAAGTGCCCAGAAGGCAGCTGTAAAATATTTTTTATTTGAATCTATTGTTGTAAATGATTTATATGCTATTACAAGCATAAGTAAACCCATAATTACATAGAAAATTTCCAACGCTACATTTATAAAATTTTGCATATAATACCTCCAATCTTTTTAAAACTATTTTTGATATTTCTTAGCCATCTTTTTATCATATAAATAGTTTTGAAGTACTGAAATTAAAAAGGCTATTACGGCCATTACTATACTAGCTTTTGCTACATCTAACGCTGTAACGTTATAGCCAAATTCAGTAAGAGTACTTGAAATTAAGAGTACACCTGAACTACCAGCAAAAAGATTTTGTCCAAAGAAATTACCATAGTTTTCAGAGGCTGCTGATAAAGCTTTTATTTTTTCTTCATCTTCCTCATCTATTTTTCCGTACTTATTAGTAGCTGCTGCTTGAGCCATTGGATTAACTAATGGTCTAACAAATTGAGGATGTCCACTTATTCTTATTGAAAGGGCACCTGTAATTTGTCTAATTAAAGTATAAGCACTTAAAACACCACCAGTTGTAAGTTTTCCTAATTTTTTTACTAAAAATATTGCTCTCTGTCTTAGTCCATATCTTTCTAAAATACCTATAACAGGTAGAGTTAATATAAATAGAGAAACAGCTCTATTTGCTACAAATGATTGACCAAGAACCGTTAATATTTCATTTAAATCCATACCAGCGACTAAGCCAGTAGCTAGTCCAGCAATTAAAACTGTAAATAGAGTTTCAATTTTAAATACAAAACCTAATATTACAATTAATATTCCTATTAGTTTAATCATTAACCATACTCACTCCCATATCCTTAAAATAAAGGGCAATTAATTAAAAAATAATTTTCAGAATATTTTAATCAATTAATACCTTTTTTAAAATAATATACTATTTCGTTTACAATTTCAACATATTTTTAATAATATCGACATAAAATAAGAAAAATATAGTAATAAATGGGCAAAAATTAATAATTAAAGATTAGTGGGAGAGTTAGTTAAAAGAAAAAAAAGGTGGCTAAGTTAGCCACCTTTTTATATTCATATTAAACTATTAATTTATACTGCTTGCCAAGCATCAGTAGTCCCTGGTGCTTGTCCTTGCACCCACTACTTGCAAAGATATTGTTTACCGTTATATACAACCTTATCTCCACCATTATATACTTTACTTGGATCGTAGGTATCATTTTGAGCAGGAGTGCCTACTGTTACTGTACAAGTTTTAGTAGATTTAACCCCTTTGCTATTTGAAACTTCATAAGTTAGTTTATAAGTTCCAGCTTTTGAAGTATCAACAGTACCTGTTACTTTTATTTTACTTGTTAAATCACCATCAGTTTTATCAGAAGCAGATACGCCGTCTAATGGATTAAATTTATCATTAATATTTAAATTAACATCTTTAACTCCAGAGATAACAGGAGCTTCTTTTTCAGGAACATTTGATATATTTTTACCTACAGGTTTTGCTCCGTTAAATGTAAGATTTCTAACACCAGAGAAGCAAAGTCCAATCATACCTTGAACTTCAATAGTAGCTCCAGGATCAATGCTTTGCCAAGCTCCACCAGTTAAAGTTACAGTAGTAAAATCTCCATTGTCCTTTAATGAGGAAGTACCACCCCATGAAGATTTATATATAGCAGACTTTGGAAGATCGAAGGAAACTTTCCAACCACCATCAATTTTAGTATCAGTATGATTAGTTAATTTTAAACTATAAGTGTAGTTTGGATGATCATATACTCCAGAGAAATTAGCTTCAACACCGATTTCAGGAATATCTTTTAGATCTTCATCAGTTTCAGTACATAAACCTATTTTATCTAAACCTTCTTTTAGTCTCTTAGTTAAAGTATTGCCAAAAGTATATTTTCCTTCGTTAACATTAGTAGAACCTTTTACATAGTTTGGATTTTCGCCATAATCGCCATTCATTACCCAAATTAAAGCTCCACCTAGATTCTTTTCTTTTATATAATTGATTCTTTCATCTATTGATTGTTCATTTTCAAATGATAGGAATACCTTTTCATTATCTTGCCATACATATGGAACTTTACCTACGTCATCCCAATGCACTTTTAAGTTAGGATCTTCCTCTAATAAGTTTAAAACATGCCATAATGGGTTAGCACCAGCAGGTTCTAGGTTACCGTCTCCATCTAGGTCATCACCCCATATGTTGTATTTTCCAGATGCAGGTGTTTTACTTGTACCATGAAGTCCATTTGTTCCACCTTGAACATTTTCCCAGCCCCTAGTATAGTATGGGATTCCCATAATTATTTTTTCAGGAGGAAGAACTCCACGATAATATCTATATGCCCAGTCCATACAAAGTACAGGCATTAACATATTGGCAGTTTCTTTATCAGAAGGATCTGGATAGATGTTAGCTAGATTTTCTACAAATTCATTCCATCCACCATGGAAATCATAAGACATAACACTTAAGAAATCTAGATATTTTGCATATTCATTTGAAGAAACGCCACCAAGTACCCATGAAGATGCAGTTACTGCAGCTGTTAATAGATAAGGCTTGTTATCTTCACTAGAAGCTTTATCTAATTTTTCTCTTAAAGTTTTCATCATTAAATTATATATTTCATTGATTGTTTTTCTTCTAGGTTCTGAAACATCGAAATCGTCAGGATTTCCACTTTGTGAGGTAGAGGAAGGATATTCAAAGTCTATATCGACCCCATCAAAGCCATATTGTCTAATGAAATCAACACATGAATTTGCAAAGGTTTCGATTCCTTCATCAGTATCTAGCATAGTGTAAAAGCCTCTAGAGCCAGCCCAACCACCAACTGATATAAGTAAATCTACGTCAGGATATTGTTTTTTCATAGTTTGTAATAAATTAAAATGTCCTTTATAAGGTAGGCTTTTATCTAATTCTAAAGGTTTTCCTTTGTGTGTTATATTCATGTCTTTAAAGTCTTCTTCAATTGCAGCATGTTTATCACCAAATGCTATTTTATTTGTAGCTGGGTCAACCATTGCAAATGAATATTGAATATGAGTTAGATAGTCCCATTGAAGATCACCTACATCGAAATATCCTTGAGCTTCACTTTTATAAGCCCATTCAGGGAAGTACCCAACAACTTTTCTTTCAAGTTGTTTTTCTTTTGAAATTTCTACTTTCTTTTCATCCTTAGTAAAGGTTTTCGCAGAAACTGGAGATGTAAATGCTGAAAATGCTACGGCTGTCACTAAAAGAGATGATAAAACTTTTTTTAGTTTGCCTCTTTTCATTTTTAGGACCCTCCTTAAATATTAAATTTTATTACTTTCTTTTATAATATATGCTTTAGTAAATATTTACAATAGGGTTTGGAAAAAATATTAAATTTTAATGAAAAAAATTAACGACAAATTTATTAAAAATAAAAATTTTTTGAAGAAATATGAGGTTTTAATTGTCATATGAAGAAGGGGTAAACATAATATTAACAATTTTGTTAACACGTTGACAATATTTTCTTAGGGGCATAGACTTAAAATAGTTGGCGCCACAGTATTAAATGAAAATATTAATTATTAATTTATATATTAATTTATATTAAGTTCAGCAGGAGGCAAAACTCCCTCTGGATAAATTTATTTTATAAAGAGGTGAATTGTAATGGGGATCAAAGATACCATAACAAAAGGAACAAAAGAAGCAATAATAAAGGCTGGAGTACAAATATTAGAAAAAGACCCTGAAAATAATGTAGATAAGATATTTAGTATCATTAGAAAAGGGGTAAGGGATGAATTTTCTAAAGAGGGAATAGATGAAGTAGAAAGATACTACAATGAAATGCCAGTAGTACATGACTTTATTCAAGATATACTTAAAACTACAAACAAAAATTGTTTAACAAAATTCTTTGCAAATTTTGTTGGAAACTCAATGTGGTATGGGATACCAAAGAGAGAAAAAATGGGTGAAAAGTTAGATACTAAAATACCATATACAATTTTAATAAGTCCATCAATGAGATGTAACTTAAGATGTACTGGATGCTATGCTGCAAACTATAGTAAAAAAGATGATATTCAATTCGAAGAAGTAGATAGATTAATAAAAGAAGCAAGAGACTTAGGGATATACTACATAGTAGTTTTAGGTGGAGAACCTTTCTTTAATGAATCAATGCTTGACATATATGAAAAATACAATGATATGTATTTCACACCATTTACAAATGGTACTTTATTTGATGAAAAACTTGCAAATAGATTAGCTGAACTTGGAAATGTTATGCCAATGTTCTCACTTGAAGGTTTTAAAGAACAAACAGAAGGTAGAAGAGGAGAAGGCGTATTTGACTCAGTTATGAAAGGAATGGACCTTTTAAGAGAAAAAGGAATACCATTTGGAGTTTCTTCAGCAACTGCTAGAAACAATATTGATATTGTAACTTCAGATGAATATATCGATATGTTAGTAGAAAAAGGTGCTAGAATGATATGGTACTTTATGTTTATGCCAGTTGGTGATGAACCTATAAAAGATATGGAACTTATGTTAACTCCAGAACAAAGATTAAAACTTGGAAAAAGAACTAGAGAAATTAGAATGAATAAAAAGATATTCCCAATAGATTTCTTTAATGATGCACCTTATGTTGGAGGATGTATTGCAGGAAAATACTACTGCCATATAAACTCTAAAGAAGATGTTGAACCATGTATTTTCTCTCACTTTGCTACTGACAATGTAAAAGGTAAACCACTTGCAGAAGTTTTCCAAAGTGCTTACTTTAAGGAATTAAGAAAGAGACAACCATATAATAAGAATTTATTAATGCCTTGTCCTATGATAGATAATCCACAACAAATAAGAGAAATAGTTAAGGTTACTGGTGCAAAAGCTACACATCCAAGTGCTGAATTAATGGTAACAGATAAAGAATTCATGGATAAATTAGATAATCTTGCTAATGAATTTAGTGAATATGCAGAAAAGGAATTCCAAGAAGAATTCAACGGAACAGGAAATTACGATTTCTCAAGAGGCTAAAACTAAATAAAAATAAAAAGATTAATAGAAGAACCATCTAAAAGTAATAGATGGTTCTTCTATTAATATAATAAATTATTTTTTAATATTGAAGATGTTAATTAATGATGTATACTTAATAGTATATTAACAAAACTACTATTATGAAGAGGAGGTACTGTATCATGAGTAGTGTGGAATTATATAAAGATATGATAGAGATATATAGAGAAGCAGATTTAGAATGTAACTGCAAGCTTACTAACATTCTTCAAAAAATAAACAATAAAGGTGCACTATTAACAGCAAAAGAGCTTATAAGAGAAGATATAAAGGAAGATGGATTAGATATACTAATGAGATGCGGAAGAGAAGATATATCTTTAGAGAGCTTAATATTAAGTAATAAATATAAAGATTTATTTGATGATGAAGATAGAGAAATATGCAGAGATAGACTTAAAAATGCAAAAGTAGAAGAATAAAAAGTCCTAAGGGGCTTTTTTTATTTATTCATATTTAAATAAAATTTGTGTAATAAAAAAGTACATATATGGTATATAAGTAATATTTTATGACAATTTGTGAATATAATGTTAAAAATGTATTGAAATTATGAATAGGATAGTATATCATTTTAAATGTAGCAAAACTTAATTAAATATTACTTATGAGGAATTTTGAAGTGAATACTATTAGAACAAAGGAGGAAGTTTAGGGAGAGAAAAGTTTAAAAGTACTATTTAATTATAGTTTTTTATAGCAAGCATGTTAAGTTAGGGTGTATCTCGTTATGAGATATTTCAATTATGAGGTTAAAGGTTTAATGCTGTATTACTTGTGGGGGCAAGAGGCAGCAAAGTATTAAGGTATTTTATGAGAGTTTTTCGCGATGAGGTTAAAGGGAATCTCAAGGGTTTTTATGGGTAATGAATAATATTATTATAAGGCAGTTTAGTATAAGGGAAATACTAGACTGCTTTTCGTTTTTATATCTTTAATAAATTGTAAATACGTTGACATAAAATATATTATTTATATAGACTATATTATGAAGTATTTTATAAGAAATTTAGATACAAATGAAAAAGAGGTATATTTATGAAGAAAAGAAAAGTTAGTAGTGTTATTGGGAATTGTATATTTTATTTATTTATAATTGCTGTAATAGCAGTTTGTGCTATTAGCATTACTGGAAGCAAGGAAGGAAAACATCCTAGTATATTAGGATATAGCAGTTATTATATTTTAACTGGAAGTATGGAGCCTAATATAAATCCTGGTAGCCTAGTTGTAGTAAAGAATGGTACAGATCAAAACATAGAGGCTGGAGATGTAATAACATTCCAAGGTAAAGAAGCTAACAATATAATTGTTACGCATAGAGTTAAGCAAGTTATAAATGGAGGAAAAGAATTTATAACTAAAGGGGACAACAACAATACAGTAGATCCAGTAGCGGTAGAAAGAGATCAAGTAATTGGAAAGGTAATGTTCCATATACCTTATTTAGGTAAGGTATCACAGTTTATACAAAAGAATTTAGTAGTTATAATAATCATTATATTAGCTATTTTCGGAATATCATTTTTATTAGATAAGAAAAGGGGAACAAAGAAGTCTTAAAAGGACTTTTTTGTTCTTTTTTTGTCGAAAAATCACATAAAAATGTATAAAGTGAAAACAAATATTTAATAAATTTTAAACTTTATTGATAAAAAAATATAAAAATGGTAGTATTTACGAGAAAACAGTCATAAAAATTTGATAGAAGCTATGAAACATATTCTGTATATGGGCACTTGGAATATGTGGAGCTAGTAGTGCAACCGGCTAATTATTTTTATTCTAGTAATAAGTAATTAGTCTTTTTTTATGCAAAAATAATTAAATAATAGAAGCATTGAAATATATCCTGTATATGGGCACTTGGGGTATGTGGAGCTAGTAGTGCAACCGGCTAATATACTTATTTGTAAAGCTTAGCCTATTTTTTTAGGTAAAGCACTTACATAAATATCTATATTTTGAAAAATATACAAAGGGAGAGGATACATATGAAAAAGAAAAAAATAATAAGTGTTATAGCAGCAGTAGCGGTAGTTGCGTCATTAGCGGTAGGATCACTAGCATGGTTTACATCAAAGGATAATGTAACAAACAAATTCTCAACAATATCAACAGAAGAGCCAAACAACCCAGATTCAGGAATAAAAATACACGAAGATTTTGATAAAGAAACAGCAGGAAATGTCTTACCAGGAACTAATGTTAAGAAGTTAGTACAAGTTAAAAGTACAGCAAAATATGATCAACTTATAAGAGTTAAAATAGATAAAGTTTGGAGAGATTCAAATAATAATATAGTGGATTCTTACTATACAGAAAAAGTAGATAGTAAAGATGCACAAGGAAATGCTATTAAAGCTAATAAAGTAACTTACTATAGTAGTAAAGATAATAGTGTTAATATACCACAAGGAGCTACCACAGGTAAATTAGATACAAATTTAATACAATTAAATTTTGGAAACAATTTAAGTGGTGAATCAGGAAAGTGGATAGATAATACAAAGAATGATGAATATTACTACTATAATGGTAAATTACAACCAACACAAGAAACTGCACCTATATTAGAAAGTGTTACTTTAGCTAAGAATTCTGAAAATATATATAAAGGATTAAAATTCGATGTTGTAGTTACTGCAGAAGGTATACAAGCAGTAAATGGAGCAGCAAAAGATAGTTGGACAAAAGCACCAGTTACTATACAAAATTTAGGTGGAGAATTATCAGAAAAGTAATAAGAATAATATAAGCTCAGGTGATAAAAATGAAAAGTATAATAAAAACACTTTTATTATTCTTAGTTATTTTTTCTGCAATTACTGTTAGGGGGGAAGCAACGGAAGTTCTTCCCTCTAATGTTAAATTAGAAGGAAATTCAGACGGAATAGTATTTATTTCTGGAGATGAACCATTTTTATATAAAGAGAATATGCTTCCAGGGGATACTGTAAGTAGAAAAATGATTTTAAAGAATAATTACACAGATTCTTATTTTGTATATTTAAAAGGGGAGAGAATTTCAAAAGAAGAGCCATATGATTTATTAGATAAAATATATGTAAATATAACATATGAAAATAAATCAATATATAATGGTAAAATATTAGGGAAAAATAAGGAAAGTAGAGAAATTCCTTTAGGCTTAATAAAACCAGGTGAAGAAAAACAGTTAACTGCTACTGCAACCTTAGATGGAGATGCTATAGGAAATGAATATAAAAATAAAGAAGTAGAAGTAAATTGGATCTTTACAGCTGTAAGAATACCAAATGAAAATGATAATAGTACAAACATATATGATAAATTTAAAAAGTATATGAAGAATATATTGCCTAAAACAGGTTATGAAAATGAATATTTATTTGGAGCAATAATAATAGCTAGCGGTATTTATTTAGTAATTAAAAGAAGAAAATAATAGTAATCACTAAAATAGAGGAGATTTAATATGGTTATAAAGAATAAGAAGAAAAAACTTATAATTATTACTACAGTGTTAATTGCTTCTATTTGTCTTGCAAGTACAGCATTTTTTATTTCAACTGATAAAACAAGGAATGTATTTAAGGTAGCAAAATATGAGATAGATACGAAAGAAAATTTTAAGCAAAGCAAGGAATGGAAGACAAAAAGTATTAAAAAGGAAGTGTGGGCAGAAAATAATGGGACACTTCCAGCCTATGTAAGAATAAAAGTAGTTCCATTTTGGAAAAGTGGACTTCCACTAATGTATGATGATAAAAAAACTATTCAATTAGAATTTAGTAACTCAAAACTTTGGAAAAAAATCGGTGATTATTATTATTATAAAAAGATATTAAAACCTGGAGAAAAAACAGAAAATTTAATAGATGGAGTAAAGGTAAATGCTGACTTACTAGAAGCAAATAAAGATTACAATATAAAAGATTTGTCTGTTGATGTTTTCACTGATAGTATTATTCATTTAGACAATAATAAGAATTCAGAAAATAAACAAATAAACAATGATAGACTTAAAAAAACTTGGCAAGTTCAAGAAACGGATATACTTTAAAGTGTAAGGAGGTGCTATTGTGCGTAAAAGTTTAAAAAAGGCTTTAACTTACATAACAATTTTTATATTTATAAGTTGTAATGTTTTTTCCATAACAGGTAATGCAACAACAAAGAATAATGGTGTTAGTTTAGGAGATTTAGCACATTATAATGGGATTATTTTTAATAATGCATATGTTAAAAATTCTCGTGTTGAAGGTCCAATGGCGGTGCGTGGAAATATAGTATTAAATACAAATGAAATTGATAATTTCGGAATATGTGCTTCAGCTAGCAAAGGAGCAGAATCATCATTAATTGGAAATGAGTATGTGGATAATAATGAGCCATCACTTTTATTAGGTGGAGATATAATAAATAATACACCTAGTAATACACATAATATTCAAGTTTTTTCAAATCCAATTGTAATTAGAAAAGATGCTAAAGCTTCAACTGTTAGTGCATTAAAAAACTCATATGAATCAAAAACTATAAATGAATTTGAAAGTAAGGAAATAAAATCTAAGTTTGAAGAATATAGAAATAAAGTTAATTCATTTATAGGGGATATCAAAACTTTAAAATTAGATAATAATAAAATTGATACACTTAAGTATCATGATCAAGATAGACAAAACTATTATCAAAATGAAAATATTTATAAAGTTCTAAATGATAAAGGAAATTCATTATACTGTAAGCTGCCTTATAACAATGATACATTAAATGTATCTGAAATTAATCTTCCAGAAGCAATAGGAAATGCTAAGAATGATGATGTTAAATTTTTAATATTATATTCAGATGCTACAAATGTAAACTTCAAAAATGGTGGCACATATTATAATCCTAACTATGCAGTTAATAAGTCAGACATACAAAATGGAATGGTAGTTGCAACTCCAAACAATAAAACATTAAAAAGTCTTGCAAGCAAAATAATATGGGTTTTACCTAACGCAAAAACAGTTACAAGTGATGGGGCTGTAATAGGCAGTGTAATGGCACCTAATGCAACATTGAATACAGATGGTGGAGATATTATTGGACAAGTTATAGTGAATAATTTCAACCAAAGAAATGGTGGAAACTTCTGTAATGCTATTTTTGATTGGAAAAATTTTGATGATTCAAATAACAATGAAAGCAATAATGACATATTAAATATTAATAAGACAGCAGAGTATGATTCTAAGGATGCAAATCAATCATTAAATAATAGAGAGTATACTATAAAGCTACAAGCTTCAGTAAAAAAAGATATAGTAAATGAGGCTAAACCGAAAGATATAATTTTAGTATTAGATACATCAGGCAGTATGAGAGGAGATCCAGAGAAGAACCTTATTTCATCTGCAAAGACATTCTCTAAAAAGGTATTAGAAAATCCTAAAAATAAAATAGCTACAGTTACATTTGCAGCAAAATCGCCATATATTACAGATATAGATTATCGATATGTAAAAAATGGCAAGAGATTTTACAAAGGATATTTTGATTACTATAAAGATGGGGAAAAAACAGAAGTTTTAATTGATCCTTCATCATATAAAAGAGAATATTATTATAATTACTATACAGGTTATATAAATTATGGTTCCAAAGATCAAAAGGAAGTATTAGTACAAATAAGTGATGACTGGAAGTATGCAGTAGTAGTTTCTGGTATTCCAAATGATGCTCAGATTTTGAATAATTTTACTAATAATATACAAGATATATATAGCAAACTAAATAGGATAGGCTTTGGTGGTGGTACGAATACTCAAGCAGCAATAGCTAAAATAGATGAACTATTACAAAGCGTAAAAAATGATAGTAGTAGAGAAAAATATGTAATATTCTTTACTGATGGTATGCCAAATATGTTAGTAGATAGTAAAGATAGATTATATGATGAAGAGTATACTAACAGAACAATAGATTCTTTTAATAAGATATTTGGAAAAGACAATAGTACTAAATTTATATCATTAGGATTTAAAAGTGATACGTTGATAGTAAATAAAAATACAAACAATAGTACAGTGTCTTCAAGTGAAAAATTATTAAAAGCTTTAGGAAAAAATAATAGCGAAATGGGATCTATATGTAAGGACGGAATAATATATATAGAAAAACCAGAAGATATCGGAAAAATATACAATGATATATATGAAAAAATTTCTTCAAACGTTAGTGATGCAAAAATAACGGATATAGTTCCAGATAACTTTGAAATTGTTAAAGGAAGCGAATACCCAAAAGGTGCTACTTTAAATGGAAACACAATTGTGTGGGATAATCAACTTGTTGGAGAAAGTACAAAAGAATTTACATTTAAAATAAAAGCTAAAGATACCTTTGCTGGAAATATGCCTAATGATTTAGATTATATGAATAAGCCAGGCCAGATTGCGACGAATACTAAGGCTACTATAGAATATACAAATCCAATAAAAAATAATAAAGTTGTACAAGAGTTTCCTATTCCTAAAGTAAATGTTCCTAATTCCTATAAATTAGAATTAAAAAATAAAACAGTTCTATATGGGGATAGAGTAAAGCTAAGTGACTTAATAAATAAATTGGAAATTAAATATGGACCAAAAGATGGCTATAAATATACATGGACTGATGATAAAGGTAATAAAATAGTTTTAGATAATGAACAGATGAATGCATTAAGCGGAAATAACTTCGAAAAAGATAGTAAAGACTATGGAATTGTCATGAAAGACGATACTACGTATACTTTAGAAATAACAAATGATAATATACCAAATTTTGATCTAAGAAGTAGCGGTAAAGTTACTGTCTTAAAGCCAACAATTCATGTTACAAAGAAAGTTATAGATAAGAATGGAAAACCTGTTAATTCAGATGGAGTATTTTCATTTAATATTAATCAAGAATATAATGGCAATGAACATGTATATTTAAATAAACAAGAATGGAATGCAGATGTTTTAAATAACAATACATTTATTATTAAAAATGTAGTAAGAGGTACTTATAATTTTAGAGAAAGAAATAGCCATGGGTATACTTTAAAAGATATAAAAATAAATGGAAAGAGTGTTGACATAAATAATTGTAACTTTGAAGTAGCTCTTAATAAAGATAAGGTAGAAGTAAATAATATTGCCCTTAACTCAAAAGAACCGGTAATAAATATAGAAGTAACAAATGTTCAAAATGAAATAGATTTTGAAAATAGTACAAATGTAATAACAAATAACTTTAATGAATGTTAAGATATAAATAAGTAAGTATAGATTTTTATACTTACTTATTTTTTTAGAAATAAAAAAATAGTTGATGGAATGCTATTATTATCAATTTTATTTTCAAAGCTTATTTATGAATTTATATTACATCATATACGAAAATGAGACTATATCTGATTTAGTCTCATTTTTTTTATGTAGTTTTAAAAAGAAAAATGAAATAAATAAAAAATAAATTCGCAAAATATTTGAAATAATATTTCACAAATGTTATGATAATAGCATATAATGAAAACGTAAACAAATGTATGGAGGGATAAGTATGGATAAATTAGGTCTAAGCAATTTAACAACAGAAAGTAGGAATCAAAACACATTAGATATAGATAAGGTTTCAACTATAGAAATGGTTAGAAAAATAAATAATGAAGATAAAAAAGTAGCAGAAGCAGTAGAGAAAGAACTACCACAAATAGCAGAAGCTATAGATGGAATAGTAGATAGAATCCATAAAGGTGGACGTCTTATCTATATGGGAGCTGGAACTTCAGGAAGACTTGGAATCTTAGATGCGTCAGAATGCCCTCCGACTTATGGAGTTTCAGAAGAATTAGTACAAGGCTTAATAGCTGGAGGACATGAGGCTATATTTAGAGCAAAAGAAGGTGCAGAAGATTCAAAAGAATTAGCAGTTAATGATTTAAAGGATAAAGATTTAAATTCAAATGATATAGTTGTTGGACTAGCAGCATCAGGTAGAACACCTTATGTTATTGGGGGATTAGAATATGCAAATCAAATTGGAGCACTTACTATTTCAATTACATGTAATAAAGATTCAGATGTTTCAAAAACTTCTAAAATAGCAATATCACCAGTAGTTGGAGCAGAAGTAATTACAGGTTCTACAAGACTTAAAGCAGGTACTGCTCAAAAATTAGTTCTTAATATGCTATCAACGGGAACTATGATAAAACTTGGTAAGGTTTATGGAAACTTAATGGTAGATGTTAGAGCAACAAATGAAAAGTTAGTTGAGAGAGCTAAAAGAATAGTTTGTGAAGCAACAAATGTTAGTACAGAAGAGGCAACTAAATATTTAGAAGAAACAAAATTTGATGTTAAGCTAGCTATATTTATGATATTATCTGGCTTAAATAAGGAAAAAGCAGAAGAAAAGTTAGTTAAGAACAAAGGATATATTGCAAGAGCATTAGAAAATATTTAAAAAGATAAGGGGGAGAGAATTATGACAAATCAAGAAATTGCAAAGAAATTGGTTGAACTAGTTGGTGGAAAAGAAAACGTAAAAAGTGTTACTAATTGTATGACAAGATGTAGATTAGAGCTTCATGATTACTCTAAGGCAGACATTGAGGCTATTAAAAAGTCAGAAGGTACTTTAGGAGTAGTTGAGGCAAAAGGACAGCTACAAGTTATTTATGGTCCAGGCAAAGTTAATAAAGTAACAGAAGAAGTTAAAAAATTGGTTGGTACACAAGTAGTTTTAGGTGATGATGCAGTTAAAGCTACAAAAGAAAAACTAAGAGAAAAAAACGACACTAAGTTTAAAAATGTACTTAAAAAATTAGGAAATGTTTTTATACCTTTAATACCTTTATTTGTAGCTTGTGGGCTTGTACTTGCAATAAATAATATTGCTGGAGTTTATTTTGGGGA
The DNA here is from genome assembly GCF_900461085.1 of Clostridium baratii. Lineage (GTDB taxonomy): Bacteria > Bacillota > Clostridia > Clostridiales > Clostridiaceae > Clostridium > Clostridium nitritogenes. The sequence goes on from NZ_UFWF01000002.1 coordinate 185,597, forward strand.
TGCTTATAAGACAACTACAGCAGCACAAATTATCGGACTTATAGGAAATGGTGTATTTTCAATATTATCAGTATTAGTTGGTGTAAATGCAGCTAAGGAGTTTGGCTCACAAATGCCAATGATGGGTGGAGTACTAGGAGGAATATTATCTTCAGCAGCATTAGCTAATATAACTTTATTCGGAAAAGAATTAACTCCAGGCCGTGGTGGAATCATTTCAGCAATATTAGTTGTTATTTTATCAGTATATATAGAAAAACTTTGTAGAAAATTTGTTCCAGATGTATTAGATTTATTTATAACCCCATTGGTAACGTTAACAATATCAGTACTTGCGGCATTATTTATACTTCAACCAGTAGGTGGATTTATTTCAGATTCTATAGGTACAGTTGTAGCTCAAACAGTAGCTTCAGATAATACGATAGTTTCAGTTATTTCAGGTGCATTCTCAGGTGCAGTATTCTTACCTTTAGTTATGACAGGAATGCATCAGGCGTTAACACCAATACATGCAGACTTAATTGCAAATGCAGGTTATACAGTATTATTACCAATATTAGCAACAGCAGGTATGGCACAAGTTGGAGCAACTATAGCTGTATATAGAAAAACAAAAAATGAAAGACTTAAAAAGACTGCTAAAAATGGATTAGTACCTGGATTTTTAGGAATTGGAGAACCATTAATATATGGTGTAACATTACCTCTTGGTAAACCTTTCTTAGGAGCTTGTTTAGGAGCTGGAGTAGGGGGAGCTGTAATGGCATTATTTAAAGTTGGTTCAGTAGCACTTGGAGTTTCAGGATTACCTTTAGCATTATTAATAGCTGATGGAAAAATGGGAGTATTCTTAATTGGAGTTTTAGCATCATATGTTGCAGGATATTTCTTTACAGCATTATTAGGATTTGAAGATCCAGTTGAATAGTAAATAAATTAAAATAGGTGGCTAATTTTAGAGCCACCTATTTTATAAAGAAGGAGTGTTTTTATGAGTTTAGGATTCTCAGTATATTTTGGATTGGATAATAAAAGAGAAGAAAATATAAAGTTATTAAAGGATGCGAAAGCGTTTGGATTTAAAAGAATTTTTACATCACTTCACATACCAGAAGCAAATTATGAAATATTAAAAAGCGAAGTAAAAGAATTTTTCGAAATTGCAAAAGAATATGAAATGGATATTATAAGTGATATATCACCAAATACATTTAAGTTTTTAGGGCTAGAAAATATGGATTTAAGAGGTTTAAGTGAAATTGGAGTAAAAACCATAAGAATAGATTTTGGTTATACGGAAGAAGAAATAAGTAAGATGAGCAAAAATAATTATGGAATTAAAATTCAACTTAATGCCTCTACAATAACAAAAGAGTTCTTTAATAAATTAGATGAATATAATCCCAACTATGAAAATGTTGATGCACTACATAATTTTTATCCAAGAATAGGTACTGGAATTTCAGAAGAATGTATGGTTAAAAAAAATAAAATATTAAAAGATAGAGGAATAAAAATAGGAGCATTTGTCCAATCAAATAATAGGAAAAGAAGTCCTTTAAAAGATGGACTTCCAACATTAGAAGATCATAGGGCAATGGAGGTACGTGAGGCTTGTAATCATTTGTTTGCATTAGGAAATGATAGTGTATTTATAGGAGACTCGCTTCCAAGTAATGAAGAATTAAAGGAATTATCAATTTTAAAAAGTAATGCTATAGAACTAGATATAAATTTGAAAAGTAAAAATGAAGTAGTTTTAAGATTATTAAAAGAAGTTTATACAGCAAGAATAGATGAAGCAAGAGATGCAATAAGAGCGGCAGAAAGTAGATTAATATTAAATGGAGACAAAATAGATCCTGAAAATACTATAGAGAAATTATATGGAGATATTACTATAGACAATATAAAATATATGAGATATATGGGAGAACTTCAAATAATAAAAAATAATCAAAGAGAAGACGAAAGAACTAATGTTGTTGCATCAGTTTTACAGAATAAGCTTTATTTATTAAAATATATAGTAGGTGGAAAGAAATTTTATTTCAACATAATAGATAATTAATAGGATGTGAATTAATGGACGTGCTACAATATATAACTCAAAATTATAATAAATTTACTAATAGAGAAAAATTAATAGCTGATTATCTTTTAAAAACTAAAGAAAGCATCATAGGAATGTCAGCAAAGGAAATAGGTGAAATTACTGGAACATCTGCTCCTACTGTAGTTAGATTTGCTAAGAAAATAGGTTTTGATAGTTTAAATGAAATGAAGCTAAAATTAACTATAAGTATGAGTAAAGATGAGGATTCACAATTTGAGTATTTGTCTAAGGACTTAAGTACAAAAGGTATAATAAATGGAGTGAAAGGTTCAATGCATTCAATTATTGATGCAACAGTAAGTTTACTTAAAGAAGAAGATATTGATAAAGCTGTAGATTTATTAATAAAAGCTAAAAATATTTATATATTTGGTGTTGGAGTATCAGGGCTTGTAGCACAAGATTTTTATTATAAATTAAGTAGAATTAATAAAAGATGTATAGCACATACAGACACTCATCTTCAAATAACATCTTCTGTGCTTATGGAAAAGGGGGATGTAGCAATAGCTATATCATATTCAGGAGACACTAAAGAAGTTATATTATGTGCTGAAAATGCAAAGAAAAGAAATATACCTGTTATTTCGATAACAAAAGCTAGTGTAGATAATACACTTGCAAATATTTCAGATATAGCATTAAAAGTTCCTTATGTTGAAAAGTCTTTAAGAGAAGGTGCTATAAGTTCAAGAATTTCTCAATTATTTATATTTGATATATTATTTTTAGGAATGTCAAGAAATAACTTAAAGAGCGTAGAAGAGAAACTAGTTTTAACTAGAAATGCAGTTAAAAAATTAAAAGAATAATATTATATAAATTAGAAAAGGCTGATATACTAAATAACTAGTATACAGTTTTTTTATTTAATATTGATAAATAAAGAATTATATTTAATTTACTTTATAAATGTGACAAATAACTCCATTGACATTAAGATTTAATATATGTTACCATAAACAAAAAGATTGACAAATTAATATCAAGTTAGAGTGATTTTTACATAAAGTTACTCTAAATAATAGAAGATAGGTTCACGTATATTTTTTTATTTAAAAGTATATACTGATTAAAAGGGAAGTTATGGGTGTAATTCCCACACGGTCCCGCCGCTGTAATAGAGTAGTTTTCTAAATATTATGCCACTATATAATTATGGGAAGGCTTTTTAGAAGATGATGATACTTAAGTCAGAAGACCTGCCTATTTTTGGGAAGTATCTCTACGGTGTATAGAGAGAGGTCATTTTTTATATTAAGTGTTTTTATTTGTATACTTATGACTCTTTAACTATTAGTAGTTAAAGAGTCTTTTTAATTTAAAATAAATATAAAAATTTAAGGAATGGAAGGAAGAATACAAATGAAGAATAGGGGATTTAAAAAACTAATAGTATTACTTATGGCTTTAGCCTTAACAATGTCATTAGTAGCCTGTGGAGGAAGTAGCAAAAAAGAAGAAGCAAAAGGAAATAGTAGTACATCAGAAAGCAAAAAGGGAGATTCATATTATCCAGTTACAATAACAACGTATGACTATGCAGGAAATGAAATAAAGGAGACTTTTGATAAAGCACCTGAAAGAGTTATAACTACAAATCAAACAGCTACTGAACTTATGCTTGATTTAGGATTAGGTGATAAATTAGTTGGAACTTGTTATCTTGACAATCCAATATTAGATAGATTAAAAGATAAGTACAGTAAAGTAAAGGTTTTATCAGACAAATATCCTACAAAAGAACAAGTTTTAGCACTTAAACCAGATTTAATATTTGGATGGAAAAGTGTCTTTGCACCTAAGGTGTTAGGAGATGTTAATGAATGGCATGATAGAGGAGTTAATACTCTTGTTCAAAGAAATACAGTAAAGACTGTTGGAAATTATACTGTGGATAATTTATATAAAGATATAAATGATATAGGATTAATATTTAATATACAAGATAGAACAAACGAATATGTGAAGAATTTAAAAGATAGATTAAAAACTATAGAAGATAAAACATCTAAATTAAAAGATAAAAAGAAAGTTTTAATATTAGAAGAAAATAAAGACGGACAATTTAGAGTATATGGAAAAAATGATTTAGTTAGTGATATGGTAGAAAAAGCAGGAGCAATTAACATTGAAGAAAAATCAGGAACTATTAGCACAGAAGGAATAGTAGCTGCAAATCCAGATGCAATAATATATATCCACTCAGGTGATGGAAAAGAAAGTAATAGTAAAGAACTTACAAAAGTATTTACTGACAATAAGGCACTTAAAAATGTAACTGCAGTTAAAAATAATAATATAGTTGTAACAGGTCTTGCGGAAACATGGGCAGGTGGAGTAAGAGTAGTTGATGCTATAGAACAATATTCTAAAGAATTATATCCAGAACTGTATAAATAAATGAGTGAGAGATGATTTAATTTGAATTTATTTAAGAAGAATTTTGTAATATTAATAGGACTAGTTTGTTTACTTTTAATAAGTATAATATTAGCTGTTTCTATTGGATCTGTTAAGATACCAGCAGGAGACGTATATACGATAATTACGCATAAAATTTTAGGGATTAATGGACTTGAAAATACAATAGATCCATCCTTTATTGATATAGTATGGCAAATAAGGTTTCCAAGAGTTTTACTTGGAGTAATTGTTGGGAGTGGTCTTGCATTATGCGGAGTCGTAATGCAAGGAACTGTTCAGAATCCATTAGCAGATCCATATATACTTGGTATATCATCAGGAGGAACACTTGGTGCAACATTTGCTATGCTTATGGTTTCAAGTATAACAACTATATCAAGTAGTTATTTTTCAATATCATTTTGTGCATTTTTAGGAGCACTAATTGCTGCAATTATGGTATTTAGATTATCAAGTATAGGAGGAAGAATTACTCCGGTTAAATTAATTTTATCTGGGATAGTAGTTAACCTTATATGTACAGCATTTTCTAGTCTTATGATATATATGACAAATGATAATGGTGAAACTCGTATTGTTATGGATTGGACTATGGGAAGCTTAACAAGTGGAAAGTGGGATAATCTTTTAGTTCCATTTATAGTAGTTTTCCTTGGAACATTATTTTTTCTAACTCAGTTTAGAGTAATGAATACAATGCTTCTAGGAGATGAGGCTGCAGTAACACTTGGAATAGATCTTCATAAGTATAGAAAAATTTATCTTGTTGTAATATCAATTCTAACAGGAGTAATAGTTGCAAGTTGCGGTATTATTGGTTTTATCGGACTTGTAATACCTCATATTACGAGAAGTTTAGTTGGTACTGATCATAAGATAAATTTACCTGTATCTATGTTAATTGGAGCAATATTTTTAGTATGGGCTGATGTTCTAGCTAGAATAATACTAAAGAATATGGAGATGCCTATAGGTATAATAACAGCCATAATAGGTGCACCGTTCTTTATGTATATAATGATCAAACGTACTTATACTTTTGGGGAGAGGTAATCTTTATGAAGCTAAATACAGAAAACTTAAATGTGGAATTAGATAATAAAGCTATAGTTAAAGATGTATCTATTGATATAGAAAAAGGGGATTTTATTGGGATTATAGGACCTAATGGAAGTGGAAAGTCAACTCTTTTAAAAACTATTTATAGAATATATAAACCAAAATCAGGTGTTATATATCTTAATGGTAAAGATTTATCTAATATATCTACTAAAAATATGGCAAAAGAACTTGGAGTATTGGGTCAGTTTAATAATATATCCTTTGATATAAAGGTTAAAGATATAGTATTAATGGGAAGAACACCTCATAAAAATTTCTTAGAGGGAGATTCAGCTAAGGACTATGAAATTGTTAAAGATTCATTAGAGAAAGTAAATATGTTAGAATACTACGAAAGAAGTTTCTTAAATTTATCAGGAGGAGAGAAACAAAGAGTTCTTTTAGCACGTGTTTTAGCTCAGAAGGTAGATTTGCTTATATTAGATGAGCCTACTAATCATCTAGATATAAAGTATCAACTTCAGATATTAAATGTTGTAAAATCATTAGGAATTACAGTTGTTGTTGCACTTCATGATCTAAATTTAGCAACAGCTTATTGTAATAAACTATATGTTATGCACAATGGAAAAGTTGTTAGCTGTGGAAAACCAAATGAAATTCTTACAGAAAGTTTGATAAAACAAGTATACGAGGTAGATGCTGTTATACACAAGGAGAGTAATCCTATGTATATAACTTTTAAAATAGATTAAGCAAAGGAATGATAATATGTCTATAGCAATAATGGCTTGTAGAAAGCTTATGAGTAAATGTTCAGGTACTGGATGTTTTAAAGCATACAATAACTCTGAAGCTGCATTTGATATATATGAAGATAATAAAGAGGAATTAAGTAGTTTCTTTTATTGCTCAGGTTGTAGTGAAACTATGACAATAGATGAAGACTGGAAACATAAGATAACTCAACTTAGAAAGAATAATGTAAAGACCATTCATATATCAAAATGTATAGATGTTGAGTGTAATGATTATGATAGACATGAAAGAATATTAAAAAAAGAGGGTTTTGAAATTATTCACGGAAGCCATTTATAAATCGCTTATAGTACAAGTCATATTAATTTAATATGGCTTGTATTTTTATATATTGGTTAAAAATATATAAATAAGAATTTAGTTATAAATTAGGTTATCTTATCGTAATGGATCTTCTTATTTTATTATTAAATAATACCATATTTACATAATACTTTTAATATTTGTGATATTATAAGTAGGAAGAAATGGTTTGAAAATTTAAGGGAATTGGGAGGTAGAATTTAGTTTTGAGAATACTATTTACATATCTATTTAAAAACATATGGGAAAAGAAATTAAGAAGTATACTTATAGTATTTGCAATTGCAATTACAACTGCAATGACTTTTGCAGCTTTCGGTACATCAGATAACTTCAAAGATATGGTCACAGAAAAAAATAAGGCTGAGTTTGGAGATGCAAACATATTAATATCATCTAAAGAAAATTCAAATAATCCTTTTTTAGATGAAAAGATCTTAAATGATAATTTGAAAGATGATAATAAAGTATATATGTTTAATGGAAGTGGATTATTTAAAGAAAATAATAAATCACTTAGGGTGAATATTATAGCACCTAATAATATAGAAAATCTTCAAAAGATTAATCCTATAAATACTAAGGATAGCAACATAAATGATCTTAGTGGAGATGAAATTATAATATCTAAAAGGGTAGAGAAGGAATTTAATTTAAATGTAGGCGATAAATTAAAGATTAAAACTGAGGATAAAGATATTAATCTTAAAATAAAATATATAGCACTACCTGATGGTATATTTACGGAGAAACCAGGAGAAATGACTATTGTTGTAAGTAATAAAGGGCTATCAAAACTTCTAAATAGAAAAGAAGTAATAACAACAGCATTAGTTAAAAGTAATAAAACAGTGGATGAATTAAATAAAACAGATCTAAAAGAATATTCTTTAAAAGAAACATTAAATTTAGATGATTTACATTCACTAGTAAAACAATTTACAATACCATTTTATATAATGTTAGCTATTGTAGTCTTAATGGCAGCATTTATTATTTATTCTTCATTTAAAGTTATAATAATAGAGCGTATGGGAGTAATAGGTACATTTAGAAGTATCGGAGCTACCAAAATAAAAACAGATATAATAATTTTATTAGAGAGTATTTTCTATTGGATAATTGGAGCAATTTTTGGAGGGTTTTTAGGAACACCTATTTTATATCTATTAAATGAAAGTTCTAATCAGTTCAAAGAATTTGGTATTGAAACTACTGTGAATTTCTCTTTTAAAAATCTTATTATAGCACTTTTATTATCTTTAGTATTATGTCTTATAAGTGCAATTATTCCGATAATAGGGATAGGTAAATTCAATATTAAAGAGATAATACTTGGTGAATATACTACAAACTCTACTAAGAATTCATCTATGTGGATAGTTGGGGTTTTCTGTATAGTATTACCGTTTATTTATATATATAAATTCGAAGATACAGGAAGCTTCATTCTTGGAGTTTTAGGAGCATTTTTAGTAGTGATTGGAATGAGTATGATAATACCAATTATATTTAAAGTACTATCAATGACATTTAGAAAAGTATATAGATTTATATTTGGGAATATTGGAATACTTGCATTAGAAAATGTGGGAACTCTTAAAAATTTAATTAATAACGGTATTTTAATATGTGCAGCACTTGCAGCAGTAACTGCAATATTTATAGCATCTTTTAGTGTAAAAAGCATAATAACAAAATCTTATGATAGTGATAGTTATAACGTTGAGATATCAAATATTTCAAAAATGAATTACGATAATATATTAAAAGAAATGAATAAGTTAAAAGATAAAAAAGAGTTAACATTTACTAATAAATATATTGAACACAACATAAGTATTAAAGATAAAAAAATGAATATAGGAATTCTTGAAGGAATTAATTATAAAGAATATAAAAACTACTTTAGTGGTGATGAAATTTTTAATGATTCATCAAATAGTGAAGAGGAAATACTTAATGAATTAAAAGATGGAAATAAAATAATATTAGCAGATATCTTTAAAAAGAAATATAAATATAAAAGTGGGGATAAAATCACCTTAGAAATTAATAATAAAGACTATGAGTATGAAGTAGTAGGATTTTTATCTAATCCAATAAGTGCACAAAAAAGAAATTGCTTAATAAGTGATAAAAACTTTAGAGATATGTTAAATAAAGAAATACCAACTACATTGCTTGTAAAAGGAAATAATATAAGTGAAAGTTCATTGAAAGATGACTTAAATAAAAATTTAGAAGAGTATGGAGTATCTATAAAGACTAAAGAAGAGCTAAAAGATACGGAACTTAAAAATAATGCAGGGCTTATGAGTTCTCTTGAAAGTTTTTCTTTTATGGCTTTAATAATAGGTTCTTTAGGGATAATGAATAACCTTATGGTTAGCTTCATGCAAAGAAGAAAAGAATTTGCTGTATTAGCATCCGTTGGTATGAGTAAAAGACAAAGAAGTCAAATGATATTAATTGAAGGTATCACAATTGGTATAGTAGGAAGTATATTGGGTGTTATAACTGGAGTTTTAGTATGTGAATTTATACCTGAAATAAGTTTATCACTAGATACTTATTTAAAAGTTATAGTTCCTTATTTTGAAGTTATTAAGCTTTGTATATTTGGAATTTTATTAATGATAATAGCATCATTAGTACCTGTACTTAAGGGAAATAAAATTTCAATTGTATCAGAAATAAAATACGAGTAAGAAGGGGAAGGGGAGATTATATGGATAAAATAATAGAAGTAAAAAACTTATGGAAGGACTTTAGTGTAGGTAATGAGAAAATAGATATATTAAAAAATATATCTTTAGATATAGAAAAAGGAGAGTTTGTCTCTATAATGGGACCTTCAGGCTGTGGTAAAAGTACTCTTTTATATTTAATGGGTGGATTAGATACTCCTAGCAAAGGTGAAGTATTATTAAATGGAATTAATATAAATAAGCTAAATGATAAGCAAATGAGTAAGCTTAGAAGAAAGGAACTTGGTTTTGTATTTCAATTTTATAACCTAGTTCAAAATCTTAGTGTAGAAGATAATATAATGCTTCCTATATTACTAGATGGAGAAAATATGAAAGATTATAAAAAGGATTTAAATGAGATATTAGAAATAATAGAGCTTTCACATAAAAGAAAATCTACACCAAGGGAACTTTCAGGGGGGCAACAACAAAGAGTTGCAATAGCTAGGGCTCTTATAAATAAACCAGAAATAATATTAGCCGATGAGCCTATTGGGAACTTAGATTCAAAAACAGGTGAAGAAATAATGAAATTATTCCAAAGAATAAATAAAGAAAGAGGAATGTCTATAGTTAATGTTACTCATTCAAAAGAATCAGCTGAATATGGTACTCATATTGTTAACTTAAAAGATGGAGTAATTTTAGAAAAGGCTTTAATTTAAGAATTAAAAAAAGGTTATATCAAAATGATTTTATTTTGATATAACCTTTATTATTTTAAATAGTAACTATCTTTAAATTATCACTTTTAAATGAAATGCTGTTACTAGATGCAAGAATTAATATAGTATCTAGTTTTTTAGCAAGTCCATAATTAATAGCAATATTTCTAGCTTCTTCAATAAATTTATCTTTATCTTCAAAATCTTTATATATAAAAGGTATTATTCCAAATTGAATTGATAAATATCTACCTACAGATTCATTATTAGTTACAGCAATTATTGGTGACTTAGGTCTGTATTTTGAAATACTTCTTGCAAGATGTCCATCCTTAGTTCCAACTAATATTGCTTTAGCTGGGAATTTGTTAGAAATATCAGCAACAGAAGATGCCATTAAGCTATCATAATCTAAAATTAAATCATTAGAAAAACTATTTTTGTATTCCTCATAATTTAGATTACTTTCACTATCTTTTAATATTTTTTTTAGCATTAAGACAGTTTCTATAGGATATAAACCATAAGTTGTAGTAGTAGTTAAAATAGCTGCATCAATTCCATCTGAGACTAAATTATAAACGTCACTAACATCAGCTCTTGTTGGTCTTGGATTTTTAGTCATTGAACTTAGAATTTGAGTTGAAACCATGACTAATTTATTTTTTCTATTACATTTTTTTATTATATCCTTTTGAATAAATGGTATTTGTTCAACTGGAACAGTCACACTAAGTTGTCCACGTGAAATTATTATTCCATCACTTAAATCCATTATGTCATCAATATTATTAACACTATCAATATTTTCAATTCTAGATATAACTTTAACTAAACCGTTACTATAATTAAATGCTAAATCTTTATATTTTTCTACGTCACTTTTAGTTTTGATAGATGAACAACTTAAGAAATCAAATCCCTCTATGCAAGCAAATTCAATATCTTTTTCAATATCGTCATTTATAAGTGGGGAATTAATTACAGTATTTTTAATAGTAATTTGTTTATTTTTAGCAATAGTTCCGCTAACTAATGCTTTGCATCTAATTTCTCTTCTTACTATATCGCAAACTTTAAATTGAAGAGCACCGTTATCAATAAAGATAATATCATCTATATTTACCTTTTCATGAAGATAATTATTTGTAATAGCACAGTGAGTATTATCACCAACTAATTCACTACCACATAAAAATGTAAAATAGTCACCAGCTTTAATTTCATAGCTTTTTTCTTTGAAATCTTTAGTTCTTATTTTATTATCTTTAATTACTGCAATTAAAGATGTTAAAGTATTTAGTTCCTTATCTATGTCTCTAATATCTTTAACTATTTTTTGTATATCTTCATAAGAATAATTGAAAAAGTTTATTGAAATTGCATTTACCCCATTTTTTATAATTTCTTTTAAAGTTCTTTTGTTTTGTATAGATTCTCCTAGTGTAGCTATTATTTTTGTCTTTTGCATTTAAATCACCCCTTAAATTTATGTTTATACAAATTTAAAATATGTATATTAAAATTATACAAAGGTAAGAAAAGTTTTTTGTAGATTATTGCATTTATTATTTAAATATTCACATTTAATTATAAAAGAGCATATAGCTTAGCAAAATAATATTAAAATAGCTTATCTTACAAATTTGTAAGGTAAGTGAAATGTAATTCAATATGTTATATTTCTTATATAGAATAAAATAAATACATAAGATAATCATTAGTAAAAAAACGGCAATAAAATAAGGAGTTGAAATAATGGAAAATATACTAGAAGTCCAAAACATAGAGAAATACTATGGCAATAAAGATAACGTAACAAAAGCAATTGACGGAATAAGCTTTAATGTAGAAAAGGGAGACTTCGTTGGAATAATGGGAGCATCAGGAAGTGGTAAGACTACACTTTTAAATTGCATCTCAACAATCGATACAGTTACTACAGGAAAGATATTATTAAAAGGAAAAGATATAACAAGACTTAAAGGTAAAACTTTAGAAAAGTTTAGAAGAGATGAACTTGGATTCATATTCCAAGATTATAATCTATTAGATACTTTAACTATTTATGAAAATATTGCATTGGCTTTAACTATACAAGGAAGAAGACCAAAAGAAATAGATAAATTAGTTACAGAAATGTCTGAAAGACTTGGAATAGAAAAATTATTAAACAAATACCCATATCAAGTATCTGGTGGTCAAAAACAAAGAGTTGCAGCTGCTAGAGCTATAGTTACAGACCCTTCATTAATATTAGCTGATGAACCAACAGGTGCATTAGACTCAAAGTCAGCAAGACAACTTCTTGAAAGCTTTGAAAATATAAATCAGGAACTTGATGCAACAATTCTTATGGTAACACATGATCCATTCACAGCAAGTTATGCAGATAGAATCTTATTTATTAAGGATGGAAAAATATTCAATGAATTAGAAAAAGGAAATGATTCTAGAAAAGACTTCTTCGATAGAATAATTGAAGTTGTAACTCTTCTAGGAGGTGAAAACAACGATGTATTCTAAATTAGCCATAAATAATGTTAGAAAAAGTTTTAAAGATTATACAATATACTTTTTAACACTAACATTTGCAGTATGTATATTTTATAGTTTTAATTCAATTAGCGCACAAAGTACAATGTCAGTTATAAATGATGGAAAGTCAGATGCAATTAAGATTATATCAATGCTTATGTCATATTTATCAGTATTTGTATCTGTAGTATTAGGATGCCTTATTATATATGCAAATAATTTCTTAATTAAAAGAAGAAAAAAAGAACTTGGTTTATATATGTCATTAGGTATGGGAAAAGGTAAAATTTCAAAGTTATTAGTTCTTGAAGAACTTATAATAGGTGTTTTCTCATTAGTAGCTGGAATATTACTAGGACTAGTTGCATCCCAAGGATTATCAATTATAACTGCTAAGTTATTTGATATAAGTTTAAAAAATTATAAGTTTGTAGTATCAGTAGACGGTATTATAAAAACAGCTATTTACTTTGGAATAATATATATATTAGTTATGATATTTAATACAATTATCATATCTAAGTATAAATTAATTGATCTTTTAACTGCACATAAGAAAAATGAGAAAATAAAGATTAAAAATCCTATAATAGCGGGAATTATATTTATCGTATCATTAATTATGTTAGGTACAGCTTACTATTTAGTAAATAAAGTAGGATTAGATGTCCGTACTAAGGAATTCCAAATATCTATATTACTTGGGATAGTAGGTACAGCAGCTTTCTTCTATGGATTAACAACATTCTTAATTATGGTCATTCAAAAAAATAAGAGATTATATTTAAAGAAGCTAAATATATTTACATTAAGACAAATGAACAGCAAGATAAATACAAATTTTGTTTCAATGACAGTAATATGTTTAATGCTTTTCTTAACAATATCAATGCTTTCAGTAGGAGTTAGCTTTAAAAAGCAAAATGTTGATAGTAATATGCCTTTTGATATGACAGCTTATACTTATGATATTAAGGATAACAATGTATCTCTTGAAAGTATGTTAAATAAAAATGGATTTAAAATTCAAAAAGGCGATAAATATGCTTACGTAACAATATATGAAGGTAAGGAAAGTTTAAAAGATATATTATCTAAATATGCTACAGGTAAAAACCTTATGAGTTTCTCAAATATGGGAAATATTGATGTTATGAGCATATCAGATTTTAATAAGGTAAGAGAACTTAAAGGAGAAGAGCCAATAACTCTTAATAATGATTCTGTTTTAATTCAATCAAATGCTTCATTTACAAAACCAGAAGTAGATAAGTTTATGGAGAATAACACTAAAATAAAATTACAAGGCAAAGAATATAACATAGCAAATAAGAAATTAATACAAGATGCTAATGCAACAACTGGAATGTCAGATATATTCTTTAATGTAATAGTACCAGATAGTTTAATAAAGGGATTAACTCCAAGCACATATTACTTAAATATTAATTATGGAAAAGGTAATTATGATTCTTCAGAAAAGTATTATACAAACTTCTTTAAGGATCCAAGTGCATTTAAGGATGGATTTATATTAGCAAACACAAAGACAGAACTTCAACAACAAATGCAACTTTCAACAACTATAATACTATATATAACTTTATATTTAGGTGTAATATTCTTAATTTCAAGTGCAGCAGTTTTAGCACTTCAACAATTATCAGAAGCTAGTGATAGTGCAGACAGATACAATTCACTTAGAAGAATTGGTGCATCAGAAAAAATGATTAATAGATCAATATTTGCTCAAACATTAATATACTTTGCACTTCCTTTAGTACTTGCAATAGTTCATTCAATTGTTGGTATATATCAAGCAAATGCATTTATATCAGCATTCGGAAATTCAAGTATAATAACAGCATCACTTGCAACTATGGGAGTAATTATAGTTATATATGGTGGATACTTTATTGCAACATACTTTGGTTATAAAAATATAGTTAAGAAATTTTAATTAAAAGGAGAGTATATGAAAAAAATATTGGGGCTTATTGTAATTGTAGTGGCGATACGAGTGATAATTGGGACAAATTTCTTAATAAATGTTGGAGCTACTAAATATTACGTTGAAACAAATTCAAATTATAAAAAAGATGGAGCATTATATTACTATACAATAAATGGATATGATAAAGATGGAAATGAAGAAAGATTAGATTTTATTACACAGAAAGTTTTAAAAACGAATAGGTTTTTAAAAGTTTATAAAAGAAATAATGAGGTAAAAAGTTATGAGGAAGTAAAGAGTAGCGATTTACCAACTAAAGTAAAAGAGATATATCATATTAAATAAACATAACATATCTAAAGTCTTCTCAAATTAAAAATTGAGAAGACTTTATTTTTAGAATTTAATTTAATTAAATTATTAAAATCATATATAATATAAAGAAAGAAGAATTTTAAGGGAGGTTAAGACATGTATAATATTACAATAATTGAAGACAGTGATACGATAAGAGAAGAACTTAAAAAACTACTTTCAAAATATGGATATAATATAAATACTCCAACGAATTTTGAAAACATAATTGAAGAAGTACATAGTTCAAAACCAGATTTAATACTTTTAGATATAAATTTACCTTATTTTGATGGATATCATATATGTAGAGAAATAAGAAAAACATCAAAGGTTCCAATTATAATTGTTACAAGTAGAAATAGTGACATGGATGAACTTATGAGTATGAACCTTGGAGCTGATGATTTTGTAACAAAACCATATAACACACAAATACTTTTAGTACGTATAGAAGCTTTACTTAGAAGAACATATGGAAGAGAAGAACAAAGTAATAAATTAGCTTATAAAAATTTTGAATTAGATTTATCAAAAGGAATACTTGTATCAGGTGATAAAAAATTAGAGATAACTAAAAATGAAATAAAAATATTATCTTATTTAATAGAACATAAAGGTGAAATTGTAAGTAGAGAAGATTTAATGGAACATTTATGGAACTCTGATTATTATGTTGATGATAATACTTTATCTGTTAATGTGACTAGAATAAGAAAGAAGCTTCAAGAACTTGGAATAGAAAATGTTATAGAAACTAGAAGGGGACTTGGGTATATAATGCCATGAGACTTATAGATTACTTAAAGGATAAGAGCATATTTTTAATAATTAATTTGGGGATATTTCTTATCTTAACAATTTTTATGAATTTACTTAACTTTGGAAGTGCAGTAATATCTTTTTTATTTGCAGTATGGTTTGGCCCTTTGGTACTTTATATAATAATAGAGTTTATAAGGGAAAAGAAGTTTTTTGATGATTTAAGTGAGATTTCAGAAAATCTAGATAGAAAATTTTTAGTTACTGAAATACTAAAAGAGCCAGGATTTGTTGAGGGAAAGATATTTTATAATGCATTAAGAGAAGCTAATAAAGATATGCATGAAAATGTTAATATATATAAGAATAAGCAAAAAGATTATAGAGATTATATAGAAATGTGGGTACATGAAATAAAGACTCCTATAGCATCATCTAAGCTAATTATTGAAAATAATAAAAATGAAGTTACAACAAACATAGATAAAGAGCTTAAAAAGATTGATGAAATGATTGAACAAGTGTTATATTATTCAAAAATTGATGAGGCAAATAAAGATTATATAGTAAAAGAGTTTCCGTTAAAAAATGTAGTTATGACCGTAGTCAAGAAAAACTCAAGAGATTTTATTGAAAAGAGAATAGCTTTGGAGCTTGATGATATTTCAGAGAACGTGTTTACTGATATTAAATGGGTAGAATTTATAATAAATCAGATCATTGTAAATGCATTAAAATATACAAAGCAAGGCGGGAAAATTAAGATAAGCTCAGAGAAAAATAAGAAAAATATAGTTTTAGCAATAGAAGACAATGGAGTTGGAATAAGTGATAAGGATATTAAAAGAGTATTCTTAAAAGGATTTACAGGAGAAAACGGTAGAATATTTGGTAAATCAACAGGAATGGGACTTTATTTATGTGAAAAGTTATGTAAAAAGCTTGGACTTGGAATAAAACTTACTTCCAAGCAAGGTATTGGAACAACGATTAGGATAGTATTCCCACAGGGGGGAAACACTAAATTTTAAAATATTAACATTATAGGGTTAAGTATAAAAAATGCAGTGGATTAAAATTTCAATCCACTGCAAATTAGTACTTAACTTTTTTTATTTAACTAATATCCAAGAGGAATCACTTCCAGGTGTGGAATTAGTCCACCATAATGCTTTATAATTTAATCCATTATATTTTACAATATCACCAGCATTATAGGATTTGCCAGGTACATAGTCAGAGCTTCCATCTTCATTTGAAGATGATACTAACTCCCAAGCATCAGTAGTTCCAGGTGCTTGACCTTGAACCCACCATTTACAAACGTATTCTTTACCGTTATAAATAACCTTATCTCCTGCATTATATACTTTACTTGGATCATAAGTATCCTTATTTGTAGTATCTTTAGCTTTAACTGTTACAGTGCAATTAACTGTTGTAACTAAACCTTTACTATCAGATACTGAGTATATAAGTGGATAATTACCAACTAAATTTGTATTCACAGATCCTTTAACAGTGATTTTATTAGTTAAATCACCATCTTCTTTATCAGAGGCAGTAACCCCCTTAAGTGCATCAAAAGTATCTCCAACATATATTGTAGAATCTTTTACACCATTTATTACAGGAGCTGAATTTTCAGTAGATTTAGTAGTAACGGTTATTTTTCTAGTAACAGTTGTTTCAAGACCTTTAGAATCTTTAACTTTATATACTAAAGTGTATTCACCAGCTTTATTTGTATCAATACTACCAGTAACAGTGATATTTTTAGTTAAATCACCATCTTCTTTATCTATAGAAGTAACTCCTTTTAATGGGTCAAATGAAGTACCTTCTTCAATTGTAATATCTGTAGCACCTAGAATTGATGGAGCTGTATTTTCATTAGGTGAAGTTTCTTTTCCAAAGATAACTTGTCTGCCCATTTCAGCACCTTTAGCTGACATTCTTTGAGAAATTGAAATGCTTTCAATACCTGAAGTATCATCAGGAGCCTTTTCAGTGTTTAAAGTCATTGTATAAGTTTCTCCTGGTTTTATAACCTTTGCAGCATATATTGAGCTAAGATCTATAACAGAATAACCATCTTCTTCAGTAATAGTTCCTACATTAGAATCACCACTAACTATCTTATTACCATTATTTTTGATATAGATTTTAGCATTTTTTATAGTCTCAGCAGTATTTTCAACACTACTTAAAACATCTCCAGACTCTTCAAGTTTTTCATTATTCTTTAATGTTATTGTATAACCGCCTTTATCACCCCAAGATTCTTTAAATGTTTCAACATTACAAGATATATCTAAATCATCATAAACTATTTCATAGTCAGGTAAATCTACGCTACCATATAATGCATTCTTTGTTGCTTTTGTAAGTTCATCTCTAGAATTAGATCCAGGTGTTGATGGAGCATCTTGTGAAGCCATCCATGCAATCATACCTCCAAGATCTTTTTCATTTACATATTTACATTTTTCTTCAATTGATCTTACATTATCATATGTGAAGAATGCTCCGGTAGATTCATTATAAAGGTAAGGAGCTTTTGCTGAATCATCCCAATATTCTTTAAGACCTTGATATTTGGATTTTAATTCATCAAGAGATCTATAAGACCATACACCACCACGGCGTCCGCCTTCACCATTTTTAACAGGGGCTTCATTATCTGCACCAGTAGTTAATGTTTGGTCAGCATCTTTAGCTACTTTTTCAGCAGTTCCAAAAAGACCAGGATTATCTGGGTCAACATTATCATTAGATACTTTTTCCCATCCACGAGTATAGTATGCTGCACCAACAACTATTTTTTCAGGTTCAGCACCTTTAGAAATGAAGTAATTAACACTTTCATCAACAGAAAGTCCTTTTCCTTTGAATGGATCGTTAGGATTTGTGTATAAAGGTGTTTGATGACCACTTATTGTATCCCATGCACCTCTCATGTCATAAGTCATAATATTTGCAAAATCAACAGTATCGAATAAAGCATCAACATCAATACCAAGATCTACTTTTTCTTTAGGTGCAGGTAATGCAACAGATAATTCATATGTCTTACCAAGTTCGGCGCCTTGTTTATCTAAAGCTTTTCTGAAATCTTTAAGAAGTAGAATGTAGTTTTCCTTATCTTCAGGTCTACCTTGTGTAGTACCTTCATCATTTTGGTTATCAACTTTATCAGGCTCTCTTACAGCACCAGGGTATTCCCAGTCAAGATCAACAAAATCCATATTAGTATACTTAATGAATTTCATAACGTTTTCAACAAATTTAGCTCTTTTTGAAGAGTCAGCCGCTACAACAGAGAAGTCACCGGATTTTGACCAGCCACCAAGGGAAACACCAATTTTTAAATTAGGATTCTTGGCTCTTAGATCTTGTAATGCAGGAAGAATACCAGCGTTAGGATCACCCCAAGTTACTCCATCCATACCTACTGGATTTTCACATGCAGCTCCCTTATCTGTAAATATTAATTGACCATTTGCATCAAAATCTAAAAATGCAAAATTTAAGTGAGTAAGCTGATCAGCTGGAATATCTTTAGGATAGAAGCTACCTTGTCCTCCCCAAACTGACCAGTCACCGTAGTACATTACATTACGTTTAGTCTTTGAAGTGCTTTTTTCTGCAGTTACTGCTATATCATTTTTTGATGTAAATGGTATAGCGGAAGCAGACATTCCCATTAGTAGAGTTGTTAGTGTGGCACACGCTACAATAACAGTTGAACGTTTTCTGATTGCTCTTTTAGCCATAGTTGATTCACTCCTTTTTATTTATATTAAAATTCCAAAATAGAATTTTAATTTACAAATAATGTAATCAACTTTATATTAACATATAATTCCATTTAAAACTATAGAAAAAAACAAAAAAATAATATAAATAAAAAGATAAAATATTACATAAAAAAACAAAAGGTACTAGGGTCTAAACTTGTAAAAAACAGTCATTTATATAATTGCATTAAATTTAAAATTAAAGTATTGACTTAATTTAGATTACAGTGCTTTTTTCTAGAAACTTTTATTTAAGATTTATTTAAATGTTTACAAAGAGGTGAGTCTATGTAATACTATAATAGATTTTATGTATAAAAGGGAGATGGATAAAATGTATGCATGTTTAGATATTGGAGGAACTTCAATAAAAACAGGGGTTTTAGATAAAGAGGGTAACTTAATAAAAAAAGGAAATATTGAAGTTAAGCATGATTTTGATGAGCTTATGGATTCAATAATTAATTTTATAAATGAATCTAAAAAGGAATATGATATAAAAGGGGTTGCTATAAGTTCTCCAGGTGCTGTTGATACAGTTACTGGAATTGTTGGAGGGGCAAGTGCTATTCCTTGCATACATGGACCTAACTTCAAAGAAATTATAAAAGAAAGAGTAAATTTACCTGTAAGTATAGAAAATGATGCAAATTGTGCAGCTCTAGCAGAAGTATTTTCAGGATCGGCTAAAGATGTACAAGATATCATGTTTTTAGTTTGTGGAACTGGAATTGGTGGTGCGATAGTTAAGAATGGAAGTATTCATCATGGAAAGCATCTTCATGGTGGTGAGTTTGGGTATATGTTAATGGAAGAAGTAGATGGAACATATAAAAACTTTAGTGAAGTAGCATCAACAATGTCTTTTGTAAGAAAAGCTAGAAAACATTATAATGATGAATCAATAGATGGCATAGAAGTATTTAAAAGAGCTAATGAAGGAGATAAATTCTGTATAGATATAATAGATACATTCTATAAAACTTTAGCAAAAGGAATTTTTAATCTTCAGTATGTATATGATCCAGAGCTTATATTATTAGGTGGAGCAATTAGTGAAAGAGAGGACTTTATAGAAAGATTAAATAATGCAATGGATGAAATATTAATGAAGGTTGAAATTGCAAAAGTTAAGCCTATACTTGATACATGCACACATAAAAAAGATGCGAACTTAATAGGAGCATTAGCACATCACTTAAGTGAATATAAAACTGTATAGAATATAATTTTTATTTAAAAGTGGCATTTGCCACTTTTTTTATTAAGTTTTGAACATAATAATATTAGTTTATTAATTAAGTAGGGGCTGATTTTATGTACAAGAAAGTATTTATTACAGGTGCTGGAACTGGAATCGGAAAAGATGCTGCAATAGCACTTGCTAAAAGAGGGCATGTAGTATTTGCATCTACTCATTATGAAGAAGAGGCAGAGCTTATAAATGAATATGCAAAAGAGAATGGATTAGTTAATAATTTAAAAGGGATAAAACTTAATTTACTTAAAAAGAAAGATATAATAAAAATTCTAGATTATGATATAGATGTACTGATTAATAATGCTGCTATAGGAGATTCTGGATCTGTTATGGATATAGATGTTGATAGGTATAGAAATACTTTTGAAACAAACTTATTTTGTCCAATTGAATTAACACAATTAGCATTAAAAAATATGATATTAAAAAAGAGAGGAAGAGTTATATTTATATCTTCTTTATTTGGGAGAATTTCTATGGAGTTTTTCTCTCCATATTCAGCAACAAAGTTTGCTATAGAAGGAGTAGCTGAATCATTTTATCGTGAAGCAAAGTTATTAAAAAATGAAGGAATAAACATAGAAGTTGTGTTAATAGAACCAGGTACATATAATACAGGCTTTAATCAGCTTATGATGAAGAAGAAATATAAATGGATGATAGAAAAATCATACTTTAAAGATATGATTAAAGATATTAAAGAAAAAGAACAAAGTTTCTTTGATAAAACTGAACTAAAAAGTACAGATTCAATAGTAGAAGAATATATTAAGGCTACAGAGGATAATAAAGCAAAAAGAAGATATACTGCACCTAAAAGGCAAAGTTTTATAACTCAGGTTATTCGAATTTTTGGAAAGTAAAGACTTTAGTTGATTATATATAAGATAATGATAAAATATATATATATATTTTTAATTAAGGAGGAATGAATGAGAAAAGTATTAGATTTTTTGCTAAGTAGAATGGTAATAGTAGGATTACTTATATTATTACAATTATTTATATTACTTTTTGGAATATGGAAAATTAGTGAGTCTTTCTTTGATGTATACATATTCTTTTTTGTTATAAGTGTATTGGTTGTAATATATATAGTAAGTAGAACTGATAATCCATCTTATAAACTAGCGTGGACAATACCAGTGTTATTATTCCCGGTATTTGGGGGACTATTTTATCTTATATTTGGTGGAAAGAAAATAAATACAAGATTTAAGAAAAAAATTGAAAAAGTATACTATGAATCTAAAGATTTATTAGTTCAAGATGAAAATATAATACATGAATTAGAAGAAATAGATAAATCTATTGCAAATCAAGCAAGATATACTAGTAAGTTTGCCTTATCACCAATCTATAAAAATACCACTACAGAGTACTTATCCCCAGGTGAAAAGTTTTATGAAAAATTAATTGAAGAACTAAAAAATGCAAAGAGATATATATTTATGGAGTATTTCATAATCAATGAGGGAAAAATGTGGAATACAATATTAGATATATTAGCTAAGAAAGCTAAAGAAGGCGTAGACGTAAGAATTATATATGATGATATGGGATGTTTAAGAACTCTTCCATATAAATATGGTCAGCAGCTTGAAAAACTAGGAATTAAGTGTCAAGTTTTTAATCCTTTTGTACCGTTTTTATCAATAATACTTAATAATAGAGACCATAGAAAAATTACAGTTATAGATGGTCACACTGCCTTTACAGGAGGAATAAATTTAGCTGATGAGTACATAAATGAAATAGTTAGATTTGGACATTGGAAAGATGCATCCATTATGTTAAAAGGTGATGGGGTTTGGAATTTAACTGTTATGTTTTTGCAACTTTGGAGCTTTAATAGTAAATCACCTGTTGATTATGAGAGTTTTAGACCAAATAAAGAGGATAAAAAGAATTTTAAAACAGATGGATATGTTCAACCTTATGCAGATAGTCCATTAGATGATGAAACTGTTGGAGAAAATGTATATTTAAATATAATTTCAAAAGCTAAAGATTATGTATATATAAATACACCTTATTTAATAATTGATAATGAATTAGTTACAGCACTTACACTTGCAGCTAAAAGTGGGGTAGATGTTAGAATTGTAACACCTCATATAGAAGATAAGTGGTATGCGCATATTGTAACTAGAGCTTATTATGCACAGCTTATTAAAGCAGGGGTTAAAATATACGAATATACACCAGGTTTTATACATTCAAAAACAGTTGTATCAGATGATTCAGTTGCAACTGTTGGAACAATAAACTTTGATTATAGAAGCTTATATTTACATTTTGAATGCGGAGTTTGGATGTACAAGACTAAATCTGTTATGCAGATAAAAGATGATTATTTAAATACGTTAGATAAATGTATGACTATAACACTAGAAGATTGTAAGCATGTTAAGCTCTTTAATAAGATATTGACTGCAATTCTTAGGGTTTTTGCACCACTTATGTAATAAAAGAATCATTTCATACCATTATGGGTGAAATGATTCTTTTTATTTTTACAATAAATTCATATGTACTTATAGAGCATATTATATAATTTTATATATTAAATTGTGTAAAAGGTATATGGAGGAGAATATGGGATTAATACTTACGTTTTTAATGTTTGGAACAATTTTCTTAATAGTTGTTAACATATGTTCTATTTTATTAAGACTTACTGGTATGCCAATAAAGAAAGCAAGGTTTCAAGTTGTATCATTACTAACTAGTACTGGATTTACAACAAGAGAAAGTGAAATGATAGTACAACATCCAGTAAGAAGAAAAATTGCTAGTTGGCTTATGGTTGTCAGCTATGTAAGTACAGCTACATTTATATCATTTTTTGTAACTATGATATCAGATACAGTTACAGGAATAGGTTTTTTTGTTGTAATTGCGGTACTTATAACAACAAACCTTATTCTTAGAAAAACTAAAACAATTGAAAATTTGGAGTTGAAATTAGAAAATGTGGTTTTAAAATCTAAAATATGGGAAAAATTAAATTCAGAGAATCTAACTTTAATAACTAATACAAGAGGATATGGTATATATCAAATATATTTACCAAAAGATAGCAAGATAATAGGAAAAAGTATATTAGAAAGTGGATTAAAAGATTTAGAGATAGAAGTTCTTAATATAGATAAAGGTGATAAGTTCATAAAATTTGCTACACCTGATTATGTATTTGAAGTATTTGACAGGGTAACTGTGTATGGAAATCTAAAAAATATAAGAAATGAATTTGAACATATAGTTAAATAAATTTCATCTATTGAAATGTATGAACAAGTAAACTATAATCTTATAATAGGGTAAAGTAACTAGATAATAGTTCCACAACCATTTTTCATTAGTTTGGAAAGGAAGTATAAAAATGAAAAAATTATCGATAATAATCCCAATGTATAATGAAGAGGAATCTCTTCCACACTTATACAAGAGATTAGATGCATTAGGCGAAAGCATACCTAATTATGAATTAGAATTTTTATTCGTTAATGACGGAAGTAAAGATAATTCATTAAATATAGTAAAAGGGTATAGAAAAAGTGATCCTAGAGTATGTTATGTAAATCTTTCAAGAAATTATGGAAAAGAAACAGCTATGGGAGCAGCTTTTGACTATGTAACAGGAGATGCTGTTGCTATAATAGATGCAGATCTTCAAGATCCACCTGAATTAATCGTGGATATGCTTAAATATTATGAAGAAGGTTATGATGATGTTTATGCGAAAAGAAGAAGTAGAAAGGGAGAAACTTGGCTTAAGAAATTTACATCTAAGAAATTTTATCAAGTTTTACAATCAGTTTCAAACGTTCCAATACAAACAGATACAGGAGATTTTAGACTTTTAAGTAGAAGAGCTATAGAAGCACTAAAAGCATTCCCAGAAAAACAAAGATATACAAAAGGAATGTTTAGCTTAATTGGATTTAAGAAAAAAGCTATTGAATTTGACAGAGATCCAAGAGTTGCTGGAGAAACTAAGTGGAATTACTTAAAGCTTGTTGATTTAGCTATTGAAGGAATAACTTCATTTACAACTGCACCACTTAGACTTGCAACAATATTTGGAGGAATCATTGCATTTATAGCTTTCATATATATGATATACATAATAATAAGAACAGCTATGCTAGGGGTTGATGTACCTGGATATTCAAGTCTTATATGCGTAATGCTTATGATGGGAGGAATACAATTAATTTTCCTAGGAATTATCGGCGAATATTTAGGAAGAGTATTCACAGAAGTTAAAAATAGACCATTATACTTTATAGATGAATATGCAGGACCACAAGAAGCTGTATTAGAAAAAGAAGTAGAAACAAATAATGATAAATAAAAATAAAGGAAGTAGCTAAGCTACTTCCTTTATTTTTATAGATTAAAAGATACATAATAATATAATTTGCATTATTAATATAATAGGTAACCCTAATTTAAATTTCACATGCTTAGTTTTATGTCTAAACAATTGCATTCCAATTATACTCCCAATACTTCCACCTAATATAGATATAAGTATTAATGTATTTTCGGATATTCTCCATTTATGTCTTTTAGCTTTTTGCTTGTCTATAAACATAAGAAGAAGTCCAAATATATTAATTAAAAATAGATAAATTATAAAAATATTATTCAAAATCAAACACCGCCTAACAAATTCTTAGAATAAGTTTACTATATAAAAAATAAAAAAAGAACAAAAAAGTTGTACATGTTTACATATTATGGTAGTATTAATATATATTTGAAGTAAATTATAGATTTATGCTATAAAATAAGTAAAAAAATGTAAAATAAATGGGAGGAGTTATGACTAAAAAGCATTATGAAAAACTAAAAGATATAGAAAACTTTTATAAGAAGAAATCTGACTATCAAAAACTTATGAGAAAAAGAAGAAGAAGAACTGTTATGATTTTATTAGTATTCATTATTATTTTAGTATCAGGAATATTAGTTTATAGACATTACTCATCAAATAAGTATTCGACATTTTTATATAATAATAAAGGGTTAAAGATAAGTAATAGTAAATTACTAAAGAATATTGATAGTATAAATAATTCATTTAAAATAGAAGAGATAAATTATAAATGGGGAGACAATCTAGAAGAATATAATTCACCAAAGAGGCTTATAATACATCACTCTGCTTCTAGAAATGTCTCACCTGAGACAATACATAAATGGCATTTAGATAAGGGCTACGGAGGAATTGGATATAATTATTATATAAAAAAAGATGGAACAATTTATAAAGGAAGAGATGAAAAGATGAAGGGGGCACATACATTATACGAAAATGGTAAGAGTATAGGAGTTTGTTTAGATGGAAACTTTGAGGAAGATAGTATAAGTAAAGAGCAGCTAGAAAGTTTAATAAATATTGGGACTAGCCTTGTGATTAAATATAATCTTGAAGATGTGGTGGGACATAGAGATTGTAATGAGACAAAGTGCCCAGGAAAGAATATAGACATACATAGTATAAAAAATAGCATTGCATCAAAGTTAGAAAAAATGGCAGAAGAGTTACAATAAATATTGTTATAGGAAGCATAGTAATTGATAAAAAGTCTAATACTAAATATAAATATTAAGAAAGAAGGCTTTTTGATGAAACTATTACATATAATCGTAAATTCTAAACCGGAAGAATTGTCATCAAGTAAAAAGGTGGCAAGTAGATTAATTAATAAATTATTAGATGCACATCCTGAATGTAAAGTAGAAAACTTAGACTTGTATAAAGAGCATATCCCAATTATTGACTATAAATATTTAGCAGGAAGAAGCTCAATAGTAAGTGGTGAGGCGTATGAAAAATTAGATGAAAAAGATAAAAAAGAAGTAGATAGAATTAATGAACTTTGTAATCAATTTATGTCAGCTGATATTTATGTTATTACTGCACCTATGTGGAACTTATCATATCCAGCGCCTTTAAAATCATATATTGATTGTGTTGTTCAAAATGGAAAAACAGTTGAGATTAATAAGGAGCACGTAAAAGGATTATTAGATGATAAGGAAAGAAAAATGATATATGTTCAATCATCAGGTGGTCCAGTACCTTGGATACTTAGAGGTAAGATTAGCCAAGGTGTTGAGTATGTTGAAGATATAATGAAATTTTTGGGAATTAAAACATTTAAAGAGTTATTAATAACTAATACAGGTTTTGATCTAGAATCAAAAATCGAAGCAGAACAAAAGGCAATATCAAAAATAGATGCTCTTATTGATGATATTGAGAACTAAAATTTAATAGAAAATATATCCTTATAGAATAATTATACGTTAAAATTATTAAAATTTCGTGACTAACGTATAATTATTCTTTTATTATATAAAAAACACTTTGATGAATTAAAATTTTCTGTTATCCTAGATAAGTAACAAAAAAACAAAATACGACATTTTAATTTACTTTAGGAGATGTTTTAGGTGAAAGAAAATATTAAAGAATATTTAATCATAACATTAGGGGTAATATTAGTCGCAGTAGCTATTGAATACTTTTATGCACCTAATAATTTAGCTGCAGGTGGGGTTAGTGGACTTGCAGTAGTAATAACACATTATGTACCATCGCTTAATGTTGGTGGAATAACTCTTTTTGCAAATATATTTTTATTTATATTAGCTTTTATATTAGTTGGGGGAGATTTTGGATTTAAAACTATATACGCAAGTTTTGGACTTTCAATTTTATTATGGTTTATTGATAAATTCTTAAATCCTCAAGCGTTAACAACAGACTTATTACTAGCTAGTATATTTGGTACTATAATAACAGCAGTTGGACTTGCTATGATATTTAATATTAATGCATCAACTGGTGGAACTGATATTTTAGCTAAAATATTAAATAAATATACAAGCTTTAATATAGGAATATCATTATTATGTGTAGATTTCATAGTAACATTAATGGGTGCTTTAACATTTGGAGCAGATAAAGGTTTTTATGCTCTTTTATGTGTTTTATTTAATGGACCACTTATAGATAGACTTATTGCTTGGGTAAATCAAAAGAAGCAAATAACAATTATAAGTAAGAAACATAAAGAAATAGCAGATTTTATAATGAATGAATTAAAAAGAGGATGCACAAGTCTTTATGGAAAAGATGCGTGTAGTGAAAAAGATAGGGATGTAATATATTCAATTTTAACTAAAAAAGAAATAGAAAAAGTTAAAGAATATATAGAAAATGTTGATGAAGAAGCCTTTTTTACAATAGGTGTAATTGATGAAGTACAAGGAAAAGGCTTTTTAAAAGTATCAGGATTATAAAAAATAAATATTATATTTAATATAGAGAGTAATTAAAATTTTAATTACTCTCTTTTATTATATAAATATTAATGTATTAAATTTAGAAAATTTTCGTTAAAGTAAAATTAATGTAAATAAATAATGGATTAAATAACCATACTAAAGATAGTTGTTATAATTATATATGAACTATTGGAGGATTATAGTATGAGAAAATTTCTTATAGCGTTAATATCTTTATTAATAGTGATAGGGGGATTAGGATGTGAGGGTAAGAATCTAAATAGAGTTGTTGAAAGCGATTCACCTGAAAATGTTATTAATTCATTCTTTTCAGAATTTAAAAAGTGTAACTTTGAAAAAGCGGAAAGTTTTATTGTAAATAAGCCATTATTAAATATGAATATAGATATTTATAATGAACTTACACCTGGAGAAAAGAGAGTAATAAAGTATTGGAATCAAAGAATAGGTTACGAAATAGTATCTAGTAATATTAAGGGCGATAAAGCTATTATTAATACTAAAGTAATGGCACTAAATGGAGAGAAAATTTATAAAAGATATATTAGTGATATAGCAAATTTAAAAAGAGATCTATCTATTCAAGATAATAAATCAAAATTTAATAGGGAGTATGATAAAGCCTTAATAAAAGAAGTTAGAAATAAAAATAATGAAATAGTAACTAATACGGTAACTATTAATTTGCAAAATAAAGATGGGAACTGGTACATAGAGGGTGATGAAAATTTATTTAGGGCATTATGTGGCGGATTAAGTCTAGATAAAATAAATAATTTTTAATATGGGGAGATAGGAGAAAATTTATGAAAAAAGTTATTTTAAGTATATTTATAGTAGCATGTTCTATATTTTTAATTGGATGTGGAGATACTAAAAAGGCATCAGAGACTGTAGATAATTTCTTTAGTGATTATAAAAATATGAACTTACAAAAAGCTAATGAATATGTTGAAGGTGGAGGACTATTAGAAAAGTCTATAAAGGCATTTGAAGATTATGATAGTGCAAGAAAAAGTGCTTTAAATTATTGGGGTGGAAAAATGAATTATAAAATTTTAAGCACTAAAAAAGAAAATGGAGAATATGTTGTTAAAACTGAAGTAACAGCACTTAGTGGAGTTGATATATATAATCACTACATGAACAATGTTAGTTCATTAGATTTTGGAGAAAAGATTCTAAATAATGATGTATTAAATGGCGAAAATATAAATGGGGATTTAGATAATGCCTTTATAACAGCATTAGAAAATCAAACTATTCCATTAAAGACAACAACAGTAGATGTTATTGTAAAAGATGATAATGGAAAGTTTAAAATACAAAATGATAAAGAAGTACTGACTGCTATTTTAGGTGGACTTGATCCATCAGAAATAACAGACTAATTTAAAGCCAATTCAAGAATATATTAATTTTTGAATTAGCTTTTTATATAAATTTTGCGTGGAAAATATAATAAGTGTTTACAAAAATATAAAAATAACATAAAATGTAATTAGATATTTAACTATTTGGTTAAATATCTAATTATCTATAAGGAGGTGGAATTTACATATGAATAAGGTTTTTAAGGCATTATCAGATGAAACTAGAAGAGAAATATTAAAACTTCTTTCAGAAAAACCAATGTCAGCAGGAGAAATTGCAGATAATTTTAATATGTCTAAACCATCTATATCAAAACATTTAGATATTTTAAACGAAGCAGAGCTTGTAGTACGGGATAGGCAAGGACAATTTATAATATACTCAATAAATACATCAGTGCTTCAAAGAGTACTTAGTGGATTTCTAGATATATTCAATAAATAAAATTAATTAAAGGGAGTGGGAACAATGAAAAGAAAATTTAATTATGGGACAATATTAATAACTTTATTTACTATTATTTTTACAATTGTTATGTATTCTAAATTACCTGATAATGTAGATTCAGAAAGCAGTAAAACATCTCTATTTTTTATAGGTATAGGAATAATGATTGTAGTTACTTTATATGCGCAATTTGCTCATAAAATATCAAAAAAGGAATGGGATGATCCTAGAACAAAAACTATAAGAAGACAATTAACTTTTACAACTGCAATTATAGCAGTATTAATAATGTATAAAAGCTTAAGCTCAATTAATAAAATAGCTATAAGTGAGAATACATTTGAGATATTATTTTCATCAATATTAATAATAGTTGTAGGAAATAGCTTTACTAAGATTAGTAATAATAGAAATATTGGAATAAGAGTTCCTTGGACTAGAGCAGATAATGAAATTTGGGATAAAACTCATAAATTATCAGGATATTTATCACTTCCATTTGGAATAAGTATTCCTATATTATACTTACTATTTGGAACAACTACTGCAGTAGTTATTGGAATATTAGGATGGGGAATTATTTCAATAGGCTATTCAATGGTTTTATATTATAAAAAGTTTGGTACATTATTATAATTTAGAAGGGGGATATATCTATGATTAGTAATATGTCAATTATTATGATGTTATTTACTACTTTAATAAGCCTAGCATTACCTATAATATTAATAGTTGTAATGAGGGTAAAGTATAATGCTTCATTAAAAAGTTTCTTCATTGGAGCAGCTGCATTTTTTATTGCAGTACAATGTATTGAGGGGCCAATAAATTATTATTTTTTGGTGGGAAATAAAAGTACATCAAGTATCATAACTGGAAATGCTATTTTATTTATGATTTATGGTGGGTTTATGGCAGGTATATTTGAAGAAACAGCAAGATATATATGCTTTAAATTTATTCTTAAAAAAGAAAGAAGAATACAAGATGCAATAAGTTACGGAATAGGGCATGGAGGAATAGAGGCAATTTTACTTGTTGGAATAACCTATCTTGCAAACACAATCGTCTCCATTATGATTAATTTAGGTACACCGCTTGAAAATGGATTAGAATTAGCATCTACTCAATTATCAAGTGTAGAGTCTTATATGTTTGCAATCGCAGGGGTTGAGAGGCTATCTACAATTATCATTCAAATAGGTTTGTCAATTATTGTATTTAATTCAGTTAAATATGGTAAAAAGCAATATTATTTCTTAGCAATACTTATTCATGCACTTATAGATTTTCCAGCAGTATTAGCACAAAAAGGAGTAATAAATATAGTTACAGTTGAAAGTATAATTATATTAATTGCAATAGCTTTTATAGTATTTATAATTAAAGAAATTAAGAAAAATAAAGAGGATTTAAATACAAGTTTAACGAATAACTAAAAAACACAATATTTTGTGGAGAATATTTTTATAAATAAGTTATAAGGGGAATTGGGTAGATAGTGTGAAATTTACTTATAATGGTAATAAGATAGAATAATTTTCACATGTAGAAAAGTCAGATAGAATTAATTATAGATAATACTTAAAGAGTGCAAATAAGACATATTATTAATTAATAATGTGTCTTATTTTTATACACTAAAATATTGAAAATTGTAGAATAAAATGGTAATATGTAAGTAAATATTAATAAATTGTTAATAATATTTTAAGAAATATTTAATAGGGGGACAAGAATGAAAAATAAGAGAATAATTTCATCAACATTAATACTTACTATTGCTTCTACATCAGTTCCTATAATGGCACAAAATAGAGAGAATGTAATTAGTAGAAATAATAGTACTTATTCTAATGTACTAGAGACTAATAAAAGTGAGAAAAGAAACATTTTAACTGGGGATTTAGAACTTGATATAAAATTTAATCTTCCAATAAAAAATACGTCTATAGAAAAAACAGCTCTAGGAATTACTTTAAGGAATGGAAATGAAAGTGCAACTATTTCTCTTGGTGGAAAAGAATCAAATTTAAAAAGTAAATTAACACTAGGTGGAAAAGAGTACGAATATATAGTAAAGAAACTAAATAAGGAAAGAGGATTTGTAACTTTAGAAGATACTGAAGTGGCTTATTATAATGTTACAATTAATAATCTTCCTTCTGATAAATATGATGTAGAAGTATTTGGTGAAGGTTTTAATAAGCTTGAAGCAAAAGGTATAGAAATAAAAGATTATTCAAAAAGATTAGTTATAGAAGATACTAAAAATTTATTAATAGGAGATTTTAATAAAGATAATATAGTTAATGGTGAGGATTATGAAAAGGTTTTAGAAAATATAGAAACTAAGGACGAAGAAAAGATTAAAAAGTACGACTTAAATAGGGATTCAGAAGTAGATATATTAGATCTTCACTATGTTCATAATAACATGGAAGTAAATAAAGAAAATCCTAAAATAGAAAACACTAATGCAATAATAGATCCTTCAAAAGTAAAGGTTGATAATACTAAAGAAGATCAAACTATTAAAGGAAATATAGAGGATATATTAGAAGAGGAAGGTAGTGTATCACTTGGTCTTAAGGATAGCAATAAAATAATTTCAAAAGAAAACCCTGTTGAACTTAAGATGCAATTTGAAGAGAGTAATATTTTAACTGAAAAAATAGTTATAAAAGCTCCGAAAAACGGTAATGCACCAACATCAGGAATTGTAAAAGTTGTAGATGAAAATGGTAAAATTCATACAGTTAATTATGATAAGAAGGTAAGAGCTAACGTAGGAGATGATATAGTTATTAATTTAGGAAAGCAAATAGCTGTAAAAGAGGTAACTATAGTAGTAACAGGTACAGTAACAGAAGCTAACTTAGCAGAAATAGCAAAGGTAGAATTCTTAAACAATGTATATGAAGAAGTTCCAGCACCTTCTATGAATATACCCAAAATTAATCTTGTAGAAACAGATCATCAAAAAATAACTGTTGGTTGGGGACATGAAGCTAATGTAACTAGTTATTCAGTTAGACTTAGAAAGAAAGATGGAGAAACAATAAAAGAAGAAAAGGTAAGAGAAACAACTGATAACAAAGTAACTTTTGAAAAACTTGATAACTTTGAAAATTATTATGTAAGTGTTCAATCAGTAAATGGTGAGTGGAAGAGCGGATACTCAGAAGAAAAAGTAGTAACTCCAATGCCTAAAGAAAGACCAGCAAAACCAGAAGGTGTAAGCATTACAGATGAATATAGATCACTAAAAATAAATTGGAAGAAAAATGAGAAAGCAGAAAAGTACAGCCTTTTCTATAGAGAAAAAGGAGCTGAAAAGTATGAGGAGATAAAGGATATAACTGGAACTTCATATACTTTAACAAATTTAAAAGATGAAACTGAATACGAAGTATACCTAACAGCTCACAACAGAATAGGTACAAGTCCTAATTCTGAAGTTTATACAGGGAAAACAATTAGTATAACAATACCTGAAATACCAAAGTATAAACAAATAAATACATCAAATGGATTTGGTGTTCCAACCAAACATATAGTAGATGTTGAATATCCAGGTGGATACTCAGAAAGTGATTATCCTGATGGATTTAATAAATTTAATATTGTGGATGATGACTTTACTACGCATTGGACAATAAGAGACTGGGATACAGCTCTATATAGTAAAAGAGGACCTATTGTAACATTTGATAAAGAATTCAAAATTGACACAATAATGTTAGCAACAAGATTAGATGGAACTCCATTCTCTTTCTATCAATATAATGTTAAGTACTGGGATAAAGACGGAAAGGAAAACTTAGTATCTGGAGGTCATTATACAAGAAAGAGTAATGATAAAAATTATTATATATTAAAGTTAGATAAGCCTATAGAAGCAAGTAAAATTCAAGTTAATTTAAGTGGATATGGAGGAAGTATTGTAAGTATATCAGAGCTTAAGTTCTATAATTACGATAGTCTAGAAGATGATACAAGAGATTTATTTAAAGATGACCTATTAATTGATTTAAAAGAAGATGTAACTTTAGAAAGAATCAATGAACTTAAAGAAAGAGTTAATACTAAAGATTCAGTAAGTGATGAATATCATCCATTTAAAAATGTTATAGAAGATGAATTAAAACTTGCAGAAGATATATTTACTGATAAGAATATATCAAATGAAATAATTACAGTAAATCAAAATATAACTACAGCAAATAATGGTCACCTAGGATTTAATATGGCAAACGACTATCAATCATTAGGAGTAGTAGCAAAAGAAGGAGAAGAACTTACAGTATACGTTGGAACAACAGGAAATGTTCTTCCTAAATTAGTATTTACTCAGTTCTATCCAGAGAGTGGTTCATGGAAAAGTAAAGAGTTCAACTTAAGAAAAGGAAAAAATATAATAACAGTTCCAAAGATAACAAATATGGATGTTGAAAAAGGTGGAAGTGTATATGTTAGATATCCAAATGAAACACCTTCAGGTCATGATATAAAAGTTAGAGTAAGTGGAGGAGAAAAAATTCCTACAATATCTGTAGCAAATAAAATAAATAATGAGCAATCAGAAGCAGAAATTAAAGAAAGTTTAAGACAATATATAAGAGAGTTAAAAGAGCATGTAGAGGAATTACCTAATAAATATGAGAAAGAAACTTTCTTAAATAAAATAGATATATTTAATTTATTCACTGATAAAGAGAAATTCTATGATGAAAAGACAAGCATATTAAATAGTACAGAAATTGAAACAGATAAAGTTACATTATCATTCCCAGCAAGTAAAGTATTAGAGGGAATAATAGATGGAGCTGATACTGAAGATGAACAAGTAAATAGACTTTACAAATCACTTAAAGCTTGGGAGCAAATAATGGATATAGCTTATGCTGAAAAAGGATTATATAAAAGTCCAGATAGAAATGGTGATGGAAAAGTTGATGATAATGAGAAGAAACATAAGCTTCCTGGGTCAAGAATGAATATAAGATATACTAGAATGTTTGATGGAGCATTTATGTATGCATCAGCGGGACATGTTGGAATAGAGATGAATTCTGTACCACCACTTATGAAAGGAACTCCTTATGTTAAAGGTGAAGATGGAAAAGTAACTATAGAGAATAATTTATTTGGATGGGGTATAGCTCATGAAATAGGTCACGTAATAGACCAAAACAAGTTAACATATGTTGAAACAACAAATAATATATTAGCACTTCTAGTTCAAACATTTGATGATGAATCAAAGTCAAGATTAGAGTTAAGTGGAAAATATGAAGATGCTTATAAGAAAGTTACATCAGGAACAGTAGGTTTACCATCAGATGTATTTACAAAGCTAGTTATGTTCTGGCAATTACATTTAGCTTATGATAATGAGCCAAATTATAAGATGCTTGATGAAGACAATAATAATTCATTCTATGCAAATCTTTATAGAAAATATAGAGAAGCTGATGAAGAAATGAATTCATTAAGTACTGAAGATAGATTAATACGAATAGCATCAGATGTAGTACAAAAAGATTTAAGTGATTTCTTCTATTATTGGGGACTTAGACCTTCAAAGGAAACATTACAGTATGTAGGTAAGTACGAAAAAGAAAATAGAAAGATACAATTCTTAAATGATGAGGCTAGAAGACAAAAGTTAAATGGAATAACTAATATGAGCAAAGATACAAAATCAGTAGGAGAATTTAAAGATTATAAAGATGGTGACTATGTAAAAAATACAAAGAGAATAAACATCAATTTAAACACTACCAAAGATTCAGATAAAGTATTAGGTTATGAAATATACAGAAATGGTGTTCCAGTTGCATTTACAACAGAAAATAATTTCCAAGACATTATAAATGCAGAAAATAATAGAACATTTAAATATGAAGTAGTTGCATATGATTATTTATTAAATAAAACAGAGAAAAGTTTAATTGGAACTATAAAAATATCTCATGATGGAAGTTTAGGAAAAGATGCTTTCACAATTGATACAAATACTAAGTCAAGTAAAGATTTAAATAATAGTGAAGATACAACAGGTCCAATAATGAATCCTGCAAAAAATGATCTTATAGATAATGATTTAAGTACAGTTTATGAAGGGGAAGTTACAGGTACAGAAGATCCTTATGTAATAGTTGAAATGAATAAGATTAACCAAATTACAGGTCTTAAGTACAAAACAGGAGATTCAAACTTACTTAAAGATTATGAAATTTACGTAAGTAAAGATAAGGAAAATTGGACTCTTGCTAAAAGCGGTACAGCTAATAGTGAAAACTTAGAAGAGACAATTTACTTTAATAAAGAAAATACAGAAGGTGGTAAGCAGCTTTGGACTTATGAAGCAAGTTATGTAAAATTTGTAGCTAAAGGATCAAAGAAAATATCGCTTGTAGAAATTGATATTATAGGACAACCTGGAGATAATATCGATATTGGTGTAAATGGTGTTAATGGAGTAGGAAAACTATCTCATGATTTTGAATATGCAGATGGAAAAGTTATTAAAGAAGGTTCTATCATTGTAACGGGTGAATATCGTGGTAATCCAGCATTTAACGTTGCACTTCTAAGAAATAATAGAAATGAAATAGTTAGTGGTAAACAAATATTATTAGCTGAAATTCCAAGCGATGGTCACTTAGGAGAAATAAGTAGTGGAACGTTTATTTACTTCATTGAACCAGAAAATATAGATAAAGTAGATTTAACGAATAAAGTTAAAATGGAGCTTTATAGGGTAAATGATGCTTTAACAAATGAAGGACAAAGACTAGTTAGTGATAGTCTTTATGTAGATGTACCTGAAAACTTACCGAGTATATCTCTTCAAGGAGAAAATAATAACATAAAGGCACTAGTAGAAAGATAAGAGGGGGAGAAAATTTATGAATAGATTTAAGAGATATTTTAGTTTAGCGGTTATTACAGCAAGTTTAGTATCATCATATTCTATTAATGCCTATGCAAAAGAAATGTTAGAACTTAATAGAACTAAGGTAGATGAAAATACAGTAAGTTTAAAGTTAGAAAATGTTGAGCATATAATAAAGTCATTTAGTCTTACAGTCAAGCTTGATGGAGATGTAGAACTTGATAAAATTAATTTCTCTAAGGAGCTTAAAGAGAAGGGAAAAGTAAACTATAAATATGATAAAGAAAAAAAGATAATAAATATATATGTAACATCGAAAGAAAACTTAGTATCTAAAAATGGAACTATAAATATAGGAACTGTAGATGTTAAAGGAAAAGATGGTGCTATATATAATGTATCATTAAATAGTATTACAGGAAAAAGTATATTTAAAGGTGTAGATAATACAGAAAAGAAGATAGAGATAAATGATGGAAAGCTTACTGGGGACAAGGAATTCGTATATGGGGTAGAGAATCCAGGAGGTTCAGAAACTCCAGATAAACCAGAAGACTCAGAAAAGCCAGAAACTCCAGAAATTCCAGAAAATCCTGAGGATAATGAAGTAATTCCAGATAATCCAGATGAAGAAACACCAGGGGCGCCAGAGAAACCAAGTGAACCAGAAATTAAGCCTGATGAAAATGAAGAACAAGATAAAGTAGAGGAAGATAGTAACAAGGATGAATCTGAAAAGGGCGAAGAATCTAATAAAGAAGATAATAAAAATGATTCAAATAAAGGTAATGTACCAAGCACAGGATATTCAGCTTATATTGGATTATCAGCATTATTAATAGGAGCTGGAACAGCTTTAGTAATTAAGAAAAAGAAATAGCTTAAAAATAAGAGAATCAAGTTTATAGCTTGATTCTCTTTATTTAATATTCTTACTTATTAAAATATAAAGTTAGTAAAAGATGAATTTAAAAAAGATGATGCTATAGAAGCAAATAAAACAACAGCTATAAGTGCTATGAATAGTGATATTGCAAGTAAGACTAAAGGAGCAACTATGTTAGTGCCACCATTAGCTTTTATTTGTTCATCTACATTACCAAATTGTTCGAAGAAGCTTCTTAAAGATTTAATCTTTCTTTTAGCATGAGTAATATAAATTGAATTAGCAAATATACCAACTAATATTGAAAGTATAAGATTACCTATTAAAGCAACATTAGAGCTTGTAAATTCTGCTATAAAAGCTATTATTACATTTATAACAGAGTAACCAATAAACCACTTATATAACTTTCTATATAAGAACCAGTATCCAGGTACAAAAAATGCTGCAAAGTTCCATGATGGAAATTGTTTAGTACCATCTTGCTTTCTCATCTTTTTAAAATAATATTCCGTATTTGAATGACCAACAAAATTAACAAAGTCTTTTTCATCTTCAATTAAGTTATTAAATTCATCATCGAATGTTTCGTGTTCCATAAAAAAATCTCCTTTTGTCATAATTTATATTACATAAAGAATAACATAAATTTTTTAATATAAAATAGATTAAAAGTTAATAAAGGTTATTGTTTTATAAAGATTTAGAGAACATTCATATAAAAAATAATGAACATAAAAATTTTAGAAACTTGTAAGAATTATAAAAGTTAAATTTTAGGATCATAGGTTATTATTACAATATAATAAGTTTTGATGATATAATTTTACAAGAGAAAGGGTGGGATGAAAATGAGTAAAAATAATATTTTAGTTGTAGATGATGAAATAGAAATTGTAGATGCAATTGAGATATATTTAAAAAATGAAGAAACTAATATTATTAAAGCTTATGATGGGGAAGAAGCTTTAAAAAAGCTAAAAGAAAATGAGATACACTTAATAATTATGGATATAATGATGCCAAAATTAGATGGACTAAAGGCAACTATGAAAATAAGAGAAGAAAAAAATATTCCAATAATTATTTTATCAGCTAAGTCTCAAGGGCATGATAAAGTATTAGGTCTTACTATGGGAGCAGATGATTATATAACTAAACCATTTGATCCATTAGAATTAATAGCTAGAGCTAAATCACAACTTAGAAGATATAAAACATTAGGAAGCTATAACGTAGAAGAAGTTATTAAAGAAAATAAAATTGAAATAGGACGAGTTATTTTAAATAAGGATAGTAAAGAATTAACTTTAGATAATACAAGTAGAGTTAAACTTACATTAACAGAATATAAGATTCTAGATCTTTTAATGAGCAATAAAGGAAGAGTTTTTTCATCAGAACAGATATATAGAAATGTCTGGGGGGAAGAGGCAATAAATACAGATACAATTATGGTTCATATAAGAAGAATTAGAGAAAAGATAGAAATTAATCCTAAAAGGCCAGAATACTTAAAGGTGGTGTGGGGAATTGGATACAAGTTCGAAAAAGTATAAGAAAACTTTTAATAAAGCAGTACTTTTTAATATAGCTATAGTTGGAGTAGTTTTAAGCATAACATTAGTTGTTAATTATGTAATTTTTGTTGGATATGATAAGAGTAGAACTACTATATGGTTATTAGGTTTTATAATAATATTAGCTATATATATAGCTATAAGTAAGGTTAGGAATGCTTTATTATTCTTTCTATTAGATGATACATTAAATAAGCTAGATAATAATAAAAGTATAGATTATTCTTTAGCTGAAGTATCACATTTTCCAAAGTTTTTATTAAATGCATCAGGAAAAGGATATTTAAAATTTTATAATGGGTTAGAAGAATTATTAGATTTAGCAATAGAAAGTGGTAGAAAAGTAAGTGAAAATAAGGGAGAAGAAAAAACAATAAATAATCTTATTGTATCTTTAGAAAATCCATCTAATAATATAGTAAATCTTATAGAAAAATTAGATGGTACTAGTGATAAAGAAATATTAGATAAGTTAGAGAAAGAAGAAATAGAATTAAAACTTTCTATAGAGAAATTATTTGAATGTTCTAAAATATTATCAAGAAAATTAGAGGTAGAAAGGACTAATATTGATATAGTATCTATTATAAAAAATACTATAGAAGAGGTGAAAGATAGCTTAACAAATAATGAATTAATATTTGAATGTGAATATGATAATTTATATGTTTATGGTGATGGAGAAAAGATATGGTTATCATTAAAATATTTAATTCAAAATGCAATAAAGCACTCGCAAAATAAAAGTAGAATATTTATAGAAGTTATACCGGAGAGAAGCGATAAGTATGATATGTTTTCAAAGGTTTATATAAATATAAAAAATACATCAAAACATATTTTAAAAGGGACTAGTGACGGTATAGAAATAAAAGCAGTTAGAAAGCTTATTGAAGTGCAAAGTGGTGAATTAAATATAGTTAAAGATGGGGATCTTTTTAAGAGTAGTATAACTTTAGAATATGGTGGTGAAAAAGATGCTAGTTTATAAATTGCTAGAGAAAAGGCAGAATAAAGAAAGATGGTATTCTAAAGAAGAGGATAATATAAGTTCAAATGTTTATAAAAAAACTATATTAGAAAAGTGGATATTTTTAGTTATATTTGTAGGGCTTATAAGTTTTTATTTAGCTAGTAGTAATTTGGAATTTAGTATTACAGAGATGATTTTAGAGTTTACTAGTGTAGGATCATTAGCTTTATTAGTCGTATTAATTGTATCTAATATGTTTTATTTAATAAAGTATTATATGTTATATAAAAATGAAACTAACCAGTATAGGTGGTTATATTTAAATAGAATTAAATTAATAATATTTGAAGTAGTTATAGTAACATTATTTATGTTTATTTTCTATAATCTATATGAATTATCAATTAGTCGCTATAAGATTATAGAAATTCAAAAATATATACAAAATGAATTGTATATAAGTAATATAAGTCTATTAGAAATATTAATAGGAGAAAACTCACAATTTATAATAGCTATTGAAATTATAATATTAGTTACATTACTTTATATATTTTTAAAAGATAAGTTTAGAATATTTATGACAGGTACTTTTATTCAGAATGTAAGAAAAAGAGCTAAGAGTGGAGATTTTAATACTATAAAACGTGGATTAGATAATGAAATAAACTTTGATAAAAAAGGAATATTATATGGTGCTGATTTTTCTATGATTATAAAAGGAATTTCAGAGTTAATATCAAAATTAAAGATTAAAGGAATAGAAGAGGGAGCAAGTGAAGTTAGTAAAAATGAACTTATAACTAATGTTTCTCATGATTTAAAAACTCCACTAACATCGATAATAAATTATACTTATATATTAAAAAATAAAGACTATACAGAAGACGAAAGAAAAAAATATATAAGTATACTAAAAAAGAAAAGTAAAAGATTAAATGATATATTGTTAGAATTAAAGGGTGAAGAAAACTATGTTAATGATTTTAATATAGAAAAAGATAATGTATTTTATATGATAGAAGATTGTGTTAATGAATATAAGTCTAAACTTAAAGAAAATAATATAAGAATTCTATTTGAAAACTCAATAGATGAAATAGTTAGTTTTAATAAGAAAAGTACTTTAAGAGTAATTCAGAACATTATAGATAATATAAAAAATTATGCTAAAGAAAATAGTAGTGTATTAATTTCATTTAATATAGAAAATGAATACGTAACTGTTATATTTAAAAATATATCAAAATATGAAATGAACTTTAAGAAAGAAGATGCACTTAGAAGGTTTTGGAGGGGTGATTCATCAAGGAATACTGAAGGGAATGGACTTGGTCTTGATATATGTAAGTCACTTATGGAAAAACAAAATGGAATTTTTGATGTAGAAATAAAAGAAGATGACTTTATAAACATAATAAAGTTTAGGAGGCAATAAAAAGGAGGGCCCTATCCCTCCTTTTTATTATGGTGTAGTTAAAAATATATAGTTATGAGTGTATTGTTATAACTGGTAAACTACTTAAGTTGTTGGATTCATTATCGTCAGGTAAGCTTCTTACGTATTCTTCCCCTGTCTTGGAAACGCTCACTCCAACACCTTTGATTTCGCCATCCTTAGCCATTTGAACTGCAGCATTTTTATCGATTTGATGTCCATTTGAAAGTTCATATCCTACGATACGGCTGCCATGTTTAACAACTCTAGTAATTTCTAGTGCATCGCTTTTAGGAGCTGCTGAAGGTTTGTTAATATTTTTTGGTAAGTTGCCAATCATATTATCATTTAATTCATTACTCATAAAGTCCACCTCCTTATTTGATACACTAATAGTTTTAGTAATTTAAATAAAAATATGCATTATAGAGTAGTATTACTTAAAAATTTCAGTAATGACTTTACCATCTAGATTATCAATTTGATCATTAAGCATATGGAATATAGTAGCACCTTCATCCATAAGAGTCATACTGGATATTTCGTAATTATTTCTTATGATTGGATCCTTTATAGTAAAAAATGTTTTATAGTCATTATCTTTTGGAAAATATCCATGAGTTCCTAAATCATATTTTCCTTTAGTTTCTTCTATTATATTAGGAGAGTAGTCGTTGATGAAATAATAACCATCATTAGCTTCAATCATAAAATCAGAGTTAGGGTCAGCGCCAAAAGAAATAGCTTCTTCTTTTGAATAAATATTTTTTATACAGTTATTATTTTTAAGAGAAAAGTCTTTAAGTAAATCATAAATTTTATCTTTAATACTTTTATCATTTAAATATATATAAGCAGAGCCATCACAATAATTACAGTAAGCATCATAACTCTTTATTTTCCCATTTTTAACCTTAATATAGTCATTTTCTAAAAATAATCTATTTATTTTTATTACAAAGTTAGTATCTTTGCAGCCATGATCACCAAGTGTTATTATAGTAGATTCATCATAAATATTATTTTCTTTTAAGTATGATA
This sequence comes from Clostridium baratii, assembly GCF_900461085.1. Classification (GTDB taxonomy): domain Bacteria; phylum Bacillota; class Clostridia; order Clostridiales; family Clostridiaceae; genus Clostridium; species Clostridium nitritogenes. Next base: position 228,386 of record NZ_UFWF01000002.1, read on the forward strand.
CAATTTTCCCAAGTCTCTCATCATGCCTATTTAAAGCATTCTTAACTTCGGGATTTTTTGTGCCAAGCTCATGTTTTTTTGTATCTACATCTGTAAAATGAACTAATATAAAATCAGCTAAATCATTTTTTAAGACATACATTAAACTTTCAAAAGTAAAGTTATCTAAGTTAGGCTGTTTTATTCCATCTCTTAAATGACCAAACATATTATTTACCTTAAGCTGAAATCCTAATGTACCATTTAAAGCTGAAACTATTATTTGATTTTGCCAAAATCTATTTGGTAAAACTTCAGGTAGGTTAAGATCAACTGTTTTTGATTTTGCAGTTACTGGCCAGAAAAGTGCACATGTTCTAAATCCCTTTTCCTTTGCAGAATCATATATAGTTTTTCCGTTAATATAATCTTGTCTCCAAAACCAATCAGCCTTTTTTCTAAAAGGTTCAACCTTTATATTATTAACGATTCCATGATTTATAGGAAGTTTACCAGTTGAGATAGAAGTGTGGGCTGGGTAAGTAAGTGAAGGGTATACGGATTCAACATTTCTACAATAAGAACTATCATTAATTAGCTCTTTAAAATTCTTTAAGTTTCTTATATATTCAAAATCTTTATTAGACACTGCATCAAAAGATAATATAATAAATTTCTTTTTCATTAAAAAAACCCCTTTAATAGTAATAATATAAATATATTTTACTATAAAGGGATTTTATTATATATATTTTTATATTCTAAGTTTTTAACATTTATATTTAGTTAAGATCAATATCACCACTTATAGTTGTTACTTTAACTTTAGAATTTTCAGTGCCTTTTTCAAGATTAATATTATTGTGATTTATATCACCAGATGTAGTATTTAAATCGAATTTTACATTATTCATAGTGTTTACATCTGAAAGTATAACATCACCAGAAGTTGATGTTATATCTAATGAATTAATGTTGTTAGAAAGGTCTGTATTTATATCTCCAGATACAGTTTTAAATTTTGCGTTCTTAAATTTTGTTTGGGAATATAAAGATATAGTTCCACTTGTTGAAGTGATATCTAACTTATCAGAAATATTACTATCTCTTAATATTACATCAGAAGAAGTTGATTTAACAGTTAAATTACTAGCATTTATACCATCTAAATTAATATTTCCGCTTACAGTATCAATTATTATATTACCATTAAATTTATTAGGAATTGATATTTCAATATTACCGTTATAAATTTTCTTTTCCGCATCATTCATAGATATATTAAGAGTATTATCTTTCTTATCAAATACAAAACCATCTGAAACAGTTTCGTTAGGTTTTGAAGAATTACCTGAATAATTAGCATTAAAATGACTTGAATCATAACTCTTTAAAGAGATATTAGATGATACAGTTTTAATATGAAGAGTTTTTATATTACTATCAATTGCATATCCTGATGTATCAGAGAAATAATGGGAGCTGTTCCAATTTGAAAAATCAAAAAGATTATCTGAAACATCGGAACCAAATACTTTTCTAAATTCTTCTTTATAATTAGATAACTTATAATTGCTGTTATATAAAACTACGAAACAAGATACATATGAAAAAATTGAAATTAGAAGGAGAACTAGTAATGTTATTTTAAATTTCTTTTTTATGATTTTTTTCTTCATCTTAGTTACCTCCCTTTCTAATTTTTTTAAATAAATTTATTATTGAAATAACTATCCACTTAATGAAGTAGTAAGTAAGCATACATAAAAGTATTGTTAGTGCTAAAGATCCAATTATAAATAAAACTATAACTGAGTTTGGAAAATCTATTATAAATTGAGGAGTTTCACTAGCTCCTAAAACTACTAAACCAAGCTTAGATAACATAATTGCAATACCAGATATTGATAAACCAAAACATCCACCTATAATTCCTATAAATATACCTATTATGCCAAAAAGGAGTCCAACACCAGTTGCACCTAAAGCAAGAATAAATGGGCTAAAGAATATAAAAGCTAAAATAATAAGAATAATTTTTAATGGCCCCATACTGCCAAATGCAAAATTCTTAGCAAACCAAGATGTATTCCTTGTATTGTTATTATCCATAGTATCATTAGTGCTTGTACTAGATTCGTCATATTTATTAGAATTATAATCACTATTTATATTAGAATTAGAGTAGCTATTAGAGTCATAGCCATTAGTATCTGTATAAACATCCTCATAATTTACATCACAATAGAACTTTGTATCATCTTTATCTAAATTAAGAGTATCTTGAGTATCATAAGATGTTTTTTCTAAATAAGCACATCTATATTGATAAACTATTTCGTAAGGATTACCAAGTTCATTAATAATTTCTTCTTCAGTTTTTCCATTAGATTTTCCTATAGTAAAGTGCTCTTGATAATCAAAAAGAATATCAGCAAGCTCTTTTTCAGGAAAGTCTTTTAAGCCATTAGCTAGTATAGATAAAAAATCTTTTTTATTCACAGGTGTAACCTCCAATAATAATATTGTTAACTGCATTTTGGAATTCAAGCCATTCACGTTCCAAATTTTCTTTATAATTGTATCCAATAGAAGTTAGACGATAATACTTCCTTGGTGGGCCTTCCATAGATTCTTGAAGATAAGTAGTGAAGTATCCTTCTTTAGTTAATCTTCTAAGAATGGGGTATACGGTACCGTCTGAAATTGATATATGCTTTGAAATTTCACTTATTAATTCATAGCCATAGCAATCTTTTTTAGAAAGTACAGAGAGAACACATAATTCTAAAACACCCTTTTTTAATTGAGTATTCATATACTTAAATTACTCCTTTATCTCATATTAGTAAATTAATACCAGTTAATAGCTATAGTATACAATAAGGTATTGTTTAATACAAGGTAGTGAACTATGAATAATATGTACTTTAAGAATATTATAAGAATTATTAAGATTCATTTATAAAAAAATTATAATAAAATAATTGACAAAATATCTGAAAACGTTTAAAATTAAAATAAAGATTGAGATAAATTGCAGCCAACAAAAACATATTCATATAAATTTTACGCCTTTAGATTACATTTTCTAAGGGTTATTTTTTTGCCTTAAAACTGTGAATAACTTAAAGAAATAGGATTAAAATATTGTATACTACAACCTTATTTTTACAAAATAATCAACAGGCTACAAACCTTGATAAATAGAGGATTTACGAGGGGTTTATGTTGAAAATGTGGATAAGTTTACCTAAAATGTGGATAAGTTGTTTTATATAGTAAAATTATTAACATAACATAATTAGACACAATATATACTTTCTGTAATAGTAAATGTAACAATATAGTGGAATTTGTATAAATAAATATTATTGATTAAAATTAATTGTATAAAAACAATATATATTGACAGAAGTAATTAACATTATGCACAAAACTGTGGATAAAAAATGTGGATAATGTGGACAAGATTGGAGGAAATGATAAATGAAGTATGAAAAAGAGATATTAGAAAGTAAATTTATAAGTAGACCAAATAGATTTAATGCAGTTGTTAATTTAAATGGAGAAGAAATAACAGTTCATGTTCCAAACACAGGAAGATGCAGGGAACTTTTAAAAGAAGGAGTAAATGTACTCTTAAGAAAAGAAGATAATGAGAATAGAAAAACAAAGTATGATTTAGTAGCTGTTTATAAGGGTGACAAACTTATAAGTATAGATTCTCAAATACCAAATAAAGTAGTCCTTGAAGCGTTAAAGAATAAAAAAATAGATAAACTTAAAGAATATCCTATTATTTTAAAAGAAAAGACTTTTGGAAATAGTAGATTTGATTTTAAATTAGGAAAAGAAAATGGTGATGAATATTACTTAGAAGTAAAAGGAGTTACTTTAGAAGAAGATGGTAATGCTGCTTTTCCGGATGCACCAACTGAAAGAGGAAGAAAGCATCTTTTAGAGTTAATAGAAGTTAAAAATAGTGGAAGGGGAGCTGGAGTTTTATTTTTACTTCAAATGGAAGGAATGAAGAGTTTTAGACCAAATGATGAAAGAGACAAAAAGTTTGGAGAAGCATTAAGAGAAGCTAGAGATGCTGGAGTTGATATATTTGTTTATGAATGTTTAGTAGAAAGAGATGGTATAACATTAACGAAAGAAGTAAAAACTAGTTTTTAGAAAATTAACTTCTAAAAGAATTATGTATACTTTATAATATAGGTAACTATAGAAAATGGGAGAGAATAATATGAAGTTTGAATATTGTCCAAAATGTGGAAGAAAATTAGAATTGTTTAATTGTTGGGACGAGGGATATGTACCTTATTGTAAAGTAGATGATACTTTGTATTTTGATACCCCAAAGCCATGTATAGTTGTTGGAGTTATTAAAGAGGATAAAATACTGTTATTAAAACAAAGTTATATATATAAACATTCTAAAGTTTTAATATCAGGATATGTAGATCAAAATGAACGAGCAGAAGATACTGTACATAGGGAAGTACTTGAAGAAGCTGGTATAACTATTAAAGATGTTACTTACTTAGGTTCAGACTTTGTTAAGGATAAAGATTTATTTATGTTAACATTCATGGCAAATTATGAAAGTGGAGAAATTAATAAGTCTGATGAAGTTGAAGGTATTGGATGGGTAGATTTAAAAGATGCATTATCACAAATGGAAGAAGACATAATAGGTAAAAAAGTAGTTAAAAAAATTATAGATATTAGAAACGGTAAATAGGATTAAAGCCAAAGATAATTTATATGTTATCTTTGGCTTTATTAGTTTAAATTTATTCATTTCTAGTAAGTTTAATATGAAGAATGGAATTTTCATATGATACTTCACATTCATCAGTCATCATTCCAACTAAAGATAACTCACAATCAAAGGAGTTATCTCCACCAAGTTGCCAGTAATATTGTTCAACTTCATGTTGGCGTGGAATATTTAATGAATGAACTAAATTATCAAAATCTTCCTCTGGTAAATTATTAATAATAGCATTAATTGTTATTACTGAAGTAGAATCATTATTTTTTATATTTACAGTAACATCATTAGATGCAAAGTGATAACAAAAAGATACTATTTCATTAATTATTTTTAAGTTTTTTTCAGTTTTAAATTTCATCTGTGCGAACCTCTCTTTTGAAAGTAGTTATAATTGGTAGTATAATCATTGCGACGAAACCACCTGCAAGTCCATTATTATAAAGATTTAATCCCCCGTGAAGATATCCTACATTTGATACTAATGCTACATGAAGCATTCCAGTAATTATTCCTATTTTCCATCCAAATTTACCAGCGATAGGAGCAAGACAAGTACTAAATAATATTGCTAAAAGAATTCCTTCATCTGTAATATTAAATACACTAATTGCAGCGCCTATTGTTGCCCCTAGCATTACAGGAATAATGTTTAATAAGTGTTTACCAAAGCACCCAAAACCTATTATAGTAAATAGTCCTCCAATAGTTGGACCATTTATATCACCACCTATTAAAACTAAGTAAAAGGTTGAAAATAGTCCTATAACCCCCATATTTATATAAGTACTATTTCCAAATAATAAGTAAAAATCAGAAACTAACTTACCGGATTGTTTATTTATTTTAGTTAAATTTGTTTTTATATCTCGTCCAAAATAAATTCCAACACCTATTAAGTAAAGGCAAATTATTATCATAAATGATAGGAAAAAGTTATTGTTTCCAGTACTCCAAATAAGTTGAGTTTCAAAATTAATTCCAAGAAATCTAAATACGGACATAAGTAGTGTAGCTAAAAGCCCACTTGCAAAGCCAATATTATAGAGATTATATCCACCATGAGAGGATATACAATGAGCTGCAATTGGAGCTAATATAAAACCTATTAATACTCCAATTAATCCACCACCTAATGATCCTAGTAAAATATTATTAGAAGTAAATCTAAGTTGACTTACTGTTGGAGCTAGAGTTGTTGATAAAATCATAACTAGTGCATAATTTAGTAGTGGTGTTTTTTGATACTTTGAAAATAGATAAACACCAAACATAACAGGCCATATATTAAGAATATTTTTTCCAAAGAAAGAGAAACCAGTCATAAGCCATAGTGCCATTATAGTTGAGCCATTTGGCTTTATACCTAGTAGGTACAAAATCAGAATACTAATTAAGCTAGTAAGTGCAGCATTTATTAAAGTAGCACCGATTCCCCCAATAGATATATAATCTGTTATTAAAATATCTGGAGTTAATATAATTGATTTTAAACCAGTTAAGATTTCACTAGGTGAATCAACAAAAAAGGCTGTAACAATAAAAAATAGGTATAAAGCAATTAAAATTTTGTACGGTAAAAAAAGCTTACGTTTTGTTATCACAGTCTATTCACCTCAATTTATAGAGTTATGAATATTATAATATATAAATGTATACGTTATCTATAAAATGTTGAAAATTTTTTAATATAAAATATTTTCAGAAATAAAAGTTAAGGCTATAATAGAGTGTAAAGTTATTAGATATTTTGGAGGGAGAAAGTAAATGATTAAGGAGAATGAAAAATACGTACCAGAAATATCAGGTACATTAAGAAATCATATAATAGAAGCACCATCAGTAATAAGAAGATGTAGTGGTATAAAAATCTTTGGAAAAAGAATAAAATCTATAATGTTTTCAACTGATGTTGCAATGATAAAAAATACAAATGCAGATGCTATTATGGCGGTATATCCATTTACGCCCCAACCCAAAATAACAGAAGCTATAATAACAGCAGCGGATGTTCCAGTATTTTGTGGAGTAGGTGGAGGAATAACTCAAGGAAGAAGAGTTGTAAACTTAGCCTTAGATGCAGAGTTTAAAGGAGCTATAGGAGTAGTTGTAAATGCACCAACTTCAAATAGTATTCTTAAAAGAATTAGAAAAACTGTGGATATTCCAATAGTAGTAACTATAGTATCAGAAGACACAGATATAGATGATAGATTAAATTCAGGTGCTACTATATTAAATGTTTCAGGAGGGAAAAATACTCCAAGAATAGTTAGAAAAATAAGAGAAAAGTATCCATTAATTCCTATAATAGCGACAGGTGGACCAACTGAAGAAAGTATAGTAGCAACAATAGAAGCAGGAGCTAATGTTATAAGTTATACGCCACCATCATCAGCTGAGATTATGGGAGACCTTATGGATGTATATAGAGAAAAAGGTATTTAGGTGATACATACAATTTTAAGAAAATGTATTAGATTTTAATTAAACGAAAAAAACTTATTGAAAAAATAGAAAAATATGGTACAATAATATAAAAATATAATATTATGGTAAAAGAAACAGCCCTAGGGTAGAGGTGCCGAAATTATTAGTATTTTTCTCGAGACGCAATCTATGAAAGAAAAAGAAAGGAAAATCGGCCGAAGGGTTATATTTGCAAGATATAACTCTGGGTATACATAGAATATATGTATAACTGTCACATAACGTGGAGAGCTACAAGGACGAATTGCATATCTAATATTTAATCATATAAGTAGTATTTATAATACTTTTTATTGTTGAATATTTTTTACGTGATAAGTAGACCTTATAACCCCACACGCTATTACCCGTCACAGTTTGTTCTGTGGCGTTTTGTTTTACTTAAAATAGAGTGGAGGAATCGTTTATGAAATTATTTGGTACTATGAAAACAGAGGAAAATTCTTTAGTGGTTGGAGGAATAAAGGCTACAAAGTTAGTAGAACAATATGGAACTCCTTTGTATGTAATGGATGAAGAATTTTTAAGAAATAATTGTAGAGAATATTATAGCTCATTTAAATGTGGTAGTAGAGGAAATAAAGTAGCATATGCAGGAAAGGCATTTTTAACTATTGCAATGTGTAATTTAATAAATGAAGAAGGATTATATTTAGATGTAGTTTCAGGTGGAGAACTTTATACAGCATATAAAGCTGGATTTCCACTTGATAAGGTACTATTTCATGGAAATAATAAAACATTAGAAGAAATTGATATGGGGGTACGTCTTGGTGTTGGAACTTTTGTTGTTGATAACCTTTATGAAATAGAGCAGCTAAATCAAAAGGCAAAAGAACAAGATAGAGTTCAAAATATTTATTTAAGAATAACACCAGGAATTGAAGCCCATACTCACGAGTATATAAAAACTGGACAAATAGACTCAAAGTTTGGTTTTGCACCAGTTGGAGATAATATTATAAATGCAATCAATAGAGCCATAAAATTAGAAAATGTTAATCTACGTGGCCTTCATTGTCATATAGGTTCACAAATTTTTGAGATTGAACCTTATGAAGAGGCTGCCGAAGTAATGATAAAACTTATGAAAAGAATAGAGGATAAAACAGGATATCTAATTGAAGAATTAGATTTAGGTGGAGGATTTGGTATTTATTATAGTAAGAATGATTCTCCAAAGGAAACAAAAGAATATTGCGAGGCTATTTTAAATAAAGTAGATAATGTCTGCAAAGAAGTGGATTTAAAAAGACCTATACTTGTAATTGAACCAGGAAGATCAATAGTTGGTAATACTGGATTAACACTATATACTATAGGATCTATAAAAAATATTCCATCAATTAGGAAGTATGTTTCAGTTGATGGAGGAATGACAGACAATATAAGACCTGCTTTATATAATGCTCAGTATGAATGTATAGTTGCAAATAGAGTTATATATGAATCAAAAGAAAAGGTCACAATATCAGGAAAGTGTTGTGAATCTGGAGATATACTTTTAGAAGGAATAAAAATACCATCAGTTTTAAGTGGAGACTTACTCGCTGTAATGTCTACAGGTGCTTATGGATATTCAATGGCAAATAACTATAATAAGATTCCAAGACCAGCAGTCGTTATGGTTAAAGATGGTGAAAGTAGAGTAATATGCAAGAGAGAAAGTTATGAAGATATGATAAGAAATGAAGTGGGTTAATAAGGAGAAAATATGGGTGTTAGATTTATTAAAAATTGGGTTATTCCGATAATTTCAGCAATTGTAGTTGCAATGCTTATAAATAAATTCTTAATATTTAGGGTTGAGGTTCCAACTGGATCTATGGAGCCTACAATAAATGTAGGAGATAAATTTTTAGCAACAAAGATATATAATTTTGACAACATTAAAAGAGGGGATATATTAGTTTTCTATAATGAAGAATGTGAGAAGACTATGATTAAGAGAGTAATAGGATTACCTGGAGATAAGATTAATATAAATGGTGATTCACTATATGTAAATGGAGAAAAGTTAGAAGAAGATTATGTAAAGTATCCTCAAGAAACTTTTGCAAGTTATGAAGTTCCAGAAGGAAAGTATTTTTTCTTAGGAGATAATCGTGCAAATTCAGCTGATTCAAGATATTGGGTTAATCCATATATTGATGAAAAATTCATTGAAGGAAAAACTCAAATTAGAATTGCACCTATTAAAAATTTTGGTAGTCTAAATTAGATAATTAAAATGAGCTATTTTTATAAATTTCATTCTTATAAATATATGAATGTCATTTATCGAAATAGCTTTTCTTATTAACAAAATGAAAATAAATTTTTCAAAAACCTTAATAAATTAAATATTACTGAAAGAAAAATGACAAAAAAGTATGTTATAATTATTAAAGAATATGGAATTTTCAGAAAGGTTAAAAAGGTCGATAATATATTTATGAAGGAAAAATATATAGTTGATAGAATAGAATCAGAATATTATATCCTTGAAACATCTAGTAGTGAAATGATAAAAATCCCTAAAAGCAAAGTAAGAGAACCTTTAAAAGAAGGAGATGTACTTTATAAGAGTGGAGAAGAATATATCTTTAATAAAGAAGCTACAAAAAAACGTATTGATGAAATAAATGAGCTTATGAAAGGGATGTGGGAGGAGTAATGAATGAAGAAAAAAACGAAATAAAAATTACAGATTATACAGAGAAAAGAACAGATAGAAATAAAAAAGGAAGTTTGTCTAAGAAAAACAATTTATTTTTTGATTGGGTATTACCAGTAGTCATAGCAGTTGTCCTTGCAATACTTATTAACAAGTTCTTGATATTTAAAGTATACATTCCTAGTTCCTCAATGGAACCAACATTAAATGTTGGTGATAATCTTTTTGTAACAAGGGTTTACAATCCAGAAAAACTACATAGAGGAGATATTGTAGTTTTTGAATCTAAGGAATTAAATGAAACAGTTATTAAAAGGTTAATTGGTCTCCCAGGAGATACAATAAAGATTGATGGCGGAGTTGTATACGTAAATGGAAAGAAGTTAGATGAGCCATATGTTAAAAATCCAATGGACACATATGGAGAATATAAAGTCCCAGAAGGAAAGTATTTCTTCTTAGGAGACAATAGGGCAAATTCTAATGATGCACGTTTTTGGAAGAATCCGTACATTGATGGTAGTGATATAAAAGGAAAGGCACAAATTAGAATATATCCGCTAAATAGAATTGGCGTACTAGAGTAATAATACAAAAGAGAGAGGTGGAGTAAATGCAACAAGAAAATAAAAAAAGAAATAAAAGTGGGATTATATATTTTATAATAGCTTTAGTTATAATAGCGTCTTTTAATTACGTAAGAGAAACTTCAATGAATAAAGAAATTACGTATACTCAGTTCCAAGATATGGTTAAAAATGAGCAGATTTCTAAAGTTATAATAACAAGCGATAATTTAATAATCACTCCAAATGATAAGAGTGATCTTAAAGGAAAAACTTTATATACTGTAAATATTAAAAATGATGATTTACTTAAAGAACTTAATGCAGCACATATTGATGTAACAGGTCAAAATCCTAAGCAATCACCTATATTTGATTTCTTATTAATTTATGGATTACCAATAATATTATTCTTTGTTATGTGGAGATTCTTATTTTCTAAGATGGCAGGCAAAATGGGTGGCGGCATGATGTCAATGGGAAAAAATAATGCTAAAGTTTATATGGAAGATGAAATTGGAGTAACATTTAAAGATGTTGCAGGTCAAGAAGAAGCAAAAGAATCATTAGAAGAAGTTATTGATTTTTTAAATGATCCAAGTAAGTATACAGAAATAGGAGCTAAGCTTCCAAAAGGTGTACTTTTAGTTGGACCTCCAGGAACAGGTAAAACATTACTTGCAAAGGCAGTTGCAGGAGAAGCTAAAGTACCATTTTTCTCAATTGCAGGTTCAAGTTTCGTTGAAATGTTCGTTGGTGCTGGTGCAAAGAGAGTTAGAGAACTATTTAAAGATGCTCAAGAAAAAGCACCTTGTATTATATTTATAGATGAAATTGATGCTGTTGGTAAGAGTAGAGATAGCCAACTTCAAAGTAATGATGAAAGAGAACAAACACTAAATCAATTACTTGCAGAAATGGATGGATTTGATTCATCAAAAGGTATAGTAATACTTGCAGCTACAAACAGACCAGAAATATTAGATAAAGCATTACTAAGACCTGGTAGATTTGATAGAAGAGTAATAGTTGATAGACCAGACTTCCCAGGAAGAGAAGCTATACTTAGAGTTCACGCTAAAGATATTAAACTTGGAGAAGATGTAGATTTAAAAGAAATTGCAAAGAGTACTCCAGGTGCAGTTGGGGCAGACCTTGCAAACATAATGAATGAAGCAGCACTTAGGGCAGTTAGAGAAGGAAGAAAAGAAGTTATCCAAGACGATTTAAGAGAAGCTGTTGAAGATATAATAGCAGGTAAAGAAAAGAAAGATAGAATTCTATCTCCTAAGGAAAGAAAGGCAGTTGCATTCCATGAAGTTGGGCATGCTTTAGTTGCAGCACTTTCAGATGGAGACCCTGTTCATAAAATTACAATAGTACCAAGAACTATGGGTGCACTTGGTTATACTATGCAATTACCAGAAGAAGAAAAGTATTTAATTTCTAGAGAAGAGTTATTAAATCAAATAACTGTAATGCTAGGTGGAAGAGCTGCTGAAGAAGAAGTATTTAACTTAGTATCAACAGGTGCTTCAAATGATATTGAAAGAGCAACTCAAACAGCTAGAAGTATGGTAACTGTATATGGTATGACAGATACATTTGATATGATGGCCCTTGAATCTATTCAAAATAGATATTTAGATGGTAGAGCAGTTAGAAATTGTAGTGAAGAAACTTCAACATTAGTAGATAAAGAAGTATTAAAAATAATAAGAGAAGCTCACAATAGAGCTAGAATGTTATTAAAAGAAAATAGAGATTTATTAGATAAGATTTCAAATGTGCTTCTTGATAAAGAAACAATTTTTGGAGATGAATTCATGGAAATAGTTTATGAAAAGTATCCAGAAATAAGAGCTAAAAGAGAAGCTGAAGAAAAGAGAAAAGAAAAAGAAAAAAGAGAAGCTAGAATAATTCAAGAAAGCAAAAATGAAAGAAAAAAAGAAGATGTTCTTATTAATGAAGGAACAAATGAAGAAACTGCTTTCTTAGAAACTGTAGTGGATGAAGAAAGCTTAGATCTTTTAAAAGATAATAAAGATGGCAATACTAAAGAAGAAGAAAACACTCCAGATAAGGATGAAATTTAAATTTAAAGGAGATATAGAATATAGTGAATAATAATCTAGATTTTCTAACAGAAGAAAAACACTTAAATCAAACTATAAGTTTGTTAAATGAGGAAATATTAAATTATATAAATAAAAGAAAATATATAACAGAATATATTGTTGATTATAGAAAAAAGGTTATAGAAGAGTATAGAGATGACGAAGATAAGATATTAGAATACTTTGACCATGAAGCTTACGTAAAAGAAGAGGCATATAAAAGTATCGATAAAAAGCTTAAAGAATATACTATTTTAAAAGAATCACCATACTTTGGGAAAGTAACATTTATTGAAGATGGTGATAGAACCGCTGAAGAAATATATATAGGAAGATTTGGATTAACTAAAGAAGGAAGCTTTGAGCCAGTTATTGTTGACTGGCGTGCTCCTATTGCATCACTTTTCTATAAAGGAACTCTTGGAAAATCTTCTTACGAATCACCGGCTGGTGAAATTGAAGCAGATATTTTAGGCAGAAGACAACTTATAGTTAAACGTGGAGAACTTAAAGGGGTATTTGATTCAGCATTAGATGTTAAAGATGAGATACTTCAAATGGTTTTAACTAATAATTCTTCTGATAAGCTTAAAGACATAGTGATGACAATACAAGAAGAACAAGATGAGATAATAAGAGCACCAAAAGATAAGGTTATTGTTGTAAATGGTGTTGCAGGATCAGGTAAAACAACAATAGCTCTTCATAGAGTATCATATCTTTTATATAACTTTAGAAAGCAATTTGGGGATAAAGTTCTTATACTTGGTCCAAATGACATATTTATGGATTATATAAATGGTGTTTTACCATCTCTAGGTGAAGACGGAATAGATAATATGACTTTTGAGTCTTTTGCTATAAAAGAAATAGGGTTAAAAGAAAACTTCACTGAATTCTCTTACTACATCGAAAAAGCAATGCAAGGTGATGAAAAAGCTTTATTAGATTACAAAGAGAAAAGTTCTAAGAGCTTTGCTAAAGAACTAGATAAGAAAGTACAGGAAATGAATGAAAATTACTTCGATATAAAACCTGTAATGTTCGATGGTGAAGAGATTGTTTCAAAAGAAGAAATAAAGGAATTATTTGATAAGCACTATGCTTATATGCCTTTATTTAGAAGAAGCGAAAAGATAAAAAGAATACTTATTTCAAAGATAAAAGATAAGAGAGATGAGTATGTTTGGAAGCTTAATAAAGATATAGAAGAAAAAATTAAATCTATTAAAGAAGAAGATCTTATATTTGAAAAGAATAACTTAGATTTCCAAAGAAGATTAAGAATAAGAGAAATCATAAGATATGTAATGAATGCAAGAGATGAGTTAAATACTTGGATTGGTCATGAAGATGTAGTAGAGATATATAAGAAAGCTACAAATACTACAGATTTAGGATATATGGATCTTGCAGGAATTCTTTACTTAATGATTAAACTAGAAGGCAAAAAATCTAAGAAAGAGTATAAACACGTAGTTATAGATGAAGCTCAAGATTATAACTTTATGCAATTTGAAGTAATCAAAGAACTAACAGGTTCTACAAGTTATACAATAGTTGGAGATAGCAATCAAAGACTAATAGAAACAGATGAAAAACCTGCTATGACAAACTTAGATACAATCTTTGAAAAATCAAAAATAATGAATTTCTCATTAAATAAGAGTTATAGATCAACTCAAGAAATTATGGAATATGCAAGTAAGTTCTTAAAAGAAGAGAGAATAGTCCCACTTGTTAGAAATGGGGAAAAGGTTCTTGAAGAAGAAACTGAAAATATGGAAGAGACAATAGATACTATAAATTCAATTATAGAGGATTATGAAGAAGAAGGTCTTGAAAGTATTGCAGTTATAACTAAAAATAAAGAAGAACTTAAAGAAATATCTCATAGATTAAAGGAAAAAGTTAAGATACTTACTTTTGATAGAAATGATATTATCTATAATGGAGGAAAAGTTCTTATTCCTGCATACTATGCAAAAGGATTAGAATTTGATGGTGTAATTATATTAGAAAACGAAAATAATACACCAGACCTTGTTAACTATATTATGTGCACAAGAGCACTTCATAGGTTATCAATAATTAAAACTAAGAATATTTTATAATAAATTAAAAAGATATGATGTTTAAACATCATATCTTTTTTTATATTATTTATTAGGTTTAAATGATTCAAATTCTTTAACTATATCATCATATACAGCATTAACTTTATCAAAATCCATATTATCAACATAGAATTTTTCAAGTTTGTCATGAAGAAGTTTAGCTTCAGTTATAAGGGATAAACCTTTATTTAATAATATATCAAATTCACATTTATCAAAATCAATTTCATCTTTAACTGCGTCAAGTTTCTTCTTATCACAAAGAGAAGTTAAATCAAATGAAGTTCCATTAAGTTTAAGCTTAGAAATTTCATTTTCTGTAAATATTCCTATATTAGCTTCAGGAATTATAATGTGTTCAACTTCTTCAGGAAGTAATGGACAATGGAAGTACTCAACATCTAAACCATGGTTTAAAAATTCTTTTGCAAGATTCTTAAGCATATAACTCTTATATAAACCAGGCTCTCCTTTAAGTACAAATATATTATCAGTAAATGTTGATAAATTGTCACCAAAAGATACAATTCCATTTGGAGTAAATGCTGTTGCAAATAGATGTCTTTCTTTTCCTACATGACCAGTAGAAACACTTGGAATAACAGCTGATTTTAATGTGTTTTCAAAGTTAAGAAGTAAATCTTTATCTACGCAAGCATTATTAATTTTTCTCCAGTCTAAATAAACTTTACTTGCTGCATTAAAGAATCTATAAGCTCTTGTAAATGAGTTACTTATATCGTTAGATACAGCTAGAATTTCCTTTTTTTGAGGTCTAATTGATTTCATATCTAAAGCCTTAGCCAAGTCTATAATTTTATCAACAGCCCCAGGGTTTTTTGGATCAGTCATATGAGGTGCAGTTGCGTCTAATATAGCAACTTTAAGTTCTTTAACTAATACACCGTCAAGAGATTGGTCATCAGAAGAACAATGATATTCTTCAACTGTATAGGAATTTGTAGCAAAATAAAATGCTAATTTTTTCATTAAGGATGACTTACCAGTACCAGGACCACCTTTTAAACATATTATTTCATTTGCATCTTCTTGAGAAAGAAGATATTTAAAATGTGAATAAAAGCCTTCGGAAGTATTTCCTCCTAAAAACATGTGACGATTCTTTGATTTGCTCAAGATACCACACTCCTTATAGCAATTAATAATTTAACTAATACATTATATAGAGAGCTATAAATTTTGGTGATATAAAATAGATAAATTAAATTATATTACAAATTATGTATATACATTGTTGTGTATATAAAGTGTTAAAAAATATGTATATTTGCATAAATATAAAAAATATTAAAAAATACTTGCATAAATATAAAGAGGTAGTGTATAATATTAGTAAGTTAATAAATGGAAAATAAATTCGGGGAAATAAAAAGGGGGATTTTAAAATGAAAAAAGGATTATTAAAAAAGGTGCTTGCATCATGTCTTGCTTTAGCAATGACATTTAGCATAGTAGCATGTGGAAATAAAGAGGATAAAGCTACTTCAAATGAGAGTAAGACTGCAATTACGGAAATAAAAGATAAAGGTGAATTAGTTGTTGGATTAAGTGCAGATTATGCACCATATGAATTCTATACAATGGTAGATGGTAAAAAGACAATAGTTGGTTTTGATGTAGAACTTGCTAAAGAAGTAGCTAAAGACCTAGGAGTTAAACTTACTTTTAAAGAAATGAAATTTGATGCTTTACTTACAGCATTACCAGCTGGACAAATTGATATGATTATTTCAGGTATGAATCCAGATGAAGAAAGAGCTAAAGTAATGGACTTCTCAGATATTTATTATACAGCTCAACATGGAGTTTTAGTAAATAAAAAAGATTTAGATAAGTATAAAGCTGTAGAAGACTTAAAGAGTGCAAAAGTTGGAGCACAAATGGGTTCAACTCAAGCAGACATAACAAAGGAAAAAATAAAAGCTGAAAATCCAACATTACTTGCTAATGTAAATAATTTAATATTAGAACTTAAATCAGGAAAGATTGATGCTTTAGTTACTGAAAAACCTGTTGCAGAAATGGCTATTAAAAACAATAATGAATTAGCTTTATCTAAAATAGAATTCAAAGATGAAACAGGTGGAAATGCAATTGCAGTTAAAAAGGGAGAAAAAGAATTAGTAGAACAAGTAAATAAAACAATAAAAAGACTTAAAGATAGTGGAGATTTAGATAAATTTATAGTTGAAGCAAATGATTTAGCTTCAAAGCAAATTGAGAAATAAAAGTGAAAAAAGATAAATATATATAATATTAAGAATTAGATGCTTGGCTAAAATTTAGCCAAGCATCTAAAATAAAGGAGGGAATTTAAATGGGGTATCAATTTGATTTTAGCTTCTTAAAAGAGTACTTACCGGTTTTCTTAGAAGGGGCTAAAATGACATTAATAATTTCATTAATAGCAGTGTTATTTGGAACGATATTTGGTTCTATTTTATATTTCATGAAAGCATCAAAATTTGGAATAGGAAAATTTAAACCCTTGTCTATTATTGCAACAGTATACATAGAGATAATAAGAGGAACACCTATGATATTACAAATATTAATGGTGTACTCAGGTACCGCATTATTTCTAGGTCTTGACTTTAAGCCGATTACAGCAGCAATAATCGCTGTATCTTTAAATTCAGCAGCCTATGTGTCAGAAATAATAAGAGCTGGAATAAATGCAGTAGATAAAGGACAAATGGAGGCTGCAAGAAGCCTTGGAATGACACAATTTCAAGCAATGAAGATGGTAATAGTACCACAAGCTATAAAAAATATATTACCTGCTGTTGGTAATGAATTTGTTGCAGTAATTAAAGAATCATCAATGGCATCATTTATAGGTGTATCAGAACTTTTATTTAGTGCGGATATAGTAAAAGGTGCAGTTTATTTACCTTTTGAGCCATATATAGTTATTGCAATATTCTATTTTGTTATGACTTTCTCATTAGGTCGTCTTATGGGATATTTAGAAGGGAGGATGAAAGCTAGTGATTCACGTTAATAATTTGCATAAATCTTTTGGAAAAAATGAAGTATTAAAAGGTATTGATGAACATATAAAAAAGGGAGAAGTTGTTGTTATTATAGGACCTTCAGGTTCAGGGAAAAGTACTTTTTTAAGATGTTTAAATCTACTCGAAGTACCAACTGAAGGAGAGATAACTTTTGAAGGAAAAAATATAACAGATAAGAAAGAAAATATAAATAAAATTAGAGAAAAGATGGGGATGGTGTTTCAACAGTTTAATTTATTCCCACATAAAACTGTATTAGAAAACTTATGTTTAGCACCTATTAACGTAAAAGGACTATCAAAGGAAGAAGCAAAAAATAAATCTATGGAATTATTAAATAGAGTTGGACTTAGTGATAAAGCTTCAGAATATCCAAATTCTTTATCAGGTGGACAAAAGCAAAGAATAGCAATAGCTAGAGCACTTTGTATGGAACCAGATGTTATGTTATTTGATGAACCAACATCAGCTCTTGATCCAGAAATGGTAGGAGAAGTTTTAAGTGTTATGAAGTTACTTGCCAATGAAGGAATGACTATGGTAATAGTAACTCATGAAATGGGATTTGCAAAAGAAGTTGGGGATAGAATTTTATTTATGGATGAAGGAAAGATAATGGAAAGCGGAACTCCTGAAGAGATATTCTTAAATGCTAAAAATCAAAGAACTGTAGATTTCTTATCAAAAGTATTATAAAGCTAAGATATATAAAGTTAATAATAGTCTGCAAATATATTATAAATTGAAATTTTATAATATATTTGCAGACTTTTTTATTTAGAGAGGAATATGCTTAGCAAAACACGGAAACGTTTTCGTAAATAATAATTGTTGTAAAAAGTTTATGGGGAATTTATAATTAATTTATAAATATTATGAAATTGCAATTTTATATATTAATTTTTATGTACAAAAGATTAGGGGGAGAATTATTATGAACAAAAGGTTAAAAGCAACTTGTGTAGCTCTTACTATTATAGTCTCACAATCAATGTTTATTACACCTATGGTTGGTAAAGCGGAAACTGTACATGCGGCAGAAAGATATTCTAGTGATGCATCAGTTGATAATAAGGTTAATTTTAATACAGATGTAATATATCAAATTGTAACGGATAGATTTTATGATGGAGATAGTAGCAATAATCCAAAAGGTACAATGTATGATGCAAATAAGAAGAATCTAAAAAAATATTTTGGTGGTGATTGGAAGGGGATAGAAGATAAAATAACTAGTGGTTATCTAAAGGATATGGGAATAACAGCAATTTGGATTTCACAACCAGTTGAAAATATTTATAGTGTATTTGAAGATGGTAGTACATCGTATCATGGATATTGGGCAAGAGATTTTAAAAGGACCAATCCAGCATTTGGAAGCATAAAGGACTTTAAAAATTTAGTTAAAGTTGCACATGATAATAATATAAAGGTTGTTATAGATTTTGCACCAAATCATACATCACCTACTAGTAGTAAGCTATCAGAAGATGGTAAGTTATATGATAATGGAAAGTTAATAGCAAGTCACTCAAATGATCCAAATGGAATCTTTAATCATAATGGAGGTACTGATTTCTCAACAATAGAGAATGGAATATATAAAAACTTATATGATTTGGCTGATTTAAATCATGAAAATAATACTGTTGATAAATATCTTAAAGATGCTATTAATATGTGGTTAGATACAGGAATTGATGGTATAAGAATGGATGCAGTAAAGCATATGCCAGAGGGATGGCAAAAGAATTTTGTTGATAATATATATGATCATAAGCAAGTATTTACTTTTGGTGAGTGGTTCTTAGGTAAGAGAGAGGTCGATCCAAAAAACGTAGAATTTGCAAATAATAGTGGGATGAGTTTACTTGATTTTAGATATGCTCAAAAAGTAAGAGAAGTTCTTAGAGATGGATCAGATAATATGTACGGATTAAATGAAGTTATTTCTAGTACAGCTAATGATTATGAACATGTAAACGATCAAGTTACATTTATTGATAATCATGATATGGATAGATTCCATACTGATGGATCAGATAAGAAAAGTGTAGATGAGGCATTAGTTTTAACATTAACATCAAGAGGGGTTCCTGCTATATATTACGGAACAGAACAGTATATGACAGGAAATGGTGATCCTTATAATAGAGCGATGATGACAGGATTTAATAAGGATACTACTGCATATAAAGTAATCCAAAAATTAGCTCCTTTAAGAAAGATAAATCCAGCTATAGCTTATGGAAGTACAGAGCAAAGATGGGTTAATGATGATGTTTATATTTATGAAAGAAAATTTGGTGATAATGTTGCTTTAGTAGCAATAAATAAAAGTAAATCTAAGAGCGTAGATATAACAGGAGCACTTACAAGTCTTCCAAAAGGAAATTATGAAAGTGTGTTAAATAATATAACATCAAATAATAATATCAATGTAGATTCAAAAGGAAATATTGAAAAATTCACATTAAAACCAGGAGCTACAGCAGTATGGAGTTATGTTGCTAAAACTAATTCACCGACTATAGGTCATATAGGAAGTCCTACTTCCGAACCAGGGAAAATTGTAACTATCGATGGTAGAGGATTTGGAGATTCAAAGGGAACTGTTAATTTTGGAGAAAAACAAGGAGAAGTAGTATCTTGGAATGATAGAGAAGTAAAGGTTAAAGTTCCAGATATCCCTGCGGGAAAGATTAACGTTTCATTAAAAACATCACAAGGCGTTAAATCAAATTTATATAAAGATTTTAATGTATTAACAGGTAAACAAGAATGCGTAAGATTTGTAGTTAAAAATGCAAAAACTTTAATAGGAGAAAATATATACTTAACAGGAGATACAGGAGAACTTGGGAACTGGAATCCTAATAATGCAATTGGTGCAATGTACAATAAAGTAGAATATCAATATCCAAATTGGTATTTTGATGTAAGTGTTCCAGCAGGAAAAACAATTAATTTTAAATTTATCAAGAAAAAAGGTAACCAAGTAATATGGGAAAGTGGAAAAAATCATACTTATAAGGTGCCAGATAACTCAACAGGAAAAGTAGTTGTGGATTGGCAAAACTAAAGGGGATAAGATTAACATTAATATAGCATTTTTATTTAAAAAACTAAAAAAGCTATATTAATGTTACATATAATTTAATGATAAAAAATAGATAAATTAATTAAAAGATGAACAAAACTCGGAAACGTTTTCGGAGGCAAAGTTAAGATATCTATATTGAAGAGTTGGAAAACTGAGAATATAATTACATATAGGTAAACATTTTCAAAAAACATACTTAGAATAGTATATATACTTAAAAATGGTAAATTTGTCGAAAACATGATATGATTATAACTGTATTTATAATGTTAAATGGATAAAGGAGAGAAAAAATTGAGTACAATTAAAGATATATCAAAAAAATGTCATGTATCAATATCGACAGTATCTAGAGCATTAAATGGATATAATGATATTAATGAAGAAACAAAGGAGTTAGTTTTAAGAACTGCAAAAGAGTTAGATTATATACCTAATAAACATGCCAGGGAGTTAGTTAAAAGAAATAGCAATCATTTAGTAATAATAACAAAGGCTTTAAATGAACAGGATAATTTATTTCAAATACTTAGAGGATTATATAGTTATGGAGAAAAATTTAATTATTCAGTTTCATTATTTACATTAGGAACTTCAATAAAATGTGGTAAATCATATTATAAATTTTGTAGAGAAAATAATATAGCGGGAGCATTATTATATGGAATACATACAAATGATCCATATATAAAAGAATTAATTGATAAAAAGTTTCCAACTGTAATGATTGATTGTGAAATTACAGGAGAGAAAGTTGCTAATATAAGTATAAATAATTTTAAGGCTGCATATGAAGCTGTTAGCCATATGATTAATAATGGTTGTAAAAATATAAAAACAATTCAAGGTGGAGAGGGCTCTTATGTAACTAAGGAAAGAGTTAAAGGTTACATTAAAGCCTTAGAAGATAATAATATAAAAGTTAAAAAAGAAGATATATATTATGGAAACTTTTCTAAGGAGTTTGGAGAAAAAACTATAAAAAAAATTATAAAAAATAAAGGTGTTGATGGAATATTCTGTGGAGCTGATAGCATTGCAATTGGAGTATATCAAGGATTAAATACATTAAATATAAATATTCCTACTGAGATTTCTGTAGTAGGATTTGGAGATATAGAAATGGCAGAGTATTTATCACCAGCATTAAGTACAATTAGACAAAGTATGTATAATTTTGGATATGAAGGTGGAAAAGTATTAGACAAGCTTATAAAAGATGAGGAAGTAAAAAAAATAGTAAGATTAGAGCATGAATTTATAAAGAGAAAATCAGTAAGGTAATTTTTGGATTTAAGATCCATTTTTTTAAATAACATTTTTGGAAACGATTCAATTAGGAGAAAAATAAATATGAGGAGGCAAAAAGTTTTATGAAATCTAGAATTACAAGAGAAGCAATACATCATATTGTACAGAGTAATTATTCATATGGATATGATAGTGAGACATTACACTTAAGGATAAAAACCAAAAAAGGAGAGGTTAAAAAAGCACAAATAAGAATTGGAGATCCGTACATATGGGATGCTGGTGGATGTGATGGCGGAAATATGAATGCTACAGGAGGACGATGGATAGGTGGAAAGAGCTATCCTATGAAAAAAGAATGTGAAACAGAATATTTTGATCATTGGATAGTTGAATACAAACCTGAAATGAAGCGTTCAAGATATGCATTTATATTAGATGGAGAAAATGAAACAATATTATATACAGAAAAAAGAGTACATGAATTAAATGGATATGAAGATGAAAAAAAATTATCTGCAATAGGAGATTTCTTTTGCTTCCCATATTTAAATAACATAGATGTGGCAAAGACACCAAAGTGGGTTAAAGATACAATCTGGTATCAAATATTTCCAGATAGATTTTATAATGCAGATGAATCAATAAATCCTAAGAATGTTGAGCCGTGGGGAACAGAGCCTACTGGAGATAACTTTATGGGGGGAGATCTTCAAGGTGTATTAGATAAATTAGATTATTTATGTGATCTTGGAATAACAGGATTATACTTCTGTCCGATATTTGAAGCTACTACAAATCATAGATACGATACTATAGATTATTTTAAAGTAGATCCATCACTTGGAGACAAAAAGATATTTAAAAAATTAGTAGATGAAGCTCATAAAAGAGGCATGAAAATAATGTTAGATGCCGTGTTTAACCATATAGGATATTTTGCACCACAGTGGCAGGATGTAATAAAAAATAATGAAAAATCTAGATATAAAGATTGGTTTCATATAAAAAAGTTTCCTGTAGTTGATAGAGAATTAGAAGAATTAGATGGTAATAATTTAAATTATGAAACATTTGGAAGAACTCCATTAATGCCTAAACTTAACACAGAAAATAAAGAAGTTGTCGAATACTTATTAAATGTTGCAAAGTATTGGGTAGATGATATGAAGATCGATGCATGGAGATTAGATGTATGTAATGAAGTAGATCATGTATTTTGGAGAAAATTTAGAGAAGTAGTAAAAACTATAAATCCAGAGATATATATACTTGGCGAGGTATGGCATGATGGATTGCCATGGTTAATGGGGGATCAATTTGATGCTGTTATGAATTATCCAGTAACTGAAGCCATTAAAGAATATTTTTGCTTAGATGAAATTAGTTCTGAACAGTTTAAGTTCATGGTTGAAGATAATAAAGTAAGTTATTTAAGACAAATTGGGGAGAGTATATTTAATCTTTTAGACAGTCATGATACTCCAAGAATATTAACTGTTGCAAAAGGAAATAAAGAAAAGATGAAATTATCATATTTGTTTATGTTCACTCAAGCCGGATCACCATGCATCTATTATGGAGATGAAGTTGGGATGGAAGGCGATCAAGGCATGGGAAAAGAGTTCCATAGAAGATGTATGATTTGGGATGAAGATAAACAGGATAAAGATATGTTTAAATTTATGAAACGAATTATTGAAATTAGAAAAGAAAATAATGAATTCAAACTTTTAGATAATACATGGATAAATGCTAGTAGAGAGGATAAAATACTAGTTTATTCTAAAGGAAATATAGTAATTATCATAAATAATTCTAATGTGGAGGAAAAGATATTATTACCTAATGAACTTATAAATAAAGAAGTTATTAATTTATTTGAAAATAAAACCGAAACATTAGAAAGAGAAATTACATTAGAACCATATGAATTTAAGATTTACAAATAATTAGTTAATAAAAATACATCAATAAAATATAGCAATATAGAAGAATTAGTTAACAAATATATGTAACGATTCTTTTAAGAGGAGGTTTTTATGGCTGGATTAACATTTAAAGGTATAAAAAAGATATATGAAAATGGATATGAAGCAGTAAAGGATTTTAATCTTGAAATAAAAGATAGGGAATTTATTGTCTTTGTAGGACCATCCGGTTGTGGTAAATCTACGACCCTTCGTATGGTAGCTGGATTAGAGAACATATCAGGTGGAGAACTTTATATAGGAGACAGATTAGTAAATGATGTTCTTCCAAAAGATAGAGATATAGCGATGGTCTTTCAAAATTATGCACTATATCCTCATATGACTGTTTATGACAATATATCCTTTGGGTTAAAACTTAAAAAGATGCCTAAGGAAGAGATTGATAAAAAAGTTAAGGAAGTAGCCAAAATACTAGATATTGAAGAACTACTTAATAGAAAACCAAAGGCATTATCAGGAGGACAAAGACAAAGAGTAGCAATGGGGAGAGCTATTGTAAGAAAACCTAAAGTATTTTTGATGGACGAACCTTTATCAAATTTAGATGCAAAATTAAGAGTTCAAATGAGAATGGAAATATCAAAGTTATATAAAAAATTAGATACAACATTTATATATGTAACTCATGATCAAACAGAGGCAATGACACTTGGTACAAGAATTGTTGTAATGAAAGATGGCGTTATACAGCAAATTGATACACCAAATGAAATTTATGAGCATCCAGTGAATATGTTTGTTGCAGGTTTTATTGGGAGTCCTCAAATGAATTTCTTTTATGGAGATATAAAAACAACTGATAAAGAGAAATTTATAAAAACTTTTAATTCAGAGATTAAAATAACTGGAGAAAAACTAGATAAGTTAAAGGATATACATAACAAAGAAGTTATTTTAGGAGTAAGACCTGAAAATATAATTATTAATAAGAAAGAATTAGAAAGCATGGATATACAAAAATTCATTGGAAAAGTTAATTTAATAGAAAATCTAGGTTCAGAGTTATATATTCATGTAAGCAAAGATGATAGAAAAATAATAATAAAATCAAATAGATATTTAAGTTATGAAATTGGTCAAGCAATAGAATTTGGATTTAAATTAGATTCAATATGTATTTTTGATAAAACTACTCAAGAAACAATAGCTTAGCAATTTAAGGCATATAAAAATGCTTAATATAAAATCTAGGAGGTAAATTAATATGATTAACAAAAAACTAGTTGCAACTATTATAACAGGTGTAATTATGACATCATTATTTGTAGGATGTTCTGGTGGAAAAGATAAATCAGAATCCACATCAGGTAAAGAACTAACAGTTTGGACAAAATTACCTGAAAAAGAGGTTCCAGTATTGCAAGAAGCTGCTAAGAAGTGGGAAGAGAAAACTGGAAACAAGGTTAAGGTAGTTAGGGATGATGGAGATTTCCAAGCATTTTTACAAGCTGCCAATTCATCAAAAGGACCAGATATATACTTTGGATCAGCTCATAATCAGTTATCTGCATATCAACAAGCAGGAATAGTAGATGAAGTACCATCAAAATATGTAAAAGAAGATGAATATATAAATAAAGGCGTATGGGATGCAGTAAGTATCGATAATAAAAAATATGCAATTCCAATATCAATAGAAACAACAGCATTATTCTATAATAAAGATTTAGTAAAAGAAGCTCCAAAGACAATGTCTGATCTTACAAAAATGGCATTAAAGAAGGGGGCTGGATCATTCCAATTTAATATAAATGATCAATATACTAATTTAGGATTCTTATTAACAAACGGTGGTTATATATTTGCTGAAAAAGATGGAAAGTATGATGTAAACAATATAGGACTTAATAATGCAGGATCAGTAAAAGGTTTAAAAATGCTTCAAGACTTTGTAGTTAAAGATAAGTTTATGCCAGCAGATATCACAGGTGATATAGCATTAACTAATTTTAAAGAAGGTAAATCTATGTTCTATATTTCAGGACCTTGGGATATACAACCATTAAGAGATGCAAAAGTTAACTTTGGTGTATCAGAAATTCCATCAATAGATGGAAAGCCATTTAAAGCTATGTCAGGAGTACAATGTGCTTTCGTAAGTTCAAAATCTAAGGATAAGGATTTAGCTTGGGAATGTTTAGATTATTTAACAAAAGAAACTCAACAAGGACTATATGAAAAAGGAAAAATACCAGTATCAAAAGCAATGTTAGATAAAAAAGAAGTAAAAGAAAATCAAGATGTTCAAGGATTCTTAAAAGCAGCTAAAAATTCAGTACCAATGCCAAATATTAAAGAAATGAATGCAGTTTGGGAACCAATGAAAAATGTACAAAGAGTACTTCAAGGGGAAAACCCACAAAAGGTTGCTAATGAAATTGTAGATGGAATCAAGAAAGGAATACAAGTACAAAATCAATAATTAATGGGGGAAGTAATTCCCCTTTTTATATAAGAGGTGAATAGTTATGAAGAGTAAAAAAATAAAAAATAGAGATAACTTGACTGCTTCAAAATTTTTAGCTCCGGCTTTGATTAGTATGTTTATATTATCAATTATCCCAATTGTATTAACAATAATTATAGCTTTTACAGACTATAACCTACAGACTGTAAATACAGGATGGAAATTTGTTGGATTAGAAAATTTTAAAAGTATTCTTACAGGTCCATTAAAAGAAATATTTATACCAGTTTTTATATGGACAATAGTAGCAGCTACATTAATTACACTAGGTAGTTTCATATTAGGGTTAATATTTGCAATGGTTTTATCAAATAAGAATTTGAAAGAAGCTCCTATTTATAAAGGTATATTAATACTTCCTTGGGCTTTACCTGCAACAATTATAATAATTGCATTTGAAGGTTTATTAAATAGTCAATATGGAGCAATAAATCAGATATTAATGAACTTACACATTATAAATGAGCCTGTTATGTGGTTAACTCAAATAGGTCCAGCAAGAGTTGCGCTTATTTTAGTTAGTATATGGATTGGGTTCCCATATATGATGAATGTTTGTATGGGAGGATTATCAGCAATTCCAGATACATACTATGAAGCTGCTGATATTGATGGTGCAAATGGAATACAGAAGTTTTTCAAAATAACTCTTCCATGCCTTGCAAAAACAGCATATCCATTATTAATTGGTTCTTGGGCAATGAACTTCGGTAATTTTGGAGTTGCATTCTTACTATTTAAAGGGGGACCTGTTAGACCAGAATCACCTTTTGCTGGATATACAGATATTTTAGGATCAGCAGCATATAAAATGTCTACGCAATTTGGTAGATTTGAATTAGCAGCAACACTATCAATATTAATGTTTATTATTGTAGGTGGAATTTCATTTATTCAAATGAGAGCATCAGGACAATTTAAAGAGGTGGATTAGTATGAGTGGAAAAGAGATATTATATAAAAGAAAACTTACTAAACAAGAAAAATTTAATGTTTGGGCAAGTAGAATATTTTTATGGATATCAATACTTGTTATAGCATTTCCAATATGGGCAATTATATCTGCATCATTATCACCAGGGACAAGCTTTTATGAAAATGGAATAATTCCAAAAGAGATAACATTTAGTAACTATTCACATGTAATTAATAATACTGATTTTTTAATTTGGATAAAAAATAGTTTGATAGTATGTTTATTTGTTTCAATAGTACAAGTTTTAATGACTCTTCCAGCAGCATATGCATTTAGTAGATTAAGATTTACTGGAAAAAAGTATGGCCTGATGACATTATTAATACTTCAAATGTTTCCAGCTACAATGGCAATTCCAGCTATATTATCAGTAGCATATAAGTTGCCTTTTGGGATGGATAACTTACCATTTTTAATTTTAGTTTTATGTGGATCAAGCGCATATAATATATGGCTTATGAAAGGGTTTGTGGATGGAATTCCTAAAGAATTAGATGAATCAGCATTTGTTGATGGAGCTTCACACTTTAAAATATTTACAAAAATTATAATGCCTCTATCAAAACCAATGCTTATAGTAATATTCTTCTTCTCATTTATAGGAGTATTTGGAGAATTTATGATTTCAGCAGCTCTTTTAAAAGCACCAGAAGTAAAAACTTTAGTTCTAGGATTAAATGGGATGATGAATAGCGGTTCAACAACAAGTTGGCCAATTTATGCAGCAGCATCAGTTATTGCAACAATACCTTTAACAATTTTATTTATTTCTATACAAAAGTTTATAGCTAAGGGATTGGTAGCAGGAGCAGTAAAAGAATAGTATAATACAATAAATGGAATATAAATTTCAAATATTTAAGCGTTAAGGAGAAGAATATGCAAATTACTGATATAGCAAAAATTGCTGGAGTTGGTGTAGGGACTGTCTCACGGGTAATAAATAACCATCCCGATGTAAGTGAAAAAACAAGAGCAAAGGTAAAAAAAGTAATTAAAGAACATAATTATGTTCCAAATAATAGTGCTAGACTATTAAAAATGAATAATACAAAAAATATATGTGTATTTGTAAGAGGTATATATAACCCATTCTTTTCAGAAATTATTGATTATATTAGAAAAGAAATATCAAAGGCAGGATATTTTATGATATTACAACAAGAGGATTATAAAAATGAAATAGATGAAATAAGAAGTATGGTAGCAATAGCGAAAGAAAATAAACTAAAAGGTATGATTTCTCTTGGTGCTCAGTTATATGATATAGAAAATGAATTATTTAAAGATATAGATATACCTATTGTATTTACATCAGCTAATAGACTAAATGGTAAAAATGCAGAAAAATTTTCTACAATATCAATAGAAAATACTTATTCAGCATATATGGGTGTTGAACATTTAATAAGCAAAGGTCATAAGAAAATAGCAATATTACTTGGAAATGAAAATGATAAAGGTATAGGTAATGCTAGATTTGAAGGATATTTAAAGGCCTTATCAGATAATGATATTAAATTAAATGATGAGTATGTAATATATGGAGAATTTAATTATAAAGATGCATATGATAGTACAAGTAAATTATTAAAAAAAGATAAAAATATAACTGCTATCTTTGCTATATCTGATATTATGGCAGTAGGTGCAGCAAAGGCTATAACTGATAATAATTTAAAGATAGGTGAAGATATAGCTTTATTAGGATTTGATGGAATGGAAGTAACTAAATATTATTCACCATCCATCTCAACAATAGAACAGCCAAAAGAATTATTAGCGAAAGAAAGCATAAATTTATTATTAGATCTAATTAATGGTAAATCGCAAAATAAACATATAGTTATAGATACGAACTTAATAGAGAGAGAATCATCAATAAAGGAATTTGAACATAATAAAGATATATAATAGGAGGACATAAAATGAAAAAGAGAAGTAGTGGTATATTAATGCATATCTCTTCTCTTCATGGAAGTTTTGGAATCGGTTCCATGGGGAAAGAGTCTTATGAATTTGTAGATTTTCTTGTATCAGCAGGACAAAAATACTGGCAGATATTACCCCTTGGTCATACTAGCTACGGAGATTCACCTTATCAATGTTTTTCAGCATTTGCTGGAAATCCACATTTTATAGATTTTGAAATATTACGTGATGAGGGATTATTGGAAGAAGAGGATTATAATGATAAGAATTTTGGAGATGATCCAGAAAGAGTAGACTACGGACTTATATTTGAAATAAGAAATGGAATTCTTAAAAAAGCATATGAGAATTTTAAAAATAAGGATTTAAAAGGATATCAAGAATTTAAATATAAGAGATTTAAAGAAGAAAATAAATTCTGGCTTGAAGATTATAGCTCATATATGGCTATAAAAGAGCATTTTGGATTAGTATCATGGCAAGAATGGGATGAAGATATAAAAAATAGAGAAGAAAAAGCTCTAAAAAGATATAAGGAAGAGCTTAAAGATGAAATAGAATATTACAACTTTATTCAATTCATATTCTTTAAACAATGGAATGAGCTTAAAGAATATGCAAATTATAATGGCGTAGAGATAATAGGAGATATTCCAATATACGTTGCAGAAGATAGTGCTGATATGTGGAGTAACCCTAAAATGTTTAAAGTAGATGAAAATAATACTCCAAAGTTCGTAGCAGGATGTCCACCAGATGCCTTTGCAGTAACAGGGCAATTATGGGGAAATCCAATATATGATTGGGATGCTATGGATAAGAATGGATATAAGTGGTGGATTCTTAGAATGAGAGAAAGTTTAAAGCTTTATGATATGGTTAGAATTGATCATTTTAGAGGCTTTGAATCTTACTGGCAAGTTCCTTATGGAGATGAGACAGCAGAAAATGGAGAATGGGTAAAGGGACCGGGAATTAATTTATTTAGCGCAATTAAAGATGCTTTAGGTGATGTAAATATAATTGCAGAAGATTTAGGATTTATGACAGATGAAGTAATAGAATTTAGAAATGAAACTGGATTTCCAGGAATGAAAGTACTTCAATTTGGATTTGGAGGAGAGGATAGTACAGACTTACCTCACAATTATGTAAACAATTCCGTAGCATATACTGGAACTCATGATAATGATACAGTACTTGGTTGGTTTAAAAATAATACTTCAAAAAAGGAAATTAAAAAGGCAAAGGAATATTTATCATTAAATGAAGAAGAGGGTGTAAGTTTCGGATTTATAAGAGGTATTTGGAGATCTGTAAGCTTTTTATCAATAGCTACTATGCAAGATTTATTATGTCTTGGTAGTGAAGCTAGAATGAATATACCTTCAACTTTAGGTGGAAATTGGGAGTGGAGAATAAGATCAGGACAATTAACTAATGATTTAGCAAAAAAGATATACGATTTAACAAAGTTATATGGGAGGCTGTAAAAGATGAGAGAAGAATTAAAAAAGAGTATGGAAAGAGAATTAAAAATTAGATATGGAGTAAGCTTAAAGGAAGCCGATTCAGGACAAATATTTAGTAGTCTTTCATCAGCATTAATGGAAACTATAATAGATGATTGGAATAATACAAAAGAAGTTTACGAAAAAGATAAACAAGCATACTATTTCTCAGCAGAATATTTAATGGGAAGAGCACTTGGTAATAATTTAATAAGTTTAGGATTATATGAAGAAGTAGAAGCATTACTTAAAGAATTAAATATAGATATAAATGTTATTGAAGAAGCTGAAGATGATGCAGCTCTTGGGAATGGAGGACTTGGAAGACTTGCAGCATGCTTTATGGATTCAGCAGCATCAATGGAAGTTCCTTTAAAAGGTTATGGAATTAGATATTCAAATGGATTATTTAAGCAATACTTTGAAGACGGATTCCAATATGAATGCGCAGATAATTGGTTAACTCATGGTGATCCTTGGAGCATAAGAAAAGATAAAGATGAAGTAATAGTTAAGTTTAAGGATATGAATGTTAAAGCAATACCATATGATACTCCTATAATTGGATATAAGAGCAAGAATATAAACACTTTAAGACTATGGAAGTGTGAACCAATAGAAGAGTTTGACTTTAATGCATTTAATCAAGGTAAGTATGCTAAAGCTGTAGAACTTAAAAATAAAGCAGATGATATATCAAGAGTATTATACCCAAATGATGATATGAAGCCTGGAAAATTATTAAGACTTAAACAACAATATTTCTTAGTAAGTGCATCTCTACAAGATATACTTAGAAATCATATAAGACTTCATGGAGAAAATTTTGACGAGCTTTATAAATATCATGCAGTTCAATTAAATGATACTCATCCAGTACTTGCAATTCCAGAACTTATAAGAATTCTAGTAGATGATTATGGATTATCTTTTGATAAGGCACTTAATATAACAAAAGGTATATTTGCATACACTAACCACACAATATTAGCAGAAGCTCTTGAAAAGTGGGACAATAAGTTAATGGTTGTTTTATTCCCAAGAATAGTACAAATCATTAAAATGATTGATACTAGATTTATAAAGGAGTTAAAGAAAAAAGGTTACACAAAAGAAGAAATAGAAGAATTTAGAATAGTTAAAGATGGAGTAACTAGAATGGCAAATCTTGCAATTCACATAGGATTTGCAGTTAATGGTGTTGCAGAGTTACACACTGATATATTAAAAGATATTGAGCTTAACAATTGGTACAAGTTATATCCTGAAAAGTTCCAAAATAAAACTAATGGTATAACTCCAAGAAGATGGCTTAGATTATGTAATAAACAATTATCATCATTTATAACAGAGCTTTTAGGAGATGAATCTTGGGTTAAGGATTTAGGAAAACTTAAAGAACTTGAAAAATTTAAGGATGATGAAGATATATTAAATAGATTTATGGAAATAAAACATGAAAAGAAAGAAGAACTTGCTAAGTACATTAAGGAAACAGAAGGAATAGAAATTGATCCAGATTCAATATTTGATATTCAAATAAAGAGATTACATGAGTATAAGAGACAATTGTTAAATACATTATATGTTTTAGATCTTTACTATAG
This sequence comes from Clostridium baratii, assembly GCF_900461085.1. Classification (GTDB taxonomy): domain Bacteria; phylum Bacillota; class Clostridia; order Clostridiales; family Clostridiaceae; genus Clostridium; species Clostridium nitritogenes. The sequence goes on from NZ_UFWF01000002.1 coordinate 260,973, forward strand.
ATTAAAGAAGAATCCAAAACTTGATATTCCAAAGACAACATTTATATATGGAGCTAAAGCATTCCCAGGATATAAAAGAGCTAAAGCTATTGTTAAGTTTACTAATGAAGTTGCAAAGCTTATAAATAATGATAAAGACATAGATGGAAAGATAAAGGTTGTGTTTGTAGAAAACTATAGAGTTTCTTATGCAGAAAAGTTATTCCCAGCAGCAGATATATCAAAGCAAATTTCAACAGCTGGTAAGGAAGCCTCAGGAACAGGTAATATGAAGTTTATGTTAAACGGAACTCCTACATTTGGTACTTATGATGGGGCAAATGTTGAAATAGTTAGAGAAAGTGGAGAAGAAAATAACTTTATATTTGGATTAAGAGTTGAAGATATAGAGGCTTTAAAAGGAAAGTATGACTGCAAGAAGTTCTATAAAAATGATCCTTCACTTAAGAAAGTAATAGATTCACTAATAGATGGAACATTTAGTGATGGAGGAACTGGATTATTTAAGGATTTATATAATTCATTAATAGAAGAAGGTGATGGATACTTCTTATTAGCAGATTTTGAAGCATTTAAAAAGGCTGAAGATGAAGTATTTAAAGCTTATAAAGATAAGAAGAGATGGGCTAAAATGTGCTTTGAAAATACTTGTAATGCAGGTACATTCTCTTCAGATAGAACTATATTAGAGTATAGCAAAGATATTTGGGGAATTAATCAAACTAAAAATACAAAGTAGTATTTGGAGAATGTGTTATGAAGTTTGGTAAGAATAATTTTAAAAGTTATGAAAGAGGAATCGAAAAAGAATGGATGCTTTCAAATGGAAGAAGTGCTTTTTCAGGTAGCACTATTATAGGTGCAAATAGTAGAAAATATCATGCTATATTAATAGCTGCTTTTAAGTCACCTGATGAGAGATATATGATATTACCTAAAGTTTGTGAGACATTTATAAAAAATGGCATTAAGTTTCCATTAGCAACAACTAAGTATAAAAATGAAGTTATTGAAGGTTATAAAAACCTTCAAAGCTTCTCTTATAATGGAATACCAGAGTATACTTATTTTATAGATGGAACTTTAATAAAGAAGAGAGTATTCTTAGAAAAAGGAAAAAATACAGCTATAATAGAGTACTTAATAAAAGGCAATAAAGATGGAGGGGAGCTTATACTTACACCATTTATGTCCTTTAGAAATCCAGGGGAAGTAAGCAGTGATGATAACCTTAAATTTATAAAAAGTAATTTAAAGAATGGATTTAGCCTTAGTCCAAAACTTAAAGAAGATATAAATATTAGAATATTTCTTTCAGAGGGAGAAGTTTTATCTAAGTCAGAGAAAATAACTGAGGAAGTATATTATGATGTAGATGAAACAACTGGAGATAAATATTTAGATAGAAATTATGTTCCAGGAGATATGGTTGTCAAGGTTAAAGGTTATGAAGAGAAGAAAGTGTATTTAGTGTGCACTATTGAAGAGGATAAAGAAATTAATTCAGAGAAAATAGTAAAATCTGAAGAGAAGAGAATAACCGATTTAAGAGATACTTTTAAAGATGATGATAGAGTAATAGCTAAATACCTTCCAATTTCAGCAGATCACTTTATAGTTGATAGAGATTCAATAAATAGTAAGACAGTTCTTGCTGGATATCCATGGTTTTTAGATTGGGGAAGAGATACCATGATTGCATTAACTGGTGTAGGTATGTGTACAGGAAGACTTGATGATACTAAAGATATTTTAAGAAGCTTTAGTATATATGAGAAGAATGGATTAATTCCAAATATGTTCCCTGATTTTGGGCAAGAACCTTTATATAATACAGTAGATGCTTCACTTTGGTATATTCATGCTATATACATGTATTTATTATATAGAAATGATCCAAAGGAATTAGAATTTGTAAAAGAAGAACTATATGGAACTATAAAAAATATTATTAAGGCATATATGGAAGGAACAGATTTTTCAATAAAGATGGATGAAGACTCCTTAATTATGGCAGGAGATGGACTAGATCAAGTTACATGGATGGATGTAAGGGTTAATGGAATAGTTGTTACTCCAAGACATGGTAAACCTGTTGAAATAAATGCACTTTGGTATAATGCATTAAAAATAGCATCATTACTTGCTGAAAAGTTTAATGATGAAGAATTCAAAGAGTATGAAAGGCTTGCAGAAAAAGTTAAAGCATCATTTAATAAAAAGTTCTGGAATGAAGAGGAACAATGTCTCTATGATGTAGTTAATAATATAGAAAGTGACCAATCTATAAGACCAAACCAAGCATGGGCAGTTTCTCTTCCATTTACTATGCTTTCTAAAGAGAAGGAAATAAAAGTAATAGAGAAGATTTATGATTATCTATATACTCCTTTTGGACTTAGAAGTTTAAGCAAGAATCACGATGATTATAAACCTGTTTATGAAGGTAAACTTATAGATAGAGATATGGCGTATCATCAAGGAACAGTTTGGTCATTCCCTATGGGATCATTCTTAAGTGGTTATTGTAAAGTACATGAGTACTCAGATGATTCTATAAAGTTTGTTGATGAAGCACTTAAAGAAATGGAGATTCATATAGAAGATCAATGTCTTGGTGGAATAGCTGAAATATTTGATGGAGATTCTCCACACAATCCTAGAGGTTGTTACAATCAAGCCTGGGGTGTTGGGGAAATATTAAGAGTGTACTATGAGTGTATAAGAGGCAATAATAAAAGATTAGAAGAAGCAAGGAAAAATATGTTTAATAAATAGAAGAAAGTCCTATAATCATAAAGAGTAAATAACTTCATTTTGATTATAGGATTTTTAATAATAAGGAATTAGTTTATTTAAGGATGTGAGGGTAAATGAATATAAAAGAAATATATAACACATATAGTGGTGATAAAAAGGTACAATTAAGAGATATTTTTAATTCAAAGGAATTTGAAGAGAAGTATACTACTAAGTTAGAATTAGGTTCAATATATTCAAAAGAGAAAACTACGTTTAGAGTATGGTCACCAGTAGCAACAAAAGTAACTATTGAGTTATTTAATAAGGATAATAAAAATGAATTTAATAAATTTGAAGAATTGGAAATGAAAGAAGAAAATAATGTATGGACTGTAGAGAGGTTTGGGGACTTAAATAAAATATATTATAGATTAAAAGTGCAGATTAACGAAAATATAAATATAATTACTGATCCATACTCAAAGGCAGTATCTTGTAATGGAGAATATTCAATGGTAGTTAATTTAGAGGAAACTAACCCAGAAGGATGGGATGAAGACGTTAGACCATTTATTAAGTCACAAGTAGATTCAATAATATATGAAGCACATATACGAGATTTTACTATAGATAATAATTTAAATGAGAATTTTAAAGGTAAGTTTAAAGGTTTTTGGCAAAAGGGTACAACTACAAAAAATGGATATAAAACAGGAATAGATCATTTAAAAGAACTTGGAGTAACTCATGTTCACTTATTACCTGTATTTGACTTTAAGACGGTTAATGAAGAAGATTTAAATAGTAAAGAATATAATTGGGGGTATGATCCAGTTCATTATAATGCAATAGAAGGTTCCTATTCACTTGATCCATTTAACGGAGAAGCTAGAATTAAGGAATTTAAAGAATTGGTATTAAATTTACATAAAGAGGGCATAAGAGTAATAATGGATGTTGTTTATAATCACACCTATGATACTAATGATTCTATATTTAATAAATTAATGCCATATTACTATTATAGAGAAGGTAGTAATGGTAACTTTTCAAATGGGTCAGGATGTGGAAATGAATTAGCATCAGAAAGAGAAATAGTTAGAAATTTTATAGTTAATTCAGTTTGTTATTATGCAAAAGAATATCATATAGATGGTTTTAGATTTGATTTAATGGGATTACATGATATTGAAACTATGAAAATAATAAGAGAAGAGCTTAATAAAATAGATAAAACAATAATCATTTATGGTGAAGGGTGGATTGCATCTGAGACCCCACTAAATGAAGAAGAGAGAGCTATAAAGAAGAATATAAATAAATTCAATGATATGCAAATTGCAACATTTAATGATGATATAAGAGATGGAATTAAAGGAAATGTATTTTCGGAAGAAAGTTATGGTTTTATAAGTGGAGGATATTGGTGTAACGAAGCAATAAAAAGTGGAGTTGTTGCATATACAAATCATAAAGATATTGATTATTCTAAGATATCTTACTGGGCTAATGAACCATATCAAGTAATTAATTATTCATCTTCTCATGATAATTATACTTTATGGGATAAAATTTCATTATCATGTAAAGAAGAAAGTGATTATGAATTAATTAAAATGAATAAGCTTGCGGCAGTAATAGTATTAACATCACAAGGAATTCCATTTATTCATTCAGGAGAAGAATTATTAAGAACCAAAACAGATACAGATAATAATATTATAGAAAATAGTTACAACTCATCTGATTATGTTAATAAAATAGATTGGAATAGAAAGGGAAAATATATAGATGTATTTAATTACTATAAGGGATTAATAGAATTAAGAAGAAATCATAAAATTTTTAGAATGAGTAATGCAAGAGATATATTAAATAATATAAAATTTATAAATACAGATAGTGAAAATGTAATTGCATATAAAATTACTAGAAATAATATTGGAGACTCATTTAAAGAATGCGTAGCTATATTAAATGGTGGCAAGGAAACTAGTTTTTTTAATATAGATAATGATATTTGGGATATTATATTAGATGAAAATTCTATAAATGAAGACGGACTAAGAAAGGTATGTGGAAATAATATATCTGTAAATGGACGAAGTGCCATTATAATGGTTAAAAAATAAAAAGGATAATTACATTATCCTTTTTATCTTTTATATAGTCTTAATATATCCTAAAAAAGTGTTGATGTCATAAAACCTAAGTATAAAAATACTATAATAATAATATATGGAGTAAGAAGTAATAATAGTATAATTGGACCAACAAAACTTACACCACCACTATGAATAAGACGATTATTAAGATCCATATTACTTATATTAGAAGAAAATCTTTTAATATTTTCAATCTTTTTTATAGAATCTTTTACATATATTAAGTTACCATAAGTACCACAACCTATCATAATAATTAAAGTAAGAAGAGAAGAGCCTCCAATTAAAAATAAACTTAATAAATTAACTGCAAAAAGAATACCTGCAAGCTTGTACAGTTTTCTATATAATATCCAAAACATACCTAAGAAAAATGCTGCCCAGTTCCAAGAAGCAAAGTTCTGATTTGATTGATATCTCTCGAACTTATCTAGATAGTATTCTGTATTTTTTTCACCAACAAATGTTATGAAATCTGCTTCTGTTACAGCATTAGGATTACTATAGCTATTACTATTTTCATAATAGAAATTATTAGAATTACTAGATGAGAATTCATTAGAATAGTCTTTTGACATGTTTAGATTATTTTTAGAATAATTACCCATATTAGATTTACATAGAGGATTAGTACAGTTTCCATCTAACCCTATATTTCCCCCACATTTTTCACAAAACATAAAAGTTCCCCCTTAAATAAATAATACAAGGAAAGTATAACATATGAAAAAATTACAAACAATTTAATATTAAGAAAAATATGTAAAATTGGATAAAAATAAAAAAGATATAGAAAAAATGATTAAATTAGATTTTTCTATATCTTTTTGCTTTAATATAACTATAAAATTAATAATAGTAAGATCCAAAAGATGAGGCAAAACCTATTAAAGAAATTGCTGCAATAAATATTATAGCTATTATTATTCCAGCGAATATAAATATTGCAGCAATATTTGTACCTCCGCTAAGCATAAGTCTGTTACTATATTCATTTTCTCTTAAATTAGATGAAAATCTTTTAATATCAGTAATCTTTTTTATAGAGTCTTTTACATATAGTAAGTTACCATAAACACCAAGACCTATCATAATAGCAAGTGAAGCTATTGGTGAGAAAATACTCAAGATAGATGCTGATACAATATTGATTACAAATACTATAGCGGCGATTTTATACATTTTTCTATATATTAACCAATATACAGTTAAGAAAAATGCTGCCCAATTCCAAGAAGTAAAGCTTTGATCAATCTCATATTTTTGAAACTTATCCATATAATATTCTGTATTTTTTGGTCCAACAAAAGTAGCAAATTCATTTAATGATATATCTAAAGTATTTTGCTGTGCATAATAATTTCCATATTGTGCATTTTCATTGGTTTGATTGTTTTTATTAAGATTTATAAACTCTTCTGCATTATTATTTGTATTACTTGAAGAGTTTATGTTTGTATTACACAAAGGATTATGGCACCTTTTATCAGGTCCTAATTCCTTCCCACAATGCGTACAATACATTAAATATCCCCCTTAATTATATACTTGCAAGATGAGTATAGCATAAAGTAAAAACTCAATCAACCAGAAAATGGAAAAAGAGATTATAAATAAACTTATAATCTCCTTAGTAAAATAAATTTAACTAGTAAAGTCATGATCTATAGTTATAACACAATTATATTGTGGATGAGTTTCTTTTATAGAAGAAATTATAGATTCTCTTAGTTCATTTTCATTAGAAACCTTTGCTAAAGCTTTACTATTAACAACTACATCAAATATTAGATTTTTTTCATTACCTTCACCAACAACTCTAAAATCATGCATTGATTTTATTAGTGGATTATATTTTACTATTTTTAATACCTCATCATAAGCATGCTTTACTTCTGCATCATCTAAACATATAGGGTCCATATGAACTGTTAAATATATATTTAATTCTTTAGAAATTTCTCTTTCTGCAGTATCTATAATATTGTGGATTTTCATAACATCCATATCAGCTGGAATCTCAGCATGAGCTGAAGCCATACATCTACCAGGCCCATAATTATGAACTATTAAATCATGAACTCCTGTAATATTATCATAAGATAAAAGCATGTCTTCTATACTTTTTACAAGTTCAGGGTCTGGAGCTTCACCAAGAAGTGGATCAACAGTCTCTTTAACAAGAGAAAAACCAGAGTAAACTATAAAGCAAGCAACTATAAATCCTACATAACCATCAATAGGGAATGATATAAATTTAGTTGCAAGTATTGATATAACAACACAACTAGTAGTAAATACATCACCTAGGGCATCAACTCCTGCAGCTTTAAGTGCAGATGAATCTATTTTATTTCCAACAGATTTATTAAATAATGCAAGCCATAACTTAAGGAATATTGATACAATAAGTAAAATAAAAGGTATAAGCTCAAATTTAACTTGCTCTGGATTTATTATTTTATCAAAAGATGATTTTACAAATTGAAATCCAACTAACATGACCATAAATGCTACCACAAGGCCAGATAGGTATTCCATTCTTCCATGACCAAATGGATGTTTTTCGTCAGGGGGCATATTAGCCATTTTAAACCCTGCAATTGTAATTACTGAAGATGCAACATCTGATAAATTGTTAAAGGCATCAGCAGTTACTGCTATACTTGACACTAAAAAACCAACAGTAAACTTAATTGCGAATAAAATAAGATTTACTACAATTCCAATAATTCCACCTAAGAACCCATAAGAATTACGAACTTTTCTGTCTTTTATATTTTCACTATCTTTAATAAAAGTTTTTACTAGAAAATTTGAAAGCATTTTTATTTGTCCTCCCATAGCCAATTAATATAATTATTCTATCCTAATAAGAAAAATTTATCAAACAATTACACAATTATATGAAAAGATATTATCTTTAATGATTTTTTATTACTATATATTGAATAGAATATTAAAATATTTTGTATTATAAAATATATAATTTCTATTATGATAAAATCAAATAATGATGTATTATTGTATTATGGATACTATGCTAAAATTTAGGAGGATTATTAAATGGAAAGACAATTAGCAAATGAATTAATAGATTTTTTATATGAAAGTCCAACTGCATATCATGCAGCAGCATCAGTTAAGGAAATTCTTAAAAAAGATGGATTTGTAGAACTATTTGAAGAAGATTCATGGGATTTAGAAAAAGGAAAAAAATATTTTGTAGGTAAAAATGATTCAGCTGTTATAGCTTTTGAAGTAGGTAATGGAGAACTTGAAGTAGATGGATTTAGACTTATAGGTGCTCATACAGATGCTCCAGGATTCAAGATAAAACCAAATGCTGAAATGAAAGTAGAAAATACTTATGTAAGATTAAATACAGAAGTATACGGTGGACCAATACTTAGCACATGGTTTGATAGACCACTTGGAATAGCTGGTAGAGTAATAGTTAAAGGGAAGTCACCACTTAAACCAGAAGTTAAATTAGTAAATGTAAATAAGCCAGTGCTTATAATACCAAACCTTGCAATTCACATGAACAGAAATGTTAATGAAGGATATGCTTACAATAAGCAAAAAGATACATTACCACTAGTTGGATTTGTTAATAATTCTTTAGAAAAAGAAGGATACTTAATGAATCTTTTATCAGAAGAAACAGGAGTTAAAGTAGAAGATATTTTAGATTTTGATTTATTCTTATATGAATACCAAAAAGGATCTTTAGTAGGAATAAATGAAGAGTTTATATCAGCAGGAAAACTTGATGACCAATGGATGGTATTTGCAGGTATAAAGGGATTACTAAATAGTACAAAGATAGCTGCAACTAAAGTAATGATATGTATAGATAACGAAGAAATAGGTAGTTTAACAGCTCAAGGTGCACAATCTAACTTAATTAGAAGAACATTAGAAAGAATTGCAATTGCACTTAATAAGAACACAGAAGAATTCTTTAGAGCATTAAAAAATTCATTAATGATTTCAGCAGACTTAGCTCACGCTGTACATCCAAATTTACCAGAAAAGCATGACCCAACTAATAGACCATTCCTTGGTATGGGACCAGTTTTAAAGATTGCAGCATCAGGAAGCTATTCAACAGAAGGTGTTGCAGGTGCAATATTTAAATCAGTATGTGAAGAAGCAAATGTTCCTATGCAAAAGTTCGTAAACAGATCAGATGTAAAGGGTGGAACAACAATAGGACCAATGTCAGCAGCGGACCTTTCTATACCTGTTGTTGATATGGGAGCGCCAATACTTGGAATGCACTCAGTTAGAGAACTTGCAGCAGTTAAAGATAATTTCTATACAATAGAAGCATTTACAAAATTCTTTAGCTTAAACTAAATTCTATTAAATTAGAAAATTCTCATTTAAATCAAAGAGTATTTTAATTTTCCCTTGCTAATATTAGTTCATAAGCTAATTGAAGGCAAAGGGAGGAATCAATAATGAATAATAAAGAGAATAGAAATGAAGAAAAGAAATATATAGAAGCAGAAAATGTGGAAATAATCGAAGATAATTTTGAAGATAGCAGCAATACTAAAGGAAGCAGTGGATATGATGATACTTTTAATAGAGCAAAAGATACTACAAAAAATACATTTACTAGCTTAAAGGAAGGTATCTCAAAGTATAAGAAAAAGATTAAAAGAACTATAATATCAGTAGTTATGCTAGGAATAATTTGTGGTATAGGAGCAGGTGGATTTGCTTTTTATAAGATTAAGGAATCTACTAAATATACAATAGAACAAGCAAAAGAAGTTGCATTAAAAGCTGTTTCTGGTACTGTTGTTAAGAGTGAGAAAGATTATGATGACTTACATGTAGAATATGAGTTTAAAATAAAAGATGATAAAAATATGCTACATGAAGTTACTGTAGATGGTGAAAGTGGAGCTATACTAGAAATAGAGTCTCCCAATATTCATAAGAATAATAAAAAAGAAAATTATTTAGATGATGATCATATAGTAAAAGATCACTCTAATAAAGAAAACTCAAATAATAAGTAATTATAAAGGTGGGGTGTATTAAATTTTTTATACTCTACCTTTTTTATGGTTTACTAAAGAAGGGATATGATTTTATGTACAATGTACTTATAGTAGAAGATGAGGAAAATATGGTTTCTTTTATAAAGATGGAGTTAGAGTATGAAGGTTATAATGTTGATGTTGCAAATGATGGTAGGAAAGCAGTATCACTCGCATTAGAAAAAGATTATGATGTAATACTTTTGGATTTAATGCTTCCAGGAATAAATGGGATTGAAGTTTGTAGAAGAATTCGAAAAGAGAAGGAAACTCCAATAATAATGTTAACTGCAAGAGATAGTGTAATGGATAAGGTTACAGGACTTAAGTCAGGAGCAGATGATTATTTAGCAAAACCATTTGCAATAGAAGAACTTATTGCAAGAATGGAAGTTATATTTAGAAGAAATAAAAAAGAGAAAAGTAATTCTGAATTAAAATTTAAAGATATTATATTAGATATAGAAGGAAGAACAGTAAGACGAAATAATGAAGTTATAGAACTTACAAATACAGAATTTCAATTGTTACTTATGTTTATGAAAAATATAAACCGTGCATTAACTAGAGATATTATTATGGAGAATATCTGGGGATACAATAGTGAGGCAGAAACTAATGTTGTTGATGTTTATGTAAGATATATTAGAAATAAGCTAGATAAAAATGATAAGGAGAAATATATTCAAACTATAAGAGGTGTTGGATATATAATGAGAGACTAATGAAAGACTGGTATAAAAAATTACCTATATTTTGGAAGATAACAATTGTATCTGTAATAATATTTCTTGTATTTCTATTATTTATAGGAATAGCACAAACAGCTATATTTTTTGATTGGTTCTTTGATCATAAAAATAAATATGGAATTAAATTAGGAATTTTTGATGATATATTTCAATCATATGGTTTAATTTTAATAATAACTTTATTGTTTGGAATAGTAATAAGTGTAATAGGCGGAATAATTATTTCAAGAATGCTTTTATCAAATGTTAGGGATGTTATATCAACTATGGAAAACATAAAAAAAGAAGGAAGACTTGATAAGAGAGTAAAAGTTAGTAGAAGCAATGATGAAATATCTCAGCTTGGAATTGTATTTAATTCGTTAATGGATGATGTTGAAAACTCATTTAATAGAGAAAAAAGATTTGTTCAAGATGCATCTCATGAATTAAAAACACCATTAACAATAATTAAAGGTCATTTATCACTTTTAAATAGATGGGGCAAAAATGATCCAGAAGTATTAGAAAAATCAATAAAAGTTAGTAGTGAAGAAGTAGATAGACTTATTACATTAGTTAATACTTTATTAGATATGTCAAAGCTTGAAAATGAGAATGAAAAATTAAAAGGAGTTTGTGATTTAAAAGAAGCAGTAGATAGAGTTTTAAATGATTTTTCTATATTAAATGATGATTATAAAATTAATTATAAAAACAATAATGTATATGTTTTTAATATGAAGGCAGAGCATTTAAAACAAATATTAATAATACTTTTAGATAATGCAATAAAGTATTCTAAAAGGGAAAAATATATAGATGTAATAATTGAAGAAGATAGTAATTTTCAAGTATTAACTGTAAGAGATAAAGGAGTTGGGATTCCAAAAGATGATATTCCATTTTTATTTGATAGATTTTACAGAGTTGATAAATCAAGAAATAGTAAAACTGGAGGAAATGGGCTTGGGCTTTCAATAGCAAATAGAATAATTTCATTATATGGTGGAAAAATTTCTGTTCACAGTATAGTAGGTGAAGGAACAAGTTTTAAGGTAATAATCCCAAAATAAAAATACTTCAAAATAATTTAAATAATCCATTGACAATAGAATTTTAAGAAACTAGAATTGATAATTGGGAATTAAATATTTAGGTTATTTTGGAGGGAAAAGATGAAAAATTATAAGGGGATTATTTACGCGATTTTAGCTTCTGTTGCTTTTGGATTGATGCCTATTTTTGCAAAAAATGCATACATACATGGATCAAATTCAGCGACGGTTTTAATATATAGATTTTCTATAGCTGCAGTTCTTTTATTTATATATTTAAAGTTTAAAAATATAAATTTAAAAGTTACTAAAAAGCAATTTTTAATATTATTTTTTACAGGTGCAATAGGATATACAATAACAACTCAAACATTATTTATGTCTTATAACTATTTAAGTGTTGGATTATCAACTACACTTCACTTTATATATCCTGCATTTGTTTGTATATTAGAGTATTTTATATTTAGAAAAAATATGAGTAGGATAAAGCTTATATCTTTAATCTTTGCAGGTGTTGGAGTATATGCACTTGTAGCTTTCGAAAATCAAACTCTTAGTTTTATTGGATTAGTACTAGCATTATTCTCAGGAATATCTTATGGAATTAATGTAATTTTACTTGCAATAAAAGAAATTTCAGATATAGATAATAGAGTTATTACAATGTATATATCATTCGGTGCAGCAATTGGAATGATACTTTATGGTGGAGTAACTAATCAAATAGTTTTAGATATGAATATAAGTGTTGCATTATCATATGTACTAATAGCTGTTGTATCTACTATATTATCAATAATATTATTATTAAAGGGAATAGAAATTATAGGAGCTTCATCAGCTTCTATACTTGGAACATTTGAACCAATAGTTAGTATAATTATGGGAATAATATTATTTAGTGAAAAACTTACATTCTCATTAATGCTTGGTACATTCTTTATAGTATTATCAACTATAATACTAGCAAAAGATAAAAATGGTGATGAAACAATTGAAGAGGTAATAGCAAATAAAAACTTAGGTGAATTAAAAGCAAAAGCATAGTTACTTATAATAAAACAATTAAACTATTTACAGTAGTTTAATTGTTTTTTTTATATTAATGATATGTAAAGGTGTTATAATTAAATTAGAAAAATAGAGAAGAGGCGATAAAATATGGGAAGAGAATTTATAGATATACTAAATAGAGAAATGGTTCCAGCAGAAGGGTGTACTGAACCTATAGCAGTAGCCTATGCAGTTTCTTTAGCAGTGGATACTTTAGGGGAAACCCCAAAAAATATAGATATACTTTTAAGTGCTAATGTTATAAAAAATGCATTAGGAGTTGGAATTCCAGGTACAGGTAAAGTAGGAATAGATATTGCGGCAGCACTTGGTGCTATAATAAAGAAACCTGAAAAAAAGCTTGAAATATTAAAGGGATTTTCAGAAGAAGAGTTAAAAAAGGCAAATGAACTTATTTCAAGTAAGAAAATAAAGGTTTCACAAAAGGATACAAAAGAAAAACTATATATAGAAGTAATAGCAAAAGGAGAAAATAATAATTCAAAAGTAATCATTTTAAAAGATCATACAAATGTAGTTTTGATAGAGAAAAATGGTGAGATGATTTTAGATAAAGAAATTAATGATGCATCTAATGAAAACGTTTCTAAGGGTTCTGATCTAACAATAAAGAGTATTTATGAATTTGCAGTTAATACGCCTTTTGAAGAAATAGAATTTATATTAAAGGCTGCTGATATTAATAGTAAAGTATCAGAAGAAGGATTAAAAGGTGGGTATGGATTAGAAGTTGGAAATAAGATAATAGAAAATAAAGATTTTAATCTATTTACAAATAATATGGCTAATAAAATAATTGCAGCAACAGCAGCAGCTTCAGATGCAAGAATGGACGGATGTACAATGACTATTATGACAACAGCAGGCTCTGGAAACCAAGGAATAGCATGTTCAATGCCTATAGTAGAAACTGCAAAAGTTTTAGGAAAGTCAAAAGAAGATCTTGCAAGAGCACTTGTTATAAGTAATCTTATAACAATTCATTTAAAAGAATATATGGGAAGATTATCACCATTATGTGGTGCAGGAATTGCAGGTGCTACAGGGGCATGTTGTGGTATAACATATCTTTTAGGTGGAAATCTAACTAATATAAAACATGCAGTTAATAATATGATATCAGATATTGCAGGAATGATATGCGATGGAGCAAAGAGTACATGCGCATTAAAAATAGCAACAGCTACAAATGCAGCTCTTCAATGTGCAACTCTTGCAATGAATAATATATCACCATCATCAAAAGATGGAATTGTATTTGAGGATGCTGAAGATACAATAAGAAATATTGAAGTATTAGTAAAAGAAGGGCTAAGTAACACCGATAATACAATATTAAATATAATGCTTACTAAATAAACTAAAAAAGAAGTATTAAAAGTAATTTATATATGCTTTTAATACTTCTTTATTTATATATAAAAATATTAATATAAAGTAATTTTCATAAAGTTAAAAATATAAGTGATATTTAGAAATTTATAAATGATATAATACACATAAATATAAAACTTAGATGTAGCTAAAAATATAAAAATGCAATAAAAAATACAATTAGTAAGGAAAAATAAAATGAAAAAACAAATTATTAATAAGTTATCATTAACATTAGTATCATTATTAATATTTGCATCAGTATATGTATTATTCGGAAAAGAGAATATAGTATTAGCGTTTGCAGTAATTATAGCAATAATGAATTTAGCTAAAAAAGATTTTACTATTAAACCGAAATATGAGTTTATAAAGTTACTTGTAGGCTTTATTTCATTATCAGTATGTGCACAACTAGTTAATTCAAATATATATTTAGGTATAGTATTAAATATAGTATTCTTATATATCATTGGAGCATTATATTTAGATGATTTAGATAATAGATATTACTATGTATTTACCAACTTATATTTATATACTTTATTATTTTCAGTAGGATATAATCAATTTCCTTTAAGGTTAGCTGGTATAGTATTTTGTGTAATAATAATTATGATACTTAAGTTATATGTAATAAAAGTTAACTATAAAAATAAAAAGATAAATTTACTAACTGAAATTATAGATATAATCGATTTGAAAATAGAAAATATATTAGATATAGATTATAAAAATGAGTTGGATAATAAGCTAAAGAAGTTAATCAATAGCTTAGATAATATTCTTAATAATTCAAAAGACAGTAAAGGTAACTTTATGGATGAAGATAAATATATTTTTGATTTATTAACTATGTTAGAAAAAATAAATATGGAAATAGATAAGTCAAAATATAAGAATAATAAATATTTACTTAATCTAAATAAAAACTTATTGGATATAATAAAAGATTTTATAACAAATAAAACAAGTATAGATGAGGCTATAGGTTTATTACAAACAGAAAAAGGTAAAATTTTAAATAACGATAATAAATATAGATTAAATATATGTTTAATTGAATTAATAATAATAAGTATTACTGGTTATTCTAAAAAAGCTAGAGAAAAAGAAAATATAGTTAGTGCAGTAAAGCAAATAATATCACCTAGCAAAATAATAAATAAAATAATATATTCATATAGAGAAAAAGAAGAAACATTTTATTTTAATATAAGAATGATTTTAGCAATAACTATACCTTTTGCAGTAGGTAGACTGTTTAATATAGAGTATTATTATTGGATAGTATTATCATCATTTGTAGTAATTCAAGCGAATCTTAAAGATACGATTTCAAAATCATTTAAAAGGTTAAAGGGAACTGCTATAGGGGCAGGGATATCAATTATAATCTTCCAATATATCAGCAATATGAATATAAAAATAGCATTAATGATAGTTGCAATATTCTGTATGACACTTTTTAAAAGCTATGATAAATTAATGATATTTACTACTATATGTACTTTAGGAGCAAAAGATATTTTAAACCCTAATATATCAGTAATGCTGGATAGATTATTATTTGTATTTAGCGGAGTTTTAATAGCTATCTTAATAACTTATATAATAAGACCATATAAATTTAGCAATGAATGTAATAAAAAATTATTAAAGATAAAAGATAACGATAAAAAGATATTCTCTATAATAAAGAATGGAGTTGAAGAGAGAGAAAACTTTAATCATAGTAACTTTAGAGAATTAATGCTTCAAAATAAATTAATGATAGGCTATTTAAATAATATAATAGGTGACAAAAAACAGTATAATAAAAGTTATAAAGAATTTAAAATGTATCATAATAGAATATCAGTAAATGCTGCATTTTTATATAAGTTATTTTTATTAAAAGAAAAGATTGATTTAGATGATTATTTAAAGAAAGAATTAATAAACGAAATAAAGGAAGATATTAACAATATATTTAAGATTAAAACTATTTTAATTAAATAAAAATTAGAGTTATATTACAAGGTTATTTAATATAGGTACTTTATAATATAACTCTTTTTTATTTATATCCTATACTTTTTTGATAATAAAGAAAATATGATTATTTTTAGATTTTTAGCAAAAACTAATCTTAAAAGTAAAACTTTGCAAAGGAGAAAGGGATATGGATAAAAATGATTCATTGAATGGTAGAAAAAATGTTCTTAATGAGCTAAAGCTTAGTTTTATGAATATAAAAGATACCCATGATTATCTAAAGATGTTATCAAAAGAAGGAGAAGAAATAATAAGTGCGGGCAATTGGCTTCTAGATAATATTTATTTAATAGAGAAAGAGTATAGAGCTATAAAGGTTAATATGCCAAAGAGTTATTTTCAAAACCTTTATGTTGAAAATGAAATAAATTCAGATATTAAGCTTCCAAGAATATATATTTGTGCAAAAGAAATGTTAAATAGAAATAAAGGAAAAGTGACTGAAGATGAGAGTATATCTTTTATAAAGGAAAAAGGAGAAAAATATACTATAGGGGAACTTTGGGCTTTTCCTTTAGCACTTAGAGCTGGAATAATTATAAATTTATCTAAAGAAGCGACTAAATTAAAAAATATTCAAAAAGATAGAAAAGAAGAAAAAGAATATAAAAATATATTAAAGAGTAAAGCTAAAGAAGATGATTTAGTAGAAAAAATAAGTTCATTAATAATGTCTTTAAGAGAAATAGATGTTATAGATTGGAGATATTTTTTTGAGGAAACATCCATTACAGAAAGTATACTAAAAAAAGATCCAAGTAATGTTTATAAACAAATGGATTTTAAATCAAAAGATTATTATAGGCATACTATAGAAAGAATATCTAGAAAGTACAAAATAGATGAAGAAGAAATTGTAAAAGAGGCTCTTTTATTAGCAAGTAGATCTAAAGAAAAAGGAATGGAGACTTATAGAACACATATTGGATACTATTTAATAGATGATGGTATAGGTGAACTTTCAAGGGCAATAAAAAGAGGAAATAGAATAAAAAATAAGTTCTCTCCTAGCATATTTTGGCTTATAAATGTTTTAGGAAGTTTACTTATTATATTCTTAGTATTAGCTTTAGGATATTTATATGGAGTAGAGTATAGTAGAACTCAACACGTAATAGAGGCAATAATAATACTTATTCCTGCAAGTGAAATAATTGTAGCATTTACAAACTGGATTGTTGCAAAGAAGATTCCTTTAAGGCATGTACCTAAAATAGAGTTAAGAGACGGTATAAATAGTGAAAATAAAACTATAGTAATAGTTCCATCAATGATTACTTCAGAAGAAAATATAAAAAAACTTGTTGAGAAATTAGAAGTTTCATACCTAGGAAATAAAGAAGAGAATGTTTATTTTGCAATACTTGGAGACTTTCAAGACTGTGAGCATGAGACTACAAGGAATGATAAGAATTTAAATGATTTTGCATTGGAACAGATAAAAAAATTAAATAAAAAGTATTGTATCTCTAATAATAAATTCTTCTATTTAAATAGAAAAAGAGTTTATAACAGTAAAGAAGAAAAATTTATTGGAAGAGAAAGAAAAAGAGGAAAAATAATGGAGTTTATTTCTCTTTTAAAGGGAGATAAAGATCATACATTTAATGTAATAAGTAGTTCAATTGATGAACTAAAAGATTCAAAATACATAATAACACTAGATTCAGATACATTTATGCCAAGAGATGTTATAAAAAAATTAGTTGGTGCAATGTGTCATCCATTAAATAAAGCTATATTAAAAAAGAATAAAGTTATTAGAGGTTACGGAGTAATGCAACCTAAAGTTTCAATATCGTTAGAGAGCAAAAATATTAGTAAGTTCTCTAATATATTTGGAGGAGAAGGGGGAGTAGATGGTTACTCAATTGCATACTCAGATACATATCAAGATTTGTTTGGAGAAGGTTCATTTACAGGGAAAGGTATATTAGATATAGATGTATTCTATAAAGTTTTAAGAAATGAAATTCCAGATAATAAAGTATTAAGTCATGACCTTTTAGAAGGAGCTTATGTAAGAAGTGCATTAGTTACTGACTGTGAATTTATAGATAATTATCCATCAAGTTATCTTAGTAGTTCGAAAAGACTTCATAGATGGGTAAGAGGTGACTGGCAACTAATTCCTTGGTTATTTTCATCTAAAATATCATTATTATCAAAGTGGAAAATAATCGATAATTTAAGAAGAAGTTTACTTGCACCATCACTTTTAATTGGATTAATAATAGCACTTAGATATTTAAATAGGGGAATAGAAGTATCAATTATACTATTTTTAGCTATAATAACTCCTTTACTATTTACAGTAACTGATTTTGTTGTTACACCAAAAAATAAATTATCAGGTACATTTAAGAGTTTTAAACAAATAGTTTTAATAATAAGTTTTATACCATATCAGACATATATAATGGTAAATGCAATAGTAAAGACACTATATAGATTAATAATAAGTAAAAAACATTTACTTGAATGGCAAACAGCAGAAGATGCAGAAAAATCAATAGAAAATCATTTAGGTTATTATTATGAAAAAATGTGGTTTTCTTTAATTGCAGGTGCAGTAATTGTTGTTGTTGGCTTTAATTCATCAATATTCTTTGGAATAATGTCTATTCTTTTATCTCTTCTTTGGGTATTTGCACCACTTAATGCTTATGAAATAAGTAAGATTGATAAGAAGTTACAATATTCAATAAGTGAAAAAGATTATATATATTTAAGAGAAATAAGTAGAAGAATTTGGGCTTATTATGAAGATTTCATAAATGAAGAAAATAATTATTTAGCACCAGATAATTATCAAGAAAAGCCTTTTAAAGGAGTTGCACATAGAACATCGCCTACTAATATAGGTATGGGATTAATAACAAACATAGTATCTTATGATCTTGGATATATTTCAATTAATACAGTTATAGATAGATTAGAGAAAATTTTAAGTGGAATGAATAAACTATCAAAATATAAAGGACATTATTTAAATTGGTATGATACTACAACATGTGAGCCTTTATATCCAAGGTATGTATCAACTGTAGATAGTGGTAATCTTTTAGGATATTTGTATCTTTTAAAAGAGACATTAGAAGAATACAAAAATAATCCATTGATTAGAAGAGAAGAAATACAATCATTAAAAGATACTTATAAAATATTAAATATAAAAGATAATATAAATATTTCAAAATATAAATCAATAGATGATTATAAGCTAATACTTAAAAATGAATTAGAAAAAGTGAAAATGCTTGAAGATGAAAATGATGATGAAGAATATAATTACTGGATTAATAAACTAACAAGTGAAATAAAAGAAAAACTTATATGGATAGATGAGTTAAAGAAGGATAATAGTGATTCTACATTAAAGGTTAAAGATTTAATTCCTTTAAAAGAAAGAATTGATAAAGTAATAAAAGATATAGAAATAATAATAGACGATATGGACTTTACTATTCTTTATGATAAAAAAAGAGAGCTATTTTCAATTGGATATAACTTAGAGGAAGATAGTTTAGGAAGTTCATATTATGATTTATTAGCATCTGAATCAAGAATAGCATCTTTTTTAGCAATTGCTAGAAATGAGGTATCAACAAAACATTGGTTTAGGCTTGGAAGAGCAATGAGTAATTCTTATAGAGGAAAATCATTAGTATCTTGGAGTGGTACTATGTTCGAATACTTAATGCCAAATCTTATAATGAAAGATTACGATAACACACTACTAAGTTTAACTTATAAATCTATTATAAAGGCACAGATGGCATTTGCTAGAAAGAAGAGAGTGCCTTGGGGAATATCAGAATCTGCATATTATCATTTTGATATAGCAGAAAATTATCAATATAAAGCATTTGGAGTTCCAGGTATAGGATTAAAAAGAGGTCTTGAAGATGAAATCGTAGTTTCTCCTTATTCAACTATAATGGCACTTCCTATAGCAAATGGAAAAGCAATAGAAAACCTAAGAGTTTTAGAAAAAGAAGGTGCTCTAAGAAGATATGGATTTATAGAAGCTATTGATTTCACTCAAGGAAGAGATAATAAAATATTAAATGAAGATATTTTATACGAAAATGAAGAAGAAAATGAAACTAAAAACACAGATGAATATAAATATAATGAAGATTATAAAAATAAAAAGATTCATTATGATATTGTTAAAACAGATAAAAGCAAATACAAAATAAGAAGTAATAGAAAACCTGTTGTATGCTATATGGTTCATCATTTAGGGATGTCTTATTTAGCTCTTGATAATATGTTAAATAGTAATATCTTAAAAGAAAGATTTCACAGAATACCAGAAATTAAAGCAACAGAATTATTACTTAAAGAGAAGATTCCAAATTACATAACTTTTGAAAGAGAAGATGAAATTATACCTAGAAGAAAACAATTTGAACTAGAAAAGTTTACTAAAAGAAGTTTTGAAGGTGGTATTAGGGAGAATAATGAGTTACTACTTCTTTCAAATGGAAGTTTTTCTAGTATGATAACAACAACTGGTAGCGGATATTCAAAGAAGGATAATAATTTACTATATAGATGGAAAGGGGATAGTACATCAGACAATAGTGGAATGTTCTTTTATATAAAGAATATAACTTCAAATAAATATTGGAGTGCTACATATGAACCTTGCAAAAGTGAAGGAGAATATTACAAAGTAGATTTTTCAATAGATAAAGGATGTTTTTATACAAAACATGATGATATTGAAAGTAAATTAGAAGTAGTATTATCTTTAGAAGATGATATAGATATAAGAAAATTAACTTTAAAAAATACTGGAGATAAAGAAGAAATTTTAGAGATTACAAGTTATATGGAAACTACTTTAACATCATTTGCAGGAGATACTGCGCATCCTAGTTTTTCAAATCTTTTCATTCAAACAGAGTTTGATGAAGAAAGTGAAACTTTACTTTCAAAAAGAAGACCTAGGGTAAAGAATGGAGAAATACCATTTTTATATCATAAAGTTATAGTAAGTGGTAATAAGGAAGATGCTATAAGTTATGAAACATCAAGAGTAGACTTCATAGGAAGAAATAGAGATTTAAATTCTCCGAAAGCATTAGAAGAAGATAGTCTTAAAAATAATGTAGGAATTGTATTAGATCCTATAATGAGTATTAGAACTAAAGTAAGACTTCAAGAAAGTGAAGAAAAAACAATTTACTTTATTACAGGTATTAGTGAAAGCAAACAAGATGCTTTAAAGCTTTCAGAAGAATATTCAGATATTAAAAAGTTAGAAAAAGCTTTTACTATATATAATAGGGGAATGCAAGTTGAACTAAGAAATTTAGGTATTACAGAAAATCAGGCTAATATATACCAAGAGTTTGCATCATACATACTTTTCTTAAATGATAAAAGAAAAGATAGAGAAGATTACATAAATAATATAAATAAACATCAAAAAGATTTATGGGCATATGGAATATCTGGTGATCTAAAAATTATACTTTTAGAAATAAAAAATGATGATGATTTAGATACGGTAAGGTTTGTATTGAAAATGCATAACTACTTTAAAATTCAAGGGTTAAAAACAGATTTAATAATATACAATGATGAAGAAGATTCTTATGATAAACCACTGCAAAATAGTATAAATCAAATAATAAGTAGTACTGCAAGTAGAGATATGATAAATAAACAAGGTGGAATATTTGTCCATAATAAAGCTACAATGCTTTCAGAAATAAAAGATTTTCTAATAGGAATTTCATCTATACATATAGATAGTGAAAAGGGTGTAGAATTAAGAAATTTAAGTAACATAGATAGAAAAAATATAGATAAAGAATTATTAGAATATGACGATAAGATATTATTAAAGAAGAATTTAGAAGATACCAAAGCTCACTTAGAAAGTTTAGAAGAGTTAGATTTAGATTTCTTTAATGGCTATGGAGGATTTGATAAAAAAGACTATAGTTATGTAATAAAGCTTTCTAACTATAAGAGCACTCCAGCACCTTGGATAAATGTAATTTCAAATGATAATTTTGGATTTTTCATATCAGAAACAGGAGCATCACATACTTGGTGTAAAAATAGTAGAGAAAATAAAATTACTCCATGGAGTAATGATTGGGTTAAAGATCCATTAGGTGAAGCTGTATATGTTAGAGACAACAATTCAGGAACATATTTCTCAATAACTCCAAAGCCAGTACGTGATGGAGGAGAGTATATAATACGCCATGGATTTGGATATTCTTCATTTAGTCATAATACTAAAGATATAAATAGTAGCATGATAGTTTTTGCTCCAAGGAATGAAAATTTAAAAATACAAAAAGTAGTTTTAGAAAATAAGAGCAATGAAGATAAAGAAATATCAGTATTTTATTATGCACAATTAGTTCTTGGAGTTTTAAATTATGATACTTCAAAATATATAACAACTTATAATAAAGCAAATTACATATATGGTCAAAATCCTTATTCTGAATTCTTTGGAAACCTTAAAGCATATTCAACTATACTAGGTGGAGAAAGCTTATCATTTACTTGTGATAGAAAAGAATTCATAGGTGTTTCAAGAAGTATGGAATCACCAAAAGGATTGGAATATAAAAATTTAAAAGGTGAATTTGGAAGTGCTTTGGATCCATGCTTAGTTACAGAATGTAAAATAAACATTAAAAAAGGTGAAAAAAGAGAAGTAGTTATTTTATTAGGTGAAGAAGAAAAAGAAGATAATATACAAAATATAATAGAAAAATATAGTAATATATCAAATGTTTACGAAGAACTTAGCAAGACAAAAGCATACTGGAGAGATTTCCTAGGAAATATTAGTGTAAAAACAGAAAATAAGTCGATGGATTATCTTTTAAATGGATGGCTTTTATATCAAAATTACAGTTGCCGTTATTTAGCAAGAACTGCCTTCTATCAATCAGGAGGAGCATATGGATTTAGAGATCAACTTCAAGATTCAATGTCACTTGGATTGATAGACCCTAATATTACAAAGACACAAATATTAAGAAGTGCATCAAGACAATACTTAGAGGGTGATGTTCAGCATTGGTGGCATCCAGTAATAAATAGTGGTATAAGAACAAGATTCTCAGATGATTTATTATGGCTTCCATTTGTGACAGAAGAATATATAAAAGTTACAGGAGATTATAGTATATTAAAAGAGAAAGCTCCATACTTAGAGGATGAACCTTTAAGAGAAGGGGAAGATGAGAGATATACAATAGTAAATCAGTCATCAAAAGAAGGCACTATTTATGAGCATTGTATAAAAGCAATAGAGAAATCTTTGAAATTTGGAGTTCATAACATACCATTAATGGGAAGTGGAGATTGGAATGATGGAATGAGTACCGTTGGTAATAAAGGAAAAGGCGAAAGTGTATGGCTTGGATGGTTCCTTTATAAAATTCTTTCAGAGTTTGAAGGCTTAGCAAATTATATGAATGATGAAGAGAAAATAAATAAATATAAAGATACTAAAGAATTTATAAGAGAAAATATAGAGAAAAATGCTTGGGATGGTAAATGGTATAAGAGAGCTTACTTTGATGATGGAACACCACTTGGTTCAAAAGAAAATGAAGAATGTAAAATAGATTCATTATCTCAAAGCTTTGCATTAATATCAGGTGGAGGAGATAAAGAAAGAGGTAAGAAGGCTTTGGAGTCTACTATAGAAAATCTCGTAGATGAAGAGTTAGGTTTAATAAAACTTTTATCACCACCTTTTGAAAAGTCAAAACTAGAACCAGGATACATAAAAGGATATGTTGCAGGAGTAAGAGAAAATGGAGGTCAGTATACACATGCAGCTACATGGGTAATACTAGCACTAACAAAGCTTAATATGGGAGATAAAGCATTAAAATATTTTAATATGATAAACCCTATAAATCACACAAGAACAGAAGCAGAATGTGAAAAATATAAGTTAGAACCGTATGTTATGGCAGCAGATGTATATATAAGAGAACCACATGGAGGAAGAGGTGGCTGGAGCTGGTATACAGGAACTGCTGGGTGGATGTATAAAGTAGGACTTGAAAATATTTTAGGTTTTACAAAATACAAAGGAGAAGGTTATAAAATAAATCCATGTGTTCCAAGTGAATGGAGCGGTTTTGAGATTGATGTAAACAATGAAAAAGAGCAATATAAAATAATTGTTAAAAAGAGTACTGAGAATAAAATAATAATAAACGGAAAAGAAATCAAAGGAGATATAATTCCAAAAGATTTAGGAAAAGCAAAGATAGAAGTTTATTATAAAGGTTAAAAATAAAGCAACTTATTACATACAATTTGTAAATAAGTTGCTTTTTGTTTTTGGAAATATATTTATAATGTAAACAAAAAATAAATTAATAAAGGCATATTAACATAAAGTTTAAAAATAATATGAAGCATATTTTAAGAAATAGTGAAAAATTTAATATAAAGAGTAGTTATACATGTGAAGATGGTTAAAAAAATAACAAATTTATTGGTTGAAAAACTTAAACTATAAAGAAAATATATTAATTAGAAACAATGATGATTCATTGAAAATTTGATTAAAAGTGGAATTATGAAAAAATATAAATAAAAAAGTTTAATGTAAATATATGATTTAACTTGAAAAAATTTATAAAAATTAATACAAACTGTTAAAAAAATATCTAAATTGACACATTAATTTATAAGTGCAATAATAAAAATATGTTAGTAAACATTTACAAAGAGATTTTTAAGTAAGGTTATAAGGTGAAAATATGAATTTTAACGAAGTATTAGAAAATAATCCAGTTATTGCAGCAGTTAAAAATTTTGAAGAACTAAATATAGCAATAAATTCAAATATTGAAATTATATTTGTTCTTTTTGGGGACGTGCTTAATGTTAAAGAAATTAGTGAAATAATAGATCAAAATAATAAAATCGGAATAGTACACATAGACTTAATTGAAGGATTAAATCAAAAAGAAGCAGCAGTTAAATATTTAAAGAAAGAAACTAAATTTAAGGGAATAATAAGCACAAAATCTCAAGCAATAAGACTAGCAAAAGAAAACGGTTTTATAGTAATTCAAAGAAGTTTTGTATTTGATACCATTTCTTTAGAAAATGTAAAAAACCATTTAGCATCAAATATAGATGCAATAGAAATTTTGCCAGGACTTATTCCAAAAGTTATAGAAGAACTTACAAAGAATTCTTCAAAACCAATAATTTGTGGTGGACTTATTGAAACTAAAGATGAAGTTATGATGGCTTTAAGCTCAGGTGCATCTTCAGTATCTACTACAAAAAGAGAAATATGGGAAATGTAATTTTTGCTAATAATTTAATTTTAAATATTTAAAAAGTAAGCATAAAGAGGTGTATTAACTATGAAAAAGTATATTATAGCCCTAGATCAAGGAACTACAAGTTCAAGAGCAATAATTTTTGACAATGAACAAAATATACTAGGCATAAGTCAAAAAGAAATAACTCAAATTTATCCAAAAGAAGGATGGGTTGAACACAATCCAATGGAAATTTGGGCAAGCCAATATGGAGTTCTACAAGAAGTTTTAGCAAAGAGTAATTTAACTCAAGAAGATATTGCAGCTATTGGTATAACAAACCAAAGAGAAACTACAATAGTTTGGGATAAAAATACTGGAGAACCTGTTTATAATGCTATAGTTTGGCAATGCAGAAGAACAGCACCAATATGTGATGAATTAGAAAAACAAGGTTTAAAGGAATACATAAGAGAAACTACAGGACTAGTTCTTGATGCATATTTCTCAGGAACTAAAATCAAATGGATATTAGATAATGTTCCTGGTGCTAGAGAAAAAGCAGATAATGGAGATCTTTTATTTGGTACAGTTGATACATGGCTTGTTTGGAAGCTTACTGGTGGAAGAGTTCATATAACTGACTACACAAATGCTTCAAGAACAATGCTTTATAATATAAATACACTACAATGGGATAAAAAGATGTTAGAAGTTTTAGGTATCCCAGAATCAATGCTTCCAGTAGTTAAAAATTCATCAGAAGTATATGGATATACAAATCTTGGAGGAAAGGGTGGTTACAGAGTACCTATAGCTGGTATAGCTGGAGACCAACAAGCTGCATTATTTGGACAAGCATGTTTCACAAAAGGTTCAGCTAAGAACACTTATGGAACAGGATGTTTCTTACTTATGAATACTGGAGAAGAAAGAGTTGAAAGTAAAAACGGACTTTTAACAACAATTGCAATTGGTATTGATAACAAAGTACAATATGCACTTGAAGGATCAGTATTCGTTGGAGGAGCTGTAGTTCAATGGATTAGAGATGAACTTATGCTTGTAAATGATGCTCAAGATACTGAATACTTTGCTAAGAAAGTTAAAGATAATGGTGGAGTATATGTAGTTCCAGCATTTGTTGGACTTGGTGCACCTTACTGGGATATGTATGCTAGAGGAGCAATATTCGGTTTAACAAGAGGAGCTAATAGAAATCATATAATAAGAGCTGCACTTGAATCTATTGCATATCAATCAAAAGATGTATTACATGCAATGGAAGAAGATGCTGGATATAAAATAAAGAGTTTAAAAGTTGATGGAGGAGCTAGTAAGAATGAATTCTTAATGCAATTCCAATCAAATTTAATAGATACACAAGTTACTAGACCAATAATTAGTGAAACTACTGCACTTGGAGCTGCATATTTAGCAGGACTTGCAGTTGGATATTGGAAAGATAAAGAAGAAATCGCAAAGAGTTGGTATGCTAGTGAAGTATACGAACCAAAATTCGATGCTGCAGAAAGAGAAAGATTATATGCAGGTTGGAAAAAAGCTGTTTCACGCGTTAGAAATTGGGAAAACGAGTAATATTATATAACAAAAGATAAATATAATTAAATATTTCATGAAAACGTTTGACAAAGACGAAGAAATATGGTATTATTAAAACATAAATAAAATATAAGTGTTAAGAGAGTTAGAGTCAAGCACATGAATTAGAGATGAATAATCTCTAGTTTCTGCTTGGCTTTTTTTGTCCCTTAGAGAATTTTAATCCCTAAGAAAATGATAAAAATCAGGAGGTTTTAGTATGTATGATGTGGCAATTATAGGAGCAGGAGTTATAGGAGCTTCAATATTTAGAGAACTAACAAAATATGATTTAAAGGTAACTGTACTAGAAAAAGAAAATGATGTATCAATGGGAACATCAAAAGCAAATTCAGCAATAGTTCACGCAGGGTATGATCCAAAGGTTGGAACATTAATGGCTAAGTATAATGTAAAAGGAAATGAAATGTTTGAAGATCTTTGTAAGGAGCTTAGTGTACCATTTAAAAGAAATGGATCATTAATAATAGCATTCTCAGAAGAAGATATGGAAACAGTAAAAAATCTTTATGAAAATGGAAATAAAATTGGAGTTAAGGGATTACAAATACTAAGCAAAGAAGAAGTTTTAGAAAAGGAACCAAATCTTAGCCATGATATCGTAGGAGCTTTATATGCACCAACAGGTGGTATAGTTGGACCTTATGAATATACAATAGCACTTATGGAAAATGCGGTTAGTAATGGTGGAGAATTAAAATTAAGATCAGAAGTTAAAAACATAGAAAAAGAAAACGATATATTTAAGATAACAACAACAGATGGAAAAGTAATCGAAGCTAAATATGTAATAAACGCAGCAGGAGTTCATGCAGATGAAATACATAATTTAATAGCTAAAGAAAGTTTTAAAATAATTCCAAGAAAAGGTGAATACTTTGTAATGGACAAGACTCAAGGAAAACTTGTTAGCTCAACAATATTCCAATGTCCATCAAAACTTGGTAAAGGTATATTAGTTACTCCAACAGTTCATGGAAATCTTTTAGTTGGACCAGATGCTCAAGATATCGAAGATAAAGAAGATAAGAGCACAGCTGCAGAAAGACTTGATTATATAAGAGAAACTTCAAAGAGAACAACTAATAAAGTAAACTTTAGAGAATCAATTAGAAACTTTGCAGGTCTTAGAGCAACTCCAGATAGAGGAGATTTCATAGTTGAAGAAGCTGAAGATGTTAAAAACTTTATAGATGTAGCTGGAATTAAGTCACCAGGACTTTCATCAGCACCAGCTATAGCAGAAGACGTAGTTAAAATATTAAATGGATGTGGATTAGAATTAAAAGAAAATAAAAACTTCAATCCAAGAAGAGAAGAAATAGTATTTATGGAATTATCACCAGAAGAAAAAGCTGAAGTAATTAAGAAGGATCCAAGATACGGAAAAATAATCTGTAGATGTGAAAGCATAACTGAAGGAGAAATAGTTAATGCAATTCACAGATCATTTGGTAACATCACATTAGATGGTGTTAAGAGAAGATGTAGACCAGGAATGGGAAGATGTCAAGGTGGATTCTGTGGACCTAAGGTTCAAGAAATAATAGCAAGAGAATTAAATATTCCAATGGAAGATATTTATCAAGAAAAAGACGGTTCATATATTTTAGTAGGAAAAACAAAGTAGGAGGGATATCAATGTACGATTTAATAGTAGTTGGGGGAGGCCCTGCAGGACTTGCAGCAGCATACGAAGCATATAATGATGGAGTAAAGAAAATTTTAATAATAGAAAGAGACAATGAGCTAGGCGGTATATTAAATCAATGTATCCACAATGGTTTTGGATTACACACATTTAAAGAAGAACTTACAGGTCCTGAATATGCACAAAGATTTATAGATATGTTAAAGGATACTAATGTTGAAGTAAAACTTGGAACAATGGTATTAGATATAGATGAAGATAAAAATGTACATGCTATAAACGAAGAAGAAGGATATGTTGTATTAAAAGGAAAAGCAATAATTCTTTCAATGGGATGTAGAGAAAGAACTAGAGGAGCTATAAATATTCCAGGAGATAGACCATCAGGAGTATTCACAGCAGGAGCTGCTCAAAGATACATTAACATGGAAGGATATATGCCAGGTAAAAGAGTTCTTATACTAGGATCTGGTGATATCGGACTTATAATGGCAAGAAGAATGTCACTTGAAGGTGCTAAAGTTGAAGGTGTAGTTGAACTTATGCCATACTCAAATGGATTAAATAGAAATATAGTTCAATGTTTAAATGACTATGATATTCCACTATACTTATCACACACAGTAATAGATATAGTAGGAAAAGAAAGACTTCAAAAAGTTGTAATTGCAGAAGTTGATAAAAATAGAAGACCTATTAAAGGAACTGAAAAAGAATTTGAAGTTGATACATTACTTCTTTCAGTTGGATTAATTCCAGAAAATGAATTATCAGAAAAAGCTGGAATAAAGAAAGATATGAGAACAAATGGACTTATAGTATCAGAAAGTATGGAAACATCAGTAGATGGAATCTTTGCTTGTGGTAACGTTGTACACGTTCATGACTTAGTTGACTTTGTTACTCAAGAATCTAAACATGCAGGAAAATCAGCTGCTAAATATATTAAAGATGAACTTAAAAAAGGTGAAGCAATAAATATAATTAACGGCCAAAATGTAAACTATACTGTACCTCAAAGATTCACAGTTGATGCAATCGATGGAAACATGACAGTATTTATGAGAGTAAACAACATATATCATGATAAAGCACTAGTAGTTAGAGAAGGAGATAGAGAAATAGCTTCATTCAAGAGAAAACATCTAGCTCCATCAGAAATGGAAAAAATAATATTACCAAAGAAACTTTTAGAAGATGTAAAAGGTGATATAACAATTTCATTAGAATAATTAAAAAATCAGGATGGTGATTAAAGATGGTTAAAGAATTAATTTGCATAAGTTGTCCAATGGGATGTCATTTAAAAGTAGATGTAGATAATAAGACTGTTACAGGTAACACTTGTAAAAGAGGAGAAATATATGGATTAAATGAAGTTACAAATCCAGTTAGAGTAGTAACTTCAACAGTAAAGGTAAATGGTGGAGAACTACCAGTTGTACCAGTAAAAACAGCTGGAGCAATACCAAAGAAATTAAATTTTGAATGCATGAAGGTTATAAATGAAACAACTGTAAATGCACCAGTAAAAATGGGAGACGTTCTTATAAAGGATGTACTAGGAACAGGAATTGATGTTGTTGCTAGTAGAGACATAGAATGTAACTAAAAATAAATTAAACCATGCGTATCTCTTTAAATTAATATAAATTAACAAAAACTAAACAACCTAACAAAAGAACCTATAGCAAAAGCTATAGGTTCTTAAATTTATAAAAAATTAT
Source organism: Clostridium baratii (assembly GCF_900461085.1). Classification (GTDB taxonomy): domain Bacteria; phylum Bacillota; class Clostridia; order Clostridiales; family Clostridiaceae; genus Clostridium; species Clostridium nitritogenes. The sequence continues at coordinate 291,508 of NZ_UFWF01000002.1, forward strand.
AAAATATATTTTTTTATAACAGTTACAATACCATCATCCATATTTGAAGATGTTATAAAATCAGAGGCACTTTTAACATTAGGATGGCTATTACCCATTGCCACTCCAATCTTTGCAAATTGAATCATGTCAAGATCATTTGGTGCATCGCCACAGGCAATTACTTCACTTCTTTTAATCCCTATATGATCAATAAGAGCTTTTAGTCCTAAAGCTTTAGAGCTACCCCTTTTTATAAATTCAAGCATATGAGGAAGGCTTCTAATTATATAGTATTTATCAAAGAATGTTTTAGGTATCTTTTTATAGAAAGAGTCTAATTTACTTTCTTCTTCAATTAAAATTATTTTTATAATATTATCTTCATCATCTATATCATTAATAAAATCAACGAATTTAACATCAATTTTATTATATAAAGTTTCACAGTCACTATAAATTGTTTTATGAGATGCATAACAGCAGTCTTTAGTAAAAGCATGTACATAAAGTGAATTCTCTTTAGCAAGATTAAATATTTCCTTTAAGTCAGTTCCTTTGAGAGAATTATCTACAATAGCATTAAGAGTAGAGGTATTATACACTACACATCCATTATAAGCTAATACGTATTCATCATCTCCTAATAGAGAAAGTTCTTCTACATATTGCATAACGCCTTGAAGAGGTCTTCCTGTTGAAAGAACTATTTTAACTCCATTATTTCTTGCAAGACTAATATATTTTTTGTTCTATCTGAAATTGTTGAATCATCTCTTAGTAAAGTTCCATCTAAATCTAAAGCAAGTAACTTATACATAAAATCCTCCTTTTTATAAAATTTAGAAAATATACAATAATATTCTACATTAATAAGATTTAAAATCATAGAAATATTTAAGTTTAGAGTTATTTTTTTACTTTTAAATGATAATAAATTATTAATTAAAGATAGTAATTCTTAGGATGAAAGCGGCTAAAAATCTAGCTTTTCAAAGATTAATATTAAGAATTTTATATTTTTTTAAGAAATCGTTCATAAAGTATTCAAATAGGTTAAATTAATGTAATTGAATAGAATTGAAAATAGTAATAATATTTCTTAGTAAATTTTATTTTTTGAGGGGAGCATGGCATGAAGAAAATACTATATTTTATAGTACCAATACTTATAGGAATTGTTTTTGCTTTTGGGCTTAATAAGTTTTTAGATAATAGAATAGAGAGCTTATTAAAAAGCAAAGATTTAACACCTCTTATGAGTAAATATGAAAGTGAAATAAAAGATAAAGGGGTTATTTTAAACGATTATCTTCTATCTAAAGGAGATATTATGATGCTAGGTTCATCAGAACTTAGTAAAACAATAAGTAGGCAACATCCAACTAAATATTTTAATTCAGATAAAAGTGAAAATAAGATATTTATAATTGGAAGACCGTATAGTCAAGATTTACAAGATGTTTTAACTCTTGGAAGTGCAGATAAAAAAGACAGTATTATTCAAAATGGGAATAAAAAAAAGAAAGTAGTTCTTTTAGTATCAATGCAATGGTTTTTAAGAAAAGATGGTATTGCACCTAAAGAATTTGAAAATAGATTTTCACCAGAACAATTTTATAGTTTTTTAAATAATAAGAATATATCAAAAGAAAATAAGGATTATGTAGCAAATAGAGTTGCAGAGCTTCTTAAAAAAGGAAGTCAATATAATGCAGAAGGTGTTTATGCAAAGCTATATACTGATACCTCATTTTTAGCAAAGGCTGAAAAACTAGTATTAAGTCCGTATTTCTTTGTTAGGGAGAAATTAGTTTCTCTTAAAGGAAAAGGTCTATTATATAAAGAACTTAAAGGGCTTAGAGATAAAAAGGATAAAAAGGCTAATGGAAAGGCTATAAACTGGAAAGCGGAAGATGAACAAGCTATAAAAGATGCTAAGAAAAGAGTTAATGGAAATAAGTATAAGATAGATAAAGGGTATTATGATCATGTGCTAAAGAAACACTTAGCTAAAATGAAAAATGCATATAAAAATACTAACTTATTAGATTCTAAAGAGTTAGATGATTATAAAGCGTTCTTAAGTTTATGTCAAAATTTAAATATAGAACCAACTATAGTTGTAATGCCAAATGCGAAATGGTACTACGATTATACTGGACTTTCTCAAGGAGAAAGAGATAAATACTATGATACTATAGCTAATCTAGCTAAAGAAAAAGGATTTAAAACTATAAACTTAAAGGATAAAGAAACTGAAGAATATTATTTAAGAGATGTTATGCATTTAGGAACAAGAGGTTGGGTTGATATTAGCGAAAAGTTATATAAAGAGTATAACGAAGGAGCGGTTAAATAGATGTGTATTACAAGGATTTTAAATAATTTAAAGAACAATAAGCTTTTAATGATGAGTATATTATTTACAGTAATAATAATAGGTGCCATATTAGTTATGACATTTACTCAATTTAAGCAAATACCGTTTATATACAATGAATTCTAATTTAGGAGGAGACTTATATGAAAATAATAGAGGGTATTAAAAATTTTGCTAAAACAGATAGAATAGCTTTAAAGTGCGATGGAGAAGAGTTAAGTTATAAAGATTTAGATAACTATTCAGAAAGTATTGGTGCCTATTTAAAAGAAATACATGATGATTTAGATAATACTCCAATTATTATATATGGAAATAAGGACAACCTTATAATGGCATGTATGATAGGAGCTTTAAAGTCTGGAAGAGCGTATGTTCCACTTGATATAAGCTTTCCATTAGATAGAGTTTTAACAGTAACAGAAGAAGTTACTCCAAAGATTGTAATTAATTTTAGTGATTTAGAAAAATCTAAATTTGGAGATGTTAAAGTAATTAATAAAGATGAACTTATAGAAATAATAGATAAGTACAAAGATAAAGAAGTAGATAAGGCAAGTTATGTAAAAGAAGATGAAAATGCTTATATATTATTCACTTCAGGAAGTACAGGAAAGCCTAAAGGGGTACAAATAAGTAGTAATAATATAGATAATTTTGAAGAGTGGATAAGTGATTACTTAAATATTGATGGAAGTGAAAAAGTAATAATGAATCAAGCTGCATATTCATTTGACCTTTCAGTTACAACAATATATCCAGGCTTAACTAATGGATGTACTTTATTCTCACTTTCAAAGAAAACTTTAGCTGATTATAAAGAATTATTTAAACAATTAACTACATCAGATATGGCAATATGGGTTTCAACACCATCATTTGCAGGTATATGTGTAACAGAAGAAGACTTTAATATTAATATGTTACCTAAGCTTGAAGCTATGATATTTATAGGAGAAGTTTTACCTAAGAATCTTGCAAAGGAGCTTAAAGAAAGATTCCCTAAAACTAGAATAATAAATGGATATGGTCCAACAGAAGCAACAGTTGGAATAAGTGCAAATGATATTACAGAAGAAATGATAGAAGATGAAAAGAGCCTTCCAGTTGGTGTAGTGATGGAAACTACAAAAATTAAAATAGTTGATGAAAATGGAAATGAAGTAGAAGATGGAGAAAAGGGAGAGATTATAATAATCGGTAACTCTGTTTCAAAAGGATATTTTAAGAATAAAGAAAAAACAAATGAAGTATTTTACTTTGAAGAAGAAAATGGTGAAAGAAAAAGAGCGTATAAAACAGGGGATATGGCTTATCTTTTAGAAGATAAAATATACTACTGTGGAAGACGTGATTTCCAAATAAAGCTTAATGGATTTAGAATTGAAATTGAAGATATAGAAAATAATTTAAGAAAAGTAGATAATGTTAGAAATGTTGTTGTATTACCTATTTATAAAGATGAAAAGATAGCATACCTTCAAGGAATAGTTCAATTAGAAGAAAAGAACGATTTAAGCAATTTAAAGAATGGAATGATAATAAAAAAGGGATTAGAAAAATTTGTTCCATCATATATGATTCCAAGAAATATAAAGATAATAGACGAGTTCCCAACTAATACTAATGGGAAAATTGATAGAAAGAAACTTATGGAGGATATGAAATAATGACTTTTTCACAGTATGGAGATTATTTTTATCTTTATATATTGGCATTGACAGCAATACCAGCAATAATCCTTGGACTTAGAGAAAAAAATATAAAATACTATGGAATGATAGCAACAACTTTCATGATATATTTAATATTTGGAGTTAATATACATTTAGGGCTTCTTGCTGCATTTATAATAGGAGAAGTCATTTTAATAAAAGTTTATTTAATTGTTAGGAGTAAAACAGATAGTAAGATTATATATAGATTATTTTTATTTGCTTCTATGCTTCCTTTAATAATAAATAAAATTTCTCCACATATAAAACTTGGAGCTATAGGATTTATTGGTATATCTTATTTAAACTTTAGAGCAATACAAATAATTATAGAAATATATGATGGTGCTATAAAGGAAGTTAAACTTTCAATATTATTATATTTTATATTATTCTTCCCAACAATAAGTTCAGGTCCTATTGATAGATCAAGAAGATTTGAAGCTGATTTAGATAAACATATAAAAAGAGAAGATTATATAAATGAATATTTAATTCCAGGAATTAAGAAAATATTCTTAGGTGTTGGATACAAGTTTATAATAGCATTTTTAATTAATACATGTTGGATGAGTAAAATTCCTACAGGGCATCATATAACATTTTTAAGCAGTATTAATTATATGTATGCATATAGCTTATACTTATTCTTTGACTTTGGAGGATATAGTTTATTTGCAGTAGGTACTAGTTACATATTTGGAATAAAGGCTCCAGATAACTTTAATAAACCATTCTTGAGTAAAGATATGAAAGAATTCTGGACAAGATGGCATATTAGTCTTTCAAGATGGTTTGGTGATTATATATTCTCAAGATTTGTATTGAGTTCTATGAGAAAAAAGAGATTTAAAAAGAGAACAACAGCAGCACATGTGGCTCAAATGATAACTATGATAACTATGGGATTTTGGCATGGACTTACTTGGTATTATATAGCTTATGGTGTATACCAAGGTGTTGTATTAGTTTTAACTGATATATATCAAAAGAAATCTAAATTTTATAAAGCTCATAAGAAAGAAAAATGGTTTAATGTTGTACAAGTTGTCATAACATTCCATATAGCATGTATTGGATTATTATTATTCTCAGGATACTACGCTAATATATTTAAATAACTAATTTAAAATTAAAAGAAAGTTAAATGAAACTTCAATAAAACAATAAAAATATTTTATAAGATTATATAGATAGTTAAATGAAAAGTAGATTAATGATATAAAATTTATAATATAAAAAGGAGATAGTTAATATGCAAGAGCAAGTAATAGAAATTTTTGAAGAAGTAACAGGTTGTGATGAAATAAGAGATGATTTAGAATTAGATTTATTTGAAGCAGGATTATTAGACTCACTTGCAATAATAGAAGTATTATTACAAATCGAAGAAATATTCGGAATAAAATTACAACCAACAGATCTTGAAAGAAAAGATATGGCAACTGTAAAAAATCTAGTAAAGTTCTTAGAAACTAGATAGTTTAATATCTTTAAAACTTAATTAGCTAAAATTAAAAATTGAATATAGATAAATACAAAGAAAACATAAGGTTTAATAAAAAAAGTGGCTTTAATGCCACTTTTTTTATTAAAAAGACTAGTTTTTATGATTTTTAAATTTTAAATACTTGAAGGTGCAATTAACTTTAAATATTATTTATCTTTAAATTCTTCTAATGCTTCTTGTTCTTCTAGTTCATTTGCCATACTTTGAGTATAATCAAATTCTTGCCATGCAATATTATTAACAACAATATCATCTACTGCAGGATTTGGTAATGGTGTTACATCACCATTTGGAGCAAAGCTTTTTAAATCATGTGGACTATAGTTAGTTCTATTTTCTGGTAAATAAGCTTTAAGTGGTGCTTGAACATCTGTGTATTTTTCTTTTGAATTTTTCTTAGGCATCTGTATCTCCTCCTTCTAAGTATAGTTTGTACAGTAGAATATATTTAATTCACCATTTAAAAATTTATATAAAAAACTTAAATTAAAATACTGTGAATATAATGTTAATTAGGTGCCTAACTAATTGACTCTTTTTATTTAAAGTAATATAATTGCATAATAAAAACTACATGGTTTTTAAAAAAACCATGTAGTTTTTATAGATTAATTATGAATATGGAGATTATGAAGTGGATTTAGTTAATGAAAAAAAAGAGGAAATATTTAATACAGCTACATACTTATTTTCTAAAAAAGGATATATGTCAACATCTGTTCAAGATATTGCTAAAGCATGTAATATTTCAAAGGCTACAATTTATAAATGCTTTAATTCTAAAGAGGATATATTAATTTATATAATAAAATATTTTAACAATCAAATGGTGAGACTTGTTGATGAAGTAAATTTAAATGATAGTTTGTCACCTATTAAAAGATATGAAGAGAAGATATATACGTTATTTAATTATTTCTCAGAGGGAAGAGAATTTTTCCTTATGCTTTCTGAAAACGGAGCTGTTATGAAAGAAGAGAAGATAAAAAATATAATTTTAGAGAATAAGATTTATATTATGAATGAGCTAAAGGATATGTTAATTCAGGCATATGGAGAGAGTATAAGATCAATAATTTGGGATATAACAATATGTCTAAAAGGAATTATTAGAGAATTTATAGTTTTATTTGCAATAAGAGAAATTTCAAATAGGGATTATAGAGATGTATCGAATTTTATAGTAAGGTTAACTACATCAATTGTAGATAAACATAAAGATGATAAGCCACTTATATCAAAAGATATTGCACAGACATTTATTATAAATAATAAATTTGATCTAGATTTAGAATATTTAAAAAAACAATGGAAATTACAAATATTAAAATTAAGATCAATAGTATTAAATTCATATTCAATAGTTAATAGAGAAAAGATATTAGAGGCAATAAATTTATTAGAAATAGAAGGTGAAAAAGAAGATAGTAATAAAGTAATTATAGAAGCTTTAATAATGTATATAAGTGACAATGATGAATTAAAAGAACATGCCAAGTGTTTAGGGCATGTATGGAATGGAATAAAAACGAAAGGATAAAATTTTATGAGTGAAGAAAACATAAGAGAAAAGAAAAAGTTTAACCCGATACTTATATCAGCAGTATTTTTAATTGGAGGTTTTGTATCATTCTTAAATGGTACACTTATTACGACAGCACTTCCAACAATAATGAAAGATTTAAATATATCTCCAACAACAGGACAATGGCTTACAACTGCATTCATGTTAGTTACTGGTATAATGATACCTTGTACAGCATATTTAATTGATAGATTTTCAACTAGGAAATTATTTTTTGCATCAATGGGATTATTCACAATAGGTACTATAATTGGAGGATTTTCTAATAGCTTCAACATGTTACTTGTAGCTAGAATTATACAAGCAACAGGTGCTGGTATAATAATGCCACTTATGCAAACTGTATTTTTAGTTATATATCCAAAAGAAAAAAGAGGATTTGCTATGGGGGTTGTAGGTATAATAATTGCCTTTGCACCAGCTATAGGACCAACACTTGCGGGTATTATAGTAGACAGTCACCCTTGGAGAGATTTATTCCACTTAATAACACCTATTTGTATTATTGATTTAGTATTTGCATTCTTTGCACTAAAGAATGTAAAAGAATCAAAGAAAATAAAACTAGATATTATATCAGTAATAACATCAACTTTAGGTTTTGGTGGACTATTACTTGGATTTAGTAATGCAGGTACTGATGGATGGGAAAAAGCAAATGTACTAATTCCATTAATAGTAGGTATAATTTCACTTATTATATTTACATGGAAGCAACTTTCAAGTAAGAAACCAATGTTAAATTTAAGAGTATTTAAGAGTTCTACATTTACGTACACTACAATAATAATAATGGTAGCATATGCAGGACTTGTTTCAGCAGAATTAATATTACCAATGTATATTCAAATGGCGAGAGGATACTCAGCCTTTGATTCAGGAATTATGCTTATGCCAGGGGCAATAATAATGGGTATAATGAATCCTATAACAGGTAAATTATTCGATAAATTTGGAGCAAGATTGCTTTCAATTATTGGATTAACTCTTTTAACAGCTGGTACATTTGGATTATCATTCTTAGGTGCTGATACAAAGATTGAACTTATAACATTTGCATATTCAGTTCGTCTTTTAGGTATGTCAATGTTTATGATGCCACTTACTACATCAGGTTTAAATACATTAAGTAAAGAGAATTTATCACATGGTACTGCTGTAAATAATACAATGAGACAAGTTGCAGGTTCAATTGGAACAGCAATATTAGTTACAGTAATGACTAAGGCAGCTTTAAACTCAGGAATATTAGATCCTAAGCTTGCACAAGTACATGGAATGAATGTTGCATTTGCTATATCAGGAGTACTTACATTAATTTCATTAATTATAGCATTCTTTGTTGTTAAGAAAAAACCAAAAGAAGAAGCCTAAAATAAATATTAGATTAAATTATAATTAGAGGGAGTAGCAATTTTACTATATTGCGACTCCCTCTAATTGCTAAATTTATTGAAAATTGTCGATTGAACTGATATAATAATTTTGTTTTTAAAATTTAGAGAATATAAAACAAAATTAATTACTTTTATTTTAGTAATATAATTAGTTTGAAGGAGAGATTATATGCCGACAAGAATAGCCATCTTAGGTGGCCCAAGATGTGGAAAGACTACTTTAATACAACAATTATATGTTGATATGAAAATAAGAGATTTAAATGTTGGAGTTGCAACAGAATACAGTACTGACTACTTAAGAGATAAAGGCATGATAGAAACAATTGCTGAACAATATGGTATATATTTAGGTCAAGCTCAATTAGAAGAAAGTTTAAATGAATTTGACTATGCATTAACAGATTATGCAACATTTGTACCTTACATATATGGTAGATTTATGTTAGGGGATAAAAAGAGAACTAGAAAAGAAATAGAAATATTAAAAGATTTATATATATTAGCTTTAAGAGATCTTCCAAAGTATGATCATATATTCTTTGTTCCAAGAGAGTTTGGTTATACACAAGATGGTGTAAGATGGCAAGATGAAGAATTAGCATCAGCAATTGATAAGGCTATTTTAAGTTTCTTAGAAGCGGAAAATGTTAAGTTTGAAATTATAACAGGATCAACTAAAGAAAGATCAAAGAAGATACTTGATATAGTTGGATTATCAGATATAGAAATAAAGGCTGCAATGCCACAAAAATAAATTAATATAAAATATTTTAAGCATGTATTTTAACAGAAGTTAAGGTACATGCTTTTTTCTTTAAAAATAGTGTTTATAAAAAATAACTGAATGTATATATTTTTTAGTATTAGTTTAAGTTTTAGTATTAATGTGTGATTAAATAGTCTAAAAAAGTGTGCATAAAATAATCAAAAATAAGACTTTTTGTATACAAAATTTCTTAGTATAATCAAAAGCTTTTACAAATGAAGTCACAGAAGATGTGGCATAGTATTTGCTTCAATGATTTTATAAAAGGATAAAATTATCATTAGGATTATATTGGAGGTTTTAAATATGGAATTTAGAATAGAGAAGGATTCTATTGGAAGTAAAAAAGTACCTAAAGATGCATACTACGGAGTTCAAAGTTTAAGAGGATATGAGAATTTTAGAATAAGTGGATTAAACTTAGAAGAATCTTTTATAAAAACGTTAGCTTTGGTTAAGAAAGCTTGTGCAATTACAAATTATGAAGTTAATGAGTTAGATGAAAAATTAAAGAATGCCATAGTAAAGGCGTGCGATGAAATAAATAGTGGAAATTATATAGATCAATTCATTTTAGATCCAATTCAAGGGGGAGCTGGAACATCAACTAATATGAATATAAACGAAGTTATAGCTAACATAGCAAATGAATATTTAGGATATGATAAAGGACAACAATATCCAGTTCATCCAAATGATCATGTAAATATGGGACAATCAACAAATGATGTTATACCAACTGCTGGATTAATAAACTGTTATAACTTATTAAAGAAATGTATTTATGAGATTAGAAGATTTGAAGAAGAATTATTAAATAAAGGAAAAGAATTTGAAAATGTAATTAAAATGGGAAGAACTGAAATGCAAGATGCAGTTCCTATAAGCTTAGGTTCAGAATTTATAGCATACGGAAGAGCTATAAGAAGAGATATAAATAGATTAGAAAAAAGAAGTAATGAGCTTTTAGTTGTAAATCTTGGAGGAACAGCAGTTGGAACAGGTATAAATGCAAAATCTAAATATATAAAAAAAGTAGTAAGTAATCTAAGAGAACTTACTGATCTTCCTATAGTTCAAGCAGAGGATTTAATCGATTCAACTCAAAATGCTGATATAATAGCAGCACTTTCATCAGATCTTAAAACATGTGCAGTTAATTTAAGTAAAATAGCTGGAGACTTAATTCTTATGTCATCAGGTCCAAGAACAGGATTCTCAGAAATTAATCTTCCAGCGAAACAAAATGGATCTTCAATTATGCCAGGTAAAGTTAATCCTGTAATGCCAGAATTACTTAAACAAATATCATTCCAAATTATAGGGAATGATACAACAGTTACGCTTGCAGCAAGTTCAGGACAATTAGAGCTAAATGCTTTTTATCCAATTATATTATTAAATGTGTTCCAATCAATTAGAATATTAACAAATGGAGTTCATACAGTAACAGAAAATTGTATAAAAGGAATAGAGGCAAATGAAGAAAGATGTAGAGAGCTTGTTGAAAAGAGCATAGGAATAGTAACAGCTTTTGCACCTAGTCTTGGTTATGAGAAAGCAGCTTATATAGCAAAGAAAGCTTTAAAAAATAATATGAATATTAAAGATGTAATTAAAGAAGAACTTGGAATGAGTGAAGAAGGTATTAGAAAAACTCTTAATATAAATAAAATGGTTAAAATAGAAGCTTAGTTAGATAAAGGCTAAGAAGGATTAATATAATTTAATCCTTCTTTTTTTATAAAACAATGTTTAATAGTAATTTTAAATATATAAACAAAAATATAAAAATTAATGTATAAAGAAGTTTTAATTAATGTGTTTTTTGTTACATTAAGGAATAATAGTGTGCAAAAAACTAAATATACAATTAAGTTTGTGTATAAATAATGTTTAATACTTAACACAAAAATAAATTTAAATACAGATAGTTTTAAAAATAAAGGCGACAAGTAGAATAGATTAAATTTACTGTGGTTGGCATAACTTTTGCTAAAGATTATATTAGTAAACAAAATTTAATTTCTAATAAATATTAAAATCAAACTGTATTAGAAAAAAAGGGGATGAATATATGAAGATTGGTAAAGGTAAAGTGGAAAATAAATCTTTATATTTAAGAAGGGTTATGGCCACATTTATAGATTGGTATTTAGCCTCTGTATTAGCAGGAATACCTGTACTTCTTATATATAATTTAGAAAGTGGAGATAGTAATATTGCAAGATCACTTGAATCTATGTCAACAAATTATGCATTAGTGGCTGGAACATTAGCTATACTAGTAGCTTCAGCGTATTATTTATTACTACCTACTTTATGGAGGAATGGACAAACCTTAGGGAAGAGACTTTTAGGAATTAAAATAACAAATTTAAATAATGGTGAAGTTAAGTTTAAAGATTTATTTAAGCGTGAAATAATAGGCGTTATGTTAGTTGAAGGTGGAATTATATGTAGTAGTGAGTACTTAAGACAAATGCTAACAATAGTATCTAATATAAATACTTATAAAGTACTATCAATTTTAGCATCAATTATAACATTTATATCTATAATTTTAATTTTTGTAACTAAAGAAAATAGAATGATACATGATATCATTTCTAAAACAAAAGTTATCGAAATAAAAAATGCTTAAATTTGTTTTAAAAAATATAAACAATTTAAAATATAAAAATTAGATTGAAAGTGAAGGGTGAAGGAATTATGAAGAAGATTTATTTATTTTGTAGTCAAGGAATGTCTACTAGTCTTTTAGCTAGTAAGATGCAAAAAGTAGCAGATGCTCACAAGTTACCAATTGAAGTGAAAGCGTTTCCTCATGGAACTATAGAAAGTGTAGTTATGGAAGAGCATCCAGATTGTATTCTTTTAGGACCACAAGTTAAGTATTTATACAATGAAACTATGGTAAAATTCAAAGATTTAAATACTCCAATAGCAGTAATCAATACAGAAGATTATGGAATGATGAACGGAGAAAAAGTTTTAAAACATGCAATTATGCTTATTAAAAATAATAAAAAATAGGAAGAGGTGGGCAAAATGTTTGCGACGTTAGAAAAGGTTTTAATGCCTGTAGCAGATAAACTAGGGAGAAATAAAATTTTAGTTGCAATTCGTGATGGTTTCTTAATAACTACTCCATTATTAATTGTTGGATCAATATTTTTACTTATAGCTAATTTCCCAATACCAGGATGGGAAGAGTTTTGGAACAATATACTAGGACCAAATTGGGCGTCATGGTTTACAAATGTTTCAAGAGCAACATTCAATATGATAGCTTTACTAACATGTGTTGGAACTGGATATGCATATGCTAGAGAATTAAAGGGTGATGCAATACAAGGAGCTGGAGTAGCTTTAGTATCATTCTTTATATTAATGCCAACTAGAATACCATTTGAAGGTGTTAATGGACCTGAAACTGTTAGTGGTTTAGCATTTGAATATATAGGATCAAACGGAATTTTCTTAGCACTTATAATATCATTAGTATCAGTTAGAGTATTTAACTGGGTATACAAAAAGGGATGGACAATAAAGATGCCTGATGGAGTTCCTCCAGCAGTTGCAGATTCATTTGCTGCTTTAATACCAAGTGCTATAGTTATTACACTTTTCTTCTTAGTAAGAATAGGATTTGAATTTACTTCATTTGAAACTGCACATAACTTTATATATAAAGTTTTACAAACTCCTCTGCAAGGTGCAGGAAATACATTATTTGCTCAAATTATATACAGCTTAGCATGTACAGTATTCTGGTTCTTCGGTATAAATGGACCAGCTGTAGCAAATACAGTATTTGCACCAATAACAAAAATACTAACAATAGAAAACTTAGAAGCATTCCAAGCTGGATTGCCTCTACCAAATATATTTACAGATCCATTCTCAAACTTCTTCACAGGTTTTGGTGGAGGGGGAAGTACTCTTTCACTAGTTATAGTAATGGTTTTATTCTGTAAATCACAAAGAATTAAACAGTTAGGAAGATTATCAATAGTTCCAGGATTCTTCGGAATTAATGAACCAATTATATTTGGTTTACCAATAGTATTAAACCCAGTTTTAATAGTTCCATTTGTTGGAGTTCCAGTTGTTAATTTAGTATTATCAACTATTGCAACAAATATGGGCATAATTCCATATACTACAGGAGTATCACTTCCATGGACAACTCCAATAGGATTCTCAGGATATTTATCAACAGGTAGCGTTATGGCAGGAGTTTGGCAAATAGGATTATTACTACTTGGATGTATAATTTACTATCCATTTATAAAGATGTTAGATAAACAATACTTAAAAGATGAAGAAAAATCAGCAAATGAACAATCCGTTGATGATATTTCATTCGATGATCTATCATTTGATGATCTGTAGGAGGTCTTTTTATGAAAGTTTTAATGATATTTGACCAAGTTCAAGCAGGACAAGGAGGAAAGGAAAACCCTGATCTACCTTTAGGTGGTAAAGGAATGGCAATAGGTTCTGCAAATATGTTAGAAAAAGATTTAAAAGAATTAAATGGACAGGTTATAGCGTGTTTATATTGTGGGGATGGGTTTTTTAATAAAAATGAGGAATTAGTTAAACAGAAGATGGTTGCTATGGTTAAAAAGATGAATCCAGATGTAGTTATATGTGGACCGGCATATAACTATGCAGGATATGCTAGAATGTGTGCAGTATTAGCAAACGAAATTGAAAAGAATACTGAAATACCAGCATTAGCAGCAATGTCTAAAGAAAATGAAGATACTATATTAGCTTATAAAGACTTAGTAAATATAGTAAAGATGCCTAAAAAAGGTGGAATTGGACTAAGCGAATCATTAAGAAATATATGTGTATTAGCTAAGAAAAAGGCAGACAAAGAAGATATAAAAGAATATATAGAAAAGATTTGTTATTAAATCAATTAACAAAGGTAGTCTAAGAATATATTCTTAGACTACCTTTTTAAACAGTAAATTATAAATAAAAGGTGAGTGAATTTATATGAAATTAAGTAATAATACAATAGATTTAATGAAAGAAATTACACAAGTTGTTGGTATATCAGGAAGTGAAAAAAATATATCAACTGTTCTGCAACAATATTATAAAAAATATACTGATGAAATAGTATTTGATAATTTAGGATCTGTATTTGCAGTAAAAAGATCTAAAAAAGAAAATGCCAAGAAAGTTATGATTTGTGCGCATATGGATGAAATAGGTTTTATAATAAATGAAATAAAAGACAATGGATTATTAAAAGTACTTCCACTTGGAGATAGAATTGAAAAAGATATTACTTCAAAAAGAGTTAGAATAACTACTAACAGTGGAGAAGTTAGAGGAGTTATTGTAACTGGAGATACAAAAAACAAAGATAACATATTAGTTGATATTGGCGCTAGTAATAAAAAAGAAGTATTAGAACTTGGAGTTATATTAGGTAATTCTCTAGTTATAGATGGAGAATTTGAAGTTTTACCTACTGGTAAAAGAATTGTTTCAAAGGCTTTTGATGATAGATATGGATGTGTACTTGGCATTGAGATACTTGAAAGCTTAAAAGATATTGAATTAGATGTAGATTTATATGTTGGATGTACAGTTCAAAATGAAGTTGGACTTAGAGGATGTATAACAGCAACTAACTTAATAAAGCCAGATGTTTCAATAGTTTTAGATTGTTTAAAAGCTGATGATTTAAAAGGTAATGAAGATGCAGTTGGAAAGCTAGGTGATGGAGTACTTATAAGTTATTATGATAAATCAATGATGCCAAATAGAGCATTATTAAATTATTTAGTTGATGTTTGTGAAATAAACGATATAAAACATCAATATTACTACTCAATGGATGATAGTGATGGAGGGTGGATTCACAAACTTCAAATAGGATGTCCTACATTAAAAGCTTGTATTTGTGCAAGAAATTTAAAATCAAACAGTGAAATAATAGATGTAGATGATTATATAAGTGCAAAGAAAGCTACTATCGCTGTTATAAAAGGTTTAAATGGAGAAAAGATAGAGTATTTTAAGAGAGAAAATAGATAAAAATATATTGGAGGACATGCTATGAGTATAGATAAAAGTAAAGCATATGGTGATGTCGATTTAAATATGCTAAAAGAATTAAGCGAAGCTAATGGAATATCAGGTTGTGAAAAAGAAGTTAGCAGAGTAACTAAAAAGTATTTTGAAAAATATTCAGATGAAATTATATATGATAATTTAGGGTCAATTATTGGACTTAAAAAAGGAGCTGAAAATGGACCTAAAATAATGATAGCAGGACATATGGATGAAGTAGGTTTTGTAGTAAGAGGAATAGATAAAAATGGATTTATAAAAATATTACCTGTTGGGGGATGGTGGGGACATGTATTACCATCTCAAGGAATGATTATTACAACAAAAAATGGAGAAAAAATAAAAGGGATAGTTGGTAGCAAGGCACCACATGGAATGCCTAAAGAAGAAAAAGATAAAGTTATAAATCCTATTGATTTATTTATAGACTTAGGAGTTTCTTCTAAAGAAGAAGTAGAAGAATTAGGAATAAAGATAGGTGATATGATAACACCTGATACTAAATTTGAAGTTATGAATAATCCAAATTACTTACTTGGAAAAGCTTTTGACGATAGAATAGGTGTAGCCGTAGCAATTGATGTATTAAAAGAACTTAGTAACATAGAACATGATGCAAATATATATGCTGTAGGAACAGTTCAAGAAGAAGTAGGGATAAGAGGTGCAAGAACAGCAACTCATGTAGTTAAACCTGATATAGCATTTGCACTAGATGTAACAACAGCGAAAGATACACCAATGGAAAAAGGAGATTTAAAACTTGGTTGTGGTGTTATACTTAGCATTTTAGATGCTTCAACTATAGCTAATAAAAACTTACTAAAACATATGGAAGATATCTGCAAGGAGAAGGAACTTGATATAAATTATGATTTTATGGTAGTTGGTGGAACAGATGCTGGAAATATTCATAAGTCATTAGATGGAGTAGTTAGTATGACATTATCAATTCCAACTAGATATATGCACTCTCATAGTCTTTTAATTCATAGAAAAGATTATGTTCAAACAGTAAAAGCTATTGCAGAGTTTTGCAAAAGAGTTAACTTAGAAACTTTAAATGATATAAAGAATTGAACTAGGTAGTTTTAATAATAAAGGAAGTTTAAATTCTAATTAGAAAGTTTATTTCTTGTTAAATTAAAATTTATTATAATAATTTAAAAATCTCTGTTTATTAATATTGATGTTTTTAAAGGTTATTATTATACTTATAAAAATAGACTAGATAAAAGGAGATTGAAAAATGAATCAAGGACAAGAAAAATTTTTAAGTTTTATAATGCAAAATGTAGAAGAAAAAAATCAAGATAAAGCAAAAGAGTTATTAAATGAAAGTTTTGCAAAACAAGATAGTGGAACATTTAATGCAGAATATATGGCTGAGTTTATTCCAAGAATGTTAGAACTAATAAAGCCAGAAAGTGTTGAACAAGTAAAAAATATTATGATGAATCATAAAGCATAATATAAAATGAATTTTAATTTAAAAAGGTCGGATAAATTCCGACCTTTTTTAATAATCTTATTACGAGATTATTCTCTTTTTTAGTATAAGTTATTTATATATAAACACAGTAATATTATAAAGATAAATTCAGAAGATGGTAGATATAGATTAAGAGTTTCTTCTATTATATCTAAATAACTAAGAGCAAGTTTGTAGCTTTCAGGAAATAGTGACTTAAGCTTTGTTTCAATATTTTTAGTATCTAAATTTATGAGACTAAGTCTATCATAAATTAAATCTAAGTGTATATTAAATAAGTTTTCATACATTTTAAGTTTGAAAAACTTTTCTATATTATTATCAAAAGCAAATAATTTATTATTTATCTCATCAAAAGTTGCATAAGAAAAATTATGCCTATAATTATCAGATTGTAATTCTATATTTTTGAAGTATTCTTCAATCAAATTATTAAAATCAGAATTTTTTACTGCCTTATTAGATGATAAAACATCTAATTTATTTATTAAAGTTTTATAAGAAGCAACCATAGAATGCTTTTTATTTTGAAAACTATAACTTGTTATTTTAGTATCTTTATTATATATAAAATATCTATTTGTAGTTTCTAATTTGTCTAGCACAAATCTTTCTTCTATGAGAGGTGTTGATAATTTATGTGTAATATCTTTTGAAAGATCTGGACTGTTTATTTTTATATGTTTTTTATTATTTATAAAGTATTCAGTATAAGCATTTGCAACAGCAAGTTTTATATCATTTTTTAGTTGTCCAATATTAAATGGACAATCATATGATAAGAAACATAGCATTGCATTATAAGAAATATATATAGGTTTATTTAAATTTTCACTTTCATTCTTTAAGAATGTTTCAATTAACGTTAGTCTTTCTTCAATAGTTCGTTCATTTAAACTCGGTATTTTAATTTTTATTGAAATTCTTCTTAAAAAGGTACTAAGTAGTGTTTGATTTATATCTTCGTTAGTTGCACATATGATTCTAACAGAAGCTTTTATTTTTTTAGATACTTCCCCAAATCTTCTAAAATATCCAGTATCCATAAATAAAAATAGCATTTCTTGCCCTTCACTAGGAAGGTTATGTATTTCATCTAAAAATAGAATACCGCCATCAGCCTTTTCAATAAGACCAACCCTGTCTTCTGTTGCTCCTGTAAATGTTCCCTTTTTTACTCCAAATAGATGAGAGCTTAGAAGTTGAACATTATTTGAATAGTCAGAGCAATTAAAATGTATAAAAGGCATGTCTTTATCTTTAAAGAAAGAAACAGCATAATCATGCATAAGCTTTGCTAGCATTGACTTTCCTGAACCTGTCTCTCCAATAATTAAAGAGTTCATACCATTTGGCGGATAAAGAATAGATGTTTTAGCTAGTTTTGTAGCTTCAGTTAGTGAAGGATATAAATAAGAAAGAGTATCTAGTGGACAGCGGATAGTAAAATCAATATCATTTGTATCTTTTAAATAGTATTTAACGGGTCTTGCAGTATTTTTATAAAGGCGACCTTCTTTAACTAAGTTATTTAAGTTTTTGCTTATATTTGAACGCTCTATATTTAAAGCATTGCAAATATCAGTAGTAGTAACACCATTACCTTTGTCTAATCTCTCGACTGTTTCATAAACTAAGTCAATTCTCTTTAATTTTTTCATCTCAAACCCCTTAATGTATATACTTTAATTTAGTGTTGTATAAAATAGTGTTTTAAAGCACTATTTAGTGTGTAAATAAAGTAAAAATATATATTATTATGTATTATTTTAAAGCACACTTTTTACAAAATCAAGAAGTAGAACAAAGAGAAAAAATATAAATGGCTAAAATAGTAGCATAGTTAAATTTAAGAGTGATTGGCACACTAATTGCTAAATATATTTATAAAACTAGTATAGATTTTGGAGAAAAATATGATCAAGATATTATTAGTATTAAATCATGTACAAGCTGGTTTAGGAAATGAAAGTTTTGATTCGCCACCATGTGGGGAAAGGGATGTATTAGGTCCAGGAAAGATGATGAAGAGTTTCCTAGAAAGTATTGGCGGAGAAATAATAGCCACATTATATTGTGGGGATATATATTACAAAAATAATATAAGTGCATCGAATAAAAAGTTTATATCGATGATAAAAAAGTTAAAGCCTGATGTTGTAATATGTGGCCCAGCATTTCACTATGAAAGTTTTGGCTATATGGCAAGTAGTATTGCAAAAGAAATTAATGAAAAACTTAATATACCATCATTTGCTGTAATGTCATCTGATAATTTAGCAGTGAATGATTACAAGGAAGAAGTTATTATTGTAAGAACTCCTAACAAAGGAGAAGATGGGCTTTATGAAGCTATTAAAAATATTTGTAACATGGCAATAAAATTAGGCAAAAAAGAAGATATAGAAGAATTTAAAAAAATAGTATGTTTATAAAAGAAGGGAATGATTTTATTATGAAATGGGCTATGATAGCAACTTGGAGAATGGCAATTGAAGGAATAACAGAGGCTGCAGAAGATCTTAAAAATGGTGGGTTTGCCGGAGATGCAATAGAGAAAGCTGTAAAAATGGTGGAAGATTTTCCTTATTACAAATCAGTAGGATTTGGTGGATTACCAAATGAAAATTGTGAAGTTGAATTAGATGCTGCATATATGGATGGAGATACTTTATCAATTGGTGCAATTGGTGGAATAAAAGATTTTAAAAACCCAATAAGTATCGCAAGAAAGTTAAGTGAAGAAAGATTTAACTGTTTTTTAGTTGGAACTGGTGCTGAAGAGTATGCTCATAAAGAAGGTTTTGAAAGAGTTAATATGTTAACTGATAGAGCTAAGAAATACTATGCTAAAAGAAGAAAAGAGACTATAGAGAAGGGGTTAAGCCCATATGATGGTCACGATACAGTTGGAATGATAGCTGTTGATAAGGAAGGGAAAATGGTAGCTGGAACTTCAACTAGTGGTTTATTTATGAAGAGAAAAGGAAGAGTTGGAGATTCACCTATATCTGGTTCAGGATTCTATTGTGATAGTGAAGTTGGAGGTGCATCAGCAACAGGTCTTGGAGAAGATTTAATGAAAGGTTGTATTTCATATGAAATAGTTAGACTTATGAAAGAGGGAATGCATCCTCAAGAAGCATGTGATAAGGCAGTTCAAGAATTAAACGATAAGCTTGTAAAAAGAAGAGGAAAGTCAGGAGATCTTTCATTAGTAGCCCTTAATAATAAAGGTGAATGGGGAGTTGCAACTAATATAGTAGGTTTTTCATTCTCAGTAGTATCAGAAGATGAAGAGCCAACAGTATATGTTTGTAATGAAATGAAAGATGGGAAGACGACTTACGAAAAAGCATCTGAAGAATGGCTTGAAGCATATCTTAAAAGAATAAAATCACCAGTAACTTTTGATTAATTATAAGATATATTTATATGAAAGAAGATGATTTTATAATGAATGATTTAGATAAAGTTAATTTAAGCTATGAGTTTAATAAGAAAGCGGATGAATATAAAGAAGAGTTAATTAAAAGTATAAGAAGACTAGTTAAAATAAATAGTGTTGAAGGAAAAAAATTAGATAATGCACCTTTTGGAATTGGACCTAAGGAAGCACTAAAAGAAGCACTTAGAATATCTGAAGAATTAGGATTTAAAACAAAAAACATAGAAAATGCTATAGGTTATGCAGAATACGGAGAATCAGATGACTATATAGGTATAATTGGACATGTTGATATTGTTCCAGAAGGTGACGGATGGAATTATAACCCTTTTGATGTATCAATAGATAACGAAAAAATATATGGAAGGGGAGTATTAGATAATAAAGGTCCTATAATGGCAGTTCTTTATGGAATGAAAATAATAAAGGATTTAAATCTTCCAATATCAAAAAAGATTAGAGTTATATTTGGTACAAATGAAGAAACAGGTTTCTGTGATATTCCATATTATTTAAAAGAAGAAAAACCACCTATTATGGGATTTACACCAGATTGTAAATATCCAGCTGTATATGGTGAAAGAGGGATTCTTGATTTAACTATATGGAGTAAAAAAATAGAAAATATTAATATAAAAAGTATAAAAGGAAACTTTAAAAATAATATTGTACCTGATTTTGCTGAGATTGAATTTTATAATAATGTAAATAAATATGATGAAACTAAAACAATAAGTGCAAAAGGTAAACAAGCACCTGGAAATGCTCCAGAAAGTGGAATAAATGCAGTTACGAAGTTATGTAAAGATATATTAGAAGCAAATGATTTTATAAATGATAAAGAAATTTTAGATTTTATCAAATTTATATATAAAAGCTTTTATGAAAATTATTCTTTAAGTAAACTTAATATAAATTGCTCAGATGAAATATCAGGAGATTTAGTGATAAATCCATACGAAATTAAAATGGATAATGGAAAGATAGGAATATCAGTTGTATTTAGATATCCAATTAGTTATAAGTATGAAGATATGATTTCAATAATAAGAAGTATTATTAAAGAAGGGTATACTTTATCAGAAAATAGAAGAATGGATTCTGTATGTTTTGATAAAGATAGTGATTTACTTAAAAAGCTTAAAGAAGCTTATGAAGATGTAACAGGTCTTGATGGAACACCAGTTACTACAACAGGTGGAACTTATGCAAAAGTATTTCCTAATATAGTTGCCTTTGGACCATCTTTCCCAGGACAAAAAGGAATTGCACATAATAGTGATGAATATATGTATATTGAAGATTTAATTACTAATTTAAGAATATACACAAACGCTTTATATAATCTTGCCAAATAAATTAAAAAAACCTTTAAGGATAAAGAATTTTATAAATCTTTACTTAAAGGTTTTTTTATTATTAGATGGTACATATAATTAATAATTATGTTATAATTGAGAGTGGATTATACTAAAATAATGTAAGAAACTAGATTAACATAAATTTAAGGAGGAAGTACCTTGGCTGATTTAAGAAATGAAATAGAAAAAAGAAGAACCTTTGCGATAATTTCTCACCCAGATGCAGGTAAAACTACATTAACAGAAAAGTTCTTATTATATGGAGGAGCAATTAGACTTGCAGGTTCAGTTAAAGCAAGAAAAGCATCAAAACATGCAGTATCAGACTGGATGGAAATAGAAAAACAAAGAGGTATATCTGTTACATCATCAGTTATGCAATTTAACTATGGTGGACATTGTATAAACATACTAGATACACCAGGTCACCAAGATTTCTCAGAAGATACATACAGAACACTTATGGCAGCAGATTCAGCAGTAATGGTTGTTGACGCAGCTAAAGGGGTAGAAGCACAAACAAAAAAATTATTCCACGTATGTGCACTTAGAGAAATGCCAATATTCACTTTCATAAACAAGATGGATAGAGAAGCTCAAGATCCATTCCAACTATTAGAGGATATTGAAAATGAACTTGGAATAAAAACATACCCTATGAACTGGCCAATAGGATCAGGTAAAGAATTTAAAGGGGTATATGAAAGAGATAATAAAAGAATCATTGCTTTCACAGGTGGAGAACATGGTCAAAAGGAAGCTCAAGCAATAGATGGAGATGTTGATGATCCTAAATTCAAAGAACTTTTAGGTGAAGCATTACATGAAAAGCTTATGGAAGACATAGAGCTTTTAGATATTGCAGGAGATGAATTCGATGTAGAGAAAGTTAGAAATGGAGAATTAACTCCAGTATTCTTTGGATCTGCTCTTACAAACTTTGGGGTTGAACCATTCTTAGAACATTTCTTAGAAATGACTACATCACCTCTTGGAAGAAAATCAAATATTGGAGCAATTGATCCATTTGATGAAAATTTCTCAGCTTTCGTATTTAAGATTCAAGCTAATATGAACAAAGCTCATAGAGATAGAATTGCATTTATGAGAATATGTTCAGGGAAATTCGAAGCTGGAAAAGATTATTACCACATGCAACAAGGGAAGAAAATAAAATTATCACAGCCACAACAATTTATGGCACAAGATAGAGAAATAGTTGAAGAAGCATATGCTGGAGATATAATTGGTGTATTTGATCCAGGAGTGTTCTCAATTGGAGATACTATTTGTACACCTTCAAAGAAATTTAAATTTGAAGGAATACCAGCTTTCGCACCAGAACATTATGCAAGAGTTAGACCAGTTGATACAATGAAGAGAAAACAATTTATTAAAGGTGTAACTCAAATAGCTCAAGAAGGAGCAATTCAAGTATTTAAAGAACTTCATATAGGAATGGAAGAAATAATAGTTGGAGTAGTTGGTGTACTTCAATTTGAAGTTTTAGAATATAGATTAAAAAATGAATATAACGTTGATATAAAAATGGAAAGACTTCCATATAGATTTGTAAGATGGATAGAAAATGATGGAGATATAGATGTTGATAAACTAAACCTTACATCAGATACTAAGAAAGTTAAAGACTTAAAGGACAGAAATCTTCTTATCTTCCAAAATACATGGGGTATAAGTTGGGCATTAGAACATAACAAGGGAATAGTATTATCTGATGTTGGTAAATCAGAGGAATAATATTTCTTAAATTAAAGAAAATTAAACTCAATGGGTAAGAGGGGTAGAGTATATGGGAATTTACATGCTTAATTTAGTTAAAATGATAAAACAAAGTAGTGATGACAATTATATAATTGTTATCCTATCTTTGCTCATTTTAGCTCTTATTTGGGGTTTTATTTCCTTAATGAATAAAAGGACAAATGAGAAATATAAAATCGTTAAAAGTGAATTAGAGACAGTAGTATCAAAAAATGAAAATATAGATTTTTTAACAATAAATCTTAAATCAGGCAAGGTAACTTCAAAAAAGAATTTTGAATTACTATATAATAATTCAAATGGAATAGCCAATTTATATAATTTCTTAAATGCTATTTCTTTAAGTAAAGAAGAGCTTGAAAGAATTATAGGAACATCTTCTGAAAAAGGATATTTTGAATTTGAATATTCAGTAAAAAAAGATGATGAAGATAGATTTATAAGAGCATACTCTCATATTATAAATAGTAGCAAATTAGATCTTATTCTTTGTGATGTAACAAGAGATAGAGTTGGAAATATTTCTTATGTACATGAAGAAGGAATTGATAGTGAAACAGGTCTTGTTAATAAACTTAATTATAAAAAAGAAGTTAGAAAACTTATAGATGATTATAGAGTTGCTTATGGTGTGTTATTATTTATAGAAATTAATGATTTTGAAATTAATAAAAATTTATATGGCGATGACTTTACGGACTACTTAATAAAAATTATATCGGCTAAACTTATGGGGTATGTTGATGATAAAACAGTAGCTTTTAAATTTAGTGGGTCAAATTTTGGACTTTATAAACATGGATTTAATAAAAGAAAAGGAATGGATTCATTTTTTAATGATGTAAAAGAAAAGCTTACTTTTACAGAAAAAGTGAATAATCATGATATTAATATTAGCTGTAATATAGGTACTTCAATATTAAATTTTGACGTAGCTTCTGAAGAAGAACTTTATAATTATGCTGAGTTTGCTATGAAAGAAGGCAGAAAACTTAGAAGTGGCTTTGAAACTAATATAAATCATTTTAATAAAAGTGAATATGAAAAGTATAGAAAAGTTAATAAAAAGCTAAATAGAGTTTTAAAAGTAATAGAAGAAAAGAAATATTATAGTGTATTTCAACCTATAGTATCATTAAGCGACATGTCACTTTATGGAGTTGAAGGCTTAACTAGAATTCAAGATAGAAGCTTTAGAAATGTAATAGATTTCTTTAATGTTGCTAAAATAAAAAATTTAGAAGATTATGTATCTATGAAATTTGGTGTTAATATATATTGTGATTATGTAACTTCTTCCTTATCTAAAGGTGTCAAAATTTTTATTAATGAAACTTTTAATGAGGATAGAATTAAGGGGAGAGATGAGTATTCCAATCAAATAAATAAAGAACTTCAAGATCGTAATATTTATGCTGATGAAGATGAAAATTATAATAATGTAGTAATTGAGTTCTCAGAAAGATCAACATATGGTTTTTCAGAAGAAGTTGATGAAATTATTAATCTATATAGAAAAAATGATATACTTATTGCGATAGATGATTTTGGAGCAGGTTATGCAAATGAAGGTTTAATTTTAAAACTTAAACCAGATATTGTAAAATTAGATAGAGAACTTATATGTAATATTGATAAAGATGAGTATAGAAGAACACTAACAACTAATACAATAAAAACATTGAAAAAACTAGGAGTTAAAATAGTAGCCGAAGGTATAGAAACTAAGGAAGAATTTAATTTATTAAGAGACTTAGGAGTAGATTATGGTCAAGGCTATTATATTCAAAAGCCTACTAGTATAGATGAGTTAAGATTAAGTTACAAAGATATTTTAAGTTAAGTATCTTTTTGTAAATAAGGCAAAAGGATGGTAGATAATTATGAGGCCAATAAAAGTATTATCAATTTTTGGAACTAGACCAGAAGGAATAAAAATGTGCCCTTTAGTTAAGGCATTAGATAAGGATGAAAGATTTGAATCACTAGTGTGTGATACAGCACAACATAGAGAAATGCTAGATGCAGTTCTTGAAGTGTTTGATGTTAATCCACAATATGATTTAGATATAATGGCTCACGGACAAACTATAATAGATATATCAAATAAAGTATTAAGAGGAGTAGATTCTGTAATAAAGGAATGCAATCCGGATATAGTATTAGTTCATGGAGATACTTCAACTACATTAAATGGAGCACTTGCAGCATTTTATAATAAAGTTCCAGTTGGTCACGTTGAAGCTGGACTTAGAACATATGATATATATTCACCATTTCCAGAAGAAGCAAATAGAAAATTAACAGGTGCAATAACAACTCTTCACTTTGCACCAACAACAACAAATGAAAAGAATCTTTTAAGAGAAGGCGTAGATCCAAAAAGTATATTTATAACAGGAAATACAGTAATAGATGCACTTTTAAGTGTAATTGATAAAGATTTAAAATTTGAGCAAGAAGTTTTAAATGACATAGATTACAAAAACAAAAATGTTATATTACTTACAACTCATAGAAGAGAAAATTGGGGAGAGCCAATGGAAAATATCTTTAAGGCTATGATTAAGTTAGTTAGAGAAGATGAAAGTATTGAAGTTATATTCCCAATGCATAAGAACCCATCAATAAGAGAACTTGCACATAGATATTTTGACGAATATAAAGGAAGAGTTCATCTTATAGAACCTCTTGAGTATGTTGAATTTGCAAATCTTATGGAAAGAGTTAAGCTTATAATGACAGATTCAGGTGGAATTCAAGAAGAAGCTCCAACTTTAGGTAAACCTGTTATGGTTCTTAGAACAGAAACTGAAAGACCAGAAGCAGTTGAAGCTGGAACTATTAAGCTTTCAGGAATAGAAACAGAAAATATTTATAATGAAGCAAAAGAGCTTTTAACAAATAAAGAATCATATGATAAAATGGCTAAAGCTACTAATCCATATGGAGACGGAAAAGCTTGTGAAAGAATATTAAATCATATAGCAGATTATTTTACTAAATAAATTTTAATAAAGAGAAGGATAATATTAAATTATCCTTCTCTTATTTTTTACTATACATTTATATAATATGAATTTTACAAAAAGTACATAGAAAGTTCCCCAAAATCAATGTTAGAAGGTATACAATATGTCTAAAGAGGATTTTAAAAATATATAGTAAAAATAGAATTGATACTATGTGTTATTTTGGGAGGGTTTTAAAATGAAAGAAGGATATATTGTTTTAATGCCAAATGAAGATATTATTCAATTAGATAATTTAAATGATGTGGTATTAATGATTCAAGAATTTAATAAAAAAACAATAGAAGAATATTGTGATGATTATGAAATAGAATATGATGATATGTCAAAAAATGAAATGAATTTTGCAAGTGGATATTCTGTTGGAATGCCAAGAGTTTTTAAAACAGAAGATGTTGTATATATCATAAAGAACAGTGATATTATACAATGTGAAAAAGATAGTCTTATAAGTAAATTTAAACTTACTGAGAAAACAATAAATTTAGAAGATTATCCAGATTTAGAAGATATATTAGATGAATGTGATGAGATAGCAGTAGAAAATTATCTTTAATAATATAAAATAATAAATTGCTATTTTATATTATTAGAAGTTTAGATAAGTAATAAAAACTATTTTCAAAGTTGTTATTAAACAATTTTGAAAATAGTTTTTTTATTTTAAGTTAATATTATATAGCACAATATTACAAAATACACCATATAAAAGTTTAATTGTATACAAAAAAATTAAAACTGTTACTTTACATAATAAAAAATAAATTTGAATTTTTATAATAATTTTGTCTCCTACTGAATATATTGTTCTATAAGAGTTTAAGGGGGATAGAATAATATGAGATCAAGAAATTTAATTAAACTTACTGCATCTTTACTTTTAGCAACATTTGCATTAACACCTATAATTAAGGCGAGTGGAGAAAGTAAGGATGATGGGCTCGGTGGAGATTATCATTACAATGCAATAATATTAGAAGATTACAATGCAAAAGATGCTGACTGTGAAGGGAATGCAATAATTGGGGGGAATCTTAACATAACAGGATACCATGATTTTGGTACGCCAGTCGTTGGAGAGCCAGCTGATAAGAATGGTCCAACACTTGTTGTAGGAGGAGACATAGTAAATAATACACCAAGTAATGTAAATGGAGATATAGTATTATCTTCAGAAAAAAATAAAGAAAAACTTCCAAGTTGGATGCATGATAAAGTAACTATTAAGGATAAAGGAGTAATTAAGGAACATCTAGAGGGGATAAAAAATAATTTTATAAATATGGTTGAAGACAGAATACAAGGAAATGAAACTCAAGTAATTACATTAAATGAAGCTAAATTTGAATCAATGGAAGTTAATAATTTAGTAACTTCAAATGGCAAAAAAGCTATAGTATTCGTTAATTATGGAAGTAACTTTGAATTCCCTAATGGACAACCAATGCTTAATAATGGAACTCCTATGAACTGGCACGAAAAGGATTATAAATATTGGTGTTCAAAAATAATATGGTATTTCCCAAATGCAACTGAAATAAAAATTTCAGAGCAAGTTGTTGGAAGTGTTATTGCTCCTAACGCTGTAATTAACACTCATTCAGGAAATGTTAATGGTCATTTATTAGCAAAGACATTAAATCAAGAAGGTGGATTTGAATGTCATAATAATGTCTTTAATCCAGATGAAATAATTCCACCAACTGATGAAGTAGAAGATCCACTTGGAAGTGTTAAATTAAAGAAAGTAGATAGTAGTGACGATAAAAAAGTACTTGAAGGAGCAAAATTCGAACTATTAGATTCTAATGAAAAGTTTATATCAGAACATGTAACAGATAAAAATGGAATGATAGAAATAAAAGATTTAAAGCCAGGAGACTATTACTTTAAAGAAATAGCAGCTCCAGATGGATATAAAACAGATGGAAGTCCTCATAAGTTTACAATAGGAACAGAAGGAGAAAATATTTATGTAGAGATGACTATTAAAAATGAAAAAGAAGAGACACCACCAGAACCAGAAAAGAAATATGGAAGTGTTGAATTAATTAAGGTGGATAGTAGCGATAATGAAAAAGTGCTTGAAGGGGCAAAATTCCACTTATTAGATGGTAATAAAAAGTTCATATCAGAACATGTAACAGATAAAGACGGAAAGATAAAAGTAGAAAACTTAGAAGCAGGAGAATATTACTTCATAGAAAGAGAAGCACCAGATGGATATAAGTTAGATGAAATTTTTCATAAGTTTACAATAGGAACAGAAGAAGGAAATCTTAATATAAAAATTACTATAGAAAATGAGAAAGAACTAACACCAAACCCAAATCCAGACCCAACACCAGATCCAGAACCAAATCCAACACCGGACCCAACACCTAATCCGGAACCAGAAAAGAAGCCTGATACAGAGAAAAAATCAGAAAAAGATAAAGAAGAAACTTCTAAAAATGAAACAATAAAAATACCTGCAACAGGATATAAAGGATATATAGGATTATCAGCCTTATTACTTGGAGTTGGAGCATTATTAGTTATTAAGAAAAATAAATAATAAAAAATATTATTATTTATTTATTTAGTAGATGATTTCTACATTGTGTAGGAATCATCTTTTTTATGCATTAATCAAAATATTAGCAAGAATAATTATAGAATTATACTTAAAAGAGTCTTATAGTGGAATATTTAGAATAAAGAATGATATAAATAATCATAATAAAATAATTTTTTAAATAGAATTAAATACATAAAATAATATTTATTACCCAATATTGAAAATTAATAAAAAATAATATATAATTTATAATCTGGGAAAAATTGTAATTGGAGGATTGAAAGTAATATGATTAATATAGCTATATGTGATGATCAATATTATGATCGTAAAAATCTAAAACAAATCTTAGAGAAAATATCTTTAAGAAATAACATAAGATTTAATATAGAAGAATTCAGATCGGGGAAAGAGCTTTTAAATATATATAAAAGAGATATACCAAAATTTGATGTAATATTTTTAGATATTATTCTTGGTGATTCAAATGGGATAGATATTGCAAAGCGTATTTTAGATTTATATAATTCAGTGAAGTTTATAATTTTAAGTAGCAGTAAAGAGTTTATATTAGATGGATATGATATATCAGCAGTAAACTATATAATAAAACCAGCATCAACTGAAAGAATTGAAAAAGAGTTACTTAGAGCAATAGATATACAAGAAAATAATAAGAAGTTTTATGAAATAAGTAAAAGTGGAAATACAGTATTACTAAAATTAAATAATATATATTATTTTGAGGTTGATCATAGAAAAATAAATGTGCACAAAAAAGAGAATGTAATTGATTATTATGAAAAGTTAGAAAATGTTGAAAAAGATTTAGATGATAAGGGATTTAAAAGATGTCATAGAAGTTATGTTATAAATATTTCTAAGATAAAAGAATTTAAAAGTAACGAGGTGAAGCTGTTAAATGGGGAAGTAGTTCCGGTTGGAAGAAAATATAAGGAAAATTTAAAAGAAGCATTCTTTGATTATCTTCAAACTGTATAAGAATAGGTAGATTTAAAATGACAGAGGCAAATATCTTATTTTTAATAGCAAGTATTTTTATAGCTGTATATAATATTTTTATTATAAAAAGATTAGATGATGATTTAAATTTTTTTAATAAAAGTAGTATATATTTTTTTATGACATCAATGATGATATTATCTTTAATATGTTTTTATTTAGATAATTATATAATAGAGAATATAATATGGTTCACTATTTCAATAAATATAATCGTGATATTTACTAAAAAGAATAAAGGAGTTGTATTATTTTTAGTTGCAATAATATCAACTAGTATAGTAGATTTTCAAAATATATTATTTTCTTATTATGAAATAATAACAAATAATAGTATATCTGAATTTAGTACTAGTATACAAACAGCAGAAAAAACGGCAATAATAGTTTTATATATTTCTCTAGTAGTAATAAACATTAGGATTATTTCTAATTTAATAATTAATAATAGTAAATATATAGAGAAGAGCTTGGAAAATGAAAAAGGATTTGGAATAAAAGTTATAATGATATTTTTCTATATGATTAATATGGGATTTGTTCACTATCTTTATGTATTAGATAATATCAATGGATTTTCATATTTTGTTGTATTTTGCTCTATTATGAACTTATTAATTAGTTGGTTTTCAATAAGAAATTCAATTATTAAGGGGAGGGCAAAAGAATTTAAAGAAAAGAGTGATATACTAAACAAGCAAATAAAGAATCAATATAATCATTATATAGAACTTGAAAAATATTATAGTGAAATATTTAGGATAAAACATGATATAAATAATCATAATAATATAATTTCAGTTCTTCTTCAAAATGGTGAACATGATAAGCTTAAAAATTATATGGATAAATATAATAAAAATATTATTAATTTAGAGAATGAAGTTTTAATTTGTAAGAATAAAATAATTGATGCTATATGTTTAAGTAAAAGAGCTACATGTAAAGAAAAAGGTATAAATATAAAATTTGATATTAAAGTTCCAGAAGCTATTAATATAGATGATTTAGATTTATGCATTATATATGGAAACATATTAGATAATGCTATAGAAGCATGTAATAGAATTGTAGATCAAAGTAGAGAAAAATTTATAGATATTAAATCAAATATAGTAAAAGGATACTTAACTATAAAAATTGTAAACTCAAAAGATAGAGTATCTATAAAGAGGAATGGTAAATTTATCACTCTAAAAAAAGATAAAAAGAATCATGGAATAGGATTATATAGTGTTCAAAAGAGTGTTGATAAATATAATGGACAAATTATTTTAAAAGATAAAGAGGAAGTTTTTACTACATGTATAATAGTAAAATGTAAGGAAACCTAGCAGTTAACATAGAAATTTCTATGTTAGCTGCTTTTTTAATAATATTAATATAATAAAGTTTTATATAGATAAAAGCATTAGTAAAAATTTTAGATTTTTATTAGTGCTTTTTGTTGTTTAGAACAAATTATATGCTGTTAAATACAAATATGTTGTTCCAAGTTTTAACAAATGATAAAAATATATAGGATTAAAGTTTAGAAGTAATGGTGATTAAATGAGTGAGAGTAGTAAAAGAAAATTAATTAAGAATATTATTTCTTATATTGTTATAGCAGTAGTATTTATTTTTATGGTTATATCGATTTTAAGTAATATTGGATCATTTAGATATAAATTTTATGACATTTTGACAGGAAGCATGAGTCCAACAATAAATCCTGGAAGCCTTATTATTGTAAAGGAAATAGATAGTAATGAGGTAAAGGAAGGGGATATTATAACTTTCAAAGGAAATAGTACAAGCAATCTAACAACACATAGAGTCGTTGAAGTAATAGAAAAGGATAAGAATATTAAATTTCAAACAAAAGGTGATGCTAATGATGTCTTAGATCCTATGCTTATTGATGGAAATCTTTTGGTTGGAAAAGTAATATTTGATATTCCTTATATGGGGAATGTTATGAGCTTTATAAATCAATATAAGGTAATAATAGTCATTTTAATAATAGCTTATTTATGTTTTGGCACGTTTTATAAGGGGGCTAAGGCAATTAAAAATAAATATTAATTTAATTTTTGGAGGGTTTATTTTATGGGAAAGAAAAAAATTATAGGATTATGTTTAGCAGTAGGATTAATGGTTGGTGTAGTTGGGGGATCACTTGCGTGGTTTACTGATAAGGCTTCAGTTACTAATAGCTTTGCAACAGAAGGAAATGGTGAAAGCCAATCTAACGGAATAAAAATAGAGGAAGTATTCGATACTGAGTTAGCAGGTAAGGTTTTACCAGGAACTGAAGTAAATAAAGATGCTAAAGTAGTAAATACAGCTACTTATAATCAAATTATAAGAGTTAAGTTTGAAAAAGTATGGACAAAAACAAATGACAAGAATTTAAGTCTTGATTTTATAGAATTAAAATATCAAAATACAACTACATCAAATGAAGCGAATAAATGGATTGAAGGCACTGATGGATACTTCTATTATAATGGTATTGTCACAGCTGGTGGAGATACAGCATATCTTTTAGATAGTGTTACTTTAAGTTCTCAAGCTAACAGTGATTACAAAGATGCAAAATATGATGTAATAGTTCATGCAGAAGGTATACAAGCTGCAAATGGAGCAGTGAATGATCAGTGGACAACTGCACCAGATGCTATAAAGAATTTAGGAAAATAATATTAAAAAATAAAGGAGTGAAATGATGAAGAATATTTTCAAGATATTAATATTATCTTTATCACTTCTTTTAATAACTGGAACTGTAGGGGATGCAACGGAGCTTGCACCCCCTAATGTTGAATTAGAAGGGAATGCTAATGGTATAGTATATATTCCTGGCGATGAACCTTTCTTAGAATTTAAGGGTATGGTTCCAGGGGATAAAATAAAAAGAAGGTTGGTATTGAGTAATAAATTTACAGACTCTTATGAAATATTCATAAGGGCTGAAAGAATAAGTGAGAAAGAAGAATATGATTTACTAGAAAAGTTAAAGATGAAGATAGAATACAATAACAGTACTTTACATGAAGGTGATGCTACAGGTGTGGCAAGTATAAAAGAGAATGTTTCACTCGGAAAAATAAATCCAGGGGAAAGTAAGGAACTAGTAGCAGAAGTAGAACTTGATGGAAAGAGTACAGGGAATGAATATAAAAATAAATCTGGAGAAGTTAAATGGATATTTACAGCTGTAAGAACTCCAGGTGAAGATGAAAATACAGGAGGAAACACTTCTAATAATAATCAATCAAATAATAATTCATCTAATATAGATTCATCAAGTAAACCACCTAAAACAGGAGATAATGGAATATTAGGATATTTAATAGTTATTATTTCATGTTTTATTGTATTTAAAGTAGTTAATAGAAAGGGGAGAAAAGCATAATGAAAAGAAGTAAGTTAATAATATGTGCAGCAATTGGAATCACAATGCTATTCCCAGGTAAATTAATTACAAAAGTATATGCTCAATGTAAGGAAATAGCTAGGTGGTTTACAGATAGTGATAGCGTAACAAATAACTTTGGTGTAGCTAATATAGATGTGGATATTGATGAAGATTTTACACCTCCCACTGATTGGAATGGAAGTACTCATGAAAAGCTAGTCCAAGTTCAAAATAATAGTACTGGACCTGCTCTTATAAGAATTAGCATACAGAAGCGTTGGGTAGATGATAAGGGAAATCCATGGGCTGGAGATACAAATTTCATTAAACTAAATTTCTCAAAGAATGAAAAAAAACTTTGGGTTGATGGAGAAGATGGATACTTCTATTACAACAAAATACTGGCTGAGAAAGAAGTCACTGAAGCAATATTAGATTCTGTAGAGCTTAATATTCCATCAGAGTTAAAAGAAAGATATAAAGGCAAAGAAGTAATTGTTGATGTAAAGACTGAAGCAGTTCAAGCTACAGTTGATGGATATAATGCAACTTGGAAAAATCTAAATGATGGTATAAAGACTATGTTAAATGAATTATGTAATAAAGGATAGGGAGGTAGCTATATGAGAAAACAGAAAAAAAGAAAATTTAACTTCAAAAAGATGGCTATAGCTCTAGTCTTCATATTATGTAATTGCTTTTTAATAAATGCAATGGCAGAGCCATATAGTCAGGCTAATAATAGTAAGCAAGATAAAACTAATAAAGAGCTAGTAGAGCATGGTATAAAAAATAGTAAGACAGCAACACCAACAGAAGTTGAGGGAGAATATGAAATAGAATTAAAAGTTTCAGGAACTCCAACAACTCAAACTATTCCAGTAGATATAGTAATGATAATGGATACATCAGGTAGTATGGAAGATGATATGGATGAGCTTAAAACTGCTATGAAAAGTTTTACTAGTAATATACTTAAGGCAGAAACAGGGGTAAAGGATTCAAGAATATCAGTAATTGAATTTTCAGATAAAGCTAAAGTTATTCATGAGTTTTCTAGCAATGCAAAAAGTATAAACAAAGCTATAAATGACACTGAAGACGGTGGAGCGACAAATGCTGAAGCTGCATGGTTAAAAGCAGGTGAACAGCTAACTGAGGCAAGAACAAATGCAAATAAATATGTTTTATTCTTTACTGATGGATTACCAAATAGAACTGTAAATGGTAGAGATGCCGTTGAGAGTGCTGTATCTGCATACAATACTGTTGTTAAAAAATACAGTGGAATTAATGCATACTCAATAGGGCTTATAAGAAATATAAATAAAGAAAGCGATAAAGAAAAGGCAAGAAAGTTCTTGGAACGAGTGCAAAATCAAAAATCAGGACCTCATTTTATAGAAGGAAAAGAAATAAATTTAGATGAGATATATACTAAAATTGCAGATAATATAAAAACAGAAACAGCAATGGCAAATGATGCAATTATAACAGATGAAGTTACAAAAGAGTTTGAAATCGTAAATAATGGAGCTGATGCTAAAGTATATAAACCATTAGAAGATGGAAAATTAGAGGAACTAAATATAAAACCAACAGTAAATGGGAATAAACTTTCTTGGGATCTTGGAAATGTTGGTACTGAAGGTAGAATAATTAGATTTAAGATTAGGCTTAAAGATGAGTATTATGGAATTGGTGACGATAAGATACCAACAAATGTAAAAGCTACTATGGATTATAAAGATCCAGAAGGAAAGAAAAATACAATAACTTTTGAGAAACCAACAGTAAATGTGCCTTATAAGAATGGAACAATTACTGTTATAAAAGAAGTTAAGAATAATACAGGTCTAACAGCGCCTAAAGATGATAACTTTAATATTTCATTAGTTGGAAAAGAAAGTATAGGTGAGTATGGTGTTAAGCTAAGGGGTGGAGAAACAAAAACTTTAGATTTCACATTAAAGCATAATAATGCAAAGGTATCAGAAGAAAACCTAAAATCCAAAGATTTCTTAAATATTGGAGAATATGATATAAGAGAAATAGTTCCAATGAATTATGAACTTGAAGGTATATATGTAGGTAGCAATAAATTAGGCAAAGATATGATAAAAGATAATAAATTTACAATAAACAATACAAATAATGATATTACAATCAAAGTTGTAAATAAGTATGTAAATGATAAATATTTTTATGATAAAGCTGAAAAGGAAAATGTATTAGAACTTAAAAAATAAGTTAAAGCTAATTGTAAGAGTAGGACTCTTTTTAAATAAGCTCTGAAAATTCAGAGCTTATTTTTATGAATCATTACTTTAAAGGAGGCTGTTATTATGAAAAAAATTATAAATGTAGTGCTTATATTGGCAATAATATTTTCATTATATAAAGTTATAACCAAAGCAGTTGATTATAAGGAAAGTAAAAATACATATGAAAAAATTCAAGAAGTAAAAAACAATAGTAATAATTTTAGTGAAGAGTTAATTAAGATAAATGAAGATTATAGGATGTGGATAGAAGTTCCTAATACAAATATAGACTATCCTGTAGTACAAGGAAAGGATAATGATTTCTACTTAAATCATGATTTTAATAAGAAGGAAAGTAGTTCTGGAGCTATTTTTATGGATTATAAAAATAATATAGATAAAGATAAAAATATAATAATATATGGTCATAATATGAAAAATAAAAGCATGTTTCAAAATCTTATGAAATTTAAAGACGAGGAGTTCTGGAAAGAAAACAATAAAATTATTTTAACTATTGATGGGAAAAGATATGAATATGAGATTTTTTCATCTTATATAAGTAATGCTAAGGAGATAGATTTAAGAACTAATTTTAAAAATGATGATGAGTATTTAAAGTATATAGAGGATATTGAGAAAAAATCTATTTTTTATAGAGATGTGGATATTAAAAGTGATGATAGAATAATAACTTTAAGTACGTGTAGTTATGAAAAAGATGATTCTAGAATGATTATTCATGGAAAATTAAAATGAAAAAGATAACATCAATAATATAAGAGCGTCGATTAATTGTACGTTCTTTTTTTATAGATTTTTTCTTGGGCGTATTATATAAAAAGTTTTCGACAAATCAAATTACTTATTATTAAATATAAGGCAAATATTTCAATAAGGAAAATAAATAAAGCTATTTAAAACGATTTTATGGATAAGTATGGAATGATTTTGATTTAAAATTAAATAAAATTAAAAGACATATAACATTAGGAATATACTGGATTTGAAAAATGTAGAAAGGTTTTATTTAAATAAAATGTTAAGATGTGTTAATATTATAGATATAAATTTTTAACAATTTCTCTGTTTAAAATACAGAAAACTGTTTTTTTATACATAATAATAATTTTAAATGTAATAATATAATAAAATTTAAATAAAATGTATTAATTTATATAAAAATCATATTTTTATATAAAAAGGATTTGAATATGGAAAAATATGATATAATTGTTAATACTATAAACAAAATATTAATATATTATTAACTGTATTAATGAATAATATTTAAACAGAAAGGGGTTAGGGGAGAAAGATGAATGAAGAAAATATAAATATTAGTGAAATATTTAGTGCTTTAAAACAAAGGTACAAGCTTATAATAGCAATTACTCTAGCATTTACATTAATTTCAGGAATTATATCTTTTTTTGTTATAAAACCTAAATATGAGGCTAACGTAAAACTTTTTATAGGTAAAGAAGAATCAAAAAATACAGAATATAATAGCAGTGAAGTTCAGATGTATCAAAAACTTATAACTACTTATGCAGAAGTTGTAAAGACTGATGATTTAATTGAAAAATCATTAAATGAAAATAAAATAGACAAAGAAATAAGTGCTGTTAAAGGTGGTTTAAAGGTTAGCCCAAGAGCAGATACGCAAATATTAGAAATTTCATATACTGATACAGACAAAGAGCTAGCATTTAATTTACTTAATGGTATAACTAGTAACTTTATAAAGGATTCAAAGAAACTTATTCCAAATGGAAATATTCAAATAATTGAAAAGGTTAAAATGCCTGAGAAGCCAGTTAGTCCAAATAAGAAACTTAATATACTTATAGCGTTTGTACTTGGGTTAATGGTTAGTGTTGGCTTATCACTTCTTCTAGAATTTATGGACAATACATTTAGAAGCAAGACAGATTTAGAACAAGCATTAGATTTACCAGTATTATCAACTATACCAGAGTTTGATAGTTTAGATTTAGATGATAGAAGAGCAAGCAGAAGGAGGTAAGTTAAGAGATGCTTATATTGGAAAAACAACCAAAGTCAATTGAAGCTGAAAGTTACAGGATATTAAGAACTAATATAATGTATTCATCTTTTGATAAGGAAATAAAAAGAATATTAGTTACGAGTGCAGAACCAGGCGAAGGGAAATCAATAACATCAGGCAACTTAGCACTTGCCTTTGCACAGGATGAAAAGAAAGTTATTTTAATAGATTGCGATTTAAGAAGGCCAAGTTTACATAAAAAATTCAGAATCTCTAATAATAAAGGGCTTTCAGATGCCATTATTAATAAAGATAAGTTGAATGATTGTATACAGAAAAGAACAGAATATTTAGATATACTTACAGCAGGTAAAATACCACCAAACCCATCAGAAATGTTAGGATCACAGGCTATGAGCAGCTTGTTAGATGAATTATCAAATATTTATGATGTAATTGTATTAGATAGTCCACCAGTACTTGCAGTAACTGATGCTCAAATTCTTTCAACAAAGACAGATGGGACAATACTTGTTGTAAGAGGAGAAAAAACTAAAAAAGATACAGTACTTTCAGCTAAAGAAGTATTAACTAAAGTTAATGCAAATATTTTAGGAACTGTTTTAAACGGCGGAAATAAAAATAAAGATAATTATTATTATCATTATGAGTAATAATGAAAATAATATCATTTATATAGAGTGTAAAAGAAAATAAATTCATCAAAATCTTTTTTATACTTTTAAAACATATGAGTAGATATTTCAATAGGTGTGTCGAAAATAATCGAATTTTAAGTGAAAATACTGTATGTTTTCCTACATGTTTCCAAAATGTGAACTAATAATTAATATAATGCAAATTATGTTAAAAAACAAAGAAAAGACTATTAGAAGTCTGTATAATTATTAGGTGGATAAACTTTACTTAAATTACAGCTAATTATATATTAGTTAATTGAAATCGAAAGAAGGCAGGGGGATAAAGATTAGATGAATGAAGAAAATATAAATATTAAAGAGATATTTGAAAGCTTAAAAAAAAGATACAAGCTTATAATAGCTATAACTTTAGGGTTTACAATAATCTCAATAATATTAAGTTTTTTTGTAATAAAGCCTAAGTATGAAGCTAATGCTAAGCTTTTTATAGGTAAACAGGAAAGTAAGAAAACAGATTATGATAGTAATGATGTACAAATGTATCAAAAGTTACTAACTACATATGCTGAAGTTTTAAAAACAGATGACATAATAGAAGAATCATTAAAAAAGGCAAATATTAATGAAAATATAAATGCAGCCGAAAATAACTTAAAAGTTACACCAAGAGCTGACACTCAAATATTAGAAGTATCATATACAGATACAAATAAAGAGGATGCTGCTAAGTTTTTAAACGCATTAATAACAAACTTTATGAAAGAATCTAAGAAACTTATACCAAATGGTAATACTCAAATTATTCAAAAAGTAAAGGTACCAGAAAAGGCAGTTAGTCCTAATAAGAAATTAAATATACTTATAGCTTTCGTCCTTGGTCTTATGATAAGTGTTGGAATATCACTTCTTTTAGAATTTATGGATAATACATTTAAATCTAAAGATGAATTAGAAAAATTCTTAGAGATTCCAGTACTTGCAACAATACCAGATCATGATGCAGATTCTGATCATAGAACTGATAGAAGAGGAAGGAGATAAGATATATGCTTATAGTTTCTAAAGATCCAAAATCAATAGCAGCAGAAAATTATAGAATATTAAGAACAAATATTCAGTATTCTTCATTTGATAATGAGATAAAAAGAATATTAGTTACAAGTTCAGTGCCAGGAGAAGGTAAATCTACAACAGTAGGTAACCTAGCATTAACATTTGCTCAAGATGAAAAGAAAACAATCATAATAGATTGCGATTTAAGAAAACCGACGATTCATAAAAGATTTAATATTTCAAATACATTTGGTCTTTCAGATGTAATGTTAGATCATAAAACTATTAGTAAGGCAA
This sequence comes from Clostridium baratii, assembly GCF_900461085.1. Taxonomy (GTDB): domain Bacteria; phylum Bacillota; class Clostridia; order Clostridiales; family Clostridiaceae; genus Clostridium; species Clostridium nitritogenes. Next base: position 331,339 of record NZ_UFWF01000002.1, read on the forward strand.
TACATAATGTAGATAAAAATCTTTATGTACTTCCATCGGGAAAGATTCCGCCAAATCCATCTGAAATGTTAGGATCTAAGACATTAGATACATTATTAGATGAATTATCAAAACTTTATGATGTAATAATTATAGACAGTCCTCCACTTCTTGCAGTAACAGATGCTCAAATACTTTCAAAAAAAGTAGATGGTACTGTATTAGTTGTTAGATCTAATTTTACGAAAAAAGATACGGTAATTTCAGCTAAGGAAGTATTAAATAAAGTTAAAGCAAATATTTTAGGAGCTGTTTTAACTAGAGCAGATGAGAAGAAGCATGGATACTATTATTATTACGGTAATTAATATGGGGGAATGAATTTATGATTGATATCCATTCACACATTTTACCTGGAATAGATGATGGCTCTAAGAAAATAAGTATGACTTTAGACATGCTCAAAAGAGCTAGTTTAGATGGTACTAAAGATATAGTAGCAACTCCACATTATAGAAAAGGTTACTTTTATGTACCATATAAAGAAGTAAAAGAGATTGCTATTAATCTTAATAAGTTAGTTAAATCAGAAGGAATAGATTGCAATGTACATTATGGACAAGAAGTATATTATTCTGAAAGCATCATAGATGATCTTGAAAATGGAGAAATTGGAACTGTTAATGATGGACAGTATATGCTTGTAGAGTTTCCTATGAGAAGAATTCCAGAAGAGGCTATAGATTATATGTATGAATTAAAGCTTCGTAAAATAACTCCGATTATTGCACATCCTGAAAGATATAATGATTTTATTAGGGATATTATTAAAATAAATGAATTTATAAATGAAGGGTGTTTATTCCAGATGAATGCAGGAAGTATACTTGGTGAATTTGGAAGTGAAGTTAAGAAGTGTGCAGAAAAGCTTATTAAGAATAGAATATATAATTTTATAGGTTCTGATGCACATAATGATACAAGTAGAAAAACTGGCATTTCCGATACACTTTATTCTATTTCAAAAATAGATAAAGTTTTAGAAAAAAACATAAGAGAAAGCTCTACAAGATTACTAAATAATGATTATGTAGAGTTCATTGGTGAGAAGATTAAGAAAAAGAAATTATTTTCTATTTTTAGATAATTTATTTTTAATGAAGGGGGATATATCTTGGAAAGGATAAAAAATAATAATGCTACTTTTGAGAGAGAGTATAATAATGAATCAATATTTTATATCTTTTTTAAAAGGTTAATTGATTTACTTGGATCAGTTGTTGGATTAGTAGCTTTATCTCCAATCATTCTTATTGTATCTCTACTTATAAAATTTGAATCAAAAGGTCCGGTAATATTTTCTCAAGATAGAATAGGAAAAGATGGAAAAGCATTTAAAATGTATAAGTTTAGATCAATGGTTGTAAATGCAGAAGAGCTTAAAGAAAAGCTTAAAGAACAAAATGAGATGTCAGGACCAATGTTTAAGATGAAAGAAGATCCTAGAGTTACAAAAGTTGGCAAGCTTATAAGAAAGACAAGTATCGATGAACTACCACAACTTATAAATATTCTTAAAGGGGAGATGAGTTTAGTTGGTCCAAGACCATCATTACCTAAGGAAGTTGAACAATTTGAAGATTGGATGATGGAAAGACTTGAAGTTAAGCCAGGCCTTACTTGTTACTGGCAAGTATCTGGACGCAATAATATTGACTTTGAGGATTGGATGAAACTTGATATAAAGTATGTAAGAGAAAGAAATACTTTAACTGATATAAAATTAATTTTCAAAACAGTTTTTGTACTGTTTGGAGATGAAAATGCTAGATAGGGGATGTAAATGATATGAAGATAGTAGTTGCAGGTACAGGATATGTTGGATTAGTTACTGGAGCTTGTCTTGCTGAGGTGGGCCATAATGTAACTTGTGTTGATATTGATGAAAATAAAGTTGAAATAATGAAGCAAGGTATATCACCAATATATGAGCCAGGTCTTGATGAACTTTTAAAGAAAAATTATGAAGCTAAAAGATTAGATTTTACAACGGATTATAAAAATGCATATAAGAATGCTGATGTTGTATTTATTGGTGTTGGAACACCAGAAAGAGAAGATGGTTCAGCAAATTTAGATTATGTATTTAATGTATGTAATCAAGTTGCTGAAAATGTGGGACATGATTGCTTAGTTGTTGTTAAATCAACCGTTCCAATAGGTACAAATGATAGGGTAGAAGCTTTTTTAAAGGAAAATGTTAAAGAAGGTATAAGAATAAGTGTTGCTTCAAATCCGGAATTTTTAGCACAAGGTACAGCAGTTCCTGACACTCTTCATGCATCAAGAATTGTAATTGGTGTTGAAAATAAAGAGGATGAAGCTATTTTAAGAGAAATATATGAAAGATTTGGACAACCCATAGTAGTTACAAATAGAAGAAGTGCAGAAATGATTAAGTATGCATCAAACGATTTCTTAGCGCTTAAGATTTCATTTATAAATGAAATGGCAAATGTTTGCGAAATAGTTGGAGCCGATATTGAGGATGTAGCAAAAGGAATGAGCTACGATAAGAGAATAGGAGATAAGTTCTTAAAAGCTGGGCTTGGATATGGTGGTTCATGTTTTCCGAAGGATACAAAAGCACTTCATTGGCTTGCAAATGATAACGGATATGAAATTAAGACTATAAAGGCAACTATTGAAGTAAATGAGAATCAAAAATATAAGCTATTTAGAAAAGCTAAGAAAAGATTTGGAAGTTTAAGAGGTAAAAGAGTGGCAGTACTTGGGCTTACATTTAAACCAGGAACTGATGATTTAAGAGAAGCACCATCAATTCCTAATATAAGAAGACTTCTTGATGAAGGCGCAGAAATTGTAGCTTATGATCCAGTTGGAGTTAAGAATTATAAGAAGATATATCCAACAGAAATAACATATGTAGAGACTCCATATGATGCAATTATTGATGCAGATATGACATTTATATTCACAGAGTGGGATGAAATAAAAGAAGTATCACTAGAAAATTACAAAAATATGATGAATACCCCTATAATCTTTGACGGAAGAAACTGTTATGAAATCAAGGATGTAAATAATCATGAAATCGAATATTACTCAATTGGAAGAAAAGAAGTAAAAAACATTTTAAATGAAAAGGTAGAAAAAGTGGATTTAACTTCAATATTTGTATAGTTAAGGGGGAAGGATATATGCTATGTGCTTTAATTATGGCAGGTGGTAAGGGTACAAGATTTTGGCCTTTATCAACTGAAGAAAGGCCAAAACAATTTTTAAATCTTATTGGCAATGATACTATGATACAAATGACTATTAATAGGATAAAGCCAATAATACCAATAGAAAGAATATTTGTTTGCACTGGTGAAAGATATGTATCTTTAGTTAAGGAGCAACTTCCTGAACTTCCATACAGAAATATAATTATAGAGCCAGAAGGAAGGAATACTGCACCATGTATAGCTTTATCAGCATTAGTTATTAATAGATATTATAAAGATGCAACTATGGTAGTATTACCATCAGACCATTTAATAAAAGATGAAGGTAGATTTAGAAATATAATATTAGATGGGGAAAAGTACTTAAAAGAAAATAATAATGCTATTCTTACTTTGGGTATGACACCTAATAGACCTGAAACAGGATATGGATATATTAAGTTTACCAATAATAAAGTAAATGTTAATGAAAATGAAGTAATAAAGGTTGAGAAATTTGTTGAAAAGCCGAGTTTAGAAGTTGCCAAAGAATATTTAAATAATGGCTCGTATCTTTGGAATGGTGGAATGTTTATATGGACAGTCGGTAATATAATAACACAAATAAGAGAATTTAGTTCAAGTACATATGAAGCATTAAAAGAAATTGAAAGTGTAGATGAAAAAAATCTCCAAAGTATTATAAACAAAAATTATAAAGCAACTGAAGCGATTTCAGTAGATTATGCAGTACTTGAAAAATCAAATGATATATATGTAATTCCAAGTGATATAAATTGGGATGATATAGGAACTTGGAAATCAGTTGAAAGATATAAAGAAAAAGATATAGATAATAATATAGTAACTGAAAATGTAAGATTGATTGAGTCTAAATCAAATATGGCTATAAATAATAATAAGAAGATTGTAATGATAGGAATAGAAGATACTATGACTGTTGAAACAGATGAAGCAATATTCATAGTTAATAAAGGATATATGGATAATCTAAGAGATTATAAAGAAGTATTATAAGTAAAGGAAGATAATATGCAGAATAAAAAGAAAATGCTAGTATATGCACATTATTATTATCCAGATGTAGCTTCAACAGGACAAATATTAGCAGAACTTTGTGAAGGATTAAAGGAAAGTCTAGATATAACTGTTCTTTGTGTTGTTCCAAGTTATTCAGGAAAAGTAGAAGAAAAGTACAGAGAAAAAAGAATATATAAAGAAGAGCATAATGGAGTTAAAATAATAAGAGTTAGAGTACCAGAGTTTGATAAGAAAAATAAGATAAGTAGGATTAGAAATCTTATGGCGTATTTTTTTAACTCAATAATAGCTACAATCAAACTTGATAAATACGATTATATATACTCAATTTCACAACCACCAATACTTGGAGGAAGTTTAGGGGTTGTTGGTAAATGGCTTAAAGGTGGAAAATATATTTATAACATTCAAGACTTTAATCCGGAACAAACAATAGCTGTTGGATATGCAAAAAATAAGATACTACTTAATTTAGCAATGGCTTTAGATAAATTTAATTGTAAGATGGCAGATAAGGTTATTGTTGTTGGTAGGGATATGCAGGATACTTTAAAATGTAGATTTAATAGGAATAAAGTTCCTAATAATGAATTTATTAATAATTGGATTGATGAGAAGGAAATATATCCAATAGAAATTGAACATAAAGAAATAATAGGTTTCAAACACAAATATGGATTAGAAGATAAATTTATAATAATGTATTCAGGTAATATTGGATTATATTACGACTTAGAAAATATAATAAAAGTTATTGGTAAATTTAAAAATAGAGAAGATGTTATTTTTGCGTTTATAGGTGATGGGACAGTAAAAGAAAAAATAGAAACTTATGCAATAGATAATAATCTTTTAAATGTTAAATTTATTCCATATCAACCGAAAGAGAAGTTGAAGTATTCATTAAATTCAGCAGATATTCATTGGGTTGTAAATGCAAAAGGAATAAAAGGAGTATCTGTTCCAAGTAAGTTATATGGAGTCATGTCATCAGGAAAACCAGTACTTGGAGTATTAGATAAAGGCTCAGAAGCAAGGCTTATAGTAGAAGAAGCTAGATGCGGAGTATGTTCAGAACCAGGAGATTACAATAGTATAGAAAAAAATATAAATTATATTTTAAATAATAAAGATAAACTAAAACAATTAGGTATAAATGGTAGAGAGTATTTAGTAAATAATCTAACCAAAGATATATCAATTAAAAAATATGAAAAAAGCATTTTAGAATTATAAGGAGTGTATACAATGAAAAAAGTAGCTTTAATTACAGGAATAACAGGACAAGATGGATCATATCTTACAGAATTATTATTAGAAAAAGGATATGAAGTTCACGGAATAATAAGAAGACATTCAACAATAAGCACAACAAGAATAGATCCATTATTTGAGAATCCAGAAATAGGAAATAAAAAGTTATTCTTACACTATGGTGATTTAACAGATTCAAGTAATTTAAATAGATTAATAGAAAAGATACAACCAACAGAAATATATAACTTAGCAGCTCAGAGTCATGTTGCAGTTTCATTTGAAGTACCAGAATATACAGCAGAAGCTACTGGAGTTGGTACATTAAGATTATTAGATGCAATAAGAGAATCAGGAGTTAAATGCAAGTTCTATCAAGCTTCAACATCAGAACTTTTTGGGGGACTTCCAGATACAGCACCTCAATCAGAAAAAACTCCTTTCTATCCAAAGAGTCCATATGGAGTAGCTAAATTATATTCATACTGGATAACTGTAAACTACAGAGAGTCATATGATTTATTTGCTTGTAATGGAGTACTATTTAATCATGAATCACCAAGAAGAGGTGAAACATTTGTTACAAGAAAGATAACAATGGCTGTTGCAAATATTATGGCAGGAAAGCAAGAAAAACTTTCACTTGGAAATATGGATGCAAAGAGAGACTGGGGATTTGCAGGGGATTATGTTGAAGGAATGTGGAGAATTTTACAACAAGATAAACCTCAAGATTATGTACTAGCAACAAATGAAACTCACACAGTAAGAGAATTTGTTGAACTTGCATTTAAGGAAGTTGGAGTAGATATCGAATGGCAAGGAACTGGAGTAGATGAAAAAGGTATAGACAAAGCTACAGGAAAAGTTTTAGTTGATGTTAATCCAAGATACTTTAGACCAGCAGAAGTTGAACTATTATGGGGAGATTCAACAAAGGCTGAAAAAGAATTAGGATGGGAAAGAAAAGTTAGTTTTAAAGGATTAGTTAAAATGATGGTTGATTCAGATATGAAAGAAATAGCTGGAATGGGAACAGAGGAATTTTTAGCTAATAAGGAAGCTGCTGTAACTAAGTAATGAAAAATATAGCATTTTATATATCAGACCATGGATTTGGACATGCTTCAAGAAATATACCTATAATTAGGTATATTCTTGAGGATAAAAATGATGTGAAAATATATATAATTACAGGAATTAAACAAGGTGAGTTTATAAAAGAATCACTTTGTGATATATATAATTTTAATAATTTAAGATTTAGATTAATTAATACGGACCTAGGTTTAACATTAAAGAAGAATAGTTTAGATATTGATAAAGAAAAGCTAAATGAAGAAGTAAGAGATTATTTAAATTCATGGGATTATAGAATAAAATTAGAAAAAGAATTTTTAATAGATAAAAAAATAGAATTGATTATTAGCGATATAGTTCCTTGGGTATTTAAATGCAGTGAAGAGTTGAATATACGAAGTGTACTTATATCTAATTTTACTTGGGTAGATATATACAAAGAATATTTAGAAGAAGAAATATGCAATCAATTTAGAAAATGTTATAAACTAGCTAGTAAGGTTTTTTTATATAGTTTTTATATGGATTCAGTGAAAGAATATATAAACAAATATGAAAAGGTAGGCTTTGTTTGCAGAGAGTTTAATTTAAATAAAGCAAATATCATAAAAAGTAAGCATGATAAACCACTGATATTTGTAAGCGTTGGAAGATCAGTTAACTTGAGTTTAAAAATTGATGTAAGTAATCTTAAATATAATTTTATTGTTACAGAAGGAATTAGGCTGACTGGAGATAATGTTATATATTTACCAAAAGAAACAAACAACACTCAAGATTATATAAAAGCAAGTGACTATGTAATTACAAAAGCTGGTTGGGGAACAATAGCTGAATGTTTGATAGGAAATAAAAAAATCGCAGTATTATCTCGAGATAATGTAGCAGAGGATAGATGGACTATAGAACAATTAATTAAAAACAAATTAGCAATTAAGGTTAGTTATGATTGTATAAATATAGAAGATATTATAAGAGATTTAGAAGCTTTTAATCCAAATTATGAAGGAATTAATATAAAAAATGACTATAAGAATATAGGTGATAGGCTTATAGATTTACTTTAAGAAAGAAGGTAAATAATAATGAATAAAGATAGTAAAATTTATGTTGCTGGACACAGAGGTTTAGTTGGCTCAGCAATAGTTAGAAATTTAGAAGCAAAAGGTTATACAAATATAATATGTAGAACTCATAAAGAATTAGATTTAACAAACCAAGAAGCGGTAAGAAACTTCTTTGAAATGGAGAAACCAGAATATGTATTTTTAGCAGCTGCAAAAGTTGGTGGAATAAATGCTAATAATGTATATCCTGCAGATTTCATATATGAAAATTTAATGATTCAAAATAATGTGATTAAAGCAGCACATGACTTTAATGTTACTAAGCTTTTATTTTTAGGAAGTACTTGTATATATCCAAAGATGGCGCCACAACCAATTAAAGAAGAGTATCTTTTAACTGGATCATTAGAAGAAACAAATGAAGCATATGCTGTAGCAAAAATTGCAGGGCTTGAAATGTGCAAATTCTTCAAAAGACAATATGGAGATAATTTTATAAGTTGTATGCCAACAAATCTTTATGGACCAAATGATAATTTTGATCTTCAAAGTTCACATGTAATGCCAGCACTTATAAGAAAATTCCATGAAGCTAAAGTTAACAATGAAGAAACAGTTGAAGTATGGGGAACAGGTACTCCACTTAGAGAATTCTTATATGTTGATGATATGGCTGATGCTTGTGTATTCTTAATGGAAAATTATGATGGAGAACAACATGTAAATATAGGAACTGGAGTTGAAGTTTCTATAAGAGAGCTAGCAGAAACTATAAAGGAGGTTGTTGGATTTGATGGAGAACTTGTATTTAATACAGATATGCCAGATGGAACACCAAGAAAGCTTACTACTGTAGAAAAATTAAATAATCTTGGATGGAAACATAATATTGAATTAAGAGAAGGAATTGAATTAGCTTATAATTGGTTCTTAGAAAATTATAGATAAAAATAGGTGACAAAATGTTTAAAAGTAATTATTTCAAGTTGTTTATGAAATTAAATAAGGTTGCGTATGGTAAAAATTTAAATCTTTTTGGAATGCCTGTGATATTTAAGAAGAAAGGTTCTATATTAAATATAGGGGAAAATTGTACGATAAAGAGTAGCTTTTTATCTAATCTAGTTGGACTTTATCAAAGAACTATTATAGTTACTAGAACAAAGGAAGCTAAAATAGAGATTGGAAATAATGTTGGAATTTCAGGTGCTACAATATATTCAAGAAAAGCAATATCTATTGGTGATAATACTCTAATAGGTGGAAATGTAAAGATATTAGATAATGATTTTCATCCGTTAGAGATTGAAGCAAGGAATAATGACATAAAAGAAAAAATAAGAGCTAGAGAAATAGTAATAGGAAAAAATTGCTTTATTGGATGTAATTCAATAATCCTTAAAGGGAGTAAAATAGGTAATGGATCAGTTGTTGGAGCTGGTAGTATAGTAAGTGGAATTTTTCCTCATAATTCAGTTATAGCTGGAAATCCAGCAAAAGTTATAAAAACTTTGGAGGCGTAATTTAATATGGTAGATTTAACTGTAGTTATTTTGACTAAGAATGAAGAAAATAATTTAAAAAAATGCATAGAGTCGTTTAAAGGAATAGTTAAAAGATTTGTTATAGTTGATAGTTATAGCACTGATGGAACTAAGAAGTTATGTGAAGAATTAAGTGAAAGTGTAAATTTAGATTTTTATGAAAATAAATTCATAGACTATGCAACTCAACTTAATTGGGGATTAACTAATACTAATATAACTACAAAATGGTCTATGAGAATGGATGCGGATGAAGAATTAACATCTGAATTAGCATCTGAAATTGATGAAAAATTAGCTGGATTAAAAGATAATATAAAGGGTATAATTCTAAAAAGAAGAGTCTATTTTATGGGGAAATGGATAAAGCATGGAGGCAAATATCCAGAATTATTACTTAGGATTTTTAGGACAGGTTATGGAGCTTGCGAACAGAAACTCATGGATGAACATATGATTTTATCAGAAGGAGATACTATTATGTTTAATAATGATATCATTGATGATAATAAAAAGGATTTAGAGTGGTGGACTCATAAACATAATTGGTATTCTAATAGAGAGGTATTAGATTATCAACAGAAAGTTTTAAATGAATGTGAAAGTGATGAGTTAATAAATAACGACTTAAATAAAGGGCAGGCTGCTAAAAAGAGATTCATTAAGAACAATGGATATTATAGATTACCTTTGTTTTTTAGATAGCATCTATATTTTATATATAGATATTATTTTAGACTAGGTTTTTTAGATGGAAAGGAAGGAAGAATATATCACTTTCTTCAAGCGTATTGGTACAGATTTTTAGTGGATTCCAAAATATATGAATGTAATAAATTTAATATAAGAATGAAAAATCAGGGAGATTTGAAGTAGATATGAGAAGAGTTCTAGTATTATTAAGAAATGTAGTATCATTACCATTAAGAATATTTACAAAAGTATCAATTTTTGCAATTATACAGGATTCAAATATTGATAAAACATCAGCTATATCATCAGGAAGTAAATTTTATAGAAGTAGTATTGATAAATATTCATATATAGGAAGAAATAATTTTATAATAGATACAGAAATAGGTAAGTTCTGTTGTATCGCGCCAGGGTGTAATATAGGTGGAACTGGTCATCCGATAAATTGGGTTTCAACATCATCTGTGTTTCATAAGTGGGATAATATTCTAAAAAAAAATTTTTCGAGACATGAATATAACATTTTTTCCAAAACAAGAATTGGAAATGATGTATGGATTGCTACTAATGCTATGATTAAAGCGGGAGTTAAGATATCAGATGGTGCAGTAATTGGTATGGGTGCTGTAATAACAAAGGATGTGGGTCCTTATGAAGTATGGGTTGGAAATCCAGCAATATGTATAAAAAAAAGGTTTGATGATGATATTATAGAAAAATTATTACGTATTAAATGGTGGGATTATAATGATAATGAATTAGAAGAAAAATCTAAATATTTCAATGATATTAATTCATTTATAGAAAATTTTTATGAGGAGAGTTAATATGAAAGTATTACATATATGCTTAGCAGCATTTTATATAGATAATTATTCATATCAGGAAAATATGTTACCTAAATATCATAAAAAATTAGGATATGATGTTTCAATCTTAGCATCTTTACAGACATTTGATAAAAATGGGAATGCTAGTTTTTTGAAGGAAAGCAATAGTTATATAAATGAAGATGGAATTCCAGTAAAAAGAATTCCATATAAAAAATTTATGTTTTTAACGATTAAAAAACTAAAGCACTATACTGGCGTATATGAGAGTATTAAGGAAGAAAAACCTGATATTATATTTATTCATGGATGTCAATTTTCAAATATGAATGATATAAAAAAATATGTTAAAAGAAACCCAAATACTAAAGTTTTTGTTGATAATCATTGTGACTTCTCAAATAGTGCAAAAAATTGGTTTTCTAAAAATATATTACATAAAGTATTTTGGAGATACTCAGCAAGGGTAATAGAACCATATACAAAAAAATTTTATGGGGTGTTACCAGCTAGGGTGAAATTTATTACAGATATATATAAGATTAATAAAAATAAAGTTGAATTATTAGTAATGGGAGCAGATGATGAAAGGGTAGAGGAGGCATATAATAAAGAAATATTATCTAATATAAGAAAAAATTACGGGATAAAAGAAGATGATTTCTTGATTGTAACCGGAGGAAAAATAGATAATTTTAAAAGACAGACATTATTGCTAATGGAAGCAGTCAATAGAATAAAAGACAAAAAATTGAAGCTATTAGTTTTTGGATCTGTAACTGAAGAATTACAGGATGAAATAAGAAATTTAGCTAATGGAGATAATGTTAAATATATAGGGTGGATAGACTCGAAAGATTCATATAAATATTTTGCAGCAGCTGATTTAGTTATTTTTCCAGGACGACATTCTGTTTTTTGGGAGCAAGTTGTTGGATTGGGTAAACCCATAGTAGTTAAATATTGGAGTGGAACAACTCATATAGATTTAGGTGGGAATTGTAAATTTTTATATCAAGATAGTAGTAATGAAATAGAAGATATTATAAAAAAGATTTTATATAATAAAGAAGAATATGAGAAAATGAATAAAATTGCAAAAATATATGGTGTTAATAAATTTTCTTATAAAAAGATAGCAAAAATAAGTATACAATAAAATAAATTATTAGGAGATTGATATGGATATATATTTAGTAGATAATTTAAATAGTGGACACCATAAAAAATATGAAGAAACACTTGAGAAAATATATGGAGTAAAAAAAATAAATTATAGAATGGACTTCTTTAATATAAAAAGAAATTTTATAAAATCAATGAAGCAAAGGATAAAATTTATAAATAATGTAATTAAAGATAAACAAAATTGTATAATACACTTTATATACCTTGATAATTTATATAAATTACCTTTTATATACAATATATTAAATAAAAGAAAGGACATACAGTTTGTGGCAACGCTGCATTGGTTTCCAAATAGTGTTTTTGAAAAAAGGTTATTAAAAAAATCTAGCAAAGTATTTAAATATATTATAGTTCATTCTGAATATATAAAAAATAAGCTGGAATACATAGGAATAAAGAATTGTATAGTAATTGACTATCCAGCATTTGAATATGAAGGATATTTTTTGAATGAGAAATTGATTAATGAATATATTAAGTTTAAAAATAGAAAAATTATAAGTTGCTTGGGAGCTACAAGAAAAGATAAAGGGCTAGATATATTATTAGAATCTTTTAAATATATTAATGAAGAAATCAAAAAAAAGATTATTTTTAATATAGCTGGAAAAGAAGATGAATTTAAATTTGATAATATTAAAAAAATTGCAAAAGATAATGGAATAGAAATTGTTACAAAAAACGAGTTTTTAACAGAAAATGATTATTGGAATATGATAAATATTAGCGATATTGTTTTATTACCATATAAAAAGGAGTTTTCAGGGAATAGTGGACCTATGACTGACGCTATATCTAAAAAAAAGTTTATTATAGGACCTGATTATGGAAACTTAGGTTATTTAATAGATAAATATAAATTAGGAACAACATTTAAAATAGAAAATCCTATAAGTTTAGCAAGAACTATTAATGAATTAGAATATGAAAATTTACAAATAAATAGCAAATATGCTAAAAAGATTGAGATGAATTATTTTTTGAAAAAACATAAAGAGATTTATGAAGAATTAGAGAATATAAATAAAGTATAGGGGATAGAATAATGAAAAAAATATACTTAAATGTATATGCTAAAAATACTATTTTAAATTATATATACAGAATATCTTCAATGGTTATTACGTATCTTACTGTTCCAATTACATTGAGTTATTTAAATAATGAAAGATATGGGATATGGCAAACTATGCTGACAATTATTTCATGGGCTTCTTTAAGTAATTTTGGAATAGGAAATGGATTAAGAAATAAAGTTACTGAATCTTTTAGTGAGAAAAAATATAAAAAATTAAAAGGCTATATTACTAGTGCTTATATTTATTTAAGTATAATTGCAATAATATTATTGATAAGTTTTATATTATTTATATTAGCTATAAATGTAGATATTATATTTAAAAATAATAATGTACCTATTTTGGAAATAAAATTATCATTTATGATAATAATAGTAAGTTTTTGTTTGAATTTCATATTAGGAATATGCAATTCTATATCTTTTGGAATACATAAAAGTTCAGCTGTAAGTTTATTTCAGATGATAACTAATATAATTATATTGGTAGGATTATATATTATTAATGAATTTACTACAAAGAGTATTATTAATATTGCATTATTATACTTTATAGCTAATACTGTTTCAAATATAATTTTTTCAATATACCTATTTAGTAATAAATATTTAAGACCTAATCTTAAATATAAAAATAAAATTTATGGAAAAGAATTAAGATCGTTAGGAATGGAATTTTTTGTATTGCAATTGGCATCTATAGTGTTATTTTCAACAGATAATTTTATAATATCAACTTTTATAGGAGCTAGTGAGGTTGCGGATTATTCTATAGCCAATAAATTATTTCAAGTTATATCAACATTATATTCAATATTATTAATACAATTATGGTCATCAATAGCAGAAATAAATTTAAAGAAAGATTATAAATCAATAAAAAAATCGATAAAAGGACTAGCAATATTACTTATACCAGTTGCATTAGCAATATTATTTATAATATTTAAATTTAATTTTATTATGAGAATTTGGATTGGTAAAGAGTTGAATATAAGTAAATTGCTTATATGTTTATGTGGAGTTTATGCATGGCTTATATGTTTTAATGGAATATTTGTAAATGTACAAAATGGAATGGGTAAGATAAGAGTGCAAACAATAAGTAGCGTATTAAGCTGTATATTAAATATACCATTAGCTATATTTTTTATAAAAATTTTAGATTTTGGGGTAATAGGAGTTATGATATCTAATATAATTTGCTTAAGTGTATCGTCTATTATGTGTGCATCAGATGTATTTTTTAGGCTTTTAAGAAAAAATAATTAGTTCTTATACAAATTATTTTGAATAATATTTAGGAGTAAATTAATTAATTATGAAAGAATTAAAATTAAAAGAATTAGGCTTTGTAATGATTATTTCTTTGGTTAGTATAATAATTACAAATATATTATTTGTTAAGTTAGATCCAATTAAAATCATTATAATTATACTATTTATGATGATACAAGTAATTCTTATATTAAAATATAAATTTAATTATGTAATAACCGTATTTTTATTAAGTTGCCTTATTCCTGGTATTTCTAATTATGGAATTGGGGTGATTTCGGGTGTAAAAATATCTATAACAGATTTTCTTATAATACTATGTTTTTTATATTCTTTTATAGATAAAAAAAATATAATATATAGTAAAAATGATAATATTTCTATATTATTAAATATTATTTTGATCGTATTTTTTATATATGGTATATTAAGTTTAACAATTGATATATCAGCTTCTATACGAATAGTTAGAAACATATCATATATAGTTATGACTTATTGGATAATAAACTATTTTTATATAAATTACTTCGATAATAAAGAAGTTTACATATATAACAAAATATATATTATTGTAACTATTATATTAATAAGTATACTATTTAAATATTATGGAATTGTGCAATCTTTAGATCAATATAGGATATATAGAACAAATGAGTCATTAATAGCATCATTAACAGTATTTTTTATTTATTATCTAATAATGTTTAATAATAAGTTAAAAAAAGGAATAATGATAGTGTGCTTTATACTATTGCTATTTGTTGCAGGATTTATACAACAAGAAAGAACGTTGATAATTGCTATAGGATTAGGAATATTAGTATCATTTCTGTATTTATTATTAAAAAAAAATTCTATAAAAAAAATAATAAAATTGTTACTAGTAGGAGTATTTATAATCTCTATTCTAGTTATTTTTCTAACATTTTTATATGAATTTGAATTTTTTAAGGGATTAATAGATAATTTTATAATAAATAGAATTAATATAATATATAGTCAAAATGGATTTAAATTAGATTCAAGTTTAACGACAAGGATTGGACAGTATTCAACTATTTTTAGTAAATTTAGTAATAGTCCATTAAATCTATTTGTAGGATTTGGACTTGCAGCACAATATTTACCAGGGACATTTATAATAGATAGTTTTTGGTTATGGATATTTTTTGATTCAGGATTGGTAGGGATATTTTTAATTTCTACATTATTTATAATATTACTTATAAGGATATTGAAGATTTCTGATATTAGATGGAGAGTTTGTATATTAGGTTATTTCATAGCAACATTCATAATGACTTTAGCTACACCAAACTTTATATGGAGAATAGATGATGCTGTTAACTTTGGAATTATGATGTCAACTATAAAGATTTTAAACTATAAAAATATTATTTAAAGGTAGGAAGAAAAATGATAATTGCCATAAATTATGCAGATAAGAATTTTGAAAAAAGTCAAAAATTTAATACAAAAACTGCCTACAGAAAAGGTAAAGTTGATCATGTGATAGAATTTACTCCAAATGATATCGATAATAAATTTTATATAGAAAATAAAGAAGTATTAGATATGAAAAGGGGGGGAGGATATTGGCTTTGGAAGCCGTATATATTGTTGAAGACAATAAATAAATACAAGTATGGAGATTATATTTTTTATTGTGATTCAGGTGCATATTATATAGATAAAGTAGAATATTTAATAGATTCATTAGATAGAAGCGGACAAGATATAATGATTTTTGAGTTACCTTTAATAGAAAAACAATGGACTAAAAAGAAAGTCTTTGATTCTATGAAATGTAATAAAAAAATATATACGGATACTAATCAAAGGCTAGCTACATATATATTATTAAAAATTTCTGATAGAAGCAAAAAATTTTTTGAAGAGTACTTATATTTTTGCAAAGAAAAGGATCTTTTAATAGATTATAATAATGAGGGAATAGACAGCGATTTTATAGATTCGAGACATGATCAATCTATATTAAGTTTATTATCAAAGAAGTACAAAATAGAAGCATTTAGAGATCCATCACAATATGGGATAAGGCCTTGGGAGTATATTAATAGTGATAGATTATATAATAAAAAAATATATAAGAATTCATATTATCCACAAATACTAGTAAGTTATAGAAAAGATAATTTATTAAAATTTAGGATTAAAGAATTTATTAAGAGAACTATAACTAGATTTAATTTGTTAAATGAAGAACAATTTATAAAGAAGAATAATATAAAGAGGATTAAAAAAATAGAATATTAAAAAATAATATTAATTATTTTAATGAAAATAAAATGATTAATAAATATTTATATAAAATAGAGGTATAAATAATGGGTTATAAAGATAAAGTTAATAATTGGTTAAAATCAGATTTGTTCGATGAAAATACAAAGAATGAACTTAGAGAAATAAAAGAAGAAAAAGAAATTGAAGATAGATTTTATAAAGACTTAGAATTCGGTACAGGTGGACTGAGGGGCGTAATAGGAGCTGGATCTAACAGACTTAACATATATACAGTAGGTAAAGCTACAGAAGGATTAGCTAGATATCTAAAAGATAAATATAAAGAAAATATATCAGTAAGTATTGCATATGATTCAAGAAATATGTCACCAGAATTTGCAGAAACTGCTGCACTTGTACTTGCTGCAAATGGAATAAAGGCAAATCTTTTTGAAAGTCTTAGACCAACTCCAGAGTTATCATTTACTGTAAGAGAACTTAAGAGCAAAGCTGGAATAGTACTTACAGCTTCACACAATCCTAAGGAATATAATGGATATAAAGTTTATGGAGAAGATGGATGCCAAATAACAGATGAAGCTGCAAAGGCAATAATAAGTGAGATAAATAATATTGATTATAAAGATATAAAAAAGATATCAAAAGAAGAATCTTTAGAGAAGGGATTACTTAACATAATAGGCGAAGAAGTAGATAAGAAATTTATAGATACTTTAAAAGGACATACTATAAGAAAAGATTTAGTTAAAGAAAATGCTAAAGATTTAAAGATTATATATACTCCAATTCATGGTACAGGATTAATGCCAGTAACTAGAATATTGAAAGAGCTTGGATATGAGAATTTACATGTAGTAAAAGAACAAGAAAAACCAGATGGAAACTTCCCAACAGCTTCATATCCAAATCCAGAAGATCCAAAAGTATTTAAGATTGCTCTTGATATGGCAAAAGAATTAAATCCAGATATAATATTTGGAACAGATCCAGATGCTGATAGAATAGGGGCAGTAGTTAAGGACTCAGAAGGAGAATATCAAATACTTACAGGAAACCAAATGGGAGTGTTACTTACTCACTACATATTAGATTCTTATAAAGAATTAAACAACCTTCCAGACAATGGTGCAGTAATTAAGACTATAGTTACTACAGAGATGGTAAGGGATATATGTAAAGATTATAATGTAGAACTTTTTGATGTTCTTACAGGATTTAAATACATCGGCGAAATGATGACAAACTTTAAAAATACAAATAGTAATAAATTCTTATTTGGTTTTGAAGAAAGTTATGGCTGCCTATTTGGAGATCATGCAAGGGATAAGGATGCAGTTATTGCAGCTCAAATGATTGCTGAAATGACTCTTTACTATAAGAGCAAAGGATTAAGTCTGTATGACGGATTTATAAATCTTTGTGAAAAGTATGGATATTATAAAGAAAACTTAATTTCTATTGAACTTAAAGGTAAAGAAGGACAAGAAAAGATTAAAGCTTGTTTAGATAATTTAAGAAAAAATCCTATCAAAGAGATTAATGGAGTAGAGGTTAAAACTTTCTTTGATTATAAAGAGTCAATAGAAAAAGATTTAGAATCAGGAGAAATAAAAGAAGTTAAGCTACCTAAATCTAATGTACTTAAATATATATTAGAAGATGGTTCATGGTTTGTTGTAAGACCATCAGGTACTGAGCCTAAGATGAAAGTATATTTAGCAGTAGTTGGATCAGATCTAGAAGATTCTAATAAGAAAATAAAAGAATTTGAAAAGAATATAATGAAAAATATAGTGCTTTAATTTATAAAATGTAGTATCTCTTATCTATTGAAATACTACATTTTTCTTATTTAAATAAGTTAAAGAATAACAAATTAATTAAAACTAATATTTTCGTCACTTATAAGTAATAAAATAACATTATAATTAATAATAGATGAAAAAAAGGGGATTATTAATTATGAGAAGTAACAGACAAAGCAAAAATATAAAGTCAAAAAATAGTTTTAAAAATCAACTATATATAATAGCAGGAATAATTTTTTCAGTAATAATAAATGATAAATTAATATATCCTATATGGCTTGAGAAACTTAAGTATGAAAATAATATAATTATTAAAATATCATTTATAAGTTTAGTAGCATTTACAATATATATAGCTTTAAATGTATTAATAGATAAAGAAAAAATTTCAAAGTATATAGATGGATTTGTAATAGTATATATATTATTTTTAATAGCAATAACATTTTTTAAAGCAAAATTACATTATCATTCATATATAATAAATCCAATAGATTCATTTATGGAAATTAAGCGTGATAAACTAGGAGGTATAATAAATATTTTTGGAAATATTTTAATGTATGCTCCTATAGGAGTATATATTAAAGAAAAACTTAATCCAAGAAATAATATAGCAATATTATGCTTTGTTATATATATAACCTCTGTAGAAATTATTCAAATGTTAAGTAAAACAGGTACATGTGATACAAATGATATAATAATGAATACTTTAGGCTTTATTATTGAATTTAGTATTTATAATAAATATAAAAAGATTTAATAGATCATATAAATAAGGATTTGCCTAAATTTTAGGTGAATTCTTATTTTTTATATGAAAATAATGTTAATAGAAAATTCACCTAATATTATTAAAGTTTATTATAAAATATTAAATGTAACAATATGGACAAAAGTTATAAACAGCAATTATAAGAGGTGGTAAAAATAAGTACTAAAACTAAAAAAATAGTAGCAATAATAATAGTAGTATTATGTGTCATTACTATAGCTTCAGAATTAACAATTGAAATGATAAATAATAAAGCTAAAATTAAGGCTGAAGAAGAGGTTAAAAAATCATTAGCAAAAGGGGACGATAAGGATAACAATCTTAAAACAAGTGAAGAAAATAATAAAGATGAAGAGAAAACTAATAGTATAAGCAAAGATGATTCTAATAATCCTAAGGAAACAGAAAAATCAAAGAAAAAGGATGAAGATACCTTGGACAGGACTTTACCTATATATAAAGTTTATGCGTCATCTGTATTAGAAGATGGAACTGGAGTAGATTATAGTCCATATAATCTTATTGATAGAAAGAGTAATACAATATGGGCAGAGGGAGCAGAAGGCCCTGGAATAGAACAATTTATAAGAATTGATTTTAATAAAGACAAAGTTGTAAAGAAATTATACATAATAAATGGATCTGCTAAGTCTGAAAGATTATATTATGCTAACAATAGAGTTAGAGTATTAAGATTAGATTTTGGAGATGGAGAAATTAAAGATTTTGAGTTAAAAGATGGAGTAATGGGAGAACAGGAAATAGATTTAGGTAATGGAATAAAAACGCCTTATGTAGGAATGACTATTTATGATGTTTATTATGGAAATAAATATGATGATACATGTATATCAGAAATAAGAGCAGTCGGATATGATCCAGATGAAAAACTCCAACCTGCAAAAATTTAAAAAACAAATTATAAAAACTTTCATTTGAAAATATTTACATAAAGTGTTTATCTATATATAATTTTATATATAGGGTAAAAGGGAGATGGTTTATGTGAATGTTAAAAGTAAAGTTATAGACAATTATAATGGTAAGGAGATTATAGAATATACTTTAACGAATAAAAATAATCTTAGTATTTCTATGTTGAACTTAGGTGGGATTATAACAAATATTACGACACCAGATAGAAATGGAAATTTAGAAAATATAGTGTTATCTTTTGAGGATTTTAAAAATTATTATAATAATCCATCATATTATGGAGCTATAATTGGTAGAACCGCTGGAAGAATTGATAAAGGTGAAGTAACTATAAATGGAAAGCTATATAAGCTTAATAAAAATTATGGGGTAAACTCAGGACATGGTGGAGATGTAGGCTTTGATAAAAAGATATGGGATGTAAAAGAATTTTATAATGAAGAAAGCTTAGGTGTAGAGCTTAGTTTATTTTCTAAAGGATTAGAAGAAAATTATCCAGGTGATTTAAAGGTTAAAGTAGTATATGAGTTAAATAATAAAAATGAGTTTTTCTTTAAAGTGTTTGGAGAAACAAATGAAGATACTTTAATGAATATTACAAATCATAGTTATTTTAATTTAAGTGGAAATTATAAGAGAGATATATTAAACCATAGTTTAAAAATTAATTCTGATAACTTTTTAGAAATAGATGAGAATGGTGGAGCTACAGGAAAAGTTATAAAAACATATAATACTCCATTTGATTTTAATGAGTTTAAGAAGATTTCTAAAGATATAAATTCAGAAGATTATCAAATAAAATTAGGGAATGGATATGATCATCCATTTTTACTTAATGAAGAAAAAGAAATTATTTTAAAGGATGAAGAGAGTGGAAGAGTGTTAAAGGTTGAAACTAGTCAAGAAAGTGTAGTCATTTATTCAATGAATTACTATAATGATTTAAAGCTTAAAGGAGATATAACTCCAAAAGAAAGAATGGCAATGTGTTTAGAAACACAAGCACCACCAATTGGATATAATGAAGCCTTTAAAGAAATGTCATATCTTAAAAAAGAAGATAAGTATTATAAGTATACTAAATATACATTCTTAACAGAATAATATTAAAAAATGCCACTAGGAAAATGGTACAACCCATTAGATTCCTAGTGGTATTTTTATTAACTATTAAATATAAAATCGTGTAATTCTTCAGTTTCTGCTTTAATGTCAAAGCTCATGTAATAAACTCCTTTAAGCATCATACCTTTTTCATGATTATCACAAGGCACTTTACGTTCTATCATTGAAGAAGCATTAGTGCTTAAAACATCTTTTCCAAGTGATAAAAACTCAGTTGTTGAAATATTAGTTGTAACATATGGTAGTAATTCATCTAAAAGTTTAGGATAATCTGTTGCAGGCATAGCCTTAACTTTTTTAAATACACCTTCTAATATAGTTCTTTGTCTTTGAGTTCTTCTTTGATCTCCGCCATCATATCTAATTCTGCAATATGCAAGAGCTTGAATTCCGTTTAATGTTTGCTCTCCAGTTTTATCTATGTGAGGAGCATTAGTTTTATCAATGTTATTTAAACCATCTATATATCTATTTATATATTTTAAATCTCCAACTGTAATATCAACAGGTATTCCACCTAAAGTATCTATTATTTTTGGAAGTGAAGTAAAGTTTACAGTTATAAATTTATCAATTGATAAATTAAAGTTAGTATTTAAAGTATTTAAAGCAAGTTCAGGACCACCATAAGCGTAAGCATGAGTAAGCTTTGTCATTCCATGACCTTTAACGTCTACGTAAGAGTCTCTCATTATAGAAGTAAGTTTAACTTTGTTATGCTTTTTATCAATAGTAAGAATCATATCTGCATCAGATCTACCAGCTTGTCCTTGTGGAGCATCTATACCAAATAATGCTATATTTATTATTCCATCTTCTTTTGATTCAGTAGCTGCATCTTGCTGCATTCCTAAGTTATCTTTATTAAGTTCTACATGGTTAGTCTTACTAACTAAATGATAAACATATCCCATTCCACCAGCTATAAATATTATTGCAACAATTACAATTCCAATAACAACTTTTTTCCAAGTGGCCATTTTCTTTTTAATCTTAGGTGTATTATTTACATCCCCCATAAAAAATCTCCTTTCAAATATGGCAGGTAATAAAGGTATTACCTAATGTTTTTATCTTTAGGTTTTGATTATATCGCATTAAAGCGCATACAAGAAAATTTTATCATTACCAATATGTAATGTAAAGTTAAGGAAATATTAATAATAATACTTTAAATAGTTTAAAATTTCCCTTTTAAAGAGAAGGGAATATTACATATAAATTATGTTTTTTGTAACAGTTAAATATATAATTAAGTTATAAGAAAGAAAATGGAATAATATAAGCAGTGAAAATGAGGTTATATATATGGAATTAAACAAAGATTGTATAAGGATATTACAGTATCTCATAGAAAAAAATGATTATGTTGAAATAGAAGAAATAGCAAAAGAATATAAAGTTACTAATAGAGCAATTAGATATAAAATAGATAAAATTGAAGACTTCTTAGTTAAAAATGGATTTGATTATTTAGATAAAAAGTATAAAAAGGGAGTTAAGGTTTCTAATGATCCTAAGTTAAAGAAGTTTGTACATAAATTTGCAGGAGAATATACTCCATATAAATATGTATATTCAAAAGAAGAAAGATTTGAGTATATGTTATTAAAGCTTTTACAAGCAAGTAGTGCTATTAAGATAAAATACTTTGAAGAAAAGTTATGTGTATCAAGAAATACTTTATTAAAAGAATTAGATTATATAGGTAACTGGCTTAAAAAGTACAATTTAGAACTAATAAGAAAACCAAAGGTTGGATTATTAGTTAAAGGTGATGAAATAGATAAAAGAAATGCAGCAGGAAATATATTATCAAAGACAATTTCATCAGAAGACTTATTAAATTACGTTTCAAGAAAAACGATTCAATCAAAAATAAATAATCTTCAGTTTGATACGTTATTCTCAGATATTGATATAGATTTTATAGATGGATTAATAAAGCGTGCTGAATTTGAACTTAAGAGAGAATTCAGTGATGAAGCATATGGGGGACTCATTACACATTTAGCAATAATGATTAAAAGGATTCAGCTTAATAAGAGTATTTATTTACCTAATGTAAATGAGGATTTTGTTCTTGAAACAAAAGAATATGAAGTAGCTAAAGGAATAATATCCAAAATAGAAAGTCACTATGAGATAAAAGTTCCAAAAGAAGAAGCTAACTATATAGTTATACATCTTTTAGGTGCTAAAGTTTTAAAAGATAGCATTGATTATGATAATAAATATGAAGAAAGTGATCTTTATAATGTTATAAATTCTATGACTGAGTATATAGAGACATTTTATAATATAAATTTTAATGAAGAGAGAAAAGGACTTATAGAAGGACTTATTCTTCATTTAAGACCATCTATTTATAGAATTAAGTATGGATCAAGACTTGTTAATCCTTTATTTGATGAAATAAAGATAAAACACGAAGAACTATTTAAAAAAGTACAAGTTGCTAGTAAGTACTTAGAAGAATTTATAGGATCAAAGCTTGGTGAACATGAAGTATCTTACATAGTGCTTCATTATGCAGCTGCACTTAGACAATATAATGAAAGAAAAAGTAAAAAGGCAAAAGTTATTATCGTTTGTGGGACAGGAATTGGTACTTCAAAGATGATTGGAGCTAGTATATGTGAAAGGTTCCATGTAGAAATTGTAGGAACATACGCTAGTAGAAATATTGATAGGAATTTAATTAAAAATTGTGATTATGTAATCAGTACTATAGATATACCATCTCTTTCAGATGAAGAATATATAAAAGTAAGTCCACTTATGAGTGAAAATGATTACTTAAAACTTGAAAAAAATCTTCTAGGCAAGATTAAAAATGATAAAAAAGATGATGAAATAGAAATTGTTAATCGTATTATGGATACAATAAAAAAACATTGTGACGTAAAAGATGAAGAGCAGTTAAAATATGAAATTCTTTATGAAATAAAAAGAAAAGAAGAGAAGAAACCAAAGAAAAAGAAAAAGCTATCATTAACTGATTTTATAAAGAAGGATATGATAGAGCTTAAGTTAAATTGCAAAGATTATGAAGATGTTATTATGCATGGAGTTAAGCCTTTAGAAGAGAAGAATTATGTAACAGAAAAGTATGGAAAAGAAATAATAAAAAATTTAAAAGAATTAGGAGCATATATGGTAATTGCGCCAGGTATATGTTTAGCTCATGCAGATTTAAAAGATGAGATAAATGAGACTTCAATGAGTTTTATAAACTTAAAATATCCAATTAAATTTAATAGTGAGTTTAACGATCCAGTAAAAATAGTTCTAACATTTGCAACTAAAGATAAAGAGGAACATTTAAATGCATTGTTAGAATTTATGGATATTATAAATAACCAATCAGACTTAAAAAAGCTTAAAGATGCTTCTTCAAAAGATGAGGTTTTAGATATATTTACTAAATATAAAAGGAATTAAAAGTTTAAATTTATTTATAAGGAGGAAAAGTATATGAAAAAAGAAGAAATACTAGTTTTAACTGAAAAATGTAAAAAGGTTAGAAGACTTATAATTGAGGAAATACATAGTGTAGGAAAGGGCCATTATGGTGGTAGTCTTTCAATAGTTGAAGTTTTAGTTCTTTTATATAATAAGGAAATGAATATTGATGTTAATAAACCTAAAATGGAAGGTAGAGATAGACTTGTATTATCAAAAGGACATGCAGGTCCAGCACTTTATGCAACATTAGCAGATAAAGGATATATAAAAGAAGAAGATTTACTTACATTAAATAAGGAAAATACACTTCTTCCAAGTCACTGTGATATGAATAAAACTAATGGAATTGATATGACAACAGGATCATTAGGACAAGGTATCAGTTGTGCAGTTGGTATGGCAAAGGCATCAAAAATAAAAAAAGATAATGCATATATTTATTGTGTAATTGGGGATGGAGAATGTGATGAAGGACAAGTTTGGGAAGCAGCTCTTTCAGCTCCAAACTTTAAACTTAATAATTTAATTGTATTTGTTGATTATAATAAAATGCAGTTAGATGGTACATTAAATGATATTGTGAAAATGGACCCAATGGATAAGAAGTGGGAAGCATTTGGATGGTTTACTCAAACTGTTAATGGACATGACTTAGAAGCAATCCATAATGCTATAGAAAAAGGAAAGAAACAAGATAAGCCTAGTTTAATTGTATTAGATACAATTAAAGGAAAAGGTGTAAAAGTAATAGAAGAATCAGGTTATAAGAATCATAGCATGGGACTTACTGATGAGCAAATGAAAAAAGCAATAGAGGATTTAATGTAGGAGGTATTTATTATGGAAATGAGAAAAGTTTTATGTGATACAATGACAGAACTTATGAGTCAAAATGATAATATAGTTTTTATGGATGCGGATTTAGCAGAAGCTAACGGAACTATGCCACTTAGAAAAATGTTTCCAGAAAGAGCCTTTGATACAGGAATAAGTGAGCAAAATATGGCAAGTATGGCAGCTGGTATGAGTGCATATGGAATGAATCCATATATTTGTACATTTACTGCATTTTCAACAAGAAGAATATGTGATCAAATTGCAATATCAATGAGTTATGCAAAGCAAAATATAAAAATAATTGGAACAGATGCTGGTATTGCTTCTGAATTAAATGGTGGAACTCATATGAGTTTTGAGGATATTGGAGTTTTAAGAAGTATTCCAGGAGTTACTATTATTGATGTTTGTGATGAAGTTGAACTTAGAAAAGTTTTAATTGAAACTGTGAATTATGAAGGTGTTGTATATATTAGAATGCCAAGAAAACAAGTTCCTAAAGTATATGAAGAGGATGATAATTTTGAGCTTCTTAGAGGTAATGTTTTAAGAGAAGGAAAAGATGTTACTATATTTACAACAGGAATTATGACAAGTAAGGCATTAGAAGCTCATAAGCTTCTTAAAAAAGAAGGAATTAGTGCTGAAGTTATAGCACTTCATACTATTAAACCAATAGATAAAGATCTTGTTATTAAGTCACTTAAAAAGACTAAGAGGGCAGTAACTTGTGAAAATCATAATGTTATTGGTGGATTATATAGTTCAATTTGTGAAATTTCATGTAGTGAAGTACCAGCTGTTATTAAAGCAATAGGTATTAATGATCACTTTGGAGAAGTTGGAAGCATGAAATTCTTATCAAAGAAGTATGGTATGGATAGTGAAGATATAGTAAAGAAATGCAAAGAAGTTATAAACTTTTAATTAGTATATAAGTAGAGGGAAGTGTTTAATATAAGCACTTCCTTTTTATTTTGAAATATAAATTAAGGAGTAGTTTATTAGTTCAATATTTCAATTTTAATTTGACACAGAAGGTTGTGTAAACCTATTCAAAAACCTTTTTAGAAATAATATAATAAAATTAAGTTAAGGGAAGTAACTTAAAGAAATAAAAATTAGTTAAGGGGAAAGGTCATGTTAGGAGAATTAGTCACTAAAGATGTTATAAAAGTAAATGAAAAATGTGATAACTGGAAAGATGCTATAGGAGTTGGAGTAGAACTTTTAGAAAGTAAGGGAATTGTTGAAGATCGTTACAAAGATGCGATAATAAATAACTTTAAAGAACTTGGACCTTATATGGTGATAGCTCCTGGAATTGTATTATCACATGCAAGACCAGAAGGGGGAGTTAATGAGACTGGCATAAGCATATTAACTTTAGAAGAACCTTTAAATTTTGGAAATGAGCAAAATGATCCAGTAAAATTAGTTGTTACACTAGCAGCTAAGGATAATGAGAACCACTTGGAATTGTTATCTAGTTTAATGGAGATGTTTATGAACACAGAAGATCTAAATGGAATTTTAGAAGCTAAAAATCAAAATGAAGTATATAAAATTATACAAAAGTATAATTAAAATATAAAAAAGACATAAAAATTTAAAAATATAAAGACATATAAAAATAAAAGGTATTTTAGGAGGTAATTGTTATGAAAATATTAGTATGTTGTGGAAGTGGACTTGGAAGTAGTTTTATGATCGAAATGAATATAGAAAAGGTATTAAATGAACTTGGAGTTAAAGGTGTAGATTTAAGTCATTCAGATCTTTCATCAGCAAAAGGAAGTAATGCAGATATATATGTAGGAACTAAAGATATTGCTGTTAGATTAGAAGGATTAGGTGGAGAAGTTGTTTCATTAAACAACATGATAGACATGAATGAATTAAAAGAAAAATTAACTGAAGCATTAAAGAAGAAAAATATTATTTAGTATTTCATAGCAGATGCTAAGTCTTAAAATTAGATTTAGCTCTGCATTGTACATAATTAAATATTTAATGGGGAGATGAATCAGAGCTATGTTAAAATTTATATTAGATATATTAAGCACACCAGCAATATTAGTTGGATTTGTTGCTTTAATCGGACTTATATTTCAAAAAAAATCTGTATCTGATTGTATAACAGGAACTATTAAAACAATAATGGGATTCTTAGTACTTGGTGGAGGAGCTACAATTGTTACTGGAGCTTTAGATGCCTTTGGTAAGATGTTTGAATATGGATTTGGAATTACGGGGATTGTTCCAAATAACGAAGCTATAGTCGGAATGGGATTAGTTGATTATGGTACTCAAACAGCACTAATAATGGCACTTGGAATGATTGTTAATATATTAATAGCTAGATATACTAAGCTAAAATATATATTCTTAACAGGACACCATACTTTATATATGGCATGTATGCTTGCAGCTTTATTAATAGCAGGTGGAATGAATGGAGTACCACTTGTAATAGTTGGATCATTACTTTTAGGTCTTATTATGGCACTGATGCCAGCACTTGCACAACCTGTAATGAGAAAAATAACAGGTGTGGATGATATAGCATTTGGTCACTTTGGAACAGTCGGATATCTTTTATCAGCAGGAGTTGGTAAATTAGTAGGAAAAGGATCAAAATCAACAGAAGAAATGAATGTACCTCAAGGATTAACATTCTTAAGAGATACTTCAGTTGCAATTAGTTTAACAATGCTTATTTTATACTTAATAGTTGCAGTTGCAGCAGGTCCTGAATATGTTGAAGGACAATTAAGTGGAGGACAAAACTTCATAGTATTCTCAATAGTACAAGCTATAACATTCGCCGGTGGAGTATATGTAATACTTGCAGGTGTTAGATTAATACTTGGTGAAATAGTACCAGCATTTAGAGGAATAGCAATGAAACTTGTACCAAATGCAAAACCAGCATTAGACTGTCCAGTTGTATTCCCTTATGCACCAAATGCAGTTTTAATTGGATTCTTATCAAGTTTTGTTGGTGGAATAGTTGGAATGTTTATATTAATAGCATTAAAAGCACCGGTAATTTTACCAGGAGTTGTACCACACTTCTTCTGTGGAGCAACAGCCGGGGTATTTGGTAATGCTACAGGAGGTAAGAGAGGTGCAATATTTGGAGCATTTGCAAATGGTCTTTTAATAACATTCTTACCAGCATTATTATTACCATCACTAAGTAGTTTAGGATATACAGGAACAACATTTAGTGATGCAGACTTCGGAGTAATAGGTATAATAATTGCAAAGATAGTAGCAATATTTACTCTATAAGATAGTATAAGAAAATAAAAGTGACTAAGGTTATACTTAGTCACTTTCTTTATGTTTAAAACTTTATTGTAATGTAAAGTATTTGTCTGATATTTTACCTTTAAGAGTTGGAGATAATTCATTCATATATTTAAGAATGTTAGCTCCTTTAGTTCCAGTTGCAAGAGTTGGAACGTAGTCATTTTTACTTGATACTGATGAAATAGTAGCAGGAAGCACTTCATATTCCATATTAGAAAGCTCATCACCTATAAAGTTAAGCTTAGCTTTTAATATAAATGTTCTCATATCTTGAGGATTTGAATTTCCACCGAAGCAGAAATTAGCAAGTGAATAAGCAATTAATTTACCTTTGTAATCTTCTAATGATTGAATAACATGTGAGTGTGAACCAACAACCATATCAGCACCAGAATCTATAGCAAAGTGTGCAAGATCAACTTGATAAGGAGATGGTTTAGTAGCTTTTTCATAACCCCAGTGGAAGTAAGGTATAACTATTTTAACGCCATCATTTTTTAAAGATTCTATATCATTTTTAATCTTTTCTTTAGTTTTATCACTATTATCCCAAGCTTGATATCCTAAAAATCCAAATTTAATTCCTTTAATTTCTGTTACTATTTTATGACCTTCACCAGTTATGTCTACTTTATTATCTTGTAGAGTTTTTACAGTGTCATTAAAACCTTGAGTTCCATAATCGTAAATATGATTATTTGCAATAGTTACCCCTTCAATCGATGATGAAGTTAGTATTTTAGCATAAGATTTAGGACCTTTAAAGTGGAATTGTATAGCATCACCTTTGTCCTTTTTCTGAGTTGAATCTGTAAATGTTGTTTCTAAATTAACTAGAGTGTAGTCATCATCCTCAAATACTTTTCTAACATTTTTAAGTAGGTAAGAAAAATCATTACCAGAGTTAGAAACAGCAGCAGGAAGACTAGTAGATTTATTAAATGTATCATCAGTTCCTAATGTAAAATCTCCAGCCATAGTTAAAACAATATCTTTAGGTTCTTTGTTTACTTCTTCATCTTTAGTAGTATTTTTTTCTTCATTTTCTTTTGCTAATAATTCCTCATTTTTAGCAGCTTCTTTTTTATTTGTAATATGTTTGTTTATACCATAATAAGCTCCGCCTATTATTAAAATAAGTATTAATGCAAAAATTATTCGATTTCGCACAAATCTCCTATGTAACTTTTTTTTCTTATTATTTTTTCTGTAAAAATTAATATTATTTCTCTTTTTACTCAAAAATACCCTCTCCTTATAAATTTAGTCAATGATTATTATATCATAATATAGTTATAATAATTAGGGAATAGGTTTACAAAGAATTTTAAATGTAGTATTATAATAATATAAATTTATACCTATAAATTAATATTATTCTTATAAATTTATAGAGGCGAAGGTTAAAGGGAGGAGAATATTATGAAATTTCCATATGATTTTTTATTTGGAGCAGCATCTGCATCATATCAAGTAGAAGGTGCATGGGATAAAGATGGTAAAGGTCTTTCAAACTGGGATGTATTTTCTAAAATTCCAGGAAAGACATTTGAAGGAACAAATGGTGATGTAGCAGTTGACCATTATAATAGATATAAAGAAGATGTAAAATTAATGGCTGAAATGGGATTAGAGTCATATAGATTTTCAATTTCATGGGCAAGAATACTTCCAAATGGAACAGGTGAAGTAAATCCTAAAGGAATAGAGTTTTATAATAATTTAATTAATGAATGTTTAAAATACGGAATAGTACCATTTGTAACATTATATCACTGGGATTTACCACAAGCACTAGAAGAACAAGGCGGATGGACGAATAAAAAAACAATAGATGCATTTGTAAATTATGCAAATGTTTGTTTCAATGCTTTTGGCGATAGAGTAAAGCATTGGATAACATTTAATGAAACAATTGTATTTTGTAAATTAGGATATATGTTAGGGGCACATCCACCAGCTATTGAAAATGATGAAAAGAAATACTTTGATGCTATACACAATGTATTTGTTTCACACGCTAAAACAGTTGGAGTATATAAGAGTTTAAAACAATATGGTGAAATTGGAATAACAAATGTATTTAATCCAGCATTCTCAATTGATGATAAAGAAGATAATAAACTTGCAGCAGAGCATGCAAACAACTATGAAACTTATTGGTATTATGATCCTATTTTAAAAGGAGAATACCCAGAGTATGTAGTTAAAGAATTAGAGAAAAGAAATACTGTACCTGATTGGACTGAAGAAGAACTTCAAATATTAAAAGATAATGCAGATAAAAATGACTTTATGGGACTTAATTATTATCAGCCACAAAGAGTTGAAAGAAATTATGAAGTAGTAGAGGATATAAAACATACAAGAGAAAGTTCTACAGGTGCTTCTGGAAATGTATCATTTGATGGTTTCTATAAAACTGTAGTAATGGATGATAAGAAATATACTAAATGGGGATGGGAGATATCACCAGAAGGTTTCTTAGATGGTCTTAGAATGTTAAAAGATAGATACGGTGATGTTAAATTATATATCACTGAAAATGGCCTTGGAGATGAAGATCCAATAATCGAAGGCGAAATAATGGATATCCCAAGAATTAAGTTTATAGAAGAACATTTAAAAGTTGTAAAAGAAGCAATTAAAGAAGGTATTAATTTAAAAGGATATTATGCATGGTCAGTTATTGATTTATTAAGCTGGCTTAATGGATATAAAAAGCAATATGGCTTTATATATGTTGACCATAAAAATAATCTAGAGAGAAAGAAAAAAGCATCATTCTATTGGTATAAAAACGTAATAGAAACAAGAGGAGAGGATCTATAAATTTCATTAATATAAAAGCCCCGGGACTTATAATTATAAGTCTCGGGGCAACTTTTTATTTCTTAAAGAGTTCTTTCCAAGTGTTTTTTCCAACTATTCCATCAGCAGTTAATTTTCTGTCTTTTTGCAATTTTATAATGGCATTTTTAGTAGATGAACCAAATATTCCATCAGCTCCATATGATCCTATTGAATATTTAAGTGCTATAAGTCTTTTTTGAATTATTTTAGTTAAATTACCACTAGCACCTTCCATAACAATAATACATTTATTTAAAGTTGCAGTTCCAAAGTAGCCATCAACTACTAAATTTGCATTTACTTGTTTGTTTAATTCTCTTTGAAGTTCTTTCACAATATCACCACTTATAGATACTTCCCAAAGTTCTTTATTAGAATTGTTAGGAGTATTATTATCAGGTGTAGAAGGTACCTTTTTACCAGAGATATATTCAGCTATAGTTTTTGAAATTAAATCAGGACCTAATCTTTTATAAAGTGCAACGTCTTCTGTAGCTTCAACAAAACAAGTTTCAATAATCATGGAAGGCATGGTTGTATTTCTAAGCTCATATAAAGTAGGTTCTGACTTAACACCTCTATTTTTAAAACCAAGTGAAGCTAGGGCAGCCATTGCAGAATTAGCTTCTTTAAAGCTAGAGCCATAAACTAAAACTTCTGATCCAAGTGCACCGTTATAATTTCTATAAGCATTATTAAAATGACAGCTTATAAAAAGGTCAGCACCCCATGAGTTTGCTTTGTTTACTCCATAGTATAGATCTGAAATAGCAGTATTATAAGAATCGGGTGGAGTTACATCTAATACATTATGACCAATTGATTTCAAATACTTAATTAAAGAATCTTTAATTTTTCTATCTTCAGTAGTCTCGTCTATAAGTCCACGAGAACCTGGAACATTGAAGTTGTGTCCACCTCTTACAGCAATTTTCATTTAACATCTCACCTTTCCTTAACTTTTGTTAATTTTCCCATTTATATAATATGTAAATTAACAAAAAGTGTTACATATAAAAAATTATTTAAACATTATCTAAGTTTTATATATGCACATGGGTTAAAAGTTTAAAAATAAAACAATTAAGAAAATGAGGCTATGAATAATAAACTCTTAATTTACAGAAACTTATTATAAAGATTTTAGGAGGTGAAAATTATGGCTAAAAAAGATCAACAATCATCATGGAATAGTAAAAGATTTGAAAGCCCAAAGAAAAATGATGTAAGGGAAGTTCCAGAAATTCAGGGAAAAGCAAAAAACAAATAGTATTTTATATAGTAAAGTTAACAAAATCTTCTTTAATTGTTTATTGATTTACATAATTTAAAGGACTATACTCGTAAAAGACAAGCAAAGAAGAAAAACGGTAGGTGAGGCTACCGCAGGGATAAGGGTTGCTACCGCAAAATAATGGAGACATTATGAGAAGGTTAGCAGTGTATGTCGGTATTAAGGCATATTCTAATGCAATTTCATCGCCCTGCGATGCTAAAGCTTGAACGTATGATTATGATTTTTTAGTTTTAATACTTTATATAATTAGATTCTCTTATCATAGGTTTAAGTTATGCCTATGATAAGAGATTTTTTTTGGAGGTGAAAAAATGGAATTAAGAAAGGATACAAAAAAAAGAAAGAAATTATCTGTAGCCAAAGAAAGACTAATGGATGCAAGTAGAACAAATATAGAACAACTATATTTAAAAATGGATACATCAGAAAAAGGATTAGATGAAAGTAGAGTTGATATTTTAAGAGATCAATTTGGATTAAATGAAATATCTCATGAAAAGAAGGATTCAGTCGGAAAGAAATTATTTGAAGCATTTATAAATCCGTTTACTATAGTATTATTTGTTTTAGGTATAATATCTTTATTTACAGATGTAATATTAGTTCCAAAAGATCAAAGGGATTATTCAAGTGTAGTTATAATCTGTATAATGGTTACAATAAGTGGAGTTCTTAGATTTGTACAAGAATTAAGGTCAAGTAAGGCAGCAGAAGAGCTTAAAGCTATGGTTCATACAACAGTAGATGTAGAGAGAAATGGTAGAAAAGAAATATCACTTCAAGAGTTAGTACCAGGCGATATTGTATATTTAGCAGCAGGCGATATGATACCAGCAGATGTTAGAATTATTAGAGCAAAGGATTTATTTGTTGGACAATCTGCCTTAACAGGTGAATCAGAACCAGTTGAAAAGTTTGGTGGGGAATTAAGTTATGAAGAAGCTAAAGATAATAATCCTTTAGAATTAAATAACCTTGCCTTTATGGGTACTAATGTAATAAGTGGATCAGCATTAGCATTAGTTATAACAACTGGAGATGGAACATACTTTGGAGAAATAGGTAAATCATTAACAGGAAAAAAGGTAAAAACAAACTTTGATATTGGAGTAAATAAAGTAAGTTTTCTTCTTATTAAATTTATGGCTATTATGGTGCCTATAGTATTTTTCTTAAATGGATTTACTAAAGGAAGTTGGCTTCAAGCTTTCTTATTTGCATTATCAGTAGCAGTTGGTATAACACCAGAAATGTTACCTATGATAGTTACAACAAACCTTGCAAAAGGTGCTTATGCTATGGCAAAGAGGAAGACAGTAGTAAAGAAATTAGATTCAATTCAAAATTTTGGTTCAATGGATATTTTATGTACAGATAAAACAGGAACTTTAACACAAGATAAAATAATTCTTGAAAGACATTTAGATATAAACGGAAAGACAGATGATAGAGTTTTAAGACATGGATTTTTAAATAGCTATTATCAAACAGGTCTTAAAAATTTAATGGACTTAGCTATAATAGATCATGCAATTAAATATGGAATGAAAGAGCTTGAAAGCAAGTATGTTAAAGTAGATGAAATACCTTTTGATTTTTCACGTAAAAGAATGTCTGTTGTTCTTAAAGATAAGAATTCTAAAATTCAATTAATAACAAAAGGCGCAATAGAGGAAATGTTAGACATATCAAGCTATGTAGAAGATGATGGTAAAGTTCTTCCTCTTACAAAGGAAATACGTGAAAAAATAATAAAAACTGTAAATAAGCTTAATAGTGAAGGTATGAGAGTTATAGGAATAGCTCAAAAAACTGAAAATCAAGGAAGAGAAGAGTTTTCAGTAAATGATGAAAAAGACATGGTTCTTATGGGATATATGGGCTTTTTAGATCCTCCAAAAGAAACAACTACAAAAGCAATTAAAGCATTAAAAGATTATGGAGTAGGAGTAAAAGTTTTAACTGGAGACAATGAAGCTGTAACAGCATGTGTATGTAGTCAAGTTGGAATTAAAAATAAAAAGATTTTACTTGGTTCTGAAATAGAAAATATGGATGATTCAGAATTACAAAAGAAAGTAGAAGAAACAGATATTTTTGCTAAGTTATCACCAAATCAAAAAACACGTATAGTTACTTCTTTAAGAGAAAATGGACATACTGTTGGATTCTTAGGAGATGGAATAAACGATGCTGGAGCAATGAGAGCTGCTGATGTCGGAATCTCAGTTGATACTGCTGTTGACATAGCAAAGGAATCTGCTGATATAATTCTTTTAGAAAAAGATTTAATGGTTCTAGAAGGTGGAGTATTAGAAGGTAGAAAAACTTTTGGTAACATAATTAAATATATAAAGATGACAACTAGTTCAAACTTTGGGAATATGTTAAGTGTACTTGTTGCAAGTGCTTTCTTACCATTCCTACCAATGCTTCCAATACAAATTTTAGTTCTTAATTTAATTTATGATATATCACAAATAGTAATACCATGGGACAATATGGATGAAGATTATTTAAAAGTTCCAAGGAAATGGGATGCATCAAGTATTGCAAGATTTATGGTTATATTTGGACCAACAAGTTCAATATTTGATATAACAACATTCCTTGTAATGTGGTTTGTATATGGATGTAATAGTGCATCAAATCCACATTTAGTATCACTATTTAATACAGGATGGTTTGTAGAAAGTTTATGGACACAAACATTAATAATTCATATGATACGTACAAAGAAAATACCATTTGTTCAAAGTAGAGCATCATCTCCTGTAATTGCAATGACAGTAATTGCATTAATTGTTGGAACAATAATACCATTTACAGCATTAGGGGGAGCCCTTCAAATGACCGAACTTAGTGGTTCATACTTTGGAATATTAATAATTACAGTAATAGCATATATGTTATTATGTCAATTAGTTAAGAAAATATATATAGGAAAATATAAAGAACTATTATAAATAAAATTATAAAAGACTACATTAAAATTTAACTTTAATGTAGTCTTTTTTGTTGAAAATAATAATACGAAAAATTATAACCTTTTGAATATTCTATTAATAAAATTTGTAAAATATGTTAAAATATAAATAATTATTTAAAGCTTTGGAGGAATGTATGGGAAAGAAAGGGGATAATAAACATAATGATTTTACGTATTTAAGAGGAAAAGGTATAAAGTATGCAGTACTAGTAGATAAAGATGAAAAACTTAAAATTATTCCATATAATTTTGATTATGTAACATTTCTATTTGGAGGAATTTCTTATTTAATAAGAAAAGAGATTATAAAAGGAATATCATTAATATTAGTACAAGCTTTACTTATATATATAATTAATATACCTATAGGTTTAGTTTTAAATTATGTAATAACATTTATTTTGGCATTATTTTCAGGGAAAGATTATGGAAGAAATTTGATTAATAGTGGTGCTATAGAATTTAATAGTTATGAAGAAAATGGATATTCTTTAGAATACAATGAAGACAAAGAAATTACAGCACTTCAAGAGAAAAAAGGAAGAAGAAAGAAAAGAAGCATAACAGAAAATATTAAGAAACAAAATTTAATATTTTATGTTACATCTGTAGCAATTATATCAATAGGAACTATAATCACAGGAATGAATCTAAAGGGGGATATAGGAAGTAAATATAATGGAGTTTATGCAAATAAAGAAGATAATAATATAGTTAACTTTACTATACTTTTAACAGATGAAGAAAGTTTACATTCATTTTCAATAGTTGAAGTAAATAAGTTAGAAAATACTATTAAAGCTAATTATTATGTAGGAGAATTACTTATAAAAGATGACGAAAAATCACTTTCAGCAAATGAATTATATAAAAAAGATGGAATAATAAAAAATAGTGCAATCGAAGAAAATTTTAATGTCAAAAATAGTATGCAACTTAAACTGAAGTTAAATGATTATAAAAAGTTTATGGATTATAATAAAAAGGATAATTTGGATAAGATTTATAATGATGTATTATTAAAATCAACTGAATTAAAATATGAAAAGTTTGATGAATTTATAAATTCAATATCTTTATTAGAAAAGGATGATGATAAAGATTTAGTTAATGAAAAATACTTAGAATCAAATTTAGTGGAAGGGTATAAGAAAATTATAGATAAAGATACATTTAAATTAACTAAAGGAGAATATAAAGAAAAAAGATTATCTGATATTGTTTCAACAAAAGCTATATTAGCATTAAATGGTGAACTTAAAGATAAAACTATATATTATATGGATGAAGAAGTATTGAATTTAAATGATACAATTAAAAAGCTTAAGGATAAAGATGAAGAATTAAAAAAGCTTGACTTTAAACAAGATCAAGAAGAAATGGAAACGTATATGAATAGTGATTTTAGTAGTCAAAATATAAATTCAGAAACAGGAGAAAATACATCTACTGGAACAACTAATAAAAAACCTTCAAAACCACAAAGTACTCAAAGACCTGGATCTAGTGGTAGTGGATCTGGCAGTGGACAAGGAGGAACTTCTAGTGGAGATAAAGGTGATAATCAAGATGGCTCACAAAATGGATCAGGAGGAGGTAACTCCGATAATAATCAAGGGGGTAATGGAGTAGAAGATGGAGATTCTAGTGGATCACAAGGTGGTGAATCTGGAGGTAACAACAATAATAATAATAATAATAATAATAATAATAAACCGCCAGTAGATGGAGATAATACGGCAGATGGAGAAAACACTAACTAAAATCAATAAAAAATAAAAATGTAGGATAATATCAAAAAAGTGATATTATCCTACATTTTGTTTATATAAAATATTTCCCGGGAATATATAATTTTCAGATCTTATCTAACAAAATTCTTAATTTAGAAGCTAGTTTTTTCTTCTTATAAAGACATTTAGAATAATCTACATTATATTTTTCAGAGTATCTTTTTAAGGCACATTTAACATTACTATACATTAAAAAATTAAATAAGTTTCTTTCATCAGTATCTAAAAGTTTAATTACGGAGGAGATACGTTCTTCTTCATATGAATTAATAAAATCTTCTTCTATGTTAGTTTCATCAACTAGAATATCTATGATTTCATCTCCAGCTTCTGTTTGAAGATTTAAGCTATGAGTTTTTCTATCAGAATTATTTCCCCTGCATAAATAAGCAAAATTATTACATACTGTCCACATAACATAAGATGAAAAAGAAGAACTTTTATCTAAATCAAAAGTATTAATTGCCTTAAGTATAGATAAAATTCCATATTGCATAAGATCTTCGCTATCATAACAATCTATATAAGAATATTTCTTTATTTGCTTTCTAATTAAAGGAGTGTATTTAACTATTAGTTCTTCTTTTGCATTCATATCATTCTTTTTTGCTAATTTTAATAAATTTAAGTCATTCAATTTAGTGTCCCCCTTTCAAACTAAACTCACTATTAAACGAGCAATTTACATAATGTTGTTATACTAAATATATATGCAGAAGGAGAAAAAAATAAGAACATATGTTCGCATAAATTTTAAAAAATATGCTTGGTAGTATAAAATTACCAAGCTATATTTTAAATTTATTAATTATTTTTCGTATATAAATTTGTGTAATTCTTTAGTTTCAGCTTCAATATCGAAAGTCATATAATAGACACCGTTTATATTTTTACCATTTGAATGGTTATTGCAAGGCACTCTATATTCTTCAATTGAAGTAGCTCCAGTTGAAATAATATCTTTACCTAATGTCATAAATTGACTTGAACTAATATTAGTTGATACTAGTGGAAGTAATTCATTTAATGTTCCAGGATAACTTGAAACTGGCATGCCTTTAATTTTATTAAAAATTGCAGTAATTACATTTCTATGTCTTTCTGTTCTTCTTTGATCTCCACCGTCGTATCTAATTCTTGCATATGCAAGAGCTTGAGTTCCATTTAACGTTTTAACTCCAGGCTGTGTTATATTAGAAGAATTAGTATTATTAATTTTATTTACATTATTAATATAATCATTTATGTATTTTAAATCACCTTCTGTTAAATTCATTTCTATTCCACCTATTTTATCAACAATTTTAGGAAGAGTAGTGAAGTTAACAGTAATAAATTTATCAATACTTAAATTGAAATTTTTATTTATAGTATTAAGTGAAAGTTCAGGTCCGCCAAATGCATAAGCATGAGTAATTTTATCTTTTCCATGACCATTTATATTAGTGTAAGAATCTCTCATTATAGATGATAACTTAATTTTATCATGATCTTTATCAATAGTAAGAATCATAATAGCATCTGAACGACCAGTATTACCATTTTGTGCATCAACACCAAATAAAGCTATATTAGTTACACCTTTATTTTTAACAGCGATTTCCTTATTTTCAGAAGTTATACCTAAATTTTCTTCATTAATTTCAACCTTTTCAGTTTTATCTAAAAGGTTATGAATATAGAAATAAGCGCCTCCTAAAGAAACTAATAATAAAACAAAAAGTGACAAAAGAATCTTTTGCCATAAAGCCATCTTTTTTAATTTTCCCATAAACCTCTCCTCAAAACCCCTATATTTATAAAATATAATCATAGTATATCATTTGTGATAATATATGTAAATAAATCAATAATAAGTAATTATAATGAAGAATTTTACATGATAAAAGAATGAAAAAGGTTACCTATTTTAGGTAACCTATATACTATAGTGCAAATTTTTTTATGGCTTTACTTACACCAGAGTTAACATTACTATCTGTTATAAAGTCTGCCTCATTTTTTAAAATATCTAATCCATTTCCCATAGCAACACCAATTCCAGCATAACGAATCATTGAAAGATCGTTTTCGCTATCACCAATGCACATAATTTCATCTCTTGAAATATTAAGCATTTTAGCTAAATGTTTAACTGCATTTCCTTTAGATGTATCTTTTTTCATAACTTCAAAGTTATAAAGGCTAGAACTTACAACTTCATATTTATTTAAATCTATAAATTCATTTTTAGCTTTTTGCATCTCATCTCTATTTTCACGAGTAGTATCTATAGTTATTGCTTTTAAAACATCACCTTCATAATCTTTTAAGACATTAGTTAAATCACTAGATACATCAATTTTTATTTGATCTTCTTTTGATGCCAGTTTATTTGTTAAAATATAAGCGTGACTTTCTTCAAGAGGTTCATTAGAAATTGTTGTATTATGAGTATTGAAACATATTCTAAAAGGGTACTTTTTTAAAATATTATATATTTCTAATGATTCTTCTAAAGAAAGAGGATTTTCATATATAACTTTATCTGAATTTTTATCTTTTATATAAGCTCCATTTGATGAAATTATTGGAGCATCAATTCCTATTAAATCAGAGTAAAATTTTGCAGACGTAAAAAGTCTACCAGTAGTTAGTGCTATTTTAATTCCTTTATTAACTGCTTCTTTTAAAGTTTTTTTATTTTCTTCAGATATATTATGATCGTTGTCAAGTAACGTACCATCCATATCAATACATATTAGTTTTATTGCCATAATATATAGTCCTCCTCTTTGATAATTACATTTAGTATACCCACATGTACTTAAGAAAATTTTATCATTATTAAAATTTACTGTAAACAAGCTTATAATTTAATGAAAGGATATATAAAATTATAAAAATAGAAAAAATGTAGTGTATAACTACACTACATTTTCTATTATATCTACATTTTTAGTTTTATTTTTAAAAATTATGTTTCCAATTAAAATTGCAATTAATGTTGGTATAAGCCATGCAAATCCTTTAGAACTAAGAGGAATAAAACTTAAATTAATTGCTGGAATAACACTAAGTATTCCGAAAATTAAAGAAGTATATATTCCAAGTCTTATTGCACGAATATTAGTTAAAAACTTATCTAAAAGAGTTGTTGCAATAAGTGTTATAGCAACTGGATAAAGTACATTTAATATAGGACCTGAAATCTTTATTATGTGATCAACACCAAGACGTCCTATTATAATACTAATTATAGTAATAACAATAGCATTAACTTTATAAGGTAATCTTCCTTTTGATATTTCAGAAAAGAAAGAAGAACCAGCAGTTATAAGACCTATTGATGTAGTTAAACATGCAAGTCCCATTGCAATACCAATTATAATAGTACCAACACTTCCAAGTATCTCTTTTGATAATACAAGAAGTAATCCAGTTTTACCTATATCAGATGAAACTAATCCGTTAGTTTGAGCCCCTAAGAAAGTTAATCCTCCATAAACAAATGCTAAACCAATTGCAGCAACTATACCTGCTTTAACTGTCATAGGAACTAGATCTTTCTTTTTATACCCCTTAGATAATATATTACCTGACACTATAGCGGCAAAAAGAAGTGCTGCTAGTGCATCCATTGTTTGATATCCTTCAAGGAATGAAGTTGAAAAAACAGATGGAGCATTAGTTGTAGTAATATTTCCAATTGGGAATAGTATCCCTTTAAAAATTATTATTGCAAGTATTATTAATAAAGCAGGAGTTAATATTTTACCAATTGTATCTATAATACTTGATTTATTAAATACGAAAAATAAGTTTATTCCAAAATATATAATCATCCAAACAAGTGGTGGCATACCTGGGAATATAGGACTTATAGTTAATTCATAAGTTGTAGCAGCAGTTCTAGGTATTCCAAGCATTGGACCTATAGCTATAAATAAAAGTGTTGCAAATACTAAAGCAAATTTAGGACCAATTTTTGTAGCCATAGTTTCAAAAGTTCCATCACCTTTAGTACAAGCGATTATAGCAAGTAGTGGTAGTCCAACTCCAGTAAGTGTAAATCCGATAATAGCAATAAGGTATTGATCTCCAACTAGATGTCCAAGAAATGGTGGGAATATAAGATTACCAGCACCAAAGAACATTGCAAAAAGAGCAAAACCTACTATTAAAAAATCTTTTGTTTGTTTTTTCATCATCTCAAGCCTTTCTATATGATATATGAACATATTTTTAAATATCTCGTTAAAATATATTATCTTAAATTAATATATTAATCATAATAACATTGATTTTTATAAAAATCAATAAAAATACATAATATTTGATAATAAAGTACAAAATTATACAAAATACAAGTATTAAATTAATAAAAGATAACGTTTTTATTTTTCAAATTAAAATAATACATTTAAAATATGATATGTGGTATACTAGAAATAGAGACTTTTTATTAAAAACAAGACTTATGTGAATTTATTTATTAATATAGAAGTTAAGGGGGATAAGTCATGAAAGTAAAAAAAGCGATTATACCTGCAGCTGGACTTGGAACAAGATTTTTACCAGCAACAAAAGCACAACCTAAAGAAATGCTACCAATAGTTGATAAACCAACTATTCAATATATAATAGAGGAAGCTATAGCATCAGGTATTGAAGAAATTCTTATAATAACAGGAAGAAATAAAAAGTGTATAGAAGACCACTTTGATAAATCAGTAGAACTTGAAATGGAACTTGAAAAGTCAGGTAAAGATGAATTATTAGAACTTGTAAGAGATATATCAGATATGGTTGATATTCATTACATAAGACAAAAAGAACCAAGAGGTTTAGGTCATGCTATACATTGTGCAAAGACATTCGTTGGAAACGAACCATTTGCAGTATTACTTGGAGATGACGTTGTTTATAGTGATAAACCATGCTTAAAACAACTTATGGAATGTTATGATGAATATAAAACTTCAATACTTGGAGTTCAAACTGT
This sequence comes from Clostridium baratii, assembly GCF_900461085.1. Classification (GTDB taxonomy): domain Bacteria; phylum Bacillota; class Clostridia; order Clostridiales; family Clostridiaceae; genus Clostridium; species Clostridium nitritogenes. Next base: position 374,085 of record NZ_UFWF01000002.1, read on the forward strand.
ACCAGAAGAAGATGTTTCAAAATATGGAATAGTTGATGGAATTCATATAGAAAATAGAGTATATAAAGTTAAAGATTTGATTGAAAAGCCAAAGAGAGAAGAAGCTCCAACTAATGTTGCAATACTTGGTAGATATATAATAACTCCACAAATATTTGAAATATTAGAAAATACAGCTCCTGGTAAGGGAAATGAAATCCAACTTACAGATGCTTTAAAAACTTTAATATCACAAGAAGCTATGTATGCTTATGATTTTGAAGGAAGAAGATACGATGTTGGAGATAAGTTTGGATTCTTACAAGCTACAATAGAGTACGGATTAAGAAAAGAAGGTTTAAGAAGTGAACTACTTGAATATTTAGAAAATAAAGAGTGGGAAAAAACCTTAAAGTAATAAATATAATATTTAATTTAAAATAGACCGTCTACGTAAATGATTTTTTATCATTTACGTAGACGGTCATTTTTATTGCTATTTTCATTTTTGCAATAATATTTTTTATAATAATTGCATTTATTTTGTTTTCTTATATAGATAATTAGTTTTAAAAATAAATTTTCATAATATTTCTAAAATATTAACAGTTAACAAAATGTTTTTAAAGTTTAATAAAAAATATATCAGAATAGATAAAGTTTGAAGAAAATATGCATAAAAAGTTAATTAATTTACTTATTGGAGTAAATATTCAAAATAATTACAAGAGAATTTTGATACATTAAATATTTTAATTAATACAGTATTGCATTTAAGTTTTATTTTAAAAATAAAACTTAAATGCAATTATAAAGTATTAAAGAATAATTAAAAATAGTAGTAATGCCATTTATATACTTTTATAACTCTACTAATTAATCGTATAAAAATTCACTTAATTATAAAAAATAGTGTATTAATTGAAAGTAAAAGTCAACTATAGTGCGTCACCTGACTCCTAAAAATTTACAGGAAATATTGCGAAATACATATGTATCTGAGTGAAAAACATATAGAAAAATGACAAAAATATAAGTTGGTTTTTATAAATAATTTAATAGAATAAAAAATTTATAAAAAATATATAATTAAATGCTTATATCTTTGATAAAATAGAAGCAAGAAAAAAGGGGGCATAAAAATGAAAGCTAAAAAAGTAATAAGTATGATTTTGATTAGCGGAATAATATTAACTTTATTTACTGGATGTGGAAATAAGAAAGAAGCATATTCTAAAGAATCAAAAGTAGTAAATTTAACAACTGGGGCAATTAAAACTATGGATTCTGTAAAAGCTACTGATTCTGAATCTTTTAATATAGTACAAAATACTCAAGAAACATTATTAGTATATGATAATGATAAACCAGTACCAGGTGCTGCAAAATCTTTTGAAAAAAGTAAAGATGAAAAGACATATATTTTTCATTTAAGAGATGGACTTAAGTGGAGTGATGGGAAAAAGCTTACATCAAAAGATTTTAAATATGCATGGATGAGAATGCTAGATCCAAATGTTGCATCAGGATATTCTTTCTTTTTATTTGGTGTAAAAAATGGAGAAAATTATTTTAATGGAAAAGCAAAGACAGAAGATGTTGGAATTAAAACACCAGATGATAAAACTTTAGTTGTGGAACTTGAAGATCCAATTCCATACTTTATTCAATTAGTTGCATTTCCAGTGTTAGCTCCACAAAGAGAAGATGTTGTAAAGGCACAAGGAGAAACATATGGAAGTAGGGAAGAAGGATTAGTATTTAGTGGTCCTTTTAAGGTTTCTAACTGGAAAAGAGGGGCTAAAGTAGAATTAGTTAAAAATCCAAATTATTGGAATGCAAAAAATATTAAATTAGATGAAGTAAATTTAAATCAAATTGGTGAAGTAAATACACAATATCAAATGTTTTTAAGTGGACAACTTGATGTAATGTTTAAAGTTGGTGGAGAATATATAAAAGAACTTCAAAAAGGAGTTAAAGAAGGAAAGTGGAAGGAAGTAAGTGGTGTTATGCCAACTGTATATTATGATCAGTATAATATGAAAAGTCCAAATAAAATACTTCAAAATAAAAAAATAAGACAGGCATTATCTATTGCTATTGATAGAGAACAATATACAAAAGATATATTAAAAAGTGGAGTTCCAGCTTATGGAATGGTGCCAGATGGAATTTTAGTTGGAGATAAGGAGTATAGAAAAGAAGTAAAAGAGCCATTAAAAGAAATAGCAAATAAAAATCCTAAAGCTTTATTTATAGAAGGATTAAAGGAGCTTGGACTTGATTCTGATCCGTCAAAATATAACATAGATTTATTACTTCAAAATAGTAATTCAAGTTTAAAAAATCAAGGTGAATATTTACAAAATATATGGAAGCAAAAAATTGGAGTAAATATAAAACTTCAAACACCAGCAGATTTTTCAGATTTTTTAAGAAAGCAAAATGATGGAGAATTTGACATAGCGATGGCTGGTTGGGGGGCAGATTATAATGACCCTATGACATTCCTAGATTTATTTGGGGCAAAAAACGGAAGTAATTATGGAAAATTCAATGATGACAAGGTGAACAAACTTTTAGAAGATTTACAAACTGAAACAAATATGGATAAAAGAATTAAGATGTATAAGGAAATAGAAAAGATCGAAGTTTATGAAAATCCAGCAGTAGCTCCAACATATTATTTAGATATACATTCATTCCAAAAGAATTACATTCATGGAATTCAATATCCAAAGTTTGGTGGTAGTTATCAATTAAGATGGGCGTATATAGAACAAAATTAAATAAATAAGGGGGCAAAATACATGGTTAAATATCTTTTAAAAAGATTAGTATTAATGATAATAACTTTATTTGTTATTGTATCAGCTACATTTTTCTTAATGAATAGTATGCCAGGAAATCCTGTAAGAGCACAAGCTAAAAAATTACCTGAAGCAGTACTGAAAAATATGGAAGTAAAGTATGGATTAGATAAACCAATTACAGAAAGGTATGTATTATACCTTAAAAGTCTTGTTAAAGGGGATTTAGGAGATTCTTTTGTAACACCAGGACTTGGAGTTTCAGAAATAATTAAAGATAGATTCCCAGCATCAGCAAGAATAGGAATTCAATCAGTACTTTTAGGATTAATAGTAGGTGTACTACTTGGTATAATAGCAGGATTTAGGAGGAATACAGCTATAGATTATGTTGTAATGTTTATTGCAATACTTGGAGTTTCTATTCCAAGCTTTGTTCTTGCAACTTTAATACAAAGCACTATAGGGGGAAATGGAGGAATACCTATTGCAGGTTGGTTTAGTAGTAGTACCCCATTCTTTGAAAGATTTAAATTCACAATATTACCAACAATAGCACTAAGTTTGAGCAGTGTAGCTACTTATGCAAGATATATGAGGGCATCAGTTTTAGATGTACTTGGTCAAGACTATATATTAACAGCAAAGGCAAAAGGTTTATCTTCTGGGGCAATAACTTTCAAACATATTATAAGAAATTCTATATTACCAATAATAACAATACTTGGACCACAAATAGCAACAATAATAACTGGAACTGTAGTTATTGAAAGAATATTTGCTATTCCTGGTATTGGAAATGGATTAGTGGATGCTATATATACAAAAGATTATAACGTTATTATGGGATTAACATTATTTTTTGCAGCACTTTATATATTATCAATTCTTATAGTAGATATTTTATATAGCGTTATAGATCCACGTATTAAATTAGAGGGTAAATAGGAGGTTAATGTATGGCAGAGTTAAGTAGAGATAAATTTAAAATTGTAGGAATAGACAAGAATAAATCTGAGCAAATAGCTAGACCAAATTTAACCTATTGGCAAGATGCTTGGAGAAGACTTAAAAGAAATAAAGTAGCATTAAGTTCATTAATTGTTTTAATAGTAATTATACTTATGTGCATAATACAACCTATTATAGCAGGAGACAATTATATGGTTCAAAATATAAAAGATATGAACAAAGGACCTTCGTTAGCTCATTGGTTTGGAACTGATAATCTAGGAAGAGATTTATTTGATAGATTATGGATTGGTGGTAGAGTATCTTTAATTATTGCATTTGTTGGTACATTAATTGAATGTGTAGTTGGAATTATATATGGAGGAGTAAGTGGATATTTTGGTGGAAAAGTAGATAGTATAATGATGAGAATTGTGGAAATTTTAAGTGGGATTCCATATTTGATTGTTGTTATATTAATAGCTATAAGACTTGGAAATGGTATATTACCACTTTTAATAGCTTTATGTATAACTGGTTGGACTGGTATTGCTAGAATGGTTCGTGGACAAGTAATGCAACTTAAAGAAGCAGAATATGTTATGGCAGCACAAACATTAGGGGCAAGTCCTTTTAGAATTATAATGAAGCATATGATTCCAAATACTTTAGGAATTATAATTGTATACATAACTTTTGATATACCAAGTTATATATTTGCAGAAGCTTTCTTAAGTTTTATAGGACTTGGAATACAACCACCACAAACAAGTTGGGGGGCAATGGCATCAGCCGGACAGCAAGTAATGCAATTTTATCCAAGTCAGCTTATATTCCCATCACTAGCTATTGCTATAACAATGTTAGCATTTAACTTATTAGGTGACGGATTAAGAGATGCATTAGATCCAAAATTAAGAAAGTAGCGGTAGTTTATAAGGAGGGAAAAGATATTATGAAAAAAATACTTGAGGTAAGGGACTTAAAGGTATCATTCCATACTTATGCTGGAGAAGTTAAAGCGGTAAGAGGAGTAAGTTTTGAATTATCACAGGGAGAGACTTTAGCTGTAGTTGGTGAATCAGGATGTGGAAAGAGTATAACGGCAAAATCTTTAATGAGATTATTACCTACACCACCATCTGAGATACATAAAGAATCAAAAATCATGTTTGATGGAAAAGATATATTATCTTTAAATGAAAAAGAAATGCAAAAAATTAGAGGAAAAGATATTAGTATGATTTTCCAAGATCCTATGACATCTTTAAATCCAACAATGAAGCTTGGAAAGCAAATAACAGAAGTTTTAAAAATCCATAGAGGCATGAATAAACAGCAAGCAAATGAAGAAGCTGTAAGATTATTAAAGCTTGTTAATATTCCAAATGCTGAGGAGAGAATTAATCAATATCCATTTGAGTTCTCAGGTGGTATGAGACAAAGAATGATGATTGCTATAGCTATTGCATGTAGTCCAAAAATATTAATAGCTGACGAGCCAACAACAGCTTTAGATGTAACTATTCAGGCGCAAATTATGAAGCTTATGGATAAGCTTAAAGAAAAACTTGGAACTTCTGTTATTTTAATAACTCATGATTTAGGAGTTGTTGCAGAATTTGCAGATAAAATACAAGTAATGTATGCAGGGATAGTTGTTGAAAGAGGAACAGTTAAGGAAATATTTACAGATGCAAGACATCCTTATACTTGGGCGCTACTTAAATCTATGCCTACATTAGATACTGAGCATAAAGGAGAATTATATTCTATAAGCGGAACTCCACCAGATTTATTGAATCCACCTGTGGGATGTCCATTTGCAGCAAGGTGTGAATATGCAATGGAGATATGTAAGGAATCTATGCCAGAAGAAACAAATATAACTGATTCTCATAAACTAAATTGTTGGCTTATGCATGAATTAGCGCCAAAGGTAGAATCACCTTTAAAAAAAGGGGGATTAATTAATGAGTAAAGAAGTACTTTTAGAGGTTAAAAACTTAAAGAAATATTTTAATGTAGGAAAAGGAAAAACTTTAAAAGCTGTTGATAATGTAAGCTTTACTATAAATAAAGGTGAAACATTAGGATTAGTTGGCGAATCAGGTTGTGGTAAGACAACTTGTGGAAGAACTGTAATGGGACTTTATGATTCAACAGATGGGGAAATAATATTAGATGGAAAAGATATTACTAGATTAAGTAATAAAGAAAAAAGAAAATGCTCAAGAATAGCACAAATGATATTTCAAGATCCTTATGCATCATTAGATCCAAGAATGACAGTTGGAGATATTATAGCAGAAGGAATTGATATACATAAACTTTATACAGGAGAAGAAAGGAAGAATAGAATATATGAACTTTTAGACCTTGTTGGACTTAATAAAGAGCATGCATCAAGGTTTCCACATGAGTTTTCAGGTGGTCAAAGACAGCGTATAGGTATTGCAAGAGCACTTGCAGTTGAACCTAAGTTCATAGTTTGTGATGAACCAATATCAGCTCTTGATGTATCAATACAAGCACAAGTAGTTAATTTATTAATAGATCTTCAAAAAAGAATGGGATTAACATATCTTTTCATAGCACATGATTTGTCTATGGTAAGACATATATCAGATAGAGTTGGCGTAATGTATTTAGGAAATTTAATGGAAATAGCAAAAAGTGATGATTTATACAAAAACTCACTTCATCCATATACAAAAGCTCTTATGTCAGCAATACCAGTAGCAGAATACAATGAAAAAAGTAGTGAAAGTGTGATAGAGCTAGAGGGGGAAGTAAGTAGTCCTATAAATCCAAAACCAGGATGCAGATTTGCAAGTAGATGTAAGTATGCAAAGGATATTTGCTTAAAGGAACAACCTAGCTTAAAGGAAATAGAAAAAAATCACTTTGTTGCTTGTCATTTATACAATTAATTTGAAACTTTAAGTTTATTATATAAGAATAAGGAGAACTAGTAATTTATTAGTTCTCCTTTTAATTTATATTAAAAAATTTTATCTTGGAATAAATCCGATTTTCTTTTGCATTTTTCTAAGAGTTTTGTTAGCTATATAATTTGCTTTATTAGCTCCTTCTTTATATATAGCTTCTAAAGCTTTCTTATCTTTAAGAAGTTCTTTAACTCTTTCTTGAATTGGCTTAAGTTCAGTTACGATAGCTTCTGCAACATCTTTTTTAAGATCTGCATATCCTTTTCCTTCATATTCTTTAACTAAATCTTCAGGAGTTTTATTATTAATTGCAGAAAGTATATTAAGTAGGTTTTTAACACCTGGTTGATCATCTGAGTAATTTATAACTCCGATACTATCAGTTACAGCTCTTGAAACTTTCTTTCTAATAACTTCTGGTGGATCCATAATTAAAATAAATGAATTTGGATTATCATCAGACTTTGACATCTTCTTTGTTGGTTCTTGAAGACTCATTATTTTAGCACCTGTCTTTGGAACATATGCTTCTGGAACTGTGAAAGTAGGGCTATAAGTATTGTTAAATCTAATAGCTAAATCACGAGTAAGTTCTAAATGTTGAATTTGATCTTTTCCAACTGGAACTAAATTAGTTTGATATAGTAATATATCAGATGCCATAAGAACAGGATAAGTTAAAAGCCCTGTTCCAACAGAGTTTCCAGCTTTCTTTGATTTATCTTTAAATTGAGTCATTCTTGAAAGTTCACCCATGTATGAGTTGCATGATAGTAACCATGCGCATTCTGAATGAGCCGGTACATGTGATTGTATGAAAAGAGTATTCTTTTCAGGATCTATACCACATGCTAAATATATTGAAAGAACTTCTAATGTTCTTCTTCTTAAATCAGCAGCTTTTTGAGGAACTGTTATTGCATGTAAATCAACAACACAGAAATAACAGTCATATTCATCTTGAAGTGTTAACCAGTTTTTAATAGCACCAAGATAGTTACCTAATGTAAGATCGCCAGAAGGTTGGATACCACTAAAGATGATTTTCTTAGAGTCTTGCTTTTCCATTGTATTTCACTCCTTAAAATTAAATGTAATATATTTAAATTATATGTACACTGCCTAGTAATGTCAATTTGTATATTTTTTGTAAATAAGCAGTTTGCTAGAAAATATTAGATATATATGGAGATGAGTTAATCCATTAAAATTTAAAGTGCCAAGGTCTTAAAAAGACTTTGACACTTTAATTAAGCTTTAGCTTTTGGTTGCTTTTTATTCCACTTAATATAATATATAAGATAGGCTATAAATGGAACTATTATTAGAAGTAATAGGCTAACTAATTGATAGTATTTTAATAAATAAAATAGTAAAAAATGATTTTTAGAAGCAATGTATGCACATATATAAGCTACAATTGAATATATTATAGCAAAAATCTTCTTGCTTCTGAATTTATCTTTATATATATATAAAATAGCTACAGCACAAAGTACGTATTTTATAAGCCAAACTGAAACAGTTCTAAGCAGAAATAACAAATCTCCAAATTCTATAAAGCCTTTTAATTGTATTCTTTGAGCTGCTACAAAATCCGGATAATAAATATTAGCAGATCTAACACGACCAAATGTTGCAATTAAAACAAAAAATGAAAATGATACTAATAAAACTATAAATATATTAGTTATTGTAGTATTTCTAAGTAGCTTTTCTTTTTTATCAACATATCGTAAAAAAGGAAATGCTATTGCTACAGAAGAAAAACCACCAAGACTTAATAAAATACATAATAAAAAATCTTTATTTATCCCACTTGAAAGTATAGGAAGACAATTTTGAGGATGTTGATATGGAATTGTAAAAGCTTCCGTTAGAACATCAGCACCTAATGCTACTAAAACTGTAAGAATAACAACTACAATTAAAGTATCTATACGTTTTGTCATTAGGTACATGCCTGGAATTATAAAAAATAAAAGGCAATACCAAATAGGTGTTTCAATAAATATATTTGAATGTATTGAATCACATTGAACTGATGCACTTTCTATAGAAGTTAAAAATAATCCAATACAAAATAATATAATTAAAATATTCCCTATAGTTTTAGAGAATGCATTATTAAATACATATCTTATATCAAAAGTGTCTGTTTTTTTACTAACATAGAAAATGAAAAATGAATATAAAACAAAAATTAATCCAGCAATTAAAGCTGCAAGCCATGTATCACGTCTTCCGAGTTTTATAAATATAGAAGAATATCCTCTTAAACTAATCAAAGATACAGCAAGTAAAAAGAATATATAATGTTTACTTGATAATTTATTCATTACATCACCACCTTAAACTCTAAGTTAAAACATTCAAGTATAGTATTAACAAAATGGTGAATATTAAACATTACTAGAGGAATAATATTTTTAGGTGATGTGTATGAATAAGAATTTAAACTATATAAAAGAAAAATTTAAAGATAGTTTTGACGTTAAGTATAGAGAAGTTGATAGCTCTCTTGGAAAAGCAACATTAGTATTTATTGATAATCTTTGTAGCACTGCATTTATAAGTGAATACATTGTAACGCCAATAAAAAATAAAGATTATCCTTGCAAAACAATGGATGATTTAATAAAAAATGTTCTAGAAATTAATATTGCAGATTATGTAAAAGATAAAAATGATATTGAAGATGCTATGCTTCATCTTGTTTCAGGAGATATTCTTATATTTGTTGAAGGATTTGAAGAAATTATTTACTGTGAAGTTAAAGGATTTGTTAGAAGAGGGGTTGGAATCCCTGTAACTGAATCAGTATTAAAGGGACCTAGGGAAGGTTTTAATGAGTTATTTGTTGATAACATAGCCTTAATAAGAAGAAGAATAAAAAATCCAGATTTAAAATTTGAACCAATATATGCAGGAGATAAAAGTCAAACAGTAGTATGTATTGCTTATATAAAAGATGTAGCTCCTAAAAGATTAGTAGAGCATATAAAAAATGTTATTCAAAATATGGATATGGAATTTATTCTTGATACAAATTATGTAGAAAGTCAACTAAAAGAAAGTAACTCTGTATTTGATACAATAGGGTATACAGAAAAACCAGATGAAGTTGCAGCAAAAATGATGGAAGGAAGAGTTGCTGTATTAGTAGATGGAACACCATTTGTAATAACTGCTCCATACTTTTTCTTAGAAAATTTCCAGATGCCAGATGATTACTACATAAATAAATACTTTGCAAACTTTACAAGAACTTTAAGATGGTTAGCATTTTTCTTTGCAACATTCGTTCCAGGACTTTATGTTGCAATAATAACATACCATTTTTCACTTTTACCTTCACAGTTTTTATTTAGACTCGCAGTATCAAGGGCTGGAGTACCACTTCCAACTGTAATAGAAGTAATAATAATGATGCTCGCCTTTCAGTTTATTAAAGAAGCCGGGCTTAGACTTCCACAACCAATTGGAGGCGCTATGAGTATTGTTGCAGCACTTATTTTGGGTGATGCAGCAGTTGGAGCTGGGATTGCATCTAGAATAACTATAATAATAATTGCATTAAGTACATTAAGTTATTTCTTAATTCCAAAGCTTTATGGTGCAATATCAATTTGGGCATTTATATTTGTAATAACAGGTTCCTTATATGGACTCCCAGGAATTTTTATTATGACATTAATATTTATAACAAGACTTGCAGACCTAAGGTCTACAGGATACTCTTATCTGTTCCCAATAGGAAGTCTAGATACATTTAAATTTAAAGATGTTTTATTTAGAGGTAACCTTAATAGAATATCAAAGAAAATAATTGGGGAGGGAGAGCAATATGAATCGTTACAAAAAAATGATTAGTCTTTCTATTATTTTTATTATATTAACTACTACTATGAGTGGATGTTATAACTATAAGGAAGTAAATAACGTAACATTTACAACGAGTATGATTTATGATCTTGATGATTTTGGTAATGTAATAGTATATATGGACTGTGTAAGACCTTATAGAAATACAAATGAAAGTTCAGATAATGGTAAAAGAGTTTTATATAAGGGCACTGGAAAGACTACATTAGAAGCAATAAGAGATATTAATTTAGCTTCTAGTTATAAAATAAATTTAACTCAAAATAGAGCAATAATATTTACAGAAGCAGCAGCTAAGATAGGAATTGATAAATTTTTAAACTTTATAAATAATGATCAAGAATCTCAAGTTAAACCATATGTCTTTGTTTACTTTGGAGATGTAACAAGTCTTTTAAATATTACTGCAAATGATGAAGAATACTTAGGATTATTCTTAGATGACTTAGTACATAAAAATAGAGCAAGTGCTAGAGAAGTTACAACTAATATAAATGATTATTTAAGTATAATTGAACTTGGAAGAAATAGTGGTCTCATAGGGGGGCTTAGATTAAGAAAAGATGTTGTAGACCAAAGAGTAGAATTATCAGGAGCTGTAGTTATGCAAGATAATAAATTAGTAGAGGTTTTAGATGTGCAAGATACTATGAGCTATAATTTTTTAACTGATAACATAAAAACAGGGACGTTAGAAATTAAAAATCCTCAAATGGAAGAGGGATTTATAACATTAGAAATATTAGATAGTAAAACAAAAACAGATATAGAATATGACGGAACGAGAATACTTTTAACTAAAAAAATAAAGACTAAAGCAGTAATTGCTGAAGCCCAAGGTAGATTTATTACATCAGAAGCTGCCATAAAAAAATTAGAGGCTCAAGAAAAAGAGGGAGCAGAACATTATCTTAAAATGTTTTTAGATAAGTTTACACAAAAGGATATTGATTTACTTGAAATAGAGAGACTTTTAGAAATTAAATATCCACATGAAGTAATAGAGGATGTGCAATCAAAAATAATGTTTGATGTAGATTTTGATATTGATATATTAGGAAGTAATAAAGTAGAAAGTAGTATATTTTAATTGAAATAATAATAATATTTAATATTTATATTGCTATTATTAGAAAATAAAGGTAATATATTAATGTAATCTTGTGTAAACGGGTAGATGGGGGAATGATATGGAAGATTATAAGAAGTTATTTGAAGATCTTGAAAGGGATTTTAAAAATTATAAAAAGGATGCAATTAGTGAAATTGCAGGATACAAGAGAGCTAATGAAGATTTACAAAAGCAATTAGCAGTTCTTTATAATATAGCGGAAGTTAGTAAATATATAAGTTCTAACATTCGAGATGATCAATTAGTATTAATGATTAATGATATGATAGTTGGGCTTTTAGGTGTAACTAATTCTTGTATATATATGAAAGAAAATGATGTTTTCAAAGTAAAGGTTTCCACTTATGGAAGTAATATAAACTTAACTGAAGAAGAAAAAAGAAAAATAATCTTAGGAGAAGATTATTTAATAAATGATGATTTTATAAGAAAATATGATGATATAGATAATGCAATTAAATCTGTTCTTGGAATTCCTATAAAAATTAGAGATAATTATATAGGTTATATAATTGTTGAACATACTTTAAAACACTATTTAACAACAGAACATAAAATGTTTTTAAGTTCTATTTCTAATCAAATTGCAATAGCACTTGAGAACTCAAAGCTTTATAAAGAGCTTAAAGATGCTGTTATAAAAGATCCACTTCTAGGGATATATAATAGAAAGTATTTTTTTGAAAAAGCAGAAGATATAATAAAAGAAGATAAATCTAATTATGCAATAGTAATGATTGATTTAGATAATTTTAAAACTTTTAATGATACTTATGGACATCAATTTGGAGATGAAGTTCTAATTCAAACGAGTAATGTTATTAAAAATCAAATAAGAGATTTAGATATATTTGCAAGGTATGGTGGAGAAGAACTTATAATATTTTTAAATAACGTAAAAAATCATAATGATATTTATAAAAAAGTAAATAATATAAGAGAAGCTATAGAAGAAAATGTTATTACTATGGGTGATGTAAAAGCAAAAGTAACAGCAAGTATTGGCTTAGCTTTTAGAAAATTTGAAGGTGATTCAATTACAGATGTTATAAGTAATGCAGATGAATTATTATATAAGGCAAAGAAAACTGGTAAAAATAAAGTTGTTATTGATAAATGTGAATTAAAATAATATTAAAATAAATCCTAACTTTAATATAAAAAGTTAGGATTTATTTTGTTTTAATGAATATAATGTAATATAACTAAATTTTAGGAGTGGTTCTAATGATTCAAGTATTTTGTAACAGGCGAGGTTCAGGTAAAACGAAGAGATTAATACAGCTTGCTAATGATCATTTAGATAATGTAAAAGGAGTTTCTGTATATATAGATGATGATTCAAGATACGTTAGACAATTAGATAGAAAAATTAGATTTGTTTCAACAGAAGATTTTAATATTAATAATTGCAATAGCCTTTATGGACTACTTTGTGGGATTATTTCAGCAAACTATGATATAGAAAATATTTATATTGATGGATTACTAAGTATAGTTTCTTGTAATTTAGAAGAAACTTACCAGCTATTTACTAAGTTAAAATTCCTTAGTAATAAATATAGAGTAAATTTATTCATCAATATAAATCACGAAGAAGAAATACCAGAATTCATTAAACATTACGTTGCTTAAATAGTTATATAATTTTTATATTTGAAACTGAAAACATTTTCTGAAAATAAGTTAGTTTATATAATAAAGAATCTCTTTAAGAATAATTGCATGGGTAATTAATGTTAATAGTTTAAAAACAAAGGATTATCTAAAGAAGAAAAAGAGCATATTAATTAGAGGTGTATAAAAAGTTTAATAAATGACTAAAATAATTTTAATCTTAAGATATATAGTTTTAGGCATTTATATAAATTAATTTTTATACATCTCTTTTTATTTTTGTAAATAAAGATATTCTTTGGAAGTGCCTTTTTATCTCACTTTTAGATAGGATAGAGTTGCAAAAATCATATAGAGGAGATATACTATATTTATGCAAAATTTAGGATTAATTAAGGCTAGGAGGACATAAAATGGCTAATGTATTAGATGTTTTATTAGAGCGTGGATACATAAAACAATTCACTCATGAAGAAGAAACTAGAGAGTTACTTGAAAAAGAAAAGATAACTTTTTATATAGGATTTGACCCAACAGCAGATAGCTTACATGTAGGTCACTTCATAGCAATGATGTTCATGGCTCATATGCAAAGAGCAGGACATAGACCAATAGCATTACTTGGTGGCGGAACTGCAATGGTTGGAGATCCAAGTGGTAAGACAGATATGAGAAAGATGCTTACAAAAGAGCAAATAGCTCATAATGTTGCATCAATTAAGAAGCAAATGGAAAGATTTATAGACTTTACTGATGATAAAGCACTTATTGTAAACAATGCAGACTGGTTATTAGGACTTAACTACATTGAATTCTTAAGAGATGTAGGAGCACACTTTACTGTAAATAAGATGCTTTCAGCTGAATGCTTCAAGAAAAGACTTGCAACAGAAAATGGACTTTCATTCTTAGAATTTAACTATATGTTAATGCAAGGATATGATTTCTACGAATTAAATAGAAAATACAATTGTAAGATGGAACTTGGTGGAGACGACCAATGGTCAAACATGATTGCTGGTGTTGATTTAGTTAGAAAGAAATCAAGAGAAAACGTATTTGCTATGACATGTTCTCTTTTAACAAATAGCCAAGGAGAAAAGATGGGTAAAACTGTAGGAGGAGCTTTATGGCTTGATCCAAACAAGGTATCACCATTTGATTTCTACCAATATTGGAGAAATGTTGCGGATGCAGACGTTGAAAAGTGCTTAAAATTATTAACATTTGTTCCAATGGACGAAGTTAGAAGACTTAGTGCTTTAGAAGGTGCCGAAATAAATGAAGCTAAGAAAGTTTTAGCTTATGAAGTAACTGCTTTAGTTCACGGAGAAGAAGAAGCTAAGAAGGCAGTAGAAGCATCAGAAGCATTATTTGCTGGTGGAAATGATATGACAAACGTTCCAACAGAAAAAATATCAAAAGATATGATAGGAAATAGCTTATTAGATGCATTAGTAGCTGTTAATATATTCCCATCAAAAGCTGAAGGAAAGAGATTAATGAAACAAGGTGGAGTTTCAATTAATGATGAAAAAGTTACTGATTTTATGAGAACTTTAGAAGAAAGTGATTTCAGTGAAGGTTCAGCTTTAGTAAAAAGAGGAAAGAAAAAATTCTATAAATTAATAGTTGAATAGAAAAAATAAAAGGGACATTTTAAATGTCCCTTTTTAATATTTAAAATTATTATAATTCTTTTATTGATGTTATATAGTTTTTAACTTTTCCTATAACGTCCTCATTTTGGCCTACATAAACAACAATATCTTTTTCGTTTATTGTAAAGTATGGACCAGGAGAAAGGAATAATTGTTCTCCTCTTTTAATACCAACTATAGTGGCACCAGTATTATGCCAAAAATTTAATTCTCCAAGGCTTTTACCTATTATTAAACTATTAGGCTCAACTAAACTTTCATAAGGAACTACAAGTCCTACATTTCTAAGCTGAGTTGCAAACTCAATTAAATTTTGTATATTATTTTCTAACTTTTCCTCTAAAACTTTTTTCTCATTAATTAAATTATAAATTTCTTCTTTAATATTTGTAAATTCACTCTTAGTCTTAAATTTTTTTAGAAACTCATTAGCATTATGTTTACTAGTAATTTTTATACCACTTTTTTCTGCAACTTCTACGACATCCATATCTTTTAATAAAGCTATGGATCTACGTATAGTTTCAGGAGAAACATTATAAAGACTTGCAAGAGTAGAACGTCCTGAAAGTTTTTCACCTTCAACAAAATCTCCATTTACTATTCTTGAAGCAATATCAATTGCTATTTTTAAGTATGCTGGAGTTGATGTTTTTCTAGCCATAACTGATCACTCCTATCAGTGAATAATTGTACCACAAATATGTTAAATATAGTAGATAGATAAAAAATATTGTTAGTATTGTGCACATATATATTTATTTAATGGAAATCATTAAGTATATGATGATATAATGGTAAGCATAGTTGAATTATAAGATATAGCAGGGAAAGGTGATAAAGAAATGGCATTATATGCGATATCAGATTTGCACTTAGCTTTAAGTGGGGATAAGCCAATGGATATATTCGGGAGTCATTGGAGTAAACACGATGAAAAAATAAAAGAGAATTGGTTATCTAAAATAAAAGATGAAGATACAGTATTAATAGCTGGAGATATTTCATGGGCTATGAAGTCTGGAGAGAGTGAAGAAGACTTAAAGTGGATAGAAAATTTACCTGGAAGAAAAATAATATCAAAAGGAAATCATGATTACTGGTGGGGTAGCATTAGTAAATTAAATAGTATGTTTGAAAATACGAAATTTCTTCAAAATAATTTTTATGAATATGGTGAATATGCTATATGTGGAACTAGAGGATGGGTATGTGAAGGAACTGATAGATTCACAGAACATGATAAAAAAATATATTCAAGAGAAGCTATAAGGCTTAAACTTTCTTTAGATGAAGCAAAGAAACATGGATTTTCTAAATTTATAGTTATGCTTCATTATCCACCAACAAATGAAAAGTTTATGGATTCTAATTTTACAAAAATTTGCGAAGAATATAATGTTGAAAAAGTTATATATGGACACCTTCATGGGAAATGTCTAAATAGAGTACTAGAAGGGGAAAGAAATGGAGTAACTTATATAATGACTTCAGCAGATTATTTAGATTTTGATCCAAAGCTTATAATGGAGTAATTTAAAAAGGTCTATGCAGAAAAATATTTTGTATAGACCTTTTTATAAATTATAAATACAATGATAAAAACATTACAGAAAGAAAAGTTTTTGGTATAATATGATAGTAAAGCAATAGAGCAATATTAATAGGGTGGTTACTAATGGCAATAAATGATTGGAAAAGTTTTTTAATGCCTTATGAACAGGCAGTAGATGAGTTAAAGGTTAAATTAAGAAGTATTAGAAAAGAATATAGAAAGAAAAAAGAATACTCTCCAATTGAATTTGTTACAGGAAGAGTTAAGGAAGTATCAAGTATATTAGAAAAAGCAAATAAATTTGGTATCCCAGTTGATAGAATTAGATTTGAAATGGAAGATATAGCTGGTATAAGAGTTATGTGCCAATTCGTTGATGATATAGATAAAGTTGTTGAACTTTTACGTAGTAGATGTGATATGCAAGTATTATATGAAAAAGACTATGTAAGAGGGGTTAAATCTAGTGGTTATAGAAGTTATCATATGATTATTAAGTATACTGTAAATATGGTAGAAGGTCCTATAGACATATTAGCAGAGTTTCAAATAAGAACACTTGCTATGAATTTCTGGGCAACTATAGAACATTCATTAAATTATAAGTATAAGCAACAAATACCTGTAGAGCTTAAACAAAAACTTAAGAGTGCAGCCGATGCAGCTTTTAAATTAGATGAAGAAATGCTAGAAATAAAAGACGAAATAAAAGATGCACAAAAGTTATTTGAAGTTAAATCAGCTATTATTTCAGATGTTATGAATCAAATTCTTGTTCTAATTTCACTTGGAAAGATTCCAGAAGCAAGTAGATACGAAAAGTCTTTAAATAAACTTATTGAAAATGGAGACGTATGGGAACTTAATAGTTTACTTGATTCTATAAAAAAAGAAATTGATAAATATAAAGATTAATAATAAAGTTATAGTGAAAGAGTCGATAGTTAGTATGTTAATTATTGACTCTTTTTGCGATTAGTTATTTTAATAATCTTGAGTAAAATGGTAAGAAATGATATAATAATGTATATCTATTAATAATTATTATTGAATAAGTATAATAAATTTTATAAAAATAAACAAGTTAAGAAAAAAATAATATTAAATAAATACATAAATTGAAAATATGAGGTGTTCTTATAAATGGTGGACGAAGCAAATATTATAAAAATGATAAGACAAAATCCAATTAAAATTGGAGAAATAGAAAATCCAACAGAAGAAATGAAACTAGAAGCTATAAAGAAAAATGGGATGACAATAAAATTTATAAAAGATCCTTCAGTAGAGCTTCAAAAAATAGCAGTAAAAAATGATCCATTATCAGTAGAATATATTGAAAATTTAGATGAAGAAGTTGCTCTTTTAGCTGTAAAAATATTATGGAATTCATTAAAGTTTATAAAGAATCCAAGTAAAAATGTTATAAAAAGTGCAATAGAATCAAAGGGATGGGCTATACAGTATGTAGAAAATCAAGAAGAAGAATTAAATAAGTTAGCTGTATCAAATGATTATGATTCAATTAAATATATAAAAGATCCAAGTGAGGAAGTTCAAAAGATAGCTGTATCAAATTATTGGGGAGCCATAAAGTTTATAGAAAATCCAAGTTTAGAAGTTAAGAGATTAGCTGTAAGTGAAGATGAAGAAGCTATAAATTATATATCAAATTATGACTATGAAGAAATGAAACTTTTTATAAAAGACAATATTAATGTAGTTAAATATATTTATGAAAGCATAGATCCTGAACTTGTTGTAGAAGTATTAATTGAGAAATTAAATGAGGGTGATATGACTAGAGAATATATGATGGACTTCTTAGATTTAGAAATATTAGAAATGGATAAAATCTCATTTATTAAAGAGTATGGAGATAAAGAAACTAAGAAGCTTTTAGTAGATTGTAAGCTTTAGGGAGGAATAATATATTATGAAATATTCAGATGTTTTAAGTGCAGTAGAATTAGTTATAGAGTCTAATGATGTTCCTTTAATTATAGGGGAGAGCGGAATAGGTAAAACTGCATTAGTTAAGGAACTTTCAAGAAAAAGTAATTATGTTCTTATAACAATAGATGCAAATCTTTTAAAAGAAGGAGAAATTGGAGGACTTCCAACTGTAGTAAATGGTAAAACTTTATATGCAACTCATGTAAAACTCTCTCAAATTGAAGAATGTTCAAAAAGAGGAGAGAAGGTACTATTATTTATTGATGAGCTTAATAGGTGTGAACATGCTGTTCAACAGGAGCTTATGAATCTTATATTAAATAGAGAAATTAATGGCTTTAATATAGATGACAATGTAAAAATAGTTGCTGCTATGAATCCATCTAATAAGTATGAAGATTATAGAGATAGTGAGTATGCAGTTGTTGATATGGATCAGGCTCAAGAAGATAGATTTGTATGGCTTAATATGGAGGCTGATGTTAAAGAGTGGATTAAATGGGCAATGACAGATGGAAATATTGATGAAGATATAATTGAATTTATAGGTATCTTCCCAGAATATCTTAATACTCCAAACTCAAGAGAAAGTATTAAAGGAACTCCAAGAAGTTATGAGAGGGTATCTAAAGCTTATAAAATATATAAAAATAATAAAGAAAAATATTCTTTTGAAGTATTTTTAAGTGTTGTAAAAGGTAACTTAGGAGTTAGTATATCAAATGATTTTATAAGTTTTATAAAAAATAAGAAAAAACCTATGATTAAGGTAGATGAATTATTTAAAAATGAAGTTATAAATAGTGCTTTAAGAGAAAGAATAGAAAATGAAAATAATTCAAGATTATATATTTTAGCTAAAGCATCATTAAACTATTTAGAATCTTTAAAAGAATTTAGTTATGAATTAAATGTATTTAGTGAACTTTTAAAATATTATCCAAGAGATTTAAGACTTGGAATTATGAAAGAAATTAAAGGTGAGTATAGTAAAACATTATATAATAGACTTCTGGATGAAGATGAGTTTTTAGAAGCATTCTTTATGATATATGAGTAGTTATTATAAAAGGAGGGATATGTTATGGGAGTAAGCTTTGATGAAAAGAGACAACTTTTATTAAAAGAAGCATTAAAATTTAATAGTGAAGAAGATATTTCTTCAAAATTTTCTAGGGAGTTTTTTAATCTAGTAGAATCAGTTATAATAAGTCAAATTGAAACAGAGGATAGCTTCTTTGGAAATTTTATGCTTAAAATAGATAGAGAAATAAAGCTAGATATAACTTATCCTTTAGGTACAATTATAAGAATTAATGGATTTAAAATGTTCTTTAATCCAATATTATTTTTAAATGCCTCAAAAAGGGAAATGGGAGCACTTTTTAAACATGAGATATATCATATAATGTTTAATCATTATGAAAGAGAAAAGGAGCTTAAAAATTCATACAGTAAGGAAGCTGTAAATATTGCTATGGATATATCTATAAATCAATTTATTAAGCATTTACCTATGGAATGTATGAGAATTAATAATGTTTCCATGGAATACAATTTACCTCTTAAAGAAGACATGCCAATTGAATATTATGCAAAAGAAATTGATAAGGCTATCAAAAAAAGAACAAGCAAAAAGAAAGTGAAAAATAGCGATAAAGTAAAAAGAGAATATGATATTTTAAGTGCTCACGATATTTGGGAAAATATTAATTTAGATAAAGACAGGGTAGAGGATCTTACGAAAAAGACTGCTATTAGTTCAGTTAAGGGAGATGCTCCAAAATTAATTTTAGATATTATAAAAGAATATAATGAAAAAGAACAAGTTGATTGGCAAAATGTATTAAAAAGATTACTTCCAACTGTAAAAAGTGGTTATAAAAAGACTGTTGTAAGAAGAGATAGAAGACAACCTAATAGAATGGATATGAGAGGAAGGCTTAGAGATGCCATTCCAGAAATTATAGTAGCAATTGATATTAGTGCAAGTATGAGTGATTCAGAGTTTCACAAGACTTTAATTGAAATACTTGCAATAACAAGAGATAGAGCAAATAAAATTAAAGTTATTGAATGTGACGATAATATAAGGAATGTATATGATATAAAAACTCCAAGGGATATTAAAGAAAGAAGTAAAAAGAATG
Organism: Clostridium baratii; assembly: GCF_900461085.1. Classification (GTDB taxonomy): domain Bacteria; phylum Bacillota; class Clostridia; order Clostridiales; family Clostridiaceae; genus Clostridium; species Clostridium nitritogenes. Next base: position 394,735 of record NZ_UFWF01000002.1, read on the forward strand.
GAGCAACTAAATTTTCACCTGTGTTTGAGTATATAAGAGAAAATAGATTATCTGATAGAGTTCTTGTTTATTTTACAGATGGAGTAGGTGAAAAGGAGCTTACAGTAAAACCTACAGTAAGGAATGTGATATGGGTATTAACAGGTGAAGATGACTTATCATTAAGAGAAAAATTCGGAATCATAAAAAAGATAGATGGAAAAGCAGATAAAGGGGAAGGTGGGTCCGCTGCTCTTGAAATGATTAGAGGAGTAATTCACGATTGGGCTAGATAGTTAAATATTTCATATTATTAAATTTAAATTATTTAAATTCACAATTTATTAAAAAGTATTCATTTTGTAGTAAATTTGTAACCTTTATGTTAAAATACTTATGATAAAGGGGGATTTGTATGCAAAATGGGTTTAAAAAGAAAAAATATTTTATTGCAATTGTAAGCATATTGCTGATAAGTTTGTCGATAAATATTATGCTTTGTTTAAAAAATAAACAATATAGTCATAGAATAGGGGCTAATTCTTATAAAAATATTGAAACTATAAAGATTAAAAATGAAAAGAATATTGAAATAATAGACAAAACAATAGATACATTAAAAATTAGTAATGGAGAACTATTAAATTTATATACTAATTATAGTGATATGGCAGATTGCATAATAAAGCTTTGGGATGATTATAATTTCTATAACGAAACTGATAGAGGAATATTTATAAATAAAAAAATAGATACAAGTAAAGTTATAGAAAATGATATATATTCAAGAATAGAGAGCTATTTAGGAAATACTTTAATTAATATAATGAGTACAGATAGTGATGATTTAGTAGTTAAAGGAAAAGATTTAGAAGACTTTGAAGTTATGAAATCTTTAGCCATTAATATGAGTAAAATATTTAAATCAGTTGATGAAAGTAAGTTAGGAAATGTAAATAGTAGTGATAAAGAGAAAAAGGTTATAGATAATAAATACTGGATAGATATTTTAAGAGAAATAGATAAAACTAGTAGTAAATACATTGATTATGATTTTATAAAAGAAGTTAAAGTAACAAAAGCAATATATTAAAAATAGAGGTCTACAAAATGATTTAAATTATTTTGTAGACCTTTATTTTTTAGAATTTATATAAATCTATTTTTATAAGTTTCTCTTTTTAGCTATGCCTGTAAGCATAAGAGTAATAGCACCATCGCCTGTAACATTACATGCTGTTCCAAAGCTATCTTGTAGTGCAAATATAGTTAATATAAGAGCAGTACCAGCTTCATCAAATGCTAATACACTGATTATTAATCCAAGAGATGCCATAACAGTACCACCAGGAACTCCAGGTGCACCTATTGCAAATATTCCAAGTAGTAATATGAATAGTATCATTGTTCCAAGGCTTGGAAGTTTTCCGTAAAGTATTTGAGATACAGTCATTATAAAGAATACTTCAGTAAGTAATGAACCACATAAATGGATATTAGCACAAAGTGGTACAGCAAAATCAACAATATCTTTTCTAAGTACTTTAGATTTTCTTGCACATTCTAAAGCTACTGGTAAAGTAGCAGCACTAGACATTGTTCCAACGGCTGTAAGATATGCAGGTCCATAATATTTAACCACTTCCCATGGATTTTCTTTAGATATTATTCCACCAATAATATAAAGTACTGCAAGCCAAATAAAGTGTCCTACTAGAACTATAAGTATTACTTCAAAGAAAACTGGTAATTGAGTTTTAAGTCCACCTTCATAAGATAATGCAGCAAAGTTTGTTGCAATGAATAAAGGTAATATAGGAATAATTACTCTATTTACAATATTTAAAACAATGTTTTGGAATTGATCTAGTAATTTTTCAAATAAATCTGCTTTTGACCAAGCTGTTGAAAGTCCTAAAAGCAAAGCAAGTGCAAGTGCACTCATAACACTCATAATAGGTGGTATGTCAAGCTTAAATAATAATTCAGGAAGTTGCTTTAAAGTTGCAGCACTTGCATCTATAGAAAGGTTTGGAATTATATTATAACCAGCTACCATAGATAAAAGAGCAGCAAATACTGAAGATAAGTAAGCAATTAGAACTGCATACCCTAAAAGTTTACTGGCATTTCCTTTAAGCTTTGTAATAGATGGAGCAATAAATCCTAATATTATTAATGGTACAGCAAAGAATATTATTTGACCAAGAACATATTTTATAGTAATGACTACGCCTATAACAGATTCAGAAGCATATCCACCAATTATAATACCGATTACTACTCCTAAAAGTAGTTTGAAAATTAGATTGTTAAATAATTTTTTCAAAATAAAGTCCCCCTTTTTTAGTTGTTTATATAAATTTTATTTATATACATTTAAAATAGTGATAAAAGTCATAAAAAAAACTCCTGCCTCTATATTACAGAGGCAGAAGTATACTTCCACGGTTCCACTCTGTTTATATGCAATATATAATAATGCATAAAACTTTAATTATTAGATACAAATATATCATAACGCTGTAACGTGCGTTCACGCTTTAATCTACTTTTAAAAAATTTCGAAAAAAGAGCTCATAGATGCACTCAATTGATAAATTCCCTTAAAGTCTCTTTCAGCTTATAAAGACTATTCTCTGTATAAGTTAAAATTATCATACTTTTCTAATCACTGCTTTTAAAATATAATTCAATTCTTACTAATTTGATACGAATTCTGTAATTTGATTATATGAAAAAATTTTTATGAAGTCAAGAGTGATTTGATAAATTTTTCTTTATAGGAAAAGTATTGAATAAAAAAGGACTAGAAATAATATAATTTCCAGTCCTTTTTATTAAATTATTATAATAAAGATAATTTATTTAATAATTATAAAATTAGTGACATCCGCCACCACATGATCCACATCCACCTTCTGGAGCGATAACAGGTTTTAAGCTTAATCCGTTTCCGTTATTTTCAGCTGATGAAAGGATAATGAATCCACCGAATTCATCAATTAAATTTTTTCCAATAATGAAGTTTACATCATTAACTGTTTCAACTACATCATCATCAGTAGCATCTTCAATTGTTATGTTGAAAACAGGACCGCTACAAGCCATTCCAGCTAAGTTAATTCTTATATTATAATTTTCTACTTTGTTTTCATCTAAAAATTCTTTAAATTCTTTGTAAGCTTCTTCGCTTATTGTTAAATTCTTCATAAAATCACCTATCCTAATTTATTTTATACTCATATTATATCACAATGTAATTCAAAGTAAACCAGTCAGAATTGAAAAAATTATGTATAATAAAAAATTTTAAAGGAATATTGGAAAATAAAGAGAATGTATATTTATAATGAGAATTTTATTTAAATAATTTTACAAATTATAAAAAATACATTATAAATAAAAGGGTAATATAATAAAAGGAATGATACTACTAAATAAAGAAAGGATGGTTTTAAGTGAAACCATATGACAAAAATTTTGTATTAAATAAAATTAAAGAATATGATGAAAAAATAAATTCAAATATAATTGGTAATCACGAAATATTTAAAACATACAATAAAGATAAAGTAACGGAAGGTTATATGTATAAAAGAAATGAAGAGTTTAATATAAATATGCCTGATTTAGAAGGTAAAGATAAATATTGGATGAGAATTTCACCAAAAGAAGTACAAAGTACTTATGGCATTATTAAACATGCTCATGGTAAGGTTGGAGTCGTAGGTCTTGGACTTGGATATACTGTTCAAGAAATGGCAAAAAGAGATGAAGTTAAAGAAATAATTGTTTATGAAATAGAAGAGGATATAATTAATTTATATAAAGATAATTTTGGAGAAAATAAAAAAATAAAAATAATTAAAGGAGACGCTTATAAAGCTAAAAGTGAAACTTTTGATTATTTTTTTGTAGATATTTATGAATATAAATTAACAGATAAGGTTGTTTCAGATTATGTTCTATTTAATAAACTTCATAAGATTGAAGATTATACATTTTGGGGAGTAGAACATTTTTTATTAAGTTGTAGATATGAAGAAATAATTTGGGTGTACATACCTGAAATTTGGATGGAACTTAGTAAAAAAGCTTTTGCATCACTTCAACAGTCAGGATATCTAAAATATTACGAAAAATTAGATGAAAAATTAGTAAGTGATATTCTTCAAAAGTTTAAAGTTGTATTAGAGTAGAGTTACACAAATTAGTAAAACATTTATATGATAATTAATGCTAAAATAATAAATAGTTTAAAAAAGCAATACTAAAATAAAAAAGTATTGCTTTTTATTTTTATATAAATACTTAAATATATAACATAATTATTAGAAAGATGTAGAGAATAATAAGTGTGAAGAAAACCTTTACTAAAAATTTACTAGTTAATTATTTAACAAAAATGAAAATTTGTGATATAATAATTATAAGAGGAGATGAGTATTATGGATAAAGATAAATTAAGAGTTCAATTAGAAAAAAGATATTTTAATACTAAAGGTTTTTGTAATGCAGTGTGTAAGAAATTAGGTGCAGATGGCTATGAATGTATTGTGGATAATTCAGAAGACATCATTGTAGATGGTGAAAGATATTCTTTAGAAAAGTGGAGCTTCGATTATGAATCACCAATACAAGAAGCAGTATTTAAAAGAGTAGAAGTTAATAGATAAAAAATTTTGAAGGAAATAGTTAAAAAAATAACCAAGTTTGGAAGGTTGTTTGAGTAATGTATATAAAATTAAATATTAAGAGATAGGGCAATATTTTATTATTAGATTTAATTTAATAAGAAATGTTGCCTTAATTTTTTTATAAAAAAGAGTACCCTATAAATAGAGTACTCTTAAAAATTTTTATTTAACAACTATATTAACAAGTCTTCCTTTGATAACAATAACTTTTACGATATTCTTACCTTCAGTATTTTTAACTATATTTTCATCAGCTAAAGCAGCAGCTTTAATACCTTCTTCATCAAGGTCAGATGCAACATTAATTTTAGCCTTTATCTTACCATTAACTTGAATAGCTATTTCAACTTCATCTTTAACTAAAGCTTTAGGATCGAATTCTGGGAATGATTCGTTAAATACTGAAGTAGTATTTCCAAATAAGCTCCACTGTTCTTCAGAGAAATGAGGTGCAAATGGTGCAAGTATTTTTATAAAGCTTTCACATACTTCTTTTAAGAATGAAGCATTTTTAACTTCTTCTTTATTGTATTTTGATAGAGCATTTATAAATTCCATCATTCTTGCAATTGCAGTATTAAATTGCATCTTTTCTCCATCTTCACTAACACCTTTAATTGCAGTGTTAAGCCAGAAGTTAAGTTCTTTTTCAGCCTTATCTATAGTAGTTTTTGAATTATCAGAATTTATAGCTTCTCTTGCAATTTCAAGATTTCTTTCAATTCTATCTACAAATCTACCAACAGATTTAATTCCATCATCACTCCAAGCTCCACCTTCAGTATAAGCAAATCCAAACATTAAGTACATTCTGAATACATCAGAACCATATTCGTTAATGTAATCATCAGGTGAAATTGTATTACCTTTTGATTTACTCATCTTAAGTCCATCTGGTCCTAAGATTAATCCTTGGTGAACTAATGAAGTAAATGGTTCATCAAAGTTTAAGTAACCCATATCTCTAAGTGCCTTAGTTATAAATCTTGCATATAGAAGGTGCATACAAGCATGTTCAGGTCCTCCAACATACATATCAACTGGAAGCATTTTATCTATAAGTTCTTTATTAAATGGAGCTTCAGTATTTTTGTTATCTGGGTATCTTAAGTAATACCATGATGAACAAACAAATGTATCTAAAGTATCAACTTCTCTCTTAGCTTTTCCTCCACAGCATGGGCAAGTAGTGTTAACGAACTCTTCGCACTTAGCTAGTGGTGATTTACCATCTGGTGCAAATTCAACATCGTATGGTAATTTAACTGGAAGATCTTTTTCAGGTACTGGTACAGTTCCACATTTTTCACAATAAATCATTGGAATTGGAGCACCCCAGTATCTTTGTCTTGATACAAGCCAGTCTCTTAATCTATAGTTAACCTTTTGGCTACCTTCATTATTTTCAGATAATTTTTCAACTATCTTAACTTTAGCTTCTTCTGTAGTTAATCCATCAAATTCTCCTGAATTAACTATAATTCCGTGTTCAAAGTATGGAACTACTTCTGAACCGTCTTTAGGAGCTACAACTCTCTTTAATGGAAGATTGAACTTTGTAGCAAAAGCGAAGTCTCTTTCATCGTGAGCTGGAACAGCCATTACAGCACCAGTTCCATAAGTTGCAATAACATAGTCTGCAACCCAAATAGGAATTTCTTCACCGTTTATAGGGTTTATAGCGAAAGCACCAGTAAATACTCCTGTTTTTTCTTTAGAGATTGATTGTCTTTCTATTTCAGATTGTTTAGCAGTTTCTTCTTTGTAAGCTTCAATTGCAGCTTTATTTTCTGGAGTTACTATTTTATCAACTAATTTATTTTCTGGAGCTAAAACAACATATGATACGCCATATAATGTATCTGCTCTTGTTGTAAATACATCAAATGTTAAGTCATGATCTTTAATTTTGAATTTAACTTCAGCACCAGTTGATTTACCAATCCAGTGTTTTTGCATTGATACAGTTTTTTCTGGCCAGTTAAGTCCATCTAATTTTTCAAGTAGTTCATCAGCGTAATCTGTAATCTTTAAGAACCATTGAGTTAAATCTTTCTTAGTTACTTCTGAATCACATCTTTCACATAATCCATCAACAACTTGTTCATTAGCTAAAACTGTATTACATGATGGACACCAGTTAACAGGAGCTTGCTTTCTGTAAGCTAATCCTTTTTCATATAATTTTAAGAATAACCATTGAGTCCATTTATAATAATCAGGTCTGCATGTTACAACTTCATTTTCCCAGTTGAACATTGCCCCAATAGCTTTTAATTGCTCTTCCATTTTAACTATATTTTTTTCAGTTGAGTCTTGTGGGTGAACTCCTGTCTTAATAGCATAGTTTTCAGCTGGTAATCCAAAAGCATCAAAGCCCATTGGTTGGAATACATTATAGCCTTTCATTCTCTTAAGTCTTGCCCAAGTATCAACTGGTCCGTAGTTGAACCAATGTCCAGCATGTAGCTGACTTCCTGATGGATAAGAGAACATTTCAAGTACATAAAGTTTTTTATCTAATTTGCTTGGGTCAAACTTATAAAGTTCTTCTTTTTCCCATTTTTCTTGCCACTTTTTATCTATGGCAGTTCCGTAGTTTCCCATGGTTTAAATCCTCCTATAAATTAATTGTATAAATAAATCATTACTAAGTATTTAATGAATAGTATAGACATTTTTAAAAATAAAAAAACCTTCCATCTCTTAAATATAAGAGACGAAAGGATACTTCCGCGTTACCACTCTTGTTAGAAAATCTCAAATTATGAAATTCTCTCACTCAATAATTTAACGGTTAAAACCGTACTTGATTATTATCTCAAGTAAGCTTATAGACAAGTTCCTATATTTGTAATACTGCTTTACACCAAAATAGCAGCTCTCTAAAATTACAAGTGTATAGTACTACTCCTAATCATAGCAATAATATATTTATTTTTAATCATTTGTTTAAAATTATATCCTACAGGGTTCTAAAAAGTCAAGTATCATTATATCAAATCATATAGGAAACATTATAAGCCATTAGGAGATTAGAAGTTAAAGGAGAAGCGTTAATTTTATCAGAGTTTAAGAGAGAATAATAATAAATTTACTAGAATAGATTGTTTGATACTAAACATTTAAAGCAATATAATAGAAGAAAGTGTTTATTAAACTTAGGAGAGTGATATTTTGGTATCATTTAGGAAAGCCTTGAGAAGTATTTTACTTATAATAGTAGGCTCAGGGATATTAGCCTTTGGAAGTTACAATTTTAATTATCAAAATGGAGTAACTGAAGGGGGAGTATTAGGATTAATATTATTAATCAAAAATGTTTTTGATATTTCACCATCTATAACAAATATTCTAATAGATTTTTCACTTTTTGCACTTGGAGCAAAATTTTTTGGAAAGAAATTTTTGTTATGTTCTATTTTTGCAACAGTATCTTTCTCTGCATCATATAGAGTTTTTGAAACTATAGGATTTTTAGTACCAGACTTAACAAATCATATGTTAATAGGAAGTATATTTGCAGGAATTTTCGTAGGTGTTGGTGTAGGACTAGTTTTAAGAGCAGGGGGAGCATCTGGAGGAGATGATGTTATAGCTTTAGTAACGTCTAAATTTACTAAATTAAAAGTTAATCACGTATACTTTTTAACAGATGCAGTAGTTTTAATTATGTCATTAGTATATTTAAGATTTAATCAAATTATATTTTCTATACTAGCTGTTATGATAAGTGGAAAGCTTATAGAAGTTATATATGAATATAGTGGTAAGTCATCAAAGAATGATGAAAAAATTGAAGGAAAATATGCTTAAATAAAGTAAATTAAAGGTTTAAAGAGTAGTTTTTAGAAGTTACTTTTTTATACTTAATAAAGATTTAATAATTAATTTTTTAAGCTTAATACAATTAAAATATTGTATTAAGCTTATTTTTTTTGCTTAAGTATTAAAGAAAGTATTATATTATTATAAAAATATAAAAAATATCAATGGAATTTAGTCCAAAAGTTTGAAAACAAGATTATATTAAGATAAAATGTTAATAAACATTAAATAATGTTAATAAATAGCAATTAAGAAAAATAAAGATTACACTTTATTTTTTAAATACAAAAGAAAATGGAGATTTATTTAATATGATAAGAAAAAAAATAAGTAAAATATTAGCCTTAGCAACTATACTATGTTCCGCAGTTATAATTGCTCCACATACTATAAACGCGAATGCAACTCAAATTAAAGCAGAGAGAAGTGTATCATCTGTAGGAAAAGTAACAGCAATAAGTGGATTAAATATTAGAAAGAGCGCAAGTACAAGCTCACAAATTCTTAGCGCAATTCCATATAATGGACAAGTTAATATAAAGAGTAAAAGTGGAAGCTGGTATTATATTGAGTATAATGGAACTTATGGCTATGTAAGCGATAGTTATATTAATGTAATTTCAGGAAATAGTTCTAATAATAATTCTAGTAGTTCAGTAAATGGAACAGGAACAGTAACAGCAAGAAGTGGATTAAACTTAAGAAAAAGTGCATCAACAAGTGCAGGAATAATAACAACAATTTCATATAACTCACAAGTTAATATAAAAAGTAAGAGTGGAAATTGGTATTACATAGAGTACAGCGGATCAGTTGGCTATGTAAGTAGTGATTACATACAAATGGGATCAAGTGGATCTTCTAATTCACAAAATTCAAGCACTCAAATAAATGGATATGGAAAAATCACAGCAATAAGTGGATTAAATTTAAGAAAAAGTGCATCAACGAGTGCAGGAATAATAACAACAATTCCATACAACTCACAAGTAACTCTAAAAAGTAAAAATGGAAATTGGTATTACGTAGATTATAAAGGATCTTTAGGTTATGTAAGTTCTGATTATGTAGAAAGAACACAAGGTAATAATGCTACATCTAATAATCAAGTAACTTCTCAATATGATAAAATATTAAGTGCTATGAAATCTCAAATAGGTAAACCATATGTTTATGGAGGTTCATCACCATCAACAGGTTTTGATTGTTCAGGGCTTATGCAATGGGGCTTTAATCAAGGTGGAATTAATATAGGTAGAACTACTTATGATCAAGTAAATGCTGGTTATGGAGTAAGTGTAAATAGTGCAAAACCAGGAGATTTATTAGTTTATTCTAATAAAGGACATATTGGTATGTATATTGGAAATGGACAATGGATAGAATCACCAAGTACAGGTAAGACAGTAAGAATTTCAAATGTACCTTGGGATAAGATTGGATATGCAAGAAGAGTTATAAAGTAAATATAAGTTTTAGCATAAAAACCTCTTAAGTTATACTTAGGAGGTTTTTATTTTATATAATGGAGTATTTGTCATATATTAATATTTTAATTAATAAAAATATAGTAAATATTAAATTTATAGGATGATAAAAATATGGTTAAAAAGATAAGAATATTTATGGATTTTTTAAATAGGAAAAAAAGATCACTAATAATATTTGTTGTAATTAATATTATAGTTTTTATACTTGGGTTTAACTGTAACATCTTTATAAATAAAGGAGTATATATAAATAGTAGGGAAGAAATATTAGTTAAGATTTGGATTGTATTTTTTATTATATCAACAATATATCTATTATTTTATGACTATTTAAAAAAATGGAGCCATTATATTATAAGGGCCAAATACGTATTTATAAGTGCAGATTTTGCATTATTTTTATATTATTACAATCTAAATGAAGAATATATAGTGTCATCAATTGAAAAAGGTCCAAGCTTTATGCCAAAGAGCACCTTTGCTTTTATTCTTTATTTTATTATATTTGTTATTTTTAATATTTTAATTATAACAATACTAACTAAAAGTGTTAAAAGCTTTAGTATAAGTAAAAATACATTAGAAGTTGAATTTGAAAAAAATATAGTAAAAGGTCTTACTTATATAACAGATACTTTAAATTATGTATATGCAAATAATGTGGCGTTATATCAAAATTTAGATGAGATAATAGAGATTACATTTGAAGATATAACTATTAGAAGTGAAGTAGATATAAATGTATTTTTTGACTTTTATAAAGAAATAATAAATTATTTATTCGAAGATACAGGTGTATGTGTAAATATAAGAATCGAATATAAGAATAATTTTGAAGGCTTAAAGAATATAATTAATGATATTGATACATCAGCACTTTCAAAGACTAATATTTTTGAAGATATACTTCATGATAAAATAGTACAATTTGAGCGATATATTTTTATACCAGTATCTATGAAATTAATTGAAACTAATGTTGTAATAATACTTAATTTTAATAATATTGATGAAACTTTAAGTTCACTTGGAAATATAGTATTTTCTCTTTCTTTATATGCAGAAAATTCAATAAAGAGTTATTTGCTTGAAAAAGAATTAGAAAGATTAAATAAAGGCTTTAATGTAGGGGAAAGGAATGATTAATTAGTATGACAAAAGCGAAAATAAATCTTGGAAATAAATATAGTAATTTAAATTCAGTAGATAATGAAAGTAATATAAGTAGTGATAATATACTAATTAGATCTACTATATTAAATGTAATAAAAAAGGGGAAAAAGAAAGAAACAATAAATAATAATGATATATATGGCAAAATAAAGAGTCAAATTAATACTTTATACGTAGAATAATATTGTAGAGATATTAAGGTGGTGCCTTATTTTGCTTAAGCTTAAAGTTATAAATAAAGAATTTGATGATTTTGTGTATGTAAAAACAAAACCTTTAATTATAGATTTAATAAAGGACTGTATAAATAAAAGAGATGATAATAAGAAAAAAGAGGACAAGTAGAGTTTATATGTAGAATAACTTTGTAAAGATTTTTATAAGGTTATTCTATTTTTATATACTTATAAATTTATAAAAAAGAATAATTCGTAAGGTTAAATAATAATAATACAGTAATATTAAAATTTTAGGAGGTATGCAATTTTGAGTGGAATTTTAGAACTTTTAAGTTCATTTAAAGGACAAGGATTACTAGGATTTATAATTATTGCTATTATTATTTGTATTTTATCATATGGAAGCTTTATGAGTGTTAAATTAAAAAAAGGATATAAAGATTTAAGAGATGAAGTTGAAAATGGAGAAATTATAGATAATGAAAGTTTAGAAAAAAGTTTTAGAGAAAAGTCTTTAATAAATATAGTTAATCAATTTAAAAAGAGTGCAAGCAGAGGAACTGAAAATATTAATACAGAGGCATTAATATCAAAGTATGTTACAAAAAGTATACCTGTAAATGAGAAGGTCTTAAACCTTCTTCCATCTTTCTCTATAGCACTTGGACTACTTGGAACATTTTTAGGATTAACTTTATCAATACAAGGTTCAAATGGAGTATTAGAATCCGGTGTAAAAACTATGGATGTATTTTTAGAAAATATGATACTTCCACTTCAAGGTATGTCAAGTGCATTTTGGACTAGTATATTTGGAGTAATAAGTTCAGTTATATTAAATTTACTTATACAAAGTGCAAAGCGAGAAAAGGACGACTTTTATGATGAATTTGAAGATTATTTAGATAATACTTTATATAGTGAACATGCCTTTAGTTTTGTAACACAATTTGAAAGATTTAATGATACTATATCAACTTCAATGATTACTTTAGCAAAAGATATGAGAGCTTTATTTAAAGAGGGAATAGATGAGCTTGTATCAAACATAAATAAAAATACTGTAGATATGACAGAGTCAGCAAAGGTATTATCAAATTATACCAAAGACTTGCAACTAGTTATTGAATCGTTAAATAAATCTGTAGATAACTTTAAAGAGCCTATTGATAGCTTTAAAGGTGCAATTGATGAATTTGATATAACAACAGAAAAATTAGAGTTTGTTATGAATACATCAGTTAATAAGCTTTCAGATAAAATTGATATATTATCAGAGGTTATAAATAACCTAGATGTAAGTATGGGTGAACAAAAGGAAGCTATAGAGCTTATGAATAAAGAAGTTAGTGGATATAAAGAAGGATTAGAACTTGGATATAAGGAACTTATAAGAAGTTCTGAAGGAATAGAGGCTGTAATTAAGGAAAGTAATAATAGAGTTTCAGAACAAGTAAGAAGTTTGAAAGAAGGATATGAGGGCTTTGAAGATGGAATAAATGACTTTATAACAAATATTGAAAACTTAAGAGAAGGTATAGGTGATGTTATATTAAAGGTTTTAAAAGAAGAACTTAATAATATATCAGAAGAAATGGCAAGTAAATTAAATACTCCAATTAAAGGAATAGAGGAAGCAACTGAAAGCTTAAGTAACAATACAAAAATTGTTGGAGAACTTGTAAAGGCAACGAACGAATTAATTATTGAAACTTATGAAAATTAGGAGGGAAGGTTTATATGAAGCTTAGAAGTAGAAGATATAGACTTAAAGAGAGTGATGCATCTTATTGGCCTTCTTTTGTAGATATAATGACAGCTGCAGTGTTGATATTCTTCTTCATAATGTTAATATCTATGGCTATATCATCACAGTTTGTGGACAATATTTCAGAAAAAAGAGAGAAGATATATAACTCAATTCAAAATAACTTAGATAAGAATAATGTTGATAAAAATATTATGCACTTTGATAGAAATGAAGGAAAGATGGTTATTAGTACAGAGACATTTTTTGATACAGATAAGTGGATCTTAAAAAAAGATGGAAATGATCTTGCTAAAAAGCTTAATAATATATTTTTATCACTTTTAAATGAAGAAGAGATACGAGATGAAATAGAATATATAGAAATTGTAGGTCACACCGATTATGCAGGAGATACTATATCAAATAGAAAATTGTCAACAGAAAGAGCTATGAGTTTCTTAAATGCTATGATGCCAATGGATAGTGAGCTTGAAAATAATTATGGAGGAAAATTTAAAGCATCAGGAATGTCAGAGTTTGAGACTAATAAAAATAAAGAAGATAGAGATAGAAAAGAATATACGAAAACTGATATGGAAAAGACAAAAGATCAAAGAAAAATAGAAATAAAGATGACATTTTCAAATAAAGATTTAGAGGAAGCTATAAAGTCAAAAATTAAAAAATAGAGGGGAGGAGGGTAAGTTATCTTGGAAGCATTATATATTAAAAAAAGTGAAGATAATCTAATAAAAAAGATTGAGTCACTAAATAATGTAGATGAAATATTAGAGCTTGTGGAGAAAGCAAGAATTTTATATAAATATAATTTATCAATAAAGACCTATATCAATGTAATAAAAAGATGCAAAGAAATAAATAGTAAAAGTATTAATTTAGCTTTATTTTGTGAAAGTTTAATAAAAGATAGGGCAATCCTTATCAATTTAGTTATTGATCCAGTAAAACAAATGTATAAGAAAGGTATCGTAACTGAGAATACAAAAGATGTAATTAATATTTTAGAACTTGCAATGTCTAGTGATAAGGAACTTAGTAAGATATTAATGAAACCAAAAATAAAGCTTGGAATAATAGATAATGAATTTACAGAAGAATTTATAGAAAGATATAAAAAGGCATTTAATAAAAATCAATTTAATAAAACAATAGATATAATTTTAGAGAGTAAAAAGGTTAAATATAACTATGAATTAATAAATGTTATATTCTATTATTACAAAAAGCATAGTGATATAAAAGCATTAATTAGAGTATTTAGGGAACTTAAGAGTAAGGACATTGATTTTATAAAGTATGGAATAACTTTAAAAGAAAGAATTTTATTAATTAAAGCATACAAAAAAGATATGTTAATTGATTTTAATGAACTTATAGAGTACACCGGGGATTTTTATAAAAAGAGTGTTTATATAAGAAGTGCTTTTATAGAGATATTTGAAGAAAAACTTATAGAAGGAAGCAAAGATACAAAAGAATTTATATATTTACATTATGAGGATATACTAAAGTATTTATCAAACTACAGTAAAACAATATATAAAGCTTATATGCATGAAGTGTTTAATTTATCAAGACGAGATAATTTAAAAAGAATTTTAGTAATTGAAAATTATTTAAATAACATAAAAGGAACTATTAAAACTTCAAAGAAAATAGAATTAATGGAAAGAATAATAAATTACTATATAAATACAGGTAATGAAAATAAATATATGGAATACATTAAATATTATTTTAAAAATATTGCATCAGAAGATTCAGGAGAGTTATTTAGAAGAATACTCCAAAGTAATAAAAGGGATAAAAATTTTCTAGCTAACTTTTTAATGAAAAATGGATTAGAGCTATTTAAGGAATTAAATATAAGAGAATATGAGTATGAAATGCTAAGTCTGTTAAGTAAAAATATTTTGAAGCTAAGGGAATATGAGTTATTAAAAATAATATTACTAAGATACTCAAAATTACAAAATCTAAGCAACATAGCAAAAGAAAAAGGCATGGATTTAGTTACTAAATCAAATGAAAGTATAAATTCAATGAAAGCAGTAATTAAAAATTGTAACAAAATAAGTAGTGAAATATATAATAAAGGAATAATACCAATATATAATAGTTTACCTATTAATGAAAAAAAGAATCTATATAGCATTTTAATAACTAGAAAAGATTTGCCTATGGATTTTAGAGAAAAAAATTACGAAATAATAAAAAATAGAGAGAACGATAAGTTCATAATAGAACAGTTTTTAAGCGGTAAGCATATAAGTTATCTTAGTAAGGAACTTGCACTAAAGGAATATTTTGAAGATGATTTTAAGTTTTTGAGTATAGCATCGATAGGGAGAAATAATGAAAGAACAAGAAAAATAATATTAGAAAAAATATCTAGGAAATTTTTAAAAGACAAAAAGTATGTAAGAGATATTATTTTATCTACTAAAGAGAGGGATAGAGAACTTAGGTTTATTTCAGAATGTGTTGAGAACTATTTTAATTATGAAAATGATATAGAAAAAAGAGTTGTATTTGAGAGGTTTAAAATTTGTGATAGAAAATATGGCGAAGTTTGTGATAAAGTTAGGGTTAAAGAAATTTTCACTAAGGAAGAACGCTCTGGGTATCTTTTTAAGAATGACGGAGTTTTAAAACTAATAAAAAAATATTTAAATGAAAATAAAGTAAGTTATGATGAAATTGAGAGAAAAATACTAATTATAAAAGAAAATATATTAAATGAAAAAACTAAAGATAAGAGAAGTTTAAATTTATTAGATATATTAAACTTAATAAAGCTTGAACAAGATTTATTACTAAATGGTTCAATGATAACTAATTTAAAAATAGAAGAGCTTGTATTTATAAATGATGTAGTATTTATAAAAAACTTAGAAAAGATAACTAAATATAAAAAAGAGCTAAGTAATGAAAAAGATATTATAAAAATAATGAAATATTATTTAGGTAATATAGAATTCGATAATGAATTATTAAAGAATGAGGTAATAGAAAAAATAATAAAAAATGATAGAATAGAAAACTATAGTGAACTTAAAAATAGCATAAAAGAAATAATAAATAAAAAAGATAATTTAAATAACAGTGAATTTAAAGAATATAAATATGCTAAATATTTAGAGGACTTTAATATATTAAATGATAATTTTAAAGAAAGAATTATTTATTTAATATTAAAAAAGAATGATATAAGAAAAATAAGTAAAGAAATAATGATAGATTATGATTTTGAGTGTACTCTAAAAAATAATAATCAGTATTTAGATAAGTATATTAGTTATTTAATAGAGTGTTTTAATTATCACTATTTTGATTTAAGTAAATTTAAACTTAGAGAATTATACGAAAAAATAATAAATTTAATAAAGGACAATAAAGAAGATCTCATATTAAAAGAATACATTAAAGATAATCAAAATTCATTTATAGAACTATTTATAAATGCTCCGTCTAAATGTAGATATAAAAGTATTGAAATTTTTCTAGAAGCAGAGAGTTTAAATATAATAGAAGATAGAAGGTATTTAGAAAGTAAATTAGCATAAATTTTTATAGTATAATAAATTTATAAATTAAAAGATTATAAATTTATAACAGTAAGTAAAAATAAGAAATACACTTTAGGAGAATTTATGAAACAAATACAGATAAGTTATTGTGGAAAAACAATAAATGTTACTCTTATTAGAAAAAAGGTTAAAAATATAAATCTTAGAGTTAAGATAAGTGGCGAAGTTATAGTTACTGCAAATAATAGAGTAAGTGAAGAAAAGATAATTAATTTTGTGCAAAGTAAGAGTGATTTTATAATAAAGCATTTAGAAAGATTTAAAGATATAAGAGAAAAAGCTTTAGAAGAAGAAAAAGACAGACTAGATAAAAGCAAAATAAAATACTTGGGAAAATTATACAATGTTAAATTCCAAGATATAAATAAAACCGAAAAACAAAAAATATTAAAAGATGCGATTATACTTTATATTAAAAATATAGATAATGAAAAAGACAAAGAAAAGATAATAAACAATTGGTATAGAGATAGATGCTTAGACGTTTTTAATAAATGTTATATTGATATATTTAAAAAATTTAAAAAATACAATATAGAAGAAGTAAGCATAGTAGTTAGAAAAATGAAAAGCAAATGGGGATCATGTATGCCATTTAAAAGAAAAATAACTTTAAATAGTGAACTTATTAAAGTTCCTTATGAGTGCATTGAATTTGTTATGGCACATGAATTAGCTCATTTAGTAGAACCAAATCATAGTAAGGACTTTTATAAAGTACTAGATGATGTAATGAAAGATTGGAAATGTAGAAAAGAAATAATAGACAAGGTTTATTTAAAATAATAAACTTTGTCTTTTTTTATAAATAAAACATAGAAAGTTTACAATTTGTTAGTTAAATGATTAAATTTATAAGTAATAATAAATTTAATAGAAATAACTACTTGCTAGACGGAAGATTAATTTAAATAATATAATAAATGAGTAAATGAATTTATTATATTATGATTTTATTGAATGACTAGAACAAAAGAAAAAAGGATGGAAGATATGGAACAAAAGAATGAAGATATTAAAAGAGTAAAAAGAGTTGAAAGAAGAAAAAATAAAAGAAGTAAATTTCCGCAAACAGTACTTACAGTAGTTATTGCAGCTGTAGTTTTATTTGCTGCATATGCATTATTAAAGTTATAAAATTTAGAACAAAATTTAAACTTTAAAAATTAATTTTTATAAGTTTATTGCTATATAGTTATAACTATTTCTTATGTGAAAACTTTATGTTAATAGATAAAATTTCTCATGTTTTATGCTAAATAATATATATAATAAAGCTATAGGAATATAGATATTAGGGGTGAAACAAATGAGAAATTTTAATAAAAAAATATTAGCAGTTTTAACTATTTTAGTATTTTCTTTTGCGTTATTTGGTTGTACAAATAGTGTAGTTAAAAATTCATTAGATAGTGCAAAAGAAGATATTAACAAAGGAGAGTATAATAAAGCTCAAGATGCACTTCAAACTGTTTTAGATCAAGATAGCAATAATAAGGAAGCTCAAGATTTAATGAATATAATAGGAGATTATTTAGGTGCGGTAGATCATTTTAATTCAAGAGAATATGATGCAGCTCAAGCTGAATTAGACAAGCTTCCTAAAGACTATGTAGACTGTGGAATTAAAGATAATGTAGTAAATTTACAAAATGAAATAGTATATCAAAAAGCTAAAGCAAAAGCTGTTGATGGATTTATCAATACTGCTCAAAAATTAGTAGATGAGAAAAAGTATAAAGAAGCAGAAGCTGAGATAAAAATGATAGATGTTAATTCACCATCAAAAGAACAAATAGAAAAAATAAATAAATTGAATAAAATAATTCAAAACAACAAAAAATAGAAATACATTATAAATAAAAATTTAATATATGCTTTTTAAAGCGAATAAGCCAATTAAAACAGGGAAAGAGAGTTAGTATATTTATAATCATTTAAGCAGACGAAAAATATATTTAATATTTTTAAAGTGCTTGTACAAATGATAAAATGTGCTGACTCTCTTTTTTATAAGTTAACTTTGTATTAATCAAACTCTTCCATTAATATCATTAATTAAGCTTTATAAATGATGTATCATCACTAAATATATTTGAAGTAAACTTGAGAATTAGACCTTCAGCATCTTTTTCTTCTTCAAATACTAGTTCGCCAGTTATGGATTTCCTGGGAGATAACTTGCCATTAGATAAAGCTTTAATTCCACCTAACTTTAATTTATGGCAAGATTTAAAAATTCCATCTTTTCCTTTGAGATAAAAATCAAAAGGATTATAAGAAACAATAGAATCTCCAATATTTTCAATAGTTATATTTAAAATTATATATTCATTATTTTCTTTTGGCTTATCCATAAGAAATTCATCAGTTTTCTTTATGCTGTTTATAGTAATCTTAGCATCTCTTGATATAACTTCATCCCCGATTTTATATAGTGTGTTTTCTTTTAACTTTTTGCTTAGTTCTTTTTTTGAAGGAATGTTATTTAAATAATCATTAGCTGAAATATTACTAGGTGGTGGAATTAGTATGTAACATACTTTAGTTATAAGAAAGCTTAAAAATAAAAACATAATCCACCTAATTTTTGTTGATTTTTCAAAGTAGTTTTGCATAAGTATATCCCCCTTAAAAATATGCAAAATATTTTTTGATATTCTTTATAAGACATTATATGTAAAGAGAGAGAATTTAATAATTAAAAAATAAGTATAAAATATGTTATAAATTTTTAAGCAATATATTAAATAAATTAGTGAATAAATATATTAATCATTTTCTATGATAAACTTAAAAATATATGTATTATGTAATTTATGATGTGTAAATAGGAGATGGTATAAGATGAAATTTGAGGTCAATGAAGTAGTAAAGAAAATAATAAATCAAAATGAATGTATAGATAATGATAAGAAGATAAATCTTTTAGGAAAAGTTAAATATGATGAAGTAACAAGTCTTGAGGCATCTAAAATAATAGATGGTATATTAAATTATGGAGTTCTTTTAGAAAGAGAGAATCTTAAAGATTTGCCTAATTTAGATTGCAGAAAATTAAACACTGCACTTTTTCTTATTTTAAAATATTATAAAAATATGGATGAAGAAACTTTTTTTGATTCATTAGAATTAATGACAAATATAAATATAGATTCAATAGAAGGTGGTTTAATAGAAAGTGACATAAATGCACCGATTACGGCTATTATAGACATTTTAGAGGATTATGTTTTTGGATCAAATCCAGATGATAAAGATGTAACACTTTCAAAAGACGAAATAGAACTTTATAAGATAAATGTTGATTATGGAGTAGATAGGATAAGAGATCAAAATAGAGATTTTTTAGATATATATTAAATAAGTAATATAGAAATATGTGATTCTTCTGTTAATTTTTTGGTGAATTTGTTATAATAATTAATGAGATGTTAATGATTTGATACTTATTAGTACATAATTACCTCATAGGAATTATAGGGGGAAGAGCCAAAGATGAAACTAAAGAGAAAACTAGCGCTATTATGTATAGCGACATTAGTTATTTGTTCATTCTGTGGATGTAGCAAAAAGAGCGAAATAAATACTTCTACAGAAAAGATTGATTCAAAGGGGGATACTCATAATAACAAAGATGTAATTAATGAGATTAATATTCAAAGTGAATCAAAATAATTAAATTTTATATTTATTATCATAAGGTACTGTAATTAAATTTATAGTATCTTTTTATTTTATATAAGTTTATAAAAAATAGCATGCATATAGAAATATGCATGCTACATAATATATTTATATTTTACAAACAGTTTCTCTTTTTACAATATGATTATTTAAAATAATTCTTTTACTAAATTCATTATTGCAATTAATTTTTTCAAGTAGAAGCATAGAAGCGTTGCTACCAAGTAAAGCCATATTTTGATCTATTGTAGTTAACTTAGGTTCAATTAATTTACTTAATAAAATATTATCATATCCAATTACAGATATATTTTTTGGAACATCTAAGTTCAACTTTTTACAAGTATTAATAACTCCAAGAGCCATAAGATCATTACAAGCAAAAATAGCAGTTATATCTTTTCTGTCATTTAAAATATCTATTAATTTATTAGTTGTATTATCAACAGTTTCTGTAATATTTCCTTCACCTATATTTATAATATTTTTATATGAAAAATTATTTATATCTTTCATAAATTCAATATAAGCAGTTTCTTTAATATCGTAAGAGTAACTATTTTCACCTCTAATAAATAAAATATTTTTATGATTATTTTCTAATAAATAATTTAAAGAGATTAAAGCACCTTCTTTTTCATCATTAGAAACTGAAGAAATATTTGAAATATTATTGTATCCGTTTATAAACGTAATTGGTATTTGATTTGAAATTCCATCATAAAATCCTGATTTAACGTTATTAGTGTTTGGAGTTACAATAATTATTCCAGAAACATTTCTAGAGATTAAGTTCTGTACTGAAGATATTTCATCTTCTTCATTACTATTAGAACAACAAAGAATAATTGAATACCCATGTTCTTTTAAATATTTTTCAATAGAGTTTACTACATCTGTAAAGAACATATTATTTATACTTGGTACTATAATGCCTATAGTAGTACTTTTTTGTTTAGTAAATTCTTTAGCTTGCATACTTGGTATATAATTTAATTCTTTTATTGTTTTTAAAACCTTAGCTTTTGTTTCTGCTTTAACTGGATAGTTGCCGTTCATAACTCTAGAAACGGTAGCAACTGATACGCCGCACTTCCTAGCTACATCTGCTATAGTTAATTTCATTTAATAATCCACCTTATAATATATTTATAAATTTATCAAAAGCTTTATCTCCTTCAGGATTACGTTTGAATACTCCAGAATGAGATATTACCTCTAAAAATTTAATTCCTACTTCCTTTCTTAATATATCATCAATGGAATTATCAGTAAACATAGTATATTTATTTCTAATAGATTTATACCAATCAGCATGTTTCTCTATTACTTCATTATTTGATATATCTTCAACATTATTTAAAAGATTTTCTTTTATAAGAGTAAGCTCTTCTTTAAGTCTTGCTGGTAAAACAGCAAGTCCCATAACTTCTATAAGTCCTATATTTTCTTTCTTTATATGATGAACTTCATTATGAGGGTGGAATATACCAAGAGGATATTCATCTGTAGTTCTATTATTTCTTAAAACTAAGTCTACTTCGTAATTTCCATTTCTAAATCTAGCAATAGGAGTTATAGTATTATGAGGTTCTCCATTTGTAGAAGATAAAATATCTACTGACTCATCACTATAATTTCTCCACGTCTTTAATATATGATCACATAAATCTATTACCTTATCTTTAGAAGTGCCACTTACTCTTATAACAGACATTGGCCATTTTACACGTCCTAAATTAACATCTTCAAAAGACTTAATTTTAAAACTTTTTTCAATAGGGGCTAAGTCCATAGCGAATGTGTAGTTACCACCTTGATAATGGTCATGAGCTAATATAGACCCTCCAACTATAGGCAAATCAGCATTAGATCCAACAAAATAGTGTGGGAAAATATCAACAAAGTCTAATAAGTTTTTAAATGTGTCTTTTGATATTTTCATTGGAGAATGTTCGCCATTCAATACAATACAATGCTCATTGTAATAAGTGTAAGGAGAGTATTGTAAAAACCACTTAGCATTATTAAGGGTTAATGGAATAATTCTATGATTTTGTCTTGCTGGATGATTTAAGTTACCATAAAAACCTTCATTTTCTTTACATAAAAGGCATTTAGGATAAGCATGTGACTTTAAAGCTTTTGATTTAATAATATCTTTTGGGTCCTTTTCAGGCTTTGAAAGATTTATTGTTATATCTAAATCACCATATTCTGTAGAAGCTTTCCATACGATATTTTTATCTATTCTACTTTTTCTTATATAATTAGATGCTATGCTAAGGTCATAGTAGTATTCAGTTGCCTTCTTTGGAGAAATAGAGTAGTTCTCTTTAAATTTAGCAATAACTTCTGAAGGTCTTGGCATAAGACAATTCATAACCTTAGTATCAAATAAATCACGTTCAGTTATAGTATCATCAATAATATTTTCTGATACAGCATAGTCTAAAATATTATTTAATATATTAGAAGGCTCAGAAAGCTCTTCATTAATTTCTTCCTTTTTAAAATCAGATAAATTTAATAAACCAAGAAGCATATTAGTTGAGTATATAACGTCTAAATTGCTAATAAGTTGTTTATTTAGTGCAAAATTTATAAGTCTATTTATTTCATGATTTATCATATATATTCCTCCCTAATCTTCAAAACCATTAGGATTATTTTTGTGCCATGTCCACGCTGTATTTATTATATTTTCAATATTTGTATAAGCTGGTTCCCAGTTAAGTAGTTTTTTAGCTTTTTCACTTGAAGCAATAAGAACTGCAGGATCACCAGCACGTCTTTTATCAATTACTACTGGAATATCAAAGTTTGTAACTTTCTTTGAAGCTTCTATAATTTCCTTTACAGTAAATCCTGTTCCATTTCCTAAATTAAATATTGTACTTTCATTACCATCTTTTAAATATTTTAATGATTTTATATGAGCATTAGCTAAATCAATTACATGTATATAATCACGGATACATGTACCATCGTGTGTTTTATAATCATCTCCATAAACACTTATTGAATCACGTTTATGAAGAGGAACTCTAAGAACAAGTGGAATAAGATGAGTTTCAGTTAGATGATCTTCACCTAAAGTACCATCTTCTAAAGCACCTGCAACGTTGAAATATCTAAGAGATACATAATTTATTCCGTATGCTAAGTTAAACCACTTCATCATTTTTTCCATCATTAATTTTGATTCACCATAAGGATTTGTTGGATTAGTATCATCATCTTCAGTTATAGGTATTTTCTTTGGTTCTCCATATACTGCAGCAGTAGAAGAGAAGACTATATTTTTAACTTCATGTTTAACCATTGTTTGAAGAAGAACTTGCATACCATAAACATTATTATCAAAGTAAATCATAGGATTTACCATACTTTCTCCAACTAATGAATTAGCGGCAAAATGAATTACTGAATCTATATTATTTTCTGAGAAAACTTTATCTAAAAATTCTTTATCTCTTATATCACCTTCATAAAATTTTGCATCTTTATGAATGGCTTTCTTATGACCAGTTTGAAGATTATCAACAATAATTATATCTTTAGTTTCTTTCATAAGTTCGTGAACTGTATGAGATCCGATATATCCTGCACCACCACATACTAAAATAGACATATAATTACCTCCTAAAAATTAAATAATTTTTTAGCACCATCTGAAATATTTGCAATATAGAAGCTTGGCTCATATCCTATGATTTCAGAGTATAGCTCCTTTACATTAGATGTGAAAGAATCTACGAACTCTTCTTTAACGATACTAACAGTACAACCTCCAAATCCAGCACCAGTCATACGAGATCCTATAACTCCATTTTGTTTTAAAGCTACATCTACTAATGTGTCTAGTTCTTTTCCTGTAACTTCATAGTCATCTCTTAATGAGTTATGTGAATCAATCATAAGTTTTCCAAATAACTCTAAATCGTTATTTTCTAATGCTGAAACAGCGTTAAGTGTTCTTTCATTTTCTGTTACTGCATGTTTCGCTCTCTTTTTATCTATGTCATTAGTTATAAATTGTGATAGATTGTTAAATTCTTCTGAATTAAGGCTGCAAAGAGATTTAATATCTGAGTGTTCTCTTAATTCATTTAAAGCTCTCTCACATTCACTTCTTCTTTCATTATATTTTGAATCAGCTAGTCCACGTTTTTTGTTAGTGTTTGCTATAACTATTTTATATCCATCCATATTTATTAAATTGTATTTGTATTCTAAAGTATCACAATTTAAAAGAATTGCATTATTTTCTTTTCCCATACCAACAGCAAACTGATCCATTATTCCACAGTTTACTCCAATAAATTTATTTTCAGCTTCTTGAGATATTTTAACCATATCAATCATGTTAATATTTAAATTAAATGTATCATTTAAAATTACAGCTGTTAAAACTTCAAGTGATGCAGAAGAAGAAAGTCCAGCACCATTTGGTATATTACCGTAAATTAATATATCGAATCCATGAAGTAATTTAAATCCATGCTCAGTGAATGTTTTCATTACTCCTTTTGGATAGTTTGCCCAATCATCTTTTTTATCAAATATAAGTTCATCTAAAGAAAATTCAATTGTACCAATTTCTTTGAAATTTAAAGAACTAAGACGAATCTTATTATCTTCTCTATTTTTAACTAAAGCATAAGTTCCAAAGGAAAGAGCACAAGGAAATACATTTCCGCCATTATAATCTGTATGCTCACCAATTAAATTAACTCTACCTGGAGAGAAGTAAGCACTTTCTGGTTCAGCATTAAATATTTTTATAAAATCCTCTTTTAAAGATCTTGTAATATCTTGATTTGACATATCAAATCCCCCTTTTATAATTTCCATATTTTATAAGTTACTATACTTAAATAGTAACCGATTACTATAATAAAGTAAATAGTTTATTGTAAAAAAGTTTATAAAAAATAGAAAGCGATTTCTGTAATAAAAATTTATAAAAGAGAGTAGAATTTCGATATAATTGTGAAGAATTTTATATGGAAAATAAAGTAAGAGAAATTTATAATGAAAACGTAATCAAAAATGATTGTTAAAAATTGATTTATATGTGGAGGGATTAAGATGGTTAAAATTAAAAAGTTATTAGCAATAGCGATGGCGACTATGATGTTAGGGGGAGCGCTAGCAGGATGTAGTAGTTCAGGAGAGAAGGCAGATGGTGGAGATTCAGGTAAGGCAGTAAAGGTAGGCGTTTGCTTATATAAATTCGATGATACTTATATCTCAACAGTACGTCAAAGCTTAGAAAAAATCCAAAAAGAAAATGAAGGTAAAGTTGAATTCACTTTCTATGATGGAAAAGGTGACCAAGCTACACAAAATGATAGTATTGATACATTATTAGAAAAAGATACAGATCTTTTAATGGTTAATTTAGTTGATACAGGAGCTGCACAAGCTGTTATAGATAAAGTTAAAAAAGCTGATAAACCAGTTGTTTTATTCAATAGAGAGCCAGCAACAGATACTATAAAAGCTTATGAAAAAGCAATGTTTGTTGGAACAAATGCTCAACAAGCTGGAGTATTACAAGGAGAGATTCTTGCAGATGCGTGGAAAGCTAACAAAGATTTAGATAAAAATGGTGATGGAGTAATGCAATATGTAATGCTTAAAGGAGAACCAGATAATCCTGAAGCTATTGCAAGAACTAAATATTCAGTATCAACAATTAATGAAAAAGGAATTAAAACTAAGGAATTAGCAAATCAAGTTTGTAACTGGGACCAAGCTACAGCTCAAAATGCTATGGAAGCATGGTTCTCTAGATATGGAAATGAAATAGAAGTTGTTATTGCAAATAATGATGGTATGGCTCAAGGTGCTATAGCAGCATTACAAGCACAAGGATATAACAATGGAGATGTTAAGAAAACTATTCCTGTAGTTGGAGTTGATGCTACATCAGCAGCACAAGATCTTATTTCTAAAGGATTTATGACAGGTTCTGTTCTTCAAGATGCACCAGCAATGGCTGAAGCTCTTTATAAATGTGGTATGAACTTAGCAGAAGGTAAGAGTGCAATTGAAGGAACTGATTATAAATTTGATGATACAAAAGTATCAGTTCGTATACCATACAAACCATATACTAATAAATAGTTTTTAAATAAGAATATATTTTGATTTAAATAAGGGTTGTATTATGTCCAAGCTTAGGATGTAATACAACCTAAAAATAAGCAGAAAAGTGGTGAAGCAAGGATTATGGGAAATTCAAAATATGTATTAGAAATGACTAACATATGCAAGAGCTTTCCAGGGGTAAAAGCTTTAGATAATGCTCAACTTAAGGTAAGACCTGGCACTGTACATGCTCTAATGGGTGAAAATGGAGCAGGAAAATCAACATTAATGAAATGTTTATTTGGAGTTTATATAGAAGATGACGGAAAAATTTTAATTAATGGAGAGGAATGTAAGTTTTCTAATCCAAAGCAAGCAATGGAAAATGGTGTATCAATGGTACATCAGGAATTAAATCAAGTATTACAAAGAGATGTAATGGATAATATTTGGCTTGGAAGATATCCAAGCAAGAATGGAATTATAAGTCAGAAAATAATGTTCGAAGAAACTAAAAAGATTTTCGATGAATTAGAGATAGATGTAAATCCAAAGATAAAGATGGTTAAACTATCTGTTTCACAAAGACAAATGGTTGAAATAGCAAAAGCTGCTTCATACAATGCAAAAATACTAGTTCTTGATGAACCTACATCATCATTAACACAAGAAGAAGTTAATCATCTTTTCAAAATAATAAATAAGCTTAAAGAAAAAGGATGCGGAATTATTTATATATCTCATAAGATGGAAGAAATACTTCAAATATCTGACGATGTAACGATTATGCGTGATGGAAAGTGGATTGATACTATAGAAGCTAAAAATTTAACTACTGATAAGATTATAAAACTTATGGTTGGTCGTGATTTAGATAATAGGTTCCCGCCTAAAACTAATAAACCTGGCGAAGTTATATTAGAAGTTAAAAATCTTACAGGAGCATATCAGCCATCTGTTAAAGATGCTTCTTTTAAATTAAGAAAAGGAGAGATACTTGGAGTTGCTGGACTTGTAGGATCAAAGAGAACAGAATTGCTTGAAACAATATTTGGAATTGCAAAGCAGAGTGAAGGTAAAATATTACTTCATGGTAAAGAAATAAATAATAAAGATTCAAGAACAGCAATAAAAAATGGATTTGCTCTATTAACAGAAGAACGTAGAGCTACTGGAATATTTGGTGGTCTGGATATAAAGTTTAATACAGTAATTGCTAGTATTGATAATTATAGCAAAAGAGGGGTATTAGATAATAAAAAAATGGTGGAAGACACTAAATGGGTAATTGATAGTATGAGAGTTAAAACTCCAAATCAAAAAGCACAGATAAAAAATTTATCTGGTGGTAACCAACAAAAAGTAATAATAGGAAGATGGTTATTAACTAACCCAGAAATATTACTACTTGATGAGCCAACTAGAGGGATTGATGTTGGTGCTAAATATGAAATATATCAATTAATTATAGACCTAGCTAAGAAAGAAAAAGGAGTTATCGTTGTATCTTCTGAAATGCCAGAATTACTTGGAATTTGCGATAGAATTTTAGTTATGTCAAATGGAAGAGTTGCTGGAATAGAAGATACAAATAAACTTGACCAAGAAAAGATTATGGAATTAGCTGCTAAATATATTTAGAATTGAGGTGTAACATATGGAAAAAACACAAATAAATAAAGAGAAATTAACTACGTTTTTAGTAAATTATGCGTTATATATAGTACTTGCAATGATGATAGTATTCTTCGTAATTAAAGAACCATCATTCCTTTCATTTAAAAACTTAACAAACATTTTAAGCCAAGCATCAACACGTGGTATATTAGCGCTTGGAGTTGCAGGACTTATAGTATTACAAGGAACTGACCTTTCAGCAGGACGTATACTAGGATTTACAGCAATAGTTTCAGCTTCATTATTACAATCTACAACATATGTAGCAAGGATGTATCCAGACTTAAAGGCATTACCTCTTGTAGTACCACTTATAGCTGCTATGTTAATTGGGGGGCTTTTTGGAGCTATAAATGGATTTGGTGTGGCCAAGCTTAAAGTTCATGCCTTCATAATAACATTAGGAACACAACTTATTGCTTATGGTGCATCATGTCTTTATATTGATAGACCACCACTTGGAGCACAGCCAGTTGCAAACCTAGATGAAAGATATATAAACTTTGTAACAGGAAGTTTAAATCTTGGAGTAATTGAAATACCATATTTAATATTCTATTTAGCAATTATAGCATTAATAATGTGGTTTATTTGGAATAAAACTAAACTTGGTAAAAATATGTTTGCTATTGGTGGAAATCCAGAAGCTGCTGCAGTATCAGGTGTTAACTTAGCTAAAAACATTATGATAATATTTATAATTTCAGGTATCCTTTATGGAATTGCAGGATTCTTAGAAGCTGCAAGAGCTGGATCTACAACTACAAGTACAGGTTTTAACTATGAACTTGATGCAATATCAGCTTGTGTAGTTGGAGGAGTTTCATTTACAGGTGGTGTTGGTACAATACCTGGAGTACTTATAGGTACAGTTCTTCTTCAAGTTATAAACTACGGATTAAACTTTATAGGTGTTAATGCTTACTGGCAATTTATAATAAGAGGTTTAATTATAATAGTTGCAGTTTCACTTGATGTAAGAAAGTATCTAGCTAAGAAATAATTAGGAGTGTAGATTATGGACAATCTTAATGTAAATGAAAATTTATTAGAAAATAATGATACGACAAATAAAGAGCCTAAAAGAAGTTTTAGAGATTGCATATATGGAAATATAGACATATCACTAGAGAGTATGGATAAATTTATTGTGGTGATAGTATCACTATTATTTATATCTATAATTTTAGGAGTAATAGTTTAATAAAGATATTATAAAAGGTGCTAATTTTATAGCACCTTTTTCTTTATGGAAGTTACAAATAAAAGGTTAGAAGTATGTTTTATAAAAATTTTTCACATATTTCAATGTTCCAATTAGTTGTTGTTATATGAGTTTTAAGGTTGTATAAATAATGGAGAAATTAATCAGAAAGAGTCGATTTATACAGAAAAATAAAGATGTTTTATGTATGGAGAGTGAATAATTATTATTAATTATAGCTTGTCTTAATTGCTGAAATGAGCAATAAATTAAAGAATGACAATTAAAAAAATTAGCTACAAAAGATTGCGTTTATAAGATTTGATACTAATATTTTATTAGAAAAAGTGTTTTCAAAAATATGAATAAACCAATCTAAATAAGAATTCAAATATTTTGTTGCGACTCCTCTAAATAATCCAATCCATTTTTTTAGAGTTATATGAAAAGAATTGGAAATTCCACGTAATTTATTTTCTTTAGATTTTGTACACTTCTGTATCTTCATTAAATTTTTATTAAGATTTTTTGCAATCGCTATAGCATATCTATCTAAAAAACCTATAACCTGAGAATTAAAATTTAATTTATCTTTTAATAGTAAATAAGATGAATTTTGATTCAGCAATTGCTTAGATACAATTTGAGAAAAAGAAGATTTTTTCTCGTTTACACAAATTGAAACAAAAATTTTTTTTCTGGAATTAATGCTTTTAGATAAATTTCTTTTGCCTTTAAAGCTTTCAAAGAAATGAATGTGTTTAAATCCAATATAACTATCTAGATAAAGTTTACTATTACAAATTGGAAGTTTATTTAATATTTTATGTCTCCATTTAAAAGATGTATCTATAGATATGTTTAATTTTGAAGCACATTCTCGTATAGTCTTTCCAGAAAACATTAATTCACAATATTTATACCATTGAGTAGTGGATTTTTTAGAATTATACCAAATAGAGTTAGTAGAATCTGAAAATGTTTTAGAGCAAGATGGATTTTTACATTTATATCTTTGGATTTTATTATATTTTCCATACTTTATAAAACTTGTGTAGTAACAAAATGGACACTTTTTAATCTTTTTCATAAATATTCACCTCATTAGATTATAGGCAAAAAAATTAATATATAAACATACCAACACATAAATAGAACAATTATATATAGCATATAGTTAGTAATATATACATTATGATGCTAAAGAATCTTAGTGATATATAGGTATAAAAGCAAAGTTATAAAATATTATTAAATGAAAAGTTTTATTTAATTAAAATAAACATTGAACAGATATCAATAAAATGCGATAATCTATATAGGTAAAAAATTAATTATATGTAAAAATAAAGAATTTGCATGTGAGGGATATGGGATGGGTTTATATAAAATATTAATTGTTGATGATGAAGAAGAAATTCGTTATGGAATTATAAGAAAAATAAATTGGGAGGAATACGGATTTGAAATTGTTGGAGATGCAGAGAATGGGAAAGATGCATTAGAAAAAGCAGAAAAACTAAAGCCGGACATTATTATGACAGATATAAAAATGCCATTTATGGATGGATTAGAACTTGGAGAAAAGATAAAAGATATTATGCCGTGGACTAAAGTTATAATTTTTTCTGGATCAGATGAGTTAGAGTATGCACATAAGGCTATAAAGATTAATGCATATGAGTATGTTTTAAAGCCAATAGACTCTACAGAACTTATAGAAGTATTAAAGAATTTAAAAATAAAAATGGATAAAGAATATGATGAAAAGAAGAACATAGAAATACTTTATAAGCATTATAAAGATAGTTTACCTATATTAAAGGAAAAGTTCTTAGTTGGTACAATAGAGGGAAGAATTAAAGATGGCGTATGGAAAGAGGAAGGTCCAAAAATAGGAGTAGACTTTAAAAATCCATACTATGCTGTAGGAGTTATATGCAAAGATAACTTTATGGAAGAAAAAGAAGAAGATAAATTAGATGAAGAGGATTTACTTGATATATCAATAAAGAAAATATTAGATGATTTAATGAAAGAGTATTGTGACTATGAAAGCTTTATTTATTCAGGAACAATAATTATTATAGGAAACTTAAAGAAAAAAGAAGATATATTAAAATTCATTAAAGGACTAAATGAGGTATGTAAAACAGCTGAATATATTATTTATAAAAATGTATCAGCAGGTGTTGGACAAGTGGTTGATGAATATTCTAAAATAAGATTTTCATATAAGATGGCTAGAAATGCAATGCATTACAGAATGGTATTAGGAACTGGAAGAGCAATCTATATTAAAGACGTAGAACCTGATAACTCTGTGCAATTGCAATTTGATGAAAATGATGAAAGAGAGCTTTTAAATGCAATTAAGATTAAATCGAAAGAAGAAATAGTAAGCACAATAAGTAAGCTTTTTATAAAAGCTAATGAATTACTACTTCCTTTTAACTTATATAAAATTTATTTAATTCAAATAACTACTACATTACTTAAATTGGTGCAAGCATACGAACTTAATATTGAAGAAGTTTTTGAAGTTGGATTTAATTGTTATAGTCATATAGATAAATTTGATTCTATGGATAAAGCAAAGGAATGGTTTATAGAAAAAGGATTGAAAATAAGTTCTTTAATAAAAAGGGAACGACTAGATTCTTCTAAATTACTTATAGAAAAAGCCAAAGAATATATAAATGAAAATTATAATGATAGTGAAATATCAGTAGAGAAGCTTTGTAAACATCTACATGTAAGTCCTACTTATTTTTCTACTATTTTTAAACGTGAAACAGGAGAAAATTTTGTAAACTATTTAACTACAGTGAGACTTGATAAAGCAGTAAATTTATTAAATACAACAGATTTTAAAACATATGTAATAGCTCAAAATGTAGGTTATCCAGAAGCAAATTATTTTAGTTATGTATTTAAAAGACGATTTGGGGTATCGCCATCTAAATATAGAAGTAACTAAAACTTGGAGGGTTTTATAGGTTTGGGAAAATTTAAATTAAATAGATTATATAAAGATAAGGGGATTCAATATATAATATCTATTTCATTTACTATAATTGCTGTTATTGGAATGATTACATTAGGTCAAGTACTTTATATTAAATTTATAAATATAAACGAAGAAATTTCATCTGAAAATAATAAAGATATAGTAAACCAAGTTAATCTTAATTTAGATAGATATTTAAGAAGTGTAATGAAAATATCAGATGGAATTTATTATAATGTCATAAAAAAGAAGGACTTATCAGTAGATGAAATCAAAAATGAAATGAATCTTATATATGAAACAAATAAAGATTTTATTGCAAGTATTACACTATTTTCAAAATATGGTGAGGTTATAGATGGATATCCTTTAAAAACTTTAAAAAATACTATTGATCCTAGAGATAATGAGTGGTTTTTAAATGCGATCAAAAGAAAAGAGAATCTTCATTTTTCTACTCCACATGTACAAAACTTGTTTAAGGATCCAGGTTATACATATAAATGGGTTGTATCTCTTAGTAGAGCAGTTGAACTTACATCAGATGGAGAAACAAGCCAAGGTGTTTTACTAGTTGATATGAATTTCAGTGAAATAGAGAGAATTTTTAAAAATACTGAAATTAGTAAGTCAGGATATATTTATTTGATGGACGGAAAAGGAGAGATTATATATCACCCAAGGCAACAGCTTATATATTCAGATTTAATACAAGAAAATAATAGTATAGTAAAAGATTATGAAGATGGAACTAGAGTAGAAACATTTGATAAAGAAAAAAGATTAGTTACAGTGAAAACTGTTGGATATACGGGATGGAAAATAGTAGCCGTCACTCCTTTTAGTGATATTACTGAAAGTTACAGTCATATGAAAATATTTACAGTAGTTATATTGTTTTTTGCTGTAGTAATTTTAGCGACGGTTAATATAGTAGTATCATCTCGTATAGCAAATCCAATAAAGGCACTAGAAAAGAAAGTTAGAAAGTTTGAAGAAGGGGCGCTAAATATTGATTTTTCAACATGCTCAGGTTCAAATGAAGTAAAACATTTAGGTAAAGCTATAAATTCTATGATAGCTCAAATGAATATTTTAATGGACAACATTGTAGTGGAACAAGAATTAAAAAGAAAGACAGAACTTGATGCACTTCAAGCTCAGATAAATCCTCATTTTTTATATAATACTTTAGATTCAATTGTATGGATGATTGAAAGTGAGAAATATAGTGGTGCAATTACAATGGTTACATCACTTGCAAGATTCTTTAGAATAAGTCTAAGCAAAGGAAGGAATGTTATAACAGTAAAAGAGGAATTAGAACATGTACGAAACTATTTAACAATTCAAAATATACGTTATAAAAATAAATTTAACTATAATATAGAATTTGAAGATGATGTATTAAGCTTAGCTAGTATAAAACTTATAATACAGCCATTAGTTGAAAATGCAATATATCATGGCATGGAATTTATGGATGGAGATGGAGAAATAAATATAAAAGCTTATAAATCAAATGATGATTTATATATAGATGTAATAGACAATGGCCTTGGAATGCCAGATTATATAGTTGAAACTTTATTATGTGAGAATAAAAATATAAAAAGTAAAGGTTCAGGGGTAGGGCTTAAAAATGTTAATGAAAGAATAAAATTATACTTTGGAAAAAATTATGGATTAGAAATATATAGCGAACCAGATGAAGGAACAACTATTAGAATTCATATGAAAGCTATAGAGTATAGTGATTTTGAGATTAAAGAGGGAAATAAAAAATGAAGGTAAGGAGAAAAAATATAATAATCATAGCATTTTTTATAATAACTATTACATTATTTATAGCAATAATAAGTTACTTAATTCCAGACAAGGATAAAAAGAAAGTTTATAAAATATCGTATATTAGTGCAAGCACTAAAGAAAAAAATTTAAAATTTATTAGCGAAGGAATATCTAGAGCAGCAAAAGATATGAATGCAGAAGTAACAATGCATAAACTATTGCCTGGGAAAGAAGTAGAAAATCAAATTTCATTATTAAAAAAAGAAGTTGATAAGAACGTAGATGCAATACTAATATCACCAATAGACTATGAAAAATTAGCAAAACCTATCGAAGAAGCAAATGAGAAAGTACCGATTATATTAATTAATTCAAAAATAGATTCTAATAAAAAATTACCTTATATATCATGTAATAATTATGGATTAGGAATAAACCTTGCAGAAGAAGTACTTCAAAGAGGAAATACAAGAAAAAGAATTTTAATAGTGAAAGAAAATATTAATATCAGCAATTTAAATGAAATGGAAGCTGGATTTAGAGATGAATTAAAAAATAGTAAGAATTCATTATTAGAATTAAAACTAAAAGAGAATAATGATAATTATTATAATCAGATTTTAAGTTTTATAAAAGGAAATAATGTAGATATAATAGTAAGCTTTAATGAAAATGTAATTGAGGCTGCAGCAAAACTTAAAAAAGATCTATATAAGGAAAATGAGAAATATAATTTTGAACTTTATGGAGCTTCTAAAGCAAATGAAATAGTATCTTATGTAGAGGAAGGAATTATAGATGGACTAGCTATAGAAAATGAATTTAATATAGGATACCTAGGAACTGAAATGGCTATAAAAAAGATAACAAATGAAAAAATAGAAGAAAAAGAAATTAGATATACCGTTATTAACAAAAGAAATATGTATTTAGAAGAAAATCAAAAACTAATTTTTCCGTTTATTAAATAATCAATATTTTTATAGGTGGTGGAAATTATAAAAGTGTTTAAAAAAACTATATCGGTAACATTATCATTATTGTTTATTTCTAATTTTTTTGTTGGTTGTAAAGAAAATAGTTTGGATAAAAATGATAGCTTAGAAGAAATAAAAATTGGAGTTAGTGTATATGAAAAATCTGATGCTTTTATATGTAGTATAGTCAAAAATTTAGAAAAAATTATAGAAGAGAAAGAATTAGAAAATAAATATAAATTCACATTAACAGTAGAAGACGCAAAGAAAAATCAATATAATCAAAATGAACAAGTAGATAACTTCATTAATCAAGATTACGATGTTATGTGTATAAATCTTGTTGATAGAAGATCAGCATCATTTATTATTGACAAAGCAAAAAATTCTAATATTCCAATAGTATTTTTTAATAGGGAACCTGTGGAAGAAGATATGAATTTATGGGATAAAATTCATTATGTAGGTGCGAAAGCAGAAGAGTCAGGTATAATGCAAGGTGATATAATTTTAGATATCTATAATAAAGATAAAAAACAAATAGATAAAAATAATGATTCTAAAATACAGTATGTAATGCTTGAAGGGGAAGTTGAACATCAAGATTCATTAATTAGAACTGAATATAGTGTAAAAAGGCTTTTAGATAATGGATTAAAGGTTGAAAAATTAGAAAGTGATATAGCAAATTGGAATAGAGATGAAGCATGTGAAAAAATGGACAACTGGGTAAAGAAATATGGAGATAAAATAGAAGTTGTATTTAGTAATAATGATGAGATGGCTTTAGGTGCAATTGATTCATTAAAAAAATCAGAAATAAAAGATATGCCAATAATTGTTGGAGTAGATGGTATAAGTGAGGCATTAGAAGCAATCAAGGACAGAAGTTTAACTGGAACAGTATTTAGCGATTCATACAAACAAGCTGAAATTATTTTTAAATTAGCTTATATGGAAGCTAGCTTAGAAGGGTCAAAAGAGGAACGTGAGGCTTTAAATAAAAAATATATAAGGAATGGTTATAAAGCTGTTACGAAAGAAAATATAGATTCAATTATTGAATATTAAAACTATATATAGATTAAAATTGTAATTTAATATTTATGAATAACAAGATGAAAATATGATTAAATAAAATAGTGGAAAATAGCTAGTGAAACGTTAAGTTTTACTAGCTATTTTACTTTTTATAAAAATATTCATGGTATAATATGGATGTGAAGGAGCTTGAAATATTAAAGAAATTTAAAAAATGTATTATTAAAAATAATCAATAGAAGGGAATATTTAAATGAAAATAAAATTTATTCTTCCATCTTTAGAGGAAGCAAAAAGCCCATACTGGAGACCGATAAAATACTCGCTTTTTCCACCTTTAGGGTTAGCTACTTTAGCATCATTATGCGATGAATTAGATGAAATAGAGATAGTAGACGAGCATGTAGAAAAGATTGATCTTAATGATAATCCAGATTTAGTTTGTATAGAAAGCTATATAACTAATTCAAATAGAGCTTATGAAATTGCAGATTCTTATAGAAAAAGAGGGATAAAGGTTGCTATTGGAGGTATTCATGCAACATCATTGCCTAGCGAAGCAAAGGAACATGCAGATAGTGTACTACTTGGACTTGGAGAAAGGAGTTTTCCAAAGTTTTTAAGGGATTTTAAAAAAGGACAAGCTAAGAAGTTTTATGAGCAAGGTGAAGTCTCGCTAGATGGTTTACCACTTCCAAGAAGAGATTTATTTAAAAAAGAAAAATACTTAGTTCCAAATTCAATGGTCTTTTCAAGAGGATGTCCTAATAAGTGCTCTTTTTGTTACGTTAGTTCATTTTATAAGGGTGGAAAATCTTTTTATACATATAAGGTAGATAGAATTTTAGAAGAAATAGAAAGTATGAAGGGAAGACATCTATACTTTCTTGATGACAATATATTTGCAGATACGAATTTATCAAGACAAGTTTTTAAAGAAATGAAGGGAATGAATAGAGTCTTTCAAGGAGCAATGACTATTGAGTCAATTCTTAAAGATGACACCATAGAGCTTGCTTATGAGGCTGGACTTAGAAGTGCTTTTATTGGATTTGAAAGTATTAATAGGCACAGCTTAATTCAAGCTAATAAGAGATCTAATATTGGACAAGATTATAGTGAAGCAATAAAGAAATTAGATCAATTAGGAATAATGATAAATGGAAGTTTTATTTTTGGATTAGATAATGATAATTTAGATGTTTTCGACAGAACTACAGAGTGGGCTATTAACAGTGGGATAGCTACAGCAACTAATCATATTCTAACTCCTTATCCAGGCACTTCAATATATAATAAAATGGTTGAAGAGAAAAGAATTATTACTAATGACTGGAGATTATATGATACTAGGCACTTAGTTTTTAAGCATCCTAATATAACAAAAGAAGAGATGGAATTTGGTTATAACAAAGCATATAAAGATTTTTATAAGTGGGGTAATATAGTTAAATCATCAAAAGAACATGAGGAAGTTAGAATGAAATTAAAGCATTTAACTTATGCAGGAGCATGGAAAAAATTTGAACCAGTTTGGGGATTTATAATAAGAAATGGACTTCTATCAAAGGCTAGAGGTAGTTTGGTAAGAACGTTAAAATAAATTTAATTTAAAGTATATTTGATGGAATAAATATTATTATATATATAGAATGTAAGTGTTAATCAAAATATTTTTAGATCATGGCAGAAGATATAGATATGAACTTGGATAATATATTTTTAGAAGTACAAACTAAAAATGATTAAATTATTATAAAAGTTTATAGCTAAAAATAACAAAAGCCATGATTTTTTTTATATAAGAAAGTTATATAAAAAATAAAAGAAAGGAGAATCAAATGAAAGAAGAAAAAGAAACAATAGAAATAGGTTTTAACTTTAAAAATACATATGTTAATCTACCAGAAATATTTTTTACAAAAAAAGGCCCAAGCCATGTAAAAGCACCAAGTTTAGTAAAATTAAATAGTTCATTAGCAAAAGAATTAGGATTAAATATTGATGCATTACAAAGTAATGAAGGTATAGAAATACTTTCAGGAAATAAAATTCCAGAAGGATCAATACCACTTGCACAAGCATATGCAGGACATCAATTTGGTCACTTTACTTTATTAGGTGATGGAAGAGCATTGCTACTTGGAGAACATATAACGACAAAGGGTGAGAGAGTTGATATTCAACTTAAAGGTTCAGGTAGAACTCCATATTCACGAGGTGGAGATGGAAAAGCAGCATTAGGTCCAATGCTTAGAGAATATATTATAAGTGAAGCTATGCATGCCCTTAATATTCCTACAACTCGTAGCTTAGCAGTTACTAAAACAGGAGAAGCAGTAATACGTGAAACTTATTTAAAAGGTGCAATATTAACTCGTGTAGCTTCAAGTCATATACGTGTTGGAACGTTCCAATATGCTAGAAATTGGGGGACAGCTAAAGATATTAAAAAACTTGCTGATTATACTTTAAAAAGACACTTTAAAGAAATAGAAAATAAAGAAAATCCTTACCTTTCTCTACTTAAAGAAGTAATTAAAAGACAGGCAGAACTTATAGCAAAATGGCAATTGGTTGGATTTATTCATGGAGTAATGAATACTGATAATATGACAATTAGTGGAGAAACAATTGACTATGGACCTTGTGCATTTATGGATACATATGATCCTGAAACTGTGTTTAGTTCTATCGATATCTATGGTAGATATGCTTACAAAAATCAACCTAATATGGCTGTATGGAATTTAGCAAGATTTGCTGAAACGCTACTTCCATTATTAAGTACTGATCAAGATGAAGCTATTAATTTAGCAGAAGATGCACTAGCAGAATTTAGTGAGATATTTAAAAATAATTGGATTTCTGGAATGAGAGCAAAACTTGGAATATTTAATGAAGAAACTGAGGATGAAGATTTAATTAAAAATCTTTTAAGTATTATGCAAAAATATAAGGCAGATTATACTAATACATTTAGAGCATTAACTCTAGGTGATTTAGATGACACAGAAATTTTAAATTCTGAAGAATTTAAAGAGTGGTATAAGATGTGGCAAGAAAGATTATCAAGACAAGATGAATCAAAAGATTTATTAAAGAAACTTATGAAAAGCAGCAATCCAGCAGTAATTCCACGTAATCATAGAGTAGAAGAGGCTTTAGAAGCTGCAGAAAAAGGTGACTATAGTGTTATGGATAAACTTTTAGATGTTCTTATAAATCCATTTGAGTATTCTAAAGATCAAGAAGAGTATGCTAAGTTACCTAAACCATCAAGTTGTAAATACAAAACTTACTGTGGAACATAAAAATATTTCTGACAAAGAAAAAATACTATAGTAAAATAAAAACAAAAGACTATAAGTATTTTATTCAAGAAGGAAGTATATAATGGAAAAATTAATAAGAAAAAAATATCCTAAATATCTTAAAGAATTTAAATGTATAGGTGGAGAATGTGAAGACAGTTGTTGCATAGGATGGGATATAGATATTGATAAGATTACTTTTAGACAATATTATAAAGTTAAAGATCAAGAAATGAAGAAAATGTTCCAAAAGAATGTACATAATAATGAGTACTGTCAAGCACCTGATGTTGATTATGGAAAAGTAAAGCTTAAGAAAGATAAGAGATGTCCATTTTTAGATGAATGTAATTATTGTATAATTCAATCTAAGCTTGGGGAAGAATATCTTTCAAATGTTTGCACATCTTTTCCTAGAATACTTAATAAAATAGATGGGTATTATGAAATGTCTCTTGATGTATCTTGTCCTGAAGCAGCAAGGATTCTTTTATTAAAAGAAGAAGGTATTGAATTTGAAGAAAATGAAGAAACTTTAGGAAAACATATAAT
The DNA here is from genome assembly GCF_900461085.1 of Clostridium baratii. Classification (GTDB taxonomy): domain Bacteria; phylum Bacillota; class Clostridia; order Clostridiales; family Clostridiaceae; genus Clostridium; species Clostridium nitritogenes. The sequence continues at coordinate 434,797 of NZ_UFWF01000002.1, forward strand.
ATCAAGTGAAATAGATACAAAATCTAAAGAATTTAAGAATCTACCTATAAAATATTTTAAAGAAATTAGGGATTTAAGTATTAAAATAATAAAAAATAGAAAGTTTGATTTAAACAGAAGACTTTATATATTAGGTGAATTCATAAATGAATTAGAAGAAGAACTTAAATATAACTATGAAAATGTATTAAAATTTATAAAAGAGTATGATATAAATTCAGTTAAAGATTCTTATGAAAAAGATGATTTTAGTTATCTACTTCAAGTTGATTTTTTCAAAAAGACTATGAAATATTTAAACATACTTAATGAAGTTGATAGTCTTTCATTTAAGAATTATACGAAAGAAGTTATGACAGGGTTTAACTTTGAAGATGATAATATAAGTAAATACGCAAATATTTATATAGAAGCATTTGAAGAGTATTCTAAAGAATATATGATTAAAAATAGTTTTATTTTTGAAAATTATTTAGTTAATTTTATTTATAATTATATGTTCCCATTTTCAGAAAATCAATCAGTATTTGATGGATATATTATGCTTTTAATGAGATACTCATTTATCAGATTTTATTTAGTTGGTAAGTATATAGTTAATAAAAATGAATCTAAAGGAGAAATAGTTAGATTTATTCAAGTTTTCTCAAAAAGCATTGGACATCATAGAAATTATTTAGTTAATTTACTAAAGTATATAAAAGAAAAAGAATTCAATAATATAGAATTTGTTAAAATACATTTACCTATGATGTAGAAAAATAAATAGTAATTAATAGCTAAGCTAATGGTAAAATAAAATTTATCGTTAGCTTATGTTATAATTTGCTAAGTAATAAAATTAATTAAGTAATACAAACAAAAGAGGAGAATAATTTATGAAAGTTAAGGTGCTTGATAAAACTACTTACTCAACTTCAGCGGGGAGAATATATATATCTAAAAGAAAGTTGAAAAAATTAAGACCAGATTTGTATGGGGTAATAGGATTACTATGTAGGATAATAGAGAAAAAAAGATATGGTAGAACTCAATTAAGATTTTTAAAAGAGCAAATGTACTTTGGAGATAGCAATCCAGCTATTGTATTATCTGTGGAGCCACTTCTAATTATTGCAGCATATTCATCAGATTTAGATTGTATCATACCAGTTACATTTCCTAAGAAATATGTGAGAAATTATAACTTAAAAAAAGGAACAAGACTTTTATCAGTTAATACTTGTAAAAGAGGGGAGTTACAAAAAGATTTGGTTTTAGGCAAAAATAATACAGGCTTATGGGGTGGATTTTCTCCAATTATCGCTGAATTTGTATCTAATAATAAACAAAGAATTGAAGAAAAGAAAAATGAGTTTAGCGAAGAATTATGGGAACATGTATATAAATTAGGGGTAGAATATAGAGAAAAGTATCCAGATTCATATAGGGATGGTAGACCAATGTTTTCTGGAATAGTTAAGTATGATATTAATAAATTAGAATACGAATATAAAAACAAAAAAGAAGAGGAAACAGAAATAATATACTATTAATCTCATAATTGTTTTACTTAAATCCTGGTGTTATACTTAAAATAAATGAGAAAGAATTTGTATGAGAGTTTATAAACGAAAGTATAAAAGGGAGAGGATTTAAATGGATAAGCTTAATGAATTTATAAAATTACTATCAGGAAAGTTTGACAATAGTGATCAACTAAAACAATTAGAAAAAGAAGGGATTCATTCCTATCCGTACGCAAAACATATAAACACAGTTTGCAATGATAAAATTAATGATTTACCAGAAGATTTTAAAGGAATTTTTTTATTAGAAGAAAGTTATTATACAGTTAATAAGCATACAAATGCGATGCCTCATCTATTCTTATTTACAGAAGAAGGAGATAAGATAAAGCTAACTTCTTATGAAATGCCTGAGGGTTATACAAAGGAAAATTTCTGTTATGAGAGTATTACATCAATACCATATAACTCATTAAAGGTTTCAGAAAAATTTACTCCAGCACTATATGAAGAAAAAGATGGTGTTTGGGAAGGAGGAAGTATAAGTATGTTTTCTCCAAGTTTAAAGTTCACTCTACATGAAAGATTTTCTAAAAAAGTTTTAGAAGTTTCAGAAATTATGGAATCAAATGATAAGCGTATATTTGGATATGATAAACCTTTAGTATACAAAAGAATTTCTTAGACATTATATTTATAGATAGTAGCTAAGGTATAAAATATTTTAAAGATAAAAATATATATAATTTATATATGCAGTAAGTTCTTATGGACTTACTGCTTTTTTATAAAAACTTTTTCCATAAATTATAAAAATAATATGTAATATTAAACTTTAAATATGGTATAATATACTATATAGTATAATTGAGATGAACTTTTATGATGGAGGGATTATTATGAATTATGAGAAGGTACAATTACTTATAGACAATAGTAAAGAATTAGATAAAGCAGGAGGAATATTCACAGTAAATTCTTTTAGAAAATGTAATGCACTAACATTATCATTAAAAGATAAAAAGGCAGATGCTAATAGAATTAATGAGGCCATAAAAATAATTAAAAAGAACACAACCTTAATGTCAAATTTCAGAGGGAATAATTTATTTACAACGGCTATTACTATATCTCTTGAAAATGATATGGAAAGCAGTTTTAAAGAGCTTATGAATATTTATGAAAAGCTAAAAAGCTTTTTCTTTGCAAATCAATATTTAATATTAGCTGCAATTGTTATATTTAATGCAAGAAACAGGGTTAATATTGATGATGCGGTAAAAAATACTAGAGAAGTTTATAATGATATGAAGAAGAATCATAGATTTTTAACAGGGCAGGAAGATATTTCAGCTGCTGCTATGATTGCAACTACTTCAACTAATATTGAGATAACTTTAAATGAAACAGAAGAATGTTATGAAGCTTTAAGAAGTAGTGGATTTAGTGCTGGAAACAATACTCAAAGTTTATCACACATATTACCTTTATTTAATGGAAGTGCATATGAAAAAGCTATTAGAGTTTTAAAGATACAAAATGCATTAAGAGATAATAAGGTGCCATTAAAAAATTATTCCATTCCACTTTTAGGAGTAGCAGCATTTATAAGTGATGATCCTAATATTTTTGCAAAAGAAGTAAGAGAAGTTTCTGATAGATTAAAACAAGAAAATGGATTTGGTATGTTTGCGTTAGGGTCAACTATTAGAAATATGATAGCTACAGGACTTGTCGCTTCAGATTATATAAATAGATTAAATGATGCAGATACTCAAAAGTTAATAAATGCTACTAATAATATAACATTAACAATACAATTAGCAATTGAAGTTGCAGCGGCAAGTGCCTCTGCAGGGGCAGCAGCTGCCGCAGCTTCATCATCATCAGGAAGTTAAAAAATAGATAAAAATATAGAGCAACTAGTTTTATAGTTGCTCTTTTTAGTATATATAATGAGTGATTTTAGAAAATCATGAGTTTATAAGAGATTATACTTTTTGGAAATTAATCTGAATTTTATATTATATAATTAAAATAAGAAAAAGAATGAAAATAAAAGAATAGAAAGGATAAATTAATCTAAAAGGATGATATATAATGATAATCATTTTCAATTAAAGAAGTTTTATGATATTATAAGCACATAGAAATACTTTAATAGGAGGTTTACTATGGCAAAGATGAGAGGCCCAAGATTTAAAATGTGCAGAAGGCTTGGATTAAACGTAATAGGTCATCCTAAAGCAATGGATCGTGCAGTAAAGGGCAGTAGTAGAGCTGATAAAAAGTTATCAGAATATGGAATAAGATTATTAGAAAAGCAAAGGTTAAGAGCATATTATGGAGTGCTTGAAAAGCAATTTTGTAGATATGTAGAAAAAGCTTTTAAGTCAAAAGAGCTTCCAGGTGAAGCTTTAATTCAAATGTTAGAATCAAGATTAGATAATATGGTTTATAGAATGGGCTTTGCTCCATCAATAAGAGCAGCAAGACAAATGGTTAACCATGGACACTTTTTAGTTAATGGAAAGAAGGTTAATATACCATCATATCAATTATCAATTGGAGATGAAGTAGTTCTTAGAGAAAAATCAAGAAATACTCAAATCTTTAAAGAAACATTTGAAAACAATAGTCTAAATGTATTACCTTATATACATAAAGAAGTAGAGAGTTTTAAAGCAACCTTTAGCAGAAAGCCATTAAGAGAAGAAATTCCAATAGTTATTAACGATAACTTAATTGTTGAGTTCTATTCTAAGTAAAATATTATAAAATAGTAAATAAAATAAAGTATATCTTGCCAAAGATTAAAGGCTATATTAATGTGCAGATTAATATAGCCTTTGTTTTTGTGTATTAAATAAAACTAAAATGAATAAAAATATTAATTTGTAAAGATTCATTATAGTTTCAGTTAAACTTAATTCAAAGATGGTTTTTTATAAAATTATCTTGATATAATATGAGTGTAGAAAATATTAAAGATAATAAATTTTCAATTTGGGAGGGTTTTTTATGAGCAAAAAAAATATTGAAGAATTAAAAGAAGAAATAAAAAATAAGGCCGAAGTAGATCTTAAGGTTGTTAATGAAAACAGCAAAGAATATAAAGAAGATCAAAAAGAAGCAGATGTTCTTGGAAAGAAAATAAATCAAGAATTAGACAGAGAAGCAAAAGCAGAAGCTGCTATGGAAAAAGAATTTGCAAAAGAATTAGAAGCAGACATGAAAGCAAGAAAATAAATATATGCTTTGCATAATATTTTTAAAAGGGAAGTTTGAAAGTATTATAGAAAGTATAAGAACTATTAGGATAATCCTAGTAGTTCTTTTTTCTTTAAAAGGAGTTTTTAATACATAAAAAATATTATTTATTTTAAGATATACTATTTAAAAAATTAATCATATTATAAAAAAATAAAAAATATAAGCTTATTTTTTAAATAATATATAAAATTCAGAAAAGTTATTTTATTAAAAATAATAATGATTTTTAATATATATGATATAATTCCTTTTGTTAAATCAAGGGGGAATAAAATTGAATATTAAATCATTTTTACTAAAGAAAAAGAAAGTAATTATTTCTTGTGTAGCATGCTTTTTAATTGGAGGAGGACTTGCTCTTACAAGTAATGTATCAGATCAAGAGATAAAAGTACTTCAATCAAAAAATAGCGATATAACATGTCAGATTGCAAAAAAAGATGAGGTTTTAAAATCTGATAAGATAGTTTTAGAAACATCTAAAAAGGATCTTTCTGAATATGAAAATAAGAAAGAAGCTATTGATAAAGCTAAAGCTGATAAGCTTCAAAAAGAGCAGGAAGCAAAAGAAAAAGCTGAGAAGGAAGCTAAAGCACAAGCCGAGAAGGAAGCTAAGGAAAAAGCAAGACAAGAAAGTTACAGTAATTCAAATTCTTCAAATAGTAAGTCTGCTGATAATACTAGTAATTCAGACAATAAGCCAATTGGAACTATGGTTTGGAGAACAAGAACAGGTAAGAAATATCATAGTACAAATCACTGTGGTAGAACAAATTCAGCTAACGCAACAGAAATAACATTAAAAGAAGCAGAGGCAGAAGGATTAACACCTTGTTCAAAGTGTTATTAATGGAGGAATTATAAATGGAGAAAATTTTAAGATTTATAAAAAATAATAAAGTTACTATTTTACTATCAATAATATTTTTTGTATTTGGAAGTATAGCTTTTACTTCAAATAATAATGATAAGAAAAAAGAGTTAGAAAAAGCATATACAAGTCAACAAGCTACTCTTAATGAAAAAGATTCAGAAATAAGCTCTGTTAAAAATGAAATAGAATCAACAAATAATCAAATCGAAGATTTAAAAAATTATATAAATGAAAATAAATAATAATATGGGGTGCAGTAATGCACTCTCTTTAATTTTGTAAAATATATTTTAAATAAGGTTGACTATTAAAATATATTAAAATAGAATATATTTGCGAACGCAAAATATTTTTTTAACACTATTTTTGCGTGCGCAATAATATAAATTATTATAATAAATTATTTAAATTTGAAGAAAATAAAATATAGGGAGGATAACAAATGATAAAAGAAAATAGTAAATCAGAACAAAAATATAATATTTGGCTTATGTTAGTTGCAACTTGTTTATTTACGTTTATGTCTACTTTAGATGGAAGTATTGTCAATATAGCAATGCCAGTAATATCACAGGATTTATCAATAAATATGAATCAAGCAGAATGGATTGTTTCTTTATATATAGTTGTAATATGTATGCTTTTAATATTCTTTGGAAGGATAAGTGATACAAAAGGAAAAATTAAAGTTTTTAGAATTGGAACAGTTATATTCGTAATAGGGTCAATTCTATGTGGTATAAGCAATAGTTTAACTTTTCTTTTAGTATCAAGAGCAGTGCAAGCAATTGGTGCTAGTATGACTATGGCAACTAACTACGGAATAATTACAGAGTATTTCCCAAGAGAAATGAGAGGAAAAGGCCTTGGAATTCTTGGTAGTTTTGTATCTTTAGGTAGTATTGCAGGACCAGGAATTGGTGGGCTTATAATAGAAAATTATTCATGGCAATATATATTTTTAATAAATATACCAATTGGAATTTTAGCTATACTTTTAGGGTATTTTGCATTTCCAAAAGAATTTAAAGAAGATATAAAACTGAAAATAGATTATAAAGGATTTATTTTATTTAATATTAGTATAGTTTCATTATTTATGGCTATATTTATAGGACAGCAAATTGGGTTTACTAGACCTACAGTTATAATGTTATTTATAATATTTATAGTTGCATTAATCTTATTTATAAGAATTGAAAATAGAGTAGATGATCCATTAATTGATATGAAATTATTTAATAATTTCTCATTTTCATTAGGATTATTTTGTGCACTTTTAGTATTTTCATCTAACCTTTTCTTTAATGTTTTAATGCCATTTTATCTTCAAAAATCATTAGGTTTTTCATCACTTACAGCAGGATTTATATTGATGTCTGTACCAATTGCAATGATGATTGTTGCACCTATTAGTGGAAGCCTTTCAGATAGAATGGGATCAGAAATTTTAACATTTATAGGATTAGTTATAGTTACAATAACACAATTTTTATTTATATTTATGGATCAAAGCACTTCAGTTCCATATTTAGTTTCAATAACAACAATGACCGGAGTTGGGGTAGCACTTTTCCAATCACCTAATAATTCAATTATAATGTCTTCTGTAAAGCCAAATAAGCTTGGAATAGCAGGTAGCTTAAATTCACTTGCAAGAAATTTAGGTATGATTATTGGTATATCATTATCAACTACAATACTATATCTTGCAATGAGTCATAAAGCTGGATTTAAAGTTATAACTTATATAGACAATATGCCTATGTTATTTATATATGGTATGCATGTAGCTTTTGCAGTTTCATTTATATTATGTCTTATTGCTTGTATAATTTCAGCATATAGATTATTTAAAAAATAATAGATTTTATTAAATAATTGCCTTATTATTAAAGTTAAGTAAAGGCTAATAATGGGGGCGTAAATAATGAATGAATTAATTAAATGGATTTCAATAGCTGATAGACATAGTAAAATTTATTTAGATAAAAAATTAAAAGAAATAGATTTAAATAGTAGTCAGTATTTTTATATAATAAAAATTTTTGAGAATCCAGGAATAACGCAAGATAAGATAATGGATAGTATTCATTTGAATCCAAGTAATATAACAAGAGCTTTATGCCAGTTAGAAAAGCTTAAGTTTATAGAAAGAGTACCTAAGAAAGATGATAAAAGAACGTATCATTTATATCTTACAGATAAAGGGGAAAGAGTTTATCCACTAGTTAATAAAATAATAGATGATTGGTGCAAAGAAATTCTTAGTGATTTTTCAGAGGAAGAATCAAGATGTTTATTAAAATTAATAAAGAAAGTTGCAACTAATTCATTAGTAGCAACTGAATTATAAAAATAGCTATGCATATTTTGCATAGCTATTTTTTATAATTCAATAGGATTTATTGAAGATAATATTCAAAATGATGAATTAAATGAGATTGTGTGGATGACTTTAAATATAAAAATTTTGATAATTGAATTAATTCTAAAAATATGTATAATATTATTGCTAAAGCAAAATTTATCCTTTATGTGAAAATCAATGTAATTTTTATGGAATAATAAGTAAAATAGTATGTGAGTATCTTTTAATTATATTAAAATTATTGTTACATTTATAAGTCACCATTAAGGAGTATTATATAAGTAAGAACTGATTCGGCTTTATCTAGCATACATAATATATGGTTTTATGAAGTTTTCTCAATACTACAATAGGTAAATTCTAATGCACTGATTTTTAACTGCTTTAGGTAAAGTTTAGGAATAGTTTTACAATAAGATTTTGCAATAGGGGAGCAGAATCTTATTTTTTTATGAGAAGAAAAAGTGAAGGAAGATAAGAAGGTTGGGTAGATTAAACAATGCACTAACGATGTTGCTTTTACTAAGAAGCAAACAGAAGATGAGTAGGAAAGAGCTAGCAGAAAGACTTGAAGTAGACATAAGACAAGTAAGTAGATATAAAGATGACCTGTGTGCTGCAGGCATATGGATTGAAGAAGAACGTGGAAGATATGGTGGATATATTCTTAAAAGTCCTTCAATATGTTTTGATATTGGACTTAATAAAGATGAAATAAATGCACTAGAGCTTACTGTAAAATTAGTTCAAAATGGAACTTTTCCTTTTAAAAGAGATTTTAGTACAGCAGCAATTAAAATATTATCAAAATATAGTAATGCTAACTTCTGGCATGAAAATGCATCAGCCCAATATAGAAGAATAAGTAAAAATAATAATGAAATCAATGAAAAATGGATTAAAATTAATGAGTGTATAACTAATAAGAAAAAAATAAAAATAGATTATACAAATCTTGGTGGTGAAAGAAAAAAGAGAATCGTGCATCCATATGCTATATATGTATATGAAGGTGCAAATTATATGGTTGCGTATTGCGAATATAAAAAATCAATACGGAATTTTAAACTAGGTAGAATTAGTAATATTACAGAAACTAATGATTCATTTAAAAAGAATGGATTTAATATGAAAAAATATCTTGGAAATAGGCTTGGAATATACAGTGATAATAAAAAGTTTAAAGTTAAACTTAAAGTGTATTATCCTTATGCAAGATGCTTTAAAGAACATAAGTGGGTATATGAAGAGTCGATAAAGGATAATTATAAAGATGGATATCTAATTTATGAAGGATATATTGAAGGAAAAGTTGATATTGTTAAATGGATAATGGAAATGGGTAGTTCAGTAGAGGTATTAGAACCAAGTGAAATAAAAGAAGCTGTAGTTAGTGAATTAAAAAATACATTAAAATATTATGCTTAATACCTAGATTAATACATATTGAATAATAATTCTAATTCTTTAATTATTGATAAACAAATAATTAAATATATATTTAAGTACTTTTATTAATTTTCTAAAGGTGTATTATATGAATCAAGGAATAAATTTATTTTAGAATTTGGGAGGTACTTATAATGAAAAGATTTATGTGTACAGTATGTGGTTATGTTTATGAAGGAGAAGAAGCACCAGAAAAATGTCCAGTATGTGGAGCTCCAAAAGATAAATTTGTAGAACAAGCTGGAGAAATGGCTTGGGCTGATGAACATAGAGTTGGAGTTGCTAAAGGTGTTGATTCAAGAATTATAGAAGGATTACAAGCTAACTTTACAGGAGAATGTACAGAAGTTGGTATGTATTTAGCTATGTCAAGACAAGCTGATAGAGAAGGATATCCAGAAGTTGCTGAAATGTACAAGAGAGCTGCTTTTGAAGAAGCAGAACATGCTTCAAAATTTGCTGAACTTTTAGGTGAAGTATTAGAAGCAGATACTAAGAAAAACTTAGAAGCTAGAGTTGCTGCTGAATTCGGAGCTTGCCAAGGAAAGAAAGAATTAGCTACTTTAGCTAAACAATTAAACTTAGATGCAATTCATGATACAGTACATGAAATGTGCAAAGATGAAGCTAGACACGGAAGAGCTTTCAAAGGATTATTAGATAGATACTTCGCATAAGAAGTTTATAAAAGCCTTGCAGAATTTATTTCTGTAAGGCTTTTTTTATATAAAAATCAAGATAAATTTAATAACTTTATGATATTATATGTTATATATTGAAGTAAGGGGGAAGTATATGAGCTGTATTGGAAATATTATTTGGATTATTTTGGGCGGACTTGTTAATTCTCTAGTATGGCTATTTTGGGGAGTATTATGGTGCTTAACAATAATAGGGATACCGGTAGGATTACAATGTTTTAAGATGGCAAAACTTCAATTAGCCCCATTTGGGAAAGAAGTAGTTAGCACAAATGAAAGTGGAACTAATTTTATTTTGAATATATTATGGATAATCTTTGGAGGATTCTCTCTTTGTATTGCAAATTTAATTAGTGCAGTATTGCTTTGTATATCAATAATAGGAATTCCATTTGCTATACAAAGTCTAAAAATTGCAAAACTTTCACTTATGCCTTTTGGTAAGGAAGTATTATAATATTATTTAATTAATTCTATTAAAAAAGTCGTTCTATAACGGCTTTTTTTATGTATATAAATATGCTTAAATTATATTCATGTGTTTTCTTGTAACACTTTAATAAGGTTAAAAATATTATAAAAAGTATGCGTGATAATAAAAGAAATTTTCATTTTAACAAGAAAATTCTAGTAATTTTTTAAATTAAAGTATATAATACATTAAAAGATAAATTTTTCAAATACATATACATATAATGAAATTTAGGTGTAATTTTCTAAAATAGATAAAAAATTTTTCAAAAAAGGGTTTACAACGGATAATTATTATTATATAATAATAAATGTAAAAAGGAACAAACAAAAAATAATAAAAAGTAGATTTAAAATAAAATTTAAATATAAATAATAAAATATAAATAAAATGTGTGTTGAAAATTAGGAGGAAATTAATTATGAAAAAATTTGTATGTCAAGTATGTGGATATGTATATGAAGGAGAAACTGCACCAGAAAAATGCCCAGTATGTGGAGTAGGTGCTGATAAATTTGTAGAACAAGTTGGAGAAATGGCTTGGGCTGACGAACATAGAATCGGAGTAGCTAAAGATGTAGATCCAAGAATCATAGAAGGATTACAAGCAAACTTTATGGGAGAATGTACAGAAGTTGGAATGTACCTTGCAATGTCAAGACAAGCTGATAGAGAAGGATTCCCAGAAGTTGCAGAAGCTTATAAGAGAATAGCATTTGAAGAAGCAGAACATGCTGCAAAATTTGCAGAACTTTTAGGAGAAGTTGTAGATGCTGATACAAAAGTTAACTTACAAAAGAGAGTAGATGCTGAATATGGAGCTTGTCAAGGAAAGAAAGAATTAGCAACTTTAGCTAAACAATTAAACTTAGATGCAATTCACGATACAGTACACGAAATGTGTAAAGATGAAGCTAGACACGGAAGAGCTTTCAAAGGATTATTAGACAGATACTTTGCTTAATAATAAAAGATAAAAGAAACTCCCATATGGGAGTTTCTTTTTTTTTGTTTATAAAAATATCTTTAAAAATTACTTGCAAATAACAATAAATGGTATAATTATGTAAAAGGGGGAGTGACTATGTTATATGTATATATAATTATAGGAATTATATTAATTATTGCCAGTTATATTTATGAGTATTTTAGAAAGATTAACAAAATAAAGAAGGATATTTTAAATTCTTATGGGAAGAAAGTGGATATAAAAAAGAATAAGACAGATATTAATTATGCTTCAAACTATTTTAAAAATACTAAAGATGATAAAAAGTTTTATATAGATGATATTACTTGGAATGATCTTAGCATGGATAAGTTTTTCTTATCTATAAATAATACTAGGACATCAATTGGGGACGAGTTCTTATATTCAATTTTTAGAAATATATCTTTTAATATAGATAAACTTAAATGTAGGGATGATTTAATTGAATATTTTAGGGAAAATTCTAAAGAAAGATTTGATGTTCAATTTATATTAGGTAGACTTGGGAAAAAGGAAAATGCTAATTTATCTTTTTACTTTAAAAATCCTATGGAAGTGCCTAAAAATAGAATTATTTTATATAGAACACTTCAATTATTACCTTTAATACTACTAATTTTAATAGTATTCTATCCACCTACATTTTTCTTGCTTATTATATCGTTAGTTTTTAATATGTGGTTACAAGGAAGACTTAAAAAATATAATGGCTATAGAGTAGATGATTATATGTATATGATTGGAATGGCAAATGCAGCTAGAAAGATATATTCACTTAATTTAAAAGAAGTTAATTCTAAATTCCCTAATATAAAAGAGAATTTAAATAATGTAAAAAATATTAAAAATAAATTTATTAATACTACTCCAGCAGCGGATAATGGTGAGATAGGTATATTTGCTGAATATATGAAAATGTTTTTTCTTAGAGATGTAATAAAGTATGAAAAAATATGTAGAACTGTTATGGAAAATACAAAAGATTTTGAAGAAATATATAAGTTTGTAGGTATGATAGATTCAATGATCGCAATATCTTCATATAGAGACGCTATAAAAAATTATTGTAAACCAGTATTTACTGAAAGCAAAAATTTAAGTTTTAATGAAATATATCATCCATTTATTGAGGAACCTGTAACAAATGATGGGGTCATAGATAGATCTATGCTTATTACAGGTTCTAATGCTTCAGGTAAATCAACATTCCTAAAAACAGTAGCATTAAATGCAATAACAGCTCAAAGTATATATACTGTTTTTGCAAAAGAGTATAGAAGTAATTCATTTAGGGTATATAGTTCTATGGCTCTTAAGGATAGTATATTTAAAAAAGAAAGTTATTATATGGTAGAGATTAAATCATTAAAAAGAATAATTGATGCTATTAATTATGATATTCCAATTCTTTGTTTTGTTGATGAAATCTTAAGAGGAACAAATACTATTGAAAGAATTGCAGCATCTTCTGAGGTTTTAAAGTATTTTTCAAGTAATAATAATTGTATATGTATTGCGGCTACTCATGATATTGAACTTACTCATATTTTAGAAGGACATTTTGATAATTATCATTTTCAAGAGGAAATTAAAAATAATGATATAAAATTTGATTATAAATTATATAAGGGAAGAGCTACAACTAGAAACGCAATAAAAATTTTAGATTTAATAGGATATGATAAGAACATAGTAAAAAGTGCTGAGAAGTCAGCTGAAGACTTTATAAAAGATGGTATTTGGAGAAAAATATAAAAATATTTAAAAAAATTCTGAAAATTTCAAAAAAAAGCTTGCTTAATAATAATAAAGCTGTTATAATAAATCTTGTAGTGATACAAAATAATAAATTTTAAAAATTAATTAAAGATAATTAGATTATAACTTTCTCCTTTTAGAGAATTTATAAATTGATTTAAGTCTTTAACAGGAGGAATTAGTATGGATAAAACAATAGTATGTAAAGATTGCAGTAAGGAGTTCATCTTCTCAGAAGGAGAACAAGCATTCTACAAAGAAAAAGGATTCGATAATGAACCAGTAAGATGCCCAGACTGCAGAAGAGCTAGAAAGCAACAAAGAAACAACAGATAGTTTCTTTAAATAAAAGGTTGTAGTTTATGCTACCACCTTTTTATTATATTAAGGTATAGAATAAAAAACTTGCTTAATAGTATAATAACTGCTACAATTAATATTGTAGCAATACAAAAATAAATTGATTAAAGATAATTAGATTATAACTTTCTCCTTTTAGAGAATTTATAAATTGATTTAAGTCTTTAAACAGGAGGAATTAGAATGGATAGAACAATAGTATGTAAAGATTGCGGTAAGGAATTCATCTTCACTGAAGGAGAACAAGCATTCTACAAAGAAAAAGGATTCGATAACGATCCAGTAAGATGCCCAGACTGCAGAAGAGCAAGAAAGCAACAAAGAAATAACAGATAGTTTTTTTAAAAAGGTTGTAATATTATATTACAACCTTTTTCTTGTATATGTATGTAAACGTAATAAATAGTTTAGATTAATTATCTATTTTTACCAAAAAAGTTTAAATATTTTATGAAAACGCTTGATTTGGTATTTATAATCTGATACTATGAAAAAGTAGAAATACAAAAAATGATATTAAAGATAGATTTTGATTATAACTTTCTCCTTTTAGAGAATTTATAAATTTTAATGAAGTCTTTAAACAGGAGGAATTAGAATGGATAAAACAATAGTATGTAAAGATTGCGGTAAGGAATTCATCTTCACTGAAGGAGAACAAGCATTCTACAAAGAAAAAGGATTCGATAACGATCCAGTAAGATGCCCAGACTGCAGAAGAGCAAGAAAGCAACAAAGAAACAACAGATAGTTTTTTATAAATTCCACAAAGGTTAGTCCTTTGTGGAATTTTTTTTGTCTTTAAATTTATTAGTACAAATGATTTATGTAAGTTATATATTGTTATAAGTAGGTAAGTTAATAGAGGTGGATATATGATTACTATAAGTTTATGTATGATAGTTAAAGATGAAGAAAAAACATTAGGTAGATGTTTAGGATCAGTTAGTGATATAGTAGACGAAATAATTATTGTTGATACAGGTTCAAAAGATAATACAAAAGAAATTGCAAAGTCATTTGGAGCTAAAATTTATGATTTAGCTTGGGAGGATAATTTTGCAAAAGCAAGAAATTATTCGTTCAGTAAAGCTACTAAAGAATATCAAATGTGGTTAGATGGAGATGACTATATAGATGATTTGAATTGCCAAAAATTAAAGAAATTAAAAAGTGAATTGGATAATACTGTAGATTCTATTATGATGTCCTATTCTTTAATTAGAAATGAAAATGGAGAAACAACCTATTCAACAAGAAGAAACAGGATAGTTAAAAGGGAAAAAGGATTTAGATGGATTGGAAAAGTTCATGAGTATTTAAGTGTTTTTGGGAATATATATCAAAGTGATATAGCCATAAATCATAATAAGCAAAAAGAGTCTACAAATAGGAATTTAATGATATTTAAAAATATGGAAGAGAAGAATGAAGAATTTTCAACAAGAGATCTTTTTTATTATGCAAATGAACTTTATGATAATAATTTATTTGAAGAAGCAGTTGTAAAATATAAAGAATTCCTAAAGCAAGATTTAACTTGGGCTGAAGATTTTAAAAGGGGAACAATAAACCTTTCAAGAGCTTTAAAGTATAGTAACGCATCAGTAGATGAGAGAATTGATGTTATATTTCAAAGTATGAAAAAGTATACTCCAAATGGAGAAACACTTTGTGAACTTTCAAATTGCTTTATGGAAAAAGCTATGTTTGATGAAGCAATTATATTTTTAAAATCAGCATTGGATATGGATATAGATGAATTAAATAGTGGTTTTAATAATAGGTTATATAATACATGGATACCAGCTATACAACTATGTGTTTGTTATTCAAACTTAGGAAATTTTGAAAAAGCTTACTATTATAATGAGTTAGCTAATATATATTTAGCTCCTAAGGATAAAGTAGAATTTAATAGAGAATATCTAAAGGGGAAAATGAAAGAGAATAATATTAAATTAGATAAAATTAGGCAAATTTTAGTGTGGGAAAAGTGAAAAATCGCCATAAAAATATATAATTTATAACAAAGAATAAGATTTAGGAATAGAATATATTAAATTATTTAAGGGTGGTGATTTTTTTTGAGCTGCGAAAGTGTTTATAGTACTGGAGATACTTTTGTTATGTCTAAATATCCAAATAAAAATTATAGCAAAGAATGTTGTCTTGTAGTAAGTAGAGATATTGACTGCTATGAAGAAGTGGTAAATACATTAATTAAATTTGATTTGCCAATGTCCACTTGTAACTGTAAAGTTACAGATGCTGAAATTAGAATGTATATTGAAGAGATTAATATACCTTATGATGAGAAAGGAATATGTATTGATTTATTATATAATTTAGATTTATTTTATCAAGATTATGTAACTTATAATACAGCACCTTTTGTAAAATCAAATAAAAAAAATATTTTTATACCAAAATCCTGTGAAGGAAGATATGTGTCTATTGATATAACAGACTTAATAAGGAATTTTTCTAACAATCAGATAGAAAACAATGGTATAACGTTAGCTATATCAGAGGACAGTGTTGGAAGCATAACATTTTCATCTTCAAGAGGAAAAAATAATATAACTTTAAAAGTTTGTTATATTGATAGCTGCAGTCCATCTGTAGAGGGACCTCCAGGACCTAGAGGGCCAGAAGGCCCAAGAGGAGAAATGGGACCATGTGGACCAATAGGACCGGAAGGACCAGAGGGACCAAGAGGACCAGAAGGTCCAAGAGGATTTGAAGGACCAGAAGGCCCATGTGGACCAGAAGGACCAGAAGGAGCTCAAGGACTTATGGGACCAGTTGGACCTAGAGGATTACAAGGTATCGAAGGACCAAGAGGACCAGAAGGACCAGAAGGACCAGAGGGGCCAAGAGGAGAAATGGGACCAAGAGGTTTTGATGGAATAGCAGGAGAAATTGGACCTATTGGGCCTAGAGGATTAATGGGACCAGAAGGACCGGTTGGACCAACAGGAATTCAAGGCCCTCCAGGTATACAAGGAATTATGGGATTAGAAGGCCCAGAAGGACCAGAAGGTCCACAAGGACCGCAAGGAGAAAGGGGTCCAAGAGGAGAAAAAGGAGATCCAGGAGAACAGGGTCCTAAAGGAGATCCAGGTCAAATGGGAATACAAGGACCAAGGGGCCCAAGAGGATTTATGGGACTAGAGGGACCGTGTGGACCAATTGGACCAGAAGGACCAAGAGGAATACAAGGACCACAAGGACCAAAAGGTGATACTGGAGCAACTGGCCCAGAGGGACCAATGGGTTTAATGGGACCAGAGGGACCTATAGGTCCAAGAGGATTCCAAGGCGAAATGGGACCAGAAGGCCCAATGGGACCACAAGGCCCAGAAGGACCACAGGGAGAAATGGGATTAATGGGACCTATGGGAATTGAAGGACCAGAAGGACCAAGAGGACTGGAGGGACCAGCAGGACCAGAAGGTCCACAAGGTGAAAGAGGACCAATGGGGCCAATGGGGCCAGAAGGACCAGAAGGACCAGAGGGACCTGAGGGGCCAGAGGGACCACAAGGCGAAAGAGGAGAACAAGGACCAAGAGGACCAGTTGGACCACGAGGAGAAGTTGGACCACGAGGACCTAAAGGAGATCCAGGAGAATCAGCATATAATGAGTATGCATATATAGTTTCTGAAAAATGTGAATGTGTGAGATATAATGAAGCTATACCACTTAAAGAAAATTTAGTTTTAAGTGAGAATGCAATTTGCCATACTGAAGGGTCAAAAGTTATAGTATTAGATGAAGAAGGTTGCTATTTAATTAATTTCTCAGCATCAGCAAGCTTAGAAAAGGTAGGAATAGTTCAATTAGAATTAAGAGTAAATGGAATAATGCATAGTATAGCTGTTGGTGAAATATTAAAATGTGGAAGTCTAATTAATTTAGCAAGTACAGCCATAGTATTTAATAGCTGTGATGATGAACTAGAAATAGAGCTTGTAAATGGAAGCAAGTGTCAGGCAACTTTCTGTTTGACAAGGGTAACAATAGTTAAATTATCATAGAATAATATAAGACATGATTTATTTCATGTCTTATATTAATATTTATAGTATGTTAATTAAATTAATTTTACATTTATTGATAGAGTTTTTAAAAGAGGATATAATTATAAATATTAACTTAGAATAGATTAAATTTCAGACAGGAGAAGATTATGGGTATAGTAATAACGTTAGGTGTTTTATTAATAATTTTAAATTTAGCATGTGCTTTTTCTATAATATTTATAGAAAGAAAAGACCCTACAACAACTTGGGCTTGGCTTTTAATATTCATATTATTACCTGGCTTAGGATTTATAATTTATATTTTAATAGGACAGAATTTTAGTAGACAAAAACTATTCAAAGAAAAGCGAATTAATGATGTAAATAAAAAGAAAGAGTTAAATAAAATTTCAGGCGATAGTAGTGGTCATGATGGTGGAGAACAATTTAAAGATTTAAGAAGAATGAATTATAACAATTGTGGTGCAAGGTATACAGTTGGAAATGATGTTGATATTTTTATAAATGGAGAAGATAAATTTAAAAAACTTTTAGAAGATATCAAAAATGCAAAAGAATATATTCATATAGAGTATTACATATTCAGAAAAGACCGTATAGGAAAAAAAATCGTGGAAGCTTTAGAGAAAAAACTTGAAGAAGGCGTTGAAGTTAGACTTTTAGTTGATAGTATGGGTTCTTATACTGTAACTAAAAAGAAACTAAAAAGGTATTTAGAGCTTGGGGGAAGATTTGCAATATTTTTCCCAGGATTATTACCTCATATAAATACACGTATAAACTTTAGAAATCATAGAAAGATAGTTGTAATTGATGGAAAGTTTGGATATGTTGGAGGTTTCAATGTAGGAGATGAGTATGTAAATTTAGATAAAAAGATAGGTTTTTGGAGAGATACTCATATTAGAATAAGAGGTATGGCGGTCAATGATTTAAACGAAAGATTCCTTTTAGATTGGTGCTATGCAGCTAAAGAAGAACTTAATGATTTTAGTATATTCTTGCCAAAGAAAGAGTATAGAGGCGGGGATGTTGGAGTTCAAATAGTAACAAGTGGTCCTGATCATAATGAAGAATATATTAAAAATGCATATATTAAACTAATTAATAATGCAAAGAAAAATGTATATATAACATCACCATATTTTGTACCTGATGCTCCAGTTCTTGAAGCAATTAGAATAGCAGCTTTATCAGGGGTAGATGTTAGAATATTAGTGCCTGGAAAACCAGATCATAAATTTATGAAATGGGCAGCTGATTCTTATTTATGTGATTTATTTTCAGCGGGAGTTAAAGTTTATTATTATAGAAAAGGCTTTATTCATTCAAAAACAATTGTAGTGGATGGATCTGTTGTATCAATTGGTACGGCAAATATGGATATTAGAAGCTTTAGTTTAAACTTTGAAGTTAATGCTTTTATATTTGATGAGGGAAAAGCTAAAGAGTGTGAAGGCGATTTTATGAACGACTTAAAAGATTCAGTAGAGGTAACACAACAAATGTTTGAATCTAGACCTAAGAGCGTGCGTATAGCAGAGTCATTAGTAAGACTTGTATCACCAATACTATAGATTATTTAAGGTATAACTTTAATTAATAAAGGTTAAGGTTATATCTTTTTTTATTTATAAAAATATATATTTCTAGAGAAAAATTTTCATACTATTAATAAAAATAAGTATAATAGAATAAATTTATTAAAAATAAAGCCAAATAATTAAAAATGTGGTATAATAAGTAAAATTAATTTTATTAACTAGTTTTTGGGGCAAGTTATAAAAACTTTATTAATAAAATAATTAAAAATAAGAAATTATTAATGCACAAAAGAAAGTAGAACTCAGGATAAATTGGGTTCTTTTTTTGTAAATTAATAAAATTTTTAGAGGGGGCTTATAAATGATAGTAATTTTAAAACCGAAAGTAAAAGAAGAAGAAATCAAAAATTTAACCAGGGAGTTAGAGAATAAAGGCGTATCTGTTAATCCTGTTATAGGAAAAGATATGAGTATACTTGGACTTGTTGGGGATACAAGGTCATTAGATCCAACACAGATTGAAGCTAATCCAAATGTTGAAAGGGTTATGCATGTACAAGAGCCTTTTAAAAAAGCTAATAGAATGTTCCATCCAGATCCAAGTATTATAGATGTAAATGGAATAAAAATTGGTGGAGAAAAGATAGTGATGATAGCAGGTCCTTGTTCTGTAGAAAATGAAGAACAAATACTTGAAGTTGCTGAAAGTGTAAAAAATTCTGGGGCACAATTTTTAAGAGGTGGTGCATTTAAACCAAGAACTTCACCATATAGTTTCCAAGGACTTAAATATAATGGACTAGATCTTTTAAAACTTGCAAGAAAAAACACTGGACTTCCAATAGTAACAGAGATAATGTCACCATATGATGTTGAACGCTTTAATGAAGATGTTGATATTATACAAGTTGGTGCTAGAAATATGCAAAACTTTGATCTTTTAAAAGAGCTTGGAAAGATTAACAAACCAATTCTTTTAAAGAGAGGTTTATCTGCAACAATTGAGGAGCTTTTAATGAGTGCTGAGTATATTATGGCTGAAGGTAATGAAAATGTAATTTTATGTGAAAGAGGTATTAGAACATTTGAAACTTACACTAGAAATACTTTAGATTTAAGTGCAATACCAGCAATTAAGAAATTAAGCCATTTGCCTGTAATAGTTGATCCAAGCCATGCTACTGGTAAGTGGTGGATGGTAGAACCATTATCTAAAGCAGCAATTGCAATTGGAGCAGATGGATTAATTATAGAAGTTCATAATAATCCAGAAAAAGCATTATGTGATGGAGCTCAATCAATAAAGCCGGATGTTTATAATAAATTAATTGAAGACTTAAAACCAATTGCAAAGGCAGTGGGTAGAGTATTATAATTAATAGTTATAAATATAGATTTTAAAGAGGCGGTATAGTATATGAAAAGACTTTTAGTAGATTTAGGAGAAAAATCCTATAATATAGACATAGAAAAGGGAAGTATAAAAGATGTAGCTTCTTACATTAAAAGAGTTTATAATGGCGAAAAGATATTTATACTAACAGATGATAATGTTGATAAATATTATGGAAGTATTGTAAAAAAGTCATTAGAAGATAGTAACTTTAAAGTAGAAAAAATGACTATTAAAGCTGGCGAGGAAAGTAAATCTTTTAGTTCATTAGAAGAAATATATAATAGACTTTTAGATTTTAAATTAACTAGAAAAGATTTAATTATAACTTTAGGTGGAGGAGTAATTGGAGATCTTGGTGGATTTGTTGCATCAACATTTTTAAGAGGAGTATCTTTTTATCAAATACCAACTTCACTTTTAGCACAAGTAGATAGTAGTGTTGGAGGAAAAGTTGCTGTTGATTTAAAGAGAGGTAAAAATTTAGTTGGAAGCTTTTATCAACCTAAAGGTGTTCTTATAGATCCAGATGTTTTAAATACATTAGATGATAAATTCTTTAAAGATGGAATGGGTGAAGTAATAAAATATGGTTTCATAAGAGATGAAAATCTTTATAGTCTTTTAAAATCATTAAATGGTAGAGAAGAAGTAATGAATCATATTGAAGATATAATCTATATTTGTTGCGATATAAAAAGAGAAATTGTAGAGCGTGATGAAAAAGATCTTGGTGAAAGAATGGTTTTGAATTTTGGTCATACTTTAGGTCACGCAATAGAAACTTTTTATGGATTCAAGACTTATACACATGGGGAATGTGTTGCTATAGGCATGTATTTAATGGCTAAACTATCCTATGAAAAAGGAATAGTTCCTATAGATTATTCAGAGAATATTAAAAGTATTTTAACTTCTTATGGGTTGCCATATGAAGTTAAATTAGAGGATAATGAAGAGATTATAAATATAGTAGCTTTAGATAAGAAAAATATGGGAAGTACACTAAAGATAATTATAATGAAAGAAATCGGAAATGCAGAGATATATAATACAACAATTGATTTCTTTAAATAGAAAAGAGGTGACGGAATGGGAAGTATAAAAATATATAACAATAAACTTAAAGGTGAAGTCAATATTCCGCCTTCAAAAAGTATGGCTCATAGAGCAGTTATATGTGCAGCTTTAGCTAAAGGGAAAAGTACTATTAAAAATATAGACTTATCAGATGATATAATTGCAACAATAAATGCAATGAGAGAATTAGGTGCAACTATAAATATTTTTAATAACTATCTTGAGATAATTGGAGTTTCAGATGAGTTAAGAAAGTCAAAAAGATTAATAGATTGCAATGAATCAGGTTCAACACTTAGATTTCTCATTCCTATAGCAGCATTATATGATGGAGAAAATAGGTTTATAGGAAAAGGAAATCTAGGGAAAAGACCACTTCAAATTTATTATGATATTTTTGAAAAACAAGGAATTGAATATTCTTATAAAGAATCTGAATTAGATTTAAATGTAAAAGGAGCTTTATTACCTGGAACTTTTTATGTAAGAGGAGATGTAAGTTCGCAATTTATAACAGGTCTTATGCTTTCACTTCCTTTATTAAATGGAGATTCTAAAATAATAATTGAAGGAAAGCTAGAATCAAAAGGTTATTTAGATTTAACCCTTAGTGCAATGAAAGACTTTGGAGTTCATATTGAGAATAAAGACTACAAAGAGTTTATTATAAAAGGTAATCAAAGCTATGAAGGAAGAGAATATAAAGTCTGTGGAGACTACTCTCAAGGAGCATTTTTCTTATGTGCAGATGCGATTTCAAATGAAGTTAAATGTAATGACTTAGAGGAGAATTCTCTTCAAGGAGATAAAGAAGTTGTTTCTATATTAGAAAGAATGGGTGTTGATTTTAAAAGAGATAAAGATTCATTAATAGGAAGTGCTAATGTACTTATAGGAACAACTATAGATGCTTCAGGATGCCCTGATATAATACCAATACTTTCAGTAGTTGCATGTTTAGCTAAAGGAAGAACTAATATTATAAATTGCAAAAGACTTAGGATAAAGGAATGTGATAGGTTGCATGCAATAAAGGAAGAGCTTACAAAGCTTGGAGGAATTGTTGAAGAAAAAGAAGATTCTTTAATAATTGAAGGAATTAATGAATTTAAAGGTGGAGTTACTGTTTGGAGTCATAAAGACCATAGAATAGCTATGATGCTTGCAATTGCAGCAACTTGCAGCAATGAACCTATTATATTAAAAGATTTCGAATGTGTAAGCAAATCTTATCCAAACTTTTTTGAAGACTTTAAAATGCTAGGAGGAAATTTTGATGAGTGGAATGTTTGGGAATAACTTAAAAATATCTATTTTTGGTGAATCTCATGGAACAGCTATAGGACTTACAATAGATGGACTTCCATCAGGATTTCAAGTAGATTTAGAAAAAGTGAATTTTGAAATGGAAAGAAGAGCTCCAGGAAGAAACAAATTATCTACAGCTAGAAAAGAAGGAGATAATGTAGAAATATTAAGTGGATTATTTAATGGAAAAACTACTGGTACACCTCTTTGCGGAATAATAAAAAATAGTGATAAAAGATCAAAAGACTATAGTAAGTTAAAAGATTTAATGAGACCTGGTCATGCAGATTATACAGGGAATATTAGATATGAAGGTTTTAACGATTATAGAGGTGGAGGACATTTCTCAGGAAGAATTACAGCACCACTTGTATTTGGTGGAGCAATATGTAAGCAAATACTAGAAAGCTATGGAATAAAAATAGTCTCTCATATAAAGCAAATAGGAAATGTTAAAGATGACTTCTTTGATAAAGTAAATATAGACGATAGTTTAATAGATTCTTTAAGAAAAGAAGAACTACCATTAATAAATAAAGATTTAGAAGATAATATAAGAAAAGAAATATTAGATGCAAAAAAAGAAGGAGATTCAGTTGGTGGAATTATTGAATGTGCAATAATAAATGCTATGCCTGGAATAGGTAATCCTTTCTTTGATTCAGTAGAATCAACTTTATCACATTTATTATTTTCAGTTCCAGCAGTTAAGGGTGTTGAATTTGGTGAAGGATTTAATATGGCAAATCTTAGAGGTTCTAAATGCAATGATGAATTTTATTATGAAGGAGAAAAAGTTAAAACAAGAACTAATAATAATGGCGGAATATTAGGTGGTATAACAAACGGTATGCCGATAGTATTTAGGGTAGTAATTAAGCCAACTCCTTCAATATTAAAGGTTCAAGACACAGTTGATATAAATGAGAAAAAGAATTGTAAGCTTCAAATAGAGGGAAGACATGATCCTTGTATAGTCCAAAGGGCACTTCCAGTTATAGAAGCAGTCTCTGCTATAGGAATTTTAGAACTGTTGAAAGGAAGATTTTAATGGATGCTTTAGAAGGCTACAGAAAAGAAATTGATAATATAGATAAAGAGATAACAAGGCTATTTGAAGAAAGAATGAATGTAGTCTTAAAAGTAGCTGATTACAAAAAAGAAAATAACTTACCTATTTTTCATAAGGGAAGAGAAGAGGTAGTTATTGAAAAAAATATAAATAGACTTGAAAATAAAGACTATAGTTTAGAAATTAGAAAGTTTTATAATAGTTTAATGGAAGTCTCAAGAGAACTTCAAAGTAGAAAATTAAATAGGGAAAGTTCATATGAAGATATTAAAGAACTTAATATTTCTAAAAAAGATGTATTAGGATTTCAAGGTGTTAATGGTTCATATAGTGAAGAGGCACTTTTAAAACATTTTGGAAATGATAATAAAAGACTATTTTTTGAAGAATTTGAAGACGTGTTTAAAGCTCTAAAAAATGATAAAATTAAATACGGAATTTTACCTGTTGAAAATTCTTCAAGTGGTGGAATAAATGAGGTTCATGATCTTTTAATTAAATATGGTTTTTATATAGTTGGGGAAGAGAGTATTAAAATAGAAGAACATCTTCTAGGAACAGAAAATACTACCCTAGAAACAATTAAAGATGTATATTCTCATCCACAAGGATTTATACAAAGTAGCGAATTCTTAAAAAATTATAGTGATTTTAAATTAATTCCGTTTCATAATACAGCAACAAGTGCAAAATTAGTTAGTGAATTAAATGATACAAGTAATGCTGCAATTGCTGGAGAGAGAGCATCTAAAATATATAATCTTAAAATAATAAAAAGAAATATTAGTAATAATAAAAATAACTGTACAAGATTTATTATAATAGGAAAAGAGCTATTAAAAGAGAAAGACGCTAATAAGATAAGCATTGTATTTTCACTTGAAGATAAACCAGGAACTCTTTATAAACTTCTAAAACATTTTGGTGAATATGATTTAAATATGATAAGAATTCAGTCAAGACCAACAAAAGGAGAAAGATGGAAGTATTTCTTGTATATTGATTTTGAAGGAAATCTTCAAAATGAAGGAGAGAAAAAGGCTCTAGAATTTATAAAAAATAGCAGTGAATACTTTAGACTTCTAGGTTGGTATAAAAAGAGAATGGAAGTGAAATAATGGAGTTTTTTGGACTTATCGGAGAAAAGTTATCACATTCTTTATCTTCTGAGATACACGAAGAGGTATTTAAATATCTTAATGTAAATTGTGCATATAAATTATTTGAAATAGAGAAAAATAATATAAATAAAATATGGGATGCGTTAAGAGTTTTAAGTATTAGAGGAATTAATGTAACTATTCCATATAAGGAAGTAATAATGGAAGGATTAGATGAAATATCTGAAGAAGCTAAAAAGATAGGTGCAGTTAATACTGTTTTTAACAAAAATGGTAAACTTATAGGATATAATACTGATTATTATGGATTTAAGTACATGCTTCTAGATAAAAATATTAATGTAAAGAACAAAAAAGCAGTTGTGTTAGGAACTGGTGGAGCAAGTAAGGCAGTTCTTGCATGTCTTTTAGATTTAGGAGCAGAAGAAATTATTTTAGTAAGCAGAAGTAAAAAAGAAAATAAATACAATAATAAGGTTAAGTGTATAACTTATAATGAACTTAAAAGCATAAAAGGAGAGATTATTATTAATACAACTCCTGTTGGTATGTATCCTAATATGTTAGAATCCCCAGTTTCAAAAGATATAATAAATAATTTTAATAGCGTAGTTGATATTATATATAACCCATTAGAGACAGAGTTTTTAAAGTATGGAAGAGAACTTAATAAAGTTACATGTGGTGGACTTATGATGCTTGTAGTTCAAGCAATATGTGCAGAAGAAATTTGGCAAGAAAGAAGAATAGAAAAAAAGGTTATACTAAATATATATAATAAACTTAGCGAAAAATTTTAGTTCTTAAAATTAAGGAGCACATATGTATGGAAAAGAGAGATAAAATTATATTAATAGGTATGCCGGGTTCAGGTAAAACAACAATTGGAAAGATTCTTGCAAAAGAGCTTAATTATAATTTTTACGATATGGATGATTATATAGAAGAGACTTCTAAAAAGTCTATAAAAGAACTATTTGAAAAGTCAGAGGATGAATTTAGAAACATTGAAACAGAGGCATGTAGAGAACTTTCACTTAAGAAGAGATGTGTAATTTCAACTGGTGGTGGAGTAGTTAAAAGAGATATAAATATAAAAATACTAAGAGAAAGTGGTATTATAGTATTTATAAACAGACCAACAGAAAAAATATTAGAAGATGTTGATATTTCAAAAAGGCCACTACTTAAGAATGGAAAAGAGAGATTATATAAATTATATGATGAAAGATTTTGTAAGTACAAAAATTCTTGTCATATAGAAGTATTAAATGAAGGATTCTTAAGAGACGCTATTGATTTAACTAAACTTAAATTAAAGGGTAAAATTAAGGAGTAATTAATATGAAGATTATGGTTATAAATGGACCAAATTTAAACATGCTTGGTGTAAGAGAAAAAGAAGTTTATGGAACTAAAGATTTTAAAGAGGTTATAAAATATGTTAAAGAGGAAGGGGAAAAAAGAAATTTAGATATTACTTTTTTCCAAAGTAACATTGAAGGAGAAATAATAAATGCTATTCAAAGAGCTTACTTTGAAAACTTTGATGGCATTATAATTAATCCAGGAGCTTATACCCATTATAGCTATGCAATACATGATGCAATAAAGGGAGTTTCTATAAGAACTGTAGAAGTACATTTATCAAATATTCATTCTAGAGAAGAATTTAGAAAAACTTCAGTTACAGCACCAGCCTGTATTGGACAGATTTCAGGCTTTGGAGAGCTTGGATATGTATTAGCTATGGAAGCTTTATTAGGATAAGTAAATTAGTAAACTAAAGAGTTATAAGTGTAGGATATGAAGTATTGTGGGTGTTAAAAAACAAATAGAGAAATTATATTTTGGAGGATATTTTATGATTATTGTAATGGATCCAAAGGCTAATGAGGACGCAATAAGAAAAGTTAGCCAAGTTGTAGAAGGATTAGGTTTAAAACCTCATCTTTCAATGGGAGAATCCCATATTATTATAGGTGTGGTAGGAGATGCTTCAATATTAGACTCGAATAAATTACTAAGATTTGATGGAGTTTCAAAAGTAGTTAAGGTTGAGGAACCTTTTAAAAAGGCTAACAGATTATTTAAGCCAAGTGATACGATAGTAGATGTTTTAGGAAACAAAATTGGTGGAGGCCATATCGGAATAATGGCAGGCCCTTGTTCTGTGGAAAGTGAAGAACAAATTATTCAAATAGCTAAGTCAGTTAAAAAATCAGGAGCTAATTTCTTAAGAGGAGGAGCATTCAAACCAAGAACTTCTCCATATAGCTTCCAAGGACTTGAACTTGATGGTTTAGAGCTTTTAAAGAAGGCAAAGGAAGTAACAGGATTACCTATAGTTACAGAACTTATGTCAACTGATTATATAGATGAATTCGTAGAAAATGTTGATGTTATTCAAATAGGTGCAAGAAATATGCAAAACTTTGATCTTTTAAAGCAAGTCGGAAAAACAAAAACTCCTATTCTTTTAAAGAGAGGATTATCAGCAACTATAGAAGAATGGCTTATGTCAGCTGAATATATTATGGCTGGAGGAAATGAAAATGTAATTCTTTGTGAAAGAGGAATTAGAACATTTGAAACTTATACAAGAAACACTTTAGATTTAAGTGCAATTCCAGTTGTTAAAAAGTTAAGTCATCTTCCTGTTATTGTAGATCCAAGTCACGCAGCAGGATATTGGTATTTAGTAGAACCACTTGCTAAAGCTGCAATTATGGCGGGTGCAGATGGACTTATGATAGAAGTTCATAATGATCCAAAGAATGCATTAAGTGATGGACAACAATCAATTAAAGAAGAAAGCTTTGATAAGCTTATGGAAAAAGTTAAAGCAATATGTGAGTTTGAGGGTAAAACTCTTTAATAAATTTTAGGGGGAATATAAAAAGGGTATGAGAATTACAATTGTTGGTCTTGGGGTTATAGGTGGATCCTTCGGGATGGCACTTAAAAGAAATGGCTATACTGATGTTTATGGCATAGATAAAGATTTAGAAACCATTAAAAAAGCTAAGGAGATTGGAATTATAAAAGAAGGTTATTTAGATGGAAAAGAGATTTTAAAGACATCTGATTTAGTTATAATTTCAATATATCCAAAGCTTATATTAGATTTTATAAAAGAAAATAAAGAATTCTTTAAAAAAGGTTCTGTAATTACAGATGCAACTGGAATTAAAGAAATGTTTATTGAAGACATAGTTAGTATTCTTCCTAGTGGTGTTGATTTTATTTTTGGACATCCAATGGCAGGAAGAGAGAAAAAAGGGATAGATTATGCAGATGATAAAGTATTTAATGGGGCAAATTATATAATAACCCCTATAAGTATAAATAAAAAAGAAAATATAGAACTTATTGAAAATTTAGCATTTAAACTTGGATTTAAAAAAGTCAAAAAAATAAGTTCAAAATATCATGATGAGATGATAGCTTTTACTAGTCAATTGCCACATGTTATTGCAGTGTCACTTATTAATAGTGATGAAGAGGGAAGAGACACAGGATCATTTATTGGTGATAGCTATAGAGATTTGACTCGTATAGCCAATATAAATGAAGAGCTTTGGAGTGAGCTTTTCCTAGGAAATAAGAAAAATTTATTAAAGGCTATAGATGATTTTGACGAAGAACTTTTAAAAATTAGAAAAGCTATCGAAAATGAAGAGAAAAATATATTATGTGGACTTTTTAAGAAATCTACATCTAGAAGAGAACAGTTATAAAAAGAAACTCTAAAAAGTATTTACTTTTTAGAGTTTCTTTTTTGTCTTTAAAAAATATATAAAATTAATCTATTGACATAATATTCCATATAAAATAATATAAGTATTGTAAAGATATTTAATAAAAATTAATATATAATTAAAAATATTTTTAAATTTATATTTCAAATAACAAATCTATACTAATTATTAAAAATACATTAGATTGGAGGGATTAAAAATAGGATTTAATATAGTTTTTTAGAGCACTAACATTATATAAACGCTAGCAAAATATTAAAGATAATAATTTTATAAACAGAAGAAAATTTACTATGGATAATATAAAAAAGAAAAATAGGGGGAGAAAAAATGAAGTGTAAAAAAATATTAGGAGCCCTACTTTCATTATCAATAATAGTAACATCTTCAGGGGTAACAGCTTTAGCGGATATTATAAAAGAAGGTGGGAAAAATCCAGTGAGCAAAGTTCTAACGGAGCAGAAAGAAAGATCAATGTTATTTAATGATGGTTGGACATTTAACTTAGGAGATGTCCAAGGTGCAAAGGAGAAAGAATTTAATGATGATTCTTGGAGAAAATTAACTCTTCCTCATGATTGGAGTATAGAGCAAGACTTCAATAAAAATTCACCATCTACTCATGAAGGTGGATATTTAGATGGGGGAGTAGGTTGGTATAGGAAGACTTTTGTTCTTCCAAAATCAATGGAAGGTAAAAAGATATCAATAGATTTTGATGGGGTTTATATGGATAGTTATGTCTATGTAAATGGAACACAAGTTGGTAATCATCCATATGGATACACACCATTTTCTTTTGATATAGCTAAGAACTTAGTTTGTGATGGAGTTACTGAAAACGTTATAGCGGTAAAGGTTAATAACAAACAGCCTAGTAGTAGGTGGTACTCAGGAAGTGGTATATATAGAGATGTACATTTAACAGTTACAGAAAAAGTTAGTGTAGATAAATATGGAACATTTGTTACAACTCCAAATCTTGAAGAAGAATATAAAAAAGGTAGAGCTTTAGTTGATATAAAGACTGATATATTAAATGAAGAGAGCGAAGACAAGAATGTAAAAGTAACTTCAACTATATATGATTCAGACGGAAAAAATGTTGGAGAAACTAGTAGTACAGAATTAGTAAATAAAAATAGTGAAAAGCAGTTTAGTCATGAAGTAGAAGTTAAAAAACCAAAACTTTGGAGTACTGAAAGTGGATATATGTATAAAGTTATAACTACTGTTTCTATTGATGAAAAAGTAGTTGATGAGTATGAAACTGATTTTGGTATGAGATGGTTTGATTTCTCAGATGATGAAGGATTCTTTTTAAACGGAAAGCAAATGAAACTTCAAGGTGTTTGCATGCATCATGACCAAGGAGCTCTTGGAGCAGTATCAAATGAAGCTGCAATAGAGAGACAAGTTAAGATATTAAAGGATATGGGGGTAAATTCTATAAGGGTTACTCATAATCCAGCTTCTCAACAATTAATAGATATATGTAATAGGGAAGGGATACTTCTTATAGAAGAAGCTTTCGATACTTGGTATGATGGTAAGAAAACATACGATTATGGAAGATTCTTTGAAAAGAAATCAATACATGGAGATATGACTTGGGCAGAATTTGATATAAAGCAAATGGTTGAACGTGGAAAGAACGCTCCAAGTATAATTATGTGGTCTTTAGGAAATGAAATATGGGAAACTAATCAAGCTAAGGCTGTTCAAACTGCTAAAAATTTAAACGATTGGGTTAAGGAAGTTGACCCTACAAGACCAACAACTATGGGTGAAGATAAATTTAGAATGGGAAGTGGACAAGGTGCTCATGAGGCTGTTGCAGACATTATAGACGTAGTTGGATTCAATTATGCAGAAGATAATTATGATAGTCTTAGAGAAAAACATCCAAAGTGGAAGATATATGGCTCTGAAAATTCTTCTGCAACAAGAAGCCGTGGAGTATATTCACATCCAGAGCAAACACTGCAAATGCACACTCATCAAGATAAACAACAATCATCTTATGATAATGATCATGTTGGTTGGGGAAAGACAGCAGAAGAAGCTTGGAAGAGAGATAGAGATAGGGGATACATTTCAGGAGAATATATATGGACAGGATTTGATTATATTGGAGAACCGACTCCTTATTATGGGTCATATCCAGCAAAGAGCTCATACTTTGGAGCAATAGATACAGCTGGATTCCCAAAAGATATTTATTACTTCTATCAAAGTCAATGGAGTAGTAAGCCAATGGTTCATTTATTACCTCATTGGAACTTTGAAAATGATGATAGCATAAAAGTTGATGGAGATAAAATTTTAGTATATGCATACACAAATGCAAATAGTGTTGATTTATACTACAACGAAGATGTTAATTCTAAGGAACTTGGAGAGTTAGTTGGAACAGACACTTACGAAGTAACTAATGCTGGTTATAATAAAAGCTATAAGGAAACTAAAGAAGGAAAACTTCATTTAGAATTTAAAATTCAATATAAGCCTGGTAAGTTAACTGCTGTTGCAAAAGATAAGAATGGAAAAGAAATTGCAAGAGATGAAGTTAAAACAGCAAAAGAAGCTAAGAAACTTAATTTAACTGCCGACAGACAAGTTGTTAAGGCAAATGGTTCAGATCTTTCTTATATAACAGTAGATGTTGTTGATGAAAATGGAACAATAGTACCAAATGCTGATAATTTAATTAATTTTGAAGTATCAGGTAATGGTAAAATTGTTGGAGTTGATAATGGAAATGCAGCAAGTGTTGAAAGGTATAAAGATAATAAGAGAAAAGCAGACCATGGTAAAGCTCTTGTTATAGTTCAATCAGATTCTAATGCAGGTTCATTTACATTAACTGCAACAAGTGAAGGTTTAAGCACAGATAATATAAAAGTATATTCAGTTAATGAAGAAGATACGGATAAGATGGAGATAGTAGGTTATGACGTTAATGATATAACAGTACCAGTTAATGGTAAACTAGAGCTTCAAGATAAAGTTACGGCATTATATAGCAATGGAAGTAAAGGCGAAGTAGCAGTTACTTGGGAAGAAGTTTCAAGTGATAAATTAAGTAAAGCAGGTACTTTTAAAGTTACTGGTACTACAGAAGAAAGTGATATTCCTGTTGAAGTAACAGTTATAGTAAAAGATATAATTGGAATATTAGATAGTAGAGTTTTAACAGGCATTAATGATAAAGTAGAACTTCCAAAAGAAGTTTCAGCAATATTTAATGATGGAAGTATAGAAAATCATCCTGTAACTTGGGATAGAGAATTAACAGAGGAAGATGTCAATAGTGTTAAAACTGTTGAAATAGAAGGAACTGTAGAAGGTGTTTCAGGTCTTAAGGCAAAAGTAATAGTTACTGTCTCTGATAAGTTTAAAATGAAAAATATTGCAGTAAATGAGGGTAAAGAATTCCCTAAAGCATTTACAACTTATGAGGGTTCAGACAATATTAATAATATAAATGATGGAGTAATATCAAAAAATAATTCTCCACAAAATAGATGGACTAACTGGGGTAAACCAGGTGGAAATTATGATGATTATGTAGGAATTGAATTTAGTAAAGCTCATTCAATTAATAAGATTGGACTTTCTCTTTATAAAGATCATGGAGTTGAGATCCCAAGTGAAATAATAGTTCAATATTTAGATGGAGAAGAGTGGAAGGAAGTTAAAAATCAAAGTAAGAAGACAGGTTTCTCAGCAGAAGGAACTGAGGAGATAACTTTTGATACAGTAAAAACAAATAAAATAAGAGCATTATTAAAAGAAGATACAAATGCAAATAAAGCTGTAGGATTAACAGAATTTGAAGTGTATTCAAATGTTTTAGTAAGTGAAGGAACATCACTTTTAAAAGAGGTCAAAGTTAATGATAAAGCTATAGAAAATTTTAAAGAAGATACTAAAAATTATGCTGTTAATCTTCCATATGGATCAAAAGTTCCAAAAGTTACAGCAGTAGCTAAGGATAATGCAAGTGTATTTATAGTTCCAGCACTAGATGTTAATGGAACAACTAGAATAATCGTAATTGGGGAAGATGGGACAAATAGGAGCACTTATTTAATTAAATTTAAAGAAAGTGATCCGACAATTGAAAGTGCAAGTATATCACTTGGTAAAGAAAATATAATAGAAGATGATATAGTTGATATACTAGTAGAGGCTAAATTACAAGACGGAAATAATATAAATAAAGATGATTTAGACATTAAATATAATGTAAGTACAAAAAATGGTGCAGAAGTTCAAATAAAAGATAATAAATTATATGCTTATACTGCAGGGGAAGTAAGTCTTTCTGCAGAAGTAACTTATAAAGGTGTGAAAAAGACTACTAATGTAATAAATATTAATATAGGAAAGAATACTACAGAGAAGAAGATAGTTTCTTATGAAAAAGTTAATGTTGATACAAATAAAGGAGTTAAGCCAAAACTTCCAAGCAAGGTAAAGGCGAACTATGATGTAGGACTTTCAAGAAATGTAGAAGTTAAATGGAATGACATAAAGGAAGAAGACTACAATAAATATGGAGTATTTACAGTAGAAGGAACAGTTGAAGGACAAGAATTAAAACCAACAGCAAAAGTTACAGTTAAGGGAATTTCAGCTCTTGGAAATTTATCAGTTGCAACAAATAAAGGGGTAGCACCAAAACTTCCAGGAACAGTTAAGGCTTACTATACTGATGGAACAAACGTTGATGTAGATGTAACTTGGGCAGATTATGATAAAAATTTATTAAATAAAGAAGGAACATTTAAAGTAGAAGGAACGGTAAAAGGAACAGACATTAAAGCAAGTATAAATGTGAGAGTAAGTAGTGAAGCTATAAATGGAGATAATATAGCATTAGGTAGAAATGGATATGATCTTCCTATGGCAATTGCGTCATATACAAATGATAAGAAGATTGATCAAGCATCAGATGATAGTATAGAAAAAGTAAATGATGGTGTAATAGAGCACAATCCTAATGCTGCAAATAATAGATGGTCAAATTGGAAGAGAGGAGATAAGCGTACTTCAGATTGGGTTGGGGTTATATTTGGATCAGGTGTACCTGAGATGAAATATATAAACAATTTAGAAGTTGATTTCTTTGAAGATAGTGGAACAAAAATTCCAAAGAATTATACTGTTGAGTACTATGTTGGAGATGAGATAAAATTACCAAATAATCCAGCACACGTTTTAGATGAAGAAAATTCACCATTAAACGATGATAACAATTGGAAAGAAGTGACTAATCTTACTAAAAATCCAGAAGAAACATCAGGATCAGATACTAATTATCTAAAATTCGATATGGTTAAAACTTTTGCATTAAGAATAAAAATGAATGCAACAGACAATATGGGAATGGGTATAACAGAAATAAAAGCATTTGAAAAGAAAACTGTTCTAAATCAAGACTTTAATACAAATATGATTAAGGTTAATGGAAAAGATTTAGAAGGATTTAGAGAAGATAGAGTAGACTATACACTAAAACTTAAAGAGAATGAAAAATTACCTGAAGTAACAGCAGATGTTACTAACAATGCGTCAGTTTCAGTTATTTATACAGCAGGACAAGATGAAAAGTTAGATGTCTTAATTAAGTCAGAAGATGGTCTTAAAAACAAGACATATTCATTAACAATAGAAAGAGAAAATAGCACAGAATTTAATAAAACAGCATTAAGAATGGCTATTAATTATGCTGAAAGAGCAGAAGCTGATGGAGCATTAAATGATGTAGTTCCAGCAGTAAGCAAAGAATTTAAAGAAGCATTAAAGGAAGCTAAAGAGGTATATGCAAATGAAAATGCTACTTTAGAGGAAGTTGATACTGTATTTAAAAGATTAATGAATGCAATCCATATGCTAGAGTTCAAAAAAGGAGATAAAGAAGCATTACAAGGAATTGTTGATATAATTGATGCTTTAGAAAAAGATAAGTATATAGAATCAACATGGACTAAATTAGAAGTATCTCTTAAAGAGGCTAAAAAAGTTTTAGCTGATGAAAATGCTATGCAAGCAGAAGTAGATAGTGCTTTTGAAAATTTAATGAAGTCTTATCTTGATTTAAGATTAAAGCCAGATAAATCAAAGCTTGAAGAATTAATAAAGGAAATTAAAGCTATGGATTTATCAAAATATACTAAGGAAAGTGTAGATAATTTAAATAAAGCATTAAATGATGCAGAAAAAGTATTAAAAAATGACTCTGCAACATCAGATGATATAAATAATGCAATAAAAGATCTTACTAAAGCAAGAAATGAATTAAAAGAAAAATCAGATGATAATGTAAATGATGAAGATAAAGATGAGGACAAAAACGATAATTCAAATATAAATAAGCCAGGAGATAATAATTCTAATAATGGAAATACTAACGGAAGCAATAATGGAGGAAGTAGTAGTCAAGGATCAGGAAATAATAGTAATCAAGGAAAAGTGCCAGCAACAGGTGGAATAGTATCTAGTGGAGTGTTATTAGCAGGTTTAGTATCATTAGCTGGTGGTACAGCAATTATTAGAAGAAAAAGAAAATAGTTAAATAAAAAAGATATTAGAGATATTTATATTTCTAATATCTTTTTTTATTTGATGGGTAAACGTTTTATAGAATTTTACACAAAGGAATATATTAGTGCAAAAGTGTGTAATGGTTTTACACAGTGGATTATATGAGTGTGTAAAATTTTGTTGAAAAATATCGCCTAAACAAGCGATTAATAGGTAAATTTTTAAAAATAAAATTAAAAATAATTTTGGCATGCAAATTGCTATAGTAAATAGTGTAAGAAACAATAAACAATAAAAAATAAACTAAGGATGTCATATTATTTATAAATGTAATTATAAATAAGGAATTATATTTAAGGGATGATTTATAAGTAATCTGGCAAATAAATAGCATAGGAGGAAAGTCAAATGAAAAAATTTATGGACTGGATGGAAGCACACTTTATACCTGTTGCAGCTAAAATTGGAGCTCAAAGACATTTAGTTGCTATCCGTGATGGGTTTGTAACTATTATGCCACTAATTATGGCTGGAGCATTTGCAGTATTAATAAATAACTTAGGCTGGGAGCCTTATCAAAACTTTATGAATAGTATTTTACCAGCAAACTGGAAGGACTTTGGAGGAGCAATTTGGAATGTTTCCTTTGGATTTATGTCTATCCTTGTTGTTTGTACTATCTCATTCCATTTAGCAAAGAGCTATGATAAAGATGGAGTAACAGCAGCTGTTGTTTCATTAGCATCATTTATGATGTTATATCCACAAGTAGCTTTAGGTGGAGATGCAGGATCTGCTTATTCAACTGATGCTATGGGAGCAAAAGGATTATTTGTAGCAATTATAGTAGCACTTATAGCTACAGAAATATTTGTTAAACTTATTGGTAACCCTAAACTAGTAGTTAAGATGCCAGATGGAGTACCACCTGCAGTAGCAAGATCATTTGCAGCATTAATACCTTCAATTTTAGTATTAATAATAGCAGCTGCAGCTAAATTCATATTACAAGCAGTAGGAATTTCAAACGTATTTGACTCAGTTTATAATGCAATACAAAGTCCACTTCAAGGAGTTGTAGGTAGCTTCTGGGGTATGATCGTATTAATCTTAATTCAACAATTACTATGGTTCTTCGGATTACATGGTTCAAATATATTAGCACCAGTAATAAATGCAGTATTACTACCATTACTTGAAATGAATATGCTAGCAGCTAAATCAGGACAAGCACCACAATACATTTTCAATAGCCAATTCTTAGATTCATATGTAAATCTAGGTGGTTCAGGTACAACAATTGCTTTAATAATTGCTATATATATAGCAGGTAGAAGAAGCAAACAACAAATGATGATTACTAAATTAAGTACAGCACCAGGATTATTTAACATAAATGAACCAATGATCTATGGTATGCCACTTGTATTAAATCCAATTTACTTTGTACCATTTGTATTAGCACCACTTGCATCAGCTTCAATTGCATACTTCTTAACATCAATAGGATTTGTTCCTAAAGTAGCTTATATGGCAACTTGGACAACTCCACCAATTATAGGAGCTGCAATTTCAACTAACTCAATTATGGGTGCAGTTACTGCATTAATCTGTTTAGTAGTTTCAATATGTATTTACTTACCATTTGTAATAATGGCAACAAAACAAGAATTAGACTCAGAAGGAGTTTAAAAATAAAAGCCTTAGGAATTTATCCTAAGGCTTTTTTTATAATATAAATTTAAAGACATAACCATTTTTTGAATATAAATAACCCCTTAAGCTAAAGATAATCGTAAGATATTTAATATTTTATATTAACTTTAAGAAGGGAGTTTTTTATTTTGGAAAATTCGATGTTTTGTTATCAATGTGAGCAAACTTTTGGTGGGAAAGGTTGCACTAAGATGGGGGTATGCGGTAAGACACCAGAAATTGCAGGACTTCAAGATTTACTTATTTATCAATTAAAAGGAATAAGTATTTATGCAAAGGCTTTATTAGATAGAAAAGAGAAAATAGATAAAGAAGTAGTTAAGTTTGTTGAAGATAGTCTTTTTACAACTTTAACAAATGTAAACTTTGATGCGGAGGTACATGTTGAACTCCTTAAAAAATCACAAGAAATAAAGGATAAACTCAGAGAAATTTATGGAGAAGAAATATTAAAAGAACAAGCTACATATAGACTAAAAGATAGAAAAGAAGATATGCTTAAAGATGCAGAAGTTGCAGGTATTATGTATGATGAAGATTTAGATCCAGATATTCGTTCATTAAGACAAACAATAATTTATGGACTTAAAGGAATTAGTGCGTATGGACATCAAGCAAGATTTTTAAATTATAATTCTGATGAAGTTGATAATTTTTATTTTCTTGGATTAGAATGTACAACAAATGATGATTTAACAGTTGAAGAAATGATAAGAATGACCATGAGAACTGGTGATATGAGTGTTATGGTTATGAAAGTATTAGATGAGGCTAATACTAAATCATACAAAGATCCAAAACCACAAAAAGTGAATGTTAATAGAAGAAAGGGACCATTTATTATTGTATCCGGACATGATTTAAAAGATTTAAAAATGCTTTTAGAACAAACGGAAGGAACTGGTGTTAATATTTATACTCATGGAGAAATGCTGCCAGCACATGGTTATCCAGAACTTAATAAGTATGAACATCTTGTAGGTAACTTTGGAAGTGCATGGCAAAATCAACAAAAGGAATTTGATAATATAAATGGATGTATATTAATGACTACAAACTGCTTAATGAGACCTAGAGAAAGCTATAAAGATAGAATATATTCAACTAATGTTGTAGGATGGGACGGAGTTAAGCACGTAAATACAAAAGAAGATGGAACTAAAGATTTTAGTGAAATAATAGAAAAAGCAATTGAACTTGGTGGATTTAAAGAGGATGAGGAAAAGAAAGAAATAATAGTTGGATTTGCAAGAAATTCAACATTATCTCACGCTGAAGATATAGTTAATTACGTTAAGAATGGTGATATAAGACATTTCTTCTTAATTGGAGGATGTGATGGTGCAAGACCAGGAAGAAACTATTATACAGAAATTGCAGAAAAAGTTCCAAGTGATTGTATAATATTAACTTTAGCTTGTGGAAAATATAGATTTAATAAATTAAAATTTGGTGACATAAATGGAATTCCAAGATTACTAGATGTAGGTCAATGTAATGATGCTTATTCAGCAGTAAGAATAGCAACGACATTAGCTGATGCTTTTGATACTGATGTAAATGGTTTGCCACTTTCTATAGTATTATCTTGGTATGAACAAAAAGCTGTTGCAGATCTTTTAGCCTTATTATCACTAGGTGTAAAAGGAATATATTTAGGTCCAACACTTCCAGCATTCTTAAGCCCAAATGTACTTCAATACTTAGTTGATACTTTTGATTTAAGACCTATAAGTACACCAGATGATGACTTAAATTCAATGCTTAAACAAGAAGTTTAGGAGGAAAGAATATATGAATTTAAAAGATGATT
The DNA here is from genome assembly GCF_900461085.1 of Clostridium baratii. Lineage (GTDB taxonomy): Bacteria > Bacillota > Clostridia > Clostridiales > Clostridiaceae > Clostridium > Clostridium nitritogenes. Next base: position 473,963 of record NZ_UFWF01000002.1, read on the forward strand.
ATAAATATGAGAAAAAAGATAATGAAAAAGAAGTAGTTAAAAAACATAACAATAGAGAAAAAGATCTTAAAGAAGATGAAATAGATTGGGAACTTATTAGATAAAGTTAAGGGTGCGTTAAAGCACCCTTAACTTTATCTGTTTTTATATTCAGCTATTAATTCATAAATAGTTTTAGAAGTTGTATCTTCCATTTTATAACCTAATAAATCAAGAATTTCTTTTAGACTTTCTTCTGATGAAGTTTCTATTTCAATATAAGGGAAAGGACAAAATTCCTTATCATTTATATCTATTTCTACTAAGCCGTCTAATACTTTATAACTTTCTCTATATTTTTTTATTGATTGATAAACATTAAGTCCTAAAGATTTAAAAATACCTTCAGCCATTTTTTTATTATCAACAATAACTTCATTTTCTTCCATCTCTTTAAATTTACCTTGTGAAAGAAGTCTTTTTGTTGTCATAAATATAATTTCTTTATCATTTAAAAGATCATGAACTGTTCTGATTCTTGCATAACCTTTATTATTTAAAAGTCTACTATCTTCAAAATCATATAAATCATTTATTTGATTTTCAGATTTAATCTTTTTAGCACCAATTGAATTTAGTTTATTTCTTAATTCATCTAAATCAATATCAACTATTCTAGTTTCTAATTCTTTAGCCATACTAATATCCTCCTAAAAATATTTATATAATTAATATTACATCAATAATTACATATTTTAAACAAAAGTAAAGTAAATAAGGACAATCTAATAAACATTTTGTAAACTACGGGTTAAGAAAAGGTTATAAGTATTAACTTTATGAATAAAAGGTTATATTATTATTATAGATGTTAAATTTTAAAATATATGAAAATAATATATAGGTTGGAGGAAGAAGTAGTGAATATATTAGCAATTGTTTCAGGTCTTATTGGAGGACTAGGACTTTTCCTTTTTGGTATGAAACTAATGGGAGATGGTCTTGAAAATGCTGCTGGTGAAAAATTAAAATCAATAATCGAAAAGGTTACAAGTAACAGAATTATTGGTGTTTTAGTTGGTGCATTTGTTACTGCTATAATTCAAAGTTCAAGTGCAACTACAGTAATGGTAGTTAGTTTTGTTAATGCAGGTCTTATGAATTTAGTTCAAGCAGCAAGTATAATAATGGGAGCAAATATTGGTACAACAATAACAGCTCAAATGGTATCTTTCAATTTAGAAGGAATAGCTCCATTAGTTATCGGGATAGGAGTAATAATAACATTAGTTGCTAAAAATAAAAAAGTAAGAGATATAGCAAGTATATTATTAGGTTTTGGTCTTTTATTTTTAGGTATGGGAATGATGTCTGGAGCAATGAAGCCTGTTGCTGATTCAGATATATTTAAACATTTTGTAGTTCTAGTTGGTGATAATATATTCTTAGGAATTTTAGCGGGACTTTTAATGACAGCTTTAGTACAAAGTTCATCAGCTACAACAGGTATACTTATAGCACTTGCAGCATCAGGTGCAATAAAATTAAATGTTGCCCTACCAATAATATTAGGTTGTAACATTGGAACATGTATTACAGCATTAATCTCAGCTGTTGGCGTTAGTAAAACAGCAAAGAAAGCTGCAATAATACACTTATTATTTAATGTTATAGGAACTATTATATTTATACCATTTGTAGGAATACTAGTTAATATAGTTCAATCAATAAGTCCAGGTAGTGTAGCTAGACAGGTTGCAAATGCACATACTATATTTAATATTACAGTTACATTAATACTTTTACCATTTATCAATTTCTTAGTATTAATTGCAAACAAGATACTTCCAGGAGATGATAAGGTAGAGAAAAAAGATACTATATATTTAGATGATAAATTATTAGAAAACCCAGTTATAGCTTCAGTCCAAGCTGAAAAGGAAACTTTAAGAATGGCTGAAAAAGCAAGAGAAAACTTCATACTTTCAATGGAAGCATTTAGAGATAGTTCTCTAGAACATGCAGAAAAAGTTATGAAAAATGAAGAAATTATAGATACATTAGAAAAAGATATAGCTGATTATTTAATGAAAATATCACAGTCAGAATTATCAGGAGACGTAAATAACTCAGTGACTGCAAACTTCCACGTTATAAGTGACTTAGAAAGAATAGGAGATCATGCTAAAAATATAGCTGAGCTTGCTATAGAAAAAGTAAATGGAAAAGTTCATTATGATGAAGAAGAGAAACAAGATTTAAAAGTAATGTATAATACTACATTAGAAGTAGTTGAAATGGCATTTAATACATATGAAAATAAAGATTTAAATAATATAGACTCATTAGCTAAACTTGAAGATGCAATAGATAATATGGAAAAAGAATTAAGAAACAGCCATATAAAGAGATTATCAAGCAAGAAAGGTTCAGCTCATGGTAGTGTAATATTCTTAGATATTATAAGTAATTTAGAAAGAATAGGAGATCATGCAGTAAACATTGCAGAAGTGATTTCAGAAAGATAATATAATTTATATAAAAGGTAGTAATAGATTTTAGTTTATTACTACCTTTTCTTATTTTAAAATAACATCTTTTTATAAAAAAAAATATTTTTTGTGTTACAATATAAAATGTTATTAAATTGGTGGAGGTAAATATAATAATGGAATATGTAAATGATATTAATATAAATGAAGCTGTTATACATATATTAGATAGTAATGGGGGAGAGCCAGTACTTAATGAATTTACTTTAGATTTAAATGAAGATATATACAAGTTTGTATTTAAACATATAGAAAAATGCTTTAAAGATGAAGAGTTAAAATATGCAAAATTTAACCAAGGAAGAAGCATAGTAAAAGAAGTTGTTCAGGATTATTTAAATGGAATAGATAATGATCTTATTAACTTATCTAAGGAACTTGCAATGCAAATGTTTGCCATAATGAATGGTAATGTAAATATTCCATCTTGTGATTTAATTGTAGCATCAATAGTAACAGATCAAGGACCAATGATTGCAATACTAAAAATGGATTATATTAAAAACTTTACTCACCAAGTAGAATTTGTTGAAAACAAAATAGGAATTGGTATAGTACCACAATCAGCAGGACTTCCTGGAAGCTCACAAAAGATTCAAAAAGCTGCATTTATTAAACCAATAAGAGAAGATGATAAATATAATCTTATGGTTTTAGATAAGCAAAGAAAGAGTAAAAACGAAGATGAATATGGAGCAAATTATTTTATAAATAATTTCTTAGGATGTACAATTGTTGCAAATGAAAGAGACATTACAAAAAACTTTTTAAAAGCAGCTGAAACATGGACCAGAGAAGTTTTTGCAGAGGATGCAGATCAAGCAGAGAAAGTACGTAGTACGGTTAAGAGTAAACTTAAAGAAGAGGATGTTATAAATGTTGATGAACTTTCAGAAGAGCTATTTAAACATGAAGGTAACATTAAAGAAAACTTCTCAAGCTTTATAAAAAGTCAAGGTGCTGAAGAAGTAGAGGTAGATAAGACTTGGGTTGAGAAAAAACTTAAAAGAGTAAGACTTAAAATTGATAAAGAAATAGATCTTTATATAGATGAAGAAGTATATAATGACGAAAGTAAATTTGAAATAATAAGAAATGGTGATGGAAGTATTAATATGGTTATTAAGCATGTTAAAAACTACATAGAAAAATAAATTATAAGTGCAAATATAAGTGAAGATATTGTATAATTCACTATATATTTGCACTTTTTAATTTAGCTCATTAGCTTAACTAATACTGCTTTTTGAACATGCAATCTATTTTCAGCTTCATCAAATATAGAAGGTGAGTATCTATCTAAAACTTCGCTAGAAATTTCCTCTCCTCTATGTGCTGGAAGACAATGAAGGACGATTGCATCATCCTTTGCAATGTTCATTAAATCTAAATCAACTGTATAACCTTTAAATGCTTCTTGTCTTTTCTTAGCTTCTTTTTCCTGTCCCATACTTGCCCAAACATCTGTTATAACTATATCAGCATCAATAGCTGCTTCTCTTGGAGAATTAGTTAATTTAAATTTAGTACCATTTTCTTTAGAGAGTTCTTCTGAATATTTAATATAATCATCTAATGGTAAATACTCATTAGGACAAGCTATTGCAAAGTCCATACCGACTTTAAGACAACCAATCATAAGTGAATGTGCCATATTATTACCATCACCAATATAGCAAACTTTAAGGTTATCAAAAGAATTTTTATATTCTCTTATAGTCATTAAATCTGCAAGAACTTGACATGGATGTTCTAAATCAGTAAGACCATTAATTATAGGAATAGTAGAATATTTAGAAAGAGATTCTACTTCTTCTTGAGAGTAAGTTCTAATCATTATGCAATCTAAATATCTAGATAAAACTCTTGCAGTATCACAAATTGGTTCTCCACGACCTATCTGAAGGTCATTTGAACTTAAAAATAATGGATGTCCTCCAAGGTCATTCATACCAACTTCAAAAGAAACTCTTGTACGTGTAGAAGATTTTTCAAAAATCATTCCTAGAGTTTTACCTTTAAGTATTGGATGTGGAATACCATGATTTTTTTCATATTTTAATTGATCAGCAAGATTAAGAAGTTCAAGTATATCATTTTTAGTAAGTGATTTCATTGTTAATAAATCTTTTTTCAAAAATAGCCCCCCTTTTTTAAATTAACCTATTATATCTAGTAAAATGTTAGCCCCAATTTCTATTTCTTCAAAACTTATAGTAAGAGGTGGAAGCAATCTAATAGTATTTTCACCAGCTGTTAGTACTAAAAGTCCTTTATCTAATGCTTTCTTTTGAATATCAGATGCCTTATATTTAGTTTCTATTCCAACCATAAGGCCAGCTCCTCTAATATCTACTATATTTTTAGAAGTTTTTAAAATAGAGAATAATTTATCACCCTTTTTAGTAACTTCATCTAAAAATTTATCATTTAATATTTTGTCTACAACTGTAATTGCAGCAGAAGTGCAAAGTGGATTACCACCAAAGGTTGAACCATGATCTCCAGGAGAAAATACATCCTTTAATTTTTCATTGCACATAAAAGCACCAATAGGAACTCCAGAACCAAGTCCTTTTGCAACTGTAATTATATCCGGAATAACGTCAAAATGATTAAATCCAAATACTTTACCTGTTCGACCGATTCCACATTGAACTTCATCAAAGATTATTAAAATATCTTTTTCTTTGCAAAGCTTAAATATTTCTTTAACAAACTCATAAGATATTGGATTGACTCCACCTTCTCCTTGAATTGCTTCAAGCATTATGGCGCATACATCAGGTGTTAAAGATTCCTTTAGCATTTTTATATCATTAGCTTTTGTATATTTAAATCCTTCAGGGAAAGGAGAGAAGTACTTATGAAATTTTTCTTGTCCTGTTGCTTTTAATGTACATAAAGTCCTTCCGTGAAAAGATTTTTCAAGAGTCAATATAGTGCTTCTATTTTCAGTTTTATATTTATCATAACTATATTTTCTAGCAAGTTTTATTGCACCTTCATTAGCTTCAGCCCCAGAGTTTGAGAAAAATATTTTACTCATTTTACTTATAGAGCATAATTTATTTGATAATACTGTATTTTTATCATTAAGAAATATATTTGATGTGTGTAATAAATTTTTTGCTTGATTTACTATAGTATTAGTAAGATCTTTATCACAATATCCTAATGAATTAACTCCAATTCCACTTGTAAAGTCTAAGTATTTATTATTTAAAGTATCATAAAGATACGTTCCATAGCCTTTTGTGAAAACAATTGGGAAAGGAGAGTAGGTGTTCATAAGAGAATTTTCTAGGTAGTTCATAAATATCATATCCCTTCTTAATAAATCATTGTGCCAATTCCATCATCTGAGAAAAGTTCGAGTAAAAGCGAATTTTTAACTCTTCCATCTATAATATGAGCTTTACTAACGCCCATTCTAATTGCTTCAACGCAACAATCAATTTTAGGTATCATACCAGATTTTATAACTCCATCTTGGGTAAGCTTTGGTATTTCATGAAGTCTAAGTTTAGATATTAATGTGTTAGAGTTTTTTATATCAAGCATAACGCCTTCAATATCTGTTAATAAGATTAATTTTTCAGCTTTTAAAGATGCAGCAATTTTAGATGCGCAAGTATCTGCATTTATGTTATAAACATTATTGCCATCAGGGGAAAGTGCTATGCTTCCAACGATAGGAATATAGTCAGATTTTAGTGCCATTTCTAATACTTCGGTATTTATATTTGTAATTTCTCCGACATATCCCAAATCTTCAGAGGAAACATATTTTTTAGCTTCAATTAAAGCACCATCCATTCCACATAAGCCGATAGCTTTTCCACCAAACTTTTGAAATAAGCTAACTAAGTCCTTATTTACTTTTCCACCTAAAGTCATTTGAACTAAATCTATAACTTCATCGCTTGTATATCTTAAGCCATTAATAAATTTACTTTCTATATTAAGTTTCTTTAAAAATTTAGAAATGTGAGGTCCACCACCATGTACTACGACAGGATTTATACCAACACATTTTAATAAAATAATATCATTAACTACAGAAGCTCTAAGAGTATCTGAAATCATTGCGTTACCGCCATATTTTATTACTATTGTTTTGCCAGAATATTTTTGGATGTAGGGAAGTGCATTAGCTAAAATATCTCCAGTAAATGAACTATTTGTAGACATAAAATCACAACCTCCCATTAGCTTCTATACTCTGCATTTATTTTTACATAATCATAACTTAAATCACAGCCAAAAGAAGTGACTTCATATTCACCAAGTTTTAGATCAACTATTATAGTTATTTCAGATGATTTTAATATTTCTTTTGCTAAATTTTCATCAAATGAAAGTGAAGCACCATTTTCTAAAACTTTAATTTCTTTATTAGATTTAAAATAAACATCAACTAAATTAGAATCAAATTGAGCCTTGCTATAGCCAAGTGCACAAAGAATTCTACCAAAGTTTGCATCTTCTCCAAACATCGCAGTTTTTACAAGTGAAGATTTAATAATACTTTTTGAAATAAGTTCTGCATCCTTTGTTGATTTTGCATTTATAACATTACAACAAATAAGTTTCGTAGCTCCTTCGCCATCTTTAGCTATTCTTTTAGCTTGTTTAATATTTAAGGTATTTAAAGCATCTAAAAATTTATAATAATTTTCATCTTTAGAAGATATAATTTCATTTTTAGCTAATCCATTTGCAATAATTAAAACCATGTCATTTGTACTTGTATCTCCATCTACAGATACTCTGTTATAACTTATATTTACACTTTCTTTAAGTGCTTCATCTAAAAGGTTTGGAGTAATTAAAAGGTCAGTTGTTATAAAAGATAACATTGTTCCCATATTAGGTTCAATCATTCCAGAGCCTTTACAAATAGAACCAATAGTAATTTTTTTGTCGTTAATAAAAAATTCTACTGCACATTCTTTCTTAAAAGTATCTGTTGTTAAAATAGCAGATGCTGCATTAGAAGAATTTTGACTTAAAGTAGATGTTAGGGTGTTTATACCATTTTCTATTAAATCTATATTAAGTGGAACGCCTATTACTCCAGTTGAAGCAACTAGAACATTATTTTTATCTATATTAAGAGAATCAGAAGTTAAACATGCCATTTTTTCTGCATTCTTTAATCCTTCTTCTCCATTTAATGTATTAGCATTACCGCTATTTATTATTATTGCTTGAGCTTTATTATCTTTAAGATGTTCTTTAGTTACATAAATAGGAGCTCCTTTTATTTCGTTTTTTGTATATACACCGCAGGCTGTTCCTATTTCTTTTGAATATATAAGTGCTAAATCTTTTTTATTTTTTTTTAGTCCAACATGTATTCCTGAGGATAAAAAACCTTCAGGAGAAGTTACACTACCGTTTTCAATAAAATTCATTTTAAAAGCCCCCTTAAGTATAGCTTTAGAATGGAGTAGGGATAAGATTAAGTCCACATTTCTCATCAAATCCTAAAGCTATATTCATATTTTGAATTGCTTGTCCGCTTGCACCTTTAAGCATATTATCTATTGTACTTATAATAATAAGTTCATCTTTTCTATGATTTAAATGAAGGGATATATTGCAATTATTTGATAAAGTTACATCTTTAATTTTTGCAATTTCATTAAGTGGAAGTATATTTACGAAAGGTTCATTTCTATAGAATTTATCATAGGTTTCGTGTATTTTATTTAAAGATAAATTTTTATCTTTAAGTGTACAGTAAATTGTTGATAATATACCACGATTTATTGGAAGTAAATGAGGTGTAAAAATTATATTTACATCATCATAAGAAATTTTTGTTAGAGTTTCTTCTATTTCAGGTATATGTCTGTGACATCCGATTTTATAAGGATTAAAATTTTCATTAACATTAGTATAATGAGAAGATTCAGAAAGTCCTCTTCCAGAGCCTGTAACTCCAGACTTTGAATCACATATTATTTTCTTTGTTTCTATCAGGTTATTTTTTAGTAGTGGTAATAGTGCAAGTTCTATAGAAGTTGGATAACATCCAGGATTACCTATTATTTTAGAGTTTTTAATCTTTTCTCTATTTAATTCTGGAAGTCCATATACACTGTGTTTATGAAGTGACTTTTCAGAAAACTTTTTTCCGTACCATTTTTCATAAGAATCTTCGCTATCTAGTCTAAAATCTGCGCCAAGATCTATTGAAAGTTTGCCACTATTAAATGACTTATAAATAATTTCTTCACTATATCCATGTGGAAGAGCAGTAAATATAACATCACACTCGTTAATAACATCATCAATATCTTCGCATATTAAGTCTGTTATATTAAAAAAGTTTTTATATATATCACTAAGTTTTTCGCCTTTATAGCTTTTTGAACTTATTTTATAAAGCTTAACTTTAGGGTGGGAGAGTAGAAGCCTAGTAAGCTCAGCTCCTACATATCCAGTAGCCCCAATTATACCAACTTTAATCATAAATATAGCCCCCTTTAATTTAGATTAAAATTAATTAATTCATGTTCTTTTATAAAACTTTCTAAAAATTTTAATTGAGTTGATATAGAGTATTTGCCAGGTCCTCCAATAACATTTCTACCATTTACACAGGCAGAAAGATTAATTGCATCATATACATCTTCCTCAAAAATATGAGAAAATTTTTTAAGTTCTTGTATTGATAGGTCACTTAATCCTTTATTTTCCTTTATACAATACAAAACAGCTTCTCCAACGATGCCGTGTGCTTCTCTAAATGGTGTACCTTTCTTCACCAAGTAATCAGCAAGGTCTGTTGCATTAGTGAATCCAAGTTCAGCACCAGATTTCATAACATCTTTATTTATTTTCATTGTATCTAACATACCAGTAAAGGTAACAAGAGAAAGTTTTACAGTATCTAATGCATCAAATAAAGCTTCTTTATCTTCCTGCATATCTTTGTTATATGCAAGAGGAATACCTTTCATGACTGTAAGGAGTGTAACTAAATCACCATAAACTCTTCCAGTTTTTCCACGAACAAGTTCAGCAACATCAGGATTTTTTTTCTGTGGCATTATACTACTTCCTGTGCTATATTCATCTGATAATTCAACAAAATTAAATTCGTTAGTACACCAAAGGATTATTTCTTCAGAAAATCTTGAAAGATGCATCATTATAATTGAAAGTACAGATAAAAGTTCTATAACATAATCTCTATCTGATACTGAATCAATACTATTTAAGGTGATTTTATTAAAAGAAAGTTCTTTTGCAACATAGCTTCTATCAATCGGATAAGTGGAAGTTGCTAAAGCACCACTACCTAATGGCATTTCATCTAATCTTACTAAATAATCTTTTATTCTAGAAATATCACGCTTAAACATTTCAGCGTAAGCTAGAATATGATGAGAAAAAGTAATTGGTTGAGCTTTTTGAAGATGAGTATATCCTGGCATTATTGTATCGATATTTTCTGTAGCCTTTGTATATATAACTTTTAAAAGGCTAACTATATCATTAATAAGAAGAGGGACATAACCCTTTAAATAAAGTTTTAAATCTAATGTTACTTGATCATTTCTGCTTCTTCCGGTATGAAGCATTTTCCCAGCATCACCTATATAATAAGTTAATAGTCCCTCAATAAAACTATGAATATCTTCAGAAGATTCATCTATATCAATAACACCATTATCTAATCTTTTTAATAATTCATTAAGTCCGTCTTCAATTTTTATACATGAGGATTTAGGAATAATATTTTGTTTTTTTAACATTTTTACATGTGCTATACTTCCTAGGATATCTTCTTTAAACATTCTTTTATCTATTCTTATTGATGAATTAAAATCATTAACATCTTTATTTGTTCCTTCCTTAAATCTTCCGCCCCAAAGTTTCATATGATTATCTCCTTAAATTTATTTGTCTTTTAAAGACTTTTCCATTAATGCTTTTACTGTTACTGGTAATCCGAATAGGTTAATAAATCCAGCTGAATCATTTTGATTATATACATTATCTTCTCCAAATGTAGCAAAATCTTCATTGTATAGAGAATATGGAGAAGTGATACCTGCATTTACAATGTTACCTTTGTATAGTTTAAGTTTTACTGTTCCAGTTACAGTTTCTTGTGTTTTATCAACAAATGCTGAAAGAGCTTCTCTAAGTGGAGTATACCATTGACCGTTATAAACTATATCTGCAAATTTTAAAGCTACCATTTGCTTATAGTGAGCTGTTTCTTTATCAAGACATAATGATTCTAAAAGAGAATGAGCTTCATAAAGAATTGTTCCACCAGGAGTTTCATAAACGCCTCTTGATTTCATACCAACAAGTCTATTTTCAACCATATCAATTATTCCAATAGCATTTTCTCCACCGATTTCATTAAGTTTTTCAAGAAGAGTTTTACCATCTAAATTTTCTCCATTTAAAGATATAGGAATTCCTTTATTAAACTCTAAAGTTATATAAGTTGGTTCATCCTTAGCATCTTCTAATGTTTTAGAAAGCTCTAGAATTTTTTTATAATTAGGTTCATTTTTTGGATCTTCAAGATCTAAGCCTTCATGACTTAGATGCCATATATTTTTATCTTTACTATAGTTTGTTTCAGGTGTTATATTTAAAGGAATATTTCTTTCCTTAGCGTATTCAATTTCTTCTTCACGAGATTTTATATCCCAAATTCTCCAAGGTGCAATAATGTCCATTTCTGGTGCAAATGCTTTTATTGCAAGTTCAAATCTAACTTGGTCATTTCCTTTTCCAGTACAACCATGACAAATAGCTGTTGCCCCATTTTCTTTAGCTATTTCCACAAGTCGTTTTCCCATTAAAGGTCTAGCAAAGGAAGTTCCTAAAAGATATTTACCTTCATAAACTGCTGAAGCTTTTATTGTTTCAAAAATATATTCATTAACAAATTCATCTGTTAAATCTTCTATATATAATTTTGATGCTCCAGTTTTTAATGCTTTTTCTTCTAAGCCGTTAAGCTCATCCTTTTGTCCTACATTACAAGCTACTGCAATTACCTCAGAAACTCCATAAGTTTCCTTAAGCCATGGAATAATAATTGAAGTATCGAGTCCTCCTGAATAAGCTAAAACAACCTTTTTATAATTTTTCATAATATAGCCCCCTTTTTGTGTTTAACAAATATTACTAATGGAATTGATTATACTCCTTTAAGTATAATTATGCAAGTATAAATGCATAATTATTTAAAAAAATAAACTTATGATGTATAATATGCATAAAGTAAAGAAAAATATACAAAAATCGATTAAAAAATTAAAAGTTTAAAATAAATCTTTTTACAAATAATAAAATAGAAAGCAGTATATAAGGAGTGATAATTTATGGCTACATTAAGTTGTGGAGTACATTCATGTGCTCATAATAAAGAACATCATTGTTGTTTAGAATCAATTAAAGTTGGAGGAAGTCATGCAGAAACATCAAGCCAAACTAATTGTAAAAGCTTTGATGAAAGAGATGGTTCAATGTCAAGTATGAATATGGAGATAAATCCTAATATGGCAATAGGTTGTTCAGCAGTAAATTGTATGTACAATGAAAATCAAAGATGTGTATCAAACTATGTTGATATAGAAGGACAAAATTCTTGTACAGAATGTTCAAGTTTTGTACCAAAAGGATATTAAAAAATAAAAAGGTTTGCTAAGCTTTTAGCAAACCTTTTTATTATAATATATTACGTAATTTTGGATTTTGCATTTCTTTTATTCTATTTGAATTATATTTTACAACATGAAGAGAAGCTAGGGCATCATTTTTTGTTTTACATTTTACATTAACTGTAACAAGTACTGTATTATCGACTAATTGATCTAATTCAACATGATTAATATACATGGATGATACTAATGATTCATCTTTTAATTTATTTAAAAGTGCTACTGATTTTTCATAAGCTTTATCCCAATTATCTTTATTTATTAATTCTTCAATTTCTTCACTTTCTTTATTAATATTATCACAAAGTTCTATTAGTTCATTATGAGCAAAAGAGACAAAGCCAATTACAGTAATAAATAGAATTATAGAAACTATTGTATTCTTCATTTCTTCTTCTCCTTTTTTTCATATTTATCAAATAGTTGATATTTAAATTTGCCACTAGTATCGTACATAGCAATAAGTACTTTCTTTACATCATCTATACCGTGTTTATTAAGTACATTAACTATCCAATCTTTATCTTTATCTATTTTAGTTAATGGATTCTTATTTATCTTTCCATCAGATACTAATATTTTTGGAAGATACAATTCTGTATTACTATTTTGGTTAGAAGATGCCTGACTGCCACCGCCACTACTACTGCTTGATTGTGATGGGAAGAAGGATATATGCCCATTTGTTTCGAGTATTGCATAAGTAATATCATCTAGATTAAAGTAACCTGATAATCGCATCTCTTCCATAAGTTCATCAATATTTATTTGCTGACTTTTAAGAGCATTATAATTAATTTTGCTTTTATATATTAAAATTGATGGTTCACCTTCTACAACCCTTCTAGCAAATTGACATTTTAATTGCAATTGAGAAAGTGAAATTTTAAGAAGCAAAAGAGTTAAAATTGGAATAATTCCTAAAAGTAATGGTAGCCTACTATCTTGCATAGGTAGTGATGCTAAATCAGAAATCATTATAGTTATTACAAATTCATATGGCTGAAGTTCGCCTATTTGACGCTTTCCCATAAGCCTCATTACTACAACTACTAAAATGTATAATATAGCAGTTCTTATACAAACAATAAACATTATAAACACCTCTCTAATGAATAATATTTGTAGATTTTAAAATTTCTATTCAGTTTAATATATATTTTGTTAGAGGGTTTCAAAAATAGCTTTAAAGAAATATAATAAAAGTAAATCAAAAGGATTTAAGAGAGGAGCAAGAAGGAATTATGAAATTAAATATAACTCTTGAGAATGGCAATATAATTTCAATTGAAAAGGGAAGTACATTTAAAGATATTATAGAAATGTACTATAAGGAGGATATTAAAAATATTGCTCTTTGCACTTTAAATGGTAAGTATTATGAACTTGTAAGAGAAGTACCAGAAAGTGGAGAACTTAAAAAGGTACATTTTGATTGTGATGAAGGGCTTAATGTTTACACAAGGACACTGCAATTTATATTTATAAAAGCAGCACTTGATATATTTAAGGATTCAAAAATTACAATAGAACATTCAATTAGTAAAGGGCTTTTTGGAGAAATCCATAAAGAGAAAATTCTAAGTGAAGATGATATAAAAAGAATTAAAGAAAGAATGAAGTATCTAATAGATAGTGATTTACCTATAAATAAAATAGAAGTATCAAAGGAAAAAGCAATAAAAGTTTTTAAGGATTATGGAATGGAAGATAAGGTTAAGCTTTTAACTTACATGGATTTTGATACTGTAAAACTTTATGAATTAGATGGTAGATATGATTATTTCTATGGGCAAATGGCTTATAGTACAGGAGTAATAAAAGCCTGGGATCTTATAAAATATAATACTGGATTTATTTTAAGAAGTCCTAGAGTAGAAGATTTAAATACTCTTCCACCATATAAAGAACAAAAGAGACTTTCAAATATATTTTATGAAACAGAAAAATGGCTTAATATACTTGGAATAAGTGATGTTGGAACATTAAATGAAAAAATTATGGAAAATGATCTTAAGGATATAGTACTTGTTTCAGAAGCATTACATGAAAAGAAATTTGCAAATATAGCAGATAATATTTCAAAGAAAAATGGTGTAAAAATAGTTCTAATTGCAGGACCATCATCATCAGGTAAAACAACTTTTGCAAATAGACTAAGCATTCAGCTTAGAGTTAATGGATTCCATCCAATACCACTTAGTTTAGATGATTATTTTGTAGATAGAGAATTCAGTCCTAGAGATGAAAATGGTGAGTATGACTTTGAATCAATATACTCATTAGATTTAGAAACATTAAATAATCATTTAGAAAAATTATTGAATGGGGAAGAAGTAGAGATTCCAACTTATAACTTTATGAAAGGTAAGAGAGAATGGCTTGGACATAAAGTTAAATTGCCTCAAAATGGGGTTTTAATAGTTGAAGGTATACATGCATTAAATCCAGTCTTAACAAATTTAATAGATGATAAGTATAAATACAAAATATATATATCTGCATTAACACAATTAAATTTAGATAATCATAACAGAATTCCAACTACAGATGTAAGAAAGATTAGAAGAATAGTTAGAGACTACTTATCAAGAGGTTATGGTGGAGAAGATACCTTAAGTATGTGGCCTTCAATAAAAAGAGGAGAGAGAAAAAATATATTTATCTACCAAGAAGAAGCAGATGAAATGTTTAACTCAACATTAGTTTACGAACTTTGTGTATTAAAGCCTTATGCGTTAAAAGAACTTAATAAAATTAGTAAAGACAGTCCAGTTTATAATGAAGCTTCAAGGCTTATATCATTTTTAAATTTCTTTAAGGAAATACCAATGGATAAAGTGCCAGAAAACTCAATATTACGTGAGTTTATAGGAGGAAGTTGCTTCTATAAATACTAAATAAAAAAAGGCAAAATCAAAAATGATTTTGCCTTTTTTATTAAAGTCTTGTAATTTTAATTCTATATTTTTTAAAAGTTTCTTCAACAAGGAACTTATTGTTTTTACTTACCTTAAATGTAAGTGTAGCTTTATTTGTGAAGACAATAATATTAAATTTATCTTTAACTGGCACTATTTGGACACCTTTTATATTTTTATAATTGTAAAATTGTCCTAAGTAACATATTCCATCTTGACAGAAGGTAAACCTTAATGATAGCACCACTTGATAAATTATAAATAGTATTGGTATTAAAATATAAATACTAGATGCATCTAGTATTGTTCCTCCAGCGCTTTTAACAGAGATTACACCAAATACTAAAATAAGTAATACTAAAATAATATTAAAAATAGCAATTCCTGAATAAACACCAATTTTAATATATGGTCCTTTTTTTCTGTGACTAGTTTCTATATAAACACTTCTTACTATAAAGAATACTACAGCTAAAAGTAAGAGTATTTCAAAGATATGCATTGCGTTCATATAAATTCTCCCCCTTCAATAATAAGTCAATTATATAATAACAAATTTTTATTAGTTAATTGTTTACAGTATGTAAATAATTATATTTTTAATTAATAAGAAAATAAAAAAGAACTACTTAAGTAGTTCTTTTTTATCCACATATTTTTACGTTTATGCGATTTTCTTTTAAAGCTTTTGATAAGTTTTCTAGCTGTTTTTTTGAAATTTTAAAGTTGAATGAATCCTTTTTACCTTCTATAACAACAGCGGTAGAGAATTTACCTTCTCTCATTAAAACTTTAACTATGTTTTTAGCATCTAAGTATTGCCCCATACATAGTAAACCTTTATTAAATAGTACTAATCTTGAAGAAGCAAAAGCTTGAAATACAACCATAATTAATATTAATAATATAAATATGTATTTCATTGAAAATAAATTAATATTATTTGCATTTATAAAAGCAAATGCAAGAATTAAAAGTCCTATGTTTACTAATGTTATACCAGAAAATATAGTAAACCTTGTTGTTTTATTAGAATTCTTTCTACAAGTATATTCAATATAGATTGCTTTACCAATTACAAATAAAAGTGTTAAAACAATTACTATATTTAATGTTAATGAAAAATATTTCATAAATTTAGTCCTCCTTAAAAGCTATGTAATAATAATTGTAAATATAAAAAAAGATTTTAGTGTGAATAAAATGTAAATTTTAAATAAAAGAATATACTTCTAAATTATCCATTTAACTTGAGTATTTGAATTAAATGTAGTTAAATGAGTATATAAAAAAAATTAAGAGGTGTGTGTAATGGAAAATAAAGAAGTTCAAGAATATATAAAAAATATAACAAAAGCATCAGCTTATTTTATATTTAGAAATGGACCAATTAAAGATTTATACAAAGAAGGAAAAATAAATGATGAAGAAATGAAAAATATTCAAGAATATCTTCAAAATCATTTAGCATATCTTTATAATGTGTTATTAGAAGAAAATAATATAAAGAAATTCGATTTAATAACTTCTACTATGAATAAATTTTATGTAAATGATGATTTAGAAATAAAAATGAATGATGACGGATTTGATAATTTTTACAAAAGTTTATTCGAAGGAAATAAGGGAACTAGTGGTGGAATAACGTTAAAATAAAAAATACCTTGTAAGCTGCTTATAAGTAGCTTACAAGGTATTTTTTATATTCTTTCAACATGAATTTTTCTATCTTTTAATACTTCATAAAAATCATCAGCTGAAGATTTGTTTATTGAAACATTGAATGTAGTTTTTTCAAATTCAATTTTCAATAAGTAACTGTTTTTAGATTTTTCTTTAAAGATAACAGACTTAATATCTGTATATGGAACGTTATAATACATGTAGTAAAATGATCCATGTGTAAGTAATATTTCTGAATTAATATATGTATTTAGAATTAATATTAATATAATAATTATAAATAATACCTTATCAAGAATAGAACCTTCATTAACTAAAAATGAGTAAATTAGTCCAACAAGTAGTAGAAGTACTAATGTTATAATAAATGATAAATTATAATTTCTTATAACTACGAAATGTCCATCTTTTTTTAGTTGGGTTCTTTTAAAATAGTTCTTTAACATAGCAAATGAGTATAATACAATAAATGCTATTTCTATAATTAAAAACCAATCCATATATGTAATCCTCCTTAATCTTTAACAGTATTTAGTAAATTAAATATAACACCATTGTATGAATAAGAAATTAACATCATATAAAATAATGATTAATGGTGTACAAAAATATGAAAAATTTCTCTATGATTATATTTTATTTAAAAATTAAAAATAAATTCTCTTTTATTAAAAACATATATTGATAAAAGCATTAATAATGGATTAAACTATAGTTAGAGAAAATTTACACAGAGGATAAGGTGAGGTATATGAATAATGTAGGTGTTTTTGACATTTTAGGTCCAGTAATGATTGGTCCATCTAGTTCACATACAGCTGGTGCTGCAAGACTTGGAAAAGTTGCAAGATCAGTAGCTGGAGATGAAGTAGTAAAGGTAACTTTTTATCTTCATGGCTCATTTGCTAAAACTTATAAAGGCCATGGTACAGATAGAGCATTAGTTGCTGGAATACTTGGAATGGAACCAAGTGATAAGAGATTAAGAGATGCCCTTAAAATTGCTAAAGAAAAAGGATTAGATTTTTCTTTTGTTGAAACCGATTTAGGCGATGTTCATCCTAATACTGTAAAATTTATTATGATTACAAAATCAGGAGAAAAAAGAGAAGTTGTTGGATCTTCAATTGGCGGAGGTAGTATAAAAATAACTGAAGTTAATGGAAATAAAGTCGAATTTACAGGAGACTATCCAACTCTTATAATAGCTCAAAAAGATGTTCCAGGTGTTGTATCTAAAGTTACTAACCTTTTATATGAAAAAGGAATAAATATTGCATTTATGAGTGTGTTTAGAAGACAAAGAGGACAAGGTGCTAACATGGTATTTGAATTAGATCATGGAATAGATAATGATACTTTAAGCAAAATAAGAGAAGTAGATTATATAACAAGAGTTATTATGGTTAATCCTGTAAAGGAAGGTGAAGAGTAATGATCGCAAGAAATGGTGAAGAACTTTTAAAAATTTGTGAAGAAGAAAATATATCTTTAAGTGAATATGCAATAAGAAGTGAAATGGAAAAGTCAGGTGCTTCAAGAGAAGATGTAATAAAGAAGATGAAGATGACTTTAAAAGTTATGATAGATTCTGCAACAGAAGGAATGGAAAATGAAGTTTACTCAGTAAGTGGACTTATTGGAGGAGACGGATATAAAATAAATGAATATTTAAAAAAAGGGGATACTCTTACAGGAACAACAACAGTTATGGCAATGGCAATGGCTCTTTCTTCATCAGAAGTAAATGCTTCAATGGGAAGAATAGTTGCATGTCCTACAGCTGGTTCTTGTGGTATACTTCCAGCTGTAATATTATCTGCTGGAGCTAAACTTAATAAAACAGAAGATGAACTTGTTATGGCACTTTTTGCATCTGCTGCAGTTGGAACAATAATTGCAATGAATGCAACAGTATCTGGTGCTGAAGGTGGATGTCAAGCAGAATGTGGATCAGCAGCCGCTATGGGATCAGCAGCTGTAGTATATATGATGGGTGGAACTCCAAAGATGAGTTTAGATGCAGCAGCTATAGTGCTTAAAAATATTTTAGGACTTGTTTGTGACCCTGTTGCTGGACTTGTTGAAATACCATGTGCAAAGAGAAATGCATCCGGTGCTATAAGCGCACTTTGTATGGCAGACCTAGTTATGGCAGGTGTTGAATCTAAGATACCTTTCGATGATACAGTATCTGCAATGTATAAAGTAGGAAGACAATTACCACCTGAACTTAGAGAAACTGCAATGGGTGGAGTTGCAATAACAAAGACAGGAATTGAGCTTAAGAAAAAAGTTTTTGGTGATAACTAAGATTTTAGGAAATTACCGTGCAAATATAGATAAGAGGCTAATATGATTTATGCTCCGGAAGTGCCTAATGCACTCCAGTCCGCTAGTATCATATTAGTCTCTCATCTATTTGCACTACTTTATCAGAAAATTGAAGTTAATTGTAAAACTTTTATGTTCTTAATATATAGATTTATAAATATAAAATAAAAAAGAGTGATTAATAAAAAATTTATTAATCACTCTTTTTTATTAATTTTTGAATTTTATCTTTAATTCTTCTTCAACTATGAAAATTGATAGAAGCATTGAAATTACTGAAAATGATAATCCGATTAATGAAATTATTGAAGGATTTAATGAGAAACCTAGTTTTAATATTAATATAAGTGCAGATGATATAATGCCGAAAACTACCCATAGTTTTCCAAGGTTAGTATTTGCAAATAACCAAGCTTTCTTAGAGCTCATTGAGCGTTTACTCCTAAATCCACAATGTTCATTAATAATATCTGGTGGATTAATTAAAAAAGTACCTCCTAAAATAATCATTATAACTGGAACTAAAAAATCAATGTAATACTTTAGAATATTCATAAAATCGCCTCCGTTTTATGTAAAATTATATTCTATCTATATTTATAATATAACATAGAAAAGATATATGTGAAAACGTTTTTATAAATTTGTTAAACTGTAATATATTCATGGATAATTTTATAAAATATTTTAGAATATATAGACTATATTAAAAATTTGGTATAGAATTAAATAGAAATAATTAGAATATAGAGCTAGGGGAGCCATAAGCTTTTGGCTGAGATTGAAATTTTAATTTCTAAACCCTTATTACCTGATATGGTTAGTACCATCGTAGGGATGCCTTTTGTTTATGAATAAATATATTGATGGATAGAGTGTAACCTTACGCAATTAGGTTATGCTCTTTTTTTAATACTTAAAAAGGGGGAGAATTTATTGTGAGGAAAGAAAATCTAACTTATAAGTTAGCATTAAGTGGCTTATTGATAGCGGTAGCAACCGTATTTGGTACATTTTCTATACCAGTTTTAGGAGCTAGAATTTCACCAATTCAACATTTCATAAATGTAGTTTCAGCAGTAACACTAGGACCTGTATTTTCTATATTGAATGCATTTATAGCATCACTTATTAGAAATATTTTAGGTACAGGAAGTTTGCTTGCATTTCCAGGAAGTATGATTGGGGCATTACTTGCAGGCTTACTTTATAAGAAGTTTAAGAATACTTTTGTAGCTGTAATTGGTGAAGTTATAGGTACTGGAATAATTGGTGCAATGCTTGCATATCCAGTAGCTTCATTATTTCTTGGGAAAGAAGGGTCATTATTTTTATATATAGTCCCATTTTCATCAAGTTGTATTGTTGGAGCAATTTGTGCCTATATGCTTATAAGTATACCAATTATTAAAAAGACACTTGGAATTTATGAGAAAACATTAATAGAAGATAAAAAATTAATTAATTGAGAGGATGATAATTATGTTTAGAGCATTAACAATTGCAGGATCAGATTGTTCAGGAGGAGCTGGAATTCAAGCAGATTTAAAAAGTTTTTCAGCAAATGGAGTATTTGGAATGAGTGTAATTACTGCAATTACAGCACAGAATACACAAGGAGTTTTTGGAATTCAAGATATAAATGAGGATATGATAAGAGATCAAATAAGAGTTATATTTGATGATATTAGAGTAGATGCAATAAAGATAGGTATGGTTTCAAAAATAGAATCAATTAAAGCAATAGGACAAGCATTAAAAGAAATAAGTGATATTCCACAAATAGTATTAGATCCAGTTATGGTATCAAAAAGTGGGTTTAAGCTTTTATCAGATAATGCAAAAGAAACATTAATAAAGGAACTATTTCCTATAGCAACATTAATAACACCAAATCTTCCAGAAGCAGAGGAAATACTTGGAGTAAGTATTAAAACATTAGATGAAATGAAAGAGGCGGCAGTAAAATTAAAGGAACTTGGACCAAAGTATATATTAGTTAAAGGTGGACATTTAGAAGATGATGCAACAGACCTTTTATATGATGGAGAGAATTTTATTTATTATAAACAAGAAAGAATAGATAATAAAAATACTCATGGAACAGGATGTACATTATCATCAGCTATAGCTGCAAATCTTGCCAAAGGTATGAATATAAAGGATGCTGTTAAAGAAGGAAAGAGATACGTAACAGTAGCCATTGAACATGGTATAGAACTTGGTAATGGGGTAGGACCAACTAATCATTTTTATGAATTATATAAATTAGCTAATATAGAATAATTATAATTTAGGGGGATGGAAACTTTGGATATAAGAGAAATTTTAGAAAGAGCGAGTATGGGAAAAGTAAAGGATCCGTTAGTTGATTCAATAACTAATAATGTAACTATGAATGATGTGGCACAAACTATACTTTCATATGGTGGAAAACCAATGATGATTGATGACATAAGAGAAATAAAAGAAGGTACAAGTATATCTAATTGTCTACATGTAAATATAGGAACAATGGGATATAAGAAAGAAGAAAGCATGATAGTTGGAACTAATGTAGCTAAAGAAAATAATATTCCTGTAGTATTAGATCCAGTTGGAGTACATGTAACAAACTTAAGAAAAGAGCTAATAAAAAATATTTTAAATATAGGAGTTACTTTAATTAAAGGTAATCTAACTGAAATAAAAAATATTATAGGTCTTAAAAGCGATTTTATTGGAATAGATTCTTTAGATGATGGTGAATATACAGATGAACTTAGAAGAAATTTAAGAAAATATTCTAATGAAAATAATTGCTTAATAGTTGTAACTGGAAAAGAAGATTATATAACTGATGGAAAAAGAGAAATAAGAATAAATAACGGAGTTTCAAACCTTGCATTAGTAACTGGTACTGGATGTATGCTTGGTGGAATGTTATCTGTTGAGTGTGGAAAAAATCTTGGGGATAATTTAATTTTTGGAGCAGCAAAAGCACTTTTAACTATGAATATTTCCGGAGAAATTGCAATGGAAAATAATGAAGGCGAAGGGATTTTAGTATTCAAACATAAAACCCTTGATAAGATTTCATGTATTAAAGATGAAGAGATAATAGAAAGAGGAAAGATAATTTATGAAGAATTTTAATGATAAAAAAGTATATTTAGTTACAGATTATAGATTGCCATTTGAAGAACTTATAGAAAAGGTGGAAAAAGCATTAAAGTCCGGTGTTAAACTTATTCAATATAGAGATAAAAATGTAGATACAAAGATTATGTGTGATAGAGCGTTAAGACTACTTAATTTATGCAAAAAGTATGATGCAACATTTTTAGTAAATGATAGAGTTGATGTAGCACTTGCAGTTGATGCTCATGGAGTGCATTTAGGACAAGATGATATGGATTGCGCTGTTGCAAGAAAACTCCTTGGAAAGAATAAAATAATTGGAGTATCAACTAAAACTTTAGAAGAAAGTAAAAAAGCTTTAGAAGACGGCGCTGATTATTTAGGATGTGGAGCTATTTATAGTACAAGTACAAAGGATACAAGTGTTATAAGTATAGAAGATTTAAAAGAAATAAAAGAAAATATTCCGCTATTTATTTATGGTATTGGGGGAATAAATACATCAAATATAACAAATGAATTTAAGGAAGTTTTAGATGGAGTAGCTGTTATAACTGCTATTCTAAATTCTAATGATATAGAAAAAGAAGTAAGAAAGTTTAATGAAATATTAGAGTAACAAGCATTAACTAAGTTGAATAGTAATATAATGAAACAATTCTTCAAGGAGAAAAGATGAGTTCTAATGAATATGATGATTTTGAAGAATTTTTAAAAAACTTTAGTGCTTCATTTAATTTTGGAAATGAGAATAGCACTGAAGAAGGTTGCGAGGATATAAAAGGTGGTTTTCAAGATTTAAATCCTCATATATTTCCTCTTACAGCAGAATTAGTAGGACATGTTCTTGCAAGCAATCTACCATTTAATGTTCAAAATGCAATAGGAAATTGGTTTGAGTTATTAGGACAAATAATATTAACATATAATTCACAACAACAATATTTTCAAGGTGGCCCAGGAAAATATTATGATGTTAGAAATAAAAACATAGGAAATCCTTATTGTACTAAAGGGGCGGCTGATCAAGCGGACACTAATGAAGGACAAGATGGAATTACACCTGCTAGTAGATCAAATACTAGTAGTAGATCATCTAGAAACCAATCAAATGACACAGATAAAGATATAGAATCTATGAAAATATGTATTAATAGTATGCTTGAGAAGATTGATATTCTAACTTGTGAAATAAACAATATAAAAAGACAAATGTAGATAATTTAAAATATATTAGTAATAAAGAGATATAAGGGATGTATTTTCATTACTTGAAAATACATCCCTTAAATATTTCATAAATAATAATGTTAAATGTTAACTTTCATAATCCAATTCATCATAAGAATCATCTTCAGAATAAATTTCTTCGGAATAATCTTCCTCATTAAATTTTATATATATTTCAAAGAAGGTTGAGAAAAATAATGAATCATCACATAGTATTTTATAATCTTTTGAAAGCAACTTAGCATAATAATCACATACATATGGTTTATCGATGTAATTATCAATAGAAACATGAGTAGTGAATGGTTCTAGGAAAGTAGTAGATTTAACAATACCATCTGAATCATTTGTTATATAATGAAGTTTTATTATTTTATGACCAGTTATATATATGAAATCATTATTATGTCCTTCCACCACTTTAACTGAAGAAAGTTTAATTTTTACAAATGTATCTATTATTTTTTCAATGTAATTGTTGGAGTTACAAGCTCCTATAGTTAAAGTATCTATATTAGAAAGAGCGATACATTTAAAGAAATTTTTACTCATAAAAAGATCTCCTTTATATTGTTTTTATATTATAGTATGAAAAAATATTAATATTAGACAATAAAAAACAAAATATGAAACAAAATTTATAAAAATCATAATATAAAATGAGAGATTAAATTTTATGAAGAATAACTATATTTTGCAATGGGAATGTAACATTAGGAGGATAGATAATGAAGGAAATAATAAACGAAAACTACGAATCAATTAATAATGATAAAGATGACTGTGATTGCAAAAGAGAAGAAAAGTGTAAAGATGAATGTATAAGAAAAGAAAGTATATTTTTCTCTGGATTATGTAATCCAAAAGATTTTGATATAGGTAATGGACTGTGGACAGAAGAAGATGTTTCTGGATCTATACATGTTCCATTAAAAAAACCAGAAATAGAAGAGATAGACTCTGTTAATGCAAAAATTGAAATAATAAATAAAAAAGTTATAGCAACTCCAGGGGTTGAAGGTGTAGATATTTATAATTATGAAGGAAAAATAGCTACAGGTAGGAAGTTAATAATAGAAGGACTTGTATGCTTGACTATTTCATATGTATCAAATAAAAAGGATCAGAGCGTCCATAGTTTCCATGGAAAAGTTCCATTTTCAGCATTTATAGTATTACCTAACAAGTGCAAAGAAGAAGATCCGTTAAATAATAACTTTATAGTATCATCATGTATTGAAGATATATGTATTAAATCAATATGTGATAGAACAGTAAAATTAACAGTAACATTTGCATTGAAGGCAAATAAAAGTGCAATGTCATGTGATAAGAAGTTCTTATCAGATTCTGGAATTGATTGTAACAAAAATAATTTAGATGATAAAAAAGAATGTAAAGATTGTATTGAAAATAATAAACCTGTAATTTCAGGGGTTTGCTCTGAAGAGAAAATAAAAGATCTTTTAAAAGCTAAAAATGATAAATGTCCTACTTCATATCCAAAGTTATGGACTGAAATATCTGTACCAGAAGTTTTAAATATTTCTTTTATGAAGCCAGATATTAAACAAATACTATCTGTTAACTCTGAACTAAAAATATTATGCCAAAAAGTTATTAATACTCCAATATCAGAAGGAGCGAATTTAGAAAATTTAAATTTAACAGGTAAAAAGATAGTAATAGAAGCAGTATTAGAACAAAGAATAACGTATGTTTCTAAATCTAACTGTAATTCAGTTCATGCAGAACATTTTAAAGTCCCAGTATCAGCTTATATCGTTGCTCCAAAGGGAGTTGAACTTACTGATAAGTTTAAGATAGTTTCATGTATTGAAGACATTTTTGCATGTATATTAAATGATAGACAAATATTTAAAAATAGCACTATATTCTTTAAAGCAATTCCAATAAAGTGCGAAAAATAATCTAAGGAAAAGAGGGTGGAAATATGAGTTGTAATTGTTCTTTAGAGCAAAATTATAAAGTAATAGGACTTTGTGATGTTAAAAAGATTAATGATGGTAAAAAGATAGAACCAAAGAAATCTTGGGTTCAGATAACTATTCCAGAAATACTAACTATTCCTGAATGTAAACCAACTATAGAAGAGATAGATAAAATATATATATCAGCTAAAGTTAACTCAGTAAGAATAATAAAAACACCTAAGTCTCCTAAAAATGATAAGGGTGAGTTTATTCCAAGTAAAGAAGGAACGATATTAACTGGTAGAAAGCTATTAGTAGATGGAAGCTTATGCCAGACTATTGTGTATACAGCTAATAACAGAGCACAAACAGTTCATGCTGCAAATTTTGAAATTCCATTTTGTGTTCATATAGTAATTGACGAAGATGCAAATATAGAACTTGATAAATATTGTGTAGATATTTGTATTGAAGATGTTTTTGCAACAGTAGTAGATAAAAAAAATATATTTAAAAATGTAACGCTATTTTTACAAGCTAAAAAAGAAAAAAATCCACATTGTTAAACTGATAAATAAACTGTACATAGATATATGTACAGTTTATTTAATTAAATGCCTAGAAAGATAGATTAAAATAAATACATAAAAAATTTACAATGCATTAAAAATATTACATTATAGATGAACAATATAAAAAATAAGTA
This sequence comes from Clostridium baratii, assembly GCF_900461085.1. Classification (GTDB taxonomy): domain Bacteria; phylum Bacillota; class Clostridia; order Clostridiales; family Clostridiaceae; genus Clostridium; species Clostridium nitritogenes. The sequence goes on from NZ_UFWF01000002.1 coordinate 500,129, forward strand.
TTAAAACTGAAAAATTGTTAAATTATTATCATTTAATTTTAAAAACTGATATGTTATTGAATTATATATAAGTATTTACTTATATTTATATAAAAAATAGGGATTTGCCTTATATGCAATAGAGGAGTATCATCAAATTGTAATCTTAGTAAATTTCAAGAAATATAGGAGGAGTTTAAATGGGATATAAATTAGAATTTGAAAAAGCAAACAAGCTTTTAGAAGAGTTAAGAAAAGAATACAAAATTTATGCACCAAAAAGATTTAGCAAACAAGGACGATACTCAGACACAGACATAATTAAGTATGGTGAAATAAAAACTGTAGATGAAATAGTTTATAAAGAAAAATCTACATATCCAGCTAAAGAAATAATTACACCTATAAATCAAACACTATATTACTTCACTGAAGATGAATTCAGAGAAAGTAAGCCTATTCATAATAAGAAAATCTTAATATTCGCAAGACCTTGTGATATAAATGCTCAAAAAAGACAAGACAAAATTTATTTAGAAAATGGAAACTTTGAAGATAAGTTCTACAAAAGAATGAGAGATAGAGTGAAATTCATTTGTATGGAATGTACTGAAGGATGGGATACATGTTTCTGTACAACAATGGGAACAAATGAAACAGATAATTATAGTTTAGCTGTAAGATTCTTAGAAGATGGTTTATTACTAAATGTAAACGATAAAGAGTTTGAAAACTATTTTAAAGGTGAAGAAGAAACTGAATTTAATCTTGAATTTATAAAGAAAAATAAGGCTGAAGTTAATCTTCCTAATATAGAAAGCATTGAAGTATTAGAAAAGCTAAAAAAGCATCCTATGTGGGATGAGTACAATAAGAGATGTATAGGTTGTGGAAGTTGTACTGTTGCATGCAGCACTTGCACATGCTATACAACAAGAGATATTGTTTATGATGAAAATGGAAAAGTTGGAGAAAGAAAAAGGGTACAAGCTTCTTGTCAAATTGAAGGTTTTGATGAAATGGCAGGAGGACATGGCTTTAGAAATACAGTAGCTGAAAGAATGAGATATAAAGTTCTTCATAAGATACATGATTATAAAGAAAAATTTGGAGAAAATATGTGTGTTGGTTGTGGAAGATGTACAGATAGATGTCCTGAGGCTATTTCATTTACAGCAACTATAAATAAAGTTACAAAAGCAGTAGAAGAAATAATGGAGGAGATGTAAATGGAAAATATATTAACACCAAAAGCTTGTGAAATTATAAGTGTTACAAAAGAAAGTAAATTAGAATATACATTTAGAGTAAAGACCGATATTAAGGTTAAGCACGGTCAATTTTTACAACTATCAATTCCAAAGGTTGGAGAAGCTCCTATATCAGTAAGTGGATTTGGTGATGGATATTTAGATTTTACAATCCGTTCTGTTGGAAAAGTAACTGATGAAATATTTAAATTAGAAGCTGGAGATACAATATTCTTAAGAGGTTCATACGGAATTGGATGGCCAGTTGATAAATTTAAGGATAAAAATATTATTATAGTAGCTGGTGGAACTGGAGTAGCACCTGTTAGAAGTATGATAAATAAATTTTATGATGATGAAGATTATGTTAAGAGTTTAAACTTAGTAATTGGATTTAAAGATGAAGATGGAATATTATTTAAAAATGAATTAGAAAAATGGAAAGAAAAATTTAATACTATATACACTCTAGATAAAGGAGAAAAAGAGGGTTGGAGCCAAGGAATGGTTACAAAACATTTAGATAAGTTACCAATAAAGGAATTTGGTGATAATTATGAAGTTGTAATAGTTGGACCACCTATAATGATGCATTTTACAGCATTAGAATTTTTAAAACTTGGTGTAAAAGAAGAAAAGATATGGGTTTCTTTTGAAAGAAAAATGTCATGTGCAGTTGGTAAATGTGGACACTGTAGAATTGATGAAACATATGTATGTCTTGAAGGACCAGTATTTAATTATACTAAAGCAAAAACATTATTAGATTAAGGGGTGTTATAAATGAATCATGATATAGATATTAAGAAAGTAAGACTTAATTGCTATCGTCAATCAAAAGTACCGGGAGAATTTATGCTTCAAATGCGTATTCCGGGTGGATTAGTAAATGCTAAATACTTAAGCACAGTTCAAGAAATAGCGGAAACTTGGGGGAATGGTTCATTCCATGTTGGTATGAGACAAACATTTAATATACCAGGAATTAAATATGAAGATATAGATAGTGTTAATGCATTTATAAAAAAATATATAAAGACTGTGGAAGTTGACGGATGTCATTGTGATATGGAAGTAGATGATAATGGATATCCTACAATCGGAGCTAGAAATGTAATGGCTTGTATTGGTAATTCACATTGTATAAAAGGTAATGTAAATACAAAGAAGTTAGCTGATAAGATTGAAAAATTAGTATTCCCATCTCACTATCATATAAAAGTTTCAGTTTCAGGATGTCCTAATGATTGTGGTAAGGGACATTTCCAAGACTTTGGTGTTATAGGACAAGCTAGAATGGAGTATCATCCAGAAAGATGTATTGGATGTGGAGCTTGTGTTAGAGCATGTAAGCATCATGCAACTAGAGTTCTTAGCTTAAATAATAAAGGATTAGTTGATAAAGATCTTTGTTGTTGTGTGGGATGTGGAGAATGTGTTCTTGCTTGCCCAGCAAGTGCATGGACTAGAAAACCAGAAAAATATTATAGAATAGTTATTGGAGGAAGAACAGGAAAACAAACTCCAAGAATGGGTAAGACATTTATTAACTTTGCAACAGAAGAAGTTGTTCTTGGTATATTTGGAAATTGGCAAAAATTCTCTGCATGGGCATTAGATTATAAGCCAGAATATTTACATGGTGGACATTTAATTGATAGAGCAGGATATCATAAGTTTAAAGAAATAATTTTAGATGGTGTGGAATTAAACAAAGAAGCGTTAGTAGCTGATAATATATTCTGGGCAGAAACTGAATATAGATCAAACTTCAATGTTAAATCAATTGAAGATCATAAAAGCATACCACTTGATAGACCAGTTAGATAAAAATATAAGGGATATTTCATTAATGAAATATCCCTTATATTTTTATTATTTGACTGTAATAATTGAAGATGTAATTCTTAATATAAAAGATTTTGATAGTGGTGGCTTTGCAACTCCTCTCACTGAAATAAAGGAACCATCTTTAATCTTAGATAAGTCCTCACCTTTTTGGAAAATTACTTCTATATCATTATTCTCTGATTTTAAAACAGCACTATTAGAATCTACTGATATAGATTTAACTTCACCAATAACTTGAATAATATTGTTATTATAGTAATCAGGGTCATGAGAATCTAAGTTAGCTTCAATTTCTGATGGTGTAAGGTATGTAATATCAGCTGGATTAACATTCTTAACTAAATCATCTTCATTTCTAAATTTATCTTTAAAAAAATATATTCCTAAAATAGAAGATACAAAAACAATCAAAAGTACTATAATTAAATTTTTAAATTTCATATAGATACCTCCTAAAGAAATTTTATAATATCCCTATAGTTAGTATTTACATAATTGGGTGGAATATATTCAAAATATTGTTAAATACATTGCTCTTTTAGTTAAAAATATAAAATATGGTATAATAAATTAAGAAATATAATTATTTAAACTAAAGATAAAATTTAAGGATATATATAAACTTTAGTTATAATATGAAGTTTAAGGAGAGGGAAAAATGAGATATTTTATGATTGAAGGGATAATAAAAAATCCAGATTTAATTAATGATAATATTATGAAAAAACATATGGCTTATTCTCAAAAAGCAATGAATAAAGGATTAATATTAATGTCTGCTCTTAAAGAGGATATGAGCGGTGGATTATTTGTTATGGTAGCAGAATCAATTAAAGAAATAGATGAATATTTATCTAATGAGCCATTAAAAGCTCATGGAATACAAGATTATAAAATTACAGAATTTAAACCACATTACTTTAATCAATCATTAGCGAGTGATTTAGTAAATAATTAATAATGAAACATTTAATTCTTATTTATAAATTTTAGTTTAACGAATAATGTTAAAATTATAAAATTAAAGATAAAAGTGGACAGTTAATAACTGTCCACTTTTATTATATTCACTTATAAATATTAGCTTAAAATAGAAATAAATAAAAAATAATTATTGACTATAACGTTACGTAATAGCTTAACATAAAGGTAGAAATAGAGGGAAGGAGGAAATGTATTTTGGAGTATACAGTTAAAGATATTAAGGAAATCGCAAAAGTAAGTGTTAGAACTCTTCATTATTATGATGAAATAGGACTCTTAAAGCCAAGTTTTATTACAGAAGCAGGTTATAGAATATATAACGATAAAGATTTAGAGAAACTTCAACAAATATTATTTTTTAGGGAACTTAACTTTTCTTTAAAAGATATAAAAGAAATATTAGAAAGTGAAGATTTTGATAGAAAGCATGCACTAGAAAATCAAAGAGAGTTACTTTTAAAGGAAAAAAAGAGAATAGAGTGCATAATAGATACAATAAATAAGACATTAATGGATATAGGAGGAGAGAAAATAATGAGTAAAAAAGAAATGTTTAATGGATTTGATATGACTGAAATAGAAAATCATAAAAGAAAGTATGAGAAGGAAGTAAAAGAAAAGTACGGAAATAGTGATGCGTATAAAGAAAGTATTTTAAAAACATCAAAATATACAAAAGATGATTGGAAAAGTGTTTATGGTGATATGGAAGGTATATTTAAAGCCATTTCAGAAAATATGGATAAAGGACCAGAAAGTTTAGAAGTTCAAGAATTAGTAGGTAAATGGAGAAACTTTATAAGTAATAATTTTTATAATTGTACTGTAGAAATATTTAGAGGACTTGGAGAAATGTATGTACAAGATGAGAGATTTACTAAAAATATAGATAAAACAAAAGAAGGACTTAGTGAATTTTTAAGTGAAGCTATAGAAATATATTGTAATAATTTAAAATAAGTTAATAAAATTACAACTTTACTTATATAAATATATAAAGAGTAAAAAAATAAATTTTTATTAGTAAAGGAGTAATGGTAGTGAAAAGACTTATTTTTAATATAATTATATTAATTATTATGATAACTGTTCCATCATTACCATATAAAAAACAATATGATCCTTGTTTATTTGATGAGGATAAAATAAATTTAGAAGTTGAATATGATGAAAGTGTTGATACATTAGTAATTGTTAAAGGATCAGGCTATATAAAAAGATATGCTAGTATGAATGATTTAAACAATATAAATGTTTCTGAAATAAAGATAATTGGAAAAACTCCTTATAAGGAAATATCAAACTATAGAATAAGAAAGTCTGAGAAACGAAGATTTTTTATAAAAGGAGAATTTGTTAAAGGAAATAAAACTCCAGAAATACTAACACTTAAAGTAAGTGACTGGGCACCTCTAGATTCAGATGTAAGACTTCTTGAAACTGTAATGTGGCATAAATATAATTTAAGTTTATGGTTTACGTATTTTGGATTTATAATAATAATTCATAGTATATATATTTTATGTAAGCCAATATTTAAAGGAAGCGATTCATAGGTCGCTTCCTTTATTTAATAAATTAATATAATAAGCTTTACTCATAATAGAAAGTTAATTATATTATAAGTATAAGAAAAGAGAGAGGGTAGGGCTTATGAATAATACTCAAAGAGCATATTATGCATTAAAAAAGTTTTATGGGTACGATAGTTTTAGAGAAGGCCAGTTAGAGATAATAAATAAAATTTTAAATAAGATAGATTCCTTTATATTAATGCCAACTGGAGGTGGGAAGTCTATATGTTATCAAATTCCATCAATAATTTTTGAGGGAATAACATTAGTTATATCACCACTTATTTCCCTTATGAAAGATCAGGTAGATAGTTTAAAAGAAAGTGGTATTAATGGTATATACATAAATAGTTCGTTAAAAAGTGAAGAAATAAAAGAGATTCTAAAAGATGCATCACTTGGACTTTATAAGATAATATATATATCACCAGAAAGACTTGAATCTAATTATTTTAAAAATATAATTAAGGATTTAAATATATGTCATATTGCTATAGATGAAGCTCATTGTGTATCTGAATGGGGACATGATTTTAGAAAAAGCTATAGATATATAAAACCTTTTTATGAGAGTTTAAGAAATAGACCAGTTATATCTGCATTTACAGCAACAGCAACTAAAGAAGTAAGAGAGGATGCAATTAAACTTTTAGGACTTAATAATCCATATAAATATTTAGGAGATATAAACAGAAGTAATTTAAATATAAATATTTTAAAAGAAGTAGATAAAGAAGAAGAGTTAAAAACTATTATAAGAAGTCATGAAGATGAATCAGGAATAGTTTATTGTACATCAAGAAAAGAAGTAGACATAATATATAATAGATTAGCTGATATAGGGTATAGTGTTCTTAAATATCATGCAGGAATGGGAGAAGAGGATAAGGAAAAATCACAAGAAGATTTTTTATTTGAAAGAAAAAATGTAATGATTGCAACAAATGCTTTTGGAATGGGAATAGATAAATCGAATGTTAGATTTATAGTTCACGCATCAATTCCTAAAAATTTAGAAACTTATTATCAAGAGATAGGTAGAGGAGGAAGAGATGGTGAAAAGTGTGATTGCTATTTATTCTATTCAAGAGATGATATAAGGAGAGTTGAATTTTTAATAAATAAAAGTAGTGGTATAAACAGAAGAGAAATAGCACTTAGAAAACTTCAAGAAATGGTTGAATATGCAGAAAGTAAAGATTGTTATAGAAATTATTTATTAAATTATTTTGGAAATAAATACGTAACAGATTTTTGTAATAATTGTTCTAACTGCTTAAATAGTGATGATATAAAAGATTTTACTCGTGAAGCTCAAATAATATTATCAACTATATTTAGAACTAGAGAGAGATTTGGAATATCTGTATTAATTGATATTTTAAGAGGAATAAAAGGACCAAAGGTTATTAATTATGAATTAGATAAAATTACAACGTACGGTCTTATGAAAGAATATAGTTCAAACTTTATAAAAAGTATAATAAAAAATCTTTTAGAATTAAAATATATAGATTTAAAGCCAGGAACATATTCTATGCTAATTTTAAATAATAGATCAATAAAGGTTTTAAAATCTGAAGAAAAAGTTTTTATGAAGCTTAAGAAAATTGAAGATGAAGTTATAAATAAAGATATATATAATGCTTTAAAATCTTGGAGAAAGATTAAAGCAATAAAAGAAAATATAAGACCATATATAATTTTCTCAGATAGAACACTAATAGATATTTCTAATATAAAACCTTACGACACAGAAAGTCTTATGAATATAAGAGGAATGGGAGAGAAGAAACTTCAAAAATACGGAGATGAAATATTAGAATTAATAAGAGATATGGATAAAAATTAAAAAAGAATCAAAGTAGAGAACTACTTTGATTCTTTTTGACTTTCTTCGAAATAACAAACTACTGGAGTTCCAGCTTCGATATTTTCAAATATTGTTTTGGCAAGTTCAGGTGGACAGTTTACGCATCCATGAGAACCACTAGTTTTATAAATATCTCCACCAAATTTATTTCTCCATTTTGCATCATGAAGACCTATACCACCGTTAAATGGCATCCAGAAATCGACTGGTGTACTATAATCTTCACCTTTTAGAGTTGCATTCTTTTCCTTGTAATTAAGGAAGTAAACTCCAGGTGGGGTATCAGTTTTCTTGCTTATATTTCCTGTAACTACATCACCTTCAGTAACAAGAGAACCGTCTTTATAGAACCATAAATGTTGCTTTGATAAATCAATTTCAACATAAGTATCACCTATATCAGAAGGTCCCATAACTTTAGCCTTTTGGGAATATATAGGTGTTCTTGTAGTGGTTGTCCCTTCTTTTATTAAACTGATTAAACTATTTGTTTCTTCTGAAACATTAATTTTCCATCCGTAAGAACCTCCAGATACTTTTACGACTTTACCTGTTGAAGAGTTAAACTCTCTTGTCTTACCAACAGTATTGTATTTGTTAGCTAATGAAAGCACAAAGTTATAAACTTTAGAATCACTTATTGTAACGTTCATATCCTTACTTACATTAAGCCAATTGTGGATTAATGATCCATCTACAACTACTGTATTATCACCAATTTTATAAGTTATATTAGCTGAAACATATTTGTCCAATAAATTTTTAGCGTCTAAAACTTCTTGGGATTTAGATGTAAATGTTGGATTTTCATAGCAGTCTATAGCATCTAAATCTAAGCTAGGCTCTCTGTTTACTATTGCGTTAACAACATTGTCATATAAAAGTGAAGTTTTTACTTTATTTCCATAAACCTCAGGAACAATTTCGTAACCGTCATTAGTATATTTAAAGCTTGCATTTTTAGGTTTAACTATATTAGCTTTATCGAAATAAGGTAAATTATTAAAAGATTTTTTTAATTTATCTTTGTTGTAGGAAATAACACCCGGTACTTCATAACTTTCTTTTTTGAATATTGAAATAATCCATCCAAAAGGATTTTGGCAATCCTTTAACTCTTCAATTTTTCCATTTGGACTATACTTAAGGTCAATATCAGATGCTGTTATTTTAGCGTCTATATCATTACGACCTATAAGTTCTAATGAATAAGAGTCAGCGCCATGAGATAATTCCTCTTCAACTTCAGCAACAGTTTTGCAAGATGCATTAACACCGTTTATTTTTGTTTTGAAGTAGAAATGGTTAATGAAGTACATTGATACACATAAATAAATTACTACAAGAGTAACTATAAATCCTGTGATACCAAGAAGAATCTTATTGTTAGTAAATTTTTTTATAATGTCCTTTTTCATAATAACAACTCTCTCCACCTATCGATTCAATATAAAGACATATTATTATATTGATTATTAATTATAACAGTTACTATATTATCATTTTAATTAGAATTTTTAAACAACAAAATGGTTAAAATAATATAATTTTATGAATATTTAAATTATATATTATTTTTATGGGAAAAATGCTAAAATATATAATATAATTTACAAATAATTCAAATTAAGGTGGGGTATGAAAAAAATAATAGCAATTAAATAGCGAAGGAATATAGATGATTTTTATATAAATATAACTTAAAAGAAAAATATATATAGATTTAATTTGAATTAGAAATTAAAAGTTTCTAATTCCTTTTTTTTGTCATAGATTACTAAACGTAGTGAATATATTTTAAATAAAGGGAGGGATTAGTATATGGATTTTAAGGAATTTATTCAAAGCGATAGAGAAAATAGAGAAAAGGAAAGATTTAATGGAACATTCCTAGACTACCTAGAACTAGTTAAGAAAAACCCTGATATTGCTAAGTTATCTCATAAGAGACTTTATGACATAATCAAAAGTATGGGAGTTGAAACTTTAAAAGGAGAAGAGAATCATAAAATAAAAAGAATATATGGAAATGAAGTTATAAGAAAATATGGATTTTTTAAAGATGATTTTTTTGGTATTGATAAGGTATTAATGAAATTAGTGAATTATTTTCACTCTGCAGCAATGAAAGGTGAGGAAGCAAGACAGGTACTTTATTTAGTAGGTCCAGTTGGTGCAGGTAAATCTTCTTTAGTTGAATCACTAAAAAAAGCACTAGAATCTTGTGAATCAATTTATAGTATAGATGGATGTCCTATGCATGAAGAACCGCTTCATTTAATTCCAAAACATTTAAGACCAAAGTTTGAAGAACTTTTAGGAGTTAAAATAGAAGGAGATCTTTGCCCAGTATGTAGATATAGACTTGTGAATGAATACAAGGGTAAATATGAAGATATGCCTGTAACTAAAAAGAGTTTTTCAATTAGATCAAGAAAAGGTATTGGTGTAGTACCACCTGTTGATCCAAATAACCAAGATACTTCAATTCTTACTGGATCAATAGATATTTCAAAGATGGATATGTATCCAGAAGATGACCCAAGAATATTCTCATTAAATGGTGCATTTAATGTTGGTAATAGAGGTATGGTTGAATTTATTGAAGTATTTAAAAATGATGTTGAATATCTTCATACAATAATTACAGCAACTCAAGAAAAATCAATTCCATCACCAGGAAAAGGTTCAATGATTTATTTTGATGGAGTAATTGTTGCACACTCAAATGAAGCTGAATGGAATAAGTTTAAGGCAGACCATACTAATGAAGCTATATTAGATAGAATAGTTAAAATAGAAGTTCCATATTGTTTAGAACTTGATGAAGAAAAGAAAATTTATGAGAAAATACTTAAAAAGAGCAGTTTCAATGCACACATAGCACCTCATACAATTGATATTGCTGCAATGTTTGCAATACTTTCAAGACTTATGCCATCAAATAAAGTTGACCCTATAACAAAGCTAAAAATTTATAATGGTGAAGAAATAGTTGAAAAAGGATCTACTAAGAGAATTGATATATCAGAACTTCGTGAAGAGGCAGGTTCTTATGAAGGAATGAAAGGAATATCAACAAGATTTATAATTAAAGCTATTGATAATGCACTTTCAAATTCAGAATATAATTGTATAAATCCGCTTAGTATAATGGAAAGCATAATTAAATCAGTTAAAGAACTAGATATAGGAGCTGACGATAAGAAGAGATATCTAGGATTTATACAAGATACAATAAGAAAAGAATATAATAAGATTTTAGAAAAAGAAATAACAAAAGCATTTATACATTCATTTAGAGAACAAGCTGAAAGCTTATTTAATAATTATATAGATAATGCAGAAGCTTTTGTAAATAAGAGTAAAATTAAAGATACTTCAACTGGAGAAGAATTAAATCCTGATGAAGAATTCATGAGAAGTATAGAGGAGCAAATAGGGGTTTCTGAATCATCATCTAAAGGCTTTAGAGCTGATGTTACATCTTATATGTTCTATTTAGTTAGAAATGGTGGAATGATAGATTATACATCATATGAGCCTTTAAAAGAAGCTATTGAAAAGAAACTTATGGCATCAGTTAAGGATCTTTCAAGAATAATTACTAAATCAAGAGTAAGAGATAAAGAACAAACTGAAAAATATAATGCTATGGTAGAAGAAATGCAAAAGAATGGTTATTGTCTACATTGTTGTGATGTAATCTTAAAGTATGCAGCCAATAATCTTTGGAAGGATTAATAAAAATTATGGCAATCTTTAGAGACAATACAATAAATCCAATAGACCATGATAGATCAATTGAAGATAGAAGAAGGCATAGACAATTAGTAGAGAAATCCATAAAAGAAAATTTAGGAGATATTTTATCAGAAGAGAGCATTATTGGAGAAAGTAAAAATAAAAAATTTAAAATTCCTATAAAAGGTATAAAAGAATATCAGTTTGTTTATGGTAGAAATTCAAAGGGAGTTGCAACTGGTACTGGGAATGAAAAACGTGGAGATAAGCTTGGTACGGGGAAAGTTGGACAAGGTAAAAATGGTAAGGGTGCAGGAAATATAGAAGGTGACGAAATTTATGATACTGAAATAACATTAGAAGAACTGTTAGATTATATAGTTGAAGATTTAGATCTTCCAAATTTAGATAGAAAAAAATATTCAGAAATTATAACGGAAAGTTCAGGAAGAAGAGACGGATATCAAAGATACGGTATAAGACCGAGACTTGCTAAAAAGAAAACTGTAATGTCTAAAATAGCTAGAAAACAAGGAAAGAAAAGAGCTTTAATGGAGAAAAATGAAGAGCTTTTAGAAGATGCAAGATTTCCTTTTAGAGAAGAGGACCTGAGATATTATAGGATAAAACAAAAACCAAAAAGAGAAAGTAATGCTGTAATGATTTTTATAATGGATGTATCAGGCTCAATGGATAGTACTAAAAAATATTTAGCTAGATCTTTCTTTTTTGTATTATCAAAATTTTTAAGAAGAAAATATAACAATATAGCTTTTGAATTTGTATCTCATACAACTACAGCTAAAAGAGTAAATGAGCATGAATTTTTCCATAAAGCAGAATCTGGAGGAACTTATATATCAAGTGGACTTGATATGGCGCTAGATATAATAAGCAAAGATTATCCAAAAGAAATGTGGAATATTTATCCTGTATACGCAAGTGATGGGGATAACTGGACAGAAGATAATGACAAAGCAATGGAAGCTGTTAAAAAATTATGTTCTATAAGTAATATGTTTGGCTATGCAGAATTACTTCCATCCACTTATTCAACTACAATGTACTATAGATTTAAAAAGGAAATAAATGAAGAAAATTTTATACCTGTAGTAGTAAAAGAAAAGAAAGATTTATGGGAAGCTTTAAAGATTATGCTTAGTAAGGAAATGGAGGAGGAGAATTAAGTGGAATATAATTTATCTGATTTAAAAGTATGGAATGAGAGGATAGAAGAAGAGGCAAATAAATTAGGATTAGATTATTATCCTCAAGAATTTGAAGTTATTGGCTTTAATGAAATGATTGGATATGAAGCATATGTTGGAATGCCATCTAAATATCCTCATTGGAGCTATGGAAAAGCATATGAAAAAAATAAAACATTATATTCTCTAAACCTTACAGGTCTTCCTTATGAAATGGTAATAAACTCAAATCCGTGCCTTGCGTATCTTATGAAAGATAATACTTTATTACTACAAATATTAACTATGGCTCATGTATATGGTCATAATGATTTCTTTAAAAACAATAGATTATTTAAAGAAGGTACAAATGCAGATAGAGCATTAGAGATGTTTAAGTTAGATGCTGAGATAATAAGAGGATATATAAATGATCCTAATATAGGTTATGAAAAAGTTGAAAAAGTACTAGATGCAGCACATGCAATAAGATATAGCATAGGAAGAAGTATTGGAGTTAAAGAACTTAGTGATGAGGAAATACGACTTAGAAGAATAAAAGATTATAAAGACAAAATATCAAATAGGAGTTTTCTTGATATGGATAATGAAATAGAAGAACCTGAGGTTGATAAAATTCCATTAGAACCTAGAGATGATGTTGTAGGATTTATAATAGAGCATGGAAAACTAGAAGAGTGGGAAAAAAATATTTTAAGGATAGTAAAGAGAGAAACAGAATATTTTATGCCACAAATAGAAACTAAGACTATGAACGAAGGATGGGCATGTTTTTGCCACTATACAATACTTAAGGAATTAAACTTAGATGAAGGTTTATATCTTGAGTTTTTGAAAAGACATAATGATGTTGTTTCTCCGATAGAGGGTGGGCTTAATCCATATTATATTGGTTTTAAAATTTTTATGGACTTAGAAAAAAGATATGGAAGAGAAAAAATATTTGAAGTTAGGGAAGTTGAAAGGGATTCTTCTTTTATTAGAAGATACCTTACAAGAGAGTTATGTGAAGAACTTAATCTTTTCCAATATGGGAAAAGAAGCTTTGATTTTGTCATAGAAGAGGTGGCAGACGAAGAAGGTTTTGAAAGTATAAGGGATAATTTAGCTAAAACATCTGGAATCGGAAATATCCCCCATATAAGAGTTATAAATTTAAATAAAAGAGACTACACTCTAACTTTAGAGCACGTTTATGATGGTAGGGAACTTGAACTGTCATATGCTAAAGAGACTTTAAGGTATATAGGGAGACTTTGGGGTTATAGAGTTAGGCTCAATACTAAAGATAGAAGTGGAGAAGCCTTCACATTAATATGTGAGAACGGAAAGGTGGCCATTTCTGATAGTAACAGAATAAGATAATAAGAATATTTTATAAATAGATAATAATTTAATCAAAGAGGAATTCAATGAATTTAAAAGGAAGTAATACAGAAAAAAATTTATATAAGGCATTCGCAGGAGAATCAAGAGCTAGAAATAAATATAATTTATACGCTGAAAAAGCTAGAGAAGAAGGATTTAGATGGGTAGGCGAAATTTTTGATGAAACAGCATTAAATGAATTTGCCCATGCAAGAGAAGTATTTAGAAGATACTTAATGAAAGTAGGAACAACAGAAGAAAATTTAATAGAAGCCGCAATGGGTGAAAAAGAAGAAGATGAAAGTATATATAAAGAATTTGAAAGGGTAGCGAATGAAGAAGGCTTTAAAGAGATAGCTACATTTTTTAAAGAGCTTCGTGAAGTTGAAGAAAGTCATGAAGTAAGATTTTTATCATTAGCTGAAAGAATAAGAACTGATAGAATGTTTAAATCTGATACGGTAACTTATTGGCAATGTATGAATTGTGGATATATACATGAAGGATTAGAGGCTCCAATGATCTGTCCTTTATGTAAATTTAAACAAGAATACTTTATGCCATACTGTAAAAAAGGTTAATAATTTAAGGAGGAATTTTTATGTATTGTAGATTTCCAAATAATAAAGAGTACTTCTTAAATGTTCTAAATAGTTTTGATGATAGTATAAATGACTTTATTGAACTTGATGATTATAGAGAAGATAATTTAATGAATAAGAAAGCTAATGATAAATCTAGTTATTTAGAAAAATATTTAAAAGATAATAAAAGTTTTCTTAGTGATAAAGCTAGATGGGAAATTATTGATAATGAATTTGCAAAAGAAAGTACAGAAAAATAAAAAATTTTAATTATAGTCTAAATGTATTTATTATTTAATACGTTTAGACTTTTTCTTTAGTAAATAATATATGGAATAAAAATCAATATTTAGAGTATTATAGACTAAGCAAGTTTTAAGATTTAGGAGGAAAATATGCAAAATAAAATTATAGAAGATCATTTCTCAGAACTTGTAAAAATGAGTGGTCTTTTAAAGACCTTAGTAGACTCTTATAGATTATTAATAGCAAGTGCTTCTGATATTAATACTATAGCAATTAGACGAACAAAGGATGTAGAAAAAGCAATAGATAGGGCAGATGAAGTTGGAAAGTTAATAGATGAAATTGTTAAAATAATGGATGCCTATGAACATTGTTACATAAAATACAGTAAGATTAAAAATGAAATTGTATCATTAACTTATGAGAAAAAGAAACTAAAAAATGAGTTAACGGATGTAATTCAAACTGAAATAGATAATGAACTTAATTTTTTTAATAATAGTGGATTTAATAGCGGATTAAATAAAAGGGATGAAGAGGTAGAAGAAGATGAAAGAAAAACAGATAAAAAATAAAATGTCCTAGAATTTTAAAATTCTAGGACATTAAATAACTAATATTCATTATAATTTTTTTAATTTAATACTACTTACCATTAGGTAAGATCCTAAAATCATTAAAATTGCTGGTATTATAGCTGGTATATCTGAAGCCTTAAAGAAATATGTAACTATAAGAGCAAATAAAGCCATAAAACAACCGGCAATTGTTATAGGTATTCCTCTGAATACACCATCAAAATCTGAAGTATTATATCTAGCTAATCTAAATGCACCACAAATTGGGAAAGCTAAAAGTATAGCATATCCAAATAATCCAAAAGGACCAAATTCATTTAGGCTAAATAAGGTAAATATTAAAATTGAAGGTGCAACTCCAAATGAAACTAAATCAGCTAGTGAATCTAGTTCCTTTCCAAGATCGCTTGATACTTGAAGGAATCTTGCAACTCTTCCATCATATCTATCTACTAATCCAGCTAATAATATTAGAAAAGCAGATAGAAGAAAATTATTGTTTAATGTTGATAATAAAGATAATACCCCGCATGATAAATTAATAAAAGTAAATACATTAGGAATACAACTTTTTTTCATATAACCACTCCTAAAAATCATAAATAACTTACAATTAGTAATTATAGCATACAAATGATTATAATATAAGGGAAAAATAAGACTTTAAGAAATTTTTAAACGAGTTTTAAGAATTAAAGTAGAAGTGAGTAAGTATAATTATATAAGCTATCTCATAATTAAATTGATATAGCATTTTATAGACAATAAGAAAAAGCAAAGGTATAATAGAAATAATGTTACCAATTTAGGAGGAGTAATAAGAATGCAAAAAGTGCGCTTTATTTATAACCCATATTCTGGTGAAAACGCAATCTTAAATGAACTTAATAATGTAATAAAAATTCATCAAAATGCTGGATATCAAATAGTTCCTTATATGATAGAAAGAGGAAGAGACATAATAGAAGCATTAGATTGTGTTGATAATAGTTATGCATACATACTTATAGCTGGGGGAGACGGAACTGTAGATTCAGTTCTAAATGCAATGATGAAGAGAAAAATAAACCTTCCAATAGGAATATTGCCAGTTGGAACTGCAAATGATTTTGGAAAGTTTATAGAAATGCCACAAAATATAACTAAAGCCTGTGAAAGAATTATAAATTCAAAACCACAAAAGGTTGATATAGGAAAAATAAATGAAAAGTATTTTATAAATGTTGCAAGCACAGGTTTATTTACTGACGTATCACAAAAGACGGATGTACATCTTAAAAATGCAATAGGAAAACTTGCTTACTATATTAAAGGCTTAGAAGAATTACCAAACTTTAGAAAACTTAAGATTAATATAAAATCAAAACAATACAATTACGATGGAGAAATGTACTTGCTATTAGTTTTTAATGGTAAGACAGCAGGTAACTTAAATTTAGCAACAAAGGCAGATGCACAAGATGGAATGCTTGATTTAATACTATTTAAAGCAGTCCCAGTAATAGAGCTTGTACCATTATTTTTAAAGGTATTAAGAGGAGATCATTTAGATTCAAATAAAGTTGTATACTTTAAAACAGATGACGTATTAATAGAATGTAATGAAGATTTAGTTACTGATATAGATGGAGAAAAAGGTCCAGATTTCCCACTTAGAATACAATGTATAAAAGGTGGAATAGAAGTTCTAGGACTTAAGGAATAATAAGATATAATTATTAATAAGTATAGATAATAAATAGATTTTAAGGAGTGTACGAAAATGAACCTTATATATTATATTATTTTATTATCTATACTTTTTTTTGTTTTATTTTTAATACATAAAACATTAGGTACTGCACCTAAAAAAATAAAAATATTACTTACTTTATCTCTTGTAGCGGTTATTTTAAGAACAATAGTTTTAATTTCTATGTGTATAATTAAAGATGCTTCGTTAATATATTATTTTAAATACTTTACTAATTTGAATTATGTATTTGTTCCGGTTATAGTTATAATTTTATATTATATAAATTTTAGATTTGATAATATGAGTTTTAATGTAAATTACATTATAGCTTCAGTCCTTAGCATATTATATTTAATTTGTATAAAACTAAGTAAAATAATAATTAAAGTTGATTTAAACTTTGGATATGTTATGGAACTTAATAATAAAAAAATTATAAATATAATAGTTATAGTTTTACTTGGAGCATTATTACTTACAGGGGTACTTTTAATAGATAAGAAAAATTCTAACAAAATAAATATAATACTTTTAGTATGTTATGTATTTTTAACTATTATTGAGAATTTAGCAATAACTATGAATATTTGGATATTCCCATATAGTATAGTTAATGAAATTTTACTTATGCTTTTAATAAATAAGTCTCTAAATGGATTTAAAATAAAGTAATTATAGAGAAATAGTATAAAAGTTGTTGCCTTTTAAGGTTAATAATATATAATATAAATATAGACAATTTTTATAATTTGAAACAAATCAAGGTTTTGTGTTATACAAAGCCGTTTTTTTCACGTCTAAGAACTATTAAATTAACAAAAAAAGGTGGTGTTTTTAAATGGAGGGTGGACCTCAATTAAGTGAGAATCCAAAACTCAATAACATGTCTTTAGGAGTAGTACCTCTGTTTATTAATATTAATCATTAATTATAATAAAGGTTGCACTCCTTAAGGCATGAGTAGGAGGCAATTATTATGAAACAATTAACAGTGTTTTTATACACAAATATATTAGGAAATAAAATATACGATGAGTTTGGTGATGTTTTAGGAACTCTTAGAGATGTATATGTAACAACAGAGGAAGGGTATCCTAGAATAATAGGTTATAAAGTCAGAAGAGACGGTTCAATATATCATTATGAATTTAGAGATATTAATTTTTATGATGATGATGGAAAAGTTCTTATAAAAACTAGAGGTAGTAAAGAAATACTTCCAAGAACTTATAGCTACTTATTATCAAGACATCTTTTAGATAAAAAGATAGTTGATATTAATGGGAAGCAGGTTGTTAGAGTTGATGATTTAAGAATTGCAAAAATTGCTGGCGAGTATAGAGTAGTTGCGGTTGAAACAGGGCCTCTTGCTAAATATAGAAGAATGGGTCTTGGCTGGGCTGCAAAGTTTATTTATAAGATACTTAGAAAAAGCTATGAAGATACAGTTTTAATGTGGGATGACGTTGAATCATTAGAAATGATAAATAATGATTTAAAGCTTCAAATTCCATACCAAAAATTATCAAAACTTCATCCAGCTGACCTTGCAGATATTTTGGAAGAACTAGATAGTAAATCAAGAAAACAAGTCTTCGAATCTTTGGATGAAGATTTAGCAGCAGATGCATTAGAAGAATTAGACCAAGAATATAAAGGTAAAATTATTAAGGAATTATCAGAAAGTAAAGCAGCAGAACTTTTAGAAAACATGCCAAGTGATGAAATTGCAGACCTTTTAGATGAACTTGATGAAGAAGAGAGAGAAAAGATATTAGTAAATCTTGAAAAAGAGGATGCAGAAGAAGTTAAAGAGCTTCTAGAATATGAAGATGAGTCTGTTGGTAGTATAATGGCTAAAGATTTTATTTCACTTAATTTAGATATAACAGTTAAGGAAACTGTGGATATTCTAAAGGAAATGGAACCTGATGAAGAAGATATGTACTATATTTATATAACAGATAACGAAGATAAAGTTCAAGGTATTATTTCTTTAAGAGATCTTATATTAAGCCCAGGAGAAAATAAATTAAGAGATATAATGGATACTAATTTTGAGTATCTTAGAAATTATGATAATATAGAAGAAGCTATAGAACTTACAACAAAATATGATTTATTATCTATACCAGTTGTAGATGAAGAAGAAAAATTAGTAGGTATTGTTATTATACACGATATTATAGATGAATATTTACATCCATCATGGAAAAAGAAAAATAGAAAAGCTTAATAAAATAGAGAATTTTTTACCTAAAAAGTACTGACTTATTAGCGAAGGACATAGAATTTAACTATGGACTTCGCTATTTTTATTAAATAAAAATACACTATTTAGTATGATAAATGACTGATAATTTTTAATAAACTTGTTAATAAAAAGTTGTTGACAAAAAAATTTATAAGCATATAATAAGAATATAAAGTTTATTAAAATACTCTGAATTAAAAACTATGAAAAAGTAAAGTAGTATAAAGGAAGATTACAGAGAGAAAAGCATAGCTGGGAGCTTTTTATCTAGAATTTATATGAAGTGCGCTTTGGAGTTGATATCCTGAATTTTAAGTAAGGTTATCCGGGTTCTCCCGTTATAGTGATATGGTATAAAATGTACCGAATTTTAAGGTGGAATTAGTTTTTTTATTTTACTAATTCAATTAGAGTGGAACCGCGAGAAGTTACTTCGTCTCTATGTAGTAGAGAGGGAGTTTTTTTTATAAAAATATTTAAATTTATATTGGAGGGATTAAAATGATTTATGAAAGTGTATTAGAATTAATAGGTAACACACCTATGTTAAAATTAAAAAAAGAAGATGAAAATAGTGCGGATATTTATGTTAAGCTTGAAAAGTTTAATGCAACTGGAAGTGTAAAAGATAGAGCAGCACTTGGTATGATTGAAAAGGCAGAAAAAGATAATCTTATAAAACCAGGAGACACTATAGTTGAACCAACAAGTGGAAATACAGGGATTGCACTTGCAATGATCGGAAAGCTTAAAGGCTATAAAGTTATAATAGTAATGCCAGAAACTATGAGTGAAGAAAGAAGAGCTTTAATTAAAGCATACGGTGCAGAGCTTATTTTAACTGATGGGAAAAAAGGTATGAAAGGTGCAATTGCAAAAGCAGAAGAACTTTCAAAACAACCAGGATATTTCATTCCAAGTCAATTTGATAATGAAGCTAATAAAGAAAAGCATTATGAAACAACAGCAGAAGAAATATTAAAAGATGTACCAGATGTTGATGTATTTATTGCAGGTGTTGGAACTGGCGGTACAGTTACTGGAGTTTCAAAAAAATTAAAAGAAAGATTAAAAAACGTAAGAACAATTGCAGCTGAACCTGAAAAATCTAAAGTTTTAAGTGGTGGAAAACCAGGTCCACATAGTATACAAGGTATAGGTGCTGGATTTATTCCTTCAATTTATGAAAGTGAAGTTATAGATGAGGTTTTTGCAGTAACTGATGAGGATGCATTTAAAGAAGCTAAGGAATTTGCAGCTAAAGAGGGTCTACTAGTTGGTATTTCAACTGGATGTGCACTTAGTGTAGCTAAAAATATTGCCAAGGAAATAGGAAAAGATAAAAAAATTGTTTTAATAGCACCAGATGGTGGAGAAAAGTATATCTCAATGGGCTTATACGACTAAGGAGGAAAGATTGCTGTGTTTAAAAAACTTAATTATGATTTAGATAGAGTATTAAAAGAAGACCCAGCAGCAAGAAGTAAGTTAGAAGTATTTTTGTTATATCCAAGTATAAATGCTTTAATTGTTTATAGAATAGCTCATAAATTATATAATAAAAAGTGTTTCTTTTTAGCAAGATTATTATCTCAACTAGCAAGATTTTTTACAGGTATAGAAATACATCCAGGAGCTAAAATAGGAAAAGGATTGTTTATTGATCATGGTATGGGAGTTGTAATTGGAGAAACTGCAGAAGTCGGAGATAATGTTACAATATACCATGGTGTAACCCTTGGAGGAACTGGAAAAGATAAAGGGAAAAGACATCCTACTGTTAAAGATAATGTTATAATAGGGGCCGGAGCTAAAGTACTAGGACCTATAACAATTGGAAACAATGTAAAAGTAGGAGCAAATTCAGTTGTATTAAAAGATGTTCCAGATAACGCTACAGCAGTAGGTATGCCTGCAAAAATTATTATTAAGGATAAAAAGAAAGATAATAATACAAAAGATAGCCAAAAAGATAATGTTATTGAAATAAGTTATTATATTTAGAATGATAAAAGGAATAATATAGAGCATGGATAAACAAGAAAAAATTATTGAGTTTTGTAAAGCTATAAATCTAGATTTAGTTGGATTTATAAAATGCAGAGAGTTTAGTGAACTTAAAGAATTTTATTCTGAGAGAAAAGAATTAAAACTTGAGAATGAGTTTGAAGAAGCTGATATTTTAAAGAGGATAAATCCTAAAACTTATATGGAGGATGGAAAAACCATAATTTCAATAGCTTTTCCATATAATACTGGTGAAAAGCTATGTGATAATGGTTTTTCCATTTATACAAAAGGAATGGATTATCATAATGTAGTTTATAAATACCTAGAAAATATATGTGAATTTATAAAAAGCTTGGGTGGAGAATGCGTGGCCTTTACCGATAGCAATTGTTTACCTGAAAGACATATAGCAGCTTTAGCTGGAGTTGGATTTATTGGAAAAAACAATATGCTAATAACTGAGAAGTATGGATCATATGTTTTTTTAGGAGAAATAATAACTGATTTAGAAGTATATAACGAAGATAAAACTACATTTCATAATATAAGGGAATATAGTAAATGTGGTGAATGTAATATTTGCTTTAATGAATGCCCAAGTAAGTCTATAAATAGTTTTAGAAGAAATCCAAATATATGTGTTTCATATTTAACTCAAAAGAAAGAATTAAATGATAAGGAAATTAATTTAATAAATGGAAGAATATTTGGATGTGATAGTTGCCAAATGAAATGTCCTTATAATGAGAATGTTAGTTTCACTAATTTAAAAGAATTTGAAGTAAAAGATTTTATGAAAAATGATGATGAAGATTTCATAATAAATATTAATAATTCATTATTTAAAGAAACTTTTAAAATCACATCATGTGGATGGAGAGGAAAAAATACATTAATAAGAAATGCTATGATTAGAAAGAAAAAATTTAAAAATAAGGAACTCGGAAATATAACGAGTGAATCTCCATATATAAAAGAGTATATAAAAATGTTATCTAAAGAAAATTCGTAAGTTAGGTAATTTTAGAATGTACCATGTAATAGGTGAACAAGTATCTATTATATGGTATTTATTATTTTCTTAAAAAATTAGTTTAAAATAAAATATAAGTAGTATATACTTATATATGCTATTATATATAAGTATATTTTTATGAGTAATTATTAAAATAATAATTACAAGTATTCTAAATATTTGAATATTAAAATATTATATAATATAATTAATAGTAATTATAGGCATAAAATAGGAAGTAGGTGAAATATCTTATGTTATCACCATTTATGGCAAACGTTATGAAAATATTACCAGAGAACTTAGTAGTATTTGCTGGAAAAAAGATAACAGATAGATACATAAAAAATCATGCAAATATGCACATTGAAGGATATGAAAAAATAAAAGATATAAAAAGACCTGTAGTGTTTATATGCAACCATTTAAGTAATTCAGATGGATTGATTTTAAATAAAATATTAAAAAAGGACTTTGATCCATACTTTGTAGCTGGAGTAAAACTTTCAAATGATCCTATAACTAATATAGGTATTAAGATGGTTAAGAATATACCAATAAAGCCTAATACTGCAGATAAAGAAGCTATGACTAGAATGGTTAAGGCAGTAAGAGGGGGAGAAAGCCTTCTAATATTCCCAGAGGGAACAAGAAGCAGAACTGGCGCTATGATAGAAGGTAAGAAGGGTGTATTACTTCTTGCTAAAATAAAAAATGCAACAGTTATTCCAATAGGGATAAGTGGAACTGAAAAGTTACTTCCAATATGTCCTGAAGGAGATATGGGAGGAGAGAAGTGGCAAGATGCTGATGTCACTATAAAATTTGGTGATCCAGTAGAGCTTCCAAGTAAAGAAAAAGAAGAAACTAAGCATGAGCATGATGATAGATGTATGGAAGTTTTAATGAAATCTATAGCGAATCTTTTACCAGAAAACTATAGAGGAGTATATAAATAAATATAACTAAGACTATAAATTTAATTAATATTAATTGTAATATTAGATTAAAATATAATTAACTCGCTCTTTTTTAGGGCGAGTTTCTTTACAATATAAAATAAAGGGAACATGAATTTATACTAATAAAGTAGACTAGAGGTGTAAAAATGAAAAAAAGAACTAAAGAAATACTTGATATATTAAAAGAAACATATCCTGATGCTAAATGTGAACTTAATTATGAAACCCCATTTCAATTGTTAGTAGCAACTATTTTATCAGCACAAACTACTGATAAGAAGGTAAATGAAGTTACTAAAGATTTATTTAAAGAATATCCAGATGTAGATTCATTTTTAAAGTTAACAAATGAAGAACTAGAAGAAAGAATAAAACAAATAGGTTTATATAGAAATAAAGCTAAAAATTTAGTATTAATGTGTAGACAACTTAAAGAAAATTTTAATGGTGAAGTTCCAAAGACTATGGAAGAAATAATGTCATTAGCTGGCGCTGGAAGAAAAACTGCTAATGTAGTTTTATCTAATGCTTTTGGAGTGCCATCAATAGCAGTAGATACCCATGTATTTAGAGTGTCAAATAGATTAGATTTAGCTCATTCAGAAAATGTATTAGAAGTTGAGAAACAACTTATGAAAGAAATTCCTAAAAAGGAATGGAGCCTTACTCATCATCTTTTAATATTCCATGGAAGAAGATGTTGTACTGCTAAGAAACCTAAATGTTCAGAATGTCCATTAAATCATATATGTAAATGGGACGATAAGAAAAATTATATGTAAGTTATAAAATACTAAAAAAATAGTAGCTTAAAGTTTTAAGCTACTATTTTTATTTTTAACTAGCTTTTTTTTGAACTTTATTAGCAACTTTATTGTTATACATAAACATTCCGATAGATGCTATTATTACAATTGCATATCCAACAAAACTAAATGCTGTAGGTATTTGACCGAAAAGCGTAAATCCAATTAATGCAGTAAATACTATTTGAGTATATGAATATATAGATATTTCTCTAGCTGGTGCATGTTTGTAAGCAGCAGTAAGAGCGAATTGTGCAACAGAAGCTGCAACACCTGCCATTAATAAATAAAATAATTGTTCCATAGTAAATGGCTTAAAATCTACTAATACAAATGGTAGAGTTGAAATTATTGAGAAGAAAGAGAAGAAAAATACTATTGTAGGTCCTTTTTCTCTTCCGCCTAAAAATCTAACAAATGTATAAGCTCCGCCAGCAAAAATTGCAGATGATAGACCTATTAACGCAGGTATTATTTCTAAACTAAAAGTAGGTCTTATTATAAATAAACTTCCAACAAATGCTACAATCAGTATTATTATTTGATTCTTCGTAATTTTTTCTCTTAAGAAAAGACTAGAAAAAATAATTGTAAAGAATGGTGAAAGTTGATTTAACATATTAGCATCAGCTAGTATAAGATGTTCTATTGCATAGAAGTTAGCTATGATTCCTATAGTACCTAGCAATGCTCTCCCGATTAAGTATTTTCTATTTTCTGCTTTACCAAATAGGCAGTCCCCACTTTTTTTTACCAAATAAAAGGCCACTATACAGCTTACTACATTTCTAAATAAGCTTTTTTCTATTGAAGGTAAATCACCAGAAAGTTTAACGAAAGTACTCATTATAGCGAAAGAAATCGCTGAAACTATCATTAATATAATTGCTTTATTTTTTTCTTTCATGTCTTAAAATATCTCCTTATTTTTTTATATGGTTACATTATACCATTATATTTATAAATTCAAAGGATAATAATTATTAGATAGTTTAAATTTACCGAACCACTATTACTAAAAATTTAATAAGTAGTGGTACTTCATTTATTAATGCTATTTATTATAATATTAATATAGGTTAAAATAATAGAGTCAAAAACACATATTTAAAGTGTATAGTTATTTTGGAGGTAAAATATGAAAGTTGGAGTAATAATGGGGGGTATCTCATCAGAAAGAGAGATATCATTAAATAGTGGAGAATCAATCTTAGAAAATATAGATAAAAACAAATATGATGTTGTTAAGATTGTAATAGACAAAAAAGAGGATATAATAAACAAAGTAAGAGAAGAAAAAATAGACTTTGCCTTATTAGCTCTTCATGGACAATTTGGTGAAGATGGAACTGTTCAATCAGTATTACAAGTTTTAGATATACCATACTCAGGATGTGGTCCATTAAGTAGTGCAGCATGCATGGATAAGGATATGTCAAAAAGTCTTTTAAAAGCTGCCGGTATAAGGACAGCACCTTGGATAAACTTAAGAAGTGTTGAAGAAATAGATTATGAAGAAATAGAAAAGTTAGGATATCCAGTTGTTATAAAACCAACTCATGGTGGATCAAGTGTTGCAACATTTATAATTAAAGAAAAAGATGAAGTATTACATGCGGTAGAAGAAGGTTTTAAATGGGATAGTGAAGTAATGATAGAAAAATTCATCAAAGGTGAAGAAATAACTTGCCCTGTATTTGGCTATGAAATGTATCCTGTAGTTGCTATTAAGCCTAATTCAGAATTCTTTGATTATGAAGCTAAATATAAAGATGGCGGAGCAGATGAATTTGTTATAAATTTAGAAGAAGATCTTCATAATGAAGTAGAAAAAATGGCTCTTGATACTTATAGAGCGTTAAAATGTGCAGTATATGCAAGAGTTGATATGATAGTTACAGAAGATAAAGTTCCTTATATATTAGAAGTTAACACTTTACCTGGAATGACTAAGAATAGCTTATTCCCAAAAAGTGCTGCAGGAAAAAATATATCATATAGTGGACTTATAGACGATATAATAGAAGCATCTTTAAAAGAAAAAAGATAATTTAAAAGCCAATCTACATATTAAGTGTAGGTTGGTTTTTGTATATGCTAGTATATGTACTAGGGTATATTTACAATTATATGTTTAATTATCTGCATAGTGTGATGTTCTAAATAAATGTTGTTATAGGGTTAAAAATATTGTGAAATTAAAGTTGGAATATTGTATATTTTGTCGTGGTGTGTAGTATTACATTTAAGCAAAGTAGTTAGGGAGATTAATAAATATTAAATAAAATTGCTTGTCCTATGCAATTAAATATTTTAATTAAATATGGAATGGACTAAAAATTTTAAGAACAAAAAATTGCACTTATAATTTTTGAAGATATTATTTTGTTTGAAAAAGAATTTTCAAATATATGAACAAACCAATATAGATATGAGTTTAGATATTTGGTAGCAACTCCTTTGAAAAATGCTAGCCAAATTCGTAATTTTCTACAAAATAAATTAGTCAAATTACGTAATTCCATTTCCTTTGATTTTGAGAATTTCTTTAAATTCATAAGATTTTTATTTAGCTTTTTTGATATAGCAATTGCATACCTATCTAAAAATCCTATTACTTGAGATTTAAAGTTTAACTTATCTTTTATCAGATTATAAGATTTCTTTTGATTTAATATATCTTTAGATATTATTTGAGCAAATGAGGTTTTATTTTCATTTACGCATACTGAAACAAATACTTTTTTTCTATTTTGATTAAGTAAATATAAATTTTTATTTCCTTTGAAATTTTCATATAAATAAATATTTTTAAATCCAATATAATTATCTAAATAAATAGTTTTATTACATATTGGAAGTTTATTTAAAATTTTATGCCTCCATTGAAATGATGTGTTTATTGAAATATTTAATTTAGAAGCACACTCACGTATTGTCTTTCCAGAGAACATTAATTTGCAATATTGATACCAATGATCTGTAGTTTTTTTTTGAATTATACCAAATTGTATTAGTACAATCAGAAAAAGTTTTATTACATAATTGATTTTTACACTTATATCTTTGAATTTTATTATACTTTCCATACTTTATAAATCCTGAAGAAGAACAGAGTGGACATTCTTTAAACTTTCTCATAAATATTCACCTCATTAGATTATAGACAAAAAAATAGATATATAAACATAACAACATTTAATTAGAACATTAAAATAAAGAACTATATTATAATGCACAAATAGAGATATAATAATATTTATATGATTATTTCTTGATATAATTAGAATTTACATATAAAATGGAGAAAATTAGAATTTAAAGTATAAATTA
Organism: Clostridium baratii; assembly: GCF_900461085.1. Lineage (GTDB taxonomy): Bacteria > Bacillota > Clostridia > Clostridiales > Clostridiaceae > Clostridium > Clostridium nitritogenes. The sequence goes on from NZ_UFWF01000002.1 coordinate 527,483, forward strand.
AAAGTTTAAGAATTTGTTAAGAAAATAATAGTAAATTATTTAAGAAGTGATTTTTATAATTAATATAACACTTTAAACTAGTGTGAAGGGAGACTATAAATTGAAAAAAGAGAGAATTTTAATAGTAGATGATGAGAAGGAAATAAGAGATTTAGTTGAGATATATTTAAAAGGTGAAGGATATGAAACTCTTAAGGCCAAAGATGGTGAAGAGGCGTTATATCTTTTAAAAGGTAATGATGTAGATTTAGTTATATTAGATGTTATGATGCCAAAGCTTAATGGTATAGAGACATGTTTAAAAATAAGAGAAGAAAGTCAAATACCTATAATAATGCTTTCAGCCAAATCAGAAGATGTAGATAAGATTTTAGGATTAAACATGGGTGCTGATGATTATTTAAGTAAACCATTTAATACATTAGAACTTATGGCAAGAGTTAAGTCACAACTTAGAAGATACAAGAAATTTAATAACTATCAAAGTAGGGAAGAAAATGAATTAACTGTAGTAATAGATGATCTTGTAATAAAATTAGATACACATGAAGTTTTCCTTGGAGAGAATAGTATTAAATTTACTCCAACAGAATTTGATATATTAGTTTTACTTGCAAAAAATAGGGGTAAAGTATTTTCTATGGTGAATATATATGAAAGTGTTTGGAATCAAGAATATATGGAATCAGATAATACAGTTATGGTTCATATTAGAAAAATAAGAGAAAAGATAGAAGAGAACCCAAGAAATCCACGATTTATAAAAACTGTTTGGGGGGTTGGATATAAAATTGAAAAATAAAAAAGATGACAAGGATAAAGTGAAATTCAAAACAAGAATATCTAATAGATTATTAAATAATAAATTAGCAAGAGTTTTAAAAAAATACTATTATTATATAGAAGAAAAAGTAAAAAAGAGCATAAGATTTGAGCTTGTTATTATCTTTGGCTTATGTTTTGCTGTATCAGCATTATCTTATATATTTATGAATGACTTATTTAGAAATGAAAAGACTAATGCTGAAATAAGATATGATTATAGTAGAATTGAAAGAAAAGCTCAGCAAGTTGTTGATGATATAGAAGAGAGTAAAAAGGCTAAAGGTTTTAATATAAATGATTCAAAAGCTTTTGCGAGAGTATTTGATTCAACTGGTACTTCGGATAAAATTTATATAACAGATATTGATGGAAAGGTTATTCATAGAAATCAAAATGCTTCAGAAGAAAAAATTGATATATTTAATACTTTAAAAAATGTATCAAGAAATATGAAAAGTGAAGTTGATGGAAGTGAATATACAATAATATATCCGTTAGATATAAATAATGGCAAGTATTATTTGATATACAATGGTATACCACCGGCAGAAATTGAATATGTAAAATATGAAGTATCAAATTCATTTTTAGCATTAAGTTTATCTATCATAATGTTTATTATAATATTCCTTCTTGCAACAAACAAAAAAACAAAATACTTAGATGAAATAGCTAAAGGAATTAAAATAATAGCAGAAGGTGATTTGAGTTACAATATTCCTGTAAAAGGAAATGATGAAATAACTAATATTGCTATAAATGTTAACAATATGGCAGATGAAATAAGTAATAGAATTAATGCGCAGAAAATTTCGGAACAAACAAAAGCAGATTTAATTACAAATGTATCTCATGATTTAAGAACTCCTTTAACATCTATAATGGGATATATAGGTCTTGTTAAAGATAAGAAGTATGGAGATGAAAAGACTAGAGATGAGTATTTAAATATTGCATATAATAAATCAGAAAAACTTAAAGCTTTAATTGAAGATTTATTTGAATATACAAAACTTAATAATAATGGAATGAAGCTCAATAAAGCAGAGGTAAATCTTGTAGATTTCGTATCCCAAGTGTCTGAAGAAATGAGGCCATATTTTGAAGAAAATAATATAGATCAAATAAAAACTTTAACAGATCAAAAAATAATCGCTAGTATTGATACTGGAAAAATGGTAAGAGTAATCGAAAATTTACTAACAAATGCAGTTAAGTATTCCTATAAACCAGGAGCTGTTATTATTGGTGTATATGTAAAAGATGGATATGCAACTATTGCGGTTAAAAATAGAGGCGAAAATATTCCACAAGCTAAGCTTGATAAATTATTTGATAGATTTTATAGGTTGGATGAATCAAGAAGTGCTGAACTTGGAGGTTCTGGACTTGGTCTTGCAATATCAAAAAATATAGTTGAAATGCATGGTGGAAAGATATGGGGAGAATGTTATGGAAATGATATTAGCTTCTATATTAGGCTAAAAGTATAGAAGTAACTAAATTTTAATCTTTTAGTAACCATATATTAAACTAGAAATTATAAATTAAATTTAAAATACAAATTATAGAATTAGATGTAACCTTATCTAACATAAATTAATACTTTATATAGAGAGTAAGTATTTTTATGGAGGAATTATGCAAGATAGGAATGAAAATAGTAGATTTGGAATAGATTTGAATGAATATAGCCAAGGTGTTGAATTTGCTGAACTAGCTAGAAGAATAGACTTTTTATACCTAAGATCTTCTGGATCTGCAACTGGAAGTTTTAGAGTAGATAGAAAGTTTATTGAATTTGCAAGTGAAAGTAGAAAATATGGAATACCTGTTGGAGCATATCATTTTGGAGTTCCATCTATTAACTTATTAAGTGCTGATTCACAATGTGATGATTTTATTAATGTTTTGCAACAAGGTTTTGGAACAAAAAACTATGGGGACTTATTCCCAGTATTAGATGTAGAAACGCCAATAGAACCGAAAATGGATACAGATGCACTTCTAAATTGGATAGATAGATTTAGAAAAAGGTTTGAGAAAAAAACAAGAAGAAGACTGATGCTTTATACAGGATTATTCTTTATACAACTTTATAATAATTTTCAATTATCAGATGGAACATATCCACTAAAAAATATGCCTTTATGGATTGCTATGTATACAAACGTACCATCTAATCCACCATATCCACCTAATATAGGAGGTTGGACTAGATGGAGGATATGGCAATATAGTGAATCTCAAAGAATTACTGGAGTTGCTAATCCGGTTGATGCAAATTGGGGGCCAAACAACATAGATTTGTTAATTCAACCTGCACAAGTTAGAGGGTTAACTGCTAGGATGGATAATGAAAATATCTATGTTTCATGGAATAGAAATAGTGATGTAGATTTGCTTGGATACAATATATTTGTTGATAATTACTGGTTAGGAACAGTTGATAAAGATGATACAAGATTTGTAATTCCACTAAGGAGAATTTATAAACCCAAGAGTAGGGTATTGGATATAAGTATAGAAGCATTTGATTATGATGGTGAAACATCACAAGTTAGAAGTAGAGTAAAATTAGACGGTAGAAAGTCATAAAATAAAGAGGTTTTTTTAGAATTTTAGAGAATCTTTTATGTAAGGATTCTCTAAAATTTATTTATAACTTTTTTTATTGTAGGCTAATAAATTGTTATTTTTGTAGTAATTTATTAACCTATAATGTATTTTTTAGGTTCAATAATAATTAGAATAGAATGATTGGAGTGAAGTTCTTAGTGAAAAGCGGGGGTCAGAGATCTGCTTCTAATGGGGGAAGCAAAAAGAAAAAGCAATTAATAATTGCGAGTGTTGGACTTATTATATTAGTTTTAGGAGGTTTAGGCGCATATACTACATATGTAAATGGAACCGTAAAGGAATGGAATAATAAAATTTATCCTGGTGTTACAGTTAAGGGAATTGACTTAGGAGGAAAAACTAAAGAGGAAGGGAAAGCTATATTAGAAGAAAGTTTTTCAAAAAATATTCAAGATAAAAAAATAGTTGTAAAAGTAAAGGATAGAGATAAGGAATACGATACTAAGTATTCAGAATTAGATCCTAAATTTGAAATTGATAAGGCTGTAGATGAAGCTTTTAATTATGGGAAAGATAATAGTTTATTTAAAAAGAACTCTTTAATAAAAGAAGGTGAATTAAGTAAGCATGAAATTCAACTTAACTTTACTTATAGTGATGAAAAACTAAATAAGTTAGAAGATAAAATAATTAAAAAGTTTAATATAGCAGCTAAGAATGCAAAAATAAATATAGATAATAGCGGAAATATTTCAATAACACCTGAAACTATTGGTTATGGAATAAATAAGGAAGAATTAGATAAAGAGCTTAAAGAAAAAATAAATGGTGATTTAGGTAAAGAGACTTTAGTTGAATTAGAATATAAAGAAAATAAACCTAAAGTAACTAAAGAAGAATTATCTAAAATCAATGGAGTTATGGGTTCGTTTAGTTCATCATATCAATCATCAGATGCAAATAGATCAGCTAATATAAAAGCAGCAACTGAATTTGTAGATGGAACTCTTTTAATGCCAGGAGAGGTGTTTAGTTATAGTGAAGCAACTCAAAGGGACAAGAGTAAATATAAGGAAGGTAATGTTTATATAAATGATAAAGTAGAAAAAGATATTGGTGGTGGAATATGTCAAGTATCATCAGCACTTTATAGAGCTGTAATGAGAGCAAACTTAAGACCAGCTGAAAGACATAACCACTCAATGACTGTTGGATATGCAAAACCAGGATTAGATGCAACTGTAGCTTGGGGATATTTGGATTTCAAAATTAAAAACACATATAGTACTCCGATTTATATTCAAGGAATAACTCACAATAAAGTAACTGAATTTAAAGTTTATGGTGATGTTAAAGAATTAAAAGGAAGAACTTATGAAATGGAAAATGAAATAATAAAGACAATACCAATAACAGAAGAAATAATAAAAGATCCAAACTTAAAAGAGGGTATAAGAAAAGTTGAATCCGCTGGAATAACTGGATATGTCGCAAAAGGATACCAAGTTACTTATGAAAATGGAAAAGCTATAAAGAAAGAATTAGTATCAACAGATACTTATAAAATGGTTCCACAGAAAGTAAGAGTTGGAACAAAGAAAGATTAAAAAAAGTTAAAAATAACTTAATTAAATAAATAAAAGTGGAAATTATAACTAAATTTTCATAAAATATAAATAGAATAAAATGTAATATAAAACAAGCTATACTTAAATGTATAGCTTGTTTTAATATGTAATTTTTGAATATGTGTAAGTGGAGATGGATATATGACATATAAGATGGTATGCATTGATATGGATGGAACACTACTTGGAAAAAGAAAATCCATATCAGAAGAAAGTAAGAGGGTAATAAAAGAAGTTAGTAAAAAAGGTATTAAGGTTGTTGTAACTACAGGAAGATTATATAATAATGCAGCTTATTACTCTGACTTAATTGGTGCATCTGATGCTGTTATTGCTGGAAATGGTGCTGTTATAAAAGAAAAATCAAAAGATGAAGTAATATATAGGAGCAAAATCGATACTGATATATGCAAAGAGTTATTATTGAAAGCTAAAAAGTGCGGTGTAATATTACATTTGCACACTATGGACAGAATAATTACAAATAGTTGTATTAGTAATATAATAGCCAAGATAGTTCTACCAGGTAGAAAATATAAAAGCTTTCCTATACATACTGAAACTATAAAAAATATTGATAGTATAGATAAAGTTTTAAATAAATATAATGGTGAAGTTACTAAGTGTATAATGTTTTCAACTTCAGCTAATAAAACTAAAAATTTTAAAGAAGAAATAAAAAGTATAGATGGAATAGTATGTTATCCTTCTGGAGATAAAAGTATTGAAATAAATAAAGCTGGAGTATCAAAAGGAAATGCAGTTAAATTTTTAGGAGAATATTATGGAATAAAGAGAGAAGAGATAATTTGCATAGGAGATAATGAAAATGATATTTCAATGATTGAATATGCGGGACTTGGAATAGCTATGGGAAATGCTATAAAAAAGCTTAAAGAAAAAGCTAATTATGTTACAGATACAAATACTAATGATGGTGTTAGAAAAGCGCTTGAAAAGTTTGTATTAAAAATTAGGTAGTTATAAGGAATTGAAAAAAAGAAGATACTACTTTAGGGAGGTGGTTTTATGTTTAAACCATATAAAGTAGTATTTGATGAAAAAGCATTAGATTATGATTTAGGAAAAGAACTATATGATAAATTTAACAAAAGTGACTCAGAAGTTCTATTAAATAAAGGTGGAAGAGTTATAGGAAAAAAAGATGAAAGTGAAATTGAAAAATTTGTTTCATTAAAAAGAACTTTAGTTGTTGGAGTAAGAAAGATTACTGAATTTCAAAGTTGTAAGCCATCTGCAAATTATCAGCTTCCTCTTGTAAGTGGATGTAATGGTATGTGTGAATATTGCTATTTAAATACACAGCTTGGGAAAAGGCCATATACTAAAGTATATGTAAATATAGATGAAATATTAGAAAAAGCATTTAAATATGTAGAGGAAAGAAAGCCAGATAAAACTATATTTGAAGGGGCAGCAACATCAGATCCAATTCCAACTGAAAGATATACAGGAGCCCTTAGAAAATGTATAGAAAAGTTTGGTGAAAACGAACTTAGTTATTTTAGATTCGTAACTAAATTTTCAGATGTTGACACATTAATAGGCGCAAAACATAATGGGCATACAACTATAAGATTTAGTATAAATACAAAGAAAGTAATAGAAGGATTTGAAAGAGGAACAGAAAGCTTTCAAAAAAGAATAGAAGCTTCAAAGAAACTTTACGATGATGGATATAATATAGGATTTATAATAGCTCCAGTATTTCTTTATGAAGGATGGAGAGAAGATTATTTAGAGTTAATAAAAACTGTTGGTGAAATTTTCAGTGATATAGAAAATAAATCTATAGAAATTGAAGTTATATCTCATAGATATACTGAGAGAGCAAAGAATCAAATTTTAAGCGTTTATCCTAATTCAAAGCTTCCTATGGATAAAGAAGGACGAAGTTTAAAGTATGGTCAATTTGGCTATACAAAATATGTATATAACAAAGAAAATATTAATGATATAAAGGGATTTTTTGAAGAAAATCTAAGGAAATACATTAAAAATTGCATAATAAAGTATATAATCTAATACAAAGACTATATACGATACAATAGTGTAAGAGGCCTTGAAATATAATACAAATTCTTTGACTAATAATAATTACTGTAGTATTATTTTTATTATAACGTAATTTTTAGACGTATAAGAATTGAGAAAAGATGAATGAAAAATTCATCTTATTTTTCTCTTATTTATCAGTGGAAGGTGATTTTTTGAATTTAAATATAGTAATGTATCAACCAGAGATACCACAAAACACAGGTAATATAGCAAGAACATGCGTTTTAACAGGATCTAAATTACATTTAATAAAACCATTAGGTTTTGATATTAGTTCTAAGCAAGTTAAAAGAGCTGGACTTGATTACTGGAGTGAGTTAGATCTTGAAGTACATGAAAGCTATGAAGACTTTATGAAGAAGTATGGGAAAAATAAAATATATTTAGCAACAACTCATGGGGGAGAACATTATGATGAAGTTGAATTTAAAGAAGGCGATTTCATTATGTTTGGAAGAGAGACATGTGGGGTTCCAGAAGATGTACATAATGCACATGAAGGAATAAGGGTTCCGATGATTAAAACTAGCACAAGAAGTTTAAATCTTTCAAATACTGTTGCAATAATTGCATATGAAGCATTAAGACAATTTGGATTTCCTAATATGAAATAAAGCAAAGGGGATGAGGAAATGGAAAAAATTAAGATTATAACAGATAGTACTGTTGATTTACCTAAGGAACTTTTAAGAGAATTAGATGTGGAAGTATTACCAGTTCTTATAAATTTTGGAGAAGAAAGTTACTTAGATGGAATAGAGATAAATAGGGATGAAGTATTTAGAAGAATAGATAATGGAGATGTATTCCCAACAACAGCTCAAATAGTTCCAAATAGATTTGTAGAAACATACGAAAAATACTTAAATCAAGGTTATAAGGTTTTAGCAGTTTTAATGTCATCAGGAATGAGTGGAACATACCAATCAGCATGTCTTGCAAAACAAATGCTAGAAACAGAAGACGTTCAAGTTGTTGATTCTCAAACAATAACATCAGGACTTGGAGTACTTGTATTACAAGCAGCTAGACTTAGAGATAAAGGACTAACAATTGAAGAGATAGCTAAAGAGTTAGAAGAAATTAAGCCTTATTTAAGAAGTTGTTTAAGCTTTGATTCATTAGATAATCTAGTTAAAGGTGGAAGGCTTCCAAAGGCAGTAAGTGTTGTTACAGGAATGCTTGGAATAAAGTTAGTACTTGAAGTTAAAGATGGAGTTATTTCTCTAAAAGGTAAAGTAAGAGGTAGCAAAAAGGCTGTTAAGAAAATTATAAGTGATATGGAAGAGTATGGAATAAGAAAAGATATACCTGTTATTATAGCAAATGTAAATCATGATGAAGTATGTAACGGATTAAAAGAATATCTAGAAGAACATAATATAGATTATATAGAAGGACCAGTTGGTTGTTCTGTAGGAATACACTCAGGAGATAAAGCTCTTGGAGTATTCTTTGTAAGTGAGAAATTATAATATATTTTTATAAATTATAAAGAAGCATCAAAATTTTTGATGCTTCTTTTTTGCATTAAAAAAGCTATTCTGGGGGAATATAATAGTAATAATTTATTCTGAGGTGAAAATATATGGATAAGCTAAAGAAAAATAAAGAGATAGCAATCTTATTATTAATAATATTTTATTTATATTCAAACTTTTTATTAGTTGGTTGCAATTTATTTAATGAGAAAAAAATGAGTAATACTTTAAAAGTCGGTCTTATATCTGAATATTTTAATGATTTATCTTTTGGACAGATGTCTAAAAAAGGTATAGAGGAAGCAAAAGAAAAGTATGGAGTTGAACCAGAATATAAAGAAATTAAAGGGAATAATGATGGGATAGATAAGATATTTAAAGATTTTGCAGAACATAATAATATTACTATTGCAACAGGAGAAGAGCTTAAAACAAATATTCAAAAAATATCGAGAGAAAGAAGAGATAAAAATTTTGTAATACTAGACGAAGAAGTAAATGAACCTAACGTAAAATCAATTCTTTTTAAGCATGAACAAGGCGCTTTTTTAATGGGAATAATAGCGGGCAACGAAACTAAAACAAACAAAGTTGGATTTATTGGTGGAATGGATAATAAAATAGGAAATGAATTTTATGCTGGGTTTACGGCTGGAGTTAAGACTGTAAATGAAAAAGCCTTAGAAGGCCTAATGTCAAGGAGAATGGTTAGATTTAATGAAAGTTTCTTGGATGAGAAAAAAGCTTATGAGAAGGCAATTGATTTGTATGACTCAGGGTGTGATATTATATTCCAAGCAGCAGGAAATGCAGGGATAGGTGTTTTTAAAGCTGCAAAAGAAAAAGGTAAAAAAGCAATTGGGGTAGATACAGATCAAAAAGTTACCGCAAAAGAGTATAAAGATGTAATAATATCATCAATGATAAAAAGAACTGATGAAGCAATGGTTGAACTTTGTAAGGAAGCAAGAGAAGGAAGCTTTAAAAGTGGAATAAGAAATAAAGAAGAACTTGGTTTAGCAGATAATATGTTAGATTATGCACCAACAACTAAAGAAAGTGTTAGTAAAAAAACTATGGAAGATTTAGAAAAATATAAGAAAATGGTTATAGAAGAAGTGATTGAAGTTCCCTCTAGAATATTTGAAGTTGTAGGATTTAAAACAATTACATAATAAATTTTCTATGATATAATTATAAAAGAATAAAGAGGGAAATGAGTGATATTATGAAAATGGAGTATTCTATTAACTTAACTCAAGAACAAAAGTTAATTATGACTCAAGAGATGCAACTATCAATTAAAATGTTACAAATGTCAGTTAATGATTTAAGAGAATATATAGATAAAGAATATCAAGAAAATCCTATACTTGATATAAAGGATCATAGTCAAGAAAAATCAAGTATATCGGAAGAAAAGCCAATGGACAAATATGATTATAAAGAAATGATAAAATACTTTGAATTCGATAATTATGGAGCTCAAAGTTATGGAAGTTATGATAGTGATGATGAGGTATCACCTTTTAATTTCATATCAGAAAAGAAATCATTAAAAGAGTTTTTAGATGAAGAGCTTATGGAACTTGATATTGATGATTATACAAAAGAAATTGCAGAATATATTATAGAAAATTTAGACCACAGAGGATATTTAGAATGTGATTTAAATATTATATGTGAAGAACTTAAAATTCCCCTTGAAAAAGGGGAAGAAGTACTGAAAATAGTACAAGACCTAGAACCTTATGGAATTGGAGCTAGAAGTATAGAAGAATGTTTACTTATTCAATTGGACAAGCTTGCTTTAGATGATGAAATAATGGTCAAAATAGTAAAAAATCATCTAAATGATATAGCAGAAAACAGATATGTTGCAATTGGGAAGAGCCTAAAAATATCACCAAGAGAAGCACAAAGGTATGGGGATATAATTAAAAAATTAGAGCCTAAACCATCAAGAGGTTTTTATACTGGAGAAGAAGTTAAATTTATAATTCCAGATGCAGCTATAAGAGAAATTGATGGTGAATATGTAATAATAATGAATGATAGTGTATTACCTAAACTATCTATAAACAAAACATATAAAGAAGTTATAAATAGTGATAAAAATAATGATACGTCTAATTATGTAAAAGAAAAATTAAATAAAGCATTATTCTTAATTAAGAGTATTGAACAAAGAAGAAGTACTCTATATAGAGTTTTAGAAAAGATAATTGAAAGACAAAAAGATTATTTTGCAAAAGGATATAATTACTTAAAACCTATGACATTAAAAGAAATAGCTGAAGATTTAAATGTTCACGAATCAACTATAAGTAGGGCAATAAAGGATAAGTACATACTTACAGATAGAGGAACTATTAGAATAAAAGATTTATTTACAACAGCAGTTTCAAATGGAGATGAAGATTTAGGCGTTATAAAAATTAAAAATAGAATTAAAAGTTTAATAGATGAAGAAAATAAAACAAAGCCTTATTCTGATCAATTTATTTGCGATAAATTAAAAGAAGAAGGTATGAATATATCAAGAAGAACTGTGGCAAAATACAGAGAGGAACTTGGAATTAAATCTTCAAGTAAAAGAAAAAGACTTTAGCTAACCTTTGTTAATATAAGGTATGACAGTATATTAATATACTAAATAAGGTATAAAAATCAAAAAAATTTAAATTTAGACTTCCAAAATACTTGAATTTAATTTATAATAGTACCTGTGGGACAAAAAAGAAAAGTATGGGACGTTTTGTGACCAAAGGGGTGTTGAAGTTGCAGGAAATATTAAGATTGCAAAAGAAAATAGTTCCTGAACTTGTAGAGGTACTCGAAAAAAGGTACAATATACTAAGGACTATATTTTTAAACCAACCGATAGGAAGAAGAGTTTTAGCGAATGAACTTGGCTTAAGTGAAAGGGTAGTTAGAACAGAGATAAGTTTTCTTAAAGGTCAGGGATTAATAGAAGTTAATACACCGGGGATGAATGTTAATAAAAGTGGAGAAGAGTTAGTTGATAAGCTAAGCTCATTTATACATGAACTTAGAGGGTTATCAGATATTGAAAAAGATATAAAAGAACATCTTCTCTTAAAAAAAGTTATAATAGTTCCTGGAGATGTAGATAGTAATCCAGCTGTTTTAAAAGATATTGGTAAGGCAGCAGCTAATTATTTAAGTAAAATAATTAAAAGCGATTCAATAATTGCTTTAACAGGGGGAAGCTCAGTTAAAGAGGTCGTGGAATCGTTTGGAGAAATAAAAAATCTATCTAATGTATTAGTAGTTCCAGCAAGAGGTGGAATGGGAAGAACTGTAGAAATACAAGCAAACACATTAGCTGCATCCCTTGCGAAAAAAGTCCATGGAAGTTACAGAATGCTTCATGTGTCTGAAAATGTTAGCTTAGAACTTCTTAAGTCATTAAAAGAAGAAAATGACATAAAAGAAGTTGTGCAAAGTATACATAATGCAGATGTGTTTTTATATGGAGTAGGTAACGCTTTTGAAATGGCTAAAAAAAGAGGGCTTTCTGATGAAAGTATCTTAAAGCTTAAAAAGCTTAAAGCTGTTGGAGAGGCATTTGGATGTTATTTTGATAAAGATTCAAAAGTGGTTTCAAAAAGAACTGCTATTGGAATAAATATTGATGAAGCCAGAAAAATTAACACACATATAGTTGTTGCTGGTGGAAAAAATAAAGTTGAGTCAATTATTGCGACTCAAAGAGGTAACGAAAACGGAGTTTTAGTTACTGATGAAGCTGCTGGAATAGAAATTTTAAAAATTTTAACTGGCAGAGATAATTAATTTGTTTATAAAAAAAATTTTTTATAAAAGCTATTTTTAGGAGGTATTTACAATGGTAAATGTAGCAATTAACGGTTTTGGAAGAATAGGAAGATTAGCATTAAGATTAATGATTAACAACCCTGAATTTAATGTGGTTGCAATCAACGACTTAACAGATGCTAAAATGTTAGCACACTTATTCAAATATGATTCAGCACAAGGAAGATTCGATGGAGAAATCGAAGTTAAAGAAGGAGCTTTCGTAGTTAACGGAAAAGAAATCAAAGTTACTGCAAACGCTAACCCAGCTGAATTACCATGGGGAGAATTAGGAGTAGACATCGTTTTAGAATGTACTGGATTCTTCGCTTCAAAAGAAAAGGCTTCAGCTCACTTAGAAGCAGGTGCTAAGAAAGTTGTTATCTCAGCTCCAGCTGGAAACGACCTTCCAACAGTTGTATTCAACGTAAACAACGAAATATTAAAGGCAGAAGACACAGTTATTTCAGGTGCTTCATGTACAACTAACTGTTTAGCTCCAATGGCTAAAGTATTAAATGATTCATTTGGATTAAAAGAAGGATTCATGACTACAATCCACGCTTACACAAATGACCAAAATACATTAGACGCTCCACACAGAAAAGGAGACTTAAGAAGAGCTAGAGCTGCTGCAGGATCAATCATCCCTAACTCAACAGGAGCTGCTAAAGCAATCGGATTAGTTATTCCAGAATTAGCTGGTAAATTAGACGGAAACGCTCAAAGAGTTCCAGTAATAACTGGTTCATTAACTGAATTAGTATGTGTACTTGACAAGAAAGTAACTGCTGAAGAAATAAACGCTGCAATGAAAGCTGCTGCTAACGAATCATTCGGATACACTGAAGATCCAATAGTATCATCAGACGTTATCGGAATAAGCTTCGGATCATTATTCGATGCAACTCAAACTAAGATCATGGAAGTTAACGGAGAACAATTAGTTAAAGTTGCTTCATGGTACGACAACGAAATGTCATACACTAACCAATTAATCAGAACTTTAGGATACTTCGCTAACTTAAAGTAGTCTATTAATTAGATAGTAAATAAAAAGTTTTATAAGTCTGGTTTTGTAGTATAAGGCTATAAGGCCAGACTATTTTAAAATACATTTAAATTTATGTAAGAGGTGAAAAGAATGAACTTCAATAAAAAGACTGTAGAAGATATAAACGTAAAAGGTAAAAAAGTCTTAGTAAGATGTGACTTTAACGTACCATTAAAAGACGGTGTTATAACTGATGAAAATAGATTAAACGGAGCACTTCCAACTATAAAATACTTAGTTGATAACGGAGCTAAAGTAATCCTTTGCTCACACATGGGTAAACCAAAGGGAGAACCAAAGCCAGAATTATCATTAGCACCAGTTGCTAAGAGATTAAGCGAAATGCTTGGTAAAGAAGTTGTTTTCGCAGCTGACGACAATGTTGTTGGAGAAAACGCTAAAAAAGCAGTTGCTGAAATGAAAGACGGAGACGTTGTATTACTACAAAATACAAGATACAGAAAAGAAGAAACTAAGAACGGAGAAGAATTCTCAAAAGAATTAGCTTCACTTGCTGAAATCTTCGTAAACGATGCATTCGGAACAGCTCACAGAGCTCACTGCTCAACTGTTGGAGTAACTGATTACTTAGATACAGCTGTATGCGGATACTTAATCCAAAAAGAATTAAAGTTCTTAGGAGATGCTGTTGAAAACCCAGAAAGACCATTCGTTGCAATCTTAGGAGGAGCTAAAGTTTCAGATAAGATAGCTGTTATAAACAACCTTTTAGATAAAGTTGATACTTTAATAATCGGTGGAGGAATGGCTTACACATTCTTAAAAGCTCAAGGATACGAAATTGGAACTTCATTAGTTGAAGAAGATAGAGTTGAATACGCTAAAGAAATGATCGAAAAAGCTAAAGCTAAGGGAGTTAACTTCTTATTACCAGTAGATCACAGAGTAGCACCAGAATTCAAAGATATGGAAGCTACAATAACTGAAGACCAAAACATTCCAGCTGGAAACATGGGACTAGATATCGGACCAAAAACAGAAAAATTATATGCTGATGCAGTAAAAGATGCTAAGACTGTAATCTGGAACGGACCAATGGGAGTATTCGAATTCGAAAACTTCAACAAAGGTACAATTGCAGTAGCTAAAGCTATGGCTGATTCAAATGCAACTACTATAATCGGTGGTGGAGACTCAGCTGCAGCTGTAAACATCTTAGGATTCGGAGATAAGATGACTCACATCTCAACTGGTGGTGGAGCTTCACTTGAATTCTTAGAAGGTAAAGTATTACCTGGAATAGATGCTTTAAATAGCTAATATTTAAGTTTAGCCTAAATAGTTTTTATAAATAAAAAGCCGCTCTTTTAAATTTTAAAGAGTGGCTACCTTATTGAGATACGAACAACAAAATATTTTAGAGGTGATTTTAATGAGAAAAGCAATAATCGCAGGAAACTGGAAAATGAACAAGACTGTAGATGAAGCAGTTGCATTCATAAATGAATTCAAACCATTAGTAAAGGATGCTACTTGTGATGTAGTACTTTGCCCAACTTTCGTATGCCTAGACGCTGCTGTAAAAGCTGCTAAAGGATCAAACGTAAAAATAGCTGCACAAAACATGCACTTTGAAGAAAGCGGAGCTTTCACTGGAGAAGTTTCACCAGTTATGCTTGAAGCTATGGGAATTGAATACGTAGTAATCGGACACAGTGAAAGAAGAGAATACTTCAATGAAACAGATGAAACTTGCAACAAGAAAGTTAAAGCTGCTTTCAAGCACAACATAACTCCAATCCTTTGCTGTGGAGAAACTTTAGAACAAAGAGAATCAGGAAAATATGTTGAAGTTTTAGCTGGACAAATCAAAGCAGATTTAGAAGGATTAGCTAAAGAAGAAGCAGAAAAAGTTATAATAGCTTACGAACCAATCTGGGCTATCGGAACAGGAAAAACTGCTACTTCAGAACAAGCTAACGAAACAATAGCTGCAATAAGAAAAGTTGTTGCTGAAATGTTCGGTCAAGAAGTTGCTGATAAGGTAAGAATCCAATACGGTGGATCAGTTAAACCAGCTACAATCAAAGAACAAATGGCACAATCAGATATAGATGGAGCTTTAGTTGGAGGAGCTAGTTTAGTACCTGCAGACTTCGCTCAAATCGTTAACTACTAATATTAATAACATAATAAATAAGTTTTATTAATACTAGAATTTAACATACAAAGCAATAGTTATGATTGAATTGAGTGAATTCTTTCTAGCTATTGCTTTTTGTTGTTTATGATTATTTATTGTAGTATAATATAAGAGAAAGATTATAAACAATATAAAAAGAGATTAATTATATTTTTTGTAAATAAATGGAGGTAAAATTATGGCAAAAAAACCAGTAATGTTAATGATACTAGATGGTTTTGGAATAGCAGAAGCTTCAGAAGGTAATGCTGTTTCATTAGCTAAAAAACCAAATTTCGATAGATTAGTAAAGGAATATCCTCATTCAATGCTTCAAGCTTCAGGAATGGCTGTTGGTCTTCCAGAAGGACAAATGGGTAACTCAGAAGTTGGTCATTTAAATATAGGAGCAGGTAGAATAGTATATCAAGAGCTTACTAGAATAACAAAAGCAATCCAAGACGGAGAATTCTTCCAAAATCCAGAACTTCTTAAAGCAATGAAAAATGCTAAAGAAAATAATTCTGCATTACACTTAATGGGATTATTATCAGACGGTGGAGTTCACTCTCATATAGATCACTTAAGAGGTCTTTTAGAATTCGCTAAAAAAGAAGGTCTTCAAAAAGTTTACGTTCATGCATTCATGGATGGTAGAGACGTTGCACCTTCATCAGGTAAAGAATTTATAGAAAAGACAGAAGAAATGATGAAAGAAGTTGGAGTAGGAGAAATCGCAACTATAAGCGGAAGATACTACGCAATGGATAGAGATAACAGATGGGAAAGAGTTGAACTTGCATACAATGCAATAGTTAAAGGAACTGGCGAAACTGCAACTAGCGCAGTAGAAGCTATAGAAAAATCATACCATGATAATAAAACTGATGAATTCGTATTACCAACTGTAGTAGAAAAAGATGGACACCCAGTTGCAACAGTTAAATCAGGAGATTCAGTTATATTCTTTAACTTCAGACCAGATAGAGCAAGAGAACTTACAAGAGCATTAACTCAAAAAGATTTTGATGGATTCAATGCTGAAAAGTTAGATTTAGTATTTGTATCAATGACTCAATATGACAAGACATTTGAAGGTGTTAATGTAGCATTTAAAGCTCAAACATTAACAAATACTTTAGGTGAATTCGTTGCAGATAAGGGATTAAACCAATTAAGAATTGCTGAAACTGAAAAATACGCTCACGTAACATTCTTCTTCAATGGTGGAGTTGAAAAGCCAAACGAAAATGAAGATAGAGCACTTATTGCATCACCAAAAGTTGCAACTTATGACTTAAAACCAGAAATGAGTGCATACGAAGTAACTGATGAATTAATAAAGAGATTAGATAGTGATAAATATGATATGATTATATTAAACTATGCAAACCCAGATATGGTAGGACACACTGGAGTAATCCCAGCTGCTGTTAAAGCTATTGAAACTGTAGATGAATGCTTAGGTAAAATCGCAGCTAAAGTTCTTGAAAAAGATGGATCATTATTTGTAACTGCTGACCACGGAAATGCAGAAACAATGATAGATTTCTCAACAGGAACTCCATTTACAGCTCACACAACTGATCCAGTTCCATTTGTATGGGTATCAAATCATACAGAAGGAAAGACTTTAGAAGATGGTAAGTTATCAGATATAGCTCCAACTATGCTTCATGAAATGGGTCTTAAAGCACCAGAAGAAATGACTGGACATTGCTTAATAAAGTAATTTAATAAATAGTTTAAGAGGCTGTAGCACTAAATAATTAGTGCTCAGCTTCTTTTTTTTATGTCTTTTTTTTGAAAATATTTTCATGTAAATATATAAAAAAGAAAATCAAATCTAAAGGACTTGAAAATGTTTGCAAGGAGAGATAAATGTGTAATAATAAAATCATCAAATGGGAGGTGCAATAAAATGAACAAAAAAATTGTAGCGGTTACAGCTTGTGCAGCTGGGATAGCACATACATACATGGCAGCTGAAAGTATAAATAAGGCTGCTAAGAAAAAGGGTTATATAGCCAAAGTAGAAACACAAGGATCTATAGGAGCTGAAAATGTACTTAGTGAAGAAGATATTAAAAATGCAGATGTAGTAATAATTGCAGCTGATATAGATATCGACTTATCAAGATTTGCAGGGAAGAGGGTACTGCAAGCAAAATCAATAGATGCTATAAAAAATGCTAGTTCATTAATTGATAGAGCATATGACGAAGCTCTACTTTATGGACAGAAAGGTTCTAAAGTTGGAGGTGTAACTTTAGGAAAAACTGATAATCAATTTATAAAGCATATAATGAGTGGTATATCTTATATGGTACCAATGTGTATAGCAGCTGGACTTCTTTTAGCAATAGCTAATATATTTGCATTCCAAAAAGATGAACTTGGAAGAATAGTAAATTGGGGGTTTGATAATTCAACAGCAATGGGATACTTTATGTCAAAATTATTTGCTGTAGGACAAGTTGGATTTAAATTAATGATTCCATTATTTGCAGGTTTTGTTGCTAACTCTATAGCAGATAAGCCAGCAATTGCGCCAGCAATGATTGGAGCATATTTAGCAAATGATCCAGAATTTTTAGGAACTCAAACAGGTGGAGGATTCTTATCAGCTATATTAGTAGCATTTATTGTAGGATATTTAGTTAAAGGACTTAAGAGTATAAAGTGGCCAAAGATATTACAACCTTTATTAGCAATTATGATTATTCCATTAATAGCTACTTTTGCGATTACAGTAATAGTATTATTCTTAATTGGACAACCAATAGCAGGAGCAATGGATTGGTTATACAATGGACTTACAGTGTTAAATGAGAAATATGCAAGTGCACCATTTATAATTGGAGCAATTATTGGAGCTATGATCGGATTTGATTTTGGCGGACCAGTAAATAAAACAGCTTTAATATTTGGTACAGCAGTATTTACAGATACAGTTGCAAAGTTTGGTATTCAAAATGCAAACTTTGTTCCAGGAACAGCAGCACAAGCTGCAATATCAGTAGCACCACTTGGGATATGGCTTGCATCAATATTATTTAAAAATAAGTTTACTAAAGATGAGAAGATATCAGCAAACTCAGCCTTTGGTATGGGTATGGTAGGAGTTACAGAAGGTGCAATACCTTTTGCGGCAGCGCATCCAGTGCAAATGATTACAGCATCAGTTGCAGGTTCAGCACTTGCAGGAGGATTAGTTGGATTATTTGGATGTAAGTTCTATGGAGGTATAGGTTCACCTCTTGGAACATTCATAGGATATATTGAACAACCAATTCCTTTTATAACATGGATAGGATCAGTTTCAGCAGGTATAATTCTTACAGCTGTATTACTAGGTATTCTTAAGAAACCAGTAAGTGAAGAAGCTGATGTATACGAAGATGAAGAAGGAATAAATGAAGAGAGAATTGCAGAAGAAATAGTTTTAGATATGAAGGATATAGATAGTGAAGTTTTTAAAGAAACTCATATATATGTAGATAAAAATTCAAAGACACAGGATGAAGCTTTTAGATTCTTAGCTTCAATTGCATACGAAAATGGTTATGTATCTAATAAAGAAGAATATCTTAAAGGATTATATGAAAGAGAAAAAGAAGCTACAACTGGATTTAATGATGGAATAGCGATTCCACATTGTAAAGGTAAAGTAGTTAAAAAGTCAGGAGTATTTTTAATAAAGTTTAAAAATCCAATTGAGTGGAATTCACTTGATGGAAAGCCAATAAAAGTAGCTTTCGGACTTACAATACCAGAAGATGGTGCAAATAATCATATAAAGATATTAAGTGCTATTGCAACAAAATTAATAGATGACGATTTTAGAAATAAAATAGTAAGTGATATTGATAATAAGGGATTATATAATTTAGTGTCACAAATAGAATTTTAAATAAATAAATTAAAGCCTAAGTAGAAAATTCTATTTAGGCTTTTTATCAAAAAGGAGAAGTATATGAAGAAGGTACATGTTTACTCTCATACACATTGGGATTATGAGTGGTATTTTACAGCAAATGAAACAATAATACAGTTAATATATCATATGGATGAAGTTATAAGAGCACTTGAGAGTGGTGAAGTTAATAAATATTTATTAGATGGACAAATAAGTATATTAGAAGAATATATTAAATTTATGCCAGATAAGTTTGAATTAGTTAAAAAACTTGTTAAAGAAGGCAAATTATTAATAGGACCATGGTACACTCAAACTGACGAACTGATAATTTCTGGAGAATCTATCATAAGAAACTTATTTTATGGAATTAAAAACTCATCTAAGTATGGAAACTATATGAAGATAGGTTATCTGCCAGATTCTTTTGGGCAAACAAAAGACCTTCCTAAAATATTAAATGGATTTGATATAAAAAGATCAATATTCTGGAGAGGTGTATCAAAGGATGAATGTCCAAATAGAGAATTTATATGGAATAGTGAAGATGGGAGTAGCGTGTTAGTTTATAACATAAAAGATGGATACTATTATGGAGGAAATCTTATATATAATGATGATGTAAAATCTGTTGAAGAGAAGATGTTGGATGGTTCTGCTACAGATAATATATTACTACCAGTAGGTGGAGATCAAAGATATGTAGATTTTAACATAAAAGAAAGAATTAAATATTATCAAGATAGAACAGAGAATGATTTTGAATATATAGAGAGCTCCTGTGATGAGTTTTTTGATGAACTAGAAAAGGAAAAAATTTTATTACAAGTAGAAGGGGAATTTATAAATCCATCTAATTCTAAAATACATAGATCAATTTATTCATCTAGATATGATCATAAATATCTAAATGACAAGATCGAAAGAAGACTTATATATGTATTAGAACCTTTAATGGTAATGGCTCAAAATATAGGATTAGATCCTAAAGTAAGTATGCTTGAAGAGATATGGAAGAAGCTACTTATGAATCATGCCCATGATAGTGCTTGTGGATGCAATAGTGACAAAACAAATGATAGTATATTAGCAAGACTTATAGAAGTGGATCAATTATCATATTCAGCTTGTGATTATATAGTAAGAAAGATAAGTGAATCAATTAAAGATAGAAAAGAAAATGATTTAATTTTATTTAACACCTTATCAAGAACTAGAGATGAAGTATTTACTATAAATATAACAACTAAGAATAAGGATTTTAAAATTATAGATGAAGACGGTGTGGAAATTCCACTTCAAACAATGGAAAGTGTAAGAGAGTATGGTGGAAGTATAAAAAGAAGTGTTGATGAACATGATGAAAAGTTATATTTCTACGTAACTAAAGTAGCAATAAAGTGTAAGATTAATCCATTTAGTATAAAAAGATTAAGAGTTATTGAAGAAGATACAAAATTTAACAAAGAAGAAATTTTAGAAAATACAATTGAAGATAATTATTATAAAGTTAAATTTAATAATGGAAAGATAGATATAACAAACAAGTTAAGTGGAGAAGTTTTAAAAGATTGTATATCAATTGAGGATTCAGGAGATGATGGGGACACTTATGATTATTCACCACCTGAAAATGATGTAAGATTTAGATTTGATTTTAAAGATGCAGTATGTAAAACGATAAATGGAGATTTGTATAAGGAACTTTTAATAAGTGGTGTATTTAATATTCCTAAAGATTTAGACGATAGAAATATTTCAAATATAAATTCAACTATTCCGTATACTATGACTATTTCTTTAAGAAATAAAGAAGTGATAGAGTGTCATTTAGAAGTAGAAAATAATTCAGAAAATCATAGAATGAGAGTTATAATAAAGACAGGAGTTGTATCAAATAAATCAGTAACTGATACTCCAATGGGAATGATTGAAAGAGAAAACACTCCTAAACATATTGATGATTGGAGAGAATTAAACTGGAAGGAAGAACCTTCACCTATTTATTCAATGTTACATTTTGTTGCATTAGAGGATAATAGATCATCAGCTACAGTAATGGCAAAAGGAATTAAAGAGTATGAAATATTAGATAATTCTAATATAGCGTTAACTTTATTTAGAGGAGTAGGGTATTTAGGAAAGCCAGATCTTATAAGAAGACCTGGAGTAGCATCAGGTAATGAATTTAAATATATAGAAACACCAAAAAGTCAACTTAAAGGAAAGCTTAAATTTAAGTTTGCAATAAATTTAGATAAAAAATTAGATATAACTAAAATAAAAAATATGTTTGAAAATTACAGCATAAGTGCTCCATATTATCAAATACAAGATATAAATAGATTTACAACTACATTAAAATATTTTGTAAGTCATCCACTACAAGATGATATATCTATTATTGATAGCTTAATAGATAGTGATGGACTAAAAGACATTAATATAACTTCAATAAATGCAATAGATAATAAATCATTTATTATAAGGTTTTTAAATTGTTCTGGAAGAGAAATAAATGATTCAGGAACAATAAAGATTAAGAATGCTAGGAGTTATCAATTAGTTAATTTAAATAATAGAGAACTAGAAGAAGAGAAGATTGTAGATAAAGAAGAGATACTTATGCCTTCATTTAAAAAAGGAGAAATTAAGACTATAAAAATAAATTTATAGTTAATGATGAATCAAGTATTGGAGGAAGTATGAAGAAAGAGATAGTTTTAAGAATAAATCATTCTAAAATTAATTTTACATTTGTTGAAGAGACAATAGCCCAGTATTTTTTAGATGAGAAGCCAGTTTTGCCTATAAATAAACTGTCAAAAGAACTTAATGTATCAAATGCATCAATAACAAGGTTTTGTAAAAAAATAGGGCTTTCTAATTATAAAGAGCTAATATATTTATATAATGAGCATCTTAAAAATAAGAAAGATCATAGTTTAAATAATATAGCAATTGATCTTCAAACAGAATATTTTAATTTGTTTGATGATATAGATAAAAATTTTGATGAGGAAAAAATAGAGAGAGTTTGTGAAGAGATACACTCACATAGACTTATAAATATATTTGCACTAGGACTTAGTGCAACAGCAGCTCAGGATTTTAAATTTAGATTTTCAAGAATGGGAAAATTCATAGAGGTTATACATGATAGAAGTGCTATAGAGATGGCAACTAAGATATTAGAGAAAGGTGATTTAGTATTCCTATTTACTCTTAGAGGTAACAAAGCTTTAGAAAAAATAGGTGAAGAATTAAAAGAAAAAGACATCACCGTAATCACTATAACAGCAAATAAAAAATCATCTTTAAATGAAACTTCAGATATAACAATAAATACTTCAAACTTTAAGGGAGAAGAATCAACTGGTATACTATCAGCCCAAATTCCAATACTTGTTCAGATTGATTTAATTCATTATTACTATATAAGAAAATATAAAGAAGTTTTAAATAGTTGGGTTTCAACTGAGAAGGTATTTAATAAAGAATAGGAGAGCGGATATATGATAAAATTTTCTGATGATTTTTATTTTGGCAGTGCATCTTCAGCAACTCAAAGTGAAGGTGCCATAGATGTAGGCAATAAAGGAGAGAACATTTGGGATTTTTGGTTTAAAACAGAGCCACATAGATTTCATAATAGAATTGGAACTTATAGCACTTCAACATTTTATGAAAACTATAAAAGTGATATAAAACTTATGAAAGAGACAGGACATAATTCATTTAGAATGTCTATAAGTTGGTCTAGAATATTTAAAAATGGATACGGAGAAGTTAATAAAGATGCTGTTCAATTTTATAATAACGTTATAGATGAATTAATCAAAAATGGAATAGAGCCATTTGTAAATTTATTTCACTTTGATATGCCAATGGAACTTCAAAAGATTGGTGGATGGGAAAATAGAAAAGTAGTAGATTATTATAAAGAATATGCAAAGACTTGTTTTGATCTTTTCGGAGATAGAGTAAAACGTTGGTTTACATTTAATGAACCTATGGTACATGTTGAATGTGGATATTATTTGGGATATCATTACCCATGTAAATTTGATCCAAAAGCAGCTGTACAAGTAGCGTATCACACAGCGTTAGCTAATGCATTAGCAATTAAAGAATTTAAAATGTTAAATACTGATGGAAAGATTGGTATAATAATAAATCTTTCTCCATGTTACCCAAGAAGCGAAAATAAATGGGATTTAAAAGCAGCTAGAATAGCAGATTTATTTGCAAATAAGAGTTTTTTAGATCCAGCTGTAAAAGGTGAATTTACTACAGAGTTAGTAGAAATTATAAAAAAACATGATTTAATGCCTAATTGCACAAAGGAAGATTTAAATATAATAAAAGAAAATACTATAGATTTTCTAGGCGTTAACTACTATCAACCAAGAAGAGTTTGTGCAAAGGCTAATAAGCCTAATGACGAGGCACCATTCACTCCAGAATATTATTATGATCATTATGATATGCCAGGAAAGGTTATGAATCCATATAGAGGATGGGAGATATATCCTAGAGGAATATATGATATAGCTATGAACATAAAAGAAAACTATAACAATATTGAATGGATGATAACTGAAAATGGTATGGGTGTTGAAGGAGAAGAAAGATTTATAGTAGACGGAGTAATAGAGGATGATTACAGAATTGATTTTTATAAAGATCATTTAATATGGTTAAATAAAGCTATAGGAGAAAACGCTAATTGTATCGGATATCACGTTTGGACCTTTATTGATAATTGGTCATGGCTTAATGCTTATAAGAATAGATACGGACTTGTATCTTTAAATCTTGAAGATGGAAAGAGGACAATAAAGAAAAGTGGTAGATGGTTTAAAGAACTATCTCACAATAAAGGATTTTAAATTAAAGGGGTTGAGGACATGTTTGCTTGTTTAGATATAGGAGGTACATCTATTAAAGTTGCACTTTCAGATAAGGATGGAAACCTTATAGAGAAGGATACTTTATATCCATCACATGAATTAAAAGAATTTACTAATACTATTGTAAATTGGGTTAATGGAATGAAAAATCAATATGATATAAAAGGTGTTGCTATAAGCTCTCCAGGTGCGGTGGATACAAATAGTGGAATTGTGGGCGGAGCTAGTGCAGTTCCATGTATTCATGGACCTAATTGGAAGGAAATATTATCAGAGAGATTAAATCTTAATATAAGTATAGAAAATGATGCAAATTGTGTAGCACTTGCAGAAATTTTTTCAGGATCTGCAAAAGAAGTAAATGATATATTGTTTGTAGTATGTGGTTCTGGAATTGGTGGATCTATAATTAAAGATAAGAAAATTCATCATGGAAAGCATCTTTATGGTGGAGAGTTTGGATTTATGATCATGGAAGATAATGACGGAGAATATAAAACATTTAGTGAGATTGCATCTACAATGTCTTTTGTAAGAAAGGCTAGAAAGCATTTTAATGATGAAAGTTTAGATGGTAAAGATGTATTTAATAAAGCAGAAAATGGAGATGAGTTCTGCAAAGAAATAATAGATAGATTCTACAGTGAACTTGCAAAGGGAATATATAACCTACAATATATGTATGATCCGGAACTTATACTAATAGGGGGGTCTATAAGTGATAGGGATGACTTTGTAATTAGTTTAAATGAAA
The DNA here is from genome assembly GCF_900461085.1 of Clostridium baratii. GTDB lineage: Bacteria > Bacillota > Clostridia > Clostridiales > Clostridiaceae > Clostridium > Clostridium nitritogenes. The sequence continues at coordinate 552,699 of NZ_UFWF01000002.1, forward strand.
AGATAGATAATATATTAGAGAAGATTAAAATTGCAGAAATAAAACCAGAAATAAGGACATGCACTCATAGAAAAGATGCAAACCTTATAGGGGCTTTAGCGCATCATATTAAAGAATACAATATAGAATATTAGTTTAATTTAAGGTATATTAAATTAAATAACTACAACTAATTTAAATAAAATATTTATCCAAATTAATAGAAGCTACATTCATTTATAGAATGTAGCTTTCATTTTTCTTTATGGACAATAAAAGATAAATATAGTAATATTTAAATGAATAATAAGTATTAGTGGATATTTATTATTTAATATATTGTGGGAATATAGAAGGGGGTGGGACTAATGAAGAAACTTATGAATACAGCTTTTATTTATGCTATTATAGCTCTTGCAAGTGGTGTGTTTTATAGGGAATTTACAAGAATAAGTAATTACACAGATAAAACATCACTAGCAGTTGCACATGTTCATTTATTAGCTTTAGGAAGTTTAATGTTTCTTATTTTAGTTTTATTTGAAAAGGCATTTAAAATTACTAAAAATAAATTCTTTGGTAAATTTTATATAATTTATAATGCTGGACTTGTTTTTATGACTGGAATGTTTATATGGAGAGGTGTTGACCAAGTTTTAGGACTTAATGGTGGAGCTATGATATCTGGTATAGCTGGACTATCTCATATAATTTTTACAGTAGGAATTATAATGATGTTTATTGTACTTAGAAATGAAGTTATAAAGGCTGAAGAAGTAAAGTAATAAATATAATTTATACTAAATTATAAAGAATGTTACTTACATTAACAGGCTTAATTTTAAACCTAGAATAGACATATACTTAATTTAAGTATATGTCTATTTTTATAATTTCATATTACGTTTATATCATAAAAATAGAAAATTCGAAGCAAAGTTTATAATAAGTTTTATAAGGTTATCACCATAAAGAATAAGTTTAATAATATATATTGAGAAGAATAATATTTAGGTAGATAATATGAAAGCTAATTATGATTATTCCGTTTGCTTTGACAAAGATACAGAAAAATTATTTAGAGAGAGTAAGTATTTAGGGCAAGGCAATAATGGAATAGTATACGATCTCCCAGGAAACAAGATAGTAAAAATATTTCTAAAAGAAAAGATTTGCAAGGCAGAAGGGAATACCTTAAAAAGAACAAAAAAATCAAAACATTTTCCTAAAATATATGTACACGGAAAATTATATATTGTAAGAGAAAAGGTATCAGGAGTACGTCTAGATAAATACATAAAGAGAAACGGAATAGATAAGGATTTAACTATAAAAATAGTTAATCTATTAAAAGAATTTAAGAAACTAGGATTTAAAAAATTAGATACAAGATGCAGGGATGTTTATATAACTGAAAGTGGAAAATTAATGCTAATAGATCCTAAAGGATGCTATACAAGAAAGGTAGATTTTCCAAGACATCTGATGAAAAAGCTTAATAGGCTCGGAGTATTAGATGATTTTTTAGATTACGTAAGAGAAATTGATAAAGTTAAAGCTAAGCATTGGCAAAAAGAAATAGAAAAATATTTTAAAAAGAAAAATATAGAATATATAAAATAATGAGTAAGTGGTATATATCAGAGAAAAGAATAATAAACTTAGAAAGGTTTAAAAATATATTTAATATTTATTTTTAAACCTTTCTATGCCTATTATGCTGATATAGCCATTTTTTATGTGATTTAACTCAAAAATAATATTAATAAATAGTTTAGAATGTTATAAAAGTAAGATATATATTAAAAAACTGAAAATAAATATCAATTGATTGAAAATATCAATAAAAGGTTGTATAATGTAGTCAAAGAAAGAAAATAATCAAAAATAATTTAATAAAATTTGTTATAAATACAAATAATAATTATTGGTAATTGATTTCCAAAGAGGAGGGTATTAAAAATGAAACAATACGCAGAAATAGTAGATATCGTAGCAAGAGAAATATTAGATTCAAGATCATTCCCAACAGTTGAGGTTGAAGTTTACTTAGAAGATGGAACAGTAGGAAGAGCTGCAGTACCATCAGGAGCATCAACAGGAGTATTTGAAGCTGTAGAACTTAGAGACGGTGATAAAGACAGATTTAACGGAAAAGGTGTCTTAAATGCTGTAAAGAACGTTAATGAAATAATTGCAGATGAACTTATTGGTTTAAATGCATTAGATCAAGTATTTATAGATAAGACATTAATCGAACTTGATGGAACTAAAAACAAAGGAAAATTAGGTGCTAACGCAATACTAGGTGTATCACTTGCAGTTGCTAGAGCAGCAGCAGAATATTTAGGATTACCTTTATATCAATATGTTGGCGGAGTAAATGCTAAGGTATTACCAGTTCCAATGATGAACATTATAAATGGTGGAGAACATGCTGATAACTCAGTAGATCTTCAAGAATTTATGATAATGCCAGTTGGAGCAAGTACATTTGGTGATGCTTTAAGAATGTGTTCTGATGTATATCACGCACTTAAGAAATTATTAAATGAAAAAGGATATTCAACAGGTGTTGGTGATGAAGGTGGATTTGCACCAGACTTAAAATCAAATGAAGAAGCTATTGAAGTTATAATAGAGGCTGTTAAGAAAGCTGGATTAGAACCAGGAAAAGATATCTTTATAGCACTTGACCCAGCTTCATCAGAATTCTTCGAAGATGGTAAGTATGTATTAAAACATGAAGGAAAGACATTATCACCAAAAGAAATGGTTGATTTCTATGAAAACTTAGTTAATAAATATCCAATAATCTCAATTGAAGACGGTATGGCAGAAGAAGATTACGAAGGATGGAAGATAATAACTGAAAGACTTGGAAAGAGAATTCAATTAGTTGGTGATGATTTATTCGTAACTAATACTGAAAGATTAAAGATGGGTATTGAAATGGGAATTGCAAACTCAATTCTTATTAAACTTAACCAAATTGGTACTTTAACAGAAACTTTAAATGCTATAGAAATGGCAAATAGAGCTGGATATACAGCAGTTATTTCACATAGATCAGGTGAAACTGAAGATACAACAATTTCAGATTTAGTTGTTGCTGTTAATGCAGGTCAAATAAAAACAGGTGCACCAGCAAGATCAGAAAGAGTTGCTAAATATAATCAATTACTAAGAATCGCTGAAGAACTTGATGATGTAGCAGAATACAGAGGAATGAATTCATTCTTCAATCTTAGAAAATAATATTTAAATACAATATGATGGTTTTTGGAAATTAATGTTTGATAAAAATTATCCTATATGTTATACTGAATAAGTTAATTAGTATAAAATTTTAAGTGTTTAAATATTAGGAGGTGTTTCCCATGAAAACAGCATTATTTGTTGTTGAAGCTATACTTGGTTTAGTTGTTATAGTATCAATACTAATGCAACCTAGTAAGTCAGATGCGTTAAGTGGACTTATTCAAGGTAGCAACAATGATACATTCTTCTCAAGAAATAAATCAAGAACAAGAGAAGTTATGTTAGAGAGAACGACTGTTATCTCAATGCTACTATTTGTAGTAAATACAATGGCATTAAATATGATTTAGTATTTGTGGGAAGCGCAAATTAGAATTTTAGCCAGTCAATTTATTGACTGGCTTTTTTATATTATTTATAAAATTTATTTATTAGAATAGTACAGAAAATTACTTAAAATGATATAAGTAATGCCAATAAAGCTAATATATAGTGTATAAATTCCTATTAGATTCATAGATTTATATTAGGACAATAATAAAATTTATGAGGTGTAAAAATGGAATTATTAGCATTACCGTTATTTTGTAGTATTATTTCGTTAATTGTTTTAATTTTTATTGCAAAAGATATTTTGAAAAAAGATCCTGGCAATAAGAAAATGAGGGAAATAGCATCACACATTGAAGAAGGTGCTATGGCTTTTATAAAAAAGGAATATAAATACCTTTCGATTTTTGTAGTATGTATTTTTCTTTTAATTTCTATATTTTTAAGTTATAAGACAGCAATTGCATTTTTAATTGGTGCAATTTTCTCTATGGTAGCAGGATTTGTTGGTATGAGAATAGCTGTTAAAGCAAATGTAAGGTGTGCAAATGCAGCCAAGTCAGGAATTAAAAAAGCATTAGATGTTGCTTTTTCTGGTGGGACTGTAATGGGACTTTGTGTTGTTTCACTTGGTGTAATTGGACTTACAATGCTTTCAGTAGTATTTGATCTAAATACTGAATATATAACTGGATTTGGGCTTGGTGCTTCATCAATAGCACTTTTTGCAAGAGTTGGTGGAGGAATATATACAAAGGCAGCAGATGTAGGAGCAGATTTAGTTGGTAAGGTTGAAGCTAATATACCAGAAGATGATCCAAGAAACCCAGCCGTTATAGCTGATAATGTTGGAGATAATGTTGGTGATGTATGTGGTATGGGAGCTGACCTTTTTGAATCTTATGTTGGTTCAATAATATCTGCAATAACACTTGGAAGTTTTTTAGTATCAACTGCACTTGGAAGAGAAGCTTTAATATATCCTCTAATACTTGCAGCTATTGGAATTATAGCTTCTATAATAGGAATTTTTGCAGTTAAGATGTATAAAGGTGATAATCCACAAAAAGCACTTAATATAGGAAGTTTTTTATCAGGAATAATAGCTCTTATATTAAGTGGTTTAGCATGCAATTATTTCTTTAAAGATTTAAAATTATTTATACCTATTGTAGTTGGTGTATGTGTTGGTCTTTTAATCGGAAAGATTACAGAAATATATACATCATCTGATTATAAATCAGTTAAATATATGGCAGATGAATGTAAAACAGGTGCTGCAACTAATATAATAGCAGGACTTGCAGTTGGAATGAAGTCAACTGTTATGCCAATTATTTTAATTGTTATTGGAATATTAATTTCATACTTTGGAGCAGGTGGAAGTGATAATTCATTAATAGGATTATATAGTATTGCACTTTCAGCTATAGGAATGCTTTCAACTACAGCGATAACAGTAGCCGTTGATGCATATGGTCCAATTGCAGATAATGCAGGCGGAATAGCTGAGATGAGTGGACTTGATGAAAGTATTAGAGAAATAACAGATAAATTAGATTCAGTAGGTAATACAACAGCTGCTATAGGTAAGGGATTTGCTATAGGTTCAGCAGCTCTTACTGCACTTGCGTTATTTGCATCTTATACTCAAGCAGTAAATCTAGAAGCTATTAATTTATTGAATCCATTAACATTAGTTGGAGTATTAATAGGTGGTATGCTTCCATTTTTATTTGGAGCTTTAACTATGCAATCAGTTGGAAAAGCTGCAGGAGAAATGGTATCAGAAGTAAGAAGACAGTTCAAAGAAAAGCCTGGAATATTGGAAGGAACAGAAAAACCAGAATACTCTACATGTGTTGAAATATCAACAAGAGCAGCTTTAAGGGAAATGATAGCCCCTGGAATTATTGCAGTGTTATCACCTCTTGTTGTAGGGATATTACTTGGAAAAGAGGCACTAGCAGGACTTATATGCGGAGGTGTTGTAACAGGTGTTATGATGGCTATTTTAATGTCAAATGCAGGTGGTGCTTGGGATAATACTAAAAAGTATATTGAAAGTGGAGTAAATGGAGGAAAAGGAAGCGATGCTCATAAAGCTGGAGTAATTGGTGATACAGTAGGAGATCCATTTAAGGACACATCAGGACCTTCCATGAATATATTAATTAAGCTTATGACAATAGTTGCAGTTGTATTTGCACCACTTATTGTTGAATTTGGAGGAATATTATTTTAATGTTATATAGATAAACATGGGAGCTATCTTTTTATAATGTAAAAAATATTAAAAAGATAGCTTTTATTATATTTAAATTTATTAAACAATATAAAATCATTAAATTTTTAGAAGATTAAATAACGGTTTTAGGAAAGTTATGTTATTATAGATATAATTTACTTAAATAATAATTATCATTGATGTATAATAGGTATTATATTAAATGAATAGTATAAAGAAATAAAGGAAAGTATATACTAATGATATAAGATTAATAACGGAGGAATAAGATGAGCATAAAACATACATTATTACAATTTATGCGTGAAGAAGCATACAAACCAATGACTTTAAGCGAATTGGTTGCAGTTTTTGATATAAGATCAGATGAAATTAGAGCATTTAAAAAAGTACTTAATGCAATGGAGAGAGAGGGATTAATAGTATTAACTAAAAAGGAAAAATACTGTATTCCAGAAAGAGTTGGACTAGTTGCTGGTAGACTTCAAGGACATCAAAGAGGATTTGGTTTCTTAATACCAGAAAATGAAGGTGAAAAAGATGTATTCATACCATCATCATGTATGAATGGTGCTATGAATGGAGATAAGGTTCTAGCACAAATTACTAGGGAAGATAGAAATGGTAAGAAAAGAGAAGGCGAAATTGTAGAAGTAGTTGAAAGAGCAAACAACAAAATAATTGGTGTTTATGAAAATAGCAGAAACTTCGGATTTGTTGTTCCTGAAGATACAAGACTTCATCAAGACATATTCATATCAAAGAAAGATAGAAACGGGGCTAATGACGGAGATGTTGTAATAGTTGAAATTACTAAATGGCCAGAAAAGAGAAGAAGCCCAGAAGGTGTTATAACTGAAGTTTTAGGTCAAAAGGGAGATAAAGGTCTTGATATACTTACTATAATCAAGAAGTTTGGATTACCAGAAGAATTCCCAGATAAAGTTTTAAATTATGCAGATAAGATAGATGAAGAGATAGAACCTAAGGAATATAAAAGAAGAACAGACTTTAGAGATCTAAAAATGGTTACTATAGACGGTGAAGATGCTAAAGACTTAGATGATGCTGTATCTATAGAAAGATTACCAGGCGGCAATTTTAGACTTGGAGTGCACATAGCAGACGTAACTCACTATGTTAGAGAAAAAGATCCTCTAGATAAAGAAGCTTTAAAGAGAGGAACATCAGTATATCTAATAGATAGAGTTATTCCAATGTTACCTAAGAAACTTTCAAATGGAATATGTTCTTTAAATCCTAAAGTTGATAGATTAACACTTAGCTGTATAATGACAATCGACAAAAAAGGTAAGGTACTAGATCATTCAATACATGAAGGTATTATTAGAACTAACGAAAGAATGACATATTCAGATGTTACTAAGATTCTTGTAGATAAAGACGAAGAATTAATTAAGAAGTACGATTATTTATATGAAGACTTTAAAGCTATGGAAGAGCTTGCTATGATTTTAAGAGGTAGAAGAATGAAAAGAGGAGCTATAGACTTCGAATTTGAAGAAGCTAAGATAACTCTTAATTCTTTAGGAAAACCAGTTGAAATAAAACCTTATCCAAGAGAGATTTCAAATAGAATTATAGAAGAATTTATGCTTGTATGTAATGAAACAATAGCTGAATATATGTACTGGACTAACTTACCATTCGTTTATAGAGTTCACGAAGATCCAGATGAAGAAAAGCTTATTAAATTCAGAGAATTTATTTATAATCTAGGATATACAATGAAATGGGGTCAAGAAATACATCCAGGAACTCTTCAAGAAGTTTTAGATAAAGTTAAAGGTAAGAAAGAAGAAACAGTTGTAAGTACTTTACTTTTAAGATCAATGATGAAAGCTAGATATTCACCAGAAAGTTTAGGTCACTTTGGTTTAGCAGCTAGATACTACTGTCACTTTACATCACCAATTAGAAGATATCCAGACCTTCAAATTCATAGAATTATAAAAGAACAAATCAATGGAAAGATTGATGGTGGAAGAGCTAAGAAACTTATAGGAATAGTTGATTATGCATCAAAGCAATCTTCTGAAACAGAAAGAGTTGCACAAGAAGCTGAAAGAGAAGTTGATGATTTAAAGAAAGCAGAATACATGCAAGAAAGAATTGGTCAAGAATTCGAAGGAATTGTTTCATCAGTTACTTCATTTGGTATGTTTGTAGAACTTCCAAGCACAATCGAAGGATTAGTTCATATAACTGCACTTGAAGATGATTACTATGTATATGACGAAAATCATTTAGCTTTAATTGGGGAAAGAACTAAGAACATTTATAGACTTGGTGATGAAGTTAAGGTTAAATGTAGTAAAGTTGATATAGAAAATAGAGAAATTTATTTTGATTTAATTTCTGATGAAGAAGATGAAGAGATTAAAGAAGAAGCTTTAAAAGAATTAAATGAAAAAATTCCTCAAGTTAAAAAGGAATTAAAAGAAGTATTAGCACAATCAGAAGATATAATAGAAGAATAATAAGTTTCTAGAAGCAATCTCTTTTGAGATTGCTTTTTTACTGTTAAGTCTAGAATAATTGCGAATTTCTATAACTTATATTATAATTTTACTAAGTTATATAGGTTTAAATAAGAAGTAGGTGATAAATTTGGTAAGAAAGAAAAATTCAAATTCTTTAGCAGAAAATAGAAAAGCTAGACACGATTATTTTATAGAAGAAACTATTGAAGCAGGTCTTGTACTTGTTGGAACAGAAGTTAAATCAATTAGAAATGGAAGAGTTAATCTTAAGGATTGCTACGGAGAAGTTAGAAATGGTGAAATATTTATAAGAGGAATGCATATAAGTCCATATGAACAAGGGAATATATTTAATGTAGACCCATTAAGAGATAGAAAGCTACTTCTTCATAAAGAACAAATAGGAAGACTTGCAGGATTAGTATCAAAAGAAGGATTAACACTTGTACCTCTTTCATTATATCTTAAAGAGGGAAGAGTAAAGGTTGCACTTGGAGTTTGTAAGGGTAAGAAAAATTACGATAAGAGAGATTCACTTCTTGAAAAAGCCCATAATAGAGAAATGCAAAGAGCAATTAAAAATAAAAACAGATATTAAGTTTAAGGCTATCTAAAAGGATTTTAAAATTTGATTTTAGATAGTCTTATTTTATATAGAAATAGCATAGTTTGTAAATTAATTGTAAATACATAAAGAAATTCCTAAGAATGGTATTATAATGTATTTATAAGGTACTACTAGATAAAAGATATGGATAATAGGGGGAAGTTTTTCATGGGTTTTGATAAGAGAATTTTAAATTCACATAAAAGAAGTAAGGAATACGGTATAAATATAGATAGCAAAAGTTCCAATAAAACAATAAATAATGACGAACTTCAAAATGTATTAAAAGAAAATTGTGAGCTAATAAGCATAGCAAAAGTATATATGGACATGTTTAATGATGTATTAAAAAATGAAGAGTTTATAATAGTGCTAACTGATAAAGATGGATGTATTTTAAGAGTAACTGGTAAAGAAAATACAGTTAAAGAATATGGAAAATTAAACATAAAGATAGGTATGTATATGGATGAAAAAAATATAGGTACAAATGCTATGGCAGTAGCTCTAGAAGAGGATAGGGCTGTACAGATTACAGCAGAAGAGCATTACATAAATATATTTAAAAGGCTTACATGTTCAGCAGCTCCAATACACGGTAAAAATGGCGATATTATAGGAACACTTAATTTAACTTCTGAGTGGATGAATAAACATCCTCATTCGCTTGGATTAGTTATATTCTGCGTTAAAGCAATAGAAAAAGAACTTGAAAAAAGACAGATAAATAACATATTAAAAGAAGCTTATAACTATGTAGGAAGTGTTATGGAGAATGTGGACAAAGGCATCATAACTGTTGATTCAGATGGGAAAATTACGAACGTAAATAGTCTTGCTTGTGAAATATTAAATATTTTAGGAGAAGATTTAATAGATGAAAAAATAGATACTATAATTCCAGGGTGGAAAAATATAGCTTTAAGTTTTGAAAAAGATAATTATAAAACATATATAAAAGAAATAAAGTTATTAAGTGATACAAATAATAGAACATTAATAACGGTAAAACCTATTAAGTTAAATGAAAAGGTTGTAGGTGCAGTAGTTACTTTAAGTAAAAAGACAGAAATACAAGACAATGTGTACACATCCCGTTCAGCTTATAAAACTTTTGATGATATTTTAGGAGAAAGTGATGCAATATTAAATGTTATAACTAACTGTAAGATAATAGCTAATAGCCCTTCAACTGTACTTATTCAAGGAGAAAGTGGAACAGGTAAGGAAATTTTAGCACAAGCAATCCATAATTTTAGTTATAGAAGAGATAAAAAATTCGTTGCTATAAATTGTGGTGCAATTCCTAAAAATTTAATAGAAAGTGAACTGTTTGGATATGAGGAGGGTGCATTTACTGGGGCAAAAAAAGGCGGTAAACTTGGAAAGTTTGAAGTAGCAAATGGAGGAACAGTATTTTTAGATGAAATTGGTGAAATGCCACTAGAGATGCAAGTACACTTATTAAGAGTAATACAAGAAGGAAGAATAACTAGAATAGGAAGTGAAAAAGAAATTCCTATAGATGTTAGGATTATAGCAGCTACAAATAAAGATTTAAAAGAAGAGATTAAAAATGGAACATTTAGAGAAGATCTTTTCTATAGACTAAGTGTAATTCCAATATATCTTCCTCCTCTTAGAGAAAGAAAAGGAGATGTTGAAAAATTAATAGAACATTTCTTAAGAATTAAAGCATTTAAGCTTAGCAAAAATGTTCCTAAAATTGATGAGAATTTATATAATAAATTAATAAATTACTCATGGCCAGGAAATGTACGTGAACTTGAAAATTGCATTGAAAACATAGTGAATTTGGATGGGAAAATATCATATCAGTTTGAAGACGAAATGGAAGATAAAAATGTAGAAGAAATAAAATATAAACATAAAGAATGTGAAGTAAATGACGAAGAAGATAGTGGAATATATATAGAAATAGGTGATGATTTTAAGATAAAGGATATAGAGAAAGTTTTAATAGAAAAAGCAATTAAGTATAATCAATATAATATGAGTAGAACTGCTAAATCTCTAGGGATTAGTAGAAATACTTTGTACTATAAATTAGATAAATATAATATATATTAACTGTACTAAAAAAATACAGTGTAATAAAATAGGACAATATAATTGGACATATGTATTAAAATAATACATATGTCTTTTTTCATATCTTTTACAGAAATGTATAAAGAATGAGATTATAACAGGGATATTGTTAAATTTATAACAGTTGGCACGGGATTTGCTAATATTTATTAGTGTGAAAATGAATACATAAAAAAAGGAGCTGCGAGTTTGATATGTATAAAATAGTTTCTAAAAGAGAATTAACAGACAATATATATTTAATGGACATAGAAGCAAAAAGAGTTGCACATTCTGCAAAGCCGGGACAATTTATAATTATTAAAACTGATGAAAAAGGTGAAAGAGTACCTTTAACAATTGCAGATTTTGATAAAGAAAAAGGAACAGTATCTATAGTGTTTCAAGTAGTTGGAGAAGCAACAAAAGAACTTGAAAGATTAAATGTAGGTGATTATGTAAGTGATTTTGTTGGACCTCTTGGAAGAGAGAGCGAATTTGTTACAGAAAGTATTGAAGATTTAAAAAAGAAAAAATATATCTTTATAGCAGGTGGAGTAGGTGCTGCCCCTGTATATCCTCAAGTTAAGTGGATGAAAGAACATGGCATAGATGTTGATGTAATTATAGGAAGTAGAACTAAAGATCTTTTAATATTAGAAGATGAAATGAGAAAAGTTTCTAAAAATCTTTATATTTCAACAGATGATGGATCATATGGATTCAATGGTAGAGTTACTGACTTATTAACTCATCTAGTTAAAGAAGAAGGAAAACATTATGATGAAGCTGTAGTTATAGGTCCTATGATAATGATGAAATTTATGTGCATGTTAACTAAAGAATTTGGAATAAAGACAACAGTTAGTTTAAACCCAATAATGGTAGATGGTACTGGTATGTGTGGAGCATGTAGAGTAACTGTTGGAGATGAAGTTAAATTTGCATGTGTTGATGGACCAGAATTTGATGGTCATCTAGTTAATTTTGATGAAGCAATGAGAAGACAAACTATGTATAAGACAGAAGAAGGAAGAGCAATCCTTAAGGAAAGAGAAGGAGACACTCACCATGGTGGATGTGGACATTGCGGAGGTGATAAATAATGAATATGGAAGAAAGACTAAAAAGAATTCCAGTACGTGAACAAGACCCAAAAGAAAGAGCTAAAAATTTTAAAGAAGTTTGTTTAGGATATAACGAAGATGAAGCTGTAAGAGAAGCTAAAAGATGTTTAAATTGTAAAAATCCAAGATGTGTAGAAGGTTGCCCAGTATCAATAGATATACCTGGATTTGTAAAAGAAGTATCAGAAGGTAATTTTGAAGAAGCAGCTAAAGTTATTTCAAAATATAGTGCACTTCCAGCTGTATGTGGAAGAGTTTGCCCTCAAGAAAGTCAATGTGAAGGTAAGTGTGTATTAGGAATAAAGGGTGATGCTTTATCAATTGGTAAGCTTGAAAGATTTACTGCTGATTGGAGTATGGAAAATGATGTAGACCTTTCAGAAAAAGAACCTAAAAACGGAAAGAAAGTTGCTGTAATAGGAAGTGGTCCTGCAGGCCTTACATGTGCCGGAGATTTAGCTAAAAAAGGATACGATGTGACTATATTTGAAGCACTTCATAAAGCAGGTGGAGTTTTAGTTTATGGAATTCCAGAATTTAGACTTCCAAAAGATAAAATTGTTAAAAAAGAAATTGAAAACATAAAAAAACTTGGTGTAAAAATTGAAACTAACGTAATTATAGGAAGAACAATAACAATAGATGAACTATTAGAGAATGAAGATTTTGATGCTGTATTTATAGGCTCAGGTGCTGGACTTCCAAGATTTATGGGAATAAAAGGAGAAAACGCAAACGGAGTATTTTCTGCAAATGAATTTTTAACAAGAGTTAATTTAATGAAGGCTTTCAAAGAAGATTACAAAACTCCTGTAAAACTAGGTAAAAAAGTTGCTGTTGTAGGTGGCGGGAATGTTGCTATGGATGCTGCAAGAACAGCATTAAGATTAGGTAGTGAAACGCATATAGTTTATAGAAGAGGAGAAGAAGAACTTCCAGCAAGAATTGAAGAAGTTCATCATGCAAAGGAAGAAGGTATAATATTTGACCTTTTAACTAATCCAACTGAAATATTAACTGACGAAAATGGATGGGTTACTGGAATGAAATGTGTAAGAATGGAACTTTCAGAACCAGATGAATCAGGTAGAAGAAGACCGGTAGAAATAAAGGGATCAGAATTTATAATGGATGTTGACACTGTAATAATGTCACTTGGAACATCACCAAATCCATTAATATCACATACAACAAAAGGACTTAATATAAATAAGAGAAAATGTATTGTAGCTGAAGAACACACAGGTAAAACTTCAAGAGATGGAGTTTATGCAGGTGGTGATGCAGTAACTGGAGCTGCAACTGTAATACTTGCTATGGGTGCAGGTAAAGATGCAGCTAAAGCAATTGATGAGTATTTAAAAGACAAATAAATATAATTTATATAAATTTTTAATTGGGAATTAGGAGGAATATTTTATGGCAAGATTTACATTACCAAGAGACATTTATCATGGAAAAGGATCAATTGATGTTTTAAAGAACATTGAAGGTAAAAAAGCAATGATAGTTATGGGTGGAGGCTCAATGAAAAGATTTGGCTTCCTACAAAAAATTGAAGATAATTTAAAAGAAGCAGGTCTTGAAGTTAGAGTGTTTGATGGAGTTGAATCAGATCCATCTGTTGAAACTGTTATGAAGGGTGCAGAAGCAATGAGAGACTTTGAACCTGATTGGATAGTTGGTCTTGGTGGAGGATCACCAATTGATGCAGCTAAAGCTATGTGGATATTCTACGAACATCCAGACTTTACTTTTAAAGAAGCAATAGTACCATTTGGATTACCAAAGCTTAGAAATAAAGCTAAATTTATAGCTATAGCTTCAACTAGTGGTACAGCTACAGAAGTAACAGCATTCTCAGTTATAACTGATTATGGTGAAAAGATTAAATATCCTTTAGCTGATTTTGAAATAACACCAGATATAGCAATAGTTGATCCAGAACTTGCAGAAACTATGCCAAAAAAATTAGTAGCTTATACAGGTATGGATGCTATGACACATGCAATAGAAGCATATGTTTCAACAATAGCAGATAATTTTACTGATCCATTAGCTTTAAAAGCTATAGATATGGTTAGAACTTATATAAAAAGATCATATGAAGGCGATATGGAAGCAAGAGCTGAAATGCATGATGCTCAATGTTTAGCTGGTATGGCATTTAGTAATGTATCCCTTGGAATAGTTCATTCAATGGCTCATAAAATAGGGGGAGTATTCCATGTACCTCATGGATGTGCAAATGCAATTTTACTTCCAGCAGTAATACAATTCAATAAAGTTACTGCAAAAAATAGATTTGTAGAAATAGCTAAGATGTTACACCTTAGTGGAAACAATGATGATGAATTAGTAGATTCATTAGTTATGGTTATAAGAAACTTAAATGAAGAACTTAATATACCAAAAACATTTAAAGAATATGGTGTTGATGAAGAAGAATTTAAAGCAAATGTTAAATACATGTCTAAAAATGCAGTTATAGATGCATGTACAGCAACTAATCCAAGAAAAGTTGATGAAGATTTAATTGAAGCAATTTATAAAGCTGCATACTATGGAGAAGATGTTAACTTCTAATAAATAAAAATAAGTTTAAATTCCCTTATTTACAGTTTACTGTGGATAAGGGAATTTATTTTTTTTATATGTGTGACTAAAATGTAAACAATGAATAAAATATAAGAAAAGTATAAGAATTTATAGTAAAATAGTAAGGTGACTTCTTTATGTAAACCTTAGCAAAAAGAAGATATAATGAATTACGAAAGGAAGGATTAAATGAACAATAAGAAAAAAGGAATTTCACTTGTATTAATTGCAACATTATTCTGGGGAATGATGGGCGTAACTAGTAGAACACTAGCTAATGCAGGAATAAATTCTATGAGTATTTCATTTTTTAGATGCTTAATTGCAGCTATAGGATTTAGTATATTTCTATTTATATTTAATAAAAACGCCTTTAAGATTGATTTAAAAGGAATTATAGTTAGCGCTTTATATGGTATAGTAACATTTGGATTATCATTTACTACATTTAATATTGCAGTAGAAAGAGTACCAATAGCAGTTGCTACAGTACTTATGTTTACAAACCCAATATGGGTAACAATTTTTAATGCAATATTCTTTAAAGAAAAGATTACATCAAAAAAGGCAATAGTAATTTTACTTGCTATTACAGGTTGTATTTTAATTTCAAATATATTTGGAGTTGGATTTGAAAACTTAGATATAATTGGATTATTAATTGGACTTTCAACAGGAGTACTTTTTGCGCTTCAACTTGTTATACCAAGATTTTTCGATGGAAAATATTCAAAAGACAGTATGCTTATATATGGATTTATAGCAAGTGCAATAGTTTTAGCATTCTTTGCTGATTTTAGTGGAATAAATAAAGCTATTACTGAAAATACACAACCTATATTTGTTGTACTTAATATATTATCAATTGGTGTACTTTCAACATTCATTGCAAATATAGCATATGTTAAATCAACAGATTACATAGATTCAGGAATTGCATCAGTATTAGTTGCATTAGAACCTGTACTTGGAAGTTTATTTGCTTACTTAGTATATGGAGAAACATTAACAGCACTTCAATTACTTGGAGGACTTATAATAGTATTTGCAGCTATTTGGCTTGCAAGGTCATCAAATTAATATTAAAAAGACGTTTTAATTTAAAACGTCTTTTTTTGTTAATAGGAGGTTAATAAAGATAGTATATAATTATCTAAAATACTTAAGAAGGAGAAGATATATTGGAGGAAAAAGATAAACAAAAGACGTTTAGTATAATTAATTTACTTAAGAGAACTTTTATAGATTTTAAATTTAATCTTTTTGGATGCACGTATTTTGAAATTTGTTATAGAATACTTACGGCGTTTATATTTGTACCAGTATTATATTTTATATTTAGATATTTCCTGCGCAATGAAGGTTTGGAAACAATTGCAAATAAAAGTATAATATCTTTTTGTTTAAGTATAGAAGGAATTATATGTATATTAATATTATTAATACTAGCCTTTTGTCTTGTATTTATAGAAATTGGAGCTTTGACTTATATTGGAGTAAAGTCATATAGAAGAGAGAAGGTTAAAGCACTTGATGGAATATTCAATATGATAGGTGTATTAAAAGATACCTTTGATAGAGGAATAATTCCTTTAATTATAATAACAGGTGTAATTGGGCCACTTACAGGAATAGGGCTTTGTAGTTCATTAATAAAAAATTATTCAATTCCACCATTTATAACTATAGAATTATCAAAGACACTTTGGGGGAAAGCATTATATGCATTAATTATAATAACAGTAGTAATATTTTTATTAAGATGGGTTTTATCAATACCTATAGTAGTTATAGAAAAAATAAAAGGGAGACAAGCTGTAAGAAAAAGCTATATTATATATAAAAATAATAAGTGGAAGTTACTTAAAGCTATAATACTATGGACTATAATTATAAGTTTAATTGAATTTTTACTAGTGATTTTAACACTTGGCTTTGGGATGGGTATATCAAAATATATCTTAGGCTCAAGAAGTGTTATGAGTAAAGTTTTCTTAAATTGCTTATTAGCAATTTTTTATTCAGGGTTTACTATAGTTTCAATTATAACTACACCACTTTTCGTTTCATTTTTAGTAGAACTTTATTATAAACTTAGAGATGAAGATAATGTTGTAGAGAGAGAATTTAAATGCTCTTATGATTATAAAAATAATTTAGTATATAAGTTTTTTAAAAGGTTTTCTAAAATTTTTGTAGTTATACTTACTATAATTTTTATAGTATATAGTGGCTTTATTGGATATGGTATAGTAAGTCATAAAATAAAATGTAGTAAAACATTAATAACTGCTCATAGGGGAGCAAGCACTTTAGCACCAGAAAATACTTTAGCGGCAATAAAGGAAGCTGAAAAAGAAAAAGCAAATTATGCTGAAATTGATGTGCAAACTACTAAGGATAATAAAGTAATATTACTTCATGATAGTACATTTAGACGTACAGCTAAAGAAGGAAAAGCTCCTAGACAAATGACTTTAGATGAAATAAGAAAACTTGATAATGGATCATTTTTCTCAAAAGACTTTAAGGGGGAAAAGGTTCCAACTTTAGATGAAGTATTAAAAGAAGCAAAGGGAAAAATAAAATTAAATATAGAACTTAAGCCAAAAGGGAAAAATGATGAGTTAGTTAAAAAGGTTAGTGAATTAATAGATAAAAACAATATGGATAATGATGTTATGATATCTTCAAATAATTTTGATGCCCTTCAAGAAATGAAGAGAATAAATCCTAAACTAAAGGTTGGTTATATTGTAATTGCAGCATTTGGTGATTTTCAAAAATTAAATGTTGATTTCTTCTGTTTAGACTCATCACTTGTAAATGAAAAAACAGTATATGCACTTCATGCACTAGGTAAAAAGGTAGATGTATTTACGATAAATAGTAAAGATCTTGCAGAAAAGATGTTATATTTAGGAGTAGATAATATAATAACAGATAATGTACCAATGGTTAGAAAAGCTCAGGAAGAATTAGAGAAGACTGATACTCATGATTATACACATTCTTTTTATGAATCTATATTAAGTATAATAAATTATGATAAAATTTAAAAAAGTAGTTGCATTTTTCTGTAAAAGTAATATTATAATAGTATAAACAATAAAAAATTGATAATCCGTTGATAAGGAAGAGTAGGTAAGTTAAGCTTCATTAAAGAGAGCTAAGGGTGGTGAGATCTTAGCAAGAAGAGATTTATTGAATGGACCTTGTAGGAATAAAACGAAATCTATTTTTAGAGAGTAGCATTTATGGTGGGCTGCACCTTATAGCAGATAGAGTATGATAGTACTTGAATTGAGGTGGTGTTTAATTTATTACATACATATTAGACACAATTTAGGTGGCAACGCGGAAAGTATATAATCCGTCCTATGTTTTTAGCATAGGACGGTTTTTTTATTATAAAAATTTAAGGAGGTGATCTAAGTGGTATGAAATGATGAATTATTAGGAGAGTGGAAAACAAAAATTATTAATATTAAAGGAGAATGGAATTATATGAATAGAAATGAAAACACAAAAAATATGATACTGAATGCTTTATTACTAGGAATAGGAGCTCTGCTTCATCAAATTACACCAGCACTTGGATTACCAATGCAACCGGATTTTGCACTTGCAATGCTTTTTATAATAATGATATTAAATAGAGGAAAATATAAAACATGTTTAGTAGCTGCAATTATAACTGGAATATTTACTGCAATGACAACAAAGTTCCCAGGTGGACAAGTACCAAATATGATAGATAAACTAGTAACAGTTAATGTTGTATTATTAGTTATGATGATTATGAATAAGATAAATGTAATAAAGTCAATGACAGAAAGTAAGAGAAGAACAATAGAAAGTTTAGTTGTATTTCCAATAGAGACTTTAGTAAGTGGATTAACATTTTTAGGATCAGCAAGTTTAATAGTTGGATTACCAGCAGGATTTACTAGTTTATTCGTAGCTGTAGTTATACCAGCTGTAGGGTTAAATTTAGTTGGCGGTATGCTTCTATTTAAGATTATAAGTACTTCAATGAAGAGAGCTTTTGCAAATTAAATAGTAAATAAAATTGAATTAATATAAAAACAAAATACTAATCAGTTTATTAAAACTGATTAGTATTTTTTTGTTGCATTATATCGACAAAAAGCACCAAACAATAGTATAAAATATGTTTATATGTAATAAAATGGGTGATAAAATATTAAGTAGATAATAATGTTTATGAAATTAATATATGATTAATAATTAAGTGGGGGGATGTAAATGAAATTAGTATGGAAGGACGCATATAATATATCAAATGAAGAGCTTAATAAAAGGATAAAGAAATTTGAAAGGGAATATGATATAGAATTCCCTGAATTATATGTAGATATGCTTTATAAAAAAGCAAAAAGAGTATTAAGCTGTGAGGTTATGCTAAAAGGGTATGAGGATTCAGAAGATTATGAAGAAATATATTTTAATTCATTTGAGGATAATACAATAAGTAATATGTTTATATCAAATGAGCAATCAAGAGATGTAAGACCTAGAGAAATAATATTCTTTGCATATACTTCAGGAGGAAATTATTATGGCTTTGATTTTAAAGATACCCCAAATGATCCTAAAATAGTTTTTTATGATCATAATATAGTGCCACCAAGAGAAGATGTAGAATATGATGAGATAAAATTACAAGGTATAGAAGAAACACAAAGAAAGTACTATAAGACAGTATATGATAATATAGAAGATTTATATAAGCATTTAGAAATAGCACAGAAATATTGGATTGAAGAAATGTATGGTAGTGAAGATTCAGAAGAGTTAAAAGAGTATATGGATGGATATTGCTTCGAATAATTATAATAAAAAAGCCACTAGAAAAACTAGTGTCTTTTTACTATATATGGAATTAAGTGTAATATTTTTTTACAAAATTAATTAAAATTAAACAAATTTTGAATAATTCGTTGAAAAATGAAAATCTTTACCATATAATAATCTTGTTAATAAAAATTAATTAAAAATTAATCAAATTTTAATATTTTAATTTATAGAGTGTTAAGGAGGAGTTTATTGAATGAATAGAAGAAAATTAAATGCAATTATTAAAGCAACAGCAGTTATAGTAGCTGTATCAATAGGAACAATATTCTCTGGAGGAATAAAAGCACATGCAAGCACAAAACTTGAAGGAGAATTTAAATCAGTAATAGATAAATATAACAAAAATGAAGTAGTTATTGAAAATGGTATATCTTTAAGAATGGGTGAAACTTTAGATTTATCTAAATATCCAGGATGGGATATGTCTAATAAGAATACGGTATCAATTAGTGATAAAGGTATTGTAACACCTAAAAATGAAGGAACTGTTTATTTAAGCAAAAAAATAGGCGATAAAGTTCATGTAGTTGAAGTTTATGTACCAAGTAGTAGTACAAGCTATTCAATTAAACCTTTCTCTAATACTGTAGATAGAAATTATTATAAAGTATTTATAGATCCAGGTCATGGTGGATATGATGATGGATCATCAGGAAATGGATTATTAGAAGATGAATTAAATCTTCAAATTGGATTAAAACTTCAAAAGAAGCTAGAAGCTAGAGGGATAGAAGTTAAAATGAGTAGAACATCAGATGTGTATCTTTCATTAGGTGAAAGAGCTGAGATGGCAAATGAGTATGGAGCTGACATATTCGTATCTAATCATATAAATTCATTTGAACAAGCAAGTGCTAATGGAATAGAAACATACTATCATAGAGATAAATCAAGTCATAAACCATTAAGTGATGATATTCAAAATAATGCTATAAAGCAAACTGGTGCAGTAGATAGAGGAGTAAAGAATGCAAACTTTGCTGTTTTAAGAGAAAGCACAATGCCTTCTTCATTATTTGAAGCTGGATTTATTTCAAATAAGGCAGAAGCAAGCAAACTTGGAAGTGACGCATATCAAGATAAATTAGCTACTGCTCTTGCTGATGGAATTGAAAAATATTTAAAAGATAATATTAAATTAAATGGAGTAGAAGAAAAACCTGACGTTAAGCCAGAAGAGAAACCAGAGGTTAAACCTGAAGAAAAACCAGAAGCAACAATTAAAACAGGAAAAGTAAGTGCAAGTGCGTTAAATGTAAGAAGTGGTGCTTCAACAAGTAGTTCAATAATAGGAAGCTTAAATAATGGAGCAAAAGTTGAAATAGTATCAACATCAAACGGATGGCACAAGATAAAATATAAAAATGGATATGGATATGTATCAGCAGATTATATAAAAGTTGATTCATCAAATACAGGTAATCCAGAAGTTAAGCCTGAAGAAAAGCCAGAAGCAACAGTTAAGACAGGAACAGTAAATGCGAGTGCATTAAACGTAAGAAGTGGCGCTTCAACAAGTAGTTCAGTAATAGGAAGTTTAAACAGAGGAGCTAAAGTTGAGATAGTATCAACATCAAATGGATGGCATAAAATAAAATTCAAAAATGGATATGGATATGTATCAGCAGATTATATAAAAGTTGATTCATCAAATACAAGTAAGCCAGAATCTAAACCTGAAGAAAAGCCAGATGCAAAACCAGAAGTAACAACAAAAACAGGAACAGTAAATGCAAGCTCATTAAATGTAAGAAGCGGAGCATCAACAAAGAATTCAGTAATAGGAAGCTTAAGTAGAGGAGCGAAAGTTGAAATAGTATCAACATCAAACGGATGGCATAAAATAAAATTCAAAAATGGATACGGCTATGTATCAGCAGATTATATAAAGGTTGATTCATCAAATACAAGTAAGCCAGAACAAAAACCAGAACAAAAACCAGAAGCAACAACAAAAACAGGAACAGTAAATGCAAGCTCATTAAATGTAAGAAGCGGAGCATCAACAAAGAATTCAGTAATAGGAAGCTTAAGTAGAGGAGCGAAAGTTGAAATAGTATCAACATCAAATGGATGGCATAAAATAAAATTCAAGAATGGATATGGATACGTATCAGCTGATTATATAAAAGTTAATGGATCATCTACTTCAAATAATAATTCTTCTGTTTCAGAAAGAATAGGAAAAGTAAATGCAAGTGCATTAAATGTAAGAAGTAATCCTTCAATAAGAAACTCAGTAATAGGTAGCTTAAGCAGAGGATCAAAAGTAACTGTAGTATCAACATCAAATGGATGGCACAAAATAAAATATAAAAATGGATATGGATATGTATCAGCAGAATATATAGTATTCTAAAATTTAATAAAGAGTAATAAACTAAGCTACTAAATTTTCGTGTAACATGGAAATTTAGTAGCTTTTTACATTAGCATGTAAGAAGTGTGTTATATTAAATGTAGATATAATGAAAACTTAAAAGGGGGAAGAAGAAGCTTAAAAAGATAATTAGAAAATATATAATGAATTTTAAGGATATTAAGAGATTTAAATGTAATAAGAAGAAATCTAAGGTAACATTTTTTTGTAACAAAGATAAATATGAAAAATTTAGAATGTGTGATAGCCCTTGGTTTTACTACTTTCTTCAAGGTAGATTTGAGTTTTTTATAGCTAGTGATAATAAAGAAGAAATCATTAATTATTTAAATAAAAAGATACTAGCTTGTCCTAAAAAAATTTGCCAAGTTGACAATGAAATTTAAGTAATATATAATAAGGCTACAAACAAAAATTGAATATTGCGTTTAACAAATTAAACTTATAACTTGGGGATGTTTTGGCTTCGACGGGGGTAAGTGAGGTTTGGTAAGCGGGCCGAGGGAAGCATGGTACCTCGATAATAAAGTATGCATTAAAGATAAACGCAGAAGACAATTTTGCATTAGCAGCTTAATATAGACTGCTCATCAGCCCTAGATTGCCCACGATCTAGGATTCTGGTGTCATTATTAGTGGGGAACCGAGCTTAGCAAAGCTTTGAGCTAGGAACGGAACTTATGAAGCTAGCGATCTAGTTACCTGTCTGTAGGTGTTCTAGAAAGCGAAATTTAATATACAGACTACGCTCGTAGAAAGCTGGACGGAACTACTTTCGGACACGGGTTCGACACCCGTCATCTCCACCAATAGATTAAGAGAAAGAGATAATAAATTCATATTTATTATCTCTTTTTTGTTTGTCATATATATTAAGGAATTTAATGTGAAGATAATGATATATTCTGTAACAGCAATTCACCAACTTGTTTGGCTATTTCTTCTGTATTAGAATTTAATTCATTCAATATAAAAGATTCTAAAATGCCTAAAACGGCCATACTTAAAAATCTTAGAAGTATTTCTGGATCTTTATCTGCACTTATATTATTTATTTTTTTGCTTAATTGATTCATCATGAAATCAAGAAGTTGTTTTCTAAATGAGACAGTGCTTTTACTTGAAAATAAAGCCGAAAAGAAATCTTTATTTTCATCGAAATAATTGAACCAAATCACTGTTCCTTCAATAAAACCTTTTTCTTTTTTTTGTTCACAAATTTCTTCTAATTCCTCTAGTTTTTTATTAACTATTGTATCTAATAGGTCATATTTATCTAAATAATGCAAATAAAATGTCTTTCTACTTATATCAGCTTGTTCAGTAATTTTTTTTACAGTTATCTCATCAAACCCATCTTTAATTAGCATTGACAAAAATGTGGATTGAATTGCTTTTTTTGATTTCATAATTCTTCTATCTATTTTATTAGTCATACAAAACTCCTTTTATTTAATATACATATCCAAAAAAATGTGTATAAATACACAAATATAAAGAAATGATAATTGAAGTGATTTCACTTATATTTTAATATTAATATACACGAGGGTATTAAAACTCGCAAGTATAAAATTTAGAAATTAA
This sequence comes from Clostridium baratii, assembly GCF_900461085.1. Lineage (GTDB taxonomy): Bacteria > Bacillota > Clostridia > Clostridiales > Clostridiaceae > Clostridium > Clostridium nitritogenes. The sequence goes on from NZ_UFWF01000002.1 coordinate 576,292, forward strand.
TAAAAGGTGGGAGTAAATATGTTAGTTAATAAAAAAAATGTAAAGTTTAATGCACGTGGATTAAAAGTAGCTGGAATTTTAAATATACCTGAAAATGCTGAAGATAAGAAGAATCCTGCTATTGTTTGTGTTCATCCAGGTAGCAGTTGTAAAGAGCAAACAGCAGGCATTTATGCTGAAAAATTTGCTGAATTAGGATATGTAACTATTGTATTTGATGCATCATATCAAGGTGAAAGTGAAGGTGAACCTAGATATATTGAAGATCCATCTGCAAGAGTTGAGGATATTCGTTCAGCAGTAGATTATCTTACTACACTTGATTTTGTAGATGAGAATCGTATTGGTGTATTAGGTGTTTGTGCAGGAGGCGGTTATGCAGTAAATGCTGCAATGACAGAGCGTAGAATTAAAGCTGTTGGAACAGTTGTTGGTGCTAACATTGGTCGTGTAAATCGTGAAAGTAGTGATCCTATAAAAACATTAGAAGCAATTGCAGAGCAACGTACTGCTGAAGCTCGAGGTGCTGAAAGAATGATTACAAATTGGATTCCTAGAAATCAAGAAGAAAGAGAACAAGCAGGTATTACAGATATAGATATTGTAGAAGCTGTTGACTACTATACAACTTCAAGAGGTCAAAGCCCTAACTCTTCAAATAAGTTAAATTTCATTAGTCTAGACGCAGTAATAGGATTTGATGCTTTCCATTTAGCAGATGAGCTATTAACTCAACCTTTACAAATTATTGTTGGTAGCGTGCAAGGGGCATTTGGTTCATACAGAGATGGTCATGAACTTTATAATAAAGCAGCTTCAAAGAAAAAAGATTTATTCATTGTTGAAGGTGCAAGTCACTATGACTTATATGACAGAGAAGAACCTGTTAGAAAAGCTGTTGAAAAATTAGAAGCTTTCTATAAAGAAAATCTTTAGAAATAATAAAAATAAGCTCACATAAATTGTGAGCTTATTTCATTTTTTTAAACCTTTTATGAATTTTATATTCTAATATAAAGTAGATAAGAAAAAAGAAGACTGATATAATGTCTTTAGAATATTTACAAAGGAGTTATTAAATGAAATACTATTTAGCACCAATGGAAGGAATTACGGGATACATATATAGAAATCCTTATGAAAAATACTTTGGTAATATTGATAAATACTTTACACCTTTTATTGTTCCAAACAACAGTAGAAGTTTAAAAACTAAAGAATTAAGAGATGTTCTACCTGAAAATAATGAAGGAATGAATATAGTTCCACAAATACTTACTAATGATTCAGAAGGATTTATTTTTACGGCTAAAAAATTAAAACAATTAGGTTATGATGAGATTAACTTAAATTTAGGATGTCCTGCTGGAACAGTTGTTTCAAAAAATAGAGGTTCAGGATTTCTAGCAAAAAGAGAAGAACTTGATAAGTTTTTAGATGAAATATATAAAATAGATGATATGAAAATTTCTATAAAAACTAGAATAGGAAAAGATAGTCCAGAGGAATTTTATGAATTAATAAAAATTTATAATAAATATCCTTTAGAAGAACTAATCATTCATCCTAGAACTCAAAAAGATTTTTATGGAAACAAGCCTAATTTAGAAGTATTCAAAGATGCATTATATTTAAGTAATAATACAATATGTTATAACGGTGATATTTTTACAAAAGATGATCATGATAAATTAATAAAAGAGTTTCCTGAAGTAGATAAAATGATGCTTGGAAGAGGAATACTTGCTAATCCAGGATTAATGAATGAAATTAAAAATAATATTTTCATAGATAAAAATACACTAAAAGATTTTCATGATGAAATTTTTAATGAATATAGAGAATTATTTAATGAAGACAGAAATGCAATATTTAGAATGAAGGAATTATGGGGATATATGATTCACATATTCTCAGATAATAAAAAGTATGCTAAGAAAATAAAAAAAGCACAAAAGTTAGATGCTTATAATGATGCTATTTCAAGTTTATTTGAGGAGCAAGAAATTATAAAAGGAGCTGGATTATTTACTAATCAAGATTAAGTTATATGAGTAAAGAAATAAATATATTTAAAGTTTCAAATTATGATAAATTTAAGTGTATAGCTGATAAATGCAAATTTACATGTTGCGTGGGTTGGGATATTAACATCGATACTAATACTTATAATAAATGGACAAAGGTGAATGATGATTCAGAATATCTTTTAAGCAATGTAAAAGTTAAGAAATGTGAAAATAAAGATATATATTTTATAAATAAAGAAAATCATGAAGCATGTCCTTTCCTAGATAAACAAGGTTTATGTTATGTAGTGAAAAATCATGGAGAAGAATACTTATCATCAACATGCCATATGTTCCCTAGAATAGAGAATGTTTTTGATAATAGAAAGGAATTTTCATTATCATGTTCTTGCCCTGAAGTAGTAGAAATTATAAGTAATATGGGTGGAAAGATAAATATATATCCAGAAGATAGCACTAATTTCGAAAATGATTCATTAGAACTAAAAATAAGAGAAGTTTTAATTGATATTATACAGAAAGAAAATTTAAGTTTACAATATAAGCTAATTATTGGCTTTGAAATGTTATTATCTATTTTAGAAAATGAAAGCTTTAGTAGAGAAGATATATTATTGGAAGAATTAGAAAAGTATAAAGATGTAGATTACATACAAAATCTTGCCTCTGCATATAAAAGGATTGGATTAAATATAAATGATTCAATTGAAGAAATTAATAATTTATTTTTAGATATTATAGAAAATTATAAGGAAGTTTCCATGTTTGATAATCTTTTAAGTGATATTTCATCCTTTGCAGAAGAGATTGAAATTGAAAGACTATCAGCAAAATGGAACTCTTATAAAGAATCATTTAATAAATATAATGATTTAATTGAAAACTGCATTGTATCTAAGGTTTTAAGCAATTGTGTAAGTAATGATATTGAAGATATGATAATATCTTACCAAATGATTATACTTGATTATTTATTAGTAAGGTATGCTTTGTTTTTAAAATATTATATGAATGAAGAGAAATTAAATATTGAAGACATAAAAGACTATATTTTAGCTTTCTCAAGAATTATTGGAAATAATACTGAGGCAGTTAAGGAATTTTTACAAGATGGCTTTGGTGATACTATCTTAGAACTTGGATATTTATGTTTTATAAGTTTATTTTAATGTATTAATAAAATTTAGATTATATTATGAGAAATAGAATTAAAAAAGGAACAATATAAAATTTATATTGTTCCTTTTATTTTATAAAGCTATATTAAGTTAACATAATATTCTTTAAGAAGTGTGATTATAGATTTATCAGGTGAAGATTCAGTAATAATACTATTAAAATCAATTGCATTAGCAAAAGGGAAACTACCAGTTATTTCGAATTTCTCATTTAACATTATTAAAAATAATTCTTTTGATATACTCATAATAGCACTCTTTGTTGATGCATCTTCTGAAAGAGAAGTGCTTATAGCACCATCTTTAAGATCAATTCCACTACAGCCTAGAAATGCCTTATTGCAACGATATTTCTTTATTTGTTCAATAGAATAAGAACCTATACTACCTCCAACAAATGCATTATAATCTCCACCTATAAAAATAAAGTGAGTTTTTGATTTTTCAGGAATTAATGATGATATTTCAAACATATTTGTAATTAAAGTTATATGTTTATCATTTTCAACTATTAATTTTGCAATCATATAAGAAATAGTTGATGCATCTAAAAATATCGTATCATTATCATTTATTTGTTCAAATGCTTTTCTTGCAACTACCTTCTTTAAGTCAATATTCTTTTCAATACGTGTATTAAAACTTTCACAATTAACAAATGTATGCTTAATACTAATAGCGCCTCCATAAGTACGCTTAAGTAAATTGTTTTTTTCTAAAGTTTTAAGATCTTTTCTGATCATACTTTCACTTATATTGAATTCTTTACTTAGATCCTTAACTAAAACTTTTCCTTGGATATCTAATAAATCTAAAATATATTTATAACGTTCTTCAATAAACATTTTATATCTCCTTAAAATTCTCATTTATAGCTATTATATTATAATTTTATTATTATTTCAATTGACTAATGGGAATGAATGATATAAAATGAGAATAAACAGGAAGGTGGAGGAGAGATTTATGAAAAAAGCAATATTCTTAGATATAGATGGGACATTATTAGATTGTTTTGGAGGAATAACAGATATTACCCCAAAGGTAAAGGCTGTAATTCGTGCTCTTCAAGCAAATGGGGATTACGTTTTTATTGCAACAGGTAGACCATATGCATTTTTAAGCCAAGCTATATTAGATTTTGGTTTTGATGGATTTATATTAGCAAATGGAGCACAAGTTATAATAGATGGTAAAACTATTTATAGTAATCCTATGGATAAAGAATATGTAAAGAAAATGGCATCTGAGCTTGAAAAGCTTAATGTTCAATATATTTTAGAGGGTGGGACTCACTCATATATGAAGGAAGAGTTTAAAGACTTTTTTGCATTTTATGATGAGGTTGGAGTTTCAAGAGACAATATAAAATGCCATTATGATATTGAAAAAATTGATATTCATAAAATAGAAATGCTATGCCAAAGTGATGAAGATGCGCAGTTATGTTTAGACTTAATAACTAGCGATCCGGATTATGATTACTTTGCTAGTATAAGCAAAAATGCATTTGAATTATATTTAAAGAAAAATACTAAGGCAACCGGAATTTTAAAAGCAATAGAATATTTAAATATTCCAATCGAAAATACTTATGCTTTTGGAGATGGAAAAAATGATATAGAAATGCTATCAACAGTTGGTTGTGGTATAGCAATGGGTAACGCTTGCGATGAAGTTAAAGGCTATGCAAACAAAGTTACTGATACAGTGCATAATGATGGGGTAGCTGTAGGAATTGAAAATTATATTCTTTGTTAGTATAAATTGATAATAAAAGAGTCCACGATGTGTTATCGTGGACTTTTCTTTTTTATAAAATTTCTAATACTTCTACTGTATATTTATCTCCTGGAGCTTCTACTGTAACTACGTCTCCAACCTTTTTACCAGATAATGCTTTTCCAAGATCTGATTCTACACTTATAAGCATATTTTCAGGATCTAAATCCATTGTTGTTACAAGAGTTATAACAACTTCATCATCATCTTCTACAAATTTAATTCTAGCTTTGCTATTAATTCCAAGTGCAGATTTATCTAAACTTTCATCATCTACTACTGTAGCTGTTGAAATCATAGTTAATAAGTATTGGATTCTATTATCATTTTCCCTATAGTTTGCACAAGCTTCTTTGTATTCTGCATTTTCAGATCTATCTCCATGTGCAGCAGCAACTAATTTTTCTTTAGCTATTTCAGCTCTTTTTACAGTCATTCTATATTCTAATTCATCTCTTAATTTTTTGATATTTTCTTCTGTTAGTTGATTATGCATAATAAACTAAACCTCCCCAAAAATATATTATGTTATTATTATATAATATATAGAAAAAAATTAAATGGTAAAAGAGTATTTAATTAAAATGGAACAAGATAAATAAATATAAATTTATAGTAATTTAAAGTAGGTGTGAGATATGAGAAGAAAGATAATATTAAATTTAGCAATGAGTATTGATGGATATATAGCATCAGAAGATGGCGGTTATGATTGGATAGTTGGTGATGGTGATAATAAATTAGATACTAAAGATAAATGGGATTATACAGAATTTTTAAAAGGTATAGATATAGTAGTTATGGGTAGAAAGTGCTATGACCAAAATTTCCATAATGATTTTAAGGAGAAAAAGATATATGTAGCAACATCTAAAGAACTAGATGACTATGATAATATACATTTTATTAAAGGTAATATATGTAAAGTTGTAGAGGAAGAAAGAGAGAAAGAAGGTAAAGATATATTTTTATTTGGTGGAGGAGACCTTGTTGATAATTTTATAAAAAAGGATATTATTGATGAATATATAATTGGGATAATACCAACTATCTTAGGAAAAGGTAGACCTTTATTTTTAGGGAATAATCCTAAAATAGATTTACATTTAGAGCAGTATAATATGGAGAATGGGATTGTGATATTAAAGTATTCAAGAAAATAAAATATTACAACATTAGAATATGCTAAGGAGTACGTATAAATATATTTACTCAATACAATGAAGAATATTAAATATTGCGAATATTTACAGATATATTGAATAATATGAAAAAATATGTATTATTAATATGTAAGAAATATTACTTATGAAAAATTAAATATCGGGGGAAATAAATGATTAAACAAAGAAGCTTTATTACTTATTTATTATTATCAATCATTACTCTAGGAATATACTCAATAATATTTATGTACAGCTATACAAAAGATTTAAATAGAGTATGTGATGGAGTTGGAAAACCTAGTCCAAATTACATAGTAGTAATATTATTAACAATTATAACTTGTGGAATATATTATTATGTATGGTTATATCAGATTGGTAATAGAATTAATCAAAAAGGTTATGAATATGGAGTTAATATTCAAGAAACAGGTTCAACAATAGTATTATGGAATCTATTAGGAAGTCTTTTATGTGGAATAGGAAGACTTGTTGGACAATACTTACTTATTAAAAATATGAATTTATTAGCAGAACAATACAATTCTAAATTAAATTAACATTAAGATATATAGAAAGGAGATATACCTAAATATAGGCATATCTCCTTTTGGCTTATTTATTTAAATAAGAGTCTCTATACTCTAATCCCCATTTAAGCATAGAGTCAAGTATAGGTTTTAAACTATATCCTGTATCAGTTAAGGTATATTCAACTCTTGGTGGAACTTCTGCATATACTTTCCTAGTTACTAATCCACTAGCTTCCATTGATCTAAGGTTTGAAGTTAAAACCTTTTGTGTTATATTGCCTACAGATTTTTTTAATTCACCAAATCTTTTAGTACCATCAAGTAAATCTCTTATTATTAAAACTTTCCACTTATCTCCCATAAGCTGTAAAGTGATTTCAACAGGACAATCAGGTAACTCTTTAATCATATAAATCAAATCCTTTCCTTAATAGTATCTTTAGGGATACTATAGCACTTTTAAGTGCTTACTATACAAAAGATATTAATGGATTTATTATAATAGTATAATAAAAAGAATTCAATATATTTAATTAAAGGAGGAATTAAAATGGAGGAAGTAGTTAAGTTTTTGAAAGAAAATTCAGTGCAATATATTGCCACAATAGGGTTAGATGGTAAGCCAAAGGTGCGTCCATTCCAATTTATGATTGAAGAGGATGGTAAATTATATTACTGCACATCTAACGAGAAAGATGTTTTTGAACAAATCAAACTTAATCCTTACATTGAAATAACTACAGCAAGTAGCAAAGGGGCATGGATTAGACTAAGTGGTAAAGTAGAATTTTCAAATAATATGGATATAAAGAAAAAGATAATTGAATCAAGTGAACTTGTTAAATCAATTTATAAAACTGCTGAGAATCCAAGCTTTGAAATATTTTATCTTGTAGATGCTAAAGCAGTAATTTCAGATTTCTCTGGAAATCCACCAAAAGAATATAATCTATAAAACATAATAAAATTAGATATAAAAAGAGCTATATGTAGTATACAAAAAAGTATATTTCATATAGCTTTTTTATTTGGAAATAAATAATAATATCTTTATGTGGAATAAAATGGATGATATACTAAGTATAGATGTAAAAGATTACTATTTAATTTATAGATAATACAAAACATCAATTTAATAAAGCTGGAGGTATGGGGAATATGGTTGAAGAAAGAAAAGATGAGATAGGAAAAGAATTTTTATTAAAAGAAGAAATTTGTATGGAAGAATTAAAAAAATTAGAAATTCAAGAGGTAAATTTTTTAATTTCTACAGCACAATATTTTATAGATAATAAAAAACACGAAGAGATAGACTTTAACAAAAAGATCAAAATATTTATGAATATATTAATAGATAAAATAAAGGAATCTAATGATTTATATATTGCATATGATAAAATTACTAATTACCCTTATATAGATTCTTTTGGTAAGGCATGGCTTTTCTCAAAAGAAGAGTTTGCTAAAAATGCAGAAGACTATTTTATTAAGCAACGAATAATGCTTGATATGAAGAAAATAACTTCAGAAGAAATAATGAATGTATTTTATAATTGTCATCTATTAGGTATAGAAAAATTAACTGTAGATAATGGCGAGTACTATGTAGATATAAATAGAGATGACATATTACCACCACCTGATTTAAGTGATTTACCAGAAATAAATATTCCAGTTACAAATCCAAAGCTGCAAAATGCAATGGTTAGATTTTTCCAAAGACTATATTCTAAAAATAATTATGAAGGTAAAGAGAGAGACCTTCATAAATTAGAAGATAAAATGCTTGAGGAAGTAATTGATGCAAAGTATTTATTACCTATGCAACTTAAAGTAGTAGATGCAGAAGATCAAGAAAAAGAAGGTAAAGTAAAGTTAAATAAGGATGCAATAATGGAATTTGCAGCTTTAGCTGATAATAATAATGATGAATGGGCAGCTGCATTTACGGATTGGGTTGAATTTGAAAAAGCATATGACAAAAATATATGGAAAGGTAATATTGTAACTTATGATGATTTACTTTCTATATCTAAAGAAATGAAAGGTATAGTTATAAATTATAGGGGAATACCTCTTCGTCTAAGTGATCAAAATAAAAAAATCATTGAAGAATATAGAAAGAATAGAAATAATAAAGATACGAAAGTAAAAGAAGAGGTTATAGAAAAAGGAACTAAAATTATAATAGGTGAACCTAAAGAATATCCTAGTGAAATGATAGAAGCTATTAAAAAATATATGAAAAAAGAAAAAAGTATAAAGAAAGCATATTTAAGACTTATGATAAAGGATAATATCCAAAGCTACTTAATAATTGTTGACTTTGATGGAAATAAAGATGCAGTGTTTAGAGAAATTGCAAGTGTCGCAGTTAATCATTCAAATAGTATGTTTGTTGATATAGTAGATATAAATGAATTTGAAGATGCAATAAAAGATGTTGAGCCATTTTATAAAAAGAAGAAATTTGGATTATTTTCTTAGTAACGCTAATTAAACATATAAAATACTTTTATAGTTATTTAATTATACTTAGAAATTAATATATACAATTAAAGAAGAAAAAAATATAAATCTTAATAATGCATCATGTGTTATTGAGGTTTATATTTTTATTACAAATTAATAATTTTTTACTAAGCTTACATATTTTATGATATAATCTTATATTATATTTTATGGAGGTGATATTAAAATGAACGACTCAGATAGTGATGAGTGTGAAACTATAATTAAATCAACCAACTTTTTTATTAGAGTTTTTAAAAATGAGAAGCATAACCAGTCATTATTAGAATGACTTTTTTTGGTTGTGTTTTTTTGTATTTATAATTCTTATAAAATGGAAAGGGAGATTTAAAAATGAAAGAATCGTATCACTCGTTTAATAAAGAGGAAGTTTTAGAAAAATTAAATGTAACAGAAGAAGGATTAACAGATGAGGAGGCCTCTCTCAGGTTAAAAACTTATGGATATAATGAATTGCGTAAAGTCCCTAAAAAGAGTATATGGAAAATGCTAAAGGAACAATTATCAGATATAATGGTTTTAATTTTAATAGTAGCTGCAATTTTATCAATAATATTAAATGAATGGACAGAAGCTATTGTTATTATTGCAATTGTATTATTAGATGCCATTATAGGAATTCTTCAAGAAAAGAAAGCTACAGATGCAATGGAAGCATTAAAAAATATGAGTGCACCAACTGCAAGAATATTAAGGCAAGGGCAAGAGAGTGTAGTTAAAGCGGCAGAACTTGTGCCTGGTGATATTGTATATTTAGAAGATGGATTCATTGTTCCAGCAGATTTAAGGTTAATTGAGACAAATAATTTAAAAATTCAAGAGGCTTCATTAACTGGAGAGTCAGTACCTTCGGAAAAAGATAGTGAAGATATATTAAGAGAAAATGCTCCATTAGGTGATAGAACTAATATGGCATACACTTCATCAATAGTTATGTATGGAAATGGTATTGGAGTAGTAACTGCAACTGGAATGGATACAGAAGTAGGTAATATTGCTCATATGCTTGATAATCAGGATGAATTTAATACACCATTAAAAAGAAAATTAGATTCTGTTGGTAAAGTATTAAGTGTAGTTGGGATTGTTGTTTGTATTCTAATTTTTTCTATCGGTTATTTTTATGGTAGACCAATTATTCCTCTTTTAATGACTGCTATATCTTTAGCAATTTCAATTATACCAGAAGGATTACCTGCAACTGCAACTATTGTTATGGCCTTAGGAGTACAAAGAATGGCTAAACAAAATGCTCTTGTTCGTAAACTTCCAGCTGTAGAAACACTTGGAGGTGCAACAGTAATTTGTTGTGATAAAACAGGTACTCTTACTCAAAATAAAATGACTGTAACTCATATTGCAATGAATGGTGATTTTGAAAAAGGAAAAGCTACGCCAGTTCATGAAGAATCAAAAAAATATGCAAATTTGTATAAGGATTTAATATTTGCATCAGCTTTATGCAATAATGCTACTTTAGATCCAGATAATATAGGAGAAATCTTAGGTGATCCTACAGAAGGAGCATTAATCTTTTTGGCAAAAGAATTTGGAATTACTCAAGCTGAATTTGAAAAGCAATATCCACGTGAGTTTGAACAACCTTTTGATTCAGATAGAAAAAGAATGACAACAGTTCATATTATTGATGATGAAATAATTGCATATACAAAAGGGGCAGTAGATGAAATGCTGCCACTTTGTACAAAAATTGCAACTAACAAAGGTATAAGAGATATTACAGAGAAGGATAAAGAAAATATATTAAATTTATGTTTAAAGATGTCTTCTGATGCATTGCGTATATTAGGCTTTGCAAAACGAACTTTAAAAAGCATACCAGAAGATGATGATGCTAATATTGAATTCGATCTAACATTTATTGGGGCAGTAGGAATGATAGATCCACCTCGTGAGGAAGTAATAGATGCAGTTGAAACATGCCGCACAGCTGGTATTAGAACAATAATGATTACAGGGGATCATAAAGTAACTGCAATGGCTATAGCAAAACAACTTCATATATATCGAGAAGGCAACGTAGTAATATCTGGTGATGAACTTGATAATATGACAGACGATGAACTTGATAAGGCAGTTGTTAAAGCAACAGTATTTGCACGTGTATCTCCAAGTGATAAGCTACGAATTATTAAATCACTTAATAAAATAGGAGAAGTTACTGCAATGACTGGTGATGGAGTTAATGATTCACCTGCATTAAAGTCTGCAAATATCGGTGTAGCAATGGGGAAAAGCGGTACTGATGTTGCAAAAGATTCAGCTGATATAATTTTAATGGATGATAATTTTACAACAATCGAATATGCAATTATGGAAGGTAGAAGGGTTTATAGAAATATTCAAAAAGTAATACAATTCTTATTAGCTGGAAATATTGCTGAAATATTAACATTATTTATAGCAACTTTATTAAACTGGGATGCTCCAATTTTAGCAGTACATGTTTTGTTAATTAATTTAGCAACAGATACGTTACCTGCTTTAGCGTTAGGGATTGATCCAGCAAGTAAAAATATTATGAAGCATAAGCCAATAAAATCAAATTCTTTATTTGAAAAGGGGTTAGTTTTTAGAGTGATTCTTCATGGAATATATATAACAATTGCAACTATTTTTGCATATCAAGTTGGAATACGTACAGACAGTTATGAAGTAGGTATGACTATGGCTTTCTTAGTATTAGCAATTTCACAATTATTCCATGCATTAAACCAACGTTCTAATACTGATTCGGTTTTCACAAAAGGAAATGGACATAATAGTTACTTGTTTTTTGCAATGATAATATCTGCATTAATTATTGCAGTTATTTTAGTAATTCCTGCATTAAGAGAATTCTTCAGCTTAACAACTTTAAATGTAAATGAGTGGATGATTGTTTTAGCATTATCATTATTACCACTATTTTTAGTAGAAGTAACTAAATTAATTAAACGAAAATTTAAGGTTTATTAAACGAATGATTTATTAAAATAAAAGGCTTAATCAGTAGTGATTAAGCCTTTACTTATTTTTTGAAATTATGAAAGTTTTTTTGTTTTATTTATGATTATACTGATGAAGCAATTTTAAAAAAAAATTAATGTTAAAGACGTATATAGAAGTAATTTTTCTGCGAAGTTTTTCTTTATGAAATGTGCTTGGGTACTATGTGCATGTGTTATAATATATTTGATTTTTATGGTATTAAATTTATAAATTAAAGATTAAAGGGTAGTGGACTAGTATGAATAAAACTTCAAAGATTTATAAAGAATTAAAGAAGGAAGAACTAAATAAAATAATAGAAAATTATTTTGGTATGGGGATTAAATTTAAAGAAAGATTAATATCAGGTGGCTTATTTAATACAACATATTATATAGAAATACCTGAAAAGAATAAGAAGGTAATACTTAGAGTAGGGCCTGTTAATAGAGATTTACTTATGCCTTTTGAGTTAAATTTAATGAAGGGTGAGGAATATGTCTATAAGCTTTGCAAAAATAACAGAATACCTTGTTCAAATGTACTTTTATGTGATACAGAAAAGAAAATTATTAATCGTGATTACATGATGGTTGAGTATGTTGATAGTAAGGCATTATCAGAAATTAAGATAAGTGAAGATATAGAAAATAAGCTTTATTATGAAGTTGGACAACATATATCTAAACTACACAGTATAACTTCTGAAAAATTTGGACGAGTATATGATGTGTCAGAAGGTAATGGCTTTAGCTTATGGAGTGAATACTTAATAGATGAATTTTCAAAACTTAGTGATAAGATTAGAAAATTCAATATATTTTATGATGAGCAATTAGAATTATTTAAATCATGTATTTATAAATATAAAGAAATATTAGATGAGGTTAAAACGCCTCATTTAGTTCATGGAGATTTGTGGGCTGGTAATATTTTAGTAGAAGATAAAAATAATAATTTTAATATAGCAGCTATTATTGATGCAGATAGAGCTATTTTTGGTGACATTGAATTTGAATTTGCTAATCCATGGATAACAAATAAACATTTTATAGAAGGTTATGGAAAAGAATTAAGTAGTGATATAAAAAGTGAAATTCGTAAGAAAATATATAGTTTATTATATTCATTAATAGATTCATATGTTTGGTATGTAGAATATGACAATAATGAATTAGGATTAGAAAATAAAGAGAAGTCATTAAAGTTAGTTGAGGAATTATTAAAATAGTATATTAGTTAAAGGTTGTGCTTAATAATATTTTATAAGTACAACTTTTTTATTTTTATAAATGTGAAGATTGTTATATTTTATGCCAGTATATTTATAGAATAGTATGTCCCATAAATTTAAAATAAATATATAGATAAATATATTTATTAATAAAGGGGAGTGTAAGTATGGTTAATAGAATTGTATTGAATGAAACTTCTTATCATGGAGCAGGAGCTATTAAGGAAATTGTTACAGAAGTAAAAGGAAGAGGTTTTAAGAAAGCTTTCTTATGTTCTGATCCAGATTTAGTTAAGTTTGGAGTGACAGGAAAGGTTACTTCTATATTAGAGGAAGCTAATCTTAGCTATGAATTATATTCAAATATTAAAGCGAATCCAACAATAGAAAATGTACAAAGTGGTGTAGAGGCATATAAAGAATCAGGTGCAGATTATATAATTGCAGTTGGTGGTGGATCATCAATGGATACGGCAAAAGCAATAGGAATTATTATTAATAATAAAGAATTTGAAGATGTAGTAAGCTTAGAAGGTGTTGCCCAAACTAAAAATAAATGTGTTCCAATTATTGCTGTTCCAACAACAGCTGGTACAGCAGCAGAAGTAACTATAAATTATGTTATTACTGATGTTCAAAAAAATAGAAAATTTGTATGTGTAGATACTCATGATATTCCAGTAGTAGCAATTATTGATCCTGAAATGATGCAAAGTATGCCAAAAGGACTTACAGCTGCAACTGGTATGGATGCATTAACTCATGCAATAGAAGGATATATAACAGGAGCTGCATGGGAAATGACAGATATGTTCCACTTAAAGGCTATTGAGTTAATTTCAAAACATTTAAGAGGAGCAGTAGAAAATACGCCAGAAGGAAGAGAAGGAATGGCATTAGGTCAATATATTGCAGGGATGGGATTCTCAAATGTTGGACTTGGTATAGTTCACTCTATGGCACATTCATTAGGTGCTGTTTATGATACACCTCATGGAGTTGCAAATGCAATTATTCTACCAACTGTTATGGAATATAATGCAGATGAAACAGGAGATAAATATAAATATATTGCAGCTGCTATGGGAGTTGAAAACACAGAAAATATGACAGTTGAAGAATATAGAAAAGCAGCAGTAGATGCAGTTAAAAAGCTTTCAGAAGATGTAGGAATACCAGATAATCTTAAAGATATAGTTAAAAAAGAAGATATAAGATTTTTAGCTGAATCTGCTTATAATGATGCTTGTAGACCAGGAAATCCAAAAGAAACATCTGTTGAAGATATAATTAGTTTATATGAATCTTTAATGTAAAAGTAAAAAATACCTCCTTAGTGAATCGATTTCATTTAAGGGGGTATTTTTATTATATTCAATTTATTAAATTAGGCTTGTCTAGTGATTTTAAATATTTTTTTGGTGTTAAACCTTTATATTTCTTAAAAGTTTTAATAAAGTAACTTACATCATTAAATCCACAGTTTAGAGCAATCTCGGTAATTGAAAGCTCGGTTGCAAGAAGCTTTTCACAAGCAATTTCAATACGGTAGTAATTTAAATATTCTATAGGTGTTTTGTTACTCATCTCATGGAAAAAGCGACAAAAGTATTTTGGGGACATCCCAGAAGCTCTTGATAAATCTTCAAGAGTTAAAGGATTTTGATATTCATTTTCTATCAAGGTTATAACATTTTTAAACTGAAGGAATCTCTCTTTAGTTTTTTTCGTATGGTTATCATTTTTCATATATAATTTATTTTCTAATATAGCACCAATTAAATAATATAAAGAACCTTGGGTTATAAATTCATAACCTATATTTTTAAGTCTCATAGATTCAAATAATGATGTACAACAAGTATTTAAATCTTTTATGTTTGAAGGTAATTTAGGTGCTATGACTTTATTATGATTTATAATGTCATATATTTGTTTAGTACAGGCATGATTATCCTTTAAAAGTAATTTCATATCAAAAACGATACATTCATAAATACAATTATTAGGTAAACCACCATGAAATATTCCACCATGAATAAAAAGTAGATCATTCTTTCGTGCAACTATCTTATCTTCATCAATAAACAGTATAAATTCTCCCTCTAGAATTCTAATTATCTCACATTCAGTATGCCAATGATAAGGCATATTGTATCTAGAATGATTAGGTGTAACATGATAAAACTCTATTGGAAAATCAAAAGTTCCATGTTGCTTGTTCTCTTTATAATCAAAATATTTCATAAACCCCTCCCCGTATGAAAAGTGAATATTATTATATTTTTTGACTATTATAACACAAGAAAACGTTTATATAAATATATATAATTAAATTAAAGTTAAAATTAAACAAAAAAGTTATAAATTGAATGGGATTTAGGAGGTAATTATTATGGCAAAGAGCAGATTAATAGGAGAATATCCTGTAATAGGAATAAGACCAACTATTGATGGTAGAAGAGGGATACTTGATGTAAGAGGTTCTTTAGAAGAACAAACAATGAATATGGCAAAGTCAGCAGCTAAACTTTTAGAAGAAAATTTAAAATATTCAAATGGAGATAATGTAAAGGTTGTCATATCAGATACTACAATTGGAAGAGTAGCAGAAGCTGCAGCTTGTGCAGATAAATTTAGAAGAGAAGGGGTAGATATAACACTTACGGTTACTCCATGTTGGTGCTATGGTGCAGAAACAATGGATATGGATCCTATGACTATAAAAGGGGTATGGGGATTTAATGGAACTGAAAGACCAGGAGCTGTTTATTTAGCATCAGTTTTAGCAACTCATGCTCAAAAAGGCCTTCCTGCATTTGGAATATATGGACATGATGTTCAAGATGCAGATGATACTGAAATACCAGAAGATGTAAAAGAAAAGATATTAAGATTTGGAAGAAGTGCAGTTGCAGCAGCATCTATGAGAGGAAAATCTTATCTTCAAATTGGATCAATATGTATGGGAATAGGTGGCTCTATTATAGATCCAAACTTTATAGAAGAATATTTAGGTATGAGAGTAGAATCTGTTGATGAAGTAGAAATTATAAGAAGAATGACTGAAGAAATATATGATAAAGATGAATTTGAAAGAGCTTTAAAATGGACTAAGGAAAAATGTAAAGAAGGCTTTGATAAAAATCCTGAAAATGTTCAAAAGACAAGAGAAGAAAAAGATGCTGACTGGGAATTTGTAGTTAAGATGATGTGTATTATAAAAGATTTAATGAATGGAAATGAAAAGTTACCAGATGGATGTGAAGAAGAAAAATTAGGACATAATGCAATAGCTGCAGGTTTCCAAGGACAAAGACAATGGACTGATTTTTATCCAAATTGTGATTTCCCAGAAGCATTACTTAATACTTCATTTGACTGGGATGGTGCTAGAGAACCTTATGTACTAGCTACTGAAAATGATGTTCTAAATGGAATAGGTATGCTGTTTGGAAAATTACTTACAAACAAAGCACAAATATTTGCAGATGTTAGAACTTATTGGAGTCCTGATGCAGTTAAGAAAGCTACAGGATATGAATTAGAAGGAGTAGCAAAAGAATCAGATGGATTTATACACTTAATAAATTCAGGAGCTGCTTGTCTTGATGCATGTGGTCAAGCTAAAGATGAAAATGGAAATGGAACAATGAAAGCTTGGTATGATGTTACAGAAGAAGATCAAGAAGCAATCCTTAAAGCAACTACATGGAATGCTGCTGATAACGGCTACTTTAGAGGCGGTGGATATTCTTCAAGATTCTTAACAGAAGCAGAAATGCCAGTGACAATGATGCGTTTAAATTTAGTAAAAGGACTTGGACCAGTTGTTCAATTAGTTGAAGGATATTCTGTAAAACTTCCAGATGAAGTATCAGATAAGTTATGGAAGAGAACAGATTATACTTGGCCTTGTACTTGGTTTGCACCAAGACTTACAGGAGAAGGTGTATTTAAATCAGCTTATGATGTAATGAATAATTGGGGAGCTAATCATGGTGCTATAAGTCATGGACATATAGGTGCAGATATAATTACTTTATGTTCTATCTTAAGAATCCCTGTAAGTATGCATAACGTACCAGAAGAAAAGATATTTAGACCAGCAGCTTGGAATGCATTTGGAATGGATAAAGAAGGACAAGATTACAGAGCTTGTATGGCTTATGGTCCAATGTATAAATAAAAAACTTAGTAGGTGATACTATGGAAAATATAAATTTAAAAAGTAAAGTATTAGCCTTTGATTTTGGTGGATCAAGTGGTAGGGCTATGCTTGGAAGCTTTGATGGAAATCAAATAAATATAAAGGAAATTCATAGGTTCTCAAATGATCCTGTATTTATAAATGGAACTATGTACTGGGATGTTTTAAGATTGTTTTTTGAAATAAAGCAAAGTCTTATAAAAGCAAAACAGTATGGTGAAATTGATAGTATTGGAATAGATACATGGGGAGTTGATTTTGCCCTTTTAGATAAGGATGGACAGTTAATTGAAAATCCAGTTCATTATAGAGATCAAAGAACCTTTGGAATGGTAGAAAAGAGTTTTGAAAAAATATCAAAGGATGAATTTTATAGTATAACCGGTAATCAATTTATGGAAATAAATACTGTATTTCAGTTATTAGCATTAAAAGAAAAGAGATCGCATCTGCTTGAAAGAGCAGATGTGATGCTCCTAATGCCAGATTTATTTAATTATTTACTAACAGGAAAAATGGTTACCGAAAATTCTATAGCTTCAACAACACAGTTATTTGATGCTAAAAAAAGAACTTGGTCAGATAAAGTAATAAATGCTTTAGGTTTACCAAGAAAGATATTTACTGAAGTAGTTTCAAGTGGAACTTTAATAGGGGATATATCAGAAGAAATATGTGATGAACTTAAAATAGAAAAATGCAAAGTTATTGCAGTAGCAGGACATGATACTCAAAGTGCATTAGTATCTGTTCCAACTACAGAAAAAGATTTTGTCTTTTTAAGTTGTGGAACATGGTCTTTACTTGGAACAGAACTTGATGATCCAATTATTAATGAAAAATCAAGTAAGTATAATATTACAAATGAAGGTGGATATGAAAATAAAGCATCATTCCTTAAAAATATTATTGGATTATGGTTAATTCAAGAAAGTAAAAGGCAATGGGAAAGAGAAGGAAAAGAATATAATTTCTCAACTTTAGAAGAAATGGCAAGAGAATCAAAACCTTTTAAATGCTTTATAGATCCAGATGACCCTATATTTGTACAAGCTGGTGATATTCCTAGTAGAATTAGAGATTATTGTTTAAAGACTAATCAAGAAGTTCCAAAAAGTGATGGCGAAGTTGTTAGATGTATAAACGAAAGCTTAGCTATGAAATATAGATATTCTTTAGAAGAAATACAAGAATGTACTAATAAAAATTATGGAGTTATCTATATGCTTGGTGGTGGAACGCAAAGTAAATTATTATGCCAGATGACTGCAAGTGCATGTAATAATAAGGTTTCAGCAGGACCAATTGAGGCTACAGTTTATGGGAATATAGCAATACAACTTATGGCTACAAAGAAGATAGATAATTTATATAAGGCACGTGAAATTATAAAAAATTCTAATGATATGAATTATTATGAACCTCAAAATTACGAATTATGGGATAGTGAATATGAAAGATTTAAAAATGTAATTAAATCTAGGGAGGTAATAAAATGTTAAAAGGAATACCACAAATATTATCACCAGAATTACTTAAAGTATTATGTGAAATGGGACATAGTGATCAAATAGTAATTGCAGATGGTAATTTTCCAACAGAAAGTATGGGAAAAGACTGTATAGTTATTAGATGTGATGGTCATGGAATACCAGAATTATTAGATGCAATATTAGAAGTATTTCCACTTGATACTTATGTTGAAAACCCAGTAAATTTAATGGAAGTTATGAAAGGTGATAATGTTAAGACACCTATTTGGGATGAATATAAAAATATTATAGGAAAACACGATGATCGTGGAAGTAATATAGTTTCAACTATAGAAAGATTTAAATTTTATGAAGAGGCAAAAAAGGCGTATGCAATAATTGCAACAGGAGAAAAAGCTTTATATGCAAACGTTATATTACAAAAAGGTGTAGTAATCTAGTGAAGGACATAGCTTGGAGGTAATTATAATGGAAAATACAAATAAATTAAAATACATGGAAATAAGAGAGCAAATATGTGATGTGTGCCACAAAATGTGGCAATTAGGTTGGGTTGCAGCAAATGATGGTAATGTAACAGTAAAATTAGAAGATGGTACATTTTTAGCAACACCAACTGGAATTAGTAAAAGCTTTATAACTCCAGAAAAGTTAGTTCATATTGATGAAAATGGAGAAGTACTTGATGGACCAGAAGGGGCAAAACCTTCTTCAGAAATAAAAATGCACTTAAGATGTTACAAAGAAAGAGAAGATGTTGGAGCTGTTGTTCATGCACACCCACCAACAGCAACAGGGTTTGCAGTAGCTCACCTTGATTTAGATAGATATACGATGATAGAAACTGTAATTGCAATTGGATCAATTCCAATAACTCCTTATGGAACACCATCAACTTATGAAGTTCCAGATTCAATAGCACCATATCTTCAAGAACATGATGTTTTATTATTAGAAAATCATGGAGCATTAACAGTTGGAGCTGATTTAATAACAGCTTATTACAGAATGGAAACATTAGAGTTATACGCAAAAATAAGTTTAACAGCACATCTTTTAGGTGGAGAAAAAGAAATATCAAGAAAAAATATTGATAGATTAATAGGTATGAGAAAAGATTATGGAGTAAGTGGAAGACACCCTGGATTTAAGCGTTATAGAAAAGAGGAATAGATATTAATTTTTAAATATTAGAGGAGTGTTTATTGTGGATAAAATGAGTAATATTGACCAAACATCTATTGTACCTAAGAGATATAGAATGCATTTTATAATGCTTATATCATGTTTTGTACTTTGGGGTCTTTTAAATAATATGACTGATAACCTTGTTCCAGCATTTGGGAAAATATTTATGTTAGAAGCTGCTGATTCATCTTTAGTTCAAGTAGCTTTCTATGGATCATATGCGGTACTTGCATTACCTGCTGCAATTCTTATTAAAAAATATTCATATAGAAATGGAGTATTAGTAGGACTTGGATTATATATAATTGGAGCTATGGGATATATACCAGCTGCAATGCTACAAAACTTTAATTTATTCTTAGTGTCAGTTTTCGTTTTAGCTGGTGGTCTTTCAATATTAGAAACTACTTGTAATCCATATGTAATTTCTTTAGGAAGTGAAGAGACAAGCGTTCGTCGTTTAAACTTAGCTCAAGCATTTAATCCTATTGGTTCATTAACAGGTATTATAATGGCTAAATATTTAATATTAGGACATTTAAATCCAGCAACTTATGAAGAGAGAGTTGCAATGGGACCAGATGCTTTAAGTAAGATACAAAACAATGAATTGATATGGGTGTGTGTACCATATGTTAGTTTAGTTGTTATAGCTATAATAATCTGGTGTTTCTTTAAGAGAAGTAAAGATTCAGAAAAAGATAATTCAGGAGAACTTAATATAGTCGACTCAATAAAGAAACTAGTAAAAATTCCACGTTATGCTTTTGGAGTAATTGCACAATTTTTCTATGTTGGAGTTCAAATAGCTGTTTGGACTTGGACTATAAAATATGTAATGGTTAATGTTGGAGTAGATGAAGCTGAAGCTGCTAAATATTATCTAATTGCTATAGTTGGATTTATAGTATGTCGTTGGATATGTACAGCACTTATGAAATATATAGAACCAGCTGTTATGATGGCTATATTTGCAGTGCTTGGAATATTATGTAGTTTAGGAACAATATTCTTACCTACAAGTGTATCTGTTTGGTGTTTAGTTTTAATTTCAGCATGTATGTCATTAATGTTCCCAACAATTTATGGTATAGCACTTGAAGGCTTAGGTAAAGAAGTAAAAGTTGGTGCGGCAGGTCTTATAATGGCTATATTAGGTGGTGCAGTAATAACACCTATAATGGGAGGATTCATTGACAGTGGAAGATTATCAAGTTTAGTTACATCATACCAAGGTGCAGAAGCTGCAGTTCGTTCAGCATTCTTCATACCAGTAGTTTGTTTTGCAGTTGTTCTTATTTACTCATTATGCTTTAGAAAGAAAAAAGCAGCATAAACTTTAAAAATTAGATATTTATAAAAAGTGCAATTTGTTATAATTGCACTTTTTATTTTATAGAGTTTCTTACTAAGCTTGTAATTGCCTCAATAGATACCTTAGAAATAGTAGAGCCATTTAAAATTAAGTCTGCTTTCCATTTTGTTGGTTCAACATATTCATCATGTCTATAACGAACCATATCTAAATAAACATTTGAAATATCATCAAATGTAAGGCCCCACTCCATATTCCTTTTAAGTCTTCTAACTATTCTTTCATCTGCTTTGCAATCTACAAATAGCTTTAAATCAAGCAGTGAATAAATTTCTTCATCCCACAATGTAAGAAGTCCTTCTAATATAATTACATCAAAATTATTATCTAAAGCTTCATATAAATCGAATTTTAATTTTGAAAGATTGATAGTATTAGGATGATTATCATCAATATACATAGTTTCTTTAATAGGAGATTTTGAAAATGGTCTTTCATTTTCAGGTTTAAAGTAGTCATCCATATGAAATGCTTTAATATTAAGATCTAAAAGTTCATTTTCTAAAATAGTACAAAAGGTTGATTTCCCACTAGCGCTACCGCCAGCAATTCCAATAAAATATGGTTTTTTCATAACAATTCCTCACTAAAATTTAAATTCTATATAATTATTCTAAGTATTAAAAAATAATCCTTTGGACAATCTTTAGATTTTTAGAAATATTCATAGAAAAATAACGCATATTTTTAGCTTAATTAGTATATATGTAAAAGACTATAAATTTTAATATTTTATTTATGAAATTTATTGTATTCCAAAGGAGTGTTTTTATGTATGAGATTATAGAAAAAATAGTTGATGAAGTGAAGGATAGAATAGTTGATTATAGAAGAGATTTTCATAAATATCCAGAGCTTGCTTGGACAGAGTTTAGAACTGCTTCATTAATTGGAAAAATACTAATAGACAATGGATACCAAATTAAAGTTGGAAAAGAAATTATAAATGATAAGTATAGGATGAATATTCCTTCTAGATATGAATTAGAAGAAAATTATAAAAGAGCTATAAGTCAAGGTGCATACGAAAATATATGTAAATTAATGAATGGGGGATACACGGCAGTTGTAGGGATTTTAGAGAATGGAGAAGGCCCAACTATATCATTAAGGTTTGATATGGATGGAGTTAGAATAAAAGAAAGTGATAGTTATAATCATAGACCATATTCTGAAGGGTTTTCATCAGTAAATGATGGTATAACGCATGCTTGTGGTCATGATGGACATATAGCTATAGGTCTTGGGGTTGCAGAAATTATTGCGAAGATGAGAAAATACTTTAAAGGGACAGTTAAACTTATATTTCAACCAGCAGAAGAAGGGGTAAGTGGAGCAAGAGCTATAGCAGAAACTAGTTTACTAGATGATGTAGAGTATATAATTAGTGGACACATAGGAATAAAGGCGAGAAAATCAGGGGAAATAATTTGTGGTACAAATGGATTTTTAGCAACATCAAAAATTAATGCTGAGTTTAAAGGAAAATCATCTCATGCAGGAGTAGCGCCAGAGAAAGGGCATAATGCTCTTTTATCAGCTGCAACAGCAGTATTAAACTTAGATGCTATACCGAGAAGTGGTAAAGGTGATACAAGAATAAATGTTGGTAAATTAATAGCTGGCAGTGGAAGAAATGTAATTCCAGGAAGAGCATTTATGGAGATAGAAACTAGAGGAGAGACTACTGAATTAAATAGATATATGGAAGTATATGCAAAAAGAATATTAAAAGCTTCAGCCCAAATGCATGATACTCATGTTGATATAAACTGTGTAGGAAAATCCATAAGTGCAGAAAGTGATAGAGAATTAATAAAACTAATTAAAAATATTGCAAGTAATATAAAAAGTTATAATGATATTAAAGATGTTGAAAGTTTTGGGGCTAGTGAAGATATGTGTTATATGATGAATAAAGTTCAAATACATGGAGGAAAAGCATCATATATTATGTTTGGAAGTAACCTTGAGGCTGAACATCATTCACCAATGTTTGATTTTAATGAAGATGATATGATAAGTGCAGTAAAATTATATATTGGACTTATAGTGAATTTATCTATTAATAATAAAAAAAGTTAATTAAATTTAGTTAAAGTACCGTATTTTTATATATAAAGTATGGTACTTTTTATATATTTTATAATTGTAACTAACAGCATGTAATGATATTATAAAAATAATTGTGTAAACATAGTATTTATTTTAGATAATAAATAAGGAGAAATAATATGAAGCTTAGAAAATCAGTTAATGAAGATATTAATAATATAATGCAAATTATAGATGAAGCTAAAGAAGCTCTAAAAGAGCAAGGGATTGATCAGTGGCAGAATGGATACCCTAATGCTGATGTTATAAGAAATGATATTTTAAATAATGATAGTTATGTTTTTATAAAAAATAATGAGATTGTAGCTACTTCAGCAGTTTCATTTGATGGAGAAAAGACTTATGATAAAATCTATGATGGAAACTGGATTAGTAATGATGAATTTGCAGTTATCCATAGAATTGCAATAAGCAATAAGTATAAGGGAACAGGAATAGCATCTGAAATTATAAAAATGATAGAAGCTATTTGTTTAGATAAAAATGTTCATAGTATTAAAGTTGATACTCATGAATTTAATATAGCTATGCAAAAGTTACTTAAGAAGAATGATTTTAAATATTGTGGTGTTATATATTTAGAAGATAAGAGTAAAAGAGTAGCTTTTGAAAAAATATTTTAAAAGTTTAAATTTACATAAATTAAAAAAGAAAGAGAGAAAATGA
Organism: Clostridium baratii; assembly: GCF_900461085.1. Classification (GTDB taxonomy): domain Bacteria; phylum Bacillota; class Clostridia; order Clostridiales; family Clostridiaceae; genus Clostridium; species Clostridium nitritogenes. The sequence goes on from NZ_UFWF01000002.1 coordinate 600,785, forward strand.
TGGATAAACAATTAATAGATGTAGTATTTATAAATAACTTAGGAGCAGAAGAGCTTTTAAATGAATTATATGGAAAGAAGTTAAATTCAAAAAAGACTATATTAGAATATATAGAACTTACAAATGTATTTAAGCAAGAGGATGTAGAACCTGAAAAGATACAAGAGACATACAATTATATTTATAACAGTATAGAAAGTATAGGAAGTACAATTAAACCTAACACAATGATGCATTTAAAAAATCAACTAAAAAGTAAGCTTGGTAAATTAGTTAAAGATAAAGATCCTAAGAAAGAAAGTACTTTTATTAAGTTCTTTAAAGCAGCATATCCTGCAAAGGAAAGAAGAAAGAGTTTTACTTTTGCTCTTATGGATATAAATAAAATTAAAGATGAGCAAATCTGGACTACGTTAACTTATATAAATAGAGAAATATTAAAAAACAATCTAAAATTATCTAATGAAGAGGCAAAAGATATAATAGAAATGATAAATAAGTTAATAAGCAAGCAAAATATTAAGTATATAAATCAAGTAAAAAGTATGGAAAAGTTAACTAATGCATTAAAAATAAAAATAGTTAATAAAAAAGGCAGTTTTAAAGTAGAAAAGAGATAAAACCTATAATAAAAATATTTTTTTATTGGAGGAAGAAAATGAATTTTATTGCAATAGATTTTGAGACTGCTAATGAAAAGAGAAATAGTCCGTGTTCTATAGGTATAGTTGTTGTTAAAAATGGAGAAGTAACCGAGAGGATACATCATTTAATAAAGCCAAAGGAAATGAGATTTATGCCAATAAACATTGGTATTCATGGAATAAGACCTAAAATGGTTGAGAATGAATTAGAATTTGATAAGATATGGGAAAAGATAAAGCATTATTTTGATAATAATTTAATAATAGCTCATAATGCTGCATTTGATATATCTGTTTTAAGAAATACTTTGGCTTTATATAATATTGAAGCTCCAAATTTCAATTATATATGTACTATGAAGCTTGCAAAGAACTTTTATAGAGGAATTAGTAACTCTAAATTAAATACAGTAAATAAATTTTTAGGCTATAAATTTAAGCACCATGATGCTTTAGCTGATGCACTTGCATGTAGTAATATACTTCTTAACATATCAGAAGAATTACAAAGTAAGGATATTAGTTATATATCAAATTCATTAGGAGTAACCCTTGGTAGTGTAGATTGTAATGGGTACAAGCCTTCTTCAAGTAAAGGAAGAATTTTAAAAATATCAAGTAGAGAACCCGCAGAAGATGAATTTGATATATTTGAAAATTTAAATAGTGGTGCATTTGATAATGATGTAGTTGTATTTACTGGTGGACTATCTTCTATGACAAGAGTTGAGGCTATGATGTTAGTTAGAAAACTTGGAGGTAGTATAGGGAGTTCAGTAACTAGAAAGACAACATGTGTAGTAACTAATATGAAAAATATTAAAGATTTAACTATAGATGAAATGAGTACAAAGCTTAGAAAAGCAACAACTTTAATTAATAAAGGACAGAATATAAAAATTTTAAATGAAGAAGAATTTTTGAAAATGATAAAAAAAGCTAATTAGAATTGGTTTACTAATAAAAATATGTTCTAATAGAATATAAATTTACTATATAGCTATATATATTAAAAGAAATGATATAATAAAAATAAAGTATATATAGGGAGTTAGAAAATATATGGATTTTTTTACACTGATAAATAAAAGAGAAAGTGTTAGAGGTTATTTAGACAAACAAGTTGAAAGAGAAAAAATTATAAAAATTATCGAAGCTGCTAGAGTGGCACCATCAGCTTGTAATGCACAACCATGGAAATTTATTGTTGTTAATGATAAAGAAATTACAAGTGAAGTTGCAAAAAACTTATATGAGCCAATGATTGGTTTAAACAAATTTGCACTTACTGCACCAGTTTTTATTGTTGTTGTAGGAGAGAAGCGTAATTTAACATCTAAGATAGGAGAACTTATAAAAAAGAAAGATTATACATCTATAGATGTAGGTATTGCTTCAGAACACATTTGTTTAGCTGCAACTGAGCTAGGTCTTGGTACTTGTATGATGGGATGGTTTAAAGAAAAGGAAATAAAAAAGTTACTAAATATAAATAAAAATAAAGAAATACATCTTGTTATATCTTTAGGATATTATGATGGCAAAGAATCAAGAAATAAGGTAAGAAAGCCAATTGATGAAATTCTTTCTTTTAATGAATATAAGTAAAAAATTACATGCTTTAATTAGCATGTAATTTTTTTATAATTAACTTTTTTAAAGTACACATACTATTTATATAAAATATTTAGGAGAAGTAGTATGAAAAAGATATTAGTACCAAAAAAAGCTAAGGTAACTCCAAAGGAAGTATTAAAAGAGATTAGCAAGTTTAATTATATTAATAAAAGTCCATATAGCCTAAGTTATTATAATGTACCAAATGTTACTTGGGATTATAAGCCAGAAGGAAGTCTTAGGATTTCAGATCATTGGAATTTTATATCTCATGGTGAGAAACATTGCATATTAGAAGGTGTTGAAGAGAAGGTAGAAAATAATTGGATGTTAGCTGAATATATAGATGGAAGGTATCATATATTAAAAGAGTTTGGAGAAAATGTTTCAGGTTATAGGTTTACTGAGATAAATAAAAATGAATTAGAGCTACTTAAAGATTTATATAATTTAGGTGGTATAGTTAGTTCTAAGGAGTGGCATAAGAGACATAAGGAAAAGGCTTATACAATAAAAGAAACACATATAAAGAATAGGAAAAAGGTTTTAAGAGATATTAATCCTGATAAATTAAAAGAATTTAAAGATAAAAATAAGAAGGTTAAAAAAATAGCTTATATTAAGGAAGATGATTTACATAATATAAAATTAGCATTAAGCTTATATGAAATAAGTAAAGAATTTGATGAATTGATTAAAAGTAAAGAAGGAATCAGTGAATTAATAAATACATATAAAGCTTATAAAATTAGTGAGGATGAAATTGAATCTTTTGAAGAGAAGTATATTTTAGTATTAGATAATAAAATGGCTATTGACTTTAGCAGAGAATATTTAGAAGAGATAAGTAACACCATTTTTAAATGAATTATATTATAAATTAATAGTATTTTTTAGGAGTTATAAATGGAGGATAGAAAAGATAAAAATAAATATATGACAACAAATGAAGGAGAGCCGATTTATAATGATACTGATGTATTAACAGTAGGAGAAAATGGTCCTATATTATTAAAAGATCAACAATTCATAGATAAAATAGCACATATAACAAGAGAAAGAATGCCTCCAAGAGTTGTTCATGCAAAAGGTTCTGGTGCAAAAGGACACTTTAAAGTTTTTAATAGTATGAAAAAGTATACTAAAGCTGATGTATTTACTGATACAAGTTGTGAGACAAAAGTATTAGTAAGATTCTCTTTAGTTGGAGGAGAAATTGGATCTCCAGAAACAGCAAGAGATGGTAGGGGCTTTGCAGTTAAGTTTTATACAAAGGATGGTAACTATGATATAGTTGGATTAGATTTTCCGGTATTTTTTATTAAAGATGCAATAAGATTTCCAGATCTAGTACATGCATTTAAAAATGCTCCTGCAACAAACCTTCCAGATTTAAATATGTTTTGGGACTTTATTGCAAGTGCTCCAGAGTCTACTCAAGTGATTTTACATTTATTTAGTGATAGGGGAACCCGTAAAAGTTATATAAAGATGCCTGGATATGGGATAAACACATACCAATGGGTAAACAAATTAGGGGAAAGATTTTATGTTAAATATCATTGGAAGCCGCTTGCAGGAGATGAGACAATTTCAGCTGAGGAAGCTACAAGGTTAGCTGGAGAAAATCCAAATGTTGCAACACAAGAACTTTATGATACATTAAATAGTGGAAAGAAAGTGGAATATGATTTATATGTTCAAATAATGAGACCTTCAGAAGGAAAGACTTTACCATATAATCCATTAGATCCAACTAAAAAGTGGTCTGAAGAAGACTTTCCACTACAATTAGTTGGAAGACTAACATTAACAGACGGACCAGATAATTTTTATGAAGAGATAGAACAAGCTGCATTTAGTCCATCTAATTTAGTGCCTGGAATAGAAGTATCCAACGATAAATTATTGCAAGGTAGACTATTTGCATACCACGATGCTCAAAGATATAGAATAGGAACTAATTTTCAGCAGCTTCCTATAAATAAGCCAATTAAAAAAGTAATAAACAATGAACGTGATGGGCAAATGCAATTTGAAAAGCAAAGAGGCATAGCGTATAGTCCTAATATATTAAATAATAATCAGCCAAGGGTTACACCAGATAAATATCCTACGTGTGGAGAATATGTTGAAGGACATGAGGTAAGAAAGCCTATAAGTAATAGGAAAGAAGATGATTTCACTCAAGCTGGGCGATTCTTTAGATCTCTTTCAAAGACAGAACGTGAGACTATAATAAAGAATTTAGTTGATGGATTAACTGGTATTGATGAAAGAATATTAGATGTTGTTTTAGGGTATTTTACTAAGGCGGATAAATTTTTAGGACAAATATTAAAAAATGAATTAAAGAAAAAATGTTAAATATTAAGCTAAAAAATCATAGAGTAATTTCTATGATTTTTTAGCTATTTTAAAGGATTAAATTTTATTGATGCATATTGAAGTGGTAAGTAATGTTTATTAAAAGCTATAGGAAATTCACCATTTTTATAAATAGCTTCTTCAACTAAGTAAAACTGTTTTCCGCAAGAAAGTGGATGATTTTTCGTTACGAAATTACCTGCTGTTGAAAATTTTATATTTGAAGAAACGTTACTACACTTGTCATAAAGAGTTTCTTCAACAAGTTTTAAAAGTTCTTCTTTGTTATTTAAATCAATATTAAAATCAGAGATTGTCTCTATTGGCATTATTGTAAATGTATAAGATATAAAATCATCTTTATACTTAAACCATCTATCTATAGTTACAACTGCTACGGTTTTCTTACCTAAAATTTTAGTATAATAATCTGATGGAGGAACTATTTTAAAGTCTATTTCAACAGCTGAGATATCGACCTCTAAACATTTATAAACAACATGTCCTATTTTTTCTAAACCTACATCTTTTTTAGGTGTATCTTTTATAATATAATTTCCTTTACCACGAATATTTTTTACTAATCCATCATCTTGTAATAAGGCTAGTGCTTGACGAAGAGTAGTTCTACTTACACCTAATTGTTTAGCAAGGTCAGGTTCAGATGGAAGTCTACTACCTTCTGGGAAATTACCTTCATTTATCTTTTTAAAAAGTTTATCATATACTGTTACATATCTTAATTCTTTTGTTTTATCTATTATTGTAATATTATTACTCATTTTAATACACCTTTCTAATAAATAAACAAGTTTCGTACAAGTTATACAAATTTATTTACTTGTTCATATAAATTATAGAGTATTTTTAGAAAATAACCAAATGTAAAAATGAAAAAATATGTAAACGATTGACAAAAAATGAATTACGGTGTATTATTTAGTCATACATAAAATAGACAACATAATAGACAAGTTCTAGTTGTATTTAAAGTTGATTAGGAGGTATAAAGATGAAATATTCACAAAATAATAAAGAATATCATATAGACGTAGCAAAGGGGGAAGTTGGAAAATATGTAATTATGCCAGGAGACCCAAAAAGATGCGCAAAGATTGCTAAATACTTTGATAATGCAGAACTTGTTGCAGATAATAGAGAATATGTAACATATACAGGTTACTTAGACGGAGTTAAGGTAAGCGTTACATCAACAGGTATTGGTGGACCATCAGCTGCTATAGCTTTAGAAGAATTAGTTAACTGTGGAGCAGATACATTTATAAGAGTAGGTACATGTGGTGGTATGGACCTTGACGTAAAAGGTGGAGACATAGTTGTAGCTACAGGTGCTATAAGAGCAGAAGGAACTACAAGAGAATATGTTCCAATAGAATTCCCAGCAGTTGCAAATTTAGATGTAGTAAACTCATTAGTACAAGCAGCAAAAAATTTAGATGAAACATATCATGCTGGTGTTGTTCAATCAAAGGATTCATTCTACGGACAACATTCACCAGAAACAAAACCAGTATCATATGAATTATTAAACAAATGGGATGCATGGGTTAAATGTGGATGTCTTGCATCAGAAATGGAAGGGGCTGCATTATTTATAGTTGGAAGCTACCTAAAAGTAAGAGTTGGAGCAGTATTCCTAGCTATAGCTAACCAAGAAAGAGAAAAAGCTGGATTAGATAATCCTCAAGCTCATGATACAGAAGGTGCAATAAAAGTTGCAGTAGAAGCTATAAGAAACTTAATAAAATTAGACAAAGAAAAATAAACTAGTGTAGAATAGTATTACAATAGAAATGGGAGGTTCAGATATGAGTAAATATAAAAGAATTTTTACTATAGTAATTGATTCACTTGGCGTTGGAGCATTAGAAGATTCAAAAGAATATGGTGATGTTAATGTAGATACTTTAGGTCACATAGCAGAATCAGTAGAAAGCTTTAATATACCAAACCTACAAAAAATGGGTATTGCTAATTTACACAAAGTAAAGCATGTAGATCCAGTTGAAAAACCATTAGGATATCAAATGAAAATGAAAGAAGCTAGTGTAGGAAAAGATACAATGACAGGTCATTGGGAAATGATGGGCCTACATATTACAAAGCCTTTCCAAACATTCACTGATACAGGATTCCCTAAGGAATTATTAGATGAATTAACTAAAAGAACAGGTCATAAAATTGTAGGAAACAAAAGTGCTAGTGGAACAGAAATATTAGATGAACTTGGTGAACATCAAATGAAGACTGGAGATATGATAGTTTATACATCAGCAGATTCAGTCCTACAAATTTGTGGTCATGAAGAAACATTTGGACTAGATGAATTATATAGATGTTGTGAAATTGCAAGAGAACTAACACTTAAAGATGAGTGGAAAGTTGGAAGAATAATTGCAAGACCATATGTAGGAAATAAAAAAGGTGAATTCAAGCGTACAAGTAACAGACATGATTATGCATTAAAGCCATATGGAAGAACTGTTCTTAATGAATTAAAAGATAATAACTTTGATGTTATATCTGTAGGTAAGATTAAGGATATATTTGATGGAGAAGGAATTACAGAAGGTCATAAGTCAAAGAGCTCTGTTCATGGAATGGAACAAACATTAGAATTAATGGATAAAGACTTCAATGGTTTATGTTTTGTAAACTTAGTTGACTTTGATGCTTTATGGGGACATAGAAGAAATCCTCAAGGTTATGCAGAAGAATTAGAAAAGTTTGATGTTAACTTAGGTAAAGTTTTAGATAAGTTAAACGATGATGATTTATTAATAATAACTGCTGACCATGGTAATGACCCAACTTATACAGGAACAGATCATACAAGAGAACATGTACCATTCTTAGCATACTCACCATCAATGAAAGAAAATGGTAAACTTGAAACAGCTAAGACATTTGCTAATATAGGTGCAACAATTGCAGATAACTTTGGTATAAAAATGCCAGAAGGAACTATAGGCGAATCTGTTTTAGAAGAACTTAAATAATAAAAAGGATAGGTTTATATTTTAAGCCTATCCTTTTTTATTTTAAACATTTATAACTTCACCAGTAGATATACTATTTATTTTATCTTTAAGTATTCTTTTTAATATATTAAAAGGCTTGTACCCAGTACAGTGACAAGTATAAAAATCTATATTTCTATGTAATAAATTTTCTCCTAGATCTTTAATAAAAATTTCTTCCTCAATCTTCTTATTTACTGGGTTATATAAGTGAAATCCTCCAATTACAGTAGATACTTTTTCATTAATAAAATCTTCTACTGTATCTATAATGTTTGTTATTCCGCAATGAGAACAGCTTGAAATTAAAACGTATTTATTGTTTTCCTTTATTATTAAATTTTGTTCGTGATTAAAGTCATCTTCAATATATTTATTATTTTCTTTTTTGAAAAGTAGTTTATTAGAAGAAGGAATTAATGTTTTACTCAAAACATTTGAAACTAAAGATAGATTATCATCAATAATGAAGTGATTATCAGTTAAAATAATTCTATCACTATTTTTAAGTTTAGAATCTAAGCCAACATAGTATTTAAAATATTTTAAAACTGATGTGTAGTATGAATCAAAAGCATTTTTATTAATATATATTTTAGCTTTATTATTATATTTTAAAAATGCTTCTAAACCGCCTCCATGATCTTTATGGCCATGCGATATAATTACAATATCAACATCTTTTATTTCTATATTTAGTTTTTTAGCATTTTCTATAAATGTATCATCTGGACCTAAGTCAAATAATATATTATGATTTTTTGTTTTAATATGAAGGCATAGCCCATGTTTTTTCTTATACTCTTTTGATAAAGAAGAGTTTTCTACTAAAGTTGTTACTATCAAATAAACCCCACCTAAATAAATTAATATATAAATTAAGTTAATTATATAGTATATACTTATATTGGAAAATAGACTTATTGAAAATAAAAAAATAAATTAAAAAAAGGCTCACTTTATTAGTGAGTCTTTTTAGTTAATAAAAATTAATCGAAAAGATTTAAATAAAAAATTTTATAAAAAGTATAAGTTACAAATTTGTAAGATAAGTGAAAGGTTAATCAATATGTTATAAAGGGTCAGGGTGATAAGATTAGATAGAAGCAAAACGAAATGAGGAGGCGTTAAAATGGGAAAGCCTGTAGTTGACGTAAAAGATTTAAAAAAAGTATATGGAAAGACAAATGATAATAAATTTTATGCTTTAGATGGCATTTCACTTTCAGTAGAGAAAGGAGAATTTGTTGGTATTATGGGACCATCAGGGTCAGGGAAAACAACACTTCTAAATATATTATCAACGTTAGATAATTCAACAAGTGGAGTAGTTAGAATTGATGGAACTGATATAACTCATATGAAATCAGATGAATTATCAGATTTCAGATCACAAAAGTTAGGATTTATATTTCAAGATTTTAACCTTTTAGAAAATTTATCACTTTATGAAAATATAGCATTACCTTTATATCTTCAAGGCATATCATCAAGAAAAATTGATAAAAGAGTAAAGGAAGTTGCAAAGACTTTAGATATCTTAAATATATTAAAAAAATATCCAACAGAGGTTTCAGGTGGACAAAAGCAACGTACTGCAGCTGCAAGAGCACTTGTGCATAATCCAGCAATTATTTTAGGGGATGAACCAACAGGAGCACTTGACTCTAAAAATGCAACAAGTATGCTTGAGGCTATGACAAATTTAAATAAAAATCAAGGTGTATCTATATTAATGGTTACTCACGATGCTTATAGTGCAAGTTATTGTGATAGGATCTTATTTATTAGAGATGGTAAAATTTTTAATGAATTAAAGAAAGAATCAAATCAAGATGATTTTTATAAAGAGATTTTAGATGTAGTAGCCAATATGGATACTAACATAAAGTAAGGGGAGTGGTAATATGTTATTAAAACTCTCAATGTCTGGAGTAAAAAGTAAATTTAAAGATTATTTAGTTTTACTTTTTGGTCTTGTAATGGCAATTTCTATATTTTATATGTTTGAGACACTTGCGTTAAATGAGGAATTTGTTAAAGCAAATTCTACAATTAAATCAATAATGTCTGTATTCCAGATAGGTTCAGTACTTCTTGCTATAATTACAGTATTTTATATAATTTATGCAAATTCATTCCTTCTTTTATTAAGACAAAAAGAATTTGGGATGTACATGATGTTAGGTGCAAAGAAGAAAAAAGTTACACTTATAATGTTTATAGAAACACTAGTAATTGGTGCAGTTTCATTAGTTATTGGTATTACAATTGGAGGTATACTTTCAAAAATAATTAGTTATTTATTAATGACACAATTAAATTTTGAAGGCGGAAATTATTATCCATTTTATATGCCGTCTATATCAATCACATGTATTTTCTTTGTAATATTATTTTTAGTTGCTGCAATACTTAATTCAGTTACTTTATTTAAATCATCAGTTCTTCAATTATTACATGCAGAAAGTAAATCTGATACTGTAAAAGTTAAGCCTATGAATTCAATATTTAAAGCGGTTTTAGCAATTATTCTTTTAATTGGTGGTTATATATCAATAATAAATATTAAAGTTACTATGGTTCCAGGATTATTTGTAGGGATGATCACTATAACAGCAGGTACATATTTATTATTTATGGCTTTTGTTCCTACATTAATTGAAAAATTATTTAAAAATAAAAGAATAAAGACAAAAGGATTAAATGTATTTACTCTTTCTCAATTAAGTTTCCGTGTTAAAGAACTTACTAAAGTTTTAGCAACTGTAGCAATGCTTATTGCATTATCAGCAGGAGCTATAAGTGCTGGTATGGCATTTAAAAACAATGTGAAATTTATGGCAGATGATTTTTATTACTATGATATAACTTTAAATAATCCAACACAGCAAGAAAATAATATAATAGGTAAAATAAATGCTAAAGAAAAATTAGAATATAGATATAAAAAAGATAACGAGTATATATATTATCTTTCAAGCGATTTATCAAGTAATAGACCTATAGTATTAGAGACAGATACTATAGGGGCAGTTGCACATGAGGAGAGAATAGATTCTAAATTAAATATAAATAGTGTATATGATACAGGAAATCAGGACGATAAATGGTCAAAGTTCTTCTATGACATAGAAAACAAATATACTGATTCAAAATTAAAAATAAAAGTAGTTGATGAGAAGGAATTTAGTAGGTTAAAAGGAAATATAAATAAAGCAGTTGTTATTAAGGCTAATGACTTCACTTCAAATTTAGACGAGTTAAAGAAGTTAGATGATATAGAAAAAGCGAGATATAAAGTTCAAGATACAGGAAGTAAGTATGCATTCTATAACGAGTATTATAGTATGACATGTGGTATGGTATTTATGGGATTATTCTTAGGTATTGCATTCCTAGGAATGATGGCAAGTTGCTTAATGTTTAAAATATTAACAGGAGCAACAAAAGATATTAAGCGTTACGAAATGCTTAGAAAAATAGGGGTTCGTAAAAGCTTATTAACTAAATCTATATACAAAGAGCTTGGATTTATATATGGAATTCCAGCTATAGTTGGTATTGCGCATGTGTTAATAGGAATGCAGATGTTTAGAGTACTTTTACTACATCCTTACTATCATATATGGATATCATTATCAGTATTTGGAGTAATATATTTAATATACTATTTCATTACAGTTAAGTTATATAGAAATATTGTATTACCAAAAAGGGATTAAACCATAAAAAGAGGAGATTTTAATAATCTTCTCTTTTTCTTTTTATTAGAAATGCTTAAGCAGAATATTAGTAGAATATTATAAGAAGGAAAATATAAGTAACATGATAAAGATATTATTTATATAATAGTTATAGAATTATATATAGGGAGGAATCTATGAGTAAACATAGATCAAAGAAAAAATACAACAATGAGATGAAAGGAAAATATACTACTAATAATGTTGGTAATCCTGTAACAGATGATAGTAATTCATTGACCGTTGGAAAGAATGGTCCAGTTTTAATGCAAGATGTAAATTTAATTGAAAAATTAGCTAGCTTTGATAGAGAAAGAATTCCAGAAAGGGTTGTACATGCAAAAGGTGCTGGTGCAAAAGGGTACTTTGAATTAACGAATTCAATGAAGAAATACACTAAGGCAAAATTATTTACTGAAGTTTCAGTAAAGACTCCTGTTGCTGTTAGGTTCTCAACCGTTATTGGATTTAGAGGTTCTGCAGATACTTTAAGAGATCCAAGAGGTTTTGCAACTAAGTTTTATACTTCTGAAGGAAATCTAGATATAGTAGGTAATCATCTTCCTGTATTTTTTATAAGGGATGCTATGAAATTTCCTGATATGGTTCATTCCTTTAAACCTTCACCAGACAATAATGTAACAGATAAAAATAGATTTTGGGACTTTATATCAAGTAGTCCTGAATCTACTCATATGATAACATTTTTATTTTCAGATTTAGGAACAGTTAAAAGTTATAGAACTATAGAAGGATTTGGAGTAAATACTTACGTTTGGGTAAATGAAGAAGGAAAAAGAGTATTTATAAAATATCACTGGATTCCACTCCTTGGTGTTAAAACTATAGATAGACATGAAGCTGAATTACTTGCAGGACTAGACCCAGATGTTGCAACAAGAGATTTGTACGATGCTATAGAAAATGGTGAAGTTGTTCAATATAAATTAAAAGTTCAAGTAATGGAACCAGATATGAAAGATAAGCTTGACTTTGATCCATTAGATGCAACGAAAACTTGGCCTGAAGATAAATTCCCATTAATCGAAGTAGGAATGATGACATTAAATGAAAATCCAACAAACTTTTTTGGAGAAATTGAACAAATAGCATTTTGTCCATCAAATTTAATTCCGGGTATTGAACTTTCGGATGATAAACTATTACAAGGAAGAGGATTTGCATATAAAGATACTCAAAGACATAGAATAGGTGCTAATTTTCAGCAACTACCTATAAATAGACCAAAGGTAGATGTTGTAAATTATACTCAGGATGGACCTATGAGATATTTTTATAATAAAGGAAGCGTTAATTATAAACCTAACACATTAAATAATAATGAGCCTAAAGATTATCCTAAAGGTAAAGGAAAACCAATTCATGTTGAAGGTAATATAGTAAGTGAAGTTATTGATAAGGAAAACGACTTTAAACAAGCAGGGGATAGGTTTAGATGTATGAGTGATAAAGAAAAAAATACATTGATTGATAATATAGCGGCTGATATGTGGGAAGTAAATAGAGATATTCAACTAAGAGCTATAGAGAATTTCACTAAAGCAGATGCTGAATTTGGAAAAGGTTTAAAGAGAAAGCTAAATATTAAATGACAGATAAGTGCTGAAATATCTATAGATAGTTAAAAAAAAGTGGACTTTTTAGTCTGCTTTTTCTTTTAGTTTGAATATAGTAAATATGGACAAAGTATATTTAATACTATATAATTGATAATAATTATCAATTAAGGAGGGGTGAAAATGAATAATGTAATGGTAGCTTTTATATTAACTTTGATTGCAGGATTAGCTACTGGTATAGGAAGTCTTATAGCTTTCTTTGCTAAGAAAACTAATAAAAAATTCCTTTGTATTAGTTTAGGGTTTTCTGCAGGAGTAATGATCTACGTTTCTATGGTAGAAATGTTTCAACAAGCTAAAGATTCACTAGTAGCAGAAATGGGAATGAAAACGGGGAGCTTAGTAACGGTAATTTCATTCTTTGCTGGAATAGCTATTATAGCTATTATAGATAAATTAGTTCCAAGTGCAGAAAATCCACATGAAGTTAGAACAATGGATGATATAGAAAATAATAAATTTATTGAAGATAAAAAACTTTTAAGAACAGGAATGTTTACAGCTTTAGTTATAGCAATTCATAATTTTCCAGAAGGTTTAGCAACATTCGTATCAGCTTTAGGGGATGCTAGTATAGCAATCCCAATAACAATAGCAATAGCAATTCATAATATACCAGAAGGAATATCTGTATCAGTTCCTATTTATTATGCAACAGGAGATAAGAAAAAAGCATTTCTATATTCATTCTTTTCAGGGATGTCAGAACCTATAGGTGCGGTGATTGGTTATGTTTTATTAAGAAATATTCTTAATGATATAACACTTGGAGTATTGCTTGCTGGTGTAGCTGGAATTATGGTATTTATATCAATTGACGAGCTTTTACCAACAGCTAGAAAATATGGGGAGCATCATCTATCTATATATGGATTAATAGCTGGAATGCTAGTTATGGCAATTAGCTTATTATTGTTTATATAAAATATACTTATAAATTAAAAATTGGAGTATTAATTTTAACTAAGAATAAAATTTTAATGAAGTAAATTGACTTTAAAAAAATAAGGATTATAATAAGTTTATAAGTTAAAAAAAGAATCCGACGAAGAGGAAGAGTAATTAAATTTAGGTTCGCTAAAGAGAACTAGGGATGGTGGAATCCTAGTGAGAAAGGATTTAATGAATGGGCCTTAGAGGAATGAGGAGAAATCTTAAATAATATTTATTTTTGAGAGTATCTAATTGGGAATTTTGCACCTTATAGCAAATAGAGTATGTTAGTACTTGAAGATAAGTGGCGTTATTTATAAATACTATTATTTTATTTAACGCAATTTAGGTGGCACCACGGGAATATTATATCCGTCCTATTTTTATAGGACGGATTTTTTATTTTTATTAAAAAGGAGATAGATAAAATGAAAAAAGAAATAATACTTACAGGAGACAGACCAACAGGAAAATTACATTTAGGACATTACGTTGGTTCTTTAAAAAGAAGAGTAGAACTTCAAAATTCAGGTGAATATGAAAGTTACATTATGATAGCCGATCAACAAGCTTTAACTGATAATGCTAGAGATCCAGAGAAAATTAGAAGAAGTTTAATTGAAGTTGCATTAGATTATTTAGCTGTTGGAATAGATCCGAATAAATCAACAATATTTGTTCAATCACAAATACCAGAACTTAATGAAATTACAATGCATTATTTAAATTTAGTTACAGTATCTAGATTAAATAGAAATCCTACTGTAAAAGATGAAATAAAACAAAAAAACTTTGAAAGTAGTATACCAGCAGGGTTTTTAATATATCCAGTAAGTCAAGCTGCTGATATTACTGCATTTAAAGCGAAGTTTATTCCAGTTGGAAGTGATCAGCTTCCTATGATAGAACAAACTAGAGAAATAGTTAGATCATTTAATTCAATTTATGGAGATATACTAGTTGAACCAGAGGCTATAATTTCAAATTCAAAAAGTTCACGTCTTCCTGGAATAGATGGAAAAGCGAAAATGAGCAAATCATTAAATAATGGAATATACATATCAGATGAACCTGATGTTATAAAAAAGAAAATAATGAGTATGTATACAGATCCAAATCATATTAAAGTTTCTGACCCTGGGAAAGTAGAAGGTAATACTGTATTTACATACCTAGATGTATTCTGTAAAGATAAGGAGTATTTAGAAAAATTAAAAAATGAATACAGAAAAGGTGGCCTTGGAGATGTAAAAATAAAAAAATATCTAAATGAAATAATACAAGAGGAATTAGAACCTATTAGAAAAAGAAGAAAGGAGTTTGAACAAAATAAAGATGAAGTATATAAAATACTTAAATTAGGTAGTGAAAAAGCTAGAAATGTAGCAACTAAAACATTAAAAGAAATTAGAGAAGCAATTGGTATAGAATATTTTGAAATTTAAACCTAAAACTGCATTATTTATATAATGCAGTTTTAATAATATTAATATTTCATTTAGAATATTGTAATTTTTTGAATATATTAAAATCAAAACGTTTTAATTATTAATATTACAATGAAAATGTTGACAGCAATTTAGGGAGCGTTTACAATGTAAATACAAATAAATACTTTTTTTAAAAGGGTATTAGGGGCAATTTAGTAGGTTTTTAAGCAACAATATATGCTTTAAAACTGTATTAGGGAGGTTATATATTATGAAAATACTTGTAATTAACTGTGGGAGTTCATCATTAAAATATCAATTAATTGATATGGAAAATGAAACAAAAATAGCTCAAGGTTTAGTTGAAAGAATAGGTATTGATGGATCTAGATTAGTTCATAAAGGACAAGATCTAGAAAAACATATTATAGAATCTAAAGTTAATGATCACAAAGATGCTATAGAACTAGTATTAGGTACATTATTAGATGAAAAAATAGGTGTTATTTCTAGTATGGATGAAATTACAGCTGTAGGACATAGAGTTGTTCATGGTGGTGAAAAATATTCAGAATCAGTAATTGTAGATGAAGAAGTTATTTCTTATTTAGAAGAGTGCTCAAAGCTTGCACCACTTCATAATCCATGTAACATAACTGGTATAAAAGAATGCAAAAAGCTTATGAAAGATACTCCTATGATAGCGGTATTCGATACAGCTTTCCATCAAACATTACCAGAGAAAGCTTATATATATCCAATAGATTATAATCTTTACAAAGAATACAAAATAAGAAAGTATGGATTCCATGGTACTTCTCATAAATATGTTTCTATGAAACTTGCAGAAACAATGGGAAAAGATATTAAAGATTTAAAAATAATAACTTGTCATTTAGGTAATGGAGCAAGTATTGCAGCCGTTAAAAATGGCAAATGTATAGATACTACAATGGGATTTACACCACTTGCAGGAATTCCTATGGGAACTAGATCTGGTAATATTGATCCATCTATAATTCCATATTTAATTGAGGAATGTGGATACACTATTGAAGAGGTGAGTAAATCATTAAATAATAGTTCTGGAGTTCTTGGAATTTCAGGTGTAAGCTCTGATTTTAGAGATATTGAAGAGGCAGCAAATGAGGATAATAAAAGAGCTAAACTTGCACTTGATATTTTCCATTATAGAATCAGAGAAGTTATAGGATCATATATAGTAGCAATGGAAGGTGTAGATGCAATAGTATTTACTGCTGGAGTTGGAGAAAATTCTCCAGAAACTAGAGAAGAATGTTTAAAGAATCTAGAGTTCTTAGGAATAGAATTTGATGAAGAAAAGAATAAAGTAAGAGGAAAATTAAGAGAAATTTCTAAGGAAAGTTCTAAAGTTAAAGCATATGTAATTCCAACAAATGAAGAACTTATGATTGCAAAAGAGACTGTTAATTTATTAAGAAAATAAATTTTTTATTTTAGAAGGATACTTTTTAAGTATCCTTTTTTAGCATTAATTTCAAATGTTTACCGTTGTAATTTTATTTATATTAATATATAATTAAAAAAACTAAATATATATAAATAATAGGTTTCTAAAATTTATATTTTAGTAAAAGGGAAAGTGGTTAGAATCCACTACAGCCCCCGCTACTGTAATAGCAGATGAATCTCAATATATCCACTGGTTTTTGTACTGGGAAGGAAGAGAGGAGGATGAAGCTTAAGTCAGGATACCTACCTATTATTAATTAAATCCGTACTTCGGAGGGAAGTTAGGGAATAATTTAAAAGGTATTTATTAGATAATGTAATCATTTTAATAGATTAATCTAATAATGTTTTTTTGCGTTTTGAATATTCTAGCATCCTTAAATAAGGGTGCTTTTTTATTGGCGATAAATAAAATTTAACATAAATAAAAATAAGTCGTTAAGGAGTAGGTATATGAAAAAAGCAATCGTTGTAGTTAGCTTTGGAACAAGCTACGAAGAACCTTTGAAGAATTCAATTGAAAAAATAGAAAATAGGATTAAAGATAAGTTCAGTGATTATGAAGTACATAGGGCTTTTACATCTCATATGATTATTAGAAAAATCGAAAAGGTTCAAGGAATTAAAATTCCAACACCTGAAGAAAAGCTTCAAGAATTATATGAAAATGGAGTAAAAGAAGTAGTAATGCAGCCACTACATATAATTCCAGGTGAAGAATATGAATACATACAAAAAGTTCAATCAGATTTTGAAGATAAGTTTGATGTAATTAAACTTGGAAGACCAATTTTTTATTATCAAGGAATAGAAGATGTTCCAGATGATTATACGCTATTTATAAAATCAATAGAACACATATTAAAAGAAAATGAAAATGTAGTTATGTTTGGTCACGGAACAGCACATCCAGCTGGTGCAGTTTATGGATGTATTCAAGCTGTATTACAAGATGAAGGATATGATAATGTTTTTGTTGGTACTGTTGAAGGATATCCAAGCTTTGATAATGTACTAAAAAGACTTAAGAAAAAGAATATAAAAGAAATATTATTAATGCCACTTATGGTTGTAGCAGGAGATCATGTTATAAATGATATGGCATCAGATGAAGAAGATTCTTGGAAATCTTTATTTGAAGCAGAAGGTATAAAGGTAAATCTTTATATGAAAGGTCTTGGAGAGATAGACTCATTTAACGATTTATATATGAATAGAGTAGATGATTTAATTAATGATAGATATGTTGGTATAGGACATACAAAAAAGGGGAAAAGAGATGAAGACACTAATTGTTTCGTCAAACTGTAGTGGTGGAGGAAAAACTACAGTAACATTAGGATTACTTAAAGCATTAAAAAATAGAAACTATGATATTCAAAGTTTTAAAGTAGGACCAGATTATATTGATACTGGATTCCATAGTGAAATAACTAACAAGCCTTCAAGAAATTTAGATCTTCACTTGATGGGAGAAGAAGGTGTTTTAGCATCATTTTCAAGAGGTTGTGGAGATTTAGCTTTAGTTGAAGGAGTTATGGGATTATATGATGGAAAAGGAGTAACATGTGAATGTTCAACTTATTCTATTTCAAAGACATTAAATAATGCCCCGATAGTATTAGTTATAACTCCTAAAGCTCAAAGTATAACATTATGTGCTGAGTTAAATGGAATAAAGAATTTTAAAGATGCAAATATTTGTGGAGTAATTTTAAATTGCATAAGCAAAAGTTACTATGTTTTACTTAAAAAACTTATTGAAGATAATTGTAATCTTAAAGTTTTTGGTTACATTCCAAAAGATGAAAAACTTAAATTAGAAAGTAGACATTTAGGTTTAGTTCAAAGTGTTGAAATAGATAATATTAAAGAAAAGATAGAGCATTGCGCAAATTTAATTGAAGAATATGTTGATTTAGATAGTCTTATAAATTGCTTTAAGGATGTAGAGCAAATAAAAGATAATTTTCATATAAAAAATTACAATAAAAAAATAGCGGTAGCTTTTGATGAAGCTTTTAGATTTTATTATAAAGAAAATCTAGAATTATTAAAAGAAGCTGGCGAGGTTATGTACTTTAGTCCCTTAAATGATGAAAAACTCCCAGAAGATGTGGATTTTCTATATATAGGTGGGGGGTACCCAGAAGTTTTTAAAGAGAGATTAAGTGCAAATAAGACGATGCTAAACAGTATAAAAACTGCACTAGAAAAAGGCATAAATTGTTATGCTGAATGTGGTGGTCTTATGTATTTAACAGAAAGTATAGACTCAGCTAAAATGGTTGGTTTCTTTAATGGTGAAAGTGTTATGACAGGACGATTAAATAGATTCGGATATGCTAAAGTTTCATTTGACGATATTGAAGTTAACTGTCATGAGTTTCATAAATCTAAAGTTGAACTAAAAGAAGAGACCTTATATAAAGTAGAAAAATTAAATTATAAGGGTGATATAAAAACTTGGGAGTGTGGATATAAAAAGAAAAATACATTAGCAGGTTACCCACATATACATTTCTTTGGAAACTTAGAGTTTTTAAAATATATTTTAGAGAAAGAAGATGAGTAAATATGGATTACATTAAAAATCCTATGGCAATAGAAAATAGAAGTTTTGAAATAATAGGAGAAGAAATGGGACCACATAACTTCACTGACGAGGAGTTACAAATCGTTAAGAGAGTTATACACACAACAGCTGATTTTGAGTATGCAGATTTAATAGAAATTAGTAAAGATGCTATAGAAGCAGCAAAAGAAGCTTTTAAAAACAATCCTAAAATTTATACAGATACTAATATGGCTTTATCAGGAATAAATAAAAGAGCACTTAGTAAGTTAAATGGGGAAGCTATATGTTATGTAAACTTAGAAGAAGTTCATAAAGAAGCTAAGGAAAAAGGGATAACAAGATCAATGGCAGCAGTTTCTAAGGCAGCTAGTGATAATGTTGATATTTTTGTTTTTGGTAATGCACCAACAGCACTTTTCAAATTAAAAGAACTTATAGCAGAAAAGAAAGTAAGTCCAAAACTTATAATTGCAGTACCGGTTGGATTCGTTGGAGCGGCTGAAAGTAAAGAAAATCTAGAAGAATTAAATATACCTTATATAACAGTTAAAGGAAGAAAAGGTGGAAGTACAGTAGCAGCAGCTATTATGAATGCTTTAATGTATGGATCAGTTGAAAGGGGATAACAAAATGCTAGACCTTTATGTTGAAAGTGGAGGCAAAAAGTTAAGATGTGGTTATACAACTGGATCATGTGCAACTGCAGCTTCAAAAGCAGCAACATTTATGTTATTTAACGATACTGATTTAGAAGAGATAGAAATTGATACACCTAAGGGAATTAAACTTACAATAAAAATTAACTCTATTGAAAGAGGAGAAGACTATGTAAAAGTATCTGTTTTAAAAGATGGTGGAGACGATATTGATGCTACAGATGGAATAGAAATATTCTCAAAGGCAGAAAAGTCTAAAGAAAAATATAGTCTTACAGGCGGCACTGGAGTTGGAATTGTAACTAAAGATGGATTATCAATAAAAAAAGGTGAATATGCCATTAATCCAGTACCAAGAAAGATGATTAAAGAAGAAGTTTTAAAAGTACTTCCAGAAAATGAAGGGGTTAAAATTTCAATTTCTATACCAGAAGGTGTTGAATGTGCTAAAAAAACATTTAATCCAAGACTTGGGATAGAAGGTGGGATTTCAGTACTTGGAACAACAGGAATTGTATATCCAATGTCAGAAGATGCACTTAAAGCTTCAATAAATATTGAAATAAAACAAAAAGCAATTGGAAGAGATAGATTAGTATTAACTTTTGGGAATATCGGTGAAAGATGTGCTAAAAGCTTAGGTTTTAAAGAAGAAGAAATAGTAATCACTTCAAACTTTGTTGGTTTTGCACTTGAATGTTTAAGTAGCGAAAATATAAAAAAAGTAATTATAGTAGGTCATATTGGTAAGCTTAGTAAAATAGCTTATGGATGTTTTAATACTCATAGTAGAGTTAGTGATGTAAGACTTGAAGTTATGGCATTAGAACTTGCACTTCTTGGATATGATATATCTCTTGTAAAAGAAGTATTAAATCAAAAAACTTCTGAAGGTGCTGTAGAATTTTTAGGAAGTGGATATGAAGATTTATATAAAAACATTGGAAGAAAAATCATAAATAGACTTAAGATTTATACTTATGATGAAATAGAATGTGATGCAATAATGTATCACGGATTCTCAGATTATAAAGTTTTATATAATTCTTTAGAGGAGAAATAATATGGTTTATATAGTTGGACTTGGTCCAGGAAGTAGAGAATACATATTAAAAAAGGCAGAAGATACATTATTAAATAGTGATTTAATTGTTGGATTTGAGAGGGCTTTAAATTCATTAAGTTTTATTGATAAAAAAATGATTAAAGTTAAAACATTAAAGGAAATATTAAATATAATTGAAACTTCAGATGAAACTTTAAATATATCTGTAGTTGCATCAGGAGATCCATTATTTTATGGAATTTCAAATTATATAAATAAAAATTCAACAAAAGAAATTAAAATAATACCAGGTATAAGTTCATTCCAATATTTAATGTGTAAAATAAATACACCTTGGAACAATGCTTATACAGGAAGTCTTCATGGTAGAGAAGATGAATTTATAGAGAAAGTTAAAAGTAATGAGATAAGTATTTGGCTTTGTGATAATAAGAATTCTCCTAGCTTTCTTTGTGAAAATCTAATCAATCACAATGTTGATTGCAATGTAACAGTTGGAGAAAATCTTTCTTATGAAGATGAGAGAATAGTTACTGGAGACCCTAAGGAAATTAAAGAGTTAGTATTTAATAATTTATCAATAATTGTAGTTCATAGAAAGTTATAGGTGAGAAAATGATTTTAATAAAGGACAGTGAATTCATCAGAGGAAATTGCCCAATGACGAAGGAAGATGTTAGGGCTTTATCAATTTGGAAAATGGACTTAAATAATGATTCAAAAGTTTTAGATATTGGTTCTGGAACAGGAACTATATCAGTTCAAGCAGCAAAGCTTGCTAAAGATGGTTTAGTTTATTCTATAGAAAAAGATGATGATGCTTTTTTAGTATCAAAAAAGAATATAGAAAAGTTTAATTGTAGTAATATAAACCTTACTAAAGGTGATGCAAGAGAAGTATTAGATAAATATATAGAAGAAGGTTTAAGATTTGACTCAATATTTATAGGGGGATCTGGTGGAGGCCTTGAAAATATTATAGAAAAATCAAATGTATTACTTAAAGATAACGGTGTTATTGTTATGAACTTTATTACATTAAACAATGCTTATAAAGGTATTGAAAAGGCAAAAGAATTAAATTATAAAGCTGACATATCAATGGTTAATATAAGTAAAAATAAAGGCGAAAGTTACATGATGATAGCTAATAACCCAATTTATATAGTTAAATGTGTAAGAAAAGAGGATGAATAAATGGCAACTTTATATGGAATAGGTGTAGGGCCTGGAGATAAAGAATTAATAACAGTTAAAGCAGTTAGAGTTATAGAAAATAGTGATGTTATAGTTGCTCCAAGTGCAATGGAAGGCGGAACAAGTATAGCACTTGAAACTGTAAGAGAGTATATCAA
The DNA here is from genome assembly GCF_900461085.1 of Clostridium baratii. Lineage (GTDB taxonomy): Bacteria > Bacillota > Clostridia > Clostridiales > Clostridiaceae > Clostridium > Clostridium nitritogenes. Next base: position 623,352 of record NZ_UFWF01000002.1, read on the forward strand.
AGAAGGAACAGAAGTTGTTGTTAAACAATTTCCTATGGGAGGTAAAAATCAAGAAGCTAAGATTAAGGAAGCTTATGATTTTATAGAACAAAGATTAAGAGAAGGCAAAAATGTTTGTTTTTTAACAATCGGAGATCCATTTGTATATAGCACATATATATATTTATTAAATAATATTAAAGAGAAACATTTTAATGTTGAGACTGTACCAGGAATAACATCTTTCTGTGCAGCAGCTAGTATTGTTGAAAGAACTTTAGTGATTGGAGATAATAGATTAACTATTCTTCCAGCTTCAAAAGTTAAAGAAATAACAGATGAAAAATATGTTGTTATTATGAAAGTTTATAAACGTGAAGAAGAAGTTTTAGACATCTTAGAAAGCAAGGGATTTGACTACATCTATGTAAGTAGAGCAGGTAGAGAAGGTCAATTAACTTTAACAGATAGAGAAGAAATATTAAAATGTAGAGACTATATGTCATTAATTTTAGCGAGCAAAGAATAGGGAGGCAATAAAAATGGTTTATTTTATAGGAGCAGGTCCAGGAGATGTTGATTTAATCACAGTTAAAGGAAGAGATATTTTAAGTAAAGCTGATATAGTAATTTATGCAGGTTCATTAGTTGCAAAAGAACATATGGACTTTTGTAAAGAAGGAGTAGAAATACATAATTCAGCTAGCATGACTTTAGATGAAGTTATTGAAGTTATAAAAAATAATAAAGACAAATTAATAGTAAGACTTCATACAGGAGATCCATCAATATATGGAGCCATAAAGGAACAAATGGATGAATTAGATAAGTACGGTATAGAATATAAAGTTGTTCCAGGTGTAAGTTCTTTCGTTGCAGCAGCTTCATCAATTAAAAAGGAATTTACTCTACCATCTGTTACTCAAACAGTTATATTAACTAGAGTTGAAGGTAGAACTAAAGTTCCAGAAACAGAAGATTTAGAAAAGTTAGCTTCAGTTGGAGCTTCAATGGCAATATTCTTATCAATATCAATGATTGATAAAGTAACAGAAAAGCTAAGAAGGGGATACGGAAGAAATGTTCCAATAGCAGTTGTAGCTAGAGCAACTTGGGAAAATGAAAAAATAATTATAGGTACATTAGATGATATCGGAGAAAAGGTAAAGGCTGAAGGTATTAATAAGTGTGCACAAATATTAGTTGGAGATTTCATTGACTGTGAATATGAAAAGAGTCTTTTATATGATAAGACATTCACTCATATGTTTAGAGAAGGAATCAAATAATTATGATAAGCATAATTAGTGTTACTGAAAAAGGTGATGAAATAGCTTATAAACTTAAAGAAAACTTTAATTCAGATATATATTTAAGATCTAAATTAAAAGATTTTAAGTTAGATAATATAACAAAAGAATGCTTTAAGAAATATAAAGCTATAGTATTTTTAAGTTCAACAGGAATTGCAGTTAGGGCAATCTCAAAATATTTAAAAGGAAAAGATGTAGACCCAGCTGTTATTGTAGTAGATGTATGTAATAACTTTACTATAAGTTTAGTATCAGGTCACTTAGGTGGTGCAAACAAATTAACTTATGAAATTTCTAATGTATTAGGGAATATTCCAGTAATAACAACAGCTACAGATAATATGGATTTAATAGCACCAGATATTCTTGCTAAAAATAATAATTTAATTATTGAAGACTTAAAGAAAGCAAAAGTTATTGCAGGAAGACTTGTAAATAAAGAAACAGTATATTTTAAAGATGATGAAAAGAAAATAGATTGTCCTAAAGGATATATAGAAACAGAAGACGTTAAAGATAATACTGTTTGGATTACTAATAGCTCAAAAGAAAAAGATAATGTATTAAAGCTAATTAGAAAAAACATAATTTTAGGTATTGGATGTAGAAAAGATACTGATTCTAAAAAGTTAAGTGATTTTGTAAGTAGTGTTCTATTAGAAAATAACTTAGATAAAAGAAGTGTTAAATTAATAGCTTCAATAGATGTTAAGAAAAATGAAAAGGCTATATTAGATTTAGCAAAAGAGTTAAATTCAAAGCTTAAATTTTATACAAAAGAAGAAATAATGACTGTTGAAGAAAAGTACGAAGGCAGTGCTTTTGTTAAAGCTACAGTTGGAGTAAGTTGTGTAAGTGAACCAGTTGTTGATCTTTCAGGTGGAGAAATTAGTATAGAAAAAATAAAAAATAATGGAATGACTTTAACGGTTGGAATAGAAAAATAAAGGAGAAATAAAATATGGGAAAATTATATGTAATAGGAATTGGGCCAGGTGGTCTAGATCATATGACTTTAAAAGCAAAAGAAGCTATAGAAAAAAGTGATGTAATAGTTGGATATACAAAGTATATCGATATGATAAAACCTCTTATAGAAGATAAAGAAGTGTTTATGACAGGCATGAGAGGGGAAGAAGCTAGATGCAAGGAAGCTTTAAGACTTTCTAAAGATAAAGATGTAGCTTTAGTAAGTACTGGTGATTCAGGAATATACGGAATGGCAGGACTTATATTAGAACTTAGAGAAGATGAAGATGTAGAAGTTATACCAGGGTTAACAGCTTCAAGTGCAGCAGGTTCAGTTATTGGAGCTCCACTTATGCATGATAACTGTAATATAAGTTTAAGTGATTTAATGACTCCTTATGAATTAATCAAAAAGAGAGTTAAAATGGCTGCGGATGGTGACTTTATAATTTCACTATATAACCCAAGAAGTAAGGGAAGAGCTAATTACTTAAGAGAATGTATAGATATAATAAGAGAATTTAGAGATGATAATACTCCAGTTGCTGTAGTAAGACACGCATTAAGAGAAGGTCAAGAAGTTAAATTATTTAATATAGGAAATTTTGATGATACTGTAGTTGATATGTTCTCAATAGTTATAGTTGGAAATTCTCAAAGTTATATAAAGGATGGTAAATTCATAACACCAAGAGGATATAAGATATGATAGGTTTCGTACTTGGAACATCAGAAGGTAAAAAAATATTAGAAGAAGTTAATAAGTTTACAGATAATATTTTTGTATCTACATCAACTAAGTATGGATCAGAATTATTAGAGAAGTATAGTATAAAACATTTAAACTCTAAGCCTTTAAATTATGAGGGATTTAAAGAAGCAATAGAAAAATTTAATATAAAAATTTTTGTAGATGCGACTCATCCTTATGCAAAAGAGGTATCAGAAACTCTTATTAAAGTTTGTAAAGACTTAGATGTAAAATACATAAGATATGAAAGAAAAAGTTATTTTGATGAAATAGATAATAACGAAAATATAATAAGAATAGATGATTATAGTGAACTTAAAGGTGTTTTAGAAAATATTGATGGAACTATATTAAATACTACAGGAAGTAATAATGTAGATACTATCAATAATTTAAATTTAAAAAATAGAGTAATTCATAGAATACTTCCATCACATACAATATTAAAAAGATTAATAGAAAATGGAACTAAAATAGAGGATATAATCGCAATTAAAGGACCGTTTGGAAGAGCTATTAATGATGGAATAATTAAAGAATATGATATAAAAGCCATTATAACAAAAGATAGTGGACTTGAAGGTGGAGTAAAAGAAAAAGTTGAATCTGCATTAGAAAATAATGCAAAGGTAATTTTATTAAATAAGCCAAAGGTTCAATATGGAGTAAGTTTTAATAATGTTAAAGATTTAATTTATGTTATAAAAAAAGAACTGGGGGAATAAGTTTTGAAAAAATTAAGTTTTATTTTATTTGCATTTGTATTAGCAGTCTGTATTCCAATGAATGCATACGCAATGCATATTGCTGAAGGAGCAATTTCATTAAATTGGTGTTTATTTTATTTTGTAGTTGCAGCACCATTTGTAGTAGTAAGTATAAAAGAGCTTAGAAAATGTATTAAGAAAAATAGTGATATTAAGATGTTACTAGGACTTATGGCTGCATTTATATTTATGATGTCAGCAATGAAATTACCATCAGTTACAGGTAGTTCATCACATCCAACAGGAACTGGTCTTGGAGCAATAATTTTTGGACCAAGCGTTGTTGTTATATTATCAGTAGTAGTTTTATTATTCCAAGCTTTATTATTAGCTCATGGTGGATTAACTACTTTAGGTGCTAATGTTTTGTCAATGGGTATTGTAGGACCTCTTGTAGCGTTTGGTATCTACAAATTATTTAAGAAAAAGAACACTACAATTGCAGTATTTTTAGCATGCGCACTTGGGGATTTAGCTACATATGTAGTTACATCAATACAATTAGCACTTGCATATCCATCAAGTGTTGGAGGATTTGTAGCATCAGCTGTTAAGTTCATGGGAATATTTGCAGTTACTCAAATACCACTTGCAATAGTAGAAGGAATTATATCAGTAATAATATATGATTTTGTAAAGAAACATTGTTCATCAGAACTTTCAGAAATTGAGGAGGGATTACTATAATGAAAAAGAGAAATTTAGTTTTAATAATAATATGTATAGCATTAATAGTAATGCCTTTCGTAGTTAATAGACATGGTGAATTTGCAGGAGCAGATGATCAAGCGGATACGCTTATTGGAGAAATAAATCCAAATTATGAACCATGGTTTGAAAGTTTATGGACTCCACCATCAGGAGAAGTTGAAAGCTTCTTATTTGCTGCTCAAGCTGCTATAGGGGCAGGATTTATAGGATACTTTGTAGGTAAAAAAAGAGGACAAAGTGATAAGGCTAATAAATCTGTACAGCAATAATAGTAAATTAGCAAAAGTACATCCTATTGAAAAATTATTACTTATAATAATTTCTTTAGTAGGATGTAGTTACACAAAAAATATTTATATAATAATTTTAAATATTTTTTTGTTTGCAGTATTAAATATAATTGCAAAAAATCCATTTGTTATAGTTAAAAAATTTATAGGTGTAGCACTGCTTTTTACAGTGACTACATCTATTACAATGTTATGGCAAGGTCAATCTAGAGATTTAATAATTTTAGTAGTATTAAGAGGAATGAATGGAGCTTTAACATTAAGTTTTTTAGCATTAACAACTCCTATAAATCACATAGTAGCAGTCATGAGTAGATTTGAGTATACAAAGGATATAGCAGATATAATAAATCAAATGGAGAGATTTATTATGTTATTAGAGGATGATGTTAGCTTAACATTTAAAGCTATAAGATGTAGAGCTGGATTTGGTTCTTTTAAAAAAAGTATAAAAGATTATGGGATGGGTTTTGGAGTAATATTTAAGAATTTAATTTCTAGATGGAAAGAGATTAATACTTCTTTAAAAAATAGATGTTACAGAGGAAAACATAATTATAGTTTCAAATTTAAATTCAATAAAATAATATTAAGTTTAGTAGCTGTTTATTTAGTATTATTAGTTGGATTTATTGCTATTTATAAGTAATTAATTAAAAGGGGTGCAATATGATAAATAATATAGTTAATGAGATAAAACCATTAAATGGGGAAATGATGAAAAAAACTAGAGAAAAAGTTGATTCATTAGCAAAACCACTTGGAAGCCTTGGAAAATTAGAAGATATAGTTGTAAAGTTATCAGGTATTACAGGACAAATGTATAATGATATCAATAAGAAAGGTATTATTATAATGTCAGCTGATAATGGAGTTGTTGAAGAGGGAGTAGGTTCTGCACCACAATATGTAACACTTGCACAAACAAGAAATTTCATTAAAGGAAAAACAGGAGTTGCATCATTAGCTAAAGCAAACAATACTGATCTAATTGTTATAGATGTTGGAATAAATAGTGATGAAGAAATAGAAGGAGTTATAAATAAAAAGATAAGAAAAGGAACAAATAATCTTTATAAAGAAGCTGCAATGAGTAGGGATGAAGCTATTAGAGCAATTGATATAGGAATTGAGGCAGCTAAGAATGCTAAAGATAATGGATACAGCATAATTGGTGTTGGTGAAATGGGTATTGGAAATACAACAACATCTTCAGCAATTTTATTAGCTATGATTGATTGCAAATTAGAAGATGTAGTGGGAAAAGGTGGCGGAATAACTAGCGATTCTTTTGAAAAGAAAAAGAAAATAGTTAAAGAATCACTTGAAATAAATAAAGTGAATCCAGATGATCCTATAGATGTTTTATCTAAAGTAGGTGGATTTGATATAGCAGCAATGACTGGAGTTTTTCTAGGATGTGCATATTATAGATTACCTGTTGTAGTAGATGGATTTATATCAGCAGTTTCTGCATTAGTTGCAAGTAGAATAAATCCAATGGTTAAGGATTTTTTATTCTCATCTCATAAGTCACTTGAAATAGGATATAACGTTATAATGGAAGAATTAGAGTTAGATCCTATGTTAGACTTAAATATGAGACTTGGTGAAGGTAGTGGATGTCCTATGGCCTTTTCAATAGTTGAATTTGCAATATCAATGCTTAAAAATATGTCTACATTCAAGCAAGCAGACATTGATGATAGTTATATTGATAAGATTAGGGGAGAAGAAAACTATATAGTTTAAGGAGAAAAATTTTATGGAACTTGGATTAATTCATATTTATTGTGGTGATGGTAAAGGTAAAACGACAGCTGCTATGGGACTAGGAATGAGAGCCGCTGGAAGAAGAAAAAAAGTTTTACTTACACAATTTTTAAAAAGTAATAAGACCGGGGAATTAAACTCAATTGAAAAGTTATCAGAATTCTTTCATGTAGTAAAAGGTGTACCCGCTAAGAAGTTTGTGTGGAATATGAACGAAGAAGAAAAATTAGAAGTTAAAAAAGAACATATAAATAGATTTAGAGAAGTAACTAAAAAAGCTATAGAAGAAGAGTATGACCTTTTAATATTAGATGAAATTATAGCAACAATAAATAGAGATTTCGTTATGCTTACTGAAGTAATTGATTTTCTAAATAATAAGCCAACTGGACTAGAAGTAGTTATGACTGGAAGAAATCCAAAGGAAGAACTTATAGAACTTGCAGATTATGTATCAGAAATAAAAGCAATAAAACACCCTTATAATAAAGGAATAAAATCAAGAGTTGGTATAGAAATATGATTATATTTATAAGCGGTGGATCTAAAAGTGGAAAATCAAAAATTGCAGAATTATGGGCAAGTAAACTAAATAGTAAAGGCGGAAGATTAGTTTACTTAGCTACTATGAAACCTTACGATAATGAGGACTTAAAAAGAATAGAAAAACATATAGAAAATAGAGAAAAATACAATTTTATAACATATGAAATACATAATAATATAGAAAATGTAGTTAATAATTTAAGGAAAGATGACACTGTACTTTTAGATAGTGTTACTTCATTAGTTACAAACGAGATGTTTTCAAAAGAAGAAGTGAATTTTAACGTTATAGATAAGATACTTGGCGGAATATATGAAATCTCTAAAAGTGTAAAAAATTTAGTTGTTGTTTCTGATTATGTTTTTAGTGATAGCATAGTATATGACAAGTTTACAGAAGGTTTTAGAAAAAATCTTGGAGTTATAAATAGAGAGATAGCAACAAAGTCAGATATAGTTTGTGAGAGTCTATATGAGAATATAATTATATACAAGGGAGAGGAGCTTTTAAAATATGAAAAGCTTATATAATGCAATTAATATGGCTATTGGTATGTTTTCAATAATTCCACCGTTTAAAAAAGTATGGTGTGAAAAGTCTGCAAAACATATAATGAAGATGTTTCCTATAATAGGATTTATAATAGGACTTATATGGTATGCTGTAAGTATTTTATTAGAAAAGTTTAATGTTCCAATAATGATTTCATCAGCTATATTACTTAGTATACCTTTTATTCTTACAGGTTTTCTTCACTTAGATGGATTCATGGACATGTGTGATGCACTTCTTTCTAGAAGACCTAAAGAAGAAAAAATAAGAATACTTAAAGATTCAACAGTTGGTGCTTTTTCAGTAATATCACTAGTTCTTGTATTTTTTATAGAGTTTTCAGCAATTAACTCAATACTTCAGGGAAGAAAAAATACAGCATTTTTAATATTGATTCCCGTTATATCAAGAAGTTTAGTTGCGTATTTTTTAATTACTAAAAAATCAATTAAAGAAAGCTACTTTGGAAAGTTATATAAAGAAGGAACAGGAATAGTAGACAAGATAATATTAATAGGTATATATGTTATTGCACTAATTGCAGGATTTTTTATTAATCATGTATTAGGAATTTCAATTAGTTTAGCTATGGCAATAATAGCAATAATATTAGTTAAAAAAGCTGAAAAAGAATTAGGGGGAGTTAATGGTGATGTATCAGGGTATATAGTTACCTTATCAGAATTAACTGCTTTAATTATTTTAGCAATTATTTAGGAGTTGATAACACTTGGATATTTATTTTGGTGGTGCTTATAACGGAAAACTTAATTATGTAAAAGAAAAATATAAAATAGAAGATAAAGATATTTTTTATTGTAAAGATTCAGAAATAGATTTTTCTAAAAGAGTAATATGTGGAATACATAAATTTATATATTATAATGCTTTAAAGAATAAAGAATCAGTTGAGTATTTTAAAAATAATATAGAAAAATTTAAAGATAAAATAATAATTTGTGATGAAATATCATCAGGTATTGTTCCTATAAAAAAAGAAGAAAGATTATGGAGAGAAGAGACAGGTAAAGTTATGAAGCTTCTTACTCAAGAAAGTAATTTAGTTTGTAAAATTTTCTTCGGAATTCCAATGGTGATAAAGAATGAGTAGTATAATTTTATATTTAATAAGACATGGGAAAACATTTTGTAATGAAAAAAGATTATATTGTGGAAGTAGTGATATAAATTTAAGTGATAAGGGAATAGAGGAACTTAAAGAAAAAAAGAAAACTACTAACTATCCAATATGTAAATTAAATTATACAAGTGGTGCAAAGAGGGCCAATGAGACATTTGAAATTATATATGAAAATTCAGATTATGTTGTAAAAGATGAGTTTTTTGAGTATGATTTTGGAGATTTTGAATTAAAATCTTATGAAAATTTAAAAGAAGACAAGAGATATATAGAGTGGATAATGGATAAGAGCTTAAATGTTTCTTGTCCAAATGGTGAATCTAAAACACAATTTAGAAAAAGAATTAAAGAAGGTCTTATAAAGTTAATTAAAGAAATAAAAGAAAAAAATGAAAATGAAGCTTTAATTCTTTGTCATGGTGGAACAATAGGAACTTTATTAGAAATTTTTTTGAAAGAAAAGGATTTTTATAGCTATCAGCCAAGCTGTGGTGGTGGATACAAATTAAAGATAGATTATACGGAAGATTTAGAAGAAAATATTAAAATAGAAATATTAGAGGAGCTTTAAATAGATGATAGCATTAACACTAGGATTTATTTTAGACTGGATTATAGGGGAGCCTAATAACCCATTTCATCCAGTAAGAATTATTGGAAGTTTTGCATGTTTTATTGAAAAAATTTTTAGAAAAATATTTCCTAAAAATTTAAAAGTTGCAGGATTTTTATCATGGATTTTTATTGTAATACCAACATTTTTAGTAGCAATATTAATAGTACATATTTGCAAGGATATAAATAATATATTTGGAATAATAATTGAAGGTATATTAATTTATTTTTGTATATCATCTAAAGGCCTTAAAAGAGAAGGATTAAAGGTTATTAAAGTATTAAAAACTGGTGATATAAAAGAAGCAAGAAAGAGACTTTCTTATATAGTTGGAAGAGATACTGAAAACTTAGATGAAAAGGCAATTGTAAGAGCTGTTATTGAAACTGTAGCTGAGAATATGTCAGATGGAATAATAGCACCATTAATATTTATTGGTTTAGGTGGTGCCCCATTAGGACTTTTTTATAAGGCAGTAAATACTTGTGATTCAATGTTTGGTTATAAAAATGATAAGTATATGGATTTTGGATATGCATCTGCGAAGTTAGATGATGTATTTAATTATATTCCAGCAAGAATCACAGCGTATTTTATAGTAATAGCATCATTTATATTGAGATTAGATACTAAAGGATGTTATAAAATTTACAAGAGAGATAGATATAATCATACAAGTCCAAATAGTGCACATCCAGAAGCAGCTGTAGCAGGTGCATTAAATATTATGCTTGGTGGTGCAAACTATTATTTTGGAAAATTAGTAGTTAAACCTACTATAGGTGATAGTATAAGAGAAATTCAAATTAAAGATGTAGATAAAACTAATAATATATTATTTGTAGTTAGTATTTTAGGATACCTTTTTGCTATGTTTATAATGTATATTGAAGGAGTGATTTTATGAATTTAGGTCATGGTGGAAATATAGAAGAAATAGCAAGAACTTATAACATAAAAGAAGAAGACATAATAGATTTTTCTGCAAATATAAATCCTGTTGGGATAAATAAAAATGTAAAGAATGCAATGATAGACGCGTTAGACAAAGTAGAAAGATATCCAGATATAACTTATCATAACTTAAAAAAAGAAATCAGTATTTTTGAAAATATAGATTATAATAATATAATTCTTGGAAATGGCGCAGCAGAAGTAATTTTTAATATATCTAGAGGATTAAAGCCTAAGAATGCATTAATTATGGCACCAACTTTTGGAGAGTATGAAGATAGTTTAAGATCAGTTGATTGTAATATAAAGTATCATATGCTAAAAGAAGAATTTAACTTAGATGATACTCTATTAAAAGAAATAAATAATGATATTGACATAATATTTATATGTAATCCTAATAATCCAACTGGAGTACTTACTAAAAAAGAGTATATAAAAGATGTACTGGAAGTTAGCAAGAAGAATAATGTAACTGTAGTTATTGATGAATCATTTTTAGATTTTGTAGAAAATAAAAATGATTATTCAGTTATAGATTTAACTTCTAAATATAATAATTTAATTGTAGTAAAGTCATTAACTAAAGTATTTGCTTTTCCAGGGATTAGAATAGGCTATGGAATTACAGGAAACATTGATTATATAAATTTAATAAATAAGGTAAGTATACCTTGGTCAATTAATGTTGTTGCAAATAATGGTGCAATTTGTGCGTTAAGAGAAAAAGATTATATAAAAGATACGGTTAAGTACGTTAAAGAAGAAAATGACTTTTTATATAGTAAATTAAGAGAGTTTAATTGTCTTAAAGTTTATAAAGGTGCTGTTAATTTTATATTATTTAAAATAGATAGAGATATAGATTTAAAATATGAATTATTAAAATATGGAATTTTAATAAGAAGTTGTAGTAATTATAATGGATTAGATGAAAAATATTATAGAGTTGCAGTTAGAACTAGAAAAGAAAATGAGAAATTAATAGATTCATTAAAAAAGGTACTATAAAAATGAAAGAAGTTTTAATAATATTAGATGGTCTAATGGAAGAGGCACTTGAAAAAGAAGACTTAAAGAATTTAATACTTGGAAAGTTTTCAAAAGAAGCTACTATAGAGATGACAAATTATACAACTAAAAACAAACAAGTAGATAGCTTAAATTGTATTTTTAAAATATTAGGGTATCCTCCAAATGAATATGATTTGGGGGATAGAGCATATTATGAAGCTTTATCTAAAGGTATAGAACTTAAAGATGATGAAACAATTTTAAGATGTAATATTGTTAAAAAGAATGAAGATATATTAGAGGACTTTACAGGTGGAAACTTAGGTGATAACTTAGAAGAAATTTTAAATAAAATTAATATTAAGGACGGAAAGGTTATTCACTGTGATAAGTATAAGAATCTTTTAATATTAAAAGATGAAGATTTAAGTATATTAAATAGTAAATGCTATGAACCACATTTTAATGTTAATAAAAAGATAGAAGATATTATTCCAAATAATAATTTATTAAGAGAAATAATATATAATTCAGCAAGTTATTTTAATAAGAATAATTTAGAAAATAGAATACTTTGGCCATGGGGACCTTGTAGAAAGGTTAATATAGAATCATTTAAAGAGAAGCATAAAAAGGTAGGTACATTAATTAGTGGAATTGATTTAGTTTGTGGAATGGGAATTGCACTAAATATGAACTCAATTAAACCTAAAGGATGTAATGGATATTCTAATACATCACTTACTTCAAAACTTAAAGAGGGACTTAAAGCTTTAGAAAAAGATGATATTGTAATTATTCATGTAAATGGACTTGATGAATTAGCACATACAAAAAGTTATTATGAAAAATTAAAATTTATAGAAAAGATACAATCAGAATTAATAATACCTATGATAGAGAGTCTAAAAAATAAAGGTGATTATAATATAATAATTACCTGTGATCATAGAACAGATTCATGTACAGGTAATCATGAAGAATTAGATGTACCTAGAATAACTATTAAAATTTAAATTTTAAAATGGGAGAAGAAATTATGACTAAAAAAATTATGTTACTTGGAACAGCATCATCTGTTGGAAAAAGTACTATTGCCACAGCATTTTGCAGATATTTTAAAGAAAAAGGATATAATGTTGCACCATATAAAGCTTTAAATATTTCATTAAATTCATTTGTCACAGAAGAGGGAGACGAGATAGGAAGATCTCAAGTTGTTCAAGCTGAAGCGTGTAATATTAAACCAAAAGAATATATGAATCCTATTCTAATGAAGCCAAGTGGAAACTTTAAAACTCAAGTTATAGTAAGAGGAAAAGTATATTGCAATATGGATGCTTATAAATATGAAGATTTAAATAAGTATTTAAAAGAAGCTGCAAAGGAAGCTTTTATAGATATAAGTAAAGACCATGATTTAATAGTGCTTGAAGGATCAGGAAGTTGTTCTGAGATAAATTTAAAGAAAACAGATATAGCAAATATGCATACAGCAAAAGCTACAGACTCAAATGTAATATTAGTAGCAGATATAGATAGAGGTGGAGTTTTTGCATCAATAGTTGGAACATTAAATGTATTAAGTGAAGATGAAAGAAAAAGAGTTAAAGGTATTATAGTTAATAAATTTAGAGGAAAGAAAGAATACTTTAAAGGTGCTATGAAGCAAATAGAAGAAATGACTGGAGTTAAAGTATTAGGAGTCATGCCACACTTTAAATTAGATATTGAAGAAGAAGACGGTGCTACAGATAACATAAAGAACACTAAAGGAGAAGGTGTTGATATAGCTGTTATAAGACTTCCTCATATGTCTAATTTTACTGACTTTAATTCATTAGCTATAATGGAAAATGTTAATGTTAGATATGTAGATAATATAGCTGATTTAGAAGGCGCTAACATGATTATTATTCCAGGAAGTAAAAATACAATTGAAGACTTAAAGTTTATCAAAGAAAATGGATTTAATCATGCAATAAATTATTTTAAGCATAGAGGTGCATTAATATTTGGTATATGTGGTGGATATCAAATCCTCGGTAATGTTATAAAAGATCCATTAGAAGTTGAAGGAAAGGCTTCAGAAGAAGAAGGACTTAAACTATTAGATATGTGGACATACTTTGAGAAAGAAAAAACTACTAAGCAAGTTAATACAAAAGATATATACGGAAATGAAGTTTCAGGATATGAAATACATAATGGAGTAAGTATATGTACAAATGAAGCTAATGTATGGATTAGAGATAGTGAAGGAAATGTAGTTGGAATGAAAAATGAAGACTCTACAGTATATGGAACATATCTTCATGGAATATTTGATGAAGGAAACTTTAGAGTAAATATAATAAATAAACTTAAAGAAAAGTTAGATATTAAAAAAGATAATGATATTGACTATGCAAGTTATAAAATAGAACAATATGACAAGCTATGTGAAATATTAAAAGAAAATATAGATATGGAATATGTAGAAAGCATACTATAAATTAAAATAGCTAAGTATAATTTTAAAATTATACTTAGCTATTTTTTAGTTTATATGGTCACTTTGGAAACCTTCACGTTTAATAGAATGTTTCTTATTTGTTCTATTATGATTTTTACCTTCTTCGCTTGTTAAAGGTGTTTGATGATTGCATTTTGCCATTCTAACACTCTTTTTATCAACTTGACTATCTTTTGCCATATTTTCACCTCCAGTAACTTAGTTACTGTTAGTATTAGTAAATATGAAGAAAAAAACACAAGAAAAGAAAGGTAAAAATTAATTATCTACTTGTTTTATAAATGGTCTCTTACTTAATGTAAGCCATAAGCTTAAACTAATTAAGGCAACTATAACATACATAGTTCCAATTGCAATTATTTTATTTCCAACATTTAAAGTTATAAGTATCATACCTATACTTCCCATAATAGTGTTAGTAAAACTAACAAGTGATGATGCAGAACCTATATTATCATCTTGTTGCGCAAGCATTAATGTTGTACTAGGCGGTTTAAGCATATTACCAAAGAACATAGCTGGTATTATTGATAATGCAAACGCTAGTGGTGAATGATTACCAAATACAATTAAAAGAATACCACTTAATAGTACAATTAAAAAATCAACAGTAATAATTGTACGACTTTTAAATTTATTTGATAACTTTACATAGAACATAGGTCCTAGAACTAAAAATATAGCTGTTGATGAATAAAAATAACTATATAATTGGTCATTTAAATGGAATCCATCAATGTAAATGTATGATGATGTACTTATATAAGCCATCATTGGAAGCGCAGTAATTGTAAAGATTAAAACTAAAACTGAAAAACCTGGGTTTTTAGAAACAGTTTTAAGCTTTGAAAAGACTTCTAAAATATTTCCATCATTATAATTAGTTAAAGTTTCAGTAACTAGAATACTACCTATTATACCTAAAATACTAACTATAGATAGTACCCAAAATATTCCGTGCCATGATGTATATTTTAATATTAATGATCCTATAGTTGGAGCAATAACTGGAGTTGTCATTGCAATTGATTGAACTAATGCAAGCATTGCAGTTAACTTTTTACCAGTATAAACATCTTTCATCATAGCAGTTGATACAGAAACTGCAGAACCACTACCTAATGCTTGAATAATACGTGATATTACAAGAGCTTCTACGCTATTTGAACATGCACATAAAAAGCTACCAATACAGTAAGTTATCATTCCAATTAATAATATACGCTTTCTTCCATATTTATCGCTTAAAGGTCCCCAAAAAAGCATACCAATAGCATAAAAAATAAAGAAAAAAGTTATAGTTAAATTTAAAATCTGCTCAGTTGTATGAAATGTTGTTATCATTTTAGGTAGAGCAGGTAAGTAAAGATCAGTAGACATAGGAACAAAGGCACTTAAAAATCCAATAAAGATAATGAATCCTTTATTTCCTAATATCTTTTGCTTAATACTTAAATCATTTTTTTCTTTTGTATCCATTAGATCTCCTTTAATTATCTAATTAAAAGCATATTACATATTAAAAATAAATAATAAATTTATAGCATAAAGAAATGATAATATTAATTAAGTTAAAATGTCAATGGAATGAAAAGTATATTTGTATTTATGTAGTTTTATGTAAAAATATTCAATTAATTTACATAAATCCGAATAAAAATAGAATTTATTATTAAAATATATTTATAGATGAGTTATTTTGATATATACTGTTATGTGTCTAAACTTTTTATAATGAAAATATTATATAAAATAAATGAAAAGGGGAGAAAGAAATGAGTGAATTTAATCATGAACTTGGATTAATAGCATTAGAAAGTTGTAAAGAATTAGGTGATGCTGTTGATAAGTACATCCAAAATAAAAGAAACTTTGATAAAACATATTTAATACCAACAAATGAAGTAAGATTCTCTAATGGAGAAGGTAAGGTTAAGATTTCAGAAAGTGTTAGAGGAAAAGATATTTACATATTATGTGATATTGGAAATTATAGCTGCACATATAAAATGTTCGGTTTTACAAATCATAAAGGTCCAGATGAGCATTTCCAAGACATTAAAAGAACTATATCAGCTATAAAAGGAAAAGCTGCAAGAATAACTGTAATAATGCCACTTTTATATGAATCAAGACAACATAGACGTAAAGGAAGAGAATCGCTTGACTGCGCTTTAGCACTTAGAGAACTTGAAAGCTTAGGTGTTGATGAAATAATCACATTTGACGTTCATGATCCTAACGTACAAAATGCAGTACCATTACTATCATTTGAAAACATATATCCAACATACGATATAGTAAAATCACTTATTTCAAACGAAGCCACTTTAGAGCTAGATAAAGAAAAATTACTTGTTATAAGCCCAGATACTGGAGCTATGGATAGAGCAATCTATTACTCAAGTGTATTAGGAGTTGACGTTGGATTATTCTACAAGAGAAGAGACCATTCTTTAGTAGTTAACGGTAAGAACCCAATAGTTGAACATGAATACATGGGAAGAGACGTAGCAGGAAAAGATGTATTAATAGTTGATGATATGATTGCATCAGGTGAATCAGTACTTGATATAGCAGTAGAATTAAAGAAAAGAAATGCTAGAAACGTATATGTTGCTACAACTTTTGCATTCTTTACAGAAGGACTTAATAAATTTAAGGACTACTATGAAAAAGGAATAATAACAAAAGTATATTCAACTAACTTAACATATGTACCAAAAGATTTAAGAGAATCTAAATGGTTCAAAGCTGTTGATATGTCAGAGTTCTTAGCTAGAATTATAAATAGATTAAATCACGGACAATCAATCGCTAAGTATATGGATGCAACTGAAGTAATTAATAAGTTATTACAAGAAAATAAGCTATAATATACTAAGTAAAAGCCACGAATTTATAAATTCGTGGCTTTTATTTTTTATGTAAATAAATTTAATCAAATTTTAAATAAGATATTTTATTTAAATGAGATAATAAATAGTTTGCAGATATTCCAACAAATATTCCAGTACCTATTCCTGCTATTGATAATATAGGTAAGTATAGAAATACTCCTATGTTTTTAAGAATAAGTGATGCAACGATAAGTTGACCTATATTATGAAATACAGCAGCTGCTGCACTTACCCCTATTATAGATACGTATTTTCCTCCAAGCTCTTTAACAAGAATGATTATAATAAAGCTTAGAACACCACCAGCTGCACTATACATAAGGGTTGAAAGACTACCTCCGAGCATAGTTGAAAGCAATAATCTTAAAAATAATACTGTAAAAGCTTCTTTATAACTACCTAATGTATATACAGCTATCATTATAACAAGGTTTGCAAGACCAAGCTTTGCACCGGGTGTTATAAATGGCACAGGAATCATACCTTCAATAATAAATAATATTAAGGCCATTCCAACAAGTAGAGACATATAAATCATTTTATTAATTTTATTAGGCTTCATAGTTTTTAATGTGAAAGTATAATGTCATCATCATTACTTTCATCTCCTTTGATTTCTATTATTAATTCATGTGGCAGACATACTAAAGTTTGAGATACTTTAGATATCTCACCTTGTTTTATACAAAGTTCATCTTTGCAATCTGCATCTATTATTTTAACTGTGTTATCTCTTATTAAAATCTTATTAGTTCCTTTAGGAGTATTTATGTCAATTATCTTCTCACCCTTAAATGATGAGAGTGGAATGTTTTCATAAAGTTTTCCAGAAACTTTAATGTTTGCATAAGTTGAAGAGTAGTTTTTATAAAGTTTACTTCCTAATATAAAATGTGGAGTAAAAGATAAAATAATAAGAAATATTATAATAACAATATCTAATTTCTTGAAAATCTTCATAGAAAGCTTCTCCTAAGTAATGTAATTAAACTTTTTAAAAAGTTATAATTAGATTTTAAAATATAAGAAAAGAAAGGGGTAATAGAAAAAAGTTATACTGTATAAAAAAGATATATTAATATTAAGAGAGTATTTCATTGTATAATCCATCTTGAAATGATTATAAAATTTTTTTATGTTTTTTAGGAGGATAAGTTATGAAAAGAAGATTAGTAGCAATATTATGTACAGCAGTATTATCATTATCACTTGTAGCATGTGGTTCAGGTGAAGAAAAGAAAGATACAGCAAAAGAAGGAACTACAACAAGCACTGAATTAAAAGATGGTACTTATGAAGCAGAAACTAAGGAAGCTGATAAAAATGGTGGAACAGCTAAAGTTAAAGTTGTTGTTAAAGATGGAAAGATAACAGAAGCTAACTACAACGAAATGACTAAAGACGGAAATAAGAGAGAAGACGAAGCATACAACAAAATGATGCAAGAAAAAGCTGGTACTAGCCCTTCAAAATATGAAGTTGAAATAGAAAAGAAAGTAGTTGAAAAGCAATCAGCTGATTTCGATGCAGTAACAGGAGCAACTTCATCATCAGACAAAGCTAAACAATTATTTAATGCAGCTTTAGATAATGCTAAAGAAGGAAAAACTGAAAAAGCATCAGTAGAAATAAAAGAAGCTAAATAATTTAATTTATAAATATTAAGTCATGAATGTAATTATAATTACGTTCATGGCTTTTTTGTTTTAAATAAATAAAAATATAGTTAAAAATTTAACTATATATCAAAATTTCCAAAAAAAGAAATAAAATTGTTGAAAAATGGTGAGAAAATATATAAAATATAAATTAAGTATGAAAATTGTTAATAAAGTATAAATAAAATTAATAATTAATCTTTTAAATATTAATAAACGAGGGGGAAAAGGTTTATGAAGAAAAAGGCAATTTCTTTTTTTGTAGCTATTTTATTAGTTTTTTCTTTTATAGGATGCACAGAGAAGAAAAAAGCTGAGCCTATTCATAGAACAGAGTTATTTATGGGAACAGCTATAAAAGTTACTGTTTATGATAAACAAGATGAAGAAATATTGGACAAGGTATTTAAACGTATTATTGAGATAGAAGACTTAGTAAGTATAAATAAAGATAATACTGAAATAACTAATCTTAATAAAAATGCTGGCATAAAAGGAGTAAAGTTAAGCGAAGATAGTTTCAATATAATAAAAAAGGGTTTAGAATACTCAAAATTATCTAATGGTGGATATGATGTTTCAATAGGTCCACTAGTTAAACTTTGGAGCATTGGGTTACCTGAAGCTAAAGTTCCAAATAAAGATGAAATAAAAAATGTAATAAATAAAATTGACTATAAAAAAGTAAAAGTAAATGATGAAACTAAAGAAGTATTTTTAGAAGATAAAGGTATGATGCTTGATCTTGGAAGTATAGCTAAAGGATATGCTGCAGATGAGATAGTAAAGGTTCTTAAAGAGAATAATGTTAAACAAGCTATTATTGACCTTGGAGGAAATATATATGCTTTAGGGCTAAAAGATGGAGACAAGGATTGGAAAGTTGGAATACAAGATCCATTTACTGAAAGAGGAAATGTAGTTGGATCAGTTGAAGTATCAAACAAATCAGTAGTAACTACTGGAATTTATGAAAGATTCATTGAAAAGGATGGAGTTAAGTATCATCATATTTTAAATCCAAAAGATGGATATCCATATAAAACAGATATTGCAGGGGTATCAATAATTGCAGATGAATCTGTAGATGCAGATGGTTTATCAACTCTTGTATTTACTAAAGGACTTGATGAGGGAATCAAATTTATAGAAGATTTAGATGGGGTTGATGCAATCTTTATAACTAATGATAGAAAAGTTTATACAACTAAAGGTATAAAAGATAATTTTAAAATGATTAATGAAAGTTTTACACTTTCTAATTAAAACGGAGGAAAAATATGCAAATAGATAGCTTAAAATATTTTTATGAAGTAGCAGAGCTTAAAAGTATATCAAAGGTGGCAAATAATTCTCATATATCACAACCAGCACTTAGTCACCAATTATCCAAGCTTGAAAAGGAGCTTGGAGCAAAACTTTTTGAGAGAAGTAATAGAGGGGTTGAGCTTACAAGTCAAGGTCAAATATTATATAACTACGCTAAAGAGATAATATCATCTCATAACAATTTATTAGAGGAAATAAATGCACTTAGCAATAATAATGAAGAAATTAGAATAACAAATTCAAGTGTATATGCAAACCTTTTAGTAATAAATATGGTTAAAGATATAAATAAAATATTTAAAAATAATAATATAAACATAAATAATCACTTTGAAAGTAATGAGCAGTCGTTACTACTTCATAATAAATGTGATGTTATAGTAGGATGCAATTTAATACATGATGTGGATTTAGCATCTAATTATATTGGAAGTGATAAGTTAATACTTGTATGCACTGAAGATTCAAAAGATATTAATATAGAGAAATTATCAATAGCATTTTTAAATGACAAATTATATTCATGCAAAAGTCTTTTAGATAAAATAGACAAATCAAAAATTGCTTTAAAAACGAATTCAATAGAAGCTATAAAAGAATACTTAAAAAATCCAAATACAGCAGCTATAGTACCTATGAATTCAGTAAGAAGAGAATTAGAGGCTGGAAATTTAATAGATTTAAAGTGTAAAGATTATGAGAGAGAATATGAGCTTTTTATAACTCATAGAAAAGATATTGAAAATCCTTTAAAGAAAAAAATAAATTTATTTAAAAAGGAACTAGAGCTAGTTTTAAGCAAAAAAAATTTAAAATTAGCAATATAATGGAGGATTTATGAGTACTAAAGCTTTTATAAATTTTGTTGAACTGCCTACTAAAATAGCAAGTTTAGTACCATTTTTAGTAGGGAGTGTATATAGTTTATATAGATATGGAGAAATTAAATTAGTTAATTTAATAATAATGTTTGTATCTATGATAACTTTTGATATGGCAACAACAGCTATAAATAATTATTGTGATTATAAAAATGAGCTTAAGCATTTAAAGGATGAGTATAACGGAAGAAATCCAATGTTTATTCATGGAATTCCTCAAAGAACAGGATTAATTACTATAGGGGCTTTATTATCTATAGCAACACTATTTGGAATAATACTAACTATTAGAACGAATCCTTTAGTTCTATTAATGGGGATTATATGTTTCATTATTGGAATATTTTATACATTTGGTCCTATACCAATTTCAAGAATGCCTCTTGGAGAAATCTTTTCTGGTGTATTTATGGGGCTTTTTATAACCTTTATCACTATTTATGTAAATATATATGATAAAGATTATTTTGGAATATATTTATATGGTGATACTATAGTAGCTAAATTTAATATTATAGAGGCTTTAGTAATATTCTTAATCTCTATACCTTTAATTACAGGTATAGCTAATATTATGCTATCTAACAATATATGCGATTTAGAAGATGATATAAAGGTTAATAGATTTACATTGCCATATTATTTAGGAAAAGATATTGGAATTATTATATATGAGATTTTATATTACATTGGATATACAGCAATAGTAATAGGAGTATTAACTAGAATTCTACCAATTACATCAGCATTATGTATACTTACATTAATTCCAGTTATAAAAAATATTAATTCATTTAAAGAGAATCAGATAAAATCAAAGACATTCATTCTCTCTATTAAGAATTTTATAATACTAAGCGTAGTTTATATACTAAGTATTGCGTGTGCTATAATATAAAGCTTTTAGTGGTATACAAAATTGTTATGGTTGATTTAAAAAACTTATAACAAACCTTTAAAAAGTTATTTGTTAAATAATTAATAAATGGCTAAATATAGAGATTTATAGAGGTTTGAACCTAAAAATTTATACCTATAAATTATGAATATTAATTAATAA
The DNA here is from genome assembly GCF_900461085.1 of Clostridium baratii. GTDB lineage: Bacteria > Bacillota > Clostridia > Clostridiales > Clostridiaceae > Clostridium > Clostridium nitritogenes. The sequence continues at coordinate 645,072 of NZ_UFWF01000002.1, forward strand.
GTGGTGGTAGACAGGTATTATTATTAACTATAGAATAAACATGCAAAATAACTTTTGATAATGTTTAACAAAGGATTATTATTCTGTAAATAAGAAAGAAAAGAGGGAGTTATATGTCAACTAAAATAGTTATTTTAGGGGCTGGTTATGCAGGTGTACACGCAGCCAAGAAATTATCAAAAAAGTATAAGAAAAATAAAGAGGTGGAGATTACTTTAATAGATAAGAATCCTTACCACACGTTAATGACTGAGTTACATGAAGTTGCAGGAGGAAGAGTACCAGAAGATTCAGTAAAAATCGAACTTTCTAGAATATTCCACAGAACTAAAGTTAATGTAGTTGTAGACTATATAGAAAATGTAGATAGTGATAAAAATATAGTTAAAACAAAACAAGGCGAATTTAAGTATGACTATTTAATAATAGGAACTGGAAGTGAACCAGCATTCTTTGGAGTTCCAGGAGTAAAGGAAAATGGATTTACACTATGGTCTCTTGAAGATGCACTTAGAATAAAAGCTCATATTAAAAATAGAGTTAAAGAAGCTTCCTTTGAAAGAAATGCTGAAAAGAGAAAGAGAATGCTTACATTTGTAGTTGCAGGCTCAGGATTTACTGGAATAGAAATGGCTGGGGAGCTATTAGAATGGAAGACTACTTTAGCTAAAGAATATAGAGTAGATGAAAAAGAAATTAGATTATTAGTAGTTGAAGCTATGTCAACTATACTTAACATGTTAGATAGAAAACAAGCTGATAAAGCTGAAAAGTATATGGTAAAGCATGGAGTAGAGATATTAAAAGATTCTCCAATAGTTGAAGTAACTAAAAATACTATAAAATTAAAGAACGGAAAAATAATTCCAACAGAAACTTTAATTTGGACATGTGGTGTACAAGCTAATCAAGATCTAAATGAAATGGATATTGAAAAAGGAAGAGCTGGAAGATACACTGCAAATAAGTACATGCAAGCAGTAGGAAAAGAAAATATATACGTTGTTGGTGATGTGGCTTATGTTGAAGAGGAGCCAGGAAAAGGAAATCCTCAAATAGTAGAAGCTGCTGAACAAACTGCAGTAACAGCTGTTAAAAACATAATAGCATCTATAGAAAATAAAGAAAAAGTAGAATTTAAATCAAATTATCATGGATTTATGGTATCAATAGGTGGAAGATATGGTGTTGCAAATCTAATGGGAATAAAACTTTCAGGATTCTTTGCAATGGTAATGAAACACCTTATAAATATGGTTTATTTATTCAGTGTTAATAATGTTCATGCTGTATATAATTATCTTCAACATGAATTCTTCTCTATGAAGGAAAGAAGATGTATTATGAGAGGACATCTTTCATCTAAAGGAAATAGATTATGGCTTGTTCCTTTAAGAGTTTATATAGGTTTCCTTTGGTTAATTGAAGGTCTTAAGAAGTTAGTTGGTGAAGAGACTTGGACAAATGCATTTGATTCAGCATCAAAAGCTTCAGATGCTGCAGGCGGAAGTATTGGTGCATACATTGATGGATTAAGTAATAACTTAACAGTTGGTTGGGATAGCTGGATGAAGATGGGCAATGTTAAAATGCCATTCTCATGGCTTCAAGATACAGTTTCAGGTGCATCACAAGCTACAGATGGTGCTGTAGCTAATATGCCAACTCCTATATTTGAAAGCATGCCAAAATTCTATGAATCAATAATGGAAATATTCATGCCAAATCCTGAAGTTGCAGTTTGGTTCCAAAGAATAGTTGTTTTAACTGAAATAGCAATTGGATTATGCTTAATAGCTGGATTATTTACATTCTTAGCATCAGCTGCATCAGCATTTATGACAGTTAACTTTATATTCTCAGCAATGGCTGGATGGGATATATTATGGTTTACATTTGGTAGTATAGCATTAATGTCAGGTGCTGGAAGAACATTTGGATTAGATTATTATGTAATGCCATGGATTAATAAGCTTGCCCATAATTTCTGGATGGGAAAAAGAGAGCCAATCTATGATATACATGGTGGTAATGCATAATATAAAAAAATAAAAAAAGCAGGAAGTAATTCCTGCTTTTTAAAAAATATTATTTGAAGGAGATAACGAGGGGGATAAATATGAGTAAATTTTGGAGCAACTATCCTATAATTAATAAAGAAATTGAAAAAGTTAAAGCACAAATTAATAAAAATGCAAAGTGTAAGGATAAAATTATAGAAAAGAGTATATTAGAGCTTCTAAACTCAGGTGGAAAGATGTTAAGACCTGCATTTACTGTTATAGCTTCAAAATTTGGAGATTATAATGAAGAAAGAGTAATAGCACTTGCTGCTGTAATAGAAATGTTCCATATGGCAACTCTTGTACATGATGATGTTATAGATGATGCTAAGCTTAGACGTGGGGCTGAAACTGTTCAATCTAAGTATGGGAAAAATTATGCAGTTTATATAGGAGATTATCTTTTCTGTCTATGTTTTAGAACTTTAGCCACAACTTCTTCTATAGAAAGAGGAGTAGATATTGATACAAAAGTTATGTCTAGAATATGCTTAGGTGAAGTTGAACAATTAAACTCTAGATTTAAAAAAGATGTGTCAGTTAAAGAATATTTAAAAAGAATATCTGGTAAAACAGCTGAGTTATTTTCTTTAAGTCTTTATATAGGTGCTGCAGAAAGCTCATGTGATAAAAAAACTTGTAGACTATTTTGGGAGATTGGACATAACATAGGAATGGCCTTTCAAATAATAGATGATATATTAGATTATGTTGGTACAGATGAAGAAATAGGGAAAAAATCAGGTAATGATTTAAAAGAAGGTATATACACATTACCTCTTATACTTGCAATGAAGAAAAATCCTGAAGTATTTAAAGTACCATTAGAAAAAGAAAAGTATGAAGACGATGATATTAAAAATATAATTAATCTTGTAAAAGAAAATGGAGGAATAGATTCTTCTGTAGAACTTGCAAAGAAATATTCAAAAAAAGCTTTTAGAGATATAAATAAATTACCTGATAATGAATATAAAGAAATACTTTTAGAGGTAACAACAAAGCTTTTAGAGAGAAAATATTAATAAAAAGACTTATGCATAATGAAGTTAGCATAAGTCTTTTGAAAATTAAAAATGATTACTTATTTCTTCTCTTTGAATTCTTTTTAGATCCTTAAGTCTTAAATTAGTTTCGTCCATAATTTTTTCAAAAGTTTCACCATCAATGATCATTTGTTTAGCTTTATCATGTGCAGAATTATTATCCATAAAAACTACCTCCTATAATTGAAATCACTATTTATTTTGCGATTATAGGAAAAATATATTCATCTATTAAAAATTAAATCTTTAAGTAAAATTTTCTATATTATTTTAAAATTAGTATTATATAAAAGTCACAAAAATAAAGTGATTTTTATATTATAATGCATTAAAACTTACTTTAAAGTAACTTAACTTACTAAAAAGTGCGTACTTTTTATTTTATAAGATAAAGAATATACTATGACTACATGAAATTTTTGAATTTTTTAAATTTATGTATGTTTTAGGAGGAATAAAATAAATGAAAACACTTTTTGATAAAACTAAACTTTCAACTATGAATATGAAAAATAGATTTTTCAGAGGAGCACTATGGGAAAGCCTAGCTGATGAAAAAGGACATATGACAGATGAATTATATTCAATATATGAAGAACTTGCTAAAGGTGGAGTAGGCACAATAATAACTGGTTATACTTTTGTAACAGAAGATGAACAACCTAATCCAGGAATGATGGGAATATATGATGATTCATTTATAGAAGAATATAAGAAGCTTACAGATATGGTTCATAACTACAATGCAAATATAATAATGCAAATAGTTTATGGTGGATTTATGACAAAATTTAATGTAGGGGAAAGAACTATATGGGGACCTTCAACAGTTGAAAATGAAGTGACAAAAACAGTAGCAAAAGAAATTACAAAAGATGAGATAAAGTATTTAGTTAAAGCATATGCTGATGCTGCTTTAAGAGTTAAAAAATCAGGATTTGATGGAGTAGAAATTCATGCAGGTCATGGTTATTTCTTAAGTCAATTTTTATCACCTTATTATAATAAAAGAAATGATGAATATGGTGGAAGTATAGAAAATAGAGGAAGAATAATATTTGAAATATTTGAAGCTATGAGAAAAGCAGTTGGTAAGGATTTCCCAATACTTATAAAATTAAATTCTGCAGACTATGTAAAAGAAGGTGGACTTACACAAGAAGATAGTTTATATGTTGCTAGAAAGTTAAGTGAACTTGGAATAGATGCAATAGAAGTAACAGGTGGAAATGAATCAATAGAAGAAGTCGTAGAAAATAATTTAGGAGCAGCTAGAACGAAAGTTGTTATATCTAAAGATAGAGAATCATACTTTAAAGATTATGCAATAGAACTTTCAAAAAGCATTGATACTCCAGTTATATTAATAGGCGGTAATAGACATTTAGATGTTATGGAAGAAATCTTAAATAATAGTAATATAGAATATTTTTCATTAGCAAGACCGTTAACTGCAGAACCAGATTTAATTAATAAATGGGTATCTGGGGATAGAAAAAAACCTAAATGTGTATCTTGTAATCAATGTTTTAAGACTTATGGAAAGAGATGTATATTAAATATTAGAGGATTATAATAAATAAAAAGAGATTCGCATTTAAATAATGCGTATCTCTTATTCCAATTCTTTAAAATATTTATGGGACCAAGCTTCTATTTCTTTTAAAGCTTTAGTTAAGTCTTTCCCCATAGGAGTTAATTTATATTCAACTCTTGGAGGAACTTCAGGATAGATTATTCTCTCTATTAAATCTTCGTTCTCTAATTCTTTAAGATTCTCAGTTAATACTTTATGACTTATTCCATTAGTTATTCTTTGAAGTTCTAAAAATCGTTTAGGACCACTGTACATATAGCATAAAAGAACAGGTTTCCATTTACCTTTAATAAAATTCATTGCAAAATCTAATAAGCACACATATTGCTTACCTTTATATTCAACCATTTATACACCTACTTAAATTATATTTTTGTATAAATGTTATTGTATCACATGTAAGCAAAAATTCAATTTATATGAGGACAAATATAATCACGTTTATATTATAGATTTAATATAAAAAGTATTGATGAAATAAATTTTTTTTGAAATAGTTAGAAAAAATTAGTATTATTGTGTACAATAATATATAAATAATTATCATTTTAAAAATTAGACTAGATAACTAAGGAGGGAGAGAATTAATGAAGCTAATTTTACATTATTTAAAAAGATATAAGGGTTTATTTGCATTAAATGTAATCTCAGTATTTGGATTTGCATTAGTTGAACTTGGTATACCAACTATAATGGCTAAAATCATTGATGTAGGTATATTAAATAATGACATACCTTATATAAAAAAAATGGGACTAATTATTATTGCTATTTCTTTAATTGGATCGTGTGGAACTATATTACTTGGATATTGTTCATCTAAAATCTCAACAAGTATAACAAGAGATATTAGAAATGATATATTTGAAAAAGCTCAGAAGTTTTCACATAGTGAATATGATAAGTTTGGAATATCATCTATGATAACTAGAACAACTAATGATGCTTTTCAGTTACAACAGTTTGTAAATACTATTTTAAGAGCTGCACTTATAACACCTATAATGTTTATTGTAAGTTTAGTCATGATAGTTAGAACAAATCTTAAATTATCTGTAGTACTTGGGGTTACAATTCCATTTATAGTCTTAGGGGTTTATGTAATAGCGAAAGTATCTCATCCAATGTCAGAAAAACAACAAAAAGGATTAGATAAATTAAATAGAATTTTAAGAGAAAATTTAACTGGTATTAGAGTTATTAGAGCTTTTGGAAATGATGATCATGAAGCTGAAAGATTTAAAGAAACAAATGATCAATATGCAACTGTTTCAAAGAAGCTAAATAAACTTATGTCTATATCACAACCTACTTTTTTCTTCTTACTTAATATAGCAATAATCGCAATATTTTGGATTTCAAGTAAGATGATAAATGCAGGTACTCTTGAAGTAGGTCAGTTAGTTGCATTTATTGAATATTTATTCCATGCAATGTTCTCTATTATGTTATTCTCTCTTGTATTCGTAATGTATCCAAGAGCAGAAGTATCAGCAAATAGAATAAGTGAATTATTAGAAGAAGAACCTTTAATAAAGAGCCCAGAAAATGGAGTTAAGGTAACTACAAATAAAGGAATAATTGAATTTGATAATGTTACATTTACTTATCCAGATGGAGAAGAACCTGTACTTAAAGATATATCATTTACAGCTAAAAAAGGTGAGACTATAGCCTTTATAGGAAGTACAGGAAGTGGAAAGAGTACATTAATAAATTTAATACCAAGATTTTATGATGTTACAAAGGGATCTATAAAGATAAATGGAATAGATGTAAGAGATTACGATCTTAGTGCGTTAAGAAAGAAAATAGGATTTATTCCACAAAAGACTTTATTATTCACAGGAAGTATTGCTCATAATATTAAATTTGGTAAAAAGAATGCTAAAGATGAAGAAGTAGAACATTCAGCAAAAATTGCACAGGCTTATGATTTTATTACAAAGAAACCTAATAAGTTTAATGAAAAAATAAGTGAAGGTGGTTCGAATGTATCAGGTGGTCAAAAGCAAAGACTTTCTATTGCAAGAGCCATAGTTAGAAACCCTGAGATTTATATTTTTGATGATAGTTTCTCAGCATTAGATTTTAAAACTGATGCTATTTTAAGAAGAAAACTAAAAGATGAAACTAAAGAATCTATTGTTTTAATAGTAGCACAAAGAGTAAGTTCAATTATTGATGCTGATAAGATAATAGTTTTAAATGAGGGAGAAGTAGTTGGAAGTGGAACTCACAAAGAATTACTTAAAACATGTGAGATATACAAAGAAATTGCTTCATCACAACTTACAGAGGAGGAACTTTTAAATGAATAGATTTAATAATTTAAAAAGAACAATTAATAAGCTTTCTCCATTTGTAAAACCATATAGAATAGGGTTTATATGTTCAATACTATTTATAGTTGGAGCAGTAGCATTAAGTGCAATTTCACCAATGGTTGAAGGTCTTATAATTTCAAAGCTTACAGAAGATGTTGTAGACATTACAAAAGGTATTCCAGGTGCTTCAGTAAACTTTAATTATATTCTAAAAATATTAATTATATTAGCTTGTATTTATACTACTTATACACTGTTAACTTATGCAGCAAACTTCTTATTAACTAATTCTATTCAAAATACAATGAGAGATTTAAGAAATGCAGTTCAAGATAAAATAAGAAGACTACCAATTAAGTATTTTGATTCAAATAGTTATGGAGATGTATTAAGTCGTGTTTCTAATGATATAGATACAATATCAAATGCACTTCAACAAAGTTTTAGTCAGGTTATTAACTCAATACTTGCAATTATTTTTGCAATTACAATGATGTTTATTATAAATGTAAAAATGGCACTTATTGCAATTTTAATTATTCCAGCGAGTTTTTTAATATCAAAGTTTATTGTAAGTAAATCTCAAAAACTTTTTAATAATCAACAAAAAGCACTAGGTAAATTAAATGGTGCAGTTCAAGAGATGTATACTGGATTTAATGAAATTAAACTATATGGTAAACAAGAAGATGCAATAGAGGACTTTAAAGAAATAAATAATGAACTTTGTACTAATGGATTTAAAGCACAGTTTGTTTCAGGACTTATGTCTCCTCTTATATCTTTAGTAACTTATCTTGGAATTGCAGCAATGGCGCTTATAGGACCTATATATGTTATAAGAGGTATAATTACAGTTGGTAATCTTCAAGCATTTATACGTTATATATGGCAAATAAATCAACCACTTTCTCAAATGACACAATTATCATCAACAATACAATCAGCATTTGCAGCAGTAAATCGTGTATTTGAAATATTAGATGAAAAAGAACAAACAGAAGACCCAGAAAATCCAGTTAAATTAGAAAATGTACGTGGAGATGTTACATTTGAAAATGTAAAGTTTGGATATAGTGATGATAAAATATTAATTGAAAACTTAAGTGCAAATATTAAAAGTGGTCAGATGGTTGCAATTGTTGGACCTACAGGAGCAGGTAAAACTACATTAATAAATCTTTTAATGAGATTTTATGACATACAAGGTGGTTCTATAAAAATTGATGGTGTAGATACTAGAGATATGAAACGTGAAGATTTACGTAGCATGTTTGGTATGGTTCTTCAAGACACTTGGCTATTTAATGGAACAATATATGAAAATATAGAGTATGGAAGATTTGGAGCGACAAAAGAGGAGATAGTAAATGCAGCTAAGATTGCAAATGTACATCACTTTATAAAGACGCTTCCAGATGGATATGATATGTTCCTAAATGAAGAAGCATCTAATATATCACAAGGTGAGAAACAATTACTTACAATCGCAAGAGCTATTATTTCAGATCCTAAAATATTAATACTAGATGAAGCAACAAGTTCTGTAGATACTAGACTTGAATTATTACTTCAAAAAGCTATGCAAAATATAATGAAGGGAAGAACAAGCTTTGTTATAGCACATAGATTATCAACTATTCGTAATGCAGATTTAATATTAGTTATTAATGATGGAAATATTATAGAACAAGGTAATCATGAAGAGCTTATGAAAAAAGGTGGATTCTACGAAAAACTTTATAATAGCCAATTTGCAAATAAAGAAGCTAATTAAATTTAAAAAGAGTTACTTATTAAAGTAACTCTTTTTTTAACAAAAATGATTTGTTTTAGTATAAAATTAAATAGAATATTAATAAAAAGTTATTTTTTTTATCATACTATAATATAATTTTGAAAAATAATGAAAGTTAAATTGGGAGGTGAATTAATGATAGGTTTAATGATTAGTTGTGCATTAATACTTCTAATATGTATTACTTCAACAAAAGTACTTTATAGATTTGGAGTTCCTATATTACTAATATTTATAGTATTTGGAATGTTATTTGGTTCAGATGGAGTTGTTGGAATATATTTTGATAATTATGAATTAACAAAGGATGTATGCTCATTTGCATTAATATTTATAATGTTCTATGGAGGTTTTGGTACTAACTGGAAGATGGCAAAGCCTGTTGCGGTTCAATCGGTATTATTATCAACTGTTGGGGTAGTTGTTACAGCAGGACTTACTGGAGCGTTTTGTTTCTTTGTTTTTAAAACAACTTTACTTGAAGGATTACTTATAGGTGCAGTAGTTGCATCGACTGATGCAGCGGCAGTTTTTGCAATTTTACGTTCGCAAAAGTTAAACTTAAAAGGTTCTCTAGCTTCAATATTAGAAATTGAAAGTGGAAGTAATGATCCGTTTGCTTATATGCTTACAGTTATTATTTTAGAAGTTATGTCAGGAGAAGGAGTAGGTTTAGTAATTCCTCTTCTTATAAAACAAGTTTTTATTGGGATAATTACTGGAGTGTTACTTGCAAAATTAACAACCTATTTTTTAAGGCGTGCAAATTTTGAAATAGAAGGGTTTTATACAATTTTTGTTGCAGCAATATCAGTTTTAGCATATGCATTAAGTGAACATTTTGGTGGGAATGGATATTTAAGTGTATATCTTGCTGGTATGATAATAGGAAATAGCAAAATCCCTCATAAAAAAAGTTTGGTACATTTCTTTGATGGAATATCATGGATTATGCAAATAACTTTATTCTTTATGCTTGGATTATTAGCATTCCCTTCAGCAATACCACAAGTAGCATTTAAAGGTATTGCTATATCATTATTTATGATTATAATAGCAAGACCAGTTGCAATATTTAGTATACTAACCTTCTTTAAAGTACCTATTAAGGAGCAACTATTTATATCTTGGGTAGGACTTAGGGGTGCAGCATCTATTGTTTTTGCAATATATGCAGTAACGTATGGAGTACCAATAAATAATGATATATTCCATATAATATTCTTTATGGCTTTATTCTCTGTTGCAGTTCAAGGAACATTGATTCCTAAAGTTGCTAATAAACTAGATCTTGTAGATAATAATTCTCCAGTATTAAAGACATTTAATGACTATAAAGAGGAAAGTGCTAATAGATTAATGGAAATTATAATTGAGGAAGAGAATAAGTGGGCAAATAAAACTATTATGGATGCAAATATACCAGAAGAAATATTTGTTGTTATGATAAAACGTAACGATGAAGTTGTAATACCTAAAGGTTCAACAGAAATACAAGTTGGAGATACTTTAGTTTTAACAGCTAACGATTTTAATAGTATTGGTGATTTTATAGAAATTTAAATAAATAATCTATTCTCATATTTGAGGATAGATTATTTTTAGTTTTAAAATATTTAACATGTTGAATACTTAAGTGTTCATAAAAATAATATTAGTAATTGGTATAATTAGTATATAAAAATATGGGATGGGAGAAGGTTATGTTATGTCTAACTCTTTAAAAACAAAACACGCACTTGCAAATTCATTAAAAACTTTAATGAAAAAAACAGAACTGAATAAGATATCAGTAAAGAATATAGTAGATGAATGTAATCTTAATAGACAAACATTTTATTATCATTTTGAAGATGTTTATGATTTAATTGATTGGATATATAAGACAGAAGCATTAAATAGTATAAAAGAATGTGATGATTATGAACATTGGACAGATGGACTTATTATAATATTTAAGTATATTGAGAAAAATAAAGAATTTTGCTTAAATACATTAAATTCTTTAGGAAGAAGTCATTTAAATAATTATTTATATTTAGTAACTAATGAACTTATTAGTGGGGTTATAGATGAACTTTCTATTGATATGAATGTAAAAAAGGAAGATAAAGAGTTTATGGCGAGCTTTTATGCTGTTGCATTTAAAGGACTTATAATTAAATGGATGGATGATGGTATGAAAGAGAAACCAGAAGAAGTAGTTAGAAAATTAAATGAATTAATTGATGGGAATTTTTTAAGGGCATTAAAAAGATATAATGATAAATAAAAGAGGTTATATTAAATATTTGTGGCATATAAAACTAAGTTCTCAGAAAAGAGAATAAATATATAGATAGAAAAAGGAGCTTTTAAAGCTTCTTTTTTAGAATACTTAATATTTTTTCATCAAATAATAAATATTAAAGGATTGAGGTGAAAGGATATGTCATTAGTTTTAGTTAATGGATTAAAGAAATGGTACGGAGATAGACTTATTTTAGATATAGATAAGTTTGAAATAAATAGAGGAGATCGGATTGGGATAATTGGAGAAAATGGAGTAGGGAAAAGTACTCTTTTAAAAATAATTATAGGTGAAGAAGAGTACTCAGAAGGTATTATAGATGTAACTGATAGTTATTCATACATAAGTCAAAAGGAAGAAGAATATGTAGAATGTTTTAGTTCTAAAGAAAAAAGTCTCTTTGATCTTCCAGATACATATAATAATTTTTTATCAGGTGGTGAAAAAGAAAAATATAGAATTGCTAGAGCATTAAATGAAAATAAAAGTTTAATAATTGCAGATGAGCCAACTTCTAATTTAGATAGTAAAAGCGTTGTTTTATTAGAAAATATGCTGAAAAAATATAAAGGAGCATTACTTATAGTATCTCATGATAGGGAATTTTTAAATAATGTATGTAACAAAATAGCTTTATTAGAAAATGGAAAGTTAGAAATATATGATGGTAATTATAATAATTTTATTAATTTAAAAAATGAAAAAAATAAAAGAAAAGAAAAAGAGTATGAAGAGTATAAAAAAGAGAAAGAAAGATTAAAAAATGCAATTGTAAAGAAGAGAGAACTTAGAGATAGAATTAAGAAAGCACCTAAAGGAATGGGAAAATCAGAAGCTAAAACTATAAAAATGGGTGATCAAAAAGGTAAAAAGAATATTGATGATAATATAAAGTGTATAGAAAACAGAATTAAACATTTAGAAGTTAAAGAAAAGCCCAAAAAAGAAACTGAAATAATAATAGAAGTTAAAGATGATATTAAAATAGAATGCAAAAATCTTATAGAGATTAAAGATATCAACATAAGGTTTAATGATAAAGAGTTAATCAGTGATGGAAATTTTAAAATAAAAAATGGCAAAAAGATTGCGTTAGTTGGAAGTAATGGTAGTGGAAAGACAACTCTTTTAAAAGAAATAATTAAGGGACGAAACGAGAGCATAAGTATAAATAAAAATGTAATTATAGGGTATTTTGATCAAAGTCAAAATATTTTAGATGAGGATAAAAGTATTTTAGAAAATATTAAAAAAGATTCATACTACGATGAAAGTTTTATAAGAATGAATCTAAGCCATTTTGGATTTATGGGGGATGATGTTAAAAAGATTGTAAAAGATTTAAGTGGTGGAGAAAAGGTTAAAGCAGCTCTTTGTAAAGTACTTTTAACTGATAACAATTTTTTAATATTGGATGAACCAACTAATTACTTGGATATAAAAGCATTAGAGGCTTTAGAAAATGCACTTAAAAATACTAATAAAACAATATTACTAGTTTCACATGATAGAAGCATTTTAAATAATGTTTGTAACTATGTAATAGAAATAGAAAATAATAAAATAAAAGAATATGATCTTACATATAGTGAATATATAAATATAAAAAGCAAACCAAAAGAAAGTAAAGAAGAAAAGAAAACTAAAGAAGAACTTTTAATTCTAGAAAATAGGTTAACTGAAATTATTTCACTTTTATCTATAGAAAAAGATGAAGAGAAAAAATTAGAGCTTGATAAAGAATACAATAATATTCTTAAATTAGTGAATGAACATAAGAAACTGTAGTATATTTAATTTACTACAGTTTTAATTATATAAATATATTACTAATTTAAATTAAGATTAAATTAAATTGCCCTAATAGGTAAAATGATGTAACATAGAATTAAAAAGGGAGGAATTTTAAAATGAAACTTGAGTTAAATATAATAGAGCTTGGAAAGCTTTTAAAGAAAATAGGAAATGAATATAGATTAGATATGATGGCTAAAATCAAATTAAGTGGTGGATGGATGACACTTCAAGGGGAAGCTATAGTTGAAAAGATACCTCAAGAAGGGAGTAAAGGTAATATTATAACTATAAGACTTACTAATGGAGAAGAATTAGGTAGTTTAATTAATATTACAGGTAATAAAACAGGAAAGTTTGCTATTGATATTTCAAAAGGTAAATATAAAGAAATAAGACCAGGTAAATTAAATATAGACACTGTTAAAGTTAATGAAGATCAATGTAAATTAAGAATTGATGATGACATTATATTTAAAATAGAAACACCAATGAATAGAATCATGGATATTATAGAGAGTTTATAATAGGTAACATTATAAAAATTTATAATATTTGATGAGAAAGAGAGGAAATAATGAAGATTAACTGGAACACGAAATATAATACTATTTCTGTTTATGCATTTATTGTTGTATGTGCTATTATAGTATTTTACTTATCTATATCTCAGATGAGTACATTAATGAATAAAATAAGCCATATAATAGTTATTCTTAAACCATTTATTATGGGATTTGCAATAGCTTATCTTCTAGATTTTGTGTTAAGATTTTATGAAAATGTTGTATTTGAGACAAAGTTTTTTAAAAAATTTAATATAAAATCAAAAAGAGGACTTGGATTATTATTTACTTATGTAACAGCATTCTTATTTATAGGTTTATTTATTCATTTTGTATTACCACAGCTTATAGATAGTATTGTAGGTCTTGTTAATGATATACCACTTTATATAGCAGATACGACTAAATTTATAAATGGATTAATAGATAAATTAAATTTAGGTGAACAATACCAAGGAGTAATAAATGAGAATTTTAATAATCTTATAGATTATATAATTAAAGTAGCTACTAATTTACTTCCTATGCTTGGAGGATTTTTAACTACATTATTATCAAGTATATGGAATATAGTTTTAGGTTTAATAATATCTATTTATCTTTTAATAGAAAAAGAAAGATTCTTTGCGCTTAGCAAAAAGATAACATATGCTATTTTACCTAAAAGAGCAGCAGTTAAAACTATAGAATTAACACACAGAAGTAATGACACTTTCGGGAAGTTTTTAAGTGGGAAAATATTAGATTCCTTTATAATTGGAATTCTAACATTTATTGTATTAACTATATTTAGTATGCCATACACATTACTAATATCAGTAATTGTAGGTATAACAAATATAATACCATTCTTCGGACCATTTATAGGGGCAATACCTTCAGTTATAATAATACTATTTGTATCTCCTATAAAAGCATTTTGGTTCCTTGTAATAATTTTAATTATTCAACAAATAGATGGTAATATTATAGGTCCTAAAATTTTAGGAGACTCAATAGGGATTTCAGCATTTTGGATATTATTTTCAATATTAGTTGCAGGGAAATTCTTAGGACTTGTTGGAATGGTTATAGGAGTTCCTTTATTTGCAATTGTTTATTCTATAATTAAAGAAATTATAGAAGATAAACTAGATAAAAAGGGACTTAAGACAGAAACGGAAGACTATATGTAAAAAGACACCTTACTTTTGTAAGGTGTTTTTTTATAAATGAAATAAAAAAATAAAAGTCAATCTTTAGTAAAATAAAGACTGACTTTTATTATTTAAATAGAAATTAAGCTTTGTTTACTGAACCGAATAATTCCATTTTTTCTTTAACCATATCTTTGATAGCTTCAAATCCTGGTGCAAGAAGTTTTCTTGGATCGAATCCTTTTCCTTCTAAATCTTTTCCTTCTTCAATGTACTTTCTTGTAGCTTCTTGGAATGCTAATTGACATTCAGTGTTAACATTGATTTTTGAAACTCCAAGTGAGATAGCTTCCTTGATCATGTCAGCAGGAATTCCAGTACCTCCGTGTAATACTAATGGCATTGGAGTAGTTGCTTCATTTATAGCTTTTAATGCAGCAAAGTCTAATCCTTTCCAGTTTTCTGGGTATTTTCCGTGGATATTACCGATACCAGCAGCTAACATTGTAACTCCTAAATCAGCGATTTTCTTACATTCTTGAGGATCTGCGATTTCACCAGCTCCAACAACTCCGTCTTCTTCTCCACCGATTGATCCAACTTCAGCTTCTAATGAGATTCCTTTTTCAGAAGTTAATTTAACTAATTCTGAAGTCTTTTCTATATTTTCAGCTAATGGGTAGTGTGATCCGTCAAACATAACTGATGAGAATCCAGCTGCCATAGCCTTCTTAGCTCCTTCATAACTACCGTGGTCTAAGTGTAATGCAACAGGAACTGTTATGTTTAATTCTTCTAACATTCCGTTAACCATTCCAACTACAGTTTTGTAACCACACATATATTTTCCTGCACCTTCTGATACTCCTAAGATAACAGGTGAATTGTTTTCTTGAGCAGTTAATAGAATAGCTTTAGTCCATTCTAAGTTGTTGATGTTGAATTGTCCAACTGCGTATTTGCCTTCTCTAGCTTTATTTAGCATTTCTTTTGCTGAAACTAACATGTGCAAAACCTCCATATACTTATATAATTATTATTATTTTTGAGAAGTAAATGCTTTTGACATATATTTCTCTCTACCTAGTAGTATAACCCAAAATCATAATTATGAAAATAGCAAAATATATAAATTTAAATAATTAGCATATATTAATGCTAATATGAAAAAGTTTTTAAGTATATGTGTATAAAAAGTTAAAAATATATGAATTGACGATTTTGTTTCCAAATTTTAATCATTTGCAGTGAGTTAAAGAGTAGAATATTGAAGTATAAATGAAATAAAAACAAAAAGGAAGAGAAAAATGGAAAACAACAGAAGATTAAAGAGAAAACAAAGAATCAGAAGAAGAAGAATTACTTTAATTGTTGCACTAGTTGTTATACTTGGTATTGGTTTTGGAGCATACGAAATATTCTCTCATAAGGACAATACTGTAAAAGCAACTGCAGATGAAGGACAAGCTTCTAAGGGTAATTCAGAAGCTAAAGCTCAAGAAGAGGAGAAACCATCTCCAAATGAAATTATGCCAGGTCAAAATATAATATATTCAGCAGATTCATATGCAGTACCTGCAAATAAAGTTTTTGATATGTTAACATCTTCAAAACCTGTAAATAATGAAAAAGAAGTATTCTTAACATTTGATGATGGCCCAAGTGAAAATACTGAAGCTATACTTAAAATATTAAAAGACGAAGATGTACATGCAACATTCTTTGTATTAGGATCACAACTTAAAGCAAGTGAAGAAAATAGACAATTATTAAAAGATGAAATTGAAAGTGGTAATGCAATAGCAAACCATACAATGAGTCATGATTATCATAAATTATATCCTGGAAATAGTGTAAATGTAGAAAGATTTATGAAAGAAATTAATGAAAATAATGAACTTATGAAAAGCATTTTAGGTAATAATTTTAATACAACTGTTATTAGAATGCCAGGTGGATATATGTCTAGAAGATATTATAGAGACCCACACTTAAAAGCATTAAATGAGGCATTTAAAGAACAAGGAATATATTCAATCGACTGGGATGCAGAAACTGGAGATGCAGAATCAAATACTTATTCAGTAGAACATTTAGTAAATAGAGCAAAGGCATATATGAAAACTGAAAAGCACATGATATTATTAATGCATGATGCAGCTGCTAAAAAATCAACAGTAAAAGCATTACCAACTATAATAAAATTATTAAAAGAAAATGGATATCAATTTAAAGTAATAAAGAATGCTCCTGTTGATAACGGAAATAGCAATTCACAAGATAATAGTAACTCACAAAATAGTAGTGACAATAAATAATATAAATAAAAAAGTCTAGCAAAATTTTGCTAGACTTTTTTTTATTTATATAAAATATCTTTTATAGTATCGTTATAGTATGGTGAACTTGGATATGAATTTTCAATATGTTGAGCATATTTTTTAGCTTCTTCTTTATTACCAGTTCCGTTATAATACTCAGCTAATTTATATAATATTTCAGGTGTATACATATCTGAATGTGGGAATTTTTCTAAATATTCTTTGTAATATTTAACTGCATCTTCTGGCTTATTTAATCCAGCATTTGCTGCACCCATAAAGTATATTATATGTGGTTGTAAATAAGTACCGTCACAGAATGCATAAGCTTTATTTAAGTTATTTAATGCATCTTCATATTTTTTATCCTTCATATCTTTTAAACCAGCATCATAGAAGCTTTGAACTCCTTCATCTTGCATAAGTTTAGTAGCTTCTGAATAAATTTTTTCATCATCAGCTGGTATTGTTAATCCTTTTGCTTCGCTTAATAAGTTATATAAATCTTCATAATTTTTGTCATTAACTGCCTTAGTTAAAGAATTATTAAAATCGGCTGGAAGTTCTTTAGTTTGTTCATTAACTTGTTGTTCTTGTTTTTGTGGAGCATCATTTTTATTAGAATAATATTTTACTCCGCTATATGCAGCTAATACAACAACGACACCACAGGCTACTGCAACAGCTATATTTCTATTTTTATTAGAAGTCTTTTTCTTATTTGATTCCACTTTATCAGTATTATCTGAATTAGTAGGAGTAGCTTCTGTATTTTCCTTTTCTGTAGTATCAGTATTTGTAGATTGTTTAATATTAGCTTCCTTTTCTTTGGCCTCAGCTTCTTTAGTTTGTTTCTCTCTAGCTTCTTTTTCTCTGGCCTCAGCTTCTTTAGCTTGTTTCTCTCTAGCTTCTTTTTCTCTAGCTTCAGCTTCTTTAGCTTGTTTCTCTCTAGCTTCTTTTTCTCTGGCTTCAGCTTCTTTAGCTTGTTTCTCCCTAGCTTCAGCTTCCTTAGCTTGTCTCTCTTTAGCTTCTTGTTCCTTGGCTTCCTTTTCCTTAGCCTCGGCTTCTTGTGCAGCTAATATAGCAGCAAGCTCAGCTTGTAGAGTATCACTACTTATAGTATTGAAGTTATCATAGCTTAATGCTTTTTCCTTAGTAGACTTGTCCGTTTCTGCAAGACGCATTTTAGCTGTTGGATTATTATTATATTCAGCATTTATCTTCCAATTTAAAATTGCCTCGTCAATTTTACCAAGCTTATAAAATATTTCTCCCTCAAGTTCTAATGCTTTTTCATTATTATATTGTTTAGCTAACACCTTATCACAAATTCTTAAAGCTTCTTTATAGTGTTTTTTCTTATAATAATTTTCTGCTTTCTCTAATTTTTTATCAAAATTACTCATAGTTCCTCCTTAGTTAATCTATACATTACTTATATTTTAATACATAATGACCATTAAATTATTTCAAAAGTATTTCTTTTATAATAAATTATAAAAAATTTATATAAGGATATTATAATACATAGATATTTATAAAAAGTAAAATATTTTAATTTTCTTAACTTTAATATATAACTAAATTTTGGATAATGAGTGCTAATAAGATGAATATTCGATTAATAAATTGTAATTTTAATAATATTAATTTAAATTAAATAAAAATTATTGATAAAAAGTATTTACAAGAATTGATTTAGGGAATATTATTTAAGTATAAAGATTAATGAATAAAGATTATTAAATAATAAGCTTTTTAAAATGGAGGAGTAAATATGAAAATAATAGTTGTAGGTTGTACACATGCAGGAACTGCTGCTGTAGCAAATTTAAAAGAATTATATCCAGATTGTGATGTAACAATATATGAAAGAAATGATAATATCTCATTCTTATCTTGTGGTATAGCCCTTCATGTAGCTGATGTTGTTAAGGATTTAAATGATATGTTTTATAATTCACCAGAGGGTTTAGCAAAACTTGGTGTTAAAACAAATATGAAACATGATGTTTTAAATATTGATTTTGATAATAAAAAAGTAAATGTTAAAAATTTAGTAACTGGTGAAGAATTCGCTGATAGTTATGATAAATTAGTTTTAACTGTTGGTTCATGGCCAATAGTTCCTAAATTTGAAGGTGGAGACTTAGATAATATTCTTCTTTGCAAAAATTATAATCAAGCAAAAGTTATTACTGAAAAAGGTAAGGATGCTAAAAATGTAGTTATTATAGGGGCAGGATATATTGGAGTTGAACTTGCTGAGGCTTTTGAAGTTTTAGGTAAGAAAGTTACTTTAGTTGATGCTGAAGATAGAATAATGGCTAAATATTTAGATAAAGAATTTACAGATATAGCTGAAAATGAATTTAAAGAACATGGAGTTAACCTAGTTCTAGGAGAAAAGGTTAAGTGTTTCGAAGGTGAAAACGGAAAAGTTAAAAAGGTTGTTACTGATAAAGGAACTTATGAAGGCGATTTAGTAGTTCTTTGCATTGGATTTAGACCAAATACTACTTTAGTAAATGGTAAATTAGATACATTACCAAATAGTGCAATAATAATTGATGAATATATGAGAACAAGTAGAGAGGATGTATTTGCAGCTGGAGATTGCTGTGTTGTAAAATACAATCCAACTGGTGAGGACAGATATATTCCTCTTGCTACAAATGCAGTAAGAATGGGAACATTAGTTGCAAGAAATATTAATGGACCAAAAATTAAATACATGGGAACTCAAGGAACATCAGGAATTAAGATCTATGATGAATGTATAGCTTCAACTGGTTTAACAGAAGAAGGAGCTAAGATGGTTCAAGGTATAAATGTAGGAACAGCAACAATTGAAGATAATTATAGACCAGAATTCATGCCAACATATGAAAAAGCAATGGTTAAGATAGTATTTGATAAAGATACAAGAAGAGTACTTGGAGGACAAATAATATCAAAAGCAGATTTAACTCAATTTATGAATACTTTATCAGTAGTTATTCAAAATAAGATGACAGTTGAAGAACTTGCTATGACAGATTTCTTCTTCCAACCACACTTTAATAAACCATGGAGCTTACTAAACTTAGTAGCACTTAAAGCGCTTTAATAGTATTTTATAAAGATGTAAGAAAGCTTGGCTTCCTTACATCTTATTTTTTTTGAAATAATTTCATCTATTATAAATATTGATATGAAGTAATTATATGATAATATTATTTTATATAATAAAATAAAGGAGAAAAAATGGTAGATATAGACATTATAAAAAAAAGAAAAAATGATCATATAAAATACTCATTAGAGTCATATTTAGATAAAGATTATTTTAAAGATATAAAATTATTTAATAATTCTATTCCAGAGATTAATTATGATGATATATGTTTAGAGACAAAATTTCTAGGAAAAAAGATTGCAATGCCAGTTATGATTAACGCTATGACTGGGGGATCTGATGAGAGTTTTAAAATAAATAATGATTTAAGCAAAATAGCAAGTGAATTTAATATTCCAATTGCAGTTGGATCTCAATCAATAATGCTTAAAAATAAATCAGTAGAAAAATCTTTTAAAATAGTTAGAGAAAACAATAAAGAGGGAATAGTTATTTCTAATTTAAGTGCACTAAGCTCATTAGATAATGTAAAAAGAGCAGTAGATAGTATTGAGGCTAATGCTATTCAGCTTCATATGAATGCATCGCAAGAATTTGTAATGAATGAAGGCGATAGAGATTTTAAAGGAATGCTTAAAAATATAGAGCATGTAATTAATAATATAAATGTACCTGTTATATTAAAAGAAGTAGGTAGTGGAGTAAGCTATGATACTTGCAAGTTATTAAGCAGTATTGGAGCAGAATATAT
The DNA here is from genome assembly GCF_900461085.1 of Clostridium baratii. Lineage (GTDB taxonomy): Bacteria > Bacillota > Clostridia > Clostridiales > Clostridiaceae > Clostridium > Clostridium nitritogenes. The sequence continues at coordinate 665,879 of NZ_UFWF01000002.1, forward strand.
TGACGTATCAGGTAAAGGTGGAACTAGCTTTATAAAAGTTGAAGACTTAAGAAATGGTAGCAATTTTTATGAGGAGTTAGAACAAATAGAAATAAAAACTCCACACTCAATTATCTTTTGTAGAGAAGCTAATAAGAATATAAATATAATTTCATCTGGAGGTATTAATAAAAGTAGCCAAGTGATTAAATCATTAGCACTTGGAGCTAATATAACTGCAATTGCAGGGGGGATACTTAGGCATTATATTTATGGAGGCAGAGAAGAAACTAAAAAGTATATTATAGATTTAGAACTAAATATGAAAAAGCTTATGGGATGTTTAGGATGCGAAACCATAGAAGACATTAAGAACTTAAAATACTATTATGCAGATGAAGAGAATATAAAAAAATATATTAATTATTAGGCAAAAAAGCTATTTAAGGGACAAATAGTATGGAAGATATGGAGAGAGTATGTTATAATTTCTATGTTATTCTTTAATAATGGAGGAGTAAGTATATGAAACATATAAAGACAATAAACAAAACTAACATCAAAAATAGTTTAAAGAAACCAGGCTGCAAAGAGTGTGCTAACTCATGCCAATCAGCATGTAAGACTTCATGCACAGTTGCAAACTTAGAGTGCGAAAACTAATAAATAAGCAGTAACTTAAATTAAGTTACTGCTTAATTATTAATGTAATTTTAGGAGGAATTTAAAAAATGGCATTAATACATAAATTTAAACAAGGAGACAATGCATTTGTCTTAGATGTAAATACAGGAGCAGTTCACATTGTTGATGACTTAGTTTATGACTTAGTTGATGATAATGGATTAAGAGATAAAGAAGTAATAATAAATGAATTAAAAGATAAATACGATGAAAAAGAAATAAGCGAAGCTTATGATGAAATAAAGCAATTAGTTGATGAGGACATGCTTTATACAAAAGATATGTATGAAGATATAGCTCATAGCTCAATGGACGATAGAGATTACATAAAAGCAGTATGTCTAAATATAATTCATGGATGTAACTTAAGATGTAAATATTGTTTTGCAGATGAAGGAGAATACCATGGACATAAAGGTGTTATGGATATAGAAACTGCAAAGAAAGCAATAGACTACGTTGTTAAAAGAAGTGGTCCTAGAAGAAATATAGAAATAGACCTTTTCGGTGGAGAACCAACTTTAATAATGGACACTATTAAGGAAATAATAGCGTACGCTAGAGAAAATGAAAAGAAGTGGAATAAAAATATAAGATTCACTATGACTACAAATGCTACTCTTTTAAATGATGAAATGATGGATTATATGGATAAAGAAATGGGAAATATAATTCTTTCATTAGATGGAAGACAAGAAGTTAATGATAATGTAAGAATTAAAGTTGACGGTTCAGGATCATATGATGATATACTTCCAAACATTAAGAAAATGGTAGCTAAAAGAAATAAGGACAAGATGTTCTATGTAAGAGGAACATTCACAAGAGCAAATACAGACTTCTATGAAGATGTTATGGCTATGGCAAATGAAGGGTTTAGAGAAATTTCAATAGAACCTGTAGTTTTACCAGATGAACACCCACTTTCATTAAGAGAAGAAGATCTTCCTACAATATTTGAAAACTATGATAAGTTATATGATGAAATGGCTAGAAGAAAGAGAGAAGGAGACGAATTTAGATTCTATCATTTCAATGTAGATTTAAACGGTGGACCATGCGTTTATAAGAGAATTTCAGGCTGTGGAGCAGGATTTGAATATGTTGCAATAACACCACAAGGTGAAGTTTACCCATGTCACCAATTCGTTGGAAAAAAAGAATATAAGCTTGGAACAATAGATGATGATAGCTATGATAAAGATTTAGCTAAGAAATTTAAAATGGCTCACATATACAATAAGCCAAAATGTAGAGATTGTTGGGCTAGATTCTACTGTAGTGGTGGATGCCAAGCTAACAATATAAACTTTAATGGAGATATTAACGTTCCTTATGAAATAGGATGTAAAATGCAAAAGAAGAGAATTGAATGTGCTATAGCTTTAAAAGCAGAGGAGTAGATTCTTTTGAAAAAGCATATCCTTAAAAACGGAGTAAAGTTAATATATAAAAAAGTTACATCTAGTCTTACATCAATATGTGTTTCATTAGATGCTGGAGCTTTAAGAGATGGTGAAAAGCTAGGAATAGCACATGTAACTGAACATATGGTTTATAAAGGAACTAAAAAAAGAAGTGAAGAAAAGATAAATAAAGAAATTAGCGAAATATTTGGATTTTCTAATGCTATGACAAACTACCCATATGTTATTTATTATGGAACACTTTTAGGAGAAGACCTTGATAAAGGTATGGACCTTTTTAGTGATATAATAATTAATCCAGTATTTAATAAAAATGGATTTAAAGAAGAAATGGATGTTATTTTAGAAGAATTAAAAGAATGGGATGAGGAACTTGAACAATATGTTGAAGATAAATTATTTTTGAATTCTTTTAATGAGAGAAGAATAAAGTATCCAATAATCGGAACAGTTGACTCTTTAAACTCCATAAGATTAGAAGATGTAAAAGAATTTTATAATAAAATGTATTTCCCAAGCAATACTGTAATATCTATAATAACTCCATTAGATTTTGATGAAGTATTAAAAACTACAGAAAAATATTTTGGAGATTGGAATATAAAAAGAGATAATTTAGATAGTATACAATATGAAGTTTGTAATGGAAATAAATTTATAGAAAATAAAGAAAGTATAAAAACTAGCAAAGTACAGATAGTTTATGATATTAGTAATTTAAGCTTTAAAGAAATCAAGGCACTTAGAATCTTTAATGAATATTTTGGAGAAGGAATAAATTCTAAGTTATTTGATATTTTAAGAACAAAAAATGGATTAGTTTATGATGTTTTAACTAGGGTTTGTCATGAAAATGGAATAAAGCTATATAAAATAACTTTTAGTACATCAAAAGATAAAGTAGATAAAGCATTAGAATTAATAAATAAATGTATAGATGAAGTTTTAGTGTTAGATAACTTTAATGATGAAGATATTAATAAACTTAAAAAGAGTTTTAAACTTAGGAGATTATTTAGAGAAGAACAAAATATAGTATTAGCTAAAGAATTATCTACATACGAAACTATGTTCTTAGACCATAATGTTTATGTAGATGAAAGTGAAGTGTTAGACGATATTAATTCTAAACTAATATTAGATACCGCAAAAAGAGTACTTAAAAATAGTTTGATACAAATAGTTAAATAAAAAAAGTCCTGTCAAAATGGCAGGATTTTTTATTATTAAAAATGATTTTAAAGGATAGAATAAGATTAATATAGCGTATAAGCATACTAGCTATAGTTTTTAAAATAAAGGAGAGAATAAAATATGGATAAATTACCCCTATTAAATTGTCTTATGGATTATCATAAAGAAAATAATTTAATTTTATCAATGCCAGGAAATAAATGTGGAAAAGCCTTTTTAAGAGATGAAATAGGAAGAGAATTCGTAGAGAAATTAGGATTTTTAGATATAACAGAAAATGATCCTTTAGATAATCTTCATAATCCTCAAGGTGTAATAAAAGAAGCAGAAGAACTACTTGCTAAAATTTATGGAGGAAATAGGGCTTTCTTTATGGTTAATGGTAGTTCAGGGGGGAATATAATTTCTATATTTTCAGCTCTTAATGAAGGTGATGAAGTTTTAGTAGAAAGAAATTGCCACAAATCTGTATATAATGGACTAATTCTAAGAAGGCTTAAAGTAACTTATATAGATCCAATTTTAGATGAAGAACATGGTATTTTTATGCCACCTAATAAAGAAAAGATATATGAAGCACTAAAAAAGAGTAAGAATGCTAAAGGAATTATATTAACATCACCTAATTATTATGGAATAAGTTATAAATTAATTGATGAAGTTATTAAAGAATTAAAAGAAAAAGGCTTAAAAGTAATAGTAGATGCTGCACATGGAGCACACTTTGGAATGTGCAAAAGACTACCTAATAAAATTAGCAATTTAGCAGATTATATAATATTAAGCGCTCATAAAACAATTCCATCATTAACTCAAGGTGGATATTTAATAGTAAATGAAAAAGAGAGCGATGTAGATTTTTACTTTAATTCATTTATAACAACTTCTCCATCGTATTTAATTATGGCATCATTAGACTATGGTAGATATTATTTAGAAAAGTATGGTGAAGAAGATTATAGTAATTTAATTAATATGGCAAATACTTTCAAAGAAAAAATAAATAAATTAGATAAAGTTTATATAATAGGAAATGAAGATTTAATTTATGATTATGAAGAAGATCAAAGTAGATATATAATGACAGTAAAAGAAGGATTTAGCGGTCATAAGCTATTTGATTATTTAAGAAAAGAGAATATACAATGTGAGATGAGTTTTGAAAGAGGCGTAGTTCTTATATTATCACCAATCAATACTGAAGAGGACTTTGAAAAAGTATATGAAGCTATAGATAAACTTAATATGGATATTATAAAAGAAAATAATAAGATTAAATTTTCATTTATTAAACCAGAGAAAGTATTAGAACCGTATGAAGTATTTAAAAAAGAATATGAGATATTAAATTTTAAAGATTGTGAAGGCAAAATAGCAAAAGAATCAATAATACCATATCCACCAGGAATACCTTTAATATGTGCAGGAGAGATTATAACAAAGGATAGTATAAATATAATAAAAGAATATCTAGATAATAAAAAAGATGTTATAGGTGTTAATGAAAATAAAATTAAAGTCATAAAAAATAATTTTTTGTAGAAAAAATTCTAAAACTAGTACCAAAACTTACAAAATACCATATATTATACTGTAAGATAAAAATTAGGTAAACAGAAGAGGGGTATGTAGGTTATGGAAAGATGTAACAATAATAACAGATGTAATAACAGATGTGAAAACAGACGTGATGAGAGATGCAACAATAGATGGGAAAATGGTTTTGGACCAATCAGAGAAAATAAATGTAGAAAACTTGAAAACTGCGCAGAAGATTTAGCTGACATGAACGAAGAATTACTAGAATGTGTAGAAAAAAAATTAAGAGATATCGTATGCTTACAAAAAGAAGCTAGAGAACTTTTAGCAAAAGCTAAATGCGTTAATGATAAAGCAGAAGCAAAAACAAGAGAAGTTCAAATGTTAGTTAGAAAGCTTTCTGATATGGTTGCAAAAGCAAACGAATTATTTGGAAGAGCTGTAGATTGTAATAAGAGAAACTGTAGACACAACAGATTCTGTAAAGATGAACACAGATGCTGCAGAGTATTCGGAGGAACTCCTATAGACAGAGATGACAGAGATGACAGAGATGATAGAGACGACAGATGCGACGATAGAAGAGATAGAGATGACAGATGTGACGATAGAAGAGATAGAGACGACAGATGCGATGACAGAAGAGACAGAGACGACAGATGCGATTGTTTCTGGGAATAGGTAATTTTAAAAAGAGACTATGTAAATAGTCTCTTTTTTTATGTATTAAAAAATATACTATTATATTATTATTATGATAAAAATATAGGATAAATAATAAAAAAGTATAGACTTATTTGGAAAATTTATGATATAATAATAAAAAAGCTTGGAGGACGATTATGAATACAACAATTAATAAATTAGCAAAATTAAATAGTATTAATTTCTTTAGCTACTTTAGATAGGGGTTGTATTTATGAATCATCATAGATACAAACCTTACTTTAGAGGATGTATCTATGGTGGCTAAGTTTTAAAAGTATGTAAATAATAAGCCGCATAGATTTATACTATGGGGCTTTTTCTTGAAGGTTAAAGTCTCATAGCATATACTATGGGGCTTTAATTTTTTTTAGGAGGTTTATATGAATAAAAGGGAAAATTTTAAAAGTAGTAAAGGATTCATTCTATCTTGTATTGGAGCTGCTATAGGGTTAGGTAACATATGGATGTTCCCTTATAGAATGGGAAGCAATGGAGGAGCAGTATTTTTAATACCATATCTTTTCTTCGTTTTAGTTTTAGGAACAACTGGACTTATAACAGAATTCTCCTTTGGAAGAATGTTTGGAAAAGGAAATCTAGAAGGAACTAGAATAAGTTTCGAAAAGGCAAAATTGAAATTTGGAAGAATTGTTGGGTTGATACCTGTCATAGGTCTATTTGGAATATTCATGTTTTATAATGTAGTTGTTGGATGGATTATAAAATATTTTTCTGTAGGCGCAGTAGGAATGTTTAATAAAGTGGATTTAAGTAATTATTTTGAAAGTTTCGCAGGAAGTCCTGAAAGTATAATATGGAATCTTTTAGCTATAATTATAACTGTATTAATAGTTTGTTTTGGAGTTTCAAGTGGAATAGAAAAAATAAATAAGATAATTATGCCAATGATGTTTTTAATATTAATTTTACTTTCAATTAGATCATTAACTCTTGATGGAGCTATGGAAGGAGTTAAATTTTTATTAGTTCCAAAGTGGGAATATTTATTAAAGGCATCAACATGGATAAATGCATTAGGACAGGCATTCTTTACAGTTTCAATTACAGGATGTTGCTTAGTTGTTTATGGAAGTTATACAAAGAAAGAGTTTAATATACCAAGGGCTGCAATATACACTGCAATATTTGATACATTAGCAGCGCTTTTAGCAGGGTTTGTTATAATGCCAGCTGTATTTGCATGTAATTTAAATCCATTAGCAGGACCACATTTATTATTTATAACAGTACCAACTATATTTGCTAAGATTCCAGGTGGACAAATACTTGGTGCAATATTCTTTTTCAGTATATTCTTAGCTGCTATAAGTTCTTCAATTGCTATGCTTGAAGGACCAGCAGAAGCTTTAATGTCTCAAACTAAGCTTGATAGGAAAAAAAGCGTAATACTTATTGCTACAATAGGTTTTATACTTTCAATTCCACTAGATTTAAATATGAGTGTTTTTAATAATTTTACTAACTTTATAACAATTATACTTTCTCCAATAGGTGCCTTAATTACAATGATTGTATTTTATTATGTTTTAAAGAAAGATGATGTCTTAGCTGAAATAAATACTGGTGCAACTAAAAAATTAGGAGATAAGTTTTATTATTTTGCTAAATATGCTTTTGTTATTATAACTATAATTGTAATAGTACTTGGAATATTATTAGGTGGAATAGGTTAATTAAATAGAATAGATAAAAAGCCTAAATATATATTTAGGCTTTTTATCTTTAAGTTATATAGAATCTATTATGTTAAGATTCCATTCTTTAGCTAAATCCATAGCTAATAATGTAGATTCATCATAAACTTCATCTGGAGAATGTGCATCAGAAGAAACTAATACTCTTATGTTTTCTTTTTGAACCTTATCCCAGAATTTTTTATGAGGATATCTATATCTTTGACCATCACAAAAATCTATAATTCCTCGTCTAACACCATTTGCATTAACTTCTAATATAGAGTTATTTCTTTTAGCTGCATTAACAATTATTTCACATGCTTTTTCACAGTTATTATCCCAAGGGAAATTATTTAGAAAAATTAAATCAGGATGAGCTAAAAATGAAAATAATTTAGTGTCTAATGCTTCGCTTACTGCATTGGCATATATTAAATATTCATCTGTATTATTTAATTCAAAACTATTTATAAACGGATTAGTAGAGGTTTTACATACATGTTGACCTAAAACTAAATAATCAAATTTTTCTGAAAGTTTTTTATAGTAATCTATTTGATTTTTATCATATTCTATTTCTAATCCAATTTTTATATCTATTTTATCTTTATATTTTTCTTTTAATGAGTTTATAGAATTGAAATAGTCATCTAATTCATTATATTGCATTCTAAGTCCATATCTATTGTCTTCATAAGGTGCATGATCACTAAAACCTAATGTATGTAGTCCGTTTTCTATTGCGGAAATAACATAATCTTCATCCTTTCCTACTGCATGCAAACATCTAGTTGTATGTGTATGATAATTTACTTTTTTCATAAAATCTCCCCCTTTTTTTTTAAAATGGATTTTATTATATGATATACCAAAAATAGTATGAAAACAATTAATGTTTAAAATATATAAGTTTAAAAAAATACATATATATATTATAAAATCATGAAAATATATAATGGAAGGTATTGAATTTATTAACATATAAGCATATAATATAGAAAATGATCAATGTAAATTGATGATTAGAAATAGTGTAACCTTCATCCATTTGTGACTGAAGGTATTTTTGTACAAAAAATTAATAAACTTATGGTATATAGGAGGTATTAATATGGATGAAATTCTTAATGTATTAGAGAAAAACAGCAGATATAGTGATGAAGAAATTGCAGTAATGACAGGTAAGACAGTTGAAGAAGTTAGAGATGCAATAAGAGATTATGAAGAAAAAAATATAATTGCGGGATACACTACTTTAATAAATTGGGAAAATACAGGAAAAGAAACTGTTACAGCATTAATTGAAGTAAAAATTACACCACAAAGAGGACAAGGATTTGATAAAGTAGCTGAAAGAATATATAAATTTTCAAACGTTAAAGCGTGCTATTTAATGAGTTCTGGTGGATTTGATTTAACTGTAATTGTAGAAGGTAAAACAATGAAAGAAGTTGCTATGTTTGTATCAGAAAAATTAGCAGTACAAGAATATGTACAAGGAACTGCAACACATTTTGTTTTAAAGAAATATAAAGATCATGGAACTATTTTTAAAGATAAAAAGATACAAGATAGGGAGGCTATATTTATATGATAATGGAAAATATGATTTTAGATAAAGTAAAAAATATGCCTCCATCAGGAATAAGAAAATATTTTGACCTTATAAATGAAATGGAGAATGTTATATCTCTTGGAGTTGGAGAGCCTGACTTTGTTACACCGTGGAACGTTGTTGAAGCTGGAATATACTCTCTAGAAAAAGGACATACTCACTATTCTTCTAATGCAGGATTTATAGAGCTTAGAGAAGAGATTTCAAATTATTTATGTAGAAAAATACATGTATCATATGATGCAAAAGATGAAATTTTAGTAACTGTTGGGGGAAGTGAAGCAATAGATTTAGCACTTAGAGCTTTAGTTTCTGAAGGTGATGAAGTTATAATCCCAGAACCAAGCTTTGTAGCTTATAAAGGATGTACAGCATTTACTGGAGCAACATCTAAAATTATAAATCTTAAAGCAGAGGATGATTTTAAACTTATGCCAGAGGATTTAGAAAAGGCAATAACAGATAAAACAAAAGTTTTAATATTACCTTTTCCAAATAATCCAACTGGTGCAATAATGACTAAAGAAGAACTTCAAAAAATAGTTGATGTTGTAAAAGATAAAGATATAGTAATTTTATCTGATGAAATATATGGAGAATTATCTTATGATGAGGAACATGTTTCAATTGCATCATTTAAAGAAGTTAAAGATAAAACATTAATAATAAATGGATTTTCTAAAGCATATGCAATGACAGGATGGAGACTTGGATATGCAGCAGGAAATAAAGTTTTAATTGATGCTATGAAAAAAATTCATCAATATGGAATTATGTGTTCACCAACAACTGCACAGTACGCAGCAATAGAAGCACTTAAAAATGGGGATGATAGTGTTAAGGAAATGGCATCTGAATATAATAGAAGAAGAAGAGTATTAGTTAATGGCTTTAGAGAAATCGGACTTGAGTGCTTTGAACCTTTAGGGGCGTTATACGTATTCCCATCAATTAAATCAACAGGCATGACTTCAGATGAATTTTGCGAAAAACTTTTAATAGAAGAGAAGGTTTTAGCAGTTCCAGGTAATGCTTTTGGTGAATGTGGCGAAGGTTTTATAAGAGCTTGTTATGCTGCATCTATGGAAGATTTAATTGAAGCTATTAAAAGAATTGGAAGATTTGTAGAGAGACATAAGAAAAATATTTAATATTTAAGAGACAAAATCAAGGGTAAGGGAATTTTAAGATTATGAAAAAGAATGGGATAAATTTAGGTGAAGGTAAGGTTTCAAGTCTATTATTTAAACTAGCATTACCAGCTATTATAGCTCAGCTAGTTAATGTATTATACAATATTGTAGATAGAATATTTATAGGTAGAATCCCAAATGGTGAAATTGCAATGGCAGGTGTTGGCGTTGCATTTCCTATTATAATGATAGTATCTGCATTTAGTGCACTTATTGGAATGGGCGGCGCGCCAATTGCTGCTATAAAGATGGGAGCTAAAGATAATGATGAAGCAGAAAAAATAATGAGTAATAGTTTTTCAATGCTTATTATTATAGGTGCTATATTAACAGTTGTATTTTTAGTGTTTAAAGAACCTATTTTATATGCTTTTGGTGCTAGTGATAAAACTATTAATTATGCAATAGATTATCTAACTCTTTATTTAATTGGTACAGTGTTTGTTCAGATAGCTCTTGGAATGAATCCGTTTGTAAACACTCAAGGATTTGCTAAAACAGGTATGTTAACTGTTATGATAGGAGCTGTTATAAATATAGTTTTAGACCCTATATTTATATTCATATTCAATATGGGGGTTAAGGGAGCAGCCCTAGCAACTGTATGTGGACAGCTAGTTTCAGCACTTTGGGTATTAAAATTCTTATTTGGGAAAACAAGTGTTTTAAAAATAAGAAAGAAATATTTAGTTCCAAAATTAAATGTAATATTACCTGTAATTGCTCTTGGAGTATCGCCTTTCATAATGCAAGGAACAGAGAGTCTTGTAATTATAATTATGAATAACCAGTTATCTATATATGGCGGTGATTTAGCAATTGGTGCTATGACTATAATGAGTAGTATAATGCAAATAGTGATGCTTCCTTTAATGGGACTTTCTCAAGGAGCACAACCTATTATTAGTTATAATTATGGGGCCAAGAAAATGGAGAGAATAAAAGCTACCTTTAAACTTCTTTTGATAAGTTGTTTAGTTTACACTGGGGTTATGTGGACACTTCTTATGATAGTTCCTAAAATGTTTGTATTAATATTTAATAATAATCCTAATCTTGTAGAAATAACATCTTGGAGTATAAAAATTTATTTTGCTGGAGTTATAATGTTTGGTGCACAAATTGCATGTCAACAAACTTTCTTAGCATTAGGACAAGCTAAGACATCATTAATATTAGCTCTTTTAAGAAAGATAATATTATTGATACCATTAGCATTTATACTTCCTAACTTTTTTGAAGAAGGGCTTAAAGGAGTTCTTATGGCAGAACCAGTTGCAGATATATTATCAGCAACAATTACAGTAATATGCTTTATTATTTTCTATAAGAAGAAATTAAATATAGATGAGGCTTTAAATTAACGCATTATTAATTAAAGGGAAACTTTGAAAGGTTTCTCTTTTTTTGTGGTAAAATATAAATATGTTTTTTATAGGAGGAGTTTATATGAGAGAATTAATAGATTTGCATACACATACAATATCAAGTGGTCATGCATATAGTACAATAAAAGAAAATATAGATAGTGGTAGTTATAGAGGATTAAAATATCTTGGAATATCAGACCATGCACCTAATATGCCAGGAGGCCCTCATGTATTCCATTTTCATAATTTAAGGATTGTACCAAAGATGGTAAATGGGGTTATAACATTAATAGGATCAGAAGTTAATATTATAGATTATGATGGTAGTGTAGACTTATCAGATGAAGATTTAGAATCACTAGATTATGCAATAGTAAGCCTTCATACGCCTTGTATAAAACCAGGGACAGTAGAAGAAAATACTAATGCAGTAATTAAAGCGATGGATAGACCAAAGGTTAAAATTATCGGACATTTAGATGATGATAGATATCCTGTTGACTATGAAAAAGTAGTACTTAAAGCTAAAGAAAAAAATATATTATTAGAACTTAACAATTCATCATTAAAACCAAATGGATTTAGAAAAGGTGCATTAGAAAATGATACAAAAATGCTGAAACTTTGTATGGAACATAATGTTAAAATAATTTTTGGAAGCGATGCTCATATATGTTATGATGTTGCAAACTTTGAAAATTGCAAAAAATTAGTTGAGGATTTAAATTTCCCAGTTGAATTAATAGTAAATTATAATGAAGAGGATATTAAAGAAATATTCTTTTAGTAGGGGATAGCTTTCATGGGGGAAAATAAAAAGATAAAAGTATTATATAATGGAAAAAATATAGATAAGATATTAGATAAGTTATCAAAATTAGAAGAAGTGAATAAAGCTTTTAATATTTTTAATAATAAAAATGTAAGCAGTTTTTATTATAAGTATAAGATTAATTTAATTTTTATGATTGTAGAATTTATCAATATATCTAAAATAGATAATAATATTATAGAATATGTAATCAAAGAAGAATTTAAAGATAAAAATGAGCTATTAGTTTTAGTTAATTTAAATGATGATTTTCATTTAAAATTAAATGAAAATTCTTATATAAAGACGAATTTATCTAATGAACTATTAGAAAGAATAGAATGTGTGGATTCAAAAATTTTATTAAATTATATAATAAAAGATTATTTTAAAAATTTATATATAGAAAATAATGCTTTAAAATATAATATTTATATAACAGAAAAAATAAATATAAAAGATTTAGGTATAGGAATAATGCAAGTTTTAAAAGAATATAAAAACTTGGATATTCAAAAAGAAATACACTTAAATATAATAAGTGGTGAGAATTTGTATTTAGATACATTATCTCTTATAAGTGATCCGATTTTAGAATATACAGGGGAAGGATCTAAGGTTACTATTAATAATGTAATTCAAGAAAATTTAAAAGACGAATTTATAATAAATATATTAGGAGCTTTTTAAAGTTCCTAATTTTTTTATGTAAATATTGTCTAATATTTAACAAATAAATGGTTATTTAACTTATTTAAGTTTAAAAAATATACGTAAAAAACTTAATTAAGTTAAATAACTCTTTAGAAATTTAAAAATGATTGAGTGGAATTCGTTAATGTTATAACATAACTGTGAAAGAAATAACGAAATATAAATAGAAAAAAACGGAGGAGTTATAAGTGGATATTTTAAGCATTTTATTAAAAACTATAACAGATAATGCAATTATCGGCGCAATATTTTCATCAATAGCAATTATTTTCTTAGGATTTTATTTAAGAAAGAAAAACATAATAAAAGATGCAGCATCACAAATACTAACTAAGGTTGTATTATCAGTTGCAATTCCAGCGCTTGCTTTAAAATCATTCTTAGTAGATATAGATAAAAAAAGCATGCATGAAGGAATAAATCTTCTAATTTGGGGATTTGTAATATACATATTACTTATATTTATAACTAAATTACTTTACTCAAAATACAAAGGGGACAAGCAAGATGCACTTAGAGTATTAACTGTATTTGGATCAACTACATTCTTTGGAACACCAATAGTACAAGCTGTTTACGGGGCAGTAGGAGTTATGTACTCATCAATATTTAACATTGCATATAGAGTATTCCTTTATTCATACGGATATGTAAAAATGTCTGGTATAAAAATGGACAAGGATAACTTCAAAGAAAAAGCAAAAGAAATGTTCTTAAACCCAGTTATTATTGCAACATTCTTAGGATTATTCATATGGTTATTCCAAGATTCAATGCCACAAGTTGCAGTTCAAACAAAAGAAGGGATTAAATATTATGCTTTCTTAAGAATTGACCAAACAGTGCCATGGCTTTACAAACCATTAACTTACTTAAGTTCATTATGTTCACCACTTGCATGGCTTGCAATAGGAGCTAAACTTGCAACAATTCCATTCAAGGAAGCAATGGCATCAAAAGATTCATGGTTATACAGCATACAAAAAGTAATATTAGTACCATTTATAAATATCGTATTACTATACATCTTAAATGTAACAGGAATATTACCAGTTTCATATGTAGGACTAGCTACAGTAGTAATAATGATGGCAACACCAACTGCAACAGTTGCAGCGGCTTATGCAATAAGTTTTGATAAAGAGTCATTACTTTCATCAAATTGTTCATTACTATCAACAATAGTTGCTGTAGTAGCTATGCCATGTTGGATAGTTGTATTAGAAGTAATTAAAAATTTAGGAATATTCGCATAAACTTTATATAAAAGAGGGAGATGGCTAAATTATGTCAATCAAATTAGTTTGCTACGGAGTAAGAAAAACAGAAGTTGAATTTTTCAATAAATTAAACATATATGGTTATGATTTAAAACTTGTAGAAAAAGGATTAAATCATGAAAATGTTAAAGAAGCTATAGGGGCTGAGGCTATAATGGTTAGAGGTAACTGTATGGCTGACAGACAAAACTTAGAATTATTAAGCAAGCATGGATTAAAATATGTTTTAACAAGAACAGTAGGATTTGATCATGTTGATTTAGAAGCAGTTAAAGAATTAGGATTAAAATCAGCTAGAGTTCCAGGATATTCACCAAATGCAATATCAGAACTTGCAGTTACTTTAGGAATGATGCTTTTAAGACACACTGCATACACTGTAAATAGAACTAGCAATGGAGACTTTACAATTGATGCTACTATGTTCAGTAAAGAAGTTAGAAACTGTACAGTTGGGATAATCGGAGCTGGAAAAATAGGTCTTACAACAGCTAAACTATTCAAAGGACTTGGTGCTAAAGTTATAGCTTATGATGTATTCCAAAGTGATGCAGCAAAAGAAATTGTTGAATTTGTAAGTGAAGAAGAATTATTAAATAGATCAGATATAATATCAGTTCACATGCCTTATATAAAAGGAGTTAACTATCATTTCATAAATGATGATTTCATATCAAAGATGAAAGATGGAGCAATACTTATAAATACTGCTAGAGGAGAACTTCAAGATGTTGAAGCAATTGTTAAAGGTCTTGAAAGCGGAAAGATAGGCGGTTTTGCAGCAGACGTACTTGAAGGAGAAAAGAAATACTTCTTTAAGAATATAAGCGGTGAAGAAATTGAAGATAAAAATGTAGAAAAGCTTATGAACATGTATCCAAGAGTATTATTAACACCTCATATGGGATCATATACTGATGAAGCTTTAACAAACATGATAAGCATATCTTATGACAATATGAATGAATACTTAACAAAGAACGAATGTAAAAATGCAATAGCATAATAGATTAAAAATATCCCACAAAGTTTTTTTAATAAACTTTGTGGGATTATTTAAGTTAAAGGAGATTTTTGGAATTTATAAAATAGAATTGTAGAAAATAATATTTAAGATATAATATATATTTAACGGAGGGATTAATATGAGTTTTAAGAGAAGAATAAGAAAGAGAAGTATATTAATTGCCGCCATTCCATTAATATTATCCTGGACATTTTTCTTAAAGATAAGAGTTGATGATATAAATGATAGAATAAAACAAGATTTAAAACAAACATCATTTGTTGTATCAAGCACTCCAACTGTTCAAGAGAAACTTAAAGAGAGAAAGAATGATTTTACAATTCAAAATTACGTAAAAAAATATATGGAGACCTTTGAGAATGTTGACATAATAGTAGTTGGAGATATGACTGAAGAAAAATACTCGCATCTTGATGAATCTCAAATAGGGAAAAAATATGTAAATAGTGATGCTAAGAGAGTAGTTGAAACTGGTGAAAGCTATTATTCAACTATGAAAGGCTCAATGGGGGTTACTTTAAGGTATTTTGAACCTGTATATTATAAAGGCAAACAAGTTGGTTTTGTAATGGTCGGTAAATATTTAAAAGACGTTGAAGCTGTAACTAATAGAATTATATATATTGGACTATTTAGCCTTGTTGTAGTAATGATAATAACAATTTTCTTATCTGAAAGTTTTGCAAGAAAAATAAAAAAAGAAATGCTTGGAATGGAGCCTGATGAAATTGCAAGACTTTATAATGAAAAGAAGGTAATATTAAATACGATATCAGAAGGAATAATAGCTATAGATAAAAATAAAAAAATACTAGAAATAAATGATAATTGCTTAAAAATATTTGAAAACTTAAATATAGATGAGTTAATAGAAAAACTTTCTGACTATATTGATAAAAAAGAGCCTATTGATATGAAAGAATTTAATATATCAGGAGAAAAAACATTTATAACACTTGACTTTATAAAAGATGAAGATAGAGAACTTGGAGCCTTAATTACATTAGTTAAAAGTGAAGATATAAACAGAGTAGCTAGAGAAATTACAGGAATAGATGAACTTCTTAAAAATATAAGAGCAAACGTACATGAATTTAAAAATAAACTTCATGTAATACTTGGTCTTATAAATATAGAAGAATATGAAGAAGCTAAAAAATATATAGCAGAATGTCAAGAAGAAGTTTTAAAATCTTCAACTAGAGTAGCAAATATAAATGATAATTTTATAAGTGCAATGCTAATTAGTAAAAGACTTATAGCAAATGAAAATAATATATCATTTAAAATAAATGGAAAATCATATATGAAAGAAACTCATGGCAATATATCTTCAGTGGATTTAATAACTATCCTTGGAAATCTTATTGAAAATGCATTCGATGCATGCTTAGAAAAAGAGGGTCAAGGTCAAGTTGATGTATTTATTGATGAAGATGAAGAAAATGTAATAATTGAAGTGAGCGATAACGGTAAAAAGATAGATGAAGAAATTAAAGATGATATATTTAAAAATGGTGTAAGTTCTAAGGGGAAAGGAAGAGGTATTGGTTTATCAACTATTAAAGGAAGAGTAGACCTATATGGAGGAAATATTGAGATAAAAGAATTTAGAAAACAAAAGAAATTTAGAATTACTATAAAAAGGAGAGAGTAGCCTATGAAAAAAGTTATTATAGTAGAAGATGATCCAATGGTAGCTCTAATAAATAAAAGGTACGTTGAAATGATACAAGGATTTAAAGTTATTAAAACTGTATCAACTAAGGAAGATTTAATTAGAATTTTAAATGAAGAAGATATAGCTCTTATATTGATGGATGTATATCTACCAAATGATAATGGGATTAATATATTAAAAAGTATTAGAGATCTTGGATTCGTTACAGAAGTAATAATGATGACAGCTGCTGATAGTTCAGATGATATAAGGAAAGCATTTGCATATGGAGCTATAGACTATTTAATAAAACCATTTGAATTTGAAAGATTTAAAGAAGCTATAGATAAATACATTAAGAAGATACAATTATTAGGTGCTGAAAAGATTGCCCAAACAGATTTAGATAAACTTTACGTTAAAGAAGAAATAGTTCAAAGTAATACTGAACATTTACCTAAGGGAATAAATAAAAAGACGTTAAATAAAATTTATGAAGTTATAGAAAATGATAAAAGAGAATATTGGACTATAAGACAAATATCAGAAAAAACAGGTGTAAGTAATGTAACAATAAAAAAATATGTTGATTATTTAGAAAGTATAGATAAAGCAATAGTTACAATCGATTATGGCAATATTGGAAGACCTGAATATAAGTATACATTTAATTAACAATTAGGTAATCCTTAGAAATTAATCCTAAATTTATATATAATAGAAGTAAAGATATTTTTAGGAGGTATTTTCTATGGATTATCACAAGAGTAAATATATAGGGCTTTTAGGTTTATTATCTTTAATTGGACTTAAAGGATTTACAGCTAATGAACCTATATATTATATATTTTTTATAAACATACTATGGTTCACTTATTTTTATGAAAATAGTATAGTATATAAAAAATTAAAGAATTCGTAATTATTTAATAAACAAATTAAAATATTATGCACAAATTTAGAATATTGAAATTTACTTTAGTCTAGATTTGTGCAATAATAATGTTTATTGTAAAAATTAAAATTAAATAATTAAAGGAGTAGTTATGAAAGTAGGATTTGATCACAAAAAATATTTAGAAGAACAATCTAAGTACATATTAGAAAGAGTTAATAATTATGATAAGCTATATTTAGAATTTGGAGGAAAGTTACTTCAAGATCTTCATGCTAAGAGAGTTTTACCAGGTTTTGATGAAAATGCAAAAATAAAATTATTACATAAGTTAAAAGAAAAAGTTGAAATGGTAATATGCGTTTATGCAGGGGATATCGAAAGAAATAAAATAAGAGGAGATTTTGGTATAACATACGATCTAGACGTTTTAAGATTAATCGATGAATTAAGATCATATGAATTAGATGTTAATAGTGTTGTTATAACAAGATACGACGATCAACCTGCTACAAATATATTTATAAACAAACTTGAAAGAAGAGGAATTAAAGTTTATAAACATAGAGCTACAAAAGGATATCCAACAGATGTTGATACAATAGTAAGTGATGAAGGGTATGGTAAGAACCCATACATTGAAACTACAAAACCAATAGTAGTAGTTACTGCACCAGGTCCAGGAAGTGGAAAACTTGCAACATGCTTAAGCCAACTTTACCATGAATATAAAAAAGGAAGAGTTGCTGGATATTCAAAATTTGAAACATTCCCAGTTTGGAACGTTCCATTAAAGCATCCTCTTAATATAGCATATGAAGCAGCAACAGTGGATTTAAAAGACGTAAATATGATAGACTCATTCCATATGGATGCTTATAATAAAGTTGCTGTAAATTACAATAGAGATATTGAAAGTTTCCCAGTTCTTAAGAGAATAATAGAAAAGATAACTGGTGAAGAATCAGTTTATAAATCACCAACAGATATGGGTGTTAATAGAGTAGGATTTGGAATAGTTGACGATGAAGTTGTAAAAGAAGCTTCAAGACAAGAAATTATAAGAAGATACTTCAAGACAGCAGTAGAATACAAAAAAGGATATGCTGATAAAGAAACATTCCAAAGAGTAAGTCTTATAATGAGTGAATTAAATCTTGAAGAAAAGGACAGAAAAGTAGTTACTAAAGCAAGAGAAAAAGCAGAAGCACTTAAAAATGAAAAAGATGATAGTGAAATATGTTCAGCAGTTGCTATAGAATTAGAAGACGGAACAATACTTACAGGTAAAACTTCTAACTTAATGGATGGAACAGCAGCTGTTATAATAAATGCAATAAAGCATTTTGCAAATATTTCTGATGAAATGCATTTAATTTCTCCAGTAATATTAGAACCAATTATAAACCTAAAAGCAAAAACACTTGCTTCAAAGAGACCAGCACTTAATTCAGAAGATGTACTTATGGCACTTAGCATATGTGCTGCAACAAATCCAATGGCGCAAGTTGCATTAGAAAAACTTCCTATGCTTAAAGGGGCTCAAGCTCACTCAACGACTATAATAAGTAATGATGATGAGCAAACATTCAGAAAGCTTGGAATAGATATAACTTCTGATGCAGAATATCCAACTCAAAATTTATATTATTAATATATAGTTATTATAGAAGATCAAATTTTATTTGGTCTTCTTTTTTATGTTATAAGTTAATTAATACATAAGGAAGATAAATAAATATAAAAATATTTAAAAAAAGTGTTTACAACGGATAATTATTATTATATAATAATAAATGTAAACAGGAACAAAACAAAAAAACAGCAAAATGATTAAAGATTTTAAATAAATGAATTAATAAATGTGTGTATAAATTAGGAGGAAATTAATTATGAAAAAATTTGTATGTCAAGTATGTGGATATGTATATGAAGGAGAAGCTGCACCAGAAAAATGCCCAGTATGTGGAGTAGGTGCTGATAAATTTGTAGAACAAGTTGGAGAAATGGCTTGGGCTGACGAACATAGAATCGGAGTAGCTAAAGATGTAGATCCAAGAATCATAGAAGGATTACAAGCAAACTTTATGGGAGAATGTACAGAAGTTGGAATGTACCTTGCAATGTCAAGACAAGCTGATAGAGAAGGATTCCCAGAAGTTGCAGAAGCTTATAAGAGAATAGCATTTGAAGAAGCAGAACACGCTGCAAAATTTGCAGAACTTTTAGGAGAAGTTGTAGATGCTGATACAAAAGTTAACTTACAAAAGAGAGTAGACGCTGAATATGGAGCTTGTCAAGGAAAGAAAGATTTAGCAACTTTAGCTAAACAATTAAACTTAGATGCAATCCATGATACAGTACATGAAATGTGTAAAGATGAAGCTAGACATGGAAGAGCTTTCAAAGGATTATTAGACAGATACTTTGCATAATATAAAACAAAAAAATCTCGTAGCAATTTAGCTACGAGATTTTTTTTATGTATAGTAAGCTAATGATATAGAAATACTTATAGAGTATAGGGAAGTTTGGGAAAACCTTTACAAATTTAAAGAAAATTAACCTTATATTAAATTTAGGTTAAAAATAATAACAATAAGTTAACAAAGTAAGTAAAGCATTTAAATAAAAAATTCTAGATATTATACTATTAAAGGAACGGTATGTAATGCCGTAGTTGTTATTAAGGAGTGAAACAAATGTTCAATTTAAATCCAAAAGAAGATAAATTTTTTGTATTGTTTGTAGATGAAGCAAAGAACATTCATGAAGCAGCAAAGCTACTAAAGAAAGGATTTGTTGAATTACAAACCAAGGAGGAATGTTCTAAAGAAATAGGCCATTTAGAACATAAAGGGGATAAGATGGTTCATGATAGTATAGTTGAATTAGATAATGCCTTTATAACACCGCTAGATAGAGAGGATATATATAGTCTTATTAAAAAGATGGACAATATACTAGATCTAATTGACTCAGCAGGAAGTAGATTAATTATGTATGATTTAGTCGAAGTTAAAAAGGAAGCTACTGTTATGTGTGACATGATAGTAGAAGCTACTGAAGAAGTTGTATTATTAATGGAAGAACTTAAAAAGATAGGTAAGAAGAATAATAAGATAATAGAAAAAATTAAGAAGATTAACTCTATAGAACATAAGGGGGACTTATTATATAGAGAAAATATTAGGGATTTATTTAAAAGTGGAGATGACGTTTTAGACATAATAAAATGGCAAGATGTTTTAGTACTTTTAGAAAATACATTAGATGCTTGTGAACAAATTGCAACTATTGTTGAAGGAGTTGTAATGAAGAATGCATAGTGCAACACTTATAGTAACTATATTAATAGTAATATTAAGTTTATCATTTGATTTTATTAATGGATTTCATGATACTGCAACAGCAGTTGCAACTACTATAACTACAAGAGCTCTACACCCTAAAACAGCAATATTACTTTGTGCGGTATTTAATTTTGTTGGAGCTTTTATGGGTACAGCAGTAGCAAAGACTGTTGGAGATAATATAGTTAGTCATGAATTTATACCACAATGGGCAATTGTTGGTGTTCTTATTTCATGTATAATATGGAATCTAATAACATGGTATTTTGGAATTCCAAGTAGTTCATCTCATGCTCTAATAGGAGCACTTATTGGAGGCGGTATAGCATGTAATCATACTATACATGTTGTACAATGGGCTAATGTATTTGATGATGTAATAGTTTGGCTTATAGTAGGACCATTAATTGGATTTGTATTAGGATATATAATAATGGTGGCTCTTAATTGGATACTAAAGCCGTTTAAACCAAGATTAGTACATAGAATATTCCAAAAACTACAAATAGTAGCTTCAGCATTTATGGCTCTTAACCATGGTGGTAATGATGCTCAAAAATCAATGGGTATTATTACAATGGCACTTTTAAGTGGTGGACTTATAAGTGAATTTGAAGTACCAACTTGGGTTATAGGAGCTTGTGCACTTGCTATGGCACTTGGAACTTCAGTTGGAGGAAAGAAAATTATTAAAACAATGGGTAGTGGAATGGCAAAGCTTACACCAGTTGGTGGTTTTGCAGCACAAATGGGTGCAGCTACATCAATACTTGGAGCAACATTATTTGATGCACCCGTAAGTACAACTCAAGTTATTACGACTACAATAATGGGAGTTGGTGCTTCTAAAAATGTTAAATCAGTAAAATGGGGCGTAGCTAAAAATATTATATGGGCTTGGATATTAACAATTCCTTTAAGTGCATTAATATCAGGAGCAGTAATAGAAATAATGAGAATATTTATATAAATTATATTTAAAAGAGAGATGTGAATTTTTACATCTTTCTTTTTGTATAAAATATACTAAATTTAACAAACAAAAGGTAGATTTTTTGTGGGAAAAATTATAAAATAGAAAATGTTACAAAAAGAATTATGTAATATAGAAGAGGAGAGATGTAATGTACATTATTAATTTTATAAGAGGGTTTTGTATGGCATTAGCAGATAGTGTCCCTGGAGTATCAGGAGGTACTATTGCATTTATTTTAGGTTTTTATGATAAGTTCATAAATTCATTAAATAATGTAGTTGTTGGAAGTAAGGAAGAAAGAAAAGAAGCAATAAAATTCTTAATCAAATTAGGAATTGGATGGGTAACTGGATTTATATTATCAGTTCTATTTATAACATCAGTTTTTGAAAGTCATATTTATGAAATAAGTTCAATGTTCTTAGGATTTATTATTGTTGCAATTCCTATAATATATAAAGAAGAAAGAGAAAGTATTGCTGGAAAATATAAAAATATTATATTCTTAATTATAGGTATAGCAATTGTTGCGGGTATTACATATTTTAATCCAGCTACAGCTGGTGGTACTGGTGTTGATGTTTCAATAGATAATTTAACATTTAGTCTTGGAATATATATATTTATTTCAGCTATGATTGCAATATCTGCTATGGTTTTACCAGGAATATCAGGATCAACAATACTTTTAATATTTGGACTTTATTCTCCAATACTTGGATCAATAAAAGAATTATTAAAGTTAAACTTTAGCTATCTTCCAGTAGTTGTGATATTTG
This sequence comes from Clostridium baratii, assembly GCF_900461085.1. GTDB lineage: Bacteria > Bacillota > Clostridia > Clostridiales > Clostridiaceae > Clostridium > Clostridium nitritogenes. The sequence goes on from NZ_UFWF01000002.1 coordinate 688,780, forward strand.
GATTTGGAATTTTAGCAGGAATAGCAGTTACTATTAAAGGTGTTAAATATTCTCTTGCAAACTATAGATCACAAACTATATATTGCATATTAGGACTTATGATTGGTTCATTATATGCAGTTGTTATGGGACCTACATCATTAAAAACTGCACAAGATCCAATGACATTTAGTACATTTAGTATTATTTACTTTGTAATAGGTGGACTTATAATAATTGGTCTTGAAAGATTAAAGGTTCAACTTGAAAAAAGAAAATCAAATTAATTAAGCTTTATTAAAATCTCTAAAGTAAATTTGCTTTAGAGGTTTTTTTATTAAATTTTAGAGATTAAAGGAAAAATCATCATAATAAAGAATATTATTTAAATAAATAGAATTATTTTTAATAGATTTAAAAATATAGGGGGAATATTATGGGGATATATAAAATAGGGATTAAACTAATGAAGTATCAAAGGAAAGATAATATATTTTATATGATAACTATATTAGTATCCACTGCTTTAATATTTAATATGATAAATATATTAAATATTAAAGGAAGTGGATTTAATAATATTATTGAAAGAACAATACTATCTATGCCTGTTTTAATTATAATTTTATTAATATGTTTTTTAATATTTTATACAAATAATTATTTAGGTAAATTAAAATCTAAAGATATAGCTATACAACTATTAAGTGGTGTTAATGTATTTAAACTTGGAATCTCTTTAGCAATGCAATCGTCAATACTTACCTTTATTTCATATATTTTAGGAATATTATTTGGTCTTTTGTTAGTTCCTATATTTTGTTTATTAGCAAAATCAGATGGAATTTACTTATTATCAAGTGAAGCATTTATTTATAGCTTATTGATTATGTTTGTAGAATTTTTATTTATTAGTGTAGTAAATATAGGGTATGGTTATAGAAATAGCATTACAGATCTTATAAATGATGAAGAAAGAGATTCTTATATTAGAGATAATAGTAAAAAGAGAGGGTTATCTATAAAGGATTTTAGATTTTTTATATATACATTTCTTTCTTTAATATTTCTATTTATGCCACAAGATAAAATGGAGGAGAATTTAACCTATATACTTCTTATATTTTGTTTGACTATATATGGCTCAATTCAAATAATAAATGTATTTATTCCAAAGCATGTAGATAAAATAAAAAGTAAGTATTTTAATAATAAAATAAAGATAATAGCAATCAATAATGTAAAAACAAAGATAATAAAGAATAAAATAATTTCATTCCTTATTTTTTCAATATCAGTTTCGGTAATTTTTTCAATGCAAGTAGTTAGTAGTTTTGAAAAATTTAATTTATATAATAGAATAACTTTCATAATAAATATAGTTTTAATTGCTTTTATGATTATATATAGAGGGTTATATGATGCAACTAATGAAAAAAATACTTTAAATAGTTTAATATTAATTGGATATAAAAAAAGTGAAATAGAAGATATTATAAAAACTGAATTTAAATATTTTTATAGTGCTTTTCTAGGTGCTCCTTTTTTAATGATATTTATGTATTTAATGATTCTTTTAATAAAAGGAATATTAGATGGTATATTTGTTTTAAGTTATATATTAATATATATAAGCATAATGTCTATAACAGTATTCATTACTTATTTTTTCACAATGAAAGTAATGGAAAATAACAATTTGAAAAGGGGGAAAAGTAATGTATGCTATAGAAGCCAAAAATGTAACTAAAAAATATTATAGAAAATTTGAAGGAATGAAAATTCCTGCTATAGCTGATAAAGAAGAGGAATATGTAACTACAGCATTAAATAATGTTAGCTTAAACATAAAAGACGGTGAATTTGTTGTTATTATGGGTCCATCTGGTGCAGGAAAGTCTACTTTTTTAAATATGATATCTACAGTTGATTTCCAAACATCTGGTGTTGTTAAAATAAATGGGAAAAATATAAAAAAGATGAGCGAAAATTCAATAAGTGAATTTAGATATAATAATTTAGGATTTATATTTCAAAACTGTAATACTTTAAGTAATTTAACGATTAAGGAAAATATAGTACTTCCCCTTACACTTGCTGGAGTGTCCATAGAAGAAGCTAATAAAAAGGTCGAAAACATAAGTGTAAGATTAAATATAAAGGATATTTTAGAAAAATATCCAGATGAATGTTCTGGAGGTCAAATTCAAAGAGTTTCAGCTGCAAGAGCACTTATAAATAATCCAAGTATTATAATAGCAGATGAGCCTACAGGAAATTTAGATTCTAAAAATTCTTATGAATTACTATCCTTTTTAAAAGAATTAAATGAGAAGGATAAAAAGACTATAGTAATGGTTACTCATGATGCTATGGTTGCAAGTTATAGTAATAGAGTAATATACATTAGGGATGGTATTATAGAAAAAGAGATTCTTAGAGAAAATAAAGAACAAAAAGAATTTTTCTATGAAATAATTGAATATATTTCTAAAGAATCAGGATATTTTTTTAATAAGTAAATAAATAAAAAGAACCTAATACAGGTTCTTTTTTTATTTTGTAAATGTTTAAAAAATAAAACTAATAGAAAAATGAAGTTGCGACTATTAAATGTATAGAAAAATGAGGCCTATTTTATTCAGAACGAATAATAGTACGGAAAATACTATAACATGCCCGAAAATAGCGTTGATTTACCACTAAATGGGAGTATAATTCAATACATAATTTAATTTGAGAGGGGAAAATTTTATGAAAACAATAGCTATTTTATTATTAATTGTATTATTTATTATATCTACAATTTATATTGGAAAATATATGTATAGTATATTATTTAATACTAAATCATTTGTAGACCCAGTAATGGACAAGATTGATAATGCAATTTATAAAATATGTGGGGTAAAAGGAAAAGACATGAATTGGAAACAATACATAATAGCACTTTTGATTACGAATGCAATTATGTTAGTTGTTGGGTTTATATTATTGATGACTCAAAATTATATTGTAGGATCAAGTAGTGAACTCTTAGATATGAATTGGCATACAGCATTTAACACTTCTATAAGTTTTATTACAAATACAAATCTTCAGGATTATGTAGGAGAATTGAATTTAACTAACATATCACAGATGATTGTAATAACAATGTATATGTTCACTTCAGCTGCAACAGGGTTTGCTATATGTGGAGCATTTATTAAAGGCTTAACAGGTCATAGTTTTGGAAATTTCTATAGAGACTTAATAAGAATAATAACAAGGTTACTTTTACCAATATCAATAATTGCAGCAATAATCTTAATATCAGAAGGTGTTCCACAGACATTAGAATCCCATAGGGTTGTACAAACACTTGAGGGAGAAGCACAAACCTTAAGTTATGGACCAGTTGCTTCTTTAGAAAGTATAAAGCATTTAGGAACAAACGGAGGAGGTTTTTTTGGAGCAAATTCAAGTCATCCCTTTGAAAATCCGACGCCTTTAACTAATTTTATAGAAATGCTTCTAATGATGTTAACTCCAGGTGCATATTGTTATGTTTTTGGAAAAGCCTGTAGGAATAAAAAACAAGGACGAGCTATTTTTATAGCTGCATTACTTCTATTCTTAGTAGTAATTCCAGTTATATATTTTGCAGAAGCAAAAGGAAATCCTGTAATGAATGAGCTAGGTATAACTAATACTATTGGTAATATGGAAGGTAAGGAAGTTAGAAATGGAATATTTGATTCATCATTATTTTCAGTAATTACAACATCATTTACAACAGGATCAGTAAATAATATGCATGATTCACTAACGCCTATAGGTGGAGCCGTACCGATGTGGAATATGATGCTTAATTGTATCTTTGGTGGAAAAGGTGTAGGTTTTATTAATTTATTACTATATGCAATGCTTGGAGTATTTATATGTGGGCTAATGGTTGGAAGAACTCCAGAGTTTTTAAGAAAAAAAATAGAAGGAAAAGAAATGAAATTAATAGCGATAGTTATATTAATTCATCCAATATTAATTTTAATTCCATCTGCAATAGCAACAATGTTTGGACAAGAATCCTTAAGTGGATATCATGGTTTATCAGAGATAATATATCAATTTACTACATCAGCTGCAAATAATGGTTCTGGATTTGAAGGACTTAATGACACTACGGTATTTTGGAATGTATCAACAGGTATAGTAATGCTAATTGGAAGATATTTATCAATGATATTATTATTGAAACTTGCATCATTAATGAAGGAAAAAGCTCCTGTCCCTGAAAGTTCAGTGGCGTTTAGAACAGACACACCATTATTTATTGGTGTATTAATAGTTACAATAATAATAATTGGTGCACTAACATTTATGCCAGTGTTAGTTCTTGGACCTGGGGCTGAATTCTTAAGCTTATAAATTTACAGTGGGGGATTTTAAAATGAAAGAAAAAAATAATGGAATAATTACTAAAAAGATAGCAAAAGAAGCTATATTACAATCATTTAAAAAATTAAATCCAAAAGATATGATAAAAAATCCTGTTATGTTTGTAGCATATGTTGGGATGATTATAACTGCAATTTTAACTGTAATACCCAATAGTAGTACATCTTATGAGGGAAGAATATACAATGGAATAGTTACTATTATTTTATTTTTCACTATATTATTTGCTAATTTTGCTGAAAGTATTGCAGAAGGAAGAGGAAAGGCTCAAGCGGATTCTTTAAAATCTAGTAAAAGAGATACTAAGGCAAAATTATTATTAAGCAATGGGAAATATAAAATAGTAGATGCAGTAGAACTAAAAAAAGGAGATATTGTTTTAGTTGAATGTGGAGATATGATTCCAAATGATGGTGAGGTTATTGATGGAATAGCATCTGTAAATGAATCTGCAATTACTGGTGAATCTGCACCTGTAATTAAAGAAAAAGGAGGAGATTTCTCTTCAGTTACTGGAGGAACTACTGTAGTTTCTGACTGGATAAAAATAAAGATAACTTCAGAACCTGGAGAATCATTTTTGGATAAAATGATTTCATTAGTAGAAGGAGCTTCAAGACAAAAAACACCAAATGAAGTAGCACTATCAACTCTTTTAATAGCACTTACTGTAATATTTTTAGTAGTTATAGTAACTCTATATCCCATAGCTAGTTTTGTTGGAGTAAAATTAGAGATTTCAACATTAATAGCATTACTAGTATGTTTAATACCAACTACTATTGGAGGACTTCTGTCTTCAATTGGAATTGCAGGAATGGATAGAGTTACAAGATTTAATGTAATTGCAATGAGTGGAAAAGCTGTTGAGGCGTGTGGTGATGTTGATGTAATGATACTAGATAAAACTGGTACGATAACATTTGGGAATAGACTTGCAGCAGATTTTAGAGAAGTAGAAGGAGTTTCAAAAGAAGAGTTAATTAAATATGCATTAATTACATCTATAAATGATACTACTCCAGAGGGAAAATCTACAGTTGAACTTTGCGAGAAGCTTGGGGTGAAAATAGAAAAAGAAAATTATAAAGATGCTGAATTTATAGAATTTAAGGCTCAAACAAAGAGTAGTGGTGTAAATTTAAAGGATGGAACAAGAATAAGAAAAGGAGCATTCTCTGCAATTACTGAGTTTGTTAAAGAAAATGGAGGAAAAGTTCCAAAAGATTTAGAAGAGATTGTAAATGGTATCTCTAAAATAGGAGGAACACCTTTAGTGGTTGCAAAAGAGGATAAAATATATGGAGCTATTTACCTTAAAGACACAGTTAAACCTGGCTTAGTGGAGAGATTTAGGAAATTACGAGAAATGGGTATAAAAACCATTATGTGTACAGGAGATAATGAGCTTACAGCTAAAACTATAGCAGAGGAAGCTGGTGTAGATGGATTTATCGCAGAATGTAAACCAGAAGATAAAATAGAAGCAATAAAAAATGAACAATTACAAGGAAAGATAGTTGCTATGACGGGTGATGGAACAAATGATGCACCGGCTCTTGCTCAAGCAAATGTAGGACTTGCTATGAATTCTGGTACAATTGCAGCAAAAGAGGCAGCTAATATGGTCGATTTAGATTCAGATCCAACTAAAATTTTAGATGTTGTAGGGATAGGAAAGCAACTTTTAATTACTAGAGGAGCACTTACTACTTTTTCGATAGCTAATGATATAGCTAAATATTTTGCTATAATTCCAGCTATGTTTACAATAGCAATTCCTCAAATGGAAATACTTAATATTATGGGACTTGGTAGTCCAAAATCAGCAATAATATCAGCACTTGTATTTAATGCTATTATAATTCCACTTCTAATTCCAATAGCACTTAAGGGGGTTAAATACACTCCTATGAGTCCAGAAAAAATTTTAAAAAGAAATATAACTATATACGGGATAGGTGGAATAATAGCTCCATTTATAGGTATAAAAATTATAGATGTTTTTATATCAAAATTATTGCTTATAGTTGGTATATAAGGGGAGAGAAAATATATGGAATATTTAAAAAAGGGATTAAAAATAACTGTTAGTATGATTATTATTTGTGGAATAATGTATCCACTATTGATTACAGGAATAGGTCAATTATTTTTTAATTATGAAGCAAACGGAAGTGTTATGAAAGTAGACGGAAAAGAAGTAGGGTCAGAATTAATAGGTCAAAATTATACTGATGAGAAGTATTTTAATGGAAGAATATCAGCAGTTAATTATAACATTTCAGATAATGGAAAAGAAATAGATTCAACATCAGGATCACAAAATTTAGGTCCAACAAGTGATGTATTAAAAGAAAGGGTAAATAAAGATATAGAAAACTTTTTAAAGAAAAATCCTACTGTATCAAAAGATGAAATAACTGAAGAGCTTATATCACAATCAGGCTCAGGATTAGATCCACATATAACAGTTAGAGGTGCTGAAATTCAAATAGATAGAATATCTAAAGCTACAGGAATATCAAAAGATAAATTGAAAACATTAATAGAAGAAAATAAAGAAGGAAAATTACTTGGACTTTATGGAAATGAAAGAGTTAATGTTTTAAAATTAAACATTGGAGTAGATGAATTATTAAAAGAAAAATAAAATGTTAGATATTAAAAAATAGGATAAGCAAAAATTGCTTATCCTATTTTTAATCATATGGTACAACTATAATTTCAATATTCTTAGAACCTTCAAGTAATTTATTCACAGTCGATCCTCTGAAAAACTTTTGAAGCCTTGTACGTTTTGAATGTCCTATTATAAGTTTAGTAATATTTTTTTCTTTAGAAAATTTAATAAGTTCACTAGAAATAGATTTACCTTTAAGAGTTACAATTGTTGCATCAAATTTTTTAGCAAGAGTAATATTTTCATCTAATGATTTTAAGATTTCTGGATTGTCTTTTGGATAAATGCTATGTGTACAATTAACATAAACTACATATAGAGGACATTTATACTTTTTTGCAATCCTAGCACCAAATCTAATTAATCTTTTACTTTTAGGATTAGAAGAAATTGATACCATAACTTTTTCAGCAGTGTGCCAGTTATCATGTATATTATGAATTTCTTTATATTCGTTTAAAGTACAATCAACTTCGTCTGCAATTTGTCTTAATGTAAGTTCTCTAAGAGCATTAAGATTTCCAATTCTAAAAAAATTTTTTAATGCTCTTTGAATTAAATCAGTTTTATATACATTTCCTCTTTTCAGTCTCTTTCTTAAAGAATCTGGTGGAATATCAATAACTACAACTTCAGCAGTAGCTATTATACTATCAGGTATAGTTTCTTGTACTATTACTCCAGTTATTTGACTTATAACATCATTTAAACTTTCTAGGTGTTGAATATTAACTGTTGCATATACATTAATACCAGCATTTAATATTTCTATAACATCTTCATAACGTTTTTTATTTTTAGATCCAGGAGCATTTGTATGCGCTAATTCATCCACAAGAACTAGTTTTGGATTTCTTTCAATTATTAATGGGACGTTAAGTTCTTTGAAAGTAATAGAATTATAAGAAATCTCCTTTAATGGAAGTTGTGGAAGTGATTTAATTTGATTAATTGTATCTAATCTTCCATGACTTTCAAAATATCCAATTACAACATCTTCTCCACGATTATATCGTCTATTTGCTTCATTTAACATAGTATAAGTTTTTCCAACACCAGGAGCATATCCTAAAAATATTTTTAGTTTCCCTTTTTCTTCTGTAGCACAAATTTTCAATGCATCATCTGGACTTATTCTATCTTTAATCATAATATCACCTAACTTAAATTAATTTATGTTAGAAAGATCTTCTGAGAATTTTTTAAATAATATACCTTTCTCTGTGTCACCTAATTGAATTAATATATCTCCAAGTTCATTATATGTTTCTGGAATCATTGGATCTTTAAAAAGTTTTTCTTTTATTTCTCCAAGAGGAAAATCAAAAGAAACATTATTTTCAGTTTTTTCAACATATGAAGATTCATCTTCAAAAAATAATTCAGTTAAAGTTTTCTTTATAGTATTTGCAGTAAATGGTTTTTGAAGATAAGCCTTTGCACCTAGTTTAGTTGTAGTTACTGCATTATTAACAGTACCAAATGCAGTCATTATAACAACTGGAAATGAATAACCTTTAGAGCGTATAGTTTTAAGAAGTGATGTTCCGCTCATACTTGGCATTTTTATATCTATAAAAGCTATATCAAAGCTATTATTATAGATTAAATCTAAAGCATCCATAGCATTGGAAGCTTGAATAACATTAAAATTTTCTTTTTCTAAACATTTTGATAATAGTAATCTTATATTCTTAGTGTCATCAACAACTAAAGCTTGTCTCATCTAAAATTCTCCTTTTTAAAATAAAAATTTATATTTAACAATATTAACTCATATTAACTAAAATGACAATTTTATATACTTAAAGAATACAAGATTATTATTTATTAATTATAAGAAAAAAGAAGAAGAATTAATGTAATTGACTTTAATAGGGAGGATAATTTTTCTAAAAAGATAGTAATAGATTAGATTAAATATATTACATATATTATAATTTTATTAATAAATAGGATGGGGTGAAGTATGGGTGATAAAAACTATAAAAACAAAAATATTTCTTATTCTCTCGGTATTTTTGATATTTACTACGCTTAATTGTTTAGTATCTATAAATTATTTTAAAAAGCTTCAGAATTCAATTGATTCTATTATGAATGCAAATTACGATAGTGTAGTCGTAGCTCAGAATATGATAGAAGTTTTAGAGAGACAAGATAGTTTAGCATTATCAGTTATATTTAATGAGAATTTTGTATTTGAAAAATCTTTTGAAGAAAATAATATGAAATTTTTAGAATGGTTATATAAGGGAAAGGGAAATATAACTGAAATAGGTGAAAAAGATGTATTAACTAATATTGAAAAAAAATATATAGATTATAAAAATAAAATTCAAATATTTCAACGAGTTAAAGATAAAGAGGGTAGTGAAAAGGTAAAAAATTATTACTATAATGAATTACTTCCGTTATTTACAAAACTTAAAGAAGAATGTACTAATCTTTTAAATATTAATCAAGATTCTATGGTTAGTATGAAAGAAGAATCAAAAATCCTTGCCAATAATGCGAAAAATTATGTGCTTATTACTTCATTAATTGTATTACTTATAGGATTAAGTATAATAGGGTATTTATTAAGGAAAATAATTCATCCTATAGAGGATTTAACAGTTGGAATAAAGAAAGTATCAGAAGGAGATTATGACTATAAAATACCGCTAAATAGGGAAAAAGAAATAAATTATGTTTTAGAAGAATTTAATCATATGGTAATGGAACTTAAAGACTATGAACGACTTAATATTAATGAGATATTAATGCAAAAACAAAAAACAGAAGCAATAATAGAGAGTATAAACTCTCCAATTATTGTTACTGATTACAATAATAATGTTAATATGATTAATAAGTCAGCTGAAAGAATATTAGATGTAAAAGAAAAGAATGTAATTAATAGACACTTTTTAGAAATAATAGAAGAAAGAAAAATATTCAATATAATAAATAAATGTAAGGAACGAGGACTTGGTTTTAGAAAATGTGAAGATATAGAATTAAATCAAAATAATGAAAAAGTTTATTATAGAGTTACCTCAACACCTATAACATTTCATCATAGTGAAAATATAGGTACAGTAACAATTCTTCAAGATATAACTAAATTTAAAGAAGTAGAAAAAATGAAATCCGAATTTATTGCAGCTATATCACATGAATTTAGGACACCATTAACATCTATATCAATGGCCGTTTCAATGCTTATTGAAAATCAAAATAACTTTAAGGAAGATGATATAGAGCTTATAGATATTATTAAAAGTGATAGTGAAAGACTTAATAACCTTGTATTAGAATTATTAGATTTAAATCGTATAGAATCTGGAAAAATGAAAATAGAAATTAATGAAGTTAATATTAAAGATATAGTAGATAAAATAAGTAATATGTTTAAAATACAATTAAATCAAAAAAATGCTAAGTTAATAGTAGATATAAGTGGAGTGTATAGAACAGTAAAGGCAGATATAACGAAAATATCATGGGTAATAGTAAATCTTATATCAAATGCTATAAGATATATTAAGGATGATGGAAATGGAATAATAGAAATAAAAGCTAGGGAAGTAAATAATGAAATGCTAATTTCTATTAAAGATAATGGAGAAGGGATATCAATAGAGAATCAAGAGAAAATATTTGAAAAATTTGTTCAATTAAAAGATGAAAATGGACAGATAACTGGAACATCTGGACTTGGACTTGCTATATGTAAGGAAATCGTTAAAGAACATTGTGGTAACATATGGGTAAATAGCACGGTAGGGGAGGGAAGCATATTTTACTTTACCTTGAAATTAGGAGGTGTAATAAATGGGAAAAATATTAATAGTTGATGATGAAAAGAATATAAGGATAGCTTTGTGTAGATGTTTAAAAAATGAAGGATATAATATTACTTTAGCTAAAGATGGCCTTGAAGCACTTAATACAATTGAAAAACAAGATTTTGATTTAATATTAATAGATTATCAAATGCCAAAGAAAAATGGTATCGAAGTATTAAGAGAACTTAGGGAAAAAAATATAAAAACTAATGCTATAATTATGACTGCGTATGGTACTATTGATATAGCAGTTGATACAATGAAATTAGGAGCTGTTGATTTTATAAGTAAGCCTTTTGAATTAGAAAAAATAAAAATTATAGTTAAAAATAATATAAATAATTCAACTAAAAATAATAAAACATTAGATGAATATATATTAGAAGCTAAAGATTTAATAAAAAAAGGAGAATTAGAAAAGGCTAGAAACTGCTTAAAGGAAGCAATTTTAATAGATACAAGTAGTGCAAAAATCCAAAACCTTTTAGGCGTAGTTGAAGAAAAGATGCATAATAAGTCATTAGCACAAAAGTATTATAGAGCAGCTCTTTCATTAGATGCAACTTATACTCCAGCAGATAACAATTTAAAGAGAACTGTTCTATATTCATATAGTTTAAAAAATATAGATTTAGGATAAATAAAAAATAAGTACCAACTCACTTTAGCTGGTACTTATTTTTTATTTATGAGAAGTGATCATTTTATTACGACCTAATTTTTTGGCTGAATACAGATTACTATCAGCTGAGTGAACTATATTTTCCATGGTGCTAGTTTCACAATCTTTAGCGGCAACTGTATATACGCCTAAACTACAAGTTAACTTAATCGAAATATCATCAAATTTAAATAAGTGATTTTCAACACTAGTTAATATATTCTTTCCAAGTTTTTTTATTTTATCTACATCATTATGTTTTAAAATAAGTATAAATTCTTCACCACCAAAACGACCAAACAATGCATTTTCATCTTTGATGCATGAAGATATGATTTTAACGAAGTCTTTAAGAACTTCATCACCTAATAAATGTCCATATGTATCATTAATTCTTTTAAAAAAATCTATATCAATCATCATTACTGAAAGAAATGAATAAGATTTATATGTAGTAGCAAGTTCTTTAGTTAAGGAGTCATACATAAATTTTTTCGTATAAACTCCAGTTAAATCATCTTTATGTAATAAATCACTAATTATATTAAACATATTTTTTAATGAATCATCATAATCATTATCTTTAAAGTATCCACTTTTAGTAATGTTTTTAATAAGTTCTACAACGTAAGTAGTATCATTAATTTCAAATGGTGATGATATAACCATATAAAGTTCATCATCCTTTAATTCAACTTTATAGAAGGTATTATTTTCTATGTATGCATTTAAAGAGGTACAGTTTTCACATGGTTCATCTTTACTCCAAAATTTATAACAGGTTAGACGTTTATTATCTTCAATTAAATTATTTGGATAACTATCTATAACTTTGTTGTTTATCGGGTCTACAAGTCGTATTACATCGTATAAATTTTTAAATGGAAATAGTCTCTCGCTAATATCTTTTAGTATATTCATAAATCTAATCACCTTAATTCTTAAACCGTTATTATATTTAATATATTATAAAAAGCAAATTAGGTAAACATATATTTTAATTTTGATATTTATTAATAAAATTTATAATATAAAACTAATTAATAGACAAGGTTTTTTTAACCGACTATAATAAAGTTAAACGAGTGATATAAAGGAGAAGAATATGATTATAGAATTAAAAGATAAGAAAATAGAAGAATCATTAAAGCACTTAAGAAAAGCAATTGAAATAGTCGGAGGAAACAAATATTTAGAAAATATAAAAACTGATGAGCAATTAATTGAAGAGCTTTTAAGATATGTTTTTTATAAAGGAGAGGCTACTATAACTATAGATGGAAGAAGTTATACAGTTATGGAGTTATGTACATTAAAAACTGAGTTTGAAAAATACTTCTTAAAAAATAAATTAAAAGTAATAAATAGAATAGTTACTAAGATTAAAAAATATAATACTGAACTAGAAGGGAAAATAAGAAAGTTCAAGAAAAGCAATTCAATAGAAGAATTTAAAGAAATTGTAGAAGAGATAGAGGAAAGATATAAATGGGAATTTGATAATTTCTTATTAAATTATATAGATAATATGGATGATGATAAAAATTACTATGGAGAATACCTAAAAGAAAAAAGAAAACAAATTATAGATAGTATTTTAATGAAGTTAGGTATATAAATTTAGGAAATTTTATATTATAATATATTGGTGTTCAAATATTAAGAGAGTGTTCTTTTTATATTTGTTCCTTTAAATTACTTTATAGATAATCTAACAGAAAAGAGTAATCTAACCTGGAAGAAAGTTGATTTAATAATGTATATTAATAAGAAAGGTATTTTTATTTAAGATACCTTTAATAGTGTTACATATTTGGCTGATTTTCTCTAGATTATGAGAAAATCGGCCTTTTTTTGGAGGTTTTTTAATATGAAAAAAATAGCGGTAATTAGTGCTATACTTGAATCACCTACAGAGTGTCAAGAAGAATTTAACACTGTTATATCAAGCTTTAGAGGTAGTATTAGGGGGAGAATGGGAATACCATTTGAAGAAGGAATTTCAGTAGTTTCTTTAACTGTTACAGGAGAATTAAATGAAATTAATAGTTTAACTGGAAAGCTTGGAAATATAAAAGGGGTAACAGTTAAAACAGCAATAGCAAAAAAAGAAATATAAAAATAGAAAGGGAAATGTATGAAAGTAATAGACATTATAAATAAGTTATACAAAGAGCATGAAGCTAGTAAGGAAGAGCTTCTATATCTTTTAGACAATATAACAGATAAAGATCAAGAGTACTTAGTAGAGAAAGCTAATGAGATAAGAATGCAAAGTTATGGCAATAAAGTCTATATGAGAGGTCTTATAGAGTTTACTAATTACTGTAAAAGAGACTGCATGTATTGTGGAATAAGAAAAAGCAATAAGAATGCTGAGAGATACAGATTAGCTTTTGATGAAATAATACATTGTGCAGATATTGGAGATAAGCTTGGATATAAAACATATGTACTTCAAGGTGGTGAAGATGCTTATTTTACTGATGAGAGAATGATTGAAATTATTAAGGAGATAAAAAAGAGACATCCTAATAATGCAATAACGCTTTCACTTGGAGAAAGAAGCTATGAGTCATACAAGAAGTTATATGAAGCAGGTGCTGATAGATATCTTTTAAGACATGAGACGGCATCAAAGCATTTATACGATAAACTTCATCCAGGTGCATCCTTTGAAGAAAGAATTCAATGCCTTAGAAATCTAAAAGAAATAGGATATCAAACTGGTGCTGGATTTATGATTGGTCTTCCAGGACAAACAAATGAAGATTTAGTAAATGATTTGCTTTTTGTAAAAGAGTTTAAACCTGAAATGTGTGGGATAGGACCATTTATACCACAGAAGGATACACCACTTGGAGAAGAAACTGGTGGAACTTTAGAAAAAACAGTTATTATGCTAGCTATAATTAGATTACTACTTCCAGATGTACTACTTCCAGCATCAACAGCACTGGGAAGTGTAGATCCACTTGGTCGTGAAAAAGGAATAAAAGCAGGTGGAAATGTTGTTATGCCAAATCTTTCACCAACAGAAGTTAGAGATAAATATGCTCTATATGATGGGAAAATATGCACAGGTGACGAAGCAGCAGAATGCAGAATGTGTATAGAAGGAAGAATGAGAAGATTTGGATATGAAGTTGAAGTAAACAGAGGAGATAATGTAAAGTGGCTTAAGGAGAACAGTTAAGGGGGCATCATTTAGGAGGAGTAAAAATGTTTATAAACCACGAATTAATTAACGGTATTTTAGAAGAAACAAAAAATCCAACTAGAGAAGAAGCAAGAGAAGTCATAGAAAAGGCAAAAAGAAGAGAAACATTAGACTATAGGGATATTGCTATACTTTTAGCTACTGAAGATAAAGAAATTGAAAAAGAAATCTTTAAGTTAGCTGGAGAAATAAAAGAAAGTATATATGGTAAGAGAATAGTTATATTTGCACCACTTTATGTAAGTGATTATTGTGTAAATAATTGTGTTTATTGCGGATATCAAAGATGTAACTCATTTGAAAGAAAAAAATTAACTCAAGAAGAGATAGCAGAAGAAGTTAAGCTATTAGAAAAGATGGGACATAAAAGATTAACATTAGAGCTTGGAGAAGATCCAGTAAATGCCCCAATTGAATATGTTTTAGAATGTTTAGATACAATGTATAAAACTCAAAATGCTAATGGGGAAATAAGAAGAATTAATGTAAATATAGCTGCAACATCTGTTGAAAACTTTAAAAAGCTAAAAGATAAAGAAATTGGTACATACGTATTGTTCCAAGAAACTTATCATAAACCAACTTATGAAAGAATGCATCCAAAGTCATTAAAGAGTGATTATGAATACCACTTAACTGCTTTTGATAGAGCAATGGAAGCGGGAATAGAAGATGTTGGTGCTGGGGTTTTATTCGGACTTGCAGATCCAAGATTTGAAGTTTTAGGACTTATGATGCATAATGCACATCTAGAAGAAAAATTTGGAGTTGGATTCCACACAATTTCAGTTCCAAGAATAAGAAAAGCAAAGGGAGTTACAATGGAGGATTTACCAAATCTTCTAACTGATGAAATGTTTAAAAGAGTAGTTGCAGTAATTAGAATAGCTGTACCATTTACAGGAATGATGATTACTGAAAGAGAACCAGCGGAAATAAGAAGAGAGGCTCTTAAATATGGAGTATCTCAAATATCAGCTGGATCAAGTACCGTTGTTGGTGGATATAAAAAGAGAGAAATGAATCAAGAAAATGATGAACAATTTAAGCTTTTTGATGAAGTTAGACCTCTAGAAGTTATAAGAGAATTATTAGAAGATGGATATATACCAAGCTATTGTACTGCATGTTATAGAAAAGGAAGAACAGGAGATAGATTCATGTCTCTTGCAAAGTCTGGAGAAATACAAAATGTGTGTGAACCTAATGCGATATCTACACTTGTAGAATTTGCTTTAGATTATGGAGATGAAGACTTTAAAGCAAAAGCATTAAAGACAGCAGAAAAAATAGCAAATGAAATAAAAAATGAAAAAACTAAAGAAATAACTTTAGAAAATATTAAAAGATTAAAAAATGGAGAGAGAGATCTTTTCTTATAAAGATATGATTATGTAGGAGGAGTAAATATGTTTATAGATCACGAATTAATTAATGGAATTTTAGAGGAAACAAAAAATCCTACTAGAGAAGAGGCATTAGACGTATTAGAAAGAGCTAAAAAGAAGGAAAAGTTAAGCTATAAAGATATTGCTATTCTTTTATCAGTTGAAGATGAAGATGTTGTGAAAGAAATGTACAAATTAGCTGGAGAAATAAAAAGAAGCATCTATGGTAAAAGAATAGTTATGTTTGCGCCACTTTATGTAAGTGACTATTGTGTTAATAATTGTGTTTACTGTGGATATCAAAGATGTAATAACTTCAATAGAAGAAAACTTACTCAAGAAGAAGTTGCACAAGAAGTTAGAATCTTAGAAAAAATGGGTCATAAAAGACTTGCGTTAGAACTTGGAGAAGATCCAGTTAATGCTCCTATAGAATATGTTTTAGAATGTTTAAAAACAATTTATAACACTCAAAATGAAAATGGAGAAATAAGAAGAGTTAATGTAAATATTGCTGCAACAACTGTAGAAGAATATAAGATGTTAAAAGAAGCAGGAATTGGAACATATATATTATTCCAAGAAACTTATCATAAACCAACATATGATTTAATGCATCCAAAGTCATTAAAGAGTGATTATGAATACCACTTAACTGCTTTTGATAGAGCTATGGAAGCTGGAATTGATGACGTTGGTGGTGGTGCGTTATTTGGACTTGCAGATCCTAAGTTTGAAGTTTTAGGACTTATGATGCATAATGCTCACTTAGAAGAAAAGTTTGGAGTTGGATTCCATACAATATCAGTTCCAAGACTTAGAAAGGCTAAGGGAGTTACAATGGATGAGTTTCCACATCTTTTAACTGATGAAATGTTTAAAAGAGTAGTTGCTGTACTTAGAATAGCTGTACCATTTACAGGAATAATTCTTTCAACTAGAGAAACAGCAGAAATGAGAAGAGAAGTATTAAGATATGGGGTATCTCAAGTATCAGCTGGATCAAGTACAGGAGTTGGTGGATACAAAGAAAGAGAAGAAAAAGGATACGATGATAAACAATTTGAAACATCTGATGAACGTACACCACTTGAAATTATTAAAGAATTGTTAGATGATGGTTATATACCAAGTTATTGTACAGCTTGTTATAGAAAAGGTAGAACAGGCGATAGATTTATGTCTCTTGCAAAGAGTGGAGAAATACAAAATGTATGTGAGCCTAATGCTATAACAACTCTTGTAGAATATGCTTTAGATTATGGTGATGAAGAATTTAGAGAAAAGGCTCTAGTTACAGCTGAAAAAGTAGCAAATGAAATTGAAAATGAAAAAACAAAAAATATTGTGTTAAATAATATTAAAAAGCTAAAAGAAGGAACAAGAGACCTTTTCCTATAATATAGGAGATGATTTGTATGAATAACACACCAAATTCAAACAGAAAACATATTGCTATCTTTGGTAATACAAATAGTGGTAAGTCTTCTTTAATGAACAAAATATTAGGACAAGAAATGTCACTAGTATCAGAAGTAGAAGGAACAACAACAGATCCAGTACAAAAAGCAATGGAGCTTATTCCTGTAGGTCCTGTACTTTTAATAGATACAGCAGGGCTTGAAGATAAGACAGAACTTGGAGAGCTTAGACTTAAAAAGACTATGGAAGTTCTAAAAAAGACTGATGTAGCTATTTTTGTAATTGATGCCTCAAGTCCAGATTTTGAATCATTTAATAAGTGGAAAATAGAAGCTTTAAAATACAATATACCTTTTATTGTGGCAGCAAATAAAGCTGAAGTTGCAAATAAGGAAATTGTAGAAACTTTAAAAGATAAATATTCAGATGTTATATGTACATCAACAGTAACAGATATAGGAATAGACGATCTTAAGGAAGCTTTAGTTAAAATATTAGATAGAGAAGAAGAGGAGAGATCATTAATAGGTGATTTAGTACCTTATGGTGGAACTGTAGTATTAGTAGTTCCTATTGATTCAGAAGCTCCAAAAGGTAGATTAATTCTTCCACAAGTACAAGTTATAAGAGATTGCTTAGATAATGGTATAAAAAGTTATGTAGTTAGGGATACAGAACTTGAAGATGCTCTAAAAGATTTAAAAAATGTAGATCTAGTTGTAACAGATTCACAAGCTTTTAAAAATGTAAGCAAAATAGTTCCAGAAAATATTAGACTTACTAGTTTTTCAATACTTTTTGCAAGACAAAAAGGAGATTTAAAGACTTTTGTTGATGGTGTTAATAAAATAAGGACTCTAGTTCCTGGAGATAATATATTAATCTCAGAAAGTTGTACTCATAATGTATCTCATGAAGATATAGGACGAGTTAAAATTCCAAAACTTTTAGAAAAGTTTGTTGGAGGTAAGTTAAATTTCAATTATAGAGTAGGACATGATTTCCCAGATGATATTGAAAAGTATGATTTAATAATTCACTGTGGAGCATGTATGATAAATAGAAAAACTGTATTAAATAGAGTTAATCTATGTAATGAAAAAAATATTTCTATAACTAATTATGGGGTAGTACTTGCCTTTTTAACAGGAATACTTGATAGATCAATTGAAAACTTAATAGAAAAAGAATTGTAAATTATATTTTACAGTTGTATAATAAAGGTAAAATTAAATAAGCTAGGGGTGCTTTTATAAAAGCTGAGAGATAGTTATTATAGACTATTAACCCTTTAACCTGATATGGATAATGCCAACGGAGGGAAGCGTACTATTTTATATAAATTACTATTTATATTGTAATTTATGGCTTTCTGTGTATTTTTACATAGAAAGCCTTTTTTAGTTAGATTAAAGAAGATTATATTCCTAAGTATGTGTATATCATAGGGAGATAATCTTCTTTTTTTATAAAAAATAAAAAGGAGTGTAAAATATGAAATTTACAGATTATTTATTTGAAGAAAGTAAGGACATTTTTGATGCTTACTTAGAGCATCCATTCTTAAAAGAGCTAGGAGAGGGAACTTTAGATAAGAATAAGTTTAGAGAGTATCTTATTCAAGATTATCTATACTTAAAAGATTATGCTAAAGTTTTTTGTCAAGGTGTTATTAAGTCTAATAGCATGGAAGAGATGAAATTTTTCTATGGTTCAATTAAAGGAACAATGGAAGATGAAACAGCAGTACATATAAAGTACTTACAAGGTTTTGGAGTAAGCCCTAAAGATGCAGAGAAGAAAGAAACTAAATTAACTAATAAAAGTTATACAAGCTATATGTTAGGACAAGCTTTGACAGGAGATGTATATGATATTATAGCGGCAGTGCTTCCTTGCACATGGAGCTATTATTATATAGGTAAAAAATTATTAGAAAAGTATCAAGATAAGCTAGAAAATAATTTTTATAAAGCTTGGATAGAAATGTATTCATGCAAAGAATATGAAGAATTCACTAATGAATGGATTAACTTTACAAATTATAAATGTGATAATTTAAGTAAAGATAAGAAGGAATATCTTAAGAATATATTTATAACATCAAGTATTTACGAAATGAAGTTTTGGGATATGGCATATGAAAAGGAAGAGATTTAAAAATGATAATTAACATAATAATAATTTTCGTAACAACTTTGATATTTATCTTTTATGTATATAATTTAAGAAAACATCCACTTACAACAAAAAATTTAGTAGCAGTAGGAATGTATTCAGCAGTAGCTTTTCTACTATATCTAATACATTTTATAACCTATCCACAAGGAGGAGGTATAACTTTATTTTCAATGCTTCCTATAATGCTTCTATCAATATTTTATGGAACTACAGTTGGAGTTACTGGAGGTCTTATATTTGGCCTTTTAAAATTATTAAATGGAGCATTTATAGTTCATCCTGTACAATTTTTATTAGACTATATTTTAGCAAATATGGCACTTGGGCTTACAGGTGTATTTGGTGCAGATAAAAGGCTAAACGTTAACTTAGGAGCTATTATCTCAGTAAGTTTAAGTGTATTTATATCAATTTTATCAGGAGTAATATTTTTTGGACAATATGCTCCTAAAGGAATGAATGTATGGTTATATTCATGTATTTACAACATAAGTAGTGCAGGAGTTGAGGGGATTTTAACGATAATAGTTATGAATTTACTTCCAATTAAGAAACTTAAAGGTATGGCAAGTAGAGGAATATAAAATCTAAATGTTTTTACTAAAGCTTTTTATGTTATATTAATTATATAAAATAAAAAGCTTTAGGAGAAAGAAATGAAAAACGGATTTGAAAAATTTAATTTAAGTAAAGAAATAATTAATTCATTAAATGATTTGTCATATACTAAACCTACAGAGGT
Organism: Clostridium baratii; assembly: GCF_900461085.1. GTDB lineage: Bacteria > Bacillota > Clostridia > Clostridiales > Clostridiaceae > Clostridium > Clostridium nitritogenes. Next base: position 709,329 of record NZ_UFWF01000002.1, read on the forward strand.
TCAAGATCTTGTAATAAAAGAAGCGTTATTAAACAAAGATTTAATAGTAAAGGCTCAAACAGGAAGTGGAAAAACAGCAGCTTTTGGTATTCCATTATGTGAAAAGATTGTATGGGATGAAAATGTGCCAAGAGTTCTTATACTTGCACCAACAAGAGAACTTGCAATACAAATAAAAGACGATATTTTAAATATAGGAAGATATAAAAGAATAAATGCAGTAGCTTTAGTTGGAAAAGAATCTTTTAAAGAACAGGAAAAGAAATTAAAAGGAAAGGTTCACTTTGTAATAGGAACTCCAGGAAGGGTTTTAGATCACTTAGATAATAAAACTTTAGATGGTAAGGCTTTTAAATATTTAGTAATTGATGAAGCTGATGAAATGTTTAATATGGGATTTATAGGTCAAGTTGAAGAAGTATGTAGAAGAATTACAAGAAAAAGAACTACAATGTTATTTTCAGCAACTATGCCTGATAAAATTACAGAACTAAGTGAAAAGCATATGGATAGACCAGTTCTATTAAAAGTTAAAGAACAAAAATTAATTACAGATAGAATAACTCATGGACTTGTTAGAGTTTCAAATGGGAAAGATAAACTTTCAAAGGTTAATGAAATACTTTTAAAAGAAGTACCTGAAACTGCTATAATGTTTTGCAAAACTAAAGAAAATGTTGAAGCTGCGTTTAATTATTTTAAAGATAAAGGTTATTCTGTAGATAAGATTCATGGGGATATGCTTCAAAAAGATAGAACGAAGAAAATGGAAGAATTTAAAGATGGTAATTTTAGAATTCTAATTGCAACAGATGTTGCATCTAGAGGAATAGATGTAGATAACATAACACATGTAATAAATATAGATATTCCAGTTGAAAAAGAAGCCTATGTACATAGAATAGGAAGAACAGGAAGAGCAAAAAATACTGGTAAGTCTATAACTTTAATGACTCCATATGAAGATAAATATTTAGAAAGAATTGAAGAATATATAGGATTTAATATAGAAGACTATAAAGAAAATAATAGTGAATTAAGTAAAAAAGATAGAGAAGCTATCTTAAAAAGAAAACCAGAAATTAAGAAAAAAACTAAAAAAGTAAATAAAAATATAATGAAAATTTACTTAAATGGTGGGAAGAAAAAGAAAATAAGAGTATTGGATATTGTAGGAACTATTTCTAATATAGATGGAATCAATAAAGAAGACATTGGAATAATTGAAGTTAAAGATATGGGATCAACAGTAGAAATTTTAAATGGTAAAGGAAATAAGGTACTTAAAGAACTTCAAACTAAAACAATAAAAGGAAAAAAATTAAGAGCTGAAAAAGCTAAAAATTAATTAGATTATTTTAGGGTGGAATATTAATATTAAAAATGTTAATATTCCACTTTTTTACTGAAAAACTATTGAAATTAACTGTAATGAATGTATAATTATGGAGAAAGTAAAAATAATCGCTTAATTTAATCATATAAGATTTAATTTGAAATAATATTATATATGAAGGGTATAATATATATTTTATGTATATTGGGTGTATATAGGAAATAGAGGGGGATAAATTATGAAATTTAATTTAAATGTACCAACAGAAATAATATTTGGTGAAGATGCAGTAAAGAATAATTATATAAAATTTGAAGATGAAGGTAATGTTGCGCTTATAGTTACAGGTAATAAGTCTTCTAAATTCAATGGAGCGTTAAAGGATGTATTAGATGCTTTAGATAGATTAAATAAAGATTATTATATTTTTGATAAGGTTGAAGAAAATCCTTCTTTAGAAACAATAGAGAAGGGAAGTAGTCTAGGCAGAGGAGTTAATGCTGATTTTGTTATAGGAATTGGAGGGGGATCCTCATTAGATGCTGCAAAGGCAATTGCTATGATGATAAAGAATAAAAACGTTACAAAAGAAAATATATTTGACTTTAAAGATTTAGAAGCACTACCTGTTATTGCAATTCCAACTACATCAGGTACAGGAAGTGAAGTTACACAATATTCAATAGTTACGGATAATAAAAATCATACTAAAAGAAATTTAGGGCAAACTATATATCCTAAGATTGCATTTTTAGACCCTAAATACACAGAAAAATTAAGCGTACAAATAACTAGAAATACAGCTATGGATGCTTTTTCTCATATAGTTGAAGGTTATTTAAATAGCAATTCAACAGAATATACAGATAAATTGTCTATAGAAGCTTTAAAATATTTTAGTGAAGCATTAGATTCACTAATTAAAGGTGATTTTTCTAGAAAAGATAGAGAAAATATGATGATAGCTTCAACTATTGCTGGAGGAATAATTGCGCATAATGGAACATCAATACCACATGGAATGGGATATGCATTAACTTATAATAAAGGTATACCGCATGGGCTTTCTAACTGCTGTCTGTATCCAGAATATTTAAAGACATTTAAGGATCATAAAAAATTAAATAATATAATCAGTATATTAGGTTTCTCATCTCTTAAAGATTTAAACAAAAATATAAAGAGATTATCTACAGTTAATGTGAAAATTTCAGAAGATGAAATAAAGGAATATACAGATAGCATATGGAATAATAAAGATAAGCTTAAAAATCATCCAGAAGAAATTACTTATGATGAACTTTATAAAATTTATTACAATAGCTTAATTGAAAGTGATATTTAAAATATTATTTATGATATAATAAGAAAAAATAGAAAAGAGGAATGTAGATATGAATTATATTTTTAAATATGAAGATAAAGAGATTAAGCTTTCAAAAGACAATCTTATAGAAATAATAAATGATGAAGAAATGCCTATAGAAGATATAAATATAGAAACTATTATAAAACTTTTAAATGAAGGAGAAGATGTTAAGTTTGAAAAAGCTTATTATAGCACTCCTTGTGAAAAATGTGATAGTAATTTTAAAGAAAAAAGAAATATAAGTGAGTATTTAGAATATTATTTTTATGTTTATACAAAGGATAACAAGTTTGTGATAAGTGATATATCAAAAGAGTATGAAAATTTAACATACAATAGATTAGAACTTGAAGGGAAAGTTGATAATAGTTACATTGTAACTGTAATTGTTTGTGCAAATTGTAATGAATATTTAGTTCAAATAGAAGAGATAGAAGTTTAATTATAAAAAGCTTACTAAAATCATATTTTAGTAAGCTTTTTTTATATGCAATTAAAAATCATAGTTTTAAAAATGCAATTACTAGAAGACATATTCCAGATACCCAAGATAAGTTGTTATTTGAAGAAGATATCATATTTTTGCCAATATATGAACCGATTTTTATTGAGGCAATTCCAAAGATGAAGCAGGTCATAATCATAAACAATGAATTTACATTAATAAAGCTAGCACCAAAACCAACTGCTAGACTATCTATAGATAAAGCTATGGCTAAATATATAGATTCTTTTAAGGAAATATTTTTTGATCTATCATAGTCAGCCTTTTTTTCATCTAAATAAACTTCAAGAGCAAATTTAAAGTCAAATAATTTAAAGGTAAGAGGTTTGGTAGTATTAGTGTATTTATTCATAAATTTTTTAAACACACCTTCAAATAACTTATAAATCCCAAGAATGGTGAAAATCGAAAAACTTATAAATTTAGGCAAATAACTTGGTAGTATATCTTCTATATAATTACCTAATAAGAGAGAAAGAGCTAGTATTCCAGCTGAAATTATATTCATTACAATAATATAAGTATTTGGAATTTTTATTTTATCAGCACCATAAGCTATACTAGCTACAAATGAATCTATTACTAAAGAGAAGACTAATATTATAGTTTCCATATATTCACCTCAAAGATATTTAATCTACTAGTTATTTTATGATGAAATTAGTCGAAAAGTGAAAAAATATTTTTTTGTAACAAATAAATAAAATTTATAATTTATAATAAGACATATATTATAAATGGTATAGAAAGGGAATTTATATGTTTAGTGTTAACGATATAGTTAATTTTTTTAATAATTATAGTGAAATAGCCGTTATATTAAGTTTATTTATTAGTATTATAATTGCTATTTTAGGAGTTATTCCTTCTGTATTTGTTACAGGAGCAAATATTTTATTTTTTGGACCGATATTTGGATTTTTTATATCTATTATGGGTGAAGTTATAGGCGGATGGATTACTTTTAGATTATATAGGAAAGGTTTTAAGAAAGGATTTGATAGTCTTACGAAAAAACATAAACTACTAGAGAATATAGCGAAAAGTAAAGGTAATAAATGTGCTTTTTTAATATTACAAGGTAGGATAATACCTTTTATACCATCAGGTGTTGTAACTTTAGCAGCATCCATTAGTGAAATAGATGACCTTAGGTACACAATAGCAACATTTATTGGAAAGATTCCTTCAATATTAATAGAAGTATTAATAAGTTATGGAGTTTTAATGCAGGGTCAAAAATTTATACAAATTGCTCTTGCAATTTTAGGGTGTTATTTTATTTATAAGACTATAAGAAAAATGTGATATAATTAAAAAAATGACTTATTTAATTGGAGGCAGGATTATTATGTATAAGTTAATAGCACTTGATATGGATGGAACTTTATTAAATTCTAAGAAAGAAATATCAGAAAAAAATAGGGAAGCAATTAAAAAAGCAAAAGAACTTGGGGTGTATGTTGTACTAGCTTCAGGAAGACCTATTGATGGTCTAGTTAATTTTTTAGAAGAATTAGACTTAATAGGTGATAATGACTATGTTTTAAGTTACAATGGTTGTTTAGTACAAAAGACTAAAAGTAGAGATGTAGTATGCGATGTTACAATTACAGGAAAGGATTTTAAATACTTACTTGGTTTAGCTAAAGAAGCTGGAGTAAATATACACGCCTTTTCTAAAGAAAAAGGATTAATAACACCTCATGCTAGCAAGTATACTAAATTTGAAGCAAGTCAAAATGGAATAGACTTCTATGAAATTGACTGTAATACTGTAAGAGATGATGAAGAAATAATTAAGGTAATGATGATTGATGAGCCTGAAGTATTAGAAAAAGGTATTGCAAAATTACCTAAGGAAATTTATGGAAAGTATAGTGTTGCAAGAAGTACACCATTTTTCTTAGAATTCTTCAATAAGAATGCTAATAAGGGAGAAGGTCTTAGTCTTTTAGCTAAGCATTTAGGAATAAAGAAAGAAGAAATAATTACTATGGGAGATGAAATGAATGATTTCCCTATGATTGAATATGCAGGTCTTGGAGTTGCAATGGGTAATGCGTGTGACGAAATAAAAGAAATTGCAAATCATATAACAGATAGTAATGACGAAGATGGAGTTGCAAAAGTTATAGAAGAATTTATTGTAAAAGAAAGAATATAAATTAAATACAAAAAAAGGACTTTTTCATTTTTGAAAAAGTCCTTTTAATATTTAAAGCTATATGGCTTTATTAGTAAATATTACACAAGTAGGTTCTGGTACTTTAATTTCATCTGATAAAGAAAGAATAGAACCACTTGATAAATCAATTTCATATGATGTAAGCTTATTTTCTAAAAGACTTGCAATTATAATCCATTTACCATCAGGTGTAAATGTAAAATCTCTTGGATGTGATATGTCAAGATAATAGGTATCAACTAGAGATAATGTACCATCTTTTAATATTTTATAGCATGATATACTATTTCTTTTTCTTTCAGAAACATATATATATATATTTGATGGATGTATATGAATTGCAGCACCTTCAAAATCTTCTCTAGACTCTTTATAGATTGAGAAGTTGTCAATAATATTAAATCCCCAGTCATCAAATTCAAGAGTAAATATTTCAGCAGTTAGTTCAGTTAAAACATATACTATATTAAGTGAATTATGAAATACTAAATGTCTTGGTCCAGAATTATTTTTTAATGTTATTGAATACAACTTAGTAAAGTCTGTAGTATTATACATAGAAATTTTATTAAGAGATAAATTACAAGTTGCTAAAAAGTTATTATTATGGCTTAAACCTGCAAAATGCATCTTTGAAGAATCTTTTAGTTTAGTATTTAAACTTCTAACTAGTTTAAAACTAAGATCATCTAATATCTCATATATATTTACAACACCTTCATGATAATTTGCGCTAAATAAGAAGTTGTCATTATTAGAAATATAACATGGCGGTTTTAATGAATCAGAAGTCATATATACTTTATCTAAATTCATATTATTTATTTTAAAAGAGCAAATTCCACCTTCTAAGTTATCTCCTTGTATAGAAAATAAAACATTAGATTTACTATTTAAAGAAATATAAGTTGGATTTTCTATATTAAAAGCTAAGTTAGTTTCTAAAAACTTTCCAATCTTACTATCAAATAAAAATTTATATAAACCATTACTATCTTTTTTTGTGTATGTGCCTATAAAACCTAAAAATATCTCTCTCATACTAATACCCCCTTGGATTGATATAAAAATATTATATCATAACATAAAGTTAATTACATTTAAGGGAAAATATGTTTTAATAAAATGAGGGGGTGAATTTATGCCGATTAGGATACCATGTGAGTTACCGGCTTTTAAAGTTTTAAGTGACGAAAATATATTTGTGATGAATAATAAAAGAGCAAATACTCAAGATATTAGGCCTCTTAAAATATGTATATTAAATTTGATGCCAATGAAAATAGAGGCAGAGAATCAGCTTTTAAGATACCTTTCTAATACACCATTACAAGTAGAAATAACGTTACTTCAAACTAAAAGCTATAAATCAAATAATACATCTAAAGAGCATTTAGAAAAGTTTTATTGTTTTTTTGAAGACATTAAAAATGAAAAATTCGATGGGATGATAATAACTGGGGCACCTGTTGAAAAATTAAAATTTGAAGAGGTAATATATTGGGAAGAGCTTGAAGAAATAATGAAGTGGAGTAAAAGTAATGTACATTCAACACTTCATATATGTTGGGGCGCACAGGCTGGTTTATATTATCATTATGGGGTTAGAAAAAGGGAACTTAAAAAGAAGATGTTTGGAATCTTTAAGCATTATGTAAATGATAAAAAAGATGAACTTGTAAGAGGATTAGATGATATATATTATGCACCGCATTCTAGGCATAGTGAAGTTATTAAGGAAGATATTTTAAAAAATAGTAAACTTAAGATATTATCTGAATCAGATGAAGCTGGTGTATTTATTATTGCTACTAAGAACCTAAGACAAATTTTTATAACAGGTCATTTAGAGTATGAAAGAGATACTTTAAAAAATGAATACTTTAGAGATATTAAAAAAGGTTTAGATATAGAAATTCCTAAAAATTATTTTTTAGAAGATGATATATATAGTGAGCCGGTAGTAAGATGGAGGGGGAGCGCTAACATAGTCTTCGGAAATTGGCTTAATTACTGTGTTTATCAAAATACTCCATATGATATAAATTCAATTAAATAAATATTTCATACTGCAATCTTTTCCATATTGCAGTATTTTTTTTGCAGTATATGGAATAGAAATAAAAAGTTTTTTAAAAGTGTAAAAAAATATGACAAAATGATTGAAAATATGACATATAGGCGTGTATAATCAACTAGTAATAAATTTGACGTAATGGAGTGAAGAAAATGGAAGAAAATAGAGAGAAGTTTTCATCAGGACTGTCAGTATTTTTTGCTACATTAAGTTCAGCGGTAGGTATAGGTAACATATGGATGTTCCCTTATATTGTTGGAGAAAATGGTGGAGCGACATTTATTATAATGTATTTAATATGTGTACTTGTAATAGCTATCCCAATATTAATTAGTGAATTTGTGTTAGGTAGACATACAAGAAAAAATATATATGGTGCTGTAGAAAGTATAACTGATAAAAAATTCTTTAAACTTATTGGAATAATAGGTGTTTTATCATCTTTTTCTATGTTATTTTTCTATACTGTAGTTTCAGGATGGGTATATTCATATGTATTTAAAGCATTAGGTGGTGCATTTAATGGTGCAGATGCTAGTACTTTAGAAGCTATGTTTAATACTGCAAGTTCTGGAGTTTTCAGCCCAATTATTTGGCAAATAATTGCCCTAGTAGTAGCAGGTGTTATACTTGCAATGGGTGTTAAAAGCGGTATTGAAAAAATGACTAAAACATTAATGCCAGTTCTTATAGTTTTATTAGTACTTTGTGCTTTAAGAAGTGTTACATTACCTAATTCATTAGGCGGGGTAAATTTCTTATTTAAACCAGACTTAAGTAAAATAACTTTTGAAGTATTTATATCAGCATTAGGATTAGCATTCTTTAAGTTATCAGTTGGTACGGGTTCAATGGTTACATATAGTAGTTATTTTACAGATGATAATAACTTAGTAAAAACAGGAGCATCTGTAGCGATTGCAGATACATTTGTTTCATTAATTGCAGGGGTTGCAATATTCCCAGCAGTATTTTCTTTTGGACAGGCACCAGGTAGTGGTCCAGGACTATTATTTAATACAGTTCCTTTAATATTTTCAAAAATGCCAGGAGGAACAATACTTGGAGTAGTATTCTTCTTATTAACTGCAATGGCAGCTACAATGGCAACTATTTCTATACTTGAAGTATTAACAGCTACATTATCAGAACAATTTAAAGTTGAAAGAAAAAAAGCAATAATAATAAATATAATTATAATAGCTGTATTTGGTTCATTAGCAGCATTATCTGCAAATGCTAATTCACCACTTGCAGGGGTAACTATATTTGGCTTAACATTCTTTGATTTCTTTAATGCACTTATATCAAAAGTATTATTACCTATAAATGGACTATTAGTAACAATACTTATGGGACATGTAGTTAGTAATAAAATTTATATTTCACAAATAACTAATAATGGTACGTTAAAGAATGAGATATTAGCTAAATTTTTAATATTCTTAGTAAAATATATAACTCCAGCACTTGTGCTAGTTGTATTTATTAAAACTTTTATATAAGTTTTTAGGGACCGATTTATACGGTCCCTTTTTTATATATAAAAATTAGCCACCAAGAGTAATATCTTGCTCGTTATACCAATTTAGAGCATCAAATAGATGGTGTTCTTTAAAGGCTGGCCATAAATCATCAATTATATAAAAGTCAGAATAAACAGACTGAACAGGTAAAAATCCGCTAAGTCTTCTTCTACCTCCCCAGCGTATTATTAAATCTATACGAGATACATCATTAGATTGTATAGAAGATGTTATATTTTTGTTTAAGTCTTCGCTCTTTTTAAGAGAATAAAGGTCCCATTGCCAACCATAATTAACTAAGAAATTAACTTTCATTCCGCCTTTACCAAATTTTTTTCGAGTTGTATAAGGTAAAAGCTCTTTAGGAAAGTTTTTAGAATCTTTATTTCCTATAACTAAGATCTCAGCATCTTCTTTAGTAAGTAATTTAACTGATTCTATACATGCGTCTATAAATGCATTTTTTTGAATAACTGGTCTTTTAGTATTATCTACTGTAAAACCGTAAAAAGTTAATTCCTTTACACCTATCTTTTGACATTGTTTAAATAATATAAGACCAGGTAGTATTCCTAAAGAATATCCTTTGTCTTTAGATAAACCTAGTGAAGATGCATAACGTCTATTGCCATCTGGAATAATTCCTATATGATTTGGAATTCTCATATTTTTTCCCTCCTAAAACTTTGAATATTTTTATTATTTACAAATAAACAAAAATTATCCAATAGAAAATGAGAAAAATGGTTGAACTCTATATAGAATGTAAAGTATAGTATAGAAGAATTAAAAAAGTAAGGTGATAGTATTGATAAATTTAGAAGACTTAAAGAAAGTAAAATTATTTGATTATATAGGTAATGATACATTACTTAAATTATCAGAGATAGGAAATAAAGTAGCCTTTAAAAAAGGAGAACATATATTTAGAGATAAAGATACAATAAGCAGTATTTATATTATCTTAAGCGGAAAAGTAGCTCTTTATAAACTTAATGAAGCTGCTCATAAAAAAGTAATTTTTATTCTTGGAGAAGGAGTAATAAATGAAGTTATATTAGAAGATATGAAATCTTCGATTAATTGTGAAATCTTTGAAAGTGCAGAAATACTGACTTTTGATAAAAAGAGATTTATAAATATTATGAGTGAAGATTTCGAACTAACAAAAATAATATTAAATTCGATGGCATTAAAAATTAGAAGACTTTATAGACAAATGAAAAATGCAACTCCACTAAAAATAGAAAAAAGGCTTGCAGCAAAGCTTTGGAAATTATCTAAAGATTATGGAGTTAAACAAAATGATGAAGTAGTAATAGATTTAAATATAAGTGTTGCATATCTATCAGATATGTTTGGAATGCCAAGAGAAACTATATCTAGAGCGCTTAAAATTCTGGAAAAGGAAAATCTTATAAGAAAAGAAAGAAAAAAGATAATTATTAAAGATAGAGATAAACTAGCTAGTTATTTTAAGGGATTGTGATAATTATCACAGAATCAATAAAAAAAGGAGAATATACTTAGGTAGTAATAACAATGTATGGAGAAGATTTTAGTAAAGTATTAGCAGAATTAATTGGAAGAAAAAACTTCCTTTAATAGCAGTTAAAGTGCATAACTACCCAAGTTGCTATGCTTACAGATCTTTTGGTGGGATCTGGGATAATACTTATATTTATAGTTAAAAGGTTATTGAATTAAATGTTATCTTATAAACAAGATTGTTATAGGATTGTCATTTGATGTTATATATAACCTTATATAATGTTTCAGAATAAGTATTATTTAGTGCAGTCCCATATTATTTAATTTCAAAAAACATATAGGTTAACTAGAAAGGAGTTAATTATGGGATTCAAAATTAGAACTAAAGATTTAAACAGTGTTTTTGAAAAACTAAATGGAAGTTACAAGATAGTAGCACCTAAAGTAGTAGAAGGCGCTGGAAGATGTTCAGAAACAGATGTTGTAAGATACGAAGAAGTTAAAACAGTAGAAGAAATAGAATTTGACAAAAAATCAGATTATTCATATAAGGAGGCATTACTTCCTGTAACTCAAACTTTATTATTCTTTACAGAAGATGAATATAAAGAACCAAAGACAGATGAAAAGCCTCAAATTATTTTCTTAAGAAGCTGTGATTTACACGGTGTTAAGAGATTTGATGATATTTATTTAAGAAATGGATTTGAAGATCCTTACTACAAAAAGATTAGAGAAAATGCAAAATTCGTTCTTATAGGATGTAATAAGAGTTTTGAAAGCTGTTATTGTGTATCAATGGAAACTAATAAGACAGATGAGTATGATGCTTATTTAAAAGTTTCTGATGGATATGCTTACTTAGATGTAAAAGACGAAGAATTAAAAGAATACTTTAATGATGTAGCTAAAATGGAAATGGAAGTAACTCCAGAGTTCGTAGAAGAAAATGAAGTTAGTGTTAATATACCAGACAATTTAACTATTGATGTATTTAAATCAAAGATGTGGGATGAATATTCAGAAAGATGTATAGCTTGTGGAAGATGTAACTTTGTATGTCCAACATGTACATGCTATACAATGCAAGATATTTACTACAGCGATAACAAAAATGTTGGAGAAAGAAGAAGAGTTTGGGCTTCATGTCAAGTACCTGGATATACAACTATGGCAGGTGGTCATGAATTTAGAAGAGCTAATGGAGAAAAGATGAGATTCAAAGTTATGCATAAAGTTTATGACTACAAGAAGAGATTCGGATATCATATGTGCGTTGGTTGCGGAAGATGTGACGACATATGTCCAGAATACATAAGTGTAGCAGGTTGTATAAACAAATTAAAAGACGCTATGGACGAGGTGAATTCAAATGATAAATAATGATTATATACCATTTCCTTCAAAAATATTAGAAGTAATAGAGCATACTGATATAGAATATACTTTCAGAATGGAATTTAAAGGTGATGTAAAACCTGGACAATTCTTTGAAGTTTCAATACCAAGATTTGGTGAAGCACCAATTTCAGTTAGTGGTATTGGAGAAAATTTTGTTGACTTAACAATAAGAAGAGTTGGTAAAGTTACAAACGAAATATTCAAAAACTACGTTGGAGATAAATTATTTATGAGAGGACCATACGGAAATGGTTTCGATGTAAATAATTATAGAGGTAAAGAATTAATAGTTGTAGCTGGGGGAACAGGTCTTTCACCAGTTAGAGGCGTAGTAAATCACTTTGCTAAAAACTCAGATGAAACTAAGGGATTAACATTAATCACAGGATTCAAGAGCCCTAAAGATATGTTATTTAAAGAAGATTTAAAAGCATGGAAAAATGAATGTAACCTTATAGTAACTGTAGACTCAGCAGAAGAAGGTTATGAAGGAAACGTAGGACTTGTTACTAAGTACATACCAGATGTTAAGATAGAAGATATGGAAAATGTTCAAGTTATAGTTGTAGGACCACCTATGATGATGAAGTTTGCTGTTTTAGAATTCTTAAAACGTGGAATTAAAGAAGAAAACATATGGATTTCACAAGAAAGAAAAATGTGTTGCGGACTTGGAAAATGTGGACACTGTAAGATAGATGACACTTATATTTGTTTAGATGGACCAGTTTTCAATTATACAAAAGGTAAACTTTTAATAGATTAGGAAGGTGAATTTAATGGATATAAATACTAAAAAACTTAAGAAAAATGCCTTCAGAGTAACTAAAAAAAGAGGATATACTGCCTCAAGAGTTAGAGTTCCTGGTGGACATTTAGATGCAAAATATTTAGGAATGATTCAAGAAATAGCTGATAAATATGGTAACGGAACTGTTCATATAACAACTAGACAAGGATTTGAAATTCCAGACATAAAAATGGAATGCATACCTGAAGTTAACGAAATGCTTCAACCAATTATAGAAGGTTTAGAAATAAATCAAGAAGTACCAGGTGAAGGATACTCAGCTGCTGGAACAAGAAACGTCGCAGCTTGTATAGGTAATAATGTTTGTCCTTTTGCAAATTACAATACAACAAAATTTGCAAAGAGAATAGAAGATGCAATATTCCCAAATGATTTACACTTTAAAATTGCATTAACAGGATGTCCAAATGACTGTATAAAAGCAAGAATGCATGACTTTGGAATAATCGGTATGACAAGAACTGAATATGACCCATATAGATGCGTAAGCTGTATGGCTTGTGTTAAGGCTTGTAAAAAGAAAGCAACTGGTGCATTAAGTGTTGAAAATTATAAGATTAAAAAAGATAAGAGCAAGTGTATTGGTTGTGGAGAATGCGTTATGGCATGTCCTACAAGAGCATGGACTAGAAGTAAGAAGAAATACTATAGACTTTCTATCATGGGTAGAACAGGTAAGAAGAACCCAAGAATAGGAGAAGACTTCTTAATATGGGTTGATGAAGATAGTATAGTTAAAATAATAGAAAACACTTATAAATACGTTAAAGAATATATAGCAAAAGATGCTCCAGGCGGAAAAGAGCACATTGGATATATTATAGATAGAACAGGATTCATGGAATGGAAGAAATGGGCTTTAGATGGAGTTGAACTTCCAGAAGATGTTATCATGAAAAATAATGTATATTGGAGTGGAATTAAGTATCCAAACACTCAAGATTACTAAAATTTTATATTAGGTTTTATATAATTATAAATATATAATTTATATAAAATAATAGTATTTGAATATCACCAAAGTTTGCGTTAAAATTAAAAAAGCAAATACTTTGGTGATATTTTATTAATTAAAAATATATTATTCTCCAAAATGATGTATAATAGTATTGAAAATTATATAGGTAAATTTAGTATATATTTTTAAAGAATATATATTAAAATTAAAAACTTTGAAGTTTTAATGGAGTGAGAAGATGATATCAGTTTTAGGAGTACAAAAGAATATTCCATTACATATAAGAGAAAAATTCTCTATAAAGCCTACTAAAAGAGAAAAAGCTATGATTAAGTTAAAGGAAGATTTCAAAGAAGTTGTAATTTTAAGTACATGCAATAGAACAGAAATTTATTTTAATCATGACTTAAATGAAGAAGAAGCAGTTAGAAAAATTTTTGATGTGTTAGAGTGGGAAGAAGATTTAAGGGAATATATATTTTGTATAAGTGAGGAAAGAGCGGAAGAACATTTACTTAAAGTTATATGTGGATTTCATTCAAAGATTTTAGGTGAAGATCAAATTTTAGGTCAAGTTAAAGAGGCATACTTTAATGCTTTAGACCTTAAAACTGTAAATTTAGAATTACAAAGGTTATTTCAAGAAGCAGTAACTTGTGGAAAGAAGTTTAGAAATGAAGCAAAGCTTTATGAAATACCAGTTTCATCTGCATCGATTGCAGTAAATAAAGGAATAAAGAGTAATTGCAGAAGATTTATGGTGTTAGGACATGGTGATGTTGGAAAGCTTGTTGTTAAGCATCTAATTTCACATAATGTAGACGAAATAATAATTGCAGTTAGAAATAAAGATTCTTTAGATTATGAAGATCAAGAAAATATTAAAGTAATTAGTTTTAATGAAAGAGCAAAATATATAAATGATATGGAGGCTGTAATATCTTGTACATCAGCACCTCATACAGTTATAACAAAGGAAGAAATAAATGAGTATGGAAGAAATATTATTATATTTGATTTAGCTCTTCCACGTGATGTTGAAGAAAGTATAGCTAATTATGAAAGAGTCACTATCTACAATATAGATGAAATAAGTAAAGTAGATGATGAAAATAAAGATTTAAGAAAAGAGAGAATGTACGAATTCTATTATTTAATAGAGGAATATTTACATAATTATAGAAATTGGAGAAAACTTAGAGAAATAACTCCTTACATAAAAGAGTTTAAAAAGCATAGTAAAAATATATATGAAAAAAGATATGAAACATTTAAAAATAAAGAGGGTAAGGATGATAGACTAGTAAATACTCTTATGAAAAGTGTTTCTGATGCATATGTAAATAGAGCTATTGATGTCTTAAAAGAAGAGACAGTAAAAGGATGTGGAGAGGAATGTATAAGAATTCTAGAGAAAATATTCATAGAGAAGAACAATTAGAATATATCATGCTCTCTTTATTATCTAATAAAATAAATGTATTAATAATTGGTGGAGGAGAAGCATCACTTATTAAGACAAAAACATTTTTAAATGGAGGTTGCAACGTAACTGTTGTAGCTAAGGAATTTTTAGAATATTTTAACACCCTAAACTCTAATAGATTGCATATTATTAAAGGTGAGTATGATGAGAGTTTACTAAATGATTGTCATATAGTAATTCTTGCTATAAATGATAGTGAAAAAATAAACGAAGTCAAAAAACATTGTGATAAAAGATGTAAGATTTATATAAATTGCAAAGACTATAAAGATGGAATGGGGGCAGTTCCCATAAACATTAAAAGTGAAGAAGCAATAATGGGGATTAATACTTTAAAAGGAAATCCTAAAGCATTAAAGATGATGTCTAATGACTTTAAAGATAGACTTAAATCTTATGATAAATTTATTGAAACTACATCGATTATAAGAAATAACGCAAAAAAGTTTAAAGAGAAGAAAAAAGAAATACTTAATTTTATAGTATGTGATGATTTTAAAGATGTAATAGAAAAAGGCATGGGAAAAACTATTTTAAAAATGTTTTATGAAGAGGAATTAGTTGATGAACTATTTAAAGATTAAGTGATGAGGTGAAATGATGAAATTTGTTATAGCGACTAGAAAATCTAAATTAGCACAGGTGCAAGCTGAGAGAGTTATGGAGCTACTTAAGACAAGAGAAGTAGATTCAGAAAAGTTACTTGTAGTAACAGAAGGTGATAGAAGGCTTGATGTAACATTGGATAAAATAGGTGGTAAGGGTCTTTTTGTTAAAGAAATAGAACAAAAAATGTTAGATGGAAAAGCTGATATTGCAGTTCATAGTATGAAAGATGTACCTCATGAACTTCCAGAAGGATTTGAACTTGTATCAGTTCCAGAGAGAGAAGATGTAAGAGACGTATTTATTTCAAGAGATGGTACGCATTTTAATGATCTTAAAGAAGGTGCAACAATTGGAACTAGTAGTTTAAGAAGAGTATGTATGCTTAAAGAATTAAGACCAGACCTTAATATAGTACCAATTAGAGGAAATGTCCAAACAAGACTTAAAAAGATGGAAGAAGAAAATATGGACGGAATAATACTTGCAGCTGCAGGTCTTAAGAGATTAAATATGGAACATATAATAACTGATTATTTCGATCCAAAAATATTTATTCCAGCAGTTGGTCAAGGAGCACTTGGAATAGAATGTCTTGAAAACTTTAAATATAAATATGTATTAGAAGAACTTAATAATGATATTGTAAAGTGTGAAGTTCTTGGAGAAAGAAGTTTTATGAGAGCTTTAAATGGAGACTGTCATAGTATGATAGGAGTTTATTCAGAAACTAAAGATGATGATCTTTATATGATAGGAACGTTTTTAGTTAATGGAAAAGTTGTAAAAGCAGAGGTTTCAGGAAATAGATTTGAAAGTGAAAAATTAGGAAAGAAACTAGCAGATAAAATATTAAACAAGTAATTTTGGAGGGATAAAATGAGCAAAGCTTATATAATAGGTACGGGACCTGGGGATGAAGAATTATTAACTTTAAAGGGTAAAAGAGTTTTAAAAGAATGTACAGCTGTACTTTATGATAGATTAGTATCAAATAATATACTTAATTATTTAAATGATGATTGTGAAATTTACTACTGTGGAAAAGAGCCAGGTGCACACTATAAGACTCAAGAAGAGATAAATAAGAGTATAGTAGAACTTGCTAAAAAGGGACATATAGTTGGAAGAATTAAAGGTGGAGACCCTTACGTATTTGGAAGAGGTGGAGAAGAGGTATTAGCTCTTAGAGAAGAAAATATAGAATTTGAAGTAATACCGGGAGTAACATCTCCAATTGCAGTACTAAATTATGCAGGTATTCCAATAACTCATAGAGGTATAGCACAAAGCTTTCATATAGTTACTGGAATGTCAGCTAAGGATTTAAATGTTAACTTTAGTGCATTAGCTAAAGAACATGGAACATTAGTATTTATGATGGCTCTTTCTAATATTGATTCAATATGTGAGGAACTTATAAAAAACGGAAAAGATATAAATACTCCAGCAGCTGTTGTAATGAGAGGAACTTCAAGTAAACAAAAGAAAGTGCTTGGAACATTAGAAAATATAAGTGATAAAGCAAGGGAAGCTAAGCTTAAATCTCCATGTATAATAGTTATAGGTGATGTTGTAAAACTTTCAGAATCTCTTTCATGGTATGAAAACAAACCTTTATTCGGCAAAAATATATGTATAACTCGTTCTAAGGAACAAGCAAAAGGAATTAAAGAAAAATTAAAAAATTTAGGAGCAGAAGTTACTGAAATAAATTCAATTAAAGTAGAAAATAAGAGTGAAGCTTTAGATTTATATAAAGATAAATTAGAAACTTATGATCACATTATTTTAAGTTCAGTAAATGGAGTTAATATATTCTTTGATTATTTAATTCAAAATGAAATAGATATAAGAAATATTAAGGCAGACTTCTCAGTAGTTGGTAAAGCAACTAAAAAGGCTCTTAAAAATAGAGGTATTATTGCAGCAAAAATGGGAAAAGAATTTGTTGCTGAAGGTTTATTTAAAGAAATAAAAGATGATATTAAAGAAAATGATAAAGTACTTGTCTTATCTTCAGAAAAAGGTAGAAATTTCTTAAAGGATGAAATTTCAAAAATTACACAAAATGTTGATAGAGTAAATATATACGATGTAGTAGAAGGCACTCTAAAAAATGAAAAAGCTTTTGAGGAAGTAGATATAATATTATTTACTAGTCCATCAACGGTTAATAATATGATAGAGATGGTTTCATTAGATAAATTAAAACAAAAACAATGTGTTGCTATAGGACCTATAACTTTAAAAGCTCTTAATGATAAAGGCATTGATGCCTTAGTTTGCAAAGAACATTCAGAAGATGGTTTTATAAGTGAAGTTTTAGAAATGTTAAAGGAAGTGTAACTTAAGTTATGAGAAGAGGAAGAAGATTAAGAACAAATGAATGTGTAAGGGATTTAGTTAGAGAAACAGTACTAACTCCGTCAGACTTCATTTTACCTATATTTGTTGTTGAAGGTGAAGGAATAAAACGTGAAATAGAATCATTACCAGGAGTATATCATTATTCAGTAGATATGCTTGATGAAATAATAGAAGAAACTGTTAGTCTTGGCATTAAAGGAATAATGTTATTTGGTATTCCAGATCATAAAGACTGCTGTGGAAGCGAAGCTTATGCAGATAACGGAATAGTTCAAAGAGCTACTAGAAGAATAAGAGAAATAACAGATAAATTAATAGTAAGTACAGATGTATGTATGTGTGAATATACAGATCATGGTCATTGTGGAATAATCCACGATGGAGATGTTGATAATGATGAAACATTAGATTACTTATGTAAGATAGCAGTTTCTCATGCAAAAGCTGGATCACAAATGATAGCACCATCAGATATGATGGATGGTAGAGTTTTAAGAATAAGAGAAGCTCTTGATAATGCAGGATATAAAAATGTATCAATTATGAGTTATTCTGCAAAATACTGTTCTGCATATTACGGACCATTTAGAGCAGCTGCAAATTCAGCTCCTTCATTTGGAGATAGAAAGACATATCAAATGGATCCTGCAAATAGAAGAGAAGCAATTAGAGAAGTTATGTATGATATAGAAGAAGGTGCTGATATAGTTATGGTAAAACCTGCACTTTCATATCTTGATATAGTAAGAGATGTTAGAAATGAAGTTAATCTTCCAGTTGCAGCTTACAATGTAAGTGGTGAATATGCAATGATAAAGGCAGCAGGAAAAATGGGTCTTATAGATGAAGAAAGAACAATACTTGAAACTTTAACTTCAATGAAAAGAGCTGGAGCTGACATAATAATAACTTATCATGCACTTGAAGCTTCAAAACTTTTAAGAAAGTAATAGGGGGGTATTTATATGAGAAATGAAGAAATCTTTAATGAATCAAAAAAATATATGCCAGGTGGTGTAAATAGCCCAGTTAGATCATATGGATCAATGGGAATAAATCCTCCAATAATTAAAAGTGGAAAAGGCGTAATAATAAAGGATGAAGAAGGCAAAGAATATATAGATTTTGTATTAGCATGGGGACCATTAATACTTGGACACTGTGATGAAGATGTAGTAAAAGCTATAAAAGATGAAACAGAAATCGCTTTAGCCTTTGGTGCACCAACTGAATTAGAACTTAAAATGAGTAAATTTATGTGTGAAAACTTAGATACAGTAGATATGGTGAGAATGGTTAACTCAGGTACTGAAGCTACAATGAGTGCTATAAAACTTGCAAGAGGATATACTAAAAGAAATAAAATAGTTAAATTTGCAGGATGTTACCATGGACATTTTGATGGTTTCTTAGTAGAAGCAGGTTCAGGTGTATTAACAGAAGGAATACCAGGTTCACTTGGAGTTCCAGAAGAAGCAATAAAGAATACTTTAGTTGGAATATATAATGACGAAGAAAACATGGAAAAGTTATTTAAAGAACATGGAAATGATATAGCAGCAGTTATTATAGAACCAGTTGCAGGTAATATGGGTGTTATAAAAGCTAAAGATAGTTTTATAAAGACTTTAAGAAGATTGTGTGATGAATATGGTTCACTTTTAATATTTGATGAAGTTATGAGTGGATTTAGAGTTGCATTTAAAGGAGCTCAAAGTTTATTTGACGAAAAGCCAGATCTAGTTACTTATGCAAAGATAATGGGTGGCGGACTTCCATGCGGTGCATATGGTGGTAAGAAAGAAATTATGGAATGTTTATCACCACTTGGTGGAGTATATCAAGCTGGAACAATGTCAGGAAATCCAATAGTTATGGCAGCTGGATATAAAACATTAACTAAGCTTAAAGAAGATTTAAGTGTTTATGACCATATAGAAACTTTAGGTAAAAAACTAGAAGACGGAGTTTATGAATTATCTAAGAAGTACGGAGTACACGTTGTATTAAATAGAGTAGGCGGAATGATGACAATATTCTTTACAGATGGAGATAAAATAGATTGCTATGATGATGTTAAGAAGTGTGATGAAAAGAGATTTAAAAGATATTTCTTACACATGTTAGATGCTGGATTTAACTTACCACCATCACAATTTGAAGCATTATTCTTATCAACTAAGCATACTACTAATCATATCGATAAATTCTTAGAAGCTTTCGAAGAATTCTTAAAAAAGGAAAGTAAATAATGAAAAAGGCTATTGTATTTGTAGCTTTTGGAACAGCAAAGGAAGAAGATTTTAAAAAATATCTTCTTCCTTTTAAAGAAGATGCTGAAAAAAAGTATGGAAAAGAATTTGATTATTATTTTGCTCTAACTAGTGAAAGAATATTAAAAAGATTTAATAACAAAATAAAAAGTTATGAAAACACGTTAAATAGCTTAAAAGAAAATAAGTATGAGGAAGTTTATATTATTCCTTTATATTTTTCAAGAGGTCTAGAATACTCTAAAGTAGAAAAAATATCGAACTCTTATAAAGATTCATTCAAAACACTAAAATATTTAAAACCTATTTTTGAGGAAAATAAAGATATACTTGATGATTATTTTAAAATATCAAAAAATATATTATTTATCTGTCATGGAAGTAGGAATTCTAATGAATCATTAGATAAAAAATTTATAGAATATAAGATATTAGATAATGGAAAGAAACATTATGTATCATCAACAAATGAAAAAGATAATATAGATGAATTAATTAAGAATATAAAAGAAGATGGAATAGACGATATATTAATAATACCTATTCTTCTTACAAAAGGATATCATTTTACAAAAGATATAATCTTAGATAATGGTGAAAGTTTCTTTAGTAAACTTAAGAAAAATAATATTAAAGCTGAAGTACTAGATAAAGCACTTGGGGAAGATGAATCATTTAGAAAGCTTATGATGAAAAATATTGATAGTATAATAAAAGGTTAATTAAATAAAAGGGGGCTTTTTATGGAATTAGTTACTATAATATCATTTTTATCAGCAGCTATAGTTTTAACTTTAGCACCAGGTCCAGATATATTATATGTAATGACTCAAAGTATAACACAAGATAAAAAAGCTGGAATATTTACGGCTATGAGGCTTTGTAGCGGTATATTTATTCATACAATGGCAGCAGCACTTGGAATATCAGGAATAATATATAGTTCGACTAAAGTTTTTAATATTATTAAAATTTTAGGTGCATCATATCTAATTTATTTAGCATTTAAGGAACTTACAAGCAAGGAAGAAAGTTTTCTTTCAGAAAAACAAGAGAATCTAATATATTCAAAACTATATAAAAAAGGTATAACTATGAATTTATTAAATCCTAAGGTTGCATTATTTTTCTTAGCATTACTTCCACAATTTGTAGATAATAATGGAATGAATGTAACAGTGCAAATGATGATACTAGGAGTAATATTTATGGTGCAAGCCTTTTTGATATTCACTCTAATATCGATTTTTTCTTATAAAATAAAAGAAAAAATATTTAATAAAAATAATAAAATTACATCTAAATTTAATTTAGTAAAAGCATTTGTTTATGCTTTTATTGGAGTAAATATAGCACTATCATCTAAGTAAAAGTAAAGGTAATCTATAAAATATAGATTACCTTTACTTTTTATATATCATCTACATCGGTTTCTTCACCATATCTAACAGTTCCTTCTGCGGAAAAACTATCATGTGGATTTTTCTCTATGAAAGTTCCGTCATTTGGTTCCTTTGATGAATGACATGTACAATTTGGGCAAGAGTTTGAGCAAGTTTTTTTATGTTTTTTATGAGTCATAATACATACCTCCTTACTATACTAATTATTTTGTACATATAAATAAGAGTTATTCTTAAAAAATATTCAAGAAATTCATAAAATAGAAAAAGTATTACCAAAATAAAGACAAAAATAGTAGTTGTATGGTAATATAAATACTAATTCGATATATAAATGGAGGGGTTTTATGTGGATATTTTAAATAATAGGGTTGCTATATTTTCAGGCATATTATTGTTAATAACAGTATGTACAATAATAAATTATATTATTACATCATTAGCGTTATATAATGTAGCAAAAGCTGAAGGTGACGATAAACCATGGCTTGCTTGGATTCCGATTGGAAATGCATATATGACTATAAAACTTGGAAAAGGAAATATGTTATTTATAATTCCTTTTGTTTTGGCAATGATTTTTACTGGAATGATAAGAAATATTTCTATGGTAATATATACTGTATACTCAATATATATGTATAAAAACATATGTGATAGATATAATGCTAGCTTTTTACCTATATTAATAGGTTCTTTATCTTTAATAGTTGGTATAGTCCCAGCACTTATAAATGCTAATATTTTAATATACTTAATAGGACTTTATGGTCAATGGAACTTATATAGGTGCGTAACTAAGAAAGTAAAAGTACAATAAAGAAGATTTTTAAATTTTAATAAAATAATTTAAATTATAAAATACTAAAGGCTATATAGATTAGTAAATTTCTATATAGTCTTTTAATTATTAATTAAAGCTTAAGTTTACTTAATAGAATATTACTTTTTTGATTAAGTAATTTGTTATATAATATCGATAAGGGAACATAAAGTTAGGAGAGGAGTTAGAAAAATATGGGTGACGATAGAATAATTGATTTTAATGAAATAAAAAATAGAGTGAATGAAAAAGATATAGATAAATTCGAAAGTTATATGTATGATTTATTTTATAAAACTCAAACTGGTGAAATGAGCTTTAGTGATTTCTCTAAAAATTTATCAGAATATATGGCAAAAAATAATATTTCAGAAAAGAAGCTGTTTGAAATACAAAAGAAAATAATGGAGAGATATGGTTTTGATCCTTCATCAATGGAAGATAGTTTAAAACAAATGGGTGTAAATTTAGATTTAAACGATAAAGCCGAAAATTACGAAAAAGTTAGAAAGAAAATATCTTTTAAAGAAAAATATAATAACAAATTAATTGGGAAAACTGTGGAAGAATATTTTATAGAAAATGAAACAAATAAAATAAAGATTCTATTAGATAAAAATATAGTAACTATAATAAGTGATAAAAATATTGACTTAAATGATAATGAGTTAAATGAGTTTTTATGTTCCTATAAAAAGATGTTTGAGGGAGAATCTTTAGAAGTTAATATATGTGAAAATAAAAAAACATATAATTATTAAAATGAGGAGGCTTTTCTTTTAAAAGCCTCTTTTAAATTTACATAAAAAAATGATATAATAGTCAAATGAATGAGGTGATAAAATGAGTAGTATAGCAGGACAAGGTTGTCAAAGACTTATACCAGAAGAAGATAGAAAGCCTTTAGAAGAAATTGAAAGAAGTATAGTTAAAAGATATAGAAAACCTATATGGACTAAGTTTATAAAGGCTGTAAAGCAATATAATTTAATTGAAGAAGGAGATAAGATTGCAGTAGCAATATCTGGCGGAAAAGATTCTATGCTAATGGCAAAATTATTCCAAGAACTTCAAAAGCACGGCCAAATAAAATTTGATTTAGAATTTATAGCAATGGATCCAGGTTATCATGAGCAAATAAGAGAATTATTAATAGAAAATTGTAAACACTTAAATATACCAATACATCTTTATGAGTCAGGAATATTTAAAGTTATAGATGAAAAAGCTAGTGATTATCCATGTTACCTTTGTGCTAGAATGAGAAGAGGTTCTCTTTATGCTAAAGCACAAGAACTTGGATGTAATAAGTTAGCATTAGGACATCATTACAATGATGTAATAGAAACAACTCTTTTAAATATTCTATACGCAGGTAACTTTAAGACAATGCTTCCAAAACTTAAATCTGCTAACTTTGAAGGACTTGAACTTATAAGACCAATGTATTTAATAGAGGAAGAGTACATAAAGAGATTTATTAATTATAGTGGTATATGGCCATTAAACTGTGCATGTATGGTTGCAGCTAAGAAAGTTGGTAATAAGAGATTTGAAATAAAAGAATTAATAAAAAATCTTAAAGAAAACTTTAGTGGTGTTGATAAATCAATATTTAAAGCAGCAGAAAATGTATGTATGGATTCTATACTAGGATGGGAAAAGAAAGGCGTTAAGCATTCTTACTTAGATTTTTATGATGAAGAATAATTTTAAAGGAGCATAAAAAATATGCTCCTTTTTTTATAATAATTTATGCAAGATTTTTTAGATGCTCGTTTATAGCGTGGGCTACACCATTATCATCATTTTCTAGAGTGATAAATTTACATACCTTCTTAACATCTTCTTCTGCATTTCCCATGGCAACACTATATTTAACTTTCTCAAACATAGAAATATCGTTAAAATTATCTCCAATTGCCATAACATCATCTAAAGGTATATTTAAGGAATTCGCAATAAATTCAACTGCATTTCCTTTAGAAGACTCACTATTTAATATTTCAAAATTATTTTTAGCAGATGAAACAATTGTAATGCCAGCCATATCTTTAAGTGCAGCTCTACCAGATAGAAGAATATCATTATCAAAAGATATAACAGATACGTTATAACAATCCATTGAATATATATCTTCTAAATTTTTAACTTCTTTAACCTTAATACCATTTTGTGATTCATAGAAAATATGAAGAAGATTATCTAAATCAGCTTCAATTAAGCTTGGATTTTTTTCTTTTGCTCTAAAAAAATCATAAATTAGTTTATCACGACCAGCTTCAAGCATACAGTTACTAGTCGAAATAGAATAATAATAATTGCTATAGTGAAGATATGGTAGTATTTTTTTTAGACAATCTTTTGATAGCGTAAAAGTTTTTAATGTATTCCCAGTACAGTTATGTATTTGAGAACCATTATTTGAAATTATATATGGGGCTTTAATTCCAGTATCTTTAAGTAAATTTAATACATTTTTATAAGTTCTTCCAGTTGAAATTATTACGTCTACCCCTTTTTTTTGTGCATTTAATATAGCAAGTATATTTTCTTTACTTATTTTATGATTTGAATTTAATAAAGTACCATCTAAATCTGTTGCAATTAGTCTCATAAAACCCTCCATAATTAAAATAGTATGCATATTCATTGTACTAGAAAAATAATAAAAAGTATACAAATAATGGATAAATATAATGAGGTTTTAATTGTTAAATAAATTATATTTAAAAAGTAGTTAAAAATGGAAAAAGGATTTATAATAATCATAAATTTAATTGATATAATATAAGTATCTTAGATATGAAAGAAGGGAATATAATGAAGATAGCTGTTATATCTGATTTACATGGGAATTTAAAAGCATTAGATTATTTTATTAATTATATAGATAAAGAAAAAATAGAAACTGTTTTAAACTTAGGCGATATCCTAGGAGGGCTTAATCCAATTGAAGCCCTTAGAATAATAAAAAAGGATAAAAGATTTATAAATGTATGTGGAAATCATGATAAAGAATTAGAATTTTTAAAGGATGATTTAACAAAAGATGATATAGACTTTTTAAACGGAATTCCATTAAGTAGAGTTTTTGAATGCTTTGATAAAAAGTTTCTTATGGTTCATAGTAGAAAAAATAGTAATAAAGACATTCCAGTGTTATATAATGAAAGAAATTTAATGGAGTTTTTAACTGATTATGAAGGGGAATGGGATTATGTATTATTTGGTCACACTCACTATCAATGTTATTTATCATTTTATGATGGCAAGATAATGATAAATCCAGGTTCACTTGGACTATCTTATGACAATAAAATTAGTTTTGCAATTATTACGATTGAAAATGATGAATTTAATTTAGAATTTAAGAAAATAAAAAACTGAGAATATAATTAAATGATGTTATAATGTAAGAGAAATAAATTATTTAAATAAATAAGCAACAATATGGTAAAGGGAGATGACTTAATTGAAGTTAATAATTAACGGAGATGATTTTGGATTAACAAGAGGGGTTTCAGAAGGTATAATAAAATGTATGAAAAATGGAATACTAACAGATACATCTGCAATGACTAATATGCCATTTTTTGAAGAAGCGATAAATATTGCAAAAAGTAAAGGTATAAATGAAATGGGAATACACTTAAATATGACTTGTGGCAAACCAGTTTTACCTCAAAGTGAAGTAAGCAGTATTTGTGATGAAAATGGGAACTTTTATAGAAAGCCAGAGCTTATTCCATCTAATATAAAACTTTCTGAATTAGAAAAAGAATTAAGAGCCCAAATTGAGAAGTTTAAAAAGACTAATATGAAAATTAATCATATAGATTCACATCATCATTTTTATTCATTTAACGATGATGTATTTAAATTAGTAATTAATCTTGCAAAAGAATTAAATGTGCCTATGAGATGTCCAATAAATGAAAAAAGACATGTTGTGGAAGAAAATAATGTTTTATGTCCAGATTTTTTTGATAGTACATTTTATGAAGGAAATATTTCAGTAGATTATTTAATAAATAGATTAGAAAATCTTAAAGGACTGTATAATGTAATAGAACTTATGGCTCATCCGTCAAATGCATGCGAAGAACTTAAAAAAATTTCTTCTTATAATGTGATGAGAGAAGCTGAACTTGAAGTTTTAACATCAGAAGAAATAAAAGAATATATAAAAAATAATAATATACAACTAATAAGTTATTCTAACTTATAGAAGAAAGAGAAGTGATATTTTATGACTACAGAAGATATAAAAGATATGGATCCTAATATATTAGTAAGTATAATAAACTTAAAACTTAGAGACTATTATTCAAGTCTAGAAAATTTATGTGAAGATATGGATATTGATATGAATGTATTAGAAAGCTCATTAGAAAAAGGTGGATTCTCTTATAATGAGGATGTAAATCAGTTTAAATAGTTAAAAGAAGTAGTATTTTATATAAAATACTACTTAGAGTGTCGACAAAGTCGACACTCTTTTGTTTTTCAAGTAAAATAAGTTTGGGTGATATAAATGTTAACTAAAAGAGAAATGAATTCAATTTCAAGTTTCAGTAAAAATTATGAAAGAAGGTTTAGAGGTACATCTTTATTTGATAATATATTCATTAAGATATTAGAGATTGCTGAAGAAAATGGGCTTATCGCTCCAGAGCAAATATATATATTCAACACATATAAAAGCTAGTGTTAATAAAAATAAGTAAAAAAGTAAGGGTATAAGTTGAAGCTAAAAAATATCAACACAAGCTAAATGACGAGATTGATGAAGGTAGAAAGAAACATGGTAATAAACATTTAAAAAAGAATTAAAAGTAAAAGTGCTTTGCATATTTAGCACATACAGCTTGTGATGATAATAAATTTATACCATTTAATCACTTAAGAAGCTTGGTAAAAATTAAATTTGAGACCACGTTTATTTTCGCATACATGAATTTAAAAAAGATAGCAAATAGACTTTGGAAAAGGAATAGAAGGAATTTTTCATTACCGATTATAGATTTGTTTATGCAAATCTTATACTGTTCAATTTCCAAATTAAGTATATAAATCATAAAAAGACTTTTTCTTTTATGAAAAAGTCCTTTTGTCTACAGGCTGACGCCACTTAAATTTAAGTGGTGTATTTTTTTTTAGAATACTTTTCCTATATAATTACTTGTTTCTAATGATTCAAAATCATAAGCTCTAAGTGCGTCTATAGAATCTATATAAGCATGTAAACTATCACTTATCATTAAGTTTACTGGATTTTCTGTTAAGTTAACAATAACAACAGGCTTTCCTATAGCATATGAATATCCACACTCCCATGCAGTTCCGCTATCAGAATAATTACCATTACTTATAATAGCAACAATAATATCAGCATTCTTTATATTCTCAGTATCGGCTTTAAAAGTCTCATGTCTCCATTCTAATGAACCAAATTCTAATTCGCTTTTTAGTTCATAGGGCGCAAAAACCTCAAATCCTTTTTCTTCTCTTAAAACTTTAAGAACACTTTTCATTCTATCAAGTTCAACATCGTTAAAAAAAGGGCTAGCTAAGTATATTTTCTTCATCAATATTCCTCCAAGTTAAAATTATCTATTTAATGTTAATCAATTTATATTATAAAGATAAATATTGGATTTATAAACCTATATTTAACCATAAGATTTATAAAAAGATGTAATAATTTATGGCAAAATATAAATAAAGCATTGAAATATATCTAAGGTTTACCAGATATGTAAGTAAAATAATATATATTTTAAACGAGATATAAATTGATTAAATTTTTTTAAACAGAAAATATTTGGCAGAACAATAGATTGTAGTAATAGTAACGAATGATTAAGTTAATTTAAAAAAATAAGAATACAAGAGAGAATATAGAAAAATTATAAGAACTATGGTATATTTTAACTAAAAGTTTAAAGGGGAGTTGAGGTAGTGAAAGTTACAATAAAGGATGTAGCAAAAGAAGCAAATGTGGCTCCATCTACTGTTTCAAGAGTTATAGCAGACAGTCCTAAGATAAGTGAGGAAACAAAATTAAAGGTAAATAAGGCAATAAAAAAATTAAATTATACACCAAATGCTATGGCGAGAGGGCTTGTAAGTAATAAAACTAGAATAATTGGAGTTGTACTTCCAAATGAAGCAGAAGATTTGTTTTCAAATCCATTCTTTGTGGAAGCAATGAGAGGTATGAGCATTGGAGCAGAAGAGAATGGATATTACATAATGTATGCTTTTAGTAAAAATGAAGATGATGAATTAAGAAGTGTTAAAGAATTTGCATCAAGCAACTTATTAGATGGTATATGTTTACTTACTGCAAGAGAAAATGATAAGTGCATAAAATATCTTAAAGAAATAAGATTTCCTTTTGTAGTTGTAGGTAGACCGGATTATGATAAAGATATATTGTGGGTAGATAATGATAATTTTAATGCTATGTATAGTGTAGTAAATAAATTTATATTAGAAGGTAAAAAAATATAGCTTTTATAGGAGCTAAAAAAGATTGCAATGTGTCTAAAGATAGATTAAGTGGATTTAAAGAAGCATTAAAAGTAAATAATGTCCCTTATAGTGATGATATAATTGTTGAGACAACGGATTTTACTGAAGAATGTGGATATGAAGCAATGAAAGAAATAATGTCAAAATCACATCCAAGTATTGTTGTAACAACTGAAGATCTTTTAGCATTTGGAGCAAATAAGTTTTTAACTAAAAATAATGTTAATGGAATAAAGCTTATAGGATTTAATAATACTCCCATGGCAAAATATCAAAATCCACCAATATCATCAATAGATATAAATGCTACAGAACTTGGATATCAAGCAACTAGACTACTTATAAGAACTTTAAATAAAGAAAATTTAGAAAAAATAAATCATTATGTAGTTGATACTAATTTTATAGAAAGATAAATTTATGTATACTATATTAAAGATAGTATACATAAATTTATGCAAATAAGGCAAACGTTTGCATGAAAAAGTGAGTATAAAAGAGTGCAGATGAGGTATAAATAGAATTTATGGAGAAAACTGCCTTATATAACTTTTGATAAGATTGAAAAAGTTTGATATTATATATTTAACAAATTATGGAAAGGGATTTGCAAGGAAGTAGTAAAGTATTAATTCTAATTTAAAATTAAATTAGAATTAATATTTTTGGTATTTGGGCAAACGTTTGCCTAAAATATAAATATTTAATTATGAAAGGTAATGAATTGATATGAATAGAGCATGGTGGAAGGAATTGGTTGGATATCAAATATATCCTAAAAGTTTTAAAGATTCAAATGGAGATGGTATAGGAGATCTTCAAGGAATAATATCAAAGCTAGATTATATAAAAGATTTGGGAATAGACGTTATATGGATATGTCCTATGTATAAATCACCAAATGATGATAATGGTTATGATATAAGTGATTATAAAGATATTCTTGATGAGTTTGGTAGTATGAAAGATTTCGATATGTTACTTAATGAAGTTCATAATAGAGGAATGAAGCTTATAATTGATTTAGTTATAAATCATACAAGTGATGAGCATGAATGGTTTATTGAATCAAAGTCGTCTAGGGATAATCCAAAGAGAGATTGGTATATATGGAGAGATCCTAAGGATGGTATGGAGCCAAACAATTGGGAAAGTATATTTAAAGGTTCAGCTTGGGAATATTGTGATGAGCGTGAGCAGTACTATCTTCATTTATTTACTAAAAAACAGCCAGATTTAAATTGGGAAAATGAAGATATGAGAAAAGAAGTTTATAAAATGATTAATTGGTGGCTTGATAAGGGAATAGATGGATTTAGAGTTGATGCAATTAGCCATATAAAGAAAGAAGAAGGTCTTAAGGATATGGATAATCCTAATGGCTTAAAGTATGTAGAATCATTTGATAAGCACATGAATGTTAATGGAATACATGACTATTTGCAAGAATTAAAAGAAGAAACTTTTTCAAAATACAATATAATGACTGTTGGTGAAGCAAATGGTGTAAATGCAGAGGAAGCAGAAGAATGGGTGTCAGAAGATAAAGGAAAGTTTAATATGGTCTTCCAGTTTGAACATCTACATCTTTGGGACTATGAAGTAGATAGAGAGTTTAATGTTAAAGCATATAAAGATGTATTAACAAGATGGCAAAAGGGATTAGAAGGTAAGGGGTGGAATGCATTATTTATAGAAAATCATGATATCCCAAGAGTTGTTTCAACTTGGGGAAATGATAAAGAGTACTTAAGAGAGTGTGCAACAGCTTTTGCAGCAGTATATTTCCTTCAACAAGGAACTCCATTTATTTATCAAGGTCAAGAAATAGGAATGACTAATGTAAAGTTTGATAGTATAGATGATTATAAGGATGTAAAGTGTATAAATGCTTATAATGAAAAAATTAAAAATGGAGCATTAGAACAAGAGGCTATGAATGAAGTATTTGCAACTTCAAGGGATAATTCACGTACTCCAATGCAATGGGATTCAAGTAAAAATGCAGGCTTTACTGATGGAATTCCATGGATAAAAGTTAATAACAATTATAAATTTATAAATGTAGCTAATGAAGAAAAAGATGAAAATTCTATTTTATCTTTCTATAAGAAACTTATAAAACTTAGAAAAACTAATGAAACACTAATATACGGTAACTATGATTTAATTCTAGAAGATGATGAAAAAATATTTTCATATAAAAGAACTCTTGGAGATGAAAAGTACATTATTATGGCAAACTTATCTGAAGATAAAAGAGAATACAATCATAAAGAAGAAAAACTAAAATATGAGAATTTAGTTTTAAATAACTATGAGGTTGAAAAGCATGATGAAATAACAAGGTTTAAAATGAAGCCTTATGAATGTAGGGTTTATAAAATTATTTAAATAAATGTGGGGGTTAAAGGGTATGAAGAAATTTAAATTTTGTTCTTTCGATTTTTGGCAAAAGTTTGGTAAGGCACTAATGGTCGTAGTTGCAGTTATGCCAGCTGCTGGGCTTA
Source organism: Clostridium baratii (assembly GCF_900461085.1). GTDB lineage: Bacteria > Bacillota > Clostridia > Clostridiales > Clostridiaceae > Clostridium > Clostridium nitritogenes. The sequence continues at coordinate 741,002 of NZ_UFWF01000002.1, forward strand.
TGATTTCAATAGGTAAGGTTATAGGAATATATGTTGATGTTGATTTCATAAAGACTTTTGCAAAGGTAATGGAAGATATAGGATGGGCAATAATCGGTAATCTTAATTTACTATTTGCAATAGCTATTGGTGGTTCTTGGGCTAAAGAGCGTGCAGGAGGAGCATTTGCAGCGGCATTAGCATTTATCTTAACTAATAGAATAACAGGTGTAATTTTTGGAGTTACTTCTGATATGTTAACTAGCACTACAACTACTATGGTTGAATCATTTACAGGGCAAGAATTAGTAGTCGGAGATTATTTCGTATCAGTTCTAGGAGCACCAGCTCTAAATATGGGAGTATTTATTGGTATTATTTCAGGTTTCTTAGGAGCAGCTTTATATAATAAGTATTATAATTATGATAAGTTACCAAATTCTTTATCATTCTTCAATGGTAAACGTTTCGTTCCATTTGTAGTTATATTAGGATCATCAATTGCAGCTTTAATATTATCTTTTGTATGGCCATTTGCACAATATGGATTAAATCAATTTGGTGAATGGATTGCTGAATCAAAAGATACAGCACCAGTAATTGCACCATTTTTATATGGTTCATTAGAACGCTTACTATTACCATTTGGATTACATCATATGTTAACTATACCTATGAATTATACAGAATTTGGTGGAGTGTATAATGTACTTACAGGAGCAACTGCTGGTTCAGTGGTAGCAGGACAAGATCCATTATGGCTTGCTTGGATAACTGATTTAAATAACTTAAAACAAGCTGGAGATATGGCAGCATACAATAATTTATTTGCTAGCATTACACCAGCACGTTTTAAAGCAGGACAAGTAATATTATCAAGTGCTTCATTAATAGGTGTAGCTTTTGCTATGTATAAGAATGTTGATCCAGATAAAAAGAAAAAATATAAAACTATGTTCTTCTCGGCTGCAATTGCAGTATTCTTAACTGGGGTAACAGAACCTTTAGAATTTATGTTTATGTTTGTATCACCAATACTTTATGTAGTTTACTCAATTATTGCAGGTATAGGTTTTGCTATGGCTGATATACTAAATTTAAGAGTACATGCTTTTGGTTTCATTGAATTAATAACTCGTATACCACTTATGATTAATGCTGGACTTCTTGGAGATGTAATAAACTTTTTATTAGTAGCAGTGGCATTCTTCTTTGCAAACTTTGGAATAATGAGTATATTAATAAAGAAATTCAATATAGCAACACCAGGACGTGCAGGAAATTATATTGAAGATGGAGAAGAAGGTAAGATTAATTCTAAAGGTATTTCAAATGGAGTTGAGGATGCTATTGCAAAAGAAGCAATTGCACTACTAGGAGGTAAAGACAATATAGTAGATGTGGATGCTTGTATGACTCGCCTTCGTGTTACAGTTAAAGATATACAATTAGTTGGAGATGAAAAGTCATGGAAATCAAATGGAGCAATCGGTCTTGTTATAAAAGATAAAGGAGTACAAGCAATTTATGGACCTAAGGCTGATATATTAAAATCAAATATACAAGATATCTTAGGAGTCTAATAAATTATGAAATTACTTACATTAAATTGTCATTCGTGGCAAGAAACACATCAAATAGAAAAAATAAAATATCTAGCAAAAGTAATAGTAGAAAAGAAGTATGATGTTATAGCATTACAAGAAGTAAGTCAAAGCACAGATTTAGATATAATATTTGATAATATAAGAATAGATAATTATGCAGTAATTTTAATAAATGAAATAAAAAAATTTGGCGGATATAATTATAATTTAGTATGGGACTTTTCACATATTGGATATGATAAATATGAGGAAGGATTAGCTATTTTATCAAGACATGACATTTTAGAAAAAGAAAGTTTTTATATAACTAAAAATAAGAGCATAGATTATTGGAAATCAAGAAAGATAGTTAAAGCGGTAATAGAGATTAATAATAAAACTATAGATTTTTATTCATGTCATTTAGGTTGGTGGAATGATTGTGATGAATCTTTTGAATATCAAGTTAATGAGTTGTGTAATAAGGCTAAAGAGGGAAATGAAGTTTCATTTTTGATGGGTGATTTTAATAATAATGCATTAATAAGAAATGAAGGATATGATTTTATTAAAAGCAAAGGGTTAATAGATACCTATGAAATATCAAAGATAAAAGATTCAGGAATAACAGTCAGAGAAAAAATAGATGGATGGAATGATAATGTAGATGATCTAAGAATAGATATAATATTTACAAACAGAAAAGCTAATGTTTTGGAAAGTAAAATTATATTCAATAATGTGAATAAAGATATAGTATCTGATCATTATGGATTAGAGGTATTGATTGATAATCTTTAATACAAAAAAGTATAAAAATATCCTAGCTTAGAAGTATTATAAACTTCTAAAAACTATGATATTTTCATGTAATAAATTATAAGAAGACTATAAGTATTTTATAATAAATAAAATGCTTCAGAGTGTCGACAAAGTCGACACTCTTTTGTTTTTCAAGTAAAATAAGTTTGGGAAATATAAATGTTAACTAAAAAAGAAATGAATTCAAGAGAGTAAATAGAATTGAATTGGTTAGAATAATTGGTTGCGATTCTAATTAAAATTTAACAATTATTTATGGAATAGAAGTTAATTTATGGGGTATAATATAGAAAAAAAGATGTATAAAAAAAGAGGTGGGTATTAATGAGTTTTAAGAAGAAAAGTAAATTAGCTATTCTAATGGCAGCTACAACTGCATTGGTAGTTACATTAATAAACGACAAAAAAAGAAAAGAGGAGAGCTTAAATAAAGAAGATTAATAACTTATGGCTTGAAGGTAGACACTATGAGAACGAATGATAAATTAATAACTAATAAAATATTTAAAGAAAAAGATGTTAAAGTATTTTTATATGATATAGAGACGGGACTTCCTAATAAGTATTATATAAAAGAAAAAGTTGGGAATGTTTTGAAAAATAATTATAGTAAAATGAATGATATAACTGCTTTAATAGCAATAGATATAGATAACTTTAACGTTATAAATGAAATGTTTAACTATAGAGTTGGGGACAAGTTATTAAAATTAGTAGCAAAAAGACTTAAAAAGATTGTAAATGAGAATGATTTATTGGGTAGATATAATGGTGATGAATTTATAATCTTTAAGGATAAATTTAAAGATATAGATAGTATAAAAAAATTTAGCACTGATATACTTAAGATAATGGAAGAACCATTTTCTGTATATGATGAAAAAATATATATAACAGCAAGCATTGGTATAGCATTGTGCCCTCATAATGGAGATGATTTTAATGTTCTCTTAAAGTCGGCAGATGCTGCAATGCATTTAAGTAAACAAAATGGTAAGAACTGTTATAGTTTTTTTGATAATAGTATTTCTTTAGAAGTTACTAGATTATATAATTTAAAAAGATATTTAAAATCTGCATTAGTTAATAATGAATTATTTGTAGTATTTCAACCTAAAATATCCTTAAAAGATTATAGGATGCATGGTATGGAAGCACTTCTTAGGTGGGAAAGTAAAGAACTTGGCATTGTATATCCATCGGAAATGATCCCTGTTGCAGAGGCTACTAGACTAATAGTACCAATAGGTAAGTTTGTATTAGAAGAAGTATTTAAAAAAGCTAAAGAATTAATTAATGAAGGTAGAAAAGATTTTAGAATAGCGGTTAATTTATCAGAATTACAATTAAGATATAGTGCTGTATTTAAGGATTTTAAAGAACTTTCAAAAAAATATGATGTACCTTTAAATTATATTGAAGTAGAAATAACGGAAAGCGTATTAATGAAAGAAGCTAATAAAAATATAAAAACATTAAATAAGATAAAGGAATTAGGTGCTAGTATTGCATTAGATGATTTTGGTACTGGTTATTCATCCTTTAGTTATTTAAAAAATTTACCTGTTGATGTTCTTAAGATAGATAAAAGCTTTATTGATGACGTTACAGAAAATATAAAAAGTAGATGTATTGTTGAGAGTATTATATCATTATCTCATAGTTTAGGTATCACAGTAGTTGCTGAAGGCGTTGAAAATAAAGAGCAAGTATTATATTTAAAAAGTGTACATTGTGATACAATTCAAGGTTATTATTATAGTAAGCCGTATGAATTTGACAAGATTAAGGATATGTTTTCAAAAAAATTTGAAATGGAAATTATGTAATGTGAAAAATAGAGAGTATATATCAAAGTTCAGTTTGATATATACTCTTTATTTTTATTTTATATATTTAAAAACTTCAGGGGTTTTACAATCTATTGTTTTAAATGTATATCCCTTTGCTTTATAGTAAGCTATTATATCAGGAAGTGCTTTAGCTGTATTTTTATGAAGAGGAGATGCATGCATTAATAAAACAACGGTATCTTTATCACTTTTAGAATTTTTTAAAATTCTGCTTGGTGATAAGTGAGGATTAAGCCCATCTCCACTATCTGCATTCCAATCGTAAATTCTTAAATCATTATCATGTAGAAGTTTTACTAAATCTTTTTTTAATTTATAAAAGCTATTATTTGCTCCAAATGGGAATCTTAAAATTTTTGGAGAGCAACCTATAACATCTTCTATAGCTTTTTGAGTTGTAAGCATTTCATCTAAAAATTTCTCATTTGAAGTGTAAAGATTTTTCTTTTCATGAGTAAAACTATGTAAACCGATAGAGTTTCCTTCATCATAAGCTCGTTTTAAAATTTCTTCATTACCTTTGACTTGATTGCCTATTACAAAAAAAGTAGCTCTAACATCTTCTTTTTTTAATATATCTAAAATATCTTTAAAAACAGTTTTTGATGGAGCATCATCGAAGGTTAAGTATACAATTTTTTCTTTGTTATCTGAGTTTTCTAAAGAATCTTCATCTCCTGCATACGCATACAATATATTAAAAGGGAGAGTGAATAAAATCATAGAAAATATAAACAATTTTTTTAACATAAAATCACCTCTTCAAAAATCAATATTATTAGTTTCCTTTAAACAATGAAAAAATATTCTTTTTATATAAAAAAATATTGATATTTTTTTAATAAGTGTGCTATAATTCAAGAAAACAATCTTTAAATTGGTCCAGAGAGGCTAGTAAGAAGTTTTAGAAAAATATTATTTATAGAGTATTTCTCTATAAATCTTTCTTAGTGTGCAATAACTTCTTACTTTTGTAAGAAGTTTTTTTTATACCTTTTAAAAGCAGTCCAGCGAGGCTGACAAGGGGAGAAGTTTAATAAATTTCTCCTTACTAAAATGTAGGAGTGATAAATTTATGCAATTATTTGAAACATGTGAATTAAGAGAAGAAAGAACGTTTAAAACGAAGGCAGTAAGAGTTGTGCTTGCACTTCAACATCTTATAGCTATGTTTGGGGCTACAGTATTAGTACCAATGCTAACAGGACTAGACTTATCAGTAGCACTATTTACAGCTGGAGTTGGAACATTAATGTTCCACATATGTACTAAAGGAAAAGTTCCAGTATTTTTAGGATCATCATTTGCATTCATTGCAGTAATACAAGCTGTTGGTCTAGAATATGGAGACTTAAGATATGCTCAAGGCGGAATGTTTGTAGCTGGATTAATATATGTAATTACTTCATTTTTAGTAAAAAAAATAGGAGTAGATAAAATAAAAAAAGTACTTCCAGCTGAAGTTGTAGGACCTATGATAATGGTAATAGGATTAAACTTAATACCAACAGCATTTAATATGGCAAATAAAAATATAATGTTAGCTTTAATAACACTTGGAACAACACTTTTAATTAAACAATTTGGAAGAGGATTTACTAAACAAATAGCAATTCTTGTAGGAGTTTTTGTTGGATATATATGTGCATTAGCAATGGGACAAGTAGATGTTGTAGAGATAAGTAAAGCACCGCTTTTAGCTATACCAAACTTTACATTACCAAAGTTTGATATAGGAGCAGTAATGATTATAGCACCAGTTGTTCTTGCAGTATTTATGGAGCATGTTGGAGATATAACTACAAACGGAACAGTAGTTGGGAAAAACTTTATAGAAGATCCAGGATTAAATAGAACATTACTTGGAGATGGGATAGCTACTATAACAGCATCATTATTAGGTGGACCTGCAAATACTACTTATGGTGAAAATACAGGAGTTTTAGCAGTAACTAAAAATTATGATCCATCAATACTTAGAATTACAGCAGTAATTGCTATATTACTTAGCTTCATAGCTAAATTTGGAACTGCAATTAGAACTATACCAGAACCAGTTATGGGTGGAATAAGTTTAATGTTATTCACTATGATAACTTTAGTTGGGGCTAAAACAATAAAAAATGAAAAAGTAAAGTTTAATGCTAAAAATATAATTCTTATGTCAACAATTATATTCGTTGGATTAATAGCACCAAATATAAATCCTATTCTTTATAAAAACTTTGGATTTATGATAGCAATTAAAGTAACAAATACAGTAACAATTTCAGGATTAAGTCTTGCTGCAATTGTTGGAGTTATATTAAACTTAATTTTAAATAAACTAGTAAAAAACAAAAAATAATTTAATATATAATAAAAGGGCAGCTAGAAAGGTTGCCTTTTTTTGTTATAAGAAGTTAAAAGATGAAAAAAATGTAGAATTTTATAGTTTATCTAGGATATATATGGTAATATAATTTTGTGGGAATAATTAATTCTATGGGGTGAAGGAATGGGGAGAAAGGGACTTTCTATAAATATTAATTTTAAAATATTAGATATTATTGTTATATCTATAATTTTAACGCTTTTAATAATAACAAATGATATGAAAGATAAGGTAATAGTTGCCTGTGTATTAGCTTTATACTTTGTATTAAAACAAAGAAGTTTAAAACAAAGGGAATTAAACAAAATTAATGAAGAATCTAATATAAATAAATTACGTTATAAACGTGCTATAAAAGGTCTTAATGGAGTTGTATGGGAATTATATGAAGACAATTCTTTATATATATCAAGTAGGGCTAGGGAATTACTTAAAACAGATGAGATTATAGATACTTATGAAAAATTTGAAAAATACATAGTTGAAAAACATAGACAGGAAGTAAGAGAGACTTTTTATAATTTTATTAAATCAGGAAAGACTGGGAATTTTGTTGTGGATTTTGATGTGATTTCTAAAGAGGGTAGAATAATTCCGATAGAAGTAAAAGGTTCTAGAGAATGGGTTGATGGAAAATATACAATGTACGGAACTGCTTTTGATTTAATATATAAAAAGAAACAAGAAAGCTTACTTAGGGAAAGTGAAAAAAATTATAGACTTGCATTAAAGGGAACTAAGGATATAATGTTTCAATGGAATATAGAAGATAACAGCATTAAGCTAGAGGGGAATCTTCATAGTATTTTATATGTAGTGAAATCTAAGTCCTTAAATGTAACATTAGAAGATTTTTTATGTAATATTATAAGAGAAGATAGAGAAAAGATTTTAGATGTTTATAAGATTTGTATTGAAGGTAATGAAGAATATTATGAATGTGAATTTAGGATGAGATCTGTAAGAGGAATTTCATGGATCAGGCTTAGAGGAATGGTCTACAATGAGGAAGGAAAACAAATTATTTATGGATCACTAAGTGATGTAAGCGATAGAAAAGAAAAAGAAGAAAAAATTTATTATATGAATTATTATGATAAAATTACAAACCAACCTAATAGAAGGCTTTTTGAGAAATACACAAAAAGTAAAATAGAAAATTATCTATTAGAAAATAAAAATCTTGCTATAGCATGTATAGATTTAGATAACTTAAAGGATGTTAATGATAATTATGGACACGACTTAGGTGATGAATTATTAAAACAATTTTGTGTAGTTATTAAAAAAGAACTATACAAAAAAGGCTTTTTAGCGAGATTTGAAGGTGATGAATTTGTAGTATCAATAGATGGGTATAATTCAAAAAAAGAGCTAGAAGACTATCTAAAAAAAATAGTTAAAATGTTTGATAAACCTATAAGAGTTGATACTGTAGATGTATATTGTACTATAAGTATAGGTGTTAGCTTTTTGAGAGATGATGGTACAGATTTAAAAACACTTCTTAAAAAAGCTGATATAGCAATGTATAATGCAAAAAGTTTAGGAAAGAATCAAATAAGATTTTTTGATAAAGAAATAGAAAATACAATAAAAAGAAATTTAAAAATAACAGATGAGTTAAAAAAGGCATTAGAAAGAAATGAACTATACGGGTTGCTTCAGCCTAAAGTAAATACTTTATCTAAAAAGATTGAAGGTGTTGAATATTTAATTAGGTGGAACAATAAAGAACTTGGTTATGTATCACCTTATGAATTTATAACTTTAGCAGAGAAAAGTGGAGATATAATAGATATTGGAAAATTTATCATAGAAGATGCTATAAAAATTTGTAGAAAAATTAACGATATATCAGAATATCCTATAAAGGTTGCAATAAATATATCACCAATTCAACTTAGAGATAATGAAATAGTTAAAATTATAGAAGATAATTTAGAAAAGTATGGAGTTTCAGCTGAAAATATTGAATTTGAAATTACTGAAAGTACAATGATGAACTCAATAACTAAAAATTTTAAATTATTAAGTGATATAAAAAAATTAGGGATAACTGTTGCACTTGATGATTTTGGAACAGGATATTCATCATTTAGTTACTTAAGAGATTTACCTATTGATGCTATTAAAATAGATAAAAGTTTTATTGATTATATAGGAAAAGATAAGAGAAGTGAATATATAATAGAGAAACTTATAGAATTATCTCATTACTTTAATCTAGATATAGTTGCAGAAGGCGTAGAATATAATAGCCAGTATGAATTTTTAAAGGGAATAAGTTGTGATACTATACAAGGATATTATTTCTATAAACCCTTATCAATTGAAGAAACTTTAAAAATAATAAAAGAATAGTAACAAAATTACCTCTTAAATCATAAGGTGTATTGTACACTTAATTTAGGGGGTTTTTTATTTGGGAGTTGAAAAGAATAGAGAAAGAAATAAGCGTGTTTTAACGCATAAACCAAAGGGAAAAACCAAGGGGAAAATAATTGTATACACTATGATGAATAGTTTAGATGGAGAGCCAATTAGTGGAGTGAAGATTAATCTTTATAGAATTAATGGAGTTTCACCAAATTTGGAGGCAACTATATATAGTAATAAAGAGGGGAAGGCTGAGTTTAAAAACATAGAAAATGGGAATTATAGAATAATAGAAATAATTGATAAAAGTATATATGAAAAGCCATGTTATGTAAGATGGAATGAAGTTAATATATCAAATTATTTAAAAGAAGAAACAATATATGTAATAAATAAGAAAAAAGATATTATACCTAATTAATTAAAAAATCCTCACAAATGAGGATTTTTTAATTTATATGAATATTTCTTTTGATTATTTATGATATAATTTTAATAAATATAAATGTACTATAGGAGAAGATTATATGTCAGATTACAAACTTAAAGTTGAAAAAATAAGTGAAAAAGCAAAATTACCAAGCTATGCTAATGAAGGTGATGCTGGATTAGATTTATACTCAATAGAAAATTTAAAGGTTAATCCAGGAGAAAGTGCATTAATTAGTACAGGAATTAAAATAGAACTTCCAAAAAATACTGAAGCTCAAGTAAGACCAAGAAGTGGTTTAGCACTTAAACATGGAATAACAGTTTTAAATACTCCTGGAACTATTGATGAGGGATATAGAGGAGAAATTAAAGTTATAATAATAAATCACGGAAAAGAACCTTTCTTTGTAGAAGAAGGAATGAGAATTGCACAAATGGTTGTAAAACCAGTTTTTAAAGTAGATGTTTTTGAAGTTTCAAGTCTTACTGAAAGTGAAAGAGGAGAAGGCGGATTTGGATCATCTGGTCTTAAATAAAAAAGATAGCTAAATTATTTAGCTATCTTTTTTATTTTAAATATTAATTATTTAATTCTTCACTTAAAGTTTCCCATTCTTCATATAATGACTCTATAGTTATCTCTGTGTTTGAGATTTCTTTATTTACTCTTTCAGCTTCTTTAGGATTTGAATATATTTCTTCTAAACATAGATCATTATTAAGCTTTTCTAAAAGAGCTTCATTTTCTGAAATACTACTTTCAACTTCTCTAAGTCTAGTCTTTTTAATTCTTATTTCTTTTTGAGCAAGTTTAACTTTTTTCTTTTCTTCTTTTACTTGAGTTTTAGTTTTACCATTTGAAACTTCTTCATAAACTTCAAATCTTGAAGGGTTTTGTTTCTTTTCCATATAATAATTATAGTTTCCAAGATATTCATCCATTCCAGTTTCTTTAAGTTCAACTATTTTATTTATTACTTTATTTAAGAAATATCTATCATGAGATACTATAAGCATGCTACCATCATAATTTAAAATAGCATTTTCTAAAGCTTCTCTAGATGGAATATCTAAATGGTTAGTAGGCTCATCTAGAAGAAGGAAGTTAGATTGTGAAAGCATAAGTTTTAAAATATTAATTCTACACTTTTCACCACCACTTAAATTTTTAATTTCTTTAAATACATCATCACCTGTAAATAAGAATGAACCTAAAGCAGTACGTATCCTTGTAGTAGTTAAATCAGGAAAAGCATCCCATACTTCATCTAATATAGTTTTATTTTGATCTAAGTCAGATTGTTCTTGATCGTAATATCCAACATTAACATTAGTACCTAAAATAGTTTTTCCGCTATCTGCCTTTAATTTTCCCATTATTATATTAAGTAGAGTAGTTTTACCACGACCATTATCTCCAATTAAAGCTATCTTTTCTCCACGTTTTAAATCAAATGATATATTATTAAATAAATTTTTATCTTCAAAAGACTTTGAAAGATTTTCTATATGTAAAACATCATATCCACTTTTTACTGCAGTTTCAAATTGAATCTTTGACGCACCTTTTTCTTTATCAGGAGCATCTAATCTTTCCATTTTTTCTAATGCTTTTTCTCTACTCTCAGCTCTTCTTATACTTTTTTCCCTATTAAATGATCTAAATTTTTGTATTATTTCTTCTTGTCTTTGAATTTCAGCTTGTTGAAGATTGTAAGCTTTAAGTTTTGCTTCATAATCTTTCTCTTTAAGCTCTAAATACTTTGTATATGGAGCATTATAACAATTAACATGACCATTTATAACTTGGAATGTTCTATTTGTAACAGCATCTAAGAAGAATCTATCATGGGAAATTACAAGTAATGTACCTTTATAGCTTTTTAAGAATTCTTCAAGCCATTCTATAGCTTCTAAGTCAAGATGATTTGTAGGCTCATCTAGAAGTAATATATCAGGATTTTGAAGTAATAATTTACATAGAGCTATACGAGTTTTTTGACCTCCGCTTAATGTTGTTATTACTTTATTGAAATCATCTTCTAAAAATCCAAGTCCTTTTAAAACTTTAGATATATTTCCTCTGTATGTATATCCACCTCTATTTTCATATAATTCTTGAGATGTAGTATAATCTTTAATTAATTTTTCATGATAAGAAGCATTAGCTTCATCATAAGGTTCTTTCATTTTTATTTCTAAGTCTTTAATTTTATTTTCTAAATTTATTAAATGCTGAAATACACTAGATACTTCTTCATAAATAGTGTTATCAGATTGTAGACTAAGATGTTGTGAAAGATAACCTATTGTTTTGTTTTTATCTATAAACATATCACCATCATCTGGTGTTATATTTTTGGATAAAATTTTAAAAAGAGTAGATTTACCCTCTCCATTTGGACCAATAATACCAACTTTATCTCCTTCATTTACAGATAAAGTAACATCTTTTAATACATCTTGTATACCATAACTTTTCTTTATATTTCTACAACTTAAAACAATCATAATATATCCTCACTTTATAGTTTAAAACAATTATATAATCATAAGCTTTAAAAGTTTATGATTTATTAATAAATTGAATATTCCTTTTAATTCTATGCCTTTTTATTATACTATTTATAGTGTTTCTTATCAATTTAAAGGGCGATAAGGTTTTATTATAAGTAAATAGATGATAATATTAATATATAAGATTTACTGTTTTTGGAGGAAATAATGCTTAAGGATAATAATGAATTACAAGGAAATATATATTTAAAGAAAAAAAAGAAGGAACTAAATTTATATAATGCAGCTTATGAAATATTTAAAAGTAAAGGTATAAACAATACTTCAATAGATGAGATAGTAAAAAGTGCAGGAGTTGCTAAGGGGACTTTTTATCTATACTTTAAAGATAAATACGATTTGGTTAAAAAATTAATTTTACTAAAAAGTTCTATATTAATAGAAAAAGCATATGAAAAAACTAAAGAAAAGAAGTTTGAACAAATAGAAGATATGGTTCTTTATTTTACAGAATATATAATAGATTATTTTAAAGAAAATAAACTTTTATTAGGAATAATAAATAAAAATTTTTCATATGTAATTCATAAAAATAAAAGTATAATGGAAAAGAAAGCGGAAATAGATGAAATAATTGGTATATTCCTAGAAAAGCTATTAGAAAGAGGATTTAGTGAAGAAGAAGGAAAGATAACATTATTTATGATAATAGAATTAGTTGGAAGTGTATGTTATAGTTCTATAATTTTAGGTGAGCCAGAAGAGATAGAGGTTATAAAGCCCATATTATTTAAAAAGATAAGATTGATGCTTAAATAATAAAAAGGAGATATTTAAAATATCTCCTTTTTATTATTTAAGCTTGTCTTCCATCTCTTGTTAAAATATATCCAACTTCAGGCTCACCATTTAATACTCCTACAACATAAAGAGTTTCAAACTCTCCAGGTATTAATGAAACATTAGAAAGAGTTCTTGAAATTGAAGTTGCACCTGATAATGATAAAGTAAAATTATATATACCAGGTGATAAAGGATAATATCCTGTAGTTTCTAAATATTCAACGCTATCAAAAAGAGTTTCTCTATTTCTTATACTTAAAGAAAGTAGTGGCGATGTTGGAGAAAGATTTATAAACCTTAAGAACGAAATATCTAAACTAGCTTTTGATGCAGTATCTCTTAGTACAAAAAATGATAATTCAGAGTTATTTGTAATAAGGCTAGCTGTAGAATAACTATTTGGTATAATTGTTAAAGTACCTGAAAATATAGCAGTATCATATGTTCCAGATGGATAAATATCTATAACATAGTCACCAGGTGCAAAATCTATATATTCAGATATAGTTCCAAAAGCTAGATTTGATTTCAATAAATTTCCACCGGTATAAATATCTATATTAGGTGTTCCAGGTACTGCATGTATAAATCTAACCTTTGAACTTAAATTTGGAAGAGATTCTCTAAACATAAAATCACCTACTCTCTAGTATTACAATTACAATATTGAAGTGTTAAATTAGCTATACGAATTATTAAAGTTCTTGCAATTGGAGGTGGAACTCTAAAAGAACTTAATGTGTTTAGTATATTAGGGTTATTTCTTCTAATTTGTTCAAAAACAAATTCACCAGTACATGGTTTAGGTGGTCTTGGTGGTCTAGGTGGTTGAACTGGTGGTCTTGGTGGCCTTGGTGGTTGAACCGGTGGTCTTGGTGGCCTTGGTGGTTGAACTGGTGGTCTTGGTGGCCTAGGTGGCTCAACTGGTGGCCTAGGTGGTCTAGGTGGCTCAACCGGTGGTCTTGGTGGTCTAGGTGGCTCAACTGGTGGTCTTGGTGGCCTTGGTGGTTGAATCGGTGGTCTTCCAGGTTGAGGTCTTGGCGGTGTGCTTTCAACTCTTAAATTATTTAAATCATACATAATATCATCATCAAACTCTTCAAGGTTATCAAAACTTTCAAAGTTGTCAAACTCTCCAAGATTGTTAAACCTTTCAAAATTATCAGCCACTTCAAAGTTATCAAAATCTTGAGGTTCTCTTAATGATGATCTTACAAGGTCATCTTCATTTAAATCTAGATCCAATCCTCTTAAAACTTCAGTTGGTGTTGGAATTTCAAAATTATCTAATGTATCCACATAAACATCTCTGTTATAACACATTAATTCTTCATTTCCACCTAAAGCTTTATCTATAGAAGATTTTCTTAAATCCTCTTCTTCATCACAAGGCTCTAAAGTTCTAAATGTGTTACTTTCTATATTTACAATAGGCGTTAATCCGTAATTTAAGTCACAAAATGGACTTTCAATTTCAAATGTATCGAAAATAATATCATCATTTGTTAAAGACATATATTTTTTATCTGGTTTCATTTTGTACCTCCAAAGAATACTATATATTAAATATATGAATGACATACAGTCTTGTTACTTCTATAAATATTCATAGACAATTAAGGGTAGAACAATAATAAGAACAATATTTAATCTTGTGAATATTATATAGTGGAGGGATATGAATGGATACTAGAAAGAATATCTTAAGAGGAAAACTTTTAGGAATAGAAAGCAAAGTGAAATTAAAAGATGGTAGAAAAGTTTGTGGGATAAATTTTGACAATGCGGCGACAACACCTCCATTAAAAAGTGTAGTAGAATATATAAATTTTTTAATTAAATATTACGCATCAATTGGAAGGGGAACAGGGCAAAAAGCAACATTTACAACAGAAATGTATAACTCTGCCAGAGAGTATTTATTAGATTATTTTGATGTAGAAAATAAAAACGAATATACTACAATTTTTGTAAATAATACAACAGACGGAATAAATAAAATATCAGATACTTTACTTGAAGGCAATGAAATTGTACTAACAACTAGAATGGAGCATCACTCAAATGACCTTCCTTGGAGAAAAAATGCAGTCGTAGATTATATTGATATAGATGAAAATGGGAGACTAGATTATAATTCATTAGAAGAAAAATTAAATAATTACAGTGGGAGAATAAGATTTTTATCTGTAACAGGAGCTTCAAATGTAACAGGCTATGTAAATGATATTCATAAAATAAGTAAAATGGTTCATAAACATGGTGGAAAAATAGTAGTAGATGGAGCACAACTTATTCCTCATAAAAAAATATCGATGGGATCAGGTGATGAAAGCATCGACTTTTTAGTTTTTTCAGGGCATAAACTTTACGCACCATTTGGAAGTGGAGCTATAATTGGAAGGAAAGATGAATTTAATGATAAATTTCCTGACAAAGAAGGTGGAGGAACTGTTGAATTAGTTAAAGATTCAGAAGTTTTATATCTAGATACCCCAGAGAGAAATGAAGCTGGAACACCAAATTACTTTGGAGTAATTGCAATGGTTGAAGCTTTAAAAGAGTTAGATAAAATTGGATTTGATAATATTTTAGCGAGAGAAGAAATGTTAGCTAAAATTTTAAATGAAGGGCTAAAAAGTATTCCAAATGTTATATGCTATGGAGATAATGAAAATTTATCTGATAGACTTGGAATTGAAGTTTTTAATATAAATGGTGTATATCATAAAGATACTGCTAAATATTTAGCTGACAATGGAGGAATAGCTGTAAGACATGGATGGTTTTGCGCTCATCCATATTGCAGAAGGCTTATGAACTTAAGTGAAGAAGAGGCTGAAGCATATTTAAAAGTTAAAGATGGGAAAATGTATGGAATGGTTAGAGTAAGTATTTCAGCATATAATACAAAAGAAGAAGTATATAAGCTATTAAACCTAATAGAAGATATATCAAAGAAATATGGAGTGAAGGCTTAGTAATTTAAAAGGAATTTTAAAGTGAAAAAATGTATTTATTGTAATAGAGAAATAAGTCTTAAATATTTACTAAAGCAAGAAAAATTAGATAAAATAAAATGCCCATATTGCACAAAAGAAATTAAGGCAAGCAAGATATCTAAGTTATTATTTATTTCACTATTAGTATTAGTAATTACATTAATGGTGATATTTCCTTTAAAACTTTATTTAAAGCTTTTATTTATTAGCATATGGATTGTAGTATGCGAATTTATTTTAAAAGCTATAATATATGTATATGAATAAAAGCACAGTAAGTAAATACTGTGCTCTTTTTTTGGTCATATTATTTATTGAAAACTTTGTACTTTGGAAGATTTTCTTCAAAGCATAAAGATGGAGTTCCTTCAAATAAAGGTAGGAAATATTCTAAAGCTTCTTCTTTTATATTATTTCCTTTTTCATTTACCCATTCAGTAGGAAGATATTTAACGTTATTTGCTATTTTTGATGCTTCAATTGGGAAGAATGAAGTTTTGTAATTTTCATTATCTTCTCTTTTTATAGCAACCATATATCCATTCATATTATTTTTTGCATATTTTAATGCTTCATAACCAGAAAGGAAAGCTTCCTCTATATCTATTTTTGAAGCACAGTGCATTGAACATCTTTGCAATACACCAAGTTCTAATGCTTTAACTCTTGTTGTTATTCCTGCTTTAATTATAAGACCTCTTAAATATTGACCTACACCACCTAATTGGGCATGTCCAAAAGAATCGTCTGAAATGCAGTTAAGTTCAGCTAAGAAATGTCCTTCTTCATTTTTTAATCCTTCTGATGCAACTATGTAAACTTGATTTTGTTCTTCAAATTTTTGCCTAACATCCATTAAGAATTGCTCTTTATCGAAAGCAACTTCTGGTACATATATAAAATCAGCAACTGGTTTTCCGTTTATTCTAGCAGTGCAAGCTGAAGCTGCAAGCCATCCAGTATCTCTTCCCATAGTTTCTATTATGAAGATACCGTTATTTGTATAAACAGATGAATCAAGGTAAGTTTCTAATACTGCTGTTGAAATAAACTTAGCAGCACTACCAAAACCAGGTGTATGATCTGTATGCATTAAATCATTATCTATAGTTTTAGGTATTCCTATAAATTTTATATCTAGTCCATTTTTTTCAGCATACTTTGAAAGTTTTGCTGTTGTATCCATTGAATCATTTCCACCAACGTAGAAGAATGTGTTAATATCTAATTCTCTTAATATAGATAATAATTTATCATATTCCTCAGTTGATTCTTCAAGAGGCTTTAATTTATATCTGCAAGAACCTAAGCCAGATGAAGGGGTATATGTAAATGTGTTTAATTCCTCAGAAGTTTTTGAAGATAATTCTACAATATTTTTGTTTAAGATGCCTTCAATTCCATTTAAACCTCCATAAACTGTATCATATAGTTTTAATTCTTCGTTTGCTTTAACTAATCCAACTACACTAGAATTAATAACTGAAGTTGGGCCTCCTGATTGGGCAATTATACAATTTGACATAAATACGCTCCTTTATATAATAAAATTCATTAAATGTGATATACTATTTAAAAATATAACATACTCTGTTTATTACTATACAACAAAAATGCTATAAAATAAAGTATTTTAATAAAAAAAATAAAATTTAGAATAAAATATAACGTTACATACTAATAATAAAACATATGAAAATAATTAAGAGAGGGAGTAAATTATGAGTGTTATATCAGTAATATTAGTAGGAATAGCATTATCTATGGATGCTTTAGGTGTTACGTTAAGTATTGGTGTGCAAAGGGGAGTAAAGAGAAGAGCTAAATATTCTTATATACTTTCATTTGGATTTTTTCAGTTTTTATTAATATTTATAGGTGGGATTCTTGGAGGTATAGTAAATAGGTTTGTAAGCATACCTACCTTTGTAGGAGGAATTGTTGTTTTTATAGTAGGAGCAATAATGATATATGATGCAATAAAAAAAGAGGAAGAGTGTATA
This sequence comes from Clostridium baratii, assembly GCF_900461085.1. Lineage (GTDB taxonomy): Bacteria > Bacillota > Clostridia > Clostridiales > Clostridiaceae > Clostridium > Clostridium nitritogenes. The sequence goes on from NZ_UFWF01000002.1 coordinate 758,792, forward strand.
CTACTTAAAAAGGGCATGAATATATTTCTTGGAATATCAGTTAGTATAGATGCTCTTGTAATTGGTATTACAATGATGAATGATATGCAATTTATTGTATTACTTTTATATTCTATTCTTGTAGGTCTTATAACATTTAATATATGCTATATAGGAATGCTTGTATGTAAATATATAAGAAAAATAGATTTTGTAGAAAGATATGCAAATTATTTTGGCGGAATTATACTTATGCTTATGGCAATAAAAATGATTTTCTTTTAGAGGTTTAAAACTTATATAAGAAGTGATAAAATTAACTTAAATGATTTTTAAGTTAACAGGGTGGGATTAGCTAAAATGAACGTTGAAATTATATTGAAAGATAAAGGACTTAAGGTAACTAAAGCAAGAATTAAGATATTAACTATATTACAAAACAGTAAAGAGAGTATAAGTGCAGATAAAATTTTTGATATTTGTAGAGATGATGATACAAATATTAATTTAAGTACTGTATATAGAACTTTAGATGTATTTTTAGAAAATAATATAATAGATAAGTTTGTATTAGAAGATAGTGTGTCAATTTATAAGCTTCATAAGGCAAATCATAAACATTTATTAGAATGCAATATATGTCATAAAGAAGTTGAATTAAATTGTCCAATGATTCAAATAGAAGAGATCATAAATAGGCAAACTGGATTTACATTAACAGAACATAACTTAGAAATGAAAGGTGTATGTGATGAATGTAAAAAAACATCTCAAAAATAGATTTTGAGATGTTTTTTATTTTATAAATCTTTTAAATATAATTACTATTAGTAAAGTTATAACTGCCATAAGGGCAATTGTTCCACCAGGGGCACTATCCATATAATAAGATATAACAAGGCCGAACATAATATCAATAAATCCAAAGATTATTGAGAAAATAAGAGTCTTATTAAAGTTTTTATTAAGCTGAATAGCAGTTGCAACTGGAACTACTATTATTGATGATATAACTAAAATACCCATTATTCTTATAGACATAGATATTGTTGCACCAATTAGCATAGTAAATATATAATTTATTAATTTAACTTTTATACCTGAAGTTTTAGCACCTTCTTCATCAAATGTAACGTATAAAAGTTTATTAAAAATAATAGCTAATACTATTAAACATATAATACCTGTAATTAATATAAGCATTATATCTTGTTTAGTTACTGTAAGTATGCTACCAAATAAAAAAGAATTAACATTTGCAGAAGCTTTTCCGCTACTTATTAAAATGATTGCAATTCCAAGGCTTAGTGTAAGCACAATAGACATTACAAGTTCTGCATAACGTTTATAATAATCACGTAAAAATTCAATTACAAGAGCGCAGACTGTTGTAAATAAAAAAGCAGTAATTAATGGATTAACACCAATAACTAATCCAATTGCAACTCCAGCAAAAGAAGAGTGGGAAAGAGTATCCCCTATCATCGAGTATCTTCTAAGTACTAAGAACAAACCTATAAATGGGCAGAGAATTGATATGATTCCTCCGGCAATAAAGGCGTTTCTCATAAAATCTAGTTCAAACATAAAGTAAATACCTTTCTATTATAAATTTAATATTTTATTATCTCTATTTGAAATATGTTTAATATATTCTTGCTTTGTGTAAATAGTTGGCGTACCACATACAACTTCTATTATGTGAGTTGAATATTCTAAAGCCATATTAATGTTATGTTCTACTGAAATGATTGTTTTATCATTTTCTACGTTAAGTTTATGAAGTAGAGAGTAGATAGACGCTTGGCTCTTAGAATCAACTCCAGTAGATGGCTCATCTAATATTATAAGGTCAGGATTTCCCATAAGAGCTCTAGCTATAAATACTCTTTGTTGTTGACCGCCTGATAAATTACCTATTAATGCATTTATAAAATTAATCATATTTACTTGTTCTAATGCTTTATTAATTTCTTTTTTGTTATTTACTCCGATTGATTTACCATGAGTTTTTAATATTTCATATACCGAAATAGGAAATTGAGAATTAAAGCTTTCAATTTTCTGTGGAACATATGCAATCTTTCGAGCATTTACATTTATTGTTCCTGATGTAGGTTTTAAAAGACCAAGTATAAGTTTCATAAGGGTAGTTTTGCAGCTTCCATTTTCACCAACTACAGAAACGTAAGCACCTTTAGGTATGTCTAAACTAACGTTATCAATAAGAAAAGGTGGTTTGTTGTTATATGAAAATGTAAGGTTATTTATATTAATCAATTAATCATCTCCTAAAAATAATTACCCTTTATTATACACTTTTATGCAAATGATTTGCAAGATTAACTAATCTAATTTAATTTATATAAATTTTCTAATTTCCAAGAGTTATTTGATTTTTTTAAATGGCACTCAACTTTTCTTGATTCATGAGGTTTTTCCTTTGAAAGTCCTGATGCTGTAACTACAGCAGTATCTCCATCAGAAAACTTAAGCTCCATATTCTGTACTCTCAGAAGAGAATTATCTATATTAGATGTAGTATAATATTCAACTGCAGAAGATATATTCTGACATTTTTTATAAGTTATTATTTTATTAGTTACAAAACCACCTACTATAAGAAAGACGCAAATAACAGCTAAAGTTATCCTTCTACGTTTTCTTTGTCTCATTTTATATCTTTCTTTTCTTGTCATTCTAGTCCTTCTGTTAACTCTTTTATAATCCATATAAAAATCACTCCTAAAACTATTATAATAAAATATTACCATATTTTACCATAAAGTAAAGAATATTATATTTATTATTTCATAAAATAGTAGGTATAGTTTATAATAATAACAAATAAATAATATTATAAATAGAAAAGAGGACAAAATTTATGGATTTTTCAAGTTTAGTATTAATGGAAAAAGATAAAGAAACAGGATTTATAACAAAGGAGCTTGGAAGCTTTAGTGTAAATGAGGGAGCTTTACATGTAAGAAAGTTTTTTGTAGATGGAGATATTGTAAATTTATATTTTGACACAAATAAAGATGTAAGCGAATGGGAATACTCAGCTATATATGATTTATTTAATGCAAAAGCATTTGAGGAAGAAGGATTTGAACTTTCAGAGGATTTAGATGAATATAATCCAACATTTATAGTTAAATTTAAATATGATGATGATCATAATAAAATGCAAGAGAATGTAACTAAAATAGTAGACCTTATAGAAAAAGAAATGATAGAAGTATTTAAAAATATAGAAGGTAAAGAAGAAGAATATAAAGAAGATTAAAATTTTTATAAAGGCATAAAATAAAGAGAGCCTAAATTACTTAATTAAAAAGGAGGAGAATTTTATGAAGGAAACTACTTTAAAAAGTAGAAATGAAATTAGAGAAGAAGATAAGTGGGATATAGAAAAAATTTATAAATCAAGTGATGATTTTGAAAAAGATTTCGAAGAGTTAAAAAAGGAAGCTCCAAAACTTAAAGACTTCGAAGGTAAATTAAATGACCCACAAAATATATTAGAATACTTAAAATACTCTGAAAAAATGAATAGATTAGCAGAGAAACTTTATGTATATTCACATTTAAAAAGCGATGAAGATACTGCAAATAATGAAAATCAAGCTAGAATGAGCAAAATAGATAGTTACATGGCTGATTTTTCAAGTTATTCAGCTTATTTTGTACCAGAAATATTATCACTTGGAGAAGAATATATAATGAAAGCAATGGAAGAAGTTCCAGAGCTTAAAAATTATGAATTTTTATTTAGGGATATATTAAAGGAAAAAGATCATGTTCTTACTAAAGAAATGGAGGAATTATTATCTCAGGTTTCTGACTGTTTAGATGCGCCAGATGCAATTCATAATATGTTATCTAATGCAGATATGAAGTTCAATAAAATTAAAGACGAAAATGGAAAAGAAGTTGAACTTACAGAAGGTAATTATTCAAGCTTTATAAAATCAAAAGATAGAGAAGTTAGAAGAGAAGCCTTTAAAACATTATTCTCAGCATATAAAAATCTTCAAAATACATTTGGAACAACTTTAAGTGCATCTATTAAAAACTTTATTTTTAGTGCTAAAATTAGAAAATATAAAAATGCATTAGAAGCATCATTAAAGCCAAATGATATTGATGTTAAAGTGTACAAAGAAGCAATAAATACAATAGATAAAAATTTATCATCACTTCATAGATACGTATCATTAAAGAAAAGAATGCTTGGACTTGATGAAATGCATATGTATGATTTATATGTGCCTGTAATAGAAGTTGAGAAGGAACATATTGAATTTGATAAAGGAGTAGAAATTGCAAAAGAAGGGCTAAAACCTTTAGGAGAAGAATATTTAAGTATATTTAATGAAGGTATAGAAAATAGATGGATTGATAAATATCAAAATAAAGGTAAAAAAGGTGGAGCTTATTCTTGGGGATGCTATGATACAATGCCGTATGTACTTTTAAATTATAATTATGATTTAAATGATGTATCAACATTAGTTCATGAGATGGGTCATTCAATCCACTCATATTACTCAAGAAAGAATCAAAGTTACTTCTATTCAGGATACACTCTATTTTGTGCAGAAGTTGCTTCAACAACAAACGAAGCACTTTTAATTCATCATTTAATAAATAAAGAAACAGATAAAAATAAAAAATTATATCTTATAAATCAAGAACTTGAGCAAATAAGAACTACTGTATTTAGACAGCTTATGTTTGCAGAATTTGAATTATTTACACATGAAAGTATTGAAAGTGGAATACCACTTACAGCACTAGAATATTCAAAGAAGTGGCACGAGTTAAATGTAAAATACTTTGGACCTGATATAGTAGTTGATGAAGATATAGATATAGAGTGGGCAAGAATTCCTCACTTCTATTCAGATTTTTATGTATATCAATATGCTACTGGATATGCAGCAGCTTCAGCATTTGCAAGTTCAATATTAAATAAAGAAGAAAATGCAGTCTCAAAATATATTACATTCTTAAAGAGTGGTGGAAGTGATTATCCAATTAATATATTAAAGAAAGCTGGAGTTGATATGACAACACCTAAGCCATTAGAAGCAACTATAAATAGATTTAATGAATTATTAGATATGTTAGAAGAAAACTTAAAGTAAAATAAAAAGGTACTTAATCATTATAATGATTAAGTACCTTTTGCTTTATACTTCTTCTATTTTGTTATCTTTTTTATTTAAATTTCTAATCCATTTTCGTGCAATTTCTTCTTCATGTTTTTTGAAGTGTTCATATTTTTTTACTTCTTTTAATGCATGTTTTAATTTTCTATCAAGTTCTTTTTCATCTAAATCGCTACTGTTATAAGCAGAATATATTTCTCTTAAAGCGTGCATAGCAGCTCTTTTATCTTTTTCACCTTTAAGGTTCTCAAGAAGTCTTTTTAATTCTTTTTTCTTAGATGATATTTTAGGATCAGTACCTTCTTCTACAATTGCAAGTAAAACCTCTAGTCTATCTTTTATGTGGTTTAAGGTTATATCTTCAAATACATCTTCTATTCCAAATTCTTTTAAAAATCTGCTAAAGTCTTTCATATTATCTTCTCCAGATATTATTTTTTCAATTTCTACAAGTTGCATCATAATTAAACCCTCCCAAATTAATAATTTAAGATAGGCACTAAAAATTTAAAATATAATTTAAAGCTTTAGTTCATATCTTAATATAAATTTTACTCTAACTATATTTTAAAAATGTGATTTAAATCATACACTAAGTTAACTATATATTAAATATATAAATTTATTTTCTAATATTATAAATGAAAACATATATACTTTATAATTTGATATAGTATATAATAGTTAAATAAAAATAAACAAAGATAAGGGGTTAGGTTTATGAGAAACTTTGAAGGTGAAGTTTTTAATTTTTTGTCTAGAACACAAGGATTTTATATAAAAACATATTATAGTAATTTTAGCAAAAGCGAAAAATGGGTAGCTATTAAAGATTTAGAAGATGGAGTGTATGCAGTAATTATATCTAAAGACTCCGAAGAAGATATAAATTTTAAAGAAGCATATGAATATATGATTTCTTTAGGAAGAAGATTTTCGTTAAACAGTATAATTTTAGTTAATGGAGATTATATAAAAGGTAATAATATAGAAAATAAATTAGTTTATAACATAAATACTAAAGAGATACTATATTGTGATAGAAGTGCAGATCCATTAAAGATGTGTATAAATGTGATTGATGAAGAAAATCAAAGAGAAGGATATAAAAATATATTTAAACAAAGTCCAGTTACAATGACGTTAATTTTAATTAATGTTATTATATTTTTACTAACTGCAATTGCTTCAAAGAGCCTTCTTGATATAAATGGATTAGTTTTGGTTAAATACGGAGCTAAGGTTAATTATTTTATCGATAAAGGTGAAATTTTTAGACTGGTAACATGTAGTTTTTTACATGGAGGATTGATGCATCTTGTATTTAATATGTATTCATTATTCGTTGTAGGAACTGTGGTTGAAAAAATATATGGAATTAAGAAATATCTTTCAATATATTTTTTATCTGCAATTACATCAAGTGCATTAAGTTATTTCTTTGCTCCAGATACAATATCAGTTGGAGCATCAGGAGCTATATTTGGAGTTTTAGGAGCATTCTTATGGTTTGCACTTAAAGAAAAAGAACATCTTCAAAAAGGTGTAATAGGAAATGTTATAGCTGTTATAATTTTAAATCTTTATATAGGATTAACAGCATCTAATATAGATAATTTAGGTCATATAGGTGGTTTTATAGGAGGATTTTTACTAGCTATACCATTATACAAAAGAAATTATGATAAATAATAATTCTAGGGGGAATAGGCATTATGAAATTAACATACGATAAAATAGTAACGTATTTATTTTTAATAATAATAGCTATTACAACTGTATGGGATATAGTTTGTAGAGATGGAGTAAAGTTACCAAGAATAGCACTTATACTTGTTACACTTTTGATTTTTGATTTTATTTTCAAAAGAAGTTTTTTAAGAAAGTCTAAAATGACATATGTGGCAATTATTATATTTATATTCTTTTCAATGTATTTAGCTAATGTTTTAAATTTCTATGCTTATGAAGGATATGATAAACTTCTTCATTTAGCATCAGGTCTACTAATAGGAGTTATTGGATTTGCAATTTATACGTATTTATTTGGTAGCAAAAAAAATACAGATATAAAGCCATATGCTATGGTCATATTTACAATAATGTTTGCAATAGCTTGTGCAGGAGCATGGGAGATATGGGAGTTTACAACAGATAGTTTATTTGGATTAACAGCTCAAAATGGTTTAGAAGATACAATGTATGATATAATTTGTGGAACTGTAGGTGCAATTATTGTAACTGTACCTATATACAGATATTCAAAAGGAAGTAAAAATAAGATATTAGATAAGCTTATGGATGAAATAAGAGAAGAATAAGAAAAGGAGTAACAACTTAAGTTGTTACTCCTTTAAATATTATGAAGAAAATAATTTTTAAGATTATCATCTAGTTTATTTCTTCTAGAAATCTTTATAATGTAGTCTTTAGTTTTAAGTATATCATTAGTTTTAAATAGCTTATTTAAATGTGCAATTTCACTTTTAGATAAAGAGTTTTCTGTATATAAATAAAACTCTTTTAATGCTTTAAATGAAAGAGTTTCATTTATATTAATAGAAGAGCATTTATCTATAAATTTGTAAAACTCGATTATTCCGTTTTCATAAAGTATATATTTTCCTTCTTTATATAGACCTAGATCCCTTTCTTTTAAGTAAAATTCATAAGTTTTAAGGGCACTTAATTTATTAGATTCATCTAAAGTATTATTGAGTTCTTTTAATACATTTACTATTTTAGTTGAAGAAAAATCTTTATCTTTTACTTCGAGCATTATATCTATATCAAAATTTTTTATATATTTTAAGTACTCTAAAAATTTATCTATAAATATTGTATTAGAGTGAGAGCCAATTCTTTTATTAAAAGCTTGTTGGCTGTAATGAACTTTAATTTTCCCATCATCTTTATTCCAAGTATCTTTAATAGAATTTAATATTTTAAATGAATCAGTATCCACTCCTTCATAACAAAGATAATGAAGGTTATCATATATTATAGGGATTTGCACATGTTCGTTTATAGTTAAGAGATCTTTTATAGAATAGTTTTTTTCATCATTTTCTATAACTAATCTATCTTTAATATTTTTAGATAATGAATTATATACGTTTAAAAATCTATTTATTGATTCCTTTTTATTATCATAAACTCCACCAATATGAAGAATTATTTTATTAGATTTATCATTTGAAATACTATCTAAAAACTTTGCATGATATTCTAAATCACTAATAGATTTTTCTACAGTATTTAAATTTTTGCTATTTAAAACAGTATACTGACCAGGATGCATTGAAATCCTAATAGAATTTTTAGTTATAATATCATTTATTTTTTTGAAATCTTCTTTAAATATACTAGACCAATCTAATTTATTTATTTCATGACTTCCAAAAGGGATTATATCAGAGCTTATTCTAAACATATATATATCGTTAGATAAGTTATATTTAAGTATTTCATATAAATCTTCTAAATTATATTTAATACATTCTATAAGTTTATCTTCTGTATAATTTTTAAGTGTAAATGTTCGTGTGGTTTTATTGTGTATTTTAAGAGGCGTGCATGCATATCCTATGTTCATATAAAAAATCCTTTCTTTTAATAGTTTCTTATAAATATAGTGTTAGGAAATATTAAAAAACAAATACATAATGAATCAAAATGAAAGAAAACTTTTTCAAATGAGCTCTAATTTTCAAATTAGTAAAATAATATAAAATATTTTAAAAGAATGGAAACTTTTTAAAAAATAACTATATTTTATGGAAAAATATAAAAAAAAGGTGTATTATATAAATAAATTATTATTGATAGAGGGTGAAGTAGAATGAATGGAAGAGAATATGTAAATGAAGTATTAGCTAAAGTTAAAGAAAGAAATAAGGGTGAGGAAGAATTTATAGATGCAGTTACTGAAGTACTAGAATCTTTAATACCTGTGTTTGATAAAAATCCTGATTATATTAAAGAAGGAATATTAGAAAGAATAGTAGAACCTGAAAGACAAATATTCTTTAGAGTACCTTGGGTAGATGATAATGGTAAAGTTCAAGTTAATAGAGGTTTCAGAGTACAATTCAATAGTGCTATTGGGCCATATAAAGGTGGACTTAGATTCCATCCATCAGTTAATCAAAGTATAATTAAATTTTTAGGATTTGAACAAATATTCAAAAATTCACTAACAGGACTTCCAATCGGTGGAGGAAAAGGTGGATCAGATTTTGATCCTAAAGGAAAGTCAGATAGAGAAGTTATGAGATTCTGTCAAAGTTTTATGGCAGAACTTTGCAAGCATATAGGTAGTGATATAGATGTACCAGCTGGAGATATTGGAGTTGGCGGAAGAGAAATAGGATATATGTATGGTTACTATAAAAAAATTAGAAATACAAGCGAGCAAGGTGTATTAACTGGTAAAGGATTATCTTATGGGGGAAGCCTTGGTAGAAAAGAAGCAACGGGATATGGATTAGTATACTTCACAGAAGAGATGCTTAAAGATAATGGAACAAGTTTTGATGGAAAAACTGTAGTAATTTCAGGATCAGGTAATGTTGCTATATATGCAGCAGAAAAGGCTAAGGAACTTGGAGCAAAAGTTGTTGCATTAAGTGATTCAAATGGATATATATATGACGAAAATGGTATTAACTTAGATGTAGTAAAAGATATAAAAGAAGTAAAAAGAGGCAGAATAAAAGAATACTTAAACTATGTAAGCACAGCTAAATACGAAGAAGGATGCAAAAATATATGGAAAATAAAATGTGATATTGCACTTCCATGCGCTACTCAAGGAGAAATTGATGAAGAATCAGCTAAGATTCTTATAGGAAATGGAGTAAAAGCTGTTTCAGAAGGTGCAAATATGCCATCAACTCTTGAAGCTATTAAAGTATTCCAAGATAATAAAATAATGTTTGGTCCAGCAAAAGCTGCAAATGCAGGTGGAGTTGCTTGTTCAGCTTTAGAAATGTCACAAAATAGTATAAGACTTTCATGGACTAAAGAAGAAGTTTTAGAAAAGCTAAAAGATATTATGGTTATGATTTATAAAAATGCTAGTGAAGCAAGCAAAGAATATGGAGATGAAGGTAATATTTTAATGGGTGCAAATATTGCTGGGTTCTTAAAAGTTTGTGATGCTATGATGGCACAAGGAATAGTTTAAAGTTAAAAATATAAAAGGCAGATTGTTTATATAATCTGTCTTTTTGTATAAACTTTTAAAAAAGTTAGTAAAGTGCGTATAATATAAACTTTAATGTAAATTCTTAAATATTTTTAATTTTTATGTACTTGATTTTTAACGACTATTGAATTATATTTAAAAGGACGTATTTTAGAGAAAATAGAAATGAATGGGGAATGAATTCCATTTGTCATTAGGAGTGAATATAATGGGAAATATAATTTATGCTGTAACGGCAGTATTTCAAGTTTTCGTATTCTTTATAACTATGTACTTTTTAATATTAGCTTTCTTTGGACTTTTCAGAAGAAAAGAAAAGAAAAATTACACGCCTGTTAAAAAGTTTGCTATGATAGTAGCTGCCCATAATGAAGAAGTTGTTATAGGCAAACTTATAGAGAGTATGCAAAAGCTTAATTATCCAAAGGAATTATACGACATATTTGTTATAGCTGATAACTGTACAGATAAAACAGCAGAAATTTCAAGAGAATATGGAGTAAATGTTTTTGAACGTTTCTCTGAAGATAAAAGAGGAAAAGGTTATGCTCTTGAATGGATGTTTAGTAAACTATTTAAGATGGATAAAAAGTATGATTCCATCTGTATATTTGATGCAGACAATTTAGTACATGAAGATTTCTTAAAGGAAATCAACTCAAAGATGTTAGAAGGATATAAGGTCGTACAAGGATACATAGATAGTAAAAATCCAAACGACTCATGGATCGCAACAGCTTATTCAATAGCATTCTGGTCACAAAATAGAATGTTCCAATTAGCAAGAAGAAACGTAGGTTTATCAAACCAACTTGGAGGAACAGGATTTGCAATTGATACAGAAATGCTTCAAAAACTAGGCTGGGGAGCTACATGTCTTACAGAAGATTTAGAGTTTACATGTAAGTTAGTATCACACGGAGAAAAAGTAGGTTGGGCACACGATGCTAAAATATTTGATGAAAAACCACTTACATTAGTCCAATCTTGGTCACAAAGAAAAAGATGGATGCAAGGATTTACAGATGTTGCATCAAGATATTTCTTTAAGTTAATAAAAGAATCAATAAAACAAAGAAAGTTTTATATGTTTGACTGTGCGCTTTATGTAATGCAACCATTTGTAACATTATTACTAGGTATTTCAGCAGTACTTACTTTAATACAATCAAACTTTGGAACTTCAGATGTTTTTGTTATAAGTAATGCATTTAGTGATGTAGGTTGGAAAGTATTTATAATATGCCAATTCTTAATCACACCATTAGTACTTAAACTAGAAAAGAAAGTCTCAACAGGATTCTTTGCTCTTTTAGTTATATATTCTTTAAATATATTTATACTACCAATATTATCTACAAAGATAGATAGTGTTTATGCATTTTGGATAGTATCAGCAGGATATAGTTTAACAATGCTTTTAATAACATTTATATGTTTAGGAAAGAAGGGATTAGTGTTATTTATTAGATTCTTATTATATGGATTATATACAGTAACATGGATTCCAATAACTATACAAGGAATATTAAACAAGAACAATAAAGAATGGAGTCACACAAAGCACGTAAGAAACGTAGAGATTTGTGATTTATAATAAAGAAAAAGCTTAAGGTTTTAAATAATCTTAAGCTTTTTTTATTTTAGGTGTATAATTATTTTTAGAGGGAAAATATGCAAAAGTTATTTAGGAGGAGAATTTATGGAAAGCTTTAATTATTCAATAAAAACAGAAATATACTTTGGAAAAGGAAAAATTTCTAATCTAGGGGAGATACTTTTAAAGTATGGAAAGAGTGTTCTTCTAGTATATGGTGGAGGAAGTATAAAGAAAATAGGTTTATACGATAAAGCTAAAGAAATTTTAAATAAAAATAATATAAAATGTATAGAACTTAGTGGAGTTGAACCTAACCCTAGAATAGATACTGTTAGAAAAGGTGTAAATTTAGTTAGAGAAAATAATATTGATATTATATTACCTATTGGTGGTGGAAGTACAATAGATTGTGCTAAGGCAATTTCAGGTGCTAGTTTTTATGATGGAGATCCATGGGATATAGTTAAAGATCCTAAGAAAATTCCAAATAAAGTTATTCCAATAGTCAGTATATTAACTCTTGCAGCAACAGGATCAGAGATGGATCCATTTGCAGTAATTTCTAATATGGACACAAATGAAAAGCTTGGACTTTCTAATGAAAATTTAAGACCAGTTGCATCAATATTAGATCCTGAATATACTTACTCTGTACCTAAAAGTCAAACAGCAGCAGGAACATGCGATATAATGAGTCATGTTTTTGAAGCATATTTTACTAGAAAAGATGATGCATATCTTCAAGATAGAATGGCAGAAGCTGTATTAAAAACTTGTATAGAATATGGAATAGTTGCATATAATGATCCAGAAAATTATGATGCAAGAGCGAATTTAATGTGGGCATCAAGTCTTGCTATAAATGGACTTTTATCTTGTGGAAAAGATAATACTGCATGGAGTGTTCATCCAATTGAACATGAATTAAGTGCTTATTATGATATTACTCATGGGGTTGGGCTTGCAATTTTAACACCTCATTGGATGAGATTTGTATTAAATGATAATACAGTAGATAAATTTGTTAAGTTTGGTATAAATGTTTGGGATATAGATAAGACACTTCCAAAGTATGAAATAGCAAATTTAGCAATTAATATGACAGAGGAATATTTTGGGAAGTTAAATGTTCCAAAATCATTAAGTGAGCTTAATATAGATAATAAGAACTTTGAAATTATGGCTGAAAAAGCAGTAGAACATGGCGGATTAAAATATGCTTATGTTCCATTAAGTAAAGATGACGTAGTAGAAATATTTAATAAATCATTATAATAAAAAGGTCTTTTAGACCTTTTTATTTTTTATAAATTTAAATGTTAAAGTTTACAAAGTGCAAAAATAATATGATATAATTCACTTTAAAAGAGAGAAAATATTATGAAGAGGTGTTTATTTAAAGTATGGAAGGGTTAAAAATTTATTTAAGTGTAGAGGAAAATAATATAAGTAAAAAATCTTTAGATATAAATTTAAAGGTACTTGGAATAAGTAAAGAAGTAATTAAATTATATAAAGGTAATATTAATGTATCTAATATAAGGTGTAATTATAAATATAATGAGGGAAATAATTTTATAGAGGTTTTAAAAAGTGATAATTTAGATCTAGTATTAAACTATACTGTTAATTTAGGAAGCTTAGGTAAACATGGACATGCTGGGGAATTAAATGAAGATATATTGGCTTTTTCAGGGGAACATATATTTATTTTACCAGTTAATATATTGTCTTTAAAAGATTATTATGATGGATACTGTGATTTTGTAAAAATATCTTTTGATATAAAAAATAAAAAATTAGTACATATACCTTTTATAGAAGAAGAGAATATATCAAATATAAATAATCCTGTATGGTCAGATATTTATAAATTAATGAAAGATAACTATATCTTTGGGAACTTTAAAGAATGTTATAAAAAAGATAGCTTAAAAATATTTACAGAGGATAATATGAATATAGAAAATAGTGTAAAAGAAAATATATACAACCTATATAATTATTACACTGATCTTTTTGAATTAAAAAAAGATTTAAATATAGTTTTATTAAATAAAAATAAAGAGGACAATGAAAATATATTAGGTGGATGTGTTGGAGATAGTATATGTGCAAGCTTTGATTTTAATAAGTTAAGGGACTTACAATTATTATCCCATAGATTATTTCATAATTTTATGGATTTTAAAATAAGAACTAAAGCATTTCATATGATGCCAAATCTTTGGCTTACTGAAGGGCTTGCTACATATTATGAAAATATTGCACTTGAAAGCTTAAATGATGATTTTAAGAAAGATATTAATATAAATAGTAATAAGGAATTCAAAAAGATATTTTTAAGATATTTATATATGAGAATAAAAAATAGAGAACTTTTAAATATAGCTCCAATGGAAGAGGGAAGCATAAAGAGTTATGGAAAAATTGAATTTTTACATTACACAATAGCACCTCTTATAGTAAAACTTATTGAAGATATGAGATATAAAAGTATTGGAGAAAAAAATTCAATTATTAAATATATAAATTCATTAGATTATAAAAATGGATTTTATATGGATGAGCTTTTTACTTATTTACTAGGAAATAATAGAGATAAATTTGCAATCTCATATTTATTTAATTCAGAAATTTTACCTCTTTGGTATTTAGATTATGAATTTGAAGATGCAAGTGAGCTTATTGATCATATAAATGAATATGAATATATTTTATGGACTTGGTTTAATAAAGAAGGTATAGATTATAAAAGAGAATTTATAAAGTCATATGATATAGATAAAAAATACGAAATACTAGCTAATAATTTAAATATAAATTTTGGCGATAAGTTATTTGAGAATATGGTTAAGAAATCTTCTAATACCATATATACACTTCTAAAGAAGTATTATCTTGAATTATATGTTACAAATAGCAAAAGATAATATTAATACATTGTTCAAAAATAATCTATTGAATTATATGAAAAAAGGTATAGAATATAATTAATAAGAAATATTAATAGAAAATAATTATTGATTAATACGGGAGTGATATATATGAATATAACAGCACAAGGAAATAAAATAACATTAAGAGGAGCAGAAGTAAGAGTAGGACAGGAAGCACCAGATTTTGTTTTATATGATAATTCATTAAACAAAGTAACTCTTAAGGATACTGATGGTAAGAGAGTATTTTTAGCAGTACCATCACTAGATACTCCAGTTTGTGATATTGAAGTAAAAAGATTCAATAAAGAAGCAACTAATTTAAAAGATACAAAAGTATATGTAGTATCAATGGATTTACCATTTGCTCAAGCTAGATGGTGCGGATCAGAAGATGTAGAAAATGTAATTACTTTATCAGACTATAAAGATAGATCTTTTGGAGAAAATTACGGATTATACATTGAAGAAATGGGATTACTTGCAAGAGCAGTATTTGTAGTTGATGAAAAGAATAATGTAACATACGTAGAATACTGCAAAGATATAAGTGATGAACCAAATTATGATAAAGCTTTAGAAGCATTAAAAGCTTTATAAAATAAATTAAAAATAATAAATTTAATATAGTAAAAAGAAAAACTGTGCAAACACTTGTACGGTTTTTCTTTTTTTTTATTAAAATTATGATAGAATAGAATGGTTAATAAAATAAAAGATAGCAATTATAAATATTTAATATTATATAAAGTGAAAAATTGCACAAATTAATTATAAAATATAATTTATAAAAAATAATATTAAAGATTTAGGCTTCAAAAAAGAGTTTACATAATCTATTAAAGGGTTTAACATAAGTAAATCTTTTATAGTACATATGAAATAAATTAAAAATATTCTATTAGAAAATAAAAATGAAATTAACATTGTTATTATAAATTCTTAAGGTGGAGGAAAAAATGGTAAAAGAAAATAATATATCATATGATGTTACGGATTTAACGTCTTTAGAAAAATTAGAGCCTGTTAGAATAAGACCGGGTATGTATATAGGTTCTACTGGAAGTAAGGGTCTTCATCATTGTGTTTGGGAAATCTTAGATAATGCAATTGATGAAATATCAAATGGATATGGTAGCAAAGCTACTGTTATATTAAACAGTGATAAAAGTGTAACTGTAATAGATAACGGTAGAGGAATACCAACAGGAATTCACCCAGTTAAGAAGAAAAGTGGAGTTGAAATGGTATATACGGAACTTCACACAGGCGGAAAGTTTGATAACAAAAATTATAAAACATCAGGAGGTCTTCACGGAGTTGGAGCAGCTGTTGTTAATGCTTTATCTAAGTGGGTTGAAGTAGAAGTTCGTCAAAATGGGAATGTATATAGACAAAGATTTGAATATGCTTTTGATAAAGAACTTAAAAAAGATATGCCAGGAACACCAGTAACTCCTTTAGAGATAGTTGGAAAAGCAAAAGATACTGGAACAAAAGTAACTTTTTTACCAGATAAAAAGATATTTTCAAGTACAGATTTTAAATTTGATATTATAGATGAAAGACTTCAAGAATTAGCATTCCAAAATAAAGGAATGAGACTTGAACTTATAGATAAAAGAGGAGAAGAGGAAGTTAAGAAGGAATACTACTCAGAAAGAGGATTACTAGATTTTATAGAATATTTAAATGAAAGTAAGACTCCGATTCATAAAGATCCTATTTTATTTGAAGGAGAAAAAGAAATAGCAGGAATATCTATGGCTGGAGAAGTATGTATGCAGTTTACTGATTCAACTACAGATAATATAGCAAGCTATGTAAATAATATACCAACTACAGAAGCTGGAACTCATGAGACAGGATTTAAAACTGGTATGACAAGAGCTTTCAAAGAGTGGTCAAGAAAACTTGGTTTATTAAAGGAAAAAGATAAAGAGTTCGAAGGCGATGACTTAAGAGAAGGTATGACTGCTATTGTAAGAATAAAAATATCAGAACCAGTTTTTGAAGGACAAACAAAAACAAAGCTTGGTAATGCAGAAGCTTATACAATGATGAACGAAGTAGCATACACTAAGCTTTCAGAATGGATAGAAGATAATAAAGAACTTGCAAGCAAAATAATAAATAATGCTCTTCAAGCAGCACAAAGAAGAGAAAAGATTAAAAAGATAAATGAAGCAGAAAAGAAAAAGATAGGTAAAGGTACAGCACCACTTGCAGGTAAAGTTGCTGTTTGTACAGGTAGAGATAAAGAATACAATGAATTTATAGTAGTTGAGGGAGATTCAGCCGGAGGTTCAGCAAAGCAAGCTAGAGATAGAAAATTCCAAAGTATTATGCCATCAAAGGGTAAGATAATGAATACAGAGAAGCAAAAACTTGAAAATGTACTAGCTTCAGAAGAACTTAAAATATTTAATACAGCAATTGGAACTGGCACTTTAGATAACTATAGTGAAGATGATTTAAAGTACAACAAAATAATAATAATGAGTGATGCTGACGTTGATGGATATCATATAAGAACTCTTTGGATGACTTATATTTATAGATATATGAGACCACTTATAGCAAATGGTCACCTTTATTTAGCACAGCCACCTTTATATAAAGTTTATAAAAAGGTTAAAGGCAAGGAAATAAGTGAATATGCTTATTCAGATGAAGAACTTGAAAAAGTTAAAGATAAAATTGGTAAGGGAGCATTAATTCAAAGATATAAAGGTCTTGGTGAGATGAATCCAGATCAATTATGGGAAACAACATTAAATCCAGAAACTAGAACGTTACTTCAAGTAACAATTGATGATGCAGCTAAAGCAGAAAAAATGGTATCTCTTTTAATGGGAGATGTTGTTGAGCCAAGAAGAAAATATATGTACAAATACGGAGAATTTTAATTATAGATAGAAATGGAGAAATGTTATGGCAAAAAAAGTTAGTAATATACCAGTAGATAGAAACATAATAAGGGTTCCTATTGAAGAGGCTATGCCAGATAACTATCTTCCTTATGCAATAGAAGTTGCAAAAGATAGAGCACTTCCAGATGTAAGAGATGGATTAAAACCTGTTCATAGAAGAATATTATATGGTGCATACCTATTAAAGGCATTTCCAGATAGACCATATTATAAATCAGCAAGAATTGTTGGAGATATTTTAGGTAAGTTCCATCCACATGGAGACACATCTGTATATGATGCAATGGTTATACTTGCGCAAAACTTCTCAACTAGAGAACCACTAATATCAGGACACGGAAACTGGGGTTCAATGGATGGTGATGGTGCAGCTGCTATGAGATATACAGAAGCTAGACTTGCACCAATTGCTATGGAAATGATAAGAGATATAGATAAAGATACTGTAGATATGGTTCCAAACTATTCAGATAGTGAAATGGAACCAACAGTACTTCCAAGTAGATATCCAAACCTTTTAGTAAATGGGACATTCGGTATTGCAGTTGGACTTGCAACAAATATCCCACCACATAACTTAGAAGAAGTTACAAATGGTGTTTTAGCTTATATTGATAATAAAGATATAACAACTGATGAAATAATGGAACATATAAAAGGACCAGACCTTCCAACTGGTGGAGTATTAATCGGTAAAAATTCATTAAAGTCAGCTTACGAAACAGGAGAAGGTAAAGTTACATGTAGAGCAAAAACATGTATAGAAACTTTAGAAAACGGAAGACTTGGAATTGTAATTACAGAATTCCCATATAGAAGAAATAAATCGAAAATACTTCAAACTATTTCAGAAATGACAGCTGATAAGAAACACTCAAAAGTACTAGAAGGAATAACTGATATAAGAGATGAATCAGATAGAAATGGTATTAGAGCTGTTATTGAATTTAAAAAAGCAATGAGTGAAAATGATGTAGAAAAAGTTCTTAAATACTTATTTAAGAAAACTGATCTTCAATGTAATATTAGTTTTAATATGGTTGCTTTATGTAATGGTAAGCCAGAAACTATGGGACTTAAAACTATAATAAAACATTATGTAAATCATCAAAAAGAAATAGTAACTAGAAGAACTAAAAGAGAATTAGAAATTGCAGAGAAAAGATTCCATATTGTAGAAGGATTTATTAAAGCAATAGACATAATGGATGAAGTAATTAAAACAATAAGAGCATCTAAGTCTAAAAAAGATGCTTCAACTAATTTAATTAACAACTTTGCATTTACTGAAATTCAAGCTGGTGCAATATTAGAACTTATGCTTTATAGACTTACAGGACTTGAAATTAAAGTTTTTGAAAAAGAATATAAAGAATTAAAAAGAGAAATAAAGAGACTTAAGAAAATATTACAAGAAGAAAAAGAACTTCTAAAAGTAATAAAAGAAGAACTTAAAGAAGTATGTGAAAATTATAAAAATCCTAGAAGAACAAAAATAATTGAAGATGATAATATAGCTAAGATAGATGTGGAAGAGCTTATTGTTATTGAAGATGTTATGGTTACACTTTCAAAAGATGGATTTATAAAGAGAATTCCTCATAAAAACTATATAAGATCTAATCAAGATGTTGAAGCGATTGATTATAGAGAAGGAGATGAACTTAAATTCTTATTTGAATCAAATACTAGAGACAATATATTAATATTTACTGATAAAGGCAATATGTATCAAACTAAAGGTATAAATATTCCAGAAGGTAAATGGAAGGATAAAGGAGAAAGAATAGATACATTAATTAAAACATTAGATTTAGAAGAAGAGACTATAGTTAATGTTATCTCAGAAACAACTTTAAATCCAAATAAATATATTCAGTTCATTACAAGTAAAGGTATGATAAAGAAGAGTTCTTTAGATAAATTTAAAACTTCTTATAGTAAGCTTCAAGCAATTAAGCTTAAAGATAATGAAAATGTAGTAAGTGTAATATTGTTAAATGGCGAAGAAAATAAAGAGTTCCTAAAAGTAAAAACAAAAATTGGATTAGAATTTAATTTAGAAATTGGAGAAGTTTTAGATACTCCAAGAAATATTATGGGAAGTTATTTATTTAATCTTTCAGATAATGATGAAGTTATAAGCTGTGAATATGTAGATACTTTAGAATACAAAGAATTTGCAATTGGAGTAACAAATAAAAATGTTATAAAAGCATTCTCAAGAATTCCTAAAAATGATGATCTTAAAACATATACTGATACTTTAAGCGATTTATTACTATTTACTGATAAAGGAAATGTAGTTAAGATAAAATCATTTATGCTAGAAAGTGTTGTATCTAAAGATATAAAACTTAATGATATTGTTTCAGGTCTTTTAGAAAAAGAAAGAGTAATAAAAATAGTATCATTAAAGGAATACAATGAAGATTTAGCTGTATTTGTTATTACAAAAAGAGGATTAGTTAAAAAGACTATGCTTACAGAGTTTAGTCACGACTTTACAATAACTCAATACTATAAATTTAAATTCGACGATGATGAAATTGCTTCTATAACTATAAACAATCAAAAATATGGTGAATTAGTTATAATAACTAAAAAAGGAATGGCTATTAGATTTAATCAATCTAATATAAATCCAATGGGAAGAATAGCATCAGGTGTTACTGGTATAAGTTTAAAAGATAATGATGAAGTACTTTACGGAAGGTATATAATAGAAAGTGGAGATAATGAAATTGCAGCTACATCTACAGAAGAAGGTGTATTTACTTTAACATCTTTAAAGAAAAACGTAGAAACTGTAAAAATTTCAGATATCAAACTTCAAAATAGAGCAGGAAGAGGAACAGATGTTATGGTAGTTTCATTAGATGATGAGATTGTATCTGTTCAGTATAATTAGAAGGGAAGAGATTAAAAATGAAGAAAGTAGCAGTATTATTAGCTAATGGTTTTGAAGAAATTGAAGCTTTAACAGTTGTTGATGTTTTAAGAAGAGGAAACGTTAATTGCAGTATGGTTTCAATTAATGAAAAAGAAGTTACTGGTGCACACAACATAAAAGTTATAGCAGATGAAATTATTTCAGATGATTTAGATGTTGATATGGTAGTATTACCAGGTGGTATGCCAGGTGCTACAAATTTAAGGGATGATTTAAGAGTTATAAGCTTATTAAAAAAGATGAATAATGAAAATAAAAAAATTGCAGCAATTTGTGCAGCTCCAATAGTTCTTGCAAAGGCTGGAATTATAAGTGGAGAAGATATTACATCATATCCAGGATTTGAGGATGATTTAAAAGAAGGAAATTATAAAGAAGATTTAGTAGTTATAAGTGGAAATTTAATAACTAGTAGAGGACCTGCAACAGCTTTAGAATTTTCATATACTTTACTAGATGTACTTAATAATCCAAAAAGCAGTGTGCTTAGAGATGAAATGTTATATAATTTAATAAAGTAAGTTAGAAGAGGAAGAATAATGAAAGAGAAGTGGCTTGTAAGAAATAAAAAAGAGGAATTCCTAAAGTTATCTAGTGAAATGAACGAAAATAGTTTAATACTTAGGTTACTTGCAAATAGAGGAATTTCAACTAAAGAAGCAGCTTCTCTTTTTCTTAATGGTACAATTTCTGATATGCACGATAGTTTTTTATTAAAAGACTTAAAAGAAGGAGTAAGTATCATAAAAAATGCCATTGAAAAAGGGAAGAAGATAATAATTTATGGTGACTATGATTGTGATGGGGTTTGCAGCACAACAATTCTTTATAAAGGTTTAAAAAGATTAGGAGCAAATTTTGATTACCATATTCCAAACAGAGAAAGTGAAGGATATGGAATGAGCAAAGAGAGAATAAAGATTTTAAAAGAAGAAGGTGCAGAAGTACTACTTACTTGTGATAATGGTATATCTGCCTTTGATGAAGTAAGCTTTGCTAAAGAACTTGGATTAGAAGTTGTAATAACAGACCATCATGATATACCAATAATCGAAGAAGATGGAGAAAAAATTAAATGTTTTCCAAAAGGTGATGCAGTAATAAATCCTAAAAGAGAAGATTGTACGTATCCTTTTAAAAATTTATGTGGTGCAGGAGTTGCATTTAAATTTATTCAAGGACTTTATAGAGAATTCTCAATAGATTTAGATGAAAGTATAGAACTTTTAGAATTTGCAGCAATTGCAACAGTATGTGATGTTGTAGATTTAATAGATGAAAATAGAATAATAGTAAAAAAAGGTTTAGAACTTATAAATAATACTACAAATAAAGGATTAAAAGCACTTATAAAAGTAAAAAATCTAGAAGATAAACCAATATCAGAATATCATTTTGGTTTTGTTATAGGACCTTGTATAAATGCAACTGGAAGACTAGAAATTGCAGATATATCAGTAGAACTTTTAATAACAGAAGATGAAGAAAGAGCAAAAGAATTAGCTTATAAATTAAATGAATTAAATGAAAAAAGACAAGAACTTACAACTGAAAGTACAGAAAAAGTAATAGATAAGGTTGAAAAAACTCTTGGAAAAGATGAAAGAGTAATAGTAGTTTATGAAGATACTATACATGAAAGTATTGCAGGTATTGTTGCAGGAAGAGTTAGAGAAAGATTTAATCTTCCAAGTATAGTATTAACAGAAGGAAAAGAAATGCCAAAAGGTTCTGGAAGATCAATTGAAGAGTATAATATGTTTTTAGAACTTTCTAAGTGCAAGCATCTTATGCATAAGTTTGGGGGGCACCCTATGGCTGCAGGTCTTTCTGTATTAAAAGAAAATATACCATTATTAAGAAAAGAATTAAATGAGAGATGTTCATTAAAAGATGAAGATATAATTCCAAAAGTTATAATAGATGCACCATTAAAGCTTCAATATATAAATAAAGAACTGTTAGAAAAACTTTCTTTAATGAGACCTTTTGGAAAAGGAAATTGGAGCCCCGTATTTGCAGATAAAGATATAACAGTAAAAAGAGTTATATTTATGGGGAAAGATAAAAATTTCTTAAAATTTAAAATGGAATTTTCAAATGGAATGCAAATAGATGGAGTAAATTTTAATAAATACGAAGAATTTAAAAATCTTTATATTGATAAATATGGAGAAGAAGAGTTTTTAAAATTGCAAGATACAGGATATTGTAATTTTAAAATGGATATATTATATTATCCTGAGATAAATGAATTTAAAGGAAATTCTACTATTCAATTATCAATAAAGAGTTTCAGATTATAAATAAGCCTATATAATATATTATATAAATAGATTAAATTGTTATAAAGATGTATAAGGAGTGGATATTTTTTGAGTAAATATAAAATAATTATGACTGGAGGGGGAACTGCAGGGCACGTTACCCCAAATTTAGCATTAGTACCATCATTACAAGAAGAAGGATTTGAAATAAAATACATAGGAAGTAAAGATGGGATAGAGAAAGAAATTATAACAAGCAATAATATTCCATACTATGGCATTTCATCAGGTAAACTTAGAAGATATTTTGATATAAAGAATTTTACTGATCCATTTAAAGTTATAAAAGGTATTCATGAAGCTAGAAAAATATTATCAAAGGAAAAACCAGATGTTATATTCTCAAAAGGAGGATTTGTTACAGTTCCAGTTGTTATAGCAGCTTCAATGAAGAAGATACCTGTAATAGCACATGAGTCTGATATTACACCAGGACTTGCTAATAAATTAGCATCACCATTTTGTGATAAATTATGTGTGACATTTAGGGAAAGTTTACAGTTTGTTAAAAATAATAAAGGAGTCTTAACAGGAAGCCCAATAAGAAAAGAAATTTTATCAGGATCAAAGGCAAAAGGTAAAGAAATCTGTGGCTTTAAAAATGATAAAGATATAATTCTTATAATGGGAGGAAGTTTGGGGTCAAAAGTTATAAATGACAACATAAGAAAGAATATAGATAATATTCTGAAAGATAACAATATTATACACATATGTGGTAAAGGTAATGTTGATGAATCTTTAAAGAAGTTAGATGGCTACAAGCAATTTGAATATGTAAGTGATGAACTTAAACATTTAATGCAATCAGCAGATTATATAATTTCAAGAGCTGGAGCTAATTCAATATTCGAATTTTTGGCGCTTAAGAAGCCTACACTTTTAATTCCACTATCTAAAAATGCAAGTAGAGGGGACCAAATTTTAAATGCAAACTCATTTAAAAAGGAAGGTTTCTCATTAGTTATGCAAGAAGAAGAGCTTCAAGAAAAGGGAATCTTAGAAGGAATTAAAATGTTAAAAGAAAGTAAACAAGATCTTGTGAAAAATATGAATGAAAGCAAGCTAAATGATGGAGTAAAAGAGATTATAAGTGTGATAAAAAGTAGCATTACAAGATAATGATAGAAATCTAAATAATGTAAAAATAAAAATAAATAAATAACAGGATAATTTCAATTGGAAACTTGCAAATTTAAAATAGTGTTATATAATAAAAGAGATGGTTTTTGTTTAATGTATTGAAACATTATTAAGAAATATTTTAAACAAAAATATTAAAGCGATATTAAATAAAATTGTATTTTATTTGGTTAATATATAATTTTATTTACTATATATTACTCATTAGAAGGTTTAAAAATGGACTTTTTATTAGTTTAAGGAGTTTTGTTTTTAATTTTTATAATTGAAAGAGGGGTCACGCGATGAGAAAAATGAAAACTATGGATGGTAATACTGCTGCTGCTCATATATCTTACGCATTCACAGAAGTTGCAGCTATCTATCCTATAACACCATCATCACCAATGGCAGAACACGTTGATGAATGGGTAGCACAAGGAAGAAAGAACATATTCGGTCAACCTGTTAAAGTAATGGAAATGCAATCAGAAGCTGGTGCTGCTGGTGCAGTTCACGGATCATTACAAGCTGGTGCATTAACAACTACTTACACTGCATCACAAGGTTTATTATTAATGATACCTAATATGTACAAAATCTCAGGGGAATTACTTCCAGGAGTATTCCACGTATCAGCTAGAGCATTAGCTACTTCAGCATTAAACATCTTTGGAGATCACCAAGACGTTATGGCTGCAAGACAAACAGGATTCGCTATGCTTGCTGAAGGTTCAGTACAAGAAGTAATGGATTTATCAGCTGTAGCTCACTTATCAGCTATTAAATCAAGAATTCCATTCTGTAACTTCTTCGATGGATTCAGAACTTCACACGAAATCCAAAAGATCGAAGTTTTAGATCAAGAAGAATTAAAACCATTAGTTGATATGGAAGCTTTACAAGCATTCAGAGATAGAGCTTTAAATCCAAATCACCCAGTGACTAGAGGTACTGCTCAAAATCCTGATATCTACTTCCAAGAAAGAGAAGCTGTTAATAAGTTCTACAATGCTGTTCCAGACATCGTTGAAGGATATATGGCTGAAATCACTAAGTTAACAGGAAGAGAATATCACTGCTTCGATTACTACGGTGCTGCTGATGCAGATAGAGTAATCATCGCAATGGGATCATGTACAGACGTATGTGAAGAAACAATAGATTACTTAAATGCAAACGGACAAAAAGTTGGGGTTGTTAAAGTAAGACTTTACAGACCATTTGACGTTGCTAGATTAAGAAAAGCTATACCAGCTACAGTTAAGAAGATAGCTGTTTTAGACAAGACTAAAGAACCAGGATGTAACGGAGAACCATTATACTTAGACGTTATGAGCGCATTCTACGGTGTAGAAAATGCTCCTGTTATAGTTGGTGGTAGATACGGATTAGGATCAAAAGATCCAAACCCAGGTCACATAGCTGCTGTATATGAAAACTTAGCTAAAGACGAACCAAAGAACGGATTCACAATCGGTATAGTTGATGACGTAACTAACACTTCATTAGAAGTTCACGAAGATATCGATGCTACTCCAGAAGGAACTACAGCTTGTAAGTTCTGGGGACTTGGATCAGACGGTACAGTTGGTGCTAACAAGAGTGCTATCAAGATTATCGGAGACCATACTGACATGTATGCTCAAGGATACTTCTCATATGACTCTAAAAAATCAGGTGGTATAACAGTATCACACTTAAGATTCGGTAAGAAAGCAATCAAATCACCTTACTTAATAAACAAGGCTGATTTCGTAGCTTGTCACAACCAATCATATGTTTACAAATATAACGTTCTAGAAGGATTAAAGAAGAATGGAACATTCTTATTAAACTCAATCTGGAGCCCAGAAGAAGTAGAAGAACATCTACCAGCTTCATACAAGAGATATATCGCTGAAAACAACATTAAGTTCTACACTTTAAATGCTGTTAAGATAGCTCAAGAAATCGGTCTTGGCGGAAGAATCAACATGATAATGCAATCAGCTTTCTTCAAGTTAGCTAACATTATCCCTGTAGAAGACGCTGTTAAATACTTAAAAGATGCTGTTGTAACTTCATACGGTAAGAAGGGACAAAAAGTTGTTGATATGAACAACGCTGCTATCGATAAGGGAATCGAATCAATAGTTGAAATCAATGTTCCTGCATCATGGAAAGATGCTAAAGATGAAGTTGTAGCTGAAACTAAGGAAAGACCAGAATTCGTTAAGAAAATCGTTGACCCAATGAACAGACAAGAAGGATTCGATCTTCCTGTATCAGCATTCGATGGAATGGAAGATGGTACTTTCCAACAAGGTACTGCTGCATTCGAAAAGAGAGGTATCGCTATAAACGTACCTGAATGGGATAAGGAAAAATGTATCCAATGTAACCAATGTGCTTACGTATGTCCACATGCGGTTATAAGACCAATATTATTAAATGAAGAAGAAGTTAATAATGCTCCAGAAGGATTAAAGATGGTTCCTGCTAAGGGAATTAAAACTGAATCACCAATGAGCTATGCAATGGCTATTTCACCACTAGACTGTACTGGTTGCGGAAACTGTGCTCAAGTATGTCCAGCTCCAGGAAAAGCTTTAGTTATGAAACCAGCTCATACACAAGAAGGAGAAGCTATAACTTGGGATTACCTAATAGATGAAGTTTCACCAAAAGCTAACCCAATGAACAAGAAGACTGTTAAGGGTAGCCAATTTGAACAACCATTATTTGAGTTCTCAGGAGCTTGTGCTGGATGTGGAGAAACTCCATACGCTAAGCTTATAACTCAATTATACGGAGACAGAATGATGATAGCTAATGCTACTGGATGTTCATCAATCTGGGGAGGATCAGCTCCTTCAACTCCATACACAACTAACCACAAAGGATTCGGTCCAGCTTGGGCTAACTCATTATTCGAAGATAATGCTGAATTCGGATTAGGTATGTTCTTAGGAGCAAAAGCTATAAGAGAAAGATTAGTTGACTTAGCTAACGAAGCTATCGTTTCATTAGAAGAAGGAGAAGCTAAAGAAGCTCTTAAAGCTTGGGTTGAAAATGTTGAACTTGGAGAAGGAACTAGAGATAGAGCTGATAGAGTAGTAGCTGCTTTAGAAGGATTAGATAATGAATTTGCTAAAGAAATCTTAAAAGAAAAAGACTTCTTAGTAAAACCATCACAATGGATCTTCGGTGGAGACGGATGGTCATATGATATCGGATTCGGTGGAGTAGACCACGTACTTGCATCAGGAGAAGATGTAAACATATTTGTATTCGATACAGAAGTTTACTCAAATACTGGTGGTCAATCATCAAAAGCAACTCCAACTGCTGCAATAGCTAAATTCGCTGCATCAGGTAAGAAGACTAAGAAGAAAGACCTTGGAATGATAGCAATGACTTACGGATACGTATATGTTGCTCAAATTTCAATGGGAGCTGACAAGAACCAAACTCTTAAAGCAATAGCTGAAGCTGAAGCTTACCCAGGTCCATCATTAATAATCGCTTATGCTCCATGTATAAACCATGGTATAAGAATAGGTATGGGTAACAGCCAATTAGAAGCTAAGAAAGCTGTTGAATGCGGATACTGGGGTATGTACAGATACAACCCACAATTAAGAGGAACTGATAAGAACCCATTCGTTCTTGATTCAAAAGAACCAACTGGAGACTTTAAAGAATTCTTAATGGGAGAAGTTAGATACGCTTCACTTGCAAAAGCATTCCCAGAAGCTGCAGAAGCTTTATTCGAAAAGACTCAAAGAGATGCTATGGAAAGATTAGAAGGCTACAAGAAATTAGCTGGAAAATAGTATTTTAATATAAAGACTTAAGTGAGATTACTCACTTAAGTCTTTTTTTATACATGGAAATAAAGAAAATAGAATAGCGTTTTAAAAATTTACAAAATAGGCATTAAAATGAAAGAGTTGAAAAGTAGTACTTATACAAAGTATAATTAAATTAAATATTCTAAAAAATTTTATTTAAAAAAATAAGGAGAATAATATGCCAAGAAGAATTTTGTATTTAAATGATGTTATAGATATAGAAATTTTTCAAAAAATACAGGATGATATAGCAGAAGCTACAGGCATTTCTATAATAACAGTTGATTATAAAGGTAAACCAGCAACAAAGCATAGTAAATGTAGTGATTTTTGTAATCTAATGAGAAAAAATGAGAGATTCTCAGAGCTTTGTGAAAAATGCGATTCTAGGGGTGGTTTAGAAGCTGCTAGATTAGAAAAGCCATATATATATAGATGCCATAAAGGTCTTGTAGATTTTGCTACACCTATAATAGTAAACGGTCAATATTTAGGGTCAGTAATGGCAGGACAAGTTCTTACAGAAGAAGAGGATCTAGATTTAGAAAATATAGTTAATGGAAAAGATAATTTTAAAAATCTAGAAGAAAAAGAAGAACTTTTAAAGGCATATAAAAAATTACCTGTATTTAAATTTGAAAGAATTCAGTCAATTGCAAATATGATGTTCCACATAAGTAATTACATAGTAGAAGAAGCAGTTCTTAAAATGGCTCAAAAAGAATTGAATGATAAAAATATAAAGTTTATTGAAGCTAAAAAGGAAAGAGCTGAACTTGAAAAAGAATATGAAGCTTGTAAATTAAAAGCATTACAAGCACAAATAAACCCACATTTTTTATTTAATGTTTTAAATAGCATATCAGCACTTGCAATAATAGAAGAGGCACCAAAAACTCAAGAAGTTATATTTAATCTATCAAATATGCTTAGATATACACTGAAAAAAGCAGATAAGGTAGTATCTATAGAAGAAGAATTAAAATATATAGAATCATATTTAGCGCTTCAAAAAGTTAGATTTGGTGATAGATTAAATTATCAAATAGATGTAAGTGATAATGTTAAAAATCAAAAGATTCCATTTATGAGTATACAAACATTTGTTGAAAATTCTATTGTTCATGGATTAGAAGGAAAAGAAGAAGGCGGAATTATAAATATATTCTCAAAGGAAGATGAAAATAGTTATACTTTATGCATAAAAGATAATGGTACTGGAATAACAGAGAATATATTAAATGGGCTAAAAGATGAATTAGAATATAGATATGGAAAAGACTTAGATAAAATAGGAATAAACAATGTGAATAAAAGAATGGCTAAATATTATGGGGATGATTATAAAATAGAAATAGAAAGTAAAGTTCGTGAAGGTACTTTAGTAAAAATTATCTTTAAAAAAGATAAATAGTTAGGATGTGCATACATATATGCTTAAAGCAATGATTATTGATGACGAAGAGTTAGAAAGAAGGGCATTAAATATTATTTTAAAAGACCTAGATGGGTTAGAGGTCGTTGCTGAGGGGAGTAATGGAAGAGAAGCCATAGAACTTGATAAGGAATTTGAACCAGACTTAATAATAATGGATGTAAAAATGCCTGGATTAGATGGATGCAAGGCAGCAGAAATAATTAAAGGACGAAATGAGAATAAAATAATAATAATGATAACTGCACATGATGATTTTGATTTAGTTAGAAAAGCATTAGTAGTTGGAGTTAATGATTATATATTAAAACCAGTAAGACCTAAAGATCTTATAGAAAATATTGAAAAGCTAATTGTTAATTTTAAAATTAACAAGAATGAAACGACAAATTATAAACAATCAGATAGTAATATAGATGAAATTAAGTCTCCAATTGAAAATGCACTAGAATATATAGAAGATCATGTTGAAGAAAATATTAACTTAGACAGTATAGCTAATATATGCAATCTAAGCTCATGTTATTTTAGTAAGTTGTTTAAAAAAGAAGTTGGAGTTAACTTTAAAACGTACATAAATAATAAAAAGTTAGATAAAGCTAAGGAAATGCTTAAGAATACGGATATACCAATACTTAATATAGCATTAGATTTAGGGTTTGATGATTGTGGCTATTTTATAAGAGTATTTAAAAAGAGTGAAGGAGTAACTCCTAAAAAATATAGAGAAATAAATTGATAAAAAGCGATTTTTTTGATGTTAGTAAAATAAATTAATGTCAAAAAAGTCGCTTTTTTAAGTTGTGAAATAAAAATTTTTCCATTTAATAGAGAAATAATATTAATTAATTTAATAAATAGTAAAAAAATATAACTTTTTAGTCATTTTTCTATATGGCATGACCAAAAAGTTATATTTTATTTTAAATACAAGTAAATAATACGATTTAATTGATAAAAATTAAACAATTTAATTCAAGAAGAAGACAAGATTTTATAATGGAATTTAAAGTGATTTAGATTACAATAAAGACATCGATAAAAAAATAACAAATTACATTAAATATAAAACTTATGTATAAGGGAGGAAACTTAAAGTGAAATCAAAAAGATTCGAGGCTTTAGCAAAACGTCCTGTAAACCAAGATGGTCTAATTGGTGAATGGCCGGAAGAAGGTTTAATAGCAATGGGAAGTCCAAACGACCCTAAATCTTCTATAAAAATAGAAAACGGTGTAGTTGTAGAACTAGATAGTAAAAAAAGAGAAGACTTTGATATGATCGACAGATTCATAGCAGACTACGCAATAAATCTTGACTATGCAGAAGAAGCTATGAAATTAGACTCAGTAGAAATCGCAAGAAAATTAGTTGATATAAATGTTGGAAGAGATGAAATAGTAAAAATAACAACAGCAATAACTCCAGCAAAGGCTGTAGAAGTTATGGAACATATGAATGTTGTTGAAATGATGATGGCACTACAAAAGATGAGAGCTAGAAAAACTCCATCAAACCAATGTCACGTAACAAACCTTAAAGACAATCCAGTTCAAATTGCAGCAGATGCAGCAGAAGCTGGAATAAGAGGTTTCTCAGAACAAGAAACTACAGTTGGTATAGTAAGATATGCACCATTTAATGCACTTGCAATACTTATAGGTTCACAAGTTGGAAGAGGTGGAGTTTTAACTCAATGTTCAGTTGAGGAAGCTACAGAACTTGACCTTGGTATGAGAGGACTTACAAGTTATGCAGAAACAGTTTCAGTATACGGAACTGAATCAGTATTCACAGATGGAGATGATACTCCATGGTCAAAAGCATTCTTAGCATCAGCTTATGCTTCAAGAGGACTTAAGATGAGATATACATCAGGAACAGGTTCAGAAGCATTAATGGGATATGCAGAAGGAAAATCAATGCTTTACTTAGAATCAAGATGTATCTTCATCACAAAAGGTGCTGGAGTTCAAGGACTTCAAAACGGTGCAGTTAGTTGTATAGGTATGACAGGTGCAGTTCCATCAGGAATAAGAGCAGTACTTGGAGAAAACTTAATAGCAGCAATGCTTGACATAGAAGTTGCATCAGCTAACGACCAAACTTTCTCACATTCAGATATAAGAAGAACAGCAAGAACATTAATGCAAATGCTTCCAGGAACAGACTTCATATTCTCAGGATATAGTGCAGTTCCAAACTACGATAATATGTTTGCTGGATCAAACTTCGATGCAGAAGACTTTGATGATTACAACATATTACAAAGAGACTTAATGGTAGACGGTGGATTAAGACCAGTATCAGAAGAAGAAACAATTGCAATAAGAAATAAAGCTGCAAGAGCTATTCAAGCAGTATTTAGAGAACTTGGATTCCCTAAAATAACAGATGAAGAAGTAGAAGCTGCAACATATGCACACGGAAGTAAAGATATGCCTGAAAGAAATGTTGTAGAAGACTTAAAAGCAGCAGAAGAAATGCTTAATAAGAGAATAACTGGATTAGATATAGTTAAAGCATTAAGCCAAGGTGGATTTGATGATGTTGCAAACAACATATTAAATATGCTTAAGCAAAGAGTAACAGGAGACTATCTTCAAACATCAGCTATACTTGATAACGACTTTGATGTTATTAGTGCAGTTAATGATGTAAATGACTATAAAGGACCTGGAACTGGATACAGAATAAGCAAAGAAAGATGGGAAGAAATTAAAAATATTCCTAACGTAATAAATCCAGAAGATATCGAATAAGAAAGTGGTGAATAATATGGAGAATAAAGTAAATGAATATGTTATACCAAAGCTTACACTTAAAGAAGTAGGTGAAGCTAAAGTTGGAACAAGATCAGACGAGGTTGTAATAGGACTTGCACCAGCTTTTGAAAAGTTCCAACATAGAACACTAGTTAATGTAGAACATACTGATATATTAAGAGAACTTATTGCAGGTATAGAAGAAGAAGGATTACATGCAAGAGTTGTTAGAATAGTAAGAACTTCAGACGTTTCATTTATAGCAAATGATGCAGCAAAATTAAGTGGTTCAGGGATCGGAATCGGAATACAATCAAAAGGAACTACAGTTATACACCAAAAGGATTTACTTCCTTTAAACAATTTAGAATTATTCCCTCAAGCACCATTATTAACATTAGAAACTTATAGATTAATAGGTAAAAATGCAGCAAAATATGCAAAGGGAGAATCACCAACACCAGTTCCAACAAAGAATGACCAAATGGCTAGACCTAAATTTATGGCAATAGCAGCGTTATTCCACATAAAAGAAACTAAGCACGTAGAACCAGGTGCAAAACCAATAGAAATAGAAGTTAAATTCTAAATTATAGGGAGGCATAATAAGGATATGGCAAACGAAAAAATGAGTCCTAAGGACTATCCATTAGCAATCAAAAGACCAGAAGATATAAAAACTCCAACAGGAATGAATCTTCAAGATATAACTTTAGAAAATGTTTTAAATGGAGATGTTAAACCAGAAGACGTTAGAATATCACCTGAAACATTAGAAATGCAAGCTCAAATAGCTGAAGGTATGAATAGAGATGCAATAGCAAGAAACTTAAGAAGAGCTGCTGAACTTATAAAAGTTCCAGATGACAGAATATTAGAAATGTATAATGCTTTAAGACCATTCCGTTCAACAAGAGAAGAGCTTTTAAATATTGCAGATGAACTTGAACATAAATATGGTGCAAAAGTTAACGCTGAATTCGTAAGAGAAGCTGTAGAAGTATACGAAAAGAGAAATAAGTTAAAACAAGAATAATATACTTCTAACAAAAAGCAGGAGGACACAATGAAAATAATTGCAGGTGTTGACATTGGTAATGCTACTACGGAAGTAGCATTATCAAAGGTCGAAAATGGAAAGATTGAATTCCTTTCAAGTGGAATCGTAGGAACAACTGGAATAAAGGGTACAGAAGATAATATAGAAGGTGTTTTTGATTCATTAAAACAAGCACTAAGAAAAGTATCTTTAACATTAGAGGATTTAGATTTAGTTAGAATAAATGAAGCAGCACCAGTTATTGGTGATGTTGCTATGGAAACTATAACAGAAACTATTATAACTGAGTCAACAATGATAGGACATAATCCTCAAACTCCAGGTGGAATAGGAATTGGTATAGGAAAAACTATATATATTGAAGATTTAGATAATATAGATCTTGAAAATCTTGAAGATGAGAATGAATTTATTCCGATTATATTAAGTAGGGTTAATTTCTTAGAAGCAGCAGCTAGATTAAATGCTGCAACTAGGAGAGGAGTTAATATTACAGCGGCAATCGTTCAAAGAGATGATGGAGTACTTATAAACAATAGATTAGATAAAAAAATACCTATAGTTGATGAAGTTATGTTACTTGAAAAAGTTCCAGTAGGGATGAAGGCTGCAGTTGAAGTTGCAGCACAAGGTGATGTAATTGAAAATCTAGCAAATCCATATGGAATTGCAACAGTATTTAATCTTTCATCAGAAGAAACTAAACTTATAGTTCCTATATCAAGAGCACTAATAGGAAATAGATCTGCTGTAGTTATTAAAACTCCAAAGGGAGATGTAAAAGAAAAGAAGATCCCTGCTGGAAAAATTAATATAGATGGATTAAAACGTAAAGAAAGTGTAGATGTAGAACACGGTGCATCAAAAATAATGGATGCAGTAAAATTATGTGTACCTATACAAGATGTTAAAGGTGAAGCTGGAACTAATGCCGGTGGAATGCTTGAAAGAGTAAGACAGGTAATGGCTAACCTTACAAAACAAAAGATAACAGATATAAAAATACAAGACCTTTTAGCTGTTGATACTTTTATACCTCAAAAGGTTAAAGGTGGACTTGCAGAAGAATTTTCCCTAGAAAATGCAGTCGGAATAGCAGCTATGGTTAAAGCCGATAAACTTCAAATGCAAATGATAGCAGATGAACTTGAAAAAGAGCTTAAAGTACCAGTTGAAGTTGGCGGTGTAGAGGCTGATATGGCTATTCGTGGAGCACTTACAACTCCTGGAACTAGCACTCCTCTTGCAATACTTGATATGGGGGCTGGATCAACTGATGCTTCAATTATAAATAAGAATAATGAAATATCATCAATTCACTTAGCAGGTGCTGGTAATATGGTAACAATGCTTATCAAGTCAGAGCTTGGACTTGAATCATTTAACTTAGCAGAAGATATTAAAAAATATCCATTAGCTAAAGTTGAAAGTTTATTCCATATAAGACATGAAGATGGAACAGTTGAGTTCTTTGAAGAACCATTAGATCCTTCAGTATTTGCTAAAGTAGTAATAATAAAAGATGGAATGCTTGTACCAATAGATGGACAAACTTCTATTGAAAAAATAAGAAATATAAGAAGAAGTGCAAAAGAAAAAGTATTTGTAACTAACTGCTTAAGAGCACTTAGCATAGTTTCACCAACAGGAAGCATAAGAGATATAGAATTCGTTGTTTTAGTTGGAGGATCATCTTTAGACTTCGAGGTACCTCAATTAGTTACTGATGCATTATCACAATATGGTGTAGTAGCTGGTCGTGGAAACATTAGAGGAACAGAAGGTCCAAGAAATGCTGTTGCAACAGGTCTTATATTAGCTTGTGAAGGAATGGAGTAATTATTATGGCAATGGTGATGAAGGCATATGAATACGAAATACCTTGTATATATTTATATTATGAAGAAGGATTAAATGATGAATCTTTATTTAATGAAATATTATGGGGTATAGAGGAAGAAGGTATACCTTTCAAAGTAGAAAGCTTACAAGTAAACAATTCATGCGAGCTTAGCCATTTAGGAGCTACTAAATCTAAGCTAGCAGTTGGAATTGGAATTGATAAGAATGGAATAATAACACTTACACATAATAAATTAGAGAAAGATAAACCATTATTTACTGCAAACTTAAAAGATGATGGAACAGTCTTAAGAAAATTAGGAGCAAATGCTGGTAGGTTAGTTAAAGGTATAGCATTTAAATAAACTTATAGGAGTGATAGTTTATGTCAAAGATATACACTAAAACTGGTGATAAAGGAACAACTTCACTTTTTGGAGGAAGCAGAGTAAATAAAGATAGTTTAAAAGTTGAAGCTTATGGAACAATAGATGAAGCAATCTCTTATATAGGAGTAGCTCATTCTAAAATAGATGTTAAAGAATTAAAGGAAGAATTAAATCATATACAAAAAAGATTATTCACATTAGGTGCTGAACTTGCAAGTGATGAAAAAGGAATGACTTATTTAAAAGATTTAATTAGCAAAGAAGATATAGAAAACCTTGAAAAATTAACAGATAAATATATGGATATTGCAGGCCCTATGACAGAGTTTGTAATACCTGGTAAAAATGAAGCTTCAGCTCACTTACATGTAGCTAGGACTATAGTTAGAAGAGCGGAAAGAAGAATGGTTACACTAAATGCTGAGCAAGGACTTAGAGAAGAGATTAGAAAATATACTAATCGTTTATCAGATACTCTATTTGCTATGGCAAGATACTTAGAAGAAACTAAATAACAGGAGGGATATATACTATGAAAAAGTTAAATGAAGTAAAAGAATTAAGTTTAGAAATAGTAAAAGAAATGGCTAAAGCAGCTGAAGCTAAGGCTACAGAAATAAATGTTCCTGTAATCTTTGCAGCAGTTGATAAAGGAGCTAACTTAATGTTAATGCACAGAATGGAAGATGCATTTATAACAAGCATTGATATAGCTATAAATAAAGCTTATACAGCAGCTTGTTTAAAACAAGGTTCACATGAAATTGCAGAATGTGTACAACCAGGTGAAAGCCTTTATGGTCTACAACTTACAAACAACCAAAGAATTGTACCATTTGGTGGAGGATTCCCAATAATAGTAGATGGACAAGTAGTTGGAGCAGTTGGAGTAAGTGGTGGAACTGTAGAAGAAGATATGTCAATAGCTAAAGCTGCAGTTGATGCATTTTACAACTTATAAAAGCTTAAAAGATTCAAAATTTAATTATTTTGAATGTTAATTAATATAATTAAATTTTGAATGTTGATCAATATAATAATAAAACAACTTTTAGGAGGAAAATGAAATGAGAATGTACGATTATTTAGTACCAAGCGTTAACTTCATGGGCGCAAATTCAATATCAGTAGTTGGAGAAAGATGTAAAATATTAGGCGGAAAGAAAGCTTTAATAGTTACAGATAAATTCTTAAGAGGATTAGAAGGTGGAGCAGTTGATTTAACTGTTAAATACTTAAAAGAAGCTGGAATAGAAGTAGCATTCTATGATGGTGTTGAACCAAATCCAAAGGATACAAACGTTAGAGACGGATTAAAAGTATTCCAAGACGAAAACTGTGATATGATCATAACAGTTGGTGGAGGAAGCTCACATGACTGTGGTAAAGGAATAGGTATTGCAGCTACTCATGAAGGAGATCTTTATGACTATGCAGGAATAGAAACTTTAACTAATGCATTACCACCAATCGTAGCAGTTAATACTACAGCAGGTACTGCAAGTGAAGTTACAAGACACTGTGTTATAACAAACACAAAAACTAAGGTTAAATTCGTTATAGTTAGCTGGAGAAACTTACCATTAGTTTCAATCAATGACCCAATGTTAATGGTTGGTAAGCCAGCAGGACTTACAGCTGCAACAGGAATGGATGCTTTAACTCACGCTATCGAAGCATACGTATCAAAAGATGCTAATCCTGTAACAGATGCTGCTGCAATCCAAGCAATCAAATTAATATCAAACAACTTAAGACAAGCTGTTGCTCTAGGAACTAACTTAGAAGCTAGAGAAAATATGGCATACGGTTCATTATTAGCTGGTATGGCATTTAACAATGCAAACTTAGGATATGTTCACGCTATGGCTCACCAATTAGGTGGATTATACGACATGCCACACGGAGTAGCAAACGCTATGCTTCTTCCACATGTTGAAAAATACAACTTAATAGCTAACCCACAAAAATTCGCTGATATAGCTGAATTCATGGGAGAAAACATAGAAGGATTATCAGTTATGGACGCTGCACAAAAAGCAATCGATGCAATGTTCAGATTATCAGCTGATGTAGGAATTCCTGCAAGACTTAGAGATATGGGAGTTAAGGAAGAAGATTTCGAATACATGGCAGAAATGGCATTAAAAGATGGAAATGCTTTCTCAAACCCAAGAAAAGGTAACGAAAAAGATATAGTTAACATATTTAAAGCTGCATTCTAGTTTAAAATATTAAAACAATTAACCCCTTTAGGCTTTAGTTTAAAGGGGTTATTTTAATAAAAAATTCTTCATAAATAAGGAGGACTTATAATGAATATATCAACTTTTATGGCAGAACTTATAGGAACAGCCATCTTAGTTTTACTAGGAGATGGTGTTGTTGCAAACGTGGTACTTAAGAAATCTAAAGGATTTAACTCAGGTTGGATGGTTATAGCATCTGGATGGGCTTTTGCAGTAGGAGTACCAGCATACATATTTGGAAGTATAAGTGGAGCACATTTTAACCCAGCTGTTACAATAGCTCTTGCAGTAACAGGAAAGTTTGCATGGTCACAAGTGCCAATGTATATTTTAGCTCAATTTATAGGGGCTGTATTAGGATCAGCACTAGTACTTTTAACTTATTATCAACATTTTGAAGCTACAGAAGACCAAGCTACAAAGCTTGGAGTATTTTGTACAGCTCCAGAAATAAGAAGTAATACTTGGAACTTTATAAGTGAATTCATAGGAACATTTATATTAATGTTTGGAATAATTGGTATTACAGCACATCCATTTGCAGATGGTGTACAACCACTTGCAATATCAATACTTATTTGGGCAATTGGTCTATGTCTTGGAGGACCAACAGGATACGCAATAAATCCAATAAGAGACTTTGGTCCAAGATTTGCACACTTTATTTTACCTGTACCAGGAAAAGGATCTTCAGATTGGGGTTACGCATGGATTCCAGTAGTATCTCCAATATTAGGAGCAATTGCAGGTGCTTTAGTATATGGAATGATATTTTAATTACATTTAAAAGTGGCTTTTTAGTCACTTTTTATTTATTTCTTATAAAATTTTTAAAATTTACTTTTAATTTTAATTAAATAAGGGTACAATTAGGATATATTGTTAAGCAATCTTTAAAACCTAAGGAGGAAGAAAGAATGGATAAAGAATTAAATAAATGTGGATGTGGAAATCACGAAGAAAATCATGAATGTGGATGTGGACACGATCACGGACATGATCACGGACATGAATGTGGATGTGGAGAAGACCATCACGATCACTTTGTAGTAGATTTAGTTGATGATCAAGGAAATACAATCTCATGCCCTATAATAGATGCATTTGAATTTGAAGGAAATGAATATGTATTAGCTAAAAATATGGAAGATGACTCAGTTTATCTTTTCAGAGCTTCAGAAGAAACTGAAGAATTAATAGTTCCAGAAGAAGATGAATTCGAAAGAGTTTCAACTTACTACAACGAAACACTAGTAGAAGAATAGAATTTAAAAAGAGAGTGGATTATCCACTCTCTTTTGTGAATATAGAAAACTAAAATTAATTTACAAAAAAGTACAAAAATGGTATAGTCATTATAGATTAGGAAGGTGCTAGAATATGAAATATGCAGATTTACATATACATTCTACCTTTTCAGATGGCAATTTAACACCGGAACAAATCCTAGAGGAAGCTAAACAAAAAGGAGTAAAATGCATTTCTATAACTGACCATGATTCTATCGATTCGCAATATATAATAAAAAATAATAATAGCGATGTAGATATTATACCGGGTATAGAACTAAGTACAGAAATAAATGATTGTGAAATACACATATTAGGGTATTTTATGGATATAGAAGATGAGAATTTAATTAAAACAGTTGAAAGTTTAAAAAATGCACGAATTAATAGGGTGAAAAGTATTTTAAATAAACTTGAAGATGAAGGTATATATTTAAACTTTGAAGATATAGTAAAAGGAAACTCATCTGTAGGAAGAGCTCATATAGCACATGAAATTGTAAGAAAAGGATATGAGGACAATTATAAAACTGCTTTCTCAAAATACTTAATAAAAGGTAAAAGGGCCTATGAAAAAGGTGAAAAATTAAGTTATAAAGAAGCATTAAGAGTAATTGAAGATAGTAATGGAATTGCAGTACTTGCACATCCAGGGAAAATATATAAAAGCATGGAAGTTGAAAAAATAATTAAAGAACTTAAATGTTATGGTCTTAAAGGAATTGAAGTATATCATCCAAGTCATAGGAAAGATCAAATTAATTTACTTCATAATTTAAGTAAAAAGTATAAACTTCTTATTACAGGTGGAAGTGATCTACATTATACCGGAAGCAAAGATATTTTTATAGGGTCACAAGGTATTAATGAAAATTTATTAAATAAATTATTATTGTGTAGCAAAAATAGGAAGAAATAAAAAGGGGCGAAAATAAATGAAATTATCTAGGAAAGCAGAGGCTATATCACCATCAATAACATTAGCAATAACTGCAAAAGCAAAAGAACTTAAAGAATCAGGAGTTGATGTTATTAGTTTTGGAGCAGGTGAACCAGATTTTAATACTCCTTCTAATATAATAGAAGCAGCTTATAAAGCTATGAAAGAAGGAAAAACTAAATATACAGCTACTTCAGGTATTAAGGAGTTAAAAGAAGAAATATGCAAAAAGTTTTTAAGAGATAATGGACTTAAATATGATTTAGATCAAATAATAGTATGTACAGGAGCAAAGCAATGCCTTGCAGATGCATTTATGGCTATATTAAATGAAGGGGATGAAGTTATAATTCCTACTCCTTACTGGGTAAGCTATCCAGAACTTGTTAAAATAGCTGGAGGAGTTCCTGTATTTATGGAAGGGTCTATAAAAAATCATTTTAAATATGAAATAGAAAAGTTAGAAAATATAGTAACTTCAAAAACTAAAGCAATAATAATAAATAGTCCAAATAATCCAACTGGAACTATATATAATAAAGAAGAACTTTTAGAACTTGCAAAGTTTGCTGAAAATCATAATCTTATAATTATAGCAGATGAAATATATGAAAAGCTAATATATGATGGGGAAAGACATATTAGCATTGCTTCATTAACTGACTATGCTTATAATAATACAATTGTTATTAATGGATTATCAAAAGCAGCAGCAATGACTGGTTGGAGAATTGGATATGCAGCAGCAAATAAAGAGATAATTAAACTTATGACTAGCATACAAAGTCATATGACTTCTAATACTAATTCAATTACACAATATGCGGCTATTGAAGCGTTAAGTAATACCGAAGATAGTTTAAATAAAATGGTTAAAGAATTTGATAATAGAAGAAAGTATATGATAAAGAGATTAGACTCTATAAAAGGAATAAACTATATACTTCCAAAAGGAGCCTTTTATATAATGGTAAATGTAAGTGGAGTTTATGGTAAATCCATAAATGAAGAAAAGATAACAGATTCACTATCATTTTCTAAAGAGCTTCTTAAAGAAGAAAATGTAGCTGTAATTCCTGGAATAGGCTTTGGACTTGATGATTATATAAGATTATCATATGCAACATCTATGGAAAATATAGAAAATGGAATAGATAGAATAGAAAAGTTTTTAAATAAGCTTAACTAAATATAGTTTTTTTAAAATAAAAAAATGAGGCGTTTTATTACGCCTCATTTTTGCTTATACGACATAATTTTCAAAAAAAGTATTTTTTTATTTGCATATGGATAGAAATTTATAGGAGATATATTATATAATGTATCTAAGTATATTATATTTGGAGGAAGTTATGATAAAGTTAGCAATATTTGACGTAGATTTTACAATAACAAAAAAAGAAACATTAATGCAATTTTTTAAATATATGGTACTTAAGGAGAAAAAGAATATTAGATTTTTACCACGAGCTATATTTTCAGGTATTATGTATGGGATAGGCATCTATGATGAAAAGAAGGTTAAAGAAACTTTTCTTAAATTCATAGATGGAATTTCAGAAGAACAATTAAAAGAACTAGTTAAAGGTTTTTATAACGATGTTTTAAAAGATATTTTGTATGAAGATGCAATAAATATGATTAGAGATTTAAAAAGTAAAGGATTTAAGATTTATTTAATATCAGCTTCACCAGAATTTTATTTAAATGAGTTTTATGGAATTGAAGAAGTAGATAAAGTAATAGGAACTAGATTTAAATTTAAAGATGGTAAATTTTTAAGACAAATGGATGGAACAAATTGTAAGGGTGAAGAAAAAGTTAGAAGACTTATGGAAGTATTAAAGAAGGATAATATAGAAGTTGACTTTAAGGAATCATATATGTTTTCTGATTCTTTATCTGATAAACCTTTATTAGACTTAGTTGGTCATCCATATCTAATAAATTATAAAAAGAAACATGAAATAGAAATTCTTAAATGGAAATAGTGTTTTAAATATAGTGTGGTATGGGGCCATAAGAGATTAGGGGAATATTTGAGGAGGAATTTATGGGAGTTTTAAAAATATTAGTTTTTAAAATAAATAATAAAATGTTTGCGGCTGATATAAATGATATAGAAAGAATAATCAAGTATGAGGAAGCTACATATATACCTGATATGCCCTCATTTGTAGAGGGCGTTATAAACTATGAAGAGAAAGTTATTCCATCCATTAATCTAAATAAAAAACTAGGATTAAATGAAGAAAATCTTGAAAGTAGAAAAGTAATAGTTATAAGACGAGAAGAAAAAAGATTTGCAGTAGTAGTTGATAACGTATGCGAAGTTCGTGAAACTGAAGAAAAATCTATAGAAGATGTTCCAATTAATAATTTCAACATAAAAAAAGATTATATAAAAGGGTTAATAAATTTAAATGAAAATATAGTAATTGTATTAAATTTATTTAAGATTCTTACAGAATCAGAAGAAGAAATTATTTTTTTAGGTGATATAACATGATTTTAAAAGATAAAATAGTTGGCCTATCTGAAATATATGTAGGAAAAGAAGGAGAAAATATAATAACAGTAGGACTTGGATCATGTGTAGGTGTAATAATATATGATGATAAAAATAAAATATTTGGACTTGCACATATAATGCTAAGTGATAGCACGCAGTTTAAAAACGTACAAAATATAGGTAAATATGTTGACCTAGCTATACCTGAATTAATTAGACAAGTAATTAAAAATGGTGCTTTAAGAAAAAATTTAAAATGTAAATTAACTGGAGGAGCATCAATGTTTAATTTCTCTGATACAAGCCTTATAAGTGATATCGGAAAACGTAATGTAATAAAGGCAAGGGAGGTTCTCCTAAAAGAAAAAATAGAAATTATATCAGAAGATGTATTTGGGAGAAAAGGAAGAACTATTAGTATAAATACTTCAACTGGTGAAATCTTTGTAAAAATGGTTGGAGGAGAGACTAGGGTAATATAATTTAATATTATTAAAAGATCATACTATAGTATATTAAAGGGGTTTATGTATGGAAAGAAATCTTCTATACAACTGGGCATATAAGGAGTTTAAAATAAATTTGTATTGTTACAAGCAGGCTCAAATAAACAGAAGAATAAACAATCTTATGTCTAGCTGTAATTGTACTACCGAAGAAGAGTATCTAAAAATATTAAAAAAAGATTTTAAAGAGAAGGAAAAGTTTCGTGATTTTTTAACTATAAACGTAACAGAGTTTTATAGGAATCCAGAACTTTTTTATGAATTAGAAAAACAATTAAAGGTATATATTAGAGAAAATAAAAAAACTTTGAAAATATGGAGTGCAGGATGCTCATCAGGATGTGAGCCATATACATTATCAATAATATTACATGAGATAGATTATAAAGTTAACTATAGTATTATAGCAAGTGATATTGATAAAGGTATTCTAGATAAGGGGAAACTTGGGATATATACAGAAAATGAAGTCAAAAACATACCTAAAAATATTAAAAATAAGTATTTTATAAAAAAAGCGGATAAGTACTATAT
This sequence comes from Clostridium baratii, assembly GCF_900461085.1. Taxonomy (GTDB): domain Bacteria; phylum Bacillota; class Clostridia; order Clostridiales; family Clostridiaceae; genus Clostridium; species Clostridium nitritogenes. The sequence continues at coordinate 802,388 of NZ_UFWF01000002.1, forward strand.
TCATAAGTATTTAAAAAGAAAAGTTTTATTTAAAATATTAGATTTAATAAACGATGATTATGAAGGGAATTTTGATTTAATTATATGTAGGAATGTATTAATATATTTTAATTTAGAGACAAAAAAGAGAATTTTAAAAAAGTTTAGTGAATCTTTAATACCTGGGGGATTACTTTTTATTGGAGCAACAGAAAGTTTATATGATTATAAAAGTTATGGATTTTCTAAAGTTTCTACATTTATATATAAAAAATTATAGGGGGAAGAATTTATGGATGTATCTCAGTATATGAGTATTTTTTTAGAAGAGGTTATGGACAATCTTCAGATATTAAATGAGTCATTATTAAAATTAGAAAAAAATCCTCAAAATATAGAAAAAATAAATGAAATATTTAGAATAGCTCATACAATAAAAGGAATGGCTGCAACAATGGGTTTTAATAAAATGACTGAGCTTACACATAAAATGGAAGACGTTTTATCAAAATTTAAAGATGGAGAACTTACAGCAAATGAAGAGATAGTAACTGTGCTATTTGGATGTTTGGACATTTTAGAAAAATCAATAAATAGTATAAGCGAATCTGGTGAAGAAATAAATGATATAAAAAATATTTTAGACATATTAGAGAAGGTAAAATTAGAATCTAGTTGTAAGGCTGTTTTAGAAGACATAGAAAAGGAAGAGTTCTCTTTAAATGAGTATGATATATCAGTAATAAAGCAGGCAGTAGATAGTGGTTATAATGCTTATAAAATAGATATTAATCTTATGGAAGATACTTTATTAAAATCAGCGAGAGCATTTTTAATAGTTAAGGAACTTGAAGAGAGTGGTGAAATAATTAAATCATATCCAACAACTAGTGATATAGAAAATGAAAATTTTGATTTTAATTTAAAGTTTATATTACTTACGACAAATAACAAAGAAAAAATTAATGAAATAATAAAAAATATATCGGAAATAAAAGAATTTATTATAGATGAAGTTAAAATAGATAACAATTTGTCTGATGAAAAAAATACTAATAATACCAAAAAGGATTATAATAATAAGATAGAGAAAAAAAAGGAAAGTCATAAGAGAGTATATCAATCTGTACGTGTTGATTTAAAGAAAATAGATAATTTAATGAATATGGTATCAGAACTTGTTATATATAAAACTAGATTTAATGAAATAACATCTTCTATAAAATCTCAAGAATTAGATGAAATTATAGAACAGTTAGAAAGAACAACAGGGGATATACAAGATTTAGTTATGAAAATTAGAATGTTACCCCTAGATGTTGTATTTAGTAGGTTTCCTAGAATGATTAGAGATATAGCTGTAGAGCTTAATAAAGATATAAATTTATACATTGAAGGAGAAAATACTGAATTAGATAGAACGGTAATAGATGAAATAGGAGAACCACTAATTCATATTTTAAGAAACGCTGCAGATCATGGAATAGAAGATAAAGAAGAAAGAATAAAAAAAGGAAAAAGTGCTATTGGTACAATAAAGATTATAGCCTATCAAGAAGATACAAAAGCAATTATAAAAGTAACTGATGATGGCAAAGGGATAGATACAAAGAAAATAAAAGAAAAGACTGAAAAATTAGGGATATGTACAGAAGGTTTAGATGATGACGGCATAATAAATCTTATATTTACAGAAGGGTTTAGTACAAATGATTCAGTTACTGATTTATCAGGTAGGGGAGTTGGGATGAGTATTGTAAAAAATAAAATATCATCTCTTGGAGGCAACATTGAAATTTCAAGTATACCTTCTGTTGGATCTACATTTACAATAACTCTTCCACTAACACTTCAAATAATAAGGGCGTTACTTGTTAATGTTGGTGAAGAAACGTTTGCAATATCTTTAGGGTTTGTAGAAAGGATAATACAGTTTAATGAAGATAATATTAAAACTGTAAATAATAAAGAGGTTATTTTTGATAGAGATAAAATAATACCATTTGTAAGACTAAGTGAAAAATTTGATATAGTGGAAAGTAAGAAAAAAAGTAAGTTTGTTGTTATAGTTAAAGCGCATGAAGTAAATTATGGTCTTTTAATTGATTCTTTAATAGGACAACAAGAAATAGTAATAAAACCTTTAGGAAAAACGTTAAAAAATATGAAAGAATATATAGGAGCTACTATATTAGGGGACGGATGTGTAACATTAATATTAGATGTTAGTTACTTACAAAATGGTTAAATGGGAGGGGTACTATGGAGCATTTGAAATTTACGCCAATTCAATTAGATGCACTTAAAGAAATATTTAACATAGGAGCTGGTAATGCAGCGACATCTTTATCTATATTAATTAATAATAATATAGAGATGTCTGTACCTTGTGTTAATATAGTAGATTTTAATACAATATATAGTGGTGAGTTAAATAGAGAAGTTTTTGGAGTAGCCGTTAGGGTTTTAGGAGATATACCAGGAAATATATTAATTATTTTTGAGTCTAATGCAGTTTTAGAACTTAATAAAATATTACTTGGAGATGCTAATAAAGAAGAATTTAATGAATCATTACTTGGGGAACTTGGAAATATTTTATCATCAAGTTATATGAATGCTATAGCAGAGTTTACTGGAATTAAAATATCACCATCCGTTCCAGCCGTTACAAATGATTTATTAAGTACTATATTAGGTACTATGTTTTTAGAATCTGGTCAATTCTATGATTATGTTTTAGATATAGAGACGATTTTTAAAGGTAAAAAAGAGATTTTTTCAGGAATGAATTTTTATTATATTCCTGAACTTCAGTCTTTGGAAAAAATATTAAAATCGATAGGGATAAAATGAGATTTGGAGGAATTTTTATGATAAATATTTTAATAGTTGATGATGCTGCATTTATGAGAATGATGATTAAAGATATATTAGAAAAGAATGGTTTTAATGTTATAGGAGAAGCAAGTAATGGTCTAGAAGCTATAGAGCTTTATAAGAAAGAGAAACCAGACATTGTTACTATGGACATAACTATGCCAAAGGTTGATGGAATAGAAGCTGTAAAATTAATAAAGGAATATGATAATGAAGCAAAAATAATAATGTGTTCTGCAATGGGGCAACAAGCTATGGTTATGGATGCAATTAGAGCAGGTGCGAAAGATTTTATAGTTAAGCCATTTCAGGCAGATAGAGTAATAGAAGCAATAAATAAAGTTGTATTAGCAAAAAGTCTTCTATAGGAAAAAGGAGAATTTATAATGCAGGTTGTAGTTTTTTCAATAGAAAAATTGTATTTTGCTATAAATACAAATGTTGTTCAAAGCATAAATAATACAATGAAGATAACTAAAGTACCAAAATCATCAAAATTTATTAAAGGACTAATAAATATAAGAGGAAGTATTAAAACACTAGTAAACATAAATTTAATATTAGATATAGCAGAAAATTCGCCAAAAGAAAATATAATGATTCTATCACTTAAAGAGGAAGATATTGCAATAGAAGTTGATTTTGTAAAAGAAGTTTTAGAAATAGAAGAAAAAGATGTTGAAGCATTAGATGAATGTGATAAAGATTATATGCTTGGAGTTTTAAAAAGGAATAATAATCTTATAACAGTTTTAGATATGGAAAAATTAATACAAAATATTATTTAAATATAAAACCGTGTAATTTTAAAATTACACGGTTTTTTTATTAGTTATTCATTATAACGTTAGTTAATGGTGGTATAACTTGTTTCTTTCTTGAAAGAACTCCAGGTAGGAATGCCATAGAATCTTCTAAAGTGACATTGAAAGTTTTTTCAACTAAATCCGGTCTCTTTCCTCCAACAAGTATTTGTGAACCTTCATTTAATATGTCTGTTAAAAGTAATAATACCATATCGAATGATGATTCTTCAGCTTTTTTATTCATGTAAGCTAACATTTCATCTTTTAAAGGCATAAATCCTTCAATATCCATTGTATTTACTTGAGCAACACCTATTTTAATGTCTCCCATAGTAAATGGCTTAAAGTCTTGATTGAATATTTCTTCAACAGTTTTTCCTTGAAGAGAAGTACCAGCCTTAAACATTTCTTTAGCAAATTCTTCTAAATTAATTCCAGCTATCTTAGCAAGCTTTTCGCAGATAACTTTATCTTGTGGTGTACAAGTTGGACTTCTGAATAATAAAGTATCTGATATTATTGCACCGCATAATAAACCAGCAATTTCTCTTGAAGGCGTAATACCATTTTCAAAATAACTCTTTGCAACTATTGATGATGTACTTCCTATTGGTTCATTTCTAAAGAAAATAGGACCGTTAGTTTGTATGTCAGCTACTCTATGGTGGTCTATTATTTCAAGAATTTCAGCATCTTCAAGTCCAGGAACTGATTGACCTCTTTCGTTGTGGTCTACTTGAATAACTTTTTTCTTGAAGTTTGAAATAAGATGATATCTTGACATTGTTCCAACAACTTTTCCTTCTGAATCAACAACAGGATAGCTTCTGTATCTAGTTTCAAGCATAGTATCTTTTACTTCATCTACTAAATCATCAGTTGTAAATGAAACTATATCATCCTTAATCATAACGTATCTAACAGGGACACTTTGTATTATAAGTCTTGAAGCTGTAAATGAATCGTGTGGAGTTGATATTACAGTTATTCCAGATTCTTTAGCTTTTACTAAAAGTTCATCACTTAATTTAGTTGAACCTGTTAGTACCATTAAAGAAACTTTTTCATTTATTACTTCTTCTTGGATTTCAGGTCTATCTCCAAGTATAACTATATCACCAGCTTCTACATGTTCCTTCATTGAATCTGGTTGCATAGCAGCAACACAAATTTTACCAGGGAACACTTTAACATCTTCATTAATGTATTGTGCTGAAGCTGAAAGAGTATCTATAATATTGTCGATAGAAGTTTTACTTTCGCTTAATATTTTATTATCCCAAATATCCATGTATGATGATGTTAAATTTGAGATTGATAAAAGTCCTATTAAATGATCATTAGAGTCAGCAACAGGAAGAGTTTTAACATTCTTATCCTTCATTATGCTCCAAGCCATTTTTAAAGATATATCAGCTGAAATTGGACTAATATTATCTATTTCTAAATCTTCAACCTTTAATTTAACAGTTTCTAAAAACTCAGGTGCTTTTACATTAAAGTAATCTAATATAAATTGAGTTTCACGGTTTACATTTCCAAGTCTAACTGGAACTGCTGGAATTTCACCAGTTTTATTCTTAAATTCGGCATATGAAATTGCGGCACAGATTGAATCTGAATCCGGATTTCTATGTCCAGTAACATATATTACGTTTTTCAAAGAAACTACCTCCTTTATCTTATGAAATAACAAATATAATTGTAAATCCTAAACAAAAAAATGTAAAGTATAGTAATAGCAAAAATTCTCATAAGTTTAAAACTTTTAAATATATATATATAAGAACGCTAAAAAGGAGGAACTAATAAAGTGGTACAGGAACAAAATATTATTCCCGGACTTACAACGAAAGAAGCAGAAAAAAGATTGAAAAGTTTTGGACTTAATGAATTAGAACATAAAGCTAAGACATCACCAATTAAAATTTTATTAGCACAATTTAATGATTTTATGGTGTGGGTGCTTATAGGAGCAACGATAATATCAGGCTTTATGGGAGATACTGCAGATGCAATAACTATACTTATTATTGTTATAGTGAATGCACTTCTTGGATTCTTCCAAGAGTTTAAAACAGAAAAATCATTAGAGGCACTAAAAGATATGGCGGCGCCAACTTGTAAAGTATATAGAGATGGTAAAATAAGCGTTATTAACTCAAAATACTTAACAATTGGAGATATAGTAGTATTAGAGGCAGGAGATAGAATACCAGCAGATGGAGAATTTATCGAAGGAACTGGAATTGTAATTGATGAATCTTTATTGACAGGAGAATCAGTTGGAGTTAATAAAGATGTGAACAAAGGAAGTAATACAGGCTTTATGGGTACAAATGTTTTGAAAGGTAAAGGCCTATTTAAAGTTTTAGAAATTGGAATGAAAACAGAAATGGGTAAAATTGCAGATCTTCTTCAAAATATAGAAGAAGAAAAATCGCCACTTAAAGAAAAACTAGATTCACTTGGAAAAGTACTTGTTGTTATATGTCTAGTTATATGTGCAGTTGTTACTGTACTTGGCATAATAAGAGGTAATGAAATTGGCGAAATGTTTATGCTTGGTGTATCTTTAGCAGTTGCAGCTATTCCAGAAGGACTTGCAGCTATTGTAACTGTTGCTCTAGCACTTGGAGTGTCTAGAATGCTTAAGAGAAAGGCTTTAGTTAGAAAACTTCCAGCAGTTGAAACGTTAGGATGTACGTCTGTAATATGTTCAGATAAAACAGGAACATTAACTCAAAATAAGATGACTGTAAAAGAAATATATATTAATGGGAAGATAGTAGAGCTTCAAAATAATAAAATAAAAGACATTAAGGGAATTAATATGTTAAGAAATATATTAGTTCATTGCAATGATTGTAACGTAGACAATAAAAGCAAAAATTTAGAAAAAGCTTTATGTGGAGATCCTACTGAAACTGCATTAGTTAGAATGTTCTTTACTAAAGTAAATGATGTAAAAGAATTTAGAAGTAGAGCTAAAAGGATATTTGAAATACCATTTGATTCAACAAGAAAAATGATGTCTGTAATAGTTAAAGAAGATAATAAAGAAATATGTTATGTCAAAGGGGCGCCAGAGAGAATTTTAGAAAGATGTAATTATATATATGAAGATTCTATGGTAAAACCTCTTACATTCCAAAAGAGAAAATTAATAGAAAGCAGTTTAGAAGCCATGTCTTCAAGAGCATTAAGATGTATAGGAGCTGCATATAAAGAATCAGGACTCGCAAATGATGAAAGAATAGAAAAAGATTTAATATTTGTAGGATTTGCAGGAAGTATAGACCCACCAAGAGTTGAAGCTAGAGATGCAGTTTTAAAATGTAAATTAGCTGGAATAAAACCTGTTATGATAACAGGCGATCATAAAAATACTGCCCTTGCAATTGCAAAATCTTTAAACATATGTAAGAATGAAGATCAAGTTTTAACAGGTAAAGAAATCGAAGCATTAAGTGATAAGGAATTAATTAAAAAAGTAGCAGATATAAGAGTGTTTGCAAGAGTTTCTCCTAATCATAAATTAAGAATTGTAAAAGCATTTAAAGCTAGAGGAAATATTGTTGCAATGACAGGTGATGGGGTTAATGATGCTCCTGCAATAAAAGAAGCTGATATTGGAATTTCGATGGGGATTTCAGGAACTGATGTAACTAAAGAAGCATCATCAATGATACTTATGGATGATAATTTTAATACTATAGTTGCAGCAGTAGAAGAAGGTAGAGTAATTTATGATAATATAAGAAAGTTTATAAGATATCTTTTATCATGTAATTTAGGGGAAGTTTTAACTATGTTCTTAGCATCATTATTTACGCTTCCAAATCCACTTACACCAATACAAATATTATTAGTAAATTTGGCAACAGATGGTCTTCCTGCAATAGCACTTGGAGTAGATCCTGCAGATAGTGATATTATGAGGCAGCAACCTAGAGATAAAAAGGAAGGTATCTTCTCTAGAGGTTTAACAGAAAAGATAGTAATTAGGGGTTCATTAATTGGTTTATGTACACTTTTAGCATTTATGACAGGTAGATATTATGGAATGAACCTTGAGACTTGTAGGACTATTGCATTATCAACATTAATAATGTCTCAACTTTTCCACGTTTTTGAATGTAGATCAGAAAGACATTCAATTTTTGAAATAAAGTTATTTACTAATCCATATTTAGTTGGAGCAGTATTAATTTCTATAGGACTTCTTTGTTCAATATTATATGTACCATTCTTAGCTGGTATATTCCATACAGTACCACTAATGCTTAAACATTGGACAATAGTGTTATTCTTCTCAGGAATAATAGCATTTATAAATAGTGTATATTTATTTATAAAAACAAAATAATAGTATTTTTAAAGGGATCAATTTTAATATTGGTCCCTTATATTGTATAATTAAAATAAAAAGAGGTGATTTTAATGATTAAACATATTGTAATGTGGAAATTAAAAGATAATAACAAAGAGGAAAATGCTAAAAAGATCAAAACTATGCTTGAAGGATTAAAGAGTGAAATTAAGGAAATAGAAGAAATAGAGGTTGGAATAAATATAAATAAAAGCGATGCTTCTATGGATGTTTGCTTAGTATCAGTATTTAAGAGTTTAGAGGATTTAGATATTTATCAAAATCATGAAAAGCATGTTAGAGTTGCTACATTTGTTAGAGAAGTTTCTAAAGAAAGAAAAGTAGCAGATTTTGAAATATAAAAAAGAGATAGAATTTTTATTCTATCTCTTTTAGTTATCTTTGTCTCATTCTTGTAGCCGATTGTCTTGCTTTTTTTATTTGAGAGTGGTCTATTGGTATTAAATCTCTCTTAGTAGTTAAGTTAAGTATATTTTGAACTTGAATAATTTCTGAATCCTTCTTACCCTTAACACCTTTAAGTCCCATAATCATGACTTTATGTCCTTTATTTACTGGAATAAAATCAGGTTTTTTAAACCATCTATTTTTTTTGTATCTACACTTAACAGCGCCTCTACCAGCATCTGGTTTAATTATCATATTAACTATTAATTTATTAATAATAATATAATTCTTTTCTTCAGTCTTAATTGATATAACAGTACCAGCAGTACTAGTTATTCTATCTCCATATTTTTGGAAGTAAGAATCTCTAAAATATTTATCAAATTTATCTTTTAATCCCATAAACAATTCTCCTTTATAAAAAAATACATAAGTCCATCTTGGATAAATCTATTATAACAAATAGTATTATAACATAAAAAAAAAATTAATAAAATATAAAATTAACATAATGTTAAAGACGTTATAGGGTTAAGAAACACTTACTTTTAAAATAAGTAAAATAATTTTTTGTTAAAAGACATATTATTGTAATAAAAATATTATATAATAAAATAGTAAAATAAATTTATAATTTATTATGTAAATTATAATGTTTTTTTGGGGAGAGATTTAATGGATAAATTATTATATGGTATTACAAATAAGGTGATAGAAAGCTATAGACTAGCAAAAAATAAATTAAGATTTGATGGAGAATATATTAATCATTTTACATCATTAGTTTTTAGAGAAAATGAAAATATAAATATAGATAAAATAAAAGAAATAAGAAAATATATTAAAGCTAATACAAGTAAAATGTCTAGTTTTAGAGGTGATATTTTATATATGCTTTCAATACTTATAAGTAAACAAGAAGATTACTTAAAGTTTTCAGATAGGCTTATATATGCAGGAGAGATTTTAAAAGATAACGATTTCAAAGAAGGTGCATATTTAGCATTATCATCATATGCATTAGCTAAATATGGAGTATATGAAAATTATAATGAAATAGTACTTTATATAAAAGATATTTACAAAACACTTAAAAAAGAATATAAAGATTTCGTAGGAGAAGATGACTATTTAGTATGCACTTTACTTGCAATAGAGGCTAGTGAAAAAATGAGTAACGTAAATGAGATGGGTGCTTATATTCAAAGCGTATTTAATTATTTTTCAGATTTAGAGGATTACTCTAAAAATGATCTTCAAGGAATTGCAAGTAGTATACTTTTAAATAAAAATGTAATGGCACCTTATAAAGCTAAAAATATAATTAAAATATTTGATAGAAATGATTTAAAAATAGCAGATGAAGTTCTTCCATTAATAGGCGTAGTATCAAGGGGAGACGATGCTTTTAAGTATGTTAAAAAAGTGAAAGATGTAATTGAATGTTTATGTGAAGAAGAGGCTGAATACACATTTTATATGGATAAAACATTTAGAACATTACTTGGTATATTTATAGTTGAGATTTATGAAAAGGAAAATGGAGCTTTTTCAAATAAATATTTAGAAGAATTATTATGTTTTGTAATATATTCATTTATAGTAAGTAAAAATCAAGGATTATTTGAGGAAGTACTAGCATAAGGAGTACGATTTTTATAATGAAAAAAACTATATTACATGTTGATATGGATGCATTTTTTGCATCTGTTGAACAAAAAGATAATAAAAATCTTAGAGGAAAGCCTGTTATTGTTGGAGGAGTTAGTGAAAGAGGAGTTGTTTGTACTTGCTCCTATGAAGCCAGAAAATATGGAGTTCATTCAGCAATGCCAGCATTTTTAGCGAGGCAAAAGTGTCCTAATGGAATTTTTGTAAGAGTTAGATATGATAGATATAAGGAAATTTCAAATAGAATATTTGAAATATTTAAAGAGGTCACTCCTTTAGTTGAACCTTTATCAATAGATGAAGCTTATTTAGATCTTTCTTTAAGTAATATAAAAGATGGAAGAGAAGCTGCAAATTATATAAAAAAGAGGGTTTATAATGAACTTGGTTTAACATTATCTATAGGTATATCTTATAATAAATTTCTAGCAAAACTTGCATCAGATTGGAATAAGCCAAATGGAATTATGGAAATAAATGAAGAAATGATTCCAAATATATTATTTCCACTATCTATATCTAAAATATATGGGCTTGGTAAAAAGTCTGTAACGAAATTAAATAATATGGGATTATTTAAAATAGAGGATTTATATCCATTACCTAAGGAATTTTTCTATGAATATTTAGGAAAGCAAGGAATAGAAGTTTATGAGAGGATAAGAGGTATTGATAAAAGAGAAGTTAAAGTTTTTAGAGACAGAAAGTCAGTTGGAAAAGAAAGAACTTTAAAAAATGATACAGATAACAAAGAAGAGCTTTTAAAATATTTAGATGAGTTTGCAAAAGAAATATCGTCTATACTAAAATCTAGAGATAAATACATTAAAACTATAACACTAAAATATAAAACTAGCTCCTTTTGCAATCATACAAGAAGTAAAACCTTAAATGATTATATAAATAATAAAGAAGATATATTTAAAGTTTCAAAAGAACTTCTAAATGAAGAAATATTCAATGAGTCTATAAGACTTATAGGTCTTAGTGTATCTTCTTTTAAAGAGGGGTTAGAAGAACAAATATCATTATTTTAAAATATAATGAGCTATATTTAGATAAAATGCGACAAATGCTGTTTGACAACATATACATAATAGTTCTATAATCATCTTAAAGACGGTGTGTAAAGGAGTGCAAAAAAATGCAAAAAAATGAATTAGCAAAAATGATAGACCATACTATGTTAAAGCCTGATGCAACAAAAGCATCTATAGAAAAATTATGTAAGGAAGCTTTAGATTATAATTTTGCTTCAGTTTGTGTTAATCCATCAAGAGTAGCAGAATGTTATTCAATGCTTAAAGATAGCGATGTAAAGGTATGTACAGTTATAGGATTCCCTTTAGGAGCTACAACTACAGCATCTAAAGTTTTTGAAACTGAAGATGCTATTAAAAACGGAGCAACTGAAGTTGATATGGTAATAAATATAGGAAAGCTTAAAGATAAAGACTATGATTTTGTAAAGAAAGATATACAAGCTGTTGTAGATGCTGCAAAAGGAAAAGCTTTATCAAAAGTTATAATAGAGACATGTCTTTTAACTGATGAAGAAAAAGTTATGGCATGTAAATTAGCAAAAGAAGCAGGAGCAGATTTTGTTAAAACTTCAACTGGATTCTCAACAGGTGGAGCTACAGGCGAAGATATAAAGCTTATGAGAGAAACTGTTGGAGAAGACATGGGAGTTAAGGCTTCAGGGGGAGTAAGATCAATAGAAGATGCTGAAATTATGATAAAAAATGGAGCATCAAGAATTGGTGCATCAGCTTCAATTGAAATTTGTGAAGGAAAAGTTTCAACTAGCGATTATTAATATATAAATAAAGAACCTAAGGGATTTAAATCCCTTAGGTTTTTTTTATTTTCATATAAATTAAAAAAACTATATCTAAAATGAAGTTATTCGAATATTAATATATTATATAAAATTATAAATAAGGAGGGTTAACTAAGTAATTTAAAAAATAAGCTTAGAGGAGCATTGTATGAAGAGAGAATTAACTTTAAATGAAATAATCTACAATATTGAGTATAGTAATGAAAGTAAAAATGTAAATTATGTGGATATTAAAGAAATGATAAACCCATATAAGGAAATTAAAAGAGCACTTAAAATAAAAAGAAGCGGATATAACCTATATGTTATAGATTCGTTTTCAAATGATAAAATAGATGGGTTAGTTGATCTAGTTAGAAATGAATACAAGTCTTTAAAACCTCCTTCAGATATATGTTATGCAACTCTGGAAGATAGTAAAAAACCATTTCCTATATTTTTGACTTCAGGGAAAGGTAATCTGTTAAAAAAAGGTATAAAAAAATTAAAAGAAGATTATACAATAAGTTTTTTAGATTTTTTAAATGCTTCATCGGATGATGAGAAAGATAATATAATAGAAGAAGTACATCTTCAGAGAAATAAATATATAGGAGAACTAGTTGAGATGTCAAAAAATGAAGGGTTTGACGTTAAAGTAACTGGTGGCGGATTTGCATTTATTCCCTTAAATGAAGGGGAAACAATGACTGAAAAAGAATATGACTGTTTAGAGAGAGAAGAGAGAGGAGAAATTCTTCAAAAAGCAAATAAACTTAAGAAAAAGGCAGAAGTAATATTAGAGGATTTAAAGGACTTAGAGATTAGTTCTGTTGAAAAATTAAAAGATATATTAAAAAAATATTTAGAAGAAAGTATGGAAGATACTAAAGATGATTTGTTATTAGAATTTATAGCTGATGATGATGCTTATAATTATTTAGAAAAGTTATATTTAAATATAGAAAATGATTTAATAGAAAACTACAATATAGATATAGAAGATGAAGAAGCAAAGATAGAAGAGGTTCTTTCAAAATATAGCATTGAAGTTTTGATTGATAACTCTAAAAAAGAATATCCACCTGTAATTTATGAAGATGATCCAAATAGTATAAATCTTCTTGGAAATATAGAATATGAAAGTCAAAATGGTAATTATATAACTGACCTTTCATTAATTAATCCAGGTTCTCTTTTAGAGGCTAATGGTGGATGCTTAATTATAAGACTATCAAGACTTATATCTAATGTAAATAGTTATTATTATTTAAAGAAGGCGCTTATATCAGGTAAAGTTAATTTTGATAGTAATAGAAATTGTCTAGAATTAGTATCAATAAATGGTTTAAAGCCAGAAGCTATACCTATTGATGTAAAAGTAATACTCATTGGAGACTATGAAAGCTACAATATACTATACTCTAATGATGAAGAGTTTAAAACACTATTCCCATTAAAGTGTGAAGTAAAAGAAGAAATAAAAAAATCTAATGATGTATATAAATTAATGAGAAAGTTTATATTAGATAAGATTAAAGATATGGAGCTTTTAAATGTAGAAGAAGATGGAATTAAATCTATAATAAGATTTTTAGTTAGGGAAGTATCAAATAGGGGAAAGATAAGGGTTGATTATAATAGAATAGAAAATATATTAGTTAAAGCAGATATTATAGCAAAAGAAAATAATAGCAATATAATTACTAAAAAAGATATAGATGATATATTGTACAAAGAAGAAGATATAGAAAACGAGTATTTAGATATGTATAAAGATAATAAAATATTTATAAATACAGAAGGAAAAGTTATAGGTAATATAAATGGTCTTGCAGTTTTAGATACAGGAACTTATAGATTTGGAAAACCACTTAGAATAACCTGTGTAGCTATTAAAGGAAGCGGTGAAGTTATTGATATTCATAAAGAGGCGAAATTAAGTGGCAAAATACATGAAAAATCAATAAAAATATTGCAGTCTCTTTTAAGTTCTAAAATATCAAAATATAATAGTCTTCCAATAGACCTTCATTTAAGCTTTGAACAAAGCTATGGAATGATTGAAGGAGATAGTGCATCTGTTGCTGAAATGGTTGTTATGTTATCTGCAATAAGTAAAAAAGGAATAAAGCAAAATATTGCAGTTACAGGATCATTAAATCAATTTGGTGAAGTACAACCAATAGGCGGGGTAAATGAAAAGATTGAAGGATTCTTTAATGTATGTAAAACAGTTAGTAGCTATAAAGGCAAAGGTGTTTTAATACCAGATACAAATAAGGATGAACTCATATTAAAGCCAGAAATAGAGGATGCAGTAAAAAAAGGTGATTTTCATATTTATGTAATGAGTAACTTAGAAGATGCTATAGAAACTTTAATTTTAGATGATGATGAAAATATAGAGGATTTTTATTCTTTAATTCAAGATGAACTTAAAAAGTATAAAGATTAATTAAGTAAAGGTATTATGATTATTCATAATACCTTTTTATTATTTATATAATTTAGATTGACTTAAATTATAAATATATGTTAAAATATGGAAGAAAAGAACAGAGAAAATTTTGGGGAGGTGAATTACTCTAAAGGAGCCTTTAGGGTAAACTATATGTATCTTAAGTTTGATAAAAGTTTAGATAGTTTAATTGTACATTTAATTGGCGAATTAGATCATCATAGTGCTGAAGAAGTTAGGGTTAAAATTGATGATAGAATAGAAAGAGATAACATAACAAAAGTTATTTTAGATTTTAGTAAAGTAACTTTCATGGATAGTTCAGGAATTGGTGCAGTAGTTGGTAGGTATAAAAAGGTATCAGCAAAGGGTGGAAAAATTTGTGTTGCAGATGTTAATAGTAGTGTAAATAGAGTTTTTGAATTATCAGGACTATTTAAGATTATAAAAAAATTTGATAATGTGGATGAGGCAGTAAGGTGCATTTAAATGGAGGGGTTTTCATGTATGATAATAAAATAAGTATTGAATTCTTAAGTAAATCTCAAAATGAGGCTTTTGCAAGAGTTGCGATTGCAGCTTTTGTTTCACAGTTAGATCCAACAATTGAGGAAATAACTGATGTTAAAACAGCAGTTTCGGAAGGAGTTACTAATTCAATAATTCATGGTTATGAAAATAGTGAAGATGGAATAGTAAAAATAGATGCTAAAATTAAAGGAACAGAAGTTGAAATAGTAATATCAGACTTTGGAAAAGGTATAAAAGATATAGAACAAGCAAAAGAACCTTTATATACATCAAGACCTGACCTTGAAAGATCTGGAATGGGCTTTACTGTTATGGAAACTTTTATGGACAGCCTAGAAGTATATAGCGAAGAAGGAAAAGGTACAAGGGTGGTTATAAAGAAAAATTTTAGTGCAGAGTAAGTTAGGGGAAGTAGTATGGATAATGAGAATTTAAAAAGAGAGGAATATAACTATGACCATAATTCTGAGCTCTTAACTTTAGCAAAAAAAGGTGATCAAAAAGCATTAAATAGACTTATTGAAATGAATTTGGCTTTAGTATCATCTATAAGCAAAAAGTTTTTAAATAGAGGGTATGAATATGAGGATATTTATCAAATCGGTTCAATTGGATTAGTCAAAGCTATAAATAATTTTGATCCATCATTTAATGTTAAGTTCTCTACTTATGCAGTACCTATGATTATAGGAGAAATAAAAAGATTTTTAAGAGATGATGGTATGATAAAGGTAAGTCGTAACTTAAAAACTCTTGCAAGAAAAATTCATTACTGTAAGGAAGAACTTACAAAGAAATTAGATAGAGATCCGACAATAGACGAACTTTCAGAGTATTCAGGAGTAAATAAAGAAGATATTTTAATTGCAATTGAATCAGCATCTAGTATGCAATATCTTTATGATACAATTCATCAAGATGATGGTTCGCCAGTATTACTTATAGATAAAATAAGTCAAAAAGGTGGAGAAGATGATAGTGCTATGATAGATAGAATAGCACTAAAAGAAGCTATAGGTACGTTGGATTTAAAAGCTAGGCAGATTATAATGCTTAGATATTTTAAGGATAAAACACAAGTGCAGGTGGCTAAGATGCTTGGAATAAGTCAAGTTCAAGTATCTAGAATAGAGAAGAAAGTACTTCTTAAAATGAGAGAAAAGTTAAAAGAATAATATTTAAAGTTGCTTTAAAGAATACTTTTTAGCAACTTTTTTTAATATAATACTTATTTGTAACTTTTGTTACAGATTTATATATGAGTAATTTAGTATACTTTGAATTGCGAAAAGGAAAAACGAACTTATACATATATCGTATATAAACTTAAGGAGGAAATTTTAATGGGAATGTTTTGTTTTCAATGTCAAGAAGCAGCAGGATGTAAAGGCTGTACTGTAAGAGGTGTTTGCGGAAAGACTGAAGAAGTAGCAAAAGCACAAGATATTTTATTATATGTTACAAAGGGACTAGCTATAGTAAGCAATGCTGGAAGAAAAGTAGGCATAATCGACGATTCAGTTGATAAGTACATAATAGAAAATTTATTTACAACAATTACAAATGCAAATTTTGATAAAGAAATGATATTAGATAGAGTTAGAGAAACTTTAAGACTAAGAGAAGCTTTAAAAAATAAAGTTGTAAATAAGGGCGGAAAACTTGGAGAAGTTGTTTTCCACGGAGGATTCTTAAGAAAGTTATTTAACATGCAAAAAGAAGAAGTAATAATAAATGATTCAGTTCTTTTTAGTGCAAGTGAGGAAGTAAAACTTTTAGAAAAAGCATCAAAAGTTGGTGTTTTATCAACAGAAGATGAAGATATAAGAAGTTTAAGAGAGCTTATAATGTATGGATTAAAAGGATTATCAGCATACATGAAGCATGCTATGAACTTAGGATACAACGATAGAGAAATACATGGATTTATAGCAAAGGCTCTAGAAAAGACTTTAGATGATAAATTAACAGTAGATGATTATGTAGGATTAGCTTTAGAAGCTGGTAAATATGGGGTAGATGGAATGGCTTTATTAGATAAAGCAAATACTGAAAGCTATGGACATCCAGAAATTACAAAAGTTAATATTGGAGTTAGAAAAAATCCAGGAATTTTAATATCAGGACATGATCTTAGAGATTTAGAAATGTTATTAAAACAAACAGAAGGAACGGGCGTTGACGTATATACTCACGGAGAAATGCTTGCAGGACAATACTATCCAACATTTAAGAAATATAAACACTTTGCAGGAAATTACGGTAATGCATGGTGGTTACAAGATAAAGAATTTGAATCATTTAATGGACCAATCCTTATGACAACTAACTGTGTAGTATTACCTAAAGAGTCATATAAGGATAGATTATTTACAACAGGTGCAACTGGAGTTCCAGGATGTAAGCATATAAATGCTAATAAAGATGGAGAAAAAGATTTTAGTGAAATTATAAAGTTAGCTAAAAAATGTAATGCACCAACTGAAATAGAAAAAGGAGAAATAGTTGGAGGATTTGCACATAATCAAGTATTAGCATTAGCTGATAAAGTTGTTGATGCAGTAAAAACTGGAGCTATAAAGAGATTCTTTGTTATGGCAGGTTGTGATGGAAGAATGAAATCAAGAAATTACTACACAGATTTTGCAAAGAAACTTCCAAAAGATACTGTAATTTTAACAGCAGGATGTGCTAAATATAAATATAACAAATTAGATTTAGGTGATATTGGTGGAATTCCAAGAGTTTTAGATGCAGGACAATGTAATGACTCTTACTCATTAGTAGTAATTGCATTAAAACTTGCTGAAGTATTCAAAGTTGATAGTGTAAATGAATTACCAATAAGCTATAACATTGCATGGTATGAACAAAAAGCTGTAATAGTATTACTTTCATTATTACACTTAGGCGTTAAGAATATTCACTTAGGACCAACACTTCCAGCATTCTTATCACCAAATGTTACTAAGGTACTAGTTGAAAACTTTGGTATCGGTGGAATAACAAATGTTGAAGATGATATGAAAATGTTCATGGGACAATAATTTTATATTTTTTTAAGATAGCTTCTATTATAGGAGCTATCTTTTTTTATTCTTTTTATTTAAAAATTTATTGAGGATATATTTTCCAGTGTTATATTTGAAATTCTACAAATAATAAAAATATCAATAATGAAAGGAGATTTTTATTGTGAGAGTAAAAAAACCAAAAGAAAATTATATAAGACAAAAGTTTGATAATCTTGCAACTGAAAGTGAACCTAAACCACAACTATTAAAAAATTGTATTAGAGCATTTTTTGTTGGTGGATTAATATGCGATATAGGAGAACTTATATTGAATATTTTAGCTTCATTTGGAATTGACCAAAATGAAGCTGGAATAATAACATCAATTATATTGGTATTTTTAGGTGCTCTTTTAACTGGTGTTGGAATTTACGATAAAATTGCAAATTATGCAGGAGCAGGTACGATAGTTCCTATAACAGGTTTCTCAAATGCAATAGTTGCACCAGCTATAGAATTTAAAACAGAAGGTTTTGTATTTGGTGTTGCAGCTAAGATGTTTACAATAGCGGGACCGGTATTAGTATATGGAATAGGAAGTTCTGTAATAGTAGGTATTATTTATTACCTATTTATAATTTAATAAATTTTATATTACTAAGGAATTGGAGTGGAATGCGTTTTGGAAAAGGTAAAAAGAGTAGGTAAACAAACAATAAAGTTAAAAAATCCACCAAGTATAATTGCAACTTATTCAATAGTAGGTCCAAAAGAAGGAGAAGGACCTTTAAAATCATATTTTGATGAAGTGTTAAGTGATGATACATGTGGTCAAGATAGTTTTGAAAAAGCGGAAAGTGAAATGATGCATACAGCAATAAAAAGTTGTATACAAAGAGCAAATTTAACTCCTGCTGATATAAATTATTTATTTGCTGGGGATTTATTAAACCAAATAATATCATCAGGTTTTGCGGCAAGACAACTTGAAATACCATTCTTTGGGCTATATGGAGCATGTTCTACAATGTCTGAATCATTAGGGCTTGCAGCTCTTATAATGGATGGCGGTTTTGCTAATTATGCAATAGCTTCAACATCATCACATTTTAGTTCAGCAGAAAGACAATTTAGATTTCCTTTAGAATACGGAGCTCAAAGAAGTGGTACAGCACAATGGACAGTAACAGGTTCAGGAGCTATGCTTCTAGGTTATAAAGAGAATTTCCCAAAGATTACTCATGTTACAACTGGAATTGTAAAAGACTATGGAATTAAAGATGCTAATAACATGGGAGCAGCTATGGCACCGGCTGCAGTAGATACACTATATAAACATTTTAAAGATACTGGAAGAAATCCAGAATATTACGACATAATTACAACAGGAGACCTTGGTAAAGTAGGTAAAAGCATAACTGATAAGCTTATATTAGAATATGGATATGATATTAAAGCAAATCATGTAGATTGTGGGGATATTATATTTGATAATGAAACTCAAGGAACTGGTTCAGGCGGAAGTGGCTGTGGATGTTCAGCTGTTGTAACCGCAGGATATGTATATAAGAAGATGATGAGAAAAGAAATAAAGAGTGCTCTTATAATATCAACAGGAGCCCTTATGAGTCCTACATCTTCTCTTCAAGGAGAAAGTATACCAGGAATAGCTCATGCTGTAGCAATTGAAATGGAATAGGAGGAGAAGAGAGTATGTATATGGAATATATAAGAGCTTTTATAGTTGGAGGGCTTATATGTGTTATTGCACAGATTTTAATGGATAAAACAAATTTAACACCAGGAAGAATACTAGTTTTATTTGTAACTTTAGGTGTTATACTTGGAGCCTTTGGACTTTATGATAAGCTTGTTGAATTTGCAGGTGGAGGTGCAACTGTGCCACTACCAGGTTTCGGGAATTTATTAGCTAAATCAGTAATAAAGGAAGTAAGGGAATCAGGACTTATAGGTGCATTTACTGGAGGAATAAAAGGAGCTGCTGGAGGAATTACAGCCTCTATCTTCTTTGGATACATAATGGCATTAATTTTTAAACCAAAGACTAAATAATAAGTATATAAGAAGAACAATTTTGGCAATACTTTAAGCTATGAGGTGAAAAGTATGTCATTTAGAAATTTAGGAAAAGTTAAATTACCTATTTTATATATATCAGTAACTTTTCTTATAAGTAGTTTATTTTATAGATATTTAAATAGTGATTTATGGCTAGCTTTTATTATAGCTAGCTTTTTATTTTTATGGGTATTATTAAAGGAAAATATAGAGTTTTTAATATTTATATTTGTAATCTTTACAATTGGAATATGTATTAATATTAATTTTTATAATATAAAAGTTAATAATGAAGAGAGTGTTTTAATTGAAAGAAAATACTCTTATGGAGGAATAGGAAGTATAAATTCAAGAAAAATATTTTTAAAGGGAAATTTAAAAGATTTCAAAGAAGGGGAAGAAGTAATTTTAAAAGGAGAATTTAAACAGAAGATAGACAGAGAAACTGGATTGATTGGAGAATATAAAATAAAAGAAGGTAAAGTTAATAATAAAAGCATATATACTAAGTTAGCCAAAATAAAAGAAACTTTTAAAAATGAGTTAGAAAAAAATATAGGTTTTAGAAAAGCTGCATTAGTTACATCCATTACATTTGGAAGAGAAGATTCCTTAGATAGTGAAGATGAATATGATATGAAAAATTTTGGTGTTATACATGCACTAAGCGTATCAGGTCTTCATGTTGGGATAGTGTTTTTAATATTTAAAAAGTTATTTAGAGAAAAAGTATCTCTATTTATAACATTTATATATGTAATTATGACAGGGATAGCTTTCTCAAGTCTTAGAGCATTTATAATGCTGTTCTGTGCCAATTTAGGGGTTATGGTTAAGAAACGGTATAATTCAATTGGAGGACTATCTTTAAGTGCTATAATAATATTCTTTATTGCGCCGTATTCAGTATTTACATTAGGATTTTTATTATCTTTTGGAGCAACTCTTGGAATAATATTATTTAATAAAGAATTAAATAGGAAATTATATAAACTACCTGGATACTTAAGAGAAGGAGTAGGCATATCATTATCAGCTCAAATTTTTACTATACCTTTATTAATAATATTCTTTAATGAATTATCTATAAGTTCTATAATTGGAAATTTAATTTTAATTCCTATTATAAATGTTATACTAGTGCTTGGTATAACACTTATTTTAAGTATTAAGATACAATTTTTATTTGATTTTTTTAGTTTTCTAATATTAAATAGTATAGATTTTTTAGATAATATTATGTATGGTCTAAAAGAATTAACACCATCTTTAATGTATTTAAATGAGAGTTATGGATACTTCTATATAACTTTATTAATTGCATTTTATTTATATAGAAGAGGAGTAAAAAAGGGAGTAATGCTTCCTTTTGCTTATATTATTTTTATTATGATTAACTTATATAGTATAAATCCCAAGATAAGTTATAAAAAAGAAGGAGCACTACTTTTATCTTATAGAGGGGATAGGATAGTAGTATCAAACAAAAGAAGTAGCATAGAGAAGTTGAAAAGTAAAACTAATGCGGATAAAGGGGTTAATGAATTTAAAAAGATTGATATTAAAGATGAATGTTATTTAAAAAAAGAAGATAGCAATTATATTCTTTACTTATACGGAAATAAATACAATTTAAACATAAGTAGTAAATCAAAAAATGAATCAGAATATGGTATAATAAATTTCAAAGATAAGGATGTAAATGAAATTATAATAATAGGTAAAAATCTGTTGTATAAGTAAAACAGAATCGAAAGGTGATTGCTTTGATTAATTATGAAACATTAGAGAAGGACATAAAATTAAAAAAGATTAAAAATTCGTATGTATTTTGTGGACCAGATGAAGAACTTATAAAAGAAAGTATAGGTAAGTTAATAAAGCCTTATATAGACGATAGTCTTATGGATTTAAATTTTATAAAGTTTGATGGGGTACAGTGTACCTTTGATGAGGTTATGAATGCTTGTGAAACATTACCTTTTATGGCAGAAAAGAAGGTAGTTTTAATTTATAGATGTGCATTTTTAAATGATAAATTAGATGCACAAAGTAAAAGTTTTTATAAGGAAATGAAAGAATATCTAAAAGATATGCCAGAACAAACAATACTTATTATGTATTATGTTTTTAAAGATAAAAGGGATACTGCTAAAAAGAATAAAAACATAATGGGACTTGATAAGTTAACTACAGTAGTTCAAGTTGATAAATTAAAACGTGATGGATTTTATAAAAGAGTTGAATTAATGTTTAAAGAAAATAATAGAAGTATAAATAAAGTTCAACTTAGATATTTTTGTGAAAAGCTTCCTATGAATCTTCATATAGCAAGACAAGAAGTTGAAAAGATATCAGATTATACATTAGGTCGTGAGATAGATAAAAAAGATATAGATCTTTTAATTCCAAATAAAAGTGAAGATGATGTTTTTGATTTAGTAGATCTAATATCACAAAGGAAAATAGAAAAAGCAGTTGATATTTTAAATGAACTTTTATTTAAAGCAGAGCAACACATGTTAATAATAATAACTATAGAAAATCAGTTTAAAAGACTATATGATATAAAAATTGGACTTTTAAAAGGTAAGAATGTACAAGATTTTATGAAAGAATTTAGAATACCACAATTTGTTGTTGAGAAGTTAATACAACAAAGCAAGAAATTTTCTTTAAAACAACTAGAAAAAATATTAAGATTATGTATTGAAACAGAAAATAAATTAAAAAGTAGTACTATAGATAAAAAAGGAGAATTAGAAATTTTCCTTTTATCAATTGCTATGGTAAAGAAATAAAGAAAACTCACCTAAATATTTAGGTGAGTTTTATGTTATTTTACAATATTTAAATAAAGTAAATAACCGACCTAAAAAGGTCGGTTTATGTTACTATGCCATAGCATTTAACTTTGCAGCTAATCTTGATTTCTTTCTAGCTACTGTGTTCTTGTGTAGAACTCCCTTAGAAGCAGCCATATCTAGTGACTTAGTAGCCTTAACTAATAAAGCGTTTGCTTCTTCAGCATTTTTAGCTTCAACAGCAGCTTCGAACTTCTTTATAGCAGTTTTTAAAGCTGATTTAACCATTCTATTATTTAAAGTTTTAGTTTGAGTAACTTTAATTCTTTTTTTAGCTGATTTTATGTTTGCCATTACTTTTCACCCCCTCTAAATTTTATAGGGCCTCTCTGCAGTTTCTGGGGAATCTGCGTACGAGTTTACATTCAACAAACCATATTATAGCATTGAAGTTTATTATATTCAAGTATTAAATTTAAACAAAAAGGAAAAATAATTTAGAATACATAAATTTTTAAGAGGTGAGAGTATGTTAAACTTTAGAACAGACCTTGCAATAGAGGCAAAAGAGCATTATGCAAAAGAACATAAAAATGAAATAGATGGAGTAATTGTAGAAGAAGAAATAATTAATGACAGCAAAGTAACTAAAGTAAAAATAGAAAGTGAAGAGGGTGCAAAAAAACTTGGTAAACCTATAGGTAATTATATTACTATAGATATTCCAGAGCATACTGTATATGATGGAGAATTAATGGATGATTTATCAAAGGCAGTTGGAATTAGTTTAAAAGACCTTGTTGGATTAAGTGAAGATAAATTAGTTTTAGTAGTTGGTCTTGGAAACAGAAAAGTAACACCTGATGCATTAGGTCCAAAGGTTGTTGATAAAATAATGATAACAAGACATCTAAAAGAAGTAATGCCAGATACTATTGATGATTCAATAAGACCAGTATGTGCTATAGCACCAGGTGTTCTTGGAATTACAGGAATAGAAACTGGAGAAGTAATAAAAGCTTTAGTAGATAAAATTAAACCGGATATGGTTATATGTATTGATGCATTAGCATCAAGAAGAATTCAAAGAGTAAATAGAACTATACAAATTAGCGATACAGGAATATCACCAGGTGCTGGGGTTAATAATCATAGAATGAGAATTAATGAAGAAACGTTAGGAATTAAAGTTATTGCAATTGGAGTGCCAACAGTAGTTGATGCAGCAACTATTGCAAATGATAGTATTGATTTAGTAATTGATGAACTAATAAGTCAATCAGAAGAAGGATCGGATTTTTATAAGATGATAAAAAATATAGATAAAAATGAAAAGAGTGCACTTATAAAAGAACTTCTTAATCCTTATGTTGGTGATTTAATGGTTACTCCAAAAGAAGTTGATTTAGTTATAGATTCTTTATCAAAGATAATTTCTAATGCAATAAACATTGCAATTCAACCAAATTTAGAAATGGAAGATATAAATAAGTTTATGAATTAAAATTTAAAATAACGGTATAGTTTAATAAGGAATTAAGAGATCAGAATATAATTATGGTCTCTTTAACTAAAAATTAAATAATAATTATGTAAAACCCCTCATATATATAAAATTATAGGAGGGGATTTTTAGTGAGAGGAAATAAATATAATAGGAATCAAAAGGGAAATATGGATATTGGAATATTTGTAGTACTTGCCCTTATAGTTTTATTTTTTGCAAGATGTATATACATTTTATCTAATAATGATGAAAGGGGAGGTCTTGCATATGTTCAATTACTTAACTTTACAATGCCAGTTGTAGAGAATCAAGTATATGATGAAGGTGAATATTATGAAAATAATTTTTCAATAAAAAATATTTGCTTAGATGCTATTGGCCTTAAAAATATTAGCCCTTTAAAGCTTGTTATGAATGAAGTTCCTATATTTAAAGATGAGGAATTAGAAGGACATAGTAGCGGAGAACTTGTTGAATACAAACCATTTGAATTAGATTCAGAGTCTATATCTCGTTATACAGATAGTGAAAGAAAAAATCTTTATAATCCTAAACTGAAAAAAGAATTAGATAAAAGTAAGCCTGAAGTTTTAATTTATAATACTCATACAAGTGAAGGATATGTAGAGAGTTCTAATTTTACTGATAATGCAAATCAAAATGTTGTAGGAGTTGGAAATATAATTGCAAAAGAACTAGAAGAAAAGTATGGAATATCAGTAATTCATGATAAAACTAAGCATGATAGTTCATATAATGATTCTTATGGAAGGTCAAGGGAAACTGTAAAAAGATATTATGATAAATATGGTGATACATTCAAATTAGTTATAGATCTTCATAGAGATGGTTTAGATAGGAAAAAGGCGACGGATGCAACTAAAAAAGCTTTTACAACAACTATAAATGGAGAAAATTTAGCAAAAATAAGTTATGTTAATTCTAAAAATAGTTCTAAATATGCAGCAAACAGTAAAGTTGAAAAAGAAATGTCTAAAATAACTAACTCACTATATCCAGGCCTTGCAAAACCTACAACTATTTATAACAATGGAGTAAAAGCATTTAATCAAGATATATTTAGTAATTCAATACTTATAGAAGTTGGAGCAAATATAAATACATCACAAGAAGCTATGAATTCAGCTAAATATATAGCTAGAATAATTGCAGAGTATATAAATGGTAAAAAGTGAATAAATATGTAAGGTTTTGACCATCATTAAATAATAGAAATATTTAATGAGGTGAATTTATGATAATTAAGAAAAAAAGAATTAAATTAATTACAAGTTTTTTTATAGTAATTTCATTTATAACTATTGTAAGTTTAGTTAATATAAATATGATAAATACAGAATCTCTTTCACCTATAGGAAACACTTATGACAATTTCAAACTTGTAAGTTCAGAATTCGGTGAAGATTTTACTGGGTTTATACAAGATAATTCAAATATAAAAATTTATGAGGATAATGGAGAATTTATAGTATCATTAAATAATAAAAAGATAAAAATAAAAGAAGAATCAAAAATTATAAATGGTATTAAAAGCATAATTTTAAGTATAGGAAATGGTTTTTCAAAAATCTTTTCAACGATAGAAGAATTTACTACGAAAATTTTATAACAAAAGAAATAAATAAAGAGCAGTTATAAGCCCATAAATTATTGACACTTAAGGTACAAAGTGTGTTATAATTTAGCTTGACTTTAATATATGGGGGTGAAATAACTGCCTTTGTTTTAGAAAGGGTAGTTTTATATATGAAAAATGATAGACAAAAATTTATTAGAAATTTTTCAATAGTAGCACATATAGATCATGGTAAATCCACATTAGCAGATAGATTGTTAGAAATTACAGGTACTTTAACTAAGAGAGAAATGGAAGAACAAGTACTTGACAATATGGAACTTGAAAAGGAAAGAGGAATAACAATTAAGTCTCAAGCTGCAAGACTTATATACAGAAGAGAAAATGGAGACGAATATATATTAAATTTAATAGATACTCCAGGGCATGTAGACTTTACATATGAAGTATCAAGAAGTTTAGCTGCTTGTGAAGGAGCTGTATTAGTTGTTGATGCAACTCAAGGTATTCAAGCTCAAACTTTAGCAAATTGTTATTTAGCACTTGATAATGATTTAGAAATTACTCCTGTTATAAATAAAATAGATCTTCCATCAGCAAGACCTGATGAAATAAAACAAGAAATAGAAGATGTAATAGGAATTCCAGCTGATGAAGCACCTATGATATCAGCTAAAACAGGATTAAATGTAGAAGATGTATTAGAAGCTGTTATACGTGATATTCCAGCGCCAAGTGGAGATGAAAATGCACCACTTAAAGCTTTAGTATTTGACTCATATTATGATACTTATAAAGGTGTTGTAAGTTATGTAAGAATTATAGACGGTGTTGTAAAGCCAGGAACAAAAATTAAATTTATGGCAACAAATAAATCATATGATGTAACAGAAGTTGGGGTATTTACTCCAAAACTTATGGCAACAAATGAATTAAGAGCTGGAGATGTTGGATATATAACTGCATCTATTAAAAATGTAAAAGATGCAAGAGTTGGTGATACAATAACAGAATCAGGAAGAGAAACTGAAGAGGCACTTCCAGGTTATAAACCAGCAATCCCTATGGTTTACTCAGGTATTTACCCAGTTGATGGAGCTAAATATGAAGAATTAAAAGAATCATTAGAAAAACTTCAAATTAATGATGCTGCATTAAATTTTGAACCAGAAACTTCAGTAGCTTTAGGTTTCGGATTTAGATGTGGATTCTTAGGATTATTACATATGGAAATAATCCAAGAAAGAATAGAAAGAGAATTTAATTTAGACATTATAACAACTGCACCATCTGTTATATATAAAATAAAGAAAACTGATGGAGAAGTTTTAGATATTACAAACCCAACAAATCTTCCAGAAATGAGCGAAATAGATTATATGGAAGAACCAGTTGTTAAAGCTTCAATAATAACTCCAACAGAATATGTAGGAGCAGTTATGGAACTTTGCCAAGAAAGAAGAGGAAAGTATATTGATATGCAATATATGGAGGAAACAAGAGCTGTAATTAATTATGATATTCCTCTAAATGAAATAGTTTATGATTTCTTTGATACTTTAAAATCAAAGACAAGAGGATATGCATCATTAGATTATGAATTCAAGGGATATGAAAAAGCAGATCTTTGTAAGCTTGATATTCTTCTAAATGGTGATATAGTTGATGCGCTTTCAATGATAGTTCCAAGAGAAAGAGCTTACCATAAAGGAAGAGCAATTGCAGAAAAGCTTAAAGAAATAATTCCAAGACAATTATTCGAAGTTCCAATACAAGCTGCAATAGGTGCTAAGATTATAGCAAGAGAAACAGTTAAGGCTATGAGAAAAGACGTACTTGCTAAATGTTATGGTGGAGATATCTCAAGAAAGAGAAAGCTTCTTGAAAAGCAAAAAGAAGGTAAGAAGAGAATGAGACAGGTTGGATCAGTCGAAGTACCACAAGAAGCATTTATGTCAATTTTAAAAGTAGATTAGTTAATTTAAGTAAAGTAAACTCTAAAATTATTTTAGAGTTTACTTTTTTCTTTACATAAATGAATATAATTTATATTTAATGTATAATTGAATTAAGGGGGGAGAAGAATGTTTTTAAAAGAATTCAATAAAGAGGAAGCTAAAGCGTTTATAAATTTAGTAAATCAATTTGCAAATATAGACGATAATTTCGTAAAAGAAGAAGAAAAGCTTATAAAAGAATATAAAAATGAATTAAATCTTGAAGAAGATTATGAATTAATATTAGCTTATGACGAAGTAATATCTATATTAAGGAGAAGTTCTGAGAGAATAAAAAAGATAGTTTATTTTGAATTAGTTGGTCTTGCTTTAATAGACGGGAATTATGAAGATATAGAAGTAGATTTTTTAGATAAGATAGCAATAGATCTTGATATAAATAGATCTATAAAAATAGAATTTGCTAACTTCTTTTATAACTTTAAAGAGGTATCAGAATTATCATTAGCTGAAATAAAAGCGAAAGATATAGATAATTTGGAAGAGAAGGCAAGAGCATTATTATAAAATATTTATTAAAAATAGGATTTTGATGAATAAAAAATTCATTAAAGTCCTATTTCTTTTTATATTTAGTAAATAAAATATATATTTTGTTATAATAATAAGAAATATATTGTAAAGGAGAATTAATATGAAAAATATTTCATTATATGTGCATATACCATTTTGTAAGCAAAAATGTTTTTATTGCGACTTTAAATCATATGCAGGAATAGAAGAATTAGAAAATGATTATATAGATGCATTAATTTTAGAAATAAGAAATAAATGCAAAGGATATTTAATAAAAACTTTATTTATTGGAGGTGGGACACCTTCATATTTAAGTGAAAATAATCTTTCAAAACTTCTTAAAGAATTAAATAAATTATCTTTTTTAGATGATGCAGAGAAGACCATTGAATGTAATCCAGGAACATTAAGTGATGAAAAGATTAAGATAATAAAAGAAAATAATATGAACAGAATAAGTATGGGACTTCAAACAACTAAAAATAATTTGTTAAAAAATATAGGAAGAATACATACTATAGAAGAATTTAAGGCAAATTATAAAAGAGTTCGTGAACTTGGAATAGAAAATATAAATATAGATATTATGTTTGGACTTCCAAATCAAAGTTTAGAAGATTATAAAGAAACATTAGAAGATATAGTTAAATTAAATCCTGAACATATTTCGGCATATAGCTTAATAATTGAAGAAGGAACTTATTTTTATAAGTTATATGAAGAAAATAAATTAAACGTACCAAATGAAGATGATGAGAGAAGAATGTATGAAATAACTAAAGAAATTTTAGAAGATAATAATTATAAACAATATGAAATTTCAAATTATGCAAAAGAAGGCAGAGAGTGTAGACACAATAAAGTGTATTGGGAACTAGATGAATATATAGGTGTTGGCGTATCTGCAAGTTCATTTATAGACGAAAAAAGAATAAAAAATATAGATAATATAAAAGAATATATAGAGAGAATAAATAGTAATATAGATGTTTCAGAAAGCATTGTAGCTAATAGTTTAAAAGAAGATATGGAAGAGTTTATGTTTTTAGGACTTAGAATGATAGAGGGTGTATCAATAGATAAATTTAAAGATAAATTTTCTAAAGATATAAATGATGTATATGGAGAGATTATAAATAAAAATAAAAAACTAGGCCTATTAGATGAAAAGAATGGAAGGATATATTTAACTGATAAGGGAATTGAAGTGTCAAATTGGGTTATGAGTGAATTTATATTATAATACTAGAAAACTGAAGCAAATAAAAGAAAAATAAGGATAATTTAAAAATATTGCTATTAATTTCTGTTTAAAGGTAATTATTATAATTGACAAAAATATTCAACGAGAATATTATTTAACTATAGTCATTAGCACTCACTACTAACGAGTGCTAACAAATAGAGGTGATTGTATGGTTATTGATGATAGAAAAATAAAAATATTAGAAGCTATTATCAATGATTACATTAAGACTGGAGAACCAGTAGGTTCTAGGACAATTGCAAAAAATCACGACTTAGGAGTAGGTTCTGCAACTATAAGAAATGAGATGTCAGATCTTGAAGAGATGGGATATTTAGAACAGCCTCATACATCAGCAGGAAGGATACCATCAAGTAAAGGATACAGATTATATGTAGATAGTATGATGGATAAACCAATTCTAAGCAAAGAAGAAGACTTAAAGATAAAAGAATATGTTTTAAACTCAGCAATGCTTGAAGTTAATAAAATAGTTAAAAATGCGAGTACATTACTTTCAGAATTAACTCATTTAACTTGTATTGTTAAAACTCCTTCTATGAGTATGAGCACATTAAAATCGATTCAAATAGTAAGGATGGATGATCAAAATCTTTTAGCTGTTATAGTTACTGATGGAGGGCTTATTAAAAATCAAATAATAAGAGTTAATGAGTCACCATCTGTAGAAGTTTTAAGTGGCATAAACAAAATATTAAATCAAAGACTTGTACATCTTTCTATTGAAGAAATTAATTTAGAAGTTATAAATAACTTAAAATTAGATTTACATGGTTATGATGAAGTATTTAATGCAATGCTACCTGCACTTTATCAGTGTTTAAAGGAAGATGATACTTCTAGAGTGTTTATGGAGGGTACAACAAATATATTTAATTATCCTGAGTATAATGACATAGAAAAGGCAAAACAAATATTGTCACTTCTTCATAATAAGGATTGTGTTGTTGAACTTATAGAACCAGAAAGTGATATAACAATAAAAATTGGTGATGAAAACTATATTCCAGAAGCTAAGGATTGTAGTGTAATATCAGCAGAATATTCACTAGGTGATAGTGCTAAAGGTACTATTGGTTTAATTGGACCTAGAAGAATTAATTATTCAAAGGTAATTGCAATAATGGCTCAAGTAATGAAAGAATTAAACAACACTTTAAGAGGGTCGTCAAAGAAATAAAAGAGATGAGGTGCTAAAAAAGAGATGATGAAAGATAATGAAAATCTAGAGAATTTAGAGAATCAAGAAAATAGCATAGAAAATGAAGATGCTAACTTAAATGAAAATATTGATATAGAAGAAAATACAGAAGACTTAAAAGAAGAGGCTCAAGTTTCAGAAGATAAGAAAAAAGAAGAGGATGAGTTAAATATGTTTAAAAAATATAAAGATGAAAACAAAAAGTTAACTAACGAACTTGAGACTTTAAAAGATAGACTTTTAAGAGTTTCTGCAGAATATGAAAACTACAGAAAAAGAACAACTAAAGAAAAAGAAGGTATTTATACAGATGCTTGTATAGATGTTTTAAAAGAAATAGTACCAAACCTAGATAACTTAGAAAGAGCTTTAGAAGCAAATGGAAACATAGAAGATATGAAAAAAGGAGTTGAAATGACTCTTAAGGGCTTTAGAACAGCTTTAGAAAAGTTAGGTGTTGAAGAAATAGAAACAAAAGATGGCTTTGATCCAAATTTCCATCAAGCAGTAATGCATGTTCAAGATGAAAATTTAGATGAAAACTCAGTTGCTGAAGTATTCATGAAAGGATACAAAAGAGGCGACAAAGTGATAAGACATTCAGTTGTTAAAGTTGCAAACTAAATTATTTAAATTGAATAAATTAAATTGATTATGACAAACACTAATTTGTGTTAAGGAGGAATAGATTATGTCAAAAATAATAGGTATTGATTTAGGAACTACAAATTCATGTGTAGCAGTTATGGAAGGTGGAGAACCAGTTGTTATAACTAACTCAGAAGGTTCAAGAACAACTCCTTCAGTTGTTTCATTCCAAGCAAATGGAGAAAGATTAGTAGGTCAAGTAGCTAAAAGACAAGCGATTACAAACCCAGATAAAACAATAATCTCAATAAAGAGACATATGGGTACTGATTATAAAGTAGATATTGATGGAAAAGAATATACTCCACAAGAAATATCAGCAATGATACTTCAAAAATTAAAGGCTGATGCAGAAAGCTATTTAGGAGAAAAAGTAACTCAAGCAGTTATAACAGTTCCAGCATACTTCAATGATGCTGAAAGACAAGCAACAAAAGATGCTGGTAAAATTGCAGGACTTGAAGTTTTAAGAATAATAAACGAACCAACTGCTGCATCACTTGCATACGGATTAGAAAAAGCAGATCACGAAGAAAAAGTATTAGTATATGACCTAGGTGGTGGTACTTTCGATGTATCTATCTTAGAACTTGGAGATGGAGTATTTGAAGTATTATCAACAAACGGAGATACAAAACTTGGTGGAGATGATTTTGATAACAAGATCATGGACTACATCGCAGAAACATTCAAAGCAGAAAATGGAATTGATTTAAGACAAGATAAGATGGCACTTCAAAGATTAAAAGAAGCTGCTGAAAAAGCTAAGATTGAATTATCATCATCAACTCAAACAAACATCAACTTACCATTCATCACAGCTGATGCAACTGGTCCAAAACATATCGATATGAACTTAACTAGAGCTAAATTCAATGAATTAACTCATGACTTAGTTCAAAGATCAATTGAACCAATGAAGAAAGCTATAGCAGATGCTGGAATTTCAGTAGGTGATATAGATAAGATATTATTAGTTGGTGGATCAACAAGAATACCAGCTGTTCAAGAAGCAGTTAAAAACTTCACAGGAAAAGAACCTTCAAAGGGAATAAACCCAGATGAATGTGTTGCAATTGGTGCAGCTATTCAAGCAGGTGTATTAACAGGAGAAGTTAAAGACGTATTATTACTAGATGTTACACCATTAACATTAGGAATCGAAACTTTAGGAGGAGTAGCAACTCCACTTATAGAAAGAAATACAACAATCCCAGCTAAGAAGAGCCAAGTATTCTCAACTGCTGCAGATGGTCAAACATCAGTTGAAATTCACGTAGTTCAAGGTGAAAGACAAATGGCTGCAGATAACAAGACATTAGGAAGATTCACATTATCAGGAATCGCTCCAGCTCCAAGAGGAATTCCTCAAATCGAAGTTACATTTGATATAGATGCTAACGGTATCGTTAAAGTATCAGCAATGGATAAAGGAACTGGTAAAGAAGCAAACATCACAATAACAGCTTCAACTAACTTAAGTGAAGACGAAGTAGATAAGGCTGTTAAAGAAGCTGAAAAATTCGCTGAAGAAGATAAGAAGAGAAAAGAATCAATAGAAGTTAAGAACAATGCTGATCAAGTTGTATATCAAACTGAAAAGACTTTAGAAGAACTTGGAGATAAAGTTTCAGCTGACGATAAAGCAAAAGTTACAGCTAAGTTAGAAGAAGTTAAGAAGATAAAAGATTCAGATGATATAGAAGGAATCAAGAAAGCAATTGATGAATTAACTCAAGAATTCTATGCAATATCATCAAAGATCTACCAAGAAGCAGGAGCACAACCAGGAGCAGAAGGTTTTGATCCAAACAATATGGGTGGAGCACAAGGAACTAACGAAGCACCACACGATGACAATGTTGTAGATGCTGATTTCAAAGTAGAAGATGATAAATAATAAATAAGACTATAAAAAATATATAGTTTCTTATATAATAAGTAGAGGGAAGGCGGAGATAATATTAGTCTTCCCTCTTATAAAGTCTAAAATTGGTGGTGAAAATAGATGGCAAGTAGAGATTATTATGAAGTTCTCGGATTAGAAAAGGGTGCAAGTGACGCTGAAATTAAGAAAGCCTTTAGAAAGCTAGCTATAAAATACCATCCTGATAAAAATCAAGGAAATGCTGAAGCAGAAAAAAAGTTTAAAGAAATAAATGAAGCTTATCAAGTACTTTCAGATCCAGATAAAAAAGCTAAGTATGATCAATTCGGAACAGCTGATTTTGATGGAAGCGGATTTGGAGCAGGAGCTGGTGGATTTGGTGGCTTCGATTTCTCAGATATGGGAGGATTCGGAGACATATTTGATACTTTCTTTGGAGGCGGTGGTGGTTCAAGTTCTGCTAGAAGAAATGGACCAAGAAGAGGCGCTGATATAGAATATACTATTAGATTAACTTTTGAAGAGGCTATAAAAGGTGTAGAAAAAGAAATATCAATTACAAGAAATGAAAATTGTGAAACTTGTAATGGAACAGGTGCTAAACCGGGTACTACACCACAAACTTGTCCAGTATGTCATGGATCAGGTCAAGTTAGAGTACAAAGACAAACTCCTCTTGGAAGTTTTGTAAGTACAACTACATGTGATAAATGTCATGGTACAGGTAAAATAATAGAAGAACCATGTTCAACATGTAAAGGAAAAGGTCAAGTTAGAAAGACAAGAAAAATAAAAGTTAATATACCAGCAGGTGTTGATACTGGAAATGTAATACCTCTTAGAGGACAAGGTGAACATGGAACTAATGGTGGTCCAGCAGGAGATCTTTATATAAAGATAGTAGTTGCACCTTCTAAGCAGTTTACAAGAAGAGGAGTTGATATATATGTAGATACACATATATCAATGGCAAAAGCAGCACTTGGAACAGAAATAACTGTTGAAACTGTAGATGGAAATGTTAAATATACAGTGCCAGCTGGAACTCAATCAGGAACATTATTCAGATTAAAAGGAAAAGGTGTTCCAAAAGTTAATGGAAGTGGAAGAGGAGATCAATACGTAAAAGTTATAGTTGATATTCCAAAGAAACTTAATGATAAGCAAAAAGAAGCTTTAATGATGTTTATGGAGGCTTCAGGCGAAAAAGTTGAAGGCGCTAAAGAAGGACATCATAAAAAAGGATTTAAAGATTTATTTAAATAAAAAGAACTGCTAGGTTTCTCTAGCAGTTCTTTTACTATAATTAAAATAAATTAAGAGTATTTTCTGGGAAATAATGGTTAAAATATAATTGGTATTTAAATCTGCTAACTTGACATTAGTTAGAGAAAAAGGTTAAAATTATTTATTAAGTTCACTAATGAAAGAGAAAGGAATGAATTTTCATGGAAGGAACATGGATAGAAGTTAAAGTACTTACAACAAGTGAGGCTGTTGAGCCTATTTCAGGAATATTTTATACATTAGACTGTAAAGGGGTGTCAATAGAAGACCCAAATGATATATTAGGAAGAGAACAAGGACCATTAACTTGGGATTTTGCAGATATAAATGTTTTAGAACATAAAGGGGAGTATGCAGTAGTTAAAGGCTATTTCTCTGATGAAGATAATATAGACGAAGTAGTTACATATGTAAAAGAAAAAGTTAAAGAAATAAAAGACATGGGATTTGACATTGGACGTGGGGAAGTTTTAGTTGAAAAAACTCACGAAGAAGATTGGGCAAATAACTGGAAAAAGTATTATAAACCTTCAAAGGTTGGTGAAAAGATAGTAGTTAAACCTATATGGGAAGACTATGAAAAGAAAGATGATGAATTAGTTGTTGAATTAGATCCAGGAATGGCATTTGGTACAGGAGATCATGAAACAACTAGAATGTGTATTCAAGCTTTAGAAAAGTATGTTGAAAAAGATAGTACTGTATTTGATGTAGGAACAGGTTCAGGTATACTTGCAATAGCAGCTGCAAAGCTTGGTGCAAAAAAAGCTGTAGGAGTTGATTTAGACCCAGTTGCAGTAGAATCAGCAAAAGAAAATGTTTCATACAATAATTTAGATAATATAGAAGTTTTATATGGAAATTTAGTTGAAGTTATAGAAGGAAAGGCTGATATAGTTGTTGCAAATATTATAGCTGA
Organism: Clostridium baratii; assembly: GCF_900461085.1. GTDB lineage: Bacteria > Bacillota > Clostridia > Clostridiales > Clostridiaceae > Clostridium > Clostridium nitritogenes. Next base: position 838,063 of record NZ_UFWF01000002.1, read on the forward strand.
AATAATATGTATTCTTATAGATGATGTTAAGAGAGTATTAAAACAAGGCGGAATGTTTATAACATCTGGAATAATCCATGAAAGAGTTAAAATGGTAACAGATAAATTAGAAGAAAGCGGTTTTGAAGTTATTAAAGTTAATAAAGATGGAGAATGGAACTGCATAATAGCAAAAGCTAAATAAAGGTTAGGTGAGGATTAAATGCATAAATTTTTTACCCCATCAGAATATATAGTTGAAGATCTTTATGGGAAAATAGTTGGGGAAGATGTTAAACACATATATAAGGTATTAAGACTACAAGAAGGGGAAAAAGTAGTTTTAAATGATTGTAATGGAAATGAATATTTAGCTAGAATTAAAGATGTATCTAAAACAGAAGTTAATTTAGATATAATTGAAAAATTAGAGTTAAACAATGAAAGCGATATAGAAATAGTATTATTTCAAGGTATGCCCAAGGCTCAAAAAATGGATTTAATAGTTCAAAAGGGTACAGAACTTGGAATAAGTAAATTTATCCCTCTTATTACTGAAAGAGTAGATGTTAAGCTTAAAGGAGATTTTAAAAAGTTAGATAGACTAAATAGAATAGCACTTGAAGCTTGCAAGCAGAGTAAAAGAAGTATTATACCAGAGGTTTTAAATCCTATAACTTTAGAAGAATTAATAAAAGATATGAGAGATTTTGATTTAATAATTGTACCTTATGAAAATAAAGAGGATTATGGAATAAAATCTCTTATGAAAGATATAGATAGAGAGAATATAAAGAGAATTGGTATAGTAGTTGGCCCTGAGGGTGGTTTTGAGGAAAATGAGATTTCAAAATTGAAGGAAGAAGGAGCACATATAATTACTCTAGGAAAAAGAATTCTTAGAACTGAAACAGCTGGGTTTGTTGCGACTTCACTACTTCAATATGAATTAGGAGATCTAGGAGGAATTATTTAATGAAGGTTGCATTTGCTACATTAGGTTGCAGAGTTAATATGTATGAATCAGAAGCTATGACAGAAAAATTCATAAGAGAAGGATATGAAGTAGCTGAATTTACAGATAAATGTGATGTTTATGTTATAAATACATGCTCTGTTACTAATATGGGAGATAAGAAATCAAGACAATATATAAGTAGAGCTAGAAGATTAAACGAAGATGCTATAATTGCAGTTGTTGGATGCTACTCTCAAATAGCACCTAAAGAAGTTGCTACTATAGAAGGAGTAGACGTTGTTTTAGGTACTAGAAACAAGGGAGACATAGTTTATTATGTAAATAAAGCTATGGATGAGAAAAAACCACAAGTTCAAGTTGGAGCTGTTTTAAAGAATAAACAATTTGAACAACTTAAAATAGAAGAATATAGAGATAAAACAAGAGCTTTCTTAAAGATACAAGATGGATGTAATAGATTCTGTGCTTACTGTTTAATTCCATATACAAGAGGAGCAGTATGTTCAAAAAGCTTTGATAATGTTATAGCAGAAGTTAAAGAACTTGCAGCACATGGATTTAAAGAAGTTATATTATCAGGTATACACACAGCTTCATATGGGGTAGATTTAGAAGGTGATATAGACTTAGTTAAAGTTTTAGAAGAAATAGAAAATATAGATGGAATAGAAAGAGTTAGAATTGGATCAATAGAACCATCATTCTTTACTGATGAAGTAGTAGAAAAAATAAAGAAAATGAAAAAGCTTTGTCCACAATTCCACCTTTCACTTCAAAGTGGATGTAATGCTACTTTAAAGAGAATGAATAGAAGATATACTGCTGAAGAATACGAAAATATTGTTAATGTATTAAGAGATAATTTAGAAGATGTTTCAATAACAACAGATGTTATTGTAGGTTTCCCTGGAGAAACAGATGAAGAGTTTGATGAAACTTATGAATTCTTAAAGAGAAATAAGTTAACAAAAACTCATATATTTAAGTTTAGTCCAAGAACTGGAACAAAGGCTGCTCTTATGGAAAATCAAGTAGATGGAAATAAGAAAGAAGAAAGAAGTAAAAAACTTATTGAGTTAAATAATATTAACGAAGGTAACTTTACAAAAGGCCTAGTAGGTAAAACTGTAGGAGTTTTAATGGAACAAGAAGTTAAAGGAAAAGAAGGCGTATTTGAAGGTTATACAAAAAATTACGTTAAAGTTCATGTAGAAGGTGCAACTAAAGATGATATATCAAAAATAATAAAAGTTAAAATTTTATCATCAAATGGTGACTATGCATGCGGAAACGTGGTAAAATAATATAGTAGTATATATAAAAGGAGGTGAACTTATGTCAGATTGTATTTTTTGTAAAATAATAAGTGGAGAAATTCCATCAAAAAAAATATATGAAGATGACATGGTGTATGCTTTCCATGATATAAATAAAGAAGCACCTGTACATTTCCTAGTTATACCTAAGGAACATATAAAGAGTGCTAATTATATTACAGAAGAGAACTCAAAAGTTATTGCACATATATTTGAAGTCATAAATAAAATAGCTAATGAAATGGGTATTGCAAAAGATGGATATAGAATTGTAAATAACTGCGGAGTTTTAGGTGGGCAAACTGTAGATCATTTACACTTCCACATTTTAGGTGGAAGGGAATTAAAATGGCCACCAGGTTAAATTTGTTTAATGAAATTGTTGACACAATCAATGTCAATATTGTATAATATAGCTTGTGTTATTAAGCCCGTAGCTGATTGAATTGATAATTTAAGCTAGCGGAGGGAGGGATAATAGATGTCAGAAATAAAAGTTGGAGAAAACGAAACACTTGAAAGTGCGTTAAGAAGATTTAAAAGAAAATGCGCTAGAGCTGGAGTTCTTTCAGAAGTTAGAAAGAGAGAACACTACGAAAAGCCAAGCGTAAAGAAGAAAAAGAAATCAGAAGCTGCAAGAAAGAGAAAGTTCAAGTAGTATTTTGAAAGAAGGTATATGAAGATGCCAACAATTAAAGAGAGACTTCAAGAAGATTGGAAAACTGCTTTAAAGGCAAAAGACAAATTTAAAGCTAATGTATTAAGTACAGCTAAATCATCAATTTTACTTTGTGAAAAAAACGGGGAAAATGTTGATGATGCAAGAGTAATTGAAATATTAGCCAAAGAAGTCAAGCAAAGAAGAGAAGCTGTGCTTGAGTTTGAAAAAGGTAACAGACAAGATTTAGTAGATGAAGCAAATGCTGAAATAGCTATCTTGCTAGATTACCTTCCTCAGCAATTAAGCGAAGAAGAAATATTAGAAATAGTTAAGGAATCAGCTATAACAGTGGGTGCAAGTAGCATAAAAGACATGGGAAAAGTTATGGCATTAGTTAGACCTAAAACAGTAGGTAAAGCAGATGGCAAACTTGTAAGTCAATTAGTAAAAAATTATTTAAATAATAATTAAATAATAAATAACAAGAAAGGCTCATAATTTGGGCCTTTTTGTTATATTAAGAAGATAGGTGAATTTTAGCCTATCTTTTTTTATTGTTATTTAATAAATTAAATTTTAAATACTTATCTTTAATATAAATATATAGTTTTTTTATGTAAATTTCATTAAATGGAATGAAAAGGAGATAAAAATCATAAATTACAATGATAGAAATAATATTGGAGGGGTATTAGAAGTGAAAGAAAGTTTATTTAATATGCGAAATGAACTTGTTGAGAAATTAGACTTACCGAAGGATGTAATGCTTAATTTACCTAAAATAACTGTAATAGGAGATGAAGAAATACTTATAGAAAATCATAAAGGAATTGAAAGTTTTGAGAATGAATTTATAAAGATAAAAACAAAATGTGGTGTTGTTGAAATAGCTGGAAAGAATTTTGAAATTTTATATATTGCAGCTGAAACAATTGTTATTTCTGGAAAGTTTAAATCAATTAATTATGAGGATGCTACGCTATGAACTTTGATTATAGAAAATTGTCTGTAATAACTTTAGAGATAAGTGGTATGAATACAGAACAAATATTAAATGCTTTATGGAAAAATAATATAACCTTAGATAACATAAGAAAAGTAAATGCAGTTACAATAAACGTTGATATATATGGAGAAGATTATGAGGAAGCAAAAAAGATAATAAAGAGAGCTAAAGGAAAGGTTAAAATAATAAAAAGGCGTGGACATATATTAAAAATATCAAGAGCGAAAAAGAGAATGTCATTTTTAATTGGCGGAATTGTTTTTTTATGTATAGTATTTTCATTATCAACTAGAATTTGGGCAATAGATATACAAACAGAGAAAAATGTTTCGCCATACGACATAAGAAAGTACTTAAATGAATTTGGTATAAGACAAGGTCTTAAAAAATCAGAAATTAATGTATATGAACTTGAGAAGAAGTTAGAAGACAGTAGTCCAGAGATATTATGGGTAAGAGCTAGGATGGAAGGCTCTAGCTTGAAAGTTATAGTGGAAGAAAAGGTAAATCCACCAGAACTTTTAAGTCATAAATCAGGAGAAATTGTAGCCTTAAAGGATGGAGAAGTAAAGAGGATTTTCACTGAGTTTGGAACGCCAGCTGTAATACCTGGACAGATAGTTAAAAAAGGTGATACTTTAATTTATCCATATGAAGGAACAGGAGAACAAAGTTTTGAAGTAAATCCAAGTGGAAGTGTTATTGCAAATGTGTTCTATGAAAGAAGTTTAGATATTAAAGTTTCAGGTAAAGCTATGGAGAGAACGGGCGAAAAAGTATCTGATATGTATCTAAATTTATTTGGAAAGAAAATTTACTTAAAAAAAGCTACAAATTCATTTAGTAACTATGATAAAATAGAGAATAAAGATGGAATTTTACAATCTAATACTTATTATGAAACTGAGGAAAAAGATATAAATTTAAATAAAGATGAAGTAGTAAAAGAATCACTTAAAAAACTTGAAGAATTCCTTATAAAGGATTTAACTAATGAAGCTAAAATTGTAGGAAGAGAATATGATGTTCAAGATATTGGTGATGGAAAGATAAAAGTTATTGCACAATTTGCGGTGGAAGAAGATATATCATCATAAACAATAAAGCTATATGTTAGTTGATAAGAAGGTGGTAAACTTGATATTAAAAAGAGAAAAGATTAAATTTAAACCTAAAGAAAAGTATATGAGATATTTATTAAATACAGTAACAATAATAATAACTTATTTATTACTTGTAACAGCTGTTGCACCAAAGCAATATGACTTAAAAGAAGGTGATATAGCAAGGGTTGATATAAAAGCTACAAGAGATACTGTAAATGAGCTTGCAACCCAAGAGAGAATAAAGGAAGCCACGGAAAAGATTGATAAGCCCTATACACTAAAAGGAGAAGTGCAAAATGAAGCATTAAACAATGTTGATGATGTACTTAAAAAAATTATCAATTTAAATACTACTTTAGACGATGAAAAGGAAAAGTTAAAGGAATTAGATAAGTTAAATAATAAAAATTTAGATAATCAAGATTATTCAGTGCTTTTAAAATTATCTCAAGAAAAACTAAATGATATTAAATTTGAGCTAAATGGAATAATAAATGAGGTATACCAAAAGAATATAGAGTATGGTAATGAAGAAAGTATAAGTTCTGCGACAAGTTTAGCACAAAAAAGAATAAATGAAATGGATGTTTCAAATAGTGTTAGAAATGTTTTGAAAAAACTTGTAATACCAGAAATAAAACCAAATTTCTTTTATGATAAAGAAAAAACAGACGAACTTATAAAAGAGGTACAAAAAAGTGTACCAAAAGTAATAGTTAAAAAGAACCAAACTATAGTTAGTGAAGGGGAGCCTGTAACAGCGGAACAAATAGCTGTTCTAAAAGATTTAGGGCTTTTAGATCAAAGTGGAGGGACTAGTTTTTTAATAATATATATTGTCCTTGCAGTATTTGTTGTTGTTGTATTTTTAACTCAATATATATACATTGCAAAGAATCATAAAAAAGTATTTAAAAATACAAAACTTATAATACTTATAAATATTATAAACATATTTAGTTTTTTACTTGCAAGAATAATTGGAGGTATATATCCTTCAGCAATTCCACTAGCTTGTGCGCCTATGCTTATTGCACTACTAATAGATTATAAAATATCCATGGTTGTTTGTAGTATAAATGTGATTATAATAGGTGCTCTTGTAAATTTTAATCCCCAAATAATATTACTTGGCATACTAAATGCAATACTAGGAGCAACTGGTCTTAGAAAAATGCAGCAAAGAAATGATATATTCTACTCATCAATTTCACTTATGGTTATGAGTTTAATACTTTCATTTACAACAGGAGTATTAATTTCTAATAACTTTAGTGAAATAATAGTCTTTAGTTTATTAGCAGCTGTAGGTGTAGCATTTTCTGCTGTACTCACAATTGGATTACTTCCATTTTTAGAATCAAGTTTTGATGTAGTAACAACTTTAAAGTTATTAGAATTATCAAATCCTAATAATCCATTACTTAGAAAACTTTTAATGGAAGCGCCAGGCACATATCATCATAGTATGCTTGTTGCTAATTTAGCCGAGATGGCAGCAGAAGAAATTAATGCAAACCCTGTAATTGCAAGGGTAGGTGCATACTTCCATGATGTTGGTAAGACAAAGAGGCCTTATTTCTTTGGTGAAAATCAAATAGGAAAAGAAAATCCTCATAATAAAATAAATGCAAATCTTAGTACGTTAATAATAATATCTCATGTAAAAGATGGGGTAGAGCTTGCTAAGGAATATAATTTACCAGATGTAATTAAAGATATAATAGAGCAGCATCATGGTACTACATTAGTTAAATATTTTTATTATACAATGAAAAATAATGCGGAAAATCCAGAGGATATAAAAGAAGAAGACTTTAAGTATCCAGGACCTATTCCAAGTAGTAAAGAGGCTGGTATAATAATGCTTGCAGATAGTGTAGAGGCTGCTGTAAGGTCTATATCTGAACCAACTAAAGGTAAGATTGAAGAGATGGTAAATAACATTATAAAAGATAAGCTTTATTCAGGACAGCTTGATAATTGTGATTTAACTTTAAAAGATTTAGAGAAGATAAGAAAATGCTTCCTAAAAACATTAAATGGTATTTATCATCAAAGGATTGAATATCCTACTGAGAAAAAAGTCAAGAATAGTTAATAACATGGGGAAGTTTATAAAGCTTCCCCTGATTTATTTAAATACATATTAAAGAAGGAGAGTAAAAATGATTTACGTAGATAATAGACAAGAAAAAATAAAAATAGATGAAGAATTTCAAAATAAACTTGAAGAGGTTATAAATTTTGCATTAAAGGAAGAAGAAGTTACAGTTAAAGCTGAAATATCAATGTTATTTGTTGATAATGAAGAAATAAGAGAAATAAATAATGATACTAGAGGAATTGATAGAGCAACTGATGTATTATCATTTCCTATGTTAGACTATGAAGATAAAAAAGTATTTAAAGAAATGTATAAAGATAAAGAATTTAATGAAACATTTATGGATGGGGAAGAATTAGTTTTAGGAGATATAGTTCTTTCACTAGAAAGAGCTTTAGAACAAAGTGAAGAATATAACCATTCATTTACTAGAGAGGCTTGTTACCTAGTTGTTCATTCAGTTCTACATTTACTAGGTTATGATCACATGGAAGATGAAGATAAAAAGGTAATGAGAAAAAGAGAAGAAGAGATTTTAGGTAAATTAGATATTACAAGATAAAATTAATAAAAGGGTGATAAGTATGAGATTAAAAAAGATGGTCGATAGCTTTAATCATGCTATAGATGGAATTATATATACTGTAAGAACTCAAAGAAATATGAGAATTCATATGATAATTACACTATTTATATTAATGGCATGTCTTTTGTTTGATGTATCGAAAGAGGAATTTTTAATACTTGCTATTACAATAACTATGGTAATTGGAGCAGAACTTTTTAATACTGCAATAGAAGCTACTGTTGATATGACAACTAATTATTATCATCCACTTGCTAAAATAGCAAAAAATGTAGCTGCAGGAGCTGTGCTTTTAACTGCAATAAATGCTGTATGCGTAGGGTATATTATATTTTGGGATAAGTTATCAACAATATCTCTTATATTATTAAATAAGATAAAAGGATCACATCCATATACGATTTTTATTGTTCTTGTTATTGTGTCAATTTTAACTGTAATAGTTAAAGCTATATTTGGAGAAGGAACTCCACTAAAAGGCGGTATGCCAAGTGGGCATAGTGCATTATCCTTTTCAATAGCTACAGCAATATCATTAATTACAGAAGAACCAGTATGTATAATGCTTAGTTTTTTAATGGCTTTAATAACGGCACAAAGCAGAGTAGACTCAGAAGTACATTCTACCTTTGAAGTTATAGTAGGAGCTTTATTTGGTATTTTAATAACACTTCTTATATTTACTATGTTTAAACTGTAAAGCTTTATTAGAATAACTTTTTTTAATTATGTATTAGTGTTATAATAAATAGCACACAATAAGTATTAGAATACACAATATTTGAAATGAGGGATGGTATATGGCAAACATGAATTTAATAAAAGAGGCAATCAAAGTAAGAGAGAAGGCATATTGTCCTTATTCAAACTTTAAAGTTGGTGCTGCTGTTTTATTTGAAGATGGTAACATCTACACTGGTTGTAATATAGAAAATGCATCATTTGGTGCAACAAACTGTGCTGAACGTACAGCTATATTTAATGGTGTTAGTAATGGTAATAGGGTTATTAAAGAGATTGCATTAATAGGTGATACTAATAGTTATACTTATCCATGTGGTATATGCAGACAGGTAATTACAGAGTTTGCAGAAAACGAAAATATAAAGATTTATATAGTTAAAAACGAAAATGATTTTATAGAAAAAACATTAGAAGAAATAATGCCTGGATCATTTACAAAGAGAGATCTAGAGTAGACTTAGGAGGAAATATGTTTAAATCAGGATTTATTTCAATAGTAGGAAGACCAAATGTTGGTAAGTCAACACTTATGAATTATATAATGGGTGAGAAACTTTCAATAGTTTCAAATAAACCTCAAACTACAAGAAACAATATTCAAACAATATTAACTACAGACGACTATCAAATGGTGTTTGTAGATACACCAGGTATTCATAAGCCAAAGCATAAATTAGGTGAATACATGGTAAACTCAGCAAAAGACTCAACTAAAGATGTTGATCTTATACTTTTCTTAACTAATCCAGGAGAGGAAATTGGAAGAGGAGATAAATTCATTTTAGAAACATTAAGAGGAAAAAATGTTCCTGTATTTTTAGTTTTAAATAAAATTGATGAATTTACTCAAGAAACAGTTGCTAAAAGCTTAGCTGATTTTTCAAATGAATTTGATTTTAAAGAAATAATTCCAATATCAGCTATGAAAGGTAAGAATGTAGATAAGTTACTAGAACTTATGGCTAATGAATTACCAGAAGGACCTAAGTATTATCCAGAAGATATGATTACAGATGTTCAAGAAAGATTTGTAGTTGCAGAAATAGTTAGGGAAAAGGCACTTAGAACATTAAGAGATGAAATACCACATGGTATTGCTGTTGATGTAATTCAAATGAAACAAAAAGAGAATGGAACTTATCACATAGAAGTAGATATAATATGTGAAAAAGATTCACACAAAGGAATAATTATAGGTAAAAATGGTCAAACATTAAAGAAGATTGGTGAAACTTCAAGATATGAACTAGAAAGATTCCTAGGAACTAAAGTTAACTTAAAAACTTGGGTTAAAGTTAGAAAAGACTGGAGAGATAATCAAAACTTACTTAAGGAGCTTGGTTATAAGAAATTAAAGTAGTTTTGGGAGTTGATTTAGTTGTCATTATTTAAGACAAGTGGAGTAATAATTAAGACCCATGATTACAAAGAAAATGATAAACTTATTTGGTTATACACAGAAAAGCTTGGGAAAATAACAGCTATAGGAAGAGGGGCAAAGAAAAATAAAAGTAAGCTCTTTGCCATAACTCTTCCACTGTGTTATGGGGATTACATGGTCTTTAAAGGGAAGAATTTATTTAATCTTCAAGAAGGTAAAATAATTAATTCATTTCAAGGTCTTATGGGGAACTTAGATAAGCTTACTTATTCATCGTATTTGTGTGAATTAATAGATATAGCACTTATGGATGGGGAAAGTAATAGGAGTTTATATAGAGATTTTATAACTACATTGTATTTGTTAGATACAGATGCTATTGATTATGAACTTTTAATTAGGGCTTTTGAACTTAGATTATTAAGAGCTACTGGATACGGACTTATATTAGACAAATGTGTTGTTTGTAAAAAGAAACTAAAGGTTTCAAATTATATAAGTTTATCAAATTTTGGTGGCGTATGTGATGAATGTCCTAAAACTCATGGCTTACATATATCAAAGGGAGCTTATAATGCACTTAGGTTTTTATTAAATACTAATTTGGAAAAGATATATATGTTAAACTTATCTAAAGAAATAAAAAAAGAAATAGAAAGAGTTACTACATATATAATTTCATCAAACTACGCTAAAAAACCTAAAAGCTTAGAAATGCTAAATTATTTAAAGGAGTGATAATTTATGAAGGATATAACATTAGAAAAAGTAGACCAAATAAGAGAAAGAACTGGAGTTAGCTATGAAATAGCTAAAGAAGCTTTAACTATTAATAAAGGCGATTTATTAGAGGCATTAATATATATAGAAAATAATGTTGTAGTTCCATTTGCTGAAAAAGAAAAAGTTAAGGATGAAAATCCAGTAATTGAAGGAGAAGAAGTAAAGGGCGAAACTGTAGATGAATTTAAAGCTTGGCTTAAAAGCATTATAGAAAAAGGAAATGTAAGTAGAATTAAGATCAAAAAAGACGAAGCAGTACTAGTTGATGTACCTGTTAATGCAGGAATAGCAGCTGCTGTTATAGCAGTTATTCTTCCACCAGTTTTAGCATTTGGTGTTATAGCTGCTGTTGCAACTAAAATAACAATAGAAATAACAAGATGTGATGGTTCAGTAGAAGTAGTTAATAAATATGTTGAAAAGGCTGCTTCAGAAGCAAAGGGTAAAGCATCAGAATTTGCTGGTATAGTTAAGAGTAAAATTAATAATACTAAGTTTGATTTTATGAATAAGAAGCCAAACAAAGTAAAGTCTCATGGTGGAGATGAAACTGTTTATACTTATACTGTAAATTTTAAAGATGAGGAATAAATGGAAGAAAATAGGAGATAAATAGAGAGATTATAAAGTTAATAAGAATAAATAAGGAATATTCGATAGATTTGTTGGATTTTTCAGAAAATTTAGTATAGTCAAATAATAATTACATGGTATAATTAGTATATGATTAAAAAATTTAACAATTGAATCATTTATCTGAATATTCCTTTTTAGGTTGAAAAGAGGGATATATTTGAAACTGTCAGCTAGACAAGAAGAAATAATTAGATTAGTTAAAGAAGGACAGCCTATAACTAGCGAGGCTTTAGCAGAAAAACTAGGAGTAACTAGGGCTGCACTTAGAGCAGACCTTGCAATTTTAACAATGCTAGGAACATTAGATGCAAGACCAAAGGTTGGTTATGTATATTCAAACAAACCAAAGAGTAGCTTAGTACATGAGTACATAAGTGAGATTAAAGTTTCAGACATCATGTCAAAACCGTCAGTAGTTAATGAAAGTACTACAGTGTACGATGCAATCGTATACTTGTTCTTGAATGATGTTGGTACTATATTCGTTGAAAATGAAGGACTTTTGACAGGCGCTGTATCAAGAAAAGATTTTCTAAAGATTGCTATTGGAGGAACTGATATTCATCAAGTTCCAATCGGAGTTATAATGACAAGAATGCCAAATATTATATGCGGTAGTGTTGATGACGCAGCATATGATATAGCAAGAAAAATCATTGATCATGAAATCGATAGTATTCCAATAGTAGAAAAAATTATGGTAGACAATAGGGAACAATACAAAATAGTGGGTAAAGTATCAAAAACTAACGTTACAAAGTTATTTGTCAGATTAGGTGAGAGTAAATAATTTTTATTAAGTAAACTACGGAGCAAATAGAAAAATAGTTCCGTTAGTATATATAACATTAGTATTGAACGGAGGAGTATTGAGATGGAGAAAAAGTACGTTTACCTTTTTAAAGAAGGGAATGCATCAATGAGAAATCTTTTAGGCGGTAAAGGGGCAAATTTAGCTGAAATGTCTATTCTAGGAGTTCCTGTTCCACAAGGATTTACAGTTACAACTGAGGCTTGTAATAAATATTATGAGGACAACAAAGTTATAGCACCTTCAATAATTGAAGAGATTGAAAATGCAATGAAAGAGCTTGAAAAAGAAACAGGCAAAGAATTTGGAAGTACAGAAAATCCATTACTTGTTTCAGTAAGATCAGGAGCAAGAGTTTCAATGCCAGGTATGATGGATACAATATTAAACTTAGGTCTTAATGATGTAGCAGTTGAAGCTATGGCAAGGCTTACTAACAATCCAAGATTCGCTTATGATTCTTATAGAAGATTTATTCAAATGTTCTCAGATGTTGTTATGGGTATAGAAAAGAGATTATTTGAAAATAAAATCGACGAGATAAAAGAAGCTAGAGGAGTTGAATTTGATACTGAATTAACTGCTGATGACTTAAAAGAACTAGTAGATCAATATAAAGTTATATACAAAAAAGAAAAAGGTGAGGATTTCCCACAAGATCCAAAAACTCAATTAATAGAAGCTGTAACAGCTGTATTTAGATCATGGAATAACCCAAGAGCAATAGTATATAGAAGATTAAATGATATTCCAGGTGAATGGGGAACAGCTGTAAATATTCAACAAATGGTATTTGGAAATAAAGGAGAAACATCAGGAACAGGTGTAGTATTCTCAAGAAATCCTGCAAATGGTGAAAAAGAAATATATGGTGAATATTTAATGAATGCACAAGGTGAAGACGTTGTTGCAGGAATTAGAACACCACTTCCAATAAAGAAACTAGAAGAGCAAAACCCTGAAATCTATAAACAATTTATAGATATTGTAAATACATTAGAAAACCACTATAAAGATATGCAAGATATGGAAATAACTATAGAAGAAGGTAAACTATACTTCCTTCAAACAAGAAACGGAAAGAGAACAGCTCAAGCTGCACTTAAAATAGCTGTTGATTTAGTAAATGAAGGAATGTTAACTAAAGAAGAAGCAATATTAAAGGTTGAACCAAAACAATTAGATACTTTACTTCATCCAGCATTCTATGATGAAGACTTAAAGAAAGCATCACCAATAGCTAAAGGACTTCCAGCATCACCAGGAGCTGCATGTGGATTAATAGCATTCACTGCAGAAGAAGCTAAGGAAAGAACTGCAAAAGGTGAACAAGTTGTTTTAGTAAGATTAGAAACTTCTCCAGAAGATATTGAAGGTATGATAGCAGCAGAAGGTATATTAACTGTAAGAGGGGGAATGACTTCTCATGCAGCTGTTGTTGCTAGAGGAATGGGAACTTGCTGTGTAGCTGGTTGTGGAGCATTAAAAGTTAATGAAGAAGCAAGAACATTAGAAGTTAATGGAAAAGTTTATACAGATAAAGACTTTATTTCAATAGATGGAACAACAGGAAATATATATGGCGAAAAGATAAAGACTGTTACTCCAGAAATAACAGGACATTTTGCTACATTCATGGAATGGGTAGATAGTATAAGAAAATTAAAAGTAAGAACAAATGCTGATACACCAAGAGATGCAAAACAAGCAGTTGAATTTGGTGCAGAAGGTATAGGTCTTTGTAGAACAGAGCATATGTTCTTTGCAGAAGATAGAATATTAGCAGTTAGAGAAATGATAATTGCAAAAAATGAAGAAGATAGAAGAAAAGCACTTGCTAAAATCTTACCAATGCAAAGAGCTGACTTTACTGAAATATATGAAGCACTTAAAGGAATGCCTGCAACTATAAGACTTCTAGATCCACCACTACATGAATTCTTACCTCACACAGAGGAAGATATTTTAGCATTATCTAAAGAATTAGATATTGATGTTGAAGAAATTAAAAATGCAGTAGACGAAAAACATGAATTTAACCCAATGATGGGACATAGAGGATGTCGTCTTGCTGTAACTTATCCAGAAATTGCAGAAATGCAAACTAGAGCTATAATTGAAGCTGCAATTGCGGTTAATGTTGAAAGAGGATATAATGTTGTTCCTGAAATAATGATTCCTTTAATTGGTGAAGTTAAAGAATTAAAATTTGTTAAGGATGTAGTTGTAAAAACTGCAGAAGAAGTAATGAAAGAAAAAGGAACAAAAATTGAATATACTGTAGGAACTATGATAGAAATACCAAGAGCTGCACTTACTGCAGATGAAATTGCAAAAGAAGCAGAATTCTTCTCATTTGGAACAAATGACTTAACTCAAATGACATTTGGTTTCTCAAGAGATGATGCAGCTAAGTTCTTATCATCATATTATGATAATGGAATATACGAACAAGATCCATTTGCTAAACTAGACCAAACAGGAGTTGGACAACTAGTTAAAATGGCTGCTGAAAAAGGAAAGAGTACAAGACCTAATATTAAACTAGGAATATGTGGAGAACATGGAGGTGACCCTTCATCAGTTGAATTCTGCCATAATATAGGATTAAACTATGTATCATGTTCACCATTTAGAGTTCCACTTGCAAGACTTGCAGCAGCACAAGCACAAGTTAAAAATAATAGATAAAAATAAAACAGCTTAGATTAATTTCTAAGCTGTTTTTATTATTAATGTAATTTAAATCCATATTCACTTTCTATTCTTGGTATAATTTTTTTCATAAATTTTAAATGGAAGTAAACTGTTTCATTAGATTTCTTTAATAATGTTAAGAAAGAATATTTATTACACTTTCTCATATTCTTATAATAATCTCTAGATACTTTCCAAAATCTTTGAGGAAAAGCTATATAGGATAAAATATATCTAATATCAGATTGAGATAATGGATGGATTTCATTATATTCTCTTAATATTGATAAAGTAAGTTCAATATTAAATAAAGTAGAATCACGTCTTAATAATCTTCTTAATAAATAAGATAAATCACGTGCTGAATAATCAAGTTTACATTTATCTAAATCTATTACCCATATATTTTTTTCGAAATCAAATATTATATTTTTATTTACATAATCCCCGTGACATAAAGATCTTGATAATTCATTACAATCTATGTTTGAAGATATCATTAATGAATATTTTGATAGTTTTAAATTATCCTCATAATGTTTTAAAAATTCATTAGAAAAAGAATCTTTAATTTTATTAGCTAAATTATAATTTTCAATTAATTGTTCATGATGTTTTGATATTGATATGTAATAATCATCAAATCCTTTTCTATTTTCACTACCTTTAATTGGAAAGAAATTTTTACTGCAAGAATGAATTCCTGCTATTTGTCTAGAGGATGTTAAAACATGATTTACATTATCAAAGTCACATTTTACTCCATTAATCCAAATTGTAAGTATAAAGTACATATCATTAAATTTAACATATTTATTTCCATCTAATGAATTTAAAAGTTTTGGGGTTTTAATACCATTTTGCCAAAGCCATTCTAAAGCAGAGTATACAAATAAGAGGTTAGCTTCATCAAAGTAAACCTTTTTTAAACAGTAACAATTTCCTTTATAACAAACTTTATAAACGGCACGTTGTTTATCTGTATTTTTAAATTTAACAATATTAACTTTAGCATTTTCTAAACCATAATGGACTAGTACATTATCTTTCATACTTTGTTCTGAAAATATATCTATAACATCAAATTTTCTACTATCTGTAACCATAAAAATCATACTCCTTATATAATTGCTTATTATTATTTTATTAATGAATAATATGAAATAGAATAAGATAAATTTAAATAATAAATTTAAAATTTTTGCAAATAATAAATTGTAGTAATAATTAGAGGAATTTAAAGATAAATATAGAATGATTGATAAGAGGTGAAATTATATGGATATAAGAGAGAAAATTGAGAGATTTGAAATGTTGACATTAAGAGAGGTTGCAAAACATTCAAAAAATTCATTGGGTAGAAAAATATATGAAGAAGATGAAAATGTAAGAACATGTTTTATGATTGATAGAGATAGAATAATACATTCAAAAGCTTTTAGAAGGTTAAAAGATAAAACTCAAGTTTATATACGAACTAAAGGTGATCATTATAGAAATAGATTGACTCATACATTAGAAGTAGCACAGATTGCAAGAACAATAGGAATAGGAATTGGATTAAATGAATATTTAATAGAAGCAATAGCTTTAGGCCATGATTTAGGTCATGTTGCTTTTGCACACAATGGAGAAGAAGTGCTAAATGAATTTTTAAATGAAGGTTTTAGACATAATGAGCATAGCGTCAGAGTTGTTGAGAAGTTAGAAAAAGAAGGCAGGGGACTTAATCTAACGAAAGAAGTTATAGATGGGATATTAAAACATAGTGGACTTTCAAAAAGTAAAAGTAGTAATGCAATGACATTAGAAGGAATAGTTGTTAAATATTCTGATAAAATTGCTTATATAAATCATGATATAGATGATTCTATAAGAGCTAATCTTTTAAATGAAGAAGATCTTCCAAAAGATATTATTAAAGTTTTAGGAAAAACTCATTCGGAAAGGATAGGAACTTTGGTTTCAGACTTTATAGAGGAATCTAATAAAAATTTAGATAATGGTATATTAAAAGTTTCATTGAGTGATGAAAAAGATGAGGCGATGAGAGAACTTAGAAAATTCATGTTCAAAAATATTTATTTAGGAGATATTCTAAAGGAAGAAAGAGAAAAAGCTAAATTTATATTGGAACAAGTTATAAATTATTATGTTAAACATCCAGAAAAAATGCCAAAGCTTTACAGGGATATTGTAAAAGAAGAGGGGGTAGCTAGAGGGGTAAGTGATTATATAGCAGGTATGAGTGACGATTATTGTCTAAATAAGTTTAACGAAATATACGTTCCAAAGTTAGTAATATACTAAAATAGAGAATAAAATATACAAAATTAGGAAACATAAAATTATCGAATAAAAAGAAGGAATTTCTATATTTAAGAAGAATAAGTATTAAAGACGGAATTAAAAAAAATAATTATAAAATTATATGCAAATAAAAGAAGGAATATCGAAAAAAATGTCGAATAAAATATAGGTTGCATAAAAAAGCTTAGGAGGGAGTGAAGCTCCTTGCGTATTACAGAAGAAACAATTGAAAGAATTAAGCAAGAAAATGATATTGTCGATATTATTTCAGAGACAGTAAAGCTAAAAAGATCAGGTCGTAATTATATGGGACTTTGTCCATTTCATAATGAAAAATCACCTTCTTTTAGTGTTTCACAAGATAAACAAATATATAAATGTTTTGGATGTGGAGAAGCTGGTAATGTACTTACATTTGTAATGAAGAATAGAAATTTAAACTTCATAGAAGCATGTAAGGTTTTAGCTGAGAAAGCTAATATCAGATTAGATCTTGGTAATGGAGAAGAAAGTAAAGTAGTAAAAAAGAAAGAACTTTTATATAAAGTGAATGTAGAGGCTGCAAGATACTTTTTCTCTAATTTGCAAAGAGATAAAAATTCTAAAGAATACTTCACAAATAGAGGCATAAAAGAAATAACTATAAAACGATTTGGTCTAGGTTATGCAAAAGACGGGTGGCAAAACTTAAGAACTCACCTTAAAAGAAAAGGCTTTAATGATGAGCTTATGCTTGAAGCTGGCCTTGTTTTAAAAAGCCAAAAGGGAACTATTTATGATAGATTTAGAAATAGAGTAATGTTTCCTGTATTTAATAGTAAAGGCAATGTTATTGGCTTTGGTGGTAGGGTGTTAGATGATTCTAAACCTAAGTATTTAAATTCGCCAGAAACATTGGTTTTCCAAAAAGGAACTAATCTTTATGGATTAAACTTTGCTATAAAACATAAAAATGAAGAGAGATATTTTATAATTGTTGAAGGGTATATGGATTTAATATCACTTCATCAGTATGGAATAACAAACGTAGTTGCATCTTTAGGTACAGCTCTTACTACTAATCAAGCAAGATTACTTAAAAGATATGCAGATAAAGTTATAATCTCCTACGATGCAGACTTTGCAGGTCAAACAGCAACATTAAGAGGACTTGAAATCTTAAAAGAAGCTGGGTTTGATGTTAGAGTTCTACAAATTCCACAAGGTAAAGATCCAGATGAATTTGTAAGAAGTAATGGAAGAGATGCTTTCTTAAAGTTAGTTAATAAAGCAGAAAGTCTTATTTCTTATAGATTAAAAAAAGCCAAAGATGGAATCAACTTTAAAGATAAAAGTTCACTTATAGAGTATGGAAATAGAGTTGCAGAAATTTTGGCAAATTTAAACCCTGTAGAGAAGGATATATACGTAAAAAGTATATCAGAAGACACAGGAATTAAAGAGCAGTCACTATATGACTTAATTTCTATGACAAAAAATACGAAAAGTGAAGATTTTATGAATAAAAAGGAAGAATTTGGAACAAAATTATATGTAGAGCCAGGTTATGTAAAAGCTGAGAAATCATTAATAAAATTAATGTTAGATGAGGATTATTATAATGAAATAATAGAAAATATTTCATCAGATGATTTAAATTCTAAGGCTCATGCAAAAATCTTTAATTTAATAAAAGAAAGTAAAGATAAAGGTTTAGAGAATACTAACTTGCATGTAGAAGCCGGTTGTGATGATGTTGAGTCTTCTAAAGAATGGGTAAAGATAAAAGAATTCCAAGTTTTAAAAGCAGAAGATAAACACAGACTAATATTAGATTACATAAAGCAAATTAAAAACTTTAAGTTAACTAAACAGTTAGATCTTCTTAGAAAAAAACTAAAAGAATTAGAAAATAATGGACTTATAGAAGAGTCAATTAAAGTTGCATTAGAATTAAATAAGATAAATGATGCACTTAAAAAGGGAGAGAGGGATTAGTTGGTCATGACGGAAGGAGGTAACAAAATTATGGCAGGAAAAACAAATGTAAAAGGTAAAGAAGATAAGAAGGATAGAAATCAAAGAATGACAATTGTCAAAAACCTTATAGAAAAAGGTAAGAAAAATGGTTCATTAACATATAAAGAAATAATGGATGAAATTGATAATATAGAATTAACTCCAGAACAAATAGAAAAAATCTATGAAGTTTTAGAGTCAATGGGTATAGAAGTTATAGGTGAACCTCATGGCGCAGATAAAGAAGAAGAGGAAGAAGAATTAGATTTAACTGTACCAGAAGGTATTGCAATAGATGATCCAGTTAGAATGTATTTAAAAGAAATAGGTAAAGTTCCACTATTATCTTCAGAAGAAGAAATTGAACTTGCTAATAAGATAGAACAAGGTAGCCAATATGCTAAGAAAAAATTAGCGGAAGCAAACCTTAGACTTGTTGTAAGTATCGCTAAAAGATATGTTGGAAGAGGTATGTTATTCCTAGATCTTATACAAGAAGGTAATTTAGGTCTTATTAAAGCCGTAGAAAAATTTGATTACAGAAAAGGATTCAAATTCTCAACTTATGCTACATGGTGGATAAGACAGGCAATAACAAGAGCTATAGCAGACCAAGCAAGAACAATCAGAATACCTGTTCATATGGTTGAAACTATAAACAAACTTATAAGAGTTCAAAGACAATTACTTCAAGAACTTGGAAGAGACCCATTCCCAGAAGAAATATCAAAGGTTATGGATTTACCTGTTGAAAAGGTTCGTGAAATCCAAAAGATAGCACAAGAACCAGTTTCACTTGAAACTCCAATCGGTGAAGAAGAAGATAGTCACTTAGGAGATTTTATTCCAGATGATGATGCATTAGCACCTGCTGAAGCTGCTGCATTTACAATGCTTAAAGAGCAATTAATAAATGTTTTAGATACATTAACTCCAAGAGAAGAGAAAGTTCTAAGATTAAGATTTGGTTTAGATGATGGAAGAGCTAGAACTCTAGAAGAAGTTGGTAAAGAATTCAATGTTACTAGAGAAAGAATAAGACAAATAGAAGCTAAAGCTTTAAGAAAGCTTAGACACCCATCAAGAAGTAAAAAACTTAAAGATTATTTAGATTAATATAGCAAGGCGCTAGAAGGATTTCTAGTGCCTTTTTAGTGAGTTAATAGATTTTTATTTTCTATTTTATATGCTATAATAAATAACTGAAACTAAAGACAAAATATAATAAAAAATCATCAGTTTGAAGTAGGAGAAAAATTATGGAATTAAGTAAAAGATTAGATTTAATAGTAAATCACATAAAGGATTGTGATACATTAGTAGATGTAGGAACAGATCATGGATACATTCCTATATATGTAATAAAAAATGGAATTTGCAAAAATGCAATTGCATCAGATATAAATAAGGATCCGTTAGATAAGGCAAAGCTTAATGCTATATTTGAAGAAGTTGATGAAAAAATTGATACAAGATTAGGCGGCGGACTTAGCACTGTAGAAATTAATGAAGCAGATGCTTGTGTAATAGCTGGAATGGGTGGAAATTTAATAAGAGATATTCTTGAAGCTGATAAAGAAAAAGCAAAAGGATTTAAATTTTTAATACTTCAACCAGCTCAAAATCCTGAAGTGTTAAGAGAGTATCTATATACAAATGGATATGAAGTTATAGAAGAAGATTTATGTATAGATGAAGATAAATATTATGAATTATTTAAAGTAAGAGTAAAAGAAGGAGAAGAAACTTCACTTGATTCTATTTACTATGAAATAAGTCCAAAGCTATTAAGAGATAGACATCCTTTAATGAAAGATTACATAACTTATAAAAAAGAAAAATATGAAAAGATTTTAGGATTTATAGAAGACGATACAGAAAGTGCAGAAGCTAGAAAAAATGAATTAGAAGCAAAAATAAATATACTAACTAATTTAGAAAATTATTTAAGATAATATAAATTAGGAGGATAAAATTATATGAGTGTGAAAGTTAGAGATATTATGGAGGCTATGGAAAATTTAGCACCAGAAGTTTTAAAAGAAGATTTTGATAACGTAGGTCTTATGGTTGGATCTAAAGATAAGGAAGTTAAAAAAATATTACTTGCATTAGATTGTACTAAAAATGTTTTAAATGAAGCTATAGAAAATAAATGCGATATGATATTAACTCATCATCCTTTAATATTTAGAAAGCCAAACAGAATAGTTCCTGATGATTTACTTGGATATAAAATAACTGAACTTATAAAAAATGATATAGCTCTATATTCAAGCCACACTAATTTAGATTCAGCTAAAAATGGCATCAATAAAACTATAGTTGAGATGCTTGGATTTAAATCAAATGAAATTATAGAAAAATCAAAAATAAAATCTTTTGATGAAGCAGGACTTGGAAGAATAGTTAGATTAGAAGAAGAAATTTCTTTAAGTAGTCTTGTAGATAAAGTAAAAAATGTCTTAAATATTGATACTTTAAGAGTAGTAAAAGGAAATGATTCTGCTAGGGCAATAGCTATAATAAATGGAAGTGGTCAAGACTTTATTAGTGAAGCTGTAAGATTAGGTGCTGACTGTATAATAACTGGTGATACAACATATCATTTTGCATCAGATTATAAAGAACTTGGAGTTTCTATTATTGATGCTGGTCATTTTAATACTGAGTGGTTAGTATTTTTAAGAGTATTAGATGATATAAGAAATGAATTTAAAGATATAGAATTTATAGAATCTAAAGAAGCTAAAGATCCATATATATTTATTTAGTAACATAAATAAAATAATCGCATATATTAAATAATGATAATAATATTTAATGGGGATGGGATTATGGGTAAAAGAGGCAAAGGTGGACTTGGAGATTTTTTCTTCATATGTAGAAATTTTTTAGGACCGAATTTCTTTAGAGGTTGTAGATTAAATGGTTGGTTTACGCCACTTAGACTTTGTGTATATTGTGCAATACTTATCGCATTGATTTTTATGGGAGTTGGATTTACAGGAATAGTCATTATAGCACTATTACTTTTAATTCTACAGCTCATATGTTAAATGGAAAATTTTATATTTGTAAAAAAATAAAATGTATGATATTATAAGTACTGCGAGTAAGACGTGCAATCGCTGCTAGCCTTAGAGCTAGGAGAGGAAAGTCGGAGCTCCATAGGGCAGGGTGCTGGCTAACGGCCAGTCGAGGCGACTCGAAGGAAAGTGCAACAGAAATATACCGCCTAAGATTGGGTTCTTGGGTAAGGATGGAAAGGCGAGGTAAGAGCTCACCAGCATAATGGAGACATTATGGCTATGTAAACCCCACTTGGAGCAAGACCGAGAAAGAAGCATTTTGGGGCGGCCCGTCCCGCTTCGTGGTGTGTCGCTTGAGCTTGTTAGCAATAACAAGTCTAGATAGATGATTGCTTAATACAGAACTCCGCTTATGGCTTATCTCGCATGAGTTGAATGTTAAGGTTGAATAAGAGAAACAGATATTTCTCTTATTCAACCTTTTTTGGTTTTAATCTATTTTTGATATTAAAATTAGTATTTCTATTAATTTCTGTTTTAATAAAAGTACAAATAGCTTTTATTTTTCATATAGTAAGATTCCTATAATTAAGATATCACTTATTTTTTTTATTACATTTATTAATTTCAAAGTTTTTATAATGTAGCGATACATTTGCATAAATTTCTTTTTGGTATTAGGATAAATATAAAAGTATTTCCAAAATTTTCAAGGGGGAATCTAAATGGAAAGAGAAGCAATAAATAAAAATCTTGCACAAATGCTAAAAGGCGGAGTAATAATGGATGTAACAAATAAGGAGGAAGCTATAATTGCAGAAAAAGCAGGGGCATGTGCAGTTATGGCTCTTGAAAGAGTGCCATCTGATATCAGAAAAGAAGGTGGAGTGGCTAGAATGTCAGATCCTAAAATGATAAAAGAAATTCAAGAAGCTGTATCAATACCTGTTATGGCTAAAGTTAGGATAGGACATTTTGTAGAGGCTCAAATACTAGAAGCTTTAAATATAGACTTTATTGATGAAAGTGAAGTATTAACACCAGCTGATGATAGATATCATATAAATAAGTGTGAATTTAAAGTTCCTTTTGTATGTGGTGCAACTAACTTAGGTGAAGCATTAAGAAGAATTGGAGAAGGAGCATCAATGATAAGAGCTAAGGGGGAAGCTGGTACAGGAGATGTTGTACAGGCTGTTACTCATATGAGAAAAATAATGGATGAAATTAGAGAAATAAAAAATGCTCCAAAAGAAGAATTAATGACAATTTCAAAAGAATTAAATGCACCATATGACTTAGTAAAATATGTTCATGAAAATGGAAAGTTACCTGTTGTTAATTTTGCAGCAGGAGGAATTGCAACACCAGCTGACGCAGCGCTTATGATGCAACTTGGAAGTGAAGGAGTATTTGTAGGATCAGGTATATTTAAATCAGAGAATCCAGAAAAAAGAGCTAGAGCGATAGTTTTAGCAACAACTTATTATAATGATCCAAAGAAACTTTCAGAAGTATCTTATGACCTTGGAGAGGCTATGAGTAGTAATTCAGCTAAGGAAATTGGAGTAAAATATGCTGAAAGAGGATGGTAAAATGAAAATAGGAGTACTAGCACTACAAGGAGGAATTATTGAGCATATAAAACATATAGAGGCTCTTAATCATGAAGCAGTAGAAGTTAAGGATAAAAAGGATTTAGAGGATATAGATGCAATAATACTTCCTGGTGGAGAAAGTACAACAATTGGTAAGCTTCTTAATATTACTAATTTAATGGAACCACTTAAAGAAAAAATAGTAAATGGATTACCGACATTTGGAACATGTGCTGGAATGATTTTATTAGCTAAAGAAATTAAAAATGATAAAAGAAGGCATTTAGCTATTATGGATATTAAAGTAAAAAGAAATGCTTTTGGAAGTCAGATAGATAGCTTTAAGGAGTATGGACATATAAAAGGAATAAAGGATAAAGATATAGAGTTAGTCTTTATCAGAGCACCATATATAACTGAAGTAGGAAGAAATGTAGAAGTATTATGTAAGCTTAAAGATAAAATTGTAGCAGCTAGAGAGAATAATATTTTTGTTACATCATTTCATCCAGAGCTTACAGAGGATTTAACCTTTTTAAAATATTTTTTAGAAAAAATAAAATGATCTTTAATTAAAAATAGAAGTACTTTAGATTAAATATTTAAAGTACTTCTATTTTTTTATAAAATTACCTCTAATATAAATTCTACAAATTTTAATAAGTGATTAAGGTAATTTAAAATGCAAATACTATGTATAAGGAATAACTAATTTAAAGAATGGAGGATTTTTATGAAAGAGCTTATTGAAATAAAAAAAGGTTTAGATTTAGCAAATAAAAGCATTATAAAATTAGAAAATGATATAAATAACATAAGAATAGATGAAGACAATAATATTGATAAAACCGACGTAATGTATAGCTTTGAAAGAATGTCAGATAACTTTGAAAATATTAAAATTGATGTTGATAATTTGATAGCAAAAAATGATGATAATAACTTAAATATATATCAAAAGATACAAAAAGCAAGAGTAGAACTTCAAAAAAGAGATTTGAAGAAAACAGGATATAATAAGTTTGCACACTATAAATATTTTGAACTTGGAGATTTTCTTCCACATGTTAATGAAATTTGCTTAAATATTGGATTATATACAGAATTTAAATACACTAAAGATCAAGCTTGGTTATATATTAAAGATACTGATAATCCAGATATATTTAGAGAATGGTCAACACCAATTGAAGTTGCAACATTAAAGGGATGCAGTGCAATTCAAAATATTGGAGGAACTCAAAGTTTTGCAAGAAGATATCTTTATATGATGGCTTTTGAAATAGCAGAAACAGATGTTATAGATTCTGGTGCAGTAGATGAAGATGCAGAAGAGTCAAAAAGAAAGATAAATAAGGCAGGAGTAATGACAATAAACAGTTTAATAGATGAAACAGGAGTTGATAAGAGCAGATTCTTATCATGGGTTGGAGTAGAAAAAGTTGAAGATATACCAAATTCAGCATTAAATACATGTATTCAAATGCTTAATAAAAAGAAAAAGAGTAATGAAAGTAAAAAGAAAGAAGAAATAGAAATTAAAGAAACAAAGATAGAACCTGAAGAAAAAGATGAAAAAGATATAGAAGATTTTGAGTTTTAGGAGGTGTTAGATTATGAAAGAGATAGAAGTTAAAAAAAGGTTACCCATAATTTTAATGAACTTTAATGAGGTAAAATCATCATTAGAAGATACTATGGATAAATATAGGGGAATTATAGTTACAGAAGAAAATTTAAAAAAATGCAAAACAACTCAAAAGGATTTAGCAAAACTTAGAAGAGGTATTGATGAATATAGAAAAAATGTAAAAAAAGAAATGGAAAAACCAATAAAAGAATTTGAATTTAAATGCAAGGATCTTATAAGTTTAATAACAGAAGTAGAAAAACCAATAAAAGATGGAATAAAGATATATGATGATAAAAGAAGAGAAGAAAAGAGACTTATAGCAAAAGAATATATTAAAGAAAGTATAAAAAATTATAACTTAAATGAAGAATATGCAACAAAATTAACAGTTAAAGATAAGTATTTAAATCTTAGCGGTACATTAAAAAGTATTAAAGAAGATATTGATATGCAAGCAAATATTCTTAAAAAAGAGCAAGAAAATGAAAGGAATAAAAAAAATATATACAAAATATCTATGAAAAGTGCTATAGGTTCAGTAAATAAAAAATTAAATACTAAATTAACATTAGAAGATTTTGAAGAGTATCTAGACCTAGATTGGCCATTAGATAGAATTTTAAAAGAAATAGAAAATAGAGCAGAGGCTATACTTAAGGCAGAAAATAAGGCATATGATATGAAAAATGATGTACAAGCGCCATTGAGTGTAAATAAAAACGTAATAAGTAATTATAAGAATAAATTAACTAAAGAAGATAATAAATATTTTGTTGATATACATGTATCACATAATTATGAAATGATTAAAGCTTTAAGCCAGTTTTTAAAAGAGAATGGGTATGAATATGAAGTTTATAAAAAAGGAAGGGTTAAATAGATTATATTTAAGTTAGCGTATAAAAGTTTAAAGAAAGTTAAAAGGATTTTTCTTATAAATACTCATTATAATGATATTATTTTAGATAATAAAGGGTATATAAGTTATAGGAGGTTATATGTTTAATTTAAAAAACGAAATAAATTTTTATAAGCTAATTTGGCTCTTTATGATAGGGTCAGTTTTGGGATATGTAGTAGAAATGCTCTGGTGTTATATTAGAAACGGTTATTTTGAAAGTAGACAAGGCTTACTATATGGTCCTTTTAGTCCTGTCTATGGAATAGGATGTGTTGTTTTTACTATATTATTATATAAATTCTTTAAATGCGATGGACTAATAATATTTTTTATAAGTGCAGTTTTAGGTGGAATTTTTGAATATATGTGTTCATTAGTTCAACAAAAAACTGTAGGAACAGTTTCTTGGGATTACACAGGAAAGGTACTTGGTATTAATGGAAGGACAAGCGTTGAATATTGTATATTTTGGGGAGTGCTCGGGGTACTCTTTATAAAAGAAATATATCCACTATTTGATAAGTTCTTTGCAAAACTTTCAAGTAAAACTATAAAAATTTCTACATACATATTTATAATTATTATGGTTCCAAATATTGTTTTATCTACTTTAGCAGTAAGAAGAGAAGTTGCAAGAATAAATCATGTTAAGGCAGATAATTGTATAGATAGATTTTTAGATAAATATTATCCAAATTCATATTTAAAAAAAGTATACCCTAATATGATATTCCCTAAAGCAAAAGAAGAAAATAAAAAATAAAAACAAATTATAGTATAGAAATAAATATACAGGAAATACTTTTAATAAGAAAGGGAGGTGTGGTGTATGTTTTATATGTATAATAAAGATATATTTTTAGAAGCACTAGCCTTAGTACTATTAAATAGAGAATTAAAAAAAGACTATTAAATTAAAGTAAAAAATAAGCGACTTAATTAAATTTAAGTCGCTTTATTTTTTACTTTTAATCAATTTTTACCATCTTAAGAATAGGAAATAATATGAACTGTAACTGTTTGTCTACCAAAAGCTGTACATTCTTCTTTTGAATTCATGAACAGGTCAATCTTATTACCTAAGATAACACCACCAGTATCTGCTGCAATAGCATATCCATATCCAGGTATAAATACTTTAGAACCTAAAGGTATTACATTAGGATCTACTGCTATTGTACTAATACCATTAGGATCTCTAACAGGTTTAGTACCCATTGCAGTAATAGTATGGCCTGAATAAGCTGTCGCTTCAACTGTAAGTGTCTTTAAATATGGTCCACTATTTGAATTGTTATTATTCGGATTAGTATTGTTTGAACTACTGTCGCTATTAGCTTTATTTTGTTCTTCTTTCTTTTTAGCTTCATCTTTTTTCTTTTGATCTATTAAGTTATTTCCTTTAGATACATAAGAATTAGCTTTATCAATTACGTTGTTTGTAGATAGTTGAGGTATTAAATCCTTTAAAGTAGTTACTGCATTTTGCAGAGCACTTATAGATGAAGATGATGAATCTATAACACTTATAGGATTTGCAATAAGTTTATTTTCATTTTCTTCAATAACTGATTGAACCTTTGCTTTTTGTTCATCAAACTTTGCTTTTGATTCCTTTAAAGCATTTTGTTTATCTACAAGAGTTTTTAACTTAGAAGTATTTTCTTCATTAAGTTTCACTATTTGATTTTTATTATCATTTAGGTTCTTGATATCATTTTGAAGCGCCTCTTCATTACCTTTTAATTCAGTAATCATATCAGTATCTGCTCCAACTATTTTTTGAACTGCATTTATTCTACCAAGTAAATCTGCAAGTCCGTTTGATTCAAATATAAAAGCTAAATAATTTGATATTGAATAATTACCGCTTTTATAAATAGCTCTTAGTCTATCGGATAATACATCTTGTCCATCTTGAATCTGCTTTCTTGTTGATTCAATTTTTCCTTGAGTTGTTTTAATTTCATTTTCAATAGAAGTTATTTTATTTTTATTGTTTTCAATTGTTGAGTTAAGTGAACTAATATCACCATCTAAAGCTTGTATATTACTATCTAAAGTTTTGATTTCATCGCTTATTTGATTAAAATGAACTTTATTTTCATCGATTGTTTTTTTTGCGTCATCTGCAAAAGCAGGGAAAGCAATATTAAACATTAATGTCGATATGGTAAAAAAAGATATCAAAAATTTCTTCATAAAAAAGACCTCCTCTTGATATTTATTATAGTATAGCATAATAGCTTGTCTGATGGGAGGAAAAGTGTGGATTTATGAGAAATCAACAAAATATACTGAAAATTTATAATATTTTAAGAAAAATTAGCAAGAAATTTTAAAGAGAATTCAATGAAAAATAAGTAAATTTCTAAAAAATTACACTAAAATTAATGAAAATATACTCTTCTTAAAAAGAGGAATTAGTAAATTTTTATAGAATATTAAACTAAAAGAGGGGTTAACAATAGGAGGAAATATATGAAGTTATTAGTATGGTATGTGGAAAAATGTAAAATAAATAAGGGGTTTAGAATAAAGTCCTCAGTATTAGTTGGATTAATAGTTGCACTAATAGCAATGATTGTAAACGCAAACAATGGATTAGATTTTGAGGTTTGTATAATATCTGGTGCATTATTAGGTTTAATATGGATTCCATTTTGGCTTTTAATTATTATGCAGTCAATCAAGTTTAGAGATAAAAGAGAAGAATTTGAAAGACTACAAATAGAGAAAGAAAAAGAAGAGAAAAGAAGAAAGACAGAAGAGAAATTAAAAAATAAAAAGAAGAATAAGAAAAAAAATAAAAAGGACCTTTAAAAGTCCTTTTTTATTTTACTTAAAGATTGCAGTACACCATTCATTTGTTTGGTATTTTTCAATCATTTCAAAATTATTTTGAGTTATCATATCTTTAACTGAATCAAAACTCCAAGATACTAAGCCTGATACTAAAAGCATACCATCTTCTTTTAGGTGTTCTTTTATAAATGGCATAAACATTTCAGTTTCAGCACCACCTATATTTATAAAAATCCAATCAAATTTAGAGTCTATAGTTATATCTGATGATAGGGCATCACCTACTAAGACTTCAATATTTTCTAATCCATTTAAAGAAGCATTTAAAAGAACTTCATCTTCTACATCTCTTATATCAAGAGCAACAACTTTTGATGCTCCTTTAATAGATGTTGCAATAGATAATATACCAGAACCAGTTCCTATATCTAATACTGATTTATTAGTAAAGTCTTTAGATAATATTATATTTAATAAATCTTTAGTAGTTTCATGTAATCCAGTACCAAAGGCACCTTGCGATATAAAGTTAATTTTTTTTCTTCCTTCAATATCTTCATCACTTGGATCTGCTAAAACCCATTCATCACCAATTAAAACAGCAGGCATTTTAAATTCTTCATATTCATAATTAATTTCTTCTACATTTAATAATTCTTTATTTACTATTTTATTAACTGTATCTTTAAAAGCATCTAATCCTTCAATATCTTCATCATAAGCAACTTTTAATATAATTGGTTCATCATCTTTTTCAACGTAACCATATCCAAATTCATCAGTTGTTATTTCAAGTGGATTTTCATAAAATACATTGAATATATCATTTATTTGTAGCGTATTTATTATTTCATCAACTTCATTGTAGTTTACTTTATATGATAATATGTACATATATTCACCTCTTTAATTTATATCTATTAGATATGGTATTACAAAAGACTTTTAATGTAAAGGCTTAAGAGGTATAATTTAATAATGTAATAATAAACAAAGGAGAATAATATGGATAGATTTAAGCTTAAAATACTTATGACACTTTTTATGATACTTGGAAATATAGCCATATTTTTTAAAGGAGCACCTTTTTGGTTTAATTATGTAGGTCAAATAGCACTTCCAGTGTTTTTATATCTTCTAGTAGAAGGTTACTTTAAGACATCTTCAAGGAATAATTATTTAAAAAGGTTACTACTTGCTTCAGAAGTTATATTTTTAGGAAACAATATTATGTCATTAATAGGACATAGATCAATGGATGGGGGAGCTTTATCACTTAGTAGTTTTAGCTATATACCCTATATAGTTTTTGCATGCATTGCAATTCTTGCTATTATACTTATTTTATTAACTTATAAAACAGATATAATTACTGATAAAAAAGCAATAATATTTATATTTTTAATGGTAATTTCAAGCTTTATATTAAATTATGCATTTAATACAAAGTTATATATTTTACCTAATAATATATTACTTTCAATGTCAGCTGCTTTTGTTATGCTAAATGGTATGGTTCAAATAAGAACAGGGCATACGACAATAGCATTTATAAAAATATTAGTTGCAGTATCTTTAGGAATATGCACGCAATCACTTATAATAGGACCTGCATTCGTATTTATATTCTATAAATGTTTTAATAATAGAAGAGATATGTATCTTGCAACTATTGTATTTTCAGCATTATTTTTACCAGGTTTTAATATAGAAAGAATGCTGCAATATCCTGTTTGGATGATGGTATTTTGTATACCATTTATATATTTCTATAATGGGGAAAAAGGTAAGGATTTTAGAAAATTCTTTTATATATTTTATCCAGTACATATATGGATATTATATTTACTTAGTATAATTTTATAAAATAAAAACATGTCCAACATAAATTGTAGCAAATATTTATGTTGGACATTTTAAATTAGATTTTTAGAGAGGTATTGTTATTTAAATTATACGTTTACAAATAGTTAAATATTCTTTATTATATTATAAGGATAAAAATTTTTATGGGATTTTGGAGGGATTATATGAAGAAATTTAAAATTGGAATAATAGGATTTGGTAAAAGTGCTAATAGATATCATCTTCCATATATATTAAATAAAGAAAAGTTTGAAGTAGTAAAAATATTTAGCAGAACAGAAAAAAAGGAATTAGAAGAAAAGTATAATAAATATGGTATTGAGTTTGTTAGGGATGTCAATGAGCTTTTAAATGATAATACAATAGATTTAGTTACAGTATGTACTCATGTTGATTCACATTATGAATATGCTAAATTAGCTCTTAATAATAATAAACATGTTTTAATTGAAAAACCTTTTACTAGAACAAGTAAAGAGTGTAAGGAGTTATATGAAATTGCAAGAGAAAAAAATCTTCTTATAATGCCATATCAAAACAGAAGATATGATAGTGATTTCTTAGCATTAAAAAGTGTTATAGAAAGTAATGTATTAGGTGACTTAGTTGAATTAGAATCACATTTTGATTATTATAGAAAAGATTTAGTTAAGATAGATGGTTCAGCATATGATGGAGCTTTTTATGGGCTTGGCGTACACACTATAGATCAAATAGTATCTATATTTGGTAAACCAGATAAGGTAACTTATGATATAAGAAGTATAAGAGTTAAAGGTAATCCTGATGATTATTATGAAGTATGTATGTTTTATGATAACTTTAAAGCTATTGTAAAAACTAATCACTTAGTAAAAATGGAGTATCCTAAATTTATATTACATGGCTTTAATGGAAGTTTTATCAAATACGGTATTGATAAGCAAGAAGAATGTCTAAAAGCTAATATAATGCCTTGGGATAAAGAATTCAAATCAGATATTAAAGAAAACTATGGAGAATTAAATTATATAGATAATGAAGGAAATGATATTACTAAAGTAATAGAAAGCCCAAAGGGCGATTATAGTGAAATTTATAATGCGATGTATGATGCCATTATAAATAATAAAGAACTCCCAGTAAAGGAAGAGGAAGTTCTAGAGGTTATGAATATATTAAATAATGGAATAAAAGAATGTTATAAAATATAAAAGATTTATTTAAGGAAAGAAATTTAAAAATATTTCTTTTCTTTTTTTATTTAGATAGATATACGTTATTAGTTGCAATTATATTTACACCGGTATTTAAAATATTTTCTTTTACTATATCACCAGATTTAATAGGAGCTGATACTTTCAAATCACGAAGTTCACTTAAAATCTTAAAAATTAAAGATTTAGGAACTACAATCTCACTTTTGACAGGAACAATTTTAGAACTGCCATTTAAAACGGTTATAACAGTTGTAACTGTCATAGATGGAACTATGTATTCCTTTTTAGCATAAGAGATACCTTTTCTGCAAGCATTACCAGCTACTGATGTTATATTATTTTTATCTAAAGAAATATTTAAATTACATGAACGATCACAGGCTAAGCATACTAAATTAATACTTTCCATATTATAACTCCTTTCAAACTATCAATATAAATATTATTGACATAATTTACAAATTAGATACATTATGAAAACAAATAGATAAGATATTGTGGTAGAATAATATTTATAAAATAACTTTTAAGGAGCGATATAAAATGAAAAAACTAGTAGTTTTAGATGGAAAAACATTAGGTGATGTTGATTATAATTTATTAAATAAATTCGGAGAAGTTAAAGTTTATGATATAACAGAACCAAAGGATGTAGAAAATAGAATTAAAGATGCGAATGTAGTATTAACTAATAAAGTTGTACTTAATGAAGATAATTTAAAAGATGCGAAAAACGTAGAGCTTATATGTGAGATGGCAACAGGATTTAATAATATAGATATTGAGTATGCAAAAAAAAGAAATATTGCAGTAACAAATGTTGCAGGATATTCAACTAATACAGTAGTTCAACATACATTTGCTACATTATTACACTTATATGATAAGATAAGCTATTATGATAATTATGTGAAATCATTAGAATATTCAAAATCAAAAATATTTACAAATTTAGATAAACCTTATAGAGATTTAAGTGGTAAGACTTGGGGAATAATAGGTCTTGGAGCAATAGGTAGAGGCGTTGCTAAGGTTTGTGAAGCTTTTGGAGCAAATGTTATTTATTATTCAACATCAGGTAGAAATAATAATCAAGATTATAAGAGAGTTGACCTTGAAGAACTATTAAAGACTTCTGATATAATATCAATACATGCTCCTTTAAATGAAAAAACTTCAGGTCTTATAAATTATGAAAATCTTAAAAAGATGAAAAAAGAAGCTATAGTAGTTAATATGGGAAGAGGGCCTATTGTTGTATTTGAAGATTTAGCTAGAGCATTAGATGAAGGTATAATAAGTGGAGCTGCATTAGATGTATTTACAGTAGAACCAATTGAAGAGGATAATCCTATTTTAAAAATAAAAAATAAAGAAAATGTAGTATTAACACCTCATATTGCATGGGCAAGTATTGAGGCTAGAGAAAGATTATTTAAAGGTTTATTAGAAAATATACAGGCTTTTTATAATGGAGAAAAGAAAAATAGAGTAGATTTATAACATGAAATAAGGATGGTTTTATGACCATCCTTATTCTAAATTAATATTACCAATTCCAAGCTTAGTAATTTTAAAGTTTACTGAAACTTTTATATCAGATTTTAGAATTTCTTTATCCCAATCTGCAACGGTATTTCTGCCAAACTTAGATGCAGCTATATTACCAAGATTAAGCAAATCTAATTCGTAAGTAGTTTTCATTGAAGCTATAAAGTCTTCTATTCCAGTCTTTATGTAATCGCTTATCTTCTTTTCAAGTTCAAGTTTTTGCTCTGGTGTAAAATCTGATGTACTTAAGTAATTATTATTTACTATTTTACCTCTAATATCAAGCTTTATATCAAAAGAGAATGTATCTCCAGATCTTTCACATTTAATTTTTCTTTTAAATATATTTTCAGTAGAAATAGTATTATTATTATCTTCAAGATAAGTTAATAAGGCAGTTCCTTGAGGATTTCTTAATAAATTTAAATAAGTAACATTATCAATAGGAACAGAGCCAACTAATTTACCTTTATCTAAAACAGAAAGAGAAGTAAGTTGTAGTTCACCATCAACTATATCTATGTTTGGGGCTAAAAATTTACGTCCTTCTCCGGTGTTTTCAATATAAGCATCACGTAAAGTTTCAGGCTTTGAAAGATAAGAAAATGAATTTAATGATTTAATTAAATTTTCTATATAGTGAGAAGATGATGGATATCCTTCAACCTTAAAAGATAGAATATCTTTTGGATCTTGTGAGGTAGTTAAAACTAAGCCTCTACTTGTAACTTGAGTATTATTTAATAGTCCATCTAAAGGAACAGCTAAACCAGTTTCGCATACTCTTCTAGAAAAAATGTATATTTTTTCTGAACCTAATGAAAACTTCCTACCTGAATGAGTTTGCCTATCCATCCTTGCTTGTAGCGGTGTTTCTCCTTTAGAATCAATCAAATATGTACTAACAGAATCATCTTTAGTAAAGTTATATATTGACATAGGTACATGGTATATATTTCTATCTAACTCTTTAGTAACATCAAAACCAACACCAACAACAAAATCAACATCTTCAATATTTGTGAAAGAATAACCACTTAAAAATTTAGATACTAAAAAAGTTAATACGAAAAATAATATTATAATTAAATAACTAAATAGGATCTTTTTTTTCATTAGAATTCCTCCTTAAGGTAACTATGAAAAGTATAATAATGTTGAAGAATATAGAAAATGTTAATGGTAAAAATACTTTATTTATAAAAGAATCTAAAATAACTATATCTGTTAAAGGTTTTGTAGCAAAATAAAGGGGAACTGGAAGTATTAATAGAACTAAATACTTGAATTTATCCCTTAATTTTTCTGGAATAAGATATATAAAATTAAAGAAGAAAATAGATGAATTTTTAAATGCATTAACTGATGATAAAACAATGAAAATAAATGCAAAGTTGTTTATAAGAGGAACTTTAATAGATGAAATGTAGTTAAGTAATGGGAAATAATATAGTGATAATGTTTCATAACCAAAGTAAGAAATACAAACAAATGTAATCCATGAAGTAATAAGAACTAAAATTAAAATAATACTTATTGCTATTTTTTTATAGTCTTGTTTATTTTTTAAGTAAGGAAGATAAATTGTAAAACATTCAAATCCTGCAAACATAAATATACCTGTATAAGAAGACTTTAATAACAATTTAGGTGAAGTATCCATAAGTATTGGAAATATATTTGATATAGAAGCATCTCTTAAATTTAAAAATAAAAGTAAATATATAAATATAACTATATATAATGAAATCTGACTTACCTTTAGAAGGGGTTCTATATCAAATAATGCAGCACAAATAAATCCTATTATAGTAATTAAGAAAATCATTTGAAGTATATTATAATACCAGACTATAGTAGAATTTATTATTAGAGAAATTGCAGCGTAATGTATAGCACCATAGCAAAATAAAAATACAGCAAAAATAAAATTAAATATTGTTCCAAGAAATTTTCCAAGCAGTAAATTATTTATAGAAAATATATTTTTTTGAGGATGCTTTTTATATACAAACCAGTATAAAGTAAAAAATATAATAGGATATATTGATGAAAAAAATGGTATAATCCAAGCATTTTGATTAGTTTTAATTGCCATAACAGATGGATAACGAATCTCAAGTAGTATAAGAGTATATCCTGCGATTAAGCAAATAAATTGATTTGTACTTATTTCAAGCCTTTTTTTCATTATTTTTTTCACCACACTTTTTTATGTTAATAGTATTTAATCTAAGTTTTTCTTTTAACTTAAAAATTATTGGCCTTCTATATTGGCTATTAAGATCAGTTCTAATAAATGTATCTTTCATATCCTCAGCCTTAAATAAAACATAATCAACTCCAGAAACTTTAAGATTGCAAAGATAAACTAACAAGAAAAATTCTCCAGAAATTAAACCAAGTATTCCAAAAAAATTACATAGTATTAAAAATGGAAATTTAATAATCCTAAGTGATAATGCCATTTGATAATTTGGTATTAAAAATGTACAAACTACAGAAATACCAACAATAAAAAGAGCAGGAGGTGAAACTATTCTTGATTGAATAGCAGCATCACCGATTATGATACCACTTACAATACTTAGAGTTTGACCAACCTTGCTTGGAAGCCTTAAACCACCTTCTCTTAATAGCTCAATTATTAATTCTACTAAAAATATTTCGAGAAAAGGTGAAAGCGGGATTCCTTGCCTAGATCTAGAAATGGGCTCTATATATTTATCTAATAAAAGATCAGAATTAAATTTTGTAAGTATTATATAAACAGAAGGTAATGTAAGTAATATAAATGCTGCGAGAAATCTAAGAA
Organism: Clostridium baratii; assembly: GCF_900461085.1. GTDB lineage: Bacteria > Bacillota > Clostridia > Clostridiales > Clostridiaceae > Clostridium > Clostridium nitritogenes. The sequence goes on from NZ_UFWF01000002.1 coordinate 874,563, forward strand.
TCCTTGCAAAACATGCAATTATAGTACGTTCATTATAATCATCAGTATTGTGAAAAAATTCTACAAGTACCGAAGGGGTTGATAATGAATATGGGCTACCTTCAACTAAAACAACTACTTTACCTTCCATTAATTTACCGACAGTACTCTCTACAGAGTCAGTAATAAAGCTTTGAGGTACTATAGAATAAGGATGTTCTTCAGTATATTGTTGAAGACTTCCTATTGATTGAAGAGAATCAATATCTAATGCCGCAATTCTACTTACAACATCATTATGAACAGTATCATTTGCTAAATCTTTTATATGCAATACATTAACATTTGTTTTACTACGTCTACCAACAACAAAATTTTCAACAACTAAGTTTTGATCTTTAACTCTACGTTTAATTGCAGACATATTCATTTCCAAAGATTCATTTAAGTCTTCTTTAGCTGATGCTATTGAAGATGTTATAGATGGGGTAGAGGGAGAACGATATGTAAATGATGTTGTATCCATTGAAATAGCTTTATGAGAATCATCAAATATTAATAAAGTTTTACCTCCATCTATAGCTTCAACAATTTTAGGAAATGATGATTCAATAGTAGCGTTGCTTACAGGAAGAGCTACTTTTAATAAATACTCATATTTATCACAATCTTTTGGGAATTCAACATTAAAGTTATACATTAAAGGAGTTAAAATATCTCTATTTATAATATCTTTATCAACAGTTGCATTTGAATATAATAAAGTAATATTTGTTGATTTAAATTTATCTATAAGTAATTCTTTAACGATGATAGTATCGGGACTTGATGTTATACTATCTATTATGCTTTTTACAAAGGAATTAGCCATTAAAATACCTCCAATATTAATAGTAATTAGAAATATTTTTTGCATAAAATATTATATTTATTCTTTAAAAAAGTAAAGATTCAATAAAGTTGCTATAATGGGATTTTTATAAAATATAAGTTAACGTAAAAGAGGTATAAACATATATACAAAAAATATCAGTTTTACTTTGTGATATTTTATATAATATGACAACTGTATTGCCTTTTGTTTTAATTTATATAGTATTAGGTGTTATAGTATTTAATATTACTAAAAAATTTAATTATAAAAAAGTAGCATAGAGGAATTACAATATTCCTCTATGCTACTTTTAAAATTATAATATACTTTTTATTACTTGAAGTACGCCATTTTCTTTATTACTTTTTGCTATAAAGTTTCCATGTGCTTTCATTTCATCCAACGCATCTTCCATAACATAGCTGTAATAGGCTTGTCCAAGCATTTCAACATCGTTAAAGTAATCTCCAAATACCATAGTCTCTTCCTTTGAGATACCTTTAAGTTTTTGAATTTTTGCAATTGCAGTACCTTTATTGACATCAATATTTGTTATGTCTGTCCAATATTTTCCGGCAACAACCATTTTTATTTTATCTTCAATTTCTAATAAATTTTCATGTAGTATAGGATAAGAATGAGTTAATGCGTCATCCATATCACAGATAGAAATTTTAAATATGTCATCATCTATTTCATCATAAGAATTTACTATAGTTTTATTAAGATAGTATTTATCAATTTCTTTTTGAGTATTTAAATCACAAGGAAGTTGATAGAAGTTTTTAACGCCGCAAAATATAACACAAATATTTTCTATCTTTGAACAAGCGTTAGCTATTTTTTCTACTATATTCTTATCAATTATTTCTAGTGAAGTAATTTTACCATCTTCAACTACCATAGCACCATTATCTGAGATATAAGATATATCATCACATATTTTACTAAAGTTTTTGTATAATGTTTTGTAAGGACGTCCACTTGCAACAACAAATTCAATATTTTTTTCCTTAAGTTTCTTAAAGATATCAAAAAATTCCTCAGGAATCTTGCCTTCAGGTGTAAGTAATGTACCGTCCATATCAGAAGCTATTAATTTTATCAAAATATCACCTTTTCCTATGTAGTTTAATATATTTTATAATAGCATATAAATATACTAATTAAAAATAAAATTAAATATACTTATAAAAATGCTCTTTACTTAAAATATAATTAATGTTAATATATGTAAAAGTGATTAGGGGCTATTATTAAAAATATCACTTTTAAGTTAAATATAATATTTAGTTTAATAAGGGGGCAAAGTTATGAAAAGGCAAATATATATATTTGACACAACATTAAGAGATGGGGAGCAAACCCCAAAGGTAAGTTTAAATCCAGAAGAAAAACTTGAAATTGCAAAACAGCTTGAAAGTTTAGGTGTTGATGTAATAGAAGCTGGATTTCCAATGGCGTCGAATGGTGATTTTGAAGGAGTTAAGCTTATAGCAGAAAACATAAAAAATTCAACAATAAATGCTCTTGCTAGAGCAAATAAAAAAGATATTGATAGGGCATATGAAGCTATAAAGGCAGCTAAGAAAAAAAGAATCCATATTTTTATTGCAACATCTGAATTGCATATGAAGTATAAGCTTAAAATGACTGGAGAAGAAGTTATAGATAAAGTTAAAACTATGGTTAAATATGCAAAAGGATTAGTAGATGATGTTGAATTTTCACCAGAAGATGGCTCAAGAAGTGACAGAGAATTTTTATATAGAGTTCTAGAAACAGCAATAGAAAGTGGAGCAAATGTATTAAATATTCCAGATACAGTTGGATATTCAACTCCAAAAGAGTTTGGTGAATTAATTAAGGGAATAAAAGAAAATGTAAAAGGAATAGAAAATGTAATTATAAGTGTACATTGTCATAATGATTTAGGGCTTGCTGTTGCAAATTCACTAGAAGCAGTAGAAAATGGTGCAACACAAGTTGAGTGTGCAATAAATGGTCTTGGTGAGAGAGCAGGGAATACAGCTTTAGAAGAGATTGTAATGGCTCTTAAAACAAGAGGAGATATCTATAATGTTTATACTAATATAAAGACAGAAAATATATATAGAGTATCATCGATTGTATCTCATTTTTCAGGAGTAAATGTTCAACCAAATAAAGCAATAGTAGGAAAGAATGCATTTTTACATGAATCAGGAATACATCAGCATGGTGTTTTAGAAAATAGAGAAACTTATGAAATTATGACACCAGAATCAGTAGGGTTTAAGACGAGTAATATGATACTTGGTAAGCATTCAGGAAGACATGCTTTTGAAGAGAGAGTTAAAGAACTTGGATGTAATTTAGATGAGATAAAATTAAATGAAGCGTTTAAGAATTTTAAGGATTTGGCTGACAAGAAGAAAGAAGTTTCAGATAAGGATATTGAAGCATTAATTTATCATGGAACTGTAAATGTAGAAGATAAATATAAGCTTATTAACTTTAGCGTAACTACTTGTAACAAAATGAGCTCAACTGCAACAGTTAATATAAATTATGATGGAAAGAATATAGAGGAAGCAGCTTGTGGAGATGGACCTGTAAATGCTCTTTATAATGCAGTAGAGAGGGCTATAAATAAGAAGTTAGTATTAAAAGATTATAATATTAATGCAATTACAAGTGGCGCAGATGCGTTAGGGGAAGTTATAGTAAAGCTTTCTTATAAAGATAGGAATGTAATTGGTAGAAGCGTAAGTACTAATGTGATAGAAGCTAGTATAATGGCGTATATGAACGCTCTTAACAAGATTGTAAATTAATTGACATGAAAACTTGATTTTAGATAAATTTATTTGTATAATATAAAGAAAATTAGATAGTTCGGATGAAGGTAGTGGGAGAGTGATTAATTTATTAATCCACCGAAGAGGGAAATCTTTCAGGTATTAGGACCGCTATTGGACGAGCCTCTGGAGAGACCTAAAGAGTTTACTTTAGGCACCGAAGGAGCAAGACATATAAATTAATTTATATGTTGAAACTCTCAGGTAAAAGGGACAGGGGATTTTTTGAAGCTAATAGTGTATTTTTAGCTTTATTTAATCTCCTCCAAATTATAATATTTAGGAGGATTTTTTTATGGAAAAATTTTTAACACAATTGGATGCCATTGTATGGGGTCCACCACTTTTAATTTTACTTTTAGGTACGGGTTTATATTTAACTATTAAACTTAAGTGTCTTCAAGTAACTAAATTACCAAAAGCATTAAGTTTTTTATTTAAAGATGAGGAAGACGGAAAAGGTGATGTATCAAGCTTTGGTGCATTATGTACAGCATTATCTGCAACTATAGGCACAGGAAATATTGTTGGGGTTGCCACAGCTATTAAGGCTGGTGGTCCTGGTGCTTTATTTTGGATGTGGATTGCAGCTTTCTTTGGAATGGCAACAAAATATGCAGAAGGTGTACTTGCTATTAAGTATAGAGAATTTGATGAAAATGGTAGAGTAAAAGGAGGACCTATGTATTACATACAAAATGGTATGAATAATAAGGTTCTTGCAAAAATATTTGCATTATTTGGAGTATTGGTTGCATTATTTGGAATTGGTACTTTTGCTCAAGTTAAATCAATAACAGAAGCGGCAAATACTAGTTTTAATGTTCCTGTAATAGTCACTGCAATTATAGTTACTATACTAGTTGCAGCAGTAACTTTAGGTGGAATAGAAAGAATATCTAAAGTATCAGAAATGATAGTACCTTTTATGGCAGCTCTTTATATTTTTGGTGTAATTATAGTTATAATATTTAATTTTAAAGAAGTTCCAAATGCAATTATGTTAATAATAGAAGGTGCATTCAATCCAAAGGCAGTATTTGGGGGAGCAACTGGAATTACAATTATGATGGTAATTCAAAGAGGAATAAGTAGAGGAGTTTTCTCAAATGAATCAGGACTTGGAAGTGCTCCTATTGCAGCAGCTGCTGCTAAAACAAATGAACCTGTAAGACAAGGTTTAATATCTATGACAGGTACTTTTTTTGATACAATAGTAATATGTACAATGACAGGTATAGTAATAGTTTTAACAGGTTTATATAATTCACCATTAGATGGATCAGTACTTACAACTGCAGCATTTGAAGTTGGGTTCCCGATAGCTGTAATTGGAAAATATATAGTTAATATAGGACTTATGTTCTTTGCATTTACAACTATATTAGGATGGAATTACTATGGTGAAAAGTGTATAGAATATTTAATAAATGAAAAAGCAATAATACCATTTAAAATAATTTATATAGTACTTGTAGCAATAGGTGCATTTATATCATTAGATGTAATCTTTATATCAGCAGATATAGTAAATGGACTTATGGCAATACCGAATCTAATTGCAATAATAGCATTAAGGAAGGTAATATTTAATGAAACAAATAATTTCTTTAAGAAATTATAATATAGAACTATATAAAAAGATAGGTTTAGTATTTTAACTAATCCTATCTTTTTTTTGTATTACAAATAGTTAATTATTTATTATGTAATATTCTAAAATGAATGTATTTAAAGAATATGGTCAAAAGTGTAATAAGATGATATAATGAAAAAATATTTTAATAAGTTAAAAATGAAAAGATATATATAGAAAAATAAAAAAGGTAAAGGCAGATGTAAAATGAGAAAAAGAGCGATATTAGTTGCTGGGGCATTAGTAGGAGCAATATTAGTTGGATTAAGTGGAATAAAGGATATTGAAGATAATAGAACTAAAAATTCCAGAACGAATACATTAATTCAAGAGGGTTTAGCAAAAATTGAAGATAATAAGCTTGAAGAGGCTATACAAATATTTAACAGAGTGCTTGAGGTAGATCCTAGTAATAAAGAGGCGATGGAACTTAGACAAACTGCTCAAAATACAATAAGTTTATTAGATTCTAATGACAAAGAAGAATATAAAAGGATAAAGGAATCCTTCGAGCATTAAAAAATACTTTTAGTATTTTTGTATACAAGCTGTATTAACTTAAGATTCTAAGAATTAAAAAGATAGGTTTAGCATTTTAACTAAACCTATCTTTTTTTAATATTTCATTTTAAATTTATGCTCTGATGGAATTATATCTGTTTTATCTATATCAACACCTAAAACAGTTGAAAATCTATTACCTTCTTTTAATAATATAGTAAATTCTTCTAAATTTTCTTTAGATCCTTGTGCTTCTAAATAAACATCTCCGTTATCTAAGTTTTTAACAAATCCAGTTAAATTAAACCTTGATGCTAGAGAACAAACAAAGTACCTAAATCCAACACCCTGAACATGACCATTAATTAAGACTTTAATTCTATACATAAAACTCACCTCTCAAAATTATTATAACATAGGGAATAAAGCAAAAAAATGTAAAACAAAAATAATAAAAATATTCTGAAGATTATTGAAAATGAAAAAAGAGTAGTTTAAAATTATAAAAAAAGGGAATATATGGATGGCAACATGGAGAAGAGTTTAGTTTTAATAAAACCAGATGGTGTTGAAAAAAGGTTAATAGGAAAGATAATCAAAATGTATGAAGAGGATGGGCTTACAATATCAGAACTTAAAATGCTTAAAGTTTCAAAGGAATTGGGAATGAAACATTATGAAGAACATAAAGGTAAGGAATTTTTAGTAAGCTTATAAATTATATAACTAGAGGACCTGTATGTGCAATGATTTTAGAAGGAGAAAATGCTATTAATAGAGTTAGAAAAATTAATGGTGCGACAAACCCAAAAGTAGCAGAGAAGGGAACTATTAGGTATCTTTATGCTGATAATATGACAGAAAATTGTGTACATGCTTCAGATTCAAATGAAAGCGCAATAAGAGAATGTGAATTATGGTTTAATGAATATAAATAAATCAAAAAATGCTAAGATAATCTACTATCTTAGCATTTTTTATTTATGAGAATATTCTTATCCATTCATCATTATATAATTTTAATGTCTCTTTATTTAGGTCAGTAAATACTTGACATTTACTTAGTTCTTCTTTAGTTGGATATTCTTTTTTCATATCTTCAGGTAACATTTCAAAAGTTTTTGTATTTGGAGTTTGATATCCGATATACTCAACATTTTGAAGTGCATTTTCAGGATCGCATAAGAAGTTAATAAACATTTCAGCTTCTTTTTTATGTTTAGCACCACTTGGAATAACTAATGCATCATACCACTTATTAGAACCTTCTTTTGGTATTATATATTTAACATCAGGATTTTCTTTTGTTATATAAACTGCATCTCCAGACCATACAGGTGCAACAGCAGCTTCACCACTTATCATAGCATCTTTAACTTCATCAACCATATAAGCTTGAACTAGAGGTTTTTCTTCAATTAAAGCATTAGCAGCTTGGTTAATTTGTTCAGGATTTTCAGAATTCATAGAATATCCTAATTTTTTAAGTGCTATTGCCATAGCATCTCTAACTGAGTTAAACATAATTATTTGATCTTTGTAATCTTTATCCCAAAGAATATTCCAGCTATCAACTGGCTTCTTAACTATTTTTGTATTATAAACTATACCAATTGTACCCCACATATATGGAACTGAGTATTGATCTTTTGGGTCATAAGGAAGATTTCTAAACTCTTTTCCTATATACTTATAATTTGGTATATTATTAAAATCGATCTTTTCTACTAGGTTTTCTTTAATCATTTTTTCAATCATGTAATCTGATGGAACAACTAAATCATAATTACTAGAACCATCTTTAACTTTAGCGTACATAATTTCGTTAGTATCATAAGTACTGTAATTAACTTTAATTCCAGTTTCTTTTTCAAATTTATCTATTAAGCTAGGGTCTATGTAATCTCCGCAATTATAAAAATTTAAAACTTTAGTATTAGGATCGCTAGCTTTAGAACAGCCTGAAAAAAGAGATACTATTAATACTATCGCAATAGATAATGCACTTAATAACTTAAATTTTTTCATATATTAGTTCACCTCTTGACCTCTTTTTTTATTAACTATTAATAGAAGTGATAGTACTACAACAAACATTATTGTTGAAAGAGCATTAATTTCTGGTTTAATACCACGTCTTGCCATAGAATAAATTTCTATAGAAAGATTTGTAACTCCAGGACCTGTTGTAAAGAAACTTATTACAAAGTCATCAATTGACATTGTAAGTGCCATTAAAAATCCTGCAAATATTCCAGGCTTTATTTGAGGTATAACAACCTTTCTTAAAGCATAGAAAGGAGTAGCACCAAGGTCCATAGCAGCTTCAATAGTATTATCAGGAAGCTGTCTAAGCTTTGGAAGCACTGAAAGTATTACATATGGAATATCAAATGATATATGAGCTAAAAGCATTGTATTAAAACCAAAAGTGAATTTTAAGAATATGAATAAACTCATTAATGCAATACCTGTAACTATATCAGGGTTTATAATAGGTAAATTATTAACACTTAATAAAAGTGATTTTCTTTTACCTCTCATATTATGAATACCAATAGCAGTTATTGTTCCAATAATAGTAGCTATTATTGATGCTATTAAAGCTATTAATATTGTGTAATATAAAGCTTCCATTAAAGAATCATTTTTAAATAATTCACCGTACCACTTTAATGTGAATCCCTGCCAACTACCCATTGACTTTGAATCATTAAATGAAAACACTATTAAAGTAACTATTGGAGCATATAAGAATATAAAAATTATCACTAAATAAAATCTTTTTATAAAATTTTCAAATCTACTTACCATAAACGACCACCACCTTCAGTTTGTTCGCCATCGAATCTTGACATTACAGCCATAGATATTAATATTAAAATCATAAGTATTATAGCTAGTGCTGAACCAAAATGCCAATCACTTAAAGTAGTGAATTGTTGTTCTATAACATTACCAATTAACATATCTTTTCCGCCACCTAGAAGTCTTGGAATTACGAATGTTGATACAGCTGGCATAAATACCATAGTAATTCCTGAAATAACTCCAGGTATACTTAATGGGAAAATTACTTTAGCAAATATTTGCTTTTTATTTGCACCAAGGTCAGAAGCTGCATTTATTAAGTTTGTATCTATTTTTGATAAAACAGTATAAATAGGTAATATCATAAATGGTAAGAAGTTATATATCATACCAAGCATTATAGCACCATTTGTATAAAGGAATTGGATTGGTTCTATACCAAAAATTCCAAGGAAGTTATTCACAATACCATTCTTACCTAGTATAGGAAGCCATGCGTATGTTCTTAATAAGAAGTTCATCCACATAGGTAATATAAATAACATAATTACTAAATTACGTTTATTTTCTGGCATCTTTGATATTATATAAGCTACTGGATATCCGATTAAAAGACAAACAACAGTAGATAATACAGCTAAAAGCAAAGAACGACCAAATATTTTAAAGTATAAAGGATGCATAAGTCTTTGGAAATTTTCAAGTGAAAATTGATATCCTGTATCTGTATCTATAGTTAAACTGAAAAATAATATCATAAGAAGTGGAACAATAATAAATATTGCACTCCAAATTATATAAGGGTAAGCTGCTAGGCTTCTTTTATTTTTATTCATCGCAAGTCACCTTATTCATTACATGTATATCTTCAGGATAAATATCAAGTCCAATTGTAGAACCAACTTCAGCTGATTTTGTATTATGAATTATCCAATTTTTATTACAATTTTCTAGTTTAACTTCTATTTCATAATGAACTCCCTTAAAGACAACAGATAAAACCTTTCCTCTAAGCATTCCACTTTCTTTTGAGACCATTTTAATATCTTCAGGTCTTACTACTATATCAACAGGTTCATTTTTATTAAATCCTTTATCAACACTGTCAAATACATTGCCACAGAATTCAGTTTTATAATCTTCAAGCATTATACCATCAACTATATTACTTTCTCCTATAAAGTCAGCAACAAAAGCATTTGCAGGTTCATTATATATATCTTGAGGTGATCCCATTTGTTGTATAAGTCCTTTATTCATAACTACGATAGTATCTGACATTGTAAGTGCTTCTTCTTGATCGTGTGTTACGAATATGAAAGTAATACCAAGTCTTTGTTGGATCTTTTTAAGTTCTATTTGCATTTCTTTTCTAAGCTTTAAGTCTAAGGCACCTAAAGGTTCATCAAGAAGTAAAACTTCAGGTTCATTAACTAGAGCTCTAGCTATTGCAACTCTTTGTTGTTGACCACCACTTAAAGAATCAATACTTCTTTTTTCAAAACCACTAAGGGCAACCATTTTAAGCATTTCAGTAACTTTTTTATCAATTTCATCTTTAGGAACTTTTTTTATTTTTAATCCAAATGCTATATTGTCATAAACGTTCATATGAGGGAATAGAGCATACTTTTGGAATACAGTGTTTACTGGTCTTTTGTGAGAAGGAAGTGTTGCCATATCTTTATCATCAAACATAACTTTTCCGCTATCTGCAGTTTCAAATCCTGCAATTATCTTTAATGTAGTAGTTTTCCCACATCCACTTGGTCCTAAAAGAGTTAAGAACTCATTTTTCTTTATATTAAGGTAAAGATCCTTTAAAACCTCATTATCTCCATACTTCTTACTTATACCTTTTAACATTAGAATGTTATCATTCATAATAAACACCTCTTTCTAGAATTTAAATTAATTAATTAAAATGATGGGGGAGTGCTTATCCATATTATCTTAGCAACTGTCTTTCCGGGATTTGACACATAATGATTAGATCTTGGTTTGAAATAGAAACTTTCACCTTTTTTTACTTTATATACTTCATCTCCAAGATGTAGCAAAATGCTTCCATTTAAAACAAAACCGAATTCTTCTCCCTCGTGAGGTTCTTCCTCTATGTACCTACCATTAGGTTTAAGTGTTAGCATGATAGGCTCCATATCATTTTTTTGAGCACTTGGAACTAACCATTTTAAACTATATCTTAATTCTTCATCTTCAGTTTCGAACATATCATCACATTTATATGTGATTCTTTCTTCACTTTTTTCACTGAAAAATTCAGTTAAATTAGTACCTAAAATTTCAAGTATATCTACTAAGGTAGCTATAGATGGAGAAGTTAAATCATTTTCTACTTGTGAAATAAAACCTTTTGATAATTCACATCTATTTGCAAGTTCTTCTTGAGTAAGTCCCTTTGCGACTCTAAGACTTCTAATTTTATCTCCGATTTCCAATGTTCACACCACCAATTCTTTTAAAGTGTAATTTTACTAAACATAAAGTTTAAAATTACTAAACAAACAAAACTAATTATAAATAGTATATGCAAAAAAATCAATATATTTCTAAAAAAAAATAAAAAAAAATTATATCTAAGACATTATGGGGTGGGGGGTGTGGAGAAGTTAGCTAAAAAAAGTTTAATAAAAAGATTCAAAAAGTTTAGTAATACTAAATATTAAAAATTAATTAAGAAAATTGAAAAATATTAATTTTTCTATAAATTTCCAATTTGTTAATAATATAGAAAAATTTTAGTTGTATATATAAAATCTTTAAAATTTGATATAATTAATATAATGTAATGTAGAAAGAAAATAGATGGAAGGGTAAAAGACACAACAAGGTGGTTATAATGAAATTAAGTGATGGATTATATAGGAGAAATGGAAAGAAAGTTTATATAAAGCAGCCTGAATATGAAGAACTTGAATTTGTATCTAGTTTATGGAAAGATGAAGAAACTATGAAAGATATCGGAGGAGTTTTTAATTTTCCGAGAAATAAGTGGGAAATGTTCTATAAAAAGATGGTTAATCCAACGGATGGGAAAAATTTTTACTTCCTAGTATATACTAATAAAGATATTCCCATAGGGGAAGTTAGTTTTCATGGATATGACTCTGCGACAAAAATTGCAAGATTTAATGTTAAGATTCACTCAAATTATAGAAATAAAGGTTATGGTGAAGAGGCAATTAGACTTTTACTTGAATATTTCTTTTTAGAATTTGGTGGAGATATATTAATGGATAAGGTTTTAACTGAAGCTGGAGAGAGAATTGCTCAAAAAATAGGTTTTGAAGAAGTTAGAACATTTAATAATGATAATACTATGAGAATATCAAAAGAAGATTTTTTAAATTTCGATAAATGTTATAAAGCAAATGTAGGAATGCTTATGATAAATGATATGAATGTTTTAGATTTTACTATGGCTAAAGAGTTATTTGAAAAAGCAAATGAAATTTTAGGACAAGATATTTTTAATGTATATGGTATTTCAATCGATAAAAGTATAGAGGTAAGTAGAGGATTAAAGTTAAATATTGAATTAGAAAACAATAATAAAACTCCAAATGTGCTAATAATACCTGGCGGAAAAGGAATAATTTCAAGAGAAAAAGGTGAGCAAGTCATTAAACATATAATAAATTACTATAATGATTGTGATTTTATTTGTGCTATTAATGAAGGAATATGTTATCTTGCACATTGTAAAAAGCTAGATGGAGTTGTTGTACCAAAAGGTAATTGGATTGATAAGTTAAAAGATAAGAAAGAAGATTTTAGAGTAGTAAAGAGAAATTACACAGATAATGGTAAGATAATGTTAAGTGCAAATCTAATGGGAAGCTTAGAGTTATACTTAAATTTAATTAAGAAAATTGGTGGAAATGATTTAGAAGATAAATTATTCGAAGAAATAGGATTAAAAAAATAAGTGGAGTTTTCTCCACTTATTTTTTTAGAAAAACACTTGAAATTATAGAAGCAATTTCTTTTAAAGTGCTAAGTTGATTTGATAAGTTTTCCTTAACTACAATTGCATCAGCAGTAGCTTCAGTTGCTACGTCACTTATATCTTTAACATTTTCTGATATTCCCTTAACGTTTGTAAGAGTTGTGTCTAAATTATTTTTATTTTCATCTAAAAGGGTATCAACTTTAGTTAAAACATTTAATAATTTTAATAGACAAAGTATTAAAACTACTAAAGCAAATGCACCAAGTAAAGCAACTATAATCCAAAATAAATCAGCTACATTTATATACATTATTTAGTTTCCTCTACTATTTCAGTATTCTTATCTTCTGTAGTTAAGTCTTTATCTTCTTCAGTATTTTCAATAATTTTATCTTCTTTTATAGATTTATTTTTATTATCTAAATATTCCTTAATTTTTGCTCTAGCTTCTAAGTAGTTATTTCTACAGTTTAAAGTTGCTGTATTTGCTTTAGTTTTAACTTTTTCATTTACATCTTTAGCAACTTCTTTCATATCAGCTCTTAATTCTTTTCCAGACTTAGGGGCAAATAGTACTGCACATGCTGCACCAACTGTAGCACCAATTGTAAGTCCAGTAGCCACGTGTTTTGCAGTTTTTCTCTTACAAGCTCTAGCTTTTGCTTTTCTCTTTTCTTCAATTAATTTTGATAAATTAATACAATAACCTCCTAAACTTCTAAAAATATGATATATTTCTTATGAATAGTATACTAAAATAAAATATAGTAAACAAGCTAATAAAGTATAATTATAATAATGTTTACATAAAAACTATTAAGTTCAAAAATATACATTTTGTAAACTTTAACTATTCCATAAATATAAGCTGTGGTGTAAAATTAGGGTAGGGAAATTATATTTATGTATAGACATTTAGGAGGGGTGTTATGGGAAAGAAGAAAGGAAAATACATAAGTATTATTACTATAGTAATTTTAATAATACTAATACCTATGGTAGCTTACAGTTATTTTGGGCAGGGTAGAAAGGAAATAGGAATAGCAAATAAATTCGTAAAAAGGTTAACGGAAAAAGATATTATAGAAAAAAGTTCTAAAGAAATTAAGTTTAAATTAAAAGAAAAGAGTGGAACAGAAAAAGAAGAAGGAATTTATTCTTTAATTAGTGATGAATATAGAGTAGATTTAGATAAAAATAAGAATATTATTAGTTTTATATATAACAATAAAAATAGTAAAAAAGTAAATGTTACTCCAGATAAAGCTAAGGAATTAGCAATGAAATATGTAGAAGAAATGTTTGATGGAGAATATAAAATTGATGATATAAGTAAAGAAGATAAAGATAGTAATTCATATTATTCAGTAGTTTTTTCAAAATATGAAGAAGGGTATCCATATTATTCAGAAAAATTAATTATGAATATAAATAAAGAAAGTGGTAAATTACAGGGATGTATAAATAAAACTCAAAATTTATCACATAAAAAAGTTGATATAAATATAGCAGAAAAAGAAGCAGAAGAAATAGCTCTTAATTCTTTTAATAAATTGAATAAAGATGGAAAGATAATAAATAAACCATATTTAGCTTTTTATAATAATAAAGAAGATGAAGGTGAAAATGAACTTTGTTATATAATTGAAATATCTAATAAAAGTGAAAAGAACGTATATTTTATTTCTTCAATAAATGGAGATGTTAAAAATTCTTTCAGTAATATAATTGAAGAAACAAAAGTAAAATAAAAAAACAGACCATTTAAGGTCTGTCTTTTTTTATTCCCATTCTTTTGCATTTTTAAGTCCAGGAATAGATGAAGCTTTAAATACTGGCTCTTTTATGCCAGATTTCTTTTGCTCTGTATAATCTTTTAAAGCTAGGAATGCATATTTACTTAGCATAAATATTGCGACTAGATTTACAATTGCCATTAATCCCATGAATACATCAGCTAAGTTCCAAACAACATCAACTTTAGCGACAGATCCGAATAGAACCATTAAAATAACACATACTCTATAAGCAAATAAGAACCATTTTTTATCGTTTAAAAATTCAATATTAGATTCTCCATAATAGTAGTTACCAACTATTGAACTAAAAGCGAATAAAAGAATACATATTGCTATGAAAGTATTACCAAATGGACCAATTTGAGAACTTAATGCATCTTGAGTAAGCTTTATTCCAGTAGAAGCATTAGGTCCTGAATAGTCAACACCTGATAAAAGTATTATAAATGCAGTACAACTACAAATTATTAATGTATCAGTGAAAACTCCAAGAGTTTGAATTAAACCTTGTTTTACAGGGTGTGTAACATTAGCAGTTGCGGCTGCATTTGGTGCACTACCCATACCAGCTTCATTTGAGAAAAGTCCTCTTTTAATTCCAAGAAGAAGAGCTCCGCCTAAAGTACCACCTGCAACTTCTTTAAATCCAAATGCATTTTCAACAATTAACTTTAAAACTGAAGGTATTTCAGTAGCATTCATTATTAAAATTATAACTGCAATTCCGATGTAAGCTAGTGCCATTACAGGAACTAGTACTTCAGTAACTTTTGCAATTCTATGTATACCACCAAATATTATAAGTGCAGTAAGTACAGTAAGTATTATACCTATAACTAATCTATTAACTCCAAAAGCAGTGTTAAAAGATTCTGTAATAGTATTAGATTGAACTGAATTGAATACTAAACCAAACGCTAAAGTAATAAGTACTGAGAATAAAACTCCCATCCATTTTTTATTTAACCCTTTTTGCATATAATAAGCTGGACCACCTCTAAAGGATCCATCTTCATTTTTTTCTTTATAAATTTGAGCAAGAGTTGATTCAACAAAACTTGAACCTGCTCCAATAAGAGCAATTATCCACATCCAAAAGATTGCACCAGGACCACCTACTGAAATTGCAATTGCAATACCAGCTAAGTTTCCAGTACCAACTCTTGACGCTGTACTAATACAAAATGCCTGGAAGGATGAAATACTTCCTTTTTCTTTTTTATTAGAAAAACCATCGCCTAGAAGTCTAAACATTTCTTTTAAATATCTAAACTGCACAAAGTTTGTCCTTATAGTAAAGTAGGCGCCTAAAACTAATAAAAGTGCAATTAGAATATAAGTCCATAGAAAATCATTAAACTTCAAAATAATATCGTTTATTATATCCATATTAATCCTCCCGTAATAAATTTTTTTTAATAAAATATGTACTTATTTTATAATAAAATATTAATATTTGCAAGAACAAAGTTTAAAAAATTCATAATAAAGAATATAATAAGTAAAAATAATGAAATTAATTATTTAAAACGCATATAATGCAAGAAGTTATAAGTAAAAATTCAAAAATAAATTTAAAAAGATCGCTACATAATGTAGCGATCTTAATATTTTAACTAACCTATAAGTCGGTCTAAGATAGATGGAGTAGTATCAGTTTGATTGTTTTCATTATTATTTTGATTATTATCAGTATTTACTTCATCTTCTTTTTTATTTTTATCATCTTCTTTTTTCTTATCATTATTCGTATTAGTATTTGGCATTGATGTCATATCATCTGAAGATGATGGAAGAACATATTTATAATCTTCTGTTTTACTATTTGGATAAAGCTTCTTTATAAATACTCTTTGAGCTACTAATCCGCTTGGAGTATTTGAATTTGCAAGTTTTCCATTTAAAGTGTTAACTGAAGCTGTAACGTGAGTTTCACAAGATTGTTTTGGCTCAGTGCCTTCTATAAACATTTCAGTGTATATTCTGTTACCTCTAGGATCATTTTTACAAAGATCAGTTGGAAGCTTACCAGAATCTTTACATACAGCTACTTCAACAATTCCATCTGGCTTTTCAATATCTTTTGTACTTAATCCTTCGTTTGCAACCTTCATAATTTTTCCCCAAAGGTTTGAAGCAGTAGTACCAGAACCTCCGCCTTTAATAGAATTATTTTTATCGTATCCTACCCATACAGCTGCACTTAAATTAGGAGTTAAACCAGCAAACCAATAATCTTTATTGTAACTAGTAGTTCCAGTTTTACCTGCAACAGGCATACTACCAAATTGAGCTCTTTGTGCATTGTATTGAATAGGTCCTTTTAGCATATCATAAACAATATAAGCTGCTTGTTTTGATAATATTTTTTCTTCTTGAATTTCGTTATCAAGTATAACATTACCGTTGTTATCAACAACTTTAGTATATAATCTTGGTTTTACATAAACCCCGCCATTACCAAAAGTACCGATAGCAGAAGACATTAGATATGTGTTACCACCATCTGGATCTTTAGGGTCATTAGGGAATTGACCAAGTGCAAGTACAGAAGGTTCCTTTTTCTTTATATCAGCTTCAGTGTACTTAAGACCAAATTTTTGTCCATAAGATAAAGCTGTATCACTACCAGTTTCTAATAAAGTTAGTGTTGCACCTACGTTACTTGAACGTTTAAGAGATTCTCTAAGTGTAGTTAAACCATAATACTGATTAGGTGTGTTTGCAGGGTTATATGATGATACTGATTTTGGAATTGGTGCATCATCAATAACTGAAGCTGCAGTTAGCTTTTGACTGTCAATTGCAGGTCCATAAACAGTAAGTGGTTTTGAAGATGAACCAGTAGGTCTAAGTGAACTATATGCTCTGTTAAGTGACTGAGCATCTTGATCACCTCTACCACCAACAAGTGCTAATACTTTACCAGTTTTATAATCAGTAACCGTAGCAGATGCTTGAAGTAGTGGAATACCACTTTCATCAACTTTATCTGTACCTGGAATGTTAAAGTTACTGTAATTATTTAATATTTTTTGAGTACTATCTTGGATTCTTCTATCCATTGTAGTATAGACTTTAAGTCCACCAGTTGAAACTAAATTCTCAACTTGTTCATCACTATATTTATATTTATCTTTTAAATCTTTTTTTACTTGATCTACAGTTGCATAAATGAAATCTTCATATGGTAATCTGTAATCAGTTTTAGTTCTTTTAAATTTAAGCTTTCCATTATCTAAATCTTTAATTGCTTTATCATATTCAGCTTTAGTTATATAGTTATGTTCTAACATTTTTGATAAAACAGTTTTAGTTCTTTTTATATAAGGAGTAGGATCCTTTTCGTTATTTGGATTATAAGCACTATAAGCTGTAGGGGCTTGAGTTACACCTGCTAGGTAAGCACATTCAATAAGATTTAAATCAGAAACATCTTTACTAAAGTACATACTAGCTCCAGCTTTTGCACCATATGCAATTCCTCCAACAGGGAAATGATTTAAATAGGCTGTTAATATTTCATCCTTAGAAAGCATTTTTTCAAGTTCTAATGCTAGATATATTTCACTAATTTTTCTTTCTGCTGTTTGCTTGTTAGTTAAGATTGTATTTTTAACTAATTGTTGAGTTAAAGTTGAAGCACCTTGAAGTCCACCTTTACGTGTTACAAAATAAACGGCATCGTTTGCAAGTGCACCTAATATTCTTTTTACATCAACTCCATTATGTTCATAAAACCTTTCATCTTCTATAGCAACAATAGCATTTTTTAAGTTTTTAGGTATTTCTTCTGATGTTACCTTTTGATAATCTTCTTTACCATGAAGAGATGCTATAAATTTATCATTATCATCATAAGCTGCTAAGGTTTGGTCTACATTTACAACTTGATTTATATCTATAGGTGGCGTATTTTTTACTACTGCAACTACATATCCAACTCCAATAACTGCAATTGCTAAAAATGCAAATACAATACTTAAAATTGTCCACTTAAAAATCTTTTTACTTTTCTTTGATTTTTTTGAAGAACTTTTTTTAGACGAATTAGATTTTGACACGTTTGATCTTGACGTTTGGCTACTTTTCGTATTCTTATTCTTTTTGGGAACTTTTTTATCTGCCATCTCATCCTCCTAATCTTTAAAATTAATAGATAATAATATTATCCATTATAGCATAATTATAATATGATTAAATCAATAACTCAATAAAAAGGTGTAGTATGAAACATTATTCAAAGGCCCAAACAAAAAGATATAAGTCCTTTATAGTTATTATTATTGCATTATTTATAGTTTTTAATCTGCTCCTTACCCTTTTTGATAAGAAGGTTATGCCATCTGTTTTAAATATTTCTGAAACTATGATGAGAGCAGAAGCTATAAAAACTATAAATACAGTTAGTGTTGAAGTTTTTGATGAAGAAACTTCTAAAAAAGATATAGTAAAAATTGAAAGAGATAAAAACAATAAAATCAATTCAATAAGTGCAGATACAATGTTACTTAATAAATTATCATCAGAAATAGCTATAAGATGTAATGAAAGATTAGAAGAACTTGGAGCTAAGGGGATAGAGGTACCACTTGGATGGATGACAGATAAAAGTGTTTATTATAATCTAGGCCCTAAAATAACTATAGAGATGGAGCCACTTGGAAATATTGAAAGTAGCTATGAATCTGTTTTTGAAAGTGCAGGAATAAATCAGACAAGACATAAGATTTATTTAAATGTTAAAGCTAAAATTAAGATAATTATACCTATGTATACAAAAGAGCTTGAGGTGGATGCTCAAATACCACTTTCTGAAACAATAATAGTTGGAGAAATTCCAGATGCAGCAATACAACTTAATGATTAAAAATATAAAGGAAGGCATAATCTTTATGCCTTCCTTTATATTAAAAAAGTATATTATTTTGTTTCCCAGTTGAAAACATATGGGACATTTCTATAATGATCACCATAGTTTAAGCCGTATCCAACTACAAATAAATCTTCTATTTCAAAACAGCAGTAATCTGGAGTAAGATCTACTTTTCTTCTTGAAGGTTTATCTAAAAGAACAGAAGTTTTAACAGATTTAGCACCTAATTTTTTTACATGATTTATAACGAAGTCCATAGTAATACCACTATCAACAATATCATCAACTATTAATACGTCGTATCCTTCTATATTATCTGGAATATCATTTACTATTTTAACTACTCCAGAACTTGTTTCGTTATGACCGTAACTTGATGTTGTCATAAATCCTATTTTGGCTTTTGTATCTATGTATCTAACTAAGTCAGCTGCATATATAAAGCTACCTCTTAATAAAGATAAAACATAAAGATTTTTATCTTTATAATCCTCTGTTATTTCTTTACCAAGTTCAGCGATTCTTGTTTGTATTTGTTCTTCTGAAAATAAAATATTACGTTTTTTATCTTCCATTATGAAAACCCTCCCGTGAATATAATTTAAAAATGTTTGTAATAATAAAAATACTGTATTATACCATAAAAATCAAGTATAAATTTCCCATCATACATTTACAATGGTGTTTTTATAGTATAAAATTATAGTCAAATTAAATAATATATATAAAGAAAAAGGTGATTTAATGATACATGGAAATGTTGAAGGAATAAAGAATTCCTACCTTTCAGAGCTTGATGATTTATATAGTGTAAAGACTTTAAAGCAGGAAGCTTGCAATATAGAAATAATAGAAACTATATCTAGAATTTCATCTCAAATAGAAAGAGAAGTAAGTGTTGCAATAGATAGAAGAGGGAAGGTTACATCAATTGCAATAGGAGATTCTACATCAGTAGAGCTTCCAGTACTTGATATAAATGAAAAAAGATTAGCAGGAGTACGTGTTATACATACTCATCCAAATGGATTATGCAATCTTTCAGCATTAGATTTAACTGCACTTTTAAAATTAAAATTAGATGCAATAATTTCTATTGGAATATATGATGGAAAAATAATAGATTTTTCATTAGCTAATTTAACAGTTTATAATGATAATTTAGTATATGAAGAAATGCAAAATCTATCATTAGAAAAACTTATGTCAATAGATATATTAGAAAAAATAAGATATGCTGAAAGTCTTATAAAAGAAAACGACGTAATAGAAGATGATGGGGAAAAAGCAATATTAGTAGGGTCAGATACTAGAGAAAGTTTAGATGAGCTTGCTGAACTTACAAAAGCTTGTGATATACCAGTTTTAGCTAAAGTTTATCAAGGAAGAAGCAAGATAGATCCAGCTTTCTTTATTGGAAGAGGAAAGGTTCTTGAAATAGCTCATTTAAGACAAACAGAAAGAGCAAATGTAATAATATTTGATGATGAACTTTCAGGTTCACAAGTTAGAAATCTTGAAAACGCTATAGGAGCAAAGGTTATAGATAGAACAACTCTTATTCTTGAAATCTTTGCAAGAAGAGCAAAAAGTAAAGAAGCAAACATTCAAGTAGAACTTGCACAACTTAAATATAGATTAAGTAGACTTCAAGGTCTTGGGACTGTTTTATCTAGAACAGGTGGTGGAATAGGTACAAGAGGACCAGGAGAAAAGAAACTTGAAACTGATAGAAGACATATTAGAGAGACTATATATGACTTAAACTCAGAACTTAAAAAGATTAAAAAGATTAGAGAAGTTCAAAGAGAAAAGAGAAATAAAGAAAGTATACCTAAAGTATCTCTTGTTGGATATACAAATGCAGGTAAATCTACTCTTAGAAATGCTCTTTGTAAAATTGCAGCTTCAAAAGATAATAGACATAAAGAAGAAGTATTTGAAGCAGATATGCTATTTGCTACTTTAGATATTACAACAAGAGCTATAATACTTAAAAATAAAGGATTAATTACTTTAACAGATACAGTTGGATTTGTTAGAAAGCTTCCACATGATTTAGTTGAAGCATTTAAATCAACACTTGAAGAAGTTATTTATTCAGATCTTTTATGTCATGTAGTTGATGCTTCAAGTGATGACTGCTTAGATCAAATTAAAGCTGTTGAAGAAGTATTATCTGAACTTGGAGCAATTGATAAAGAAACAATTCTTGTATTAAATAAAGTTGATAAGATAAGTGAAGATGCTTTAGATGAAATAGAAGAAAAATTATCATACTATGATAATGTAATTAGAATTTCAGCTAAAGAAGAATTAAACTTAGATAAGCTTTTAGAAGAAATAGAAGAAAAGCTTCCTTATAGCTTAAAAAAATGTGAGTATATAATTCCTTATGATAAAGGAGATGTAGTATCATTCCTTCATAGAAATGGTAGAATATTAAGTGAAGATTACGTAAATGAAGGTACTAAGCTAACAGTAGAAGTTGATACAGAAGCTTACAATAAAACAAAAGAATATATAATAAATGAATTAAATTAAAGTAGTTTAATAAATTAAGTATTATAAAGATTTCTATTGTACATAACATACATTAGAAATCTTTATTAATTTGAAATACTATTTTAACAATATACATAGTTTTGCTATAATAAAAGAAAGAATAAGAGGGGGTGTACGGAATATGAAAAATATAATAATAGAATACCAAAAAGCATTCAATGAAATATTAGAGAATTTTAAAAGTAATAAAGATGTTATAGCAGTATTTACATTTGGGAGTATAGTTTCAGGAGATATATGGGAAGAATCAGATATAGATTTTTTTGTTATATACAACTTTGAATATGATTTTGTAAGAGATATATACTCAGAAATATACAAAATACCAGTACATACTAGAATATTAAGCAAAGAAAAGTTTTTAAGTTCTTATAAAGAAGATGGAAGTAAAGGTATTGCAAGAAATATTTTAAAATTTTCTAAGTTAGTTTTCTCAAGAGACAAAGATATAAACAATCTTTATAATAGATCTATCTACGTAGGTGATGAGTTTAATCATATAGATAGTTTAGAATATTTAAGTAGAGTTATTAAAGATGTTGGAATATGTAAAAAATATATACAAAATGATAGAATATATACAGCTTATGAGATGATAGTTAGAAGTTTAGATAGTTTCTCAAAATTATACTTAAATTTAAATGGATATACTGTAAGTAAAGATGCAATAAGAATGGTTATAAATTTAAATGATGATTTTAAAGAATTAATAGATGATAAACTTTTTAATGGAGTACAAGAAGAAAATATAGTAGATATAATAAATTATATAAATACATATATAGATAAAAATATATTAAAAGCTTCAAAAGTAATTACAGATATACTAAATGATGAAGAAGAATATTTAAGTGCATCAGAGATTAAGAATAAAGACATATTAAGAGGTTCTAATATTAAACTTGAACAAATATTAAAAAGACTTCTTACAAAAGGAGTAATTAAGAAAAAAGATAAAGAAGTTATAGATAGTAATGGTAATGTAATTATAAGTGAAAATGTATATGGAATAGAATAAGGTGATTAAGTTTGGAGTTTATAAGAAACATAGTATTTGAAGAAGAGACACCCAAATATATACAAATTGCAAATAGGTTTAAGAAGCTTATAGAAATGGGAGAGATAAAAGACGGAGAAAAACTCCCAACTATAAGAGAACTTAGTAGCCTTTTAGGAGTAAACAAAATAACAGCAGTTAACTGTTATAAAAAGCTTAAAAATGAAGGATTTGCTTATCAAAAAGTAGGCAGTGGCACTTTTGCAAAAAAGAAAGAATTAAGTATAGCTTTTAGAAATTCTTATTCACAAGCTTTAAAGATGATAAAAAATAATTATAAGAGTAATTACGTTGATTTTACTGGTGAAATAACAGATGAAGTTTTATTTCCAATAAAGGAATTTAAGAAAATAATAAATAAAGTTTTAGATCGGGATGGGGAAGAAATATTATTGTCTCAAAATACTTTAGGCTATGATCCTTTAAGGAAAACAATAAACAATGTATTTTGGAATGGTAATATAGATACAGATGATATTTTAATAGTTTCAGGGGCACAACAAGGTATAGATATCGCATCTAAAGCATTACTTAATATTAATGATAACATAATAGTTGAGAAACCAACTTATGGTGGAGCTCTTTCAGTATTTAAATGGAGAAGAGCAAATATATTTGAAGTACCAATTGAAAATGATGGTATAAATATAGAAAAGTTTGAAAGAATAGTAAAGAAAAATAAGATAAGATTATTTTATGCTATGAGTTATTTTCAAAATCCAACAGGCGCATCATATAGTTTAGAGAAAAAGAAACGTATACTAGAACTTGCAGAAAAATATGACTTTTACATTATTGAAGATGATTATTTATCAGAGCTTATTTATGAAGAAAACTTTGAATATATTCCATTTAAGCACCTAGATACTTCAGATAGAGTTATATATATAAAGAGTTTTTCTAAAATATTTATTCCAGGTATAAGACTTGGTTATATAGTAACTCCTAAGGTATTTAGAGAAAACTTTTTAAGAACTAAATTTAATACAGATATTACAACATCAACTCTTATGCAAAGAGCACTTGAATATTATATAGCTAACGAAGACTTTAGGGGTAATATTCATAATCTTTCAATTGAATTTAAAAAGAGATATGATTTAATGGGAGAACTTATAAAGGATGAGCTTTCAGATTATGTATACTATAATAAGCCAGATGGTGGTTTAAATTATTATTTAGAATTTAAAGATAAAAATATATCATCAAAGGAATTATTTTTTAAACTTGTAAAAAGAGGAGTTTATATAACTCCAGGAGTATTATTTTTTAGAGATGATAAAGAAGGGGACAAGACATTTAGAATAGGTTTTTCTCAAACAGATTGTGATAAAATAAGAAAAGGGCTTAAGATAATCAAGGAGGAATTAAAATCATGGCATATATAACTATAAGAGACTATGGAGAAGATAGCTTTGAAGAGAAAAAATCAGAGTTTATAGGCTATGCAAAAAGAGTTGAAAGTGAAGAAGAGGCTAAAGAATTTATAAATGAGATAAAGAGCATGCATAAGCAGGCTAGACATAATTGTTTTGCATATGTAATTGGAGAAAATTACGGAATTCAAAGATATTCAGATGATGGTGAACCACAAGGAACTGCTGGAATTCCAATACTTGAAGTAATGAAAAAGCAAGGGGTAACGGACTGTGCTATCGTAGTAACAAGATATTTTGGTGGAATACTACTTGGTGCAGGTGGGCTTACTAGAGCTTATACTAAAGGAGCAAGTATTGCACTAAAAGCTGGTGGAGTAGTTGAAAAAGTTGAAGGATGTAAAGTTTCAATTACAATAGATTATGATTTAATAGGTAAAATACAATATCTTTGTGGTCAAAATAATTGGCATATTGAAGATTCAGAATACACTGATAAGGTTACAATATTTATATATGCTGAAAATGGAGTGGCTGAATTAATAGAAAAAGAAGTAATTGAAGCTACAAACGGAAAAGCTATTATAAGTAAAAGTGAAGAAGATATATACTTTAAGGAAAATAATAGATTATTTAAAGCTATATAAAATCATATTTGTAAAGAAAATATAAACAATGCAAATATTGAATAAATTCAAATGTCTATGATATAATTTTAAGGTATAATTTTTATATTAACATATAATAAGGAGGAATAGACATGTCAGGACACTCAAAATGGCATAACATCCAAGCTAAAAAAGGTAAAATGGATGCAAAAAGAGGAAAGATTTTTACAAAAATTGGGAAAGAATTAATGGTTGCAGTTAAAAACGGTGGCCCAAGTCCTGAGTCTAATGCTAAACTTAGAGACGTAATTGCAAAAGCAAAGGCAGCAAATATGCCAAATGACACTATACAAAGATCAATAAAGAAGGCAGCTGGAGAAACATCATCAGTAAACTTTGAAAAGAATGTTTACGAAGGTTATGGTCCATCAGGAGTTGCTGTTATAGTAGAAGCTTTAACTGATAATAAAAATAGATCAGCAGGTAATATAAGAAGTGCCTTTACTAAAGGTGGCGGTAACATGGGAACAACAGGTTGTGTTGGATTCATGTTCCAAGAAAAAGGAGAAATCGTTATTGAAAAAGGCGATTTAGATGAAGAAGAAGTTATGATGATGGCATTAGATGCAGGTGCTGAAGATTTCCAAGCAGAAGATGAAGTATTTGTAGTTTATACTGAACCAGATAGCTTCGGAGAAGTTAGAGAAGCATTAGAAGGAAATGGATTAGAATTCTTAGAAGCTGGAGTTAAAATGATACCAGATACTACTTCAGAATTAAATGAAGAAGATGCTAAGAAATTCCAAAAGATGTTAGACTTACTTGAAGATGATGATGATGTTCAAGAAGTTTACCACAATGCTGAATTCCCAGAAGGATGGGATGAATAATACTGTTAAATGCAGTAATAATCAGGTTAGCATAGATTTTACAATATATTTTACAGAAGGTAAAAGTAATAAGAAGTAGGAAAAATTCTCTTCATTATGATAAATGTCAACAAAAAGCATAGTTTTGACTATGGTGTTCATTTATTAAGCTACTTTTCAAAGCAGATTAACAAATAATTTGTTTTGAAAGGTGGCTTTTTTATTTATATTAATAAATATGTTAGGAAGGAATTTACAAACTTTTGTGGGAATTTAAGATTCATAAGGTAGGTGATAAGTATGATATTAACACCTTGGGGTTAATAATTAAGATTAAGTTATTTTAAAAAGTAGTAGTCTATATGATTGCTACTTTTTTTATTTTGTAGTAAATTTATTGATTTTTTAATTATAGTGTTTCTTATATATAAATATAGTCTAATTATAAAATTTCTTAAGTAAGCTTATACTATAAATATTGTTTAAATATTAAAAGTGATTTTGAAATAGTGAAGAGGTGAAAATGTGTATAAAGAACATAATTCATTTGAGAGTATAGATGATAATAAAAAAATATGGAGATATATGGACTTCACTAAGTTTATAGATATATTAGAAAATGAGGCGTTATTTTTTACAAGATCAGATAGATTTGAAGATAAGTTTGAAGGAACCCTTCCAATAGCAAATGAGGTTATTAAAGAGAAGGAAAATAAAATTTTAGAAGATAAAATAGACTATGAGCATAGAAAGTGGACTTTAGAGTTAATAAAAGAGGTAAGAAAACATATGCTCATTAGTTGTTGGCATATAAATGATAATGAATCAGATGCTATGTGGAAACTATATTCCAAATCAACACAATCAATAGCAATACAAACGAATTTTGGAAGGCTTAAAAAAGCTTTTAAAAACACCGATGAAACAGTATATATAGGAAAAATTAAGTATATAGATTATAACCTAGATGTAATTAATGAAGATAGTTTATATAACTTTTGGTTACATAAAAGAAAAGCTTTCTCTCATGAGAATGAATTAAGAGCAATAATATGTAGATGTGATATAAGTAAAATTAAATATACGAATCTAGATATTATAGAGACAAAATTAGATTATGGAGAAAATGTTTATGTGGACTTAAATATGCTTATAGATTCAGTATATGTATCACCACTGGCTGAGCAGTGGTTTGCAGATTTAGTTGAGAAAATTATAAGAAGATATGGATATGGTTTTAAAGTTAATTATTCAAAGCTAAATGATAATCCAATCTTTTAAATTATAGAAAATAATATTTTAAAATAAAAATTAAGAGTTTTATTATATGGTTACAAAAAATACAATATATTAAATATTTTTATATAATATATATTTAGTTTATAAAGAATTTAATTATAAATTATTATATTTATGACATAGAGAAACTTTGATTATATAATAAATATATAGTAATTATTTAACTAAGGAGGAAATAATATGAGGAAGTTATTGATAGTGCTAAAAATTAAGAAATAAAACTTTTATTATTTTAGACGATATAAAGATAAAGAGTCTAAGATAATAAAATTTTAAATATTGAAACTTTAGAAGAGGGCATAAAGAGAATTTTTATGAAAGGATTGATAATATATGCTTAAAAAACTTACAGATAGAGTATATTATATGGAAAATAAAGAATATGGGGATAGACCTGCACTTGGACTTGTAGTTGGTGATAAATATAGTCTAGTAATTGATGGAGGAAATTCAAAAGATCATGCAGAAGAATTTTTAAATGAAGTGAAAAAACTGAATGTAACTCCATTAAAATACCTTGTAATAACTCATTGGCACTGGGATCATATTTTTGGTGCAGATTATATGGGTCTTATAAATATAGTAAACGGAGCAACTAAGGAAAATTTGGACTGGCTTAGAAATTTAAAGTGGACAAACAGTGCTATTGAAAAAAGAGTTAAAAAAGGTGAAGAGATATTGTTTTCTTTAGAAAATATAAAAGTAGAGTATCCATCAGATGATAGAAAAATTATTATTCCAAGAGCAGATATAGTTTATGATGAATTTTTAAAACTTGATTTAGGTGGAGTAGAAGTTGAAATAGAACGTATACCAAGTGATCATTCAAAAGATAATTCAATAGTATTAGTTCAAGAGAATGATAAAAGTGTAGCTTTTGTTGGTGATTCATTATACTTAGATATGCATAATGGTGATTGGAGTTATTTAAGAGATAAATTCATATCATTATTAATAGAACTTAAATGTTATGAAGCTGATTATTACGTTCCATCTCATCATAAGATTTATGATAGAGAAAACTTTTATAAGTATGTAGATTATATGAAAAGATTAAGTGAAATAGTTTTAGATAAATTATCTATTGAAGAAGCTAAAAAAGAATTTTTCAAACAAACAAAAAGAGAACCAAATAAAAAAGAAATATATGATATGAACTGTTTTGTTTGTGGTAATCAAAAGGAATTACAATAAATTTACAAGGATATATAATCTCGTTCTATTA
The DNA here is from genome assembly GCF_900461085.1 of Clostridium baratii. Lineage (GTDB taxonomy): Bacteria > Bacillota > Clostridia > Clostridiales > Clostridiaceae > Clostridium > Clostridium nitritogenes. The sequence continues at coordinate 902,851 of NZ_UFWF01000002.1, forward strand.
AATAATATTACTGATAGCTTATTTAATAGAAAGGAGAACTGATTATGTCACATAAAAATAATAAAAATAGTAAAGCCAATAAAAAAGTAAGTCAAAAGACTAAAAAAGAAGTGCAAAAGATGAAAGTAGAAACAGCTAATGAAATTGGTTACTCAAAAGAATCAAGAAAACTTGGAAAAGATAAAGAAAGAAAAGTACCATATAAAAAATAAATTTCCTATTGATTTATTTAAATTTTATGATAGAATAAAATAAATTTAAAAAAGTTCGTATAATCCTTAAAATAAGGTTAAGGAGTTTCTACCAAGAACCAATAATTCTTGATTACGAAGGATACGTTTAAAATAGTAATTTTTAAACAAGTTCTTCGTAGTCAGGAATTTTTTTTATTTTAATTTAATTAGATAGGAGAGATATTATGAAGTTTAAAAATGCACCAAAAATCGAATTACATTGTCACTTAGATGGTTCTTTAAGAATTGATACTGTTGTAGACTTAATAAAAAAAGAAAACTTAGAATTAAAGAATTTAGGTTACGATGAAATTAAATCAGAATTAATCGTTCCAGATGATTGTCCATCATTAAATGATTATTTAAAAAGATTTGATATACCTAATATGCTTATGCAAAGTAAAGAAAACTTAAAAAGAATTGCATATGAATTAATAGAGGATGCTAGCCTTGAAAATGTTAAATATATTGAAGTTAGATTTGCACCGCTTTTACATAAAAATGATGGATTATCTGTAGAGGAGATAATAGAAAGTGTTCTAGAAGGTTTAAGAGAAGGGGAAAGAGACTTTAATGTTAAGAGTAATTTAATATTAAGTTTATTAAGACATATGGATGTTGAATCTGCTTATGAAGTTATAGAAGGTGGAAAAAAATTCATAGGACAAGGTGTTGTTGCACTAGACTTAGCAGGTGGAGAAGAAAAAGGATTTGTGCATAAGTTTGTAGATGCTTTTAAATTAGCTAGAGAGTACGGATATAAAGTCACAATACATGCAGGAGAAACTGGATTTGCAGAGAATGTTAGCGATGCAATCAATTTATTAAAAGCTGAAAGAATAGGACATGGTGTAGCTATATTAAAAGATAAAGATGTTTATAAATTAGTTAAAGATAATAATATAGTATTAGAGATGTGCCCAAAGAGTAATGTTCAAACAAAGGCAGTTCAAGAATACAGTGAACATCCAATTAAAAAGTTTTTAGATGATGGATTATATGTTAATTTAAGTACAGATAATAGAACAGTATCTAATGTAACTTTAACAGAAGAATGTAATACTATAAATTCAATTCATTCTCTAACTGAAAGTGATGTTAAAAAGCTCTATATAAATAGTGTAAAAGGTGCTTTTTGTGCTAGTGAAACTAAGGATTGGTTAATGGCACAAATATAAATATAATATAAAAAAATAAATATAAAAATTCCTTTAAAACTGTATTGAAAAATATATAATATATGGTAAAATTATATAAAATGTAATATATTTTACATTTTAAACTATGGGTGAGAGGGGATTTTTATATGAAAAGCAAATTAGAATTAGAGGTAAGAAGAGATTCCTTAATGAACAAAGGAACTCATAATGCAGCTTTAGTTGCAAAAATAACAAGAAAACTTAGAAGAATTGAAAATTAAACATAACAAAAAACACTCCAAGGAATTGGAGTGTTTTTCTTTTATGCATTAGTGCTATTTTCTAACATAGCATCAGTATCTTCTATATCAAGATTTGATTTTAAATAGAATGTTATAGATAAAAATACTGTTAAAAGTTCAGCTACAGGAATAGCAAGCCATATACCATTAACATCTATAAATCTTGGAAGAATTAATATAGCTAAAGTTACAAAAACTAATGAACGGCTAATAGAAATTATTGCTGATACTTGTCCATTACCTATTGATGTAAAATATCCTGACATAAATACATTAAGTCCAATCATTAAAAATCCAAATGAGAATAGCTTAATACCAGAAGTTGCAATTTCATAAACAGCTATATCTGAAGTAAAGAATGAGATTATATACTTCCCAAAGAACATTGATATTACAAATATTAATAATGATGATATTCCTATAGATACAAAGCTATGATTTAAACTTTCTTTAATTTTTTCTTTGTTTTTAGCTCCATAATTATAACTTATTACAGGGGATATACCAACAGTTATACCAAAGTAAATAGCTATAAAGAAGTAATACATATAAGTTATTATAGACATTGCAGCAACTCCATTTTCGCCATAATAGTGAAGAATGCTTATATTAAATAAAAATGTTGTTATTCCGGTTGAAAATTCAGTGAACATTTCAGAGCTACCATTGTAGCAAGAATTCCATAAATCTTTAAAATAAAGCTTTGGTTTACTAAATTTTAAGTTAGAATTGTTGCTTAAAAAGTATATTAGTCCTATTATAACTGAAACTGTAATAGAGAAGAATGTTCCAAGTGCGGCACCCAAAACTCCAATTTTAAATATTACAATAAATAAATAATCTAAAATTACATTTAAAATTAAACCAACTGAAGACATTATTAAAGAGATTGTTGGGTTACCATCTACACGTGCATAGTACTCAAAAAATAACTTGAACATCATAGGTAAACTCATAAGTACTGTTACGAATCCATAAACAGAAGCATAAGGCATTATTGATTCTGTTGTTCCTAAAAAGACTAGTAATGGTTTTAGAAAAATAAGTCCAATTAAAGTTAATATTATTGATATTACAAGAAGAACTAATGTTATAAATGTAAATAGTTTATTAGCACCATCTTTATCTTTTTCACCAAGTTTTATTCCAACTAAAGCACCTGAACCTGTAGCTAACATTACAGATATACCAAAAACTACACAAGTTACTGGTATTACAATATTTATTGATGCTAGAGCGTCTGAATTTACAAATCTAGATACGAAAAATCCATCAATTGTCGTATAGAATGATAAAAAGATCATAGATACAATCGAGGGGAGTACATATTTTATAAATTCAAAATAAGTTTGTTTTTTACTAAAGTTTTCTCTCATATTTAATCCTCCGATTCTTTTATTGACAATAAGTATTCTAAAGGATATAGTTACTATATAGTCAAGCATATTTTGTAAATAAATTTAAATTTTTTAAGGTGATAAAATGGATATCAAATTTACTGTAGGAGAACTTGCTAAATTACATAATTTATCAAAACAAACTTTAATTTTTTATGATAAAATTGGGCTATTTAAACCTAAGATAATAGATTCTAACAACAATTATAGATATTATACTTCAGAGCAATTAGAAGTTTTAGATAGTATTTTAATATTAAAAGAAATAGGAATTCCTTTAAAAGAAATTAAAACATTTTTAGAGGATAGAAATATAGATTCCACTTTAGAATTAATGAAGAAACAAAAGAAAGAATTAAAAAAACAAGAGCTTCAATTAAAATTAATAATAAAAAGATTAACAAATAAAATTGAAACATTAGAGAATATAAAAAGCTATAAAAATAGTGTTTATTTTAAAGAAACTAAAGAAGAATACTTAGCTGCAGAAAAGGTGGAGAAGCCTTACGATTTATTAGCTACAAATATTTCAATTAAAAAGCTATTAAAAAATGTTATGGATAAAAACCATTCATACAATTATCAAGTAGGAGTAATGATAGCTAAAAAAGATTTAAAAAATAAAAATTACACAAAAGCATCATATACTTTTTTACCTCTTAATAATAAGGTAGATGATAAATGCGTCATAGTAAAACCCAAAGGGTTATATGCAGTGACATATCATAAAGGAAAGTATGAAGAAATAGGGAAGACTTATGAAAAATTATTATCTGAAATTTATAAAAGAGGTTATGATATAGGTGAATATTCCTATGAATACTGTGTTTTAGATAGTTTAACAAGTTTAACTCCAGATGATTATGTAACTGAAATAGGTATAATGGTTAAATAAAAAGGAACCTAATATTAGGTTCCTTTTTTATTTAACAATAAATCTATTTAAGAATTGTTTAGTTCTATCATGTTTAGGATTATTAAATATTTCATCTGGAGTACCTTCTTCAACAACTAATCCATCTGCCATAAATATTATTCTATCTCCAACATCTTTTGCAAAAGACATTTCATGAGTTACTATAATCATAGTTCTATTTTCTTTTGCTAAATCTTTAATTACAGATAATACTTCTGAAACAAGTTCTGGATCTAAAGCAGAAGTAGGTTCATCAAATAAAATAACATTAGGGTTTATGGCCATAGCACGTGCTATACTAACTCTTTGCATTTGACCACCTGATAAAGTTCTAGGATATGCATCCTTTTTATCAAGCATACCAACTTTTTTTAGTGCATCTAAAGCAATTTTATTAGCTTCATCTTTATTTAATTTTTTAACTACTATTAAAGCTTCAGTTACATTTTGAAGTACTGTTTTATTATTAAAAAGATTATAGTGTTGAAAAACCATTGCAGATTGTTTTCTTAAGTTATGAATATCTTTCTTTGATACTTTAGGTGCTACTATTTTAGCATCTCCAATTTCAATAGTACCACCATCAGGTTTTTCTAAATAATTTAAACATCTTAAAAAAGTAGATTTACCAGATCCTGATGGTCCAAGGATAACAACAACTTCTCCAGGTTTTACATCTATGCTAATATCTTTTAAAACATCTATTCCATTAAATTGTTTTTTTAAGTTACTTACCTTTATCATAAAATCACCTCTTAATAAACTGAAAGCTTTCTTTCTAGTATCTTTTGAATGTAACTAAAGAATTGAATTACTATCCAATACATAATAGCTACAATAATATAACTTTCAAAGAATTTATAACTAGATGAAGCTGCCATTTGTGCTTTAGCAAGAAGTTCAACAACACCTAAAGTAAATGCTAAAGATGATCCTTTAACTGTATCTACAAATATATTTCCAAGTGGTGGAACTGCAATTTTAAAAGCTTGTGGAAGAATTATTCTTCTAAGACCTTCTCCCTTTGTCATACCAAGAGAAAGGCAAGCTTCCATTTGTCCTCTATCAATTGCGTCTATTGAAGATCTTAAAATCTCAGCAATATAAGCTGATGCATTAAGACCAAGTCCAATAAGTGCAGCCATATAAGCACTCATATTTTGAAGTGCTGGTATTACTTGTGGAATACCAAAATATAATAAAAATAATTGTACAAGTAGAGGTGTTCCTCTAAAGAATGATATATATACTTCTGCAATTTGTTTTAAAACAGGAAGTTTATATACTCTTATAATTGCAAGTACTATACCAACAACAAGTCCTAATATCATACCAAAGATTGAAAGAGAAATAGTAACTTTCATTGCATTAAGTAGCATAGGTATTAATTTTAATGAGTACATAAAATCAAATGAAACACCACTAGTATGAGTATTATCTAAATTATTACTATTTTCCACGTTGTTTGGAGTTGTTACATTCATTCCAAGCCATTTTTCAGAGATTTCTTTTAAAGTTCCATCATTTCTCATTGCGTTTAATGCAGAATCTACTTTATCTACAAGTTCTTTTCCGTTTTTATCTTTAACAAAAGGATAAGCATTTTCTATTTTATCTATAGGTTCGCCTGCTAGTTTAAGGTTTAATCCTTTTTCTTTAATAGTAGCAATAGCAGATACTCTATCTATAACAACAGCATCTATCCTTCCAAGTAAAAGTTCATTAAATGCAGCATCTGTATTTTGATAAGTAATTACTTTTACGTTTAAGTCTTTTCCTTTTTCTTTAACTATCTTTTCATAGTTACTTCCAAGGTCTACGCCAACTTTCTTATCTTTTAAATCGTTAAAAGATTTTACTGTATCATTATCTTTTTTTACTATTATTTGAGCACCACTATAAACAGATGGTGTTGAGAAGTAGTATTTCTCTTTTCTTTCATCTGATACAGAGATTTGGTTTGCTATAGTATCAACTTTACCGCTTTCAAGCATCCCAAATAATCCGCTGAAAGAAGCAGGTTTAAATTTAACGTTATAGCCAATTCTTTTTCCTATTTCGTTCCAAGTGTCAATTTCGAATCCTTCTAGTTTTCCATTTTCTAAAAATGTAAATGGATAATAAGTTCCAGATGTACCCACAGTTATAGTTTTGTTGTTATTAGATGAATCTACCACAGGATTGTTGTTTTTAGATGAACATCCAATAAAAGATAAGATAATTATAATGAGTGATAAAATTACGAGTGATATCTTTCTTTTCATTTGTTTTCGACTCCTTACAAGATTTTGTATTTTTAATTATATATAATTCCTATCTGAATTGTCAACTTTAAAGTTTGTACAAGATATATGAAAACATACTTGAAATAAGTAAATAATATAAGTTATTTTTATATGTAAAAGAAATATAACAATTATACTTAAATATTAAAATCTATATTTAAAGGATTAATGTATAATGGTATATATATATTGTTGTTTATAAAGGGAGGATTAATGTATGGAAAGATTAGATGGAACTTTAGAAAAATTAGAGAATAACCAAAGTATAATAATTAAATTAAATAGAATTTGTAAAGATGGAAAGCTATATTATAAAGATACAATAAAGGGCGAGAATATATTTTTAATGGATATAAAAAATACAGATACAATTGAATTCAAGGATCCAAAACCTGATAATAGAACTTTTTATGAAATAGAAAGTAATGGGGAAAAACTTATTCTAGCAGAAAGATTAGTGCCTCTTAAAAACTTTTGTAATTTTAGAGATTTAGGCGGATATACTACAAAAGATGGAAGAAAAGTAAAATGGGGATTATTTTATAGATCAGAAGAATTATCTAATCTTACAGGAAAAGATTTAGAATACTTTAAAACATTAGATATAAAATACGTATTAGATTATAGATCAGATAGTGAAGAAGAAAAAGCTAAAGATGTAGAAGTAGATGGAGTAAAAAATATACACATATCAGCTATGAGTTCATTAGATAATGATAATTTAGATATGACACAGTATGTAGGGGAGATGCTTTCAGGAAAAAGCTCAAGTATGACTCCTAAAGAAATACTTGAAGAAGGTTATAAGGATATGCCTATAAATAATAAAGCTTACAAAGAACTGATGAATCTTTTTAAAGATCCAAGCAATACAGCAATATTACAACATTGCACAGCTGGAAAAGATAGAACTGGTATAGGGTCTGCATTAATTTTATTAGCATTAGGAGTAGATGAAGATACAGTAATAAACGATTATTTAAAAAGTAATGACTATAGAGCTAAAAGCAATGAAAAACTTTTAGATATGTGTAAAGACTACTTAAAAGATGATAAAATGAAAAACTTAATAAAAGATATTTTAGGTGTAGATAAGGAATTTTTATTATTAAGCATTAAAACTATTAAAGATAAATATAGTTCATTTGATGAATATTTTAAATGTGAATATGGACTAGATGAAGAATTAATGAAAAAATTAAGAAATGAATATTTATACTAATTTTTATAAGCCTTGTTATAATAACAAGGCTTATTATTTTAAAAATATATAAAAATACTGTATAAAAATATGCATACAGGAAATAATGACCAATAAGGAGTGATGAAGATGAGAGTGAATAAGAAGAAATTTATTACTATTTCAGCTTTTTTAATTGTTGGTTTATTTTTTTCAACATATTATATAGTAAATAAAAAAATAGAACAAAGAGATTTAAAGTATTTAAATACATTAGCTGAAGAAACAAATGCTAGTAAAGCTAATGAAATTTTAAAAAATGATTTGAAGGTAGCTTTTTATACAGAAAATACTAAAGATAAAGTTACAACAATTAAAGCTTTAATAGATGAGTATAAAATAGATAAAAATAATGTAACAGAAAATGAATTGGCTAAGGCAGTTTCTAAAGATGGATATAAATTATCAAATAGATCAAGTGAAGATATTATATTTAAAAGAGATTCTAAAGATTCATTAGAGAAAAATACTTATTATATAGGAGAAAAAGATGGATATTTAGCAATTTATAAAACCGATGATAATGGAAATCTTAATATTCATAAGGTTTATTCAGATGACATAAGCATAGACAACTTTATGGAAGTGGATGCTAACAAAATAAAAAATTATAAGTATTTTAATAGCAAAAATTTAAATGAAGTTGAAGAAAAGATAACAGAGCTAACTACTTAAAACCTCTTAATTAATATATATAATACAATTTTTAATTGTAAAAAATCATTTATTTTTTAAGACCTAACAAAAATTTTTGTTAGGTCTTAAACTATTTATAAAAATACTATGATTTCTTGAAAGATTTCCTTTAAAATGATAAAGTATTAAGTAGACTTGTATGGGAACATACTTTCACCTATATAAAAGTGGAGAGGGGGATTTTAGTAGTGTACGAATACATAAAAGGGAAATATGTTGGAATAGTAAAAGATTACGTAATTATCGAAAATAATGGAATAGGATATAAAATATTTTCTTCAGGAATAACAATGTCTAGTATGCCATCAATTGGTGAAGAAGTAATGCTTTATTTAGTTCAAATTGTAAGAGAAGACTTCATAGGATTATATGGATTTATTTCAAGAGAAGAACTTCAAATGTTTAATATGCTTCTTTCAATAAATGGAGTTGGAGCAAAGGCAGCACTTTCTTTACTATCTATAAGTAGAATAAATAATTTAAAATATGCAATAATGACAGGTGATGAAAAACATATATGTAGAGCACCTGGAATTGGAAAGAAAACTGCAGGAAGAATTATATTAGAACTTAAGGATAAGTTAAAGCCAGATGAACTTATAAATGATGAAAATGTTATAAGTACTGAAGAAAGTGCTTTAGAAGATGATTATGCTTTAAAGGTTTCAGAAGTATTAGGTGCTCTTTTAGCCCTTGGATATAGTGAAAAAGAAGCCAATATGGCAATAAAGAATATAGATAAGAGTAATACTGTAGAAATTATGATAAAAGATTCTTTAAGAGTATTAATGGGGTAGGTGAATAAAGAATGGAAAGAATTATTACACCAGATGAGCTTAATGAAGATTTTAATAATGAATTAAGTTTAAGACCTCAAAAAATTAATGAATATATAGGTCAAGATAAAGTTAAGGAAAGACTAGATATATTTATAAAAGCAGCAAAAAATAGAGGAGAAGCACTAGATCACGTACTTTTATATGGTCCACCAGGACTTGGTAAAACAACTCTTGCAAATATAATTGCAATAGAGATGGGTGGAAACTTAAAAGTAACTTCAGGACCTGCAATAGAAAGAGCAGGAGATTTAGCTGCTATACTTACAACACTTCAGGATAATGATGTTTTATTTATTGATGAAATTCATAGATTAAATAGAAATGTAGAAGAAATTCTTTATCCAGCAATGGAGGATTATGCACTTGATATAGTAATTGGAAAAGGTGCAGCTGCAAAATCTATAAGATTAGATCTTCCTAAATTCACATTAATAGGAGCGACAACAAGAATTGGAATGTTAACATCTCCATTAAGAGATAGATTTGGTGTTCTTTGTTCAATGGAATACTATACGGAAGAGCAATTAAGAGATATAATAATTAGAAGTTCTATGGTGCTTGGATCATCAATAACAGTTGAAGGCGCAGATGAAATTGCAAGAAGGTCAAGAGGAACTCCAAGAATTGCAAATAGACTTTTAAAAAGAGTTAGAGATTATTCAGAGGTTAAATCTGATAATATAATAAGTTTTAAAGAGGCAAGGGAAGCTTTAGAACTTTTAGAAGTAGATAATCAAGGTTTCGATAGAGTTGATAATAAAATTTTAGAAGCTATAATAGATAATTTTAAAGGTGGTCCTGTTGGAATAGAAACTTTATCCTATTTTATAGGAGAGGAACTTGGAACTATAGAAGATGTATATGAACCTTATCTTCTTCAAAGAGGGTTTATAGTAAGAACACCAAGAGGAAGAGTTGCAACTGAAAAGGCCTATAAACATTTAGGAAGAAAGTTTGGAGAAAAAAGCAAACATGGAGAACAAAAAAGTTTTTTTAATGAGTAAGGAGAGAATATAATGAAAGTAAGCGATTTTGACTTTTATTTACCAGAAGAATTAATAGCACAGCATCCATTAGAAAAGAGAGATACTTCAAGATTAATGGTACTTGATAAGAAAACTGGAGAAATAGAACATAAAATATTTAAGGATATAATTGATTATTTAAATGAAGGAGATACTTTAGTTTTAAATAATACAAGAGTTATGCCAGCTAGACTTATTGGTGAGAAAGAAAATACTGGTGGAAAAATAGAATTCTTACTTCTAAAGAGATTAGAAGGAGATAAGTGGGAATGCTTAGCAAAGCCGGGTAAAACAGCAAAACCAGGAAGAAGATTTACATTTGGAGATGGAAAACTTAAGTGTGAAGTTTTAGAAGTATTAGAAACTGGTAATAGAGTTATTGAATTTGAATACGATGGAATATTTGAAGAAGTATTAGATTCATTAGGAGAAATGCCACTTCCTCCATATATTCATGAAAGATTAGAAGATAGTGAAAGATACCAAACTGTATATTCAAAAGAAAAGGGATCAGCTGCAGCACCAACTGCAGGACTTCATTTTACAGAAGAATTATTAGAACAAATAAAAGCAAAAGGTGTAAATATAGCATATGTAACTTTACATGTTGGACTTGGAACATTTAGACCTGTAAAGGCTGAAACTATAGATGAGCATGTTATGCACTCAGAATTCTATCAAGTTTCAGAAGAAACTGCTAGAATAGTAAATGAAACAAAAGATAGAGGTGGAAAGATAATATCAGTTGGAACAACTTCAACTAGAACTCTTGAAACTATAGGCGATGAAAATGGAAGAATTAAAGAGTGTAGTGGATGGACTAATATATTTATATATCCAGGATATAAATTTAAAGTTGTAGATAGATTAATTACAAATTTCCATCTTCCAGAATCAACTTTAATTATGTTAGTATCCACACTTGCTGGAAAAGACAATGTATTAAATGCTTATAATGAAGCAGTAAAAGAAAGATATAGATTCTTCTCATTTGGAGATGCTATGTTTATAAAATAACATTATGATAAATTAGAGGAGTGAAATTTTTGAGTAAAAGATATACGCTATTAAAAAAAGACGGAAAGGCTAGAAGAGGTAGATTTGTAACACCTCATGGTACAATAGAAACGCCTGTTTTTATGAACGTTGGAACATTAGCTGCAATTAAAGGTGCAGTTTCAAGTATGGACTTAAAAGATATAGGATGCCAAGTTGAATTATCAAATACTTACCATCTTCACTTAAGACCATCAGATAAAGTAGTTAAAGAACTTGGTGGATTACATGAATTTATGAACTGGGATAGACCAATCCTTACTGATTCAGGTGGATTCCAAGTATTCTCATTAGCTGGGATTAGAAAGATAAAGGAAGAGGGAGTTTACTTTAACTCACATATAGATGGAAAGAAAATCTTTATGGGTCCTGAAGAAAGTATGCAAATTCAAAGTAATTTAGCATCAACAATAGCAATGGCTTTTGATGAATGTATAGAAATACCATCACCAAGAGATTATGTAGAAAAATCAGTTGCAAGAACAACTAGATGGCTTGAAAGATGCAAAAAAGAAATGGATAGATTAAATTCACTTCCAGATACAATAAATAAAGAACAAATGTTATTTGGTATAAACCAAGGAGCAACATTTAAAGATATAAGAATAGAACATGCAAAGACAATAGCTAAAATGGATTTAGATGGTTATGCAATTGGAGGTCTTGCTGTTGGAGAAACTCACGAAGAAATGTATGAAGTAATAGATACAGTTGTACCTTATCTTCCAGAAGATAAGCCAATATATTTAATGGGAGTTGGAACTCCAGCAAATATATTAGAAGCTGTAGATAGGGGTGTAGACTTCTTTGACTGTGTACTTCCTGCAAGAAACGGAAGACATGGACACGTGTTTACTAAAAACGGAAAGATAAACATAATGAATAAAAAATTCGAACTAGATAAAAGTCCAATAGATGAAGGATGTGAATGTCCAGCTTGTAAGCATTATACTAGAGCATATATAAGACACTTATTTAAGGCTAAAGAAATGCTTGCTATGAGATTATGTGTTCTTCATAACCTTTATTTCTACAATAAACTTATGGAAGACATAAGAAATGCTATAGATGAAGGAAGATTTAAGGAATTTAAAGAACAAAAGCTTAAGGAGTGGAATATTTAAGTTTGTTTAAAATGAATTAACTACAGGGACATAAAGTTTTATTGACAACAAATTTAAATAAATGTAAACTCATTTTAGGAATAGAATTATATTCCAAAACAATAATACAATTTGAAAGGAAGTAGAATAATGGGAGCAGCTTTATATAATATAATACCATTAGTATTAATATTCGGACTTTTCTTCTTCATGATTATTTTACCAGAAAAGAAGAGAAAGAAACAATACGGAGAAATGATGAGCTCATTATCATTAAACGATGATGTAATGACAAGAGGCGGAATCGTTGGAAAAATAGTTCAAATGGACGAAGAACACATAACTATAGAAACAAGTTCAGATAGAACTAAAATAAAGTTAGTTAAAAATGCTATCGCTAGTAAAATAGCTAAAGAAGAAAATAAATAATATTAATAAAATCCATCAGTTAGATTTAACTGATGGATTTTTAAATTTTATAACCTAAAAATACTAGCTTTACACTTTTTTAGATAAGTTCTTAAAAAAAGGTTATAATAATAGTAGAATACTTTATAATAGCTTTTTTATATGGTATAATAAAAAACGATTTAAATAATAAAATGCCAATAAATGTAAATTGAATTATTTCTAAAGATAGAAAAAATATTTCATTAAAAACTCACAAAGGGGGATAAAGATGAAGGCAAAAGGAAAAAGTACATTTATTTTTACACTTTGCACCCTAGCTATCATAATTCTTACGTTTGTATGCTTTAGAGGAGTAACGATAGGTGGATGGGAGGTTAAATCATTTGACCAAACTATTACAAAGGGATTAGACTTGCAAGGTGGAGTTTCTGTTTTATTAGGAATTCAAGATGAGAATGTAAGTAAAGAAGACTTACAAAAAACAAAAAACTTAATTCAGCTAAGAGTTAATAAGCTTGGAGTAGCTGAAACAGTTGTAACAACAGAAGGGGATAACAGAATAAGAGTTGATATTCCAGGAGAATATAACTCACAAGGAATTGTAGATTCACTAAGTAAAACAGGTAATCTTACATTTAAATCTCCTGATGGAAAGGTTCTTTTAACAGGTAAAGATGTTAAAGAAGCTACAGCAATATTAAGTCAACAAACAAGCCAACCGGAAGTTTCATTAGAATTAAATGATGAAGGAAGTAAGAAATTTGCAGAGGCTACAGGAAAATATTTAAATCAAAGAATATCAATAAACATGGACGATGAACAACTTACAAATCCATTAGTTCAAAGTCAAATTACAAATGGGAAAGCAGTAATAACAGGAATGAGCAGTATGGATGAAGCTAAAAATATAGCTGGTCTTATAAATTCAGGTGCACTTCCAGTTACAATAAAAGCGCTTTCACAACAAACAGTTGGTGCACAACTTGGTGCAACAGCTCTTCCAAATGCAGTTAAGGCAGGAGTTGTCGGAGTAGGATTAATATTCTTATTCATGATAATTTATTATAGAGTACCAGGATTTATAGCAAGTATAGCATTAACATTATACATTACACTTGTTTTATTAATATTCGTTGAAATTGGTGCTACTTTAACACTACCAGGTATAGCAGGTTTCCTACTGACAATTGGTATGGCGGTAGATGCTAATGTCTTAATCTTCGAGAGAATAAGGGAAGAATTAAGGCGAGGGGTTTCCTCAAAAGCTGCTGTAAAGAAAGGTTTTGAAAATGCACTATCATCAATTGTAGACTCAAATGTTACTACAATAATTGCAGCCTTAGTATTATACTTTATGGGTTCAGGTGCAGTTAAAGGATTTGCTATAACATTATTAATAGGTATTGTTGTAAGTTTATTTACAGCATTAGTAGTTACAAAATTCTTAATGAATCTAGCTTTAAATATGGGAATATTAAAAAAACCATCTTATTTTAGAGTAAAGGTAAAGAGGGGGTAAAGACATGCTTAGAATAGTAGAAAAATCAAAAATATGGATTTCTTTATCTCTTATATTTATAATAGTTGGCTTAGGTTTTATGTTCACAAGAGGATTAAACTTTGGAATAGACTTTAAAGGTGGTACTCAAGTAGTATTCGACTTTGGAAAGCCTTTTGATAAAGCGGCAGTAGACAAAATTGTAAAAGGTTATGCAGAAGATGCAGTTACAAACACTGTAAATGGAGATCAATACGAAATTAAATCTTCAAAGTTAGATTCAAAGAAGGTTAATGAAATATTTGATACACTTAAGAAAGATTATGGTTTAAAACAAGATGCGTTAGTATCTCAAAATGATATTGGATCTTCAATCGGAAAAGAATTAACTAGAAATACTATTTTTGCTATAATAGTAGCATTTGTAGCTATGCTTATATATATAGCAATTAGATTTGAGTTTAAATTTGGTGTTGCAGCTCTTACAGCATTAATTCATGATATATTAGTTACATTAAGTGTTTATGCAATATTCAATATACCAGTAAATGCACCATTTATTGCTGCTATACTAACAATCATTGGATATTCAATAAATGATACTATAGTAATCTTCGATAGAATAAGAGAAAACTCTAAAACTATGAGAACTGCACCTACAATAGAAGTTGCAGATAAGAGTTTAACACAAACAATGTCAAGATCTATCAACACTACACTTACAACATTAATTACTATAATAGCAGTTAATGTATTTGTACCAGCTGTTAGAGATTTTTCATTCCCACTTGTAATTGGTATAGCTACAGGAGCATATTCATCAATATTTATAGCTTCACCAACTTGGGTTTGGCTTAAAAATAAAGCCTCAAAAAAGAAGGGAATAAGAGCATAATTTATAAATAAGACGTAAAAAATATGAACCTTCAAAACTAAGTTTTGAAGGTTTTATATTTTTTTGTCATAAATATTTGTCAAATTACTTGTTTTAAATTATAATATTATTGTTTTCTAATTTTATGGAGGAGATAGTAAGCGATGCGTAAGTTTTGGGAGAGCATATATTGCCCTAATTACATAAGAGGATATAATCCCTTTATATTAAAAGGTATGAACAAGTCAATAGAACGTCTTGTAACTGCTATTAATAATAGGGAAAGAATCATTATATATGGAACAAACACTGTAGATGGTATTTGTGCAATTGCTTCCTTAAGCTTAGTGCTAAGATACTTGAATGCTGATGTAGAGTACATGATACATGACGGAGGGGAAGAATGTAAGGAAGTAGACACTTTTGATATAAAAACAAAAGTCGATTTTTTAGGAGGAGAGCTACTTATTACATTAGGAGTAGATTTAGTTTCGAAGCAAGAGGTAGAACTTTGTGAAAGCCTAGGTATTGATCTTATAGTTCTTGAAAACAAGAAGACAGACGAGAAAAGGGATTATATTTATATAAATCCTAGACAAAAAGGATGTCAATACAGGTATAAGACTTTATCTATAAGTGCATTAACATTTAAATTAATGCAAGCTATAGCTATTTATTATAATATGAAGAGTATTAATAAATATCTAGATTTAATTTTAATTGGTACTAAATGGGCAGGTTCTTCATCTAGAGGTGAAAATGCAGTTTTCTTAAAGGAAGGCAAGAAATTTCTAGATAATACAAATAATATAGGTTTAAGAGCAATTATTAATTTTAATAACGTTGAAGAACTTGATGATGAGAATATAGATAAAATTATAAATTTATTAACACCAACAACAAGTGCTGTTGGTATGATTAGTAATGCAAGAATTGTTTTAGAGTTATTAACCACAGATGATGAGGATAGAGCAGAACAAATTTCTAAGTATTTATACAATACTAGAATACGTCAAAGATAATCTTGTTATATTAGAGAGAGTATGTGGATAAGAGCATTAAAAAAGTTTAATATGAATAATTGGAGGAATTAATATGAATTTAAAGGATAAGATAAGAGTAATTGATAATTTTCCTAAGGAAGGTATAAGCTTTAAGGATATTACTACATTAATAGGTGACGGAGAAGGTTTAAGAGCATCAGTTGATGAAATAGTAAAGCATTTAAAAGATAAGAAAGTTGATTTAGTAGTAGGACCAGAAGCTAGAGGATTCATATTTGGTGTTCCTGTTGCATACGCATTAGGCGTTGGATTTGTTCCAGTTAGAAAGCCAGGTAAATTACCAGGAGAAACACTTTCAATGGCTTATGACTTAGAATATGGTACAGATAATTTAGAAATACACAAAGATGCTATAAAAAAAGGACAAAGAGTTGCAATAGTTGATGACTTATTAGCAACAGGCGGAACTATAGAAGCAGTTGCAAAACTTGTAGAACGTGCAGGTGGAGAAGTAGTTTCATTAGATTTTGTAATTGAACTTACAGAATTAAAGGGAAGAGACAAATTAGAAGGTTATGATGTAATGTCATTAACTCAATATGATGTCTAAAATTATTTGAAAAAGATTTGACAATATTATATAATAATAGATAATGGCTGGTTAGAAAACCAGCCTTTGATTTTAAACAATTATACTATTAAAAGGGAGCGTAATCCTAATATGATAGACGAGTTAATTAAAGTAATCAATGAAAATTGTAATAATGTAGACATTGATGTTATAAAAAAAGCTTATGAGGTTGCTAAAGAAGCTCATAAAGATCAAAAAAGAATATCAGGAGAACCTTACATAACACATCCAATTGATGTTGCTTGTATTTTGGCTGAACTTGGAATGGATACTAGTACAATTGCAGCAGGTCTTTTACATGATGTAATCGAAGATACGGATTATACATATGAGGATATGGCTAGAGAATTTAGTGAGGAAATTGCAAACCTAGTTGAAGGTGTAACAAAGCTTGGTAAAATACAGTATAAGACTAAGGAAGAACAACAAGCAGATAATGTTAGAAAAATGCTTTTAGCAATGGCAAAGGATATAAGAGTAATTATTATAAAACTTGCTGATAGACTTCATAATCTTAGAACACTTAAGTTTATGAGAAAAGAAAAACAAAAACAAAAAGCAAAAGAAACATTAGATATATATGCACCACTTGCTCATAGACTAGGTATGTCAAAGATTAAGTGGGAGCTTGAAGATCTTGCTTTTAGATATTTACATGAAGAAGAATATTATGATTTAGTAAAAAAGATTGCAGAAAAAAGAGTTGAAAGAGAAGAGTATATAGATTCTGTAATAAAAGATTTAGATGATAAACTTCAAGATGCTGGTATAGATGCTGATATTGAAGGAAGACCAAAACATTTCTATAGTATTTATAGAAAAATGGTAAATAAGCATAAAAGTATAGAGCAAATATTTGATTTAACTGCAATAAGAATATTAGTTAATTCAGTAAAAGATTGCTACGGAGTATTAGGTATAGTTCATACAATATATAAACCTATACCTGGAAGATTTAAAGACTATATTGCTATGCCAAAGCCTAATATGTATCAATCTCTTCATACAACTGTAATCGGACCTCAAGGGAAAACTTTTGAGATACAAATAAGAACTTTTGAAATGCATAAAACTGCTGAGTATGGTATAGCAGCCCACTGGAAGTATAAAGAAGGTGGAGATGATGATAAGGGCGTTGATTTTGAAACTAAACTTGCATGGCTTAGAGATATTTTAGAGTGGCAAAAAGAAACTTCAGATGCTGAAGAGTTTATAGAAGGCTTTAAAATAGATTTATTTTCAGATGAAGTATTCGTATTTACTCCTAAGGGCGTTGTAATTAACTTAGCAAGTGGTTCAACACCAATAGATTTTGCGTATAGAATACACACAGATATAGGGAATAGATGTATTGGTGCTAAAGTTAATGGTAAGATAGTTCCACTTGATTATAAGCTTAAAACAGGAGAAATTGTTGAAATAATAACATCAAAAACAGCACAAGGACCAAAGATGGATTGGTTAAACATTGCCAAGAGTAATCAAGCAAAAAGCAAGATAAGACAATGGTTTAAGAAGATTAAGAAAGTAGAGAATATAGATAAAGGTAAAGAACTTTTAGAAAAGGAACTAAAAAAGCAAGGTGTTACATTTAATGATATAGCTAAAGGTGATGCTTATGAAAAGATGCAAAGAAGATACAATATTCATAGCATGGAAGATCTTTATTCACGTATAGGTGTTGGAATGATATGTGCATCTAATATAGTTTCAAGACTAAAAGAAGAAAGTATAGATGATAAAGAGAAGCATTCTAAAGAACTAGTAGAAAAAAATATTGAAGAGCAAATTCATAAGAATGAAAAGAAACAATCAAATGACAACAATTACGGAGTAACTGTAAAAGGACTTAGTAACATTATGGTTAGATTTGCAAAATGTTGTAATCCTGTTCCGGGAGATGAAGTGCTTGGATATATTACAAAGGGAAGAGGAGTTTCTATTCATAGAAAAGATTGCAACAATATAAAATCTTTAATAAAGAATGAGAAAGATAAAATTGTAGAAGCTAGTTTTGGAAAAGAAAAAGGTGCTGGATACTTAGCGGAAGTTCAAATTAATGCAGAAGACAGAATGGGTATTATTTCTGATGTAATGCAAGTTATTACTGAAAAGAATTTACCTTTAATGGCCTTAAATGCAAATTCTTCAAAAGGGAATGTTGCAGTAATAAATTTAAAAATTAAAATAAATTCAATTGAACAATTAAAAGAATTTATGAAAAATATAAGAAAAATTAAAGGTGTTAATGACGTATATAGAATGAATAATTAAAGGATGTGTGAATTTTGAGAGCTGTAGTTCAAAGAGTATCTTCATCTAATGTAAAAGTAAATGGAGAAGTAATAGGTAGTATAGGAAGAGGATTAAATGTTTTAATTGGTATATCTAATGATGATACGATTGAAGATTTAAAATATATAAAAGACAAAATTGTAAATCTTAGAATATTTGAAGATGAAAATGATAAAATGAATTTTTCTGTATTAGATGTAAAAGGAGAACTTTTAATAATTTCTCAGTTCACGCTATACGGTGATTGTAGAAAAGGTAGAAGACCAAATTTCATGAATGCTAAAGGTGGAGAAGAAGCTAAAGTATTATACTTAAAACTTGTAGAAATGTTAAAAGAAACAGGGCTAAATGTTCAAACTGGTGAGTTTGGAGCTGATATGAAAGTCGATATTCAAAATGATGGTCCTGTCACGTTGCTTCTAGATAGCACTAAAGAATTTTAAAATTAGGAGATGGTTTTTTATGATTATTAAGACAATACCTGCTGGTATATATGATGCAAACTGTTATATAGTAATTGATGAGAAAACAAGGGAAGCTGGAATAATTGATCCAGGTGGAGATGAAGTTAAACTTTTAGAAATAATAAAAGGATTAAATATTAAACCAAAATTCATTTTATTAACTCATGCACATTTAGATCATGTTGGAGCAGTTGAGTATTTAAGTGATAAACTTAAAATTCCATTTTATGTACATGAAGCAGAACAAAAATATATAGACAATAAGAGTTATGTATATGGAAGTATAAGAAAAGCAGATGGATATTTAACAGAAGACTCAGAATTTTCTATTGGTGATAAAAAGGTTAAAGTAATTCATACTCCAGGACACACAGAAGGAGGAGTATCTTTCTTAATAGGAGATTCATTATTCTCAGGGGATACTTTATTTAATGGTGCAATTGGAAGAACAGATTTTGCTGGAGGAGACTTTGGTAAAATAATAACTAGTATAAAGACTAAATTATTACCTTTAGGAGATTATGTTGATGTATATCCAGGACACGGACCAAAATCAACAATTGGATTTGAAAGAAAAAATAATCCATTTTTAAATTAAGGAGAAAATATGATAATAAATATAGGGTTAAATGATTTAAAATACAGATATGATGTTTATCAAATGTTTAATATATATTTTCCTTTAGATGATATTAAATTTCCAAAGGAAGATGAAATAGATAAATATGATTATGTGATAAAGGTATATGATAATGAAGTTATCTTTGAAAAAGAAGACTTTAAACGTGAAGAGAAGGTTTCAGATAATATAAAAGATTCAATAAAACTTCTTATATTTAAAGCTTTAAAAGAAATAACTTCTGATGAATATCCTTGGGGAACTTTAGTTGGTATAAGGCCATCAAAGATTGCCTTAAAGCTTTTAGATGAGGGAAAAACAGAGGAAGAAATAGTAGAATATTTCTATAAAAAATATATGGCTATGGAAGAAAAGGCTAAGCTTTGTATTGATGTTGCAAAATTTGAAGAAAAATTTGTCAACAAAGAGAGAAATAAAATTGCTATATATATTGGAATGGCTTTTTGTCCTACTAGATGTTTATATTGTTCCTTTGCATCTAACCCTATTTCTGGAAATAAGAAATTAGTTAGACCTTATTTAGATGCTCTTTCTAAAGAAATAAGCAAAATAAAAGAATATGTGGATTATAAGAACTTAGAGATAGAAACTGTATACTTTGGTGGGGGTACTCCTACGTCAGTTTCAAATGAAGAGTTTGAAGAAATAATGAATAAGGTTTATAATTCTTTTGTAAAGGACAAAAATATTGTAGAATTTACAGTTGAATGTGGAAGACCAGATTCAATAACAGAAGAAAAACTTAAAACAATGAAAAAGTATGAAGTATCTAGAATAAGTATAAATCCACAAACTATGAATGATGAAAC
The DNA here is from genome assembly GCF_900461085.1 of Clostridium baratii. GTDB lineage: Bacteria > Bacillota > Clostridia > Clostridiales > Clostridiaceae > Clostridium > Clostridium nitritogenes. The sequence continues at coordinate 923,708 of NZ_UFWF01000002.1, forward strand.
ATTGAAATTAATAGGAAGAAATCATTCATCAGAAGATGTTAAAGAGAAATTTAACATGGCAAGAGCTTTAGGATTTAAAGATATAAATATGGATATGATAATAGGACTTCCAGGAGAAGGACTTGAAAATGCCAAAATTACAGCAGAAGAAATTAAAAATCTTAAGCCAGATAGTTTAACAGTTCATGGGCTTTCATTAAAGAGAGGATCAAGACTTTATGAAAACTTCATTCTAAAAAAAGGCCTTGGAATAAAGAGCCAAGATGAAATAAGTAAAATGTATGAAGAGAGTAAAGAGTTAGCTAAAGATTTAGGATTAATTCCATATTATATGTATAGACAAAAGAATATGGTTGGGAATATGGAAAACTTAGGATATGCAAAAGAAGGCAAAGAATGTATTTATAATATGCAAATGATTGAAGATAAGCAAACTATAATTGCACTTGGTGCTGATGCAGTATCTAAAGTGGTATTTTTAGAAGAAAATAGAATAGAAAGATTCCCAAATGTTAAAGATGTTAGAGAATATATTAATAGAATAGATGAAATGATAGAAGGTAAGATTAATTTACTTGATACATTATACAAATAGGAGGCAATTAGATGGAAATACAAGCACCTAAGGGTACTAAAGATATGTTACCAAGTGATGCTTATAAGTGGCATTACGTTGAAAATATATTTAGAGAGATTTCAAAAAACTTTGGAATAAGAGAAATAAGAACACCAATGTTTGAGCACACTGAATTATTCTTAAGAGGAGTTGGAGAAACTACTGATATAGTTCAAAAAGAAATGTACACTTTTAAGGATAAAGGTGATAGAAGTATAACATTAAAGCCAGAAGGAACTGCACCAGCAGTTAGAGCTTTTATTGAAAATAGATTATTTAATGAAGCACAACCAACAAAGCTTTATTATATTACACCATGCTTTAGATATGAAAAAGCACAAAAAGGTAGATTTAGAGAATTCCATCAATATGGAGTTGAAATGTTTGGTTCAAAAGAACCTTCAATGGATGCAGAAGTTATGGCACTTGCAATGTCAATACTTAAAAAGATTGGACTTAAAGGACTTAGCTTAAATATAAATAACTTAGGATGTCCTAGTTGTAGACCTAAATACAATGAAGCATTAAAGAAATTCTTAGAAGAAAACTATGAAGGGTTATGTCCTACATGTAAGTCAAGATTTAATAAAAATCCAATGAGAATATTAGATTGTAAAGAAAAATCTTGTAAAGAAATTACAAAGAATGCTCCAATAATATTAGATTATATTTGTGAAGAGTGTAGTGATCACTTTGAAAAAGTTAAAGAGTACTTAAATATTTTAGGAATAGAATATAATATAGATCCTTCAATAGTTAGAGGTCTTGATTACTATACTAAGACAATATTTGAAATATTAAACTCAGACTTCACAGTATGTGGAGGAGGAAGATATGATAAGCTTATAGAAGAAATCGGAGGACCTGAAACTCCAGCTATAGGTTTTGGAATGGGTATCGAAAGACTTATAATGACAATAGAAAATGAAGGTATCGAAATTCCAAATGAACCACTAGTTGAACTTTATTTAGCATCTAGGGGAGAAGAGGGAGCAAAAGAAGCATTTAGATTAGCTCATAAACTTAGAGAAATTGGAGTTAACTCAGAAATAAACCATGCAGGAAGAAGTTTTAAAGCAGAAATGAAGTATGCAAATAAAATAAATGCAAAGTTTAGTGTTGTTTTAGGTGATGATGAACTTTCAAGCAAAACTGCAAGATTTAAGAGAATGAGTGATGGAGAACAATTTGAATTAAGTTTAGAAGATTTAGAAAAGATTAAGGAAGTTATTAAGGCTTAAGAGTAAAATTAATTTGCTAAAATTATATTAAAATAGATATGGAGGAATCACATATGGCAGAAGCGCTTAGCGGTTTAAAAAGAACAATGATGTGTGGTGAACCTAGAGAAGAACATAAGGGTAAGAAAATTACTCTAATGGGATGGGTTCAAAGAAATAGAAAGCTTGGAGGATTACAGTTTATTGACTTAAGAGATAGAACTGGAATAATGCAAGTAGTATTCGGTGACGATGTAAAAGAAGAAGTTTTTGAAAAGGCAAAAGGAGTTAGACCTGAATATTGTATCGCTGTAACTGGTGAAGTAGTACTTAGAGAAGCTCCAAATAAAGACCTAGCAACAGGACTTGTAGAATTAAAATGTGAGGACATAAAAATTCTATCAGAATCAGAAACTCCTCCAATATATATCAAAGAAGATTTAGATGCAGCTGAAAATATAAGATTAAAGTATAGATACTTAGACCTTAGAAGACCAGATATGCAAAAAATATTTATGATTAGAAATAGAACATCAAAGGCAATCAGAGATTACCTAGATAATAACGGATTCTTAGAAGTTGAAACTCCAGTACTTACAAAGAGTACTCCAGAAGGAGCAAGAGACTACTTAGTTCCTTCAAGAAATTATCCAGGAATGTTCTATGCACTTCCTCAATCACCACAAATATTTAAACAATTATTAATGGTTTCAGGATTTGATAAGTACTATCAAATAACTAAATGTTTCAGAGATGAAGATTTAAGAGCAAATAGACAACCAGAATTTACTCAAGTTGACTTAGAAATGAGTTTCGTAGATCAAGAAGATGTAATGGCATTAAATGAAGGTTTAATAGCTCATGTATTTAAAGAAGTATTAGGACATGAAGTTAAACTTCCGATTAAGAGAATGACATTTAAAGAAGCTATGGAAAGCTATGGATCAGATAAGCCAGACTTAAGATTTGGAATGAAAATTCAAAACATCACAGAAGCAGTAAAAGATGTTGAATTTAAAGTATTTAGCGATGCTATTTCAAACGGAGGATCAGTTAGAGCTCTTGTAGTTGAAGGCGGAGAATCTATGGGAAGAAAAGACATAGATAGACTTGGAGAGTTCGTTAAGACATACAAAGCAAAAGGTCTTGCATGGATTAAAGTTAAAGAAGATGGAATACAATCACCAATAGCTAAGTTCTTAACAGAAGAACAAATGGCAAATCTTTTAGAAACAGCTGGAGCTAAAAAGGGAGATTTAGTCTTAATAGTTGCAGATAAAAACTCAGTAGTATTCCAAAGCTTAGGTGCTTTAAGATTAGAACTTGCTAAGAAGCTTGATTTAATTAAAGATAAGAATGAATTTAACTTTACATGGATTACAGAATTCCCATTATTCGAGTACAGTGAAGAAGAAGGAAGATATACAGCATGTCACCATCCATTCACAGCTCCAATGGAAGAAGACTTAGAATTCTTAGAAACAGATCCAGGAAAAGTTAGATCAATAGCATATGACTTAGTTTTAAATGGAGAAGAATTAGGTGGTGGATCAATCAGAATCCATGATACTAAACTTCAAGAAAGAATGTTTAAAGCTTTAGGATTCACTATGGAAGAAGCTTGGAATAGATTTGGATTCTTATTAGAAGCATTTAAATTCGGACCACCACCACACGGCGGATTAGCATTTGGATTAGATAGAATGATAATGTTCTTAGCTGGAACTGAAAACATCAAAGATGTTATAGCATTCCCTAAAAACCAAAATGCATACTGCTACTTAAGTGAAGCTCCAAATATAGTAGATGAAAAACAATTAGAAGAGCTTGGAATAGGAATATTACCAAAAGAAGAAAAAGAAGATTAATAAAAAAGACACCTAGTTTTTTAGGTGTCTTTTTTATTAATCTAAAATATACTTAGTATAATTAAAGTTATTCCTGATAACATTAGTTCTAAACTATGAAGTTTTAAATCAAATATACTTCCAGCAAAAGAACTTTTTAATTTTAATAATTCATTTTCTCTTTTAGCTAAAGCAATTTTTGCTTCTGAAAAGTAAGGTGATTTGCTTTGGCTTAGAGAGTTAAGTTCTATCATTGCACTATGAGCATCATATAATGAGAAACAACCTATAATAGCTGGAACAAGACCTACACAAAGCAATATGTCATTATAGATGAAGCTAGTAATAAGCGATATAAAAAAGGCTATAACAAGCTCAAGTAAAAGATAAATAAAAAAACTCTTTAATTTTTCTTTTAGTTCAAACCTTTGAAGTTTCATAGATAAGCCTCCAAAAAACTTTTTGTTACTAAATTATATTCAGTAAATCGTTTTAATGAAACATTTTATAAGAAATTTGTAGAATATTTTTTTAGTTTTAGGAAAAAATAATTTTTGTATTGATAACAAAGGAGGATATTATATATGAAAAACATATTTAAAAAGAGTATTGTTGCAGCAATGTTATTTGTAGGATTATTTTCGATTCCAGCATCTGCACATCCAAGAAAAGGTCCAATATTTATGGGGACTATAAAGAAGGTAGAAGAATGTAAGGATTCAAAGGATATTAAATTATTAGTAGAAGGATATATGAATGCTTGTGATGTATATAAAGGTGAAATTATTATAAAAGTTAATGAAAAAACTAAGTTACATGGAAGTTGCAATAAGAAAGATTGTAAGGAAGAAATTAAACTTGAAGTTGGAGATCATATATGTGCAATTTTAGATCAAAAAATAACAAAATCAATTCCACCTCAAGCAAGTGCAAAAAAAATAAAAGTAACAAGTAAAAAAGAGAGAGCAGAAAAAGAAACTAGCGTTAATGATGTTTACTCAGAAGAAGAAAAGAAAGAAGATAAGAAAACAGCTAGTGAAGATGTAAAAGAAGAAAAGAAAGAAGAAAAAGCAACTAGCGAAGATGTAAAAGAAGAAAAGAAAGAAGAAAAAGCAACTAGCGAAGACGTAAAAGAAGAAAAGAAAGAAGATAAAGCAACTAGTGAGGATGTAAAAGAAGATAAGAAAGAAAAAACAACTAGTGAAGATATAAAAGAAGATAAAGAAAATAAATCAGAAAAAGATAAATAATAAATAAGAGGGAACAAATTATTTTGTTAGCCCTCTTTTATTTTTTATAAATTCATTAAATATTATAATTTGTGTAGTACAATATAAATTAATAATATATTGATAAATAATTATAATGAGAGGTATATTATAAGTATAAGGTTATTAAATATAAAAGATTAATGAGCGAAAGAGGAATGAGAAAATGAAAGATATTAATTATATTTTAATAAGATATCCAAGTTATTTTGAAATCATAGATTATAGAAATCAGCATAAAGATAATATTTCAATGGAAAAAGTTTATGATAATTATAATAATCTTTTAAATATATTATCAGAAGAAGATATAAAATATTATTTTTTAAATACTGAAAAAGGTCCAAGTGAAGTTTTTACAAGAGATATAGGTTTTTCTTTAGAAGGAACTTTATTTGTATGTAAATTAAAAAATAAACATAGAAAAACAGAAACAAAAAATTTATTAGAACATATAAGAAAAAATAGATTAAAGTATTATGAATTTGAAAATGAAATTGAAGGCGGAGATGTGGTAATAGGGAATTCAAAAATATTTGTTGGACTTAGCCAAAGAACAAGCGAAGAAGCTATATCAGAATTAGAACAATATTTAGAGGATATAGGAAGCAAATATAAAGTTATTCCTATAAGATTCGATTCAGTAAGTAAATTACATCTAGATTGTGTATTTAACATATTAGATAAAAAGTCAGCAATAGTTTGTGATTATATTTATGATATTGAAACAATAGAAAAAGAATTTAAAAATCTTTATTATGTATCAAAGAAAAGTGCAGATAATTTAGGGATTAATATAATTTCTTTAGATAAAAAAAGAGTTATATGTAGTGATACAGAAGCCACTAGAGTTCTTAGAAAAAATGGATATAAAGTATTGCAATGTGAATATGATGAAATTATAAAATCAGGTGGCGGAATAGGATGTAGTACACTTCCAATAAGAATTTAGTATAAAGAATATATAAAATGTGAAATGTTATATAATTGTTACTTTTAGATAAAAGGTTACAAAATGATTAAAATTTTCTTTAAATATATATGAAAGTAGGGTAAAATATAAGGGTATAGTGTTATAATTTGGGTATATGGGAGTGATATAATGGATAATAAGAAAAAAATTATGGCATTAGTTTTGGCTACATCTGCAGGAACAGGTGCTGTTTTAATACAAGATGGAAATGTAGCTCATGCAGATGACTTACATAAATCAATGCTTTCAGAAAAAATGTCAAATACGGGTGAGGTTATAAATATTTCTAGTTGTTTAAGAGTAAGAGCTAAGTCAAATACTAGTTCAGAAATTATAGGATATTTATATAATGGAAACAAGGTTAACATTAAGGGCAAAGAAGGAAGCTTTTATAAAATAGATTACGAAGGAAAAGCAGGCTTTGTTCATGAAGATTATGTAAAGCTTGGCTCTAATAACTCAAATAACACAAATTCTTCAGGACAAGGTAAAGTTGTAAATATAAGTAGTAGCCTTAGAATGAGAAGTGGAGCTGGTACTAATCACTCTACAATAGGATATTTATATGAAGGAAACACTTTTGATATTTTAGGAAAATCAGGCGATTGGTATAAAATAAAAGCAAATGGAAAGACAGGATACGTATACGGAGAATATGTAGAGGTCATAGGTAGCGGTCATAACAATAACAACAGCAATAATACTAACAATAATAACACTAATGTTAATAATAAAATGGGACAAGTTAAAAATGTCTCAAGTAGTTTAAGAATAAGAAGTGGAGCTGGTACTAATCATTCCGTTGTTGGTTATCTTTCAAATGGAGATAAATTTAAAATACTAGAGAAAAGTGGCTCATGGTATAAAATAAACGGAAATGGTACTATAGGATACGTCCACAGTGATTATGTTGCTATAGTTGGAGAAAGTAGTAATAATAACAATAGCAATAGTAGTAACAATAATCATGAAACAAGTGAAAAATCAATTGGAAAGGTTATAAATATATCATCTAATTTAAGAATTAGAAATGCACCAAGTACAAATAGCTCAGTTGTTGGATATTTATTAAATGGACAAACATTTAATATTACAGGTAAATCAGGATCATTTTATAAAATTAATCATAATGGAACGACTGGATACGTTCACCAAGATTATGTACAAATTGTTGGTAGCGGAAACAGTTCAAATAGCGGAAATTCAAACAGTGGAAGCGAGAGCGCTGTTAACCAATATGGTAAGCTAGTTAATGTTTCAACTAGTTTAAGGCTTAGAAAAGAACCAAATACAAGTAGCTCAGTTATTGGATACTTAGTACCAGGAGAAGTATTTAAAATTGTAAGTAAACATGGGAACTGGTACAAAGTAAATTCAAATGGTAAGACAGGCTATGCAAGTGCTGACTATATTAGAATAGTAGATAAAAATTCTGAAACATCTACATCAGCAACTACTGAAAATTTAATTAATATATTAAAGGCACAAATAGGATCACCTTATATGTGGGGTGGTAAGGGCGAGTTCATTACAACAGATAGTATAAGAATGTTTAAGAATACTTTCCCAAATGAAGCTGCACAAGGAAAATATGATATACCATCTAAATATATAAATAGTGGATATAGAGCCTTTGACTGCTCAGGATTATTTTATTGGGGCTTTAAACAAATTGGAATTAATATTGGAGGATCAACTTATTCTCAAATAAATAATGGTAGAGAAGTATCAGTAAATGATGCAAGACCTGGAGATTTATTATTCTATGGAAATTTACAGCACGTTGGTATGTACATTGGAGATGGAAAATGGATTGAAGCTCCAAAGTCACATGATTATGTTAAAATAGCAAATGTACCATGGAGTAAAATAGGAAGAGTTAGAAGAATAATAAACTAGCATTTAGAAGTATCAGTTAAGTATTTAGCTGATACTTTTTTTATAAAAAAATATAAAAAGCAATAATGTATGGAAATAAAATACATTTAATTGTATAATTAGAATTGTATTACAATTGGGGCATTTTATAAAAGGGGGTATAAATTATGAAAAAAGTTAATATTGCATTACTAGGTCTTGGTAATGTTGGACGTGGTGTCTGGATGATATTAAACTCTAACAAAGAAGAAGTTTTTAAACGTTCTGGTTATGAAGTTGTAGTATCAAAAATCCTTGTAAGAGATATTGAAAAAGATAGAGGTGTAGAAGTTCCAAAAGAGCTTTTAACAACAGATTTTAACGATATTTTAAATGATGACTCTATAAAGATAGTAATTGAAGTTATGGGCGGTATTGAACCTGCTAGAGGCTATATGATTAAATGCATGGAAAGAAAAAAACATATAGTAACTGCAAATAAGATGCTTCTTGCAACAAGAGGAGACGAATTATTTGAAAAGGCTGATGAAGTTGGGGTAATGTTCCAGTATGAAGCAAGTGTAGCTGGAGGTATTCCTATTATACAAGGAATAAATGAAAGCTTAACTGCGAACAAAGTAATGGAAATGTACGGAATAATAAATGGAACAACAAATTATATACTAACAAAAATGGAATTAGAGGGGCTAACTTTTGATGAAGCTTTAAAAGGGGCACAAGAAAAAGGATATGCTGAAGCAGATCCAACATCAGATATAGAAGGATTTGATGCACAGTATAAACTTGCAATACTTTCATCACTAGCATTTGGAACAAAAATAGATGTTGAAAGTGTATACAGAGAAGGAATAACTAATATAAAACCAATTGATATTGAATATGCAAAAGTATTTAAAAAGGTAATTAAGCTTTTAGCAACAGTAAAAGATAAAAATGGAAAGTTAGAGATGAGAGTTCATCCTACAATGATTCCTGAAAATCATCCTCTTGCAAATGTATATGATTCATTCAATGCAGTTTTCGTTAAAGGAAATGCAGTTGGAGACTTAATGTTTTATGGAAGAGGTGCAGGGGATTTACCTACAGGAAGCGCCGTAGTAAGTGACATGATTAATATATTGAAGAATGGATTAAATAATGATAATTTACATTTAGTAACTAAGAATAACTTATGGGATAAAAAAATAAGGGATATGAGAGGCGTAGAAAGCAAATACTATATAAGAATATGTGTATTAGATGAATCAGGCGTACTTGGTGATATTACTGCTATATTTGGAGAATACGATGTAAGTTTAGGTTCAGTAATACAAAGAGGGGAAAATAGAGATCCTAATGAAGTTGATTTAGTTTTGGTAACGCATAATTGCAGAGAATCTCAAATTATAAATGCAATAGATGATATATATGAGCTTAAAACTGTTAAAAAGATTGAAAATATAATAAGAATAGAAGATTTTAATTAAAAGAATTAAAGTACTGATCTGTTATTTAAAAATGGATCAGTACTTTTTATTTGTAATTAATAAAAATAGTATGAATAATTTTTGATTTTATATGGTATTTATTATTACATTATGATATAATTTATACAACTTAAACAAGAAGGAGAATTGAATATGAATAACAGGGGAGATTTTTCGGAGATTTTTGAACTTATAAATAAAATTAAAAATTCTAAAAGTAAAATGAATAGCATGAAGAATGGGGGAAAAGCATCGTTTAAAGGATACTTAAAATGGCTTTTAATATCATATTTAGCTATGGCAGTAATATTATTTTTACAAAATAAACTTATATTTGATTTATCAATTAGTTTTTTAGCTATAATAATTCCATTTGCTTTATGTAGCATAATTTATGGTGTTACTCATTTTAGTAAAAAGTATATTACTTTAGGTGGAGCTAGTATAGCGTTATATGTCGTTATTATGATAGTATGTAGTCCTCTTGTAAGTTATAAAGCACATAGGGAACTATTAGGTAATGTAGAAGGAGTTGAATTCTCAAGTCAAATAAAGCATATTGACTTAAAGCAATTACCAACTATAGATAAAGAACTTGCAGACAAGCTTGCAGATAAAAAACTTGGAGAAATTCCAAGTTTAGGTAGCCAAGTTTATGTTGGAGATTTAACACTTCAAAGCATAAATGGAGAACTTTATTATGTTGCACCACTTGAACATTCATCTTTATTTAAATGGATAACAAACCATAAAGGAACACCAGGATATGTTAAGGTAAGTGCAACTAATCAAAATGATGTTCAATTAGTAACAGAATTAAATGGAGAACCTTTAAATATTAAGTACTTAGAATCATCATATTTATTAACAAATTTAGATAGAGCTGCTTTTTTAAGAGATATGAAAGCTGCACATACTGATTATACATTTGAACTTGATGATGAAGGAAAGCCTTACTGGGTTATTACAAGATATGATACAGGTGTTGGTGTAACTGAAAAGAAAGCTATAGGAGCTTTAATAATTGATGCACAAACTGGACAATCTGAAATTTACGATATTGATAATATGCCAAAATGGGTTGATAGAATACAACCAGATAGATTTATAAAAAATTATATAGATAAATGGGGTACATTAGTTCATGGAGTATTCAACTTTAGTGATAAAGACAAACTTGTATCAACTGAAGGAATGAACCTAATATATAACAATGATGAATGTTACTACTATACAGGTATAACATCAGTAGGTAATGATGAAGGCCTAGTTGGTTTTACATTAACTAATACAAGAGATGGGAAAACTACTATGTATAAAACAGCAGGGGCTACGGAAAATGCAGCTATGAAGTCAGCAGAAGGTAAAGTGCAACAATACAAATATACAGCTACTTTTCCATATTTAATAAACATTCAAAATGAACCAACTTACTTTATGACATTAAAAGATGCTAATGGACTAGTTAAAAACTATGCTATGGTTAATGTTAAAAATTATAATACAGTAGCAGTGGGAGATTCACTTCAAGCAACACTTAATAAGTATTTAGAAGTATTAACAAATACAAATATTTCACTTGAAGGTAGCGATAGTGCAAAGACTGTTGAGGGTGAAATAGAAAGAGTTGGATTAGTTATAAAAGAAGGATCTAGTATATACGATATTAAATTAAAAAATGATAATAATATATATTCAGTTTCAACTGAAACTGCAAGAGAAGTTTCTTTAAGTAAACCAGGCGATAAAGTTAAAATTGAATATATGAATGTTGGAGATTCTAGATATATAATTGTAAATTCATTTGAAAATGCAAATACTTCTTCTAAAGATAAAAATGATTTAAAAAAAGAAGAGAAGAAAGTTAACGAAGAGGTAAAAGCAGAATAGATTAAATACACAATAATCAATAGAGGATAGAAAGTATACTTTATGCTGGTCTATCCTTTATTTTATTTAAGATAAATTTTAATATTAAACAAATATAAATTATGGGAAAATAGAAAAAATATGATAAAAGGTATTGAATTTATATTTCAGTGTGTATATACTGTATATATAGGATATATACAGTATATACACGAAAGAGGTGAAATAATGAATATAATCATTTCAAATACTTCAGGAGTTCCAATATATGAACAAATATCAAAAGCTATAAGAAATGAGATTATAAGTGGATATTTTAAAGAAGATGATATATTACCATCAATAAGAAGTTTAGCATCTGAACTTAGAGTAAGCGTAATAACAACTAAAAGGGCATATGAAGAGTTAGAAAAGGAAGGGATTATATATACGGTTAAAGGAAAAGGTTCATATGTAGCAAGGCAAAATAAAGAAATTTTAATGGAAGAAAAATTTAGGGAAATTGAGTGTAAATTAACAGAAGCAATTGAGATAGCAGATAGCATAGGATTAGATTTTAATGAACTTATAGAGATGTTTAAAACTTTAAAAGAATTTTAAATGAAAATAGGGGTGGAAAGTTTATGAAAGATTATAAAAATGCTTTAGAGGTCAATAACATAACTAAAAACTATAAAGGATTTTCTTTAGATAATGTAACTTTTAATTTAAAAAAGGGTTTTATTATGGGGCTTGTTGGTCCAAACGGAGCAGGTAAAACAACAACAATAAAAGCTATAATGAATTTAATTAATCTAAATAGCGGAAGTATTAAAATATTTGAAGAAGATTTAAAGAAAAATGAAATAGAGATAAAAGATAGAATAGGTTTTGTCTATGATGAATGTAGTTCATTTGAAGATTTTTCAATAGAGTATAACAAAAAAATAATAGCACCATTTTATTCAAAGTGGAATGAGAATAAATTTAATGAATATTTAAAAATGTTTAAGTTAGATAAAAAGAAGAAAGTTAAAGATTTATCCAAAGGGCAAAAGATGAGATTTTTATTAGCTATAGCATTATCTCACGAGGCAGAACTTTTAATATTAGATGAACCAACATCAGGATTAGATCCTGTGTTTAGAAGTGAATTATTAGATTTGTTTTTTGAACTTATAAAAGATGGTGAATTATCAATATTATATTCAACTCATATAACAACAGATTTAGAAAAACTTGCTGATTATATTACATTTATAAAAGATGGAAAGGTAGAATTTTCTAAAGAAAAAGATATTCTTTTAGAAGAATATTCTATTATAAAAGGTTCAGTAGATGATATCACAGAAGAAATTAGAAAAGAGTTAATAGGAGAAAGAATTTCTAGATATAATTTTGAAGCTTTAATTAAAAATAAAAATGACTTTATAAAGAAATATGGAAGTAACTTTGTCTTTGAAAGAGCAAGTATTGATGATATTATTGTGTTTTATTCAAAAAAGGGGAAGGTGCTAATATAATATGATAAATTTGCTTAAAATGGAGTTTTTAGTACAAAAGAAGTTTCTTAAAGGATTAATTTTAATGATTGTATTTACTACCTATATATCTTTAGTAAGTGGGGGAACTCAGAGTATATATTTAATAAGTACTATGATTGTATTTGTTTTAGTATTAACAACTATTGAGGTAGAAAAAAGAAGTAATTTTAATTTATGTATTAATTCAATGCCAATCAAAAAGAGTGAGTATATAACAGCAAAATATATAAGTGCTCTTATATATATAATTTCTGCAAATATGATGTTTTTTATAATTTTTAAAGGATTGAATATCATATTAAAAAATGAAATGTTCTATTTAGATATAAACTCTATAATATTAGTTATATCAATTCAAACACTATATATGAGTATTATTATACCTATCTTTATTTTCTTAAATCGTAAGTATTATAGATTTGCTAATATGCTTATAATAGGAGGAACTGCCTTTATTGTTGGAATTTTATCTGAAGAAAATATATTAATAGATCTTTTAAGTAATACAAAGAGTATAACGTTTTTATGTATAGGTTCTATAATTTTTATTTTATCTTGGTTAATTACTAATTTAATTTATGAAAAAAGGGATGTGAAGTAGTATGTTTAAGTTAGTATTAAGAGATTTAATGATTCAAATGAAAATGTTTTTTGGCTATGTAATATGTCTTATATTTTTAACAGCTATTTTTATTATAGGAATAAAAAATGACTCAATAACCTCAGAAGAGATTTACTTACAATTTAATATTTCATATTTATTTATAATAATGATATTCCCTTTAAATAGTATAAATTATATAATAGCTAAAACAACAGGAAAAAGAAACAGTATTAATATGATTTTAAGGTCTCTTCCTATAAGGAGCAAAGATATAGTTAGAAGTAAAATAGGAACTCCACTTGCTATATTCTTTTTATATGGAATTGCATCTATTATACCAGTTTGGATTTTATCAAGCTATATGGGAGAAAAAATAATTAGTTTTGAAACAATATTAGTAATTTTTATAATTTTTTATTGTACTTCAGTTTTTAATATGGTTCTTAATTTATTATATCCAGAAAGTACTATGCTTTATTACATTAGGATTATTCCTGTATTTTTAATTATAGGATTTGTAACATTGTTAAGAAAGTTATTTTTATCACAAGCAGAATTAACATTAATTTTAGAGAATTTAAATGTTGTTCTAATATTACTAACTATGCTAGTTGTAGCAATAAGTATTTTATCAATCAATATAGTAACAAAGAAATATAAAACAATGGAAATATAGGAAAATAGGACACTAAATATAGTTTATGAACTATTATTAGTGTCCTATTTAATCACATAAATAAAAAATTTCTCGAAAATACTGATAAAAACTACGGGAAATTTATCTGAAATTAAGATGTAAAAAGTGAAAAATAAATTATTTTATGATAAAGTTAATTCGGAAATGATTACGTGACTATGGAAAGGATGGACGGGTATGAGTTTACAAAAGAGAATATCGAGTTATAATAAAAATCTTACAAGGTTAGAAAGTGATCTATTAGATAAATTGCTTAAAAATAAAGATAAATTTAACTACAAAACATTTACTATAGAAAATATAGCGGAAATTTTTTCAACAAGTACAAGTACAATTCATAGAATATCTAAAAAATTAGAATACAAAAGTTTCATACAATTTAAGGATGATTATTTTGAAAAAAATAAATTTGGGGAAGAGAAAAAAGAAATTTTAGAAAATTCATATATGAATTCAATTATGGAGACTTATAATTTAGTATCTATGGGACTTAAAGAAGAAATACTTGATAAAATGGAGAAATGTAAAAAAATTACGTTATACTCAGTTGGTATTAATAAATATCTTGGAAGAATATTTAAATTAAAACTTCAAAATCTAGGAATACCAGTTGATGCACATGATGATCCAAGATTTATGCCACTTTCAAGCAAAATATTAAAACGTCATGATGATCTTGTATTTATAATTTCAAGAAGTGGTGAAACTAAAGCATTACTTGAAGTTTTAGTTGAAGCTAATTTAAATGGTGTGGATGTTATACTTATAACAGCAAATAAAGGTTCAACATTTGAAAGACTATGTAAGTATGTTATATACACAGGGGTAGATAGTAATATAGATGATGAAGATACAAGGGTAAATTCACACATAGCAATGGATCTTATAATTAGAAGATTTGAAGAAAAGTATAGAAAAAATAACAAATAAAAGCTTAGAAGAATTATTTCTTCTAAGCTTTTATTTTTAATGAAGTATGTTTATAAATAACGTAATAACAGCAGAGTTTACAAAATCTATAAATAGACATCCTATTATAGGAACTACTAAGTATGGAGTAGGAGCAAATCCAAATTTACTTGTTAATGCATCCATATTTGCTACAGCGTTAGGTGTAGCACCCATACCGAATCCACAGTTAGCAGATGCAAATACAGCCGCTTCATAATCTCTTCCCATAACTCTAAATGTTATAAAGTATGCGAATAATCCCATAAGAACAGTTTGTCCAATTAACATAACAATCATAGGTAATGCTAAATCAAAAAGTTCCCATAATTTTAATCCCATAAGGGCCATTGATAAGAAGAATGAAAGGCTGATTCCACCGATTACTTCGATTTCTTTTTCTTCAATAGTAATTTTCTTAGCATCTAAAACATTTCTTATAACTGCAGCTGCAATCATTGCACCAATATAAGATGGGAATGTTAATCCTAAGTCTTGTATAAAGCCTGATATTATAGATCCTATACCCATTGCTATGAAAATCAATGATATACCTTTCATAAGCTTTTTATTACATAATATAGCTTGGTTATCTTCATGGAAATCACTTACTGGAATTGAATGGTCTTGTGATTCTTTTGGTGTTTTTAGATTTTTTCTCTCTATTAGAGATTTAGCAACAAATCCACCAACTAAACTACCCATTATAAGACCAAATGTTGCAGAAGCAAATGATACTGTTGTTGCACCAGATACACCCATCTCTTCAAGAAGAGGTCCAAAGGAACCTGCTGTACCATGCCCACCTACCATAGGTATTGAAGCGGTACAAAGACCAAGAAGGGGATCTAGGTTAAATAGTTTTGCTAAAGCTGCTCCTAATGTATCTTGAGATATTACTAATAATATTGATAATACAAGGAATATTAAAACATTAAGTCCACCTTTTTTTAATATTTTAACACTAGCTGTAAATCCTACACTTGTAAAGAATGCAGTCATAAAAATATTTTGTAGTGTTGTATCTAATGTGATTGTTGCAATATTTGTAATTCTTAAAATAAGAATTAATATTGAAAAAATAAGACCGCCAACAACAGGAGCTGGTATACAATATTTAGATAAGAATTTAACTTTATCTTTTAAATATTTACCGAAATAAAACACTATTGTTGCTAAGGCCATTGTTTGAAATATATCAAATCTAATTTCCATTTACATTCATCTCCTTTTTAAATTTTATATTGCATATATACGGTGATCAAAAATTCAATATGGAGAATTTTCTGTATATTTTAATGCGATTAAATACTATTTTACAACATTTTTTATAATTTATAAAGTTTTTCTTAATTTTATAAATAAAAATAGGGAAACTAAGGATATAATTCAGTTCTTATAATTTCTCCTTATTAGTTAACTTTTCTATTGATTTAATTATACGGCTATTTCTAGTAACATCCTTTTTTGCTGACGTTATATAATTTATATATTTTTTCTGATAAGAGAAGGAAAGTGTATTAAAAAAATCATTTGCTGAAATATTCTTTTGTAGTTCAGATTTAAAATCATCAGGAATTTCAACAGTTCTTTCTTCAACATCTTTTTCTAATGTAACATACACTGTATCACCAAAGGTTTTATTAATTTTATCACGAATTTCCTTAGTAACCCCAATAATATGACAGTCAGTTCCCATTTTTACTAGAGAACCCCGGTATTCTATACCATCGAATGTTGCTTTGACTTTAACTCTTTTTGAGCCATATACTTCTAATACATCAAAAGGTATTTCTATATAAGAAGCATTTTTATCTTGTACTTTCTTTAATTTAGCTTCAAATTTTTGCATTCTTTGTTCCTCCTAAAAATATTTATTTGTAAGTATACTATTATTTTAAAAAAGACTTTTTCATTAGGTATGAAAAAGTCTTTAAATATTATTTAATTTCTAATTATTATGTATGATAAATAAACAAACAACATAAAGTAATACTAATATGGTTCCTTCACTTCTACTTAATTTTTTTATATCATTTCCTTTGTTTAAATAAATTAAAAATCCAATTACAACTGTAGAGAATAATAAAAACATTAAATCTATAGAAAGATTCCCAGTAACAACTATTGGATTTATAGTAGAAGATAAGCCAAGTATTAATAATATATTAAATATATTAGAGCCCAGCACATTACCGATTGCAATTTCTGTCTCTCCTTTAAGAGCTGCAACTATTGATGTTACAAGTTCAGGAAGAGAAGTTCCAACAGCAACGATTGTAAGTCCAACTAATTTTTCACTCATTCCAATTGAATAAGCTATTTCAGTAGCTCCATTTACTACAAGGTTACCACCAAGTATTATTCCGATAATTCCTATTATAATTTTAAATATATTAGGCCAAATTTTAATTTCATCTAGTTCTTCTTTAGAACTTTCTTTAGTATTTTCATCTTTATTAGTTTTTGATGCACTCTTTATTAGAATTATTGTATAAACTATACTAATTATTAATAATAAAATTCCTTCTATTCTAGTTAAGATTCCATCATTACCACTTAAAGTTATTCCAAATGCCAATACATATAAAAGACATACAATTATTAAATTAAAGAAAAAATCTCTTTTAATTAACTTTTTATTTATAATAAGTGGCATAGTTATTGCAGTTCCGCCAAGAACAACTAAAGTATTAAATATATTAGAGCCAAGGACATTACCAATTGCAATTCCATTGTTACCTTGAAGAGCTGATATTGAACTTACTGCAAGCTCTGGGGCACTTGTTCCAAGAGATACAATGGTTAATCCAACTATAACTGATGGTATTCCAATTTTCTTTGCAATATTAGAGGAACTACCTACAAAAAGATCAGCTCCTTTTATCAAAAAAGTAAAACCAACAATTAAAAAAATAACATTTATAAAATAACTCATTTAGTATCTCTCCTTTAAAATCTATTTTACAAAGCTATTTATTTTTTTTACTAGTAATTGAATTTTCTTTTCTTCTTCTGTACCAGCTTCAAAACCTAAACAGTTTATTGCATAATTTTCTATTATAAGACCACCAACATTATTAATAGCAGATCTTATAGCGGATACTTGAACTAATACATCACCACAGCAAGAGTTCTTTTCCATCATTTTTTGGATTCCTTTAACTTGACCTTCTATTCTCTTTAGTCTGTTCATAATATCCTTTCTAAGTTTTTCATTATGCTCATTAAAGCTTAATAGTTCATCATTATTTTCCATTAATTAAACATCCTCCTTATACCTCTGGGTGGTATATATTCATTATTTTATTTTAACCTATTTTATTAAATTTTAAAAGACATTAATATTGTACACTTTTACTTTACAAATTATAATAATATGAATAAACTTATTTGTAGAAATGATTTTTAAGGAGGACATAATTTTTGAGTATAGTTACTGTTAAAGATATGAACCACGGCTTTGGAGATAGAGCGATTTTTGAAGATGTTTCTTTTAGATTACTTAAAGGAGAACACGTTGGATTAATTGGTGCAAATGGAGAAGGTAAATCTACCTTTATGAATATAATTACTGGAAAGCTTATGCCAGATGAAGGAAAAGTTATTTGGTCAAATAATGTTAGAGTAGGATATATGGATCAACATGCTGCATTAACTAAAGGAACTTCAATTAGAGATGCTTTAAGAGATGCATTTAAGTACCTATTTGATATGGAACAAGAAATGAATGGTCTTTATGAAAAAATGGGTGAAATGACAGAAGATGAAATGAATAAGGCATTAGAAAGAACTGCTATTATTCAAGACATGCTTGATAATAATGGATTCTATTTAATAGATGCAAAAGTAGATGAAGTTGCAAAAGGTCTTGGACTTTTAGACCTTGGCCTTGATAGAGACGTTGATGATTTATCAGGTGGACAAAGAACAAAGATTCTTTTAGGTAAGCTTCTTTTACAAAACCCTGATATTTTACTTCTAGATGAGCCTACAAACTACCTAGATGAAGAACATATAGAATGGCTTAAGAGATATCTGCAAAGCTATGAAAATGCATTTATTCTTATATCTCATGATATTCCGTTCTTAAATGATGTAGTTAACTTAATTTATCATGTTGAAGAAAGAAAGCTTACAAGATATGTTGGAGACTACTATGAATTTAAGAGAAAGTATGATGAAAATAAGAAGAGATTAGAAGCTGCTTATGAAAAGCAACAAAAAGAAATTGCAAGACTTGAAGATTTCGTAGCTAGAAATAAAGCTAATGTTGCAACAACAGGTATGGCAAAATCAAGACAAAAGAAGCTTGATAAGATGGAAAGAATAGAGCTTACAAAGGAAAAGCCAAAGCCAGAATTTGAATTTAAGTATGGAAGAACTTCTGGTAAGGTAATATTTAAAACTGAAGATTTAGTTATAGGATATGATAAGCCTCTTACAAAACCACTTAACATATCTATGGAAAGAGGACAAAAGGTTGCATTAGTTGGAGCTAATGGTCTTGGAAAGTCAACTCTTTTAAAGAGCTTACTTGGCAAGGTTAAGCCTTTAAGTGGTAAAGTTCATTTAGGAGATTACCAACAAATCGGTTACTTTGAGCAAGAGGAAAGAGAAGAGAATAATAATACTTGTATTGAAGAAGTATGGCAAGAGTTTCCAAGTAAAACTCAATATGAAATAAGATCAGCCCTTGCAAAATGTGGTCTTACTACAAAGCAACTTGAATCTAAGATAAGAGTTTTATCAGGAGGGGAAGCTGCTAAGGTTAGACTTTGTAAGATATTAAATGTTGAAACTAATATACTTATATTTGATGAGCCTACTAACCATTTAGATGTGGATGCTAAGGAAGAACTTAAGAGAGCATTAAAGGAATATAAGGGAACAATTCTTTTAGTATCTCACGAACCTGAGTTTTATAGAGATATAGTTACAGAAGTTTGGAATTGTGAAGATTGGACTACTAAGATAGTTTAATGACAAACTAATAGATAATTAATACAAAACGGCTTAAACAATATGTTTAAGCCATTTTTATATAATAAATTATTTCCAACTTTTTAGTATAAAAATAACAATTTAAAAATGTAAACGACGTTTTAAATTGCTATATTTTTTAAACGGCATATGTTATAATTAGAAAAAGAAGGAAAATAATATGGCGTTCTAAAAATGGAATTTAGGGGGAGATAACTATGGCGTTTAAAGATGATTTAAAAAAATTGTCAGTTCAAGTTAAAGAAAGAATGGTACATATATCAAATGAGGAAATGACTAAACAAGCGTTAATCATTCCATTTGTTCAAATGTTAGGATTCGATGTGTTTAATCCAATAGAAGTTAGACCAGAGTATTGTGCTGATTTTGGTAAGAAGAAAGGTGAAAAAGTTGATTATGCTTTATTTAAAGATAATGAACCAATTATCTTTATAGAAGCAAAATCAGTGAATGAAAATTTGAATAACCATGATGCGCAATTATCAAGATATTTTAACTCAGCTACGGAAGTTAAATTAGCAATATTAACAAATGGGATTGAGTATAGATTCTTTACAGACTTAAATGCAAATAATGTAATGGATGATACACCATTTTTAAAAATAAACTTATTAAATCTTAAGGGTTCAGATATAGAAAACTTGAACAATTTAAGAAAAGAAAATTTTGATAAAGAATCATTGATTAATTATGCTGAAGAACTAGTTTACACATCCACTTTAAATGAAACTTTAAGAAATTTATTTAGTAATCCAAGTGATGAATTCATAAGATTCTTAGTTAAGGATTTTAGTGAAACAAGAATTACTTCAAATGTAATAGAACGATTTAGGCCTTTAGTTAAAAAAGCCATTTCTAATGCAGTATTAGAAATAGTTAGTAAAGGACTATATCAACAAGAAGTTTCAGAAACTAAACAAGAGGAAATCCCAGTAGTAAATGATGAGGAAATAATAGAAGATAATATTGAAGAATCAAACAAAAAAGGAATAGTAACTACTGAAAATGAATTGAAAGGATTTGAAATTGTTAAGAGTATATTACAGAAAAACAATAGAGATATTTCAGAAGTAAACTATAGGGATACAACAAACTATTTCTCTATATATTTAAAAAATACTACAAAATGGATAATAAGATTTAACTTAGATGCTGGAAAGAAAAATGTAATGACTAAGCTAACTCTTGAAAGTGCTAAAGAAAGTTGCCCAAATTACGAAGTTGAACAAGCTCCAAGAAGTGTTGGAGAATCAAGAGTATACATTAAATCAATAGATGATTTACATGATTTAGAAAAATATATAGTAGATGCTTATGATTTTGTAAAATAGTAAATACAATAAAGACTATCCATGAAGGGTAGTCTTTATTAGTATGTTCAATAGTTATTTTAAAATTTATAGCTATAAATTAATTATTTTAGAAAATAAATGTATTATTTATTTAGCAATTTAAAGCATTATATAAAATAATATATAGGTAAAATGAATTTAAACGAGATGAGAATATTACGGGTATCCAAACAGAATATTGTATAGATGCTACGTGTAAAGTTGCATTTGAATATGAATTTAAAGTGATTATTCCTGAAATGACAAATACAACTTTTGATAATGAATATATGTCAGCGAGGTTCTTATATAAATATTATAATTTTAATATATTTGATAGAAGATTTGCCACAGTAGAAAGTATATGAAGATACAATAGAAAGATTGACTCATATTTAGCAAAATTATAAATATTATATTTTTATCAACAAAACAATTAAACAAGAAAATTATATTTTATAAGATGTATAATTTTTATAGATAGTTTGATTGGAGATGCAGATAAAATGGAAGAAAATAAAAGAATAGAAGAGATAAAATGTGAAGACAAAGAAGAAGAGATTAGAAGAAAGCAATATATAGAAGATAGAGATAATATGAAATTAAAGTATTATAAAAATTTAAATATAAAATGATTAGTTAAAAAGACTATATAGAGATATAAAGTATGTCTCTATATAGTCTTTTTAATAATGTAAATAATTTTTTAGTATTATTCTTCTTCAATAAAGCACATTAATTCTTTATTAAACTTATCTTTTTCATCATAAAAAAGTCCATGACCACTTTTTTGGAATTTTATAAGTCTAGAATCTCTAATAAGTTTATTTTGTTCTTCAGATAGTTCTGGTAAAACTACTTTATCATGAACACCTTGAAGAATTAAAGTTTTAACATAAATTCTTCTTAAATCTTCAAATAAACCTTCCTCATCAAGCCAAGTGTTAGCAATAGATGCTGTAGACCATCCAGCTGCTTCTAATCCTAAATTTAAAAACCAGTGTGAAAAAGGTCTGCTTATCTTTTTATAAAAGAATGTTTTGCCAAAATCATCTAGCATTTTAGGTCTATCTTTAAATGTTTCTGCTATAATACTTTCAACTGCTTCTCTTTTTAATCCATAAGGGAAGTATGGTCTTTTAATAAGGCTAGGAGCTGCAGCTGCACATAGTACAAGTTTTGATACATTATATTCATCATGTCTTGACATATATCTTATAGCAATTGCTCCTCCAGTAGAATGTCCAACTAATGTAACATTTTTTAATTTTAAGATTTCAATAACACATCTAACATCATCAGAAAGTCTATCGTAATCATAGCCATCTATTGGTCTATCAGATTTTCCAAAGCCTCTTTGATCAATTCCAATACATCTATATCCTTTTCTCGCAAGGTAATCAAATTGATATTCAAATAGCTCATGGCTTCCAGGCCAACCATGTAAAAACACAATTGTTGTATCTGCTTTAGGATTAAGATCTTCTACATAAACTTTAACATTTGGTTCAACTTCAACGTAGTATCCCATTGTTTATCTCCATAAATAATAATTTTCTATTATAAATATACTCTTATGAATATTCATTTGTGAGATTTATTATAAAAAAATAATTGAGAACAGAAGTCTTTGTTTAAGAATATAATATAACAAACTTTTTATGGAGGAAAGATATGATAAGTAGTAAAAAATACGTTATTTTGTCTTTAGAATTACATTTATTTTTTGCGCGAATTATGAAAGAACATTCTTTATTTCTAGAGGCAGGATTTACACCTAAGAATAGTAAACTTGCAAAAGAGGCTAATGGTTACAAAGAACAATTTGAAAAGATTTTATTAGATGCAGTTAAATTAAGTGGTGGAAGAGTTAGAGAGTCTGTAATAGAATCTGGAGAAATTTTCACAGAGTATACGTTAAGCACAGAAAGAAAGACGCAATTTTATACTGGAATAGACATAAACACAAAGATAACAGAAATGGAGAAAAAACTAGATTGTATAAATGATAAGGATATAGATAGTAGAACTACAAGAGCTGTAAGAGAACTTAATAATAGAGCTATGAAGTCACTTAATGGACTTATAGATTTAAAAAGAAGAGTTTTAGATGGAATGTTATGTTGTAAACTATTCACAGTAAATTATCCTTTACTTATTGAACATATAATACGTGAAGCTAAATTATATCGTTCATATATAAGCAACCTTGAAATGAATGAGGATATTAATGATGAAGATATTAGGAATACAGAACTATTTTGGGATCAAATTATGATGGAACATGCTTTATTTATTAGAGGATTACTTGATCCAAGCGAAGAGAAATTAATAGATACTTCAAATGATTTGGCAAATGAGTTTAAGGAGTTAATTGAAAAGGCAAAAAATATGACAGATATGACAATGAATGATATTACAAGAGATACATTGCTTCAAACAGTTAAAATAAGAGATTTTAAGAAAGCTGGAACAGATGGAATAATTAATTGTAAAATAAAATCTATAATATTACCACTTCTAGCTGATCACGTATTAAGAGAAGCAAATCATTATATAAGAATATTAAATAATTATGATGACTAAATATAGAGTATAATATATTACATTAAAAGATAAACATCTACTTATAAAATTGTTTTTATAAGTAGATGTTTGCTATTTTGTTAAAAAATAGTTCTGTTTGTAAATTTATTTTTAATAAGATATATAGAAAAATTCTAGAAAAGTAAAAATTTAAAAATATATTACTTTTATTGACACTTTATAATATAATAACTCTACAATCTTAATTTAGGGGGAAGAGATGTATACATATAATTTTACTGAAACTAGTGAAAATTGTTCTATTATTAGTAAGGCTAAAAAAAGAGTTCTTATACCTTATTTTATATGGAAAGCAACAATAACAAATATTATTCTATTTTTTGTGCTTTGGTACATGTTATGTTATTTAAATAATATAGATAATATTATTTATTTTGCTATAGTTATTACATATATATTATTACAAATACTACTATTTAATATTTATTTTAATAAAATTACTAATAAAGAATTAGATGAAATAAAAGAAAAAATATTAAATATATCTATTGAAGATGATGGGATTAAGTTTAGAAGTGATTATATGTTAAAACATATTAAATGGAATGAGATTAAGAGCATTAAAATATATGATGATTATTTTTTAATCAATTATAATATATTGGGGCCAAGTAACATATTTATATTTAAATGTTTTGAAGTAAAAAAAGATATAATTATTTCAGAAATAGAAAAATATAAAAAAGTAGGGTGGTGTTAGATTTGAAGTTTGAATTTACATCCTCAAAATATGCGGATAGCTCTATCGAATTTATGAGATATTTTAATAAAGTTTGGAACACAAATAAGCTGTATAATGCTTGTATTAAGATACCATATTTAGTAGGAGCATGCATAGTTTTCATAGCATATCTATGTGCAGACTTTGACTATTTCTTTGATAAACTTATATATTTAATTACATTTGGAATAGTAATTTTCTCTGCTATTTATTTTATATTAAAAAAATGTATTCCTAATAAAAAAGTTATAAAAAATTTTTATAAATATAATAGTAAATTTTATTTTACAATTAAAGAAGATTATCTAATAAAAGAGAGTAGATACAGTACAATTAATATAAAATTAAATAAAATACATAAAATTGAAATATTAAAAAAATCATTAATATTATTTTCAGAAGATAATACTACAATAATTTTTATACCGAAGGAATGTTTACCAGTTAGTTTGAATGAGTTTATTAATTTGTTTAGGCAAAATAATAAATCACTTATAGTTAACGACTATATAAAAACTTATAAAAAATATCTTAAGAAAGTTACAGTAGTTATTAGTTTAGCAATGATTTTAACAGTAATTACTGGTTATTTTTTAGGAAAATATATTGATGAAAATAACTTTAAAGTATATGATTTAAAACTAGAAAATGAATTGAAAAAAGAAGCAAATGGAGAAGCTATATATGAAAGTAGGAATCTGGGTATAAATATATATTTACCAAGCAATTGGAGTGGTAAATATGGTATTGAAGAATTAAATGATAGAATTAATGTATATTATTTACCAGAGGGAGTACAGAGTAGTAAAACCACTCTAATATTTACACTTACAAAATCACAAGATTTTTATGAAAAAGATATGATACTATCTAGACTTATTGAAAATCTTAATAAAGAGTATAAGGTTTTTAGACCTGAAATCATAGATACTCTTAAACCCGGTAGTTTAGCTTATGTAGAATACTGTAGTATGATACGGGATATATCAAAAATACAGATTAAAGGTATTTAAAAAATATATAATTAGTGTTATAAAATAACGTATAGACAAATAAAAAATAAGAAATGTACAAAGTGATAAGAGGTGAATAGATTGAGTAAGAAAAAAACAATAAAGTGTCCTATTTGTGGAGAAGAAATGGAAGAGTATGATTATGCATATGATAATAATCAATATGGTAAAAAGTATTATAAATGTGCAGTATGCGGACATAAGACAAATACAATGGATTAAAATTTAATAATAAATAAAGATAGCTTAAGAATATTAAATCTTGGCTATTTTTTTATAAGTTCTTTTTAATACTTAAATAAACTTTAGAGAATAATACTATTATTAAGATAATAAAGAAGAGTTTAAGAAAGAGGGAATATAGATGAAAGGTTATTATTTAATGCCACATCCTCCAATTATGGTACCTGAAGTTGGAAAAGGCAAAGAGAAAGAAATAATAAATACAATAAATGCTTGTAAGAAAATAGGAGATGAAATATTAGAAAAGGATATCGATACAATAATTATAATAACTCCTCATGGAAATGTATTTAGAGATGCTATATGTATAGCAGATGAATATAGAATTAAAGGTGATTTAAGTAATTTTGGAGTATTTGATGTTTCTTATGATTTAGAAATAAATAGAGATCTTACAAAGAAAATAATAGAAAATAGTAAAAACAATAATATACCAGTTATTGAACTTTCAAAAGAGAGAGAAGATTTATATAATATAAAACTTGAATTAGATCATGGAGCTTTGGTTCCACTTTATTATATTTTAAGTAAGAAGAAGTATAGAATAGTTCACATAACTTATGGAATGCTTACTCCACTTGAATTATATAAATTTGGAATGTGTATAAAAGAAAGTGTTGATGAAAATAATGAAAGGGCAGTAATTATTACATCAGGAGATTTATCGCATAAATTAAAGGAAGAAGGACCTTATAAGTTTAGTCCTTATGGTGAAAAATTTGATAAAGAACTTTTAAGCATTTTAGAAAAAGGTGATGTAGAAAAGCTATTTAATATAGAAGAAAATTTAATAGTTGAAGCAGCTCAATGTGGATTACCTTCAATATATATACTTATGGGAACTTTAGATGAAAATAAAGTTAAGGGTGATTTATTAAGTTATGAAGGACCTTTTGGAGTTGGATATGGGGTTATGAGATTTAATGCATCTAGTTCTGAATCATTTTATAATAAATTAATATGGAATAGGGAAGAGGAACATAGAAAGAAGATGCAAGAGGGAAATCCTTATACAAAACTTGCAAGAAGAAATTTAGATAACTACTTTAAGACAGGGATTTCTCTAAGAATGGATGATATTAAAGATGATGTTCTTCTAAAAGAAAGAAGCGGAGTATTTGTATCATTAAAGATAAATGGAATGTTAAGAGGATGTATTGGAACTATTATACCTACAACTGAATGTATAGGAGTTGAAATATTAAAAAATTCACTAAGTGCAGCTTTTAATGATCCAAGATTTCCAAAGCTTAGAGAAGAAGAACTTTTAGAATGTAGTATATCAGTAGACATTTTAGATGAAGCAGAAGAATGTAATATGGAAGATTTAGATCCTAAAAATTATGGAGTTATAGTTTCGAGTGGTGGAAAGAAAGGGCTTCTTCTTCCAAATTTAGAAGGTATAGATGATAGTAAAGCACAAGTTGAAATAGCTATGCAAAAGGGAAATATATCACCTTTTGAAGATTATAAGCTTGAAAGATTTAAAGTTACTAGATATAAAGAAGGTGAGTAATAATTTTGAAAAAAGAAGAATTTTATAAAGAAGCACAATTTTATAAAGAAGAGAATGGAATGATAAGATGTAGTTTATGTCCTCATAATTGTTTAATAAAAGAAAATGAAGTAGGGCTTTGTAAGGTTCGTA
Organism: Clostridium baratii; assembly: GCF_900461085.1. GTDB lineage: Bacteria > Bacillota > Clostridia > Clostridiales > Clostridiaceae > Clostridium > Clostridium nitritogenes. Next base: position 951,184 of record NZ_UFWF01000002.1, read on the forward strand.
AAGCTATTTCAACATTTGGTGAATTAAAGTTATATACATTGAACTATGGAAACTTAACAAGTGCACAAATTGATCCTATAGAGAAGAAACCTTTAAGTGAATTTTATCCTGGAAGTAAAATATTATCTGTAGGTTCTTTTGGATGTAATTTTACATGTTCTTTTTGTCAAAACTACTCTATATCACAAGAGAGGCCACATACTCAAGAAATAACACCAGAAGAATTAGCTAATATTGTATGTACTACAAAAGATAATTTAGGGGTAGCTTTTACTTATAATGAACCTAGTATTTGGTATGAATTTGTTTATGAAACATCAAAGATTATAAAAGAAATGGATAGTAGTAAAAAAGTTGTTATTGTAACAAATGGATATATAAGTGAAGAGCCACTAAAAAAATTATTACCTTTTGTTGATGCAATGAATGTTGATTTAAAAGGTGATGATTGCTACTATAAAAGGCTTTGTACTGGAAGAATTAATCCTGTTAAAAATACAATAAAGTTAGCAAAGGAATTTGGAGTTCATGTTGAAATAACAACTCTATTAGTTCCAGGTGAAAATACAAATGATGAATTTTTAAAGGATTTATCAGAATTTATTGGAGGAATAGATAAGAATATGCCACTTCATTTATCTAGATATTTTCCAAGATATAAAATGGAAAAAGACTTAACTAGTTTAAGTGAGATGAAGGAAGCTTATAAAAGCTTAAGCTTAAATTTAAATAATATATATTTAGGAAATTTAAGTGAAGGTGAAAAAAAATATATATTAAATTAAAAGAAAGAGTCTACAAGTACATTGTAGACTTTTTCTTTTTAATAATTACTTGTGGATTAAAATTGATAAAATTCAATTAAAAGGAAAAGTGTGATAAAATGAATATTAGCAAAATTATAGAAATTAAAGGAGATAAATTGTGGAAGGTTTAGAAGAAAGGGAAGAATTAAGTGGAGTTTTAGAGATTGAAAGCACAAATGATTTTAAAGATGGATTTAAAAAAGGTATACCAATAGCATTGGGTTATATTTCTGTATCTATAACTTTTGGGATGATTGCGGCAAGGGGAGGTATGGACCCTTTAATGGCTGTAATGATTTCTATGACTAATTTTACATCAGCAGGACAGTTTGCAGGAATAGATTTGATTTTTAATAGTGCTACATTTTTTGAAATAGCATTAACTACTTTTATTATAAACATTAGGTATATGCTTATGTCTTTATCATTATCACAAAAGTTTAAAAAGAATATAACTAAAAAAGAAAAATACATAGTTGCTTTTGGAGTAACAGATGAAACTTTTACAGTTGCATCCTTAGAAGAGAAGAAGTTAAGTTTTAAATACATGCTTGGACTAATAATACCACCTTACTTTGGATGGGCGCTAGGTACATTTATAGGTGCAATTAGTACAAGCTTTATGGGAGAAAAACTTCAAGATTCATTAGGAATAGCTCTGTATGGAATGTTTATAGCACTTATAGTTCCTGAAATGAAGAAGAGCAAACCAATATTAATAGTTGTATTAATAGCAGCTTTTATTAGTGCTTTATTTAAGTATGTAAAATTTCTAAATGCAATTTCAGAAGGGTTCGTATTAATTATAGCTTCTTTAGTTGCAGCAGTTATTTGTGCAAAACTATTTCCTATAAAAGAGGAGGATTAGGTTATGTATTTAATTATATGTATATTAGTTATGGCTTTAATAACTTATGGAACAAGAGTCTTTCCATTTGTATTTTTAAAAGATAAAATAGAAAGTAGATTTTTAAAATCTGTTCTTTATTATATGCCTTACTCTGTCCTTGGGGCTATGACATTTCCAAGTGTGTTTTATAGTACAGGTAATATGCTTTATTCAAGTATTGGAACTATTGTAGCTTTAACACTTGCTTATTTTGAAAAATCGCTAATAGTTGTTGCTGCATGTTCAGTATTTATCGTGTATATTATGAATTTTATAAATTAAGTTAGAAGTGATACAATGTTTTCATACAAGATAAAGTAGGAGGAATAATATGAAGACAGTAAGAGAACTATATGATGAGTATATAGAAGAATTAAATATGAATAATGAAGTAGGATTAGATTATGAGGATTATTTATATATGTATTCTTTATATTTAAGAAGAAATGGATATTATGTAAATAGTGAAGATGAAATAAATGAGGCATTAAAAATGCAATATAAATTATCACATTTAGATTTTTATGATATAAGGGAATCAGGCATATATGTATCGCCTATGAGAGATGTTCCAATGTTTAATTTAAAGGAATATTTAAGAGAAAGTGATGTAGAACTTGAAAGATTTAATGTTACATCTATTGAAAATGAAAGAGAGTATATAGAGACTAATTGTGGAATAGTAGAATTTAATATAAATAAAATATTAGAAGAAAGAAGCAATTTAAGAGTTAAAGATGAATATAAAATAGTATTTTATAAAATACAAAATGGATTTGAGGACAAGTATAGAGTATTTGCTTTTAGAGGATACAATATGGTACCAATGCCTTCAGAAAATACTGTAGTAGATACTTTCTTTGAAGGTATTGATTTAGAATTTGATGATGCACTGCCTTTTATGGAAGGAATAAGAGGGGAGAATAATCCGAATACTTATATGGAAGCACTTTTAATATTTAATGAAATAATGGAACTTCAAACTGGAGAAAAAGGAGATATTATGCTTTATGGAGAAAATAAATATATGGATAATTCCTTTGTTCCAGAAGATCCAAAACTTTATGATACTAGTTTAGGAAAAGTTATAGAATATTATGGATATGTAGAAGGAAATGGAGGATACTCTTTCTCTAGAAATGTTGTAGCATTTGATGAATATAGCTTTGAACCGTTAATATGGAAAGGTCCAAGATAAAGATTAAATAGAAATATTTATATAATAAATTTAAGATTAAAAGGAGTAGGGTGCTTATGAAGAGTATGAAAGGGAAACTAAAGTTTATAACTATTTTAGCTATATCTGCTGTACTTTCGATATCTATAGTTGGATGTAGTAATAGTAAATCTAATGAAAAAGTTAAAGAAGATAATACAAAAAAGCAAACAGAAGAGAAATTTGATGAAAAAGATCTTCCAGAGGTAACTATTAAAGTTAAAGATTATGGAACTATGAAGGGTGTATTATATCCAAATAAAGCACCAAATACAGTAAATAACTTTATAGCCTTAGCTAATAGTGGATTTTATGACAATTTAACTTTCCATAGAGTTATTAAAGACTTTATGATTCAAGGTGGAGATCCAGAAGGAACAGGAACTGGTGGTCCTGGATATAGTATTAAAGGTGAATTTTCATCAAATGGATTTGATAATGATTTAAAACATACAGAAGGTGTTTTATCTATGGCTCGTGCTAGAGATAAAGATTCAGGTGGAAGTCAATTCTTTATAATGACAAAAGATTCACCTCATTTAGATGGAGATTATGCAGCTTTTGGTAAGATAACAGAAGGTCTTGATGTACTTCATAAGATTGAAGATGTTAAAACTGATTCAAATGATAAACCTTTAAATGAAGTTAAGATTGAGTCTATTAAAGTTGATACTAAAGGAAAAGAATATAAAGAGCCAGAAAAAATCAAATAATAACTTAAAAAAGTGTAGAGTTTTCTCTACACTTTTTCTATAAGCTTTCTAACAGCTGGCATATCAGCTGGAGCCCATTTTAATGTCTCTAAATTCTCAATAGGTAACCATATAAGTTTTGAATGTTCATATGCCTTTGGTGTACCAGAAACTATTTTACATCTTGCAGTTATAAGATTTACAATCACATTTTCGTATTCATGAGTGTTATCATTAAATTCTTCAATAAATTCAATGTCACACTTTAATTCTTCTTTTATCTCACGAACGATAGCTTCAGATACAGTTTCCCCTTCTTCAATCTTTCCACCTGGAAATTCCCAAAGGTTTCCTTGAACCATTTTAGGTGAACGTAGAGCACATAAAATCTCAGATGAATCATTCTCAATTATTGCCCCTACAACCTTAACTTTCTTTTTCAATATAATCACCTCAGTGTATATTCTATAATAAATTTTATATATTTCAAAACATATAATAAAAATTTAAAAATATTTAAATCCTAAATATAGCATTTACATTAAAATTTTGTTATTATATTATACGTATTAAAAAATACTCGTTTGTGTAAGGGAGTAGTTAGCTCATAGATTGAAATGAGTTATTAAGTCAACATATTGAATCAATTTTAGATTCTGGCTTAATATTAAATAGCGAGACTTATGCGTAGCCTTTTTGTGCTACGTGTAAGTCTTTTTTTGTGCAAATGAGTAGGGAAGATGGGAGAAATAATATGACATTTGTAGCAATTTTTTTAACTGGAATTGGACTTTCTATGGATGCATTTGCAGTAGCCATAGCTAAAGGAATGACACTTAAGAAAAACTTATTAAAAAATGCAATAAAGATAGGGGCTTTCTTTGGAATATTCCAAGCTTTAATGCCTTTGATTGGATGGTTTTTTGGGAAGTATTTTAGTGGGTACATAGAATCATTTGCCAATTATATTGCATTTATACTTCTTACTATAATCGGAGGTAAGATGGTTTATGAATCAATTAAGGAAATTAGAGAAGATGAAAATGTACAAGAAGAGGATATGAAAGAAGCTTCTATTGATTTAGAAGAAAATGAAGAATTAAAGAGTAAAGATTTAATAATGCTTGCAATAGCGACAAGTATTGATGCATTAGCTGTTGGAGTAAGTTTTGCATTTCTAAATGTTAGTATAATACCTTCAATTATTATAATTGGAATTACAACATTTGTTTTATGTGTAATAGCTACTTTAATAGGTAAAAAAATTGGAGGAATACTTCAAAAATATGCCGAAATTATAGGTGGAGTTATACTAATAATTATAGGTATAAAAATGTTATTTTAATAATTTTAGTTTATTTGTTTAAAATGCGTATAGAAATTTGTTCTATACGCATTTTTTGTAATTATTTATTATAAAAAGAATATAGATTATAAAAGGAGGGGATAAAATGGATTGGATTAATGTAAAATCAGTAGATGATTTAAGGAATTTCAAAACTCTTAAAAATGCTAGAATAGAAATTAATAAGGATATTAAGGAATTTTTTAAGAAAAAGAAGTGTAAAGATAAAAATATAAATGAAATGATAAAAATAACCAGTAATAGTTGGAAAGGACTATTTGATAAAATTGTAGCATTTAGAGAGTTTTTAAATGAATTTACTGTAAGTAAAAATGAAATAAGCACAATAGAAACTAAAGAGATAAGTGAAGACGAAAGTAGTAAGTATTTTATATGTGATGAGTATGAATATATATTTTATTTACTTGAATTAGACGGAAAAGAAAGGGCAAATAAACTTAAAATAACTAGGGAATGTTACTCTGATAAAAAGGTAGCAAAAAAATGGAGAGATAATATAGCAAAGAAGCTTCATCCAGATAAATGTAAACATGAAGAGGCTGCTTGCGCAGTTGCAAAATTAAATCAATTATATGAGGATATGATTTCGTAATGAAAAAAGAAACATCTATAGTACCTTTTGAAATAGCCGTAAAGAATATGGAATATAATATTCCAGAAGATCCTAAAAATACAACAAAAACGGGAAGAAGTAGTGTGAAAAATGCATGGAATAATTGTACTTATATAGATAGTATGGGTATAATGTGGATTGAAAAAAGCAGAATAGATGGTATACTTAGGACCAATAAATCAACAGCAAAATATGTGTTAAAGGATATACCGGATAGTAGCAGGACAAGTATTGCTGGAAAAGAGTATTTTAGAGCTTACGAAATTGGTAAAATATTAGATGAATTTATACAAAAAGAGGGCGTAGGAAGAAGAAAAGAATACTTGAAGTATTCAGAAAAAATATATAAAGCAATAAGAGATTCAGATACAGCAGAAAATATTAGGACAACCTATATAAAACAAATACAAGATAGTAGAAAAAATCTTAAAAATAAAAGAATACGTAAATATAAAATAAGAAAAGATGAGCTGACAGGAGAAAAATTAATTAAAAAAACTGCAGAGTTTTCTCATATAAGAAGTTATGCGCTTTTTAAAGATATAGCAGATGATATAGAAAATGGACTTATTGTAAATAAAGGAACTCATGAAATAATAACTAAAAGAGGCATAAATGATGAAGATGAGCTATATTGCTTATGTAAAGAACTGAATTGGGATATAGAATGGATGGAAAAGTTTAAAAAATATTTTAATATATAAATAGAGTTAAAAGCTGCAATTTAATGCAGCTTTTATTAGTTTTAAATAGTTTAAAGACATTGACTTAATTATTTTTAATATATTACTATTTTTATATAGGCTTAAATTAATTTAGGTAAAAGTTTTAAATAAGGATATGAGATAGAAATGATAAATGTAGAAGAATACGTTAATAGTTATATGGACGGATTAATGAGTATATTTAGCGAGTATTTTAATATTGATGTAGCAAGGAAAGTAGCCTTAGAGCTTGTGTTTTTAAAATTAATAAAAAATAATGCTAAAAATGATATATTAAAAATTTCTAGAAATAATTTTTTTAATAAGTTAAAAGGTATTCTAGAAGGAAGCAATGAAGTACAAGAAGTTATAAATGATTTATTTAGAATGAGAGATTTTGATAATGATATAATGGCAAAAACATTAGAATATATGGAAAAGTTTAATGAAGATATTCCAAAAGATAAAGAGTTTAGAACTTGCATTAACTATTTATATAAAAATGTTAATTTAAATATAAATACTACAGACAATTTAAATATTTTAATAAGAGAACTTTTAAGTAACGTAAATTATAAAACAATATACGACCCTACTGTAGGGACAGGCATGATGATAACAGAAGTGTGTAGAAATAATAAAAATTCTATTATATATGGGCAAGATGTAGATATAAACTTAATAAAAATATGTAAAATGCTATTAATAATTGAGGGAAGAGGAAAAGATGCTAAAAATATTTATGAAGGAGATATAATAACGAGTCCATTGAAATTACATAAAAATAAATTAATGACATTTGATTGTATAGTTAACAATCTTCCATTTACTATTAAAGATTTGGAGTATAACTATGCAAAAGAAAACGATGATTTTAATAGATTTTATAAAGATATAACTATAAAGAGAGATGAAGATTATAAATTCATAACTAATATAATAAAGAGTTTAAATAAAAATGGAATAGCTATTATAATAGAACCATTACCTATAAGATTTAAAAAAAGTATAAATATTAATAAAATTCTTTTAGAAGATAATTTAATTCATTCAGTTATATTTCTACCTAAAAAAATGATGTATGGAAATAAAGATAATGCTAATTTAATTATAGTAAAAAAGGATAGAAAAGAAGAAGAAATATTATTTATTGATGTAAGAGATAAGGGAAAGTTTTTAAATGATATAACAGTATTAGAAGAGGATACTATAAATGAAATAGTTAATGTCTTCAATGAATTTAAAGAAGATAAAATAATCTCAAGATTAATAAATAAAAATGATTTTCTTAAAGAAATAAGTGATATTAACTTAGAAAAATCTAATGATATAGATAGTGATATAGAGAAAATAAATTTAAATAATATAAAATCAAGTATATTTAATATTAAAAATGAACTAAATAAAATACAAAATGAACTTAATAAATTATAGTAAATATTAATAACAAGATGGAAGGACTTTAATAAATGAGGATAAATAAACTTTTTAGTAATTATGGAATTTGTTCTAGAAAGGCTGCAAATAAATTAATTGAAGAAAATAGAGTAATAGTAAATGGAGAGCCTTGCATTAAAGGGCAATGGGTTGAGGAAGAAGATATAATATTACTCGATAATGAAAGAATAAAACATAAGGAAAAAATTTATATTGCTCTTAATAAACCAACTGGAATAACATGCACTGCATCTAATGAAGTTAAAGACAATATAATAGACTTTATGAATTATAAAGATTATATATTTCCCGTCGGTAGATTAGATAAAGAATCAGAAGGGCTTATAATTATGACTAATGATGGAGATCTTGCAAACAAAATCCTAGAATCAGAAAATGAGCATGAAAAAGAATATGTTGTTAAATTAGATAAACCTTTTGATGAGGAGTTTATAGAAAATATGTCAAATGGAGTTGATATAGGATATAGAGAAAAAACTAGACCATGTAAAGTTACAAGATTAAGTGATGATACATTTAATATAGTATTAACTCAAGGGTTAAATAGACAAATAAGAAAAATGAGCGGAGCCTTTGGCTATAAAGTTACAAAGCTTAAAAGAATTAGAATAATGAATATAAATTTAGATGATTTAGATACAGGAAAATTTAGATATCTGACTCTAGAAGAAGTTCAAAAGCTAAGAGAAAGTTAATTTAAATTTAGGAGAATAATATATGAATAAAGAAAATAAAAAAGAGTGCCTTTATATACTTAATTATCCAGAGGGTGAAGAGGAATTATGTAAGCTTGAGATGAGAAGAATATTTAATGTAGATATAAAAAGTAAATATTTATTTTCAGAAGAAATTATAAATCCATCAAGAAGTCCATTTATTAAAGAGTGTATAGAAATTATTTATAAAAAGGATTCTTTAGAAGAAATAATAGATTGTATAGTAAAAGATTCTTTAGAGTTTCCTGAGTTTAAAGTTAATTTTATAAGGCTTAAGAAAAATGAGGCAACTTATAGTGAGAGACTCTCTGCAATGAAGGAAATTGGTTTATCAGTTAAAGGAAATGTAGATATACATAATGCAAAAATAGTACTTGGAGTTATAAAAATTGAAGGTAAATGGGTGTTTGGCATTTATAGAAAAAATGATTGTATTTGGCACAGTCATGATAAAAAACCACATTCATATTCAAATGCATTAAGTATTAGAGTTGCTAGAGCTTTAGTAAATATTGCAGTCGGTGAAAATGTAAATAAGAAAGTAATAGATCCTTGCTGTGGTGTAGGAACTGTTGTAATTGAAGGCCTTTCTATGGGAGTAGATATAACAGGATATGAAATAAATCCACAAATTGCATGTAACGCGAAAGAAAATCTTAAAGCATTAAACTATGATATAAAGATAGTAAAGGGAGATATGAATAATATAAATAACAAGTATGATGTAGCTATAATTGATTTGCCATATGGATTATTTACTAAAACAACAAGAGAGGAACAAATAAATATAATAAAAAAATCTAGAGATATATCTAAAGAAGCAGTTATTATTAGTTCAGAGAATATGGATAAAATAATAGAGAATCAAGGATTTAAAATAATAGATAGAGGATATGTTACTAAAAATAATTTTAAAAGATATATAACTGTTTGTAATTAATGTTCAGAGATAGGAGGTATCATGAATATGTGTTTAGATAAGAGTTATTTTAAAAAAGGTGCCTTAGATTTAGCCAAAGATTTACTTGGTAAAATATTAGTTAGAGAAGTGGATGGTAAAATAATAAAATGCAAAATAGTAGAAACAGAAAGCTATATAGGAAAAATAGATAAAGCATCTCATGCATATAACGGAAGAAGAACTAAGAGAACTGAGCCTTTATTCCATGAAGGTGGGATAGCTTATGTTTATCTTATATATGGAATGTATAATTGTATGAATGTAATTTCAGGAGCTAAAGATGAAGGGGAAGGGGTTCTTATAAGAGCATTAGAACCACTAAATGAATTTAATTATCTTTCAAATATAAGATTTAATAAAGATTATGAAAGTCTTACAAAAGCGCAAAAACTATCACTTACAAATGGACCAGGAAAGCTTTGTAAAGCCTTAAGTATAGATAGAGAATTTAATTATAAGAAATTATACGAAAAAGGAGATATGTATATAACAAATGGGGATGAGGAAGACTTTGAGATAGTTGAAACTACAAGAATAGGAATAGATTATGCAGAAGAAGCAAAAGATTTTCCATGGAGATTTTATATAAAAGGAAACAAATATATATCAAAAAAGTAAATTAATAAATTTATAGTCTATTTGTTAACAAAATAGTAACTAATAACTGTATAGTTATTATTGTATTAATTGTTGTATAATATAACCATATGATGGTAGTTATAAAGGAGTGATAGCATGAAGAAAGTTCATGAAAGATTTTTAGAATACGTAAAGGTTGATACTAAATCAGATGAAGAAACAAGAACAACTCCAAGTACAAAAGGACAATTAGAACTTGGAAAAATTTTAGTAGAAGAATTAAAGTCTATAGGACTTCAAGATGTTAGAATTGATGAATTTGGATATGTGTATGGAACAGTAAAAGGAAATATTGATAAAAAGGTTCCAACAGTAGGATTTATATCTCATATGGATACGGCACCAGATATGAGTGGCCGTAATGTAAAACCTCAAATTGTAGAAAATTATGATGGGGGAATTGTTACACTGAATGAAGAATTAAATATTAAATTAGACCCAAAAGAACTTCCAGAGCTTAAAAATTATGTTGGTAAAACATTAATAACAACTGATGGAACAACACTTTTAGGTGCTGATGATAAGGCAGGGGTTTCAGAAATAATAACTGCAATGGAATATTTAATAAATCATCCAGAAATTAAACATGGAGACATAAAGGTAGGATTTACTCCAGATGAAGAAATTGGTGAAGGTGCAGACCACTTTAATGTTAAAGGATTTGATGCAGATTTTGCTTACACTGTAGATGGTGGAGCATTAGGAGAACTTGAATATGAAAACTTTAATGCAGCAGGTGCTAAAGTTGTAATAAAGGGTAAAAATGTTCATCCAGGTAGTGCTAAAAATAAAATGATTAATTCAACATTAGTAGCACATGAATTCTTAAATATGCTTCCTCTAAATGAAGTCCCAGAAAAGACTGAAGGATATGAAGGTTTCTCTCATCTTATGAGTATAAATGGAACTGTAGAAAATACAGAAATGTCATTTATTATTAGAGATTTTGATAGTAAAGAGTTCGATAGAAGAAAAGAAGAATTTATAAATGCTAAAGAAAAATTAAATAGTATTTATGGAAAAGATACAGTAAATGTTGAAATTAAAGATCAATATAGAAATATGAAAGAAATGATAGAGCCACATATGTATATAGTTGATATTGCTAAAAAGGCTATGGAGATGTCAGATATTACACCTAATATAGTTCCAATAAGAGGAGGAACAGATGGTGCTAGATTATCATTTATGGGACTTTTAACTCCAAATATGTTTACAGGCGGAGAAAACTTCCACGGAAGATATGAATATATAGCAATAGAATCAATGGAAAAAGCTGTAGAAACAATAATTAATATAGTTAAATTATGTGCTGAAAAGTAATAAAAAAGAAGTGATATATTATATCACTTCTTTTTATTATGTAATTTAATTATTACATTTTTTGAACATTTACAGCCATAGGACCTTTTTTACCTTCTTCAATATCAAAGGTAACATTTTCTCCTTCATGTAAATCTTTATTATTTCCTTGTTCTTTAACTTGTGAATAATGAACAAAGACATCATTACCATCATCACATGATATAAATCCATATCCTTTTTCTTCATTAAACCATTTTACAACGCCTGTTGTGCTTGACATAAAAATCTCTCCTTAAAATTAATCTCTAACATATTATTAGCAGAAAAAAATTTTTTAATACATGTAAGTGGTCGAAAGAAGGAAGACTTATCATATTAATACATATAAAGCTATTTTTAATAAATTTAATAAAAAAATTAAATTGTTTTTATAAAATTTTTTATTTTTATCAATTATAAGAAGAGAAAGTATTTTTCAAACTTTGGCTTTTAGTGTATAATAAAGAAACAGTAAGGACAATTTTAGCAATTATTATAAGAGTTATATAATAAATTGTTGTAAGGAAAGGAGATATGATTATGGTGAACATAAGAACATTTAGTAAGAAAATCCAATGGGATGGTTTAAACTTAACTTGTGTTATGGAAAGATATTTAGATACAAATAACATGGCATTAGAGTTATACGATGAGTATGGGGAATTCTATAAATGTGTTACGTTAGATTATAAAGAAACATTACCAAAATCAAACAATGCGATAATAAACAACAAAAAAGACTGTGAGGGAATATTAAATGTTCTAACAGCAGCTAATATTGTTAAAGTCGTTTCTAAAATTGATGTTAACCTTGTAATGAGAGATTTAGTTGTAGTTAATAGTAGAGAATTTAAAGAAATAGATGAAGATACATTCTTAGACTTTGCTAAGAGTAATTACCAAGACTTAGAATCATTTATGAATCAACAAGAATTATAGTATTAAAAATAGGCTACATAAATATAAGATTAAAATCTTAACTTATGTAACCTCTTTTTATATTGTTTTATAAATCTCTTTTAGGAATTTTATATTCTATAGTTTCTTCTATTTGTTTTAACATATTTGAATTTTTAGGATCTATAAATAGGCAAGTGTAACCAGATTCTTTAGCTCTTCCAGTTCTTCCTATACGATGTATATATCCTTCAACATTTTCCGGTATATCATAATTATAAACATGAGTAACTCCAGTTACATCTAATCCACGAGCTGCAACATCTGTAGCTATTAAATATTGAATATCTGCATTTCTAAAAGATTTCATTATTCTTTCACGTTTGGGTTGAGGTATATCACTATGAATCTTTTTGCAATTATAGCCTTTTTGATATAACTCTTCTTCTAGTTTATCAACTCTTCTTTTTGTTCTACAAAAAATAATCGCCATAAAAGGATTATCTTGATCTAATACCTTACATAGTGAATCAAACTTCCATCTATCTGTTGTTTCAACTACTTCTTGTTTTATATTTTCAAGAGTTACTTGTTCTTTTTCTATAGATATAGATACTGGATCATTCATATATCTATACGCTAATTTTTTAACTTTAGAATCTATAGTCGCAGAGAAACATAAAACTTGATGTTTCTTAGGTGTTTCTTTCATAATAGAGTCAATTTCGTTTCTAAATCCCATAAATAGCATTTGATCTGCTTCATCTAAAACTAAAGTTTTAAGTTTTGAAAGAGTAATAGTTCCTTTTTTTAAATGGTCTAATAATCTACCAGGGGTAGCAATAACAAGTTGTATTCCACCTTTAAGTTTTTTTAGCTGTCTATTGATATCTTGACCACCGTATATAGATAAAATGTTTATATCTTTACCTTCTTTTAATTTATTAGCTTCTTCTGTTATCTGTATTGCAAGTTCTCTTGTTGGAGATATAATTAGTCCTTGTACATTCTTATCATTTTCTTTTATATTTAAAAATAGTGGAAGTAAGAAGGAGAGTGTTTTCCCTGTACCTGTTTGAGCTTCTGCAATAACATCCTTTCCATTTAATATGAAAGGAATACTTTCTTGTTGAATTGGAGTTGGCTCTTTAACTCCCATTTTATTTAATACTTTTATTATGTCATCATTTTTAATAAGTTCTTTAAAATTCATTTAATCTAACCTTTCTATTTAAGCATAGTGTCTTTATAATATCATATTGTGTGAGTTTATACTAATTTATTAAAAATAAGTAGAGTTTTAATTGTAAAATTTAATACATTATTGCTATTTAATAATTTTGTAAACAAAATTTAGTTAATTTTACATTTTAAAAAGGAATTTTAATAGTATAATGGATACAAATAATGTACAAGCTAAAATATAAGATAAATAACTACGGAGGAATTTATATGAATAGAGAAACAATAGAACTTAGAGAAAAATTAATAAACTCATTATTATGGAATGATAATGAAGCTATTTTAAGCAGACTTGAAAAAGAAGCTTTCGAAAATGATATATTTGAACCTGATAATGGTGAAATTATTGCAAGAAGACCTAATGAAAGCTTAGGACAATATATAGATAAATTCACAGTAAAACTTATGAAAAACTTTTCTAAAGAAAAATTCAACACATTAAAGAGGTTATATGATGATTATAACAGATTAGGAGATAGTCATTTAGAGAAAGTGGAAATTAAAAATAGTAAAATAAATAAAAAGAATATAGCATTAGGTGGTGCTGGTTTAGTATTAGGTGCAACTATATTTAATTATTTTATAAGAAAAAATAAGAAGAAATAAATTAATATTTCTTCTTATTAAGGATAAATAAATTATTTGAAAATTGCATTATATACATTCTTCAAATAATTTTTTGATATCATCAAGTCTTTCAATTGCAAGTTTATAGCCATTATCATAGGCTTCTTTTAGCTTATTTACATCTTTTTCAAAACTATCAATTGCTTGACTTTCAGATGGTCTTAAAATAATTGCATTACCAGACTTTTCAAGTTCTTCACAAAAACGAACTGTTTTATTATAGTGATTATGTCTTGTTAAAAATGCATTTTTTAAGTTAGAATATTTTCTGCAAAGTAGCTTTGATGCTAAAATATTACCTTTCCCTAATTTTTTTCTATAACTTTCAGGACGAGTAAGTATAATTAAATGTTTATCATTCCCATCAGCAATGGCTTTTTTTATCGGAATAGGATCACAAAGTCCACCATCATAATAATACTTATCGTTAACTTTTATTGTAGGGAAAAATAGTGGTATAGCACAAGTTGCTCTAAGCATAGTAGATTTTTCATCTATTTTTTTACCATCCAAATATTCTGTTTTACCAGTTTCAGCATTTGTAACTCCAACTAGTAGTTTACCATCATATTTTGAAAGGGTATCCATATCAAATGGATTGAGTTTATTTGGTATTTCATCAAAAACGAAATCTAAACCAAAAAGACTTTTACATTTTAGAAAGTTTCTAAATCCAATGTAACGCTTATCATTTCTATATTGCTTTATAATTTCTAAATTTCTTCCACGTTGTTTGGAAATATAAGAAAATGCGTTACAAATACCGGCAGAAACTCCAATGCAATATGGGAAAATTATATCGTTATCTAAGAGTGCATCTAATATACCAGCAGTAAATATTGGTCTAAAGGTGCCTCCTTCTAATATTAAACTAGGCATAATTCCTCCTTTAAAGTATAAAAAAAGTATATAAAAAATTATACATTTAATAAATAAAAAAAACAAATGAACAAAAAGAAAATAATGCCTTATTAAATATAATAATTAAGTCGTATGGAAAGGGATTTATAGATTAATATGAATAATAAAATAAAAAAGTGGACAATTAGGGTTTTGGGATTAGTAATTATTTTCTCAATAATTATATGTGGGAGTTCTATATATTCAATAAGTGTAATAAATAAAAAAAGTATGGGCAAAATAGTTAATGATAAAAATTTACCAAAAGATGCTGACGCAATAATTGTACTTGGTGCAGGGGTAGACGATAATGGAGTAGCAAGTGACATATTAGTTGATAGGTTAGAGACTGCATTAGAAGTTTATAAGAATAGTGGAAGTAGTAAATTTTTATTAAGTGGAGATCATGGTAAAATTGGATACAACGAAGTTGGAGCAATGAAAGATTATATTATGGACCATGAAAATATAAAAGAAGAAAATATATTTTTAGATCATGCAGGGTTTTCTACTTATGAAACTATGTATAGAGCTAAAGAAATATTTAAAGTGAAAAAGGCAATAATAGTTACTAATGAATATCATCTTCCAAGAGCTTTATATATTGCAGATAAAATGGGAATAGAAGCTTATGGTGTTAATGCAGACAAAAGAAATTATATATATATCGATAATTATAAAAAGAGAGAAAATTTAGCAAAGATAAAAGATTTTATGTATACTAATATAATAAAACCTGAACCAACTTTTTTAGGAGATGCTATACCAATAAGCACATCTGACGGAAGAATCACAGATGATGAGATATAAAAATAAAAGATATTAGTTGCAATGTGTCGAATTTATGATATAATCTCAATATATCATAAAAACTGCTCGTATATAATCGGAAATAGGGTCCGGAAGTTTCTACCTGCTAGCCGTAAATTAGCAGACTACGAGGGAACGAAATTTTAATAACTAGTATTTTCTATTGTTAAAATATCTTCACCTCAAATTTTATTTGAGGTGTTTTTTATTTTATCCCTAATATACATAGACCAGAGCAGATGATAAATATGTTTAAAGGGAATGATTAAGGATGGGAAAAAACAAAAAAAACAATTTAAACTCAGAACTTATGTATGGTATTAATGATAAACCAAGCATAGGTGTGCAAATATTATTGGGGTTTCAGAACATATTTGCAGCGTTTGGAGGAATTATAGCAGTTCCACTTGTAATATCAAGTGCACTTGGATTTGATGGTATGACTTCAACAGCAGTACTGAGTGCATCAATATTAACATCAGGAATAGCTACAGTAATACAATCAAAAGGAATAGGTCCATTTGGAGCTAGAGTACCATGTATTATGGGGACAGACTTTACTTTCGTTGCACCTGCAATTGCAGTTGGAGGGGTAGCAGGACTTCCCGGAATAATTGGAGCCACAATACTTGGATCAATTTCAGAAGTTGTATTAAGTTATTTTATAAAACCACTAATGAAATTATTTCCACCACTAGTTACAGGTACAGTTGTATGTCTAATAGGTCTTACTTTACTTCCAGTATCAATGGATTGGGCGGCTGGCGGAACTGGTAGTGCAGACTATGGAAGTTTAAAAAATGTTTCAATAGCAATGATAGTACTTATAATAACACTTCTTTTAAATAGATACGGAAAAGGTATGGTAAGTAGTGCATCTGTATTAATAGGTATGGCAATAGGTTATATACTATGTATTCCACTTGGAATGGTTGACTTTACACTAGTTAGAGAATCAGCTTTATTTGCTTTTCCTAACATATTAAAATATGGAGTAGAATTTGATATTAAATATGTTTTAACATTTATACCAGCGTATTTTGTTACTACAATTGAAACTGTTGGATGTTTAGCATCAATTTGTGAAGTTTCAAAAGTAGAAGTAAATGATAAAATAGTTGGAAGAGGAGTATTAGCAGATGGTGCTGGAAGTATGATTGCTGGAGTACTTGGAGCTTTCCCAAATACAACTTTCAGTCAAAATGTAGGATTAATACCGTTAACTAAAAATGCAAGTAGATCAGTTGCTATAATGGCGGGTGTATTACTTATTGGACTTGGATTTTTCCCTAAATTTGCAGCTCTTATAAATATAATACCTCAACCAGTTTTAGGTGGTGTTGGAATTGTAATGTTTGGAACTATTGCAGCTGCAGGTATTAAAACATTAAGTACAGTTAAGATAAACAATAGAAATTTATTAATAATTGCAACTTCAATTGGATTAGGACTTGGAGTAACATTTAGACCAGAATTTATAGGTCAATTACCAGAAGGATTAAAGATGGTATTTTCATCAGGAATATCAACTGGTACAATAGTTGCACTTATATTAAATAAAATCTTAAAAGAAGAAGAAATAACAGATAACGGCGAAGAAGAATTAAATAAGGATGAAAATATAGAAACTAAGACGGAATAGTTTTAGTATATAAAAGAAAGGGAATACTAAATTATCGGAAAAAGAGATATATCTATAGATTAGGACACTTAAAAGGTGTCCTTTTCCATTGCAATAAATAAGAGATGATTTAATTCTTAAAGGAAAGAATAAAGTGACTTTAATATATCTCCATGATAAAATATGGATTGGTTAAGATAGATTAATTAAAAATTTATATAGAAAGAAGGTAAAAAGTATGGCTTATTTATTTTTAGCGGCTGCTATTATATTAGAATTAGTAGCAACTATGGTTTTGAATTATTCAGAAGGATTTACAAAATTTTATCCTACAATTTCTTGCGTTTTATTATATATAGCTTGTTTCTTTTGTCTATCAAGAGCATTGCTAAATTTAAATCTTAGTATAGCATATGCCACATGGTGTGGTGTAGGAATAGTTGTATCAACTTTAATATCTGTATTTATTTTTAAACAAGGAATTACTGGAATGGGGATTCTGGGTATTATATTAGTAGTAGCTGGATGTGTAATATTAAATTTATATGGTAGTGTCCATTAAATATTTTTATATAAATTACAGTTTGTAAAACTTTTAGTTAGGTTAAAAATGAATAGTTATAAAATGCATAAGGAAATTAAAAGTGTAAAAAGGTTCAATGCATTTTAATTTTGAAGGCGTGGCAGTAAAGCTACGCCTACTTTAGTTATATATTTTAGTCTTCTAAAACAAAATCTTCATTTAAATTATATAAAAATTCATTTGTATCTAAAACATTTAATCCTTTATTAATAGCAAAAATTATAGCACTATCTCTAAGATTTTTAGCATAAAGTTTACCTACTTTAGCAATAGCTAAAGCTCTTTCAGTTTCTTCTAAATTTAATTTAGCACCAATACAAAGTTTAATTATCTTATCTCTGCTTGGGTTTTTATCGCCATTTAAAATTTGATATCCATAAGTTCTATTAATATCAGAATCAGCTATTAATTTGCTTTTCTTTATTCCTTTTTCGGCACATTTTTCTAAAATATATTTTGAAAAATCCGTATATTTAATAGTATCTATTGAGTTTAAATATTCTTCAAACTCTTCAATATTTTTTGTCTCTTTAAGTATATCTAATAATTCAGAAGTACTCTTTTCATTCACGTAAGTATTCACTCCTTAATATTTCTGTTAAATTGTTTAGGGTACAAGTTATATGATATAATTCCCTATGTAGAAAATCAATATAAATAAGGGGAAAATACCATGGATAGTTTAATTATGGAATTTAAACTTTCTTGCTATGAAGAATTAACTAAATTAAATGAAAATAAAAAGAGTAAAATATACTTAGTTAGAAATAAAGTGGATAGCAAAATATATATAAAGAAAGTTTTGACTAATTATAATTTTAGAATATATGAAGTATTAAAAGAAAAAAATCTAAAAAATATACCAAAGATATACGACATATTTGAAGACGATAATGCTTTGATTGTTATAGAAGAATATATTAATGGAGATACATTAAAAGAGATTTTAGATAGAGAAGGTATCATAAAGGAAGATATGGTAATAGATTATATAATAACTTTGTGTGATACATTAGATAAGTTACATAATCTAAATCCAAAAGTAATACATAGGGATATAAAACCTTCTAATATAATTATAAGCAATGATAATATTTTAAAATTAATTGATTTTGATGTATCTCGTGAATATAAAGAAAACAAAAGTGAAGATACGGTAATACAAGGAACTGAAGAATATGCACCACCAGAGCAATTTGGATTTATCCAAACTGACGAAAGAAGCGATATATATTCTACTGGAATCCTTATGAATGTATTAACAACAGGGGAGTATCCAAAAAATAAATTAAATAAGGGCAAATTAGGCGCTATAATTAAAAAATGTACAGAGTTTTCACCAAATGACAGATATCAAAAAGTCATAGATTTAAAAGAAGACCTTTTAAAAATAAAAAATAATTCAGGTAATGTTTTAATAAATGAAATGTCCTATAAAAACAAAATTAAAGATAAAAAGAATGCTCTAAAAAATAAAAAAGATTTAAATATAAACGAGAAAATTTCTAACTTAAAAGAAAAAGCAAATAAGCTAATAATAAAAGATACAAAAGTTAAAAATGAAAAAGAGAAAGAAAAAATAACGATTAAAAACTTTTATAAAGTTATTCCAGGATTTAGAACGGGAAAGAAATGGAAAGCTGCTTTAGCTATTTTAACATACGTATTTTTAATATCAACATTTTTTATAGAAAAAGAAACAGAAGGTGTTAAAAATGAAATATTAGAGAATGCATCTATGGTAATTTTAATTTTGTTACTTATTCTTTTATACTCTAATTTTTTAGGTATAAAAGAAAAGTTCCCATTTATAAAAAGTAATAATAGAATAATAAATTTACTTGGATATATATTATATAGCATTTTAATATTTATAATTTTTGGATTATTAAATGATATGTCAAAATTTTAATTTTTAATTTGTATGCTCTAAGCAGACCAAAGCATATTAAATAAAACCTATAATAAAACCATAGCAAATATGAATTGTTTTTAGGAGGAATTTAATATGAAGAAAAGAAGTAAAGTATTAATTATATCAGCTATACTTGGGGTATTATATTCAATATTTTTAATAGTTAATTTTGGCGGAGCTATGTCTAGTGCTTCATCTGATGCAGAGGCAGTTGGAGGAGCTATAGCAACAGCACTTGTTACACCACATATGATTTGCGTAGTACTTGCAACTATATTTAATTTAATAGGAGCTTTAAATAATAAAGCTGGATTTGCACTGACAGGTGGAATATTATATTCAGTTGCAGGAGTTTTATTCTTAATGTATATACCTTTTGTTATACCAATGATAGTTTTAAGTTTTGTTGGATATTCAAATGTAAAAAAGATATTAAAGGTAGCACAAGAAGTTTAGTTAATAAATTTTACTTAAGCATAACTTTTATAATGTTAAATTGTATAAGGGGTATTTATATAAGTAAGTATTACATAGATAAAGTTTAGGGGAAGCTTAAGTAAAATTATATTATAAAAAGGTCAACTTTTACGTTTAGTAAAAATTGACCTTTTTTATTATTTAATGATATAAGGTATCGTTACAATTGCAATATGTTTTTGAGTAAGTAGTGAAGTCCTCATAATTAAAGTAAGTTGATTATGAAGAAAATTATCATGAATATGACTGGAAATAAGTTGTGGGAAAACAACTGTTATCTTATCATCCTTCCAAGTCTCACTACTCATCTTTTGAAGAAACTTACAAAATGTTGTACGAATCTCTCTATAAGGAGCTGGCAGGAATGTTATTTCCTCATTAATTCCAAAATTATTTAAACTTTGTGAAAGTTTAATATCCTTATTAGGATCAGTTGATACGTGAACTATAGTTATATCGCTTTGAAGAGTTTTAGCATAGTTATAACATTTTACAAAACTCTTATTAAGAGAATCTATAAGTAATACTGTATGATTTTTATGAGGAACTTTTGCATATTCAGTTATATTTTCACCAGAATTAATTTTTAATTGGTTATATGCATAGTCGTAATACTTTTTAACTCTAAGCATACTAAAGACTAGTATAGGAATTATAATACATATAATCCAAGCACCATGAGTAAATTTTGAAACAGTAATTACAATTAAAGTAAAGGCACTTACTACAAGGCCAATACCATTTACAAATGCTTTATGTCTCCATCCCTTTGGCTTTGATCTATGCCATTTAACTAACATACCACTTTGAGAAACTGTAAAAGATATGAATACACCTATAGCGTAAAGTGGTAATAATAGTTCTAAATCTCCTTTAAATATAACAACTAATAATATTGAAATTGTTGATAATAAAATAATACCATTTGAATAACTAAGTCTTCTTCCTACATTACCTAATTGTCTTGGCGCAAATCCATCCTTTGATATTATTGACCAAAGAAGAGGAAGGCCAGAAAACGCAGTATTTGCAGCCATAAGTAATATTATTGCTGTTGTAAACTGAATTATATAATAAAAAATATTATTTCCAAAGATTTCAGTTGCCATTTGAGATATTAAAGTCTGAGATTCATTAGGAACTGTATAATATAATGTTGATAGATATGATAATCCACCAAGTATTAAAAATACTAATAATCCTAAGAAATATAAAACATGTTTTGCATTCTTTTGTGATGGCTCCTTAAAAGCAGGAACAGCATTACTAACAGCTTCAATTCCAGTTAACGCTGTACAACCTGAAGCAAAAGCTTTTAGAAATACTAAAGCTGTTATGTCTTTAGAGAAACTTGGTAGTGCATATATTGGTTTTGGAGTATATCCTAAAACTTTAACTTTTATAATACCAACCACTATCATAAAAATAATAGAAATTGCGAAAAGATAAGTAGGAATACCAAATAGTTTTGAAGATTCTCTAATACCACGTAAGTTTCCAATAGTTAAAAATAATATAAGTACTATTGTAATAATAATTTTGTATTTAGAAAGAACCGGGAATGCTGATGTTATAGCATCACAACTTGCAGTACTACTAACTGCAACAGTTAGTATATAATCTACTATTAAAGCTGATGCTGCAAGTAAACTAGCTTTTGTTCCAAAGTTATCTTTGGCAACTATATAAGCACCACCTCCAGTTGGATAGCAATCTATAACTTGTTTATAAGAACATATTAA
Source organism: Clostridium baratii (assembly GCF_900461085.1). Lineage (GTDB taxonomy): Bacteria > Bacillota > Clostridia > Clostridiales > Clostridiaceae > Clostridium > Clostridium nitritogenes. The sequence continues at coordinate 973,402 of NZ_UFWF01000002.1, forward strand.
AAAGAACATTAAAAGCAATATAGCTATTGTTACTAATAGCATGTACTTATATGATGCAAGTCCTGCGTAGGGGATTAAAACACCAAGTATTGCAGCTCCTGCATATGCAACAGAAGATATAGCATCACTTGATAATATAGGAAGCCCCCATAATGCATTATATTTTTGATTTTTAAGCTCTTTTGTCATTAATGGTTTCCCAATTAATAAATGAGAAATTTTCATAAATTACACCTCTATAATAATTTTTTGAAACGATTTTTAAATTATAAGATGAACTAGTGAACTTGCTATTAACACTTAGTGCACTAACTTTAAAAGAATATGAAGTTTTTTTGAATAAATGATTTAATAGGTATAATTTTACATAATAAGACAAATTTAAAAAATAATTGACAAGTTTAAATATTTCTTATACAATTGACTGAGTTAATGGAAAATTAAAATATTATTAATTTATATAAGATAGAGGTCGCAATAATAAAGAGTATTATTAATGAGGTAAGCACGATGATTTAATAAAAAAGGTATTATTGCCGAAATATATACTTAATGCTTTAAGAGTATATGTTGGGTTTGTATATAACATATGCAAAACTGCCACAATACTTATGTGGTGAGCTATCTTTGTGTTTGTAATAAGTTTATACAAGCTCAAAGTTTATAGCTTTAGGGCTTATTTTTTTGCCCGAATTTACTTAGGAGGGGAACATGGAAGAAAGAAACTTAAAAAAAGAAATTAGTTTGTTTATGGCCACTATGCTTGTATGTGGTAACATGATAGGTTCAGGAGTATTTATGCTACCTGCAACATTAGCACAATTATCAGGACCACTTGCAACGATTATAGCTTGGGTATTAACAACAGCAGGATCAATACTTATTGCAATGTCTTTTGCAAACCTTGGTTCAAAATATCCTACAACTGGAGGAGCATATCAATATACAAAAATAGCATTTGGTGAATTTACGGGATTTTTAAGTGCATGGCTTTATTGGAATGGTTCTTGGATCGGAAATGCAGCTATAATAGTAGCACTTTCAAGTTATAGTGCAGCTGTTATTCCAGCTTTAAGAGATCCATTAGCTTCAATAATATATACTAGTGCAATATTATGGATATTTACGATTATTAATATAATAGGTGTAAAAAAAGCTGGTAAGCTTCAAACTGTTGCTACAGTATTTAAAATTGCATTTTTTGCAATATTTATAATAGTAGCATTCATTAATTTTGATCCAGCAAACATATTACCTTTAATACCAGAAGGAAAAGGATTAGGAACAGTTTCACTTGCAGCTACATCAACACTTTGGGCTTTCGTTGGTCTTGAAAGTGCAACAGTTACTGCTGGGGAAATAAAAAATCCAGAGAAGAATGTAAAGAAGAGTACAATATATGGAATGATAATTGCTGCTATAGTATATATCTTAATAAGTGTTGCAAGTATGGGAGCAATGTCAAATGCAGAACTTTCAAACAGTCAAGCACCACTTACTGATATATTAACTAAGTTCTTAGGAACATCAATTGGTAAGCCAATAACTATAGCTGTAGTTGTATGTATACTTGGAACAACAATTGGATGGCTTTTATCAACTGCTCGTGTGGCTTTTGCAGCAGGAGAAGATGGGGTATTCCCTAAATTCTTTGGAAAACTTCATCCAAAATATGAAACTCCAGCTAATGCTTTAATAATGGGGTCAGTTTTAGTAAATATTCTTTTAATCATGAACTTCCAAAAGAGCATGGTTTCAGCATTTACTTTTATTACAATATTAGCTACTTTATCATTCTTACCAATATACCTTTTAACATCAGCTGCTGAAATAATGTTAATGTTTAAGGGTGAAAAGGAATTTACGTTTAAAATATTTATAAAAAGAGCTATAGTTCCACTATTAGCATTTATTTATTCAATATGGACTATATATGGTTCTGGGGCTGAAACGGTAATGTGGGGATTCATACTTATGTTAATAGGAATTCCGTTCTATATATATAATCATCATAAAAATAAAATAGAAGAAGCTTAAAAGCTATTTAAGAGTGTCAAAAATGATTGGCACTCTTTATTTTTTATTCATATAATCCAATTTAAATAAAAAATAGCTAATTTAATTCATACATTATAAAATGACGTTATATTTATATTTCACTGGAATTATAACCCATATATTATGTACAATAATAATATAAAGAATAATTACAGTTAAGATTTAGTTCTCTATCAAGCTAACTTATAAATAGAAAGGAGATGAGTTTAATTATGAAAAAAGTTAATAAAGGAATATTAACATTATTATTAGCATTTGTACCACTTGCTATTGAATTACTACTAATACTATTAACATTATATAAAAATATTGGAGGTGTGATATGGTCAACACACTTTTCGATAATAATATTATTATTTATTATTGGAATGGGTCTTGTTAGTAACAAGAAATTGATTCAACGGATTGGTATTGTGGCATTATGTGTACTTACTATATTTCTTGGTATTATGGGATACTATGACTATATTAGGTGGTTTAGTACAATAGTTGGAATAGTATTGTTTATATATTTTGCAGTAGTTGGGATGACTATGAAAAAATTAAAGAAATTATAAAGTATAAATTTGGTGAATGAGAATTTGAAAGAGGGAGAGAAAAATGATGGAATATCAGAGTAAACAGGAATTGATTTTAGAAATTTCAAATCGTGCTAAACTATTTATACAAGAGTTTGATGATATTGATGAAAAGGATAAAGATATATTACTGGATGAAGTCGATAGGACTCCAAGTCAAATGATTGCATATCAATTAGGATGGATGAATTTATTACTTAGTTGGGAAAGACAAGAGCAGGAAGGATATACTGTTATAACTCCAACTCCAGAGTATAAATGGAATAATCTTGGTGGTTTATATAATAGTTTTTACGAAGAATATGGTAAATTTACGCTTAAAGAATTGTGTACTAAATTCATAAAAAAGGAAGAAGAAATTATAGGGTTAATCAATAATTATACAGATGAAGAACTATTTCATAGTGGGGGAAGGAAATGGTCATCATCAACTCCATCAAATTGGCCAATATGGAAGTGGGTTCATATTAATACTGTTGCACCATTTAAATCATTTAGAACAAAGGTTAGAAAATGGAAAAAAGTAAAATATAGATAAATTCCTATTGATTTAAAATAGAGACTTCTGTTTAAAATATTTTGTAATATTACATAAGGTTTTTTCATATATATTTTAGAAGAAAAATATAGGAGGAATATATAATGAAAAAGACTTTATTAAGTGTTTGTATAATCGCTAAAAATGATAGCGATAATATATTGTCATTACTAGATAGTATTAAAGATATAGCAGATGAAATAAATATTTTAAATATTGGTTTAAAAGATAATTTAGAAGCGGTAAGAAATTTTAATAATACGAAGATATATGATTATAAGGAAAACTGTAATTATAAAAATATCTTAATTGATAAATCTAATTCTAAATGGATATTAATTTTAAATAATGAAGAGATTTTATCAGATGATGGAAAAGAAAATATTATTAAAATTTTAAATGAAGTTGATGAGTTAAAGGGGCTTTATATTAGAAAAATTTCAATTATAGAAGGAAAAAGAAGAATGTCTTATAACTCATTAAGATTATTTAAAAATGAATCTAATATAAGATTCAATGAGAATATTTGTGATAGTATATATGAAAGTATTTATAAAAATTATGGTGAAAAATTTATAGGATTTACTGATATAGAAATATACAGCTATGAAAATAATAAGCATTCATTTGCTATTTCAGAAAGTACTAAAGAGAAGATAGACACTTTAATTAATTTAGGTGATAGTTTTAAAAATCTTAATTACTATTTTAAATTAGGAAATGAATACGGAAAGATAGGAAATTATAAAGAAGCTATAGAGAGCTATGATAAAGCTTTAACTAAAAAGGATAAAAATATTGATGAAAATATATATAAAAGATTACTACTAAATAAGATCAAAGCACTTCATCAAAGAGGTCTTTATAGTGAAGAAAGTACTGCTATTAAAAATGCATTAAAAGAATACAGTGATTTTAGGGATTTATACTTTATGGAATGTCTTTTAAGTGTTGAACTATGCGAATTTTCAAGAGGGAGTAGTGCTTTAAATAAATATATTGAAACTAAAAAAGATATTAAATTCCCTTCAAGTGAGTTTGAAGAGGTTGTTGATATTGAAGAATTAAATAGAAAGTTAAATGGACTAAATAATATTTTAAAATAATAAAAAAAGCTTGATTAATTTTCAAGCTTTTTCTTATTTTTAAGTTTAAGTTTTACGCTATAATATCTTCTAGTTATTGTTGAAACAAAAATTACTCCAAGTGCTAAAGAACCTGCACTTGCTAGAGTATTTAAACCAAGTTCTAATGCCTTATCAACATCACCAGTTACTACTTGATACATTGTATAGTACATTCCAGAACCAGGCACAAGAGGGATTAAAGCAGTTATAACAAGTGTTGTAACTGGTGTTTTTAATTTTCTTGCAAGTATTTCAGAATATATACTAAAAGCAACAGCGGCAATAAACATAGATGCTGGTACAGATAAAGCAAATTTCAATGAAAGTGCATATACAAACCAACTGATAGCACCACCGATTGAAGCAAATAAAAGATTTTTTCCATGTATATTAAAAATTACACCAAATCCAAAGGTTGCTATAAATGAAAGAAGCGTTTCTAAAATAATCATTTAAACACCTCCTAATACATTAAGCCAAAAGCTAATAACACCACCGGTACCAACTGCAATGGCAATAGCAACTAAAAATGCCTCGCTAGTCTTTATAATTCCAGCTAAATAATCTCCAGCTATTATATCTCTAATAGCATTTGTAATTGCAAGTCCGGGTACTAAAAGCATAATAGCACCTATTATAGTGTTATCTATATTAGTTACAAAACCTAAATTTAAAAACAAAATTGCAGATATGGCCGCAGCTCCTGCACAAATTGTATTAACAAAAAATTCATTTAATGACATTTTTTCAAATTCAATTGCTAAAATTTTTATTATTATTCCAATTAAAAAGGCAGCAATAGAATCATAAATATTACCTCCAAAAAGGTAACAAAAACAGCCAGCTGCAAGTGCTGACGCAAATAACGTAAATGAATAAGAATATCTTGGTGTATTATTTATTTCCCTAAGTTCATCTTCTATTAAATCGAAAGATGGTTTAATAGCGGCTATTCTCCTAGATAAGTCATTTATTCGCTCAATCTTATGTAAGTCTACTCCTCCTACAGTAACCCTTTGTATAAAGGAGTAAGTTTGATTGTTGTAGCAAATAGAAACCATAATGCCTGTTGGTGTTACAAAGCTACTTGCTTCATCGATATCATAAGATTCGCATATTTTGCAAATAGTTTCTTCAACCCTATATATTTCTGCACCACTTTGGAGCATTACTTTACCAGCATAGGTGGATAAATGTAGTAATTTATTTATGTCCAAAAGCCATCAACCCCTCATATTAAATTGTAATTGTATTATATCATAAAAAAATTATTATATAATACAGATATGATATTTATATTCTTTAAATGTAGAAAACAATATGAATAGAATAAGAATAATTGGAAAATTATTTTAAAAACATTGAAAAAATATGTATAAATAATTATAATCTTAAATAATAAATAAATTTTGGGGTGATAAAATGAATTTTGATCAAATATCAAAAAATGACAACGAAGTATATTCTCTTATAGAGAAAGAACTTGAAAGACAAGAAAATGGAATTGAACTTATTGCATCAGAGAATTTTGCAAGTGAAGCAGTAATGGAAGCTATGGGATCATATTTAACAAATAAATATGCAGAAGGGTATCCAGGAAAGAGATATTATGGTGGTTGCTATGTAGTAGATGAAATAGAAGATATAGCAAGAGAGAGAGCGAAGAAATTATTTGGTGCTGAACATGCAAATGTTCAACCGCATTCAGGATCTCAAGCTAATATGGCTGTATATTTTACAATATTAGAACCGGGAGATACTGTTCTTGGAATGGATTTAAGCCATGGAGGACATTTAACTCATGGATCACCTGTTAATTTTTCAGGTAAATTATTTAACTTTGTATCTTATGGAGTATCAAAAGAAACTGAAGTAATTGATTATGATGAAGTTAGAAGAATAGCACTAGAATGCAAACCAAAGCTTATTGTTGCAGGGGCAAGTGCATATTCTAGAGAAATAGATTTTAAAAAGTTTAGAGACATATGTGATGAAGTTGGGGCTTACTTCATGGTAGATATGGCTCACATTGCAGGACTTGTTGCAGCAGGATACCACATGTCACCTGTTGAATATGCAGATTTTGTAACAACAACTACTCATAAAACTTTAAGAGGACCAAGAGGCGGACTGATACTTTGCAAAGAAAAGTATGCTAAGGCATTAGATAAAAATATATTCCCAGGTATGCAAGGTGGACCACTTATGCATATTATTGCAGCTAAAGCTGTATGTTTTAAAGAAGCTTTAGATCCAAGTTTTAAAGATTATATAGAAAAAGTTATAAACAACTGCAAAGTTTTAGGCGATGAACTTGTAAAACATGGATTTAAACTTGTATCTGGAGGAACTGATAATCATTTAATATTAGTTGATCTAAGTAATAAAGATATAACAGGAAAAGAAGCTGAACATCTTTTAGATTCAATAGGAATTACTTTAAATAAAAATACTGTACCAAATGAAACTAAGAGTCCATTTGTAACATCAGGTGTTAGAATTGGAACTGCAGCAGTTACAACTAAAGGATATGATGAAGAAGATATGAAAGAAATTGCATCTATAATCAATGATGTTATAGAAAGCAGAGAAGAAGGATCAGAAGAGCTAAGAAACAGAGTCTTAAAATTAAGTTCAAAACATAAAATGTATAGATAATTCTATTTAAGAAGGCAGATTATAAAATTTGCCTTCTTTTTTTATAAAAAAGTACTAATGAAAATTATTTAGCACCTAATTTATATAAGAATATATTATAAAAGAAACAATATTTTAGGTGTAAGGGAATATGGGAAAGAAAAAGTTATATAGGATATTAAAAAATAGTGATGTTGTAGAAGTTGATTCAGATTCAAAGTTAGTTTTTATAAGTGATGTTCATAGAGGTGATGGAGGATTTGGAGATTCATTAATAGGTAATAAAAATATTTATAAAGCTGCACTAAATTTTTATTATAAAGAAGAGTTTACTTTAATTGAAGTTGGAGATGGAGATGAACTTTGGAAAAATAAAAATTGTCGTGATATTGCTTATAATTATAAAGACATATTTAATATCTATAATAGATTTAATAATGATGAAAGATTGTACATGATATATGGAAATCACGATAATATAAAAAAGAGAAAAGATTTTAGATCAAGCCAAGAGAGGAAATTTAGAAAGTTTGGTAAGGAATTTGGAGATTCATTTTTAACATTGATAAATAACTTGAAATTTCATGAGGGGCTAGTATTAAACTTTAATCCATACGAGAAGAAAGGAATAGTAACTCATGGACATCAATTAGATTTAATGAATGATGAACTAAGTTTTATTAGTAAATTTTTAGTTAGATATGTATGGAGATTTTTATCGGCTATTGCTGGATTTAAGGAACCAACAAGTCCTGCAAATAGTTATAAAAAAGGTGGAAAGATTGATCAGAAATTAAATGCTTGGGCAAATGAGCATAAAATGCTTTTAATTTGTGGACATACTCACAGAGCTAAATTTCCTAAAATAGGAGAAGGATTATATTTTAATGATGGTTCTTGTGTATTTCCAAACAGCATAACTACTATAGAAATAAACAAGGGTTTAATATCACTTGTTAAATGGAGCGTTGAAGTTTCAAAGGAGAATAATCTTTATATTAAAAGAAATTTTATTGCAGGACCTGAGAAACTAGAAGCTTATTTGAAATTTGTTAATAAGTAGCTAATATATTATAATTTAGATATATTAAGTAAGTTTTATGGAGGAATTAAAATGAAGTACATTGATTTACATTGTGATACTGCATACAGAATGATAAAAGAAGATTTATCACTAAATGATGATGCATGTAAAGTTAATATAGAAAAATTAAAAAATGGAGGGGCACTTGCACAAACTTTTGCTTTTTTTGTTGATTTAGAAGAAGAGAAAGATCCATATGATGCTTTTATTTCTATGTATAATAACTTTATTAAAGAAGTAGATAAAAATAAAGATAAAATACAAATAGTTAGAAACACAGATGAATTAAAACAATGTAATAATAATGGCAAAATTGGAGCATTTCTCTCAATTGAAGAAGGAGAAGTCTTAAAAGGGGATGTAAGCAAAGTATTAGACGTTTATGAAAAAGGTATAAGAATGCTAACATTAACATGGAATTATGAAAATAGTATTGGATACCCAAATGTAAATTTTAAATATAAAGATAAAGGTTTAAAGGAAAAGGGAATTGAAATAGTTAATGAAATGGAAAGGGTAGGAATAATACCTGACTGTTCACATCTTTCTGATGGAGGATTTTATGACCTATCAAAAATATGTAAAAAACCATTTATAGCAACTCATTCAAATGCTAGAGCTATAAAAAACCATCCAAGAAACTTAACTGATGATATGATAAAAATACTATCAAATAAAGGTGGAGTAATGGGACTTAATTTCTGTAGTGATTTTGTAGCAGAAGATGATATTACTAAAGTCTCAAAGATTGCAAAACATGCAAAGCATATTAAAAATATCGGTGGAATAGATGTTTTATCAATTGGAAGTGACTTTGATGGAATTGAAAATGAAGTTGAGATAAAAGATACAAGTGAAATGGATAAGTTATATTATGGTCTTAAAAAAGAAGGATTCTCAGATGATGATATAGAAAAAGTGTTTTATAAAAACATTATTAGAGTATTAAAAGAATGGAGCATGTAAAAAACAATATGGATAAATTATTAGGAAAATCAGCTATAGTTACAGGTGCATCTAGAGGTATTGGAAGAGATATTGCAATTAAGCTTAGCGAAAATGGAGCTTTAGTAATTGTAAATTATTCAAAAGATGAAGAAGGTGCTAATGAAACATGTAATATAATAAAAGAGAAAGGTGGTTTTGCACTTAAGTTTAAAGCAGATGTATCTAATTTTGATGAAGCTAAAGATCTTGTAGAATTTACGGTAAAGAATACTGGAAGATTAGACATAGTAGTAAATAATGCTGGAATAAGTAATATTGGACTATTTATGGATTCAACTGAAGAGGATATTAAAAACTTAATGGGAATAAACCTTTTTGGAACACTTTATGTAACTAAGCACGCATTAGGGCACATGTTAAGTAGAGGTGGAAATATAGTTAATATATCATCTATGTGGGGCGAAGTTGGAGCATCTTGTGAAGTTTTATATTCTTCATCTAAAGGAGGAATTAATTTATTTACAAAAGCTTTAGCTAAAGAAATGGCACCTTCAAATATAAGAGTAAATGCAATAGCACCAGGAGTTATAGATACTTCTATGAATGCTTTTTTAAATGAAGATGATAGAAAAGAGCTTGAAGAAGAAATTCCACTTGGAAGGTTTGGAAAGGGAGAAGAAATAGCAAATGCTGTAGTTTTCTTATGTTCAAATGAATCTTCATATTTAACTGGTCAAGTAATTAGAATTGATGGCGGAATGATATAAAATAAAAGCTAGGCTTTAGCCTAGCTTTTATAATTTTAAGATTCTTCTACATTAGAATCGAAATCATCTATTTCTTTAGCTTTTTTTGGATAGAATTCAAAAATAACTCCTGCCGGAACATTTCTTAGATTATATCTAAATCCATGCAAATCTAATATATTCTTTACTATTGACAAACCAAGTCCAGTACTATTGTTATTTCTATTTCTTGATTTATCTACTTTATAGAATTTATCAAATAAATTAATATCCTTACCTTCAGGAATAGTTGAGCCATAATTTAAAATAGAAATTTTAAATTCATCTTCTGAGTAAGAATTTATTGTAATAAATATATTATTATTGTCATCAGTATATTTAATTGCATTAGTAAATACATTAGTTAATACTTGCTCCATTTGGAATATATCTGCTTTAATATAAGAATAATCATTATGAGGTTCAAAGAAAATTTTTAAATTTCTCTCATCACATTCAGGTTTTAATGTTTTTACTAATTTACTAATTAATCTATTGATATTAAATACTTCAAGATGTGGCTTTATAACACCAGATTCTAACTTTGAAAGTTCAAGCATATTAGATACTAGCTTACTCATCTTTTGACATTCATCAATTATTGTTTCAAGATACTCTTCTTTATTTTCTCCACATACTATACCATCTTTAATTCCCTCTGCATATCCTTCAATTATTCCAATAGGAGTTTTAAGTTCATGGCTTACATTTGCAACGAAATCTTTTCTCATCATTTCAAGTTTACGTTCTTTTTCTATATCATCTTCAAGCTTTTTATTCTTTTCTTTTAAATCTTTAAGAGAAGTTTGAAGGTTAGCTGATAAAAAGTTTAAAGTTTTTGCAAGGTTACCAATTTCATCATCTCTATTAGTATCACATTTTTCAGAGAAATCCATCTTTGACATTTTGTTAGCAATACAATTTATCTTCTTTAATGGATGAGTAACCAAACTTGCAAAGATTGATGAAATAATTAAACATATGAAAAGTACTCCAATAAATATATAAACATAAAATTCATTAATTACATTACTAGCTTCTATTATAGGTTGTATAGAAGAAACAGATAATACAATTGAATCATCCTTTGTCCTTATAGACATTGCAGAGGCAACACCAATATTTTTCTTATTTCCATTAGAAAATTCAGTTGCAATAGGCTTGTTTGTAGTAAACAGCTTAAATAATATGTCATTATTTTTTAAAATTGAAGAACAAAAGTTAGTTAACATATCTATATCTTCTTTATCATTTTCAAGATTACTTGATATGTATCTAAGCTTACCATCAACTGAGAATATAGCTATTTTAGAATTGTTGTCATCTTCAAATTCTTTTAATGCAGGATAAAGTGCATTAGGATCTGAAAATTCATATGAATTTTTAGAAGCAAATTTCTCTATTGCATCAATCAATGAAGTAGTTTTCTTTTTTTCATAAAAGTCTTCAAAAATAAATGTTTGAAATATTAAAGTTAAAGCTATAAAGCCCACAAGAAATACTGATGTAAATATAAATATTTTTTTTGAAAGAGTTGAACTCATTATTTCACCTCGAATTTATAACCACTGCCTCTTACTGTGACAATATATTTTGATTTATCAAGCAATTTTTCACGAAGTCTTTTAATGTTAGTATCGACGGTTCTAATATCACCATAATAGTCAATTCCCCACACATTATCTAATATTGTATCTCTTGAAAGAGCAATTCCTTCATTAGAAATTAAATATAATAAAAGTTCATATTCTTTAGGAGAAAGAGATATTTCTTCATTATCTACTTTAACTTCATGAGATAATTTATTTATTGTAAGGCCATTAAAGTCTTGAGAGCTTGAATCTATATCTGTTCTAGTTCTTTTAAGTAAAGCTTTAGCTTTAGCAACTAATACTTTAGGACTAAAAGGTTTAGTCATATAATCATCTGCTCCAAATTCATAACCTTGAAGTTTATCCTCTTCTTCAGCTTTAGCGGTTAAAAGGATTACTGGAACAGATGAAACTTTACGTATCTTCTCTAAGAAAGTAAAACCATCTATTTTAGGCATCATTACATCTAGTATAATTAAATCTATCTTTTCTTTTGAAAATAAATCTAACCCTATTTCTCCATCCGAAGCTTCTAATATATTAAAATTCTCTTTTAAAAAATAATCTCTAATTAAGAAACGAATTTTTATTTCGTCTTCAACAATAAGAATCGTTTTATTCATTTTAAGTATCCCCCCTTTTAAAAAACGTGTTAATTACATTATATACAATTATTAAAATATTTAAATAGTTTATGGCCTTTGTATTGTATTATTCTTAAAAACATATTATATTAAAGGTTGTAATTAAATTACAAATAGGAGATGGGTATGATAAAATTAAATTTTGATATAAAGAAGACAACTTTAAAAAATGGATTAAAAGTAATAACTGTAAAGAAAGATACAAGAATAGCTTCAATTAATGTTGGAATTGATATTGGTGCTATGTATGAATCAGAAAATGAAAAGGGGATAAGCCACTTTATAGAACATATGCTATTTAAGGGAACGAAAAGTAGAAGTAATGAGCTTTTAAATGAAGAGTTAGAAAGCTTAGGGGGAGAGTATAATGCATATACAGATTATGATTGTACTGTATATACAATAAGTTGCCTTGAAGAAGAAATAAAAAAAGGAACAATCTTATTAGCCGATATGATTGTTAATTCAAATTTCCCAGAAGACGAAATCGAAAAAGAGAGAAGTGTAATCTTAGCAGAAATTAGGACTAGTAAAGATGATATAGAAGATTTAAGCTTCAAAAAAACTAATGAATTTGCATTTAAAGAAAGTTATTTAAGATATGATATTATAGGACTTGAAAAAAATGTCAATAATTTCAAGAGAAAAGAACTTGTAGAATTTTATATGGAAAATTATATACCAAGTAATGCTGTAATTACTATGGTAAGCTCTTTTGAACATGAAGAAGCATTACAAATAATAGAAGAGAATTTTAAAGATTGGAAAGGTAATAAAAAGAGAGAAAAGAATATTACACTTGAAGATAATATAGAAGGTGAATTTACAAGTTATAAAAATGAAATAGAACAAAGTACTATAGTATACTTATTTACATTTAATGATTTAGTTAAAGAAGATGAGCTACCACTTAGAATTTTAAATCATAGATTAGGTGAAAGTGCAAATTCTCTTCTTTTTAGAGAGGTTAGAGAAAATAGGGGATTAGCTTATGACATATTTACTCACTTAGATATAAGTAGAGACTCAAAATGTTTATATATCTATACATCTGTTAGTGATGAGGATGTAGAAGAAGCTAAAAAGGCAATTAATAACGTATTAAATGATATTTTAGTACAAAATATTAAATTTAAAGAACGTGATTTAGAAATAATGAAAAAAGTTCATAAAACTGCTGTAATAGGTACACTTGAAGATTCAGCAGATCTTTGCAATTATGTTCTTCATCAAGAATTAGAAAAAGAAGATTTATTAGAATTCGTAAATGATATGGAGAGAATTAATAAAATAGAAAAAGAAGAAGTATATGATGTTGCAAGAAAGGTTTTAAAAAATCCAACTATTCATATATTAAGAAGAGAAAATTAAGGTGATATAATTTGAGTAAAATAACAAAAATAGAAACTGGCAAGAGAAATAAAGAAAGAGTTAATGTTTATATAGATGATGAATATGCATTTTCTATAAATATGGAACTTGTATATAAGTTTGGATTAAAAGTTAATGAAGAAGTTAATAAAGAAAAACTTATTGAAATTTCAAAGTCAGAAAATTTATCAAAATGCAAAGAATCGGCACTTAGAACTATAGAGAGAAGTTATAAAACGGAAAAAGAAATAAGAGATAAATTATTAGCTAAAGAGTTTGATATAGAAACAGTAGATAGTACTATTAACTTTTTAATAGAATATGGATTTATTGATGATTCTAAATTTGTTTCTATGTATATTAAAGATAGAATAAGAACTCAAGGTAGAAATAAAATAAGATATTCATTAATAAGTAAGGGTGTGAATAAACTTCTAATAGAGGAAGCATTTAGCACACTAGATAGAGATGATGAAATGGAACGTGCTATTATTCTTTGTGAGAAAAAATATTTAAATATATCAAAAAGAGAAGATGATGATTTTAAGATTAAAAATAAACTAACAAGGTATTTATTAGGTAGAGGGTATGATTATGATATTGCTAAAGAGGTAATTAAGGAAGTTTTTATTAAATATAAAGGAGAATAAAATGAAGCTAAGTTTAGCAGAAATAATTACACTTGGAATAATTATAATTATGGTTATTACAAGCATTAAAGATGGAATGGTAAGTAGAAGTATAAGTTATATATCAAGTGCAATAATTTCAAGTATTGCTAGTGTTATAAGTTTTTTTACTATATTTAAATTTTATGATTATATAGAGGGCAAGGTAGAAAAGTTCCTTCTCTCTATAAGTTTAGATAGAACATTAAACTTTTTAATAAAAGCATTAATTATAATAATAATATTTTTTATTATAAAATGGATAGCTACATTAGTTTTAAATATAATAAATTCAATAATAGAAATAGATTTTGATAGAACAATTAGTAGAAATAAAGGACTCTTATTTATAGTAAGTTCTATTCTTGGATTTATAAGAGGATTATTAGTTGTTATATGTATATTTATTGCTATAATAACTTACAATGGTTTTGTAGCACCAAGATATCAAATAAATACTTTTTCTAATCTAAAGGCTTATAATAAATTAGATAACTTAATAGATAAGAAGAAAATAAGTGACATAAAAAGTGCAGTAGCTTTAGATATGTCAAAATCTAAAATAATTTACTATAATGGAGTAACTATAGATGAAGGAATTAGGTCAAATAGTGAAATAAATAGTAAAGCTAAAGAAATTGTAAAGAATGATAAAACAGATAAAGAAAAAGCAAAATCTTTATATGTTTGGGTTGGAAGTAATATAAAGTATGATTTTAAAAAGGCAGAAGAAGTTCTTAGTAACAAAAAAGTAAATAATAGCGGTGCAATACCAGCTTTTGAAGAAAGAAAAGGAATTTGCTTTGATTATGCCTGCCTTTACGCTGCAATGTGCAGAGCAGTTAACCTTAAAGTGAGAATTGTTATGGGCGAAGCTTATAATGGAGAAGAATATATAAATCATGCATGGAATGAAGTTTATTTAGAAAGTGAAAATAGATGGATAAAGGTAGATCCAACATTCTATATTGCAGGAAACTATTTTGATAACAAAAACTTTGATAAAGACCATAGAGAAAAAAGTATTGCAGGCGAGTGGTAACAAAAAAAGATTAACATAGTTCACTATGTTAATCTTTTTTCTTTGATAAAATTAAATTTATTGCTTTTTCACAATCTGTATCTGTATTATTTAAGGACCAAGACATATTAAAATATATTAATGCTTTATCATTTAAATCTTTCATTGCGTAGCAGTATCCAAGATTAAAAAAGTACTTACTGTCTCTTTGAAGTTTAATAGCCTCTTTAATCATAAATATAGCTTCATCATAATTTTTAAGTTTAATAAAACATACTCCAGAGTTATAGTAAGAACAAGCTTTATTTTCATCTGACTCGACAGCTTTTTTATAATACTCTATCGCTTTTTCGTATTCTTTTGTATTATATAGTTTATTTGCTTCGCTAAAGTAATTCATATATTTTAATCCTCCTTATAAAAATTTACGAATAAGAAAACAATTGTTTTCGCTATATTTACAGTATGTACACAGTTCTTATATTATATACATATAGTGGTAAAAATATACTAAATAATTAATAAAAGCTTAATTTAATTTTAATTTTTTAGATAATTTGTTTTTAATTATTGATTTGAAATCTAGTTAATATATAATACATATATAACGATATATAAGAGTGTATTAAAATTGTAATAAGTAGGTGTAAATTTAATGAATAATTATAAGTTGGGGTTGGATGTAGGTTCTACTACAGTAAAACTAGTATTACTAAATGATAGTAATTCAATAGTGTTTTCAGAGTATAGAAGACATTATTCAGATATAAAAAATACAATAATAGGCTTAATGAGAGAGTGTTATGACAAGTTTGGAGATAGAAAAATAACAGTAACTATTACAGGATCTGGTGGATTATCTGTTTCAAAATGGTTAGATGTTAAATTTGTCCAAGAAGTTATTGCATGTACAGAAACTATAGAAAATATAATTCCAAAAACAGATGTTGCAATAGAGCTTGGTGGAGAAGATGCCAAGATAACATATTTAAATAGTGGAATAGAACAAAGGATGAACGGAACATGTGCTGGGGGAACAGGAGCGTTTATTGATCAGATGGCATCACTTTTAAATACTGATGCTTCAGGATTAAATGAACTTGCGAAGAAACATACTGTTATATATCCAATAGCTTCAAGATGTGGTGTTTTTGCAAAAACGGACGTACAACCACTTATAAATGAAGGCGCTAAAAAAGAAGATATAGCTGCATCTGTTCTTCAAGCAGTTGTTAATCAAACAATTAGTGGACTAGCTTGTGGAAAACCAATTAAAGGTAACGTAGCATTCTTAGGTGGTCCATTATACTTCTTGTCAGAACTTAGAAATAGATTTATTGAAACATTAGGTTTAAAAGAAGAAGAAATAATATTCCCTGATAATTCACAGCTTTTCGTTGCAATGGGAGCTGCTCTTTTATCAGAAGAAGAGAATGTAATTTCATTCAAAGATCTTGTTTCAAAAGTAGATAATATAAGCGATGCTAAAGACGATAATATAGAAAGATTAGATCCTTTATTTAAAAACGAAGAAGAATATAAAGAATTTAAAAATAGACATGATAAAGCAAAAGCTAAAAGAAATAAAATAGAAGATGCAAAAGGTAATGTATTTTTAGGAATTGATGCAGGTTCTACAACAACAAAAGTTGTTTTAATAAATGAAGATAATGAAATAATATATTCATTCTATGGTAGTAACGAAGGTAATCCATTAAAGACTATAGTTGGAATTATGAATGATTTATATAATTCTCTTCCAAAAGATGCGAAAATTGCAAAAGCTACAGTAACAGGATATGGAGAAGCTTTAATAAAAGCTGCGCTTCATATGGACCTTGGAGAAATTGAAACAATTGCGCACTATAAAGCAGCAGAACATTTCCTTCCAGGAGTAGACTTTATACTTGATATTGGTGGACAAGATATGAAGTGCTTAAGAATAAAAGGTGGAGTAATAGATAGTATTCTTTTAAATGAAGCTTGTTCTTCAGGATGTGGTTCATTTATAGAAACATTCGGTAAATCACTAGGTATGGAAGTTAGTGATTTCGCTAAAGAAGCATTATTCTCAACTTCACCTGTTGATTTAGGTTCAAGATGTACAGTATTTATGAACTCAAGAGTTAAGCAATCTCAAAAAGAAGGTGCAACTGTTGGTGATATCTCAGCAGGACTTTCATACTCAGTTATAAAAAATGCTTTATATAAAGTTATTAAAATCAGAGATGAAAAGGAAATGGGAGAAAAGATAATAGTTCAAGGTGGTACTTTCTATAACGAAGCTGTTTTAAGAAGCTTTGAAAAAATATCAGGAAGAGAAGTTGTAAGACCTGATATAGCTGGTCTTATGGGAGCATTTGGTGCAGCACTTATATCTAAAGAAAGATATGTAGAAGGTGAAGAATCAAGTATACTTCCAAAAGAAAAGATAAAAGACTTTGAAATGACATCAGAATTTAGAAGATGTGGACTTTGCGGAAATAACTGTCTTTTAACTGTAAATACTTTCTCAACTGATGAAAAATTCATATCAGGAAATAGATGTGAAAGAGGTCTTGGTATACAAATTAAACAAGATAAAATGCCAAACCTTTATAAATATAAATTTAAGAGAACATTTGGTTATAAGCCATTAAAGAAAGAAGAAGCTAAGAGAGGAACAATTGGTATTCCAAGAGTTTTAAATATGTATGAAAACTATCCTTTATGGTTTACTTTATTAACTGATTTAGGATTTAGGGTAGTATCTTCACCAGTTTCATCTAAAAAGCTTTATGAAAAGGGAATAGAGACAATACCATCAGAATCAGCGTGTTATCCAGCTAAGCTTGTTCATGGTCATATAATGGCATTAATAGAAAATGGAGTAGATACTATATTCTATCCATGTGTATCTTATGAAAAGAAAGAGTTTAGTGATTCAAATAACCACTATAACTGTCCAATGGTTACATCATATCCAGAAGTAATAAAAAATAATATGGATGTTTTAGAAGAAAAGAATATTAAATATATTGCACCATTCTTCTCATTAGATAATGAAAAAGTTCTAGCAAAGAGAATAGTTGAAGAATTTAAGCATTATAATGTAACTCATGAAGAAGCAAAAAATGCAGTTAAAAAGGCGTTTGCTGAAAGAGAAAATTATAAAAATGATATTAGAAATAAAGGTTTAGAAGTTATAGAATACTTAAAGAAAAATAACAAAAAAGGTATTGTTTTAACAGGAAGACCATATCATATAGATCCAGAAATAAATCATGGTATTCCAGATGTAATAACTTCATTTGGTATGGCAGTACTTACAGAAGATAGTGTTGCAGATCTTGGTAAATTAGATGCTCCACTTAGAGTTGTAGACCAATGGACATACCATGCAAGACTTTATAGAGCAGCAGCTTATGTTAGGGACTCAGAAGTTTTAGAGATGATTCAATTAAATTCATTTGGATGTGGATTAGATGCGGTTACAACAGATCAAGTAAATGAAATACTTGAAGAAAAAGGTAAAATATATACTGTATTAAAAATTGATGAAGGAAATAACTTAGGAGCTGCAAAAATAAGAATAAGATCATTAAAAGCGGCAATAGAAGAAAGAGAAAGAAATAACTACACTCCAGTAGTTAATAAAATAGAATATAAGAACCCAGTATTTACAAAAGAAATGAGAAAAACTCATACTATTTTATGTCCACAAATGTCACCAATACATTTCAATATGCTTGAAGTTGCAGCAAATGCAGCTGGATATAATTTAGAAATATTACCTGAAAATGATCCAGGTGCTGTTGAAGAAGGATTAAAGTATGTAAATAATGATGCTTGTTATCCATCAATAATAGTAATTGGACAAATTATAAAAGCATTAAAATCAGGTAAGTATGATTTAAATAATACGTCTGTTATAATATCTCAAACTGGTGGTGGATGTAGAGCAACTAACTACATTGGATTCTTAAAACTTGCACTTAAAAATGCAGGATTTACAAATGTACCAATACTTTCACTTAATGCAGTTGGACTTGAAAAACAACCAGGATTTAAAATAACATTAAAATTCATAAAGAGAGCTTTAATGGCTTTAGTTTATGGTGACTTATTCATGAGAGTTCTATATAAGACAAGACCTTATGAAAAGTTTAAGGGTTCAGCTAATAAGCTTCATGAAAAGTGGAATAAGATTGCAAAAGAAAATCTTAAAAATGGAAGCAAGAGAGAATTTAATAGAAATATTAGAGAAATAATAAGAGAGTTCGATGAATTAGAATTATTAGATATCAAAAAGCCAAGAGTTGGGGTTGTTGGAGAAATATTAGTTAAATATCATCCAACTGCAAATAATGATATAGTAGCTCTTTTAGAAAGCGAAGGGGCAGAAGCTGTTGTTCCTGATCTTTTAGACTTCTTCTTCTACTCAACTTATGATACTGATTTTAAGCATAAATACTTAGGATTTAGTAGAAAATCAAGAGATTTAAGTATGATTGCTATGAAGTATATGGAAAGCTATAGAACAGAAATGAATAAAGCTTTAGAAGAAAGTAATAGATTCGAACCAACAAAGAGAATACAAGAACTTGGAAAGTTAGCATCTAATATACTTTCATTAGGTCATCAAACAGGAGAAGGATGGTTCCTAACTGCTGAAATGATAGAACTTATACAGTCAGGTGCTGATAATATAGTATGTATGCAACCTTTTGCATGTCTTCCTAACCATGTAACTGGTAAAGGTATGATGAAAGCACTTAAAAAGCATTATCCAAATGCTAATATAGTAGCTGTAGACTATGATCCAGGTGCATCTGTTGTAAACCAAGTAAATAGAATTAAGCTTATGCTTTCAGTTGCATTTAAGAAATTAAAAGAAGAAAACAAAGAAATTAAAGAGGAAGTAATAAATGAAGAACATTTAACTTCACTTAAAGAAGCAAGTGCAACTTTAAATAATTAAATCGTAAATATTGACAAAAAATAATTATTGCTATAACATATATAAGTAAATTAACATAGTAAATGGCTAAGATGAAGAGGAGTAAAAGTATTAAGCTTTATAGAGAGAAGGGATTAGGTGAGAGCCCTTTAAGTAAGATATTTTGAAGGTAGCTTCGGAGCTTCTTTAGTGAAATAGTAGTAGCTAAAGACGGTCTTTAAAGGATCGTTATTTGAATTAAGAGCTTATAATGATTAAATATTTAATCATTATAAGAATAAAGGTGGTACCACGAGCTTTCGTCCTTTTTAGGATGAAAGCTCTTTTTTATTAATATAAACACATTTAGCTTTAAATAAAATTTTAGCTAAAATTAAAAATATAGAGGAGGAGTTTTAATGTCAGAAGATATAAAAAATATAAGTACGACATATGACCCAAAAGAATTCGAAGAAAGAATTTATAAGACTTGGGAAGAAAACAAATACTTTACACCAGTTGTAGATAAAAATAAGAAACCATATTCAATAGTTATGCCACCACCAAACATAACAGGAAAATTACACTTAGGTCATGCACTTGATAATACACTTCAAGATATGCTTATAAGATTTAAGAGAATGCAAGGATTTGAAACTTTATGGCTTCCAGGACAAGACCACGCTTCAATTGCAACAGAAGTTAAAGTTGAAAATGAACTTTTAAAGCAAGGTCTAAAGAAGAAAGAAATGGGAAGAGAAGCATTCCTTGAAAAAGTTTGGGAATGGACAGATGAATATAGAGAAAGAATAAGAACTCAACTTAAGAAGATGGGTTGTTCAGCTGACTTTACAAGAGAAGCATTCACAATGGATGAACACTTAGACAGAGCAGTTAAACATGTATTCGTTAAATTATACAATGAAGGACTTATATACCAAGGAAATAGAATAACTAACTGGTGTCCTAAATGTCAAACAGCTTTATCTGATGCTGAAATAGAATACGAAGAACAAAACGGACACTTCTGGCACATAAACTATCCATTAAAAGATGGAAGTGGATTCTTAGAAATCGCTACAACAAGACCAGAAACTTTACTTGGAGATACAGCAGTTGCAGTTAACCCAAATGATGATAGATTTAAGCATCTTATAGGAAAAACTTTAATATTACCATTAGTAGATAGAGAAATTCCTATAGTTGGAGATGAATACGTTGATATAGAATTTGGAACAGGAGCAGTTAAGATAACACCAGCTCACGATCCAAATGACTTTGAAGTAGGAAAGAGACATAACCTTCCTGAAATAAGAGTTATGGATGATAAAGGATTCATAAATGAAAAAGGTGGAAAATACGCAGGACTTGAAAGATATGAAGCTAGAAAAGCTATGGTTAAAGATCTTGAAGAACTTGGACTTTTAGTAAAAGTAAAAGATCATACTCATAACGTATCAACACACGATAGATGTGGTACTGTAATAGAACCTATAATATCAAAACAATGGTATGTAAAGATGGATTCTTTAGCAGAACCTGCAATAGAAGTAGTTAAAAATAAAGGAACAAAATTTATACCAGAAAGATTTGAAAAGACATACTTCAACTGGATGGAAAACATTCAAGATTGGTGTATATCAAGACAATTATGGTGGGGTCATAGAATACCAGTATGGTACTGTAATGACTGCGGACATATAAATGTATCAGAAACAGAAGTAACTGAATGTTCAAAGTGTGGAAGTCATAATTTAACTCAAGAAACAGATGTATTAGATACATGGTTCAGTTCAGCACTTTGGCCTTTCTCAACTCTTGGATGGCCAGAAAAAACAGAAGATTTAGCATACTTCTATCCAACAAACACATTAGTTACTGGATATGATATCATATTCTTCTGGGTAGCTAGAATGATATTTAGTGGAATACATAACATGGGAGAAACTCCATTTGAAAATGTATTAATACACGGAATAATAAGAGACTCAGAAGGAAGAAAGATGAGTAAGTCTTTAGGAAACGGTGTAGATCCATTAGAAGTTATAGACACTTATGGTGCAGATGCTTTAAGATTCATGCTTGTTACTGGTAACGCTCCAGGAAACGATATAAGATACTATCCAGAAAGAGTAGAATCAGCTAGAAACTTCGCAAATAAGATCTGGAATGCTTCAAGATTCGTTATGATGAACTTAGATAGAGAAATAATGGATAAGTATAAAGATTGTAAAGAATATAGCTTAGCTGATAAATGGATTCTTTCAAACTTAAATACATTAGTTAAAGAAGTTACTGAAAATATGGATAACTTCGAACTTGGAATTGCTCTACAAAAAGTATACGACTTTATGTGGACTGAATTCTGTGACTGGTATATAGAACTTGTTAAACCAGTTTTATATGGAGAAGATGAAAAGGCTAAAGGAATAGTTTATAATGTATTATTTAATGTATTAGAAACTGGACTTAAGCTTCTTCACCCAGTAATGCCATTTATAACAGAAGAAATATTCACTCATTTAAATGATAAAGAAGAAACTATAACATTATCAGCTTGGCCAGAATACAAAGAAGAATTAAATGATAAGAAAGCTGAAAGCGATATGGCATTTGTTATAGAAGCTATTAAGAACCTTAGAAACTTAAGAGCTGAAATGAATGTTAAGCCATCAAGAAAAGCAAATGTTATATGCTATATTTCAGACGAAGCAAAAGATGCATTTACAGCAGGTGCTTCATATATAGAAAAATTAGCATCAGCTTCTAACGTATCATTTATAAATGATAAAAATGAAGTTCCAGAAAATGCTGTATCATTAGTTGTAAAGGGTGGAGAATTATTCATGCCATTACTTGACTTAGTTGATAGAGAAAAGGAACTTGAAAGATTAGCTAAAGAAGTTAAGAAGTTAGAAGGCGAAATTGAAAGAATTGATAAGAAACTTTCAAATGCAGGATTCGTTGCTAAAGCACCAGAAAAAGTTGTTCTAGGAGAAAAAGAAAAGAGAAGTAAATACGTTGAAATGCTAGAAGCTGTTAAAGCTAGAGTAGAAGCATTAAACTAATTTAATAAATTTTAAGCGTTGGTACTAAAAAGTACCAACGCTTTTTATAAAACGGGAGATGAGAATATGTATGGAGAAGATAAGTATGAGCTTAAAGCTTTTGTTGAAAATGAAGAATTCTTGATTTGGACAGATTTATTGATTAAATATGAATTTGCTATAGAAGAAATAAGCACTAAAATTAATATATTAAATAATGAATTTAAGCTGTTGCATGATTATAATCCTATAGAACATATAAAAACTAGAGTTAAAAAGCCTAAAAGTATAGTACAAAAACTTATAAGTAAAGGATTAGATCCAACACCAGAGAATATTACGGATAATATTAAAGACATAGCTGGAGTTAGAATAATATGTTCATTTACAGAAGACATATATTTAATATTTAATATACTATCTAATCAAGATGATATTAATGTTATTGAGGTTAAGGATTATATAAAGAACCCTAAAGAAAATGGATATAGAAGTTTACATGCTATAGTAACAATACCAGTATTTTTATCTACAGGTACAGTAAATGTTCCTGTAGAGATACAAATAAGAACAATAGCTATGGATTTTTGGGCTAGTCTTGAACATAAAATATATTATAAGTATAGAAATAAAACTCTTAATCATATATCAGATGAGCTTAAAGAATGTGCAGATATGATAACTATTTTAGATAATAAGATGGTTGATATAAGAAAAGAAATAGAAAAGCTGCCTGAAAATTAATGTAATAAGATAAAAAAGATGAGAATTTTAATTCTCATCTTTTTTATCTATTATTTATTATTTACATTACATGCACCGTGGTCGATATTTCTAAAGTCTATTTCTCCGAACATAGCTTTTGCAAAAGTATCACCAAAGTTTCTAGCTTCTTCTAATTGTTCTTCTGAAGCTCTAAACTTAACACGTAATCCTGGGTGAATTAATTTCATTCTTAATTCTTCTAATCTACTTTCTATTCTAGGAACAGCTTCTCCGCTCCATCCGTATGATCCAAATGCAGCAGCATATTTTTTACCATGAATTACTGGATTTAAATTAGCTAAAAGCATTCTAACTGGTGGTAGTAATTCATTTACTATAGTAGGTGAACCGAATAATAATCCGTCTGAATCTTCAATATCACTTAATATTTCTGCTGTTTCATGTTTTATTATATCGTACATTTTAACGTCAACATTATGATTTCTTTGAATACCTTCTTTAATAGCCTTTGCTAATTCTTCAGTATATCCATAAGCTGATACATAAGAAATAGTTACCTTTTTGTCTGCAGTAGTATCTGCTTTCTTTGGAGTACTCCATTCTTTATAAGTATTAACAATTTCCCATGGATTTTCTCTTAAGATAGGACCGTGGCCTGGACAAATAACATCGATATTTAAATCCTTAATCTTATCTATAGCTTTTAAAACGAAAGGCTTAAATGGTCCCATTATACAGTCATAGTAGTATCTTAAAGCTTCGTAATAACTATCTTTATCAGTTATTAAGTCATTAAACATTTCTTCACTTGAGAAGTGACTTCCAAATGAATCACAAGTTATTAAAACATTATCTTCTACAACATATGTGTACATTGAATCTGGCCAATGTAAAAATGGAGCTGAAATGAATTTTAATGTTTTATTACCAAGAGAAATTTCATCACCATCTTTTACAATTATATGATCGAAATCTCTATTAATAATTTCCTTTAAGAAAGTAATAGCTTGCATTGAACCTACAACTTTAGCATGAGGAGCAAGTTCTAAAATCTTTCCAACTGATCCTGCATGATCTGGTTCTGTATGGTCTACGATTATATAATCGATTTCTGATGGATTAGTTTCTATACTTTCAAGTGTTTTTAAATATTCATCAAAACATCTTTCTTTTACAGTTTCGAATAATGCAGTTTTTTCACTACCTTTTACTACGTATGAATTATAAGTAGTTCCGTATGGAGTGTACATTATAATATCGAATACTCTTAGTCCTGGATCTAATGCCCCTACCCAGTAAATATCTTTTTTTACTTCTAAATATTTCATCTATAACACCTCTCAAGAATAATTAATTTCAATAAATAACAATTATTATTTCACTATTTATGATAACAAAAAATTTATCTAAAGTAAATGAATTTCCATAAATAATTAGATAAAATTGTTAAAATATCATATACTTTTATTATAGTCTTTTATTTATAAAATATTTATAAGTAAAATATTAAAAGTATGAAATTTACATTAACTAACAATTAAAATTAATTTAGTTATAATAAGTAGGAGTGAAATTTACAATGGATTACAAAAATGCAATGAAATACATAAAAGAAGTAGGTAATTTCGGATCAAATTATGGATTAGAAAGAACAGAGAGATTATTAGAATTATTAGGAAATCCACATAAGAAAATTAAAGTTATTCATGTTGCAGGAACTAATGGAAAAGGTTCAACTACATCTATGATAGCATCAATGCTTATAAATGAAGGATTTAAAACAGGAATGTATACATCACCTTTCTTAGAAGAATTCGAAGAAAGAATACAAATAGATAGAAAAAATATAAGCAGAGAAAATCTTGCTACATATGTAGAAATTATTAAGGAAGCTGTAGATAAGGTTATTGAAGAAGGATATACTCATCCTACTGAATTTGAAATTATAACATGCATAATGTTCAAATATTTTTATGATAAAAAAGTAGATTATGCAGTTGTTGAAGTTGGTCTTGGCGGAAGACTTGATTCTACGAATGTAGTAAATCCTGTACTTAGCGTTATAACTTCAATTAGCTTAGACCATACAAATATATTAGGAAGTACTATAGAAGAAATAGCAAGAGAAAAGGGCGGAATAATAAAGGAAAATACACCACTTATTTTATATCCACAAGAAAAAATAGAAGCTAGAGATGTTTTAAGTAAAATATGCAATGAAAAATCATCAGAGATTTATGAAGTGAAAAGAGAAAATGCTAAATTAATAGATATAAATAATAAAGAATTTTATCAAAGAATAAAAATTAATGGATTAAATAAGGAGTATGAAATAAATTTAAAATTACTTGGAAAACATCAAATTATAAATTGCATGGTTGCTTTAACTGCAGTAGAAGTACTATCTAAAATAGAAGGATTTAAGCTAAATAATATAGAAAAAGGTATAGAAAGTGCTGTATGGAAAGGAAGACTAGAAGTTTTAAATAAAAAACCTTTAATAGTTATAGATGGAGCACATAATATACAAGGAATAAAAAGCCTTAAAGAAAATGTAGAAAAATATTTTAACTACAATAATATGCACTTATTAATTGGTATACTTGCAGATAAGCAAGTTGAAGATATGATAAATGAAATAGTACCTCTTAGTAGTGATGTTGTAGCACTTACCCCAAATAGCTATAGAGCTGAACTTGCAAGTGAACTTGAAAAAGAAATTTATAAAGTAAACAAAGATGTTAAGAGTTTTGAAAGTTATAAAGAAGGATTTTTAAGTGCATATAAAAAAGCAAATGAAGATGATATTATTTTAGTTACAGGGTCATTATATATGATTGGAGAAATGAGAGGAATAATAAATAATATAATAAAAGAAAATATTTAAATAAAAATGATATCTCTTAATATAAGAGATATCATTTATTTTAAGCATTTTTAAATTCTTTTAAAGCTTTAGATAATTGATCAGGACATGATGTATCTTTATTACCACATTTTATTCCTGAAAGTTTTTCTATAGCATCATCAATATTCATACCTTTTACTAATTGAGAAATACCAAAAAGATTTCCAGGACATCCTCTGACAAACTCAACTGATTTTATAATATCTCCTTCAACATCAATATGTATTTCTGTAGAGCAAACTCCACTTGTTTTATAAGTATACATAAAAACCTCCAAATAATAAATCATTTTACTACAATTATTATACTTTGAATATTATAAGAAATAAAGGGAATATTGTCGCTAAAATACTTTTTACTTCATATCATATATGGAGTTATATTCCTAGGAGGTATGATTATGAATAATATGTACGTTTGTAACGGGAAAAATAATTCTATATCAAAAATTAATATTGAAGATATGAGTTTTGAAAAACTATACCTAGGAATGAATGGAAGGTTTAATTCCCCTAAAGATATAGAGATAGAGGGGGAGGTTTTAGTAGTAGCCAATGGCTATGAAAATACAATAAGTGTCCTTAATATGGATGAGTTTAAGGAGATTTATTGTGATTATATAGGTGCTAAGCCAGTTGATGCAGAAATATATGAGAATTATGCTTATATACTATGTAATGAGTCTAATTCTATATTGCTCTATGACTTAAAAAATAGGAGAACTATTTTAACAATTCCTTCAGGAAATTGCCCTCAGAATATAGCTATGGATAAAGAGAGAAAAAAATTATTTGTAACTAATTTACTTGATAATTCAGTATCTATAATTGACATGAAAGAAAATGTTAATATAGACTCTATACACACAGAAAAATACCCTTTAAGGGTTAAAATATCAAAAGATAAACAATTCTTTTTTATTTTAGAGAGTTCTTTAGAAGAGAACGGAGAAGATTATATTAGTATTTATAAATTAGATGACTTTAGCTTAGTTAAAAGACTTAAGTCAGGTTATATACCGATAGATATATATGAGGATACTGACTATTTTTATATATTAAATATTGGTGATGGTACTATAAATAAAATTGATTTAAAAAATAAATTAGAAGGGCAAACTATATCTATAGGTGGAATACCAGATAAAATAGAAAAAAATAATAATAGCTTTTTTATAACTGACTGTAGTAATAAAAAAGTATATGTTTTAGATGAATCTTTAAAAAAACAAAAAATCATTACACTAGGAATATAGCCTAATGTAATGATTTTAGTTAATTCAAATCATCAAATAATAAATTAATAATTTGGTTATATATTTCTGAAGGATTTTCCTGCCACTTATTACAAAGATGAGTGGCTTGTTTTTTTGTAGGAACTGATAATTTAAGTTCTATTAAAGGTGATTCATCTTCAAGTGCCTTAACATCTACAATAAAAGTATCATTTTCTCCTAATGTGTAATCACTATGTATTGTTAATTCTTTTTTTATTAAATCTATGTGGGACTTAATATATTCATTAATAAGTGAAATCTTAGACGGAGATATTCTGTCTTTAAAAAATGATAATACATTATCACCTTTTTGTGTAAGGTGTAATAAATTTTTATCCATTACTTCTGAATACTCAATAAATTGTGCTTCTTCAAGCTCATTTACATATTGTTGCAGTGTAAAGTAATTAATAAAACTATTTTCAAGCACTATTTCAGTGAGTTGTGTATTAGAAATAGGCTGTCTTAATGTTTTTAGAATATATAAAAGTAATAATTTATTTTCTGCTAATTCTAATGAACTCTCTTCGTACATCTTAAAGCCTCCATTTTATTTAGATATATTAATAATTATAGCATAAAATTAAAAAGAATAAATATAGTGGAATTAAATAAAATGTAAAGGAATATAATTAAGTAGATTAATAATAGGAGTTATGTTTTGAGAAGGAATAGAAAAGGTAGAGTAGTAGTAATATTAAGTTTAGTAGCTTTAATGATGGCTTATGTAGTGTTTTCATCGGTATTTAGAGGTAAGGATTTACAAACGAGTATAGAGAAAAATGAGAAAAGTTTACCTATACATTCTGTAGATACCCAAAATAAAGAAGTTGCATTAAGTTTTGATGTCAATTGGGCAGAAAAAGAGTATTTATATGACATATTAAACATATTAGATAAATATAATATAAAGGCAACATTTTTTGTGATGGGAAAATGGATTTCTTTTTCAGATGAAAATGCAGAAAAATTAAAAAAGATAAAGGAAGGTGGTCACGAAATAGGAAATCACAGTTATCTTCATCCAAATTTTTCGAGAATAAGTAACGAAAAAATTGAAGATGAGGTTAAAAAGACA
This sequence comes from Clostridium baratii, assembly GCF_900461085.1. GTDB lineage: Bacteria > Bacillota > Clostridia > Clostridiales > Clostridiaceae > Clostridium > Clostridium nitritogenes. The sequence continues at coordinate 1,002,406 of NZ_UFWF01000002.1, forward strand.
GATGAACTTATAGAAAGCATTATTGGAGAGAAAACAAAACTTTTTAGATTCCCAAGTGGTGATTATAATGAAAGGGCAGCTAAAAAGATATATGAACTTGGATATATGCCAATTCAATGGGATGCAGATTCTGTAGATTGGAAAGAAGATGGTGAAAGTATTGAATATGAAAGAGTAAAGAAAAAAATTAAAAATGGTTCAATAACGCTATTTCATAATAATGCAAAACATACACCTAAAAATCTAGAAAGACTTATAAAAGAGCTTCAAAGTGAAGGTTATGAATTCAAAAAAATAGGAGACATGATTTATAAAGAAGATTTTAATATTGACTCTTCAGGTATACAACATAAAAATTTATAATTTATATTGAAAATTGCATAAATTATGTATTATAATGGAAATGTACTTGTGGGGGTCATTTAAATTTATATAAGGTTAGTTTATTACAAAGGGAGAGAGGGGTTACAATGGATAATTTAATGTTAAACAACAAAATTTATCTTGAAGGAAAGGTAGTATCAGAATTAGAGTATAGCCATGAAATGTATGGGGAAGGATTTTACACATTTGGTCTTGAAGTACAAAGGTTAAGTGATTCAGTAGATTTACTTAATGTAACTGTTTCAGAAAGATTAATAGCAGGATTTGATATAAGTATAGGCAAAGAAGTAATAGTAGAAGGCCAACTTAGATCATATAATAAATTCTTAGAAGGTTCAAACAAATTAATCCTTACAGTATTTGCAAGAAATATAGAACCTTGCATCGAAAAGAGCAAAAATCCTAATGAAATATTCTTAGATGGATATATATGCAAAGAGCCTGTTTATAGAACTACACCATTTGGTAGAGAAATTGCAGACGTTTTACTTGCAGTAAACAGAGCTTATAATAAATCTGATTACATTCCTACTATAGCTTGGGGAAGAAACTCAAGATTTTGTAAAACTTTAGAAGTTGGAGATAATATAAAGGTATGGGGTAGACTACAAAGTAGAGAATATCAAAAGAAGATATCAGATACAGAAGTAGTTAAGAAAGTAGCTTACGAAGTATCAATTTCCAAAATGGAAAGATCAAAGAAAGAAGACGACGCTCACACAGAACATGAAGAAGGTGCAGTATAAAATTTAAATATTGTATATAAAAAAAGGTATTTGAAAAATTTCAAATACCTTTTTAAATTTATAATTATTTTCTTAAGTCATCAAGTAGTTGAGTTTTATCTTTAGTCTTATCATCAACTGACTTTATTATTTTTGCTGGTGAACCTGCAACAACAACTCCAGCTGGAACATCTTCTGTTACAACAGAACCTGCAGCAACAACTGATCCTTCTCCAACTTTAACGCCTTCTAAAATAACAGCATTAGCTCCTATTAATGCGTTATCACCAATTTCACAAGGTGACTTACTAGGTGGTTCTAAAACTCCTGCAACAACAGCTCCAGCACCTAAGTGAACATTTTTACCAAGCTTTCCACGAGCACCTATTACAGCGTTCATATCAACCATTGTTCCTTCACCGATTTCAGCACCTATATTTATAACAGCACCCATCATTATAACAGCGTTTTTACCAATAGAAACTCTGTCACGAATTATAGCACCTGGTTCAATTCTAGCTTCAACTTCAAGAATATCAAGCATAGGAATTGCTGAGTTTCTTCTATCATTTTCTATTCTAAAGTGTTTTATTAAATGTTTGTTATCTAAAATAACTTTAGAAATTAAATCAGATTCTCCGATTAATATGTAGAAACCGTTAGCTCCATACCATTCAATATCTTCTAAATTTGCATTACTTAAATCACCATTTACGTATACTTTAACTGGTGTTGATTTCTTTGATTCTTTAATAAATCTTGCTATTTCATATGGATCTGTAAAATTATATTCCATAGTATCATCCCTTCTGCTTTTAAATATGTAATAATTTTATTATAATAAAAAATGTTCTCAATTAAAAGGGGTTATAATAAAAAGTCTAAAATTTGCTAGTTATATAATATTAATGTAGAATATTTTAAAAGAATTATTTAAATTAATTAGTTGTATTTTAATAGATTATAAAAAAGAGAAGGAAAGTGAATAAAAATGAATAATAGAGTGAAATCTGTTGAAATTTCAGGAATAAGAAAGTTTTATAATAAAGTTTTAAAGGTAGATAATGCAATATCTTTAACTTTAGGTCAGCCTGATTTTGATATGCCAATAGGAGTTAAAGAGGGAATACTAAAAGCATTAGAAGAAAATAAAACAACATATACTCAAAATGCTGGCTTAGTAGAACTTAGAGAAGAGATAAGTAAGTATTTAAAAACACTTGGTGTAAATTATAATAAAGATGAACTTTGCATAACAGTTGGTGGAAGTGAAGGTATATTTATAACATTTATGGCTTTACTAAATGAAGGAGATAAAGTATTAATACCATCTCCTGCATATCCAGCTTATGAAAGCATAGTAACTATGGTAGGTGGAAATATAGTAAACTATGAGCTAAATGATGATTTTACAGTTAATGTAGAAAAGATAAAAGAGAAGGTTAATAAAGAAAAGTGCAAGTACTTAGTTCTATCATTCCCTACTAATCCAACAGGTGCTATACTAGATAAAAAGGGAAGAGATGAATTAATAGAATTTATAGAGAAGGAAGATATAATAGTAATTACAGATGAGATATATGCATCTATTATATATGATGAATATTATTCTGTTGCACAAGATGAAAGTATTAAAGAAAAGGTAATTTATATAAGTGGATTTTCAAAAATGTTTTCTGCAACAGGACTTAGAGTCGGTTATATAGGATGTAGCAAAGAAATAATGAATCAAATAATGAAAGTCCATCAATATGGAGTTTCTTGTGCAACTTCAATAGCTCAATATGGAATGATAAGTGGTCTTAGAAACTCAATGAGTGATGTTAAGAAAATGAAGGAAGAGTTTTATAATAGAAAAATATATGTTTTAGATAGACTTAAAAAAATGGGAATTGAAGTTGTAGATCCAAAAGGTGCTTTTTATGTATTCCCATCAATAAAGAAGTTTAATATGACTTCAGATGAGTTTTGTGAAAAACTTTTAAATAAAGAGAAAGTTGCTTGTGTACCAGGTAGTGCATTTGGAAAGTTAGGGGAAGGATATATTAGAATATCTTATTGTTACTCAAAAGAAGAGCTTGAACTTGCATTAAATAAATTAGAAAAGTTTATAAAAGAATTATAAAGAATTAAAAAAGATGATTTTGAAAGTCATCTTTTTTATTCTTTATTATATGTTAGTGAACAAAAAATGAAAGTGACTTTCTTTCATCCTTCAAATATACGCTTAAATATAATTAATATATCTATAAACCTTCAAAATATAAAATATTACATTAGGTATCTTTCAAAATGTATTTCTAGAACGAACAAAATAAGAAAAATGTATAAAAATCCATTTACATATATTAACAAACAAAAATAACTAATAGATAAAAAAATATATAAAAAATTTTTATTATAAAAAATTATAATGTAAACATTGAATTACCACAAACTGTTTAAAATAGTTCGTGTAAACGAATACAAAAAACAAGTGATTTTTTAATAAATTAATAAAAATATCTAGGAATAAGTTAATATATTATCAAAAAATGATGTGTGAGATTAACATTATTCTTTGACAAACGGAATATATATAATATAATTAATAATAAACATTATTGTATATATATGTAAATGAAATGGGGGTATTAATATGTTAAAGTACATAGGAAAAAGAATTATAACTAGTATAATAACAATTTGGGTAGTAATTACCTTAACATTTTTCCTAGTTCGTTTAATGCCTGGTGGACCTTTTGAAGGAGATAAAATAACGCCAGAAATTAAAGCAAATTTGGAAGCAAAATATGGATTAGACAAGCCTTTAAGTGAACAGTATACACTGTATCTTAAAAACTTAGTAAAAGGTGATCTTGGAGAATCAATGCAATTTAGAGGAAGACAAGTATCCGATACTATAAAATCAGGTTTCCCAAACTCAGCTAAACTTGGACTTGTTGCAATTGTTTTTTCAATGGTAGTAGGTATAGGGCTTGGAATAATAGCAGCTCTTAAAGCCAATAAATGGCCGGATAAAGTATGTATGTTTATTGCGACACTTGGAATTACAATACCAAGTTTTGTATTAAGTGCAATACTTATATATATATTTGCAAGTAAACTAAAAATATTACCTACAACAGGATTTACAGGATGGAAAAATTATATTATGCCCGTTATAGCTCTTGCAGGTAGTTCAATGGCATTTATAACTAGACTTACAAGAAGTAAGCTGTTAGACGTTTTAAAATCAGATTATATAAGAACAGCAAGGGCAAAGGGACTTTCAAAGAAAACTGTAATTTTAAAACATGCTTTAAGAAATTCACTTATTCCAGTTGTAACCTATTTAGGGCCTTTAGTTGCTGGAATAATGACAGGAAGTTTTGTTGTTGAAAAAATATTTGGTATTCCTGGACTTGGTAATGAATTCGTATCTACAGTTTCAAATAGAGATTATACAGCACTTCTTGGAGTTATAGTTTTCTATAGCACTCTTGTAGTTGTTTGTAACTTAATAGTTGATATTTTATATGTAGTTATAGATCCTAGAATAAAACTAGATAGTATAGAAAGTTAGGAGGAGAATTTTATGGAAAATGATATGAAATTAAATAAAGACTTATTTACTCCTCTAAGAGAAGATGAGAAAAATTTTAAAGAAGTATTAAGACCAAGTGTTGGTTATTGGAAAGATGCTTGGAGAAGATTAAAAAGTAATAAAGTTGCGTTAATATCTTTAATAATAATTATATTAATAGCTATCTTTGCTATAGTTACACCTTGGGTTTCTAAATATGGTTATGATCAAACTGATTTAACTATTACAAATGCTAAGCCATCAATAGAACATTGGATGGGAACAGACAAGCTTGGTAGAGATCTTTTTGTAAGACTTGCATATGGGGCTAGATATTCATTAATAATTGGTATAGCAGCTGCAATTATAAATTTAGTTATTGGAGTTGTTTATGGAGGAATTGCAGGATTCTTTGGAGGAACAATTGATAATATAATGATGAGAATTGTAGATGTATTATATTCAATTCCTTCAATAATATATGTTGTATTACTTATGGCTTTATTTAAGGAAGCAAATATTGGAGGATCAGGGCTTATGCCTATAATCTTAGCTCTTTCAATATCTTACTGGGTTGGAATGGCACGAATAGTTAGAGGGGATATACTTCAGCTTAAACAACAGGAGTTTGTACTTGCAGCAAGAACTTTAGGTGCTTCAAAGTTTAGAATTTTATTTAAACATTTAATACCAAACTGTATTGGATCAATTATAGTTACAATGACACTTTTAGTTCCATCTGCAATATTTACAGAAGCATTTTTAAGCTTCTTAGGACTTGGTATAAATGCTCCGCTTGCATCTCTTGGAACTCTTTGTAATGATGCAATGTCAGCTATATATTTATACCCATATCAATTATTCTTCCCATCACTTGCAATATGCTTAATTATACTTTCATTTAATATGTTAGGTGATGGATTAACTGAGGCATTAGATCCAAAACATCAAAAGTAGGAGGGGTTAAAATGAGTAAATTAATAGATGTTAAAAATTTAAGAACCTCCTTTAAAACACATATTGGAGATGTTCAAGCAGTACGTGGAGTTTCATTTTATGTAGATAAAGGAGAAGCTATAGGAGTAGTTGGTGAATCAGGTTGTGGAAAGTCAGTAACTATGATGTCAATTATGAGACTCTTATCAGAGAATGGAAAAGTAGTAGATGGTGAGGTTCTATTTGGAGATAAGGATATAACAAAGATATCAGAAAAGGAGATGGAAGGAATAAGAGGAAATGAAATGGGAATGATTTTCCAAGATCCTATGACTTCACTAAATCCACTTTTTACAATTGGAGATCAGCTTATAGAACCACTAATTAAACATAGAAAATATAGTAAAAAGAAGGCTTGGGAAACAGCGATTAAAATGTTAGATACAGTAGGTATTCCAAGTCCAGAAAAAAGAATGAAGCAATATCCTCATGAATTTTCAGGTGGTATGAGACAAAGAGCGATGATTGCTATGAGTTTAATATGTGAACCGAAGCTTATAATTGCAGATGAGCCTACAACAGCACTAGATGTTACAATACAAGCTCAAATTCTAGATCTAATGAAAGATTTAAAGGAAAAGGTTAATAGTTCAATAATTCTTATAACACATGATTTAGGAGTTGTTGCAGACCTTTGCACTAGAATATATGTAATGTATGGGGGAATTGTTGTTGAAGAAGGTAGTGATAAAGAGATTTTCTATAATCCAAGGCATCCATATACATGGGGACTTTTAAAATCAGTTCCTAATCCTAAAAGTGGAGTTAAAGAAAAATTAATTCCAATTGAAGGACAACCACCAGATTTATTAAATCCACCAGTTGGATGTCCTTTTGCAGCAAGATGTGATTATGCTATGAAGATTTGTCTTGAAAAGCAACCTCCGTTATTTAATATAAAGGAAGGACATAATGCTGCATGTTGGCTTTGTCATGAAAATGCGCCAAAAATAAAAGCACCTGTAGGGAAGGAGGCATAAAAATATATGAAAGAAAAAGAAGTAGTTTTAGAAGTTAAAAATTTATGTAAGTTTTTCCAAGCAAAAAGAAAATTATTTGGAGATCCAAGCTATGTTAAAGCTGTAGATGATGTATCTTTTACAATAAATAAAGGAGAGACTTTAGGGTTAGTTGGGGAATCAGGTTGTGGTAAGACAACTACAGGAAGAACTATCTTAAAACTTTATAATCCAACAAGTGGACAAATAATTTTTAATGGACAAGATATTACAAAATTAAATGAAAAGGAAATGATTCCTTTAAGAAGAAAGATGCAAATGATTTTCCAAGATCCATATGCATCACTTAATCCAAGAATGACAGTTGGTGATATTATTGGGGAAGCAATTGATATTCATGGATTGTATAAAGGCAGGGAAAGAGAAGATAGAATTAGATATCTTTTAGATAAAGTTGGTCTTAATGGAAGCCATATAAATAGATATGCGCACGAATTTTCAGGAGGGCAAAGACAAAGAATTGGTATTGCAAGAGCACTTGCAGTTGAGCCTGATTTTATTGTATGTGATGAGCCGATTTCAGCACTTGATGTTTCGATTCAAGCACAAGTTATAAATATGCTTGAGGAACTTCAAGAAGAACTTGGACTTACTTACTTATTTATAGCTCATGACCTTTCAATGGTTAAACATATTTCAACTCATATTGGGGTAATGTATTTAGGAAAAATGGTTGAAAAGGGACCAAGTGATGAGGTTTATTTAAATCCAAAGCATCCTTATACTAAGGCACTTTTATCAGCAGTTCCAATTCCAGATCCAGACCTTGCAAAATCAAATAAGAGAATAGTTCTAGAAGGGGATATTCCATCTCCTATAGATCCAAAACCTGGATGTAGATTTAAAGGCAGATGTAAATATGCAAAAGAAATATGTGGAACTGTTGATCCAGAAGTTAAAGAAGTTGAGCCAGGACATTTTGTAGCTTGTCATTTATATTAATAGTTATTAATTCATTAATTTGAATTATATATAAAATATTAAGGGGGAAAAGAGATGAAAAATAGCAAAATCAAAAAGATTTGTGCGCTTTTATTAACTGCAGTACTTGGAACATCAGTATTAGCCGGTTGCGGTGGCAGTGATTCAAGTAGCGGAAGCAGTGAACAAAATTTAATCCATAACTTAGGAACAGAAGTAAAAACAATAGATCCAGCACTTAATAATGCTGTAGATGGTTCAATTGTAATTGCTAATGCTTTCGAAGGTTTATACAGAATGGATGAAAACTTAAAACCTGTACCTGGGGTTGCAGAAAGTTATACTGTATCTGACAATAAATTAGTTTATACATTTAAACTAAGAAAAGATGCTAAATGGTCAGACGGAAAGGAAGTAACTGCTGAAGATTTTAAATATTCATGGACTAGAGCATTAGATCCAAAAGTTGCAGCAGACTATGCATTCCAATTATATTATATTAAAGGTGCAGAAGAATTTAATACAGGAAAAGGCAAAGCAGAGGATTTAGGTATAAAAGTTGTAGATCCTCAAACTTTAGAAGTTACACTTAAGAATCCAACACCATATTTCTTAGAACTTACAGCATTCCCAACATATATGCCAGTTAGAAAAGACATTGTTGAAGCAAACAAAGACACATGGACTCAAAAGGCGGATACTTACGTTTCAAATGGACCATTTAAAATGACAAACTATACTATGAAAGATTCATATGAATTCGTTAAAAATGATAACTATTGGAATAAAGATTCAGTAAAGCTAGACAAATTAACTTTCAAAATGCTTGCTGATGAAACAGCAGCATATGCAGCAGTTAAAAATGGTGAAATGCATGTTTCAGATAAAGTTCCTTCAGTAGAAATCGAAAAAGGAAAAGAAGAAGGATTAGTTCAAATTTTTGATCAATTAGGAACTTACTTCTATGCTATAAATGTAAATAATAATGCAGATAAATTAGATTCAAAAGTTAGAGAAGCATTAAGCAAAAAAGAAGTTAGACAAGCACTTAATTTAGCTATAAATAGAGAACAAATAGTTAAAGAAGTAGCTAAAGGTGGTCAAACTCCAGCTTGGAGCTTCGTTCCAAAAGGAATAAAGAGTGAAGATGGAAAAGAATTTGCAGATAAACAATACTGGAATCCAGAAGATAATGATGCAAATATAGCTAAAGCTAAAGAATTATTAGCAAAAGCAGGCTATAAAGATGGTAATGGATTACCAGAATTTGAATTAGCTTATAACACAGATGAAGGAAATAAAGCAATTGCAGAAGCTATCCAACAAATGTGGGCTAAAATTGGAGTTAAAGTTAAACTTACTAATCAAGAATGGGCAGTATTCCAAGATGCAAGAAAGAATGGTAACTATCAAATTGCAAGACATGGATGGGTTGGAGACTATTTAGATCCAATGACATTCTTAGATATGTGGATGACTGGTCTTGGTAATAATGATCCTAAATTCGCAAATAAAGATTATGATGAATTAATAAGAAAAGCTATGAAAGAAACAGATGTAGCTAAGAGAAAAGAAGCTTTAAGACAAGCTGAAGATATATTAATGGATGAAATGCCAATTATCCCAATTTACTACTACACTCAAGTTAAAGCTGTAGACAGTAAAGTAAAAGGATTTGTAGTTTCACCACTTGGTCAAGTATACTATGATAAAGCATATATTGAATAAAATATAAAAATAAAAAGAATGGTAGAGAATTTCTACCATTCTTTTTTTATTATAGTCCGATTACATCATCCATATTATAAAGACCAGGCTTTGTTATATTGCCCATATATTCACATGCTTTTAAAGCACCAACTGCAAATACTTCTCTAGAAATAGCTTTATGAGAAAGTTCTATAACTTCACCAGTTCCAGCAAATATTACATCGTGGTCTCCAACTATAGAACCACCTCTAACTGCATGGATTCCTATTTCTTCTTTTTCACGTTTGTGTGAACCAGATCTTCCGTAAACATATTTAGTTTCATCTTTTAATGAATCTTTAATTGTGTCTGCTAAAAGAAGAGCAGTACCACTTGGAGCATCTACTTTTTGATTGTGATGCTTCTCAATAATTTCTATATCGTAATTTTCATATAGAAGAGGAGCTACTTTCTTAAGTAGAGAATTTATTAAATTAATACCAAGTGACATGTTAGCTGATCTAAATAGTGGAAGAGTTTTACTCTTTTCATCTATAAGTTTAAGATCTTCATTTGAGAATCCTGTTGAACAAATTACAAGAGGTTTTTTTGTTTTTTCTGTAAGGTCTAATAAGCCTTTTAAAGCAGAGGCTCTAGAAAAATCAAGTAAAACATCATAGTCTATATCAACATCAGAAGGAGATTTAAAAACTTTATAAGGTGAATTTTCTTTTGGGAATGAATCAATACCAGCTACAATTTCAAGATCTTTAAAATCTTTTGATATATTTGTAATTACAGTTCCCATCTTTCCAGAACATCCATTTAATATAACTTTAATCATCTTTTAATATCTCCTTATATTAATTTATATTTCTTTAGTGTGTTTTCTAAATCTAATTTTAATTTGTCATCCATTTCATATAATGGAAGTCTTAAAGGACCAACATTACATCCCATTAAATTAAGAGCTGTCTTAACAGGGATTGGGTTAGTCTCTGAAAATAATGCATTTGTAAGTTCTAAAGTATCGATTTGAATTTTAGAAGCTTCCATACATTTACCGTCTAAATACATTCTAGTCATGTTATGAACTTCTTTTGGGATTACATTTGCAAGAACTGATATAACACCTTTTCCGCCAAGAGACATTATAGGGATTATTTGATCATCATTTCCTGAATATATATCTATAGAATCACCACATAAAGCTTTCATTTCAGCAATTTGACTTAAGTTTCCACTAGCTTCTTTAATTGCTACAATATTTTTAAGCTTTGAAAGTTCCTTTAAAGTAGAAGGAGTAATATTCATATTTGTTCTACTTGGAACGTTATAAAGTATTATTGGAATATTAACCGCATCATTAATAGTTTCAAAATGTTTTAGTAATCCTTTATGATTTGTTTTATTATAGTATGGAGTAATTACAAGTAGTGCAGAAACTCCAACACTTTCACAGTATTTGGACATTTCAACAGAAGCTTTTGTATTATTTGAACCACTACCTGCAATTACAGGAATTCTTCCATTTATAACGTCTACCGTGAATTTAATTACAGATTTTTTTTCTTCTAAAGTCATAGTAGTAGCTTCTCCTGTAGTACCACATATAACTATAGCATCTGTTCCTTCTTGTACGTGCCATTCTAGAAGTTCTTTTAATTTATCGTAATCTACTGAGTCATTGGTAAATGGTGTAACTATTGCAACACCTGAACCTTCAAATATTGTCATATTTAAAATCCCTCCGTAACTATTTATTGTTAATCATTAATTCAGCAATTTGAACTGCATTAAGTGCAGCACCTTTTCTTATGTTGTCAGCAACTACCCAAAGATTTAGTCCGTTATCTATACTAAAGTCTCTTCTTATTCTTCCAACATATACATCATCTTTGTCAGTAACTTCAAGTGGAGTTGGATACTGAAGATTTTCTACATCATTCCAAACTGTTACTCCAGGTGCTTCTTCTAAAGTTTTTATTACATCTTCAAGTTCAAATGGATTTATAGTTTCTACATTTATACTTTCACTGTGAGAATTTAAAACAGGAACCCTTACTGTTGTAGCAGTTACTTTTAAATCATCAATGTGAAGTATTTTTCTAGTTTCGTTTATCATCTTCATTTCTTCTTTAGTGTATCCATTTTCTAAGAATACATCGATATGAGGTAATACATTACCTACAATTGGTTTTGGGAACTTCTTAGGTGCGATACCTTTCATTCCGTCTTCTAAGTCTTTTATAGCTTGTATACCTGCACCAGATACTGCTTGATAAGTTGAATAAACAACTCTCTTTAAACCGTATTTATCATTAATTACTTTTAAAACTGGCATAGCTTGAATTGTAGAGCAGTTTGGATTAGCTATTATTCCATTATGCCATTTTATATCTTCTGGATTTACTTCTGGAACAACTAAAGGAACTTTAGGGTCCATTCTCCAAGCACTACTATTATCAATAACAACTGCGCCATATTTTGAGAATATAGGTGCAAATTCTAAGCTAGTATCTCCACCAGCTGAAAATAATGCAAAATCTATATCCTTTGATTTAATATTTTCTTCTATAGTTTCTTCAACTATATATTCTTTTCCTTTGAAAGTCATTTTCTTTCCTTTTGATCTTGCTGAAGCAAAAAGGTAAAGATTTTTTACTGGAAATTCTCTTTCTTCAAGAATGCTTAAAAATTTTCTTCCTACATTACCAGTAGCCCCAACTATTGCAACGTTATACAAATTAATCCCTCCAATACTATATATATTTGTATATACAATAACTATAAGTATTTATTAAATAAATATCAAGTGATATGAGAAAAATATTGGGAAAAACTATTTTTTTAAAAAACTTTTCACAATATTATATTAAATAGCTTCGGGAATAATACAATTTTTTCTGGAAAGAATAAAATTGAAGAATGGAGTGAGAAATTGTGAGTAAAACACCTTTAAAAAAAATAATTAAATCAAAACTTAAATCAAATAAAGAGTTAACAGAAGCTGAAAAGCTTAGAGAAAAAATAAAATATGAAATAGCAGAAGAACTTGGCCTAAGTGATAAAATAGATAATGGGGGCTGGGGAGCTTTAACTGCTGAAGAGACAGGTAGAATTGGAGGTATAATGACAAGTAGAAAGAAAAAACTCAATATACCAACTAACGATGTTATATTAGGAAGAAAAAAATTAAATGAAACAAAAGGGGATAATGTAAGTAAATAGTTTGACTTAATCTACAAATAATTATAATATAAATGGTAGTATTTTATAAAGAAATGGGGGAGTTTTATGGCATATGAGAAATTTGCTAAAGTTTATGATGAATTAATAAATGAAGACATAGACTATGAAAAAATAGCAAATAGATTAAAAGAGATAATGGATATGCACAATATCAAATACGATGATTATCTTGATTTAGCTTGTGGAACAGGAAATGTTTCATTAAAACTTGCTAATTCCTTTAAAGATTCTTTTGCTGTAGATTTATCAGAAGATATGCTAATTGAAGCTTTTAATAAATTTAAAAAAGAAAAGATAAAAAGTAAGTTAGTGTGCCAAGATATGACTGAGCTAGAATTAAATCATAAATTTGATTTAATAAGTTGTGTTTTAGATTCTACTAATTATATATTAGAAAAAGAGGATTTAAAGAGTTACTTTAATTGTGTTTATAATCATCTAAAAGAAGATGGTATTTTTGTATTTGATATAAACTCTTATTACAAACTGTCTAACATTTTAGGGAATAACATATATACTTATAATTCAGAAGATGTATTTTATTCATGGGAAAATGTATTTGAAGATGAGATAGTAAATATGTTCTTAACATTCTTTATAAAGGATGGGGACCTTTATGAAAAATTCGAAGAAGAACATTATGAAAGAGCTTATAAAGAATCTGAAATTGAAAGTATATTAAAGGACTGTAAATTTAAGATATTAGATAAATTTGAAGGTTATGACAATAAACGTGTATGTGAAACTTCAGAGAGAATATTATATGTAGTAAAAAAAGAGATGGAGGGATAACTTATGAAAGATAAGATTATTAGAGGTACAGCTAAAGATGGAATGGTTAGATTTGTAGGAGGTATAACTACTAATTTAGTTAACGAGGGAGTATCTTTACATGAATGTACACCAGTTGCATCAGCTGCACTTGGAAGAATGCTAACTGCATGTTCATTAATGGGAGTACAATTAAAATCAGACAAAGAAGTAATAACATTAAAAATAAATGGTGGTGGAGAACTTAACGGTGTTACAGTTACTGGACATTCAGATGGATCAGTAAAAGGATTTGTTGGAAATCCAAATGTAGATCTTCCACTTAAGGAAAATGGTAAACTTGATGTAAGTGGTGCTGTTGGAACAAACGGATTACTATACGTAATAAAAGATATGGGAATGAAAGATCCATACGTAGGACAGGTGCCAATATATACTGGAGAAATTGCAGAAGATTTAGCATATTACTTCACAGTATCAGAACAAACACCATCAGCAGTTTTACTTGGAGTATTAGTTGATAAAGACCTTTCAATAAAAGCAGCTGGAGGAGTAATAATCCAAATGATGCCAGATGCAGATGAAATGTTAGCTGATCTTATAACTTATAGAATACAAGATTTAAAATCAATAACAACTCTTATAGAAGAAGGAAAAACAATAGAAGATATTATAGGTGAAATATTTGAAGATATGGATCCAAAAATATTAGATACTATTGAACCAGAATATAGATGTGATTGTTCAAAAGAAAGAGTAAATAAAGCTCTAATAAGTCTTGGAGAAAAAGAATTACAAGAAATATATGATGATAATAAATCAGAAGAAATTGTATGTCATTTCTGTAATAAGAAATATGAAATAACTCACGATGAAATCGGAGAATTATTAAAAGAGTGTAGAAAATAGTTTAAAAAGAGTTCATTAATTTGAACTCTTTTTTATTTGTAAACATTTAGTTATATTATAAAAATTTTTATTTACATATTGTACCCAGAATATGACTATTATTTTAATTTTATACATGGTATATTGCTTATTAAGTTTTAAATGGCTACAATTCATTTTAAAGGGGAATAGTTTTATATTAGTATATATTTTAATATAAATTAATTTAAACTTATTCTTTACTTTTTATTAATATTAAAAAGGGAGAGATGTTTATGTCAGTATGTGAAAACTTAGAACCAAAGAAAGTATTTCATTATTTTGAAGAGATAACTAAAATTCCACATGGTTCATTTAACGAAAAACAAATAAGCGATTATCTAGTAGATTTTGCAAAGAAGAGAAATTTAGAAGTAACACAAGATGAAGCATTAAATGTAATTATAAGAAAACCAGCTACTAAAGGATATGAAAATGCGGCTCCTGTAATAATACAAGGACATATGGATATGGTTTGTGAAAAAACTTCAGGAAGCAATCATGATTTTAAGAAAGATCCTTTAAAACTAAGAGTAGAAGGAGATTATTTATATGCAACTGATACAACATTAGGTGCAGATGATGGTATTGCAGTAGCGTATGCATTAGCTATACTTGATTCAAATGATATAGATCATCCAGCTTTAGAAGTAGTATTTACAACTTGCGAAGAAGTTTCAATGAATGGAGCTGAAAAATTAAATACTAAAAATCTAAAGGGTAAAATACTTCTTAATATAGATTCAGAAGTAGAAGGTCAATTCTTAACAGGATGTGCTGGAGGAATTAATACTAAAACAAGTTTTGAAAAGGATTTAGAAGATGTTAAAGGAAAATGCATAACATTATCTATAAATGGATTACTTGGAGGACATTCAGGAATTGAAATAAACAAACAAAGAGGTAATGCTAATAAGTTAATGGGAAGAGTATTATATGAAATTAGAAATTCTATACCATTTAATTTAGTAAAAATAAATGGCGGTACAAAACATAATGCAATACCTAAAGAATGTACTGCTGTAATTTCAGTAAGAGATGAAAAGGATATTAAGAAGATAGAAGAAATAACTAGCAAAATGGAAAAAGATTTTAAAAATGAATTTAGAGTATCAGATCCTGATGTTAGTTTAAAAGTTTCAGAATGTAATTGTTCTAATATAAATAAACAACTTACAGATAGCAAAACAAATGATTTAGTTAATTTCTTAATTTCAGTACCAAATGGAGTACAAAATATGAGTTTAGATATTAAGGGATTAGTTCAAACTAGTTTAAATCTTGCAATAGTAGAAACTAATGAAAAAGATATAGAAATAACTATATCAATAAGAAGTTCTATAAAGAGCTTAAAATATGAAGTGTTTGATACTTTAAGTGCCATAGCTTCTATGTCACATGCTACTATAGAAAAGATTTCTGAATATCCAGAATGGCAATATGACCCAAATTCTAAAATAAGAGAATTATGTCTTGATATTTATAAAAAGATGTTTAATAAAGACGCTGAAGTAACAGCTATTCATGCTGGACTTGAATGTGGTTTATTTAAAGAAACAATGGAAGATACAGATATGATAAGTTTTGGACCAGATATATTTGATGCACATAGTGTAAATGAACATTTAGGTATATCATCAGCTAAGAGAATGTATGAATTCCTTTTAGAAGTTTTAAAAGAAATGAAGTAAAAATTAATAAATAGAAGTCGCTAAAGTTTTAGTGACTTCTAAAAGTTTTTAAAATTTAAGGAGTGATTAATATGGCAGTAGAAAGAAAGAAACTATCTCAAACAGCTTATGGAGGCTGTAAGGGAGAGGACTACATACCATTTGTTCCGACCTCAGATGTTATGCCAGAAACTACAGGGTATTCAATTATAGTTGGTGTAATTATTGCATGTATATTTGCAGCAGCTAATGCTTATCTTGGATTAAAAGTAGGTATAACAATTGCTTCAGCTATACCAGGTGCAATTCTAGCTGTTGGAATATTAAAAGGAATGTTTAAAAGGAATAATATATTAGAAGCAAATCTTTCATGTTCATTATCTGGAATGGGTGAAGCTGCAGCTGGATGTTCAGTTTTCGTATTGCCTTCACTTATTTTAGCTGGATTTAATATTAGTTTATTAACTATAATATTAATTATTGTTGTGGGTGGATCAATGGGTGTATTCTTTATTACTCCACTTAGAAGATACTTAATAGTCGAAGAACATGGAAATTTAGTATATCCAGAAGGTATGGCAGCTTCAGAAGTATTAGTAACAGCTAGCCAAGGTGGAAGTTCATTTAAAACAGTTTTAGTTGGTATTGGACTTGGAGGTTTATATAACCTTTTGTCTGATGGATTTAAATTATGGGGTGGAAAAACTACTTATACATTTAAAGGATATCAAGGTACAATGATAGGTTTTGATACTTTAGCTCCAGTCCTTGGTGTTGGTTTTATAGTAGGAGTTAGAGTTGGACTTTTAATGTTTGGTGGATCATTAGTAGCTTGGTTTGGACTTATTCCATTAATAAAATTCTTTGGTGCTGGATTAAGTAATGTTATTTTCCCATCAACCAAAGTAATATCTCAAATGTCTGCAATGGAAATATGGTCAAACTACATTAAATATATAGGCGCAGGTGCTGTTGCTATGGGTGGTTTTATATCACTTGCAAAATCTATGCCTACTATAATAAATAGTTTTAAGCAAGCTATAACAGGTCTTATTAAGGAAGAAGAAAACGGAAAAGATGAACATAAATGTAGAACAAATAAAGAAACACCTATAGTATGGCTTATTGGAGCTGCATTAGTTGGATTTTTTGCAACATGGCTTTTACCAATGTTTAAAGCTGGAATCTTAGGTGGAGTACTTGCAGTATTATTTGCATTCTTCTTTGCAGTTGTATCAGCAAGAATGGTTGGTATAATTGGAGAATCAAACAACCCAGTTTCAGGAATGGCTATTGCATCACTTTTATTTATAGCAATTATATTTAGATTAACAGGTCTTACAGGTGATGTTGGAGTAGAAAAATCATTAATTGTAACTTCAATAGTTGCAGCAGCAGTAGGGGTTGCAGGAGCTACTTCTCAAGGTCTTAAGACAACATTTATAATTGGTGGTACTCCAAGAGATAACCATATATGGATGTGGGTTGCAATGGTCTTCTCAGCTATTATGGTTGCAATTGTAATCTTTATGCTTAATAAAGCTTATGGACTTGGATCATTAGATGTACCAGCACCTCAAGCTACATTAATGAAGATGTTAGCAGATGGTATAATAACTGGACAAATACCATGGACTTTAGTATTTGTTGGTGCATTTATATCAATATTCTGTGAAATGGCAGGAATTCCAATTTTACCAGTTGCACTTGGTGTATATCTTCCTATAACTTTAAATGCAACAATATTAGCAGGTGGAGTTATAAGAGTTTTAGTTGAAAAAAGATTTAAAAAAGATGAAGATAAGGATGCTAAAGGAGAAGCAGTTGAAAAAGGTATACTTACAGCATCAGGACTTGTTGCAGGTGGTGCAATTATGGGTATTATAGTTGCAATGCTTACAACATTTGGATTTAATATTGGATTTGGTGAAAAATTCTTACCATCAATTACACAAAGTAATTGGTTACCACTTGTAATGTTCTTACTTCTTGCTTTATGGTTCTACACTTCATCAGTTAAAGGTGGAAAGGAATTTAAGATAAAACATGAAAAAGAAGGAATGCAATAAAAAAGACAATATTAATAAAAAAGCTAACTATAACTTTTTACTCTACGTTCCTGAAATTAAGTATAATAATTGGAAAGTAGTAGATGATAAAGTAGTCATTTACTTTGAAGTTAAAGATCCAGTTAAAAGATTTATTGGATGGCTTTATAAGACTTCACCTAGTTGTGATATAACCTTTGATGAACTATGCACAAAGGCATGGCTTCTTATAGATGGTAAAAGATGTGTTTATGATATTGCAAAAATTATGGCGAAGGAATGCAATGAAAGTATAGATAGTTCAATTCATAGAGTTGTTCCGTATATTCATCATATTGCAAAAAAAGGATGGATATCATTTAAGGAAGTTAAAAAAGTTAGTTAGAAATTGAATACAAATATAAATAGAAAGTGGATTGCTTATTATAAGCAATCCACTTTTTTATTTGGAGGCGCCACCCAGATTTGAACTGGGGATAAAGGTTTTGCAGACCTCTGCCTTACCGCTTGGCTATAGCGCCTTGTCTTTATAGTTTATTATATACTTAAACTAAAAAAAGATGACAACTTTTTTTAAAAATGAATTTTAAAATTTTTTTTGGATACAATAAATTTAGATATGAAAGGAGTGCATATAAGAGATGGATATTGGAATTGAAGAGATAAATAAAATTTTACTTGAAGATAAGACACCATCTAAATATTTTAATAATTTGTTAGAAGAAGGTAGATTAGATAAATATCCACTTTCAGAACTAAAGAGATTAAAGAAAATAGAACAATCAAAAGTACACCATCCAGAAGGTAATGTGTGGAACCATGTAATGCTTGTATTAGATAATGGTGCACATTATAGAGAGTATGCTAATGATAAAAAAGCTTTTATGTGGGCACTTCTTATGCATGATATAGGGAAGATAAGTACAACTAAGCTAAGAAAAGGAAGATGGACCTCTTATGATCATGATAGAGTAGGAGCTGATGAATGTATAAAATTAATGCAGGATATGGGAATAAACGATATAGACTTTTTAAATAGAGTCAGTAATTTAGTAAGATATCATATGCATTTTTTATATATAACAAATAAACTTCCTTTTGGAAATACGAAAGAGATGTTAAAAAAAGTAGATATAAATGATATTACTCTAGTTTTTTTATGCGATAGACTTGGAAGAGGGAATTTGGAGAAAGAAGATAAGCTTGAAATAATAGCGGCTATGCATGAGTTCTTAGATAAATATAAAGATTTAGGATATGGAAAGCTTAATTTTATAAAGTAAATAAAAGCTATAAAGTTAAAAATAAACTTTTATAGCTTTTATTAATCTAAATTGAAACATTTTAATAAGTAGTACGTAATATATAGAGAACATTATATTGAAAGAATACTGCCTCTATCTATAAGCTTAGAATCACTTAAATATATAGGGGTTACCCCATGCTTAGATAAAAATGATTTTATAATATCTCCATATAAATAATTATCAAGACTACCGAAGAAGGCAAGATGATCATCATCAATCATGCCTCCAGTACCACCTATAAATCCATAATCTAGTCCTTCTAGAATAATATCGCCAGGTGGAACTAATAAAGTATCATAACCGTTACTATTGAGCTTATTGAAAATTACTTTATCAGATGTTATAAAAGCATCTTCTTTTATCTTTAAAACAGAACATTTAGTGTAACCTTGTTTTACATCTAAAAGAGTCTTTTCATTACATAAAGATAAAAGATTAGGGTCAGTAAATTTTAAGTTATGCATTAAAAAGTTATCGGATATTAATGAATTTAATATTATGTCGTAGGGATATTTATTTTCTAATGAATTTTTAGAAAAAGAAAATTTTATATCAAATTCATTTAATATATCAATAAATGATTTATCTATATCTTTATGAACTAATATATGTTTATTTTGACTATCAATTATAGATAGTTGAATATCAGGATGTCCGTTTATTGCATCATAAACAAGATTTGTCTTTGGGACTTTAATAGGAATAACTCCGTGCTTTTTTAAGTTTAGGAATTCTATTTCAGTAATTCTATAATCAACAAAAGAATACATAATTACCCTCCTTAAATATAAATATATATTTAAACTACTATGAATATGCTAAAAAATCAATAAAACTAGGAAGTTTTACAAATTTATATTTAGTATAGTGAAAATGCATTTAATACATACTATTACTAAGAAGGGAGTGAAATTTATGCTTGTATTGAAGTTAGCTTATATGGGAGAATTAGACTTTATAAAAGAGTTACAAGAATTGAAGACCCTACTAAAAAGTAAAGATATAGTAATAGGTTTAGTTGAAAAGATAGAAGGTAAAACTCATATTATAAAAGTTATGTGCGAAGATGAGTGTTATAGTGAAGATGTTTTTGAAAAAATTAAAATATATATAAGTGAAATACTATATAAGGTTGTAATCAGACATTATAAAGAAAATGAACTGTTTGAATTTTTAACAGACACATATTTCTTTTTAAAACAGGATGAAATTATAGATGTAGAAGTTGAAATAATGAAGACTCTGCTTAGAAAAAATAAAATAGAAGATGAAAATTCTGTATACTGTGAAAATAAAATAAATAAAATAATTGGGAAAATAAAAGAATGTTTAGAAGAAAATAACGAATTAAATATAAATGGATTTATAACATTTAGAATGAGAGAACTTAAAAATGATATAGAAAGAGTTATAGATAAAGTTGTAGAGAAATACATGGTAGAAAAAGAATATAGAGAATTTATAAAACTACTTAAATATTTTGTTGATATACAAGAAAGTAAAGTAAGTAGAATTGATATTATAATAGATAAAGATGGAAACTATAAAATTGTAGATGATGAAAATAATAATTTATTTGATGAGTTTATGAATGAACTTACGGAATGTAAAGTTGGAGTAAATGCAAATATTGAAGATATAATAATAAGTGGCTTAATAACTAATGCTCCAAAAAAAATTGTCATACACGAAAAAAAATACTGTACAAATAAAGAATTTATTGATACAATTATAAATGTCTTTGGAGACCGAGTTAAATTTGAAGATGAATTTAAAAATGTTATTCATTAAATTTAAAAAATGTGTTGACAAAGAAAAGAAAAAATAGTATTATGTTTTAGGAAAGAAGAAACAGCCGTTTCTCACCTTGCGACTCTTTTGAAAGATGTTAGTATGGTTAGTTTATTTGAGAGATTAAACAGGACGGCTTTATGCCGTCCTTTATTTATATGTATTGTTTTAATTGGTAAAAACATGGAGGTGGAAGCCATTAGTAAAAATTATATAGTTAACGAAGACATCAAGAAGAAGGAAGTAAGATTGCTTTCTAAGGATGGAGAACAACTTGGAATATTTTCAAGTAAAGAAGCTTTAAAGCTTGCAGACGAAGCGGAGTTAGATTTAGTGATGATATCACCAAATGCAAACCCACCAGTTTGTAAGATAATGGATTTAGGTAAGTTCATATATGAACAATCTAAAAAAGAAAAAGAAGCTAAGAAAAAACAAAAAGTTATTAATGTCAAAGAAATAAGAGTAAGTCTTACAATAGAAGAAAATGACATTGCAATCAAAGCTAAAAAAGCTAGAAAGTTCCTATTAGATGGTGATAAAGTTAAAGTCACTGTAAGATTCAGAGGAAGAGAGATGGAATTAGGACATATTGCCCAAAAAATTCTTGACAACTTCCAAGGAAAACTTGAAGATGTTTCTATCATCGAAAAGCAACCAAAAAGAGAAGGTAGAAGCATGACAATGATTTTAGGGCCTAAAAAGGCATAAGTTGAGAGGAGGATGTTATCATGCCAAAAATGAAGACACATAGAGGTGCAGCAAAGAGATTTAGAAAGACAGGTACAGGTAAACTTAAGAGAGCTAAAGCTTTCAGAAGCCACATACTAACTAAGAAGAGTGCTAAGACTAAGAGAAAGCTTAGAAAAGGTGGATACGTATCAACTACACAAGAAAAAGCAATGAAGAAATTATTACCATACCTATAAGAGTTTGGATACAGGAGGTTTTGTTAAATGGCAAGAGTTAAAAGAGCAGTTAACGCTCGTAAGAATCATAAAAAAGTATTAAAGCTTGCAAAAGGATACTACGGTGGAAAGAGCAAGTTATTCAAGACAGCTAACGAATCAGTAATCAGAGCATTAAGAAATGCTTATGTTGGAAGAAGATTAAAGAAGAGAGATTATAGAAGACTATGGATAGCTAGAATAAATGCAGCTACAAGAATGAATGGTCTTTCATACTCAAGATTCATGAATGGAATCAAATTAGCTGGAATAGATATAAACAGAAAAATGTTATCAGAAATAGCTATAAACGATCCAAAAGCATTTGCAGAATTAGTTGAAGTAGCTAAGAAGCAAATAAACGCTTAATTATAGAGAAAAAATGCGACTTAGGTCGCATTTTCTTTATATATGGAGAATTTTTCTCTTAATTGTTTAATGTTTTTAAAATTTTAATAATCATATAACGAAGATTTAACAATAGAGTAGTAATATCTATCTGTTAATATTTTATTATAGATAGTATATAATATTATTAAGCGTGGGTTATATAACCTTTGAGGTGGATTAAATGAGAAAAATTTTTACAAAAAAAATAAAACTAGATGCGGTGCAAATATTGGCTTTAGGTTTTGGATTGGTAATACTTATAGGAGCTATAATATTAAGTTTACCAATTTCATCAGCAAGTGGAAAAAGTACAGATTTCCTAGATGCATTATTTACTTCGACATCAGCAGTTTGTGTTACAGGTCTTATCACATTAGATACAGGAACATACTGGAGTCAATTTGGTCAGATAGTAATTATGCTTTTAATTGAAGTAGGTGGACTTGGATTTATGTCCTTTGCCACATTTATTGCAGTTTTACTAGGAAAGAAAATAACATTAAGAGATAGATTGGTAATGCAAGAAGCTTTAAATACATTTAGTATTCAAGGTCTTGTAAAGATGGTAAGATATGTTCTAGGATTTACTTTTGCAGTACAATTCTTTGGAGCACTTTTATTATCTACACAATTTATCCCACAGTTTGGGTTAGCAAAAGGGATATATTTTAGTATATTCCATTCAATTTCTGCTTTTTGTAATGCTGGTTTTGATTTGATGGGAGGATTTTCATCAGTTACAGCTTATTCAAGCAATGTTGTAATATTAATAACTATAAGTAGTCTTATAATAATTGGTGGATTAGGCTTTACTGTTTGGCTTGAACTTTACAATTATAGAGGACTTAAAAAATTATCAGTTCATTCAAAGGTGGTATTATTAATAACAGTAATATTACTAATAGGTGGAACAATTTTAATGTTCTTATTTGAAATGAATAATCCAGAAACCATGGGACATATGAGTTTTGGTGATAAAGTTTTAAATTCATATTTTGCATCAGCATCACCTAGAACGGCTGGATTTAATAGTGTATCTACAGATGGTATGACTAATTCAGGAAAATTCTTAACAATTATTTTAATGTTCATTGGAGGATCACCAGGATCAACAGCAGGTGGACTTAAGACAGCAACATTTGGAGTAATACTTTTAACAGTAATATCTGTTATAAGAGGAAGAGAAGATACTCAAGTATTTGGAAGAAGATTTTCAAAAGATTTAGTATATAAAGCTTTCTCATTACTTATAATTGGAATGTCTCTTGTAATAGGTGTAACATTAATACTTTCAATAACTGAACCAAATGAGTCATTTATAAACATATTATATGAAGCAACTTCAGCCTTTGGTACTGTAGGTCTTACAACAGGAGTTACTCAAAGATTAAGTTCAATTGGTAAAGTTATAATACTTATAACAATGTATTTTGGAAGGGTTGGTCCTATGACAGTAGCATTAGCCTTTTTAAGAAATAAGAAAAAGCAGACTCATAAATATCCAGAAGGTAAGATTTTAATAGGTTAGGAGAGAAAAATATATGGCAAAGAAACAATTTGTTATTATAGGACTTGGAAGATTTGGATCTTCTGTTGCTGAGACTTTATATGGACTTGGAAATGATGTTCTTGTTATAGATAAGGACGAAGATTTAATACAGGATATATCTGATAGCGTAACGCATGCAGTTCAAATGGATGCTACAGATGAAAATGCATTAAGAACATTAGGACTTAGAAACTTTGATGTTGCTGTAGTAACTATAGGTTCAAATATACAAGCTAGTGTTATGGTAACTCTTTTAGTTAAAGAACTTGGCGTAAAATATATAATAGCAAAAGGTAATAGTGATTTACATGCTAAAGTTTTATACAAAATAGGAGCTGATAGAGTAATTCTTCCAGAAAAAGATATGGGAGTTAGAGTAGCTCATAATTTAGTTTCAGAAAGTATACTAGACTTTATAGAATTATCACCTGATTATAGTATTATGGAAATAGAAGCTCCAGAAGAGTGGAGAGGTAAATCTATTAGAGAACTTAAACTAAGAAGTAAGTATGGTATAAATGTTATGGCAATTAAAAAAGCAGATAGCATAAATTTATCACCACTTGCAGACGATACTGTAGATGCTAAAGATATATTAGTTGCAATTGGTTCTGCTGAAGATCTAAGTAAGCTTGAAGGAATGATAGTTAAATTAAGCTAACGGGGTGTAAACTTTGATTTATATAGAAAGTAAAGAAAATGCCTTATATAAGGAAACTAAAAAATTAAAAGATAGAAAAGGCAGAACAAAGCTTAAAAAATATTTAATTGAAGGTTTTAGATTAGTTGAAGAAGCATTAAAAGCAAATGCTAAAATAGAGACTATATTTTTTGTAGAAAATGTTAATACTAAAACTGAAAGCTTAATAAAAGAATATAATTATAAAGGGAAATTATATGGAATAAATAAAAATCTATTTTTAGATATATGTAATACAGAAAACCCACAAGGTATATTAGCAGTTATAGAGATGGAAAGTGATTCTAATGCTTTAGATGGTGAGTTCTATCTTTTATGTGATAAGGTCCAAGACCCAGGTAATCTTGGTACTATAATTAGAACTGCTCATGCTTCAGGGGTAGACGGTATTATATTAACAAAAGGTACTGTAGATATATATAATGATAAAACAATAAGATCTACTATGGGATCAATGTTTTATGTCCCAATAATTATTGATAATGATTTAAGTAAGCTTAAAAAGCTAAAAGAAGATGGTTTTTCTATAATTTCAACTTCACTTGAAGGATCTAAGGATTTCTTTGATGAAGATTTAACTGGAAAGATAGTTATGACTGTAGGTAATGAAGGTAATGGTGTATCAGATGAAGTGTATGAAATATCTGATAAAAAAGTTAAGATACCAATGCCAGGTGGTGCAGAATCACTAAATGTAGGTGTTGCTACATCAATTATTCTCTATGAGAGATTAAGACAAAAAATAAGCCTATTGAAATTTAAATAAAATATATGTATAATGATTAATATAATTTTAAATTAATATACTGTGATTGAGAGAGTAGGTATAATTAGCTTATTAAAGGGAGAAGTAATCATAGACTGAGAGTTACTTTATAAGTGTTATATTGAAGTTCACTCAGGAGTTCTAACTATGAAATTTTAGTAGTAGTTAGCGGGTAAAACCGTTAAATTTACGAGTTGGATTTAATACATTTTATTAAATCAATTAGGGTGGTAACGCGGATTATTCCGTCCCTTGTTTTAAGGGACGGTTTTTTTATGCAAAAAATTAATTTGGAATTGTTAGAGAAAGGAGACAATAAAATGCAAGAAAAACTTAAAAAGATTGAAGAATTAGCAATAAATGAAATAGAAAATGCTAAAACTTCTTCAGAAATTGAAGAAATAAGAGTAAAATACCTTGGTAAAAAGGGAGAACTTACAACAATACTAAGAGGTATGAAAGATGTTTCAAAAGAAGAAAGACCTCTAGTTGGTAAGATGGTTAATGAAGTTAAATCATTAGTTGAAGAACATATAGAAAAAGCATCAAAAGCTATAAAAAATAAAGAAAAGCTAGAAAAGTTAGAAAAAGAGGTAATAGATATATCATTACCAGGAAAGAAAAATAGAGTTGGGAAGAAACATCCACTATATTTAACTTTAGAAAATATGAAAAACATATTTGTTTCTATGGGCTTTACAATAGAAGAAGGACCTGAAATAGAACTTGATAGATATAATTTCGAAGCTTTAAATATACCAAAAGATCACCCAGCTAGAAGTGAACAAGATACTTTCTACATAAATGATAATCTTGTTTTAAGAACTCAAACTTCACCAGTTCAAGTTAGAACAATGGAAAATCAAAAACCACCAATAAAGATGATTTCACCAGGAAAAGTTTATAGATCAGATGATGTTGATGCAACTCACTCACCTATATTCTATCAAATGGAAGGATTAGTTATCGATAAGGGTGTTACATTTGCAGATCTTAAAGGAACATTAGAATTATTTGCAAAGAAGATGTTTGGTAATTCAGTTAAAACTAAATTTAGACCACATCACTTCCCATTCACAGAGCCTTCAGCGGAAATGGATGCAACTTGCTTCGTTTGTGGAGGTAAAGGATGTAAAGTATGTAAAGGAAGCGGTTGGATAGAAATACTAGGCTGTGGTATGGTTCATCCACAAGTTCTTAGAAACTGTGGAATAGATCCAGAAGAATATTCAGGATTTGCTTTCGGATTCGGTGTTGATAGAATGGTAATGCTTAAATATGGTATTGATGATATAAGATTATTATATGAAAGTGACATGAGATTCTTAGATCAATTCTAAAATTCGATGATTTAATTTAGGAGGTAAGAAAATGAAAGTACCATATAGTTGGTTAAAAGATTATGTTGATATAAATGTTGGTGCACAAGAACTTGGAGATTTATTAACTCTTACAGGTTCAGCATTAGAAGGTGTAATAGTTCAAGGAGATAATATAAATAGAGTTGTAGTTTGTAAATTCTTATCAATAGAAAAGCATCCAGATGCAGAAAAATTAAGCGTTTGTATGGTTGATATTGGAGAAGATGAACCACTTCAAATAGTTACTGCTGCAACAAATATGAAAGTTAATGATAAAGTGCCAGTAGCACTTCATAAATCAACTTTAGCAGATGGAACTGAAATTAAAAAAGGAAAGCTTAGAGGAATCGTATCAAATGGTATGTTCTGTTCTGAAGCTGAACTTGGATTAAAGGGCGAAGATGAAGTAGATGGTTTAATGATACTTCCAGAAGATGCTCCAATTGGGGTAGAAATAAAAGAATACTTAGGTCTTAAGAAAGAAACTCTAGATTTTGATATAACATCAAACAGACCAGATTGCTTAAGTATGATTGGTATGGCAAGAGAAACAGCAGGTACATTAAAAACTACTTATAGAATGCCAAATATGGAGTATAAAGTTACTTCAGATAAAAACATAAATGATGAATTAACAGTAGAAGTGAATGATAAATTATGTAGAAGATATATGGCAAGAGGAGTAAAGAATGTACAAATTAAGCCATCACCACAATGGATGCAAGATAGACTTCTAGAAGCTGGTGTTAGACCAATCAACAATATCGTTGATATAACTAACTTTGTTATGCTTGAAACTGGAGAACCAATGCATGCCTTTGATAGAAGAGAAATAAAGTCTAACAAAATAGTAGTTGAAAGAGCAAATGGTAATGTTAAGTTTACAACATTAGACGAAGTAGAAAGAGAATTAGATGATTCAATACTTTGTATAAAAGATGATAAAGAAATAATAGCTCTTGCAGGAATAATGGGTGGATTAGATTCAGAAGTTAAGAATGATACTACTGAGATAATATTTGAATGTGCAGCTTTTGAAGGAACTAATATAAGAGTTAACTCAAAGAAACTTGGAATTAGAACTGAAAGCTCAACAAGATTTGAAAAAGATATAGATCCAAACTTAGCAGAAATTGCTTTAAATAGAGCTTGCGCACTTGTATGTGAATTAGGTGCTGGAGATGTAATGGAAGGCACTATAGATATATATAATGAAGTTAAAGAAGAAGGAAGTATAGACGTTTCTTCAAGCTGGATAAATAAATTCCTTGGAACTAATATATCAATAGAAGAAATGAAGGAATGTTTAGATTCAGTTGATTTAAAGACTGTTATAGATGGAGATACTTTAAAGATCACTATTCCAACATTTAGAATAGATATAGCTATAAAAGAAGATATCGCAGAAGAAGTTGCAAGAATTTATGGATATAATAATATAGAAGGTACTATATTTAAAGTTCAAACAGAAAGAGAACCTAAATATAGAAAAGAAATATTAGATGATAAAGTTGTTGAAATAATGACTGCAAGTGGATTAAATCAATCTATAAGCTACTCATTTATATCAAGAAAAGCTTTCGATAAAATAGGATTAGCAGAAGATAGTGATCTTAGAAAAGTTGTTACTATTAAGAATCCATTAGGAGAAGACTATAGTGTAATGAGAACTACAACAATAGCTTCAATGATGGAATCTTTAGCTAGAAACTATACAAGAAATAATAGTGAAGCTTACCTTTTCGAAATTGGAAAAGTTTATATTCCAGCAGAAGATGAAACAGAACTTCCAGTTGAAAAGAATATATTAACTATTGGAATGTATGGAGATGTTGACTACTTAAACCTTAAAGGTGTAGTTGAAAATTTAATCGAAGGTTTAGGAGTTAAAGGTGTTAAATTCCAAAGAGAAAGCGAAAATGTAAGCTTCCATCCAGGAAAGACAGCTAAGCTTATAGTTGGAAGAAAGACAGACGCTGGAGTATTTGGGGAAGTTCATCCAGATTTAAATGAAAACTTTGGAATAGATGTACCATGTTATATAGCTGAAATAGATTTAGATGCTGTATATGATAATGCTGAACTTGAAAGAAAATATAAAATGCTTCCAAAATTCCCTGCAGTAACTAGAGATATTGCACTTTTAGTTGATGATAGTATATTAGTTCAAGATATTGAAGATTCAATAAGAAGAGCTGGTGGAAACTTAGTTGAAAAAGTTGAACTTTTCGATATTTATAAGGGAGAACAAATACCAGAAGGTAAAAAGAGTATAGCATATGCTATAGTTTATAGAAATGAAAATAAAACTTTAACAGATAAAGAAGTAAATAAAGTTCATGATAAGATATTAAGAGCTCTTGAACATAAATTAGGTGCAGAAGTAAGATAATTATAAATAGAGAGAATACAATTGTTTGTATTCTCTCTTTTGTTATATAAGATTAAATTTAATATAAAGCATATACTCTAATTTTATCTAAATAGTTAAAAAAATATCAAAAAAGTTAATAAAATGTGATAATTATCACGGAATTTGCTTTGGTATTGTTATATATTTAACAAGAAGACTGGATGATTTAAGGAGAGCAAAATATGTTTAAGGATGAAGTACAAGCTGTCGCAAAGGCAGGTAAAAACAAAGTTTCTTTGCTAAGAAACAATAAAATGGGATATATGGTAAGTAGTGTTTTAGCTGGACTATATATAGGATTGGGTATAATGTTAATATTTTCAATTGGAGGAATTTTAACAAGCTCAGGTTCAGGAGCTACTAAAATTGTAATGGGAGCATCTTTTGGAGTTGCACTTAGTTTAGTTATATTTGCAGGAGCAGAACTTTTTACTGGAAATAATTTTGTTATGGCACTTTCTTCTCTAGAAGGAGAAGTATCATGGATTGATACGTTAAAAATATGGGTAGCAGCATTTATAGGTAATTTAATTGGATCTTTAATAGGGGCATGGGCTTTCGTAGTTGCAGGACTTGCAAATGGATCTGTTGGAGAATTCATAGCAAAGACAAGCGTAGCTAAAATGTCAGCTGGAGTACCAGAATTATTTATGAGAGGTGTATTATGTAATATACTTGTTTGTTTAGCTGTATGGTGCTCAATAAAGCTTAAAAGTGAAATAGGAAAGCTTGTTATGGTATTTTGGTGCTTATATGTGTTTATAACAGCAGGATTTGAACATAGCGTTGCAAACATGACATTACTTGCAATTGGATTATTCTCATCACATAGTGCTGCAATTACTGTTTCAGGATTTATTTATAATATAGGTATAGTTACTTTAGGAAATATAGTAGGTGGAGTCTTACTTGCGGTATCATATCATATAATTAGTAGAAATAAAGAAAAATAATATAAATTTAGAAAAATCCTCGGATGAGGATTTTTTTTGTTATTAAAAATTAATTATCTTTTCACTTTACATAATTGTGCATTTAATGAATATCCCATATAATTAATATATGAGGAATTTTTATAATTTAAGAGGTGGATTAAGATGGTAAAAGTCACAGTTAATATAAATGGGGTAGATTATAATCTGAGAGGTAAAGAAAGCGAAGAATATTTAAAAGATATAGCTTCTTATGTAGATGAGAGAATAAAAGAAGTACTTGGTAAGAATCCAGTTCTTAGTATTTCACAAGCATCAGTTTTAGCAGCTGTAAATATTACGGACGAATTATATAAAACAGATTCTGAAATAAGAAATATTGTAGGTCTTAAAAATAATTTAGAAAAAGAAAAAGCAACTCTTTTCAAGACGATAGAAGATTTAAAGAAAGATATTTTATCATTAAAAGAAGAAAATATAAATTTAAAAGAAGGAAAAGATAATAAAATAAAAGGATTAAAAGAAGATAGAGAAAAGTTCTTAAAAGAAATAGAAGAAATTAAAAAAGAAAGAGAAACTTTAAAAAATAATGTAAGCTCATTTTTAACTACGGTTAAAGAAAAAGAAGCAGAAATTTCAAGATTAAAAGAAGAAAATAGAAAAATTAAAGAAAAAAATAATAATATTCAAAATGAGAATAATAAGAATAATAAAGATATAATTAAATTACAAGAAGAATTAAGAAAAAAAGAAAATGTACTTACAAAAGAAATAAATGAATTACAAAAAAAGAATATAAATAGCAATAAAGAAGTTGAAAATGCTCTATTTAAAAATAAAATATTAGCTAAAGAAATTGAAGAAGGAAAGAAAAATATAAATGAAGCTTTAAAAGAAGTAGAGAAGATAAAAAATAGAAAGAATTCTCTTGAAGTTGAAATGGACATGCTTAGAAGTAAAAATAAAGAGCTTAAAGATGAAATAAGTAAAAAAGATTGTTTAATAGAAGAATATGAAGCTAAGTATGATAAAACTAAAGATAAATTAGATAAAACTTTAGAGAATTTAAATAAAATGCAAAGTGAATATGAAAAGGCTACTTATTTAGTAAAAGAAGAAAAACTTCAAACTGAAAAGAATGAAAAGGCATTAGAAGAAATGTCAATTGAAATAAAAGAATTAGAAGATAAGATTGAAGAAAAGAGTAATGATATAGAAGAAAAAATAAAAGATATAGAAAATCTTAAAGAGCAGCTTGAAAAAGCAGAATCTGATAAAAAAATTATTTTAGAAGCGGGAAAAAGTACAAGATTAGCGCTTCAAACTAGCAAGTATAAAGTTTTAGATTTAGAGAAAAAATTAATTGATGCAAATGTAGAACTTACAAAGGCAAAAGCAAAAAGTGAACCTGTATTATTAAAAAAGAATAAATAAAAGATAAAGTACTTGGGATATATTAATCCCCAGTACTTTATTTTTAAGTTATAATAATGTAAACTAAAATAATGTAGAAAAACAAATGGTTAAAGTTTTAGGAGAGATGTAGATGGAAAGAATCGAAGTATTAGCACCAGCTGGAAGTATGGAAAGTCTTTATGCTGCTATAAATAATGGTGCAGATGCAATATATTTAGGTGGAGATAAGTTTTCCGCAAGAGCTTATGCTTCAAATTTTGATAATGAAAACATGAAAAAAGCTATAGATTATGCACATAGTTATGGAGTTAAGGTTTATGTAACAATGAATACACTCTTAAAGGAAGATGAGCTTCCTAAAGCTTTAAAATACGCGGGATATCTTTATGAAATAGGTGTAGATGCACTTATAATACAAGATATGGGGCTTTTTAAGGGAATAAAAGAGATGTATAGTGATTTTGAAATGCATGCATCAACACAAATGACTATACATAATGGTGAAGGTGCAATTTATTTTAAAGAAAAAGGATTTCATAGAATTGTTTTATCAAGAGAATTAACTTTTGATGAAATTAAATATATTTCAAAAGATCTTAAAATAGAAACTGAAATGTTTGTTCATGGAGCATTATGTGTTTGTTATTCAGGACAATGTCTTATGAGTTCTATGATAGGTGGAAGAAGTGGTAATAGAGGAAGATGTGCTCAACCTTGTAGAATGGAATATACTTTATTATCAGAAAATAGCGGAGAGAAAAAAGGTTATCTTTTATCTCCAAAGGATATTTGTACTATAGAAGATGTTAAAAGTATTATAGATAGTGGAACATATTCATTAAAAATAGAAGGAAGAATGAAAAGACCAGAATATGTAGCTGGGGTTGTTAGAAACTATAGAAAAGCAGTAGATAAGGAATTATTTAATAAAGACTTTGATGTTAAAAAAGGAAAAGATGAACTTCTTCAATTATTTAATAGAGGAGGATTTTCTAAAGCTTATTTAAAGAAAAATGTAGGAAAAGACATGATGAGCTTTTCATTCCCTAAAAACACAGGAGTGCCGCTTGGAAAGATATTAGATAATGGAGAAATGATATTAGAAAGAGATTTAGCACTTGGAGACGGAGTTAGAGTGTTAGATGGAGGATTTACTGCAAGTAAAATATTAAAAGGTAAAAATGAAGTTTCTAAAGCATCTAAAGGTGATAGAGTTAAAGTTTTCCCAAGTAATTATAAAAAAGGTGATTACTTATATAAAATGTCAGATAAAGAATTAACAGAAGAATTAAGCCTTGGAATAAAACCTTATGGAAGAAAAATTCCTCTTAAAGGATATTTGAATTTTAAGGTTAATGAAGAGATAACACTTGGAACACTTTTCTTAGATGAATATTATGAAGTAAAGGGAAGCTTAGTACAAGAAGCAACAAATAGACCTCTTGATAAAGAAAGAATTTTAAAAGCTTTATTTAAATCAGGAGATTATCCATATAAATTTAATGATATAGAATTTATAAATTTTGAAGATGGATTTATGAGAGTTGGAGAACTTAATGAGCTTAGAAGAGAGTTATTTGAAAAAATAATAAAAGGTGTATGCTCAAAATATAGAAGAAAAAGATTTGGAAATGAAAAATTACAAAACAATAATGAGTATAATAAAGAAACTTTAAACATTTCTTATTTACCTAAAGTAATTTTAAAAGAACAGTTTGATGAGATAAAAGATAAATTTGATTTTATAGCCGTTGATATATTTAACAGACATAGAAATGGTATAAGAATTAATGATTTAAAAGAATATAGTAATGTATGCGATAACTTAATACTTAAAATACCTGAAATTATAAAAGGAGAATTTAATTCAGTTTGTAATATTATAGATAAGAGCCTTCCTTATATTAAAGGATTATTAACAGCAAATATAGGAATAATAAATAAATATAAAGATAAACTTCTTATTTTTGGTGATTATAAACTAAACGTATTTAATAAAGAAGCTTTAAATTTCTATAAAGAAGATATAGATTTAATAAGTGTAAGTGAAGAACTTAATAGAAAAGAGCTTAAAGCTACATTAAAAGGCTATATGGGTAATACAAGTAAGCTTATTTATGGTAAGCCAGAGCTTATGATAAGTGAATACTGCCCAATTGGTAGTACATTTGGTGGAAAGTCATGTACTAAAGACTGTAATAATGCATGCGAAAAAGATGTATTTACTCTTGTAGATAGAATGAATGAAAGATTTAATGTTTTAACAGATATATTCTGTAGAAGTCATATATTAAATCCTGTAGCAATAAATCTATTTGAAGAAATAGAAGATTTAAGAGAAATAGGAATAAGCACTTTAAGATTAGATTTTACAGATGAAACAAGAGAAGAAGTTAAAAGGGTTTTAAGTGAATTAAATAAATTATCAGATATAGATAATAAAAACTATACTAAAGGACATTATAGAAGAGGTGTAGAATAAAAAATGAATGAAAGAACGTTTAGAGTTTTAGAATTTCAAAAGGTTAAAGATGAAATTAAGAAATTTTCTAAAACAAATGGTGGAAAAAAGCTTATAGATAAATTAACTCCTTTAGAAACTAAATATGAAATGGAAATGGCACTTAAAGAAACTAAAGAGGCATTAGATATATTAGTAGCAAAAGGTGCACCTCCTTTTGAAGGATTACATGATGTAAATGAAGGAATCGAAAGAGCAGGTAAAGGTGGAGTTTTATCTTGTGAGCAATTACTTAATATAGGAAGTATGCTTAGATGTTCTAGAAGATTCAAAAAATATATGGAAAGAGAAGAAGAGGAGATAGCATATCCTATAATCGAAGATTTAGCATATATTTTAGAGCCTTTAAAAGGACTAGAAGAAGAAATTGAAAGATCTATAATTTCTGAAGAAGAAGTAAGTGATAGAGCATCTTCTACTTTAAGAAGTATAAGAAGAAGCTTAAAAGAAAAAAATTCATCAGTTAGAGAAAAGATAAATAGCATAGTTAGAAGTTACTCTAAGTATTTACAAGAAAATTTATATACAATGAGAGGAGATAGATATGTTTTACCTGTGAAGGTAGAATATAAAGGTCAAGTTCCTGGAATTGTGCATGATCAAAGTTCAACTGGTGCAACTTTATTTATAGAGCCTATGGGTCTTGTAAATTTAAATAATGAAATAAAAGAACTTATGTTAAAAGAAAAAGCAGAAGTTGAAAGAATTTTAGCTGAGCTTTCAAAGAAAGTTAGTTCAAATGTAGATGTATGTAGAAGTAACAATAAAATTTTAACAGAACTAGATTTTATATTCTCAAAAGGGGCATATGCATCACACATAGATGGAACTTATCCATCTGTTAGTGATGATGGGAGATTTGATATTATATCAGCAAGACATCCTTTAATAGATAGAAAATCAGTTATATCATCAGATATATATTTAAAAGAAGGTTACAACTGTATTATGATAACAGGACCTAATACAGGTGGTAAAACTGTTACTTTAAAAACTGTTGGTATAATTCATTTAATGGGTATGTGCGGACTTTTAATACCTGCAAATGATGGATCAACAATAGCATTTTATAATGAAATCTTTGCAGATATAGGTGATGAGCAAAGTATAGAACAGTCTCTTTCAACTTTCTCATCTCATATGACTAATATAGTTGGCATTATGGAAGAAGCAACAGCAAATTCTTTAGTATTATTCGATGAATTAGGGGCTGGTACTGATCCAACAGAAGGTGCGGCACTTGCAGCATCTATAATAGATACATTAAAAGATAGAGGTACAAAGATAGTTTTAACAACTCACTATAGTGAACTTAAAGGATATGCCCTTAGAACAGAAGATGTTGAAAATGCATCTGTTGAATTTGATGTTGAAACTTTAAGACCAACATATAGACTTTTAATTGGAGTGCCAGGTAAATCAAACGCCTTTGAAATTTCTAGAAGACTAGGACTTAAAGATGAAATAATAAAAGGTGCTAAAGAGTTTATTAATGAAGATAATCTTAAGTTTGAAGACCTTATAAGAGAATTACAAGAAAAGAGTATAAAAGCTAATAAGGATGCAAGAGAAGCTTTAAATGAAAAACAAGAAGCTTTAAAACTTAAAGAAAAGTACGAAGAAAAAGTAAAGAAATTAGATAAAGCTAGAGATAAAGCTTATATGGATGCTAGAAGAGAAGCTAAGGATATAATAGCTAGAGCAAAAGATGAAGCTGATGAAATACTAAAAGCTATGAGAGAGCTTGAAAAGATGGGAATAGAAGGTGGCGGAAGAAGTAGACTTGAAGAAGAAAGAAGAAAGCTTAAAGAAAGCCTAGAGAAGAAAGAAAACTCTCTATATAAACAAAAAGAAGAGAAGGGAGAAAAACTAAAAAATATTACTCTAGGAATGGAAGCATATCTTCCTTCATTAAATCAAAATGTTATAATTGTATCACTTCCTGACAATAAAGGTGAAGTTCAAGTTGAAGCTGGAATAATGAAAATAAGTGTTAAAGCTAAAGATTTAAGAGCTACATCAAATACAACTTCTAAACCTAAGCCTAAGAAAAAAAGAGAAGTTAAACTTAATTTAAGTAATATTGAAAGTAGAATAGATTTAAGAGGACTAGATGCGGAAGAAGCCTGTTTTAGAACAGATAAATATTTAGATGATGCTTATATGGCAAATCTTTCTGAGGTTACTGTAGTTCATGGAAAAGGAACTGGTGTACTTAGAAAAGCAATAAATGATATGTTAAAAAGACATCCACATGTTAAAAGTTATAGACTTGGAGTTTATGGTGAAGGTGGAGATGGTGTAACTGTAGTAACATTAAAATAGTTTTTAGCAGTATATATTTTTAAATATATACTGCTAATCTTTAATTCTTTTTAAATTTAATTGTTTACATTAAGTGTTTTTAAAAAATTCAAGAAAAATTCTTTATTTTTTGCTTTTTGTAACTTATAATTAAAATATATTTTTTATATTAATCTGGGAAATAGAAACGGGAGAGATAGAATGATACAAGAAGATTCATACATACTAGTAATGGGAGCATCAATAGTTGATATACTTGGCTTTAGTAGAAATACATA
Organism: Clostridium baratii; assembly: GCF_900461085.1. Lineage (GTDB taxonomy): Bacteria > Bacillota > Clostridia > Clostridiales > Clostridiaceae > Clostridium > Clostridium nitritogenes. The sequence continues at coordinate 1,039,048 of NZ_UFWF01000002.1, forward strand.
TAAGGGAATGGATTCAAATCCAGGAAATATTAAAATTTCACTTGGCGGAGTTTGTAGAAATATATCAGAAAATCTTGCTAGGGTTGGAGTTAATACAAAGTTTATATCAACAATTGGAGATGACGAAAATGGTAGAAACATACTAGCACATTCAGCAATGATTGGATATGATATGGAAGAGTCATTAATACTTGAAGGTGGATGTACACCAACATACATGGCAATATTAGATCACACAGGTGAAATGGTATCAGCAGTAGTTGATATGGAAAGTTTAGATGAAATGGATACAGATTTCATAGATTCTAAAAAAGAAGTTATTGAAAATTCAGAGTATACTATATTAGATGCGGATAATGGAGAACTTTTAGAGTACATACTTACAAAATACGCTGGAAAAACAAAGTTTGTTTTAGATCCAGTATCAGCTGCAAAAGCAGAAAAGATAAAACATTTAATTAAATATTTCCATACTATAAAACCAAATAGATATGAAGCAGAAATACTTTGTGGATTCAAAATAAAAACAAGAGAAGATTTAGATAGAGCTGGTGAATTCTTCTTATCACAAGGTGTTGAAAATATATTTATAAGCTTAGATGAAGATGGAATATACTATGCTAACAAAAATGAAAGTGGTCAAATAAAGGCTAAAAATGTTAAAGTTAAAAATACTACAGGTGCAGGAGATTCATTTGTAGCAGGTGTTGGATATGGATATATGAATAATCTTGCAATTAAAGATACTGTTAAGTATGCAATTGCTATGTCAGCTATAACTATATATCACGAAGATACAATAAATCCTAAAATGAGCGAAGAATACGTAGAAGTATATTTAAATAAATTAGAGTGGGAAGAAAATACATATTAATAATAAAGCAGTCATTACATTTAATCGTGTTTATGGCTGCTATTTTATATTATAGAAAGAAGGTTGGGTAAGTTTATGATAATTATTAGCGCATGTTTATGTGGATGCAACTGTAAGTACAATGGAAAGAATAATAAAAATGAACAATGTGTTAACTTATTTAAAAAAGGAAAAGCTGTTTTAATATGTCCAGAACAATTAGGGGGAATGACAACTCCAAGACCTCCTTCTGAAATAAAAAAAATAGATGGAAAAGAATATGTTTTTACAAATGAAAATAAAGATGTAACTAGTCATTTTAAAAAGGGAGCAGAAGAGTCATTAAATATTGCAAAATTAATAGATGCAAAGGTTGCAATACTTAAAAATGGTAGTCCATCTTGCGGAAGTACTCTTATATATAATGGTAATTTTGAAAATAAAAAAATAAAAGGCGAAGGATTTACTGCTAAGATTTTAAAAGAAAATGGTATAAAAGTTTACAGTGAAGATGATATTAATAAGGAATTTCTTACAAATATAAATATTTTATAGTAATTTTTAATTATGTTAAACCATTAAGGAGAAATTAAAATAGTTAAAAATAATTATAAAAATAGGCTGCTTAAAGTTTAAGTAGTCTATTTTTATATTAAATTTTGCAAATGTGAATAAAAATTCTCAAATTTAGCCATACTTAAAAAAGAGTATTGTATTAAAGCGAGGAGGATTCGTATGGGCGAATTAAAAATAAAAGAAAGAAATAAAGTAAATCATGGTGGAAGAAAAGCTAGAGCTAAGGGGTTAGTACCAGGAGTACTTTATGGTAAAAATATTAATAATTTTATGTTTGAGATTTCTTCATTAGAACTTGATAGAGAAGTATGTAATGTTGGAGAACACGGCATTTTAAATGTAGAATTTAATGGAGACTCTAAGCAAGTATTAATAAAAGAAGTTCAAAGAGAACCTGTAAATCATGAAATAATTCATATTGATTTAGAGATGATAGCTAAAGGGGAAAAAATAGAAACAGAAGTTCCAATACAATATATAGGAGAAAAGTTATTAACTAAAAAAGGTGCAGTACTTCAAAAAGAAAAAGATTCTGTTAAAATAAGTTGTGACTCTGCTTCATTACCTAAATCAGTAAAACTTGATGTATCAAGAGGAATTAATGGTTCAGTATATAGATTAGATGATATAGAGGTAGCTAGCGAGATATCAATATTAGAAGATTTAAATTCTGTAGTTGCATCAATATCAAATGAAAAGAAATTAGTAGCAGAATTAGTTGAACAGGAATTAGCACCAGTTCAAAAAATCACTAAAGACAAATATACAAAAAATGATTAATGACGGCAAAAGGAAATTTAGATGATTCTAAATTTCCTTTTGTTTTTGTGTATTAAATTGTAATAAATTAAATATAAGAAAAGTTTGAATTTTTTACCTTATGATGTATAATATATCTGTAGTAAATAAAGGAGGTATATCGATGAATTACAGTGAAAAGTATAACCATTGGTTAGAGTCAGATATAATTAATGAAGAAACAAAGAATGAATTAAGAAATATAAAAGATGATAAGGAAATTGAAGATAGATTTTATAAAGATCTTGAATTTGGTACAGGCGGACTTAGGGGAGTAATAGGTGCTGGAACAAATAGAATGAATATATATACAGTATCTAAAGCAACACAAGGTTTTGCTAATTATTTAAACGAAGCATTTGAAAATCCTTCAGTTGCAATAGCTTACGATTCAAGAAACATGTCAAAAGAATTTGCAAAGGCAACAGCTTTAACATTAGCTGCAAACAATATAAAGGTTTACTTATATGAAGGATTAAGACCAACACCAGTTCTTTCATTTACAGTTAGACATTTAAATTGTACTGGTGGAGTAGTTATAACAGCTTCACATAATCCTAAAGAATATAATGGATATAAAGTGTATGATGAGTTTGGAGGACAAGTAACAGACTTAAAAGCTAAAAAAATCATTGATTTTGTAAATAATATAAACGATTTCGCAGAAATAAAAAATATAACTGAAGAAGAAGCTATAGAAAAAGGATTACTTAACTATATAGGTGAAGATGTTGATAAGGCTTACATCGAAAAAGTTAAAGGTCTTACTATAAGAGAAGATTTAGTTAAAGATAATGCAAAAGATTTAAAAATTATATATACTCCAATACATGGATCAGGAAATATTCCAGTTAGAAGAGTTTTAAATGAACTTGGTTATGAAAACTTAACTGTTGTAAAAGAACAAGAACTTCCAAATGGAAACTTCCCAACAGCTCCATATCCAAATCCAGAAGATCCTAAAGTATTTGAAATTGCTTTAAATATGGCTAAGGAAGAAAATCCAGATATTATATTTGGAACAGATCCAGACTGTGATAGAATTGGTGTAGTTGTTAAAGATTCAGATGGAGAGTATAAAGTACTTACTGGAAATCAGACAGGATTATTATTAACTGATTATATATTATGCTCATTAAAAGAAACAGGAAAGTTACCTGAAAATGGAGTTGTTATAAAGACAATAGTAACAACTGAAGGTGCAAGAGAAATAGCTAATCACTATGGTGTAGAAATCATGGATGTATTAACTGGATTTAAATATATTGGAGAAAAGATAAGAGAATTTAAAGAAAGCAATGAAAAAACATATCTTTTCGGATTTGAAGAAAGTTATGGATACTTAGCTGGAGACTTTGTTCGTGATAAAGATGCTGTTATAGCTGGTATGTTAATATCAGAAATGACTTTATATTACAAGAAAAAAGGTCTTAGCTTAGCAGAAGGATTAAATGCTTTATATGAAAAGTTCGGATTCTTTAAAGAAGAATTAGTTTCAATAGAGTTAAAAGGAAAAGAAGGGCAAGAAAAAATCGCATCTTGCATAGATTCATTAAGAAATGCCGCTATAACTGAAATAGGAAATGTCAAAGTAAGAACTAAATTAGACTATAAATTAAGCACAGAAGAAAATTTAATAGAAAATACTAAAACAAATATTGAATTACCTAAGTCAAATGTGTTAAAATTTATACTTGAAAATGGTTCATCATTTGTTGTAAGACCTTCAGGAACTGAACCTAAAATGAAAGTCTACCTTGCAGTAAAAGGAAGCAGTTTAGATGGCGCTATAAATGATATGAAAGTATTTAAAGAAAATGTAATGGAATTAATTGAAAGCAAATTAAATTAATTTTATTTATTTATGCTACCATCTCTAAGATGGTAGCAATTATTTTTTTACAGGCGGTGAAAATAAATTGGATTACAAAGCATTATTTAAAGAAAAACTAAGTAAGCTATTATTTTTAGAAATTGATAAAGAAGGATTCAAGAAAGTAGTTAATATTCCTGAGTATATTAATTTTAATAGCAAAGACTTATATATACCAATAAGCTCAGAATATATAACAAGCAATATAGGAGATAAAGTTAAAATAGAAAATTTACCTATTTACTACTTTATTGAAGGAATGCTTTTAACATTAGGAGCAGATAAAGATATAAGTTATAGTGAAGACTATAAACTTTTATTAATGCAAATTCCTCAAAGTGAAGAATGCGGAAAAAGTCTAGTTGCAGAAAGAGTAAAAGAAGATAGACTTGAAGATGCATATTTAATATTAAAAGGACTATTACAAATAAATGAAGATGAAGAGTACATGAAAAAGTTACTTTTAATTGGAATATCATTAAGAGAAAAAGATAGTTCTTTTGAGGAAATATTACTTGAAGACATTGAAGAAGCTAAGAAAATGTTTAGCAATATGAAAGAACCATATCTTTATAAAGGAATAATCTTAAAAGATAAGTTAGATTATGCAGGGGCTAAAGTTGAAATTAATGAATATTTAAGAAGAGGTGGAGAACAAACTCCAGAAATAGAAATGCTTATGAATGATATAGAAAATGTAACAACATATGAAAAAGCTATATCTCTAATTGAAGAAGCGCCAGAAAAGTCTATAGGAATGTTCTTATCATTACTAGAACACTTTGAAGAAAATCCTCTTATATATTATTACTTAGGTGTTTGCTATAGAAGAATTAAGCAATATGAAAAAGCTATATATTATTTACTTGAAAGTTTAAGAATAGAAAGTGGAATACTTGAAGTAGTTAATGAGCTTGGATTAAATTATGCATGTATTGGTAACTATGAAGAAGCTATAAAATACTTTAAGAAAGCATTTGAAGCTTCAAGAGAAGTTGAAATATGTACTAATATAATAATGTGTTACTTAAATACTGGTAACTTAAAAGATGCTAAATTACATCTTGAAATTGCTAAAAAACTTGATAAAGACGATGAAATAGTCAAAAAAATAGAAAAAGTAATAGAAAAAAGAGAAGGCAAATAAAAATCATATATAATAGGAATACTAATCATATATTTTGTGGTTAGGAGTGATTTTTTATGGATTTTTATGATGTAATAAAGAAAAGGCAAAGTATTTCTAAGTATAAAGGCGAAGATGTTTATAAAGAAAGTATAATGAAGATGATAGATTCTGCAATGAGAGCTCCTTCATGGAAAAATAAATCATCCTTTAAAATAATAGTTGTTGAAGATAAAAAAATAAAAGAAAATATTGCAAATTCAATAATAAATGATGATGATAAAGCAAAACTTGCAGTTCTTGAGGCTCCAATTGTAGTTATTATATGTGCAGAGCCATATAATGGTTATAATACTGATGGAAAAAGCTTTTACTTAATAGATGGTGCTATTGCTATGGAACATTTTATATTAGCTGCAACTGCTGAAGGTTATGGAACTATGTGGATAGGTTCTGTAAATGAAGAAAAAATAAAAGAAACTCTAAAAATACCAGATAATATAAAAGTAGTTGGAATTACTCCACTTGGCGTTCCTGCAGAAATAAAGGAACATAATCCTAAAAAAGATATTGATAAATATGTATTTCTAAATGAATATGATAATCCATATACGGATAAAAATAAATGATAGGCTTAAAGCTTTAAGCCTATCATTTATTTTGTAGAAGTAAGAAATATATAATGATATAATCATATATAATAAGTTTAGGAGTGATTTTATGAATTTTAAAGAATATAAAATTGAAGGATTTTTAGAAGATTTAGCATCAAGTTCTCCAGCACCAGGTGGGGGAAGTACAGCATCCTTTATTGCTGCTATATCTGGATGCTTAAATAATATGGTTTATTCATTAACTATAGGGAAAAAAGCATTTGAAAAGTTAAATAATACTGAAAGAGAAAAGATGATAGCATTAGAAAAAGAGTGCAAAACATTCATTGAAAAATGTATGGAACTAATGGAGGAAGATAGGTCTTCATTTAACAAATTAATGGAGTGTTATAAGCTTCCTAAAACTAATGAAGAAGAAATTGATTTTAGAAAATCAGAAATAAAAAATAAAACTTATGAAGCTATGATGGCACCTTTAAATGTTACAAGAGAATGCTTTAAGTTTTATGATAATATAGATTTTGCAGTAGAGTTTGGAAATAGTATGCTAATTTCAGATGCGGGAGTATCTGCAAGTCTTTTAAATGCGGCTATAGAAAGTTCTATAATAAATGTTAAAGTAAACTTGAATTCTTTAAGAGATGAAATATATGCTAAAGAAATAGAAGATGAGATTAAATTTATAATGGAAGAATCATTAAAAAGAAAGAATTTAATTTTAGAAAAGGTTAATAAATGTATATATAAATAAAATTAATACATAAGAAAAAAGTGCAAGTTAACTTGCACTTTTTATTATCATTTTTTCTGGTAGTTCATCTAAAGATTTAAATTCATACCCTTCATCTTTTAAGGAAGTTAAAACTTCTTTTAGTATTTTTGTATTAGTATCTGAGACTGCATGTAATAATAATATTCCTCCAGGGTGAGCTCCATTTTTAATTTTTTCTATTCCATAGCTTTCTGATGGTTGATTATCAACTAACCAATCTCTATAAGCGAAGCTCCAGAAAATACTCTTATAACCAAGTTCATCAGTCATTTTTAAAGAGTTCTCTGAATATTTTCCCATTGGTGGTCTAAAATATTTTGGCATATCACTTCCGATTAATTCTTTATAAGCATCTTCTACATCTGTAAATTCTTTTTTAAATTTATCTTTATCAGTAATTGAGGCCATTGATGGATGAGTTGATGAATGATTACAAACTAAATGACCTTCTTTAACCATACGCTTTACTGTTTCAGGATGAGAAGTAATATAAGGTTTAACAACGAAAAAAGCAGCTTTTACATTAACTTCTTTTAAAATATCTAAAATAGCTTCAGTATTTCCTTTTTCATAACCTTCGTCAAATGTTAAATAAAGTTCTTTTTTGGATGTATCACCAACGTAAAATGATTTTGTATCTTTTAAAAAGCTTGCTGATTCTTTTGGTGCCTCTGGTGTTACTCCTTTTCCTCTAAAGACAAAGTACCAGTTTAATTCATTTGAACTATTTAAATTTGTGGCAAATGCAGTAATACCAAATAAAAAAATAATACATAAAGATAAAAGGATTGGTTTAAAATATTTTTTCTTCATAATAAAACCTCCTAAAATTCTTTCTTAAATTAGTATTAGTTTTAAGGGATAAAATAAACATGGTAATATTTAAATAGTACTTTTTAAGAAGTTGAAAATTATGTATATGTAGAGTATAATCTATTAGTATAGTTTAAAATGAGAAAGGAATGTACATAATGAAGTTAGGAATCGTAGGTTTACCAAACGTAGGTAAGAGTACTTTATTTAATGCAATAACAAAAGCTGGAGCTGAATCAGCAAACTATCCTTTTTGTACAATAGAACCAAATGTAGGCGTAGTTAGCGTTCCAGATAAGAGATTAGATGTATTAGAAAAAATGTATAACACTAAGAAAAAAGTGTATACTTCAATAGAATTTTATGATATAGCAGGACTTGTAAAAGGAGCTTCAAAAGGTGAAGGTCTTGGTAATAAGTTCTTATCACACATAAGAGAAGTTGCTGCAATAGTTCACGTTGTAAGATGCTTTGATGATGGAAACGTAGTTCACGTTGAAGGTTCTGTAGATCCTATAAGAGATATAGAAACAATAAACTTAGAACTTATATTCTCAGACCTTGAAGTTTTAGAAAGAAGATTAGAAAAATCAGTTAAACTTGCAAGATCAGGGGATAAGAAAGCTAAAGCTGAATACGAAACAATGCTTAAAGTTAAAGCACACTTAGAAAATAACTTACCAGTTAGAACATTAGAAGCTACAGAAGAAGAAAAAGAATTTATAAAGAGTCTTTTCTTAATAACATCAAAACCTGTTTTATATGCATGTAATGTTTCAGAAGATGACGTTGTAAGTGGAAACACTCATAATGATTATGTTAAAAAGGTTGAAGAATATGCAAAGGCTGAAAATGCTGGTATAGTAATAGTAAGTGCTAAAATAGAAGAAGAATTATCAGGTCTTGAAGATGATGAAAAAGAAGAAATGCTTGGAGAGTATGGATTAACTGAATCAGGTCTTGATAAGCTTATAAGAGAAGGGTATAAATTATTAGGTCTTATAAGTTACTTAACAGCTGGTGTTCAAGAAGTAAGAGCTTGGACTATAAAAGCTGGAACAAAAGCACCACAAGCTGCAGGTAAGATTCACTCAGACATAGAAAGAGGATTCATAAGAGCAGAAGTTGTAGGATATGATGATTTAGTAGAATGCGGATCAGAAGCAGCTGCTAAAGAAAAAGGTGTTTATAGATTAGAAGGAAAAGAATACGTAATGAAAGATGGAGATGTAGTTAATTTCAGATTCAACGTATAAAATAAAAAAGTGGAGGATTTCCTCCACTTTTTTTATTTTTAATAATTAATATAGAATTAAAATAAACTGAAAATTATGCTGATATTTTACATTAAATATAAAATATACAATTAACATTATATAAGGATAAATATTTTACATAAGAATTTTTAAAAAGTCAAATAAATTTAAGAAAAAGGCTTATGAAAAAAGAGGAATTTAATAATTATTATAGAATAGTATAAATAAGTGGTTAAAAGTGGTGAATAGTGGTTGAAAGTAGAGAAAAATAACTGTAAAGTATAATAGGGGAGAAAAAGAATGTTTATAGGTGAATACCATCATGCATTAGACAGTAAAAACAGAATGATTGTTCCATCAAAACTAAGAGAAGGTTTTAATGGAAAGTTTGTTATTACAAAAGGATTAGATGGTTGCTTATATGCATACCCTATGGAAGAATGGAAGGTTTTAGAGGGAAAAATGAAAACACTACCACTTACTAACAAAGATGCTAGAGCTTTTGTAAGATTCTTTTTTTCAGGTGCTTGTGAAGTGGAATTAGATAAACAAGGAAGAGGGCTGATTCCACAAAATTTAAAAGAATACGCTGGAATAGAAAAGGAAATAGTAAGTATAGGAGTATTAAGTAGAGTAGAAATATGGAGCAGGGAAAAATGGGAAGAATATAATAACTCAAATATTGATTTCGAATCAATTGCAGAAAATATGAGCGATTTAGGAATTTAACAAGAGGAGAAAAAATTATGGAATTTAAACATGTTTCAGTACTTTTAAATGAATGCTTAGAGGGATTAGACATAAAAGAAAACGGAAAATATGTAGATTGCACTTTAGGTGGAGCGGGTCATTCAAGTGAAATAATAAAAAGACTTTCAAAGGAAGGACTTTTAATTGGAATAGACCAAGATAAAGATGCTTTAAAAGCAGCAGGAAAGAGATTAGAAAAATATGATAATAAAATATTAGTTCATAACAACTTCTATAATATTGGAGAGATAATAGAAAGTTTAGATGTAGGTAAAGTTGATGGTATCCTTATGGATCTTGGCGTTTCATCATATCAATTAGATGAAGGGGAAAGAGGTTTTAGCTATATGAAAGATGCACCTCTTGATATGAGAATGAATAGAGATAATGATTTCTCAGCATATGATATTGTTAATGGATATAGTGAAGCGGAATTATTCAAAATTATAAAAGATTATGGAGAAGAAAAGTTTGCAAAAAGAATTGCTAATTTTATAGTAAATAGAAGAGAAGAAAAGCCTATAGAAACTACTTTAGAATTAGTTGACATAATAAAAAGTGCAATACCTGCAAAGGCAAGAAGAGAAGGACCACATCCTGCAAAGAGAACTTTCCAAGCAATTAGAATAGAAGTAAATGGAGAACTTAGAATACTTAATAAAGCTATTGAAGATGGAGTAAGTAAGTTAAATAAAGGTGGAAGAATGGCAATAATAACTTTCCACTCATTAGAGGATAGAATAGTTAAATTAAAGTTTAGGAATTTAGCTAATCCTTGTACTTGCCCAAAAGAATTCCCAGTATGTATATGTGGAAAAGAACCTTTAGTAAAGCTTGTTAAAAGAAAGGCTATAGAGCCAACTAAAGAGGAAGTTTTAGAAAATCCAAGAAGTAGAAGTGCTAAGCTTAGAATTATAGAGAGAATATAGATTTTTAAGATAGAGAGAATATAAATTTTGAAAATGATGTTATAAATATAAGGGGATGTGAATAAAGTGATAGTAAAGGAATTTAATTATGTAAAAGGTAATACAGCTGTTAAACCTGAAAGAAAATATGATGATATAAAAAGAGATAAACGTTATAAAGATTTAGAAAAAGCTAAAAAAAGAAGAAATAAATTAGCTAAAGAACAGAAAACAAAAAAGAAAACTGCAGCACTACAAATTGCATTAGTTATATTCGTACTAGGGGTTGGAACGATATGGAGAGATACTAAAGTGTATAGTTTACAATCTCAAATTGGTGGGTTAAATGATGAGATAAAAACTGTTAATGCTGAAAATGAAGCTTTAAAGGTAGACTTATTAAAAAATTCATCATTAAAGAACATAGAAGCTAATGCTAAAAATAAGTTAGGAATGATTACTCCAGTTGATGCTGAAAAAGTAGATGTAGATTTATCTAAAAATTATTTAGAAGGTGCAGAAAATAATGGGGTAGAAGAAGAAAGTAATAATAATGGATTACTTTCAAAAATAATGGATGTGCTTAAATAACAAGGCACATCCTAAATGTTTTTAAGCAATTATACGGAGGAGTTAATGTGAGAAAAAAAAGCTTTATAGACAAGGCATTATCAAAAAAAAGAATGCGTTGGGTAATTATTGGATTAACCTTTGTTTTGGCACTCTTAGCTGTAAGATTATCTTACATAATGATTGTTAAAAGACAAGATTATGCGGCAAGAGCAGAAGACCAATGGACTAGTGAAGTTAAAATTGATGCAAGAAGAGGAAGAATACTAGATAGAAATGGAAATGAACTTGCTGTTTCTGCAAATGTGTATAGAGTAGACTTTGACTTAAATTCAATAAGAGCGTATTTAAAAAACACTGATAAGAAAACAAACAAAGAAGATAAGACATATGAAGATATAGCACCTAAAATTGCAGATGCTGTAGGAATGAAAAAAGAGGAAGTATTAAAAAAGCTTGAAACAAAACTTCCAAGTGGAGCAGACGCAGGTTCTGCAACATTAGTTAGAAGAATTGAAAAAGAACAAGCAGATAAAGTTAAAGCATTAAAAATAAGTGGGGTAATAGTTTCTCCAGATACTAAGAGATATTATCCAAATAATAATTTTGCAGCTCATCTTTTAGGAAGTACAAATATTGATGGACAAGGACTTACAGGAGTGGAACTACAATATAATAAAGAACTTTCAGGTATTCCAGGTATGAGAATTGCTGAACTTGATAGTAAAAGTAATGACTTGCCATATACAATTTCTAAATTCGTACAACCTGTAGAAGGTAAAGATGTAACTTTAACTATTGATGAACATATACAATTCTTTGCAGAAAAAGCGGCAGAACAAGCACTTAAAGATAATAAGGCTAAAGCAGCATCAGTTCTAGTTATGGATCCAAAAACAGGTGAAATATTAGCTATGGCAAATAAGCCAGATTTTAACCCAAATGATCCATTTAAAGGTGCTGATGAATTTACTGGTAAAACAGAATATGATAAAGTTCAAAAGATGTGGAGAAATAGATTAGTTAATGATACTTTTGAACCAGGTTCCATATTTAAAGTTATAACTTCTATTGCAGCTATGGAAGAAGGAATAGTTAAACCAACGGATACATTCGTTTGTAATGGATCATTAAAGTTTGGTAATAGTAAACCAATAAGATGTTGGAAAACTAGTGGACATGGTACATTAACATTCCCTGAAATAATTCAAAATTCATGTAATGTTGGATTTATGAAACTTGGAGAAAAAATAGGTAAAGATAAGTTATACGAATATATAGATAAATTTGGATTTGGTAAAAAGAGTGGAATAGATTTACCAGGTGAAGCTAATGGTATAATAAAAAATCCAAAAAATATTTCAGTTACAGACCTTGCAACAATTTCATTTGGTCAAACTAATACAGTAAACTCAGTACAATTTATGGCAGCATTTAATGCGATTGCAAATGGAGGAACTTTAATTCAACCTCATGTAATGAAAGAAGTAACTCATAAAGATGATAGTGGAGTTAGTGTAACAGATAGAAAATTTGAACCTACAGAAAAGACAGTAGCAAGTAAAGAAAAGACAGCAGAACTTAGACAATACTTAGAAAAGGTTGTTACAGCTGGATCAGCTAAAGGAACATTTATAGAAGGTTATCATATAGGTGGTAAAACAGGAACAGCACAAAAGGTTAATCCTGAAAATGGAACATATGAATCAAATAAATATATTTCATCATTTGTAGGTATGGCACCTGTAAGTGACCCTAAAGTAACTGTTATGGTAACAATAGATGAACCAAGTAATGGTCAATATTATGCAGGGGTAGTTACATCACCTATTGCTAAAATTTTATTTACAGACATATTCAATTATTTAGAAAGCGACTTCTCTAAAGAAAATGATTCTGCAATAATAAGAGATACAATTATTCCAGAAATCAGAGGGAAAAATATAGAAGAAGCTAAAAAGATTTTAAAAGAAGCAAAATTAGATTATAATATAGAAGGAAACGGGAATACTGTAGAAAGTATTAAACCATATCCAGGCTATTCAGTTAAAGAAGGAACAAAGATTAATCTATATACTGAAGGTTCCGATGCAAGTAAACAGGCAATAGTTATGCCTGACCTTAGTGGATACTCAAAAGAATCTGCTGAAAGTTTATTAAAGAGTCTAGGACTTAGTGTTAAATTTGAAGGTACCGGTAAAGTAAAATCACAAAGTGTACCAAGTGGAGAACTTATAACTAAGGGAACTAACATTACGTTAACCTTAAATTCAGATTATAAAGATTAATAGTTTAATTGTTATAGCATGTAAGGTTTTAAAACCTTACATGCTATTTTAAAGAGTAAATGTAATTATAGCTAGATAAACAGCATATTAATTAAGGAGATGGTAGAATAATGAAGCTAGCTAAACTAATCGAAGGACTAGAATATGAAGTATTAAAAGGAAACTTAGATGTTTCTATAAATAGTATTAATTATGATAGTAGAAAAGTTAAAGATGGAGATATGTTTGTCTGCATCAAAGGATTTAAAAGTGATGGACATAACTTTATAGATGCTGCAATAAATAATGGAGCGAAAGTAATAGTGTGTGAAGATGAAGCTGATGTTAAGGATGGAATAACATTAATTAAATTTAAAGATACAAGAAAAGCACTTGCAAAAATTGGTGCAAAATACTATGATAATCCATGTGATAAACTTAATATAATAGGAGTTACTGGAACTAATGGAAAAACAACAACTGCATTTATGATAAAAAACATACTTGAAAGTTGTAATGAAAAAGTTGGTCTTATAGGAACTATTGCAAATTATATAGGAGATGAAAAGTTAGAAACAGAAAGAACAACTCCAGAATCTTTAGAACTACAAGAACTTTTTAGAAATATGGTAGACAAAGATGTTAAATATTGCGTTATGGAAGTATCATCACATTCACTAGAATTAGATAGAGTATATGGTGTTGATTTTGAAGTTGGTATATTCACGAATCTTACAAGAGATCATTTAGATTTCCATAAAACTTTTGAAAATTATTATAAAGCTAAATATAAATTATTCCCTAGAAGCAAAACTAGTATAGTAAATATTGATGATAAATATGGAGTTAGAATTACTGAAGATTTACAAAAAGAAAATATAACAAACTTCATAACTTATGGAATAAGAAATAAAGCAGATATAATGGCTAAAAATGAAAAGCTTGAAAATATGGATATTCTTTTTGATTTAGTTACAAAGGATAAGACAGAAAGAGTACTTCTTCCAATACCTGGCGAATATAATATATATAATGCATTAGGTGCAATATCAGCTTGTAAGGTTCTTGGAATTAGTTTAGAAGATATAAAAGAAGGATTAAAACATGTTGTAGTTCCAGGAAGATGTGAAAGAGCTGCAAGAGGTCATAAGTTACCTTATGAAATAATAATTGACTATGCTCATACTCCAGACGGATTAGAAAATATATTAAAAACTGCAAGAGAATTTACAAGAGGAAGATTAATTTCAGTATTTGGATGTGGTGGAGATAGAGATAAAGTTAAAAGACCTCAAATGGGTAAAATAGGAACTGATCTTTCAGATGTTGCAGTAATAACATCAGATAATCCAAGAAGTGAAGAGCCAAATAGTATAATAGACGACATTATAGCTGGAATAGAAAAAGATAACTATATAAGAATAACTAATAGACATGAAGGAATAGAAAAAGCTATGGAAATAGCAGAAGATGGAGATGTAATAGTTATTGCAGGTAAAGGACATGAAACTTATCAAATATTAAATACTGGAACTATACATTTTGATGAAAGAGAAGTTATAGAAGAAATATTAAAGAAAAACTAGAGGTGTATTTTATGGAACTTACATTTAATGAATTACTTAAATACTCAAACGGAGAAGTAATAGTAGATAACGATAATAAAGAATTTAATAAATTATCAACTGATACAAGAAAAATAGAAAAAGGTAATATATTTTTAGCATTAAAGGGTGAAAACTTTAATGGAAATAAATATGTTAAAGAAGCATTTTCAAAAGGTGCATCAATTGCTATAGTAGATGAAGTACTATTTAATGAAGAAGATGTAGATGGAGTAGTTATAAAAGTAGAAAGTGGAAAAGATGCTTTATTACAAATAGCAAAAGGATATAGAGAAAAATTAGGTCTTAAAGTTGTTGGAATTACAGGTTCAACTGGAAAAACTTCAACCAAGGATTTAGTAAGTGCATTTTTAAGCGGAAAGTATAAAGTATTTAAAACAAAAGGAAACTTTAATAATGAAATAGGTCTTCCTCTTATGGTTCTAGAATTAGATAGTAGTATTGATGTTGCTGTGCTTGAAATGGGAATGAGCGACTTTAATGAAATACACAATCTTGTTAACTGTGCAAGACCAGATATTGCTCTAATAACTAATATAGGAGTATCTCATATAGAAAATTTAAAGACAAGAGATAATATATTAAAAGCAAAAATGGAAATAACAGATTACTTTAATAAAAACAATACTCTTGTAATAAATTGTGAAGATGATAAGTTAAGCACAATAGGCGATAAAGAGTATGAAATAGTAAAAATTGGATATAATCATAATTATGATTATTATGCTAGCAATATAAAACTTACAAATGAAAGTACATCATTTGATTTACACTGTAATGGAGAAGTTCATAATATTACATTAGATATGGTAGGTAAGCATAATGTTTTAAATGCTTTACTTGGAATAGCTGCTTCATTTAAGCTTGGTCTTACAGTAGATGAAATGAAAGATGGACTTAAAAATATGGAAGCTACATCAATGAGATTAGAATTTATTAGTGGAGATGGAATAGAAATTATAAATGATTGCTATAATGCAAGTCCAGATTCAATGAAAGCTGCCTTAGATGTATTAAACAATAGAGAAGGTAGAAAGATTGCTATTTTAGGAACTATGAGAGAACTTGGTGATGAAAGTAAGAGATGTCACAGAGAAGTTTCAGAATATGCATCAAGCAAAGTAGATATGCTTATCTCATGTGGAGAATTTATTGATGACTTCAAGGAAGGTTTTGAAAAAGAAGAAATAAAATTATATAATACAAAGATAGATTTAATAAACGACTTAGATTCAATAATTAAACCAAATGATGTTATTTTAGTAAAAGCATCAAGAGGTGAAAAGTTTGAAGAAATAGTCGAAGCATTAAAAAATATAAAAAGATAAGAGACAACGAAGGAGGTGAACTCCCAAAGTTTATATAAACTTTGGAAGTAACAATGGGGGATTTTTTTAGTAGTTTTATAAATCCAGCGACACTTTTAGCATTAGGACTAGGTTTTTTAATTTCAATTATATTAGGGCCAATATTTATACCAATATTACACAAGTTTAAATTTGGTCAAAATATAAGAAAAGAAGGACCACAAAGTCACTTTAAAAAGGCTGGTACTCCTACAATGGGAGGCGTAATTTTCATTATATCAGTTACAATTGTAATGTTCGTTATGAGATATAAATTATCTGATGAAGGAATGATAATACTATATTCAATGATAGCTTTTGGTTTTATAGGATTCCTAGATGACATGTTAAAAATTATACATAAAGATAATTTAGGATTAAGAGCATGGCAAAAGATGGTTTTATTACTTTTATTCTCAGTTGCAATAGCTTATTATAGTTATACAACATTAGGATCAAGTATTATAATCCCATTCTTTGGAATTGATATTAATTTAGGATTATTATATATCCCTGCTGTAGTAATTTATTATGCGGCAGCAACAAATGCTGTAAACTTAACTGATGGGTTAGATGGCTTAGCTTCAACTATAACAGTAATAGTTTTAATTTTCTTTAGTATAGCTGCTTTTAATTCAGATGTTAAAGGTAACTATCAAATTCAAGTATTTGCATTAGCACTTGTAGGAGCACTTTTAGGCTTCTTAAAGTATAATGCATACCCTGCAAAAGTATTTATGGGAGATACAGGTTCTTTAGCATTAGGTGGCGCAGTTGCAAGTATTGCATTATTTTTAAAGAATCCATTAATACTTGTTATTGTGGGTGGTATATATGTATTTGAAACATTATCTGTAATTATACAGGTAGTATCATTTAAGACTAGAGGAAAGAGAGTATTTAAAATGGCTCCTGTGCACCACCATTTTGAACAATTAGGATGGTCAGAAACAAAAGTTGTTACAGTATTCTCAATTATTACAGTTATTCTTTGTATTATAGGAGTTATTTCACTTTAGCAATATATAGTGGAGGAGTTTTGTATGAAAAAAAGAAAACCCAATATTAGAAAAATGGGTGAGATTGATTTTGGAATATTTTGCGTTATAATATTACTACTTGCAGTAGGAGTAGTAATGGTATACTCAGCAAGTTCATATTACTCCATGTTTAAATATAATGACAGTATGCATTATTTAAAAAGACAACTTATATGGTGTATATTAGGAGTAATGGCAATGATGTTTATGATGACTGTAGATTATCATAAAATTAAGAGATGGACATTTATTTTACTTATAGCAACAGTTCCTATATTATTAGCCGTTTTCCTTTTCCCAGGGGTTAATGGTGCTCAAAGATGGATTCAACTTGGACCATTTTCATTCCAACCATCAGAACTTGCTAAATACGTAATAGTTATATATTTAGCTATGTTTTTAGAAAAAAAAGGTGATGGAATTAAAAACTTTAAAACAGGGGTAATACCTTGCTTTTTGGTAGCAGGAATATATGCAGGAATAGTATTAGCTGAGAAAAACTTAAGTATAGCATCAGTAATAATGATAGTTACATTTATTATGGTTTATGCAGCTGGTGCTAGAAGACTTCATATGTTTGGATTTATAACTCCTACGCTTGTTTCAGCAGCCTTAGTGTTTGCACTAGGAGTTGACTATAGAAGAAGAAGAATGCTTAATTTTCTTAATCCATGGAAGGATCCAGCTGGAGATGGATATCAGCTTATCCAATCTTTCTACGCATTAGGAGCAGGTGGGATAACAGGACTTGGTCTTGGACAATCAAGACAAAAGATGTTATATATGCCAGAACCACATAATGACTTTATATTTTCTATAATAGGTGAAGAATTAGGCCTTATAGGTTGTTTAATAATAATTGCATTATTTGTTGTATTTGTTTGGCGAGGAGTTAGAATAGCTATGAGAGCTAAAGATACTTATGGTAGCATGCTGGCTATAGGCATAACTTCAATAATTGCAGTTCAATCAATTATAAACATAGCAGTTGTTACAGGTTCAATGCCAGTTACAGGTGTACCACTTCCTTTTATAAGTTATGGTGGAACATCACTTGTAATTAATTTAATGGCAATGGGTATACTACTTAATATTTCAAGGCAGACAGAAAGAAAAGAAACTAATATAGCTATAAACAAGAATAAAAAATAAAAAATTAGAGAGAAAGAATTTTTTAATTACTTTCTCTCTAATTTTTTAGAATCAAATATAAACAACAATTAATTCCTTATTAAGAAAAAATTAATGAAAAAAATAATCAATAGTGATATTATATAATATGTAAATAAAATAAGAGTGAGGATAGGTTTGAAGCAGTATGGGAGCGAGTAATAATAAATACATAAGAAAAGCTAGAAGAAAAAGACTTATAAAACGTATTATATTTATTATAATATTATTAGGAATAATAATTTGGCTTTTTATAACTAAATCAAGTGTCTTTTTAATAAAAAATGTAGATGTAACTGGAGAGCATTTAGTTACTAAAGATTTTATTTCTGAAAAAACACAAGAAATAAAAGGGGAAAATATATTTTTTGTAAAGAGTAATGAAATTCAAAAATTACTTAAATCAGATCCTTATGTAGGAAGTGTAGAAATAAAAAGAAAATTCCCATCTACATTAGAAATAAGTGTTACAGAAAAGGATGTTGCATACTACATAAAAAGTAATGGTAATTATGATGTTATTAGTAGCGATTTAGTTTTATTAGAAAATGTTAATAAACTTAAAACTGATGGATTAATTGAAATTACAGGACTAAAGAAACAAAGTGGTGAACTTGGACAAAAATATTGTGATACAGGTGATGATACTAGACTTGACACATTTTTTAGCACACTGTATAAAATAAAAAAGGCCAATAAAACTTCTCATAAGATAACTAAAGTAGATGTTTCTAACTTAAGCCACATTATAGTATATTTTAATGATGTTCAAGTTAAGGTTGGAAGTGGATCAGATTTAATCAAGAAAATAAACAAAGCATTAAATATTTTAGAAGATAAGAAGTTAAACTTCAAAAAGGGGTATATTGATTTAAGTTTTGAAGGAGCACCGGTATTAAAAGAAGAGAAGTAGAGGAGGTTGTTTTAATGAAAAAATCCACCGCACAAATTTCAATTGCAATAGTTTGTGCATTACTAGGTTTTTTACTTGCATATCAATTTAAATTACTTAGTAAAAATAATGATGGTAGTACAGAAAATTATAACAAGAATGATATTATTACAGAAATCGATAGCTTAAAAAAGGAAAAAGAAGAACTTCAAAATAAAAATAATGCAATTAATGAGGAACTTAAAAAATTAGAAGATGCGGCTGCTAAAGAGGGTAACGTAGGTAAGGAGATTAAAAATCAACTGGATTCTGCAAGAATGCATCTAGGACTTGTAGACGTATCAGGTCCAGGTGTAATAATAAAAATTACGCCTAAAACATCAATATTTGGATCAAGTGCTGATGAAACAGGAAGAAGTATAAGTGAAGAAGAGTTAATTCATATTGTAAATTTACTTTGGTATTCAAAAGCTGAAGCAATATCAATAAATGGGTACAGAGTAACTCCGCAAACTGGTATCAAAAATTCAAGCAATTATATTTGGATAGGGTCTGCTGGTAAAGTAAGTTCAAAAGAACCTATAACAATAAAAGCAATTGGAGATAAAGCAAGACTAAATGTTGGGTTAAACTTTCCAGGATCTTTAGATTTTGGAGCACTTCAAAATTACAATTGTGAAGTAGAACAAAGTGACAATATAGTTATTGATAAAACAACTCAAACAATTAAAAGCGATTATTTAAAACCAGTTGAAAAGAAGGAGGCTAAGTAATGGTACCATTTATAGGACTATTAATTGGGATAATTTTTGGATTTGTATTTGATGTAAATATACCAGAGAAGTTTTCTCCTTATATGTCAGTTGCAATACTTGCATGTTTAGATTCCGTGTTTGGTGCAATAAGAGCAAATTTATCAAAAAATTTTAGAGCAGATATATTTATATCAGGATTCTTTGGTAATGCTTTACTTGCAGCAGGGCTTGCTTATTTAGGAGATAAGCTTGGAATACCAATATATATTGCAGCAGTTATAGTATTTGGAGGAAGAATATTTGATAACTTCGCAATAATAAGAAGACTTATTTTAGAAAAAATTAAGTCTCGTTAAGAAAGAGAGACAGGAGGGTATATGAAAAAAACTAGTGGAGGATTAATTTTATTTTTTGCCTCAATATTTGTGGGATTATTAATAGCATTTAATATAAATTTTAGTAAAATATTCGAATCACCACTTAGGTTTAATGCAAAAGAATATCAAAATGCGATAGCTGAAAGAAATGACTTATATAAAGAAATAACAAACTTAAAAAATAGAAATAAAGATATACAAGATACGATTAATAAATATAAGTATGATGACAAAAAGCAAGATAATATTTTAGAAAGTATGAAAAATCAATTTAAAGACTATGGTATGATTACCGGAAATACTGAAGTTCAAGGTCCAGGAATTTTACTTACAATAAATGATGGTAATATAGATTTAAGTAAGGATACAGAATTTGAAACAAAATCTAAAATATTTCATGATAATGATATGGCGTTAGTTATAAATGATTTAAGAAAAGCGGGAGCAGAAGCTATAGCTATAAATAATCATAGGGTTATGCCAAACACAGGGGTTATTTGTAACTGGGCTTTTTTAGGATTTGAAGATGAGACAACAGAGTATGCACCGTTTTATATTTATGCAATAGGAGACCCAGATACACTTGAAGCAGCACTTTATGAAGATGGAAGTCACGTAAGAGAACTTATGATTAGAGAATTATCTGTTAAGGTAGAAAAAAAGGATAATATTCTAATGCCAGCTGCATCTAAATTTAGTTCATCAAATTATATGAAAGAATATACAGAAAAATAATAAAAATTTTTATTTTTTTGGAGGAAATTTAAGATAAATGAAGAATAGTAATTAATGAAGAGTGAAAACTCTTGTAAGGAGGCTTTTATGAGTATTAAAGAGAATATAGACAATATAGTTAAAGAATTACCAGACAATGTTAAGCTCTTAGCTGTTTCTAAAACAAGATCCTTAGAGGAAATGGAAGAAGCTTATGATTATGGATTAAGAGAATTTGCAGAAAATAAGGTTCAAGAGCTTGTTCATAAGGAAGAAAGTTTTCACAAAGATGTAAAATGGCATCTTATAGGGAAATTACAAACTAATAAAGTAAAATATATAGTTGGTAAAGTAGACTTAATACATTCATTATCTAGCGTTAAATTATTAAATAAGATTGAAGATTTATATAGCAAGAAAAATCTTACAGCAAATACATTAATTCAAATAAATATAGGAAGAGAAGAAAGTAAAAGTGGAGTGCTTCTTGAAGATTTAGAAGAATTAATTGAAAATGTTGAAAATTGCAATAACGTAAAAGTAAAAGGTATAATGGTAATTATTCCTAAAGGTGATGAAGAAAGTAATAGAAATTACTTTAGAAAAACTCATGAAATTTTCTCAGACTTAGGTAAGAGAGAATTTAAAAATATAACTATGGAAGTACTATCCATGGGAATGACACATGATTATAAAATAGCCGTAGAAGAAGGTTCAAATATGGTACGTGTTGGCACAGGCATATTTGGAGAAAGAAATTACAATATTTAGGGGGAGAAAGAATATGGCAAATATGATATCAAAAATGAAAAACATTTTAGGATTTGGAGATTTTGATGAAGATTTTGAAGATGATGAATTCGAAGAAAACTTCCAAGATGGATCAGATGATGAAATGGTAGTCGATGAAAGTATAGAACCTGTAATTTCAGGAAAGAAATCAAATAAAGTTGTTAACATTCACACATCTGCCTCAGCAAAGGTTTTAATAACAAAACCTACTGCTTATGAAGAAGCAATGGAAATATGTGATGCAGTTAGAAATAGAAGAATAGTTGTTGTAAATACAACAAATTTAGATATTAGAACTGCACAAAGATTATTAGACTTTATTGGTGGTTCATGTTATGCACTTCATGGAGATATTCAAGAAATTGAAAAGAGAGTATATCTTCTATCACCTTCAAATGTAGAAGTAACTAGTGAACTAAAAAGCGAATTAACTTCAAAGGCATTATTTAACTGGTCAAAATAATAGGAGGATTTAAAGATGCTTATATATCTTATTAGTTCATTATTTAGAGTTGTAGAACTTGCTATAATAGTAGAGTGTATTTTATCTTGGTTTATTCATGATAGAAATAATACTTTTATGGCAATATTACAAAGCTTTACTGAACCTATATTAAGACCTTTTAGATATATACAAGAAAGATTTATTGGAAATCTTCCTATAGATATATCGCCAATATTTGCATTAGTAGCATTAGATATATTAAAACCTATTGTTATTCGTTTAATAATAGGAGTTGGTTTAATTTAATATGTATAAAGAAGTTATTGAAAAAAAGTTTAAAGATGAAGAAAAGATTACTGCATTAAATTTATACAAAAAGATGATGCTTGCATACGAAAAAGATATCCCTATGTTTGGTAATGATTTTTATCCGCCAAACATATGGAAATTTTTTGAGGATGAAGTGAAATTAAAAGGATTAAAAGTAGAAACCTTTGGAGTCTTTAACGATTCTGAAAGGCGAATGATATCATTTAATAATTTATATAATATAGAATTTCCTATTAAAGTTTTAAAAATAGATGCATCATCTAAATTTAATGAAGTTACACATAGGAATTATTTAGGTAGTTTATTATCACTTGGAATAGAAAGAGATAAAATTGGTGATTTAATAGTAGATAATAATATTTGTTATGTTGCAGTTTGCTCAGACATATCTGATTATATTATTATGAATCTCGAAAGAATTGGAAAAAATCCATGTAAAATTAAAGAGATAACTACAGGGATAGAAGAAATAAATCACCAATTTAAAAATGAATTTATTTTGATTCAGTCTATGAGATTAGATTCTGTTGTAGCTAAACTTACAAAAAAATCTAGGGGTATAGCGCAGGAAATTATTGAAGAAGGACTTGTTTTAGTAAACTATACTGTAACTAGAAGTAAAAGTTTTGAAATATCAAAAGGTGATAGAGTTACAATAAGAAGATATGGGAAATTTATTATAGGCGAATGTAGTGGTCAAAGTAAAAGTGGTAAATATAAAATTGAGATTAAAAAATATACATAATAGAGGTGTGAAGTAATGAAATTAACTCCAATGGATATTAATAATAAGGAATTTAAGAGAGGTCTTAGAGGATATCTTCAAGATGAAGTAGACGAATTCTTAGATGACGTTGTAGATAATTATGAGGAATTATATAAGGAAAATGCAAAGCTTAAAGAAAAGATAGAAGTTTTAAATGAGCAAGTAGAACATTATGCTAAAATAGAAAGCACAATTCAAAATACATTAGTTTTAGCTCAAAATGCAGCAGACCAAGCTAAGGAGAGTTCACAAAAAGAAGCTGAATTAATAGTTAAAAATGCAAATGAAACTGCACAAAGAATTGTTGATAAAGCACACAATGATGTTATTCAAATAAATGATGAATTTGATAGAGTTAAACAAGAGTTTATTAAGTTTAGAGCTAAGTTTAGAAACTTTATAAATACTCAATTAGAAACATTTGATGATTTAGAAAAGGATTTAAATAAAAATTATTCTATATCAACTCCTGTTGAAGAAGAAATTGGTATTAAAGATATAGCTTATGAAGAAAGTTATAATGAAGTTAAAGAAGAAGTATCTCAAGATGATTTAAAAGAAATAAAAAGTTTCTTTGCAAATAAAGAAGAGTAATATTTTCAGCATTACAGGAATTTGTAATGCTGATTTTTTTATATTACCTTTATGTTGAGTAACAGAGAGGAATATA
Organism: Clostridium baratii; assembly: GCF_900461085.1. Classification (GTDB taxonomy): domain Bacteria; phylum Bacillota; class Clostridia; order Clostridiales; family Clostridiaceae; genus Clostridium; species Clostridium nitritogenes. The sequence continues at coordinate 1,063,146 of NZ_UFWF01000002.1, forward strand.
TTATAATTGATAGGTAATAAAGAATTAGGAGAACAAAATAATATGGAAGAAATTATTTATAATATAGATACTTGTGATAAAGGAACTAGAATTGATAAATTCCTTTCAGAGAAATTTGAAGGTAAATCAAGAAGTTATATTCAAGGTTTAATAGAGGAAGAAAGTATTTTAGTTAATAATAAAAAGGTTAAGAGTAATTATAAACTTAAAGAAAACGATGAAATAAAAGTTTTTATGAAGGAACCAAAGGAACTTGAAGTTGAAGCTGAAAATATACCAATAGATATTATATATGAAGATAGTGATGTAATTGTAGTTAATAAAGCTAAAGGAATGGTTGTTCATCCAGCACCAGGTAATTATAATGGAACTTTAGTAAATGCTTTATTATATCATTGTACTGATTTATCAAGTATAAATGGAGTAATAAGACCTGGAATTGTACACAGAATTGATAAAGATACAACAGGGATATTAGTTATCGCAAAAAATGATGAAGCACATAATAAATTATCAGATCAACTTAAGGAACACTCCATGAAAAGAGAATATTATGCTTTAGTTGAAGGTAGAATAAAAGCTAATAGCGGAACTATAGATAAACCACTTGCAAGATCAAAAAAAGATAGACTTAAAATTGCAATAGTTGAAGGTGGAAAAAGAGCAGTAACTCACTACGAAGTAATTGAAAAATTTAAGAATACTACTTTAGTTAAATGTGTATTAGAAACTGGAAGAACTCATCAAATAAGAGTTCACATGAGTTCAATTGGATATCCTTTAGTTGGAGATCCTGTATACGGATTTAAAAAAGGAAAGTTTAAATGTGAAGGACAAATGCTACATGCAAAGACTTTAGGATTTATACATCCAAGAACAAATGAGTATGTAGAATTTACATCAGAACTTCCAGAAAATTTTAAAGCGCTAATAGAAAATTTAAGAAAAGATAATATATAGTTATTAGGAGGTAAAACATGAAATTAAAAGCAAACCTTTTAGATGATAAAGCGATAAAGAGAAGTTTAATTAGAATATCACATGAAATAATAGAAAAAAATAAAGGCGTAGAAGATGTAGTGCTACTTGGAATTAAAAGAAGAGGATATCCATTAGCTGAGAGAATATCAAAGCAAATAAATGAAATAGAAGGTATAAAAGTTCCAGTAGGATCAGTTGACATAACATTATATAGAGATGATTTAACAAAAGCTAATGATATGCCTGAAGTACAAAGCTTAGATTTAGGTGTAGATGTAAAAGGGAAGACAATTATTTTAGTTGATGATGTTTTATATACTTGTAGAACTGTAAGGGCTGCAATTGATGCTATAATTGATGTTGGAAGACCAAAAGGAATACAACTTGCAGTACTTATAGATAGAGGACATAAAGAACTTCCTATAAGAGCTGATTATGTAGGAAAAAATATACCAACATCAAGAGAAGAGATAGTTGGAGTTAAGATTTTAGAAATAGACGGAGAAGATTCAGTAAAGATATACGAAAATGAATAAGGATAAAGCTTAAAGGAGAGAAATTAGATGGAATACAAGTTAATAGCAACAACTACTTTTGGTATAGAAGGAGTTACTGCAAAAGAGCTTAAAGCTTTAGGATATGAAAACTTACAAACAGAAAATGGTAAGGTTCATTTTGAAGGCGATGAAATGGATATTGCTATTGCAAATATTCATTTAAGAACAGCTGATAGAGTGTTAATAAACATGAAAGAATTTGAAGCTAGAAGTTTTGAAGAACTATTCCAAGGAACAAAAAGTGTTAAATGGAGTAATATAATACCTAAAAATGGAGTTATGCACGTTGTTGGTAAATCAATAAAATCAACTCTTTATAGTGTTCCAGATTGTCAATCAATAGTTAAAAAGGCTATAGTTACTCAAATGAGTGAAGCATATGGAATAGATAAATTTGAAGAAGATGGTCCTGTATATAAAATAGAAGTTGCAATTTTAAAGGATAAAGTAACTTTAACTATTGATACATCAGGCGTAGGACTTCATAAAAGAGGATATAGAGAACTTGCAGGTGCTGCACCACTTAAGGAAACTTTAGCTGCATCAATGGTTTTATTATCAAGATGGAAAGAAGACTATATATTAATTGACCCATTTTGTGGTTCAGGAACTATACTTATAGAAGCTTGTATGATAATGCAAAATATTGCACCTGGACTTAATAGAGAATTCGTTTCAGAAACATGGCCAACTATGCCTAAAGATATATATGATCAAGTAAGAGAAGGCGCAAGAAGAGCTATAAAGGATAAAGATTTAAAACTTATAGGTTATGATATTGATCATAGAATATTAAGAGTTGCAAAAGAAAATGCTAAAAAAGCTAATGTAGATAAATATATAGAATTCCAAGAACGTGATTTTAGAAGATTTTCAAATAAGCATAAATATGGATTTATAATTTCAAATCCACCATATGGTGAGAGATTAAGTGATAAAAAAGAAGTAAAAGAGCTTTACGGAATATTTGGTAAGTACAAAAAACAATATAAAGATTGGGAATATAATATTTTAACATCATATGAAGATTTTCAAAAGGATTTTGGCATAAAAGCGTCAAAAAATAGAAAATTATATAATGGTAAATTAAAATGTTACTATTATCAATATTTTGATAATAGCTTAATAAAAAATGCTGGAGATACAGTTCTTCAATGTTTAATGGATTAATAAGTTAAAAAATAAAATATAAAATAATAAAAGAACTTTTTCAATAATGAAAAAGTTCTTTTATTTTATTTCATATCTGTAAGCCTAGACGTCATATACTTATAGTAGAGTGATGAATGAGTAGGTAAAAATGAAAATTCAGCGACATTTAAAATGTTAATTTCATAAGGAAGTTTTGCTCTATCAAACTTGTTACCTAAAATAATTAACTTTTGAAGGCTTGTACACTTACTAACATATTTAGCAAGTTCTTTAGGTTTAATATTTTGATATGGATAAACAATTAATATTTCTGCATCTAAAGGTCCCGACTTTAATAGTTTTTTGTCTAGTATATTGAAAAATAACATATGTTGTTTAATTTTATAAGGAGTATTTAATTTAACTCCAGTTTCAATATTTTTAAAAACTGAATTTAAATATTTTTGATTATCTGAAAGTACAAATATTTTTTTAGAAGATTCTATTTCTTTAGATAATATATTTAAAAGTAGTTTTATAACATCAATTTCATCAATTGTTGTGATGAAAAAACATTTTGAAAAACTATTGATATAATCAATTGCTGATTTTATGAATTCTTTTTTTAATTCCATAATATCATCCCCTTTTGTTCATAAAAATTTCATATTAATATTTTACCATAATTTCTTATTATTTGGCAATTTAATATGAATTTTATTATAAAATTTTTTGGAAAAAATAGTATATAAATTTGATTGTAGGAATATATATATATTGTTACAAAATAGTTAGGAGGTAATTTCTTGGACAACTTTAAAATCTATAAAGATATATCAGAAAGAACCCAAGGTGACATTTACGTAGGGGTTGTTGGTCCAGTTAGAACTGGTAAATCAACTTTTATTAAAAAGTTTATGGACCTTATGGTAATACCAAAGATTGATAATGAATTTAAAAAAGAAAGAGCAAAGGATGAATTACCACAAAGTGGGTCAGGAAAAATGATTCATACTACAGAACCAAAGTTTGTGCCAAACGAAGCAATTGAAATAAACATTGATGATGAATTAAAATTTAAAGTAAGAATGGTAGATTGTGTAGGATATATAGTAAAAGAAGCTTTAGGTTATATTGAAGGAGAAAATGTTAAAATGGTTAATACTCCTTGGTATGATTATGAAATTCCATTTGAAGATGCAGCTGAAATAGGAACAAGAAAAGTTATAACAGACCATTCAACAATAGGTTTAGTTATAACTACAGATGGAAGTATTACAGGTCTTGAAAGAGAAGATTATGTTGAGGCTGAAGAAAGAGTTATTTCTGAATTACAATCTATAAATAAACCATTTGTAGTAGTACTTAATAGCCAAAGAGCAAATTCAAAAGAAACACAACAGATTAAAAAGGAAATGGAAGACAAGTACGATGTTGAAGTTCAAGTTATGGATGTAGCAAATATGACTGAAGATGATATTGAGGATTTATTTAAGAATGTTCTTAAAGAATTCCCAGTAAAAGAAGTTAATATTGATATGCCAGAATGGCTTGAAAAGCTTGAAGCTGAACATTGGCTTAAAAAGGATTTCTTTAACATAATAAGAGGGATTAGCAAAAACATATCAAAAATAAGAGATATTAAAATTTCTTTAGACAATTTAGGGGAAGAGGAGTTTTTAGGAGAGGCATTTATAAAAGAAATAGACCTTGGGATAGGTACTGCAAATGTTATAATGAAACCTAAAGACGGAATATTCTATAAAGTATTAAGTGAGATTTGCGAACTTGATGTAAATTCAGAAAATGATCTTCTTTCAATAGTTAAGGAATTAAATGTAGCTAAGAAAGAGTATGATAAAGTAAAAGATGCATTAAAAGATGTAAATGAAACTGGATATGGTTTAGTTGCACCACAACTTAAGGAGATGAAATTTGAAGAACCTGAAATTGTAAAACATGGTTCACAATATGGAGTTAAGTTAAAGGCAAGTGCACCTTCATTACATTTTATTAAAGCAAATATACAAACAGAAATAAGTCCTATAATGGGGTCAGAAAAAGAATCAGAAGAACTTGTAAAATCACTTTTAGAACAATTTGAAAATGATCCAGCAACTTTATGGCAAAGTAATATGTTTGGAAAGTCTTTAGAAGTATTAGTTAAAGAAGGTCTTCAAAATAAACTATATAAAATGCCAGAAGATGTACAAGTAAAAATACAAAAAACATTACAAAAAATAATAAATGAAGGTAATGGCGGTTTAATCTGTATAATCTTATAAAATAAAAAAGCTAGTATTTTAGAAAGTTCTAAAATACTAGCTTTTTTTATTATTTATTGGGCTAATTTTTAAGGGAAGAGTATATAATATAGTGTACAGGTAAAATAATATTACACAAAGGGCATGGTGAGGTATTATGATTGACAAATACAAGGCTTATAAAAAGGTTGGGGTTATAAATGCAGAAGCTGCAACAAAGTTAGGATTTGAATTTTATGGAGATGTATATGCTTCACCAGGAGTTTTAAGGCATATAATAAGAAGACATGGCAAACAATTAACTAGAAATATAAAGGACAATTTAACTATAATAATTGAGAGAATAATATGTAATCCAGATTATATTGGTATGAATAAAAGAAAAACGGAAATTGGTGCTATAGAACTAGTTAAAAAGATTGATTCTTATATAATGCTAGTTTTAGAATTTGATACACAAAATAGATATCTTTATGTAGCAAGCATGTATCCTGTAACAAAAAGTAAGATGAAAAATAAATTATATAGTGGAAGTATCAAAGAAGCTGTATAGTAAAATAATATTATTTTCTTGAAAAGTTAGAAGTTAAATATGTATAATGAAGTAGGATAAAATTTTTGAGGTGAGCAAGGGCTCCTCACGCGCTAATTTCTTTAGTAAACAGAGATGTAGGATACGCCGACCTACCAGAAATATTAAAAGACTTTTGGAAAAAAGCCAAAAGTTCTTTTTTGTCCTAAATAAAATACGAAAGAAAATGGAGGGATATACTTTGAAAAAAGTGGCAGTTGTTTTCAATGGTGGAACAATATCAATGAAAGTTGATGATAGAATAAAAGCAGCAGTGCCAAGTTTAAGTGGTGAGCAAATAATGGCAATGGTTACAGGAATAGAGGAATATGCAGAAGTTATAAATTATAATTTTTCATCTCTTCCATCACCACATATGACACCAAAAATAATGCTTGAATTATCTAAGTTCGTTCAAGAACTTGCAGATAGAGAGGATATTTCGGGGATTGTAATAACTCATGGAACAGATACATTAGAAGAAACAGCATATTTTTTAGATTTAACAGTTAAAACTAAAAAACCAGTTGTCGTAACAGGAGCTATGAGAAGTAGTTCAGAACTTGGGTATGATGGACCTTTTAATCTTGCAACTTCAATATGTACAGCAATAGCAGAAGAATCAAGAGGGCGTGGAGTAATCGTATGTTTCAATGGAGAGCTTAATGATGCAAGAGAAGTTACAAAGGCAAATTCTATGGCTTTAAATGCATTTAGAACTCCAAACTTTGGACCAGTTGGAATAGTTGATAATAACCAGGTTATATTCTATAGAAAAGGACAAAAAGGAGGAAAAGTTGTTCCAGAAAGTATGGACAAGGATGTTGCACTTATAAAATGTGTAGCTGGAATGGACTCTTCTTACATAAATTTTGTTATTGATAATGGATATAAAGGAATAGTTTTAGAAGCTATGGGAAGAGGAAATATACCACCTACAATGGTTGAGGGAGTTAAACGTGCTATTAAAAATAACATACCTGTAGTTGTAGTTTCAAGATGTTTTGAAGGAAGAGTGTACGAAAGCTATGGGTATGAAGGTGGAGGAAAGCACCTTATGGATCTTGGTGTTATATTTGGAGATACAATGCCAGGACAAAAGGCAAGAATACAATTATTAGTTGCAGTTAATGCAGGTAAAAATACGGATGAAATAAGAGAAATGTTTGAAAAAGGTTTGTATGAACATGAATAATATGAATCTTACTACTATATAATAAGAAAATATTCGTATATATTAAAAATAATATGCTTAAAATTCTTGACAATGTTCGTTTAATTAAATACAATAGTATTGTAAACAGGAATACTCATATAATCGCAAGAATAAGGCTTGCGAGTTTCTACCAGATACCTTAAATATCTGACTATGAGAACGGACTTTTAAAGGATATTATTTTAAGAAAGTCATTATGAGTTATCTTTGTTTAGGTAATTTATAATGACTTTTTTTAGTTGTGGGAGGAAAGTATGAAAGAGAAAAGATTTTTAGACATTTTAAACAATAAAAATGTCGACTACAAAAAGGAAGTTATTGCAGGTATAACTACATTCTTAACTATGGCGTACATAATAGCTGTTAATCCAAGTATTTTAGGACAAACAGGAATGGATCAAGGAGCATTAGTTACAGCTACTTGTTTAGGAGCAGCTTTTGCAACTATTTTAATGGGTGTATATGCTAACTTACCATTTGCTCTTGCATCAGGTATGGGACTTAATGCATATTTTGCATTTTCGGTAGTAATAGGTAAAGGAATATCATGGGAAGTTGCACTTACTGCAGTATTTGTTGAAGGTATAATATTTATTCTTATGTCATTATTTAAAGTTAGACAAGCAGTTGTTAATGCAATTCCAATGAATATGAAATTCGCAGTTACAGCAGGTATTGGACTATTTATAGCATTTATCGGACTTACAGGTAGCGGGATTGTTGTATCAAATCCTGATACGTTTTTAGCTCTTGGAGAATTTAGAAATCCTACTGTTGTTATAGCAGCAATTGGTGTAATAGTTATAGCAGTATTAGATAAAAAGAAAGTTAAAGCATCTATCCTTATAGGTATCGTAGTATCAACTTTAATAGCATGGGGATATGCATTATTTGATCCTGAATATGCAAATGCGCTTGGAATCTTTTTACCAAATGGAATTATTAAATTTGAAAGTATAGCTCCAATAGCTGGTAAGCTAGATTTTGAATATATGTTACATCCAGAAACTATATGGAGTTTTATTGCAATTGTTTGTACATTCTTATTTGTTGATTTCTTTGATACTATTGGAACATTAGTTGGGGTATCTTCAAGAGCTGGTATGCTTGACGAAAATGGAAATATTCCAAACACAGGAAAAGCGCTTATGGCAGATGCTGTAGGTACAACAGTTGGAGCTTGTATGGGGGTTTCAACAGTTACAACATTCGTTGAAAGTTCTACAGGTGTTTTAGCTGGAGGAAGAACTGGATGGACTTCTGTAACTACAGGTTTATTATTCTTAGTTGCAATGTTCTTCTCACCAATTTTTGTAGCTATTCCAGGATGTGCAACAGCACCAGCTTTAATATATGTTGGCTACTTAATGCTTGGTGCAGTTAAAAACATTGATTTCAATGAAATAACAGAAGGTTTCCCAGCTTTTATTACAATAGCTGCAATGCCTTTAACATATAGCATAGGTGATGGATTAACACTTGGAGTATTAGCATATGTTATAATAAATATTTTATATAATATATTCTTTGCAAAAAATAAGGAAGAAAAGAAGAATATATCAGTAGTCATGATAGTTCTTGCATTAATATTCTTATTTAAACTATACTTCCTATAAATATAAATAAACTAAAAGCTTTCTTTTGCTCTTAGCATTAGAAAGCTTTTTTTAAAATTTAATTGTAAACATTTTGTAAACAAAGTATTGACTTTAAAAGAGGGTTAAAATAATATGTATTTATACTATTTAAACTTTTTTATAAAAAGGAGGGGAAATGATGATTAAAAGTATGACTAGTTTCGGTAGAGCAAGAAGCGAAGAAGGTAAAGATAGACTTTTTCAAATAGAAATGAAAAGTGTAAATCATAGATATTTAGATATGAATATCAGAATGCCAAAGTCAATTTTTCCTTTAGAAGAAAAGATTCGTAAAATAATAAGTGAAAGATTAAATAGAGGTAAGGTAGACGTATTTATAAATTTAAAAAGCTTTGGAAGTGGAGAAAGTGTTTGTGAAGTAAACAGTACTCTTGCAAAAAGCTATTATGATTCTTTAAAGAAAATATCAGAAGAATTAGATGTAGTAAATGATATAACGTCAACTAAAATAGCAAGATTTCCTGATGTTATTTCTGTTGTAGAAAAAGAAGAAAATATTGAAGAAGTGTTTGAAGAAATAAGACAATTACTTGAAATTTCTCTTGATAATATGATAGAAATGAGAGAAAGGGAAGGGGAAAAACTTAAAGAAGATATAATAAAAAAATTAGATACAATAGATAATCTTGTGTTAGAAGTAGAAAAGGTTGCTGATTTAGTTCCTAAAAAGTATAAAGAAAAGTTAGAAGAAAGAATAAAAGAACTAACTAAAGGAATGGAAATCGATGAAAATAGAATTGCACTTGAAATTGCAATCTTTGCTGATAAAGCTACTGTAGATGAAGAGATTATAAGACTTAGAAGTCATATATCTCAAATGAAAAACACACTAAATTTAGATGAACCAATAGGAAGAAAACTTGATTTTATTGTTCAAGAAATGAATAGAGAAGCAAATACAATTGCTTCTAAAGCAAATGATATGAAAATGACAAACACAGTCATTGACATAAAAAATCTTATAGAAAAGATTAGAGAACAAGTTCAAAACATAGAATAATAAAGGAGGAAACACATGGGTATTAAATTAATTAATATTGGCTTTGGAAATATCGTATCAGCTAACAGATTAGTTGCAATTGTAAGTCCTGAGTCTGCACCAATAAAAAGAATAATTCAAGAAGCTAGAGATAGAGGAATGCTTATAGATGCGACTTACGGTAGAAGAACAAGAGCCGTAATAATAACAGATAGTGACCATGTAATCTTATCAGCAGTTCAACCAGAAACAGTAGCTCACAGATTATCAAATAAAGATGATCATGAAGATGAGGTAGATGAATAATGAAAAGAGGCGTTTTATTAGTAGTATCAGGTCCTTCAGGAGCTGGTAAAGGAACAATTTGTAAGGCATTATTAGAAAAGCATAAGGAAATTTACTTATCAGTTTCAGCCACAACAAGAGCACCAAGAAAAGGTGAAGTAGATGGAGTAAATTATTACTTCACTACTAAAGAAGAGTTTGTTAAGAGAGTGGAAGAAGGAGATTTCTTAGAACATGCAGAAGTGTATGGTAATTACTATGGAACACCTAAATCTAGTGTTGAAAAAATGCTAGAACAAGGAAAGGATGTTATTTTAGAAATTGACATCCAAGGAGCATTAAAGGTAAAAGAGAATTGTGAAGAGGGTATATTTATATTTATACTTCCTCCTTCAATGGAAGAATTAAAACAAAGAATAATAAAAAGAGGAAGTGAAACACCTGAATCATTAATGACAAGATTTAAATCAGCATATAAAGAAATAAATTATATTTCAAAATATAATTATGCTGTAGTTAATGATGAAGTAGATTTAGCTGTTAAAAAGCTTGAAGCTATAATAACAGCAGAAAAATGTAGAGTAGATAGAATGAAGCATCATAATATTTTAGATTCTAAGGAGGGTTTTATACATGAACAACTCTATGATTAATCCATCAGTAGTAGATTTATTAAAAAAGGTAGAAGATAGATATTCTCTAGTAATAGTAACTTCTAAAAGAGCAAGACAAATAATAGAAGGTAGCGAACCATTAGTTGATGTTGACTCAAATAAGCCATTAACAATAGCTATAAACGAAGTTAATGAAGGTAAAGTAGGATACGAAACAGTAGATACTGAGGAAAAATAATGACTATGTATAAGGATAAATGTGTTGTACTAGGAGTTTGTGGAGGTATTGCTGTTTATAAAGCTTTAGATGTTGTAAGTTCTTTAAGAAAAAAAGGAATAGAAGTTAGAGTTATAATGACTGAGTCTGCGACTAAGTTTGTAACTCCTCTTACATTCCAATCAATAAGCCAAAACATGGTTGTAACAGATATGTTTGCAGAACCAAAGGCATGGGAAATTCAACATATAAGCTTAGCTCAAAAAGCTGATGTAATGCTTATTGCACCAGCTACTGCTAATATAATTGGAAAGGTTGCAAATGGTATTGCAGATGATATGTTATCTACAACTATAATGGCAACTAAAGCTAAAGTTATATTTGCGCCAGCAATGAATACAAATATGTATGAAAATGTAATAGTTCAAGAAAATATAAAGAAGCTTAAAGCTTTAGGATATGAATTTATTGAACCTGATTCTGGAAGACTTGCTTGTGGAGATATAGGAAAAGGTAAACTTCCAAAACCAGAAGTTATATTTGAACATGTTTTAACTTCACTTCATCCAGTAAAAGATTTATGCGGAAAAAAAGTATTAGTAACCGCAGGTCCTACAAAAGCCAACATTGATCCAGTTAGATTTATTACAAATAGATCAAGTGGTAAAATGGGGTATGCTATTGCAAAAGAAGCTAGAGATAGAGGTGCTGAAGTTACACTTGTAACTGGAGCTAAAGGTATAGAAAAACCAATTGGAATAGAAGTCATTGAAATAGATACTAACAGTGAAATGAAAGAAGAAATTTCAAAACGCTTCGATTCATGTGATATTGTTATAAAGGCAGCTGCTGTTGCAGATTATAAGCCAAAAAATTATAGCAAAGAAAAGATCAAAAAAGGTGAAGGCTCATTAAATATTGAGCTAACTAGAGACTCCGATATTTTAAAAGAATTAGGAGAAAAGAAAGATAAACAAATTTTAGTTGGATTTGCAGCTGAAAGTAGTAACTTGATAGAAAATGCAAAAGGCAAATTAGAAAGAAAAAATCTTGATTACATTATTGCAAATGATATTACATCACAAGAAACTGGTTTTGGTAGTGATCAAAATAAGGTTTTTGTAATTTCAAGAGATGGTAATGTAAATGAACTTGATATAATGAGCAAGAGAGAAGTTGCTAGTAATTTGTTTGATATTATTGGAGGAAAGCGCTAGATTATGCGCTTTCTTCTATTATTAAAGAGTTTTTATGAAAGGATGGCTTAAAAATGGAACTATATGCAAAAGTTATTTTAAATAATGAAGCTGTAGAAATAGATAGGCCTTTTACATATAAGGTTAAAGAAGAATTAGTACCTTTAATAAGTGTAGGACATAGAGTAAAAGTTCCATTTGGATTTAAAAATAAGCCTACAGAAGGTTTTGTTATTGAACTTTCAACAGAGTATAATGAAGAATATAAAATAAAAGAAATATCAAAACTTTGTGATGAAGATCCAATACTTACAAAAGAAGATTTATTAATTATAGAATTTTTAGTAAATAAAACATTGTGCAAGCATATAGATGCCATAAGAGTTTTAATTCCAACAGGTCTTATAAAAGGGCTAAAAAGCAAGAAAAAGAAAGTAATAGTCTTTAATAAAGATATAGATATAGAACTTAAAAATAGTGAAAAGTATGAAAATCTAGTTTCTTTCATAAAAAATAATGATGGAATTTACTCAAAAGCAGAACTTTCTAAACAATTTAATTTTTCTACGTATACTATAAATAAATCAATTGAATTTGGATTTCTAGATATTAATGAGAAAGTAGTTCATAGATTTAATAAGAGAGTATACGATAAAGACTTATCTAAAAACTTAACAGAAGAACAAAGAGAAGCTATTTTTAATATTGAAAATTCAAAAGAAAAAGGAATTCTTTTAAAAGGTGTTACAGGCTCTGGTAAGACAGAAATTTATATGAATCTTGTAGAGAAAGCTTTAAATGAAGGGAAAGGCGCTATTGTTTTAGTACCTGAAATAGCTTTAACTCCTCAAATGATTGAAAGATTTAAAGGGAGATTTGGAGAAGATGTAGCACTCTTTCATAGTAAACTTTCAGATGGAGAAAGATTTGATGAATGGTACAGAGTAAAATCAGGTGATTGCAGACTTGTAGTTGGAGCAAGAAGTGCAATATTTTTACCTGTTAAAAACTTAGGACTTATTATAATAGATGAGGAACATGAAGGAACATATAAATCAGAACACAATCCTAAGTATAATACAAAAGATGTAGCAGAATTTTTAAGCTTAATAAAAGGCTGTAAATATATATTAGGTTCTGCAACTCCATCAGTTGAAAGTTTTGCAGATGCTATGGTTTCAAAATTAAAACTAGTTGAACTTAAAAATAGAGTTGATAATAAACCTCTTCCTACTATGGAAATAGTAGATATGAGAGAAGAATTAAGAGTGAAAAATATGTCTTTATTTTCAAGAAAGCTATATAAGGAAATGAAAGAAGCACTAGAAAGAAAAGAACAAATAATTTTATTTTTAAATAGAAGAGGATTTTCAACCTTTATATCATGTAGAAGCTGTGGGTATGTATTTAAATGTCCAAAATGCGATATATCTATGACATATCATAAAAATGGATATTTAGTATGCCACTATTGTGGAAGAGCTGAAAAACAAGTTAAAATATGCCCTAAATGCAAAAGTAAATATGTTAAGTTTTTTGGTGCTGGAACAGAAAGAGTAGAAAACGAAGTTAGAAAATATTTTAAAGATGCAAGAATATTAAGAATGGATGCTGATACAACAAGAAATAAGGAGTCTTATGAAAAGATATATAATTCTTTTAAAAACAGAGAAGCTGATATTTTAATAGGAACTCAGATGATAACAAAAGGATTAGACTTTAAAGGGATTACTTTAGTTGGAATATTATCAGCAGATATGTCTTTAAATATACCAGATTATAGGTCTGGAGAAAGAACATTTCAGCTTATAACTCAAGTAGCAGGAAGAGCAGGTAGGGGAGACAAGGAAGGAAAAGTAATAATACAAAGTTATACTCCAAACCATCCAAGTCTTAAATACGTTACAAACAATAATTATATGGGTATGTTTAAAGAAGAAATAGCTGTAAGGAAGGCTATGAAATATCCACCCTTTGGTAAGATATTATTAATAAGAGGTATTTCTAAAGATGAAGAGAAATTAAAAGAATTTATGAAAAAATCAAAAGAAATGCTAGATAATATATTAGATGAAAGTTTAGATATTTTAGGACCAACACCATGTATTGTATCAAAAATAAAAGATAAAAATAGGTGGCAAATACTAATTAAAGGCAAAATAAAAGACGAATTATGTAAAAAAATAAAAGATACACTTTATGAAATGAATAAGAGTGTATATAATGAAATAAGAATAAATATTGATATTAATCCAAACAACTTATTATAGGAGGAATTTGAAATGGCAATTAGAAATATAAGATTAAATGGAGACGAAGTATTAAGAAAGAAAAGTAAAGTAGTTGATAAAATAGATAATAGAACTTTAACTTTAATAAATGATATGATAGAAACTATGTATGAAGCAGATGGAGTAGGTCTTGCAGCACCACAAGTTGGAATACTTAAAAGAATATTTGTAATAGACGTTTATGATGGAGAAGGTGCTAGAGTATTTATAAATCCAGAAATAATTAAAACATCAGGAAGTCAAACAGATGAAGAAGGATGTTTAAGTGTTCCAGGACAATCAAAAGAAGTTGAAAGACCTTACTTTGTTACAGTAAAAGCTACTAATGAAAAAGGTGAAGAATTTGTTTTAGAAGCTGAAGAATTACTTGCAAGAGCAGTTTTACATGAAAATGATCACTTAGATGGAGTATTATTCATAGACAAAGCTAAATAGTAATTTAAATTAGTAGACAAAGGAGGAATGTATTTTATGAAGATAGTTTTTATGGGAACTCCAGACTTTGCAGTTCCATCATTAAAAGAATTAATAAATAAATATGGGGTAGAAGCTGTATTTACACAACCAGATAGACCAAAGGGCAGAGGTAAAAAATTAGCTTTTTCACCAGTTAAAGAAGAAGCTTTAAAGCATGATATAAAGGTATATCAACCTGAAAAACTTAAAGATGAAAAAGAAATGATAGAAATGCTAAAAGAAATGAATCCAGATTTTATAATAGTTGTAGCATTTGGTCAAATACTAACAAAGGAAGTTTTAGATATACCAAAGTATGGTTGTATAAACCTACATGGATCAATTCTTCCTATGTATAGAGGAGCAGCTCCTATAAACTGGGCTATAATGAATGGTGAAAAAGTATCTGGTAATACAACAATGCTTATGGATGTTGGATTAGATACAGGAGATATGCTTTTAAAAGATGAAGTTGAAATAACAGACGATATGACAGCTGGGGAACTTTATGATATTTTAAAAGAAAGAGGAGGAAAACTTCTAGTAGATACTATAGATGGATTAGTTAATAAGACTATAACTCCAGAAAAACAAAGTGATGAAACTTTCTACGCTAAAATGTTAAATAAAGAAATGGCTAAAATCGACTGGAGTAAAAGTGCAAAAGATATCCATAACATGATAAGAGGTTTAAATCCTTGGCCTGTTGCACATACTTTATATGATGGAAGTACTATGAAAATTTTTGAAAGTGAAGTTATAAATAAAAATTCAAACGAAGAAAATGGAAAAATAATATCAGTTTCAAAAAAAGGAATAGAAGTTTCAACAGGGGAAGGTATTCTTTTAATCAAAAAAATGCAGTTCCCAAATTCAAAACCATTAACTGTAGAGCAATATATTAATGGTCATGAAGTTAATAAAGAATTTATATTAGGTAGATAAAGAGGTGTTTTTATGTATTATCCATTTTATTTTGATAAAACAATGCTTATATTAATACCAGCTTTAGTGCTTAGTTTTTGGGCGCAAGCTAAAGTTTCTTCAACTTATAATAAATATAGAGGCGTTAGAACTAAAAATGGATATACGGGAGAGCAAGTTGCAAGAATGATGTTAAATGATGCAGGGCTTTCTTATGTAAACATTGAGGTTATAAATAAACAATTAGGAGATCATTACGATCCAACAACTAAAACTTTAAGATTATCACCTGAAGTATATAGTGGAAACAGTATATCTTCTGCTGGAATTGCAGCTCATGAAGTAGGGCATGCAATACAACATAAAGAGAAATATGAACCACTTATTTTAAGAAATTCAATTGTACCAATTGTTAACTTTAGTACAAATATATCATGGGTATTATTCTTTGTAGGTTTACTTATGGGATATAAGATTTTCGTTAATTTAGGTATTATATTATTTTCAGCTGCAGTAGTTTTTCAACTTATTACTCTTCCAGTTGAATTTAATGCATCAAATAGAGCCATTAAAATATTAGAAAATAGAGGGATACTATATTCAGATGAAGTAAGTGGAGCTAAAAAAGTTTTAGGGGCAGCAGCTATGACATATGTTGCAGCAGCACTTATGGCAATTTCTCAACTAATAAGACTAATTGCTATAAGCAATAGAAGAGACGATTAAACTTAAGAAAGAGGTATTTTATGAATAGCAGAAGCATAGCTTTAAAAGTGTTGAATAGAGTATTTAATGAAGGTGCTTATTCAAACTTAGTATTATCACATGAATTAAATAATTCCACGTTAAATGATAAAGACAAAGCACTAGTTACAGAAATAGTGTATGGAACAATTAGAAGAAAGAGAACATTAGATACTTTAATATCATCTTTTGTTAGAGATATTAAAATAATGGATAAAAGAGTATTAAATATACTTAGAATTGCATTTTACCAATTAAAATTTTTAGATAAGGTTCCAAGCTATGCTGCATGTAATGAAGCAGTAGAACAAGCAAAGAAAATTTCAGATAAATCTTCAAAATTAGTAAATGGAATATTAAGAACTTACGGAAAAAAAGGAGAATCTTCTTTAAAGTTCCAAAATAATATTTATAAATTAGCTTATGAATATTCTTTTGAACCATGGCTTATAAGATTATTCATAAGTCAGTATGGAGAAGAGAAGGCTATAAAAATATTAGAAGGTTTAAATTATACTCCTAAAGTTACAGTTAGAGTAAATTCATTAAAAGGTGATTTTGATGAAGTATTTGAAGAGTTAGAAAAAAGTGGGTATAATGTAGAAGAAGGGTTTATAGCACCAGAGGCCATTTCAATTACAGGTGGAAAGAGCATAGAAAACAATGAACTATTTAATGAAGGTAAAATAACAGTTCAAGATGAAAGTGCAATGCTTGTAGCACCGTTACTTGATTTAAATGAAGGTGAAACTGTACTAGACCTTTGTAGTGCACCAGGTGGAAAGACAACTCATATAGCAGAAATCCTAAATAATACTGGGAAAGTGCTTGCTTTTGATTTACATGAAAATAAGCTTGGATTAATTAATGAAAACTGCAAAAGACTAGGAATAGAAAATGTTACATTAAGTGAAATGGATGCAACTAAGCTTGATGTATCACTTATAGGAATAGCAGATAAAGTGCTTATAGATGTTCCATGTTCAGGAATAGGAATAATAAAAAGAAAACCTGAAATTAAATGGAATAAAAATAGAAATGAACTTAAAGAAATAGTTAAAATTCAAAGAGAAATCATGGAAACTTCATGGCAATATGTTAAAAATGGAGGAACTATAGTTTATTCAACTTGTACTTTAAATAAAGAAGAAAATGAATCAAACATAGAGTGGTTCCTAAATAAACATAAGAATGCTAAACTAGAAGAGGTATTTATAGGTAAAGGAGATAATCTTATATATAATAATGGTATGCTTACAGTATTACCAAATGAATATATGGATGGTTTCTTTATGGCTAAACTTAAGAAGATTTAATAGGAGAAAATATATGAAGAATTTATTAGATTTTACTTTAGATGAGTTTAGTTCTTGGCTAAAGGAAAATGGAGAAAGTGCTTTTAGAGCAAAGCAAGTATATTCTTGGATCTATAAAGAAGTTTGGAATTTTGATGATATGAGAAATCTTCCAAAATCATTAAAAGAAAAACTTAAAGAAAACTTTAAAATAGTTATTCCAGAAATAGTTGAAGAATTTAGATCAAATGACGATGATACAAGAAAACTACTTTTAGCTCTAGAGGACGGAAATTTAATTGAATGTGTTATTATGAAATATAAACATGGAAACACTATATGTATTTCAACACAAGTAGGTTGTAGAATGGGATGTAAATTCTGTGCATCAACAATAGATGGAAGAGTTAGAAATTTAACTTCTGGAGAAATACTTTCAGAAATTATGATAGCTCAAAAAACTCTAGGAGAAAGAATTTCAAATATTGTATTAATGGGAAGTGGAGAACCACTTGATAACTATGATAATGTTGTTAAATTCTTAAAAGAAGTAAATGCAGAATACGGACTAAATATAGGTCAAAGGCATATAACTATATCTACGTGTGGTTTAGTTCCAAAGATATATGAATTAGCAGATGAAGGACTAACAATAACTCTTGCTATTTCATTACATGCATTTAGTGATGAAAAAAGAAAAGAAATAATGCCAATAGCTAATAAATATTCAATTAAAGAAATTCTTGATGCTTGTGAGTACTATATTAAGAAAACAAATAGAAGAGTTACTTTTGAATATGCATTAGTTAAGGATGTCAATGATGGAAATGAAGATGCTAAAGCTTTAGGACAATTATTAAAAGGCATGTTATGTCATGTTAACTTAATACCAGTAAATGAAATAAAAGAAAATTCATTTAAAAGATCTTCTAATAAAAGAATAGAAGAATTTGCTGAAATATTAAAAAGCAAAGGAATTGAAGCTACTGTTAGAAGAGAAATGGGTAGTGATATTAATGCAGCATGCGGCCAACTTAGAAGAAGTTATATTAAGTCCCAAGTTTAGGGGGAGTGTATGTGTATGGTAGGATATAAAAGTGATGTAGGAGTAAGAAGAAAATTTAATGAGGACAATTTAGGATATTTTGAGAATGACTCTTATAGTTTATATATTGTTGCAGACGGTATGGGTGGTCATAATGCAGGAGAAGTTGCAAGTAAAATGGCTGTTGAAACTGTTACTAATTATGTAAACAGGAATATAGAAGACGAAGGTAAAGACACATTAAAGAAAGCTATTGAAAATGTCAACCTTAAAATATATAATTATTCAATAAGCAATTTAGATCTTAGAGGGATGGGAACAACTATAACAGCTTGTCTTTCTTATAAAGGTAAGATTATTATTGCAAATGTTGGAGATAGTTCTTGTTTTGGAATAAAAAATGAGAAAATCTATAAGCTAACTAAAGATCATTCTTTAGTTCAACAACTTTTAGATGCAGGTAGTATTTCAGAAGAAGAAGCTAAAAATCATCCAAATAAAAATATAATTACAAGAGCTGTTGGTACTAGTGAAGATGTAGATGTAGATATATTTACATTTGATATAAGTGATTTTGATAGATATCTTATATGTTCAGATGGACTTACAAATGAAGTAACACTTGAAGAGATAAACGATATATTAAAAAGAGAAAAAAACAATGAATCTGCCTGTGAAACGCTTATTAATGAGGCTAACAAAAACGGAGGTAGAGATAATATTACAGTAATGTTGTTTGGAGGAGAGATTGTATGAATGGGGAAATATTAGGCGATAGATATGAACTTCTTGAAAAAATTGGAGAAGGTGGCATGGCTGTTGTCTATAAAGCTAGATGTAATAAGCTTAATAGATTTGTAGCAGTTAAAATTTTAAAAGATGAATATGCTGATAATGAAGAAATAGTAAAAAAGTTCAAAAAAGAAGCTACAGCTATAGCTAAATTATCTGATACTAACATAGTAAATGTATTAGATGTTGGATCAGAGGGAACAAGAAATTATATTGTAATGGAATTAGTTAATGGTAAAACTTTAAAAGAAGCTATAAGTCAATTTGGAAGTTTAAACTATGAAACTGCAATTACAATTGCTATTCAAGTAGCTAAAGCATTAGAATGTGCACATAAAAATAGTATTATCCATAGAGATATAAAACCTCAAAACATATTAGTAACTGAAGAAGGATTAGTTAAAGTAACTGATTTTGGAATAGCAAAATCTTCTGATTCAGCAACATTAACAAATACTAGTACTATATTAGGATCAGCTCATTATTTTTCACCAGAACAAGCTAAAGGAGCTTTCATTGATGAAAGAACAGACATATATTCATTAGGAATAGTTATGTATGAAATGGTAACTGGTAAGCTTCCGTTCGAGGCAGATTCTCCAGTTACTATAGCATTAAAACATCTTCAAGAACAAGTTGTTCCACCTAAAGAATTAAATAGTAGAGTTCCTGGAAGTTTAAATAAGGTAATATTAAAATGTATGGAAAAAGATGCAGATAATAGATACCAAAATGTTAAGGATCTTATAGCAGATCTTCAAAAAATAAAAGCTAATCCAGATGCTCTAATTGGAGAAGAAGAGTTGCAAAATCAACAAACGGCAGAGCATACTATTGTTATGAATGCTGTTAAGGAGCCAATTGTAACTACTCCAAAAGAAGATAATAATCTAGAAGACGAATATTATGATGATTATGACGATTATGATGATGAAGACGATGATTATTATGATGATGAAGATGATGATTACGATGATAGAAAAAATAATAAAAAGAACAAAAAAGGTAAAGGCCTATTCATAGGAATAGGTGCCGCAATTATTATAATACTTTTAGGTGTTGGTGCATTCTTTATGTTTGGCGGAAGTGGTTCTAAAAATGTAGAAGTACCAAATTTAATAGGAATGACTATGGATGAAGCTGAAAAAGCAGCAAGTGCAGTAGATTTAAAAGTAGTGAAAGTTAAAGAAGTTAAAAATGAAGCAAAAACTGGAACTATAGTTGAATCTAATCCTACAGCTGGATCTTCAGTTAAAAAAGGAAGTACAATTGAAGTTACTGTAAGTGGTGGAGAAAAAATCTTTATGGCTGATTTAGTTGAAGACAGTCTTGAAGATGCAAAGAGTAAGCTTGAAAGCCTTGGACTTAAAAATATAAAAGTAAGATATGATTATAGTGATGAAATACCAGAAGGTAATGTAATATCACAAGATCCAAATAGTGGTTCTGAAATTGATAAAAATACTAAGATTACTTTAGTTGTAAGTAAAGGTAAAAAAGTTGAAACAGTTAAAGTTCCATCAGTAATTGGAATGTCAGAAAGTGATGCTAAAGATAAACTTATTTCACTTGGACTTAAAGTAAGTGTTGAAACTCAAGCTACAACAGATGAATCAAAGAACGGTAAAGTTGTAGGTCAAAGTTTAGACGCTAATACATCAGCTAATCCAGGAGATACTATAACACTTCAAGTAGGAAACTATAAAGAAGAAAAAATAAGTATTGGTAGTATAATTAATACTAATATGACTGGTACTCAAGCAGTTGCTGCTTTAGCTGCTAAAGGCATCACTAATGTATCAATTGATGGAAATGGCAGTGATATGGTAGCAAGTTGGACTCCAGATAGTGCAACAAAAGGAACACAAGTTACAATTACAACTAAAAAAGATAAGGTGACAATTAGAATAGGTGATGTTATAAATAAAGATATGACTGGAGCAGAGGCTAAAAATGAATTAATCAATGCAGGTATAACTAATGTAACGATTGATGGACCAGAAGATGGTAAGGTAGTAAGTTGGACTCCAAATAGTGCAGATAAAGGTGGTAGTGTGACTATAACTACTAAAAAAGACGAAGCTAATCAAACAAATGTTAATGACAAAAAAGATGATAAGAATCAAGCTAAAAAAAATAAATAAAAAAGAGACCAATTGGTCTCTTTTTTATTTTAGTTATATTTCCATATATTTTCAAAGGGTTGCAAATATATAAGAAAAGTGGTTATATTAATAATAAAGAAAGATTTTTGGAGGGATTATGAAAGGAAAGATAATAAAAGGTATAGGTGGATTCTATTACATAAAAACAGACGAAGGTATAATAGAATGTAAAGCTAGAGGTAAATTCAGACATAAGTCACTTAAGCCTATAGTAGGAGATAATGTCGAAATTAAAGTAGAAAATGGAAAAGGAACTATTGAAAAAATAGAAGATAGAACTTCTGAACTTATAAGACCTACAGTTTCAAATGTAACTCAAGCATTTGTTGTATTTGCAATTAAAAATCCAGATTTAAACTTTGATTTATTAAATAGATTTTTAGTTTTATGTGAAAGCAATAATATAAAAGCTGTTGTTGCTTTAAATAAAGTTGATTTAGTAACCGAAGAAGAAAAAAAGGAATTAAAAGAAAAAATTAATTCAATAGGATATGAAGTTTTATTTATAAATGCTAAAGAAGGCATAGGAGTTTCTGAACTTAAAAATAGACTTCATGGAAATGTAACGGTTTTATGTGGGCCATCTGGTGCAGGTAAGTCAACACTTATTAATACTTTAACTAAAAAGGAACATATGGAAACAGGTGAAGTAAGTGAAAAGATAGGAAGAGGTAGACATACTACAAGACATAGTGAGCTTATAGAAGTTTCAGATGGCTTTATAGTAGATACACCAGGTTTCTCAACTCTTGACGTTACTTTTATAGAAAAAGAAAACCTAAAATATTGTTTCCCTGACTTTGAAGAATTTAATGATGCATGTAAATTTAGAGGATGTATTCATCATAAAGAACCAGGATGTGCTGTAAAAGAAGCAGTAGAAGAGGGTAAAATAAATATATATAGATATGATTTTTATATAAGAACATTAGAAGAGATAATAAAGGGGAGGAAATATTAATATGATAAAAATAGCACCATCAATTTTATCAGCAGACTTTTCAAAACTTGGAGAAGAAATTGAACTTTTAGATAAGGGGGGAGCAGATTACATACATATAGATGTAATGGATGGAGCATTTGTTCCAAATATAACACTTGGAGCACCTATTGTTAAAGCTCTTAGAAATAGAACAGATAAAGTGTTTGATGTTCATTTAATGGTTGAATCACCATCAAGATACATAGATGATTTTGTAGATGCTGGGGCAGATATAATAACAATTCATTATGAAGCTGAAAAACATATAGATAGAGCAATACAATATATTAAATCAAAAGGGGTTAAGGCAGGAGTAGTTTTAAATCCTGGAACACCTACAATGATGATAAAAGATTTAATAAAAGAACTAGATATGGTATTAATTATGAGTGTTAATCCTGGATTTGGAGGACAAAGCTTCATAGAATACTCATTAGAAAAAGTTAAAGAAGTAGATGAAATGAGAAAAAAATACAATAAGGACCTAATCATAGAAATAGACGGTGGAATTGGTCTTAATAATATTAAAGCTGCAAGGGAAGCTGGTGTCGATGTTGCAGTTGCAGGTTCTGCTGTATATAAAAATGGAGAAGTAATAAAAAATATTAGTGAGTTAAAAGGAAATGCTTAAATTATGAGAAGTATAATAGTAAGTGGTGGAAAAGCTCCTTCTAAGGAACTTTTAAAAGAATATATTAAAGATGATGATTATATAGTTGGCGTAGATAAAGGATGTAATATACTTAGAGAAATTGAAGTTACTCCAAATATTATATTAGGGGACTTTGATTCTATAGATAAAGAGGTTTTAAATTACTATAAAGATAAAGGTGTAAAAATAGAAAAATTTAATCCTGAAAAAGATTATACAGATACAGACCTTGGATATATAAAAGCTTTAGAAGTTAATCCGTCAGAAATTATTCTTTTTGGTGCTACAGGAAGTAGAATTGATCATATGCTTGGTAATATAGGTATACTTTTAAAAGGATTAAGAGAAAATATTAAAGTTACTATAGCAGATGATAATAATAGAATGTATGCAGTTAATAAAAGTTCATTAGTAAAAAAAGAAGAGGGATGCGTTATTTCATTCCATGCATTAAGTGATGTAGTTAAAAATCTTACTATAAAAAATGGCAAATATCCTTTAAATAATTATGATATGACACTTTTAGAGCCAAGAGCTATATGTAATGAATTTTTAGATGATGATATTTATATAGAATTTGACTCTGGAATTATTTTAATTTTATATACGAAAGATTGATAAATTAGGAAAAAAAGTTTCTTCTGTTGCATATACTGTAATAAAAGAAACTTTTTCTTTTTAGCAATTATTCTTAGGAGGGCATATGAAAATAGTAGCTATTAAATTACCTAAATGTATATCTAATATAATTAAATTTTTTAGAAGAAAAAAATAGGATACATAGGAATTTAGAACATAAAAAAAATGCAGTGCTATTGCAATGCATTTTTTTTATTTGAACTATATTGCTCTTTCAACCTTACCAGATCTTAGACATCTTGTACAAACGTGAACTTTCTTAGGAGTTCCGTTAACTAAAGCCTTTACTTTCTTTATGTTAGGAGCCCAAGTTCTCTTTGATTGACGATGTGAATGGCTATATTGAACACCTGCAACAACGCCTTTGTTACAAATTTCGCATCTTCTTGCCATTTGAAAACACCTCCTTGTTAAGTGAAGATATATTTCTCTTCAATAGGACAGAATTCATTGTAACATAATAATAAGCATTTTTGCAAGTAGAAATTTAAAAAAATTTTATAATATTTTCTTATATTAGCATATAAATCTTGAATATTACAGTTTTCTAATATAAAATAGACTTATGATATGTATGAGGAGGAATAGTAATGGTAGGATTTTCAAGAGAAAATGGAAAAATTCATTACTCAGAAGAGGTTTTAGCTAAAATTGTTGGACTATCAACAATGGAATGCTATGGAGTAGTAGGTATGGTTTCAAAGAATGCTACAGAAGGTCTTTGGGAGTTAATAGGAATAGAACACTTTAATAAAGGAGTTAAAATCTCCGTAGATGATGACGACAAATTAGTAATAGAATTATTTGTTATGGTTGAATATGGAACAAAAATATCAGTTATAGCAAGTAATATAATTCAAAAAGTACGTTATAATGTAGAAAACTTTACTGGATTAAAAGTATCATCAATTTCAGTAAATGTTCAAGCGGTAAGAGTTTAGGAGGTAAACCGATGGAATTTAAAAATATAAACGGCCGTGATTTTTACAACATGGTAGTAAACGCAAGTAACAAATTAGCTGAAAATAGCGATTTTGTTAATGCACTTAATGTGTTCCCAGTACCAGATGGAGATACAGGAACAAATATGTCAATGACTTTTAAGGCAGCCGTTAAAGAAATAGAAAACATAGGATCAGATTCTATAGGAGAAGTTTCTAAAAAGCTTGCTAAAGGAGCTTTAATGGGCGCAAGAGGTAACTCAGGAGTTATACTTTCACAAATATTAAGAGGTATCTCAAAAGGCCTTGAAGGACATGACGAGGTTTCAGCTAAAGAATTTGCATTTGCATTAAAAGAAGGTTCAAATTCAGCTTATAAAGCTGTTATGAGACCAACAGAAGGTACTATACTTTCAGTAATTAGAGCAACTGCAGAGGAAGGTGAAAAATCACATGCTAAAGATGTAACAACACTTATGGAAGATGTTACAGTTGCAGCTAAAGTAATGCTTGATAAAACACCAGAAATGTTACCTGCATTAAAGAAAGCAAAAGTTGTAGATTCAGGTGGAATGGGCCTTTATATAATACTTCAAGGAATGCTTGAAGCATTAAAAGATGGAATAGTTGCAGAAGTTAAAGATATAAAGATTGGTGAAGGTGGCACAGGTGCAACTGGAGCTAAGTCAACTGCTGATGCTGATATTAAATTCGGATATTGTACTGAATTTATAATACTTGGTGATGCTAAAAAAGCAACTGAATTCCAAAATGAAATTGAACCTTTAGGAGATTCTATGATAGTTGTTGGATATGATGATGTAATTAAAGTTCATATTCATACAAACGATCCAGGAACAGTTTTAGCGAAAGCTGTTAAGCTTGGAGAACTTTCTAAAATTAAGATTGATAATATGAGAGAAGAACATAGAGAACTTCTAGCAAATGAAATTAGAGAAGATAAAGAAAAGATAGAAGAAGCAGTAGAAGTAGAAGAAGCTAAAAAATATGGATTTATAACAGTTGCTATGGGAAAAGGTATAACAAATATCTTTAAAGATCTAGGCGTTGACTATGTAATTGAAGGTGGTCAAACTATGAATCCATCAACACAAGATATATTAGAATGTGTTGATAAACTTAATGCTGAAAATATCTTTATACTTCCAAATAACAAAAATATTATTATGGCGGCTAACCAAGCTAAAGATATTTCAGATAAAAATATAATAGTAATACCAACAACAACTATACCACAAGGTATAACTTGTGTATCAATGTTTAACCGTGATGCTGATGTATCTGAAAATGAAGAAGAATTAAAAGAGTTGATGGAAGCTGTTAAGACAGGTTCTGTAACTTACGCTGTAAGAGATACAGAAATCGATGGGATTAACATAGAAGAAGGCGATATGCTAGGTCTTGTAGAAGGTAAGATAAAAGAAGTTGGTAAAGATAAGTTTGAAGTTGCAGAAAAAGTGCTTGCAAACATGGTAGATGATGATAGTGAACTTATAACAGTATTTTATGGTGAAGACATTAAAGAAGAAGAAGCAAATTCATTTGTTGAAAAATTAGAAGAAAAATATGAAGATTGTGATATCCAATTATATAAAGGAGATCAACCTTTATACTACTTCTTAATGTCAGTAGAATAATTAAAAGTAAAATGGATAGAATAAAAAGCACCGATAGGTGCTTTTTATTTTTAAGAAGGGAGAGAAATTAATTTGAATATATATACTGAAGTAAGTGGTATTAAAGGGGTTGGCCCAAAGGCTACTGAAAGATTAAATAAAGTAGGTATATTTAGTATATTAGATCTCCTTTTATATTTTCCAAGGGATTATGAATTTATAAATGGAAATAAAAACATAAATGAGATTTCTGAAGATGAAAAACAGATATTAACTTGTAGAATGGTAAGGTTTAAAGGTGACTTTAAAACAAGAACAGGTAAAATACTAACGACTATAGAATTCGATTACTGTGGAACTAAAGTTTCTGGTAAGTGGTTTAATATGCCATATATAAAAACTAAGTTTAGAAAAGATGAAAGTTATAATCTTTTAGGAAAGTATAAAAGGGTAGGAAGTAGCCTTGAAATAACGAATCCAGTAGTTAGTTCTAATGAATCTTTAAAAAGCGAAATAATACCTAAATATCCCTTGAAAGGAGAACTTACAAACAACTTTTTAGCTAAAATAATTGGAGAAGTTTTAGATAACATAAAGGTTAGTGAAAATTTACCTAAAGAAATAATTGATAAATATAAATTAGTATCACTAGATAAGGCTATTAGGGAAATTCATTTTCCAAAAGAAAAAGATAATTTAAAGGGTGCAATTAATAGACTAAAGTTCCAAGAATTATTTACATATTCAATGAAGTTGCTTTTATTAAAAAAGAAAGCAAGAATAAAAAACGGCATTGGATTCAATTGGAGTGAAGAATTAAATGATTTAAGAGAATCTCTTCCATTTAGTTTGACTAATGCTCAGGCAAAGGTTGTAAGAGCTATATTAAAAGATCAAAAATCTAAATATCCAATGAATAGATTAGTTCAGGGGGATGTTGGTTCAGGTAAAACTATAGTAGCTTTAATTGCAATTTTTAATGCTTATAAAAATGGATATAAATCAGTTTTTATGGCTCCAACTGAAATATTAGCAAATCAACATTTTAAAGAAGCAAAGAATATATTTAAAAACTTTAATATAGAAATTGAACTTTTAACTGGAAGTACAACTAAAAAAGAAAAGCTAAGAATAAAAGAAAGAATAAAAGAAAAAGAACCATTAGTTGTTATAGGGACACATGCACTTTTAGAAGATGATGTTAACTTCAATAATTTAGGTCTTGTTATAACAGATGAACAACATAGGTTCGGAGTTGGGCAAAGAAGTAAATTAATAAACAAAGGAAAAAGAGCTGATGTAATGGTTATGACAGCTACTCCTATTCCAAGAACACTTGCCTTATATGTATATTCAGATTTAGATGTATCTGCAATTGATGAATTACCACCAGGTAGAAAGAAAATAGATACAAGATTTTTTGAAGATAGTAAAAGAGATAAAGCATATAAACTTGCATTAAATGAAATTAATAAAGGAAGACAGGTTTATATAGTTTGCCCACTTATTGAAGAGGATGAAAAGGGAGATTTAAATTCCGTAGAAAGCGTCTATGATAAATTAACTAATGGAATATTTAGAAATATCAAAGTAGAGTATCTTCATGGGAAAATGAAAGGTACAGAAAAAGATGAAATAATAAATAGATTTAAAGAAGGCGAAACTAAAGTTTTAATATCAACAACTGTTATAGAAGTTGGAGTTAATGTTCCAAATGCATCTACAATGATTATTGAAAATGCAGAGAGATTTGGTTTAGCACAGCTTCATCAATTAAGAGGTAGAGTTGGAAGAGGAGAATATGAATCTTTCTGTATATTAATAGCAAAAGCTAAAAGTGATAACACAAAAAAGAGAATGGAAATATTAACAGAGTCAACAGATGGATTTTATATATCAGAACAAGATTTAAAACTTAGAGGCTCTGGTGAGATGTTTGGAATAAGACAAAGTGGAGATGAAGGTTTATTATTAGCTGACCTTTATGATGATATGAATATATTAATTAGAGCAAGAGAAGAAGCAAATAAAATATTAGAGAGTGAAAATAACGATAGCAAACTTGTAGTTCGTGAAATTGAGAAAAATTTAGAAAAAAGTAGTAAATATATTTGTTTTAATTAATAATAAATTGTATAAAAAAGTTGATTATGATAAAATGATAATTATATAACACTAAGGAGGATAAAAAAGTGAGAATTATAGCGGGAAAAGCAAGGGGTCGTAAATTAATCCCACCAGCAACATATGAAACAAGACCGACATTAGATAGGGTAAAAGAAGCGATGTTTAGCATGATTCAAGCCTATATACCAGATGCAACTGTAGTTGATGTATTTGCAGGAACAGGAAGCTTAGGGTTAGAAGCTGCAAGTAGAGGAGCTAAAGAGTGTTATCTATTTGATAAAAGTAATACAACTTATCCTCTATTAAAAGAAAACGTAAAAAATCTTAAATTTGAAGAGTTTTGTCACCCACTTAACATAGATGCTTATGAAGGTCTAAAAATGCTTGCTAGAAAAGGTAAAAAGTTTGACGTTATATTTATAGACCCACCATATTGCAAAGAAATGATACCAAAAGCAATGCAAATAATAAAAGAAAATGATCTATTATTAGAAGATGGAATAATAGTTACAAAAATAGATACAATAGAAGAAATATATGAAGGATATGAGGATATAGAACTAACTAGAAGTAAAAAGTATGGAAATACTACAGTTTGTTTCTATAAAATAAAGGGAGAAGAGTAATGAAAACTGCAATTTATCCTGGGAGCTTTGATCCTATTACAAATGGTCATTTAGATGTCATAAAAAGAGGAGCAAAAATTTTTGATAGACTTATAATTGCTGTATTAATTAATGTTGATAAAAAAGGACTATTTGAAATAGAAGAGAGAGTAGAGCTTATAAAACGAGTAACTAAAGATATTAAAAACGTTGAAGTTGTAAGTTTTAATGGATTACTTATTGATTTACTTAGGGAAAAGGAAGCTGATGTTATATTAAAAGGTCTAAGAGGCGTTTTAGATTTCGAGTATGAAATGCAAATGGCACTTATTAATAATAAGTTAGATTCAAATGTTGAAACGTTATTTATGATGACAGCGGCAGAAAATTCATATATAAGTTCATCATCAGTAAAACAAATCGCTAAATTTGGCGGAAACATTAATGGATTAGTACCTAATGAAATAATTAATGATATAGAAAAAAAGATAAACAGGGATTAGCAAGAGGGGGATTGTCAATGGATAAACAAGAGGTTAATGTTATTGAACTTTTAGAATATTTACAAGATGTTGTAGATAACTCTCCTAAAGTGCCTATGAGTGGTAAGACTATGATAGATAGAAAAGAATTTACAGAAATCATAGATCAAATAATTAATTATTTACCTGACCAATTTAAAAAGGCGCAATGGGTAATGAATGAAAGGGATAGAATATTATCAGAAGCTAAAAAGGAATATGATTCAGTTAAAGAAGAAACTATGCATCTTATGAGACAAAATATAGAAAATCATGATATTGTAAAAGAAGCTAAAATAAGAGGGCAAGAAATTATAGCAGCAGCTAAAAGAGATGCTAAAAATATTAGAGTTGGTTCTAGAGATTATGCAGATGAAATACTTTCAGACCTTGATAAAGAATTAGAGAAAAAGAAAATGGAGCTTATAAAAGCACTTCAAATAAGCTTTGAGGATACTGCAAAAGAAATCGATCAAAATCTTACAAAGGCTTGCTCCATTGTTAAAGAAAATATTAAAGAATTAAGAACTATGAATTAAAGTTTTGCTTATACATATTATTAATGATATTAATAAAAATAATAGTATAGGTAAAAGATATAATAACATATTGTAGCTTGTTGCTGTAGAAACTATATTTGAAGCTTCTGAAGTTTTAAATATGATTGTAGATAGGAAATAACTAACTACAAAACTAAATGCACCTTGGACAAGCTTTAAAAGCATGTATTTTGCAATCGATACATTATGCTTACTGAAAAATGAGGATGCTTGTGCAATTGCAGACATTCCTGAAAATGAACAAATAAAACTTACAATTGCAAGTTTTAAGTGAATTGAAAGTGAACTGTTTGCTATTATACTGCATCCATTTGTCATTTCAATACTACCTAAAAAAGTTCCGTATAATACGTTTTTAGGTAGATTTAGAATACTTTCAAGACTATTAATTGAATTAGAAACAAAATTATTATTTTTAATAATTGATATTATTACTGAAAATGCAATTATATATCCGCATACAGAAAGGGTAGTGTTTATTGCATTTTTTATTGCACTATCTAAAGCAGAGCCAAAAGTAATATCTTGAAATTTAGAAGACTCCTTCTCATCTATTCTACAAGAAGGGGCCTTTTTTCTTGTAATTAATCCTATAAAAAATAATGATAAATAACTACTAATTAATAAAAAGTAACCATACTTTGGTGAACCAAGTAGAGCTGAACCTACGGAGCCAATTATAAAGATAGGTCCAGCGTTAGAAGCTATGTTCAAAAGTCTCTCATATTCTGATTTATTAATATGTCCAAGTTCATATAAATCCGACGAATATTTTGCGCCAAGTGGATAACCAGATAACATACTTGCAACTAGTGGGAAAGAGCAAGCTTTAGAAAGTCTTAACGGTTTACATAAAAGTGGACCTAAAATTTTTGAATAAAGATCTATACCATTATAAGAAATAAGCAAATTACAAATTAGAGAAAAAGAAAAAACTGTAGGAATTACAGCTCTAAAACAAAG
The DNA here is from genome assembly GCF_900461085.1 of Clostridium baratii. GTDB lineage: Bacteria > Bacillota > Clostridia > Clostridiales > Clostridiaceae > Clostridium > Clostridium nitritogenes. The sequence goes on from NZ_UFWF01000002.1 coordinate 1,094,154, forward strand.
CTTACAACCTTCCATTGCTGCATTGATTGAAGTTTCAATATTTGCAACAAAAAGAACTATTAAAAAAGTAATAAAGAAACAAAATATAATGTGTTTTTTTACATTTAAAAGCTTAAGTAATACTAGAAGAAAAACAATGATTAATATAGATAAAATAAAAATACTATTCATGAAATCACTCCCATCAATAGTATTTATATGCGCTAAATCTATTTAAATTCTTTTATCATCATAGGACTTTTTAAATAATCTTCTAAAGGATTAATTGAAGTGTTTAAAATTGAATATGCTTTAGTTGATAGAAGGTCTAATTTAAGCATATCATCCTCTATATGTCTTGGAACTTTAGTTATTATATTTATATTAGCATTCTTTTTTATATGCTTTAAAATAGAAGCCCCTTTTTCGTTAAAAGCAAGAGGTCTAATATAGTTTATATCATTTGCTTTTAAAGCCTTAGTATTATAATCCTCAAGACCTATAAAAAATTTAGAAAGTATTCTAGATATTTTAGTATAAGTATATCTTTTGCTTTTAGATTTTAAGATTAAATCATCTAGTGAATTAGAAGATAAGATTTCTTTAAGAATTTTATTATCTAAACCTTCATTAATATCATCTATTTTATTTAAATAATTTCCTTTTGTAATAAGCTTATACTTTAAATAAGGAAATAAATCTTCTTCAAAAACAAAATCGTATTTTTCGTTATAAAGTTTATTCAGTTCTTTATATGTAGAAAGTGTAATTGAATCCTTAATTTCTTCAAGGTTATTTTTAGATTTAAGTGTTTCTCTGATTGAAGTTGCAGAAGAAAAAGTAGTACTTAAATCTGTATCGTTATAATTGCTTCCTTCTCTTTTAAGTGTAAAAGGGGTAATGCTACTATTAAGTTTAATTAAAGCCTTTATATATTCAATAGCTAATATATTATTTGAATTTGATAATATATTTTCAACATCTAAATTTTTCATAACATTATTTAAAGCATTAACTCTAGCTTTATGAAATGGTAAACCTAAATCTAAATTTGCTTTTAAGAATTTTTTATATTCGTCTGGCTCATAATATAATGTGTGTGCAATTTCTTTTAAAGTAGATATGTCTCCACTTTCGCTTCCAAAATAAATGTTGTTTATACAATTTAAAGAGTTTAATATTTTTACACCACCATATGCAAAGTCTTCAGCAGAAGATAATGAATATATAAGTGGAAGCTCTAATACTAAATCTACACCATTTAAGACTGCAATTTTAGCACGAGTCCATTTATCCATAATAGCAGGGTTTCCTCTTTGCATAAAGTTACCACTCATAACACAAACTATTCCATCACAGTTAGTATCCTTTTTGGCATTTTTAAGATGAAATTCATGTCCTAAGTGAAATGGATTGTATTCTGTAATAATACCAGTTAAGTTCATGGAAAATCCTCCTATAGTAATATTGTCATTAAAGTATACCATAAAATTTTAAGAAATGGCACTTTTAAAGGGGAGAAGTTAAATTTTTAGAAAATTCATATTATTTCAAATCTAACGAATTCAATTTTAGATGTTGAAAATGACTGCAATTTAGGAGTATAGTAGTATATGGAGATACACACGGATCTTTGAAAGGAGAAATGAACATGGAACTTATGAACAAAATATGGGAGTCTGCTAAAGCTGATAAAAAGAAGATAGTACTTCCTGAAGGAAGCGAATCAAGAACAGTTGTTGCAGCTCAAAAAATAGCTGAAGAAGGAATAGCTATGCCAATATTAATTGGTAATGAAGAGGAGATTTTAAAATCTGCTAAAGAACAAGGTGTTGAACTTAAGGGAGTAGAGATAATAGATCCAGAGACTTCAACTAACTTAGATAAATACATAGAAGCTTTTTATGAGCTTAGAAAAAATAAAGGTATGACAATGGAGAAGGCTGAAAGAATAGTTAGAGACCCTCTTTATTTTGGTACTATGATGGTAAAATTAGATGATGCTGACGGAATGGTTTCAGGAGCAGTTCATACAACAGGAGATCTTTTAAGACCAGGTCTTCAAATAATAAAGACTGCACCAGGTGTGTCAGTAGTATCAAGTTTCTTTATAATGCTTGTACCAGGATCAAAATATGGAGAAGAAGGAATGCTTTTATTCTCAGACTGCGCAGTTAACCCAAATCCAAATTCAGAACAATTAGCTGCAATAGCAATAGCTACAGCTGAAACTGCTAAAAATCTTTGCAAAATGGATCCAAAGGTAGCAATGCTTTCATTCTCAACTATGGGAAGTGCAGATCACGAATTAGTTGATAAAGTAAGAACAGCTACTGAAAGAGCTAAAGAATTAAGACCTGACTTACAAATAGATGGAGAATTACAATTAGATGCTGCTATAGTTAAAAAAGTTGCAGATCAAAAAGCTCCAAATAGTAAAGTTGCAGGAAATGCTAACGTATTAGTATTCCCAGACTTACAAGCAGGTAACATAGGCTATAAATTAGTTCAAAGATTTGCTAATGCAGAAGCAATCGGACCAGTTTGTCAAGGTTTTGCTAAACCAATAAACGACTTATCAAGAGGATGTAGCTCAGAAGATATCGTAAATGTTGTTGCTTTAACAGCAGTTCAAGCTCAAACTATAAAATAGTCATAAATGTTAACAAAAAATTCATATGAGGTCTGAAGGGAGTTTTCAAGATGAAAATTTTAGTAATAAATTGCGGAAGTTCTTCATTAAAATATCAATTAATCAACATGGAAAATGAAGAAGTACTAGCTCAAGGTCTAGTTGAAAGAATAGGTATTGAAGGATCAATTCTTACTCAAAAAGTTGAAGGAAGAGATAAGTATATAATAGAACAACCTATGAAAGATCACCAAGATGCAATAAAACTTGTTTTAGATGCATTAGTTGATGACACACATGGTGTTATAAAATCAATGGATGAAATTTCAGCTGTTGGACACAGAGTAGTACACGGGGGAGAAAAATATTCAAAGTCAGTATTAGTTGATGATGAAGTAATGAACTACTTAGAAGAATGTGTAAAACTTGCACCACTTCATAACCCACCAAATATAATCGGAATAAATGCATGCAAAGCTTTAATGCCAAATACACCAATGGCTGTTGTATTTGATACAGCATTCCACCAAACAATGCCAGCTAAAGCATTTACATATGCTATACCATATGAATTATATCAAAAACACGGTATAAGAAGATATGGATTCCACGGAACTTCACACAAGTACGTTTCAAGAAAAGTTGCTGAAGTAATGGGTAAAAATATAGAAGATTTAAAAATAATAACTTGTCACTTAGGTAATGGTGGTTCATTAACTGCTGTAGATGGTGGTAAGTCAGTTGATACTTCAATGGGATTCACTCCACTTGAAGGAATAGTTATGGGTACAAGATCAGGTAACATAGATCCTGCTATTATAACATACTTAATTAATGAGTTAGGATATACTTCAGAAGAAGTTAACACAATGCTTAACAAGAAATCAGGATTACTTGGAATATCAGAATTAAGCTCAGACTTTAGAGATATCCGTGATGCTGCTTTTGATAGAAAAGAAGAAAGAGCTATACTTACTAAAGACGTATTCTTCTATAGCATTAAGAAGCAAATAGGAGCTTATGCTGCTGCTATGGGTGGAGTTGATGTTATTGTATTTACAGCAGGTATAGGAGAAAACTCAATCGAAACTAGAGAAGGAGTTTTAGAAGGTTTAGAATTCCTAGGAGTTAAATTAGACAAAGAAAAGAATGCTATAAGAGCTGATATCAATGAAATATCAACAGATGATTCAAGAGTTAAAGCTTACGTTATAGCTACAAATGAAGAGTTAATGATTGCTAAAGAAACATTAGAATTAATAAATTAGCAAATATTAATAAATTTTCTTGACTTTTTATGTCCCCCTTTATATAATAAATTGTGTTTGTTCAGTAAATATTTAAGCTAAGGGGTGAAAAAAGCGCTTTCGCTCGAGCTATGGCTGTAAACATGGTCATAATGTGTCATATTTTAATATGACATGAGGAGAATAGATCCAGAGCATGAAGATTATGAAACTACAAATTTCTAGTTTTTTCTCTAGAAGAGAAAGAAGCAAAAGTATTAACTATGAATTTGAAATGAAAGAGTTTCACTTTGAAGGTGACTTAATGAAACCAGTAGAGAAGGTTTCAGTTGATGGTGTAATAACTTCAAAGGAAAGTGAGCTTGTACTTAACTTAAGAGTTAAAACAAAGCTTAAAGTTACTTGTTCAAGATGTTTAGATACCTTTATCTATCCAATAGATTTTGAAATAGAAGAAAGGTTTACGAGTATTGACGAAACTACAGATAGTGATGTAATATTTGTAAAGAGTGATGAATTAGACATCACAGATTTTGTTGAAAGAGAAATAATTTCAACCTTACCAATTAAGAGACTTTGTAGCACTGACTGCAAGGGCTTATGCCACAATTGTGGTAAAAACTTAAACAGAGAGACATGTACATGTGATAATGTAGATGTTGACGTTAGGTTAGCAGGCCTTAAGGCTCTGCTAGAAAATAAGGAGGTGTAAGCATGGGAAATCCAGCAAGAAAAACATATAGAGCAAAGAGAGATTCAAGAAGAGCTCAAACTTTTAAAGCGAGCTTACCAGGAATAATCGAATGTCCACAATGCCACGAAATGAAATTAGCTCACAGAGTGTGCAAGAGCTGCGGATATTATAATGGTAAAGAAGTAGTATCTTCAGAAGAATAAAAGAAAGTCTTATGACTTTCTTTTCTTTATATATAAGGAAATAAAGGGGTGAGTTTAATTTGAAAATAGCGATAGACGGAATGGGTGGAGATAATGCACCTATGGCGGTTGTTGATGGTGCTGTTGAGGCTTTAAAGGAATACAGCGATATTGAAATATATATAACAGGACCAGAAGAGAAAATTTTAAAAGAACTTACAAAACATGATTATCCAAAAGATAGAGTTAAAGTAATCGATGCTAAAGAAGTTATAGGAACTAATGAACATCCTGTAATGGCACTTAGAAGAAAAAAAGAATCAAGTATAGTTAAAGCTCTTAATTTAGTTAAAAATAAAGAGTGTGATGCTATAATTTCAGGTGGTAGCACAGGAGCATTTTTAGCAGGATGTACCCTTATAGTTGGTAGAATAAAAGGTGTTGAAAGACCAGCACTTGCGCCTATTATGCCAGGTAGAAGAGGAAAGTTTATGATTGTTGATGCAGGTGCAAACGTTGATTGTAAACCAAATTACCTTGTTCAATTTGCTAAAATGGGAAAAATTTATTATGAAAGTGTATTTAATAAAGAAAACCCAACAGTAGGACTTATAAACATTGGAGCAGAAGAAGAAAAAGGTAATGATTTAACAAAAGAAACACATAAGCTTTTAAAGGAAGAAACATTAAATTTTGTTGGAAATGTAGAACCAAGAGAAATTCCAACAGGAGAAGTTGATGTTCTTGTTTGTGATGGATTTGTAGGTAATACTGCACTTAAACTTTATGAAGGTGCTGCTATGAATTTACTTGGTATCATAAAAGATGAGATCATGGGAGCTTCATTCCTTCCAAAACTAGGAGCTGCATTACTAAAACCAGTATTTAAAAGTTTAAAAGTTAAATTTGACTACAAAGAAGTTGGGGGAGCTCCTTTCTTAGGTGTAGATGGTATTTGTATAAAAGCTCATGGAAGTTCTGATGATAGAGCGTTTAAAAATGCTATAAAACAAACTAGAATATTCTATGAAGGAAAAGTTATAGATAAAATAAAGAATGAACTAGAAGTAAAATAATTAAATTTTATTATTATAGAATATTGACTGTACATTTAATATATAATATTATCTAAAGGAAGGATATAGGAGGTGATAATATGTTTGAAAAGATTCAAGAAATTATAGCTGAAAAGTTAAGCGTGGATCCAAGCGAAATTACTCAAGATGCATCATTCATTGATGATTTAAATGCAGATTCATTAGATATAGTTGAATTAATCATGGCGCTTGAAGATGAATTAGATATGGAAATTCCAGACGAAGATGTTGAGGGATTCAAAACAGTTGGAGATGTAGTAGAATACGTAAAGAACCATGTTGAAGAATAGTAAAATCCCGCACTAAAGGCGGGATTTTATATTTATTATTATTAAGTAGTTTATTCTTGAATTTGTTTAAAGGAGCAAACTGAAGAATAAACTTAGAGGAGTGTATAAAATGAATAAAGCAAAACTAAGAGAGTTTGAAGAAGCTCTTAAAGTAAATTTCACAAATCTGAGTTATTTAAAAACAGCCCTAACACATAGCTCATTTGCAAACCAATATAAAGATACAGAATACAATGAAAGACTAGAATTTTTAGGGGATTCAGTACTTCAATTATGTATAACAGAATATTTATTTACTAATTATAAAGACAAAGCAGAGGGAGAACTTACAAAAATAAGAAGTCTTATAGTATGTGAAAATTCTCTTTTTGAAATTGCAAAGTCATTAAATTTAGGATCATATATAAGAATGAGTAAAGGTGAAGAACTTACAGGTGGAAGAAATAGAACATCAATACAAGCTGATGCAGTTGAAGCTGTTATTGCTGCTATTTATTTAGATAAGGGCTTAGAATTTACAAGAGCATTTATATTAGACCATTTTAAAGATATAATAAATAAAGCTATAGAAAATAAAATAGTTCTTGATTTTAAGACTAAATTACAAGAACACCTTCAAAAGGATGGGGAGGTAAACATAACTTATGAATTAATTAAGTTTGAAGGTCCACCTCACAGAAGAAAATTCTTTACAAAGGTAGTTATAAATAATGAAACTATGGGTGAAGGAGAAGGATTTTCTAAAAAAGAAGCAGAACAGGCTTCAGCTAAACAGGCTCTTAAAAAATTGGAGGTAATCAATGAGTAAAAGTCATTATATAATACCTATATTTGTACCTCATGAAGGTTGTCCTCATAACTGTGTATTTTGTAATCAAGACAGAATAACAGGAGTAAAGGATAAAGTAGATGGAGAAAAGGTAGAAAATATAATAAATGAGTATTATGAGACTATAGAAAATAAAGATGCTACTATAGAAGTCTCTTTCTTTGGAGGAACTTTTACAGCTATAAGAGAAGAAAAACAAAGAGAGCTTTTAAAGGTTGCAAAAAAGTATAAAGATTTAGGCATTGTACAAAAGATAAGAATGTCTACAAGACCAGACTATATAAATGATTATATATTAACTTATTTAAAAGAGTATGATGTTGATATAATTGAACTTGGAATACAATCACTAGATGATGAAGTTTTAGTTGCAGCAGGTAGAGGTCATACTGCAGAAGATGTGAAAAATGCTTCTAAGCTTATTAAAAAGTATGGTATAACTTTAGGCCATCAATTAATGCCTGGACTTCCAAAATCAACAGAAGAAAAGGATATAAAAAGTGCAATTGATTCATTAAGTATGGAACCTGAGCTACTTAGAATATACCCTTCATTAGTTATAAAGGATACTCCTATGGAGATAATGTATAACAGAGGAGAATATACTCCATATACATTAGAAAAAGCTGTAGATGTAAGTAAAAAGATATTTACAATGTTTAATGATAAAGGAGTAAATGTTATTAGAATAGGTCTGCAACCTACAGAAACTATAAATACAGGAAAAGATATAATAGCAGGACCTTTCCATCCTGCATTTAGAGAATTAGTTCAAGGAAGTTTAATAGCAGACTCTATAAGAGAAAGTGCAAATAGTAAAAGTTTTGAGCTTTTAATAAATAATAAAGATTTAAGTAAGCTTTATGCAAACAAAAAAATCTATTTTAATAAACTTAAAAGTGAAGGATATGATATAAAAGTAACTGTAACTGATGATGTTTCTAGAGGGAAAATAATTCTTAAAGAAGATAAAGAAAAAGAAATATTTATTTAAGACAAAGCGGGAGGAAACTCTCGTTTTGTTGAAGTTTAGAAGAATTAATATAAACTTATATTTTAGAGGTGATTGATATGAGAAAGAAAACAAGGGAAAAGATGCAAATCTGTCTTGCAATACTATTAGTTGTAGTATTTCTAGTATCCTTAATACCAATATTTATATAGTGTAAGGAGTGGAATGATTGGTTTTAAAATCGTTAGAATTAAGAGGATTCAAATCCTTTGCGGATAAAACAGAATTAAAGTTTAAAAAGGGTGTTACAGCTGTTGTAGGACCAAATGGTAGTGGTAAAAGTAATATATCAGATGCTGTAAGATGGGTGCTTGGAGAACAAAGTGTAAAAACTTTAAGAGGAGGTAAGATGGAAGATGTAATTTTTGCTGGAACTCAATATAGAAAACCAGTAGGACTTGCACAAGTTTCACTTACTTTAGATAATTCAGATAATGTACTTCAAACTGATTATAATGAAGTAACTGTAACTAGAAGAATATTTAGATCTGGAGAAACTGAGTACTTATTAAATAACAATAAATGTAGACTAAAGGATATAAATAACCTTTTTATGGACACTGGTATTGGTAAAGAAGGGTATTCATTAATAGGACAAGGTAAAATAGAAGCTATACTAAGTGGAAGACCTGAAGATAGAAGAGCATTACTTGAAGAGGCGGCAGGTATAGTTAAATATAAATGGAGAAAAAATGAGGCGGAAAAGAAACTTTCTAATACAGATGAAAATTTAGTTAGAATAAGAGACATAATATCTACTTATGAAGAAAGATTAGAGCCTTTAAGAGTTGAAAGAGAGAAAGCATTAAAGTTTAAAGATTTATCAACTGATTTAAAAGAAAAAGAAGTATCATTAATTGTAAGTAATATAAAAATTGTTGAAGAAGATTTAAAAGTATTTAATGAAGATCTTAATAAAAGAGAAAAAGAATTATCTTTAAAAAGAGAAGAATTATTATCTAAAAGAGAAGCTTTAAAGAAAATTGAAGCTAAACTTGAAGAGTTAGAGCAAAAAACAACTGATGAAAAGTTTGAATACTTTACTAAAAAAGAAGAAATTACAAAAGCAAATAGTGATATAGAGCTATTTAATGAAAGAATAAATAATTTAAATAGTAGTTTAGAAAAAAATAAGTTTGAAGAGTTTGGTTTAAATAAAAAAATTGTTGATATAAAAAAAGAAAAAGAACTTATAACTAAAGAGTTAGATGAAAGAAAAAGAGAAGAGAAACTTTTAGAAGAAGAAGTAATAAGATTAGAAAAAGAAAATGAAAATCTAAACTTAAAAATAAGTGATTTTGAAAAAGAACTTAAAAACTTAAAAGATAGTGAATTAGAACTATTAAGAGGCAATTCAAATATAAAAAATAAGATTACAGAAATAAATAGTAGTATTAAAGCTAAAGAAGAAAGAAAAGAAAAGATAGATGAAATACTTCTTAATATTTCAAATAACATAAATATAAGTAAAGCAAGCATAAATGGACTTTCACTTAAAATAGAATCAGAAGAAAAAGAATTTGAAATTATAAAAAAAGATATTATATTAAGTAAACAAAAGTTAAGTAAACTTAATACAAATCTTTCTAAGAAGGAAGCTGAAGGTAGAGGATGCAATATATCTGTAAGTAAGCTTGAAGCTAATAAATCAATGCTTGAGGATCTAGAAAATCAATACGAAGGATATAACAGGTCTCTTAAAAACTTAATGGATAAAGTAGAGAAAAATGAAGCACCTCATACTAAAGGAATAAAGGTTTTAGGTGAAGTATTCGAAGTTCCTAAAGGTTATGAAATGGCAATTGAAACTGCACTTGGTGCATCAATTTCAAATGTTATAACTGAAACTGAAAAGGTTGCTAAAGATTTAATAAATTATTTAAAGAAAACTAAGCTTGGAAGAGTTACTTTCCTTCCTCTTAACATAATAAATGGAAAGAGACTTTCTTTAAATGATAATGTTAAGAAAATTCCAGGATATTTAGGAATAGCATCTGAAATAATAAGTTTTGATGAAAAATATACAAAAATAATTGACTATTCACTTGGAAGAACAATAATTGCAAAAGATATGGATAGTGCATTTAATATTGCAAAAGTTACAGCCTACAAAAATAGAATAGTTACTTTAGATGGAGAAGTATTAAATGCAGGTGGTGCATTAACTGGTGGTAGTATAAAAGGAAAAACTTCAAACATTTTAAGTAGAAAAAGAGAAATAGAAGACCTTCAAAACAAAATAGTAATTGGAAAAGAAAAAATAGAAGAAATTAATAAAGAAATAGAAGATATAAAAAATGAAAGAAAGTCTATTGATGAATTAATTTTAAATAATACAGATAAAGCACATAGTATTAAAATAGAAATAGCAACAGATAAAAATGAACTTTCAAATTTAGAAAATGAGATTAACAAACTTAAAAATTCTAAAGAAATGTCTGAAAAAGAAAGAAATACTATAGATGCTGAAATAAAATCTTTTGATGAAAAACTTAAAATTTATGAAGATGATTTAAATAAACTTTGGGATAAAAATTCATCTAATAAAGAAAGAGAAGTAGAACTTGAAAAGATTTTAGAAGATGAAAAGAAGAAAATAGAAATACTTAAAAATAATTTAACTGAACATAAAATAAAGAAAGCTTCAATGAAAGAAGCTATATTAAATAAGGTTAATGATATTAATAGAAAAGATGTTGAACTTAGAGAAAGCGATACTAAGCTTAAAAATATTCATAAAGAGAATACTGAAAGCTTAGAAGGCATAGAAAAGAGTAAGCTTGACATAAAACTTAGTAAAGAAAAGATTGAAAATAACACAAAAAGAATTGAAGAACTTCAAAATATATTTAAAGAAGATGAAGTTAAAAAAGCATCATTAAAAGAAGAATTTAGAAAAAGTGATAGTTTAATTACAGAAATTAGAGAAATAATAAATAAGGAAGAAGGAGAGCTTAATAGAAGAGAAATCCTTAAAGCAAAAAGCGAAATGGAAATTGAAAATTACTATAAAAAGCTTAATGAAGAGATGGATTTAACTTATGTAGAAGCTCTAGAAATTGCAATACCTATAAATAATCTAGATAGATTTAAAGAAGAAATAGCTTCGATTAAAAGAAGAATAACAGCACTTGGAACAGTAAATCTTGCAGCTATATCTGAATATGAAGAAGTAAGTGAAAAATTCTCATTTATGACAACACAAGAGGAAGATTTAGAAAAGGCAAAGGCTGAATTAATTGCTGTTATAGAAGAGATGACTTCAAATATGAAAGCTTTATTTAAAGAGAATTTTAAAGTTTTAAACAAAAACTTTAATGAGACTTTTAAAGAGCTATTTAAAGGTGGTAGTGCAGAGCTTATATTAGGAGAAGGTGATGAACTTACAGCTAACATTGAAATAAATGTTATGCCACCAGGTAAAAAGCTTCAAAACATAAATCTTATGTCTGGTGGAGAAAAAGTTCTATCTGCTATAGCACTTCTTTTTGGTATACTTAAAATGAAGCCTACTCCATTCTGTATATTAGATGAAATAGAAGCTGCGCTAGATGATGCTAATGTATATAGATATGCAGAATTTTTAAAGAAATTTTCAGATAATATTCAATTTATAGTAATAACACATAGAAAGGGTACTATGGAAGTTAGTGATGTAATGTATGGTGTTACTATGGAAGAGAAGGGAATATCTAAGGTAGTATCTGTTGATTTAAATAAATAGATTGAAAGAGTATTTAGGAGGACTTAATATGTTTGGAAAATTATTTGACAAGTTAAAAACAGGATTAACTAAAACAAGAGATGGATTACAGGATAAAATTAATGAAGCGCTTAATTTAGCGGTATCTATTGATGATGATTTATATGAAGAATTAGAAGAAATTCTTATAATATCAGATATAGGTATGGATACAACTGTTGAAATTATAGACAGATTAAAGAAAAAAATAAGAAAAGAAAAAATAAATGATCCTCAAATGGTAAAACCAGCATTAAAAGAAGTAATAAAAGATATGCTTCTTGAAGGTGATGAAGAAACTGAAGAGGGTGCAAATAATCAAAAAGAAGTTTTACTTGTAATTGGTGTTAATGGAGTTGGAAAAACAACATCAATAGGTAAACTTGCAGCTAAAAATAAAAATGAAGGTAAAAAAGTATTACTTGCAGCTGCAGATACATTTAGAGCAGCAGCTATTGACCAATTAGAAGTTTGGAGTAATAGAGCAGATGTTGATATAGTAAAACAAAACGAAGGATCAGATCCAGGAGCTGTAGTGTTTGATGCAGTTCAAGCTGCTAAAGCTAGAGGAGTAGACCTTTTAATATGTGATACTGCGGGTAGACTTCATAATAAGAAAAACTTAATGAATGAGCTTGAAAAAATAAATAGAATAATTGATAGAGAATATAGTGAAGCTAAAAAGCAAACACTTTTAGTATTAGATGGAACAACAGGACAAAATGCTGTTATACAAGCTAAGCAGTTTATGGAAGTATGTCCTATAGACGGAATAATTTTAACTAAATTAGATGGAACAGCAAAAGGTGGAGTTGTAATATCAATAAAACAATCATTAAATATACCTGTTAAGTATATAGGGGTTGGAGAAGGTATTGATGATCTTCAAAAATTTGATGCAGAAAGCTTTGCTGAAGCATTATTTTAAAAAGTTTTAAAGGTGTTAAGTAAAAATGCTTGACACCTTTAAAAAATTCTGTTAATATCTCTTTTGTGGGTAAGGTGATTATATGATGGAAGATAGGGTCGAGATTTCATTATTAATGGATTTTTACAAACCATTATTAACTGAAAAGCAAAGAAATATCATGGAATTATATTTTGATGATGATTTATCCTTAGCAGAAATAGCTGAATTAACAAGCACAAGTCGTCAAGCAATTCATGATTTAATTAAAAGATGCTATAAACAACTTTTATCCTATGAAAGTAAATTAAACTTACTTCAAAAGAGTATGAATCGTGAAGAGAAAATTATAAAACTTCTAAAAAAAATTAGCAAAAAGTATTCTATTTCTGATGAAGAGTATGATATGCTAAAGAAAGAACTAGAAGATTTATAATACATTAGGAGGTTTAATATGGCTTTTGAGGGATTATCAGAAAAGCTTCAAAATACCTTTAAGAAATTAAAAGGTAAAGGAAGACTTAATGAAAAAGATATAAAAGAAGCTATGAGGGAAGTAAAACTTGCTTTATTAGAAGCAGATGTTAACTATAAAGTAGTAAAAAAGTTTGTTAAAAGTGTAAGTGAAAAATGTGTCGGAAGTGATGTGTTAGAAAGCTTGACACCAGGGCAACAAGTTATTAAAATAGTTAACGATGAACTTACAGACCTTATGGGGGGAAGCGAGAGCAAAATTAATTATTCAAGCAGTGGATTAACAGTTATAATGCTTGTAGGACTTCAAGGTGCTGGTAAAACAACAATGTGTGGTAAACTAGCTTTAAACCTTAGAAAAAATAACAAGAAACCACTACTTGTAGCATGTGATATTTATAGACCTGCAGCTATTAAACAATTAGAAGTTGTAGGAAAACAAATAGATATACCAGTATTCTCAATGGGGGATAAGGTTAAAGCAGTTGATATTGCAAAAGCTTCTATACAACATGCAAAAGATAATGGTAATAATGTAGTTATTATAGATACAGCCGGAAGATTACATATAGATGAAGGCTTAATGCAAGAATTGAAAGATGTAAAAGAAGCTACGAATCCAGCAGAGATTTTACTTGTAGTAGATTCAATGACTGGTCAAGACGCAGTAAATGTTGCAGAAAGTTTTAATAAAGATCTTGATGTAACAGGAGTTATCTTAACAAAGCTTGATGGTGATACTAGAGGTGGGGCTGCACTTTCAATAAGATCTATAACTGAAAAACCAATAAAATTCATTGGTGTCGGTGAAAAGATGAATGATTTTGAAGTGTTCCATCCAGATAGAATGGCATCAAGAATACTTGGAATGGGAGATGTATTATCTCTTATAGAAAAAGCTCAATCTGCAATTGATGAAGAAGAAGCAGCTGATTTTACAAAGAAGATGTTAAACCAAGGACTTAATTTTGAAGATTATCTTACAGCAATGGAACAAATGAAAAAGCTTGGACCATTAAATAAGATATTAGAAATGATGCCAGGAGTTAATACAAAAGAATTGCAAGGTGTTGACTTTGCACAAGGTCAAAAACAAATGGAAAAAATGAAAGCTATAATTCTTTCAATGACATTAAAAGAAAGAAGAAATCCATCACTTGTAATTGGAAATTCTTCAAGAAAGAAGAGAATAGCAAAAGGTTCAGGTTCAACAATACAAGATGTTAATAAACTTATCAAAGGATATGAAATGATGAAAAAGAATATGAAACAAATGAAGTCATTTCAAAAAGGAGGCAAAAAAGGTCTCCTAGGAAAATTGCCCTTTATGAGTTAATATAAAAATTATCCTTTAAAGGAGGTGAATTTAAATGGCAGTAAAGATAAGATTAAGAAGAATGGGAGCTAAGAAAGCACCTTTCTACAGAGTAGTAGTTGCTGATTCAAGAAGCCCAAGAGATGGAAGATTCATCGAAGAAATCGGATACTATAATCCAGTTTCAAACCCAGTTGAAATAAAAATCAACGAAGAAAAAGCTAACAAATGGCTACAAAATGGTGCTCAACCAACAGACGTAGTTAAGAAGCTTTTCACAAAGGCAGGCCTAAACAAGTAATTTTAGGAGGTGAATACTGCAAATAGTTATTACTATATGCAGGAATCCTTATGAAAGAATTAGTTGAAATAATAGCAAAATCTCTAGTGGATAAGCCGGAAGATGTAAGTGTAACTGAGGTTCTTAAAGAAGATTCAATTATACTTGAACTTAGGGTTAATCCAGATGACATGGGAAAAGTTATTGGTAAACAGGGAAGAATAGCGAAAGCTATTAGAACCGTAGTAAAGGCTGCAGCAATAAAAGAAGAAAAAAGAGTAGTAGTTGAAATTATTTAAAAGAGTTAGGCCTGTCCTAACTCTTTTTATAATAATTAAGAATAAATAAGGGAACTTTGATAATTATAAAAAAGAGGTGAGAATAATTATGGAATTCTTTAGAGTTGGTAAAATAGTAAACACTCATGGATTAAAAGGTGAAGTTAAGGTTATGCCAGAAACTTCAGATGTTAATAACTACAAAAGATATGGAACTGTATTTATAGATGGAGTAGAAAGAGAAATTCAAAGTGTTAAATTTCAAAAAGATAGAGTTATTTTAAAACTTGAAGGTATAGATTCAATTGAAGAAGCAGAAAAATTCAAAAATAAATTAATCCAAGTACCAAGAGAAAGAGAACCTGAGCTTCCTGAAGATACATTCTACGTTAAAGATCTTATAGGAATACATGTATATGATACAGAAGGTAAGGATTTAGGACCGATATATGATGTTATAGAAACTAAAAATAATGATGTATATTGGATAAGAAAACCTAAGGAATTATTAATCCCTGTATTAAAAGAAATCGTATTAGAAATAGATTTAGATGAAGAAAAGATAATTATAAGACCTGTAGGAGAATGGCAAGATGAAGATTAGTATAATAACTCTTTTCCCAGAAATGTTCTCTATATTTAATCATAGCATAATAGGAAAAGCAAAGGAAAAAGGAATAGTTAATATTGAATGCTTAAATATAAGGGATTATACAAAAAATAAGCATAATAAAGTAGATGACTATCCATATGGTGGTGGAGCTGGAATGGTTATGTCACCACAACCTGTTATTGATACAATAAGAGAATGTAAGAAAAATAATAAAGGAAAAGTTGTTTTTTTAGGTCCTAGAGGAAAAACATTTAATCATGCTTTAGCAAAAGAATTAGCTAAAGAAGATGAACTTATATTTGTATGCGGCCATTATGAAGGTATTGATGAAAGAGCATACAATTATATTGATATGGAAGTTTCACTTGGTGATTTTATACTTACAGGTGGAGAAATGGCTGCAATTCCAGTAGTAGATTCAATTTTAAGATTAAATCCAGGAGTACTTGGAAAAGAAGAGAGCTTTATGGATGAATCTTTTTCAGATGGTCTTTTAGAATATCCGCAATATACAAGACCAGAAGAGTTTGAAGGTTTAAAAGTTCCAGAAGTTTTACTTTCAGGTCACCATGAAAACATAAGAAAATGGAGAAGAAAAGAATCCTTACTTATAACTAAAGAGAGAAGACCAGATTTATTTGAAAAAATAGAATTAACAAAAGAAGATAAAAAATTACTAAAATAAATAATTTATTGCAATAATATTTATTTTATGTTAGAATATGCTTTGTGTTAGTACGGGCGCTCCTCTTCTGAATTTTAGCTTCGGAATGAACGTCAAATTATATTTAGGAGGAATACACAATGAACGAAATTTTAAGAGCAATAGAACAAGAACAAATCAGAACTGATTTACCAAGCTTCAACGTTGGGGACAACGTAAAAGTTCACCAATTAATAAAAGAAGGTAACAGAGAAAGAATCCAAGTATTCGAAGGAACTGTTATAAAGAAACAAAACGGTGGTTTAAGAGAAACTTTCACTGTAAGAAGATTAGCTTACGGTACAGGAGTTGAAAAGACTTTCCCAATGAACGCACCAATGATCCAAAAGATCGAAGTTACTAGAAGAGGTAAAGTAAGAAGAGCTAAGTTATTCTACTTAAGAGATAGAGTAGGTAAGGCTGCTAAGGTTAAAGAATTATTAAAATAATTAACCATAAAGAAGAGGCTTGTAACTAAGCCTCTTTTTTTAATTCACATAAATTAAAAGATGTTTATATAATTTGTTTTTAGATAAAAATTAAAAGTAAAAGGAGGAATTTTTATGGCAATTAATTGGTTCCCAGGGCATATGAAAAAAACTCAAAGAGAAATTAAAGATAACTTAAAACTTGTAGATGCAGTTATAGAAATTAGAGATGCAAGAATTCCTAGAAGTTCTGCAAACCCAGATATAGAAAAGTTAGTTGGAAATAAACCAAGACTAATACTTTTAAACAAAAGTGATTTAACTGAAAGTAGAGTTACTAAAGAGTGGATGAAGTATTTAACTAAAGAAAATGTAAGTGCTATAGAAGTTAATTGTTTAAAAGGTTCAGGACTTCAAAAAATAAAGCCAGCACTTAATGAACTTTTAAAAGAAAAACATGATAGATTAAAAAATAAAGGTCTAAAGAAGATAGTAACAAGAGTTATGGTAGTTGGAATACCTAACGTAGGTAAATCAACATTTATAAACAAAATGGCTAGAAATAATATAGCTAAAACTGGAGATAGACCTGGTGTTACAAAAAATAAGCAATGGATAAAAACAAGCATGGATATAGAACTATTAGATACTCCAGGTGTTTTATGGCCAAAATTCCAAGATGATGAGACTGCTTTAAATCTTGCATTTACAGGAGCTATAAAAGACGAAATAATGGATATAGAAGAGTTAGCTTACAAATTAGTAGAGAGATTACAAGAATTTTATCCAGAAAAATTAATGGAAAGATATAAAATTGATACTGTATTTGAAAATCCATTAGAAACACTTGACGCTATTGCAATAAAAAGAGGTGCAATAATGAAAGGTAGAGAAATAGACTATAACAGAATAGCTGTTATTTTACTAGATGAATTCAGAGGTGGAAAGATAGGTAATATATCACTAGAAAGACCTTAAGGATTATGGAGGGAATTTATGGAGCTTCTACATATGGATTTAAGTAATATGAGTTATAAACTTATAAAAGAAGAATTTGATAAGATAAATATAGATTTAAATAATAAAGATATATTAGATTTAAGTGAGATTCTTTTAAATGATAAAAGAAAAAATGTTCAAAGTCTTGGAAATAGAATATTAAAAGAAAAGAAAAAAATAGAAGATGAAATAAAAAGAGTCAGAAAGATGTATGACTTTGATAGAAAATTTGCAAGGGGAAGCCTTCTAGCAGGGGTTGATGAAGTTGGAAGAGGACCTCTTGCAGGACCTATAGTATCAGCAGCTGTAGTACTTGATTTAAATTGTTTAGATGATGAGATGATACTTTATTTAAATGACTCTAAAAAGTTATCAGAAAAGAAAAGAGAAGAACTTTCAGCTATAATAAAAGAAAAAGCTATAGCTTATAAAATCACTGAATGTTCAAATGATGAAATAGATGAAAAAGGCATCGGTTTTTGCAATAATGATGTATTTTTAAGGGCAGTAGATGGTCTTAAAGAATGTCCAAATATTGTTTTATCAGATGGATATAAAGTTAGAGGTATAGAAATTGAAAATAAATGCGTAATAAAAGGTGATACAAAAAGTGCATCTATTGCTGCAGCATCTATTATAGCTAAGGTATATAGAGATAATTTAATGAAAGAATATGCTAAAAAATATCCAGAGTACGGCTTTGAAAACAATGTAGGATATGGAGCAAAAAAACATGTTGATGCAATAAAGGAACATGGTGCAACAGAAATTCATAGAATGAGTTTTTTAAGAAATATATTATAATTAATTAAAGTTTACAAAATAGTAATAGCATTTAAGCTATTACTATTTTTTTATAAATAAAAAGACACTTTATCTAAAAGCATCTTTAGTATGAATAATTTTATTAGATGAATTATTGTAATTTAAATAAACTTCAATTACGTCAAATCTAATAAAATAATCATTAAATTTATTATTTAGTAGAAAATATTTTGTTAATTTTTTTATGTTTTTAACTTTAGAGTAAGATATAGAATCAATTCCTAATCCGAATGTTTTATTATACCTACTTTTAACTTCTACAAAAATAAGTATATCTTCTTTAGAACATATTATATCTATTTCACCAAATCTATTAGAAAAATTACGATCTATTATTTTATATCCTTTATTAATTAAATAAGAAGAAGCTAAATCTTCTCCATAATTCCCAATATCTTTATTATATTTTTTCATATATAGTTTCACCTCTAATTTAATTATTAACATGTATTAGAAATTTTTTACATAGTAAGTATGATTAAAAAAATTTTTTATTGTTAATAATGCAATATGAGGTGATTGAAGATGGCTGTAAATATAAAAAGTGCAACTCATATAGGTATAAATAGTTGTCTTATAAATGTAGAAGTAGATATTACAAAAGGTTTACCAAGCTTTGCAATTGTAGGACTTGCAGATGCATCTGTAAGAGAAGCAAAAGAAAGAGTAAGGGCTGCGATTATAAACTCAGGATTTGAATTTCCACTTGGAAGAATAATTATAAACTTAGCTCCAGCAGATATTAAAAAAATAGGAACTTTATTAGATCTTCCGATAGCTATAGGAATCCTTATTGAATCTAAACAAATAAGCAAAAAAGATTTAGAAAACTTCATATTAGTTGGAGAGTTATCTTTAAGTGGCAAGCTTAAAAAGAGTAGAGGAATAATACCAATTATTTTAAGTGGAATTGATGAAGGAATAAATAATTTTATTATTCCAGATGAAAATGAAGATGAAGCATGTAAATTAGGAAAAGGAAATGTTTTTTCACTAAATAGCTTAAAAGATGCAGTAGATTATATAAATTTTCAAGATTTATTACCGCTAGAATTTAAAAATAATAATGAAGATGAAATAGAATTTGAATCTAACTTCGATTCGATAATAGGACAATATTCATCAAAAAGAGCACTTGAAGTAGCAGCTGCAGGTAGACACAACATTATATTATATGGTAATCCAGGTTCAGGAAAAACTATGCTTGCTAAAGCTTTTACATCAATATTACCACCTCTTAATGAAGAAGAAAAAGTTGAAGTTGCGAAAATATATTCAATAAGTGGAATGATGGATACATATAAAAATATAAGTATTCCATTTAGACAACCACATAATACTATAACAAAAGTTGCTTTAATTGGTGGAGGTAAGGACATAAAGGCTGGGGAAATAACACTTGCACATAATGGAGTGCTTTATTTAGATGAAATATTAGAGTTTAAAAAAGAAGTTTTAGAAGTTTTAAGATTACCTTTAGAAGATGGGGTAGTTAGAATAGATAGAATAAATGAAAGAGTGGAACTTCCAAGTAGATTTCAGCTCATCGGTTCGTACAATCCGTGTCCATGTGGCCAAAAGTCTATTTTAGGTTATGAAAATGATAAATGTAAATGTAGTGATTTAGAAGTAAGAAGATATCAAAAAAGACTTTCTAAAGCATTAAAAGATAGAATTGATATGTTTAATTATGTACCTCTTTTAAAATTTGATGAATTAAAACAAATAGATAACAAAGGAGAAAGTGAAAAGATAAAAGAAAAAGTTATAGAAGCTAGAAAAGTACAAGAAGATAGATTAAGAGGAACACAATATAAATGTAATTCTGATATAAACGGAAAAGATATATTTAAACTTTGTACAATATCTAGAGAAGCTAGAAGTTTACTAGAAAATTATTTTGAAACAAACAATCCTTCAATAAGAGGATATGGCAAGGTAATTAAAGTAGCAAGAACTATTGCTGACTTAGAAAAAGCAAAAGATATAAATGTTAATCATGTGCTTGAAGCTATAAGTTATAGAAAAGATTCAAATGGTGAAATAATATAAGAGAGGTGGACAAATGGAAAAATATATATTATGGTTAATGTTAGTAGAATGTACTAATTTACAGAAAATAAAATTACTAAGTATTTTTTCTGATGAAAAAGAAATATTTGATAACTTTGAGGAAATTATAAAGGTATATTTAAAAAAGTATAAGACTATAAATGAAGAAAATAAATATAAAATTTTAGAGAAGGCTTTAAAGCTTGAAGAAAATTTAAAATTAAATGGAATAGGTTTTATTTCTATAAAAGATAGTAAGTATCCAAGTTCATTAAGAAAAATATCAGAGCCACCATATGTAATATTTTATAAAGGCAATATAGATTTATTAAATAAAAGAAGAGTAGCAATAGTTGGATCAAGAAAAAACAGTATATATGGGGAACGTGCCACAAGAGTTATAGCTAAAGAATTAGCTAAGAATGATATTTGTATAGTAAGTGGTGGTGCGTTAGGAATAGATACTGTAGCACACGATGAAACATTAAAAAATAACGGAGATACTATAGCTGTTTTAGGATGTGGAATTGATATAGTATATCCTTATAGAAATAAAAATTTATTTAAAACTATAGAAGAAAAAGGGCTTATGATTTCAGAGTTTTTACCTGGTACTAAACCATATTCTTATAACTTTCCAAGAAGAAATAGAATAATTAGTGGATTATCAGAAATAATAGTTGTAACAGAAGCAACTAAAAAGAGTGGTTCATTAATAACTGTAAATTGTGCATTAGACCAAGGGAAAGAAGTGATTGTAGTACCACAACCTATCTTTTCTGAATCTGGATATGGAGCAAACCTTTTAATAAAAGATGGAGCTAATTTATATACATCAATGGAAGATTTATATTTGCTATTAGGAATAGATAGTAGTAATGTAGATAATAGTGAAAATAAACCTTATAAAAATAAAATTTTACAAATAATAACTGATGAACCAATGCATATTGATGATATATTTACCAAATCACAGGTTGACAGAAATACTTTATATGGTTTATTATTTGAACTGCAAACTAAAAGTCAAATTATAAGTCTACCTGGCAATTATTATGCTAGAGTAACGTAAGTTTAAGGGGGTGAATAACTCCAGAGTATAAATAATGGAGTTAGTTATGGGCCAAAAATTAGTAATAGTTGAGTCACCAGCAAAAGCAAAAACAATAGGAAAATATTTAGGAAAGAATTATATTGTTGAAGCCTCAATGGGACACGTTAGAGATTTACCTAAAAGTAAGTTAGGTGTTGATATAGATAATAACTTTGAGCCAAAATATATAACAATAAGGGGTAAAGGCGAACTTCTTAAAAATCTTAGAAAAGCAGCTAAGAAAGCAGATAAAATTTATCTTGCAACCGACCCTGACCGTGAAGGTGAAGCTATATCATGGCATTTAGCAAATTTATTAAAGATTGATGAAAACGAAGACTGTAGAATAGTTTTTAATGAAATTACAAAAAGTGCAGTTAAAAGTTCAATAAAAAATGCTAGAAAAATAAATCAAGACTTAGTTGATGCACAACAAGCAAGAAGAATATTAGATAGACTTGTTGGTTATGAAATAAGTCCAATCCTTTGGAAAAATGTAAAATGGGGATTAAGTGCAGGTAGAGTACAATCAGCAGCACTTAAACTTATTTGTGAAAGAGAAGAAGAGATTAAAAAGTTTATTCCAGAAGAATATTGGACAGTTGATTGTTATTTAAAAAAAGGAAGAAAAAAATTCCCTATAAAACTTTCAACATATAAAAATAAAAAAATAGAACTTAAAAATGAAGATGAAACAAATAATGTTATAAATGCTTTAGACAAAGATAATTTTTTAATTAAAGAAATTAAAAGTGGAAGTAAGGTAAAAAATCCTATGGCTCCATTTACAACTAGTACACTTCAACAAGAAGCTAGTAAAAAGTTAAACTTTATGACTAAGAAAACAATGTCAGTTGCACAAGGTTTATATGAAGGTGTTGAGGTTAAAGGATATGGAACAGTCGGACTTATAACTTACATGAGAACAGACTCAGTTAGAATATCAAAAGAAGCACAAGAAAGTGCTAGAGAATTTATATTAAATAATTACGGAAATGAATATGCACCTGAAGAATTTAGAAATTACAAAGGTAAGAAAAATATACAAGATGCTCACGAAGCTATAAGACCTACAAATATTGAAATTACACCAGAAATTGCGAAGAAAAATTTAACTCCAGAGCAATACAAGTTATATACTCTTATATGGAAAAGATTCGTTTCTTCACAAATGGCATCATGTATATTAAATACAAATTCAATAACTATATTAAATGGAGATTATAAATTCAAAGCTAGTGGATCTACAATAAAATTTGATGGATTTATGAAGATTTATGAATATGCAATAAGTGAAGAAGATGAAACATCTCTTCCAGAACTTTCAGAAGGTGAAGTTTTAAGTGCTGCATCACTAGAAG
Source organism: Clostridium baratii (assembly GCF_900461085.1). Taxonomy (GTDB): domain Bacteria; phylum Bacillota; class Clostridia; order Clostridiales; family Clostridiaceae; genus Clostridium; species Clostridium nitritogenes. Next base: position 1,117,186 of record NZ_UFWF01000002.1, read on the forward strand.
GTAAACAGCATTTTACTCAACCACCTGCAAGATATACAGAAGCATCATTTGTTAAATTATTAGAGGAAAAAGGAATAGGAAGACCAAGTACTTATGTTCCTACAATTTCTACAATATTAAGTAGAGATTATGTTCAAAGAGAAAAGAAAAATTTAGTTCCAACAGAACTAGGGTTTATAGTAAATAACATAATATGTGAATATTTTAAACAAATTGCTGATGTCGATTTCACAGCTAGTATGGAAAGAAATTTAGACCATATTGAAGATGGTGAAATTGAATGGAAAAAAGTTGTTGGAGAATTCTTTGAACCATTAAAGCATGACTTAGAAAAAGCTGAAAAAGAAATGGCTAAAGTCGTAATAGAAGATGAAGTAAGTGATGTTCCATGTGATAAGTGTGGAAGAATGATGGTAATAAAAAGAGGACGTTACGGTAAATTCCTTGCATGCCCTGGATATCCAGAGTGTAAAAATGCTAAACCAATTGTTGAAGAAATAAAAGCCCCTTGTCCTAAGTGTGGTAGCAAAGTTTTAGCAAAGAGAAGTAAAAAAGGAAAGAGATTTTATGGATGTTCAGCTTATCCAGAATGTGACTTTATAAGTTGGAATGAACCTGTTGAAAAGAAATGCCCAGAATGTAATTCTTATATGGTTAAAAAATATTCTAAGAAAAATGGTGATTATTTAGAATGTTCAAATAGTGAATGTAAGCATAGAGAAGAAATTAAGACTGAGAAGGAAGAAAATAAAGAATAGTTTAATTAAGTGGTGATAAATGACATTAAGTAATTCTATTTGTCGAAAAAAATGACAATATTGTTGAAATAGATTATTTAGTATGATAAACTGTACTAGTATTACGGATTTGTTAAAAAATTATAACTATTTTGAATATTATAACAAATGGCAATATGAATCTGAAATTTGTTAGTTATCAGGGAGGATTTTTAATGTCATCACTACTAAATAAGACTAGAAGATTAAATAAAATATTACAAAAATCAGGTACTGAAGCAGTAGCTTTTGAAGATATTTGTGAACTTTTAAGCGACGTACTTCAATGTAATGTGTACATTGTAAGTAGAAGAGGTAAAATTATCGGACATAGTTTTTCAGAGAAATTTGAATGTGCTATTATGAAGCAAAAAGTTCTTGAGGATAAGAAATTCCCAAATGAATATAATGAAAAACTTTTAAAGGTTACTGAAACTTTATCAAACTTGCCTAATAAAGGAGAATGTGTCTTTGAAGGTGTAGGTGTATGCGATACATCAGACAAGCTTTCAACTATAGTTCCTATTATAGGGAATAGAGAAAGAATAGGTACACTTCTTTTAGCTAGATTTAATGAGTCATTTACTGATGATGATTTAGTTTTATGTGAATATAGTGCAACTATAGTAGGAATGGAAATGTTAAGAGCAAAGCAAGAAGAATTAGCAGAAGAGACAAGAAAAAAAGCTGTAGTTCAACTTGCTATAGGAACTTTATCATATTCAGAACTAGAAGCTGTAGAGCATATATTTAATGAACTTGATGGAAACGAAGGATTACTTGTAGCATCAAAAATTGCAGATAAGGTTGGTATAACAAGAAGTGTTATAGTAAATGCCTTAAGAAAATTTGAAAGTGCTGGAGTAATTGAATCAAGATCTCTTGGAATGAAGGGAACACACATAAGAATATTAAATGATAAGTTAATTGATGAATTAAAGAAAATAAAATAGGCTATAATAACGAGTGATTAGATTTTTAATCACTCGTTATATTTTTTCATAAAAAAATGAAAAAAATATAAAATTATGTTGATAGCCTAAAAAGCTTGTGTTATACTATCATAGGTAACAAAATACACACACTGTTTTGTTTGCAAGATAGGTCCTTAATTTATTAAGGTTTCTTACAAGTATGCAGACAGTGGAGGAAAAAACCAGGAGGTAACAAAATGTCAGTAATATCAATGAAACAATTATTAGAAGCTGGTGTACATTTCGGACACCAAACAAGAAGATGGAATCCTAAAATGGCTCCATACATCTTCACAGAAAGAAATGGAATCTATATAATAGATCTTCAAAAAACAGTTAAAAAGGCTGAAGAAGCTTACAACTTCTTAAGAGAAGTTTCAGAAGAAGGAAAAGACATCCTTTTCGTTGGAACTAAAAAGCAAGCTCAAGAAGCTATAAAAGAAGAAGCTATAAGATCAAACATGCACTTCGTTAACAACAGATGGTTAGGTGGTATGTTAACAAACTTCAAGACTATTAAGACTAGAATTAACAGACTTGAAAACTTAGAAACAATGCAAGAAGACGGAACATTTGACGTTCTTCCTAAGAAAGAAGTTATAAAATTAAAAGGCGAAATGGAAAAGCTTGAAAAGAACCTTGGCGGTATCAAGAACTTAGACGCTTCAAACATCGGAGCTATGTTCGTTGTAGACCCAAGAAAAGAAAAGAATGCTATTTCAGAAGCTAAGATATTAGGAATACCAGTAGTAGCTATCGTAGATACTAACTGTGACCCAGAAGAAGTTGACTACGTAATTCCAGGAAATGACGATGCTATAAGAGCGGTTAAATTAATAGCTGCTAAGATGGCAGACGCTATCATCGAAGGAAGACAAGGTGAACAAATAGCTGAATAATATCAGAGTGAAAAGGTAGGTGAAGGTTAAACTTCATTTACCTTTTACCCTAATGATAAGGGTTACTTTATATAAATAAGGAGGAATTTTAAATGATTACTGCAAAATCAGTTAAGGAATTAAGAGAAAAGACTGGAGCAGGTATGATGGACTGCAAAAAGGCTTTAACAGAAACTAATGGAGATATAGAAAAAGCTATCGAAGTATTAAGAGAAAAGGGATTAGCTGCTGCTGCTAAGAAAGCTGGAAGAATAGCTGCTGAAGGTATAGTTAAGACTTACGTTTCAGAAGATAAGAAAACTGCTTCAATAGTAGAAGTTAACTGCGAAACTGACTTCGTTGCTGCAAATGAAGAATTCGTTTCATTCGCTGAAAAAGTAGCTGAATTAGTAGCTAACACTTCAGTAGAAACTGTAGAAGAATTATTAAACGAAAAAATGGGAGATGCTACTGTACAAGAAACTCTTACAGCTTTAGTTGCTAAGCTTGGAGAAAACATGACAGTTAGAAGATTCGAAAGATTATCATTAGAAAATGGTGCAATCGAAAGCTACATCCACGGTGGCGGAAGAATCGGAGTTTTAGTTGAAGTTTCAACTGAAGGAAACGCTGATGTTGCTTCAGAAGTAGCTAAAGAAGTATGTATGCAAGTTGCTGCTGCAAACCCATTATTCTTAAATAGAGATTCAGTAGATCAAGAAGCTTTAGAAAAAGAAAAAGAAATCTACAGAGTTCAAGCTTTAAATGAAGGAAAACCAGAAAAGATCGTTGAAAAAATGGTTATGGGAAGAATCCAAAAGTACTTCAAAGAAGTTTGCTTAGTTGACCAAGTTTGGGTTAAAGATGGTGACAAGACTATCACTAAATTAGTTGAAGAAAAGTCAAAAGAAGCTGGTGCTCCAATGACTATAACTAAGTTTGTTAGATTCGAAAGAGGCGAAGGAATCGAAAAGAAAGAAGAAAACTTTGCTGAAGAAGTAGCAAGACAAATGGGAAAATAGTGGTTTAACCACATAGTCACAAAAGAGAACACTTTGTGTTCTCTTTTTTTGAAAAAATAGTGAATATTTGGAGGGATTATTAATGGCAGAATGTAAATATAAGAGAGTAATACTAAAATTATCTGGTGAAGCATTAGCTGGAACTAATGGATATGGATTAGATTTTAATGTAGCAAAAAGAATTTCTTTAGAAATAAAACAACTTATTGACGCTGGCGTTGAAGTCGGTTGTGTAGTAGGTGGAGGAAACATCTGGAGAGGCAGAAGTGGCGAAGGAATGGACAGAACAACTGCTGATTACATGGGTATGATGGCTACATGTATAAATGCCTTAGCACTACAAGATTCATTAGAACAAGTAGGTGTAGATACTAGAGTTTTAACTGCTATTGAAATGAAAGAAGTTGCAGAGCCATTTATAAGAAGAAGAGCTATGAGACATTTAGAAAAGGGTAGAGTTGTAATATTTGCAGCTGGTACTGGTAACCCTTATTTCTCAACTGATACTACAGCAGCTTTAAGAGCAGCTGAAATTGAAGCAGATGTAATTCTTTTAGCTAAAAAAGTTGATGGAGTTTATAATAAAGACCCTCATAAGTATTCAGATGCGCAAAAATATGATACACTAACATATATAGAAGTTTTAGAACAAGGATTACAAGTAATGGATTCAACAGCAACTTCTTTATGTATGGATAATGAAATTCCAATATTAGTGTTTGGATTAGATGAAGCAGGAAATATCCAAAAGGCTATTACTGGTGAAAAAATCGGAACATTAGTTTCAAAATAAGGAGGATATTTTATGGTTAAAGACATTTTAAAAAATGCTGAAGAAAAAATGAAAAAAACAATTACTGTTTTACAATCAGATTTATCAACTATGAAAGCTGGAAGAGCTAATCCAACTATGCTTGACAGAATACAAGTTGAATATTATGGAAGTATGTGTCCATTAAATCAAGTAGCTAATATATCAGCTCCAGAACCAAGAGTTCTTCAAATAACTCCTTGGGAAACAACATTATTAAAAGAAATAGAAAAAGCTATTCTTACATCAGATTTAGGATTAAATCCTTCAAATGATGGTGCTATAATAAGATTAATAATACCAGAATTAACAGAAGAAACAAGAAAAAATCTTGTTAAAAATGTTAAAAAAGCTGGAGAAGATTCAAAGATAGCTTTAAGATCAATTAGAAGAGATTCAAATGATAAAGTAAAGGCATTAAAGAAAGATGGAGAATTAACTGAAGACGAAATGAAAAAGTCAGAAGATGATATCCAAAAAGTTGTAGATAAATTTGTTAAAGAAGTAGACAAATTAATAGAAGCAAAAGAAAAAGAGATAATGTCAATCTAATTTAAATAAAAACCTGCTCTTTGGCAGGTTTTTTATTTAAAGATAAAACGGGGAGGGAAACTCATGCTTAAGTTTTTTAAAGGGGAAAAAACTACTGACAATGAAGAAATAAGCCTTGATATGGAGAATATTCCTAAGCATATAGCAATTATTATGGATGGTAATGGAAGATGGGCTAAGAAAAGAAAGCTTCCAAGAACAATGGGACATAAAGCAGGAGTTGAGACCATCCGTAGAGTATTAAAAGAGGCAGATAAATTAGGCGTAAAATATATGACTCTTTATGCATTCTCAACTGAAAATTGGAAAAGACCTAAAGAAGAAGTTAATGCACTTATGAAACTTCTTATACAATATTTAAGACAAGAAATTAATGAGCTACATAAAAATGGCGTTAAAATAAATGTTTTAGGTGATATAACTAAATTACCAAAAGAGTGCCAAGAAGAAATAGAAAAATCTGTAGATAAAACAAAAAATAATAAAGGAATTACAATGAATATTGCTCTAAATTATGGTGGAAGAGATGAGATTTTAAGAGCAGTAAAATCTATTTCAGAAGAAGTATTAAAAGGCAATATTAGTATAGAGGATATTAATGATGAAGTTATGGAAAACTATCTTTATACAAAGGGTGTACCAGATCCAGATATAATAATAAGACCATCTGGAGAACAAAGATTAAGTAACTTCCTATTATGGCAATGTGCTTATTCAGAATTTTGGTACTCTGATATTTGTTGGCCAGATTTTAAAGAAGAGGATCTTCATAGAGCAATTTATGATTTCCAAAGAAGAGATAGAAGATTTGGTGGAGTAAAATAAATAAAAAAAGAGGTGGTTTTTTGAAATCGAATAGTAGATATTTAGGTGCGCTTATGATAGCTCCTTTTATAATATTTGTATTTTTAGGAGGAGTATGGCTTGAAGCATTTACTATAGTTCTTTCTATATTAGGATTATATGAATTTTATCATGCTTTAAAGCAAAAAGAATTCAATCCTATTTCAATAGTTGGCTATGTTCTTCTGATTGCATATTATTTTATGCATAATAATTTTGAATATATTATGTATTTAGTTGTGTTTGCAACATTTGTACTTTTAATTATTCCTGTAATTAACCTAAAGTATACTTTTATAGATGTAGCTATAACTTTACTTGGATTTTTATATGTAGGGATATTCTTTAGTTTTATATACTTAGTAAATATTAAAAATGGCGGACAATTTTTAGTTTGGTTAATATTTATAGGATCTTGGATGACTGATACTGCAGCATACTATGCTGGAAGATTCTTTGGCAAAACTAAACTTTGCCCTAAAGTTAGTCCTAAAAAGACAATAGAAGGTTCAGTTGGTGGTATGATAGGAGCTACATTAGCTTGCGGAATATTTGGTATTATAGTTAATAACTATGTACAAATAATGCCTATATATAATTACTTTATAATAGGAGCATTATGTGGAGTGTTTAGTCAGTTTGGTGATCTAGTAGCATCATCTGTAAAAAGATATGTTGGATTAAAGGATTATAGTAACTTAATACCAGGACATGGTGGTATATTAGATAGATTTGATAGTATACTTTTCTCAGGTCTTGTAGTATTTTATTATTTAACATTTATCGTATCAATTTAATTATAAAAAAGTTCTAGGAATTAATATTTCTAGAACTTTTTTTGTTTAGTAAATTAATAAAGAAAATTCTAAGAGTTTAAATTTGGCATATAAATATAAAATAAGGAGGTTTACAGATGTGAAATTAAAAGATGAGCAAAAAAAACTCTTAGAAGCATTTATATTTTTTATAACAATAGTAGTATTTGTTGTAGTTATAAGGGCTTATTTTAAACCGTTTTTATGGATAGTAATAATTTTTTTCTTAAGTAGCCCTATGTATATACTATTTACAAAATTTAATATAAGTAAAAAAATATCGGCAGCATTAGCACTTCTATTATTAAATATTTTTATAGTTTTAATTATATATTATTTAGGGAGAAATATATTTGAACTTGTAGATAGTATGTATGAAAATAATATAAATATAGTGAATGATTTTATTAAGGAATTAAATAGTGTATTAGAGAAGATAGTGGGAGAAGTTAATTTTAGTGAGGAAATAATGAATATTTTTCATCCTAATATGCTAAAAAGAGGAGCTGTTACTACAGGAGAAGGAATACTTAGCTATTTTATAGGAAATATATGTGCATTTTTTATACTTATAGATAAGAATAAATTCATCTCATATTTTAATAGATTATTACCAGATACTATGTATAGAAGGATTCACAAAGGAGGAAAAAATATAAAAAGTATAATATCAATACAAATATTTTTAGTATTTATATCAACTGTAATAATTATATTTGGATTTAAAATATTTAGGATTGATAAAGCTTTCCTTTTAGGTGTATTTTGTGGTATTTTAGATATACTTCCATATGTAGGTACAATAATTGTATTTATACCAATTATAATATACAATATTATAGTAAAAGATTATCTTATAGCTTTTGGATTAATATGTCTTTACATTTTAGTTCAATTCGTAAGAGAAATTTTAGAAGCAAAATTACTTAGTAATAAATTTAATATTCATCCTTTAGTAATATTTCTTTCTATCTATATTGGAATGAAGATTTTTGGGGTAATTGGAGTATTTATTGGACCTTTATATAGTATGATGGTAAGAGATATTTTTTGTGATGAATAAGGATATATACGGAGGAAGATAAAATGAAAAATATTTCTATATTAGGGGCAACAGGCTCAATAGGAACACAAACATTAGATGTAATAAGAAAAACAGAAGGAATAAATTTAATAGGAGTAACAGCTAATACTTCAGTTAAAATGATAAAAGAAATAATAGATGAATTTAGTCCAAAATATGTTGGTATGATGGATGAAAATTCTAAAAATGAAATAGATACTTATGTTAAAGAAAATAATTTAGACATAGAAGTATTATTTGGTATGGAAGGACTAAAAAAAATAGCATCATTAGAAGAAATTGACACAGTTGTGACATCAATTGTTGGTATGATTGGGTTAGAACCAACTATAGAAGCTATAAGACATAAGAAGGATATTGCCCTTGCAAATAAGGAAACATTAGTTGTAGCTGGAGAACTTGTAATGAATGAAGCTAAAAAATATGGTGTTAAGATATTACCAGTTGATTCAGAACATAGTGCAATCTTTCAATCACTTAGAGGAAATTCATATGAATCAATAAAAAAGATAATTTTAACTGCTTCAGGTGGACCATTTAGAGGTAAAACTATTCATGATTTAAAAAATATTTCTGTAGCGGAAGCTTTAAATCACCCAAATTGGAGTATGGGAAGAAAAATAACAATAGATTCATCAACACTTATGAACAAGGGGCTTGAAGTAATTGAAGCACATTGGTTATTTAATTGTGACTATGACAATATTCAAGTTGTTGTTCATCCTCAAAGTATAGTTCACTCAATGGTAGAATATGTTGATAACAGTATAATAGCACAACTTGGCTCAGCAGATATGAGATTACCAATACAATATGCTTTAAATTATCCAGATAGAAAAGAATCTGTATCTAATGGAATAGATTTTTATGAAATCTCAAAATTAACTTTTGAAAAGCCTGATATGGATACATTTAAATGCCTAAAACTTGCATTTGAAGCAGGAAAACATGGAAAACTTATGCCAACTATATTAAATGGTGCAAATGAAGAAGTAGTTCAATTATTCTTAGATGAAAAAATAGAATATTTAAGTATCGGGGATATAATAGAACAATGTATGGAACACTTTAAAGAAGAAGCAAAAGGTGAGGTAACACTTGAAAATGTTATTTCTCTTGATAAAAAGGTTAAAGAATATGTAAGACAAAATTACAATTAGGAGGAAACTTAATGTATATAATATATGCAATATTAGCCTTTGGACTACTTATAATAGTTCATGAATTAGGACATTTTATTTTAGCAAAGATAAATGGAGTAAGAGTTGAAGAATTTTCAATTGGAATGGGACCTAAAATATTTTCAATTGATGGAAGAGAAACTAAATACTCTTTAGGTATACTTCCGATTGGAGGATATGTTAAAATGCTTGGAGAAGAAGAGGATGTTAATGATGAAAGAAGTTTTTCAGCTAAATCACCTCTTAGAAGAATTACAATAATACTTGCAGGAGCTTTTATGAATTTAATATTAGCTATAGCAATATTTACAGCATATTTAAATCATTTTGGATATAGGCTTCCTAAAGTTCAATCAGTTATTGATAAAAGTCCAGCTTATGAAGCAGGAATAAAACCTGGAGATAAATTTGAAAAAATAAATGGAAGTAAAGTATTTACAGCAGATGATATGACATTTGCAATAGCATTATCAAAAGGAAATCCTGTAAATATAGAAGTAAATAGAGATGGAAAATTACTAGACTTTAATGTAAAACCTTCTTATAATGAAAAAGAAAAGAGAGATATGATTGGATTTAGTTTTGATCAAGTAAAAAATCCAACTATAGTTCAAAGTTTTAAAGAAAGTTTTAATCAAACAGGTTCACTTATTAAGCAAACTTTCCAAGGACTTAAAATGATATTCACAGGGAAGGCGGATCTTAAAACAGATGTTGGAGGACCTGTAACTATAATAAAATTATCAGGGCAAGCTGCTAAAGCTGGTATATGGACTCTTTTATACTTTACAGCTTTTATAAGTATAAACCTTGCTGTATTTAATTTATTACCATTCCCAGCATTAGATGGAGGTTGGACTGTTTTACTTTTAATAGAACTAATAACAAGAAGAAAAGTGCCAGATAAAGTGGCAGGTGCATTAAATTTTGTAGGTTTTGCACTACTTATGGGACTTATGCTTTTAGTAACGGTTAAAGACATATTATTCCCAATAAAATTCTAGGAGAGAACATATGGAGAGAAAAATAACAAGAGAAGTAAAGGTTAAAGATATTACTATTGGTGGAACATCAGAAGTAATAATACAATCTATGACAAATACAGATACAAGAGATGTAGAAAAGACATTAGATCAAATAAATAAATTAGTAAGTGAAGGGTGCCAAATGGTAAGATGTGCAGTTCCTGATATGGAAGCGTGCGAGGCACTAAAAGAGATAACTAGAAAATCAGCAGTACCAATAGTTGCTGATATACATTTTGACTATAGATTAGCACTTAAAGCAATAGATAATGGAGTAGCTAAACTTAGAATAAATCCAGGTAATATTGGAAGTATAGATAGAGTTAAAGAAGTTGTAGAAAAAGCAAAGGCTAATGGTATTCCTATAAGAATTGGAGTAAATTCAGGGTCATTAGAAAAAGATATATTAGAAAGAGATGGAAGACCAACCGCTAAAGGACTAGTTGAAAGTGCCTTAAGACATGTTAAGATATTAGAAGATTTAAATTTTTATGATATGGTTATATCAATTAAATCATCAGATGTTCCTATGATGATAGAAGCATATAGATTAATGAGTGAAAAATGCAACTATCCTCTTCATTTAGGAGTTACTGAGTCAGGAACTAAATTTAAAGGTACAATAAAATCAAGCATAGGTATAGGAACACTTTTAGCAGAAGGTATAGGTAATACAATAAGAGTTTCTCTTACATCAGATCCTATTGAAGAGATAAGTGTTGCAAAAGAAATTCTAAAGGCATTAGGATATAGAAAAGAAGGAATAGAATTTGTATCATGTCCTACATGCGGTAGAACAGAAATAAACTTAATAAAGATTGCAGAAGAAGTTGAAAATAGACTTAAAGGTTTAAACAAAAATATTAAAGTTGCTGTTATGGGATGCGTAGTTAATGGTCCTGGAGAAGCAAGAGAGGCCGATATTGGAATAGCTGGTGGCAAAGGTGTTGGCATAATATTTAAAAAAGGTGAGATTATAAAGAAAGTTAAAGAAGAAGATTTAGTTGAGGAACTTATAAAAGAAATAGAATCTTTATAAATGAATTTTAAGATAAGCCCCCAAAAAGCAAGTGAAAACTTATTTTGGGGGTTCATATTTTGAAGAGGAGGGAATCTTTTGAGCGAAGAGTTCATTAAAAAACTTAATAAAGAAATAACAAAAAATGAAAATTTAGAAGATAAAGAAATAAAGCTTAATAGATTTCAATTTTATAAGAAAAGTAACATTTTAAAAGTAGTTTTAAAGTGTAAAGAAAGCTTAGTTGAAGAAGAAGAAAAATGGCTAGTAGAATTAGTCAAAAGAAATTTAGGATTTAACATTAATGTAGAGTTATTAGTTTATAAAGATGTTGAAGGTGCAAGTGTAACAGACATAGTAAATAAATACTGGTCTAATGTTGTTTTAAATATAGTTAAGAAAAATCCTTTATCAAAAAATGTTTTATATTCAAAACATAAAATTATAGATGAAGATATAATAACAATAAAATATGGTAGTGAAGCTATTATAAATCATCTTAAAAAGAAAGATATAGAAAGAAAAGTTTCAGCTCAAATAAACGATATATTTGGAAAAAGAATAAGAATTAAATTAGAGTATGATAAAGAATTAGAAGATGATAATTATGAAGAAAAGAAAGCTTTAGAAAATAAAAAAATAGTAGATGATGTGCTTCAAGGAAGAGTTATAAGCGAAGCTCCTAAATCAGAAAAGAAAGAAAAGAAGGCACCTCAAAAGAAAAATACAAATGAAGGCTATCAAAAGTATAAGAGAGAGCCTAAGGGTGAAAATACTATTTTAGGAAGAAATATTAGTCAAGAAGCTATAAAGATAAGTGAGATAGATGAAACATCAGGTTATGTTGCAATAATTGGTGAAGTATTTAAAACAGAAATTATTGAAACTAGAACTGGAAAAATGATATTAACTTTCTATATAACTGATTATACAAGCTCTATTACAGTTAAGTGTTTCTTAAAAGATAAAGATAAAGAAGAAGTATTAGAGAATGTTAAAAAGGGACTGTATTGTAAAGTCAGAGGAGAAGCTATATACGATACTTATGCAAGAGAAGTTGTAATAATGGGTAGAGATATAGTTAAAATGAAAAAAATAGAAAGAATGGATGCTGCAGAGGAAAAGAGAGTTGAATTACATCTACATACTAATATGAGTACTATGGATGGAATGGTTTCTGCATCAAGAATGGTTGAAAGAGCAGCTAAATGGGGTCATAGTGCTATTGCAATTACAGACCATGGTGTAGTTCAAGCATTCCCGGATGCTCAAAGTGCAGCTAAAAAACACGGAATAAAAGTTATATATGGAGTAGAAGGATACTTAGTTGATGACGGAGTTCCAATTGCACTACATGAAAAAGGGGAATCTTTAGATGGTTCTTATGTAGTATTTGACCTTGAAACAACAGGGTTCTCAGCAAAAAATGATAAAATAATTGAAATTGGTGCAGTTAAAATAGAAGAAGGAAAAATAGTTGATAGATTTAGTGAGTTTGTAAATCCTGAAAAGTTAATACCATATAAAATAACAGAATTAACAGGAATAACGGATGAAATGGTTAAAGATAGTGAAACTATTGAAAGTATATTACCTAGATTCCTTGAATTTTGTAAAGGTAGTGTATTAGTTGCACATAATGCAGCATTTGATACAGGATTTATAAAAAATAATTGTAATAGAATGAATTTAGAGTTTGATTTTACAATTATGGATACTGTACCACTTGCAAGATTTTTATATCCTGAACTTAAGAAAGTTAAGCTTAATATAGTTGCAAAACATTTGGGGATATCTTTAGAAAATCACCATAGAGCAGTTGATGATGCAAAAGCAACATGCGATATTTTAATAAAATGTTTTGAAAAATTAAAAGAAGAAAAAGAAATATTTGATTTAGCAAAATTAAATGAAGAGTTCTTATCAAATGTAGATATTAAAAGACAACCAACATATCACATAATTATACTTGCAAAAACTCAAGCTGGACTTAAAAATCTTTATAAATTAGTGTCAGAAGCACATTTAGAAAACTTCTTTAAGAGTGCAAGAACAAAAAAGAGTAGACTTCAAGAAATGAGAGAAGGACTTATAATTGGATCAGCTTGTGAAGCTGGAGAAGTATATAGAGCTATATTAGATGGTAGAAATGATGAGGAAGTAGAAGAAATTGCAAAATTCTACGACTACTTAGAAATTCAACCAATAGCAAATAATAATTTCTTAATTGAAAAAGGAAATGTAGCTGATGAAGAAGAACTTCAAGATATAAATAGAAAGATTTATAATTTAGGGAAGAAATTAAATAAACCTGTTGTAGCAACAGGTGATGTTCACTTTTTAGAACCTCAAGACGAAGCATTTAGAAAGATAATAATGGCAGGTAAAGGATTCAAAGATGCAGATAATCAACCACCATTATATTTTAAAACTACAGAAGAAATGCTAAAGGAATTTTCATATTTAGGTGAAGATGTTGCAAAGGAAGTTGTTATATATAATCCACAAAAAATTGCTGATGAAGTAGATATGATTAAACCAATTCCAGATGAGACTTTCCCACCTAAAATAGAGGGTGCAGAAGATGAAATTAGAGAGATGGTAATGAATAAGGTCCATTCAATTTATGGAGAAAATTTACCAGAAGTTATACAAAAAAGATTAGATAAAGAACTAAACTCAATAATAAATAATGGATATGCCGTACTTTATCTTATCGCTCAAAAATTAGTTGCAAAATCATTACAAGATGGTTACTTAGTTGGATCTAGAGGATCTGTTGGATCTTCTTTTGTTGCTACTATGTCAGATATAACAGAGGTTAATGGGTTACCGCCACACTATGTTTGTCCAAATTGTAAGAAGTCAGAATTCTTCTTAGATGGATCTATAAGTTCTGGTGCAGATCTTCCGCCAAAGGATTGTCCAGAATGTGGAGCTCATTATATAAGAGACGGACATGATATACCGTTTGAAACTTTCTTAGGATTTGAAGGAGATAAAGAACCAGATATCGACCTTAATTTCTCTGGTGAATATCAAGGTGTAGTTCATAAATATTGTGAAGTTCTATTTGGTAAGGGGTATGTATTTAAGGCTGGAACTATTGGTACAGTTGCAGAAAAAACTGCATATGGATATGTTAGAAAATATTTAGATGAAAGAGGTATAAGAGCAAGTAGTGCTGAAATTGAAAGACTTACAATTGGTTGTACAGGTATAAAGAGAACATCAGGTCAGCATCCAGGTGGAATTATGGTTGTACCAAGTGATAATGAAATATATAATTTCTGTCCAATACAACATCCAGCTGATGATAATGATACTGATATAATAACTACTCACTTTGATTACCACTCAATAAGTGGTAGACTTCTAAAACTAGATATACTAGGACACGATGATCCTACGGTACTTAGGATGCTTCAAGATTTAACTGGTCTTGATCCAAAAACAATTCCATTAAATGATGAAAAAGTATTAAGCCTTTTCACAAAGCCAGATGCTTTAGGAGTAACTAAAGAAGAACTTGAGTGTGAAGTTGGAAGTTATGGACTTCCTGAGTTTGGTACAAAATTCGTAAGACAGATGTTAGTTGATACTCAGCCTAAAAGTTTTGCAGATTTAGTCAGAATATCAGGGCTTTCTCATGGTACAGACGTTTGGCTTAATAATGCTCAGTACTTTATAAAAGAAGGATATACTACACTAAAAGACTGTATAGCTACAAGAGATGACATTATGGTTTACTTAATGTATCAAGGAGTACCACCAAAAACATCATTTACTATCATGGAGAAAGTTAGAAAAGGTAAAGGTCTAACAGAAGATGATGAAAAATTAATGAGAGAAAATAATGTACCTGATTGGTATATTGAATCTTGTAAAAGAATAAAATACATGTTCCCTAAAGGTCACGCTGTTGCTTATGTAATGATGGCAGTTAGAATAGCTTACTATAAAGTTTATTATCCAGAAGCATATTATGCTACGTACTTTACAGTTAGAGCAGATGACTTTGATGCAGAATTAATATGTAAAGGTGAAGGTGCAATTCATCAAAAGCTCCATGAATTATATGATCTTGGAAATTCAGTAACAACAAAAGAAAAAGGGCTTATAACATCTCTAGAAATGTCTTTTGAAATGTATAAGAGAGGATTTAAATTCTTAAAAGTAGATTTGTATAAATCGGAAGCAACTAAATTTATTATAGAAAAGGATGGATTAAGGCCACCTATAAATGCACTTCAAGGAGTTGGAGATAATGCAGCTAAAGCTATAGTAGAAGCTAGAAAAGATGGTGAATTTATTTCTAAAGAAGATCTTAGAATGAGAGCTAAAATTACAAAAACTGCTGTAGAAACTTTAGATAATCATGGTTGTTTAGAAGGTATGTCAGAGACAAATCAGTTATCATTGTTCTAAAAATTGTATATATTTACAATTTGTCTAAATATACTTGAAAATAATTCATATATATGTTAAAATCAAAACTAGGATATTACTAATAGCTAGATTAAAGGAGTGGGAAAGTAAATTTGCCCGCTCTTTCTGTTTGAAACGCAACTAATTTAGTTGCGTTTTTAATTAAAAAAATAGAAATCTATATATTGGGGAATAATATCATTAAAATTGAATATTGAAAAGGAGGGTAACATATGAAAAAAAGTGCCTTAATAGAAAGAGTAGAGGAACTAGTTCTTCCAATAACAGATGAGCTAGGGTATGAATTATATCATACTGAATTTGTTAAAGAAGACGGAGAAAATTATTTAAGAATATATATAGATAATGAAGAAGGTATAACACTTACTGATTGTGAAAAAGTATCAAGAAGAGTTAGTGAAATGTTAGATGAGGAAGATCCAATTCAAAACTCATATTATTTAGAAGTTTCTTCACCAGGGATAAATAGGGGACTATTTAAAGATGAACACTTTAAAAAATTCATTGGTAAAGAAGTATTTGTAAGATTTACAGGTTCATTAAACGGACGTAAAAATATAAAAGGTATATTAGAATCTTGTGATGATGATTTTATTGAAGTTACAGGTGAGATAACTATGAAAATACCAAAAGAAAAAATAAAATCAGCCAATTTAGAAGGGGAATTATAAAAGGAGGATAAAAAGATGAACCAAGAGTTTATAGGAGCTCTTAAAGAGATCGTAAAAGAAAAAGGAATATGTGAAGATTTAATCTTTACAACAATAGAGGATGCAATGGTTGCAGCATATAAGAAAAATTATGCGAACCAATACACTTCAGCACAAAATGTTAAAGTTAGTATAGATAGAGAAACTGGAGAAATCAGAGTATACGCTCAAAAAGTAGTTGTTGACGAAGTTTATGATGAAGTAACAGAAATAAGTTTAGAAGAAGCTAAAGAAATAAATCCAAAGTATGCTGTAGATGATGTAGTTGATATAGAAGTTACACCAAGAAACTTTGGAAGAGTTGCAGCACAACTTGCAAAACAAGTAGTAACTCAAAGAATTAAAGAAGCTGAAAGAAATATAGTTTATAACGAATATAAAGATAAAGAATTCGATATAATAACTGGAACAATCTTAAGAAAAGACAAAGGATTAGTATTTGTTAACTTAGGAAAGCTAGAAGGTGTTATAGGACCTAATGAACAAATGAAAGGTGAAGAATATAATTTCAACGAAAAGTTAAAATTATATATAGTTGAAGTTAAAAACACTTCAAAAGGAGCACAAATTCATGTTTCAAGAACTCATCCAGGTTTAGTTAAGAGACTATTTGAATTAGAAGTTCCAGAAATATACAACGGTGTAGTTGAAATAAAGAGCATTTCAAGAGAAGCAGGATCAAGAAGTAAAATTGCAGTTTATTCAAATGATGAAGCAGTAGATGCAATGGGAGCATGTGTTGGTCCTAAGGGAATAAGAGTTCAAAACATAGTAAATGAACTTAAAAATGAAAAGATAGATATTATAAAATGGAGCAATGACCCAGCTGAATTTATAGCAAATTCATTAAGCCCAGCTATAGTATTAAGTGTTGAAGTTAATGAAGAAGATAAAACTGCTAAGGTTGTTGTAGATGATAGCCAACTTTCTCTTGCAATAGGTAAAGAAGGTCAAAACGTTAGATTAGCAGCTAAGCTTACTAACTGGAAGATCGACATAAAAAGCAAATCTCAAGCTTTAAAAGAAGAGGAAGAAGAAATAATAGAAGAAGCACAAATAGATAATACAGAGTCACAAGAAATATAAAAGTAAGAGAGGCGTTTTTATGAAAACTAAAAAAATACCTTTAAGAATGTGTACTGGATGTATGGAAATGAAGCCTAAAAAAGAACTTATAAGAGTTGTTAGATCAAAAGAAGGAGAAGTTTCAGTTGATTTAACAGGCAAAAAGTCTGGAAGAGGCGCTTATGTTTGTAAATCTAAAGATTGTTTAGAAAAAGCTTTTAAAACTAAAAGACTAAGTAGAAATCTTGAAGTTCAAATAAGTGAAGAAATATATAATAGACTAAAGGAAGAAATGGATCATGAATAAATTTTTCAATTTTCTAGGTTTAGCTAAAAGATCAGGCAATCTCATTGAAGGTTATAGCAAATGTAATGAGTTAAGAAATAAAAAGAAGATGTACTTATTTGTAATATCAAATGATGCATCAGAATCAACAAAAAACAAATTTATAAAACATTGTAAAGAAAAGAATATACCATATATAGAGGATTTCTCTAAAGAGGATTTAGGAGCTAGCGTAGGAAAAGATGAAATAAAAGTTTTATCAATTCAAGAAAAAAATATGGCTGATAAATTAATAGCTCTTTATGAGGAGGAAAATATATGTAGAAATTAATCGGGGGTGACTGTATGTCAAAAATTAGAGTATATGAATTAGCAAAAGAACTTAATATAAGTTCAAAGGATTTAATTGAATTATTAATGGATGAGTTCAACATAGAAGTCAAAAATCACATGAGTGTAATAGAAGATGAAGATGCTGAACTTATAAAAGAACTTTTAGGCAATCAAGATTCAGAAACTAAGAGTGAAGTAATTGAAGAATATGAAGCTATAGCAGATGAAGAAGCTAATAAAGGTGCTAAAAAGAAAAAGAAAAATAAAAGAGATGCAAAGTCAAATGAAGAGCAAACTGAAGTTGAAACAGTAGTTGAAATCGGTGAAACAATAACAGTTAAAGAACTTGCAGAAAAGTTAAAGAAACCTACAGCAGAAGTTATAAAGACTCTTATATTTACAGGGGTTATGGCTGGAATAAACCAAGAAATAGATTTTGAAACAGCTGAAAAAGTATGTGATAAATATGAAGTTTTAATAGCCAAAAAAGAAGAAACTGCTGAACTTGATGTATTAGAAATGGAAGAAGATAAAGAAGAAAATCTTCAAAAGAGACCTCCAATCGTAACTGTAATGGGTCACGTTGACCACGGAAAAACATCTCTTTTAGATGCTATAAGAAAAGCAAAGGTTACAGCAACAGAAGCAGGTGGAATAACTCAACATATAGGTGCTTATACTGTCAATGTTAATGGAGAAGAAATTACATTCTTAGATACTCCAGGACACGAAGCGTTTACTGCAATGAGAGCTAGAGGAGCGCAAATAACAGACGTAGTTATATTAGTTGTTGCTGCAGATGATGGTATAATGCCTCAAACAAAAGAAGCTATAAGTCACTGTAAAGCTGCTGATGTACCAATGGTTGTTGCTATAAATAAGATAGATAGACCAGGTGCTAACATAGATAAAGTTAAACAAGAATTAACTGAATATGGTTTAGTAGCAGAAGACTGGGGTGGAGATACTATATGTGTTCCAGTTTCAGCTAAACAAGGTGAAGGAATTAGTACATTACTTGAAATGGTACTTTTAACTGCTGAAATGTTAGAACTTAAAGCTAATCCAGATAGAAAAGCAAAAGGAACTGTTATTGAAGCAAAACTTGATAAGGGTAGAGGTGCTGTTGCAAGTTTATTAGTTCAAAATGGTACATTACATGTTGGAGATTCAATATTAGTTGGATCAACATACGGTAGAATTAGAGCTATGTTTGATGATACAGGTAAGAAGATTAAATCAGCTGGTCCATCAATACCAGTTGAAATACTTGGTTTATCAGAAGTTCCAGCTGCTGGAGATAGATTCAACCAAGTTAAAGATGAAAAAACAGCTAGAAATATGGCTGAAATCAGAAAGCAAAAAGAAAAGAATGAATCATTAAATGCTAGACACAGAGTATCACTTGAAGATTTATATAGCCAAATAAAAGAAGGTACTGTAAAAGAATTAGATATAATAGTTAAAGCAGACGTTCAAGGTTCTGTTGAAGCTATAAGACAATCTCTTGAAAAGTTATCAACTGATGATGTAAAAGTTAGAGTTATTCATGGTGGAGTTGGAGCTATAACAGAAACTGATATAACTTTAGCAACAGCATCAAATGCAATAGTTATAGGATTTAACGTAAGACCTGATACAAATGCTGTAAATGCTGCAGAAAAAGAAGGCGTAGACGTTAAGACTTATAGAATAATATATGATGCAATAGAAGATGTTAAATCAGCTATGATAGGAATGCTTGAACCTGAATATAAAGAAGTTGTATTAGGTAAAGCAGAAGTTAGAGAAACTTACAAAATATCAAGTGTTGGAACAATTGCAGGTGCATATGTTTTAGATGGTAAAATCACAAGAAACTCAGATGTAAGAATAATTAGAGATGGTATTGTAATATTCGAATCAACTTTAGCATCATTAAAGAGATTTAAAGACGATGCTAAAGAAGTTAGAAGCGGATATGAATGTGGTTTAAGCGTTGAAAAATTCAATGATATCAAAGAAGGAGATATTATAGAAGCTTACACAATGGAAGCCATAGAAAGAAAAGAACTTTAATAATTAAGAGGTGATAGGTATGGCTAATTATAGAAGTGGAAGAATAAATGAAGAAGTTAAGAAAGTAGTAAGTTCTCTTATCCAAAATGAAATTAAAGATCCAAGATTAACTGCTATGATTTCTGTAACTTCAGTTGAAGTAACTAGAGACTTAGGATATGCTAAAGTATTTGTAAGTATATTTGCAAATAGTAAAGAAGAAAAAGAAGAAAATCTAAAGGCATTAAAGAGTGCAAGTGGATTTATAAGAAGAGAAGTAGGTCGTAAAGTTAAATTGAGAGTTACTCCACAAATAATCTTTGAATTAGATGAATCAATTGATTATGGTATGAAAATTGATGGTTTAATAAGAAAGGCTAAGGAACAATAATATGGCACTTAAAGATATTAAGAAATTTATCATTGAGGCTAATAAAATTGGTATTACTTTTCACACATCACCAGATGGTGATGCTATAGGAAGTGCATTAGGTTTACTAAATGGACTTAGAGAACTTGGTAAGGAAGTGTATATAATTTCAAAGGATACACTTCCTGACAATCTTTCTTTTCTGCCTTTCTCAGAAGAGATAAATGGAGAAACTATAGAACCTAAAGAAGGTACAGACTTAGTTATAGTTTTAGATTGTGGAAATGTAGAGAGAATATCAGCTAATCTTTCTGGATTTAAAGGAATGATAATAAATATAGATCATCATATATCTAATGATAAGTATGGTTTTATAAACTATGTAGACGTAGAGGCAGCTGCAACTGCTGAAGTAGTTTATTCTTTATTAAAGGAAATAGGATTTGAATTCTCTGTAAAAGAGGATATTTTAAAGAGAATAGGAACATGTCTTTATACATCTTTAATAACTGATACTGGATCTTTTAGACATTCAAATGTAACTAAAAGAACTCATGAAATTGCAGGAGCCTTAATTGGAGTTGGAGTTAACAACTCAGAAATATATAACAAACTATTTGATAACAGAAGCATAAATAAGTTAAATCTTATAGGTTATGCATTCCAAAATGCAAAGCTATATTTTGATGGAAAAGTTGTTGCTGTTGCATTAGATAATGATACTCTTAAAAAGTTTGATGGTGAAAAAGAAGATACATCAGATATTATAGGAAACTTATTAAGCATAAAAACTGTAGAAGTTGCAGTTTTACTTAAAGAAGTTTCAGAAGGAGTTAAAGCAAGTCTTAGATCAAAATATGATTTTGATGTAAGAAAAATTGCAGAACAATTTGGTGGTGGTGGACATACAAAGGCCTCTGGACTTATGCAAAGAGGTATACCACTTAAAATTGCAAAAGATAATATTTTAACTGCTATTGAAAGAGAGATTAATCAATGCAAGGAGTAATAAATGTTTTTAAAAATCCTAACATGACATCATTTGATGTCGTTAGGATTATTAAGAAATTAGCAAAAGAAAAAAAGGTTGGGCATACAGGAACTTTAGATCCAGAAGCTTTTGGAGTTTTACCTATTTGCTTAGGAAAAGCAACAAAAATTATAGATTATATAATGATTGCACCAAAAACATATAAAGTTAAATTTGAACTTGGTTTTAAAACAACTACCTATGATTTAGAAGGAGAAGTTTTAGACAGAAAAGATGTAAGTGGTTTAACAGAAGAAGATGTATTAGAAGCTATAAATTCATTTAAAGGAACATATAGTCAAATTCCACCTATGTATTCTGCTCTTAAGAAAAATGGTGTTAGACTTTATGATTTAGCAAGACAAGGAATAGAAGTAGAACGTGAAGGAAGAGAAATAACTATTTACGATATAGAAGATATAGTTATTAATATACCAGAAGTATCTATGACAGTTACTTGTTCAAAAGGTACATATATAAGAAGTTTATGCTACGATATAGGAGAAAAACTTAATGTATATGGAACTATGGTTAACTTAAGAAGGACAGCAACATCAGTTTTTAAAGAAGAAGATAGTGTTAACATAGATGAATTAACAGAAGATAATATAGAAGAATATCTAATACCTATAGATAAGGCTTTAGATGCTTACAAAAAGATAACTATAAATAATAAGTTTAGAAATTTACTTATAAATGGTGCAAAAGTTTATGATAAAAGATTATTAAAAGAAGATGTAGAGTTAGATACTTTATATAGAGTATATGATGAGGATAATATATTTATTGGACTTGGTAAAAAAGATAAAGGTGGATTTAAGTTAGAAAAGCTATTAATTTAACTTAGGAGAATACTAAAGGATATGAAGGTAGTGGATGGAAAAGTAACTAAAAAAGATGATCAGTATTACGTTGCACTTGGAAGTTTTGATGGATTACATAAAGGACATTTGACATTAATTCATAAATGCATTGAACTTGCAAAAGAGAATGAGTGTAAGAGTATGGTTTTTACATTTAAAAATCATCCAAGAACTATTATTAATCCTAAAAGTGAGCTTAAATATTTAATGGATAATGAAAATAAATTAAATATATTAAAAAAAGAAGGAATAGATAAAGTTGTTCTTACAGAGTTTAATGAAGAATTAATGAAATTATCACCTGAAGGATTTATAAAAAAGCTTTGCAGTGACTACAATATTAAAGGAATCGTTGTAGGTTTTAATTATAGATTTGGACATAAAAATTTAGGTGATATAGAACTTTTAAGAGAACTTTCATCAAAGTATAAATATGAAGTGCTTGTAATGAAGCCAATGATGTTTAATGAAAGTGTTATTAGTAGTACTAGAATCAGACAAAGTTTAAGTGAAGGGGACATATGTGAAAGCAATAAAATGCTCACAAGACCTTACGCTATTAGTGGTATAGTAGAACATGGTAGACAATTAGGGAGAACTATAGGATTTCCTACAGCGAATTTAAAATATGAAAATAATAAAATAATTCCTAAAAACGGTGTATATTATACCAATGTTAAGTGGAAGAATAATATATATAAAGGTATCACAAATATTGGAAGTAATCCAACTGTAAATGGACAGAAATTAACTGTTGAAACTTTTATATTAGATTTCAATGAAGATATATATAATGAACAAATAACAATATATTTTATTGAAAGAATAAGAGATGAAGAAAAATTCAATTCAATAGATGAGTTGAAAAACCAGCTAAAAAAAGACGAACAATATGCAAAAACGAAAGAAATTGACGTTATTATATAAATTTTATTTACAATAGTATATTGTTTTGTTATAATGATAGCGGAAACCTAGTCCTATGTTATAAGGTTGCCATCTTATTACATGGAACTAAGGGGATATTTTACGGAGGTGTAATTATGGAAAAGGCAAGAAAACAAGAAATAATTAAGGAATTTGGAAGAAGTGAACACGATACAGGATCAGCAGAAGTTCAAATCGCATTATTAAGCGAAAGAATCAATGAATTAACTGGACACTTAAAAGTTCACAAGAAAGACCACCACTCAAGAAGAGGTCTATTAATGATGGTAGGACAAAGAAGAGGTCTTTTAAATTACTTAGCAAAGCAAGATATCGAAAGATATAGAGCTATAATCAAAAAATTAGGTTTAAGAAGATAGCTTAGAGCGGGTAAAACCGCTCTATTATTTTAAAATCACTAGAAAATTTTGTAAACAATTTGAAAGGAGGTTCTTTATGAGGAACACACTTAGTACAGTAATAGCTGGAAGAGAGATGAAAGTTGAATTTGGTGGCTTTGGTATGTTATCAAATGCAGCAATCTTAATGAGCTATGGAGATACTGTAATTTTAACAAATGTAAACAGGTCAGAAGAACCAAGAGATGGTATTGATTTCTTCCCTCTTAGTGTTGAATATGAAGAAAGATTATATTCTGTTGGAAAAATCCCAGGAGGATTTATTAAAAGAGAAGGAAGACCATCAGAAAAAGCTATTCTACATGGAAGAGCAGTTGATAGAACAATAAGACCTTTATTCCCAAAGGGATATAGAAACGATGTTCAAGTTGTTTGTACAGTTGTTTCAGTTGAAAAGGATAACCTACCAGAAATACTAGCTATAAATGCAGCATCAATGGGGTTATGCTTATCAGGTATACCATTTGATGAACCAGTTGCTGGAGTTCAAGTTGGATTAATAGATGGTAATTTCATATTAAATCCTAACTCAGAAGAAAGAGAAAAGAGTATTTTAGATCTTACTGTTTGTTCAACAAAAGAAAAAGTAATGATGATTGAAGCTGGCGGAAATGAAATCGATGAAGAAACAATGATAAAAGCTATTGAATTCGGATTTGAAGCAGGTCAAAAAATCATTGCATTCCAAGAAGAGGCTATGGCTAAATTCGGAAAAGTTAAAGAAGAACCAGTATTATTTGCAGTTGATGAAGAGTTGGAAAAAGATGTTAAGGCTTTTGCAAGTGATATGGTTAAAGAAGCTATGTATATCATGGATAAAGATGAAAGAAATGCTGCTATGGATGAAGTAAATAATAAAGTATTTGCTGAATTCGAAGAAAAGTATGAAGGTAAAGAAGGAGACATAAAAGAAGTTCTTTACACTATGCAAAAAAAAGTAGTAAGAAATATGCTTTTACATGATAAGAGAAGACCAGATGGAAGAGCGTTTGATGAAATAAGACCACTTTCATGTGAAGTTTCAATTCTTCCAAGAACACATGGTACTGGATTATTTACAAGAGGTTTAACTCAAGTAATGACAGTTGCAACTTTAGGATCAGTTGGAGATATACAAATATTAGATGGTATAGATGAAGCTGAATCAAAGAGATATATGCATCATTATAATTTCCCAGCATACAGTGTTGGAGAAGTAAGACCACTTAGAGGTCCAGGAAGAAGAGAAATAGGTCATGGTGCTTTAGCAGAAAGAGCGTTAGAACCATTAATACCTTCTGAAGAAGAATTCCCATATACTATTAGATTAGTATCAGAAGTTTTAAGTTCAAATGGATCAACATCACAAGCATCAGTTTGTGGATCAACATTAGCGTTACTTGATGCAGGTGTACCAATTAAGAGACCAGCTGCAGGTATTGCAATGGGACTTATAACATCAGAAGACTTAACAGAAGAAGAAGTATTAACAGATATTCAAGGAATAGAAGATTTCTTTGGAGATATGGACTTTAAGGTTGCAGGAACAGAAGTCGGAATAACTTCAATACAAGTTGATACTAAACTTAAAGGATTAAGCTTTAATGTTGTAAAAACTGCTATAAAAAATGCAAGAAAAGCTAGAATGGTAATTCTAGAAAAAATAAATGAATCTATAGATGCACCAAGAGAAGATGTTTCAAAATACGCACCAAAAACTTCAATAATGAAAATTAATCCAGATAAGATTAGAGATGTAATCGGAGCTGGCGGTAAAGTTATAAATAAGATAATTGAAGACACTGGTGTTAAAATTGATATAAAAGAAGATGGAACTGTATTTGTATCTTCTGTAGATCATGAAGGTGTAGCTAAGGCTATAAAGATAATTGAAGGATTAACAAAAGAAGTTGAAGTTGGTGAAGTTTACTTAGGTAAAGTAACTAAGATAGCTACTTTTGGAGCATTTGTTGAAATTCTTCCAAACAAAGAAGGATTAGTTCATATTTCAAAGCTTGACAAGGAAAGAGTAAACAAAGTTGAAGATGTTGTTTCAGTTGGTGACGAAATACTTGTTAAAGTAACAGAAATTGATAATCAAGGTAGAATTAATTTATCAAGAAAAGATGCACTTCAAGAAGATAAAGAAGAAAAACAAGGTAAGTAATAATAAAAGGGCAAGATAATTGCCTTTTTTTTACTAAAGGAGGCTTTATGCATAAAATTTTTACACTAAAAAACGGACTAAGAGTGGTAATGGATAGAATTGATGGGGTTAATTCAGTTAGTGTAGGAGTAATGATTCAAAATGGTTCAAGAAATGAAAGTCTTAAATTAAATGGGATTTCTCATTTTATTGAACATATGTTCTTTAAAGGTACTTATAATAGATCTGCAAAAGAAATTGCAGAAGAAATTGAAAATGTAGGTGGTCAAATAAATGCATTTACAAGCAAGGAGGCTACTTGCTATTACATAAAAGCATTAAGTACACACCTAGATATTTCTTTAGATATATTATCAGATATGTTATTAAATTCTAAATTTAATGAAGATGACATAGAAAAAGAAAAAGGGGTAGTTATTGAAGAAATTAATATGAATGAAGATAATCCAGAAGATGTTTTAGATAATATTCACTCAAAAGCATCTTTTGAGGAAAATTCTTTATCATATCCTATTCTTGGAACTATAGAAAAGATAAGAAGTTTAACAAGAAAAGATATACTAGATTTTATAGAAGAAAAATATACGCCATATAATTCTGTTATATCTATTTGTGGAAAGTTTAATGAAGAAGAAGTTATAAAACTTGTAGAAAAATATTTTGGTAAATGGGAAAGTAAGAAAGTATATACACCAGAATATGAAGGAACTGAAATTAAAAGTAATTCAGTATTTATAAAAAAAGAAATTGAGCAATTACATATAGGATTAGGAATTCAAGGACTACCTTTTGAAGACGAAAGAGGATATGCATTAGTATTACTTAATAATATTTTAGGTGGGGGAGCTTCGTCTATCTTATTCCAGAAAGTTAGGGAAGAATTAGGACTTTGTTATTCAATATACTCATATCCACAACCTTTTAAAAAAGCAGGTATAGTAAATATTTATGTTGGACTTAGTAAAGAGTATGCTGATAAAGCTCTTAAAGTTATAAAAAGAGAGATAGAAAATTTCGTACAAAATGGAATAACAGATGAAGAGCTTAAAATAAATAAAGAAAAAATAAAAGCAAGTTATATACTAGGTCTAGAAAGTACTAGTTCAAAAATGTTTGCTAATGCAAAATCATTATTATTTAGAAATAAAATAAGAACAGAAGAAGATGTTATTAAAAAGGTTGATAATATATCAAAAGAAGATATAGATTATGTCCTTAAAAATTGTTTTGGAAAAGGAATTATTAATACAGCTTATGTAGGACCAGAAATCGATGTAGATTATTTAGATTCTTGTATATATAAAGATACGGAAGCTTATGATAATTCTAGAAAAACTAATAAATTTAAGTTATAATATTAAAGTAATAATCTTTTCCCTAAATTCATATAATTTACGTATGAATATTAGGGAGGGATTATATATATGTACGTGCAAGGTGATAAGAATATTAGATATCTAAGTGAACTAGAAAGATACGAACTTATAAATATTAATGATGGAGAAAAGTATGATTATTTACAAAATAATGATTTAGTCATTGATGATGAAGGTAATATAAGATACCTTTTAATTGATGCATCTTCTTCAAAGTTTAGTATTTTTGGTGGGGCTAGAGAGATATTAGAAATTGACTGGAGTGCGGTACAAAAAGTTGGGGCAAAGACAATAATACTAGATGCCGATGAAAAAAGTATAAAGAGGGCAAAGGTATGAATTAAAGGGGGAAAACCGATGAAAATTGTAGTGCAAAAATTTGGTGGCACATCTGTATCTACAAAGGAAAGAAGAAGTCGTGTAGTAGAAAAAGTTAAACATGCTATTGAGGAAGGATATTCACCAGTAGTTGTAGTTTCAGCTATGGGAAGAAGTGGAGATCCATATGCAACGGATACTCTATTATCTTTAGTTGAAGAAAAATTTAAAGGAACTAATAAATTAGCTTCTGACCTTTTAATGTGTTGTGGTGAAATAATTAGTTCTGTAGTTATGAGTAATGATCTTTTTGAAGCTGGAATTGATTCTATTCCACTTACAGGAGGACAAGCAGGAATAAAAACTGATAGCGTATTTACAAATGCGGCTCATAAAGAAGTTGATCCAAAGCAAATATTAGACTTAGTATCAAAAGGAAGAGTTCCAGTAGTTACAGGATTCCAAGGTATTACTGAAGATGGATTCTTTACAACTCTAGGAAGAGGTGGAAGTGATACTAGTGCAGCAATACTTGGAGTAGCGTTAAATGCTGAGCAAATTGAAATTTATACAGATGTTGATGGTATAATGACTGCTGATCCAAGAATAGTAAAAGATGCTTCATTAATAAATGTTATTAGTTATAACGAAGTATTCCAATTAGCAGAACAAGGTGCAAAAGTAATACACCCAAGAGCTGTTGATATTGCAATGAAGAGTAATGTACCTTTATTTATTAAAAATACTATGAGTGATGCAAAAGGAACTTTAATAAATAATAATGGTGATGTAAATAATAACAAGATAATAACTGGTATTACTCATCAAAATGATAGAATACAAGTAAGAATTAAAGCTGATGAAAATGAAGGTAATTCTAAGTATAAAGACATATTAAGTCTACTAGCAGCTAATAAAATAAGTTTAGACTTAATAAATATCTTCCCAGAACAACAAATATTCACAATAGGGGCAGATAAAAAAGAGCAACTTAAAAACATATTAGAAGCTGTAGGAATAAAGTATTCATTAAGAGAAAATTGTAGTCAAATAGCTATAGTTGGTTCAAGAATGACAGGAATTCCAGGAGTTATAGCTAAAATAGTACAATCTTTAAATGAAAATAATGTAGAAGTTTTACAAACTGCTGATTCACATATGACAATATGGTGCTTAGTAGGTTCAGAAAATGTATCTAAGGCAATAAATGCACTTCATAAATCATTTGAATTATCATAAAATGTAGATTTAAAATTAATTTAGTATAAAATAATTCCTCTTGTACAAAATAAAACTGTATAGGAGGAATGTTTATGAGTATAGAATTTTTTAATAGCGAAAATGATAATAAAGAAAAAGAAGATAAGAATGTTGATGCAATAAAGGAATTTGGTAACACTGGAGTAACGAATCCAAATGAAAGAATACGTGTATTACCTATAATCGGCCAAATCGAAGGTCATGTTGTATCACCAGCTCAAAATAAATCTACTAAGTATGAGCACATAATACCTCAATTAATAGATGTTGAACAAAACGAAAATGTAAAAGGGGTTTTAATTGTTTTAAATACTGTAGGAGGAGATGTTGAAGCAGGTCTTGGAATTGCAGAAATGATAAATTCTTTATCTAAACCAACAGTATCTATAGTTATAGGAGGTGGACATTCAATTGGTGTACCTCTTGCAACTTCATCTGATTATTCATTTATAACTCCATCTGCAACGATGATTGTACATCCAATTAGAATGAACGGATTTATAATTGGAGTTTCTCAAACCTTTGAGTACTTTAAGAAAATGCAAGAAAGAATTAATGATTTTATAGTAAGAACTTCACATATAAAACATGAAGAACTCGATAAATTATTAAAACAACAAGGTGATTTATTAAATGATGTTGGAACTATATTAATTGGCAATCAAGCAGTTTCATGTGGATTAATAGATGAAGTAGGTGGATTAAAAGAAGCCATATCAAAATTAAATTCTTTAATAGATTCAGATGAATAGTATTATGAAATCAGCTATAAATTATTTTATGGCTGATTTTATTATGTTCATAAAGGAATTTAATTATGAGTGTAGAAACTAATAAGGTGGGGTGATTATTTTTGAGTAGAACAAAGAAAAAAAGTAATACTAGAAAAAATAAAAAGAATAAAAATGAAGATATATTTGGAATAGTTTATATAGCAATAGGAATACTTTTATCTGTGGCAATATACACAGATTTTGTAGGTATATTATCTACTATATCACAAAGATTATCTCATTTATTAATAGGAATTGGTTCATACATATTACCGTTATATATTTTATATTTAGGATATGAGTATATAAAAACTAAAGGAAATATTGCTCTTAATATAAAATTTTATGGAATAACAGTATATGCAGTTATAACAGTATTAATATTTTCAACTATATATATACAAATGTTGCCTAATATAAATTCATTTGGAGATGGAATAAAAGAAATAGTAGATATGAAATCAATACTAAATGGTGGAGTTTTGGGCTATGTTATAGCATATCCATTATATAAATTTTTAGGAATAATTGGATCATACATTATTTATATTGCACTTATAGGAATTGCTACTATTATTACATTTGATATAACTCTTCATGATATAGGAATATGTGTAAAGAAAAATAGTAAAAAAATTAAAAAACCTAAAATTAAGAAGAGAGATTATAATGTAGAAGAAAATGATATAGACGATACATTTATAAAAATGCCTAAAAATAATGAAAAAGAAGATGATAATTATAAAAAAGAATTTTTAAATGGTGTTAATAACAAAATAAAAATTCTTGATTTTATGAAAAATTCATCTTTAGATGATAATGATGATTACTTTAATGAATGTGACATAGAAGAAAGTAAACCAAAGATTAATGAACCTAAATTTAATGAAGATAAGATAGATGATTTCTTAAAAGATTCAAATAAAGTGGACAACACTTATAAGAAGGAAAAGCTTGATAAAGAAGTTAAAGATGTAGTTCACAATGAGATAGAAAATAGTATATTAGAAGATAAATCTATAGAAAATAAAGAAGATTATAGATATCCAGAGTTATCATTACTTAAATTAAATAACGGCACTAAATTAAATAAAAATGATAAGCAAGATTTAATTGAAAGTGCAGGAAAGTTATCTGACACATTAGCAAGTTTTGGTGTAGATGCTAAAGTAAATCAAGTAACAAAGGGACCTTCTGTAACTAGGTTTGAACTTCAACCAAGTCCAGGAGTTAAAGTAAGTAAAATAGTGAATCTTTCTGATGATATAGCACTTGGACTTGCAGCATCAGGAGTTAGAATAGAAGCTCCAATACCAGGGAAAGCAGCTGTGGGTATAGAAGTTCCAAATAAGGAACAAACTCCAGTATTCTTAAGAGAAGTATTAGAATCAGATGAATTTACAAATACAAATAAGAAGTTAGCTTTTGCATTAGGTAAAGACATAGGAGGTCAATGTGTTGTTGGAGATTTAAGTAAAATGCCACATACATTAATTGCAGGAGCTACAGGATCAGGAAAAAGTGTTTGTATAAATACATTAATAGTGAGTTTATTATATAAATACTCACCTGATGAAGTTAAACTTCTTATGGTAGACCCAAAAGTTGTTGAGCTTAGTGTATATAATGGAATACCACATCTTTTAATTCCAGTAGTAACAGATCCTAAAAAAGCAGCTGGTGCATTAAATTGGGCTGTAAATGAAATGACTAGAAGATATAAATTATTCGCAGATTCAGGAGCAAGAAATATTGATTCTTATAATGCACTTTATGAAAATGGAACTATAGAAGAAAAGTTACCGTTTATAGTTATAATAGTAGATGAGCTTGCAGACCTTATGATGGTTTGTGCAAATGACGTTGAAGATTATATTGGAAGATTAGCTCAAATGGCAAGAGCAGCTGGTATGCACTTAGTTATAGCAACTCAAAGACCATCAGTAGACGTTGTAACAGGTGTAATAAAAGCTAATATACCATCTAGAATCTCATTTGCTGTTTCATCTCAAATTGATTCAAGAACTATATTAGATAGTGGTGGAGCAGAAAAACTTTTAGGGAAAGGTGATATGTTATATTATCCAGTTGGTGAAAGTAAACCACTTAGAGTTCAAGGATGTTTTATTTCAGAAGAGGAAGTAGAAAAAGTAGTTGATTTTGTAAAGAGTGGAGATCGTGAGGCTGAATATAAAGAAGATATTATTGAACATATAAATAATGAAGCAGAATCATCAAGTATGCAAGGGCAAGATGGCGGAGAAGTGGATGAATTATTAAATGAGGCAATAAAAATAGTAGTTGATTACGGACAAGCTTCAACATCATTTTTACAAAGAAGACTTAGAATTGGATTTAATAGAGCATCTAGAATAATGGATGATTTAGAAAGTCGTGGAATAATATCTGAAAAAGATGGTAGTAGACCAAGACAAGTATTAGTAAGTAAAGATGAGTTATTAGAGATGGAAGAATAATAAAAATTATTAACAAAACTAAATAAATTTTATCTTGTAATGCCTTGAAAACAGTTATAAAATAGTTAAGTACAAAAGTATTTTTTAGAACGTAGGAGGAAAAAAGTTTGACAAAATATAAAGTGGGAATGGTTAGCTTAGGATGCGATAAAAATAGAGTAGATTCAGAAATAATGCTTGGGGTTATGAATAAAGCTTATGAAATAACAAATAATCCTAAAGAAGCTGACATAATTATAGTTAATACATGCGGATTTATAGAGAAAGCAAAACAAGAGTCTATTGATACAATATTAGAAATGGCAAATTATAAGACAAAACATCAATGTAAATTATTAATTGCTACAGGGTGTTTAACTCAAAGATATGGAAAAGAACTTAAAGAACTTATGCCAGAAATAGACATAATGTTAGGAGTAAATGACTATAATAAAATAGATAAATTAATTAAAGACTTCATAACTAAAGAAAATATGGAAGATAAGTTTACAGAAGTAAACTATTCAGATGAAAATATAAATGAAGGGGAAAGAGTACTTACTACTGAAAGTAGTACTGCTTATATAAGAATAGCTGAAGGATGTAATAATTTCTGTACTTACTGTATAATTCCTAAGATAAGGGGTAAGTTTAGAAGTAGAGAAATGGATAGCATCATAAAAGAAGCAAAAGGTCTTGCATCTAAAGGTGTTAAGGAATTAATCTTAATAGCTCAAGATACTACTTTATACGGAAGTGATATTTATGGAAAGAAATCACTTCATATACTGTTAAAAGAACTTTCAAAAATAGACGGAATAAAATGGATAAGAGTATTATATTGTTATCCAGAAGAAATATATGATGAGCTTATAGATGAAATTGCGGTAAATGATAAAGTAGTAAAATATTTAGATCTTCCAATACAACATATAAGCAATAATATATTAAAGCTTATGGGAAGAAAAACAACAAAGGAAGATATAATAAATAAAATTGATAAATTAAGAGATAGAGTGCCAGGTATAGCATTAAGAACATCTTTAATTGTAGGATTCCCAAATGAAACAGAAGAAGACTTTAAAGAACTTAAAGATTTCCTTTTAGAATATAAACTAGATAAAGTTGGGGTGTTTAAATATTCTAGAGAAGAAGGTACTCCAGCTGCTAAAATGGATGGTCAAGTAGATGAAGAGATAAAAGATATAAGAGAAAATGAACTTATGTTAACTCAAAGAGAAATTTCAAATGAAATAAATAGTTTGAAAGTTGGAAAAATATATGATATTCTTGTTGAAGGATATAATGGAGAATATTACTATGGTAGAAATTATGAAATGGCACCAGAAATAGATGGTAGTGTACTATTTACTAGACATTGTGCTATTAATAAGGGAGATTTTACTCAAGTTAGAATAGAAAAAAATACAGAGTATGATTTAATAGGAGTTGGTATGTGTGAATCTTGCAAATAAATTAACGCTACTAAGAATGCTCTTAGTGCCAATTTTTCTAATATTTATAGCTATAAATGAGATTCCTTATGGAACTTTTATTGCAACATTCATATTTGTTATTGCGTCAGTAACAGATAAACTTGATGGATATATTGCAAGAAGTAGAAATCAAATAACTAATTTTGGGAAGTTCATGGATCCTTTAGCAGATAAATTATTAGTTACAGCTGCATTGATATCACTTGTTGAATTTAGAGTTGTGCCTAGTTGGGCCGCAGTTATAATAATTGCAAGAGAGTTTGCAGTCTCAGGACTTAGAACAATTGCTGCATCAGAAGGTAAAGTAATAGCTGCAAGCTGGTGGGGTAAAATTAAGACAGTTATTCAAATAGTAGCAATAATTTTACTTTTAATAGAGGTTAATATAAGTCAAAGCAAATATTTATTTGATTTAGTTACAAATAGTAATTTTTTAATGAATTTCTTTGAGTATGTACCTAGAATATCCTTAGATATTGCAGTAATTATTACTATAGTATCTGGTTATGATTACTTTAGAAAAAATAAAGGTATAATATCTACTAACAAATGATTAAAACTAATTAAATATGTCAATGATTATAAAAGTTCCTACTAAAAGTTGGAACTTTTATCTATATTAATAGTTGACTATATATTATTATTAATTTATAATTATTATACAGAACATAAGTTCGATGAGAGGATGGTGTATTAATGAATAATATAGATTCAAATAAATTAAAGGCTATAGAAGCTGCAATGGGTCAAATAGAAAAGCAATTTGGTAAAGGTTCAGTTATGAAGCTTGGAGAAGATTCAGTATTAAATGTTGATTCAATTCCAACTGGTTGTTTAGATTTAGATATTGGACTTGGTATTGGTGGAGTTCCAAGAGGAAGAATAATCGAAATATACGGTCCTGAAAGTTCAGGTAAAACAACAGTAGCACTTCATATAGTTGCAGAAGCACAAAAAAAAGGTGGAGCAGTAGCGTTTATTGATGCTGAACATGCTTTAGATCCTTCTTATGCTAGAAAAATAGGTGTAGACACTGAAAACCTAATAGTTTCTCAACCGGATACAGGAGAACAAGGTTTAGAAATTGCTGAAGCATTAGTACGTTCAGGTGCAATTGATGCTATAGTTATAGACTCTGTTGCCGCACTAGTACCTAGAGCTGAAATTGAAGGGGAAATGGGAGATTCACACGTTGGACTTCAAGCAAGATTAATGTCTCAAGCATTAAGAAAACTTGCTGGAACAATAAATAAAACTAATTGTGTTGCTGTATTCATTAACCAATTAAGAGAAAAAGTTGGAGTAATGTTTGGTAACCCAGAAACAACACCTGGTGGTAGAGCATTAAAGTTCTATGCTTCTGTAAGAATGGATGTTAGAAGAATTGATTCAATAAAACAAGGTGAAAATATCGTAGGTAACAGAACAAGAGTTAAGATAATTAAAAATAAAGTAGCTCCTCCATTTAGACAAGCAGAATTTGATATTATGTATAACGAAGGTATTTCTAGAGAAGGAAATATTGTTGATGTTGGAGTTAAAGAAGAAATAGTACAAAAAAGTGGAGCATGGTTCTCTTACGGAGATATAAGATTAGGTCAAGGTAGAGAAAATGCTAAAGCATATCTTAAAGAAAATCCAGAAATTGCTTTAGAAATCGAAAATAAAATTAGAGGAAAGCACGGATTACCACTTATTACAGAAAATAATGTATCTAATTCAGCAGTAGAAGAAGATAAATAAAAATATAATTAAATTATTGTATAGAAAAATGGTAAGGAATCATCGGGAAAAGATTTCTTACCATTTTTTATAAAATAATATAAAAAATCATTAAGTAAACCTTTACTAAACCCTAGGGGATTAGTTTGAAATATCTAGAAAATAAAAGAAAAAGAGAGAAAAATGAAGATAATATTATAATTAAGTGTTTATATAACTCAACTTGACATAATTTTATTTTTACTATACAATAATAACAAATACTGGTTTATCATATTCCAAAAATAACAGTGAGAACACAGTATGACACCTACTAGCTTCATCTAAAAATTAAGCAAGGGGGTGTTAATATGCAACAAATTATAACAATGATAGTTATTGATATAATTGTGCTGTTAATATTAGGAATAGTAGTTTATAAAACAACAAAAACTACATCACAAAATAAAGTTGAGTCTCTTGAAAGGGAAGCTGAAAGACTTGTAGAGGATGCTAAAAAAGATGCTGAAGCTATGAAGAAAGAAGCTATTCTTGAAGCAAAAGAAGAGGTTCATAGATTAAGAAATGATTTAGAAAAAGATTCTCGTGAGAGAAGAAGTGAAATTCAAAGACTTGAAAGAAGAGTTTTACAAAGAGAAGAATCTCTTGATAAAAAGAGTGATTTTCTTGAAAAGAAAGAAGAAATAATCAATGGTAGAATGAATGACATTGAACAGTTAGAAAAAGAAGCACAAGAACTTCATGAACAAAGAAGAGGCGAACTTGAAAGAGTTGCAAACCTTTCAGGTGAAGAAGCTCGTCAAATAATATTAGATGAAGTTAAGAGAGAAGTTTCTCATGATGCTGCTATTATGATTAAAGAAATCGAAAGCAAGGCTAAGGAAGAAGCTGAAAAGAAAGCAAGAGAAATTATTACTACAGCAATACAAAGATGTGCTGCTGATCACGTTTCAGAAACTACTGTACATGTTGTAGCTTTACCTAACGATGAAATGAAGGGTAGAATAATAGGTAGAGAAGGAAGAAACATTAGAACCCTAGAAACTTTAACAGGAGTAGATTTAATTATAGATGATACTCCAGAGGCAGTAATTTTATCAAGCTTCGATCCTATAAGGAGAGAAGTTGCTAGAATGGCACTTGAAAAGTTAATAGTGGATGGTAGAATACATCCAGCAAGAATCGAAGAGATGGTTGAAAGAGCTCAAAAAGATATCGAAAACGATATTAAAGAAGAAGGAGAACAAGCAACATTAGAAACAGCTGTTCATGGTCTTCATCCTGAGCTTACTAGATTACTTGGAAGATTAAAATACAGAACGAGCTATGGTCAAAATGTATTAAAGCATTCCGTAGAAGTTTCATATTTAGCTGGTTTGATGGCTTCAGAATTAGGTTTAGATGTTACTCTAGCTAGAAGAGCAGGTTTACTACACGATATAGGAAAGGCCGTAGATCAAGAACAAGAAGGACCACATGCACTAATTGGGGCAGATCTTGCTAAGAAATACGGTGAATCTAAAGCTGTAGTAAATGCAATAGGAGCCCATCATGGGGATGTTGAAATGCAATCTTTAGAAGCTATATTGGTTCAAGCAGCAGATGCAATATCAGCAGCTAGACCAGGAGCAAGAAGAGAAACATTGGAGGCATATATAAAGAGATTAGAGAAGTTAGAAGAAATAGCTAACTCATATGAAGGTGTAGAAAAGTCATATGCCATTCAAGCTGGTAGAGAGATTAGAATTATGGTTAAACCAGATCAAATTGATGATGTTGGATCAGTTGAACTTGCTAGAAATCTTGCAAAGAGTATAGAAGAGCAACTAGAATATCCAGGTCAAATAAAAATCAATGTAATTAGAGAAACTAGATCAATTGATTTTGCAAAATAAATAGTTGATATTAAAATACATTTTGTATATACAAAATGTATTTTTTTTATTTATAAAAATTTTGAAAAAATAGAAGGAATTTTGATATAAAAGTAGAATATATAATATATGCAATTATATGGTGCATACTTTATGTAAACGATTAGTAATAAAATGTAGGAGGAAAAATAAAAATGGAAGTATTAAAAGTTTCAACAAAATCAAATCCAAATTCTGTAGCAGGTGCATTAGCTGCAATAATAAAAGAAAAAAATATAGTAGAAATTCAAGCTGTAGGGGCAGGAGCAATAAATCAAGCTATAAAAGCAATAGCAATAGCAAGAGGTTTTGTAGCACCTAGTGGAAAGGATATAATTTGCGTTCCAGCTTTTACAGATATTGAAATAGATGGAGAAGAAAGAACAGCTATAAAACTTATAGTTCAGCCTAGATAATCTCTCCAAAATTGTTAAATATATAGATAGAAAAAAGTTATAATATGTAATTAAATTTAAAATTAAATTGCCGAATGGTTGAAATTTTCTGTGAAAACATTTATAATGAAATGGTTAGTAGAATATTAACTTATAAAAATTAAGTAAAGAGGTGTATTTACATGGTATCTAAAGAGGTTTTAGTTAAAAACGCTACTGGTTTACACGCTAGACCAGCGACTTTATTAGTTAAAAAAGCTTCATCATTCAAATCAGATGTAAGCATAGAATTCAACGGAAAGAAAGCAAATGTTAAGAGCTTAATCGGTGTTCTTTCATTAGCTGTAACTGCAAATTCAGTAGTAAACGTTATTGCTTCAGGAGATGACGAAGCTTTAGCTTGTGAAGAAATTGCAAAATTAATCGAAAACTTAGAAGATTAATTTAAATAAAGAAGGTTCCTAAAGTTTAGGAACCTTCTTTATTTTATTGATATAAAATTACACCTAAATAATAATCCTATTAAGTTTATACTTGAAATAGCTATTAATATATAGATAGCTCTAGTAATCATGCCATAGCCGAAACTTAAAAATGTAACTAAGTTAAAGTTTAGTAATCCAATTAATCCCCAATTTATAGATCCTATTATAACTAATAAGAAAGATAGTTTATCAAATATGTTTAATTTGCACATAATAAAATACCCCTTTCGTTTTTACTTACCATATATATATGATTGTTAATAAAAAATAATTACATAATGAAAAGTTTTTTATAAAAAGATGAAAATGGGGGGAAATTATGTTATAATACGAATGATATAATAACATAATAAAAATATATTCGTGTGGGAGGTAACAAAGTGAGAGATTTATACAGCACACCATTAAATTCAAGATATGCATCAAAAGAAATGAGTTATATATTTTCAGATAATATGAAGTTTACTACATGGAGAAAATTATGGCTTGCATTAGCTGAATGCGAAAAGGAATTAGGATTAAATATAACAGACGAGCAAATAAGTGAATTAAGAGAAAATGTAAATAATATAAATTATGAAGACGCAATTAAGAGAGAAAAAGAAGTAAGACATGATGTTATGAGTCATGTATATGCTTATGGATTACAATGTCCAAATGCTAAAGGGATAATACATCTTGGTGCAACTAGTTGTTATGTAGGAGATAATACTGACATAATAATTATGAGAGATGCTTTATTACTTATAAAAAAGAAAATAGTAACTGTATTACATAGATTAAGTAAGTTTGCCATGGAATATAAAGATATGCCAACTTTAGGCTTTACACATTTCCAACCAGCTCAGCTTACTACAGTAGGAAAAAGAGCTACGTTATGGATGCAAGATTTAGTTATGGATATAGAAAATATTGATTTCGTATTAAGTACACTAAAGCTTAGAGGAGTAAAAGGAACTACAGGAACTCAAGCAAGTTTTATGAATCTTTTTGAAGATGACGAGGAAAAAGTTAAGGCTTTAGATAAAAAAGTTGCTGAAAAGATGGGATTCTCAAGTAGCTATGGGGTTACAGGTCAAACATACCCAAGAAAATTAGATTCAATAGTTCTTAATACTTTATCAGAAGTTGCACAAAGCTGCTATAAATTTAGTAACGATTTAAGATTACTTCAAAGTATGAAAGAAATGGAAGAACCATTTGAAAAACATCAAATAGGATCATCTGCAATGGCATATAAGAGAAATCCAATGAGAAGTGAAAGAATGGGTGCTCTTGCAAGATATGTAATAGTAGATTCATTAAATCCAGCTATTACAGCATCAACTCAATGGTTTGAAAGAACATTAGATGATTCAGCGAATAAAAGAATATCAATAGCTGAAGGATTCTTAGCATTAGATGGAGTTCTTAACTTATATATAAATATTTCTGAAAATATGGTTGTATATGACAAGGTTATAGCAGCACATGTTAATAGAGAGTTACCTTTTATGGCTACAGAAAATATAATTATGGAAGCTGTTAAAGGTGGTGGAGATAGACAAGAACTTCATGAATTAATAAGAGAACATTCAATGCAAGCAGCAGCTAGAGTTAAAGGTGAAGGTCTTGATAATGATTTAATTAAGAGAATAATAGAAGATGATAGAATAAAACTTTCAGAAGAGGAAATAAATAATATAATAAATCCAAGTAAGTTTATAGGAAGAGCTCCAAGTCAAGTTGAAGAATTTATTTCTGAATATGTAAAACCAATTATAGATTCAAATAAAGAGGCTATAGAAATTAAAAGTGAAATAAATGTATAATAAATTTTAAAAAACTAGCTCTACATTATTGTAGGGCTAGTTTTTTACTTTATTATAATATAATTCATATGATATAATAAATCGTACTTACGAAAGACGAAAGGAGATACAAATGAATAAAAAAAGTAGAATAATATCTACCATACTAATATATTTAGTTATGGTAATAATGGCAGTTACAGAAGGATTAATAAATATCTTTACTGTACCACTTAAAAATGGTTTTGGTATAAATGATACTATGTTATCAATAATGTTTATGTGCGGATCAATATGCTACTTAATATGTAATTATATAGGTGGTATGGTCTGTGATAAAATAGGTCAGAAAAAATTATTTTTAATTGGTTTAATTGGAGCTGCAATTACAAACATTATACAAGGAATAGCACCTAATTTTATAGTATTTATTATTGCATTTGCGATGATACAAGGTTTTTTAGGAATTATGGCAATAGCAGCAAATACGATAATACCAATACTATGGATTACAGGTCAGGCTATAGCAATGAATTTAACTCACTTTGCTTATGGAGTTGGACTTTCAGCATCACAAAAATTATCAGGTATTTTAATAACAGATGGTATTAGCTGGAGAACTATATATATGGGCTCAGCAGCTCTTACATTCATTATATTTGTGTGCTTTATGTTTGTTAAGTTACCTAGAGCAGAGGAAACTGAAAATGTAGATAGAATTCCATTAAAAAACGTTTTACAAGATAAGCTTATATGGGTATTTTTCTTAGGGTTAGGTTTTTACGTAGTAGCTGAACAAGGAACTGGCAGATGGTTACCTACATTTATAAAAACTAATTATTCAAGTTTCACGGATTCTAAAATTGCATCATATGTATCATTATTTTTCTTATTATTTACAATAGGAAGATTAGTTGGTGGATTTATAGTTGAAAAAATAGGATCACAAGTAGCTATTAAAACATTTTCATTTATTGGAGGAGTATTATTTATAATAGGATTATTAAGTGGAGAAAATGGATTATATATTGTATCTATATCAGGATTTTTCTTCTCAATAATGTTCCCTACTGTAGTTGTAGTACTTAGCAATACATTTAAGAATAGTACAGCATATATTACTGGTGTTGTAATATCTTTTGCAAATATTATTAATACAATAATGAACTTAGTAATTGGTACTGCATCAGATGCAATTGGAATTAGTAAAGCTATATTTATAATGCCTATATCAATGCTTATAGCATTTGTATTATTTTGTATTGCATCTAAAATAATAAAGAAAAGATATAATTAAATAAAGCGCATGAAAATAATATATAATAAATATATATTAAATTTATGGAGGATAATATGAAAAAATTTAAAGTAACAAAAATAATGTTATTATTTATATCTTTAATTTTTACTTTAGGTTTATTTGTAGGCTGCAGTGATAGCAAACAAAACGTTAAAGATAGAAGTGGCAATGAATTTATTATGCCTAAAAATTTAAATAGAATAATATCAACAGCACCAACTAATACAGAAATATTAGTTGGACTTGGACTTGGAGATAAGATTGTTGCAACAGATGAGTATTCAAAAGATGTAAAAGGTGTAAAAAATGATATAGCTAGAATAAGTATTGAAAAACCAGACCCAGAAACAATAATATCATTAAAACCAGATCTTGTAGTTGCATCAGAGCAGAATATCCAAGGTGGAGAAGATCAATTTAAATCAATAAAAGATATGGGAATACCTGTTGTATATATACCAAGTAGTAAAAGTTTTGAAGAGATATATAAAGATATTGAATTTTTAGGAAAAGTAACTGGAACAGAGAATAAAGCTAATGAAATGGTTTCAGGAATGAAATCAGAAGTTGAAAAAATTAAAGACATAGGAGACAGAATAAAAGATAAGAAATCTGTGTATTTTGAAATAGGGCCAGCGCCAACATTATATAGCTTTGGGTCAGATACGTTTCTAAATGATATGATAGAAATAGTTGGTGCTAAAAATATATTTGCCAAGCAAAAAGGTTGGATTCAACCTAGTGAAGAAGCAGTAGTAGATAAAAATCCAGATGTTATTTTAACTAACGTAAATTATGTGAAAGACCCTATAAAAGAAAT
Organism: Clostridium baratii; assembly: GCF_900461085.1. GTDB lineage: Bacteria > Bacillota > Clostridia > Clostridiales > Clostridiaceae > Clostridium > Clostridium nitritogenes. Next base: position 1,158,904 of record NZ_UFWF01000002.1, read on the forward strand.
TAAATCAAGAAAAGGGTGGAGTAAAATAAATGCTGTTAAAGATAATAGAGTATATTCAGTAGACACTAACACATCTTCACGTGCATCACAATTTTCAATAGAAGCATTAAAAGAAATAGCAAAGGAAATATATCCAGATGAATATAAGAATCAATAGAAATATTAAATTATCAGTAATATCTATTCCTATAGCATTTCTAATAATATGTATTGGGACTTCCATAGGGAGTTCCAATATTAATTTATTAGACATAATATCTATAATAAGCAATAAATTAATTCATACTTCATTAAATGAAGGAATTACAGGGCAAGAGATATCTATAATATTTGATATAAGACTACCTAGAGTAGTATTAGCATTTTTAGTAGGTGGTGCTCTTTCGGTAAGTGGAGCGGTTGTACAATCTATTTTAAAAAATCCTCTTGCATCGCCATATACACTCGGAGTTTCATCAGGTGCAGGACTTGGTGCAGCGATTATGATTATATTTGGAATTAATATGCCAATAATAGGTTCAACATTTAGTCTTCCTATTACAGGTTTTATTTTTGGACTAATAACAATAATATTTGTGTTGTTATTTTCAAAAAGTGTTGATAGATTAATGACAAATAATACAATAATATTAGCTGGAATGGTTTTTTCACTTTTTTTAAGTGCAATGATTACAACTATAGGATCAATGCATGGTGATAGTATAAAAGCTATAACTTTATGGCAGATGGGATCATTTGCGATGAAAGGATGGCAATATATTTTAGTATTCATCCCCTTTATAATCATAGGGATTACTGGAATACTTCTAAATACAAGAGAGATGGACATATTGACCTTTGGAGAAGAGAGTGCAAAAGCTATAGGTGTAAATACCAATAAAATAAAAACAAGATTATTTATATTTGCTACAATATTGGCAGGAAGTGCTGTATCTCTTAGTGGTATAATAGGGTTTGTAGACCTTATATCTCCACATGTTGTTAGAAAAGTTTTTGGTGCAAAGCATAATTTTGTAATACCAATGTCTTTTATGTTTGGTGGATGTTTAATGGTAATAGCAGATTTAATATCTAGAACTATAATATCACCATCTGAATTACCTGTAGGGGCAATAACAGCAATAATTGGAGCACCATTTTTTGTTTATATATATTTCAAAAAAAGTAGGTGAAATAATGATAGAATTAAATAATGTAAGCACTGGATACGATAATATAAAAGTAATAAATGATGTTAGTTTTAATGTGAAAAAGAATGAATTATTTTGTATTATAGGTACAAATGGATGTGGAAAAACTACATTATTAAAAGCAATTGCAAATATAAATAAATATTCTGGAAGTATTAAAATTAATGGTAAGGAAATAAAAAATATAAATAGAAAAGAATTGGCAAAAGAAATTGCATTAATGTCTCAGATTACAGAAGTGTACTTTACATACACAGTTTATGAAACTATATCGTTAGGGAGATATCCTCATATGAAAGGATTTTTTGGAGGATTGAGTGAAAAAGATAGAAATATTATTGATAAAATAATAAAGGATCTTTCACTTGATAATATAAAAGACAAATATATAAATGAGCTTTCAGGAGGACAGCTACAAAGAGTATTATTAGCAAGAACATTTGTACAGGATCCTAAAATTATATTATTAGATGAGCCGACAAATCATCTTGACTTTAAACATCAAATAGAACTTTTAGATATTTTAAAAGAATGGTGTAAAATAGGTGAAAGAGCAGTTATTGGAGTTTTACATGATTTAAATTTAGTTCAAATGTATGGTGAAAGAGTTGCTTTGATAGACAAAGGTAAAATAGTAAAAATAGATAGAAGTGAGAGTTTATTAAAATCAGAAGATATTAAAAATGTTTATGGAATTAATATTAGAGAATTTATGGTTAACGTATTAGAAAAATGGAGATAAAGAGAAGGTGTAAAAATGAAAAAATTTGTTTTATCTTATAGTTGTGGTAAAGATAGTACTTTAGCGTTATATAGAATGATTAAAGATGGAAATAAACCAGTTGGATTAATTGTAACTGTAAATAAAGATAAAAACCAATCATGGTTCCATAGAGTACCAGAAGAAATATTAGAGAGTGTTTCAAAATCACTAAATATACCATTGATAAAAGTACCTTGTAAAGGTGAAGAATATGAAGATGAATTTGAAAAAGCATTAATTAAGGCAAAAGAAATGGGAGCTGATACATGTGTATTTGGGGATATAGATATATTAGCTCATAGAAAATGGTGTACAGATAGATGTGATAATACAAATATTAATGCACATTTTCCACTATGGCAAGAAAATAGAGAAGATATAACAAATGAGGTTATAGAAAGTGGCTTTAAGGCAATGATAAAATGTTGTAACGACACTCAACTAAATGAGGATTTTTTAGGAAAAGTATTAACTAAAGAATTGATTCAGGATATAAAGGCACGTGGAGCAGATGCTTGCGGAGAAAATGGAGAGTATCATACATTTGTATTTGATGGACCAATATTTAAAGAAGAAATAAAATTTAATAAAGAAGAAAAATTTAAGGTAGATGGGTATAATCATTTAGTTATAAAATAATTGAATTTATAGAGGTGACAAAAGATGAGTAATAGTATTATTATATTAGGCACAGCATCTTCAACAGGGAAAAGTACCGTATCAACAGCTCTTTGCAGATTTTTAAAGAAAAATGGATATAATATAGCTCCATTTAAATCACTTAACATATCTTTAAAATCTAGGGTAACAAAAAAAGGTGAAGAAATAGGTAGATTTCAACTTGTACAAGCAGAAGCCTGTGAAATAGAAGCTGAGGGAATTATGAATCCTATTTTAATAAAACCATCAGTAAAAAATAAAACACAAGTAATTGTAAATGGAAAAAAACATTGTGATATGGAAAATTGTGATATAAAAGAGTTAAGCAATGATTTTAAAGATTTTATAAAAGAATCTTATGATGAACTATCAAATAAATATGAAAATATTATTATTGAAGGTTTAGGAAGCTGTGCTGATATTCAATTTAAAGAAGATGATATTGCGAATTTTTATATAGCTAAAAATACAAATTCAAATGCTATATTAGTTGCTGATTATGATAAAGGCGGAGTTTTTGCATCAATATATGGAAGTATCATGTTACTTGAAGAAGATGAAAAAGAGCTAATAAAGGGGATAATAATAAATAAATATAGAGAAAATAATATAGATAAAGATAGGGAAAAGTTTAATCAGGCTATTAAGAAGATAGAAGAATTAATAAATATACCTGTTATAGGAGTATTACCATATGAAGATTTGAATATTGAGGAAGAGGAAATTATAACAGAAAAGTTAAGAGAAAAAAAGAGAAGTGGTTTAAATATAGCCATAATAAAGCTTCCGCATATATCTAATCTAACAGATTTTTATCCGCTTGAATTAGAAAAAAATATAAATATAAGATATGCAAAAACCCCTAAAGATTTAGAAGGCGCTAACTTAATAATTTTACCAGGTAGTAAAAATACAATATACGATTTAGAATATATAAAAGAAAATGGAGTATTTGATAAGATATTAGAATTACACAAAAATGGTACAAGTATTATGGGGATATGTGGAGGTTTTCAAATGCTTGGTAAGTCTATCATAGATTTATCAAACAATCAAAGTGAGAAAAGAATTATTGAAGGATTCGATTTATTACCTATAAAAACTTCTTTTTCATTAAATAAAAAAACAACTATATCAAAAGGAATAGTATGTTCAGTAAATAATGAACTTAGAGAATTATCTAATATAAGAGTATACGGATATGAAATTAATAATGGCGCTAGCGAGATGTTAGATGGGCCAGGAGAAGTTTTAATAATAGATAGTAATAATAATGTTACTGGAATGTCTAATGCAAAAGGGGACGTTCTTGGGACGTATATACACGGAATATTTGAAGGCGTTGAATTTAGACATAAATTATTAAACCATTTTAAAGAAAAATATAATGTTATAATTGAAAATGGAAAAGAAGAAAAAGAAAACTATAGAAGTTATAAGTTAAAACAATACGATAAGTTATGCAAGGTTTTTGAAGAAAATGTTGATACTGATAAAATCTTAGAAATAATAAAAACTAAAAAGGAGGAAGAGGAAAAATCCTTAGAAGATTAAAATGGAACACACTATAGAATTAATAACTATTGCAATAAGTTTTTATATAATTGATTTAATATGGAAGAGTAGTTCTTTATATAATAAAATAACATCTAAAAAATTTTTCCATAAAAAGTTTAACAAATTGATATTAATACTTATATCAATCATATTAGTCTTTGTTTGCATTGTTGTAGAAGATAGATTAAGTGGATATTTAATATCTAATGATAGTTTTGAATTAACAATGAAAGGAATACCATTAGTTATTTTATATATTATTACATCATTTATATTTACTAATAAGGCAGAAAATAAAAAAAGTAGCATATAATAATATGCTACTTTTTTTATTATGTATATTCTTAAATAATATCATCGTAAATGATAATTAAAATAAAAAATTATCTAAATAAAATAGCTTTTAATTTTTCATCTTATTATCAATATCTAATATATTTGAACTATAAATAAAACTAATATATAATAAATTTAAGTAAATATGTATCATTATTCCTTATTATTAAAAATAAATTTTATTAATTATGATTATGTTTTAATATTAAGTAAATTCAATTTCAATATAGTAAACGTAAACAGCAGAAAAGGTGATATAATGAAAAAAATAAATGAAAGTTTAAATAAAGTAGTATATATAAATGATTTTGAGGAAAATGATCCGTTTGAAAAAATAATTGGAAATAGTAAAACATTAAAAGAATCTTTATATATAGCAAGGAAAGCTTCAAAAAGTGATTCATCAGTAATAATTTATGGGGAAAGTGGTACAGGCAAAGAGTTATTAGCAGAAGCTATTCATCTTTCAAGTAAAAGAAAGGATAAACCTTTAATAAAAGTTAATTGCGCATCAATACCAGACAACCTTATAGAGAGTGAACTTTTTGGACATGAAAAAGGATCATTTACTGGAGCTATAAAAAGAAAGCTTGGTAAGTTTGAATTAGCCCAAAATGGAACTATATTTTTAGATGAGATAGGTGAGATGGACAAAAATATTCAAGCAAAAATATTAAGAGCCATTCAAAATAAAGAAATACAAAGAGTGGGTGGGGAAGAGACAATAAAATTAAATATTAGAATAATATCGGCTACAAATAAAAATTTAGAAGAAATGATTAAAAAAAATGAATTTAGGGAAGATTTATTTTATAGATTAAATGTTATCCCAATAGAGCTACCGCCTTTAAGAGATAGGAAAGGCGATATTACTCTTTTAATTAAACACTTTTTAAATAAAAAACTAGAAAATAACGAAATAAAAAATATATCAGATGAAGCATTAATAGCTTTATGTAACTATAAATGGAACGGAAATATAAGAGAACTCGAAAATATAATAGAGAGAATTTTAGTACTTTCAGAAAAAGCTTTAATAGGTATAGAAGATATACCATATTTTATAAGAAACTATAATAATAATTGCAATATAAAAGTAAAAGAAATAACCAAGACAGAAGATAGTTTATCTAAAATTTTTAATGATGAAAAAATTTATACTTTAAAAGAATATGAAAAATTAATTATTGAAAAAGCGCTTAAAAGATATGGAAGTTATAATAAAGCAGGTAAAGCACTTGGAATAACTCATAGAACGGTATCTTTAAAAGCTAAAGAGTATGGACTAGAAAAATTAATTCTTTGGAAATAAAAAGACTAGCTTAAAAGCTAGTCTTTTTTAATAATCTTTAGATGTAAAATAATCTATACAAGAAAAAATAAATGCAATAAAGCATATAACTGCAACTACAATGTATAATGAATTCATTCCATATACAAAAATTTCTGGTTTACCTTTAACTGCTCCAAGTACTTTAAAGCCAGCAGCTTCACTCATTTTGTAATATAAAAATGATGTAGAAGCAGATACACCAAAAGCAAGTCCTAAATTTCTTATTAATGCATTTGAACCACCTGCTATACCAAGCTTATCTTTTGGAACAGAGGACATTATAAGATTTGTATTAGGGGACTGGAATAATCCATTAGAAAATCCTAAAAGAGATAACATTAAAATAAGAGTTGTTTTAGATGTTGTCTCGCCAGTAGTAGAAAGTAAATACATACTTATAGATGTAAGTAATAAACCAGCTAATGTTAATTTTTTGCTTCCTATTTTATCGGATAAACTTCCACTTAAAGGAGCAACTATAAATAATACTAATGGATAAAATAACATTACAATTGATATTTGTTCTGCTGAATAATTTAATACATCACTTAAATAAAATGGCTGTATTACATTTATTGTATTAATTGCTGCAAATGATACGAATGCACAAAATAAATTTAAAGAAAAAGTTCTTTTCTTAAATAATTTTAAATGTAGCATTGGTGATACAACTTTTCTTTCAACTAAAATAAATATAATAAATAGTATTATTCCAATTATAAAACCAGATATTATATAAATACTAGTAAATCCTAAATTTTGACCAAGCATTATACATGTAAATACAAGTAATGTTGTTAATGCAAATAAAGTTGCACCTTTTCCGTCAAATTCTTCACCTTGAGTTTTATTTTCCACAGGTAAATATTTTCTTCCTAAATAATAAGCAACTAATCCTATTGGTATATTAATAAGGAATATAAAATGCCATGATAGGTAAGTAACTATAAATCCACCTAAAGCTGGTCCAAGAAGGGAACCTAAAGCTACAAATGATCCTGAAATCCCAAGAGCACGACCTCTTTCATTTGGTGGGAATACATCAGTTATAATTCCTTGATTTGTTGCCATAATCATAGCTGCTCCTATGGCTTGGATAATTCTAGCTAATACTAATATTTCTATATTAGGTGATAAGGCACAAAGTAATGAACCAAATATAAATCCTAAAATACCATTATTAAATATTAAACTTTTACTCTTAATATCTCCAAGACGACCAAATATTAAAATAGCTGCAGAAATAACTATAAGATATGCACTGATAATCCATTCTGCACTAGACATTTGAATATTTAGTTTATTACTTATTGTAGGTAAAGCAACATTTACAATACTACTATCTAAACAGGCCATAAATGGCTGAGTAACAAGTATAGCTAGTACAAGCCACTTATTTTTATTTTTTTCACTCATATAATTCCTCCAATTTATTAAATTTTAACTATATTAGTATAACTAAATTTTTTTAATAAATAATGAACAAATTAATATTTATAAAAAATATCCCCTAGATAAATCTAGGGAATAGCTAATATATTATTTAACTTTATATATCCATCCTTTTGGAGCTTCTACATCTCCAAATTGAATTCCAACTAAAGTATCATATAATTTTTTTGTTATAGGTCCCACTTCTTTTTCATCATAGAAAATATGAAGTTTATCATTAAATTGAATTCCTCCAATTGGTGTTATAACAGCAGCAGTACCACATGCACCTGCTTCTTTAAAATCATCTATTTTATCAATATAAACATCGCCTTCTATTACTTCCATATTAAAATAATCTCTTGCAATTTCAAGCAATGAATATTTTGTAATACTAGGTAATATAGAAGGTGATAGAGGTGTTACAAATTTATTATCTTTAGTTATACCAAAGAAGTTTGCAGAACCTACTTCTTCTATTTTCGTATGAGTTGCAGGATCTAAGAAAATTGCATCTGCATAACCATTTTCTTTTGCGATTTTTTGTGCAATTAAACTTCCTGCATAATTACCTCCAACTTTTTGGGCACCAGTTCCATTAGGAGCAGCTCTGTCGTAATCTGATATAATAAAGTTTACAGGTTTCATCCCACCTTTAAAGTATGGCCCTACTGGAATACAGAATACTGAAAAAATGAATTTACTTGCTGGTTTAAGACCAATATTATCTCCAACCCCAATTAAAAATGGTCTTAAATATAAAGTTGCACCAGTTCCATATGGAGGTACAAAATCTTTATTTGCTTTAACAACTTGCATGCAAGCATCAATAAATTTTTCTACAGGTACTTCTGGCATAAGTAATCTTTTGCAACTATTATTTAATCTTTCAGCATTTTTGTCTGGTCTAAATAGTTGTATATCACCGTTTTTAGTTCTATATGCCTTTAACCCTTCAAAACATTGTTGGCCATAATGTAATGCTGGAGCACCTTCTTCAATAACTAATTTGTTGTCTTCAACAAGTTTTCCATCATCCCACTTACCATTTTCCCAAATTGATACATAACGAAGATCAGTTTTAATATAATCAAAACCTAATTCTTCCCAATTGATATTTACTTTACTCATAATTGTCATTACCTTAAGTAGACTTAAAGTAACTGCCTCCCTTCAAAATACTGCTTATTTTTGAATTATACTATAATAATTCTTATCTTATTATAGTACAAAGAAAATACCAAATAAAGAGTTTATTACAATATTATGTATCAAAGTTTATATAAAATGCAATTTTGTAATAGTAATATTGCAAATTAATCATTGTTTATTAACAAATAAAATATATAATAATTACTAAAATAACAGTTAGAAGAGGATATTAAGATGGATTTTGATAGAAAAGTAACTAAACTTAAAGATACTATTCCAACAGCACTAGTTTCTTTAACAATACTATTTATAAATTTAAGTTTTTTTGGTCTTAACAATATAATAATAGCACCATATATGACACTTACATTTATAAGAATGAAAAATTATATAATGATAGAAAAAAATATATTTAAACCATTATTTATTCATTTACTTATAGGAATATTAGCTTCAATTGCTAGTTTAAATGTTCCAAGTGCTATATTTATTAATTTAATTTCAATATTTTTATTGTGTTATTTTTTAACAGATGATTATAATCCAAGTAGTTATTTCCCTTATTTAATGGCATTTGTATTTTTGCAATTATTTACAACTACAGTTAATGAAATACCAAAAAGACTTTTGTCAATAACAGTATCATATATTGTAGTATTTTTATATTTATTATTATTTTCAAGAAAAGGTGTTGGATCACATATAAAAGTTTTAATAAAAAATGGACGAGAAAATATATTATTGCAATTGAAATACCTTTATATAGGTGATATAGCATTATTAAAGAAAGCGCAATTTGATTTATTTGAAATATGTAAGGAATTAAATAGAGTTGTTTATTCAAGTGATAAAAAAGAATATTATCAGTTTATAATACTATTTCAACATTTCAATAATTTTATAAACGAATTTATAGAAAATAAGAAATATCTAAATGAAAATAAAGTGTATATAAAAAAGTTAAATAAGCTCATTTTAAAGTTAGATATAAACAAAAATTGCAATTTAGAACTATATTCTAACTTTATAACTAAGTTTTTAAAAGAAAATTCTTTAAATGATAAAAATATAAATAGATATAGTATATTTATATTAAATTACTTAATTTCTTCAATGGAAAATATAAAACCTTACAAGAAAAACATTCTTAAAAAGATTTTTGATTTTAAATCTTCAAAAGAATATTTTAGTAAATATAAACTATCATTAAATGAATTCAAAATAAGATTTGCTATAAGATTAACATTACTACTAACAGTGGCCTTTGCATTTATAAAAATATTTTATATTCCTAAAGGGTATTGGATACCCATGACTATATTTTTACTTACTCTTCCATTTTATGAGGATAGTAAAGTAAGAATAAAAGAACGTTTTATTGGAACTGTAATAGGAATAATACTTTCATTTATTATTTTTGCTATATTTAAAAATAAAGATGCTCATATAATCATTATAATTATTTCAACAATTCTTATGTATTATTTTACAGACTATAAAATTATGACTATATATATAACTTGCTATGCTCTTGCAATTTCTACAATAACAATGGGAGATGGAGAAGCTGTATTTTTAAGGATTTTTTATACAGGTGTATCAGCTATAGTAGTATTATTTGCAAATAAGTTTATTTTTCCAAATAAGAATCATATAGAGCTTATAAATATGATTCATAAATTAATTGAATTAGATGAAATTATGTTAGATAAGATATATGATATTATCAATGGAACTTTTGATAAAACTGAAATAAAAAGAATTCTTTTTACTTCATATTTGATAAGTGGTAAATTGCAAATGCATTTTCAAAAGTTAAATAATAAAAGCTTAAAAAACTTTATATTTAAAAATAATCAATTTACAACACTTATAATACATTCAGCCATTGTCTTATCTCTTGAAGAAGAGTATAATATTGACGAATTATATGTAAAAGAATGCGTAGCAAACATGAAAAATATATTTGAATCTATTTATAATGAAAAAAATAATTGTTGTTTTAATATAAACATTATAAAACACAAAAATAATTATAAAAATTATAAATTACTAGAATGTATTAGAAAAGCTAGTGGGGTATATGATGCTATGATAGAACTAAAAAAAGAAATATAAATCAAAGTTCTCTAATTTTTAATAATAAATTTTTAAAAATGTAGGTTTAATTTATATTATGGAAACAAATTTATGTTATTTTATAATAAATTATAAAAATGATAGAAAGAAGATGTCTATATGAATGATGTAATTAAATCTTATTGGGGAATGAATTTAAAGCCAATTATTATTGGAAAAGGAAGTGATACCTTAGCTGTAATTATGCCAGGGATAGGTTATACACTTGATAGAGTATCACTAGAGTATTCTTCTGAGCTTTGCTTAGAACTTGGATATGATGTTTTAAAAATAGAATATGGTTTTCAAATTGGAAGAAGAGAGTTTAATTCAGAAGAGGAATTTAATATTATAGCAGAAGAGTCAGTGGCATTACTAAAATCATCATTAAATAAAAGATATAAACGTATTGTTTTTATTGGAAAGAGCATTGGAACTTGTGTTCAAAATGTTTTGAATAATAGAGTAGATAATATAGATGTTGTGAATATTTATTTAAGTCCTATTAATAAAACAGTAGAAATGGGAATGATAAATAATTCTTTAGTTATAACAGGAAATGAAGATCCATTAATAACTAGAGAAAATGTCAATCAAATAAGTGATTTAAGTGGAGTTAAATTAATAAGGATTGATGGGGCAAATCATGCATTAAATATAGAAGGCGATGCAGTAAAAAGTCTAGAAGTTCAATTAAATATAATAAAATGCATTAAAAAATATTTAAAATCAATATAGATAAAGGAGGTACTTAGGTGGATTCTAAGTATTATATAGAAAATTTAAAATTAGAGAAGCATCCAGAAGGAGGATATTACAAAGAAACATTTGTAGCAAGTGATAGTATAGTAAGAGAAAATGATAAAAAAGATTTATGGACAAGTATATATTTTCTTCTTCATACAGGAGAAGTATCTAATTTCCATAGATTAAAATCAGATGAAATGTGGTATTTCCATGCAGGTAACGCTCTAACTATATACATGATTTCTCCAAGTGGAGAGCTTATAGAAAAAAAGTTAGGCCTTAATATATCAGAAGGTGAAGAACCACAGGTATTAGTTGAAAAAGGATATATATTTGGATCAGCTATGAATTCAGAAGGATTTTCATTAGTTGGATGCATGGTATCACCAGGATTTAAATTTGAAGATTTCGAACTTTTTAAAAGAAAAGATTTAATTAAAAAATATCCAGAGCATGAAAATATTATAACTAAACTAACTATAGAATAAAAAATAGCTGTTTCAGTTTTATTACTGAAACAGCTATTTTTTATTTAGAATTATCTAAATGAACATCAATTTGAGGATAAGGGATTGATATACCTTCTTCATCAAATTTTATCTTAACAGACTCTAATAATGAATAATGAATATTCCAATAGTCTTCAGTCTTACCCCATACTTTTACAACAAAATTTACAGAACTATCAGCAAGTTCACTTACTGCAATAAAAGGTTCTATATCCATTATTATATTAGGAGTGCTATTTATTATATCATTTAAAGTATTTTTAACTTTTAATATATCAGCTTCATATCCTACACCAAAAGTTAAATCAACTCTTCTTAAAGGTTTTGATGAATAATTAGTTAAGCTGCCATTTGCTAAAGCGCCATTTGGAATTAAAACTTCTTTATTATCAGGTGTTAGTAAAGAAGTATAGAAGATACTTATCTTTTCTACAGTACCTTGATAATTTGATGTTTCTATGTAATCTGAAACTTTAAAAGGTCTAAGTAATAAAATAATAACTCCTCCGGCAAAATTACTAAGACTTCCTTGAATAGCTAGTCCAAGTGCTAAACCTGCTGAAGCTAAAGCGGCTGCAAAGCTCGCCATTGGAATACCAACATAAGATAAGAATGCAACTACTAGCAAAATTTTAAGTGAAATATCAACAAGTGCATTTAAAAATGACATTAAAGTCATGTCCACATTTTGTTTTTTCAAAAACTTATGCAAAGTAGTTAGCACTTTATTTACAACTTTCCATCCTACCCAAAGGCCTATTAAGCCAAGTAATAATTTTAAACCACTAGTTGTAGCCCATGTTATTACGGTATCATAGATATGTGAAAAATCCATGAATTAAAACTCCTTTCCCTATATAAATTATATTTAATGATTATATAATTTATATGATTTTAAGGCAATGAATAATATTGTAAATTGATACATTAAATACAATATTACATCTTAATAGATATCCTCTTAAATGATAATTAAAAATATAAAAAACAAAGAAAATCATAAAAAACAAAATTAAGAAAAAAGGTTATATAAATATAACCTAATAATTAAATTATAGAAAAATAATTAATTTATAAGTTATATCAATTAGTAAGTTTAAAAGTTTTATAAAGTATAAGGATAAATAGTAGACTATGTGGAGGATATATATCTGAAATGATACTTGTACATATTTATACTGTAATTGAAGAGTATTTAAATAAAGTTTGTTCCTTACTAGTCACTCAAGAAGAAATAGGGCATATTATTAAAAGGAAATGCTGTAGTAATATTTTGCATATAAATTGATTTTAGATGAGAAAAATATTAGAAAAGCTAATAAAAAATATTTTCAAGATGTAGACGTCTTAAGAAAAATAAGAAATGCTATAGTACACAGTCGAGGAGAGATAAAAATTAAAGATGTGGAATTAGTTAATAAATATGTTCTTGTAGATCACATAAATAATGTTTATATAAGTATAGATGATGTAGATAAATTTTTATCACTATTTGAAAAATATATAAATAATATTTTCGAAGAAATTAATTTGAAAATAAAATGAAGGTGTTAAAGATTGAACACACTGTTTAAATTTAATAGTGATAAGATTATTAAATACATTGAAAATAGATACTTTAGAGAGTATAATAAAAAATGCAATTATATAGAAGACAGTTCGGAAGCCTCCTGTCTTTAAATAAAACTAAGGCATTGTCTAATAAATAGAAATTAGAGGGTGGCTTTAAGTCGCCCTTTTTTATTTTTATTAGCTTTGTGCCATTAAAAAGGAGAGATTTAATTAATGGAAATGCAAAGGTATAGTAAGATTTACGGAAAAAACGAAAGAGAGATGGTGATGTTAAAAGGGTTCCCATGTAAATGGGGAAAATGTAAGTTCTGTGATTACATATGCGATAATGAGACTAATGAAAAAGAAATTGTAGAATATAATAAAAATATTCTAAAAAACATAACTGGGGAATTTAAAGTATTAGATGTAATAAATTCAGGAAGCATTTTTGAAGTGCCAAAAGAAACATTAAATGATATTAAAGTAACAATAAAAGAAAAAAATATTGAAAAATTATTTGTTGAATGTCATTGGTTATATAAGGATCGTTTAGAGGAGATAAGAAACTTTTTTGAAATTCCAATAATATTTAGGTGTGGAGTTGAAACTTTTGATAATGATTTTAGAATAAAAATATTAAATAAAGGAGCAGGATTTAAAGATTATACTGAAGTAAATAAGTATTTTAAATCAATTTGCTTATTAGTCGGGATAAAAGGTCAAACTAAAGAAATGATAGAAAGAGATATTGATATATTGGAAAATCATTTTGAAAGAGGTTGTATAAATGTTTATGTTGAAAATACTACTGATATTAAAAGAGATGAAGAACTAGTAAAGTGGTTTATAAATAAATATAAATATTTAGAAGATAATGAAAATATAGAAGTATTAATAAATAATACAGATTTAGGGGTAGGAAGTGAAATAAATGAATAGTTCTAAATCAATAAATGTATTAGCAAAAATATCTATAGTTGCAGCTTTATATGTAGTTATAACGTATGCTATAGCACCAATAAGTTATGGACCTGTACAAGTTAGGATATCCGAGGTGCTAGTTTTATTAGCTTTCTTTGATAAAAAATATATAATAAGCTTAACGATAGGTTGCTTAATTGCAAATCTTTTAAGTCCACTAGGAATGATTGATGTTGTAGTTGGAACACTTGGAACTTTCTTTTCAGTTTATGCAATAAGTAAGACTAAAAATTTATTTTTAGCAACATTATGGCCAAGCTTCTTTTGTATTCCAGTAGTTTTTATATTGCATATATTTGTTGGATTACCATTCATGTTATATTTATTTGGATTTATTATTGGTGAATTTTTATCAGTAACTATAATAGGTTATCCTCTTGTAAAAATTGCTATGAAAAATGAAGTTTTATTAGATGCTATAAAACTAAGTTAAATAATAGTTACTTATAAATTTATTATTTATTCCTTTTGTTACTTTATATTGTATAAGATTTCTGATAAAATAAAGTATAAATTTACTATATACAAAGGAGAATATCATATGATACAAGAGGAAAGAGTATTAAATAGATTTTTAGAATATGTTAAAATCCCAAGTGAAAGTAAAAATGAAAAGGATTTTGCAGATAAACTTGAAGAGGATTTAAAGAAATTAGGATTAGAAGTTATAAGAGATAAGGCTTATGAAGCTGTTAATGGATCAACTGGTAATATAATCGCAAAGTTAAAAGGTGATAGTACAAAAGAACCTATATTATTTAGTTGTCATATGGATACAGTTACACCTGGTAATGATATAAAACCAGTAATAAAAGATGGAGTTATATATTCAGATGGAACTACTATTCTAGGAGCTGATGATAAAGCTGGAATTGCATCTGTAATGGAAGCTATTACTAACATAATAGAAGAAGATATAAATCATCCAACAATAGAAGTAATTTTCACTATATGTGAAGAAATAGGCTTATATGGATCAAAAAATTTAGATTATACTAAAATTGAATCAAAAAGAGGATTTGTATTAGATTCAGGAGATGAAGTTGGAACTATAATTAATAAAGGACCAGCCCAAGATAAAATAGAAGTTGAAATAATAGGAAAAGCTGCACATGCAGGTGTTGCTCCTGAAAACGGAATAAGTGCAATTAATGTTGCAAGTAAAGCTATTTCAAAGATGAATCTATTAAGAATAGATGAGGACACAACAGCAAATATAGGTTCAATCCAAGGGGGAGTAGCAACAAACATAGTTTGTCCAGAAGTTAAAATAGAAGCAGAAGCAAGAAGCACAAATATCAATAGTTTAGATAAGCAAACTAATCATATGGTTGAAATATTTAATGAAGTATGTAAAGCTGAGAATGCTAAATGTAATATAAATGTTAATAGAGTATATGGAGAATTTTCTGTAGACTCTGATGATGAAGTAATAAAACTTGCAACAAAGGCATTTAATTCATTAGGTTATGACGTAAGTATTAAATCTTCAGGTGGTGGAAGTGATACTAATATATTAAATTGTAATGGAATTAAAGCTGTAAATTTAGCAATTGGTGAAAGAAGCCCACATACTCTTAATGAGCATTATTATATTGAAGATCTTTTAAAAGTAACTAAATCTATTTGTGAAATAATAAAAAATGCTTAAAATATAAATAAAAAAAGACTAATTTAAATTAGTCTTTTTTGCTTTTATAGATTTGAATATTTAAATATAATTAGTCAATAATTATTAATGAATTTATTCTCTGGAGGTAAATAATAATGACTAAATTATATAGAGATGGTAGCTGTATTTTATGCAAAGGAACGGGAAAGATAACTTGTGAATGCATAGAATTTTCAGGACAAATTCAAAACTGTCCTGTATGCAGTGGAAAAGGTGAACATGATTGTCCATTATGTAGTGAAGATTTAGAATAATAAAAAGAAGAGGTATTAATTATTAAATTAATACCTCTTCTTTTTATTATTTACTTTTAATTTCTCCATCCCAAGATAACATTCCACCACGAACATTTATAACATTATTGATATCTAAATCATTTAATAAAGTAATAGCGTGTGAACTTCTATTACCACTTTTACATATAAAATAAACTGGTCTATCTGTTGGAATTTCATCACTATAATCTTCTATATCAGATAAAGGTATATTTTTAGCTGATGGTATATGTCTAAAATCATATTCATCTTTATCCCTAACATCAATTATAAGTGCTTTAGGATCTTCTTTAAGTATAGATTTAAGTTTAGTTGTTGATATTTCCTTCATAATAATTTCTCCTAAGTTTTTTTATTTAAATTATATCATATATATAATTATTATACTAAGGCATAAAAGAAAAGAATTAATCTTAATATTTAGAATTTTTTGTATTTTTATAAATAATTGCATTAGTATATAATTTTATTATAGAATTGTTATGGAAAGACTTTAAATTAAGGAGCTATTAATGTAAATGGAAGAAATTATAATAAGAAAGACTGAACTTAATAAATTAATAGAAGCTTTTATAAAAGAGAATTTAGAAGATAAATTAAAGAATAATTTTTTTAAAGTTAGTGAACTTTTATTCGATAATTATAGTGAAGAGCTTTTAAAGGGTAAATGTGAAGCTTGGGCATGTGGTATAGCTCATAACACTTGTGTTAAAAATCAAATGGATATAAAAATTAGTAATATTTATAAATTTTTCAACGTAAGTAGTAGTACTGGACTTAAAAGATCTAAAGATGTTGAAAAAATGATTAATAATATAAAATCATCTGATTGTAATAATAATGAATTAAATTTTGAAGTAATTAAGACAATAGCAGATGAAAATTATATACAAGCTCAAAAAATTATACAAGAAGCTTATAATCAAAAAAATTTCAAGCAGAGAGTAAAACTTGCAAATAAAGCTTTAGAGATATGTAAAGATTGTTCTGATGCATATATAATACTTGCTAACGATAAAGGTTTAACTGATTCTGAAAAAGAAAATTTACTTAGAAAAGCTGTTAAGGCTTCTATAAATATATTAGGAGTAACTGATATAAATAGATTAAGAAAAGAAGAATTTTTAAAAGAGGAATTAACACCATATTTAGGCGCTCAATATAGACTAGCTAATCATCTATGGTTAACAGAAAATAGAGATGAAGCAACTGAAATATGTATGAATCTTCTTAGAAATAATCCTAAAGATAGATTGATAATAAGAAGCATTCTATTAAGTTGGACTATAATCACTAATAAAGATAATTATACAAATGAAATTTTAAATAAATATAAAAATGATTACTTAACAGCTAGTTACTATAGTAAAGCATTATTTAATATAAAAATTGGAAATATACGAGAAGGAAAAATTGCCTTAAGAAAAGCTATTCAATATAATAAATTCGTTATTCCATATATATTAAAGATGAAACGTATACCAAAAGAATTGCCTATAATCGAAAGATTTAGATCACATGAAGAGGCAATTCATTATATGCTTTATGGGTATGAAGCATGGTATAGTGTTCCAGATGCAATAAATATTTTAAAAGAAATAAAAAAAGAATTTGTAATATAACTATTAAAATAAAAAGTAGATTCAGATGAATCTACTTTTTATTTATATAATACTTATAATTCTATACTTTATAATATGTGAATATATTTATGTAATAAAAAATAAGTTATTGGATAAAATAACATTAATTTCTATATATAGGAGGCATAAATATATGCAGTTTATAAAAGCGAATGATTATAATAATCTAAAAAGAAAACTTTTTTTATTATATTTTCTTAATGTAAGTGATATAGTGTTAACTTTACTGTTATTAAAAACAGGATATTTCATGGAAGCAAATTCAATAATGGTAGATATAGTATCTAGTCCATTGCTTAGTATTTTTCTAAAAGTTTTTGTTGTTTTAATGCTAATATTATTTCTTTGTAGAAGAATGAGACATGCAAATTCAAAACAATTATTCTATTCTAATATAATTATTTGTTTTGCAGTTTTAATATATATAGTTATAAATTTATCTCATATATTATGGATAATATTATTAATTAGATAAATTTATAATAAAATTATTAAATATTAAGTTGAAATATTTAGATATTAGTTGTAATATTTAGTATATATTGTACAAAAGGTGGTTTTTATGGATAATAGAGTTAAAAATTTGATTGAATTGATATTATTAAGCATAAATGAAGGAAATTATTTTGAGGATAATAAAAATACTAATAAAGAAAATCATGATGATATTAATTATGAATTTTTTAAATAATAAAATTAGTTAACTAAAAAGGGGGATATTATAATGAAAGCAATAATAACAGTTATAGGTAAAGATAAAGTGGGGATTGTGTCTGCTATAAGCTTAGAACTTGCAAAACTTAATATCAATATACTAGATATTAGTCAAACAATAATGGATGAAAATTTTACAATGATTATGCTAGTAGATCTAAACAAATCTACTAATTCATTTGAACAAATAAAAAATATACTTACAGAAGTAAGTGATAAGTTAAATATAAGTATTAGGATTCAAAGAGAAGAGATATTTAAATCAATGCATACAATTTAATTTGGGAGGTGATTTTTTGAATAATAATAACGTATTTGAAACGATAAGAATGATTGAAGAGGAAAATTTAGATATAAGAACTATAACTATGGGAATCTCATTATTAGATTGTATTGATTCAGATGAGAAAAGATTACAAGATAAAATTTATGATAAAATAACACAATCAGCTAAAGATCTTGTTAAAGTTAGCAAAAATATAGAAGATGAATTTGGAATTCCTATAGTAAATAAGAGAGTATCAGTAACTCCTATATCTATTATAGCATCAGCATTAGAGTGTAATAGTTATGTAAATATAGCTAAAACTTTAGATAAAGCAGCTGAAAACATAGGCATTGATTTTTTAGGTGGATTTTCTGCACTAGTTCAAAAAGGATATACAAAGGGCGATAGAATACTTATAGAATCTATTCCTGAAAGTTTATCAGAAACAAATAAAGTTTGTGCATCTGTAAATGTAGGATCAAGTAAGACAGGAATAAATATGGAGGCAGTTAAAGAACTAGGTCACATAATAAAGAAAACAGCACTTTTAACTAAAGACAATAAGGGATTAGGTTGTGCTAAATTAGTTGTATTTGCAAACGCAGTAGAAGATAATCCATTTATGGCTGGAGCCTTTCATGGCGTAGGGGAAGCTGATAAAATAATAAATGTTGGGGTGTCTGGTCCAGGTGTAGTTCAAAAGGCATTAGAAAAAGTTAGAAATGAGCCTTTTGATATTGTTGCAGAAACAATTAAAAAAACTGCTTTTAAAATAACAAGAATGGGACAACTAGTAGGAAATGAGGCATCTAAAAGGCTTAATATTCCTTTTGGTATTGTTGACTTATCTTTAGCACCTACTCCTGCTATTGGAGATTCTGTTGCACATATTTTAGAGGAAATGGGACTTGAAAGAGTAGGAACACATGGTACAACAGCAGCATTAGCACTTTTAAACGATGCTGTTAAAAAAGGCGGGGTAATGGCTTGCTCACACGTAGGAGGCTTAAGTGGAGCGTTTATACCGGTTTCAGAAGATGCTGGGATGATAGATAGTGTATTAAATGGTTCATTAAATTTAGAAAAGCTAGAAGCAATGACTGCCATATGTTCAGTTGGATTGGATATGATTGCAATTCCAGGTGATACTAATGCATCTACAATATCTGCTATGATTGCAGATGAAGCTGCAATAGGGGTTATAAATAATAAAACTACTGCAGTTAGAATAATACCAGCTCCAGGTTGTAAAGTTGGAGATATGGTTGAATTTGGTGGGCTTTTAGGAAGAGCACCTGTAATGAAAATTAATAATAATTCATCAGAGGAATTTATAAAAAGAGGTGGAAGAATTCCAGCTCCTATACATTCTTTTAAAAATTAAAGAATAGATTAATCTATTCTTTAATTTTTTGTTGTAAAAGATGTAAATTCAAATTTATCATAACGGTGTCTTGAAAATGAATATTCAAAAGGAGAACCGTTTCTTAAATAAGCTATTTGTTCAATTTCAAGGACAGGTTCAATATCTTTTAATAAAAGATATTTTTTATCTAAATCATTACTTATGTCTGCTCTTAATATCTTCTTAGAACCATCAATTTTTAAATTGAGTTTATTTTCTATATAATCATAAATTGATTCTTTTAAAACCTCTTCATTAATACCAGTTATAAGATTTGCATTCATATATGTTTTTTCCATTACATATGGATAATCATTAATATAACGAATTCTTATTATTTCATATACAGGAGTATCTTTAGTTATTGATAGTGCTTTAGCTATATTTTCTTCTGGAAACATAATTTTAAATGATAATACTGTATTTTTAATGTTTGCATTTATAGATTTAGTAAGGCCCTTTAGTTCTGTATTATCAAAAGAAAATTTTTCATTACATATACTTTCTCTAATAAAACTTCCTGCACCACGACGTCTGTATATAAGCCCATCTTTTACTAAAATATCTATAGCTTTTCTTAAAGTCATTCTGCTACAATTGAATTCTTTAGCTAATTCTATTTCATTTGGAATAGGATTAGATGTATTATCATAAAATCCAATTTCTATTCTTTTTAATAACGTACTTGATATTTCTAAATATTTATTCATAAATCCTCCAAGATAAAATCGTTATTTATATGATATCATGCAAATGCAAATTAGTATATATAATTTTATAATATGTATAGACAAAGTCATTTTGTTAAGTTATAATACAATTACAAAATTTAGGAGGGTATTATAATATGAGTAAAGTTAGTTTTCCAAAAGAGTTTTGGTGGGGAGCTGCCACATCAGGTCCACAATCAGAAGGAGATTTTAATAAGCTTCATAAAAACGTTTTCGATTATTGGTATGAAATTGAACCAGATATTTTTTATGATAATGTAGGTCCTAATGTAACTTCAAACTTTTATAATGATTACAAAAAAGATTTAAAGCAAATATCAAGTATAGGCTTAAACTCTTTTAGAACATCAATTCAATGGACAAGACTTATAAAAGATTTTGAAACAGGAGAAGCGTGTGAAGATGCTATTAGATTCTATAATGATGTTATAGATAATTGTATAGAAAATGGAATGGAGCCTGTAATTAATCTTCATCATTTTGATCTTCCAATAGAACTGTACAATAAGTATGGCGGATGGGAATCAAAATATGTTGTAGATTTATTCGTAAAATTTGCAGAAACAGCATTTAAGCTTTTTAGTGATAGAGTTAAATATTGGACAACTTTTAATGAACCTATAGTTGTAGTAGAAGGTCAATATTTATATAAATTCCATTATCCTAATTTAGTTGATGGTAAAAAAGCTATACAAGTTGCTTTTAATTTAAACTTAGCATCAGCTAAAACAATAAAAGTATTTAAAGAAGGTAACTATAATAAAAATGGCGGTAAAATAGGTACTATTTTAAATCTAACACCTGCATATCCAAGATCAGAAGATAAAAAAGATATTGAAGCTTCTGAGTTTGTAGAAAGTTTCTTTAATAGATTATTTTTAGATCCTGCAGTAAAAGGAACATTCCCAAAAAATTTAATTAAAATATTTAAAAAAGATAATGTTTTATGGGAATCAACTAGTGAAGAGGAAAATATAATCAAAAATAATACTGTAGACTTTTTAGGAGTAAACTATTATCAACCTTCTAGAGTTAAAGCTAAAGAATCAGAGTTTGATAAAAAATTAGGTTGGATGCCTGATATGTACTTTGATAGATATGATATGCCAAATAAAAGAATGAATCCATATAGAGGATGGGAAATATACCCTAAGTGTCTATATGATATCTCAATAAACATAAAGGAAAATTATAATAATATTCCTTGGTATGTTTCTGAAAATGGAATGGGAGTTAAAGGGGAAGAAGCTTATGTTAATAAGAACGGAATGATCGAAGATGATTATAGAATTGAATTCATACAAGAGCACCTTTACTATTTAAGCAAAGGAATAGAAGAAGGTTCAAATTGTTTTGGATATCATTTATGGACTCCTATAGATTGTTGGTCATGGTGTAACGCTTATAGAAATAGATATGGATATATATCACTTGATTTAAATACAGGTAAGAAGACCATAAAAAAATCAGGATTATGGATTAAGGAAGTTTCAAAAGAAAACTCTTTCGATTTAACTGTAAAAATTAAATAGTTAAAAGTTATTAGCATTAATTTATAA
Organism: Clostridium baratii; assembly: GCF_900461085.1. Lineage (GTDB taxonomy): Bacteria > Bacillota > Clostridia > Clostridiales > Clostridiaceae > Clostridium > Clostridium nitritogenes. Next base: position 1,181,502 of record NZ_UFWF01000002.1, read on the forward strand.
TTACTTATATAAATTAATGCTATAATAAATATAAACAAAAGAAGGAGGTGTATATTTTTGAAAAAGTTAATATCTTGGAACGTAAATGGATTAAGAGCCTGCGTAAAAAAAGGATTTTTAGATTATTTTAATGAAGTTAATGCTGATATTTTTTGTATACAAGAAACAAAACTTCAAGAAGGACAAATTGATTTAGATTTAAAAAATTATCATATGTATTGGAATTATGCAGAAAAGAAAGGATATTCAGGAACTGCATTATTTACAAAAGAAGAACCTATTAGTGTAAAATATGGCTTAGGAATAGAAGAACATGATAATGAAGGAAGAGTTATTACAGCAGAATTTGATGATTATTATGTTGTAACTGTATATACTCCAAATTCTCAAGATAAATTAGCTAGAATAGATTATAGAATGGCTTGGGAAGATGTATTTAGAGATTACTTAAAGGAGTTAGAAAAAAATAAACCTGTAATAGTATGCGGAGATTTAAATGTTGCTCATAAAGAGATTGATTTAAAGAATCCAAAGACTAATAGAAAAAATGCTGGATTTAGTGATGAAGAGAGAGAAAAATTTAGTATATTATTAGACTCTGGTTTTATAGATACATTTAGATATTTTTATCCCGAATTAGAAGGAGCATATTCTTGGTGGTCATATAGATTTAATGCAAGAAAAAATAATGCTGGATGGAGAATAGATTACTTTTTAGTTTCCAATTCTTTGAAGGATAAACTTATTAATGCTAAAATACATTCAGAAATTTTAGGATCTGATCATTGTCCTGTAGAATTAGAAATAAAATAATTTTTAAGTAAAGCATTAAATATTTAATGCTTTACTTTTTGTGTAACTTTAGCAAATATATTTGAATAGTATATAGTGTAAACTATAACTTAGGTAAGATTATTTTTGGGTAAATATATTAAATTAATAAAAAAATATATTTCTATATTTATTATTCTTATTGGTTTATTTATAATTCCCTTTTTGTTTAATGACTTCTCTTTTAGTTATATTAATAATAAAATTTATTTAGTTGGAATATTTCCATTTATTATAATATTACTAATTTTATTATATGGGATATATAAAACTAAATAAATTAAAAACACTAGATATTAGTATCTAGTGTTTTTAATTTATTTAATTCATCTAATATTTCTTCATGTAAAAGATTCAATGAGTTAAGCTCGCTATTATAATTAACAATCACTTTATTTGCTATTGCTTCTAAATTATTAAATAAATTTATATAATCGTTATTTGATAGGTTTTCTAATTTTACATTTATATTATATGGGAAATTATAAGTTTCTTCTATATCTAATCCAAATAATTCCTCTTCTTTTTTAGCGGAAATAATTTCTTTTATTATTATTATAAGTTCATCAACTGAAAAATTATTCATATAAAAACTCCTTTAAAGTAATAGTAGTATTTATTTTATCATAATATGAATTATAAAGATAATCTAAAATAAAATTATATATAAATTAATATTCATATTAAATATTATGTAAACTAATATCTATTTAAAATAATATTTTTGCATAAAGAAAATAAGTAATTAAGGAGTTTTTAATATGTCAGATAATTATGAGCATTTAAGTACTTTAATGAAAAATGATATATACGAATTTGAAAAGCTATTTTTTTATGATGGATCTTTAGGAGTTAATTATTCAAAAAATAGTAGTAAATTTACAATATGGGCACCATTAGCATCCAAAGTATTTTTGTTATTATATGGAAAAGAGGGTAAGGATTTAAAACATAAAGAATATGAAATAATAAAAATGAATTCAGGACAAAATGGAATTTTTGAAGTAAAAATAAATAGAGATCTAAATCTTCAATACTATAATTATTTAATTGTAAATGGTGATGTAATACAAGAAGTAGTAGACCCTTATGCTAAATCAATTTCTATAAATGGTCTTAGGTCTCAAGTTGTTGACTTGAATGAAACTAATCCTAAAGGATGGAGCAGGGATAAAAGACCTGATTTTATATCTTTTCAAGGATCAAGTATATATGAAATCCATATAAGAGATTTCTCTATTGATTCTAACTCAGGAGTTTCAATTAAAAATAAAGGCAAGTTCCTTGGATTTTCTGAAAAAAATACAAATATAACAGGAAGTGATACAAAAACATGTCTAGAACACTTAAAAGAACTTGGAGTAACACATGTCCACTTACTACCTGTATATGATTTTGCATCTATTGATGAAAGTGAAGAAAATCAAAATACTTATAATTGGGGATATGATCCACAAAATTATAATGCATTAGAAGGCTCTTACTCATTAGACCCATTTAACGGTGAAGTAAGAATAAAAGAATTTAAAACTATGGTTAAAACTCTTCATGATAATGGAATCAGAGTAATACTTGATGTAGTATATAATCATACATTTGAAACTGAAAACTCTAATTTAAATAAAATAGTTCCAAATTATTATTATAGACAAAATGAGTTTGGAGGATTTTCAAATGGATCTGGATGTGGTAATGAAATAGCATCTGAAAGAAAAATGGTTAGAAAGTTTATAGTTGATTCAATTAAATACTGGACAACTGAGTTTCATATTGATGGATTTAGGTTAGATTTAATGGGATTATATGACTTAGACACTATAAATATAATAAGAGATGAATTAGATAAAATAGATACTTCTATAATTTTGTATGGGGAAGGTTGGACTGGTGGAGATACAGTATTAGAATATAATAATAGAGCTATAAAGAATAATATAAATAAGTTTTCAAATAAACAAATAGCTGCATTTAGTGATGATATAAGAGATGGAATTAAAGGAAGTACTTTTTATAGATGTACAAAAGGATTCGTTAGCGGGAGTGAAGGTTTTGAAGAAACAATAAAATTTGGAGTTGTTGCATCAACCTATCATAAAGATGTAGATATAAATAAAGTTAATTACTCAAATTATTTTTGGGCAAATGAACCATATCAAACAATTAATTATGTTTCGTCCCATGATAATTTAACTCTATTTGATAAACTTAATCTTTCAAATAAAGGTGAAAGTGATTCAAATATAATTCTTATGAATAAACTTGCTGCAACAATAATATTCACATCACAAGGAATACCTTTTATACAAGGTGGAGAAGAAATGCTTAGAACAAAATGTGATATAAATGGAAATATAATTGAGAATAGTTATAATGCTTCAGATTATGTAAATAGGATAGAGTGGGCAAGGAAAATAGAATTTAATGAAGTATTTTTGTGTTATAAAAATTTAATTAAAATAAGAAAAGAACATCCTGCATTTAGAATGGAAAGTTCTAAGCTTATACAAGAAAATTTACACTTTCTAAGAAAGGGCAATGAGTTTAATAGTGATAAAGTAGTTTCTTTTAGAATAAATGGAAATAAGGTAAATGATAGTTATAAAGATATCATAGTTATTTATAACGCCAATAAAGAAAGTGTAGATATTACATTACCAGATGGGAAGTGGACTCTTGTATATAGTAGCCATAATAGTACAATTGATTCTAATAACTCCATTTTTGAAAATAAATTTAATGCTCAAAAAATAGGTGGATATATTTTAGTTGAATTTAGTTAAAAAATCTACAAATAAAAGAAGGAATTAGTATTTTTTTATCGAATTAGATAAAAAGAAAAATAAATTATTTTACAAAAGTTAAACAGGAGGGTAAAGGCATGGGAAAAGTTATTGGATGTTCAGTAATTCTTCAAGATGATTTCAACAATGTATTAATTATTCAAAAAGGAAAGAAAAAAGAAAAAAGTTTATGGAAATGTGTTGGAAGATTAAAAAAAGGTAAAGAAACAGATGAGAAATGTATAGTTAGTTCAATTAAAGAAGATTTAAATACACTTGTATTTGATTTAGAGCCTTTAACTGAACTTGAAATAAACAAAGATAACAATGAGTCAATTCTTTTATATAGTGGAAAAATAAAAGAATATATGAATCTTGGGAAAAATGTAAAAGCAATAGAATGGATAAACGAAAGAACAATTGACAATTATGAATTTCTAGATGGTGAAAAAGAAATACTTTTAGAATACTTTAAAGAACTTAAGAAATAATTCTAATATATTTAGCTAAATGGCAATTGTCATTTAGCTTTTTTTATATTAGTTTTATTTCCTTGGAAATAAATGGAAGAGAATGGTGTTAAAATGATCAAAATACGCATAGATAAAAATGGACTAGGAGAGCCGATATTTAAATTAGGAATAAAAGAAGAAGATATACATAAAAATAGATTATTATATAGGGCAATACTTTCTGGTAAGAAAATAAGAGGTATATATAATTATAAAATACCTATGAAATATTTCTTGCCAATATATAATAATTTAGATAAATCTAATATTGAACTAGATACTAGGAGCATATTATCCTATTTAGAATTTGCAGATGAAATAGAGGAAAATTATTATTATTCTGTAATTGCTACACCTAAATATATGAAAAAATGGCGTGAAGAGGCTTGTCAGAATATATATAAAATAACTATAGATAAGGAAAGTAAAAATTTAACTAAATCAATAGCATTTAAGAAAATAGAACTTGCAATTTAAATAAACCTATGGAATAGATTTTATTCCATAGGTTTATTTAAATTAACATATGATCCAATTAAAATCCCCTTACTTGAATTACTATGACCAATTTCTTTTGTTCTTATAAGTGAAAGATTAAATTCTATGCATATATCCTTAAATAGTTCGATTAACTCATCCTCTTCATTATTTAAATCAATTTCTGTAAATTCACCAAGGAATATACCATTTATATCATTAAAGATTCCCAGTTCTCTATATTGGGCTATAAACGTTCTAATTTTTATAATATCTCCACTATTACTTTCTAAAAATAAAATTTTGTTTTTAAAAGATGGAATATAATCTGTTCCAGATAATTTTAATGTGCAACGTATATTACCTCCTAAAACTTCTCCTATTATTTTATTTCCACATATCCATTTATATTTCCAGGATTCAAACAAATTATAAGAAGAGTTTTCTTTTATAAACGTATTATAAAAGTTCTGTTTACCTTCATCTGTTAGTATAGTTTTTATATTATAATAATATGCTTTTTTATTTGCTTTTTTATATAGGGAATTAAGTAGAACTGATAAATCACTATATCCATAGTACATAGCCCTAGATTTATTTATTAAATCAAAATCTAAATAGGGAAGAATTTCATTACATAAATCTCCACCTGAAACATCAAAAATACATTTTATACTGGTATCTTTAAATCCATCCATAAGAGCTTGTGCTCTTTTTAGGCCTCTAGAACATTTGTTCGCCTCCCTGTATAATGCATAAGATAAAACAACATCTAAACCAAATTCATTTAAAATTTTAGTAATTTCTTTTATATACTTTGAATAACTAATTGGTAATTCATTTGAACAAGCTATCAACATAACTTTATCATTTTCTTTTAAAATCATACTATCACCTCATAAACTATACTTATTATTATATACTAACTTCTTTTATATTACAGTTAAATTTGATAGAATGTATTATAATAGATTACTAATTAATCAACATGAAGGAGCTAGAAAGATGAATTTAGTTACATTAGAAAATATTAATAAAAGCTATAGTGAAAAAACACTTCTTAAAGATGTATTTTTAGGAATTAATGATGGAGATAAAATTGGATTAATAGGAATAAATGGAGCAGGAAAGTCTACCTTTTTAAAAATTATTGCAGGAAAAGAAGATTTTTTTGATGGAACAAGAACTCATGGCAAAAATATACGTATTGAATATTTATCTCAAGACGTTGAATTTAACAATGACACAACAGTTATAGAACAAATATTTAAAGGTGACACCAAAGAAATGAAATTACTTATGGAATATGAAGATATTCTAAGTAAGATAGAAAGTGGTGATTTATCTTTAAATGATAGATTTATTAAATTACAAAGTGAAATAGATACATTAAATTTATGGAGTCTCGAAAACGAAGCAAAAAGTATTTTAAATAAACTTGGAATAAATAATTATTCTGAAAAAATGGTTAATTTATCAGGTGGACAGAGAAAAAGAGTATTTTTAGCATCTGCATTAATAACCCCATGTGAACTTTTAATATTAGATGAACCAACTAACCATTTAGATTCAAATTCAATTGAATGGTTAGAAGAGTACTTAAATGGAAGAAAAGGTTCGCTCGTTATGATAACACATGATAGATATTTCTTAGATAGAGTATCAAATAAAATAATTGAATTAGATAGAGGTAATTTATACTCATATGAAGGTAACTATACAAAATATTTAGAAAAAAAAGTTGAAAGAATAGAAATAGAAAAAAATCAAGAGGCAAAAAGACAAGCACTTATAAGAAATGAATTAAAGTGGGTAAAGAGAGGTGCTAAAGCTAGAACAACTAAACAAAAGGCTAGACTAGATAGATTTGAAGAATTAGTTAATAAAGAATATGTTGAAAATAATACTGATATAAAAATAAATTATGTAGGTAGTAGACTTGGTAAAAAAATTATTGAAATAGAAAACCTAAATAAATCTTTTGATAATAAAGTTATAGTAAATAATTTTAATTATATATTTACTAAAGAAGACAGAATAGGAATTGTTGGAGACAATGGAGCTGGCAAAACAACATTTTTAAAAATGTTAGAAGGAACTATAAAACAAGATAGTGGCGAAATTAATATTGGAGAAACAGTTAAAATAGGTGTGTTTTCTCAAGATGGAAAAGAACTAGATAAAAATCAAAGAGTGATTGATTTTGTAAGAGAAGGTGGAGAGTATATACCTACAGATGATGGAAGTAAAATATCTGCATCAACTTTATGTGAAAGATTTTTATTTGATGGAAGTATGCAATATTCACCTATTGAAAAACTTTCAGGTGGTGAAAAAAGAAGACTTCAATTACTAAGAGTTTTAATGGAATCACCTAATTTTTTAATTTTCGATGAGCCAACAAATGATTTAGATATAGAAACTTTAAAAATACTTGAAGATTTTTTAGATGACTATGTAGGAGTTGTGGTAGTAGTTTCTCACGATAGATATTTTTTAGATAGAGTTTGTAATAAAATTTTTGCTTTTGAAGGTAATGGTAATGTTACAATATATCATGGAAATCATAGTGACTACTTAATACAAAAAGAGATTAAAAATAATATAGTTAATAATACATTAATAAATGAGCCAAAAGTAAAAAAAGAAAAACCAAAAAGAGAAAATCAAAACAGACAATTAAAGTTTTCATTCAAAGAACAAAAAGAATTTAAAGAAATAGATAAAATAGTATCTGATTTAGAAGAGAAACTTGAAAGTATTCAAGAAGAAATTGAACTTAATTCAACAAATTATTCTAAATTAGAGGAACTTATTTCAGAAAAAGAAGAGACTGAGATTTTGCTTCTTGAAAAATACGAAAGACAAGAATATCTAAATGAACTGGATAAAAAAATAAAAGAAAGTAAAAAGTTTAATAATTAAAATAAAAAACATTGGAAAAATTTGAAAAAGATATATAATTAAAAGTATAGGTTAATTTATATCTTTAAGAGGGGATAGGTCAATTATGAGAGAGAACAAAGTGAATAACAGCTTAGAGACTGTACAAAAGTGCAATGAGATTGAAATGCAAACTACAAAAGAATATATATCTGACTCAAAGGAATTGTTAAATGCATTAAAAAAAGTTCAAGACGTTATTTTAAAAGCAGATGGTGAAGAAATTCCATTTTTAATAAAAGTTGCTCAAACAAACTTGACTAAAACAACTATATCTCAATGCAAAAATATGATTATAGAACTTCAACAAAACTTTAATGATGAAGGAATATCCTTGTTTATAGAGAAGACTATTTCGCTTATTACAGCAGCTGAAACAGCAAATTTAATCTATGGAGATTTAATTAAAATTAAAGAAGTTAGAAGTTATCTTTCAAAAAAAACATATAATCTCATTTTACTAAGAGCAACTAAGCTTTTAGATCAATTAAAGAATACTAAATATGAAGAGAGTATAAAATTAAATTTTATAGTGGATAATTTAAATCAATGTAATAAAGTATTTGAATATTGTTGGGACATATATCCTAAAAATGTTTTAAGCTTAGAACAAACTATAGTAATACTTAATACTCTTATAAAACAAAGAGTTAAGCTTGGATTAGATAATTATAATGTAGAATTACTTAAATTAATGATTGATAAGAACAAGGAAAAGATATCAGATATTAAAGAGGCAAAGATTGAATTAGATTCAAATGGTCAATTATTAAATAATACTAAGGAAAATAAAGATAATTTAAAAAGTTCTCTAGATGAAAGTTTAATAATTAAAGATAATGAAGCTGTATCGGGGTTAGTTGCATTAGATACTAATACATCTTTAGCTACCATAACTAAAGACGATGCTACAAAACAATTTATAAATATTACTAATAATGTTATACAAGAAGTTAAGGAAAGTGCATCTAATGATTTTATAAATGTAGCATTCCAAAAATATTATTCAATTATAAGCGCAATTGAAACTGTTAACTATATGAAAGGTATGGTAATAGATAAAAAGAAAATATCATCTAACATATCAAAAATACTTACAGATATGATTTATTCTAATTATTTAGCAATAACAGATAGTTGGGACAAAATAGAAGAGAAGAGCGATGAAGATTACTTAGCTTATTCAAAGGAAATTTTAAATTATAGTAAGATGTTGTTTGAAGCATATAGAATGGATGAAGATAATAAAGAAGCATTATATAGAGCAACAGAAATAGAAATAGTTCTTTATAAAAATAAGAATAAATTTAAATTAAAGTACGATTTATATAATAAAATAAAAAACAATATAATTAATAATACGCCTATAATAAAGGAAGCTTATCCAGAATTTAAAGGATTAGTTGAAAAATCAAAAGATTCAAAAAAGAAAAGCTTTTGGTCTAAAATATTTAATTAAAAATGACACTTTATAGAGAGATTTTTCTTTATAAAGTGTTATTTTATTTGATAAAATATTTTTAGTGATATATAATAAAAAAATAATTTAAAGATAAAAATAAATTATATAACTACAAGATTATGTTTGGAGCGATATATATGGAATTAAAAATAAGTTTAAAGGGTAGGAGAGATTTTTTAAGAATCTCTGGAGAGAGAATAGATGTACTAGACTTTGAATTAAAAGGTATTCAATATAAACAAATACGTGTATTTAAGAATGGATTTTCTAAATCAGAGTATATAGAGAAATCTTTAATAAACTGGATAAAAGAAGTAAAATAAGAAGAGATACTATCTTCTTATTTTTTTATAATTTAATGTATTTATTGTATATTTAAAGCATACATATTAATTGTAAAGGTACTTTAAGCAATTAATATGTAAATTATAGTGCCTTGTATAAGTAAAGACACTATAAGCTTATATTTTATTAATTAATGTGTCTTGTAAAGGTAAGAGGTGAATTTTAATTATGCCAATAAGTTTTTTAAATAAACTAAAAGAAGAAATTTTGAATATAGATAATGATATATATGAAGATATTTATGGTGATTCTACAAGTTTAGAATCTAAAGATAATACAGTTTTAATATCATTATATAAACATCTATTAAACGTAAATTCAAAAAATATAAAATTAAATAAGACTATATTAAAAAATGCTTTAAACCAAGATTTTGAATCTACTATGAAGATATTGCTTTATTCAAGAGATATAAAATTCGGATTAGGAATGAGAGAAGTATTTAAAGAGTGTTTATTTTATATAGCCTTAAATTATGATAAACCATTAAATAAATATATAAATTTAATTATAAAAATAGGAAGATATGATGATCTTTATTGTTTATTTGATACTAAATACGAAAAAGATGTTATTGACTATTTTAAAATACAAATAGAAGAGGATTGTTTAAGTGATAAACCATCAAATCTTTGTAAATGGTTAAAATCAATTAATACATCATCTAAAGAGAGTAGGAGACTTGGTAGAAAAACTGCAGATGGGTTAGGTTTATCATATGAGGAATATAGAAAGTTGCTATCGACATTAAGAGGGAAAATCAACTTAACAGAACAAAAAATATCGTTAAATAGATGGAATGAAATTGATTATGAAAAAGTTCCTAAATTGGCCTATAGAAAATATTATAAATCATTTAATAATAAGGATCCTGAACGATTTAACCAGTATAGATCCGCAAAAGTTAATATTACAGAAAATAATATTTTAGAAAAAAATTATATATCAAGATTAAGAAATTTACTTAATGGAAATTATTTAAATAATGATATAGAGGAGTTTGAAAATTCTCTTAAAGAATGTAATGAAAAAACATCTGGAAACTGGGTAGTGGCAACATCTTTAAATGAAGTAGATTTAAAAAATGAAACTAGGTATCTTTTAGAAATTTTAGTTTTAAATTTATATTTTTTATTTAATAATGTAGGGAGATTTGAAAATTACTTTTTTAAAACAAGTGATGTAGTTAATTTTAAAAAAATAAAAACTAATGATTTATTAGAAATAATTAGAGAAGTAATAAAAAATTCTATTGCTAAAAATATAGATATAGAAACTATAATGGATTTAATACTGTTTGCAGCTATAAAGAATGATATTAAGGACGAAGAACTCCCTTCAGGAGTTTTATTCCTTATTCATGATTTAGAAGAAATAAAAATAGGAGATGCGAACATATGTTCAAACTCAGAAAAATGGCACTTTAACTTAGAAAATATAAAAGAAAAATGGAATAATTGCGATTATACGCTTCCAGAGATTAAAATATGTATGCTAAATGAAAAAAATAATAATTTTAAGGATTTAGATCATTTAGATGATATAAAATTATTACATGGTTTTAATTATAAAATTTTTAACTCCATAATTAATGATAGCATTTCTAACCGTGAAGAAAATTCCTTAAATGATAATATTGATAAAGAATTAATTTTTTTAGAAAAAATACTTAATAATGAAAGATATAAAATTTAATTACTGTTAATAAATGAGATATAAGGAAATTATATCTCATTTCATTTTTCTACAAAAAAAATATTTTCAAAAATTTTTAGAAGTAGTTTTCTATGTTTTTATACAAATTCAAAATAAATTTTACAAGCAAATCGACAATGGTAATATCGGTAAAAGTAATTAAGTGAGAAATGATGTATAAAAAACATGATTTTTATATTTTAATGTATAAAACAAGCTAAAATTATTTCGCTAAATAACCATTTAGCGAAATAATGTATAATTTTAAGATGAATATTGATAGTTTTTAATGAAATTTGATGAAGTGCTTTTAAATTTATAATATTTAAAATATTATCTGTATTTTAATAATTCTTTATATTTTAAATAATAAATTTATTTTTTATATTTATAATTATTTTAATATTCAGAATTAATAAAGTAAGTTAAGGTCAGTTGTTCTATGCTTCTTAGGCTAAAAAAATTAAAATATATTATAAAGGAAATTATATAGAAATAAATACTTTTATTAATATTAGAACAATTGTTCTCTAATCTAGGAAATATAATATTTTTATGGTAAAATGATGTACATAAATATAAATCAAGAAGGTGTTTTAAAATGATATATGATTTTAAAGAACTTAGAAAAAATGACTCATTACCTTCAATTGTTATTGATTTTTTGAATTATTTAGAAACTATAAAAGGTAAATCACAAAATACAATTGACGCATATAGAATAGATCTAACTATGTTTTTTAGATTTTTAAAGCTTTATAGAGGCAATTTAGAAAATGAAAAATGTGAATTTGAAGATATTGATATATCTGATATAAAACAAGATTTTGTTAAAAATATAAAACTGTCAGAATTATATGCTTTTATGAGCTTTTTAGAAAAATATAGAAATAATAGTTCTTATGCAAGAGCAAGAAAAGTTGCAACATTAAAATCTTTTTTTAAATTTCTTCAAAATAAGGTTAAAATTATAGATGAAAATCCAACATTAGAATTAGAATCGCCAAAAATAAATAAAAGACATCCAATTTATTTAAACCTTAATGAAAGTATTCAACTGCTTAAATCCATGGATAAGAACAACAAAAATTATTATCGTGATTATTGTATAATAACATTTTTCTTAAATTGTGGAATGAGATTATCAGAGCTTTGTAATATAAAGCTAGATAAGATTACTGGTGATACGTTAACTATAATAGGTAAAGGTAATAAGGAAAGAACTGTTTATTTAAATGAAGCATGCTTAAAAGCTCTTAATGACTATATGAAAGTTAGAGATACTTCAAAATCAAACACAGAGTCAGCTAAATATTTATTCCTTTCTAATCGTGGAAATCCTATAAATAAAAGAACAGTTGAAATAATGGTAAAAAATTATACTAAAAATGCTGGATTAAAAGATGAGAAATATACTCCTCATAAATTAAGGCATACAGCTGCAACGTTAATGTATAAACATGGTGATGTAGATATTCGTTCCCTACAAAGTATATTAGGTCATGAAAATATTTCTACAACTCAGATATATACTCATGTTGATGATGAAACATTAAGAGAAGCCGTAAAATCAAATCCTTTAGCAAAAATATAAAAGTGGTTAATTATATAATTAACCACTTTTATATTTAATACATTATCCTATGAAAGGACTTCCTAAAATTTCAGATAATGATTTTACAATTTCTTGAGAGTTTCCATCATAAACTACTGCTACTCTACCTTTTCTATAGAAATGAGGTGCATTCTTCCAATCTATTTTATTACCATTTATTTTGTATCCGTTTTCTTGAATCATATTTACATCTGAATCAAATAAACCTTTTTGATCTTTATTATATTCGTATACTCTAATCTCCCCTCCTTTTATTTTAAATAATTCTCCATCAACTGATGCTACTTTGTCTGAATCTTTCTTTAAAGTTCCTGCGCTCTTAGGTTCAAAACCTTTTGCTTCTAAGTCTTTTATCAATGCTTTTTTATCAAAGTTACTTTCTTCTTCAGTAAAATCTTTAATTGCATTTTCTGTTTTGTTTTTAACATTTTCTGTAGTATTCTCTACACTGTTTTTTGCTTCATTCATACCTGCTTTTGTTTTATCGGCAGCTTCTTTTGCTGTATTACAACCTACAAATGAAGCTGCTGACATAATAACTGTAGCAAATAATATTAATTTGTTTAATTTATTTTTTTTCATTTATATCTCTCCTATCTAAATTATAATTTCATACTTAGTATTTAGATTTATAAACGAATTTATTCATAATAAAAAAAGAAGTGAAAAATTCACTTCTTAATCTATTTTATTCTTTTTTATTATTCTTCTAACACCTGGGAAAATTTCTTCAGTTTGATCTTCTAAATCATCTTCTACAAGATCTACATCATCTAAATAAGTTATGTTATCAAAAGCATCTATATACTCTGAATCTTCATATGATTCATCTACTTTTAAATCATTAAAATTAAGTGCTGAGTATGCTTCTTTTAAAGCTTTTTCTAAATCTTCTGAATCAACTGAAGGATCTATATTTTGAGCTTTAGCAACCATAGCTTTCCATTCTTCTTCTAATATATTATTTTCTTCAACATTCTTTGCGATATCTTCTATTTTTATAGCTCTTATATCAATACCTTCATCTTCTAGGCATTTACCACAGTTGTCACAAATTTTATTTTCATATAAATCACAGTAATCATCATCTGTATACTTCATATTCACTTACACCACCTTCTTAGTGTATATATTAGAATTTGATTATAACAAATAATTAAATTTAATTCAAATAGAACATATGTTTTAAGAACATAAGTTTGATATATAAAATAGCTTATGCTATAATAAATACAAAGAATGCGAGGTGCTATGCCATGTTAGAGGGTAAGGATAAACAAAGTCAAATATACGAATTTTTAAAAAACTTTACTGAAAATAAAGGTTATCCACCATCTGTTAGAGAGATTTGTGAGGCTGTTAGCCTAAAATCAACTTCAACAGTACACGGTCACTTAAAAAGATTAGAAAAAAAAGGTCTTATAAAGAGAGATCCAACTAAGCCTAGAGCGCTTGAAATTGTAGAATTATCTCAACCAAAGCGTGAAATGATAAATATTCCTATAATCGGTGATATTACAGCTGGTACTCCTATATTAGCTACAGAGAACATTCAAGATACCTTTACATTACCAATAGATTATATTAAACATAATAAAGAGCTGTTTATGCTTAAAGTATATGGTAATAGTATGATAAATGCAGGTATTCATGAAAATGATTTAGCTATAATAGAAAAGTGTCAAACTGCAAATAATGGAGATATCGTAGTTGCATTAATTGATGAAAGTGCAACTATAAAAAGATTTTTTAAAGAAAATGATTATATAAGATTACAACCTGAAAATGATTCAATGAATCCTATAATAGTAGATGATTGCAAAATTTTAGGTAAGTTAGTTGGTATTTTTAGATCTTATTAAAAAATATTAAAAGTTATAGAGTCATATAAAGCATGTGACTCTATAACTTTTTTATAAAATACATATAAATGTTAAAATTAAAGATAATATTATTATAAAAGCTAAAAAAGGATTTACAAACGTAAATCCTTTTTTATTAACAATTTAAAACTCTATTTAATGCAATTAATATACCAATTTTAGCATGATCAAATGTTAATCCACCTTGTATATAAGCAATATAAGGTTCTCTTATTGGAGCATCAGCTGATAATTCAATTGATGAACCTTGAATAAATGCACCTGCAGCCATTATTACTTCATCTTCATAACCTGGCATAGGAGTAGGTATACAATGAACAAATGAATCAATAGGAGATCCAAACTGAATTCCTTTTATAAATTGTATTAATCTTTCCTTATCTCCAAATATAATAGTTTGTACTATATCTGTTCTTCTTTCATTAGAAGCTGGTTTTGCATTAAATCCAGCAAGCTCCATAACTCTAGCACATAATATTGAACTCTTAACTGCTTCCATAGTTACATGAGGTGCTAGGAAGAAACCTTGGAATAATGTTCTCATAACTCCAAGTGTTGCACCACACTCCCCTCCGATGCCAGGAACAGTTAATCTATAAGATGCATTTTCAACTAAATCTTGTTTACCTACTATGTATCCACCAGTTGGAGATATTCCTCCTCCAATATTTTTAATTAAGGAACCTGCCATTAAATCAGCCCCAAAATCTGTAGGTTCTTTTATGTCAACAAATTCTCCATAACAATTATCAACAAATACTATTATGTCTTTTCTTAAGCTTTTAACTAATTTTATAGCCTCTTCAATTTGATCTAAATGAAGAGAATATCTTGTACTATATCCAGTACTTCTTTGAATATGTACCATCTTTATAGTTTTATCTTCTAAAATTACAGATTTTATTTTTTCTAAATCAAAATACTTTCCATCTATAAGATCTACTTCTTTATAATTAATTCCATAATCAATTAATGATCCTGTGCCTTTATCACCATTTAAACCTATTACACCGTGTAAAGTATCATAAGGCTGTCCTGACATTGCAACTAAAGTATCTCCAGGTCTTAAATTCCCAAATAAAGCTGTTCCTATTGCATGAGTTCCATTTACAAAATGAGGTCTTACTATTGCAGCTTCAGTATTAAATACTCTTGCATATACTTTATCTAGTCCTTCTCTTCCTAAATCATCATAGGCATATCCAGTTGAATTTGTAAAATGACTATCACTTATTCTTTCTTCTTGAAAAGCTGTTAATACTTTTAATTGATTAAACTCTCTTATTTCATCTAATCTCTTAAATTCCTCTTGAACATCATTTAATGCTTGTTTATATAGTTTAAAAGCATTTTCCTTAATATTATAATTTTTAATAACTAATTCTTCTGTGGCTTTTAACATCTTATCCTCCTATATTAAATTAAACACAAAAATAAATAGGCAACAATGTGCCTATTTATTAAGCGTTATCTAAATCATTATTTACAAACAAGATAGGCTTTGCAGGTGTTATTGTTGTAACTGCATGTTTATAAACTAGCATTTGCTTTCCATCACAGTCTAACACAACAGTAAAACTATCAAATCCCTTTACAAAACCCTTTAGTTTATATCCATTTGTTAAATATACTTCTACAGGTATTTTGTTCTTTCTTGCGCCATTTAAAAATATATCTTGTAAATTATTTTGTTGTTTATTCATAAGACACCTCCCAATTAACCAATACACCTTAAATACATTATACAACTACTTATTATTAATGTCATTAATTATTTTTCTTATAATTTCTCCATCAGATAATTCATCTTTATTTAAAAATTTAACTCTTGGATCTCTTCTAAACCAAGTAAGTTGACGCTTAGCATAATTACGAGATCCTTTCTTAATCATTTCAATAGCTTCATCTAATGAAATCTTATTATCTAAATAATATAGCATTTCTTTGTAGCCTATTCCTTGCATTGATTGCATAGAAGAAGTATACCCCATTTTTTTCAAAGTTATACACTCATCTTCTAGGCCATTTTCCATCATAATGTCTACTCTCTTATTAATTCTTGAATATAGTTTTTCTCTATCCATATTTAATACATAATAATGTACATTATACTTATAATTATAAAAATCTTCCCCTGATCCATATGAGCTAAATGGTTTACCAGTTAATTTATATACTTCTAATGCTCTTATAACTCTTTTTCTATTGTTAGCATGTATATTTTTATAACTTTCTTCATCAATATCTTTTAAAAGTTCATGAATATATTCATTTCCATACTTATCAGCCTCTTCTTCTAAAAATTTTCTATATTCATCATCTTTTTGGGCTTCTGTAAAGTTCATATTACATGTTAATGCATTTATATAAAGACCTGTTCCACCAGCTATTATAGGAAGCTTTTTACGATTTAAGATATCTTCTATTATCTTCTCACCTAATTCTTTGTATTCAGCAACAGAAAATGGCTTATTTGGAGTTACTACATCTATTAAGTGATGCTTAACTCCATCCATTTCTTCTTTTGTTACTTTAGCTGAACCTATATCCATATATTTATATATTTGCATTGAATCTGCTGATATTATTTCTCCATTAAGTTCTTTTGCAAGTTTTATAGAAAGGTCAGTTTTACCTACAGCCGTAGGACCGCCTAATACTAATATATCTTTTTTTATCATTTAATTATCAGTCCTTCAAGTTATTTTAAACAATTCTTCTAAATTTCTTTTCTAAATCATTATTAGTAAATTTTATTATAGTAGGTCTTCCATGAGGACAATGGAATGGATCTTCTATAAATCTTAAATCCTCTACAAGTTTAATCATTTCACGTTCAGTTAATGTATCATTACCCTTTACAGCCTTTTTACAAGCCATTGTTGCAATTTTATTGTATTTAATATCTATAGTTTTACCATCACCCATTTTTTTTAGATCATCTATTATACTTAAAAATAAATCTTTAGGGTCTAGTTTACCTAAAAAGTAAGGTACTTCTTTTAAAGAAATTGTATTGCCACCAAATTCTTCTACAGTAAAACCTGCATCTTTAAATATCTTTTGATTTTCTATATAGAATATTAAATCATCTGTAGAAAGTTCTATTAATGTTGGTACTAGCAATTGTTGTATAATTATAGATCCTTCACTTATTGATTTTATATATTTTTCAAATAATATTTTTTCATGTGCAGCGTGTTGGTCTATTAAATATAATGTTTCATTAAATTCAGCTATAATATAAGTTTTATTAAATTGTCCTATTATCCTAAGAGGAGGGAATTTAGCAATCTTCTCTTCTATAGTTTCTTTAATAGAGATATTTTTATTTAAATCTTCATCTTCTTTACTATATAATACATCACTATTTATAGCTTCTTTATTAGTATCTATGGATGAATAGCTTAAGTCATTAATATTATTTGTAATATCATTTTTATTTTCATGAATTAAAAAATCCGTATTATTAAGTTTTTCTTTTAACTTTAAAAGTTCATCTTGTTCTTTTTTTATTTGTGCTGAGTAATCAATAGAATTTTCTTTAAAAAACTTATCATTTTTTTCAAAAGAATTAAACTTAACTTCGTCTTCCTCAAATTTAATATTAAGTTCTAAATTTTCCGCTTGATTCTCTTTAGTTATATTCATCTCTTCTTCAGGTAACTTAAAATCGTCAAAAATTGCTTCTTTAAGATATTTATGAACTGAATCAAAGACTATCTTAAACATCATTCTATCATCTTTAAATTTGATTTCTGCTTTAGTTGGATGTATATTAACATCAACAAATTCAGGATATACATCTATAAATAAAACGAAAAATGGGAATTTATTCACAGTACTAAATGATTTAAATGCATTCTCTACTGCTGCAACTAAAGTCTTATTTTTTATATATCTACCATTTACATAAATACTTTGATTATTTCTAGAGCCTCTTGCAATCGCTTCTTTTCCTATATACCCAGATATAGATATCTCTTCTCTAGTACCTTCAAAGTAAACCAAATTCTCACTAATTTTTTTACCATACACAACTCTTAATACATCTTTTGTATTTCCACTTCCAAATGTATGTAAAACCTTTTTCCCATTGTTAAACAATTTAAAGCTAATATCTGGATTTACTATTGAAATTCTATTTATTATATCTGTTATAATAGAACCTTCTCTTGTAAAAGATTTTAAGAATTTTTTTCTAGCAGGAATATTAAAAAATAAGTCTTTAACTTCTATTGTAGTACCACTATTTACTCCACAATCTTTTTCTTCTAATATTTCTCCGCCTTCTATTATTATTTCTCTACCAAATGAACTATCATGTGGCTTAGTCTTTAAATTCACTTTAGAAACTGATGCAATAGACGCAAGCGCCTCACCCCTAAACCCTAAAGTATTTATAGAAAATATGTCTTCTGCACATTGTATTTTACTTGTTGCATGAGGAAGAAAAGCTTTCTTTATATCATCTTTATGAATTCCATCTCCATCATCAATAATTTTAATAAATGAACATCCACCATCTTCTATTTCTATAGTTATATTTTTAGAATTTGCATCAATACTATTTTCAACTAA
This sequence comes from Clostridium baratii, assembly GCF_900461085.1. Classification (GTDB taxonomy): domain Bacteria; phylum Bacillota; class Clostridia; order Clostridiales; family Clostridiaceae; genus Clostridium; species Clostridium nitritogenes. The sequence goes on from NZ_UFWF01000002.1 coordinate 1,200,626, forward strand.
TTCTTTTACAACAGAAGAAGGTCTTTCAACAACTTCTCCTGCTGCAATTTTATTTGATGTATTTTCATCTAATAAATTAATTCTTTTCAAAGTACATCAACTCCTAAATTAATTTTTTAGCATCGCTTACTAATTTATATAATTTATTCATTGCTTCCATTGGATTTAAGTTTAATATATCAACTGAAGAAAGTTCTTTAATAAGACTTTCCTTTTCTACAAAAGTAAAATCTATTTGTATATCATCTTGTGTTTTAGAATTCACTTTATTATCATCAATTATTTCTTTAGTATCCCCTTTTACTTCTGCTATTTGTTCCTTATCTATTGACACTTCTTCTTTTAATTGATTATTAACTTCAATTTTTTCTAATTTAGAAGTATTATCTTCTAAATTGTCTAATATATCTTTTGCTCTATTTATTACTTCCTTTGGAAGACCAGCAAGCTTTGCAACTTCTATTCCATAAGATTGATCTGCTCCACCTTTTACAATCTTTCTAAGGAATATAATATTATCATCAACCTCTTTAACAGCTACAGAGTAATTTTTTACTCCTTCTATTTCTCCCTCAAGCTTTGTAAGCTCATGGTAATGAGTTGCAAACAATGTATTACATTTTAAATTTTCATCATTTGATATATGTTCAATAACTGACCATGCAATACTAAGACCATCATATGTAGATGTTCCTCTTCCAACTTCATCTAAAAGAACTAAACTCTTAGATGTAGCATTCTTTAGGATGTTTGATACTTCCCACATTTCAACCATAAAAGTAGATTTTCCACCTGCTAAGTCGTCAGATGCTCCAATTCTTGTAAATATTCTATCACATACAGAAATATTTGCAGTTTTTGCAGGTACAAATGATCCTAGTTGTGCCATTAGTGTAATTAATGCTACTTGTCTCATATATGTAGATTTACCTGCCATATTAGGACCTGTTATAAGAAGTAGTCTATTATCTTTTTTGTTTAATAAAGTATCGTTAGATACGAATTCGCCTCTACCTATAACTTTTTCAACTACAGGATGTCTTCCTTCAATAATTTCTATAATTCCATCTTCATTTATATTTGGTCTTACATAATCATTTTCAAGTGCAATAAGTGCTAGAGTAGATATACAATCTAGATTTCCAACTATTCTTGCACTATTTTTTAATCTTGATATTTCTTTAGAAACTAAGCTTCTTATTTCTAAAAATAAATTATATTCTAAATTAATAAGCTTTTCTTCAGCTCCTAATATCTTTTCTTCCATTTCCTTAAGTTCTTGAGTTATATATCTTTCAGCATTAGCTAATGTTTGTTTTCTTATATATCTTCCCTCTGGAATAGAATCATAGTTTGCCTTTCTAATTTCTATATAATAACCAAAGACTTTATTATATCCAACTTTAAGTGATTTTATGCCAGTAACTTCTCTTTCACTATTTTCTAAGGCTGCTATCCATTCCTTACCATGAAGTTTTGCTTTTCTTAATTCATCTACTTCTTCTGAATAACCATCTTTTATAATGTTACCTTCTTTAACTCCTATTGCTGGATCATCTAGTATTGAATTTAAAAGAAGATTTTTTATATCATCTAAAGTATCTAGTGAATTAAAGTAATCTTTTAATAATGGTGATTTGCATGTTGATAATAACTCTTTTATTGCTGGAAGTTTAGTTAATGATGTTCTAAGAGATACCATATCTTTACCATTAACATTTCCATTAGCTATTTTACCAACTATTCTTTCTATATCATATATATCTCTAAGAGCTATTCTTATATCTTCATTTAATCCAATAGAAGAATATAATTCTTCTACACCTTCTAGTCTTTTATCTATTTCGGCCTTTGATATAAGGGGTTCATCAATCCATTTTCTAAGTATTCTACCTCCCATTGATGTGGATGTCTTATCCATTACCCAAAGAAGAGATCCTCTTTTACTTTTTTCTCTTATATTTTCAGTAAGTTCTAAATTTCTTCTTGAACTTCCGTCAATAGTCATATAATTTACTATATCGTATCGCTCTAAGTAATTTATATTTAAAAGACTCATCTTTTGAGTTTCATATATATACTTAAGTAATACCATACAAGAAATTTTACTTTCTTTTGATAAATCTGATATTTCAACTTCACTAAATTGAGAAATTAAATCCTCTTCTTTAACTCTAAAGTCACTTAAATCTTTTTTCGTTAATAAAGCATCACAATTTAATGATATTTCATGCAATAAGCTTTCACTAGTATTTATATCTACTATTATTTCTTTTGGACTTACTTTATTAATTTCATCTAATAAAGTTGTTTGTAATGAATTAAATGAAGTTGTCTTAAATTCTCCTGTACTTATATCAGTAAGTGCTAATCCTATAACACCATTTTCCTCATATACAGCCATAAGATATATATTAGAATTATTTTCATTATTTCCATCTACATATGTACCGGGTGTAATAACTTTTATAACATCTCTTTTTACTATGCCTTTAGCAGCACTTGGATCTTCAACTTGCTCACATATTGCAACTTTATATCCTTTTGCTACTAGCCTTGATATATATCCTGAAGAGGCATGGAATGGAATACCACACATAGGAGCTCTTTCTTCTAAGCCACAATCTCTTCCTGTTAAAACTAATTCTAGCTCTCTAGATGCTGTTTTTGCATCATCAAAGAACATTTCATAAAAATCTCCTAATCTAAAAAATAAAATACAATCTTTATATCTATCTTTTATTTCAAAGTATTGTTTCATCATAGGAGTTAAACCCATTTATTTCCACCTCGCTTATTTTATATAACATCTTTTCATACTCTATAATGATTTATTATATATTTAATTAAGGATAAAAATTAAATTTTTATCCTTTTCTAAATTGCTTATAACAAATAAAGTATTAATGTATTATTTTAATAAATATAGTTATTTATTTCTATAAGATTATAACACAATGGTATCTAATTTAAAATTTAAATTAATAATAAAAGGACCTTAAAGGTCCTTCTTATATAAAAAATATTTTTGAGTTTTACTATATTAAAGTATTTATCTATACATTTATTTTTATAAAATTATCTATTTCTTCTATCATTAGATTTCTAATTAATTTACTTATATCAGTACCATTTAATTTTGCATATTTCTTAAATAAAATTTTTTCTTGCGAATTAATCTTAATTTCTAATTTATCATCTAGAATATCTTCGCTATTATTTTTATTGAATAACTTATTAAAAAAATTAATCATATGAATCCCTCCCAAATAATATATGTATACCTATATTTTAATTATTATTTTCAATAAATATATTTGGCAGTGGTACTAATCCTTTTAACATATCTTTTACTGTAGCACCTGGATTACTAAATTTGCTTAAATACTCATATAACTTAGCATCCTCATCCTTTTTTAAATTAAACTCTAAAATAACTCTATATCTAGCCATATAATTTAACCATCCTTTTTTATTTTATATTCATATATTATATATGTATTCAATGTATCCTAAAAATATTATCATCTAATTTAAAATACAAAAAAGAGAAGCCTAAGCCTCCCCTTTTTACATATCTCTATCAAATAACTTTAATATGTTTTCTTTAGATAAATTACTAAATAGAGAGTTATTTAAAGAATCTCCACCTATTAAATTATCTATTAACTCTTTTTTTCTATCTTGTAAATTTAATATTTTCTCTTCAACAGTTCCTTCTGATATTAATTTAATAACCTCTACTACATTTTTTTGCCCTATTCTATGAGCTCTATCAGTTGCTTGTTCTTCAACTGCTGGATTCCACCAAGGATCAAAATGAATTACTACATCAGCGCTAGTTAAATTTAAACCAGTTCCACCAGCTTTTAATGAAATTAAAAATACATTAGTATTGTCAGTATTAAATTTATTTACTAGTTCTTGTCTTTTAGATGATTTTACTGATCCATCTAAATAGTAGTAGCTTAAATTATTACCATCTAAGACTGTTTTTATTTTAGATAGTACTGAAGTGAACTGTGAAAACACTAATATTTTACGACCTCTGTCTATCATATCAGTAATAATTTCTGATAAAGCAATTAATTTTCCACTTTCACCATCATATTTATCCATAACAATTGATGGATCTAGTGATATTTGTCTAAGTTTAGTTATATATGATAATATTTCAATTTTACTTGAGTTAAATTCATCATTATGAACTTTCCTTTCAATAATATCTTTAACATACTTTGTATAGGATGCGTATACCTTTTTTTGTTCTTTTGTCATATCAACTTTAATTATTTTTTCTATCTTTTCAGGTAATTCATTTAGTACATCTTTCTTCAGTCTTCTAAGTATAAATGGAGATATTAGTGATTTTAATTCTTTTATAATTACTTCATCCTCATCAAGACATCTATTATATCTCGCATTAAATTTTTCTTGGTTATTTAAAAATCCAGGCATTATAAAATCAAATATAGACCAAAGCTCCATTAAGTTATTTTCAAGTGGAGTTCCTGTAAGGGCAAATCTACTTTTAGCATTTATACATTTGCAAGCTTTTGAATTTTTAGAATTTGGATTTTTTATATATTGTGCTTCATCTAAAAAACAATAGTCAAATTCTGTGTCTTTATAATTATCACTATCTATTCTAAATAAATTGTATGTAGTTAATATAACATCATAATTTTTATAGTTTTCTATAATATCTAATCTTTTTTTCTTAGTTTCATTTACAATTGCAATTTTTAAAGATGGAGCAAATTTTAAAAATTCATCTCTCCAGTTATATATAAGAGATGTAGGTGTAATAATAATTGTTTTCTTTCCCCTATTAGATAATATAAAACTAATAGCCTGAACTGTCTTACCAAGTCCCATTTCGTCACCTAGAATACCACCAAATCCTAATGATGATAACTCATTAAACCACTTTAAACCATAAATTTGATAATCTCTAAGACTTGCCTTTAAATCGCAAGGAATTATATTTTTATTTAGATTATTTAATTTTAATTTGTTAGATATATCATCTAAGTAGTTTTTCCCGCTATAGTCTTTAAATATATTGCTTAATTTGGTATTAGCATAAATTGCTTTATTCTTTGAAAATTCAATAGTATTATTAGAAATTCTATCATCTTCTAACGTATTAATAAGATTTAGAAGCTCTTTATTTTGAATTTCCTCCAAATCAATATATTCTCCATTTTCTAATTTATAATACTTTTTATTATCCCTAAAGCTCTTTAAAATACTATAAAATTCATCTTCATCTATATTAGATATAGAATATTTAAATTCAAAATAATCATTTTTTCCTTTTCTTACTTGAACATTAAAGTTATTACTACTTAATTTAATAATTCCTTTAAAGTTCTCAGAATAAAACACTTCTCCAATTTCTTGAAGACTATCAATTTCATTTTTGAAAAAATTAAAAATAAAATCATCATCTTTAGTAAAGGTAAATAATTTATCATTTAATTTTTCTAAGCCATAGGCACTTAATTTATTTATAATTGAATTTTCTAAAAATGTATTCCTATATATAATTTTATCTTTAATATCATCAAAAATATTAAATTCATATTCACCATAAACAACATTTAATTTAAGAAAGATATATTTTTCTTTATCAAAATAAAATTTGAATCTTACAGGAGAATTAACTATATTCTTAGATATACTTTTATCTATTATTACTGAGTTTGATAATTCAGTGAGGCTTGGAATTAATTCTTTATAAATTCTCTCTTTTTGATTTTCTAAAAATGTTATTTTATCATTTTTAATAAAGGTTTCAATGTATGGCGATAATTTTTCACATTGTTTCATTGATGGTAAATATATAGCGGTATCATAAAGAAAAACATCACCATTTCCGCTTAAATCTTCTGGTATTCCCCTAGGCATACTTAATGTTATACTATTATTCTTTTCACTAAGTTCAATAGGAAGAGGTATATCCTCTTCTATTACTTCACTTTGAATAGTTCTTGAATAAAACCCATTATTTAAATAGATTCTATGGTCTTTTATAATTTCAAAAAAGCTTCTAACCATTCCTTTAGGTATCCATATTTCTTTCCCATTTATATGTTTATCTTGACTTCTTTTGAAATTATTTGAGTTTATATCAATATCTTTTAATAACTCTATAAATTTTAAAAGGCGAATATCTTTATATAAAAATTTTTGCGTTTGTATATTAAATAAAAAATCTTTACCATATTTCATTGGAATAGAGTTATATTTATTAATTAGAAATAAATTAATATCTTTAAGAGTATACATTTTAGAATTTCTATTATTAATACCTATTTTAAATTCTGCACCAATTTTATTCGACCATTTATTTTTATTTATGTAAACATCAATTCTAAGTTCATCTTTATTATTATTTTGCAATAAAGAATCTAACACATTTATAGATTTCTTTATTTCGATGAGGTTACTTATATCTTTAATGTTATTATTTTTTAGCTTATTTTGAAGTTCACTATCATCAGATAATTTTTCTAAGAATCTATAAAACATTGCACATATATGTTTACATGCATAGTTTGTTTTTGAAAGTTCATTTTTTTCAAAATCTTTACAAGTACATTTTGTATTGTTAACTTCAAAGTTATTTGTATTAAATGATATACTACATGAATATTTATTATATAGATCCTCAGATATAACATTAGATTCTATAAAAATCTCATTTACTTTATCTAAGTAAGAATACTCAATACTTTCTACCAAGTCATTATCAAGTACTCTAATTCCATCTCTTTTTTTCCTAGTGGTAACACTTTTATTAAATCCTCCAACAAAATTCTCTTTTAGCATTTTACTCACCTTCAATTTCTAATTGTATCCATTTTAGCTATATCCATAGAATAGATTAAATTTACTTCTTATGCAAGTAAATTTAGTTATAAATTAAAAGATAGCTAAATTTAGCTATCTTTTAATTGCAATTTTATTATTCTACTACTTCACCTATAAGTGAAAATGGTTGTGCACGAACTATCTTAGTATTAACTAGTGTACCTATTAAAGATTTATCTCCTTCAAAGTTAACTAACTTACCATTTCTTGTTCTACCTGATAGTTTAGTTTCATCATTTTTACTAGTTCCTTCAACTAAAACCTCAACAATTTGTCCTTCGTATTTTTTATTGTTCTTAATTACTCCTTCATTAACTGCAGCAACTAGTTCATTAAATCTTTCATGTTTCACTTCATCTGGAACTTGATTTTCCATTTTATCAGCTGGTGTATGATTTCTTCTTGAATATATGAAAGTAAATGCTGAGTCATAAGAAACTTCTTTAACTAAACTTAATGTATCATTAAAATCTTCATCAGTTTCTCCAGGGAATCCAACTATAATATCTGTTGTTATTGCAACGTTTGGAATTTCCTTTTTTATTTTATTTATTAAATACATATAACGTTCTCTGTCATAATGTCTATTCATTTCTTTTAATATTCTATTTGAACCACTTTGTACAGGTAAGTGTATTTGTTCACATAACTTGTCACAGTCTTTAATTGCTTCTATAACTTCTTCATTTAGATCTTTTGGGTGAGAAGTCATAAATCTAACTCTCTCAAGTCCTTCTACTTCATTAATCATTCTAAGAAGTTTGGCAAATGATATTTCCTCTTCTAATCCTTTTCCGTATGAATTAACATTTTGGCCAAGCAATGTAACTTCTTTATATCCATTAGAAACAAGTTCTTTGATTTCTTTTATTATTTCTTCTGGTTTTCTACTTCTTTCTCTTCCTCTTACATATGGAACTATGCAATATGTACAGAAATTATTACAGCCATACATTATAGTAACAAATGCTTTAACAGAGCTTTCTCTGTCAACTGGAATTCCTTCTACTATATCTGTTTCTTTGTTTAATATTTCTTTTACTTGTACACCTTCAGTTTTTACTCTATTTAAATATTCAGGGAATTTATAAGCATTATGTGTTCCAAATATAATATTTACAAATGGGAATTTAGATAAAACCTTATCTGCCATTCCTTTTTGTTGCATCATACATCCGCAAATTCCAACTATTAAATCTTTATTTTTTTCTTTTAATTTTTTTATTCTTCCTAAGTTTCCGAAAACTTTATTTTCAGCATTTTCTCTAACACAACATGTGTTAAATAATATAATTGATGCTTTCTCAATATCTTCTGTTTTTGTATATCCTATTCTTTTAAGCATACCTGAAAGTTTTTCAGAGTCTTCTTCGTTCATCTGGCAACCATATGTCATGATTGCAAAATACTTTTCTTTATTTTCTTCTATATTATTTTCATACTTTTCCATATCAATTCTCATATTATTTCCTCCGTGATCATACGTTTTAAACAATTACTGTTGTATTATATCATATAAATAAAGTGGATAGTAGATTAACTACTATCCTTTTTATGTTCATTTATATTTTAATTATAACTTTTAAGGATAAATCTATTCATTAATATACTTAACACATTAAAAAATTAGCTTTTTATCCATGTAGAAAAATTTCCAACGTAATTAAATCCTATATTCTCATATAAACTAAATGCTTTAAAGTTATTTAAGTCTACCCTTATATATACATCAAATATTGATTTTTTATATAATTCATTTAATACAGAGCTTAATAAATATTTTCCATATCCATAACCCCTAAACTCATCGATAACTCCAAAATTAACAATCATATACATATTTTTATGAAATACTACTTGGCAATAGCCTATTTCTCTATTGTTTTTAATTAAAAACATACATAAATCATTAATATAATATTCCTGCGTCTCTTCATATTTTATATCTTTAACTTTAAGAGGTATTCTATCATTATCATTAAAAATATTATTTTGAATGTTGCATCTTATTTTTTCATCTATATTTTTTCTGAATATTCTTATAGATAAATTTTCATCTACTTCTATTGGGATACTTGAAGAAATAGTTTTTTTCATTAACTTTGTTATTTTAACTTTTGAAAAATCATTCTTTTCCAAAATCATTTTTGTTAAGATATCTTCAAACCCTTGATATATAATTACCTTATCTTCAAAACATCGTATATTATTAATATTTAAATATTTTATAAATGAATCTCTTATATAGATATCATTTAATAGTATAGTATCTAAGCTTTTTAGTTCATACCATATATATCCTAAATAATCATTATCTAATTTAACTAATATAATATTTTTCTTAAATAATATCTTCTTAAAAAAATTTAACTGTGTAAAAAATTCATCTACTCTTTTTTTATAAGAATTATAAATTAAAGACTCTTTTAATAATTCACAAAGATTATAAAAATTATCTTTATTTAACTTCTCATAATGAACCATATAACATTCTCCACCCTATAAAATTTATATATTTTAAAATAACCCCTAAAATAGGGGTTATTTATTATTAAACATCCTTCATGCTTAAGCTTATTCTCTTTTGTTCTTCGTCAACTGATAAAATTTTTGCCTTTATATCTTGGCCAACGCTTAATACATCAGCAGGATTATTTATTCTATCATGACTTATTTTTGAGATATGAACTAATCCATCAACTCCTGGTTCTAATTCAACAAATGCACCAAAGTCATTTATTCTAACTACTTTTCCAAGAACAACTGAACCTTCTGGATATTTTTCTGTTACATCCTTCCATGGTTCTGGAGTAATTTCTTTAATTGATAAAGATAATTTCTTATTTTCTTTATCAAGTTCAATTACTTTTACATCTATTATATCTCCACTTTTTAAGTAATCTTCAGCTCTTTTTACGTGATTCCAAGAAATTTGTGAAAGATGAATTAATCCATCTACACCATTAACTTCTGCAAAAGCACCAAAATTAGTAAATCTTTTAACTTCTGCCTTAACGATATCTCCAACCTTTAAACTACTTAAAACTTTTTCTTCATTAGCCTCTTTAGCTTCTTCTTGAACTTTTCTTCTAGATGCTACGACTCTTGAAGGATTTTCTTTATTAAAATCTATAAGTTTTACATCTAAAGTTTGACCTTTATAAATTTCTTTATCATTAACAAATTTAATATCTATTTGTGATGCTGGTACAAATATTCTTATTCCATTATAGTATCCAACTAATCCTTTTTCTTTAACTTCAGAAATTGTTAATGGGAATATTGTTTGATTTTTAAATAATTCCTCTAAATTATTTAATATTTCTTCTTTTTCATATTCTAGTCTTGATAATACAACATTTCCAAGTTTAATAACTTTTGCTTTTATTGTATCACCAACATTTAAAGTTTTAGCATACTCTCTAGGATCCATCTTTGCTGTTAATTCTTCAAAAGGAATTATTCCATCTGATTTATATCCAACTAGTGAAACGCTAACTCCATCTTTAGAAATAGTTAATATTTCACCTTCAATTTCATCTCCAATACGAAATGTTTTATCCATTTCATTCATTAATTTTAATTGTTCATCATTAAAGTTTTTTTCATCTTGCATAATATTAATAACCTCCCTAATTATCCAATCTGGTGTTGAAGCACCAGCTGTAATACCTATTTTTTTTAAATTTTTATTATTAATGTATTCTTTAGGCAATTCATTTGAATTTTCAATATGAATGGTGTTTTCACAATTATGTTTTGCTATTTCGTAAAGCTTTGTTGTATTAGAGCTATTTTTCCCTCCAATTACAATCATTGCGTCAACTTCTTTTGAAAGATCATCTGCGCTTTTTTGTCTAACTTCTGTTGCTGAACATATTGTATTAAATGATAACACTTCACGAGTTCCATCATTTATAGCATCTAAAGTTTTATCCCAATTTTCTTTTTTTTCTGTTGTTTGTGAAACAGCACAAATTTTATTTGATAGTTCGTTATTAAATTCACCATTCTTAGTTATAGTTGCTTTATTATCACACCAACCATTTATACCAATTACTTCTGGATGATTTTCATCACCAACTATTATAATATTATACCCCTCTTTTGAGTATTTTTTAACTTTTTTTTGTATATTTGTTACGAATGGACATGTAGCATCTATTACTTCTAATCCTCTTGATTTTAAATCATTAAATACAGCTTCTGGTATTCCATGAGACCTAATAATAACTACATCTCCTTCTTGTAAATCATTAATGTTTTCATAGTCTATTGCATATATATCATTTTGTTCTAAAAATGCTACAACATCACTATTATGAATTAATGGTCCTAATGTATATATTTTTTTATTATATTTCTTTTTTATATCAATAGATGTTTCTACAGCTCTTTGAACGCCAAAACAAAATCCAGCATTTTCTGCTAAAATAACTTTTTTCATAAGTTTATACTCCTATGTTATTTAATATTAATTAAGTTTAGACTTAATATATTCACTAATTTTTTCTGTAACTTGCTCAATATTTAGTCCAGTAGTATCAACTTCTATAGCATCGTCTGCTTTTCTTAAAGGATCAGTTTCTCTAGTACTATCTATATGATCTCTCTTTATTATATCTTCTAATATTTCATTATATGAGCATTCTATATTTCTTGCTTTAAGTTCATTATATCTTCTTTCTGCTCTTTCTTCTGGAGTAGCAGTTAAAAAGATTTTAAATGGTGAATCTTTTAAAACAACTGTTCCTATATCTCTTCCATCCATTATTACATTATACTTTTTTGACATATCTCTTTGAAGTTTAACAAGCATTTTTCTAACTTCTGGAATTGATGCATAAGCTGAAACTATAGAACTTATTTCAGGCATTGTTATTTCTGATTGTATATTAACTCCATCTAATATTAAATCATCATTTTCAAAATGCATTTCCATATTAGAAATTAAATTGCATATTTCATCTATATTATTAGGATTTAGACCGTTTTTTGTTGCTTTTAGAGCAACAGCTCTGTACATAGCTCCAGTATTTATATACATTAAATCAAAATTTTTAGCTACAAGTTTAGCTATTGTACTTTTACCTGCTCCAGCTGGTCCATCTATCGCTACTGATATTCTCAAATTTATTCCACCTTTCTATATATGACCTATAATTTTAATTATATAATTTAAATCTTGTTATAACAAGTACTATTAGATATTACTTCCAGAAATATATCCAGTAGATAGTGCAATTTGCACATTATATCCACCAGTGAAAGCATCGACATCAATTACTTCACCTGCGAAAGATAAATTATTAATTATTTTACTTTTCATAGTTGATGGATCAATTTCTTTAGTATCTACCCCTCCAGCTGTTACTATAGCCTCTTCTATTGGTCTTAATCCTTTAACTGATAAAGTAAATTCTTTTATTAAAGATGTAAGTCTTTTTCTTTCTTCCTTTGTTATTTCGTTTACTTTTTTATCTTCTTTTATCATGGATCTTTTAATTATTATAGGAATTAACTTTTTAGGTAAAAGGTCATCTAATGAGTTTTTAAAATCTTTATTTATATATTTTTTAAAATCTTTTTGTATTCTTAAATCAAGTTCTTTTACATCTAAAGCTGGCTTTAAATCTATAGAAACAGTATAATCATTATTATTCTTTATAAATCTACTACCACTTAATACTAATGGACCTGAAATTCCAAAGTGAGTAAATATCATTTCTCCAAAATCTTTAAATACCTTCTTCTTCCCTTCATATATAGTAAGTTCTATATTTCTAAGAGATAAACCCATTAGTTCTTTAACTAAACTTTCCTTAATCTCTATTGGAACTAAGGAAGGTTTTAATTCTATTATATTATGGCCTAATTCCTTAGCAAATTTCTGCCCCTCTCCTCTTGAACCTGTTAGCGGATATGATGCTCCACCAGTTGCTATAATAAAATGATCTCCTTTTATTATATTATTATCTATTTTAACTCCAATTATTTTATTTTCATCTTTAATTATCCCTGTAACTTTACTATTTAACATAACCTTTATGTTAGATCTATTTATAACATTTGATAATCCTTTTATAATATCTGATGATTTATCTGAATTTGGAAATACTCTTCCCCCTCTTTCCACTTTTAATTTAATACCTTCATTTTCGAAAAAATTCATAGTATCCTCATTAGTAAATGTGTATAATGAACTATATAAAAAATAAGGATTTCCTGGTATAAAATCAAAAAATTCTGAGATATCCTTGCTATTTGTTACATTACATCTTCCTTTACCAGTAATAAATAATTTTTTACCTAATCTATCATTACCATCAATTAAAATAACTTCATTATCATTTTTACTTGCAGTTATTGCTGCCATCATTCCTGCTGGGCCAGCTCCTATAACTACTACTTTACTCATTAAATCAGCTCCTTAACATTTTGCTAAAACAATTGTACTACACTAATTATAAAAAGTTAACTATATTTTATAAAAAGAAGAGGTAATTAGATACTAATTACCTCTTCTTTTTATTTTAAGCATTATTTTTAATTTACATTTTCTCCGATTGTTTTATTATTAATTTGGTAAATGTTATAATCTTGCCAAATTGCCTCTAATGCATTAAATGTATTAGCTATATTTTCTTTTTCTCTCATACCAACTGATATTATTAGAGCATTAACTAATGATAATGGTGCTACAAGTGAATCAACAAATGATGCCATATTACTTTGAGCAATTAATGTTAAATCAGCTTTAGCTGCTAGTGGAGATATTAAACTATCTGTTAATGCAACTACAGTTGCACCTTTATTTTTTGAAAAGTCTAGTGCATCTATTGTCTTTGATGCATATCTTGGGAATCCAATTCCTATAACTAAATCTCCTTCTTTTACATTTATCATTTGTTCAAAAATATCTGATATTCCATAGCTTACTGTCCTAACATTTTGTAATATTATATTTAAGTAAAATCCTAAAAATTCAGCTATTGCAGTTGAACTTCTAAGTCCTAATATATATATATTATTCGCTTTAAATATTTCATTTACAACTTCCTCAAATACATTAGGATTTATTTTTTCAAGTGTAGCTCTTATATTTTCCATATCAGCTTTTAAAACACCTTTTAAAGCATCACTATCTGATACATATTCATTAGATAGTTCAAGTCTTTGAACAGTTGTTAGTTTATTTTTTATTAATTCTTGTAATGCTTTTTGAAGCTTAGGATATCCGCTAAATCCAAGTTCATTTGCAAATCTAACAACTGTTGATTCTGATACACCTACAGATGTTCCAAGTTTAGCTGCAGTCATAAATGCTGCTTTATCATAATTATTTAAGATATATTCAGCAATTAACTTTTGACCTTTACTTAATCTTTGAAATTTTATTTGAATTAGTCGCATTAAATCTTTGTTATCACTAAAATCATTATTCATTATTATCTACCTACTTTACAATCTTTTGCAAAACTTATTTTATCACTTTATGATATTTTTTTCAATAAAAATTTCATATTTGTATAAATACTATATAATAAAAAAACTAATATAATTTATTCTATAAAAGTTATATGTAAAAGTATTATGACAATGTCTTTCTTTCGATAACAACAAGCATAGGAGCAACTTCACTTCTATTCAAAAACTTATGTAACATTACTCCATATTCTTTTTTAGAAAGATTTTTAACATAATCTAATATGCAAGATTCTTCTTTCTTACCTTCATCATGACCTATATAAATACAAATAGTCATAATGCCACCTTCATTTAGGTATTCTAAACCTTTTTTTATACTTTCAAGTGATGTATTATGAAGTGTAGTTATATCTTTAGATGCTCCAGGTAAAAAACCAAGATTATACATTATACAATCTACCTTACTATCTACATATTTATCTATTAAATGATGAGAATCTAAAATTACTTTCACATTATCTTTGTTTTTTAATAAATAATTTTTACAAGCACTTTCTTGAATATCAAAAGAATATATTTTATTAAATCTTTCTGATAAAAAATCAGTATCATATCCATTTCCCAGCGTAGCATCAATAGCAACATTTTTATTTTTTATAAAATTATCAATTATATAATGTGATAAATTACTTATATCACCAACATAATTAAACATAATATTCCTTCTTTCCTTTTATAAAGAATTAATATAATCTAATTCTTCTTTAGTTAATTCTCTATATTCACCTTTCTTTAAATAACCTAGTTTGACATTACCAATAGATATTCTTTTTAGGCTTATCACATGGTGGTTAAATGCAGCGCACATCTTTCTTATTTGTCTATTTTTTCCCTCATGTATTGTAATTTCTACTGTTGATGTATTATCTTTATAAGATATTTCTTTTATTTTTGAAGGTGCAGTTATATATCCTCCAATATCAACACCTTTAGTAAATTTATTAATTTCATCTTTAGAAAATCTTCCTTTTACAACCGCTATATATTTTTTGTCGATTTTAACTCTAGGATGGATTATTTTATTATAAATATCACCATCATTCGTAAGTATAAGTAATCCAGAGCTATCATAGTCTAATCTACCAATTGGAAAAATTCTTTCATTTATATCAATTAAATCTATAACTGTTTTTCTTCCTTTTTCATCACTTAAAGAAGTAATATATCCTTCAGGCTTATTTAGTAATATGTATCTTTTTTTATCTTCCGGTAAAATTTCTTTTCCATTAAATTCCACTTTATCAACGTTTGGAATTACTTTTACTCCAAGTTCTAAAACTATTTTTCCATTTACCTTTACTTTTCCTTCTGTTATTAAGCTTTCACATTTTCTTCTTGAAGCTACTCCGCATTTGGCCATATATTTTTGTAATCTTTCTTCCATAGCTGCCTCCTGATATTTATTCACATATGATTATATATATTAATATACAATATTACAACT
Source organism: Clostridium baratii (assembly GCF_900461085.1). GTDB lineage: Bacteria > Bacillota > Clostridia > Clostridiales > Clostridiaceae > Clostridium > Clostridium nitritogenes. The sequence continues at coordinate 1,216,437 of NZ_UFWF01000002.1, forward strand.
TTTCTAATTTATATAAAATAAAAAAACTTATAAATATAAAAACTTAGGATAAACCTAAGCTTTTATATTCTTTATTTAATTTTAGAAGAAGAATCCTCCACTTAAAAATAACAACCAAAATAATGGATTATTACCACAGTTGTTGCATCCTCCACCGCAATTATTTCTACATCCACAGTTATTTCTGCAACTACAACTGTTTCTTCTGTTACAGTTACCCATTCCACATCCGCATCCACAACCTCTGTTTCCGCATCCGAAACCACATTGACCTCTTGACATGAATATCATCTCCTAATCTTTCGTTACTATATAATATGTAATTATTTTATTTTTGTGTTATTAATTTATTATCATTTACGAGTATATTTATTTAGAGTATAATATTATTATAAAATTATTATAGGAGGTATCTTTATGGATAATAGAAATAGAATTGTTGCACCTAGAAATGTTGTTAATACTAAGATGCTTTATATGTTATATATATTAAAAGAATTATCTAAAGGTGAAATTGTTTTTGGCAATAAGATTTTAACTGATTTTAAAGAAATGTTTGAATGCACTAGTTTACCTTTTCCAATTTCATCAAGCACAATATATGAAAGTCTTTATGAATTAGAAGAACGTGAATATGTTGTTTCTAAATGGGCCGGAGAAGATTTTTCAAACAAGAGAAGTAAAAAAATATATAATATTACTGATAGAGGTTTATCTTTTCTTAATTCAAATATTACAGAATATATTGAAAATCTTGATAAAACAAAGGCTACATTAGATAAATTAAAAACTATGTTGCTTAAATAAAAAACTAGGCATTTGCCTAGTTTTTTATTTAACAAACTTAGAAATGATCTTATTAAATACAATATTTAATATAATTATTAATACTAATTCTGAAAATAATAGAATAAATAAACCTCTATTATTAGAATCTAAATTTAAAGAATATATATCTAATATATTTCCTCCTATTACAACACATATAGATGATAACGCTATTGATACTGTAAATACTGATATATATTGAGCAAAATCAAAAACAAAAAAATTAGACACTCTTTCAATATGAACCATATTATTCAACTTTTTTACTAAGTATAATATTATAAACGTAATTATAATTATAAATATACTAATTATATAGAAATCTCTATAATTAGGTTTTATATGTTCCTCATTTACATAAAATCTTAGGTATACAAAAAATTTATTTATAAAACTATTTTGGAGTGGAAATTTATTATGAAAATACAATAAATCCATATTCATAGAAAGAGATATTATGGTGCAAATAGGAATTCCAATAACTCCAATTATAGTTACTATAGAATTTGAAAATAATATATCAATTAAAAGTGTATATGATATAACTAATATTCCCATTGTAAATAATTTAATAATATCTAAAAACAACATAAAATAATAATTAGAACAATATAATAATAACTCCCTATACCTTATTCCTGAACATATATATATATATACATATACAACAATAAGTAATACTAAAAGACTTAAATTACATATAAGATTATTAAAAAATATATCATTTCTAGTATAAGGTCCACTATTTATAAGCATTATTTTACTTCTTTTATTTAATCCATTGCTTAATATATATACAAACACTAGAATCATTAAAAAGAATACAAGATCAGTTAATGATATATGATTAATCTTATCTGATGTTAATGATCCAACATTATATTTTAAAGAAGAAATTTTTTCTTCAACGATAACAAATTTTGAATATAATGCCCATACTATTAACGCTAAAAATACTGCCCATTTTGTAGTATAGAACCATTGATAAATTAAACTTTTCTTAATACTAATCTTCATAAATCCCACCCTTTTTTATTTGATAAATAAACATATCTTCAAGCGTTAAGTCAATTTGCTCTATAAATATCGGATTTAATTTATTCAGCTTGTCTATGAAAAGTTTATTATATTCTTTTGTTATTATAGTGAACACTCTACCTACTTTGGTTAAACTAAAAATTTCATCAAAACCTAAAAAATCTTCTTCGTAAATTGGTCTATCAAATGCTACTTGTATCTTTTTAACATTTTCACTAAGTTCCCTTATACTTCCACTATATAACTTTATTCCATTATTAATTATAACTATATCATCACATATAGTTTGAAGTTCATTTAAATGATGCGAGCTTAATATAGCAATAATATCATTATTTTTAACTTCATCTTTTAATATTGAAAAGAACTTCTTTTTAAATATAACATCTAAACCAGATGTAGGTTCATCTAATATTAAATATTTTGCATTTATCGAAAAAGCACATAATATACTAACTCTCATTTTCATACCTTTTGATAATTGGAATAATCTTTTATCTAATGGTATTTCAAATATTTTTCTTATTCTTTCAAATTTTTCTTCATCAAAATTTTTATAAGCTAATTTATAATACTTCCTTATATCTTTAATTTTAAAATTAGAGAAAAATGCATTCTCATCTTGAACATATCCAATCTTTTCTTTTACATTGGAGTTATTAAACACACCTTCTTTATCGTATAAAATCTCACCGGTATTAATTTTGTATATACCAGTTAAACATTTTATTAATGTAGTTTTTCCAGCTCCATTAGGGCCTATAATCCCAATTATTTTACCTTTATTACAATTAAAGCTAATATTTTTTATTATTTCTTTGCTCCCAATTTTCATTACAACATCTTTAACTTCTAACATCGTATTCTCCTGCCTCTTTACTTTCCTCATTTGAGTTAAAGTCTATCCATATATAATCAAATACATATGATCCATTTTCTTTAATTACTACAAAATCAATAGTAACCGGCTCTGAATTCTCCTGAATATAATCTGAGTTTCCATCAAAATAATTAAAATAATTTATTCCATCAGCTTTAAATCTATAAGGTATAGCTTCTTCTGGTAATCTATAATTTATCATCTTATTAGCTTTATTTTTATAATTTTTTAAAATTTCTTCTTTTTGTTTTTCACTTAACTTATATTCACTTTTTAATATTATTTTATTAAATCTAACATTTGGATCAGATATTCTTTTTCTATTTGAAACAGTATCATATAAAGTTTGAGTAACTTCTCCATTTATATTCTGAGAATATCCAAGTAAAAGTGAATTATTAAAAGTTGATATAAGTTTTTCAGGCGTATTAAACTTTTCTTTAACCTGAAATTTATTTGGATTATTTACTAAAATTGACGTAATAATAATAAATGCTCCTAAAACAATAATTATTTTAGATTTTTTCAATAAACTCTCCCCCCTATATGAAAATTCTACTTATATATAGGAATTCTGTCAATTTATTATTTATTATTTATATCTTAAAAAAATCTTAATTGAAATTATTATTTAATTCACTTTTACTTTAATAAATTTTCTTCCTTACTTGATTTATCTAGTTCTCTTAAAATGTATTTATAACCTTCTTTTATATATTCATTTTCAAATAAATCATTATATTTTATTCTATCTATATCTAAATTTATTATTTTATCTTTATTATCTCCATAAACTTTTTTTAATATATAATCAAAACCATCTATTACTTTATCCTTATCTATTAAACCATTATTTTGATATTTTAATATATCTGAATTTACTTTTTCTATAATACCGTATAATTGATAAATATAACTAAGCTCTTTAATTGTATATTTATCACTTAAAGAAGCAACTGAACAAGAATAAGTTTTATTAATTGATATTGGATATACATATTCAATACTATCTTTATTTACTATAAATCTAATGCTTTGATATATTGCAGTACATATATCTAGTCTTATTGAATTAGCGTTTTTACAAACTTCCTTTATTTTATATTTCTCTTCATATTTTCTATTGTCTTTAATAATATCTTGTTCTTCCTTAATTCTTATACTATGCATTTTATTATTAATAACCCAGCTAAACCATGCACCTAATGCTGATCCAGCTAAAATTGAAATTGCTGATATTATTGAAGTTATAACAGGAATTGGCATTACATACACCTCACTTAAATATTTAATAAACTTATTATTTGTAATCATTTTCAATTTTATTAGTATAACATTCAATTGAACAATAAATATCTAAGTTAGATTGATCTATATAATAATTATCATCTATTTTCCTATTACAAAATTTACAATAAATAATTTCATTATAATCTTCAATATTATCTAAAGAATCCATATCTATAATAGCTTTTATATATTTTTTATATACCATATATACTCCTTAAATTATATTTTTAATCTATTATATGAAATAGTACAAAATATTTTTCAAAAAAATTGAGCCTAGCTAGTACTAGACTCAATGCTGAAACTTTTATGAAATTTGGAGAAAACTTCATATAGCTTTATATAATAATATAAAGGTCCCTAATCCTTATATTATTATATTTTGTGTAGATTATAATTATTGCTATTCACTTATAATATACCATTTTATATTTAAGTTGTGTTAATTTTTGTTCGAAAAGCTTTTTTTTAAGCCTTAATGGTATTTAAATAGTATTTTTAAACAATTCTTCTATTTCAGTAGCTTTATAACGACTAACAGGTATATTTTCATCATTATCTAATATAATATATCCTTTTTTATAGTACCTTATGTAGTATTTACTAACTAAGTAACTTCTATGTACTGAAATAAATTCTTTATTATCTAATTTTTCGATTAAATCATTAAACTTGATATTCGTTAAATAATAAATTTTTTCTTTAGTATGTAACCTTACTTTTCTATTCTCTATATCAAAATATATTATTTCATTTTTATTTATATTAATGTAACCTTCTTTAACTTTAAATGAAATTGCTTTATTATTATTTTTTTTACAAGAAACTGAAAATTCTTTTATTGCTTCTTCTAACTCATCATTAATTCTATTTTTCCTTATAAATCTAAATGGTCTATATTTAAAACTCCTATATACACATCTGTCGAAAGCTGTAACAAATATAATTTCAACAGCTTCATCAACATTTCTTATTTTTTCCGCAACTTGTAGGCCATTTATATTTGGCATACAAATATCTAAAAAAATTAAGTTATAAAAGTTCTTTTCATAATCTTGAATAAATTTTAAACTATCTTGAAATTTATTTATATATATATCTATTCCAAGTGATTTAAAAATTTTAATAAGTTTTTCTTCAAAAGTAGTTAAGAATTCTAAGTCATCATCACAAATTGCTATATTAATCATACTATATATTCCTCCCCTAGTAGTTATTTTAACATAACAACAAATTATTTGTATAATTTTAATTATTTTTAACATATATAACTTAAAATTTTATTTCTTGTTTATATTATATTTAAAGTATACGGGTATAATATATACTATAACGTATTAGGAGGTAATTTTATGAATATATTTCACAATTTAATTTCACTTAGCTTGTTTGCATTAATTGCTGCTCAAGTTCTAAAAATACCATTTGGATTTATAATAAATAAAAAATTAGATTTTTCATCAATTATTGGAACTGGAGGTATGCCAAGTTCACATTCTGCTTTTATTGTTTCTTTAACAGTTGGTATCGGTAGGGTTTCAGGAATAGACTCTCCTGTTTTTGCTTTATCATTTGTATTTGCATCAATTGTAATGTATGATGCTATGGGAATCAGAAGAGCAGCTGGTGAACATGCTAAATTACTTAATTCAATTATGTCTACAGATAATATATTTAAAATGAATCATAAAAAACTTAAAGAATTATTAGGCCATACTCCCTTTGAAGTATTGGGTGGACTTATTCTTGGACTTATTGTTGGATTATTTTATCCATTATAAAAGAGAGAAGATATAAAAATCATCTTCTCTCTTTTTCTTTGAAATAAAGTCTACTTAAATTATAAGCATCATCTAAAGAGTTATGTTGCTTGCCTTTAAAATTTAAATTATATTTTAATACAGCATTATTTAATGATAAAGAATCATTTAATTCTAGAACGTCCTTACATAATACTTCCTGATAATCTATATTAGTCTTAATTATACTATCAACTATTTTTATTTTATTATTTATCCTTGCATAATCATTTTTTAATACAGCTATATCATTTCCGCCCCAATAAAGAAATACTTTCCTTGACTTTCCACACCATTTTTCTAACTTTTTAAAAACATCTTCAAAATATTCAGCATTATCTATATCTTGCTGACTAATAGCAGTTATTTCAATACATCTATCTGTTAGTTTACATATTTTCTTTGGTTTTATATATTGATAAAATTTAGATAATACTTTTCCATTTAGATCAGTTTTTACTGCGCCAATACTTACTATTTCAACATCTTTAAAATTCCCAACGCAGTTCATTTCAAAATCAAAGAAAACTAATTCATTACATCCTTTAATCATTCTATTTAATTTTGTTAATGTACTATTTCTATTAATTATTTTATTATATTCTTTACCAGCTTTCTTACATTTTATATATAAAGCAATAGGTGGTTTTTTCTGTTTATAAATATAGCTTTGAATTGATAATAGTTCTTTACATTCATATGATGAAAATTTATTTAAGAAAAAATCTATAAATTTATACTCTTCCCTTGCAAAAAAGTTTTTATTTTCTAAAGCTTTTTTTATCTTTTTAACTTCTGTAAATATTACTATATGTGAATCTTTTTCTATCTCGCATATTTTCATTAATGATAATATATCTTTAAATATGTAATAAAGCGACTTATAATTTGCTGTAATAAAATTTTCCTCTTTTAACTTTCTAGTTAACTTTATTAAATTCTTTTTTGTTGTATTATTCCTTATAAAGTAATGCAAAATATAATTATTACTTCTTCCACTTATATAAAAATATGCTTCTATATTTTCTTTCATTTGTATGTTGACCCTTTCATTGATATAATTATATTTAATATTTTATCATTAATTATTATACTTTTCTAATAAGTAATTTTAAAGGATTCGAGGTGTTTTAAATGAAATCATTAAAAAGAGGCTTTATTGCATTTTTAATTACTATATTAACAATATTATTGTTAATATTTTTAACATATAAAATAAGTTTTGCCCCTAAAGTTAAAGTAATTCCTATAGATTCTAGAGTAGAATTAAATTCCAAAGCTCTTATTAAAAAGTTTATTCCAAAAGATATAGATTTAAGTTTAAATGGTATAAAACTCAATTCTAATGTTTCTTTAAGTGAAGAGGAAATTACAGGTTTAATTTTAAATTCAGTAGATAAAAATATTCTTATTGATAATAATGTTACTGGTATAAATACAGTAATTAATGGAGACGAATTATTTTTATACATTAATTTTGAATATAAAGGTATTCCTCTTCAAGCTGTATTAAACTTTAACACTTATGCTAAAAATGGTAATGCAATTTTACATTATAATTATGGTAAAGTAGGTTTTATTAATATATCTAAATCATATCTATCTAACTTAATAGAAAATAACTCTATTTTAAAAGTAGATAATGACAATAATAATATAACATTATCATTGTCAAAGGATTATGGAATATTTATAGATGATACATATTTTAAAGACTCATCATTAAATATTAAATTCCATTTAGGTATAAACTTTTAATTTTTCACAGACGCTCTTTTGCGTCTGTTTTTATATATATATACTAATTGGAACTATTTGATATGGATTTTTATCAATTCTCATTCTTGGACAAACTGGAGGGTTTATTCCTATCTTATTTAAACAATCAAAATATGGAATACATTTATTTAATAAATCTTCATAAAAATCTTGCTGACCAGTTTTTCTTAAGAAATGAATATCTTCATTTTGATTACAATGTTTTATAACTTTACCTAATATGTTGCAATTACAATCTATATTATCAAATTTATGAATACGCTCTTTTAAAAAGTTACCTTCATTTATAGTAAGAACTATCTCCTTATTGCCACAAGTTAATATTAGATCTGTTGTATTATTTAAACATATCTTATCATATATATTATCTAATATATTAGAAATTATATTAAAATTCATTGTACAACCTTTATCTAATAATTTATTTAAGAAATCACAACCAAAAGAGTTTATAATTATTTTTAGAGAATCTATATATGATTTCATACATTCATGAGATATTCTCCCATTTAGTAATATATATTCCCCATTCTGAACAGTTCCTCCTAAAATATCATCCGTATAACGTAACAGATTATTGCTAATTAATTGATTTGCTAATTTATTATGAAAGCTAAACATAGTGAATATGTGTTTTTCTTCCTCTTCAAATCTACATATACCTCTATTTTCTATTAATCTATTATTACAATTAGATTCTGTACATGTATTTCCATCTACTTTAACATATCCTTTATAGCCTTCTCTCTTATCCTTTGTATTTCTATCTTCAAAAAACTCAGAACAACTTTCATCAAAATTTATTCTACCAGTTAAACTTCTATCCCAAATTCTTCTTCTTGTTATAATTTCTATATATCCTTCTCCAATTAGTGAAGCGAGACCAGTTAACAATAATTCATCTATATAAAAAAGAAAGTCCATATAATATGCCTCCAAATTACTCTTATATATATAGATATGAATTTTAATTATTTTTTATAATCATATTAATTTAAATAAAACTAAAAGAACTCATATATTTTATATTAAAGAGTTCTTTTAGTTATTATAAATTAAATATATAAATATTGCCTGTCCATATTAAATCTATAGTTACTTTATTTTATTTAATGCTTTTATTACCCAGTTTCCTATTTTTTCATTAGTCCATAATGGTAGGCTATATTCAATACAAAGGCTAGCTTCCTCTAGACTACCCTTTTTATATGAACTAATCTCTCCTTGATATGTTGCAACATTTCCAACAAGACACTCTATGAAATAACGATTATGTTTTAATGCTTTCTTTAATGCCTTTCTTGCACTTTTTCTATCATTTCTATAATAATTATATAAAACATTTCCATATTTAAAGAATATACTGTCTTCATCTTTATATTTATCTAAAATATAAGCTGCATATTCATAGTCTTTGTTTATAATTGCTCTAAATATTATTGAATGTCTTACATTTCTTGAATCATACTCATCTAATTCTAATAAATTCTTTTCTATATTAAAACTAGTTTCATAATTACCTAATGCAAATTCATAATTTGATAATGTTGATAATACTGTTAAATAGAAATCACCTTCAGCTGATACCCCTATTTGTCCTTTATATTTTTCTAAATATTCTTCACCTAAATCATTTTTAATAATGTCTGCACATTTTCTTAATTCAACTGCGCCTTTTTCTACATCATCTAATTCTAGTGCTTTATCAAATAGTGCAACAAAATTATCACCATTATCACAACAAGATGAGCTTTCTTCATTAACCTTCCATGTCTTTGATGTTTTATCTATATTTAAGAATTTTCTTATTTCTCTTGATTTAGTTCCAATAGTTCCTTCTGAAACTTCAAAAAAGTCTGCAAGCTCATCCATTCTTATTCCTTTTTTATTTAATGTATCATTTACAAAAAATATTGTATGAACAATTCCTGCAGCCCAAGTATTACTTTTCCCTCTTGCTAGCTTATTTTCTTCTGCATTTGCTAATACTTCTGTTAATTTTAAAAATTTTTCTGTATATTCATCATTTAGTACTTTATCACTAAAATCATTTACTTTAACTAATATCTCATCTACTCTACTATTTAATTCAGTAGGTATTTTTATACTTTTATCCATTTACTCCTCCTAAGTATTTATTTCATTATTCTTTAATCACATTTAAACATTATAACGTAAAATTAAATTTTTTTCACTATATATTAAAAAAAAGGAGATATTCTTTATAAAGAATATCTCCTTTTAGTATGTTACTTAAATGAATTTTTATTATTGTTATTTTGTTCATTATATGTGTTTTTATTATCATAGTTTTGTTTATAACTTTTTACTTTATTTGCTGATAATTGTCCAGCATTTTGATTGTTTGGTTTATTTTTACCCATAAACTATCACCGTCCTTCGATAATAGTTTTTACATTACTAGTTATTTTATTTGTAACAATTTATTCCTCTTCTTCTGGTCCATCAAGAACAAATTTCTCTATATAATTTGTTGTAATTTTTGCATTTTTCTTTAACTCTGAAGCATTATTTAATAATATATTAGCATTTTCTCTTGTAAGATCTGATGAATCTGATATATTTTCAGTGCTTGCACATATTTCTTCATTAACAGATGAAAGAACCTCTATTTTTTCCATTATCTCTTCATTTGTCTTACACATCTTTTTAGAATTATTAGATAACTTTAACATTTTAGGTGTTATAGTTGAAACTGAATCAGAAATTATACTAAATGATTCTATAGCTTTTTCCATACCATCTTTTTGAGTTTTAAGCTCTAAATTCATTTCGGATGTCTTACTAACTAAATTCTTAGAATTTTTTAAAATTGTATTCGTAAGTTCAGTAATAGATATTGATGATTCCTTTGTTTTTTCAGATAGCTTTCTTATTTCATCTGCGACTACTGTAAATCCTTTACCAGCTTCACCTGCTCTTGCAGCCTCTATCGCAGCATTTAGTGCAAGTAAGTTTGTTTGTTCTGCAACATTATTTATTAAATCTGTAATGTCGTTTACTTTTTTAATATGCATATTCATATGCTTTAAAGTCTCTGAAAATATTCCAAATATAGCTTCGAAATTCTTTAAAGACTTAGTTAATACTAATAAATCATAATTACTTGTATTAGCATCTTTTTCAACTTTCTTTGATAATTCTAAAACATCACTCACTTCATTTGCCTCATCATCTAGTATATTCCCAAATTCATTTATTTTTTCTATTATTTTTATAATATCTCCTGATTCATCTGATATAGCTTTTACAATATTTTTTATAGAATCAGATATATCTGTTGTTGTTGTAGATAATCCTTTAGATATTTCCTTTAAATTTGAAGACTGATCATTCATATTTTGTGATGATTTTTTTAAATCTCTTATCATATCAACAGTAGATTTTTGCATTTTTCCTAAAGCAATACATATTGAACCTATTTCATCTTTTCTTTTTAAATACTTGTCTTTTATTTTATAATGATAAACCCCACCTGCTAAATATTCTATGTGTAATCTTAATCCGTTTAAAAGTCTTGCGATTTTACCAAATGTATGCCACATAATTAATCCAGCTATTATTAAAGTTAAAATAGCGATAAAAATATTTATATATGTAACTTTATTTATAATACTTTTTATTATATCCCCTTTTTCTAAGACTTTATCATTTAAAGAACTTGTAAGTACATCCCACACAATAACTCTTCCTGCAAATACTATAAATACTAAAGCTGCTGCCATTATAGCAAGTGCATTTTTAGTTATATTAAACTTAATACTTTTAGTTTGATCAAATTTAGCATCAACCCTCATATCCATCCCCCACTTTTAAAATTTTCCTATGTATATATTAGCATTTTATGTAATTTCTAATAAACTTTATAGATTATGTATTAGCAATTTCTCCTCCATTTACATGAATAGTTTCTCCTGTTATAAATGAAGCGTTTTTACTAGCTAAAAATACATATGCTTCTGCAACTTCTACCGGCTGACCAGCTCTTTTTAAAGCTGTATTTTTACCAAATGTTTGCATCTTTTGTTTATCAAATGATGCTGGTATCAATGGTGTCCATATAGGTCCTGGTGCTACAGCATTAACAGTTATTCCTTGAGTTGCTAAATTAATAGCTAAACTTCTTGTAAGTGCTGTTAAAGCACCTTTGGTTGATGAATAATCTATTAATGTTTCATTACCTACATAAGCTGTTATTGATGTTGTATTTATAATTCTACCTCCAGATTTCATATGTGGTAGTGCTGCTTTTATAATATAAAAAGCTCCAAATATATTAGTCTTAAAGGTTCTTTCTAATTGCTCATTAGATATATCTAAAATTGAATTACATACATGTTGTTCACCAGCATTGTTAACTAAAATGTCTATTGTACCAAATTTTTCGATAGTCTTTTTAACTACATCTTTGCAAAAATTTTCATCGCCTATATCTCCAGATATTATAAGTGCTTCTCTACCTTGTTCTTTAATTAAATTTGATGTTATTTGTGCATCTTCATCTTCATTTAAATAAACAATTACTACGTTAGCTCCTTCTCGTGCATATGCAATACTAACAGCCCTTCCAATTCCACTATCTCCGCCTGTGACTATGGCAGTCATTCCATCAAGACGGTTACCATTATTTATATACTCAGGTAATGTAAATACTGGTTTTGGATTCATCATACTCTCTTTTCCAGGCTGAGTAATTTCTTCTTGTGAACTAAATTCTAATGGAAATTTTTCATTCATATTTATCACCTCAATAAAGTTTTAAATTCTCATATTATGATTTCCATTTGAATTATTTATATACTTATTAAGTTAATGTAGGCTCTAAATATATTAATACATCTAAAACTCCACATTGTAAATTTTATCATTTTTAACTAATCATTACAACACAAAAAAATACAAGCTAAGTTTATTCCTAATGCCTAGCTTGTATATATTATTTTATTATCTTTTTTATATTTATCCTATCTAGTAAATATCCTAAAATAATGAATATAATACCACTTACTACTGATTGTATAATATCAAAAATTGAAGCACTAAATCCTAATATTAAATTGCCAAGAATAATTGAATTTGCAAATGAGTAGCCAATATAAGTTACTAAAATAGCAATTAATGTAGCAATTACATTTCTTTTACAAATTATTTTATTACTCCTATTAGTAAATGAAAAAACCATAATGGGTTTTATTATCATAGTTGGTATTATAAATATTGGTGACCCTCCTAAAAAATCAGCAAGTCCTCCCCCCATAGAAGCTGCAATTAAAGCATATTTAGTTGGAAGAAGAACAGATGCTATATATATAAAAACATCTCCTAAGTGAATATATCCTCCATTTATACCAGTTGGTATATGAAGTATATATGTTGTAGTTAATGCTATAATTGCAATAAATAATGATGTTTTAACTAATAATCGTATCCTATTATTCACTATATAATTACCTCCCTTAAAAACTTCTCATAGTATATCCCATAATTAGGATCAATATTAAATTTATTTGTATATTGTATTGCTTTAGAAATAAAATTCGTCGTAATTTCCATAGATTTATATACACTATTATTATTCAAAATTAAAGCTGTAAGCATTGATGCAAATATATCTCCTGTACCACTATAAGATGTATTATTAAATTTTGTTGTAATTCTATATATCTCATTCTTTTCTTTATCATATAATACATTACTAATTTTATTTTTATTTATTATTCCTGTAATTATTACATATTTAGGACCAAGGCTTGCTATCTTCTTTCCTAATCTCTTTAAATAATCATTAGTTAAATCTTCTATATCTAACTTTTCATCTGCTAAAATACAAGCTTCTGTTATATTAGGTGTTACTATATAAGATAAAGAAACTAATTCCTTCATTTTATTACACATATCTTTATTATATGTTTCATATATTTCACCATTATCCCCCATAACCGGATCTACTATTATTAATGTATCTCTTTGTTTTTTTATAAATTTTAATATTATATCTATTTGATTATAAGCTCCTAAAAACCCTGTATAAATTGCATCAAATTTTTCTTTTTGCTTTTCCCATATCCTAATATAATCTTTCATATTATTAGTAAAATCATAAAAAGAATATTCATTAAATTGTGTTTGATTTGAAAGTATTGCTGTAGGAATTGGACAAGGTTGTATATTTAATGCTGATAGTATTGAAATTGATACTGTAAGTGAACATTTTCCAAGACCTGATAAATCATTTATAACTACTACTCTTTTTTGGTTAATCATATAAAATCCTCCTTATTTATCGTTATAATAACATAATTAAAATTTTATATAAAATGTACCGGTACATTTTTCGTATCTAATGTTACAGATTTATATATATTTTTTTTGTATAATAACTTCTATAAAATGTTTAGGAGGGATTTATATGGCATGTGGATGTTCATCACTAGGTAATGATGGCAAGGCTGTTGCTGATTTAGTTAGAAGTAAAGGATTTGAAAATATGCAAACTAAAGTAGTTCATGAAATAGAATGTTCTTGTGGAACAAGCTTTCAAATGGATAAATTAGTAACAAAATGTCCTAATTGTAAAATGACTTATGCTGTAACGCCTTGTAGTTCAGATAAAAAAGAAAATATTAAATCTTGTGGAATAGAATATTAATTTTAAATACCTGATGAAGAATATATAATACACTCTTATTACTTCATCAGGTATTTATTTTTCAATTTACTATCTTTTATTTTGTAAATTTAAAGAAATTCAGGAGGATTTTTATAAAAATTGTAGAATATAAATATTATACAAAAGAGAATAATATGGATAGTGAATTTGAAAGGATGACAAAAATGAATATTGAGAATTTGACATTAAATTATAACAAAAGAAATTGTGTAGAAAGACTACTATTAGAATATTTATCTAATGAAAAAGAAATTAGTGAATTAGTTTTAAATCATCTTAGCTATTGTAAACTTGCTAGTTTAGACTCTTTGAGTAATATAGATAATGATAGTTTTAAAGATTTAATCGCTTATTCAACTTATGCTAATATTTTAAATAATTATGTTAGAAGAGAAAACGTATCTTATCAAAATATTAATCAAATTTTGAAAATGCTTGATAAAAGTAAAGATACTATTAGATTATTTTTAGAAAATAATTTAGAGAAAAACAGTTTATCTAATAACTTAGATGAATTTATAAGGTGGTGTGGTATATCTTACAAATTCCACGATAATCTTATGGAGATTATTAATACAGATCATATATTAAAGTTTTTATTATTTAATTTAAAATAGATTTTATTTAGAGGGAGACTAATGTTATTTTTAGTTTCTCTTTTTATTATTTTATTTCATTTACGAGTATATTGTTTAAGAATATATACTAAAAATATAAACAGTAATTTAAAGTATTGCTGCTTATATTTTTAGTTATTATAACTTCTTATACCAAATTAATTTTCATTAAAAATATAACTTTACATCTACCCTCTTTATACCTTTTATTAAAATAATACTCCTCTAAATGACATTACAACAAATGCTATTATAAGTAAAATACATGCAATAATTGCGATTTTTTTTATTAACTTTTCTTCTCTCATCTTTTGATCATCCTTTTCATCTCAATATTATCTATATTTTACCATACAAAAATATCATATTTGTTGATAAAATATTAAAAAATATAGAGTTATTTATTAAATAATTATTTTTTTTATTTTATATCATTTACGAGTATATTAAATTAGAGTATATTGTCTATAAAAAAAGAATAGATATTATTAACCTATTCTTTTTTAATCTTATATAATTACTTTAATATTGCTATTTATATTCTTCTAATATATCCTCACTAAATTTATATATTAATTTATTATAATCATTCTCTTTATATTTATCTTTTAAAGCTTCTCTATTTTCTTCAAAATAATTAGCTTTTTCATATATTTTATTATTTAGATCATTTAAATTTACATCACATAAATTCAGTTTCTTTATTATATCCTCTAGTGAAGCTTTTATTATTTCTTTATGTTTATTGATTTGCTCACTTTTCATTGAATCTAAAGCTTCTTTCCAATTATTAAATCCTCCAATTGGTTTATCATCTTCTCCACTAATATCTTCTCTCTCATCTTCATTTTTAAAGAAATTCATAAATGCCATTCAACTTAGCCTCCTTATATAAAAATTTAAACTAAAATTAGTATACACCTATATTAAACTAAAAACTAATTAAAATTTATTTAATTTATACCTTTTTATAATAATATAAAAAAGCTATGTAATTTAAGGCAAATTACATAGCTTTTAAAATTTATTAGTTTAATCTTTGATTAAATATATCATCTAATCTTAATCTCTTTATTTTATCTCTTATAACTTCTATATCTGTTGTATAAAGGCCCTCTTCTTGCATCCTCTTAAAATATAAAGAACCTGCAAATGTATATCTACTCTTTCTATCTGCTTCATTTTCTGTTTTTTCATTTGCATATGCAATTATATCACCTATAGCTAAACTTCTAGGCAATGTTAATAAAGGTAATCCCATAACTTGCCTTACCGCATTATGACCAGCTAATGAACCTGTACATATAGCTTCTGTATGACCAACAAACAATCCTGATTTTTCTCCTCCACAAAGTAGATTATCAACACCTTTTACTCTCATATCATTACTTCTTGGAGCAACTGATAAATACCTTATTGAATTACCTTTACTTCCTGCATATGGATCAATATATTTAGCTCTTTCTAATCCTTTAATTTTTCTTAGTTTTTCTAATGGGTAATATGTCGTCATTAGCTTGGCATGTCCAGTATCTAGAAGAATTATATTTTCTGCAAATTCTTTTAAAGCATATTGCTGACACACTTTACTATTTAATTTATCATAATTTATATCTTCCTTTGGAATATTTAGTATTACTACTCCATCTTTATCTAACTTTTCTCTTATTTCATCAGATAAACTTTCTTTAGCTAATTTACATGAGCCTGAAAATGCTCCAAGTTCATCTCCATTTCTTTCTCCTTGTATATCGTGAACATTACACCTTTCACTTATACTTATTCTTGGTCCAAATGAAGGGCATCTTAAAATACACATTGAACATCCATTTCCATATCTTAAGCAGTTACCCATAGGGCCTGTAGAACCAGTTGTTTCTATATAAACATCTCCACTTACATAAGTGTCATCTGCTAATATTATGCCTTTTATTTTATTTCCTTCTACATCAACATCTTTAACTCTTGTTTCTGTAAATATTTTTATACCTAGGCTATTTAAATGTTTTCTAACTTCTGCTTCTATTATATTTACATCATATAAGCTTGCATGTTTGTGACCTGGAAATTCGATGTTTTTATGTCTAGAATTTTTATCTGTTATATTAATTAGATCACCTGCACCTAGAGCAATTAATTCTTCTGATGCTGTAAATCTTCCATTGTTTCTCATAATACCGCCGACATTGCCAAGTCCTAATAATAAATCTGTTTTTTCAAAAAGTAATACATCCGCTCCAGCTTTTTTAGCAGTAATAGCAGCTGCACATGCAGTACATCCTAAATTATATACAGAAAAAAATCCATTAATTAAAAGTAAAATTATTAAAATATTATCTACTAATAATCAATGGATTTTTTAATTTATATTTCTATGAAGATTTTATTTTATTTGTAATGCTACTACATTACTCTTCCTGGGATAATAGCATCTATTATTCCTATAACTACAGCGGCTAATAAAGCTCCGATTATTGATACGCTCATATTTGGAACTAAAAATTGAGTTAAATATATAATTATTGCTGCTACAATAAATCCTTTTATTCCTTTTCCCATAGGAGATGCATCAACACCCATAAGTAATTCTATTACGTAATCTAATACACTTATAATAAGCGCAGCTAATAGGAATGACCATAAACCATTAATAGAAAATCCTGGTGTGAAAAATGAAGTCACTCCTAAAACAATTGCAAATAATATTAGTCTTATAAGCCAATTTATAAAACCACTACCACTTGAATTTCTTCTTTCATCATCTTTATGTGCCATAAAAATTCCTCCTTTATAAAGCTTTATTGCCATATCCATAGTGTGTGCTAATAATTCTAAAATATACTTATTTATAAAATTTTCTTTATTTCACAATTAGTGTATTCTTTATTATTTTCATATAAGTCTATAAGCGCTTTAGTAAATAGAATTTCTATGTTTTCTTTTTTACAATTAAACTTACTTTTTACGTTCAACTTACTCTTTGCTTTCATTTTATCACCATAAATAATATTTTATTTATTTTATGATTATA
This sequence comes from Clostridium baratii, assembly GCF_900461085.1. Taxonomy (GTDB): domain Bacteria; phylum Bacillota; class Clostridia; order Clostridiales; family Clostridiaceae; genus Clostridium; species Clostridium nitritogenes. The sequence continues at coordinate 1,234,390 of NZ_UFWF01000002.1, forward strand.
AATTATTTGTGTTACACATTTTAATATGTTTTTAATTTCTATAATTATTAGAAATTGAAATAAATTTATATTTTTTAAATATATATTTTATAAAGAGGTGTTAACATTGAAAAGAGTTGCTATATATTCACGAAAATCAAAAGAAACAGATACTGGTGAAAGTATTAAAAATCAAATAAATATATGCAAAAATTATTTTAAAAATCAAAATTTAGAATGCTCATTTGAAGTATTTATAGATGAAGGATTTAGTGGTGGAAATACTAACAGACCTGCTTTTAAAAAAATGCTTAAACTATGTACTCTTAAGAAATTTGATATTATTGCAATATATAAAATAGATAGAATGGCTAGAAATATCACTGACTTTTTTAGTATTTATAATAAACTAGAGAAAAATAATATAACTTTAATTAGTGTGACTGAAGGCTTTGATGCTACAACTCCAATCGGAAGAATGATGATGACAATGCTTGCTGGATTTGCAGATATGGAAAGAGAAAATATAAAACAAAGAGTAAAAGATAATATGTATGAACTTGCTAAATTAGGTAGATGGAGTGGTGGAACTCCTCCTACTGGATATAAATCTATTACTAAAGTGATTAATGGTAAAAAATCTACTTATTTAAATTTAATAAATGAAGAATGTAATAACATTATTTCAATATTTGAACTATGTGCTAAAGGCTTTACTTCAACCCAAATAGGAAAAAAGCTAAATATGAATCCTAAAACTATTTTAAATATAATTCAAAATCCTACTTACTTAAAATCTGATATTGCTTCAAAAAATTATTTAGAATCTATTGGTTTTAAAGTATATGGACAAATAAATGGAAAAGGATATTTATCCTACGGAAGAAGACCGCGAAAAAATGGTCAAAAATTAAATAATTCATCTAATATGTTTGTAGCGGTAAGTGAACATGAAGGAATAGTTGATTCTAGTTTATGGATAAAAGCTAATAATCAACTTTCTAAACGTAGTAAAAAAGCAAAACCTAGAACATCTACTAATTCTTTTTTATCTCATTTAGTTAAATGTTCTTGTGGAAATTACATGTTTATAAGTTCTGGCAGAAAACGTAAGGATGGAAGTAAATCTTTTTATTTTAGATGTACATCTAAAGTAAATAAAAATTTAGTTTGTAATAATAAAAAATCTTTAAGAGTTGATTTAGCCGAGGAATATATATTAAAGGAATTATTAAATATAAAAATTTCTGAAGACTTACTTAAAGAACATATTATTAATAATACAAAACATAATGATTTAAATAATAAAATTAAGTCTATAAAAAATAAAATTCAATCTAATAATTTATCTATAAATAATTTATCTAAAAAACTATTATATGTAAATGGTAATACACTAATTATTCTTAACGATAAGATTAATAACTTAGCCTTAGAAAATTCTAACTTAAATAACGAATTATTAGATCTGAATAAAAAAAGTATTTTAGAAAATGAAACTATTAATTCTGATATCTTGAAGAAAAGATTAAATATTTTATTAAAAAATTTTGATTCTTTACCTTTAGATCAAAAACAAGTATTTATTAGAAGTTTAATTAAAGAAATTATATTTGATGGAGATCAATCTATCGAAATTATATTTAATGATTGCTAATTATTCCACGCAGCACATCCTGCCCATCCTGCACCAATAATTACTACCTTCATATTAATCTCCTCTCTTCAAAGATACTTCTTGGATCTGTTTGTACTTTGCAAAATCTCTTAACTCTATGTCCTTTATATCTAGCTGTACATGCACCACATATACCTTCACCACAGCACATTTTAAAGTTATTACAGCAAGATAAAAGGACATCTTTTCTGTCTAAACTATCTAAATACTCTATAACTTTAAATGTCAATATATCAGCTCCAGCAATATGAATATATTTAACTCCTGAATTAATATTTTTATCTATTAATTCCTTACAAAACTCCGATAAATTTCCTCTGTCTAACAGATTTCCTTCTTTAGTATTTACTTTATATTTTTCTAAATATCCTGTAATAAAATCTTCTTTAAAGCCTCCATTATCAACAGCAATATTTACATTACATTCTTGTAAATATAATTTTCTTACAAGTGGCATCATAGGTGCTAATCCCATTCCTCTAGCTAGGATTAAACAATCTGTTCCTTTTTGTTTTTCTATATTTTTCAACCCAAATATTCCATTCCAATAAGGACCTCTTATATCTAAAGTATCACCTACTTTTAATTCAAGTAATTTTTTAGTTTTAATTCCTCTTACTTCAATAGCTACTGTTAATGTATTATTCTCTGTATCAGATTCCATAACTGATATTGGAGTATCAAAATATTTTTCTAAATCTGGACATAAAAATACATAACCGCCTGGATTTATAAGATCTACTGCAAGTTTATGAGTTACACTTAATTTAATAATTATAAGTTCATTATTAAAGTTAGAATAATCTAATATTTTTGAGCTGTATTTTTCTCTACCTTCTTTAGCTTTCATACCGTTATTTGAAAATTCTTGGTATATACATACACCTTTCCAATTTAAGCAGTCGCAAAAGCATTCTCCATGCATTTGTGAACAAAGTATGCATTCTCCCATTTCAGCTAGCTTACAAGGACAATATTCGCTTCCTGCATCAATACAATCTGTTGCTTCTCTAATCATTGTTGCTCCTTAAAAATTGATCTTTATATTAGGATATTTTTTCACTCTAATTTTGTTGACACTTAAATTGAAAATATTAAAAAGGTGTGTTTATATTTTAATAAACACACCTTTTTAATAAAATTAATCTAAATTAAGTACATTTAGAAAATCTGTACGTTTCATTTCTTTTTCAGATTTTAATGGATGTTCCATAACTTTTTTATTGTTTTCTTCTACCTTAAAAGCTCCTATAACTTCTCCTTCTTTGATATCTATGTATGGCTTAAAAACGTCGATCTCATACTGTGTTGAATCCTGAGAAAAAGCATTTGTTACTCTCTCTTCCTTTGTTATAGTACTAAGCACATCATTTCCTTTATCCTTAACTAACTGCTTAATATTACTAGAGTTGAATGCATATTTTCCTTTAACATGATTAAATATTTTCTCAGTTTGATTCCATCTGTCTGCACAGTTAAGTACAACAATTATAATATCTTTTCCAGAATAGTTAACTGACGATACTAAGCATTTTCCTGCTCCACCTGTATAACCTGTCTTTATACCATTAGCGCCTGGTATTTTAAATAATATTTTATTAATATTATTATAATCTCTTGTAAAATTATATTTATCTTTTGTAATAGATTTCGTTCCAACTATTTCTCTAAATTCCTCATATTCCATAGCTTTTGAAGATAATAAAGCTAAGTCATATGCTGAAGAATAATGATCTTCTTTATCTAATCCATGTGGAGTTTGAAAATGTGAATCTACAATCCCAATCCCCTTAGCAAAATGATTCATCATATCGGCAAAACCTTCTACTGAACCACCAAGACCTTCCGCTATAGTTATAGCCGCATCATTTCCTGATTTATACATAAGACCATACAATAATTCTCTTAATGATATTTTTTCTGAAGGTTGATATCCAACCTTAGATCCTCTAACTGAGGCTGCATTTTTTGAGACTTCTAATATTTCATTTAAATCACCATTTTCTATTGCAACAAGAGCCGTTAATATTTTTGTGGTACTTGCCATTGGTATAACTTCATAAGCATTTTGCTCAAATAATATCTGACCACTTTCTCTTTCAACTGCTATTGCACTTCTTGCAGATACTCTTAAGTTATTTTTATTATCAACCTCTGTAGCATATGTATTTATTGTTATCAAGTTTAATATTAAGCAAATAATAAATATAAAGCTAACACTTTGTTTAAGCTTTCTCATAAAATCACCTCATTTTTATTTTGCAATAAAATTTAATTAATATGCAGTATTATTGACTAGTATATTTTTCCTAGTGGTTGAACATAATACTTTATATGGAGGATAAAGATGAAAATTTTAATTTTGGTAATTATTATATTGTTACTACTAATTTTAATACCAATTCCTATTAAAATTAGTATGTTCTATTCTAATAATAATTATTATATTAAAGTTTATAACTTTAATATAATATCTAGTAAAAAATCAAAAAAAATAAATAAATACGTGAATCGTAAATTAAATAAATTAATAGATCGTACATCAATAGATAATGGCAATATTGACTTTAACTTTTATAAACTTTTTTTAAAAAAATTTATATTTAATTTAAAAAGAAATAGGTATAAACCTAAAATAAAGTTTAATGGTGAGTTATCTTATTCATTATTTGATTCATTTAATACAGCAATATTTTACGGAATATTATCAACCTTATTTTCTTTTATATATTGCGGACTAAATATTCCTTTTAAAGTAAAAAAATCCAAATTAAATATTAAACCAGTTTTTAAGGATACATTTAATATCAATTTTTATTGTAAAAGTATAATTTTTCTATCCCTAGGGAAAGTTATTTATATGTTAGTTATATTTTTAAAAACTTATTTACAAGTTAAGGAGGTGGCCCTTTTTAAAGGGAGATTATGAATAAAGAACATCCAATTGAAAACTTAATGAAAAGTACAATGGAAAACATACGAGATATGGTTGACGTTAATACAATAATAGGTGATGCTGTTGAAACTAGAGATGGAACCTATATAATTCCTATATCTAAAGTATCTTTTGGTTTTGCATCAGGTGGTAGTGAGTTTGATTCACAAAATAAAGTTTCTTCAGACTTCCAAGTAGATTATCCATTTGGTGGAGGCTCTGGAGCTGGTGTATCAGTAAAACCTGTAGCTTTTTTAGTTGTTAGAGAAAATTCCGTAAGACTACTACCTGTAGAACAAGATACTACTTATGATAGAATTGTAGATACAGTTCCTCAAGTATTTGAAATGTTTAAAGATTTATGTGGAAAAGCAATGCAAAAAAAACATAATAATTCTAACCATGAAGAAATCAACAACTCAAATGATAAGTGTCATGCCCCTAATAATTACGATCATTCATCTGTACCTGATACCGGCAATAATGAATTTAGAAATTTTACAGAAGATAATTAAGAATAAAAAGAACTGCTACTAAAAAGTAGCAGTTCTTTTTATTCTTCTGTAGTATCTAAAACAATCTCTTCCATTAATTCATCATCAGACTCTACTTCTTCGAATAAGTCTAATGAAGGTAATTCATCTATTGCAGCTAGTCCAAATTGTCTTAAAAACTCATCTGTTGTTCCATATAGTATTGGTCTTCCTGGTACCTCTAAACGTCCAACTTCCGCAACAAGTTCTCTTTCAACTAATTTTTGAATGGCACTATCTGATTTAACTCCTCTTATCTCATCAATATCCACCCTAGTAATTGGTTGCTTATAAGCAATTATTGATAAACTTTCTAATGATGCCTGACTTAATGATTGCCTTCTATTTTTCTTAAGTAATTTTTGAATATAATCACTATATTCGCTTTTAGTAACTAATTGATATGCTCCATTAATTTGTATAAGTTTTATACCCCTATTAGATACTTCATAATCTAGCATCATTTCACCTAGAATTTCTTCCGTATACTTTGGGGTAATTTCTAGATTTACCGCTATATCTCTTAAGGAAAGTGGCTCACCACTTACAAAAAGCATAGCTTCTATTATTGCTTTTAGTGGTTCTTTTTTTGATATTTCTTTAAACTCAAATTGTGTTACGTTCATCTTCTCCACTTTCATCACATCCTTCTATTATTATCTCTCCAAAACTTGTAGTTTGATATACTTTTACTAGTCTTTGTTTTATAAGCTCAAGTAATGCTAAAAATGTAACTACACATTCTAGTTTACACTCACATGACTCCATTATAGTATTAAAATCTTGTATTTTACTTTGCTTTATTCTATGTAGTAAATAATCATATTTATCTTCTATCTTGTAAAGATCTACACTTATATTTTTCTGTATTACATTATTTTTATTATGCTTTTTTGTATAATTTTCTAATAACTTATTATACATATTATATAAATCAACTAATGTAATATTTTTAAATATATCTTCATTATTTACTTTGCAATCCTTAGCTTCTGGAATTATTTCAGGCTTTTTTGAATATGTAGTACCTATTTTTAGAGAAATAGATTTAAAATATTCTGTAGATGCTTTAATTTTTTTATAAAGTATTAATTTCTCTACAAGTCTTTTTTCTATATCTTCTTCTAATTCTTCTTCTACTTTAGCTTTAGGTAAAAGACTTTTTGATTTAATTTCAATTAATGTAGCTGCAATTACTATAAATTCTGATGTTATCTCAAGATCCATTTCCTTCATTGTATCTAAATATGCTAAATATTGATTAGTAATCTTATATATCTCAATATTATATATATTCATTTTATTCTTTTTTATAAGATGTAACAATAAATCAAAGGGGCCTTCAAAATCAGCTACTTTTATCTTAGGCAATTCCATTTTTGCTCCCACCTCTCACTAAAATAACATTATAATTATACACTATATATCAGTGTTTTTAAATTAAAAAATAAAGGAATCATACAAAATATATGATTCCTTTAGCTTTATTATTTTTCTTCTGATTTTCCAAACATATTTTTAACTTTAAATTTAGCTTTTTCAAATATATTTGGTTTTTTTACATCCCTATCTGAATATATGTCTACTTCACCAACTTTATTATCACCAAGATAAACTTCACACTTACCTACTGTTTCTCCTGCTTGATATTGGTCCTTCATATCCTTTATAACTATTTTCTTTTCTAATTTTCCATTATTACCTTTTTCTACTGTTGCTATAAGATCATTTTTAGCTTTAGCAGTAAAGAACTTATCTGTATTTTCACCCATATATACATTTCCTATTTCTTCGTCTTTACTTACTATTTTCTTTCCTACAAATCTTGAGAATCCATGATTTAATAATATACTTGCATCTCTATTTCTAATCTTGTAAGTAGGAGCTCCCATAATAACTGCAAGCATTCTTACTCCATCTCTTGTTGCAGTAGCTGATATACAATATTTTGCTTCTGATGTATAACCTGTCTTTAATCCGTCACAACCTTTAAAGAATCTTACTAATTTATTATGATTTACAAGTTCAATTGGAGATTTTCTTCCCTCAGATATTGTTTCCATATAAGTCCCTGAGTACTTCAATATTTTATCATGCTTTAAAAGTTCTTTAGACATTAATGAAATATCTCTTGCAGTTGACACGTGACCATCTGCTGGTAATCCTGTACAGTTTTTAAATGTAGTATTTTTCATACCAAGTTCTGAAGCCCTTTTATTCATAAGTTCAACAAAACTTTCTTCTGATCCAGCTAAATATTCAGCCATTGCAACTGCAGCATCATTACCTGATGCAATAGCAATACCTTTGAATAAATCCTCTACACTTCTTATTTCACCAGTGTCAAGTAACATTGTGCTTCCGCCCATTTTTTTGGCATTTTCACTACATGTAACTTTATCTTGAAGTGATATTTTTCCAGAATCGACAGCTTCCATAGCAAGTAACATAGTCATTATTTTAGTAACTGATGCTGGTGCAAATTTCTCATCTGGATTTTTTTCATAGATAACTTTACCTGTTTTAGGCTCAATTAAGAATGCAGATTTTGCCTCTATGTTCATACCACCTTCTTTTTTATCTTTATCATTTGCAAATGCGAGAATTGATGTAGTTGGTAGCATTAAGAATATTAATGCTATACTAATTGTTTTCATAAGTTTTTTATAAATATTTTTCATCTTCTGTATCCTCCTCTCAAAATTATTGTTTCCATTTGATGAAAATTTATCACCAAGTAAAATATATATTTATTTATAATTTATTCCAATAAGAGAATGCAGAAAGAGCTTAGATTTAAATCTAAGCTCTTTATATAAATTATTTAACTATATCATATATTAAAGGAATTTCTTTACCTTTTTCATTTTTAATTTCAATATTTTCTAAAAGATCTTCTTTAGCTTTATTAGCTTTTTCTAAGTCATTTGCATAAATATATCCTAATACATCTTCCTTTCCTACTTTATCTCCACGTTTCTTTAAAATCTTAATTCCTACTGCTAAATCTATTATACTTTCTTTTGTTGCTCTACCAGCACCAAGTTCCATAGCTATAAGACCTAATCTTTCAGCATTTATTTTGTTTATATATCCTGATTTATTAGATTTTACTTCTATTATATATTTAGCTTGTGGGAATTTACTTACATCATCAACATATGAAGAATCTCCACCTTGCGCTTCTATAAACTCTTTAAGTTTTTCTAATGCTTTTCCATTTTCAATATTTTCTTTTAAAAGTTTTCTACCCTCTTCTTCATCTTTAACTCTTCCAGCTAATATAAGCATATTGCTTCCAAGTGTTAAAGTTAATTCTAAAAGATCTTTAGGTCCATTTCCTTTTAATAAGTCAATTGCTTCAATTACCTCTATTGCATTTCCAATTGCATATCCTAATGGCTGGTCCATATCTGATATAACACCTATTGTTTTTCTTCCCACATTCTTTCCTATGTCAACCATTTCTCTAGCTAAAGCTTTAGCATCTTCTGGTGTCTTCATAAAAGCACCATCTCCAACCTTTACATCAAGAACTATTGCATCTGAACCAGAAGCTATTTTCTTACTCATTATACTTGATGCTATAAGTGACATATTATCAACAGTAGCTGTTACATCTCTTAGTGCATATATCTTTTTATCCGCAGGTGCTAAATGACCTGTTTGTGCAGCAACTGCTATTCCTTTTTCATTAACATTATCCATAAATTCTTTTTGATCTAATTGTACTGAAAAACCTTTAAATGACTCCAATTTATCTATAGTACCTCCAGTATGTCCAAGTCCTCTTCCTGACATCTTAGCAACTGGAACTCCACAACTGGCTACAAGTGGTGTTAAACATATTGTTGTTTTATCACCTACTCCACCAGTTGAGTGTTTGTCAACCTTTATGCCTTCTATATTTGATAAATCTAATTTATCACCTGAATTAACCATTGACATTGTTAAATCAGCAGTTTCTCTTTTATTCATTTTATTGAAGAATATTGCCATTAACAAAGCTGATGCTTGATAATCTGGTATTTCTCCTTTAGTATATCCTTGAACAAAGAAATCAATTTCTTCTTTTGTTAATTCTTGTCCATTTCTTTTTTTTAATATTAAATCATACATTCTCATAATTCTCTAAATCCTCCTTAGTGTATACTTATAGAATTTTTATATTAAAATATAATTTTTATCTCTTTAGTTTAATCGTTTTCTTTATGTATTTAAAACCTTAAACTTTAAAGCTCTAAGTGGATTATATAAACCATATAATATTTATCTAATCCACTTTAAGCTCTATTTTAAATTTATCACAAAATTCAAAAACTCTGTAAAGACTTGCGTATTTATGTCTATTAATTCTAAATTTGCTTAATGACACTAGTATATTTTTATACATCGCAATTCTCCCCTCATATCTCTTTCTAATCTTTTGATTTTTAACTATTTATGCTCTTGGATGAGCATTTTTGTATACTAAATTAATTTTATCGCTATTTATTATTTCATAATAGGTATCCATATATGTTAATACCTGATTTCCTAAAAGTTTTTGTACAGCTCGTACATTTGCTCCATTTTGAAGCATATGAACTGCAAAAGAATGTCTAAAAGTATTTAAATTTACATCCTTTTTTATACCTGCTTTGTGAGAGTATTCTTTAACAATTCTCCATATTCCTTGTCTTGTAAGACCTTTACCATTTAAATTGACAAATAACTTATTAACTCCACTTTCTGCAACTTCATCCCTAACTAACATATATTCTTCAAGTGCTCTTATTGCACTTCTTCCTATTGGAATTAATCTTTCATAATGTTTATTGTCAGTACACTTTACAAATGATAAATCTAAATTTACATCTTCAACATCTAAAGATATAAGTTCTGATACTTTCATTCCAGTTGCATACATAAGTTCTAATAACGCATTATCTCTTATACCCTTAACTCCATTTTTCTCAATTGATTTTATAATCTTATCTACTTCTTCTATAGTTAATATTTGTGGTAACTTTTTATTATTTTTACTGCTTTTGTATGATATCTTTGGAACATCACTTATTTTACCACTATTTTTTAAGAAACCATAAAAACTTCTTAAACTTATAACTATTCTGTTTATAGACCTTTCTGATTTACCATCTTCTAATAAATGTTGTATATAAGCTTTTATAGCTACATCATCGCTTGTATAAATTTCCATATCTTTTGATTTTAGAAATTTAATATATAAGTTTACGTCTGTAACATAAGCATATACAGTATTTTCGCTTTTTTCATTGCTTAATAAATACCCTTTATAACTTTCAATAATTTCTAACATTACTCTCTCCTACACCATTGCTATTATATATATTCGACATTTTTTTTAGTTTTCCTTTATTTTTCTTTTGCTTACATATTTTTTATAAATAAAATTTAGTTAATACAAATTTTATAAGGTTTGGACAAATATATGTTTCTACTACTATTCCAATTATAAATATGCACAATAATATGATTATTATATTTAATCCACCTTTATAAAATATTAAATTTTTAATAGGTGTTTTTCTTATAAATTTTTCTTTAAATTTAGTAGTTGATAAACTAAGAGCCATAATACTTAAAGCAATTAAACACGGAATATAAATTATATTTTGTGGTATTATAGAACTCAGTGCTATTCCTAGCCCCTTTCCATTAAAAGTAGTCAATAAAAAAGTAAATGTATATCCTATTGTAAATCCTTTTATTAGATCTATTCCTAATATTATAGGAGCTCCAAAGAATGTAAAACTAAATATTATTATTGGTACTATTAAAAGTATATTCTTTTTAAGTACATCTAATAACAAAATTCCATAATCTATTGGCTTTTTTCCAATACTATTTACGAAACTTGTATAATAACTTGTAAGGTCTTGCCTATCTGTCACATTCATGCTTTTTACAGCACATACACCAAGGACTATACCAACGCAAAAGAATAATAATACTAATAAATAATATATTTTATGTTCTTCGAATGCATTGCCTATTTTTTTAGCCATTTCCTTCATCTTTCTATCCTCCTAAAGTTGTTATAAATAATATTATGATTTAAAATGCCAATATATTCTTACAACCTAAGGATATATATGTAAATAAAATGCAAGTACCTAATTAAAAGTACTTGCATTAATTCTTATATATACATAAATGCTGAAATTGTTTTAGCATCTATTATTTCTCCACGCCTTATCATTTCTTTTATTTCAGATAGTTTATATGCTTTTACATTAATAAACTCATCTTCATCTCCACCTTTTACACCTTTGTATAAGTTAGTTGCTTTAAAAATATTTATCTGTTCATCAGTAAATCCTGCACCTGTTGCTATTTTACCTAAATATTCTATATTATCAGATTTAAATCCTGTCTCCTCTTCAAGTTCTCTTATTGCACATACTTTTGGATCTTCACCTTTTTCTAGTTTACCTGCTGGTATCTCTATAAGGACTCTATCTAAAGCTGCTCTAAATTGCTCTACTAATAAAACTGTCTCATCATCTAAGAAAGCAAGTATTGCTGAAGCTCCAGGATGTCTTATAATATCTCTATTTCCTTTATTACCGTCTGGTAACTCAACATCTAAACTTGTAAATTTTAAAAAGTTACCTTCGTATTTTAATTCTTCATTAATTATTTTTTCAACTAAATCCATATATTTTCTCCTTTTTATTTTTATTTAATATTATTATATCTAATATTTACCTTCTTCACAATTTTATAAATAAAAAGCATCAGATTAGTAGAAATTTCTCTACTAACTGATGCTAGACTTTTTAATTAAATAATCCTTTAAACCAATTAACTATCTTCTCTATAATACCTTCGTCATTTTGTTTTGTGTTTTCTTCATTGTTTTGATTTGTTACACCTTCAATATTTTTATTATTACCTGTAACAACTGCATTATCACCTAATGCTTCATTATTAGTTTCATTTAAAATTCCTACATTTTCACTTTGTTCGCTTTTATTATCTTCTTTATCTCCGCTGAAGAAATTTTTAATTCCATTCCATAAGTTTTGGAAGAACCCTGAATCTTTTATAGCTTGTCCTGACTCTTGTAAAGTATTTTTTATATTTTCACCAATGTCATTTAAAGTGCTTTTTAATTCATCATAATTATATCCTTGTTTACCTATTTTAACCATAAGATCATTTAATTCTTGTTGTTGTTCTTTACTTAATTCTATTTTGTAGTTATTAGTTACATTATTTATTATATTGTTAATTTGCTCTGGATCTTTTACTTTATCTTTAATTACTTCTGTCTTAACATCGTTAACTACTCCTGCAGCCTTTTCTTGTCCAACATTTTCATCCTTTGCTATATTTCCAGTAGTAACCAACTCTTTATTTGCAAGTTCTTTCTTTTCTTTATTTAATTCTTTTCCAGTTGAATCTTCAAATCCTTTTAATATTCCAGTTAATGCCCCTGTTCCTGAAACTTGAAACGGTGCAGCTGCTATAACATTTGCATCATTTATTCCTGCTGTAACTAATGTGTTAGATATCATAGATGCTGTTACCCATGTTAAGTTTACTGTTTTTACATTTATTCCTGAACCTGCTTTAGTAGGTTGTACATATGAACATGATATTGTTTTACTTCCTATTTCAGCTGGTGTTGCAATTCCTTTTAATGCTTCTCTTTCTTCTTTATTATTTACTGTTATTAATTGATAAGTCCCTTCTTTTGCATTAAAGTACTTTAACATATTATCTTTTTGTTCTTTAGTTAAATTTTCTCCAAGTGTAACAACATTAAACTGATCTGCGTATGCAAATATTGGCGTACTAGTTGTTATTAATGTTGCTAATGTTATTGCTGTTAATATTTTTTTTGCTTTCATATTTTTCTCCATTCTCTATAAGCTAATTTGTTTTTATTAACATTATATATTTATAATTATAATTTTAAAAGCTTAAAAAATTATTAACTATATATTAATTTATTCTTAGTTGTTAATATTACTTATAATTTTTACGATGATTTCAGAATCTTTTTTAACGTAATTTTAAAATAGTTTATCTTAATCTCCATTTACTATCATTTTTAAATATCTTTCTGTTATGGAAATTCATAATAATAAAATAATTAAAAACTTTTCAATATATTTGGATTTTCAAATATACTATCTAACTTTTTCATAAAAGGTATAATTTCTCTAAAGTCTAATGCACGATGATCAAAAGCTAAACATATTGGTAATGTCTTACGAATGCCAATAGCCTTTTCTCCATTTTCATCAATATATACACCTGGTTTTTCTAAAATTGCACCAAATCCTATTACGCAAACTTGTGGAGGAATAATGTCTAACAAGGTAATAGCACCTCTTTGGTCTCTATATGTAGACCCAATATTTGATATAGTTATAGTCCCAATTTCTAAAGGTAACTTTGATTTATTTTCACCATTATTACCTTCAGAAATTTTACGTTCTCCACTTATTATACTGTCTATAGTATTAAAGTTTATTTTATCTGAAAATGATTTAGATAAAGACTTTGAATCCATATTTGAAATTTTTTGACCTAAATCCTCTTTAATATATTTATTAATTTCATATAAGGACATTTCTTCAATATTATTTATACTTATAGTCATCATTTTTCCATTTGGTAAAATCCAAGGCATATTTACATTAATATCTTTAATTGTACGAATTTCTCCTTCACCAGTACTCTGATTATATGATATATGAGCATTTAACTTTGGTGCAAATTTCAATCCTTCAGAAAATACTTTTAACATTAATGAATTGATTGAAACATTTTTAAATGAGTCATCTTCTGCTTTTAATTTTCTAAATTCATCAATAAAATCTGTAACATCTGGCTCATACATATAAGATACGTGTGGTATTCTTTGCCAAGATTTTGTTGTCATATAAGATATAAGTTTTCTTTCAACTGAAAACTTTTCTGTATTAATAGTTGTTAGTTTACTCATAATAGACCTCCTACAAACAAACGTTCGTTATTCTCATAATATAACAATTGCGAACTTTAATATAATTATAATAATATGTAATTATTTTTCAATAACATTGTCTCTAAGTTTAGAAAAATTTAAATAAATCACTTAACATCTTATACTACTGAAATTAGCTTCCTAAGTCACTCTTTTTTTAATTATTTATTGTAACTTATATATGCTTTAGGCATAATATTAAGTAACTTTTCTGTAATTTTGTTAAAATATATTTGATATATATTTTAATCTAATTTACTTTTAGCCTCTGTAAATATAAAATTCCATTTTATATCCCTAGTTTTTTACTTATATAGGTAAAAAAATACCTCCTATCTATTAAGTTTCAATAACCCAATAAATAGAAGGTATCTTCTAATCTTGTAATTATTATTTAGTTACATTTATATGATGATTTTTGAGTGATTTCAATTATTTATTGGTATAAATAAAATCACCTTTGGCTCAACCAAGCCATTTAAGATACTTTATTTTTAAGTCTTAATTTGTCTGCAATGATTGCGATAAATTCTGAGTTAGTTGGCTTACCTTTATCATTATGAATTGTATATCCAAATAATTTATTTATGGCATCAACTTGTCCTCTACCCCAAGCAACTTCTATAGCATGTCTGATTGCTCTTTCAACTCTACTTGCTGTTGTGTTATATTTCTTAGCTATTGATGGGTATAATTCCTTAGTAACAGCTGATAATAGTTCCATATCATTAACAACCATAGTTATAGCTTCTCTTAAGTACATATATCCTTTAATATGAGCTGGAACTCCTATTTCATGTATTATACTAGTTATTTCTGTTTCAAGATCTACTGGCTCATTGTATGAAATAGTAGAGCTATGTGAAACCATTTCACTAGCTGACATACCTGTTTGTTGTCTGCTTACATTAGTATTTTTACTTACGCCAGTATTAAACATTTCTCTTATTCTTTTTGTGAAAATATCCATATCAAATGGTTTTACAACATAATAATCAGCACCTAATGTTATAGCTTGTTGAGTTATTTTATCTTGGCCAACTGCTGATAATACAATAACTCTTGGGCTCTTTTCTAAATTCATATTATTTAATCTTTCAAGTACTCCTAATCCGTCTAAATGTGGCATTATTATATCTAAAACCACTAAATCTGGTTTTTTTGCCTCTATTAAAGTTAAAGCTTCCCTTCCATCTTTTGCTATACCTGTAACGACAATATCTTTTTGATTTAATAAATAATCATTTAAAATACTACAAAACTCCTTATTGTCATCGGCTATAAGTACAGATATTTTTGAATCTTCCATGTTCTTCTCCCCTTTATCCATTTTATATTCTACAACTATTATCACTATAAATTCAAATAACAACCTACTTAATAAATTTTTTCTAGTTTTAACTATTCGACATTTATTAAAAAAATCCTTTTTATTATTTATATGCGAAAATTATTGTAGAAATACTCAATTTAATTTATTATTTTAGTTTGTATTTTAAACATATCCCACTATTTGTAAATTATACACTACTTATATTATTTCGTCTATAGGTTTCAGTAAATTTTTTCCAAATATTTTTGTTTTATATATCTTTTCTTCTTTATTACGATTAAAACAATAAGGTAAGACAAAATTTTATCTTACCTTATTATATAATTTATTTAATTATTCCTGCATCTTGTAACATCCAGTCAATATATATTCCATATCCAACATCAGGTTTATTTATAAGAACATGTGTCACTGCACCTATAATCTTTCCATCTTGTATAATAGGACTTCCACTCATACCTTGTATAATACCACCCGTTTTTTCTAAGAGCTCTTTATCCGTTACTTTAATTATCATACTTTTGGGTCCTTTTACTTCTTGATTTAACTTTTTGACTATTTCAATCTCATATTCTTTTGGACCTTTTTCATCAATTGTTGTTATTATTTTTGCTTTACCAATATTCACTTCATCTCTAAATCCTACAGGCATAGGATTTTTTAAATTTTTTGATATATTTTTATTTTCTTTTGTACCAAATATTCCGCATTGTGTATTTTTCTTAATATTTCCTATTGGTTCATCTTCATTTGTAAAAATTCCTTTTAATTCTCCGGGAGATCCTTTTTCACCTTTTCTTAAACTAATTATTGATGCATCAAGTAATTCTCCAGACTTTACTGTAAATCTAGTATTTGTATCTCCATCTGTTATAGGGTGTCCAAGCGCTCCAAAATTTCCACTTGCTTCATGATAAAAAGTAAGTGTTCCAACTCCTGCAGTAGAATCTCTAACCCACAAACCTAATTTATATTCATCATCTTCTTTTTTTAATGTAACTTCTTTATTTAATGTTTTACCATCTCTTTCTATTGTTAACATGGCTTTATCTTTAGTAGAATTTTTTATTAATTTTAAAACTTCTTTACTTGTATAAACCCTTTTACCATTTATTTGAGTAATTAAGTCTCCAAGCTCTATATTTGATTCTTTTGCGGGACTCTCTGTAGTCGTATTTTCTTTTACTAAATCAGAAAATCCTACTACTAAGACTCCATTTGCTGAAAGTCTGACACCTACACTCGTTCCACCTGGATATAACTTTAGATCTTTTGCACTATGTACTTCTACAGACTTTAGAGGAATTAAGCCCATAAAGCTAATATCAACTTTATTCCCATTATGCTTCACATATCCTAAAGGATTGATATCTTTAAATACTGAAGTCGTTTCTACATCTTTATTCGTATATACCTTATCAGGCATATCTTTAAGAGTAAAAATAGTAGTTAACATTAGTAAAACTATAAATGTCATAAAAAAACTGATTGATTTTATAATTCTCTTTTTCATCTCTTCTCCTCCTTTGCCTTCTAATCTTAAGTTACCCTCTAGACATGCCTTATATTCTGTATTAACTTTACTATAATAGACAAAATTTTTTAAAATAAAAAAATAAAACCACAGAAATTCTGCAGTTTTATTCTTTCCATATATCCTTTAAGATATGTATTATAAAGCTTTTAATTGCATTTTTTTTATATTAGAGTTTTCAAACATTTCTCTTACATTTTCCAAAGTTGCATTACTTACACTATCTCCACCTAACATAGTTGCAACTTGATATATTTTTTCATCATTAGATAAAAGTCTTATCTTTGTGAAAGTTTTCTCATTTATTACTTCTTTTGATACAAAATAATGATGATCAGATAAAATCGCTATTTGTGGAAGATGTGTTATACAAAGTACTTGATGATTTTTTGAAACTTGGTACATCTTTTCTCCAACTCTTTGTCCAACTTGGCCACTTATTCCAGTATCTATCTCATCAAAAATAAGAGTTTCAATATCATCTTTATCTGCAAAAACACATTTTAGTGCTAGCATTATTCTTGAAAGTTCTCCACCGGATAATACTTTTTCTAGTGATTTTAATGGTTCACCAGGATTTGTTGAAATCATAAATATAACATCATCAAATCCTTTTTCATTAAATGATTCTTGCATATTTATTACTATTTCCATCCTAGATTTATCTAGTCCAACATAAGCAAGTTCTTTTAATATTTTATCCTCAAGTTCCTTGCTATGTTTTTTTCTTATTTTACTTATTTTTTCTCCAATTATTCTCATTTTTGAAAGAACTAAAGACTCTTTTTCTTCAAGTTCTTTTATTATTTCTTCAGCATGAATAAGTTCTTCATGTTTCTTTTTTAAATTATTAAAATTTTCTATAACAGCTTCTACAGAACCACCATATTTCTTTTTATAATTATTTATAACAAATAATCTTTCATTTATTCTTTCAAGTTCTGCTTCATCATATTGAATATCTTCTGTCATGAATCTTAATTCACGTGATACTTCTTCTATATTGTAAAATGCTTCTTCTATAACTTCTCTTTTTTCTTTTATTTTGCATAAGTGTTGTTCAATAGATGTAAGCTCTGATATAACTTTTGATAAAGTTTCAAGAACATTAGATCCTTCATTGCAGCTTAAGTAATTATAACTAGTACTTATACCATGAGTTATTTTTTCTGCATTAGATAATATGTTAAATTCCTCTCTAAGATCTTCTTCTTCACCAATTTTTAGCTTTCCTTTTTCAATATCTTCTATTTGAAATTCTATATAATCAATAAGTTTTTCACTATCTTTATTACCACTTATAGATTTAATTTTTTCTTTTATGCTTAATAACTCTTCTCTTAATTTTGTAAATTCGGCAATTTCTTTTTCAACTTCATAACCTATGTAACTATCTAAATAATTAACATGACTACCTCTATTTAAAAGATCATGATTTTGGTGTTGTCCATGTATATCTAATAGCTTTTCTCTTATTCTTTTAAGTTGTGTTACAATCAAGCTTTTACCGTTTACCTTAACAATACTTTTACCACTTATTAAAGTTTCCCTAAGTATTATTAATGTATCATCATACTCTATTTCAAGTTCATTTAATACATTACATACATTACTATCTTTTATATCAAATATAGCCTCAACTGATGTTTTATTTTCACCAGTTCTAATTAAATCTTTAGAAAATTTTCCACCTAATACATAATCAATCGCATCTATTAATATTGATTTCCCTGCGCCTGTTTCTCCAGATAATATATTAAATCCTTTTCCTAGATCTATAGAAATATCCTCTATTAGTGCAAAATTTTTAATACTTAGTTGAATTAACATTTATATCACCTTTTTATTGATCAATTCTACTTTTTATTCTATCTACTATTTCTTCCGCACCACTTAGAGTTCTAACTAGAATAAAAATTGTATTATCCCCAGCAACAGTTCCAGCTATATCTTCAAAACCTAATGTATCTATAGCTTCAGCTGCAGCTGATGCGCCACCTGTAAAAGTTTTTACTACTACCATTTTATCAACATTTTCAACATGAGTTACTGCATTTGATAAAATATTTGCAAGTTTATCAGAAATATTAGATGACTCTTTTGTTGGCACAACATATCTATAACTACCTGTAGATGATTGCATTTTTAAAAGCTTTAAATTTTTAATGTCTCTTGAAACTGTAGCTTGAGTAACATCAAAGCCTAATTTTTTTAATTCCTCTGCAAGTTCTTCTTGTGTCTCTATATCTTTATTTTTAATTATTTCTAATATTTTTTCATGTCTTTTTGATTTCAATGTATCTCACCATCTCATTCTATTATTTATTTAAAATTTTCGTTCTAAGTACTTCAAAATAATCATAATCATCAAATTGTATCAACTTAGCTTCTTTTTCTGTTCTATCTATTTCAATTGTTGCCTTTTTATCAACTTCATATACCTTTTGTCCATCAACTGTAAGATAAACATCCTCTTCTTCGTGAGATGTCTTTACTGTTATTTTACTATCGCCTCTTAAAACCATTGTTTGCATGCTTTTTGTATGAGGACATATTGGGGTTATAAGTATAACATCCAAATCTGGATATATAAATGGTCCCCCTGCAGAAAATGAATACGCAGTAGAACCAGTAGGTGTTGCAATAATTAGACCATCTCCATTAAAAGAAGCATAGTATTTATCATCTACATATATATTAAACTTAGTCATTCTTGACAAAGTTCCTCTTGCTATAACTATATCATTTAATGCAATTTGTTCAGATTTTTTCACATTATTAATACTACATTTTAAAAGCATTCTCTCTTCTATCTTAAACATATTGTTCTTAAGTTTATATAAAGCTTTGTCTACTTCTGATATATCTATACTACTTAAAAATCCTAGATTTCCAATATTTATTCCTAAAAGAGGTATATCTAAATTATTTGATATTTTTCTTGCTACACCTAATAATGTACCATCTCCTCCAAGAACTATTAAAACATCTAACTCTTCTGATATATCTTTATATGTTAATTTGTAAGTATTAAAAATTTCTATATTTGCATTTTTAAATACTTTTTTTAATTTCTGTAGTACTAAGTTTACAATAATTCCTTCAGGATCTTTTGATGGATTTATTGCAATACCTATATGATCCATAATCCACCGCCTTTATATTTCTGTATGTGACGCAGAAACTACTGCTTCTATATCTTCCATCTTAAAATTACTTTCTTTATTTTTATCCTTTGAGAAGTATACAAGATATTCTATATTTCCCTCAGGTCCTTTAATAGGTGAGTAGCTTATTCCTAAAACATTTAAATCATGTTCTAATAAATAATTTACTATTCCAAGAACTACTTCTTTATGAGTACTTTCTTCTCTTACTACTCCTTTTTTACCTACTTTTTCTCTTCCAGCTTCAAACTGTGGCTTTATTAAAGCTACAACTTCTCCATTATCTTTTAATAAATTTATAGTAGCTGGCATTATTGTTTTTAAAGAAATAAATGATACATCTATAGATGCAAAATCTAATTTTTCTCCAATATCTTCTGGAGTTACATATCTTATATTAGTTCTTTCCATACAAACAACTCTCTCATCAGTTCTAAGTTTCCAAGCGAATTGTCCATATCCAACATCTACAGAGAATACTTTACTTGCTCCATTTTGAAGCATACAGTCTGTAAATCCACCTGTTGATGCCCCTATATCCATACAAACTTTACCGTCTAATTTAAGTGGGAATTCTTTTAATGCCTTTTCAAGTTTAAGTCCACCTCTACTTACATAAGGGATAGTATCTCCTTTAAATTCAATATTAGCAGTAACACTAACTTTTGCCCCTGCTTTATCTACTCTTTGACCATCAACAAATACTTTTCCTGCCATAATATTTGTTTTAGCTCTTTCTCTTGATGGTATTATTCCCTTTTCTACTAATAAAATATCAAGTCTTTCTTTTTTATCTGACATTTTTTTCTCCTCTTGTATTTAACAATTTTATTACTTGTTCCTTTATTCCTTTTGGATCTAGTTTTGCATCTTTATAAAGTGCTGCTATATCACCTTGTTCAATAAATTTATTATTATATCCTAATACTTTAAACTTCCCTTTAAATCCGTATTCATTTAAAGATAATAAGATGCTTGAACCTAATCCTCCATGAATTATATTATCTTCTACAGTTATTATATCATATCCATCATTTACTAACTGTCTTAACATTCCTTCATCTAATGGCTTTATAAATGTTGCATTTATAACTTTTGGGAAAATACCTTCTTTATTTAAAAGTTCTTTTGCTAAAATAGAATGTTGAGTCATTTTCCCAGTTGCTATTATTGCAATTTTACTATCTTGACTTTCATCTATAACTTCCCATTTTCCAAATTCCAACCTATTACATCCTTTAAGACCTTCTATTATATCTCCGCCTCTTGGATATCTTATGGCTACTGGTGTTCCTTTTTTTAGGGCCCAATTTAACATAATATCAACTTCATCTAAACACTTTGGTGCAAGCATTGTAAGATTAGGTATCATTGTAAGATATGAGATATCAAAAATGCCTTGATGTGTTTCTCCATCTTCTCCAACTATTCCAGCTCTATCTATTGCAAAAACTACTGGTAGATTTTGAATGCATACATCATGTAAAACTTGGTCATAAGCTCTTTGTAAAAATGTAGAGTACACTGCAAATACAGGCTTTATCCCGGATGTAGCCATTCCCGCTGCAAGTGTTACAGCGTGTTGTTCTGCTATACCAACATCAAAAAATCTATCTTTAAATTTGTTTCTAAAATCATTTAATCCAGTACCATCTGGCATTGCCGCTGTTATTGCAACTACACTTTCATCTGATTCTGCAATTTCTACTAATGCTTTACCAAAAACTTTTGAATAATTACATCTTGCCGTATTTATAGGTTCTCCATTTTCTAGATTAAAAGGAGATACCCCGTGATATTTATCAGGACTCTTTTCTGCAAGTTCGTATCCTTTTCCCTTTTGAGTTGCAACATGAATTATAACAGGTCCATCTATATTCTTAGCTCTTGATAGTATTTTTTTCATTTCTTCTATATTATGTCCATCTATAGGACCTAAATATTTTATTCCCATATCCTCAAATAACATTGATGGAACTATAAGTTGTTTTATACTATCTTTTAACTTACCTAATTTTTTAGCAAGCTTTTTCCCTGAAGGTGTATTTTTAAGTTTTTTGTTTAAGCCTTCTTTAAATCTATTATATTCTGGTTCTATTCTTATCTTATTTAAATATGATGATAAGCCTCCCACATTTGTTGAAATTGACATTTGGTTATCATTTAATATAACAATCATTTTTGTTTTAGTAAATCCTAAATCATTTAATGCCTCTAATGCCATTCCACCTGTTAAAGCCCCATCACCAATTACAGCTATTATATTACTATCTTCTTTTTTTAAATCTCTAGCACGTGCCATTCCAAGTGCTGCTGATATTGATGTACTACTATGACCAGTATCAAAGAAATCATATTTACTTTCATTTCTTTTTGGGAATCCACTCATCCCATTATATTTCCTAAGTTTATCAAATCTATCTTTTCTGCCAGTAAGTATTTTATGTATGTACGTTTGATGTCCTACATCCCAAACTATTTTATCTTTTTCTAAATCAAATTCACTAAATAAACTTAGTGTAAGTTCTACTACACCTAGATTTGATGCTAAGTGACCACCTGTCTTTGATACTGAATCTATTAAAAAACTTCTAATTTCATCTGATAACTCATACATCTCAGGTATGGTTAAATTTTTTACGTCATTAGGAGATTTTATTTCATTTAAAATATCCTTCATACTATCCCAACCCTCTTTTTAATATTCCCTTTTTAATAGGTTACATGTAAGTTCAACTAAAGTATCGGTATTTACCGTTAGGGAATTGAGTATTTCAATACATTCTTCTGTTATATATCTACACATATTTTTACATTTTTCTATGCCGTATACAGATACAAAATTAGTCTTATCTTTTTCATCATCTGCATGTGTCTTCTTACCTAATTTTTCTTCGTTACCTAGTACATCTAATAAATCATCTTTTATTTGGAAAACTAGGCCTAGTTTTTTACCAAATTCATTAAGCTTTCTTATATCTTCTTTTGGAGCTTTACCAAGAATTGCTCCAGATACAATAGATGCTCTTATTAATTCACCTGTCTTTTTAAGATGCATATACTTTAATTCGTCTTCTGATATATTTCTTCCTTCTCCTAAAATATCAACAACTTGACCTCCGATCATTCCATCTGATCCTGCAGCTTTAGATATTTCAAGTGATGCTTCTATTGCATGTTCACCATTATCTTTGATATTTTCCATAAGTAATATCATAGCTTCATTTAATAACGCATCTCCAGCTAAAACTGCCATATTTTCACCATATACTTTGTGATTTGTAGGCTTACCTCTTCTTAAGTCGTCATCATCCATACATGGTAAATCATCATGTATAAGAGAGTACGTATGTATCATCTCTATTGCAGATGCCATTTTAAGAGCATTTTTCCATTCACCAGTATATGCTCTATAACAAAGTAATGTTAGGATAGGTCTTACTCTTTTGCCTCCAACATTTAAGCTGTAACTTTGCGCATCATAAATTATTTTATTATACCCTTCTTTACCTTTAAAATAATCATTTAAATATGAATCTATTTCATATTTTAAATCATTAATACTCATCACTATAATCAAACTCCACTTCTTCTTCATCTCTTACTTTAGATATTTTTCCTTCATAAGTATTTAATGTCTTATAAAGTTTATTTACTAATTTAATACCTTTTTCGTATTCTTTTATAGCATCTTCTATATTTAATTCATTGGTTTCAAGATTTTCTAATGTATCCTTTAAGTTTTGAAGTGTTTCCTCATAACTAACTTTCTTCGCCATATTTTTCTCCTTTTTAATTAGGATTAAATTTCCCTTTTATACTTCCATCTTTAAATATAATCTCAATATTTTTGCTTTCTTTAAGTTCATCCTTGCTTTTTATAACCCCATTTTCATCTTTAACTATAGAAAAACCTTTATCTAATATTGTTAATGGGTTATTTGCTATTAAAAGCATATTAAGTTCTCTTAATTTATTTTTTTCCTCATTTAATCTATTTATAATGATTTTATTTAAATCTTTTTTTATCCTATCTAATTCAATATATGAATTGCTTATTTTAGCAATTGGTGAATGTAGAGATAAAATTTTTTCTAAAGATTCTAATCGATTTTTTTCTCTATTTATTATACTATCAACATTTTTGTTTAGTAAAGTTTTTATATTTAAAAGCTCTACAACTATATCTTGTTTATTTGCCACAGCAATTTCTGCTGCTTGAGATGGTGTTGCAGCCCTTAAATCTGACACAAAATCTGAGATAGTATAGTCTACTTCATGCCCTACAGCTGATATTATAGGAATTTTTGATTTAAATATTGCATATGCAAGTTCTTCTTCATTAAAGTTCCAAAGTTCCTCTATAGAACCTCCACCCCTTCCTATTATAATAACATCAACTGTTTTTTTAAAATTAAAATAATTTATTCCATCTATTATTGTTTTATATCCACCTTCTCCTTGAACTTTAGCAGGATATAATACAATATCAACAGAAGAATTTCTCCTTCTTGAAACATTTAATATATCATGAATCGCAGCTCCAGTATCAGCTGTTACAACCCCTAACCTTTTTATATTCTGTGGTATCTCTTTTTTATATTTGTTATCAAATAGACCTTCTTTTGAAAGCTTATCTTTAAGCTTTTGAAATTTAATATGAAGAGTTCCAACTCCACTTTCCTCTATTTCTCTACAGTATAATTGAAGACTTCCTGTTGCTTGATAAATTGATGCTCTAGCTTTAACTATAACTTCTAATCCTTCTTTTAAAGTAAAGTCTAAATTAACTGCATCACTTTTAAACATTATGCAATTTATCTTTCCTAAATCATCTTTTAATGAAAAATATATATGTCCACTAGAATGATACTTTAAATTAGAAATCTCTCCTTTTACAGAGAGATTATTTAATATAAAGTCATTATCTATAGTTTTTTTAATGTAATTATTAACCTCTGAAACCCCTAAAATTTTAATTCTCATCTTTTTCAATTGCCTCACAAACATTTTTTATTAGAAGAGTTGTTGTAAGTGCACCTACACCTCCAGGTACTGGTGTTATTAATGATACTTTATCTAAAACATCATCAAAATCAACATCTCCTGTAATTTTACCTTCAAAGGATGATGTACCAACATCAATTATAACTGCACCATCTTTAATATACTCTGAATTAATAAATTTTGGTTTTCCTATTGCAACAACTAATATATCTGCCTTTTTACAAACCTCTTTTAAATTTTTAGTTCTTGAATGACAAATAGTTACTGTAGCATTTTCGTTTAAAAGTAGTTGCACAGCTGGCTTACCTACTATGTTACTTCTTCCTAAAACCACAACTTCTTTTCCTTCAAGTTCTATCTTCTTACTTTTAAGTAATGTTAAAATTGAATTTGGAGTACATGGTTTAAACCCTTCCTCACCTAAATATAGCTTACCAACACTTTCATAAGTTAAGCAATCTATATCTTTTTTAGGTGAAATGGTGTTTATTATATTTTTTTCGTTTATTCCTTTTGGAAGTGGAAGTTGAATCATTATTCCATGTACAGAATCATCTAGATTTAATTTTCTTATTAAATCTTTAAGTTCCTCTTCTTTTATGCTATCTTCTAATATTATTTTATCAAATAAAACCCCAAGAGAAGTTGCTACCTTCTCTTGTGAATTTAGATAGTATATTGATCCACCATCATTTCCAACTAATATTGATGCAATCTTAGGTAATTTAAGCCCCTTTAAGTTTCTTTCTTCTATAAAATTTTTAATATTTTCTTTTATATCCTTAGAAACCTCTCTACCATTTATTATTTTATCCAAATAAATACCCCCTATTTTGCTTTAAAAATTTTATCTAGAACTCCATTTATAAATGATACTGATTTTTCATCAGAATATCTCTTTGTTATTTCTAAAGCTTCATTTATTGCAACCTTTTCTGGAACATCATTTAAATAATTCATTTCATAAACTGCAAGTCTAAGTATTGCAAGATTTACTTTTGATATTCTTTCAATTTTCCATTTTTGAAGATTATTTTTTATTAAAGTATCTATATCTTCTTTATTTTCTTCAACACCTTTTAAAACTTCTTTTATGTATTCTAAGTCAACTTCATTTATGTTACCTTCGTAATTATCAACGAATGTTTCTATAGCTTCCTCATGTGATTCCTTAGTTAACATTGTACTAAATATTAATTCCATTGCTTTTTCTCTTGATAATTTTCTGCTCATTTTTTCCTCCTAGTGATTCCTTATAATCTTATTATAGACTTATTCTAATAGTATTAAACATTATATATTCAAGCAAGGAAACACCCTCTGATTATCAGAGGGTGAGATTAAATTTCCTTTGATTCTTTTTCTGAATTCTTAGGTAGATATATGTTTTGAACATACACATCCACACTACTAACAACTAATCCTGTCATAGCCTCTACTGTCTTTTTAACATTTTCTTGAACTGAAGCTACAACATCCAGAATCTTAACACCGTATAATACTGTAAGATCCATCTCAATCTTAGCTCTATCTTCTTCAAGAGTTACTTTAACAGCTTTCCCTGATGTCTTCTTTCCTTTTAGTAGTTGTGAAATGTTATTTGTAACTCCATGTTGGAATTCCATAACACCTTCAATTTCTTCAGCTGCTATACCAGCAATAACTGAAACAACTTCATCTGAAATCTTTACGATTCCAACATTTTCATTATCGAAGCTTTCCATTAAATTCGACCTCCTAGGTTTTGCATATGCAAAACTATTTATCTTATGCTTATTATATCAAATATGATTTTACATTACAACGAATTTATTTCTTAACTTCTATAGAAACATCATTAATATTTGCAATATCTTGAACAATTTCTTGTATTTGAACGCTTGTTTTTTGATCAATTCCTTCTGTTCTCACATATATTTTTGCTTTAGTTCCTTCAATAGTACATATTGCATCTTCTATTCCTTTATTCTTGATGCTTGTTTCAATTCTATTTTCATTATCTTTTTGTTTAGTTTTTTGTACTAATTCTTTTTGTGCACTAGCCTTTTGTTCTTTTGATGTATTTGCATCTGCAGCTATTGATTTTAAGTTAGCTATTGTTTCTTGATCTTTCTTTTCTTTGTCACTCTTTGAGTCATAGAAGAAATCATTTTGAGTTGATGTTTCTTCCTCATTCTCCTTTGCTTTTTCTTCATCATTTCTTGCTACTGCTTGACTTAATCCGTCTGGATCATTTAGCCCTCCATTATTAAGTTTTGTTGCCAAAAGACCAACACAAATTATTAAGCCAAGTAGTGTAAAGATAATTCCAAATTGTTTTTTGTTCATTTTTTTACTCCTCCCATTCTTTACTTATTGAATTATATGCTAACCATTCATAGGATATACATTAACCTTATCAACTGATATATTATATAAACTTGATACGGCTTTCTCTATGTTGTATTTCACCTTACTAACCTTTGCCCCCTCAGCTGCAATTATTATACCTTGTACTTTAGGCTTATATGTTTGAAGTACAAAAGGTTGGTTTCCATTTTCATCTGTTGACATTACTATTTTTGATCCATCATTCTTTTGTTCATTAACTCTCTTTCCACCTTCTTTATCTTCCTCTTCAGTTACTGAAGTTTGTGTATCTTTATCATAAGCTGGAACCTTTACTTCACCACTTTCAAATGTAATTCGTACGCTTACTCTTCCAACTCCCTCAATTTCCTTTAGTATATTTGTAAGTTGCTCTTCTTGTTCTCTTTCATAATCATCTTTTACTTGCGTTTCTCTTTGAATATTTTCTTCTAAGCTTCCTGAAACCTCTGTTTCGTTAGATCCTCTAGCCTTTTGATTTTTTGAAGGATTAAAAATACTAAATGCTATTAAAATTACAGTAATTATTATTAAAATAGCTAATAATGTATTTACATTTTTATTTTTTAAAAAGTCATCTAATATTTTTTTTATTTGTTTCATATTCAAAGTTTATTTCCTCCTTTACTTCATTTTGTATATGTTAATCTTATTCTCACTTATTTCTAACTCAGATTTTAAAAAATTAACCACATCTTTATATTCTTCATTTTTATTTTCTTTTTTCTTACTTTCTTTACTAGTATCTATTTCTACTTTCTCTACATTAACAACTTTTTTAACTTTTTTGTCCTTTATATATACATTTATTGAAGATATATCGAATTTAACGCCCTTAAAATCAATGTTACAATCAACCTCACACTTAAACTCCATATCTTTAAACTCATTCTTTAGCATATTTTCACAATTTTTATTAAAATTATTTTTAAAACTTTCTTCCCTTAATTTATTAGAATCTACATTTATATCATTATCTGATTCTTTTTCTTTTAAATTTTTTTCATAAAAGCTTATAGAATTTTTAAGTTCATTTTCTCCTACATTAAAAAACTTCAGTATTGGATTTAATATAACAACTATAAGTATCAAGCCAAGTACAAATTTCAAATATTTTTTCATACTATTATCAGGTGCAATAAGCTCTACTGCTGTAATAAGTATCATAGTAGTAACTAATGTTATTACAAACCCTTTTAAAGTTTCCATAAAACTCTAACCTCCTACTATAAATTTACCAGCTGATGCCATTATTCCAAGTAAAATAAAGAACATAAAGCTTACACTTATAACACATGATACTAAAAGTGTTAAAGCCTCTGATACTGATGATATTGCATTAGTTATTCTCTTATCACTTATAGGTTCTACTAAAGCTGATGACAATTTATAAATGAATGTCATAATTCCAAGTTTAACTATTGGATAAAGTATAACTAAAACAATTACTATTAATCCAACTCCTGTTATTGCATTTTTAATAATAAGTGAATATCCTGCAACTGAAGTTATTGCATCAGAAAATGCCTTACCAACTATAGGTATAAAATTATCAACTGCAAATTTTGTTGTCTTTAAAGCAACTGCATCCATTGTATCTGCTGTAATTCCTCTTATAGTCAATATTGCAATGAAAACTGTTATTATAACTCCTTGGAGTAATAAAATCGTCTGTTTCATAAGCTTACACAAATTATCTATTTTATATTCTGTTGAAAGATTATTTGCAAATTGCATTACAAAACTTATAAGTATTAAAGGAATAATTATTGTTACGTAAATCTTAGGAATTAAAGTAACTGAAACTAAAATTATAGGATCTAGTGTTGCAGCTTGAACAAAACCACCAGCTAAAGATATCATTGTAACTAATATAGGTAATAAAGCATTCATAAAGTTTGCTATCTCATTTATTGCATTTATGGCAACTGAAAGTGCAATCAAAAAACTTTTTGATAGTATCATAATTAAAATTGAGTAACATGCAAAAAAAGCAATTTGAGATATATTATCATTTTTAAAAGCATCTTGAAGATTTTTAAGAAGTGAACATAATATTGCAATTACAATAACTGAAATTACTAATTTTAATACACTTTTAACTTCCTTAAATAAAATGCTTAATACCATTTTTGTAATAGTTTCAAAAGTAATATTTCCTTGTCCATTTTTTACATAACTTTTAAAATACTCAACTGGATCTAATTCATTCATTAGTTCAACATCAGTTTTCATTTTGTTTATATAATTGTATAAATTATTTAGCCCTTCTTCTGCTTCTTTTCCTATTGTTTCTTCTGTAACATCATCTAAAATCTTTTCTTCACTTTTACTTTCTGCACTAGCTACACTTCCGTAAAATGTAGAACTAAATATTGGAATAAATGAAAATACTATAGTTAATAATATTACTGTTATTGTTTTTTTATAACCTCTATTCATAGCATTCACCTACAATATTTTTAATATGGAATCTAAAACTGCCATAAGAATTGGAATTGCTAATGCTAGTATCATTATTTTTCCTGCAAATTCAACTTTAGAACCGATAGTTCCAGCTCCAGCATCTTTGCATATCTCTGCAGCAAAAGAAGCAAGATATGCAATAGCTAGAATTTTCATTATTATTCCAATATAAATTGTGTCTATACCTGCTTTATTAGCTATTGTACTTAAAAAAGTTATTATTTCTTGAAGTTCTCCTAATATAAATGTGAATATTAAAACTCCTGAAATAAGCGCTACTAAAACAGCTATATCACTTCTTTTATCTTTGAAAAGTAAAAATATAAAAAGTGCAATAAGTGCAAAAGATACAACCTTTAATATAACCATAATAAAATCACCTATAACATAAATATAGTTCTAACTGATTGAAATAAATCCCCTATTAGAGAAACAATCATAAGTAATATAATAACTATTCCAGCTATATTGGTTATTACTGCTATATCATCCTTTCCACCACTTTTAAGAACCTTATCTAGTATTATTATTAAAACGCCAATTCCGCCTATTTTAAGTAATAAACTTACGTCTAACATATCTTATCTTCCTCCAATCTTATAATAAAAATATAACTATCATAGCTCCAATACACACACCTAAACACCTATATAATTTCGTATTCTTTTTAGCAATTATTTCAGCATCTTTTATATTAAGTTTTAAATTTGCAATTACTAAATCAAACATTTTATCTTGTCCATATATTCCTAAGTCACCTAAAGATTTAAAAAAATCACTTAAAATCCTCTCATCTTCTTCTAACAAATAATAATCTTCCTTATTTTTCTTATACTCTTGTTTAAATACTTCATATACACTTTCGCCATCACCTTTTAATAAAATATCCGATACATCTAAAAAGAGTTTACTAAATGGTTCTCTAGACTTTGTCCCTATTGAAAAAAGTGCTTCTGGTAATGGAGATAAGTTATATATAACTTCATTTTGTAAAAGCAATATACTTTTTAATATTTCATTTAGTCTTTTATGTCTTTTTAAAAATTTATCTCCATACACATACCCTATAAAACAAAAAGACATAAAGATAAACATAAGTATTATTAACCTAAACATAAAATTCCACCTTCTTTATTTACAGAATATATGTTTTCTACTGTCCCAACACCATGTCTACTACTTAGTACTATCACTCTTTCTATTATTCCTAACCCAAATAATTCATTGAAAACGCTTCTAGCTTTTATATCTTCTAAATTTGAACCGTGTACAGTCACAACTATATTAACTCCTGAATTAAATGCTGTATTTAATGCCTTTATATCTTCAAAAGTTCCTATTTCATCACATATTAACACTTCTGGTGATAATGATCTTATAGCCATAAGCATACCTTCTGTTTTTAAACAATTATCTAATACATCTGTTCTTATTCCTAAATCCATTTGTGGTACTCCAAGATAACTAGCACCAATCTCGCTTCTTTCATCTATTATAGTTACCTTCTTTCCACTTAAATTTAAAGATTTGTCACCTGTAGATATAACCCGTGCTACATCTCTAAGAATAGTAGTTTTACCACACTTTGGTGGAGATATTATTAGAGTATTTTTTACTACATCATTTTCTATAATATATTTAAGTATTTTTTTGCTACATCCTAATATTTCTTTACATATTCTTATATTTATAGACGCTATATTTTTTATTGTTTTAACTTTATTATTTTCCATAACGCATTCACCAGCTATTCCAATTCTATGACCACCCTTTAATGTTATGAAACCTTGCTTTATTTCTTCTTCATATGCATATATTGAATAATTAGATATCCTTTGAAGAATATATTTAATATCTTCTTTTGTAACGTCGTAATATAGAACTATTTCTTTTTTATTTGTATATATAATTATAGGTTTATTTATTTTCAACCTAATTTCTTGTATGCTATCATCTTTATACCTGCTTAACATACCAATTATTTTAGGTGGAAAAATACTTAAATACCTTTCATCTTTATCCATCCCACTTTTCCTCCTTAAATAGTAAAACTTAATTTATCTATATAATTAATATTTATTTTAGTAAGTAATTATTACTCATTTTTATAAAAATATGTAAAATAGGTATAAAAAAAAGAGCTTTGAAATCAAAACTCTTTTATAATTTACTTTATTATATTTTTATTGCAATATGGACAAGAAATATCATCGTTGTTCTCTAATGCTGATGCCTCTATAAATATAGGCTTATTACAGTGAATACAATTTATTTCTTTATATTCATCTTCTATTTCATTTAACTCTTCTAGTGAAACTTCCTCAAAAAGCTCCTCTTGTATTCCTGATAAATCATCATCTAAATATTCTAAATTTTCTTGTATAGTTTCTTGATTTATTGAAATCTCTTCTACTTTATTAGTTAATGCATCTAATACTTTGCTTACTTTACATAGTATTTCTTTATTTTCACTATCAAACATTTTATCTATTAAACTATTTAGCTCTTGGATTTCTTTTCTTATATCATTCATATCAACACTTCCTTTTATATTAAAATTGCTAAGTTCTAAGAACTTAGCAATTAAATTATGGTATTAAACTCTTTCCATGTATTCCCCAGTTCTAGTATCGATTCTTATTGTATCGCCTTCGTTAACGAACATTGGAACGTTTATTACTGCACCAGTTTCAACTGTAGCTGGTTTTAAAGTATTTGTTGCAGTATTTCCTTTAACACCTGGTTCACTGTGTGTTATTAATAATTCAACAAAGTTTGGAGCTTCTACTGAGAAAGCATCTCCTTTGTAGAATTTGATAATAGCAAACATGTTTTCCTTTAAGTATTTTATAGCTTCTTCAACCTTTTCATAGTTTAAAGGAATTTGATCATATGTTTCTTGATCCATGAAGTAGTATAACTCTCCATCAGTGTATAAATATTGCATTTCTTTTCTTTCAATTACAGCTTCTTGGAACTTAGTTGTTGGGTTGAAAGTTGTTTCAGTAACCCCTCCTGATATAACGTTTCTTAATTTAGTTCTAACGAACGCTGCACCTTTACCTGGTTTAACGTGTAAAAAATCTACAACTGTGTAAACTTGTCCTTCATGTTCAAAAGTTGTACCTTTTCTTAAATCTCCTGCTGATATCATTAAATATCCCTCCAAAAGTATAAATTCAAATCCAAATGTATTATAATAACAATTTTTTATCATTTATAATCATAATTTGGTTTCTTCTGACATACAATGTTATTTTATCAAAACTCTTTATTAAATGCAATTATTAAAGGTTGTAATTTAACAGTATTTTTATATTAATAATCACTTTTCTTTATTATTATTGGATATTTTTATTATTTTTATACTACTCTAAACTAATATTTATATTAAAAATTCCATTTTCATACATAAAATTATAGTTTAATATACTATATTTATTAATATTATTTAGTATATTTTCTATTTGTTTTTTATCTCCTTCTATATTTATATCTGCTATTACATTACTATCTCTTTTACCAATCTTTTTTATATCAATTTCATTAAATCTTTTTAATTCATAAAAAACACTAGTTATTTCTTTTGTGTCTTTATGCTCCTCTACTTTTTCAACATTAGGCTTAGTATTATTATAAACTTCTTCTTTATTATTATTTAAAAAGAATATACCTTGAATTATAAAAAAGCTTATTAATACTGTATATATAAAATATAAACGTTTCATTTAATCATCCACCTATCTTTATAACATAATCTTCATCATTTCTAGATATCTCTTGTACTTTAAAAATTTTATCTATATTTTCTATATCGTTATAGTCTTCTAATAATATTTCACCTGTATTTTTATTTATATTTGCTTTTTTACTGTATTTATCAATAAGATTTATCTGCCTTAATAGCTCATTATTTAAATTTTTATCATTATTTTTCATATGATTTGATATTTCATTATTTTCATCATTTGGTTTATTATATTCTTTAAATGAACTTAAATTTATAGGAAGTAATATTATATTAACTACAAATAATAGTAATATGCCCCGCTTTACACTATTTTTATTTTCTTTATCTTTAATCTTTATAAATTCATTCGGAATAAAGTTTTTATTCATTTACTTCTCCTTTCTCTAAAACTAGTTCGTTCTTTGAAAAGGGGTATTTAAACTTCCCGTATACTGTATTACCTCCTACTCTTAATATATTTTTATCTTTTACTATACTATTTTCTATAATATTTCCGTCACTAACTTTAATATAGTAATATTTTTCTTCAATACATATTATGGACTTAAATGTTTTACTTTTTAAACTACTCATAATTAACTTAGTAAGTCTAAATTGAATTGGAAGAACCCTTAATTTCTTTATATACTTTATAAATGGATTTATCTTATTTACTCCTTTTATTGCGTATATAATAATCTTTTCTTCCTTTTTATTTACTATATAATGAAATAAATAATCAGAAGTATTAAATTCTTTTTTTATTTCTTTTTCTACATAATCTTCTATACTCTTAACTTTAATATATTTTACTTCTTTTATAAAAATTTCTTCATCAAGTATTAGAAATTTACCCTTTTTCTTTTTTATTATTTCTTCCTTTATTTCACTTAAATTCATCTTTTCTCTTAACCTATAACTATCTTTATATACAATAATCTCTTTTTCTAAATTTATATTTATATTTAAAACCTCCTTTTTGGAAAAAGTATAATTGTTTTTGTTTTGTCTTTAGTTATAAATTCATAGTCGCAATAAATATATTGCTTTGTAGATATTCCATTGTATTCTAATTCAAAAAAATTATTTTTCTTTATATATTTAATTTTAACGCCTTTTTTCGTATCTTCTTCAAAATCCTTTTCTAATTGTTTTTCTAACAAATCGCCTTTTAATACTAAATACTCTTCTGCTTTCTTTATTTTATCTAATTCTTTATTATCTATATCTTTAATACTTTTGGAAGGTTTATATTTATTGCTCATTCCTAAATTCATTTTAATAATTTTACTACCACTTAAAATTATTAAAATAAATAATAATAGTAATGCCATTGCATTAATTAAAATATACCCCTTCTTTTTTATATACATATAAAATACTCCTTACTATCAATTTCTAAATTCATATATATAATATTATCTTTTTTAAAGAATTTACATTTAGATACACCTTTTAATATTAAATTAGATGTTTTTAAATCCCCCTTTTCTTTAGCATCAAAATAATAATAGTAAACTCTAAGTTCTTTACCATTAAGTTTTATTTCCTTTCCATTTGTAAATATAGTTGAATCTTTATTACCTTCTTCATTTTTAACTTCTTCAAATCCATCTTTTTCTTTTAATATCCTTATATAACCATCTACGATTTTATAGTTTGTATTGTCTTTTTCATTAAATATTTTTCTCATATTTAAAATTGCATTATCTATTTCATCTTCTCTTTTTAATCTTTCTGCCCTATCTATTGAATATTTATATCCTTCAATAGATAAATTCATAATCATAAGAAGAATTATTGAGGAGATTAGAATATATGCTAAACATTCTATTAATGTATACCCTTTTCTTCTTTTCTTTTTTCCATCCAAAGCTCCTTTGTCACCTCATATTTTAAAATCTCTATATCCTCTTCTTTCAAAATTAAGTTAAGTTTTATACCATTTTCTAAATCTTGTACCTTTTCTACTAAAATAATTTTTTTTATGCTTTGATCATTTATATTTAGTATATTTTCATTTTGTAATTTATTGTTAAAATCTTCTCCTATGTTAATACTTAATTTATTATTTATAAATTTCTCCTCTAAATCTTCTAATTTAACATTGAATTTTAACTCCGAGATAATATTATTCAATAAAATGCTGTTATCCCTTGCCCTTTCTCTTTCCTTAAAGGAAACCATATCACCTTTATTTATAGATACAAATAACATGCATATAGTAGTCAATATAAATATTGCTACTAAACATTCGATAAGCATACTTCCTTTTTTCTTATATTTATAATTTTTTCTTCTCAAAATTTATATAATCAACTCCAACTCTAATTTTAAAAAAATATTTTTCTTTATCTTTTGTGTTTTCAAAAATTAAAGTTCCACTTTCTAATCTTCCATCTGATGAAACAGATATTTGTGTTTTGCCTACATTATTTATATACTCTGGGATTACTATGCTACTTAATAGCCTTAGATTTTCTTCTGATTTTATTTTCTTTCTAGAATTTTGTATTGTTATTATAACAACTGAATCTCTATTTATAGCTTCCATTTTGCTTTCTGATAAAAGATGCTTAAAGGAGACTATAAACTCTTCTGTTTCTATATCTCTTTGTATCTTTTTATAATAATTAGTGCTTGATATTCCAAATAATAAAATTATGCTAGTTATGCCGATAACCGCAATAACTTCTATCAGTGTAAATCCTTTGTCTTTCTTCATTTTATTCCTCCAT
Source organism: Clostridium baratii (assembly GCF_900461085.1). Lineage (GTDB taxonomy): Bacteria > Bacillota > Clostridia > Clostridiales > Clostridiaceae > Clostridium > Clostridium nitritogenes. Next base: position 1,270,861 of record NZ_UFWF01000002.1, read on the forward strand.
ACATTCCATCAAATATAGGAAGTACAAATATACTTATAAATAAAATTACTATAAAAGACATTACTATCATTATTGATGGTTGAATTAGTGATACAAGTTTTTTTAGTTTTTCAGTACATCTTTTATTTAAAGTATTAGTTAAACTCTCTAATCTATCATCTAAAGAACCACTTTCTTCTCCTAACTTAATCATAGCTATTGTATATTTTGATGGAGAAACAACTTCCTCTAGGACCTCTGATAATAAGCTCCCCTTTAAAATTTCTTTGTTTAACTCTTTAAAAACTTTATCATTACTATCTTCTTCGCAATACTTAAGAGCTAATGATATATTAGTTCCACTTGAAACTATAACTTTTATTAATAGGATTATTTCATACTCTTTTATCTCATTTATTATTTTAAATTTACATAATATTTGTTTTGTAATTATTTTCATTCTGGATTTTAAAAGGATTATAGGAAGTAGTATTCCCCATAGCACAATATAAACAAGTGCTATAAATGGGTTTTCATTTAGGTAGTTTGAGGCTTTAATTAATATTTTAGTTATCTTTGGTATATCTGCTCCCATTGATGAATATACGTCACTTAAGCTTGGAATAATAAATATAAAGAATGTAATAGTTATAAAAAGCATTGCAGATATTAAAAATATAGGATATATAGATGCACTTATTATTTCCTTTTTCATATTATCTTTTCTTTTATAATATAAACTCATCTCTTTTAATATATAAGTTAACTTCCCCGTTTTTTCTCCAATAGAAATCATTCCAATTAAAAAAGTTGGGTATAAAGATTTAAATCTTGAAAAGCTTTCCCCTAGACTTTCTCCATATTCAATTTCATCTCTAATTATTTTTAAACTTTCCTTATAATTCTTTTTTAATGGAAAATCATTTAATAATTCTATAGCTTTTGTTATTTGTATTCCGTCTTCATATAAATTAGCTAAATTCTCGCATATTATGCTTATATCATTAAATGAATACCTCTTTATCATCTTCATATTTTAAAAGCTCTTCTCCTTCAATAAATCTATTATATTGATTAATACTTATATCTCCTTCTAAAAGTAACTTTCTACATACATCAATCATTTGTCTATTAGATAGAAAGTCTAAATTATTATTTATATTCTTTAAATAATCTTTCATCTCTTCTCCAATGTAATGAATAGCACATACAAGTCTTCTTCCTTTTATACCTGTGAAATTGCACTTCTTACATCCTTTTTCTTTATAAATCTCTCTTTCTACTCCAAATATTTTAGTTTTATATTTTTCTTTGCAACTATCACAAAGCTTTCCTATAAGCCTTTGTGATATAGTCCCAACAAGAGAATCTTTTATTAAATAACTTTTCACTTTCATATCTTCTAATCTAAAAAATACTTCTCTACCTGATTTTGTATGAATGGTTGAGTAAACTTTATGTCCTGTAATTGCAGATCTTATTGCCATTTTAGCTGTTTCTTCATCTCTTATTTCTCCAACCATAATTACATCTGGATCTTGTCTTAATGTATACTTTAATCCTTCTGCAAAATCAAAATTTATTTTATTGTTTACATTCATTTGATTTATACCACTTATTTCACATTCTATAGGATCTTCTATAGTTGTTATATTAATATCCTTATCTTTAATACTAGAAAGTATAGAATATAAAGTCGTAGTCTTTCCACTTCCAGTTGGTCCGTTAATTATTGTAATACCATTTTTAACATTTATTATTTTATTTAAATCTTTAAATTGAGACTCTAATAAGTTTAAATTCTCTATTTTATAATCTAATTTCTCTTTATACAGAATTCTTATAACCATTTTTTCTCCGTTTAATGTTGGTATTATAGAAATCCTACAATCAAAATCCCCCTCTTTAGTTTTAATAGTAACTTTTCCATCTTGAGGTCTTCTTTTTTCTGCTATATCCATATTTCCTTTTAATTTAATTCTAGATAATATTTGATTGTAATCAGATATTTTTATCTTTCTAATTAATGAAAGATATCCATCTATTCTCGCTCTAACATTTACAGCTCCATCAAATATTTCAAAATGTATATCACTTACATTAATTTTTATACATTCATTTATTATACTTTCCTCTAATGTAATGTCCTTAATATCTGGATAAAGACAACTATACAATCTTTTAAACTCTTCCTTCTGTATTTCCTTAAATATAATATCTTTGCCATATAAAAATTCTAAATATTTTTTATTATTTTCTTTTGTGCCATAATTTAATACATATACAAAATTTTCTTCTTCATATAGTGGAATTATCTTAAGTTCATTAATTTTTTCTTTTGATATCTTACTAGCACATTCTAAATCTAATTTCTTTAAAAATTCTTTCATATTTCCACCTCACCTTAATCTTGTACACTTTTTCAAAATAATATACATTAATAATAAAAAAAAGAAAGCCTTGAATTTATTCAAGACTTTAATTTATTGATATAAAATTATAATCACCTGATTTATTAGTTAATATAGATACAGTATCATCTTTATATAAAAATACATTTTCTTCTTTTAAGGAACCATTACTTCCTATAAATAATAGCCCATTATTTTCACTTATAGATAATCCTTTATCTATATCTATTTTACTTGGGAAAGAATATACTAATCTTTCGTAAGATTTATCTTTAATTTTATAAACTGAAGGATTATCTGCTATTGCAGTTCCAATTACATAGTAATTGTCATTAAGATTTACTACATCTTTAACTTCCTTAAATTTATCTGATATTTCTTTAACTTCTTTATTTTCCTTGTTTATAACTTTTAGCAGCGTTTCATCATTTGCTGTTTGCTGAAATATAAATATTTCATTATTATCACTTTTTAAAAATTCAACATATCCACCTTCTAATTTATATAGAAGTTCTTCTTTATTTGTCTTTACATTGTAAGTAAATATTCCATTTACTCCATCATCTGATATCCCATAATAAACTAAAGTATCACCATCAAACCAACTATATAAATTTCCTGATATAGCTACTTTAGAATCAATTTTAACTTCTTTATTATCTTTTAATGATATTACCTTTAAAGAATATCCATTATCGTAAGACATATATGATAAATATTCTCCATTATTTGATAATTTTATATTGCTATAATTATCATCTTCTATTTCTATATCTTTACCCTTGTAATAAACATAATGTTTACCATCTTTAATAAAAATATAATTGCCACTTTCTTTATTAAAAGCTACTATAGAATTCTTATTATTTTTTATTGAAGTATATTTACCATCTGATAAATTTAAATTTTTATATTCTCCCTTTTCTTCTACTAACACTGCCCCATTTTGTACTTCTAATTGATCTACATTACCTGTTGTAATTCCTGTATTAGAAATTTTATTTTGACCACATGCCGTTAGAATAAATGAAAAACTTAAAACAATTAATATATATATTTGTCTTTTCTTTAAAACATTCATTCTAGTCCCTCTTTTTACTTATAAAATTTCACCTTTACAAATATATTCTGCATTACCTATCATATATATACCTTCTTCTCTTATTTCGATAGTAAGCTTTCCTCCTGGAAGTGTTGCCTCAACTGTATCATCTACTAAATCAAACATATTAAGTGCATATACAGTTGCACATGTACCTGTTCCACAAGCTAAAGTAGCACCAGCTCCTCTTTCCCATGTCTTAACATTTATATGTTTTCTATCTAATACTTCCGCAAAATTAACATTTGTTCCTTCTTTAAAATATTTGAATTTCTCTATTAAAGCACCTTCTTTAACATCAAAATCTCTATCTTCTTTTATTATTATAGTATGAGGTACCCCTACTAATAATGTTGTTAATTTATATTCTTTATCACCTATTTCAACTTCCTCATTTATTAATTTATCAATTCCAACTAAAGGTATATCAGAAGCTTCAAAAGACGGTTTACCCATGTATACTCTAGCACCTGATATTTTATTATTTTCCTCTATTAAAGTTATTTCTTTAACTCCATCGTCAGTTTCTACATTGAAAGTTTTAGTTTCTACATATCCTTTATCATATATATATCTACCAAAACATCTAATAGCATTTCCACACATATTTGCTCTTGAACCGTCACTGTTTATAATAGTCATTTTCATATTAAAATTGTTTCCTCTTCTAATTACTATTAATCCATCAGCACCAATTCCATAGTGTCTATCACATACTTTTTTTGCAATTTCAATTTCATTATCTAACATATTGTTTTCAAAATCTTCTATAAAAATAAAATCATTACCTATTCCTTGCATTTTAGTAAACTTCATAATAATTCCTCCTGTGACTAATCTTTATATATTAAATTGATTGTTGCCTTTATTTAGTGTTATACTATCCTTAAATTATACAAACGAAAGGATGATATATTTGGCACTAGATGGTATATTTTTAAATAATTTAATTACTGATTTAAAAGAGTATTTAGTAGATTCTAAAATAGATAAAATCAACCAACCTGAAAAGGATGAAATAATTTTAAGTTTAAGAAAAAATAGAACAAACTTCAAACTCCTTATTTCAGCTTCATCACAATTTTCCAGAATGCATATAACAAATATGCAAAAAGAAAACCCACTTAAAGCGCCACTTTATTTAATGGTTCTTAGAAAATATTTAGTATCTGGAATAATAACCGATGTTACTCAAAAATCAAATGATAGAATTGTAACACTTCACATTTCTTCTAGAGATGAACTTGGTTTTGATAGTAAATACTCTCTAATAGTTGAAATAATGGGAAGACACTCAAATATAACTCTTGTTAGAGAAAGAGATATGAAGGTTATGGAATCCATCAAACATATAACACCTGATATAAATAGTTTTAGGGTTTTATATCCCGGTGTTACTTACGTTTATCCACCAGAATCTTTAAAGCTTAATCCATTTAATTTTTCAAAAGATGAATTAATAAATGCTATAAAAGATTATAATAATACAATTGATGAAAATTTCTTCTTTAAAAACTTTACTGGAATTAGTAAACCTCTCTCTAAAGAACTATATTTCAATCTTTCCAATTTTAATTATAACTTAAAGGAAGAAGAAAGGTTATACAAATTTGTTACAAATTTATTCGAAAATATAAAAAATAACCCTTCCTTCTATATATATGTAGATAATAATGGAATCTTTAAAGATTTTCATTCATTAGATTTTAAAACTTTTGATGAAAAATATACAAAATTACATTATAATAACCCTTCAGAAATGTTAGATGAGTTTTACTATACGAGAGATAAGCAAGAAAGACTTCATTCTAGATCACAGGATCTTCAAAAGCTTATTCATACAAATATTGAAAGATGTAATAAGAAAGAGAAAATTTTAAATAATACATTAGAAGATTGTTCTAAAAAAGATTTTTATAAAGTTAATGGAGATTTATTAACTTCATATGTTTATAACTTTAAAAAAGGTGATGCATCTGTTGTTGTTCAAAACTTTTATGATGAAAATTTAGAAAATGTAGAAATTAAAATAAATCCTAATAAAACTCCTTCTGAAAATATTCAAATTTATTATAAAAAATATAATAAATTAAAAAAGGCTGAGGAAGAAGCTTATATTCAACTTGAAAAAAATGAAATGGAACTTGAATATTTAAATTCAGTTTTAACAAATATATTAAATGCTGAATCTTATGATGAAATTGAAGAAATAAAAAAAGAACTTATGGAAACTGGATATTTAAGATTTAAAAAATCTTCTTTAAAGAAAAAAAGTAAATCAAAACCCCTTCATTTTGTATCATCAGAAGGAATTGATATATATATAGGTAAGAATAATTTACAAAATGATCACTTAAGCTTAAAGTTTGCAAATAAAAATTATATTTGGATGCATGCAAAAGATATGCCAGGTTCTCACGTAATTATATGTTCAACAGAACTTCCTGATAAGACTATTGAGGAAGCAGCTGTTCTTGCAGCTTATTATAGTAAAGCTAAAAATACATCAAAGGTTCCTATAGACTATACATTAGTTAAAAACTTAAAGAAACCAAACGGAGCAAAACCTGGTATGGTAATTTATCATACTAACTGGTCAATGCTTGCTGAACCTAAAAACTTATCAAAACTTGATATAAAAAAATTATAATAAAAAAGCAACCAAAATTTTTGGTTGCTTTTTTTAATGAGTTTCATTTTTCTTTTCTCTAAGCATTAATTCTTTAACTGCAATTCTTGGATCTTTACCTTCGAATAAAACACTATAAAGTGCATCTGTTATTGGCATGCTAACTCCAATTTTGCTATTTAATTCATGAAATGCTCTGCAGGCTTTAACACCTTCAACTATCATTCCAACTTCTTGTAATGCTTCATCTAATGAATACCCTTTTCCAATAAGTATTCCAGCTCTTCTATTTCTAGAATGCATTGATGTACAAGTAACTATTAAGTCTCCCATACCAGTAAGCCCGAAGAATGTCTCTTCTTTTCCACCAAGAGCTATACCAACTCTTGATATTTCTTTCATTCCTCTAGTCATAAGTGCAGCCTTAGTATTATCACCATAGCCTACACCATCACCAACTCCTGCTGCAAGAGCAATAATATTTTTAACTGCTCCTCCAATTTCAACTCCAATTATATCTTCATTAGTATATATTCTAAGACTATCTGTCATAAATAATTCTTGAATATTTTCTGCATACTTCATACTTTTTGAAGTTGATACTAAAGTTGTTGGTATAAGTTCTGCAACTTCTTCTGCATGACTTGGACCTGATAATATTACAACTGGATTTTCAGGAAGTTCTTCTTCTATAACTTCAGATAGTCTTTTATTGCTATTTGCTTCAATTCCTTTTGCTATAGAAATAACTACTACTTCTTTATTTATCTTTCCTTTTAATGATTTAGTAACATCTCTTATTACATGAGAAGGGATAGCTAAAACTAAATAATCTATTCCTTCAATTGCTTCATCTATATTATTAAAGGCTTTTATATTTTTTTCTGGTATTACTAGGTCTTTAATATATTTATCGTTTCTTTTGTTTATATTAATGTCATTACAAACATTAATATCTCTATCAAAGATGTTTACCTCATTTCCTTTTTTGCAAAGTTGAATTGCTAAGGCTGTACCAAAGCTTCCTCCTCCGATGAATGCTACTTTACTCATTTTACATTTTCCTTTCTCTATACTCTATTTGTATACCTGTTCCTTCAAAATCAAAGCTTTCTCTTAATTGATTTTCTAAGTATCTTTGGTATGAGAAGTGAGTTGCACTTGGATCATTTACAAAGAAAATAAATTTAGGTGGTCTTGTTGCAACTTGAGTTGCATAATAAATTTTAAGTCTCTTAAGACCAACTATTGGTGGCTCTTTCATAAGTACTGCTCTATCTATTACATCATTTAAAATACCTGTTGATATTCTCTTTGAATAATTGTCATAACACATCTTTGCGACTTCAAGAATCTTATGTGTTCTTTGTCCTGTAAGTGCTGATATGAAAACATATGGGGCATAACTTAAGAATTTAAGCTTACTTTGTAATTCTTTTTTATACTTATCTAAAGTTTTATCATCTTTTTCTATAAGATCCCACTTATTAACTACAACCATTATTGCTTTATTAAGTTCGTGTGCATATCCTATTATCTTTTCATCTTGTTCTGTTACACCTTCTTGTGCATCGATCATAAGTATACAAACATCAGATCTTTCAATTGCAGCATATGTTCTAATTACACTATATCTTTCAATTTCTTCTTTAACTTTACTCTTTCTTCTAAGCCCTGCTGTATCTATAAGAATAAACTTATCATCACCATGTTCTAAGTATGAGTCTATTGCATCTCTTGTTGTACCTGCAACATCTGATACTATAACTCTCTCTTCTCCTAGAAGCTTATTTATAAGAGATGATTTACCTACATTTGGCTTACCAATCATAGCTATTCTTATATATTCATCTTCTTCCTCTTCTAAGTATGAGTTATCAAAGTTTTCTACAACTCTATCTAACATATCTCCAAGCCCTAATCCTTGAGCTGCTGATATTGTTATAGGATCTCCTATTCCTAAATTATAGAATTCCCAAGCATTGTCTTCTTCTTTTAAAGAATCTATTTTGTTTACAACAAGAACTACTGGTTTCTTGCTTTTTCTAAGCATAGATGCAACTTCTCTATCAGCTGGTGTTAATCCTTCTTTACCATCAACGATAAATACTATAACGTCAGCTGTTTCTATTGCTATATTTGCTTGTCTTCTCATTTGCTTTACTATAATATCATTTCTTTCTGGTTCTATACCACCTGTATCTATCATAGTGAATGTATGTGTTAACCATTCAGCTTCTGCATATACTCTATCTCTTGTAACTCCTGGTGTATCTTGAACTATAGAAATTCTCTTTCCTGCTAATCTATTAAATAATGTAGATTTACCAACATTAGGTCTTCCTACCATTGCAACAATAGGTTTTGCCATATTATTACTCCTCCTGTTCCTATTTATATGTTATCTATAAAAACATAATCTATACTTTAAGTACTTAATACCGAAATTCCTCCAAAATATTAAGATAACTAATATATTAATTATTAGTAATTATAGAACTAATTATATATTTAAATAGTTTATCCAAAAAGTATTTATAAAAATCCTTTTTAATAAAATTTACTATTTATATGTTATTTTACTCTGTAATATTAATTTTTTACAAACTAATCTACCTTTTGTTATATTACATTAATATATGTTGTTAGTCAATAAATCTGCTTAAAAACACACTATCCTTTATAAATAAAAAAATAAAAACCACACATTTTTATAGTGTGGCTTCAATTTATTCATTAAGATCAACATATTCACCATTTTTACTAAATATAATCCATTCACATATATTAGTTACATGGTCGCCTATTCTCTCTAAATATTTGCTAACAAATAAAAGCTTTGTTCCAACGTCAACTTTTGTTTCATCATTTTTTATATAATTTATTGTATCTTTAAATACTTCCTTATATAATAAATCTACTTCATCATCTAATTTGCAAATATCATATGCCTTTTCTGCATCTCTTTCTTTAAAAGCTTCCATAGCTTCACTGATCATATTTTGTATTTTATCTTCCATAATCCAAAGCTTTTTTGCTTCACTTATATAAGTTTCATTTTCTGCTTCTTTTGCAAATTTACATATATCTACTGCATGGTCTGCCATTCTTTCAAGATCTGTTACTATTTTAGATGCAGTAAATACTCTTCTTAAATCTTTAGCTAAAGGCTGTGATGTTGCTATGAATTTAATACACTCTTCCTCTATAACTTTTTGAAGATTATCTACTTCATCATCTTTTTTAATAGTATTAGTTGCTAATTCATAATCCCTTTCTTTAAGTGCTCTCATACTATCTTTCAATTGTTCTTTAACAAGGTTTGCCATATTTATTAAGTTATGTTGTATAGCATCTGTTCTATATTTTTGCGATTCTCTTATCATATAATCACCTCTTAAACTTTATTAGCCAAATCTTCCTGTAATATAATCTTCTGTTCTTTTATCTTTAGGTCTATAAAATATATCTTCTGTTTTTCCATATTCTATAACTTCTCCATTTAAGAAAAATGCAGTTTTATCTGCTATTCTTCCTGCTTGTTGCATATTGTGAGTTACTATTATAACTGTATAATCTTTTTTTAATTCATCTATTAATTCTTCAACTTTATTTGTTGAAATTGGATCAAGTGCTGATGTTGGTTCATCCATTAGTATAACTTCTGGTGAAACCGCAAGAGTTCTTGCGATGCAAAGTCTTTGTTGTTGTCCTCCTGATAAGCCCATAGCACTTTTTTTAAGTCTATCTTTTGTCTCTTCCCAAAGTGCTGCACCTTTTAAACTTTTTTCTACTATTTGATCTAATGTTTTCTTGTCTTTTATTCCATGTATTCTTGGTCCATAAGCTACATTATCATATATAGACATTGGAAATGGATTTGGTTTTTGAAACACCATTCCTATTCTTTTTCTAAGCGCTATTTCATCATAATCATCAAATATATCATTTCCTTCAAATAATACTTTTCCTTCTATTTTTACACTATCTATAAGATCGTTCATCCTATTTATTGTTCTTAAAAATGTTGATTTACCACATCCAGATGGTCCTATTAATGCTGTAACTTCATTTTTATTAAATTTCATATTTATATTTTTAAGTGCTTTATTTGTTCCATAATAAAGATTTAAATTTTTAGTTTCTATAATGCTCATATCTGTCTTCCTCCTACTCACCGCTATATGACTTTAACATTCTATTTCCAATTATTTTTGCAATTATATTAAAAAGTAATACCATTATTATAAGTACAGCAGCTGTTCCATTTGCTATTGCTGAAGCATCTGGTACAATCCCTTCAGAATTTAACTTCCATATATGAACGGCTAAAGTTTCAGCTGGTCTAAATAAAGAAAATGCTGATACCTTTCCTGTAATACTTATTTGATTGAAATTTAATGCACCTGAACTTAATCCAGCTGTATATAAGAATGCTGCTGCTTCTCCAAATATTCTTCCTGATGCTAATATTATTCCAGTTAATATGTCTCTCATAGCTGTAGGAAGTGTTACTTTTCTTATAGTCTGCCATTTACTAGCTCCAAGCCCTAATGATGCTTCTTTAACCCTTAAGGATGCAGATCTTATTGCATTTTCAGATATTCTAGTCATTGATGGTATATTTAATATACTTACAGATAATGCCCCTGCAATTATTGAATAACCAAATCCCGCCATATTTACAAATACTAATAGTCCAAACATACCTATTACTATTGAAGGAAGTGATGACATTGTTTCTAATGAAAGTCTTATTATTCTAAGTACTAATCCTTCTTTTGCATATTCAGCTAAATATATTCCAGCCCCTATACCAATTGGTACAGTTATTATAAGTGATACTATTAACATATATAACGAGTTAAATATTTGAGGACCAATACCTCCACCTGCACTTGTCATACTTGGTTTTCCAAAGATAAATGAAGGAGTTATCATTCCTATTCCTTTATAAAAGATATATAAAATAAATGCTCCAAGTATACCTACAACTAAGAAGCTTATTATATATAAAATGACTGTAGCTATCTTATCAACTTTTTTTGCATCCATTTTAATTTCCCCCTTTTTCTATCTTTCTAACTATTAAAATAAATATAAATGATATAATTAATAATATTAATGCAAGTGTCCATAACGCATCATTCCATGCTGAACCTGTTACTGTATTTGCCATATCCATTGTTAATATACTAGTTAATGTTGCAGCTGATGAATTCAACCCATCTGGTATTTTAACTGCATTACCTATAACCATTTGTACAGCTAATGCTTCTCCAAAAGCTCTTGCAACTCCAAGTACAACTCCTGTAAGTATCCCTGATTTTGCTCCAGGTGTTATTACATTTTTAATTGTTTGCCATCTAGTTGCACCAAGCCCATAAGATGCTTCTATATGCTCATTTGGAATACCTTTAATTGCATCTATAGAAAGTGTTGCTATAGTTGGTAATATCATAAGTGATAAAACTAATATTCCTGCTAAAAGTGAAAATCCTGCTCCACCAAAATGATCTTTTATAAATGGTACTAGTACTGAAACTCCAACCCATCCATATACTACAGATGGTATTCCTACTAAAATCTCTAATGCCGGCTTTATAACTTTTTCACCAAGACCTTTAGAAATAACATTAACAAATATACCTAGTGCAATAGCCACTGGAGCACTTAAAACTACTGCTCCAAGTGATACTAGGATTGAGCCTAATATGAAGGCAAAAGCTCCAAACGATCCAGGGCTTCCAGATGGATTCCAGTTGTTAGTAAATAAAAATTCAACTAATCCATATTCTCCTTTAGTAAAAATTTGGATTCCTTTTGATCCTATAAAAAATATTATTGCTAATGTTATTATTATTATTAAAATTCCACAAAAACTAGAAAACCCTTTTCCTAAATATTCATTTAAAAACCTTTCTTTGAAACTTCTTTTCTTCATATTACTCATTCCTATCCATTACTATTTATGAATTTTCTTTTATTTCGCTTCCTTGAATTAATCCAAGATTTTCTATTGATTCCTTATTATCTGAACTTCCTACAAAATCAATGAATTCTTTTGCTAATCCATTAGCTTCTCCTTTAGTGTACATATGTCCCCATGACCAGAAATCATATTTTCCATCTTTAATATTTTGAACTGTTGCTTCCTTTCCATCTATTGAAACTAAGTTTAATGTATTTTTAGCTTCTTCATTATTCATGTATGAAAGTGCTACGTAACTTATTGCTCCGCCATTTTTCTTCATAGCAGTTAAAACTGCTCCATTACTATCCTGAGTTGCTCCAATTGAATCATTTTCTAATTCTTTCTTTCCATCTAATACTTTTTCTACAAAAGTTGCTCTTGTTCCTGATGATGCTGGTCTATGAATAACTAGTATTTCCATATCTTTTCCGCCGACCTCTTTCCAGTTTTTAACCTTTCCTGAAAAAATATCTTTTATTTGTGCTTTAGTAAGGTTTGTTATTCCTGATTCTTTATTTACTACTATTCCAAAGCCTTGTGCTATTACTTTATGGTCAACTAATTCTTTTGCTTGCTCTGCTGTTAACTTATCTTTTGCATATACATCTGAATTTCCTATATTTACAGTTCCATCTAAAACTTGTGTTAATCCAGTTCCAGATCCTCCAGCTTGGGCATTTATCGTGTTTCCTGGTTTCATTTCATTAAATTTTTCTATTGACTGTTCCATTAAAGGCAGCATAGCTGATGATCCACTTATAGTTATTGTGCTTCCAGCTTCTGATCCTTGATTGGAGTTTCCACAACCTACAAACATTCCTCCTACCATAGTTACCATTAAAGCACTAATTAACATTTTAAAACTTTTCTTCTTCATAAATTTAATAACCTCCACATATTTATTAATTGACTATGATTCTATAATATCTTTTGAAGGTTAAGTAATTATTATACTAAAGTTAATCTATATTATTATATTGTTAAATAAATTTAACACTGCTTGTACAAATTTATTATTATGTATGTAACCTATATATTAATTAAGTACAAAAAAGAAGCACAAATTAGTGCTTCTTTTTTTATAGATGTTTTATTTTAAAAATAAATTCACTACCTTTATTAAGTTCTGATTTAACTTCTATATTTCCACCAAAACTCTTAACTATATGTTTAACTATAGCAAGACCAAGACCTGTTCCCCCTGATTTCCTAGCCTTATCAACCCTATAAAATCTTTCAAAAATTCTTGGAAGATCTTCTTCTGGAATTCCTATACCAGTATCCTTTACTTTTAATATATAATTTTCATCCTCATTATAGCTAGTAACAGTTACGCTATCGCCTTCATTTGAATATTTTATTCCATTTTCAATTATATTAAGTGCTACTTGGAAGAACTTATCTCTTTGACCTAATATATAACTTTTACTATTACTTTTAAACGTTAAATTAATTGATTTTTTTATAGCTTGGTTTTGTAATATATTTATTACTTCACGAACTATATCATCTGGCATAAACTCTTCAAGTTTTTCTACATTGTTACTTTCTAAATTTGATAATACTAATATATCATTAATAAGTCTTGTAAGACGTTCTGATTCCTTATCGATTATATCTAAAAAGTTATTTTTAGTTTCTTCATCATCTACATATCTTAGAGTTTCAGCAAAACCTTTTATTGATGTAAGAGGTGTTTTTAACTCATGAGATACATTTGCAACAAATTGACTTCTTATATTTTCAAGCCTTTTCATTTCTGTTATATCTTGAATTGCAATAACTTTACCTATTTGTTTATACCCATTTATGGCAGTTGCTTTTTTTATTTTTAAAAATCTTCTCATAGGTTTTTTTATTTTTACTTCAACTTCATTTTCATCATCATTTTCAAAAATATCATAAACATTTTTATCTTCTATACAATTTTTCAGTTTTTCTCCTGTAACATCTCTTGTTATTCCAAAAATTCTTTTAGCATATGGATTTATAGTTATAATTTCCTCATTATTATCTACTGCTATAACCCCACTTTGCATACTTTTTAAAATAGATTCTAATCTATTTTGTTTATCTACAACTTCATTTATTTTACTTTGAAGCTGATCTGCCATATTATTAAAAGTCTTTCCAAGCTGACCTAGTTCATCATTTGAGTTCATATTTACTCTAGTTTGAAGATTTCCATTTGCAATTTTTGATGTTACGTATTGAAGATGCTTTACTGGATCCACTATTATTCTTACAAGTTTAAATGCTAATGCAATAGATAATACTAATACAATTATCATAGCACCTGCATAAAACTTTACATTGTTCCCATAAAATATTTTTATACTTGGTTCTGGCACTCCTGTTCTTATTATTGTGCCATCTTTTAATTTAGTTGCACAATAAATCATATCACTTTTTAGAGCACTACTTTTTCTATTTACATAACCAATATCATTTTCTCTAGCTAGTTTTATTTCATCTTTATTTGAATAATCCATCCCTTTTTCATCTGCAGTATCATATATAACTTTATTATCTTTATTTATAATAGTTACTCTAACTTCTGTATTATTAATTTTAAAATCTTTAAAATCATAATCATTATTGCTTATAAGTTTAGATATTATTTCATTATAATGTTTTAAGATTCCCTTAGTATTTTCTACTTCTTGAATACTAGAAAGTGCCATAAAGGATGTTGTTATTATGACTAAAGCAAAAATTACTGTAATAATTACGGATGTTACTATTTTCTTTTTCATATTTTTTACCCATTAAACCTATAGCCAACACCTCTTATAGTTTCTATAAGTTTTGGTGATTTATCATCTTCTTCAATCTTTTTTCTTAAATATCTTATATGGACATCTACAGTTCTAGTTTCACCAATATATTCATATCCCCAAATTTTATCTAGAAGAACCTCTCTTTTTAGGATTTTACCTTTATTTTTTATAAGTATTTCTAAAAGCTCAAATTCTTTAAGTGTCATATCTATTCTTTCATTATTTATTAAAACTTCATGTCTCTCAAAGTCCACTTTAAGTCTATTATTGTTATACTGTTCTTCTTCTTTCTCATGATTGTTTATAGAGCTTCGTCTAAGTACAGCTTTTACTCTAGCAAGTAATTCCCTTACTGAAAATGGCTTTGTTATATAGTCATCCGCCCCAAGTTCTAACCCTAATATTTTATCAAGTTCTTCACCTTTTGCTGTAAGCATGATTATTGATGTATTTTTTGTTTCTTTATCTCTTTTTATTTCTTTACAAACATCATATCCATCCATTCCTGGAAGCATTAAATCTAAAAGCACAAGAGCTGGTTTTTCAGACTTTACAAGTTTTACAGCCTCAATACCATTATTTGCAGTTATAACATCATATCCCGCATTTTTTACGTTGAACTTTAAAAGTTCTAATATATGTTCTTCATCATCAACTATTAATATTTTTTCTTCAGCCAAAATTATTCCTCCCCCTATTTAAGTATTGCAAATGAAAATAATCTTCCATATGATCCTTCTGATTTTCTATATGAATGTAATTTAATATTAGTGCTACAATATGTACATTCATTTAAAGTAAATATATTTTCTCCTAAAACACCTGAATCTATAGCATTTTTTTCTATGCATGATTCTAAATTTAAATTCCTACCTGTAAATAAAATATCTTTTTCTATATTCATCTTTTCTAAAAACTTATTTTTAAGATCTTCTGATACTTCATAACAGCATTTTCTTATATGAGCTCCAATATATATCTTTGTATATTTATGATCTACTCCATATTCTTCTTTCATTTTATCTAAAGCAATTTTAGTAATTGAATTAAACGTTCCTTTCCAACCACTATGTACAGCTCCAATTACCCCACTTACTTCATTGATTATAATAACAGGCACACAATCAGCAGTAAAAACTCCAATTGCTACATTTCTTTCATTTGTAATTATTCCATCTCCATCATTTTCTATGAAATTCTCTTCATTTTTATAAGTATATACTTTATCAGAATGTACTTGATTTAAGTATAAAACTTTTTTTACATTAAAATCATCTACTATGCTATTTAAAGCTTCTTTTCCTTCATCAGTATTTCTATTAAAACTTCTACTATCTAATGCAGTTGAGAAAACAACTTCAGATTTATCATTATCTAAAACTAAGAAATCCTTCTTTTTATTTAAACTTTCCTTCATTATTATATTCATGTAATTCCCTCCATCGTTATTTAATACTATTTTAACATTTAGAATAAAGTTTATCTATTAAACTATAATTTTTTTACTTAACTTTAACTTAAGTTACATATATTAATCAACAAATTAATTCTACATAATCACTTTTATTATTAATGGACCTCTCGTTATATCTAATTAAGCAATGTTTTAACTAAAATATAACTTCATAGATTTAGTTATTTATATATTTTCCTTTATTTTTTAATTAACATTTTTTTCAATATATATTATCAATATTTTAATTTTTTTATTTTATAATATTAATTAAATGTTCAGTTAATATTATAAATAATATACCAACACAATACCCATATTTCTGTTATATTTTCAAAATTTTAATAAGGAAGTGTTTTTATTGGGTAATAAAAATATTACAATAAAAGATTTAAATAAAGAAGTTTTAAGAGATGAAAAACTAACTCACATTTATAAAGATCACTTGGATAATATTGAACATTTAGTATATAAAGATTATTTAACAGGAATATATAATAGAAGAAGTTTTTTTAAGATTTATAATTTAATAAAAAATGATATTAAAATAAAAAATTTAGTTTTTTTTATTTTAGATTTGGATGATTTTAAAGTTATAAATGATTTCTTTGGACATAATATAGGAGATTTAACTTTAAAATCAGTTGCACATATGTTATCTAATACATGTAAACATGGGTATGTAGCTAGAATTGCTGGTGATGAGTTTATAATCCTATATGAAAATTTAAAAAATCCCCAAATCATAGAAACTATTTCAAATACAATTTTAAAAAATATAAACAACTTAACTATTAATCAAGCAAATTTAAATAGTATTTCTGCAAGTATTGGTATTGTAATAGAAAAAAATAATGAAAATAATATAAATAATTTGCTTATTAAAGGAGATTTAGCCTTATACGAAGCTAAACGATTAGGAAAAAATACTAGCGTAATGTTTACTCCTGATTTAGAGAATGAAAAAAAAATTCGAATAGATATGGTTAATGATTTAATGAATGATATAGCAATTGATGAAAATGTATGTTTATATTATCAACCTAAGTATACTTGTAATAAAAAATTAGTAGGTTTTGAAGCATTATTTAGGTGGTATAATGAAAAATATTCTAATATCCCCATATATAAAATAATTAATATACTTGAAGATACTAAATATTTTGAGAAATTTAATGATTATATAATAAAAAAAGCCTTAAAATTTTCCAAAAAAATAAATAAAGATTTAAATAATCCTATACATGTAGCAATAAATATTTCTGCTAAGCAATTAATGAATGATAATTTTATAAATAATTTTTTAGCGTTAATTAATAAAGAAGATGTTTCTACTAATACTATCGGAATAGAGCTTACAGAAACTGTTTTATTAAAAGATTTGAATAAAAATACTAAAAAAATTAAAAATTTAAAAGACTTAGGTATACTCATATATTTAGATGATTTTGGCACTGGATATTCATCTTTAAATTATTTAATCAGACTTCCTTTATCTAGAGTTAAAATAGATAAATATTTTATATCAAAAACGGATCAAGGTGAAAAATATATTAAAATATTAAAAGCTATAGTATATATATGTCATATATTAGATTTACCTGTAATAGCAGAAGGAGTTGAAACATTTAAGCAATTAGAATTACTAAAAAACTTAGATGTTGACTATATACAAGGTTATATATTCTCAAAGCCTCTTTCCGAAGATGATGCCTATAATCTTGTTATTTAAAATAATTATAAAAGACTAAGAATATAAATTCCTAGTCTTTTTATTTACTAACAATGTTTAATTATCTCCTAACTTGGATCTTGCTTTTTTTAATTTACTTGAGTTTATCTCATTAATCTATTTATTTCTTCCATGAAAGTGTTTATATCTTTAAATTGCCTATATACTGACGCAAATCTTACATAAGAAACTTCATCTATTTCTTTAAGCCTTTCCATAACCATTTCACCTATATAATTAGATTGAACTTCTGTCATCATTTTATTTGATATTGTTTTTTCTATATCTTCTGCAATTCCTTCAATCTGTTTCCTTGATATAGGTCTTTTTTGACATGCAATAATAAGGCCATTTATTATCTTTTCTTTATTAAAGTTTTCTCTAGTTGAATCTTTTTTTATAACTAAAATTGGAATATCTTCTACCTTTTCATAAGTAGTATACCTTTTATTGCAATTTAAGCATTCTCTTCTTCTTCTAATTGTAGTGTTATCATCTGTTGATCTTGAGTCAACTACTTTGCTTTCCTCAAATGAGCAAAATGGGCATTTCATAGATATCTCCCACCTTTCTGTACATTATTCACTTGTCTTATAAGGTTATTATACATATTTTTCTCATTTCTGACTACTATTATCTATAAATATTATTGTCTTCACTACATATATTTATATTTTCTGCTGAAACTAGTATAACATCTATACCAATTTTTTCAACATCTTCCCAAGGTATCTCTATGTCTTCTGTTTTTCCAAACCAACCTTTACTTTCTCCTGGAACTATTAAAGCTAATACCTTGTCCTCTTCGCAGTCTAACTTAATATCACTTATATATCCAAGCTTTTTACCAGTCTTTATATCTATTACATCCATATTTCTCATAGAATTTATTGAGTGTAAGTTTTCTTCCATATTTCCTTCCCCCTTTTAATATTTATATATTTTAAGAAAAAGAACTCAAAATTGAGTTCCTTTTCTTTATACATACTTTCTCATATGTTTAAGTGCAGTTTTTTCAAGTCTTGAAACTTGAGCTTGAGATATTCCTATCTCATCTGCAACTTCCATTTGTGTTCTACCTCTAAAAAATCTAAGATTTAATATTAATTTCTCTCTATCACTTAATTTTTTCATAGCTTCATTAATACATATATTTTCAAGCCAATTTTCATCAGTATTTTTAGAATCACTTATCTGATCCATTACATAAATTGCATCTCCACCATCATGATAAATTGGTTCAAATAATGATACAGGATCTTGTATTGCATCTAATGCAAAAACAACATCTTCTCTTGGTATATTAAGTTCTTTTGCAATTTGTGATATATTAGGTTCTTTATTATTTTCTTTTACAAGTTTATCTCTTACAAGTAACGCTTTATACGCAATATCTCTTAGTGATCTACTAACTCTTATTGAATTGTTATCTCTTAAATACCTTCTTATTTCACCTATAATCATAGGCACAGCATAAGTTGAGAATTTAACATTTTGTGATAAATCAAAGTTATCTATAGCCTTCATAAGACCTATACATCCAACTTGGAATAAATCATCAACATTTTCTCCTCTATTATTAAATCTTTGTATTACACTTAAAACTAATCTTAAATTTCCTTTTATAAATGATTCTCTTGCACTGTTGTCACCATTTTGCATCTTAATTAGTAATTCTCTCTTTTCCTTTTCTTTAAGTACAGGAAGTTTCGCAGTATTTACTCCGCATATTTCAACCTTATTTATGATCAAAGTTCTCAGCTCCTTCGGAAGTAATATCATTTCTAATAAACAGTATTTCCTCAAGGCTACACTTTTATACTACAGACAACCTAAACCATTTTACTTATTTCTTTTTTTAATCTATTTATTATTTTTTTCTCAAGTCTTGAAATATAAGATTGTGATATGCCAAGTATGTCAGCTACTTCTTTCTGAGTCTTTTCATTACAACCATTAAGACCAAATCTTAACTCAACAATTTCTTTTTCTCTATCATTTAAATTTTTAAGAGCTATAAATAAAAGTTGCTTATCAACTTCATCTTCAATTAAATTGTACACAGTATCATTTTCAGTTCCTAATATATCTGATAAAAGAAGTTCATTTCCATCCCAATCTATATTAAGTGGTTCATAAAATGATATTTCTGCTTTTATTTTATTATTTCTTCTTAAATACATTAAAATTTCATTTTCTATACATCTTGATGCATAAGTTGCAAGTTTTATTTGCTTTTCAGGATTAAATGTATTTACAGCTTTTATAAGTCCTATTGTTCCAACAGATATTAAATCCTCTACGTAAACTCCTGTATTTTCAAATTTTCTTGCTATATATACAACTAATCTTAGATTTCTTTCTATTAAAGTGCTTCTTACTTTTTCATCACCATTTCTTAATTTATTTACTAAATCTTCTTCTTCATCTTTTGCAAGTGGTGGTGGAAGCGCATCACTTCCTCCTACATAATGAAGTTTCTTTCTAAACAATCCTAGTTTTTCTAATATACTATTTAATAATACCTGTATTTTTAACATAATACCCTCCTTACATTACCCCTCTTGATAATAGTGCATTAAATTCATTATCCCGACTTAAAGTATCTTTGCATGGACAAATTATTGCATTAATCTCTTTAAAAATTTTACCTTCCTTTTTAAGTTTTATATTATTTACTCTAATACCTTTTAAGCTACCGTTATATCCAATAGCACTATATGGTATAGAAAATGGATTTAATTTATAAATATTAATAGAGCTTAAATAATTCTCTTCAATTAATATGCATGGTAAATTTGTAACTGGCTCTCTAAGTTCATTTCCAGAATCTAAGAATCCTTTAACATTTATAATATTATTTTCAAAGTTTATCTCTATATCATAAAAGAAATTATTTATAATATTTTTTTCTCTTATATAAGTTGTAATTCTATCAACTGTAATAAAAATTATTATTATACATAGAATTAAATATTTAAGTTTAAAATTATCTATTAAAATACCGTTCTTTATTGAATAAGGGTTTGTTTCATATGCAATTTTAAAACATATTCCACTTAATATACATGAACATAAAATGAAGGTAGCTGAAGCTTTTAATACATTGCTTATCTTTTTATTTTTAATAGGAATATAAACAAGGATAATTGCAACTAATACTTGAAAAATATTATTTGATAAAAATTCACTCCATTTAAAAAGCATAGTTAAAGTATATATGCCTCCTAGAAGCGCTGATATCATTCCTTTTTTAAACGAATACGATTCTCTTAAAATTTTAAAAGTTACTGTAAGTAAAAATAAATTTACAATAAAATTTTCCAAAATTAAAACATCAACATATATTTCCACTTTACTCATACCTCCTAGGTAAATTATATAACTTACCTTATTAAAATTTTGTCATATTAAATATCAAAGTTTTAATTTTTTAACTTATTTTTTTTACATTAACTTACAACATAATTTATTTTAATTTTTAAACTGTCTTTTAATCATATATATTGATAAATTAAATTTGTTTTCTTATATTTTTATGAAAAAAAGACTCATATAATTTCTTATATGAGTCTTTAAATATTTATAATTACATATCATCTATAGAAACGTGTGAATTACTTGGTGATACTTTTTCTTCTCCTCCTGGTATAGCTATAAAACTTCTAGGAGTTACTTTTTTAACTGAATTAAATTTTGGTTTTTCATATGAGAATGAAGTTCCAGATGCATATAATTCTTTCATTTCTTCCATTTGCATTCCTATATTTTCAGCATACCATGGTGTTGTTGCATATTGATGCCACATATTACTTTGAACTTGATTGAATCTCATTTTATATAAAGTGTTTTGATTAAATTTAGAACTATTAACATAATTATCAGATACAAACTCCGCTGCTCCTGCTATAGCTTTATCTACGCTTGTCCATCCTTTATTATATGCGTAAGTTGTTCCAAGTATTAGAGCTCTATTTGTAAATGTAGGTAAATTATCATAAGCACCTATACCAAATAAATTATATACAGTAACTGGTTTACTTAATTTAATCATTTCATAACCAATTAATTCTCCATCTTTGTTTCTTATTTCTTTATTTGGATTTGCAATTTCTGTTATTTTAACTCCTGCTGATAATTTACTTTTACCATATCCAGTTTCATGAATTGATTGTGCAACGAAGTATAGTGGGTCTATATTATGACTTTTTGCTGCATTTACAAAACTTTGTGCTTGGCCTTTTAATACTCCAGCATCTTTTCTACTTAAATATGAATTTAATCCACTTACACTAATATTTCTAAATTTATCTAATCTTAAGAATTGCATTTGATTAGTCGCTTTATCTGGATTTATATATTTTTCAAGATAATTATAATCGTATCTTCCATTTAAAGCATCTACTTGAGCTTTTATATATGAATCCATTGACATATTGTAATTTGTATAAGTAACATTTGCATCACTTGGTAATTTATTTCCATTTTCTGCTTCTTCTTTTGAAATTTCTTTAATATAATCTTTTGAAGAGTATCCAGTTATATTTCCACTTTTAATTTTATAGAAGTTATTTTCTTGTCCTAATATTTCAACGATTTCTCTATTTCTTAAGTTTCCAATGATCTTAGAATTAACATCAGCTTTTTCTCTTATTCTAAGTTCACTTGATACCTCTACCCTTCCATATTTTTTTGATGTTTCTGGTTTAGTTTCCGGTTTAGTTTCTGGTTTTGTTTCTGGTTTTGTTTCTGGTTTACTTTCTGATTTAGGATAGAATTTAACATAATCTTGACTTATGTATCCATTTAAATTTCCTTTTTTTATTTTATACCATGAACCTTCTTTTCCTAAGACGTCAAAAGTATCTCCATTTAATAAATATCCAACAACACCATGGTTAGTTCCAGGACCTTTTCTTACTCTTAAATTGCTAGTAATATTTATTACTTTACCAGTTCCTTCAACTTTATTACTTGTATTATTATTGTTATTATTATTTGTGTTATTGTTTGAATTATTATTACTTGTTATTTTTACATAATCTCCATGAACATAGCCATATCCATTTTTATATTTTATTTTATACCATGCACCTGATTTTGAAACTATATCTAACTTGTCTCCGTTTCTTAAATAGCCAAGTGTTGATGAGTTTGTTGATGCACCACTTCTTACTCTTAAGTTTGAAGTTATATTAACTACTACCCCTGTTTCATTTTTTGATGTTGATGAATTATTATTATTATTATTATTTGTATTATTATTGCTATTATTATTTGCATTATTATTGCTTGTTATTTTTACATAATCTCCATGAACATATCCGTATCCATTTTTATATTTTATTTTATACCATGCACCTGATTTTGAAACTATGTCTAGCTTATCTCCGTTTCTTAAGTATCCAAGTGTTGATGAGTTTGTTGATGCACCACTTCTCACCCTTAAATTTGAAGTTATGTTAACAACTACTCCTGTTTCATTTTTTGATGTAGATGAATTATTATTGTTATTTGTGTTATTATTAGCGTTATTATTGCTTGTTATTTTTACATAATCTCCATGAACATATCCGTATCCATTTTTATATTTTATTTTATACCAGGCACCTGATTTTGAAACTATATCTAGCTTGTCTCCATTTCTTAAGTATCCAAGTGTTGATGAGTTTGTTGATGCACCACTTCTTACTCTTAAATTTGAAGTTATATTAACAACTACCCCTGTTTGTGCTGATCTTGCATTATTATTCTCTTCAATGACTTGTACATATTCTTCAAATACATATCCTGTTTTTCCGTTATTATTAATTTTATACCAAGATCCTTCTTTTGCTAAGATATCGAATGTTTGGCCTTCTCTTAAATATCCAACAACTTCGCTATTAGTACTTTTATCTTTTCTTATTCTTAAGTTAGTTGTGACATTAATAACCTTTCCTTTTTTATGACCACCATTTCTTGCTTCAAGAACGCTTATATTTCTATTCTCAGTTGCATTTGCATAAGTAGTGTCTAGCGCAACTGAACTTGCCGTTGCTGCTACTAAAAGTAGCATTGATGCTATCTTTTTCTTATTCATTTTACCCTCTCCAAACATAATACTATTTTAACTATTATTTTTCACTTTAATTTTACCATAAAACCTATATTAATAAAATATTTAACAACCCTTTTATTGGAAATCATTAATATTTTCTTAAATATATGCATATTATTGCATAAAAAAGTCTCTTTACAGAATATAAAACTTTGTAAAGAGACTTTTTAATTACTTTAATTTTTAATTTGATCTTCTAGGTCTTCTTAAAAATGTTGGTATTGATAAATCTTCTTCAGTAAATGCTGGAACTTCTTCTTTAACTTCTACTTCAGTTGCTGCAACTTCTTCCTTAGGAGATTCATTAACTTCTTCAACCTTTTGTTTTATTTGAGTTTTCACTTCGATTTTATTAGCTTCTTTAGTTTCAGCTGAAACTAACCCTTCTTCTTCAAAACCTGTGGCTATAACTGTAATTCTAATTTCATCTTGTAAAGTTTCATCTATTACAGCACCAAAGATTATGTTAGCATCTGGATCTGCTGCTTCTCTTACAACATCTGCTGCTTCATAAACTTCTAATGCTCCAAGATCTGCTCCACCAGTGAAGTTAAGTATAACACCTGTAGCACCTTCTATTGAAGTTTCAAGTAATGGAGATGCTATTGCTTCATGTACTGCATCTGCAGCTCTATTATCTCCTTTACCATGTCCAACTCCCATGTGAGCTAGTCCTTTGTCTAACATTACTGCTTTTATATCAGCAAAGTCAGCATTAACAACCCCAGGAATAGTTATAAGGTCAGATATAGCTTGAACACCTTGTCTTAATACATCATCAGCTAATTTGAATGAATCAAGTAAAGTTGTCTTTTTATCAGCCATTAATAATAATCTTTCATTTGGAATTATTACTAATGTGTCAACTTTTTCTTTTAATCTTTCTATACCCATTTCAGCATGTCTCATTCTTCTCTTTCCTTCAAATGGGAAAGGTTTAGTAACAACACCTACTGTAAGTATATCTAAAGATTTTGCAATTTCTGCAACTACTGGTGCAGCACCTGTTCCTGTTCCACCACCCATTCCGGCAGTGATGAACACCATGTTAGCTCCTTTAATTGAAGCTGTTATTTCTTCTCTGCTTTCTTCTGCAGCTTTTTGTCCTATTTCTGGATTAGCACCCGCTCCTAATCCTTTAGTAAGCTTTTCTCCAATTTGGATTTTTTGATTTGCATGTGATAACATAAGTGCTTGTTTATCTGTATTGATAGCTATAAATTCAACATTTTTTAAACCTTCAACTATCATTCTATTAACAGCGTTACTTCCTCCGCCACCACAACCTATTACCTTTATATTAGTTAATTCTTGCATATCTACTTCAAAATCTAACAAAACAATTCCTCCTTTAGAAAATATCCTCTAGCAAACTTCTTAATTTTCCCTTAATGCTCTCATTTCTTTTTTTCTTTTTCTTCTCTTTTAAGTTTAGTGAGTTTTTTTGGTCTCTATTTATATCACTTGCTTTTTCAAGTATTAAAGTATCCCCTTTAACTTCTTTTGTGAAATCCTCATATACTAATTCTAACCTATCATGGACCTCTTTAACAATAGCTAATGAGGTAATATTTGAAAAATTTTGCATACCAAACTCATTTTTTGTAATTATACGCACATTGTTATGTATGATATTTTGTACAATTTCGTTTATGTTCTCAAAATTGGTCAAAGAATCACTACATAAAATTATACTACATATATCAGTAAAATGACTAGTATTTTTTAACTCATTATTTACATAATTAAGAATTTCTTCAATTCTCGCCTCACAAACTTTATAAAATAGTTCTTTATGTATATTTTTTTCTCCAATTTTGATTTCTTTATCTTTTAAATCTTCACTTTCACTTTTATACTTATGACTATAATTATATTTTAAAATTTCTGCCTCATCATATGAAAGTCCTGCACATATAGATAAATCACTTGTTATATTGTCTCCACCAAGCGGTATACTATATCCATCTTTAAAAATACCATCTTTAAAAATACCTATTTCAGTTATTCCTGCACCGCATTCTAATATAACTTTATCATCTAATTTATCATTAAATAAAAATATTTTTCTAAGAGACATTATGTTAACTATAAAACCTTTAATTTTATATTTTGTTCCTTTACATAAATCTCTATATTTATTAATGATGTCTTTTTTACATACTATAACTGTAGCATTAATTTCTAGTTTTTCTCCTTGCCATTCTATTACAGACTCTTCACTAATTTTATCGTCTACCTTGTAATAGTTTACTAAAATATCGCAAATTTCCTCATCATTATTTAAATATATACTTTTCTTTAAATTTTCAAAAGCTTCATTTAAATCTCTATGTGTTATTTTTCCATATATGTTATCTTCAAAGCTTCGTTCTATAACTCTTATATGTGATGAAGGTATTCCTATATATATATCATTTATTTCTTTACTTACGCTTTCTTCTAAGTCATTAAGTACTTTAATAAATTGTTCTTTACATTTATATAAATCTACTAATTCACCTTTTTCAACTCCATTTGAACTAACACAAGAACTTCCGAGTATTTCAACTTCTTTATCTTTAGAAGATATTCCACATGAAGCTGAAATTTTTCTAGTTCCTATATCTACTGCTGTAATTAAAAATTCTTGCATTTTTTCATTTTACCTCCTGTCTCTACGATTAAATATTATATATTCAACACATTACATATTCAACTTATATATTCAACATTACTTTCAAAATTCCTTCTTTATTTTATCTAATATGACCTTCTTAATAAATTCTTTATTTTTATTATTCTTTTATTAAAAAAAATAGTTCTAATTACCCTCTTCAGTAATTAGAACTATACTTATTACATCATTAACATTCTTTTAATCATTTCTTTATCAACTGAATAAGTTAATGCAGTTTCTTTAGATATACTTCCATTTCTAACCAATTCAACTAATGACATATCCATAGTTTTCATTCCATATTTACTTCCTGTTTGGATAGCAGATTCTATTTGATGAGTTTTACCTTCTCTTATTTGGTTTTGTATACCTGGAGTAATTGTCATAGTTTCTAATGCCGCAACTCTACCTTTTCCATCAACTGTTGGAACAAGTTGCTGTGAAATTATCCCTTGAAGTACTGCAGCAAGCTGAATTCTTATTTGTTGTTGCTGATGTGGTGGGAAAACGTCAATAATTCTATCTATAGTTTTAGCAGCACCAATTGTATGAAGAGTTGAGAAAACTAAGTGACCTGTTTCTGCTGCTGTTATAGCAATTGCAATAGTTTCAAGATCTCTCATCTCCCCTACAAGTATTACATCAGGGTCTTCTCTTAATATCGCCCTTAATGCATTTTGATAGCTTTTACTATCTTTTCCTATTTCTCTTTGGTTTATAATACATTTTTTATGTTTGTGTAAATATTCTATAGGATCTTCAAGTGTTATAATATGTTCACTTCTTGTTGAATTTATTTCATTTATCATAGCTGCAAGAGTTGTACTTTTACCACTTCCTGTAGGTCCTGTAACAAGCACAAGTCCTCTTTGTTTATCTACAAGATCTTTAACAACGTTTGGATGTTTAAGTTGTTCTAACGTTGGTATTTTTAGACTAATAGCTCTTAATGCTATTGCATCACTATTCCTTTGTTTAAATACGTTAACTCTGAATCTACCTGTTCCTGGTAATGAATATGAAGTATCAGCTTCACCTACTTCAGTGTATGTATCAAAATTACTTCCTAATATTTCTTTTGCATATCCTTCTATACAATCTTGAGTTAAACTTACTTCCCCAAGAGGAATTAACTTACCATTTAATCTTACAGTCGGTGGTATGCCAACAGTAAGGTGTAAATCTGAAGCACCTAATTCCGTTGTTTTTCCTAATAATTCTTTTAATGTATACATTGTTAGACCTCCACAATCAATTTTGTTCCCATCATTTGTATAATTTCTATAAAAAAATCTAAATTCCTCTATTTTATAAAGGAATTTAGATTAAATTTTAATTCTTTCTTCCATATAGTACTTTTTGTAATTTTTTTAATGCTTTTTTTTCTATCCTAGATACATAAGATCTTGATATATCTAGTTTTGCTGCTATCTCTCTTTGTGTTTTACTTTTACCATCCTGTAGTCCATATCTCATAATAATTATATCTCTTTCTCTTTTACTTAATATCTCTTCCATCTTTTTGTATAATGCCCTTACTTCAAGATTACTTTCAACCTTTTCTAATACAGAATCCTTTTCATTACTAAGTACATCAATTAGGCATATTTCGTTTCCTTCTTTATCTACTCCTATTGGATCTTGAAGGTATACTTCACCCTTTTGCTTTTTATTATTTCTAAATAGCATAAGTATTTCGTTTTCTATACAGCGTGAGGCATATGTGGCAAGTCTTGTCCCCTTATCCACATCAAAAGAATCTATTGCCTTTATAAGGCCCACTGTACCTATAGATATTAATTCATCTACATCTTTATTTGGGAAAGAATACTTCTTAACTATGTGTGCGACTAATCGTAAATTTCTTTCAATTAATATCCCTTTTGCTGCCTTATCCCCCTCCTTAAGTTTCCTTAAATACATTTCCTCTTCCTTCTCATCAAGAGGTGCAGGGAAAGTGTTATTATTTGAGACATATCCAGTAAAAAACATAGTATTACACAATAAATTTATAAAATTAGCTACTACTAACACTTTCTTCCTCCTTATAGTGCTTACTATTATAATATGTATTAAGTAGCAAAAACTTGCTTTATCTTATAAAAAATATACATTTTATTTTAAATTCACTCATATTTTTTATTCTGTAAAACGAAAAACTCCATAAAAATATGGAGTTTTTATATATTATTTATTAAGTTCTAATACTATATCTTTAAATATTGGTGCTGCTGTATTACCGCCACCTAGGCTCTCATTCTTTTTAGAAACTAAATCAGGAATAAATACTATCATAGTATATTCTTTATTTTTAACTTTAAAATATCCAACAAACCATCCATGAGTAGTTTTATTACTAGTTGTTGCAGAACCTGTTTTGCCACCAATTTCTATACCATTTACATTAGCACTTTGTCCAGTACCATTTAAAACCACTTCTCTCATTCCATTTTTAACTATTTTACTAGTTGTTTCTGTAAATATTTTTTCTTTAGTTGTGCTATAAGTTTTAATAGTTTGATCTTCACTATTTTGTACTTCTTCTAATATATATGGCTTTACATATACTCCGTTATTTACAAAAGTATTAACTGCACCAAGCATTTGAATTGGAGATGTATTCATTGACTGTCCTATTGATATTAAAGACATTGATTCGTCCTCTGCAGGCTTAACACCTTCTGTTTCATTTCTTCCTTCACCTTGCATATTTAAAGTTCTTTTAAAAAGTCCCATCTTCTCTGAATACTCCATAAGATCTTTATACCCTACTTTTGAACCTATAACTCCAAATACTTCATTACAAGACTTTATAAGTCCCTCTCTTACTGTAATAGTCCCATGACTTCCTCTTTCACACATTTTCCCTGTACAGGTAACTGTATTATATTGAGTCGTGTATGCCTTTTCTAAAGCTGCACCATATGTTATAAGCTTATAAATAGATCCTGGTTCATATCCTAACCCCTCTATTCCTAAATTAATATTTGCAGCACTCTCATCTTTTTGTACCATTGCTCTTATTTTTCCTGTATTACTTTCCATTATTGTAACGCCAACATTATTGTAATTTAAATATTCTTCTTTAGATAATACGTTCCTTATTTTATTTTCTATTTCTTTATCTACTGTTAGTTTAATATTTTTATTATTTTTATTTACATCAAGTTCTTCAAAAGAATATACAGCTTTATCATCTAAGTAAAAGTTTTTCTTAGGAATTTCATTATCTTTGATATTATTATAAATTTCTTCTTGTAATGATCCTTTAACAAGATTTTTATCATCTATATTAGAAAACATACCATTTACTGACCAAGCTTCTTTTTTATCAGTTTTATCGCTTAAAAACGTATAAATTCCTTTTATGTTATTAAGCTTTTTAATTTTGTTGTATGTCTCTTCAGATATATTATAATAAAGTTTTCCTTGATTTTTTATTACATCTGTATAATTAAAATTTTCATCTTCACCTTTCATAATAAAATTTAATGCCATTAAATCTTCTAATGTCTCTTCATAGTTATTTAGCTTAAAAGGTTTAGTATCTATTACTAAGATGTATTTCTTTTTATATTCCATTAAATCCTTACCATTTGTATCTAAAAGCATATATTTATTATCACTTATACTTTCTGTTTGGTGATTTTTATATTGTGCCTCAACTCTCTCTGTTGGATATACTTGCAAAAAATATAATCTAACTGACAATGCACAAAATATAGAAACTAGTACTATTCTTAATGCATTAATTCTTTTTTTATCAATCTTTATCATAAAAAAGAAAACACCTCCCATTAGCTAATTGTTGACTGATAAAAACTTAAATATACATATTTTTCTAATTGTTTATGTATAATCTTTACATATACTATAGAAATAGTTAGTTTAAACACTTTAAATAAAAATATTTCTTATACTTTCATAAATTCAACTTATTAAAATAATAAAAAGCACCTAAAATAGGTGCTTTTTATTATTTTAATATATCTTTTATTTTTGAAACTAATATATCTATTGCAACTTTATTTCTTCCACCTTCTGGAACAATTATGTCCGCATATCTTTTTGTTGGCTCTGTAAATTGCATGTGCATTGGTCTAACAACTGAAAGGTATTGTTCTATAACTGATTCAACAGTTCTTCCTCTTTCATCTATGTCTCTTACCATTCTTCTTAATATTCTTATATCAGCATCAGTATCTACATATACTTTTATATCTAATAATTCTCTTATTCTTGGGTCTTCTAGAATAAGTATTCCCTCTACTATTATAATGTCTCTTGGGTTAACAGTTGTTGTTTCATCTGCTCTTGTATGAACTGTGAAGTCGTATATTGGTTTTTCTATACTTTCGCCATTCATTAAAGCTTTAAGATGTTCTATTAATAGATCATTATCAAATGCTCTTGGATGGTCATAGTTAGTTTTAACTCTTTCTTCCATTGTAAGATGTTTTTGATCTTTATAGTATGCATCTTGTTGTATCATGGCAATACAATCTTCATTGAAACTATTAAATATCTCATCTGCAATAGTACTCTTTCCTGAACCAGTTCCCCCAGTTATTCCAATAAGTATAGGTTTTTTCATTAGTTTTCCTCCTTGCTCTTTATAAGCATATCATTTACTTTTACCGCTCTTTCAAGCTTAGCTTCAAAAATCATTTGAGCTCTTGGTGCTGATTCTATTTTTTCACCATTTTGATCTTTTAATTCATTTAAAGTTACAGTATAAACTTCTCCAACAGGACTAAGCACTTGAACTGTATCTCCTTCTAATACTTTATTTCTTTGTTCTATAGTTGCTATTTTAGTATCTTCATCATAAGCTTTAACAACACCAACTATATCAGCATTTCTTATATATGAAGAATTTTCATATATTTGCTTATTATTTTCTCCAAAGTAGAATCCAGTTGAGTATTGTCTATGACTAACTTGCATTAGTATATCCATCCACTCTTCTTTAAATTCATAATTTTCTTTATCAGCTAAATAAGCATCAACCGCTTGTCTATAAGCTTTAACAATAGCTGCAACATAGTAACTACTCTTCATTCTTCCTTCGATTTTAAGTGAATGAACACCAGCTTCAATAACTTCTGGTATATGTTTTATCATACATAAGTCTTTTGAATTCATTATGTATGTTCCTTTTTCATCTTCAACTACCGGGAAGTATTCTCCAGGTCTTTTTTCTTCCATTAGATAATATTTATATCTACATGGTTGAGCACAGGCACCTCTATTTGAATCTCTTCCTGTCATATAGTTAGAAAGGAGGCATCTTCCTGAGTAACTCATACACATTGAACCGTGTACAAAAGCTTCTAAATCACAGTCTTCTGGTAAGTTAGCTCTTATAGTCTTTATTTCTTCTAATGAAAGTTCTCTTGCAAGTACTATTCTTTGAACACCTTGATTATACCAGAACTTTGCAGCTTTCCAGTTTACATTATTAGCTTGTGTGCTTAAATGTATTTCTAAATCTGGAGCAACTTCTTTTGCTGTAACTATTATAGCTGGGTCTGAAACTATTATAGCATCTATTCCAGTATCAGCTAATTCTCTAATATATTCTTCCATACCGTCTAAATCAGTATTGTGTGGAAATACATTCATTGTTACATAAACTTTTCTTCCACGAGAATGAGCATATTCTACCCCTTCTCTTATTTGTTCATTTGTAAAATTATCTGCAAAAGCTCTTAAGTTAAGCTTACTTCCGCCTAGATAAACTGCATCAGCACCATAATCTATAGCTGTCTTTAATTTTTCTAAATTCCCTGCAGGTGCAAGTATTTCTAGTTTTTTCATATTTTTATTACCTCCTTTTTGTAATTGCAATCCCATCTCCCATTGGAATGACAGATGTAATTAAATTTTCATCATTAGATACCATATCTAAATAAGTTCTCATTCTTTTTACTATTGTTATTTTTCTTCTTTTTATTAAATCATCTGATGGAACCATTCCTCTAAATAATACATTATCTGCTATAATAATTCCATCTTGTTTTAGAAGTCTTAAACAATGTGGAAGGAAATGATTGTAATGACCTTTTCCTGCATCCATGAAAATAAGATCAAACTCTTCATCTAAATTTTCTAATATTTCAAGACAATCTCCTTCTTTTATTGTTATTTTATCTTCTAGATTAAACTTTTTTAAATTTTCTTTTGCAAGTTTAATCATTTCTTGACTTCTTTCTATAGTTACAATATCAGGATTAGTCTTTGCTGCATTATACATAAGTATTGATGAGTATCCTATTGCAGTACCAAGTTCTAATATTTTTAAAGGTCTTTTCATACTAACCATAAATTCTAGGAACTTTCCTGCTTCTTTTTGAACTATAGGAACACCATTTTCTTTAGCAAAGTCTTCAATTTCTTTAAGAATACCTTTATTTTCTCCAATTAGGCCTCTTAAATATTCTTCCATGTAATCATAAGTGATTCCGCTCATATATTCCTCCAAAAGCTTATTTATTATATCCGTACTTTTCTCTTAATTTATTAAATTCGTCTCCACTTGCTGTAAAATCATGTTTGTCTGTATTTGGAACTAATAAATAAAATAAATAATCTGTTTTATCTGGTTTTATAGCTGCAATTAATGATGGTTTACCTGGGCTACAAATTGGTCCTATTGGTAATCCCTTATGTTTATACGTGTTATAAGGAGAATCTACCTTTAAATCTTTTAATGAAACTACATCAACATGTTTTCCTAACGCATATATAACTGTTGCATCAATTTGAAGGGGCATTCCCTTTTGTAATCTATTATCTATTACAGAAGATATAATAGGTCTATCTTCATCTGTTCTAGCTTCTTTTTCTATTACTGAAGCTTTAGTAACTACTTCATAAATTTTATCTTCTGGAATTTTAACTCCAGTTTCTTTTTCTACTTCTTTCATTACAGTTTCAAATTGATTTAGCATAGTTTTTATAACTTCATCAGGAGTTACACCTTCTTTGAAGCTATAAGTGTCTGGGAATAAAAATCCTTCAAGTGGATTTCTTACTTTATCATTTTTCTTTATAAAACTTGGAAGTTTATAATCTTTTGTAGCATTTATAAAAGCTTCTTTAGTAAATAGTCCGCTCTTTTCTAAAACGTCTCCAATTTGAGATACATTATATCCTTCTGGTATAACAACCTTTATAGAGTTTTCTTTTTCTAACGTTTTTATTAAATTATTAAGGTCTGTATCGCTATTTACTTTATATGTACCTTCTGAAACTTTAGGTGTTATATTATTTATCTTTAAATACATCTTTATAAAGAATTCATTTTTTATAACATTTTGTGTCTTTAGTTCATTGAGTAAAGAATAAAATCCTTCCCCTTCTTTTACATTAATAGTTATTGTCTCATCATTACTTTTTATTGGGTGATTTATAGTTTTGTTATACATAAAAAAGGTACCACCTATTATAACAATTAATACAACTATTAAAATTGCCCAAAATTTTTTTGCTCTACCCATAAAATCCTCCTTATATAAAAGTAAATAGCCAAATTTAATGGCTATTTACTTTTATTATAATGCTTTTGTTCCTTTTTATAAAGATAAACTCTAAAGCAAATTATTTTTTACTT
Organism: Clostridium baratii; assembly: GCF_900461085.1. Classification (GTDB taxonomy): domain Bacteria; phylum Bacillota; class Clostridia; order Clostridiales; family Clostridiaceae; genus Clostridium; species Clostridium nitritogenes. The sequence continues at coordinate 1,305,295 of NZ_UFWF01000002.1, forward strand.
CTGCTTGCTCTTCTTCTTCTTTCAGCACTATCTAGTATAGTTTTTCTCATTCTTATATTTTGTGGAGTAACTTCTACTAATTCATCGCTATTTATGAATTCTAAAGCTTTTTCTAAAGTCATCTTTATTGGTGGTACTAATTTAACTGCTTCATCAGCTCCTGATGATCTAGTGTTAGTAAGTTTTTTACCCTTACATACATTTATATCTATATCTTCAGCTCTTCCGCAAACACCAACTATCATACCTTGGTATACAGGCACACCAGCATCTATGAATAATGATCCTCTTTCTTGAGCATTAAATAATCCGTATGCAATAGCATCTCCTTGTTCAAATGATACTATTGATCCTCTACTTCTTCCTGGGATTTCACCCTTAAATGGTTCATATCCGTGGAATACGTGGTTCATTATACCATTACCTTTTGTATCAGTCATGAATTCATTTCTGAATCCAATAAGTCCTCTAGCTGGTATAACGAATTCTAATCTTGTATATCCGTTAACTGCTGAAGTCATATTAACCATTTCACCTTTTCTTGGTCCTAATTTTTCCATAACTGGTCCCATGAATTCTTCTGGTACATCTATAGTTAAGTATTCCATTGGTTCTAATTTCTTACCGTCTTCTTCTTTAAAGATAACGCTAGCTTTTGAAACTTGAAGTTCGTATCCTTCTCTTCTCATTGTTTCTATTAATACAGAAAGATGTAATTCTCCTCTACCTGATACTTCGAAACAATCTGGAGTTATTTCTCTAACTCTTAGACTTACGTTAGTTTCAAGTTCTTTCATTAATCTATCTCTTAAATGTCTTGAAGTTATAAAGTCTCCTTCTTGACCTGCAAATGGTGAATCATTTACCATGAAGTTCATGCTAAGTGTTGGTTCATCAATTTCAACAAATGGTAAAGCTTCTGGATTTTGTGCATCTGCTATTGTTTCTCCAATGTTTGCATCTGCTACACCACTTAAAGCTACTATATCACCGATTGAAGCTGATTCTACTTCTTCTCTCTTTAATCCATTATATCCAAATAATGAAGTTATTTTGTAGTTTGAAGTGCTTCCATCTTTTCTTACTAAAACAACTGGTTGGTTCTTTTTAACTGTACCTCTGTGGATTTTACCGATTGCTATTCTTCCAACGAATGCATTTGAATCAAGTGTTGTAACTAACATTTGAAGTGGTCCATCTGCATATCCTTCTGGACATGGTACATTCTTTATTATTGTATCAAATAAAGGTTTCATACCAGTGTTTGTATCTTCTACATCATATCTTGCAAATCCATCTCTTGCTGAAGCGTAGATTATTGGGAAATCTAATTGTTCATCTGTAGCACCTAATTCTAAGAATAATTCAAATACTTCATCTATTACAGCTTCTGGTCTTGCATCTGGTTTGTCGATCTTATTTATTACAACGATTGGATTTAATCCTAATTCTAAAGCTTTTTTAAGAACGAATTTAGTTTGTGGCATTGGTCCTTCGTATGAGTCAACAACTAATAATACTGAATCAACCATTTTAAGTACACGTTCAACTTCTCCACCAAAGTCAGCATGTCCTGGAGTATCTACTATATTGATTTTAACTCCATCATATTGTACTGCAGTATTTTTTGAAAGGATTGTAATTCCTCTTTCTTTTTCTAAATCATTTGAGTCCATTACTCTTTCTTGTACTTTTTCATTTGTTCTAAAAGTATGGCTATCTTTTAATAGTGCATCAACTAAAGTTGTTTTACCATGGTCAACGTGCGCTATAATAGCTATATTTCTAATATCTTCTCTTTTAATTAGCTCCATTTTTTTCCTCCATTTTTTAGCTTTACTTTTGTATAAATTTTCTATGTAAACCTATAATATTTTATTTCAAAAAGAAAATTGGATACATTTGTACCCAATTCTCACACTATTTTATATTCTAATCTTTATATATTAAAAAGTCAATACAAATGATTTGTAATTAAATCATTTATTTTTATATTTCCATGATTATTGGAAGAATCATAGGTTTTCTCTTAGTCTTTTCATATAAGAAGTTTCTAAGTTCATCTCTGATTCTGCTCTTTATTGTTGCCCAATCAGTAATCTTTGATCTTTCACATTCACTTAAAACTATCTTTACGATATCTCTAGCTTCATCCATTAATCCTTCTGATTCTCTAACATATACAAAGCCTCTTGAAATTATATCTGGTCCTGCAATAACTGATGCACTTTCTCTATCTAATGTAACAACAACTGTTAATATACCATCTTGAGATAAATGTTTTCTATCTCTTAATACTATATGACCAACATCTCCAACTCCTAAACCATCAACAAGAACTTGACCTGAAGTAACTGATCCATTTTTCTTAATTGAATTACGAGTTATTTCGATTAAATCTCCTGTTTCAGGTAATACATAATTTCTAGGATTTAATCCAACACTTACAGCTAATTCAGCATGTTGTTTTAAATGTCTATACTCACCATGTACTGGTATAAAGAATTTTGGTCTAACTATTGTTTGCATAAGTTTTAATTCTTCTTGACAAGCATGCCCAGAAACGTGAACAATTTCATCAGAACCATATATTACTTCTGCACCTTTTTTAAATAGTTGATTTATAACCTTTGATACTAATTTTTCATTACCTGGTATTGGAGTTGCTGAAATAATAACAGTATCCCCTTCAACTATTGTAATTTTTCTATGCTCTGAAGCTGCCATTCTAGCAAGTGCTGACATTGGTTCCCCTTGGCTACCTGTAGTTATAATAACAACTTCTTCATTTTTATATTTTGCTACAGCATCGATTGTAATTAAAGTATCTTTTTGTATCTTTAAATATCCAAGATCTATTGCTACTTGAACTATATTTTCCATACTTCTACCAGATACAGCTACTTTCTTATCATACATTTCTGCTGCAGTTATTATTTGTTGAATTCTATGAATATTTGATGCAAAAGTAGCTACAAGTATTCTTCCTTTTGCTTTTCCAAATAATTTCTTTAAATTTTCACCAACTACACTTTCTGACTTTGTATAACCTGGCTTTTCTACATTAGTAGAATCTGCCATCATTACAAGAACACCTTTTCTTCCAAGTTCTGCAAATCTTGCAAAATCAGTTCTCATACCATCTATTGGAGTATGATCAATTTTAAAGTCTCCTGTGTGAAGTACTACTCCAAGTGGAGTGTGTATTGCAATAGCTACTGAATCAGCTATTGAGTGATTTGTTTTAACAAATTCAACGGTTACATTTTGTAATTTAATTTTATCTTTAGGTTTAACTCTGAATAGTTTTGTAGTAGCTAACAAACCGTGTTCTCTAAGCTTTGATTCTACAATTCCTAAAGTTAATTTTGTTCCATATACAGGTACATCTAATTGTTTTAAAACATATGGTAATGCACCGATATGGTCCTCATGTCCGTGAGTTAAAAATATTCCTCTTATCTTTTCTTTATTTTTTTCTAAATAAGATATATCCGGTATAACGATATCTATTCCATACATATCAACGTCTGGAAACTTTAAACCACAGTCTATTATTACAATATCATCTTTATATTCAACGACTGTAAGATTTTTACCGATTTCATCTATTCCACCTAAAGGAATAATTTTAACCTTAGCTCTTTCATTCTTCATAATTCCCCTCCTTATTAAAAGTATATATAAACAAAGGATGTCATCTCTTAAAGTAAGAGGTTTCCTTTAATTATTCTTCGTTTTTCTTCATACACTCATCACATAACCCAAAAAACTTTACGCTGTGATCATGTATTTTAAATTTATATTTTGTTTCTATTCTGTTTTCTAGTTCTTCTAGTAGATCTTCTTCTACTTCTATAACCTTGTTACATTGATCGCATATTAAATGGTGATGTCTATGTTCCTCATCTTTGTGAATAATTTCATATCTGCTACATCCGTCGCTTAAATCCAATCTTGATAATAACTTTACTTCCTCAAGTAGTAAAACAGTTCTATATACTGTAGCTAAACCAATTTCAGGACAATCCTTTTTGACTTCATCATATATTTCTTCTGCAGTCATATGTTTTCCTTCATTTTTTATTATAGTATCTACAATAGCCCTTCTTTGAGGAGTTAATTTATATCCTTTTTTCTTTAAATCTTCTTTAAGTTCTTGCATATCCACTGAAACTATGTGATCCACTTACAACACCTCTTTCTATAAGTTATTCTTCTTGCATTAGAAGATTGTATGCTTCTTCTACCATTGCAAATTCTGCTTCATCTTCTATATTAATTAAATTATCATTTCCATCTTCGTCTTTAACTACCTTAAGAACGATTGCTTCTTCTGATTCTTCGTCAGCTGGAGTTAAAACAACGTATTCACTATTTAAATCATCTATTTTAAAGAAACTTAAAACCTCGTAAGATGCTTCATTTCCTTCCTCATCTAATAAATCAATGTATTGTATATCCTTTTCCATTTCTAAACCTCTCCTTTTTTTCTATTTTAATTATTTTACTAAAGTGTTGTCAATAATTATTTTCAATTAATAATTTATATACTATTTGAAATTCTGTCTAAATATCCTTGTAATATATAAGTTGCTGCAACTTTATCTACTATCTTTTTTCTCTTTCCTCTTGAAAGATCTGCTTCAAGCATAGCTCTATGTGCTGCAACAGTTGTAAGTCTTTCGTCCCAGAAAATTATTTCTAACTTTATCTCTTCTTCTAAAAGTTTACTAAACTCTTGGATTTTTTCTCCTGCAAAACCGATTGATCCATCCATATTTTTAGGTAAACCAACAACGATTTTCTCTACTGAATATTCATCACATATTTTTTTAACGTCTAAAACATCTTGAGCTTTTTTAGTCCTTCTTATTGTAGTGATTCCTTGAGCTGTAAAACCTAAAGGATCTGAAATAGCTACTCCTATTGTCTTTTGTCCAACGTCTAATCCTAATATTCTCATTTCGTCTCCTTTTAAAACAAAAAGTGCCCTTCAACAGGGCACTTTTTTTATTTTATCTCTAAATAAGATTTTATAACTTCTTCAAGAATTTCATCTCTTTCAAGTTTTCTTACTAAAGCTCTTGCTCCGTTGTAATTTGTGATGTAAGTAGGGTCTCCTGATATTAGGTAACCAACAAGCTGATTAATAGGATTATACCCCTTCTCTTGAAGTGAATTATAAACCTCAGTTAAAATTGCTTTTGTTAGCACTTCTTTATTCTTTGACAAATCAAATTGCATTGTATGTTCTAAATTGTTACTCATCCTTCTGCTGCTAATTAGCAGCTCACCCCCTTACCATTTTATTTAAGGAAATTTATTTATACTAATATATCTTATACAGTAATAGTATTCTCCATATATTTTATTTTGTATACAAATCTTATAAATTAATTATACATTAAAAAATTTTAAAAGTACACTATTTTACCAAACTTTCAACAACTGAATAAGTTTTCTCTACTGCTTCATTTACTTTTTCAGGTAGTTTACCACCAGCTTGTGCCATGTCTGGTCTTCCACCACCACCACCGCCAACAACTTGAGCGACTTCTTTAATTATTTTACCACAATGAATTCCGCAAGCTACTGCATCTTTTGTTGCCATTGCTACTAAATTAACTTTATCATTAGCTTTGCTTATTAAGACTACTACTGATTTATCTGCTTTATTTCTAATCTTATCTCCTAGATCTCTTAAAGCATTTCCATCAACATCTTCAAGTGCATATGCTATTACATTAATTCCATTAATTTCTTTAGCTGAATTTAATATATCATCTTCTGCACCACTTGTAAGTTTAGCTTTTAATTCAGAAATCTCTTTTTCTTTTTCCTTGATTTCTGATGCTTGTGAAGATATTTTATTTAATATATCTTTTTCATTACATTTTAATGAAGCACATGCTTTCTTTAATGTATTTTGTTTATCTTCAACATATTTAATAGCTGTGAATCCTGTTACTGCTTCCATTCTTCTAATACCGGCTGCAACACCTGATTCTCCGATTATTTTAAATAATCCAATTTGTCCTGAATTTTTAACGTGTGTACCACCACATAATTCTTTTGAGTAGTCAGCTACTTCAACAACTCTAACCTTATCACCATATTTATCATCAAATAATGCCATAGCACCTTTCGCTTTAGCTTCTTCTAATGTCATAAGGTTTGTTTCAACATTAAATGTTTCCATTATTTTTTCATTTACTAAATCTTCAGTTTTTTGAATTTCTTCTTCTGTTAAGCCTTGGAAGTGAGTGAAGTCAAATCTTAATCTTTCATCATCTACATATGATCCAGCTTGATTTACGTGTTCTCCTACAACTTCTTTTAAAGCTTCATGTAACATGTGAGTTGCTGTATGGTTTTTACAAATATTATTTCTTCTCTTTGTATCAAGTTTTAATTCTACTTCTTCGCCTACTTTAGCTACTCCACTATTTACTTTTACATAGTGAACAGTTTTTCCTGCTACATTTTTCTTTGTATCATATACATAAGCTTCAAAGCTATGGCCTTTTATTATACCTTTATCTCCAACTTGACCACCCATTTCAGCATAAAATGGAGTTGTATCAGTTACAATATATCCTTTTTGACCTTCTTTTAACTCTTCTAAAACTGATTCATCTGAAGCTAAGAATACTATTTTACCAACACATTCTGTTTTGTCATATCCAACGAATTCAACTTCTAAATCTTTATCTACTGAATTTATTGGTGATTCTTCACTTCCCATGTAAGTGAATTCTCCTCTAGCACTTCTAGCTCTTTCTCTTTGAGCTTGCATTTCTTTATCGAAAGCTTCTCTGTCAATTGTCATGTTCTTTTCTTCTAATATTTCTTCGGTTAATTCATATGGGAATCCATAAGTGTCATAAAGCTTGAATGCTCTTTCTCCACTTAATACAGTTTTGTTTTCTTTATTTAAATCTTCAATGTATCCTAAAAGTATTCCCATTCCTGAATCTATAGTTTCATTAAATCTTTCTTCTTCTAATGTAACTATTTTTTCAATGTAATCTTTTTTAGCTATTAATTCTTCGTATTCTCCACCATAGTTTTCAACTACTGAATCTACGATATCTTTTAAGAATAATCCCTTTATTCCAAGAACTCTACCATGTCTTGCAGCTCTTCTTAATAGTCTTCTAAGTACATATCCTCTACCTTCATTACTTGGTTGAACACCATCTGATATCATCATAGTAACTGACTTAACGTGGTCTGTTATTATTCTAAGTGATATATCTTTTGTAGCATCTTCTCCATATTTAACACCTGAAAGTTCTGATACTTTACCTAATATATTTTTAACAGTATCTATTTCAAATATGTTATCAACACCTTGCATTAATGTAGCAAGTCTTTCAAGACCCATTCCTGTATCTATGTTAGGATTTTGAAGTCTTTCATAATTTCCTTTTCCATCCCCATCAAATTGAGTAAATACTAAGTTCCAGAATTCTATTATTCTATCTTCATCACTAGCTTTTACAAATTCTTCAGCTGTTTTAACTGGCTCTACGTCTACTCCTCTTTCAAAATGGATTTCAGTACATGGACCACATGGACCTGCACCATGTTCCCAGAAGTTATCTTCTTTTCCAAGTCTGAATATTCTACTTGTATCTATATCAGTTTTGTTTTTCCATATTTCAAATGCTTCATCATCGTCTAAGTATATTGTTACATATAACTTATCCGTTGGCATTTTTAATACTTCTGTTATGAATTCCCATGCCCAAGGAATTACTTCTTCTTTAAAATAATCTCCAAATGAGAAGTTTCCAAGCATTTCAAAGAATGTACCATGTCTTGATGTCTTACCTACGTTTTCAATATCACCAGTTCTTATACATTTTTGACATGTAGTTATTCTTTTCTTTGGTGGTTCTTGTAAACCTGTAAAATATGGCTTAAGTGGTGCCATACCTGCATTAATTAATAATAAACTCTTATCATTTTTTGGTACTAAAGAAAAACTTTTTAATCTTAAATGTTCTTTTCCTTCAAAAAATTTTAAATAAGCTTCTCTCAGCTCATTAGTTCCCATGTACTTCATTTTTTTACCTCCAATTTTATACAATAAAAGCCCTTCATCCCTAAATATGCAAGGGACGAAAGGCTAACTCTTCCGCGGTACCACCCTAATTATGTAAATTAAATTACATCACTCTAAATGGTTATAGCTCATAGGTAGCTTCAATAAAATCAATTTAGAAGTTCTCACCAGCCACTTCCTCTCTGAAAAATCAATATATATTTACTCATCCTAATCATAACTACATATTAAATTTTATAAGCAAATTATATTTTATATACTTAAATATGTCAATATTTTTAGAATAAATAATAATTTAAATCATCATAAATAACTTTAATTATTACTCCAAGAGGCACTGCCATTATCATTCCAAAAACCCCAAACATTCTTTCTCCTATAAGTAAAAGTATTATTATTACTAATGGATGTATATTCGTGCTATCTGCTGTAACTTTTGGTGCTAGTATATTCCCTTCAATTTGCTGAATTATAAGTATTCCAATAACTGCCCAAATCGCTTTAGTAGGCGAATCCATAAATCCAACTATAACAGCTGGAATCCCTCCAAAAAAAGCACCAAAGTATGGAACAATATTAAATACTGCATTTATTATAGATAATAATATTGCAAACCTTAAATCTATTCCAACAAATAATATTAAACACATAACGCCAGTTGCAATAGATAATAAAATTTGACTTACAATATATCTTTCGAGTAAAAGATTTATATCTTCTATTATCCTTTTTGTTACTATTCTTTTTTCCTTTGGAATTAAAAGATACATCTTATTTGATATTTTTTCCCCATCTGAAAGAAAGTAATAAGATATGATTGGGATTATTGCTATTGCTATTAAATTATTTGCAAACTCTATTATCCAATTTATTAAATTTCTTGAAAGTTCCATTACATATCCCCAAAACTTAACTTCAATGTCATCATATATAGTTGATGCAATTGGGGATTTATCTAAAAATTTTATACTATTTTTAAAATCTTTAATATAATTTGAGAAGTCTTCTATTATATATACTGAGTTACCCATTTCTCTAACTAGCTTTGGAATTAAAATAATAAATATTAAAGCTATTATTAAACATATAGATAACATTACTATTAATGTTGCTTTTCTTCTTGTTATTCTTAGCTTTCTCATTATACTATCTCTTAAAGGTTTTAAAACATAGGCTAATATTGCTGATATTAAAATTAAATTTATTATTTCTCTAAATATACTTGAATTTAAATACGCTATAAATAAAATAATAAAAATTAATGCTATACTAAGTTTTATAATTAATTCTCTAGTTAAAAATTTTAATTTCATAACCTTTCAACCTTTCTAGGCATTGCTTTTAAATTAATTTTCTGACTACCTAAGTAAAGAATATATTCCTCCGCTAAAATACATTCACTTATTAATAAAATTCCCTTTCCCTTAACCATTCTATCAATAAGCCCCGTACTTACTACTAATCCTTTTATAGAAAAGTTTTCTTCGTCAATTATAATATCTTCTAATATGCCTATTATTACACCATATTTATCTTTAATATCAATTCCTTTTAAGCTTTTAAATTCAATACCTGTTTCATCAAAGCTTTTACTTACTATAATAACTTTATCTATAGCTACTATATCTTTAACATCTATATAATTTTTTTTAGAAAACAAAGAATAATTTGATATCTTAAGTCCAGTCACCTTACCTTCAAAAAAATTTATAAATAAATCTTCAACTATGCCAAGCTTTTTTCCTAGGGAATTGTATACGCCTTTCATATAAAAATCTTTACTTCTAATCATATAGCCCCCTCCTAAACTTAATATACATAGTTTACCCACAAATACCACTTTTAAACTGATTTAATATAAATTTCACTCTTTTTTAAATAAAAAAAGTCTAATAAATAGTTAATTCTAACTATTTATTAGGCTTCATATTTTAAGCTAAACCTTCTATGATTCCGCCACCTACAACAATTTCGCCATCATAAAATACTACTGATTGACCTTTTGTTATAGCTCTTTGCTTTTCATTAAAGCTTACCTTTACTTTTCCACCAGGAAGTGGTTTAATTACTGCATCAGCTGGCTTTGCAGCATATCTAACCTTTGCTTGAACTTTCATTTCACCTTTCAATTCATCAAAAGGTATGAAATTTACGTCTTTTGCAACTAAATCAGTTCTAAATATGTTATCTTCAGAACCTATAACAACTTCATTAGTTTTTGGTCTAATATCTATTACAAAAACTGGTTTTCCAAGTGCTAATCCTAGTCCTTTTCTTTGACCAATAGTGTAATATACTATTCCTTTATGCTGTCCTAATACATTTCCTTTAGCATCTACAAAGTTACCAGGTTTAACTTCATCTGGTCTTGCTTCTTTTATGTATCTACCATGATCATTATCTGGAATAAAGCATATTTCTTCACTATCTTTTTTATTGTGAACAGCTAATCCAATCTCTTTTGCTATTTCTCTTATTTTATCTTTTGTATACTCTCCACAAGGCATTAAAGTGTGCGCTAGTTGATCCTGTGTGAAGTTATAAAGAGCATATGTTTGGTCTTTTCTATCATCATCAGATCTAATTAAAAGATATCTTCCATCTCTTTCTTCAATCTTTGCATAGTGACCTGTTGCAACATACTCTGCACCAATTCCTCTAGCTTTTCTTAAAAGTTCATCAAATTTTAAATGTTTATTACAAGCTATACAAGGATTTGGAGTTTTTCCATCAATATATTCTTGAACGAAATATTTTATTACATTCTTTTTAAAAGAATCTCTAAAATTCATTACGTAAAAAGGAATATCTAATTTTTCTGCAACTCTTCTTGCATCATCAACAGCTGAAAGTGAACAACATCCACCCTCTCTTTCTTCATATTCCTTATCTTCTTGCCAAATTTGCATTGTAACGCCAATTACGTCATATCCTTGTTTCTTTAAAAGGTAAGCAGCGACGGAGCTATCAACTCCGCCGCTCATACCTACAACAACCTTCTTCTTTTCCATAGAATTCTCCTATTCTTCTCCGTGAACGTGATCGTGTAAGTCATCTCCATGTTCTTCAAAATCCCAAGCTTCTAAACCTGCTTTTTTTCTATAATCGTTTATAGCTTTGTGGATAGCTTCTTCTGCTAAAACTGAACAATGCATTTTTACTGGTGGAAGTCCATCAAGTGCTTCAGCAACTGCTTTATTACTTAATTCCCAAGCTTCTTCAACAGTTTTTCCAATTATCATTTCTGTTGCCATTGATGATGAAGCGATAGCTGATCCACAACCAAATGTTTCAAACTTAGCATCCTTTACTATATTATCTTCTATTTTAAGGTATACTCTCATGATGTCTCCGCATTTAGCGTTACCAACTTCTCCTATACCATTTGCATCTTCTATAACTCCTACATTTCTTGGATTTCTAAAGTGGTCCATAACCTTTTCTGTATATATCATAATTATCTTTCTCCTCTCTTAACAAAGTCAGTCCAAAGTGGTGACATTTTTCTAAGTCTTTCTATAATTGGTGGTACAACTTCTAATACGTAATCTACATCTTCTTCAGTTGAACCATCTCCTAATGTTAATCTTAATGATCCATGAGCTTTTTCATGTGGAAGTCCTATTGCTAGTAATACGTGTGATGGATCTAATGAACCTGATGTACAAGCACTACCACTTGAAGCACATACTCCTTCAAAGTCTAATGAAAGAAGTATTGATTCTCCTTCAATAAATTCAAATGAAACATTAACGTTACCTGGAAGTCTCTTATCTCCTCTAGGTCCATTTAATCTTGTATAAGGTATCTTTAACAATCCTTCTATTAATCTATCTCTTAATACAACCATATTTTTAGCATGTTCTTCTAAGTTTTGTGAAGCAAGTTCTATTGCTTTTCCAAGACCAACTATACCTGCTATATTTTCTGTTCCGGCTCTTCTATTTCTTTCTTGACCACCACCGTGAATTAGATTGTGTATTCTAATTCCTTTTCTTACGTAAAGTGCTCCTATTCCTTTTGGTCCATATATTTTGTGACCTGCAAGTGATAATAAGTCAATATTCATATCCTTAACATCGATTTTAACATTTCCAACCGCTTGAACAGCATCTGTATGGAATAATACTTTTCTTTCTCTACAGATTTCACCTATTTCTTTTACTGGTTCAATTGTTCCGATTTCATTGTTTGCAAACATTATTGATACTAATATTGTCTTATCTGTAATCGCATTTTTTAAATCTTCTAAATTAATAAAACCTTCTTCATCAACATCTAAATATGTAACTTCAAATCCTTGCTTCTCAAGATATTGACAAGTGTGTAATACTGCGTGGTGTTCTATTTTTGTTGTTATTATATGGTTTCCTTTGTTTTTGTAAGCTGATGCTATTCCTTTTATAGCCCAGTTATCAGCTTCTGATCCGCCACCTGTGAAATATATTTCATTTAAGTCAGCATTTAAAGCCTGTGCTACTTGACCTCTAGCTTTATCTACTGCCATCTTTGTTTCTCTTGATATCCCATAAAATGATGATGGGTTACCAAATTTATTTGTGAAATAAGGAAGCATTTCTTCTAATACTTCTGGTTTAACATATGTTGTTGCAGAATAATCCATGTATACTGATCTCATTTCTATTCACCTCTGTCTACTATTTTAATCTCTTCATTTCTTTTTTTAATTGAGTAGTAATCATTAACTATATCCTCAAGCGTTATACCTTCCATAACACTGTCAATACTATCTTTTATTTTACGCCAAAGTATTCTAGTTGCACAGCAATCTACATTATTACATTTGGCATCTTCTATACAATCTGCTATTTCAATAGGTCCCTCTAGTACATACATAATATCAGAAACTTTTATATCTTTAGGTTCTTTATTAAGCACGTATCCTCCTTGAGCTCCTCTTATACTTTTTATAAGTTTTGCTTTTCTAAGGGGACTAAAAAGCTGCTCTAAATAATATTCAGATATATTCTGTCTTTTTGAAATTGTTTTTATAGATACTGGAGCTTCTCCATAATTTATTGCTAAATCAACCATAGCTTTAACTCCATATCTACCCTTTGTAGATAGTTTCATTTTTTCACCCCTTCATAGTAGAGTAACTTACTACGATTTCTGTTTATATCTTACCAAACCACTCGGTTATTGTCAACAAAGTTATGTGAATAAATTTAAAATTATTAATTTTATTTTTTATCTTATTCCAATAATCATAAATAGCCTTCTCAAACTTGTTATTTCCTTCAATATAATATTTTTTATTTTTTATATTGTTTGGTAAATATTGTTGTTTTACATATGAGTTTTCAAAATCATGAGGATATTTATAAGTTGCTCCTCTTCCTAAGTTTTTAGCTCCAGCATAATGTGCATCTTTTAACGAATCTGGTATATCGTCAATTTTTAATGTATCTAAATCCATTAATGCACTATCGATTGCCTTATATGCACTATTTGATTTCGGACTCGTAGCTAATAGTATTGTAGCTTCTGCAAGAGGTATTCTAGCTTCTGGAAATCCAAGTTCTCTTGCAGAATCAACTAGTGCTTTAACTATAGGTGCAGCTTGAGGGTATGCAAGACCTATATCCTCACTTGCAATGACTTGAAGCCTTCTACATATAGATATTAAATCTCCAGCTTTTATAAGTCTTGCTAAGTAATGAACTGAAGCATCAGGATCACTCCCCCTAATAGATTTTTGAAATGCACTTAGAATATCATAGTGACTATCTCCATTCATATCATAAGCTACAACTTTTGTTTGAGTACTATCTTTTGCAACTTCCATATCAATTATTATGTAACCTTCTTCATTTGGATTAGTTGAATTTATTGAAACTTCAAGTCCATTTATAGCCTTTCTTACATCACCATTAGAAGCTTTTGCAAAGTAATCATACGCTTCATCAGTTATTGATAATTTTAAATTTTCATATTCACTTTCTTGAATTTCTTTCGCTCTTTTTAAGGCACATATAATATCTTCTTCATCTAGCGATTTAAATTCAAATATGGTTGATCTACTTAAAATGGCTTTAAATATATAATGATATGGATTTTCTGTAGTTGATGCAATTAATGTTATTCTTCCATCTTCTATATATTCTAAAAGAGATTGTTGTTGCTTTTTATTAAAATTTTGAATCTCATCTAAATATAAAACTACTCCATCTCTTCCCATAAAAGTATCAAATTCACGCCCAATATCTTGTATATCCTTTAATGATGCCGTTGTTGCATTTAACTTATAAAACTTTTTATTTATTTTATTTGCTATTATATTTGCAACTGTTGTTTTTCCAACGCCCGGTGGTCCATAAAAAATCATATTATTTATAGCACCACTTCTTACTATTCTGTTTAATATTTTATTTTCACCTAATATATGTTTTTGACCAAAAACTTCATTTAAATTCTGTGGTCTAACTTTTTCAGCTAATGGTTTATACATTATAATTAACTCCTACTTTTTAAAAACTTAATCATTAGATAATTATACCACAATAAATAAAAAGCTACTTCTATAAATAAGAAGTAGCTTAAATACTATTTTATATATTTACCTTTAAAATATCTTTTCTTATCTTCATCTGTAATTTCTCTAATTACTTTACATGGATTACCAAAGGCAATTACATTGCTTGGAATATCTTTAGTTACTACACTTCCTGAACCAATTATACTATTTTCTCCTATTGTAACACCTGGATTAACTATTGTTCCTCCGCCAATCCATACATTATCACAAATTTTTATCGGAAATGCATATTCATATCCTTCATTTCTAAGTTCTACATCAACAGGATGTCCTGCTGTAAACAAACTTACATTAGGTCCAATTAAAACATCTTTCCCGATAAATACTTCTGCACAGTCTAAGATTACAAGGTTATAATTTGCATAAGCCCATTCTCCAAAATGAATATTATATCCATAATCGCAACGGAATGGTGGCTCAATATAAAAATTTTTCGGCTTGTTTTTAAACAATCCTCTTAAAAGTTCATTTCTTTTTTCGATTTCTCTTGGAGGTAGATTATTAAATTCAAACACAACATCTTTAGCATGCATTCTTTCTTCTTTAAGCTCTTCCCCAAATGATAAATACAAATCACCATTTAGCATCTTTTCTTTTTCACTCTTCATAAAACTCTCCCTAACTTAATATAAAATTCATATCTTAATATGTCATTTCTATACCATAAAATAAATTTATATGAATAATATATCATCTTATGAATATATTTACAAAGATTTTATTTGATGGAAAATAAATATCTTAAATTTTAGGATATCTACTTTCACAATCTAATAAATTATAAACATAGTTACAATTAATATCCCTATAAATATTATTAAGAATTTCATCATCAGTATGTTCTATTACTTCATATGCAAAACCTAAATATAATAATCCCCAAATAGGAAAGCCCTTAAGTTTTACATCTCCTAAAGATATAATGATTATTCCGCCACTTATTAATGAATATACTAATATTCTTTCTTTAGTGCATTTATCTTTTAAATACTTTTTTATCCTTCTTGGAGTTGGAACTGTTACTGCTTTTATAAACATAATAACCTTAAATAAAAGTGATTTTCTATTATATATATTAATATTTTAATTATTATATTCTGTAAATATTTTCCAGGAAATATTATTGACATATATGTTATTATTAAATTAAAAGGAGATGTTTATTATGGAAATATTAAATGATAAAGACTTAATATATGAAAAAATTAATGAAAATAAGCTTACACTTTTATACTTTTCATCGCCAACTTGTAGTGCTTGTACAGCCATTAAAGAAAAGCTATTATTTGAACTGAAAAAATACCCTAAAATAAAAGCTTTTGAAATTCCACCATTTAATAACGAGGAAATACTCGCCCATTTTAATATATTTACATTTCCAGCAATACTTCTTTATATAGATGGTAAAGAATATATAAGAGAAGCTAGGTATATTAGTATTGAGAAATTAATAAATGATATAGATAGATTATATAACCTTTCTTTAAATTAAATAAAAAGAGGATTAAAATATCCTCTTTTATTATTCTACTTGTGTTAAAAGTCTTCTTAACACGTCTGACATTTTAACATCTGAGATTTCTTCATTTCCTATAACTATAATTCCTTTAATATCATTATCTGAAAGATCCCATTTATAAGTTACAAACCTTACTTTACTCTCTTCTGGTAAATATTCTTCTATTTCCATAGCAGATTCTTCTGCAACTGCTAAATACTCATCAAAAAGAGCATCTTCATCTAATCCTTCAATATCAAAACCTTTTAATTCTTCTTTTAAAACTTCAACATTAATGCTTAAATTAAAAACACAAACATCTTCTCTTTTTGTTCCTTTGCTCATATCTTTAATTACTTTAAAAGCTGTATTTTCTTCAATACATTCTTTCATTTCTGTTGTATCCATTATTTTGTTTCCAAATACTATATACATAACCAAATCACTTCTTTCATTAAATATATCATCACTTTATCAAATCTTAATATAAATATCAACATATATATTTATAAGTTTAATATACTAAAATCTATAAAAAATAAAAACCTAGTAGATTTTTATAACTAGGTTTTTATAATAATTATATTTAATTTTAAATAGGAATTGCTCTATGTCCTATTCCAATTACTATTTCATCTAAATGTAAAAGACCGATACTTAAGAAAATACACACTGAAATATGTTCTCCTCTTCTTGCAATTCCAATCTTTCCACCAACATTTTGACCACTTGCTCTATTTTGTACTTGCATAAGTGCATCTCTTGTTGCTCCAATTATTGCACCTTCATGTAAATGTTCTTCTCTTATAAGACCATTTCTCTTTGATGCAACTAATGAACGTTCTAAAATTTTATGTATAGAATCATTTATATTTCCACCAATGTTTACAGCTGTAACGGTAAACTCTGAATCTCTATACTTTTCTTTTAAAACTTCTTCTTCCTCTCTTGTTGATATAGCCATTTTTGTTGCAACTTTAGCAACCTCTACACTATTGTTTCGCATATTTTATTCTCCAATTCATAATTGTATTTAAAAAATAATAGCAAAAGCAATATACTCTTCTATAAGATATATAAGTTCTCTCTCTCCCTCTGTATCTAAATCTATTATGTCTCCATAAATATATTCTATATATCTCATTAAAACGATACATAGTGATATTTTAAATAAAATTTTATCACTAAGCCCCTTACTATTAAAGTGTTCTTTATCACTAAGCATATTATAGATGCCTAATACTCCTTTAGAATATATCTCTTCATCTTTAACAAAGTTTGATGCAAGTCCAATTAAGGGATAAACATCGTCATCTAAAACATCAACGTTATCTACTAAACAACATCTTATATTCAATGCTCTTTCTATTTTTTCGTCTATTTCTAAATTAGAATTTAATAAAGAAATATAAAAAGCACTAGGCTCTTTAAATTCTTTAAGATTTAAATTTTTAAATTTTAAATCTATATCCTTTATAATTTCTAAAATCTCATCAAATTCTCTACCCATAATCGTAAGATATACGTACATAATGTAGTCATTCTTCTTAAAGAAATCATATGAATATTTATCTATATTCTCCTTGATATTTAACAATTCATTTAGTTTATCTTCAAGTTCTTTCCCCGAAAATCTTTTAGCTAATAAAAACGCTGCATATAAAGCTTCTTTACATTTAATAAAATCTCTTTCCATAAATACAGAGTATACATATTTAGTATTTTCAAAAACTTCCTCATAATCTTTTCTAAGATTCATTAAAATAGAAAATACTTTTAAAAATTCTCCTCTATATTCTGAATTAAATTTTGTATTTTTTCTAATAAATTTTCTTATAGCCTTCATGTTTTTTTCATCAAAGCCTTCTAATGAACTGCCTGTAATTAAAGATGCTAAACAGTTAATTTCTTTTCCATCCCATCTAAAATTCTTTCTAAAATCATTATTAACGTCACTAAATATTCTTACTTTCTCTTTCAGCTCAATATCCATTTCATCATCCTCATAAAATTATTGTAAAATATATAATATACTTATATATTATTTCTATTATATTATAACTGTCAATAACATTAAAAAAAAGAACTAGAATAAAAATATTTTATTCTAATTCTTTTCAAACTAAAGATCACTTCCAAAACTTCTGAATTTTTCATATCTTCTATTTAAAAGATCTTCAATACTAAGATCTTTCAAATCTTCTAATTCATTTATTATACACTTTTTCAAACTATTAGCTGTACGCGTCTTATTTTTATGAGCTCCACCATTTGGTTCTCTAACTATAAAATCTATAATTTTATAATTTTTTAAATCTTCAGCTGTAATTTTCATAACTTCTGAAGCTTCTTTTGCCCTATTACTATCTTTCCAAAGTATTGATGCAAATCCTTCTGGTGATAATATAGAATATATAGAATGCTCAAGCATTCCAACAGAATCACCAACTGCAAGTGCAAGCGCACCACCACTTCCACCTTCTCCAGTTATTATTGATATTATAGGAGTTTTAAGTCTACTCATTTCAAATAAGTTATTAGCTATAGCCTCTCCCTGACCTCTCTCTTCTGCTAAAACTCCACAAAAAGCACCTGGAGTATCAATAAGACATATTACTGGCCTTTTGAATTTTTCCGCTTGTTTCATGAGTCTCAATGCTTTTCTATAACCTTCAGGACTTGGCATACCAAAATTTCTTTTTATATTTTCTTTAGTATTCTCCCCTTTAGTTATAGCAATTACGGTTACAGGCTTTCCTAAAAGTTCACCGATACCACCAATTATAGAAGCATCATCTCCAAATTTTCTATCTCCATGAAATTCAATAAAATTATCAAATATATTTTCTATATAAAACTTAGAAGTAGGTCTATCTTTGTGCCTTGCAATAGATACTTTATCCCATGGGCTAATTGCTTTTACAAGTCTTCTATTCATATTATTTCACCTCATGTAATTTAAGTATTTTGTATATATATGTGCGTAAGTCTTTTCTCTCTACTATTTTATCTACAAAACCTTTTTCAAGTAAAAACTCTGCTTTTTGGAATCCTTCAGGTAATGTTTCTTTTATTGTATTTTCAATAACTCTTCTTCCTGCAAATCCTACTAAGGCATCAGGTTCACTTAATATAATATCTCCTTCCATTGCAAAACTTGCAGTTACTCCGCCAGTTGTTGGATCTGTTAACACTGTAATGTAAAGTAATCCTTCTTCACTATGTTTTGAAAGTGCTAAACTTATTTTTGCCATTTGCATTAAAGAAAAAATTCCTTCTTGCATTCTAGCACCACCTGATGCTGTAAAAATTATTACAGGCAACCTATTTGCTGTAGCATATTCAATCATTCTAGTTAGTTTTTCTCCAACTACAGTTCCCATACTTCCCATCATGAAAAAGCTATCCATAATACCAACACAAGTATCAATACCATTGACTTTTCCACGACCTGTAATTACAGCTTCAAGACTATCTGTTTTAGCTTCTTCTTTTTTTAATTTTTTCTCATAATCTTTAAAATTAAGTGGATTTTTTGATTTTAATCCTCTATCAAACTCAATAAAAGAATCTTTATCAAAAAACATATTCACTCTTTCTCTTCCTTTTAATCTAAAGTGGTTATTACAATTAGTACAAACATGCTTATTCTCTATTAAATCTTCATAATAAATTATTGAATGACATTTATCACATTTAGTCCACATTCCTGACGGAATATTAGGCTTTACATCTGCATCTTTTTTCTTTACTGTACCATAATTATTTTTTTTACTAAATAAATCCTTAAGCATACTTATTCACCATCTTCTCACCTAAAAATGCTGTATCATAATCACCTTTTAAAAATTCTTCTGTTTCTAAAATTGAATATTGGAATTCTATATTTGTTTTAACTCCACCTACTCCAAATTCACTTAGGGCTCTTTTCATTCTAATTATAGCTTCATCTCTATCATTACCATAAGCTATAAGTTTTGCAAGCATTGAGTCATAGCAATGAGGAATTTTATATCCACAGTAGATTGCTGAATCTAATCTAACTCCAAGTCCACCTGGCATATATAGTTCATTAATAATCCCAGGACATGGTCTAAAATCATTTTTAGGATCTTCTGCATTGATTCTACATTCAATTGCATGGCCTTTTATTTTTATATCTTCTTGTTTATATGATAATTCTTCTCCACTTGCTATTAATAGCTGTTCTTTTAATAAATCTACACCTGTTACCATTTCTGTAATTGGATGTTCTACTTGAATTCGCGTATTCATCTCCATAAAATAATAATTATTATCTTTATCTAATAAAAATTCAACAGTTCCTGCATTTTTATAATTACATGCTTTAGCTGCTCTTTTAGAAACTTCACCCATTTCTTTTCTAAGCTTATTACTTAATGCAGATGATGGAGCTTCTTCTAAAACCTTTTGATTTTTTCTTTGCATAGAACATTCTCTTTCTCCTAAATGAATTACATTTCCATGTTCATCTGCAAGTACTTGAAATTCAATATGCTTTGGTTTTTCAATAAATTTTTCTATATATAAAGTATCATCACCAAAACATGCTAAAGCCTCTGATTTTGCAGTATTATATCCCTTTTTGAATTCCTCATCGTCTCTAGCTATTCTAATCCCTTTTCCACCACCACCAGCTGATGCCTTTATCATAACTGGATATCCAATACCTTTAGCTATATTAAGTGCATGTTCTTCATTTTCTATAGTTCCTTCAAAACCTGGAACTACTGGAACATCTGCATTTTTCATAACTTCTCTAGCTCTACTTTTATTTCCCATAAGTTCTATTGATTCATAATCTGGGCCTATAAATTTTATATTACACTCTTTGCACATCTTTGCAAACTTTGCATTCTCTGATAAAAATCCAAAGCCAGGATGTATAGCATCTGCACCTGTTAAAACACACGCACTTAAAATATTTTTAATGTTTAAATAACTATCTTTTGCCATATACGAACCAATACATACTGCTTCATCTGCAAGTTGAGTATGTAAAGCTTCTTTATCTATATCAGAATATACTGCAACTGTTGAAATGCCAAGCTCTTTACAAGCTCTAATAATTCTTACTGCTATTTCTCCCCTATTTGCAATTAATACTTTCTTAAACATATTTTTCACCTATCCTATAGCAAACATTATTTCTGCTTCACATACTTTCTTTCCATCTACCTTAGCTATTCCTTTTCCAATTCCAACAGGTCCTCTTAATTTAACAATTTCACAACTTAGCTCTAATCTATCACCAGGCACAACCTTTTGTCTAAATCTTACTTTATCTGCTCCTGCAAAAAGTGGAATCTTTCCTTTAAATTCTTCTTTTGAAAGTATTGCTATTGCTCCAACTTGTGCAATAGCTTCAAGAATTAAAACTCCAGGCATAACAGGCTCCTCAGGAAAATGTCCATTGAAAAATTCTTCATTTATAGTAACATTTTTATAACCAGTAATGCTTTTTCCTTCTTCCATTTCAGTAACTCTATCAACTAATAAAAATGGATATCTATGAGGTAATATTTCCTTTATTTCTTTTATTCCCATCATACTAATTTCCCTCCTTTATTTTAAATAATGGAGTTCCATACTCAACCATTTCTCCATCTTTAACTAATATATCTACTACTATTCCATTTACTTCACTTTCAATTTCATTCATAAGCTTCATTGCTTCAATTATACAAAGTACACTTCCTACATTTACTTTTTCACCTATACTCACAAATGAATCGCTATCAGGTGATGGTGCACCATAAAATGTTCCAACCATTGGTGAACTAATAATAGTTACATCTTCTAAGTCTTCTTTTTCTTCTTTATTATCAACTTTGATTTCTTCTCTAGCAGTCTCTTCTTTAACAATTTCTTTTTTAGTATTTTCTATAGAAGGTATTTTTTTAATAGACTCTTCTTTTATTACTTCTTTATCTTGCACTAAACCTCTAGTTAAAGATTTATCCATTTTTATACGTGAGCCTTCACATTCATATTCAAAATATGCAAGATCTGATGAATTTATAAGCTCTATAAGCTCTTTAATTTCATTAATATTCATTTTAAATCCTCCTATTTTTCATTCCACTTCTTAAATAATAAGGTAGCATTATGTCCACCAAATCCTAAAGAATTAGTTAATGCATAATTAACTTCATGATTTCTTCCTACATTCGGTACGTAATCTAAATCACAATCTTCATCTTTATTTTTATATCCAATAGTTGGAGGAATGAAATTATCTCTTAAAGCTTCAATACAAATTATAGCTTCTATTGCACCAGCTGCTCCTAAAAGATGTCCTGTCATTGATTTAGTTGATGACACTGGAATCTTATATGCATAGTCTCCAAAAGTTCTTTTTATAGCTATAGTTTCAAATTTATCATTTAATTTAGTTGATGTTCCATGTGCATTTATATATGAAACTTCTTCTTTATTTATTTTTGCTTCTTCTATAGCTTGAGTCATAGCACGTGATGCACCTTCTCCATCTGGATCTGGTGATGTTATATGATAAGCATCACAAGTACTACCATAACCAACTATTTCAGCTAGTATATTAGCATTTCTCTTTTTAGCAGATTCTAAACTTTCTAAAACTAATATTCCTGCACCTTCACCCATTACGAATCCACTTCTTTCACTATCGAAAGGTATTGATGCAATTTTAGGATCATTACTTGTATTTAATGCTTTTAAGCTGTTAAATCCTTCTATTCCTATTTTAGTTATAGGTGCTTCAACACCACCTGCAAGCATTATATCTGCATATCCATGCTTTATTTGTCTAAAAGCTTCTCCTATACCATTTGTTCCTGTAGCACAAGCTGTAACTACAGCTGTTGATGGTCCTTTTAAACCATATTTAATTGATATATTACCAGCTGCCATATTACTTATAGCCATTGGTATAAAAAATGGTGATACTCTTTTTGAACCTGTAGCCATCTTTGTTATTTCAGTTTCGATAGTACTGAAACCTCCAATTCCTGAACCTACAAGTACCCCTATTCTATTCTTATCAACATTGTCTAAATCTAAACCTGATGATTTAATAGCTTCATCTGCACATGCTAATGCAAATTGCGAAAATCTATCTAATCTTTTGCTTTCTTTTTTACCTACAGCTTCTGCTGCATCAAAATTTTTAACTTCTCCTACAACCTTTACGCTAACTTCATCTTTATCAACTAAAGTTACATAATCTATTCCGTTCTTTCCTTCTTTAGCATTATTCCAAAATTCCTTAACGCTATTTCCAATTGGAGTTAAAGCTCCCATTCCTGTAATTACTACTCTTCTTTCCATAAAAAAATCCTCCGATTACATTACCATTCCGCCATCAACATTTAAAACTTGACCAGTTATATATGAAGCCTCATTTCCAACTAAATAAGCAACAGCTCCTGCAACATCTTCCGGTTTTCCAAGTCTTTTAAGTGGAATGCTCTTTTTAGCTTCTTCTTTAAATTTTTCACCAAGAACTTCAGTCATATCAGTATCAATAAATCCTGGTGCTACAGCATTTACAGTTATTCCTCTACTACCAACTTCCTTAGCTAATGATTTAGTCATTCCTATTACACCAGCTTTTGAAGCTGCATAATTTACTTGCCCTGCATTTCCAACTAAACCAACTACTGATGAAAGGTTAACTATTTTTCCACACTTTTGTCTTATCATTACTGGAGTAATCGCCTTTAAGCAATTAAATACTCCTTTTAAATTAACTTCTATAACTTTATCAAAATCCTCTTCTTTCATTCTTAATAAAAGAGTGTCTTTCGTTATTCCTGCATTATTTATCATTATATCTACTTTTCCAAACTTCTCTTTTGAAGCTTTAATCATTTCTTCTACTGCATTAAAATCACTTATATCACATTTATATAAAAATACATCAACACCATAGCTTAATAATTCTTCTTTTACTTTTAATGCTTCTTCATCATTACTTCTATAATTTAAAACAATATTTGCCCCAAGACTTGCAAGCTTTTTAGCTATTGCTCTACCAATTCCTCTTGATGCACCTGTAACTATTGCACATTTATCTTTTAACATAAATTCCTCCTATACTTTTATTTTAAATTTGTTATAACTTTATTTAATGATTCCATATCACAAACATTATAAACATTTGCTTTTCTATCTATTTTCTTTATAAATCCACTTAATGTTTTTCCAGGGCCTACTTCTATAAAAGTATCAACTCCCCTAGATAACATATCCCTAATTGTTTTTTCAAATAATACCGCTGATCTTATATGTTTACTTAATGCTTCTCTTAAATCAATACCTTCTTCATAAGGCATTCCAGTTACATTTGAGTAAACAATTTTATTAAATTCTTTAAATTCTACATCTTTTAATACTTCTAAAAAATCTAAACTAGCTTCTTTTAATAATGAACTATGGAAAGGCCCACTTACATTTAAAGGTACTCCCATTCCACCAAGTTCTTTAGCTATCTTTATACTTTCTTCTATTGCTTCATTATCACCAGACACAACAACTTGACCTGGACAATTATAATTTGCACCTTCAATTATTCCAAACTTAGATGCTCTTTTAATAAGTTCTTCTAACTTTTCATCATTTAATTTTAATATAGCGGCCATCTTCCCAAGACCTTCTGGAAGAGAGCTTCCCATAATTCTTCCTCTTTCTTTTACAAGTCTTAACCCATCATCGAAATTTAATGCGCTACCATATATTAAAGCACCATATTCTCCAAGAGAAAGTCCTGATGTATAATCTCCCTCTATACCATTAACTTCTAGAGCCTTTACACAAGCAAGGGAAGTTAATAAAATTGCAGGTTGTGCATTTTCTGTAAGTTTAAGTTCTTCTTCATCACCATTAAATATTAATTCTTTAATGTTCATGTTTAAAACTTCTTCACCTTTATCAAATATTTCTTTGCACTCTTTTATATTTTCGTATAATTCTTTTCCCATTCCTACTTTTTGAGCCCCTTGCCCAGCAAATAGTATGGCAATATTTTTACTACTCATATATTCCTCCGATCCTTTTAATTACTTCTTTTGCACCATTCATTAAATCTTCTATTATTTCTTTTGAAGTCTCTTCCTTTTTTATAAGACCACTTATTTGACCTGCCATTACTGATCCATTTATAACATCACCATCTCTTGCAGCTTTTGCTAAAGTACCAGTACCTAATTCTTCAAGTTCTTCTACTGATGCATTTCCTTTTTCAAGCATTGTAAACTTTCTTGAAAGCTTATTTCTAATTACTCTAACTGGATGACCTGTACTTCTTCCTGTTACATCAGTGTCTATATCTTTAGCTCCAAGAACTTTATCTTTATAATTTTGATGTACTGTACATTCTTTAGCAACTAAAAATCTTGTTCCAAGTTGAACTCCAGATGCACCAAGCATAAATGATGCTGCAACACCTCTTCCATCACCAATTCCACCTGCTGCAATAACTGGTATGCTAACTCCATCAACTACTTGAGGAATTAAAGCCATCGTAGTCATTTGACCAACATGACCTCCTGATTCTGTTCCTTCTGCAATAACTGCATCAGCACCCATTTTTTCAACTCTCTTAGCTAATGCTACTGATGGTACAACAGGTATAACTTTTATACCATGTTCTTTCCACATTTCCATGTACTTTCCTGGGCTTCCTGCTCCAGTTGTAACTACAGCTACCTTTTCATCACAAACTAATTTAGCAACTTCATCTACATGCTCTGACATAAGCATTATATTAACTCCAAAAGGCTTATCAGTTAATTCTTTTGCCTTTCTAATTTCTTCTCTTATCCACTCTACTGGAGCTGTTCCCGTTATAAGTCCAAGTCCACCTGCTTCACTTACAGAGGCAGCTAGTGATGCATCTGCAATCCATGCCATTCCCCCTTGAAATATTGGATATTTAATTCCAAGCATTTCACAAATTTTATTATCCATAAAAAAGCTCCTCCTAAAAATCATAAAAACTTCTAAAACCAATTATTATATAAGTAGAATCGGGTTTCTTTTTTTAAAAGCCCGATTCTTTGTTATCTAGTTTCTTAAATGTGTAATTATAAGTACTTTATAATTAATTATTGTTTATTCTTTTCAACATATTCTACTGCATCTTTAATGCTTTTGATGCTTTCTGCATCTTCTAATTGTATTCCAAATTTTTCTTCAATTTCTATTACAACTTGGAAAAGATCTAATGAATCTGCTCCTAATTCTTCAAATGTAGTTTCAAGTTTTACTTCACTTTCATCTACTCCTAATTGTTCACATACTACTTCTCTTATTTCTTCAAATATCATATTTAATACCTCCATGAATTTCAAATTTATTTTTAATTTAAATTACCATCTTATAAGCGTTGCTCCACAGGTTAATCCTCCCCCAAAGCCGACTAAAATGATAATATTTCCTTTTTTTATTTTTCCTTCTTTATATATTCCATCTAAAGCTATAGGAATAGATGCTGATGATGTATTCCCATACTTCTCTAAATTTATATAAAACTTTGATAATGGTATGTTAAGTTTTTTAGCTGCATAATCTATAATTCTTAAATTAGCTTGATGTGGAATTATATAATCTACATCACCTAATGAATATGATGTATCCTTTAATACTTCATATACTGAATTTACCATAGCCTTTGTTGCAAACTTAAATACTTCTCTTCCATTCATACTAACGAATTTATTTCTCTCTTCAATATCGCCTAAAACAAAAGGATTTATAACATCATTTGCATAAGCTTTTAATGCATCTCCCTTTTCTCCTTCTGATATTGAGTAAGTTTTTATAATTCCAAAACTTTCTTCCTCTTCTTCAACACTTAATACTGCCGCTCCTCCACCATCACCAAATAGTACACAAGTACTTCTATCTTTCCAATCAACTATTTTTGAAAGTGTTTCTGCTCCAACTATTAAAGCATTTTTGTATCTATTAGATCTTAATAAGCTTTCGCCAACTTCTAATGCATATATAAATCCAGTACATGCTGCATTAATATCAAATGCTGTTGCATTTTTGGCTCCTAGCATCTTCTGAAGATTACATGCAACAGATGGAGTAAACGAATCTGGAGTTATAGTAGCAACTATTATTAAGTCTATATCTTCTTTAGAAATATTTGAATCATTTATAGCTTGTTCTGCTGCTTTAAAAGCTATAGATGATGTATCTTCTCCTTCTGTAATTCTTCTCTCTATAATACCTGTTCTTTCAACAATCCACTCATTGCTAGTATCAACTAAATTACTTAAATCATAATTAGTAACTACTCTCTCAGGTACATAAGAACCTACCCCTTTTATTTTTATATTTTTCATGACTTTCTCCTTAATCACAGTCATACTCCTTCTTAAAGAACATGTTTAATCTGTCTAATGAAGATATTAGTACCTCTTCCTCTTCTTCTGATAAACCTTCAATAGTTTTCTTTATCATATCAGAATGGAATTTTTCATGAAGTCTATATGCGAGTTTACCTTTTTTAGTTAACTTAATTAGAACAACTCTTCTATCTTCTTCTATTCTCTTTCTTTCTACATATCCTTTTTTTATTAATTTGTTTATAGCTGTTGTTAAAGTACCTACAGTAATTTTTAAATCTTGTGCAACTTCTGACATTGTTCTTTCTGTGTACATTCCAATAGCTTCTATAGTATGAATTTCAGTAACTGAAAGATCATTTATAACTCCTTGCTTAAGTGCACGTTCTTCAATTTGAAGTATGTCATTAAAAATTTCTACTAGTAATTCATTTAATATTTTTTTATTCCTATCCATTAATTAATCCTCCGTTAAATAGCTTATATATATAACTATAAATTCTTTTTCAAAATAAATCAACGGATATCAAATATTTTTCATATCAAATGTTTTGATAATCAAACTATAATATAATCAAACCTTTTTGTCAACAAAATATAGATAAAAATTTATGAAGATTTTAGTAATAATTTATTTACATTTTATCTTTTAATGACATTAATATTCACTTATTGTTCCTGTAATCCCTCTTGTCACCTCTATTTTCTCAGCTTTAAGCTTCTCAATAATTTTATGTCCACTACAATGACAAAGAGAAACTTTTTTAATATTTATTTCTTTCAAATTATATATTGCTTCGTTAATTTCTTTATCTGTTGCATTACTTAAATGAACTCCACCTATTATAATCAAATTACTTTTATTAAACTTATTTTTAATATATTTAGCTATATAGTGTATTTTATTATGTGCACACCCAGTTATTAATATAATGCTATCACTTCTTTCTATAGCGATGATTAATTCTTCTCTAAAATCATCCCTAATTAAAGAGTTATTATATTTTACTGCAAGTACATCTTCACCTTCTAATATATTTCTTTCATCTATACCCTTTAAATTACTTATTAAATTTATTTTATCTGTAAGTTTAATACTCTCTTTAACCTCAATGATCTCTATATTTTTTTCTTTTAAATATTCAAGATTAAAATCTATCCCAATATATTTTTTATTATTTTCTTTTAAGTGGTACTTATCTTTGCGACTAAAAAACTCATTTCCTACTATTATCTTAGGTTTACATTTTATATTTTCTAAAAATACTTTAAGTCCTCCAGTATGATCGTAATGTCCATGACTTAATATTATATAATCTATTTTCTTATCATCTAAACCTAATTTTTTAAAATTTTCATATGCCTTATAAGATTTTCCCGTATCAAATAATATATTTAATCCATCTATCTCAATAAAATAACATAGTCCATGCTCATTGTAGAGATTACTTAATTTCGTAGCTTCATTTTCTATAATCGTTGTTATTTTCATATATCCTCCTAGAACAATTAGTTATTTTAATTATATCACTAATAATAATTCATAAAAAAATAAACCCATACATTAAAATGTATGGGTTATTATCTTTACCATTAATCTGGCATAAGTATAAATCTTAAAATAAATAAGATTGCAAATATATATAAAATTTTATCTACTTCTTTTCCTTTTCCAGTTACTATTTTAACTATAGGATAGAATATCATACCTATTGCTATACCATTCGCAATAGAATATGTAAATGGCATCATTGCAATTGTGAAAAATGCAGGTACTGCTTCTGTGAAATCACTAAAATCAATTTCTGTAACAGCACTCATCATTAATATACCAACAATTATAAGTGCTGGTGAAGTTGCACTTTGAGGAACTATTCCAACTAATCCGCTAAAGAATAATGAAAGTACTAACATAATACTTACAATTACATTTGAAAGACCTGTTCTTGCCCCTGCTGCAATTCCTGATGCTGATTCAACTGTTGTTGCAAGAGTGGTTGTACCTAATACTGCACCACAAGTTGTCCCAATTGCATCTGAAGCTAATGCTTTTCTTAAATTTCTAACTTCTCCATCTGCTTCAACCATACCTGAACTTTGAGCAGTTCCAAGTAAAGTTCCAATTGTATCAAATAAATCAACTAAACTTAATGTAATTACTACCATAAATACAGTAAGAAGAGCACCTAAAACACTGTCTCCATTACTAGTTAAAAGTCCTTTTAAGTCCATTGCAAAGAATGTATTACCTATAGTTGGCATTGAAAATAATTTTATTCCGCTTAAATTAGTAACTCCCATTGGGATACCTATTATTGTTGTAATTATTATTGAAATTAACATTGCACCTGTAACTTTTCTAGCCATAAGTATAACACCTAAAACTATACCTATTATAGTTAATATAACAGCTTTATCTCTAAAGTCACCAAATGCTACTAAAGTTCCTGGATTTGCAACAATAATTCCGCCACTTTTTAATCCAATTAAAGCTATAAAAAGTCCAATTCCTGCTGTTATTGCAAACTTTAAATTTTTAGGAATAGCTTTAACTATTTTTTCTCTAATTGAAGTTAACGTAATAATTATAAATAAAATACCTGATATAAATACAGCAGCTAAACCTTGTTGCCATGTAAAGTTAAGTTTTATACATATGTTGTATGCAAAAAATGATACTAGTCCAAGACCAGGTGCTAAAACAAAGGGTAAATTAGCATGAAATGCCATTATTAAGGTACCAACAGCAGCCGCTATACAAACTGATGCGAATGCTGATGCTATTATTGGATCTTGAGCCATTGTTATATTTGCTGCAGCATCTCCTTTTATTCCTAATGAATTCATTCCGCCCATCTTAAGTATATTAGGAATAACTAATAGAGCATAAGCAAACGTTACAAATGTGGTAAGTCCCCCTATTATTTCAGTTTTAACATTTGTTTTGTTTTCTTTAAGCTTAAATACTTTTTCTAAAAAGTTCTTCATTCGTTTTCCTCCATTATTTAATTTTTAAAATAAAAAAACTAGCAGGCTTTTAGGTAAACCAATGCTAGTTAATAAAATCTTTTGTGTGATTTACCCATAGCGAGAAAATTTATGGTTTTCTCGTAGAAACATCTGAACCTTATTATCAG
Organism: Clostridium baratii; assembly: GCF_900461085.1. Classification (GTDB taxonomy): domain Bacteria; phylum Bacillota; class Clostridia; order Clostridiales; family Clostridiaceae; genus Clostridium; species Clostridium nitritogenes. The sequence continues at coordinate 1,335,920 of NZ_UFWF01000002.1, forward strand.
AAATATATGGATACCATATTTGTTTTTACGTAATTATACATCACTATCTATAATATTTCAATGCAGAAAACTACATATATCCCTATATTTTCTACATCAAGAATAATGTAAAGGAAAACACTAAAAATAAAATTGCAGTTATAACTAATGTTATTGGTAATCTGAAAACTTCTGCTTTATCATCTACATAAAATTCATCACTATTTTTTTCATTATATATTATAGTAATTTCATCTCCAACCTTTAAGTTATTATATTTTGACCCACTATCATGAAGAAAAACTATTTTTTCATTTTCCTTTGTTTTAAATTCAATAACTTGTTTGTATAAAGTTAGAAAGACTACTTGATTAAAATCGTCTAATATTGCTTCATCAGATTTTTTTAGTTCTAAAACTTTTCCTTTAACTCTGATCCCATTTTTATAAACATTATTTTTTATGAAGAAAGTAACTATTGCGATTAAAATTAAAGCTATACCTATAGCTAAGAGTATATATCCTTCCATATAATACCTCCAATATTTTAAATCCTTACTATCCCTTACTTTATTTTATGAGATCGTTTTTAATATTGTGATTATATAAAAAAATATATTTTCTTATCTTAACTATAGTGACTTTTATTATGTATAAACTAATTAAACTTCTTAAAAGAAAAAGACCGCATTTATAAATGCAGTCTTTTTCTTTTAGTATTCTGAAACTATTTCTCCAAAATAAAGAACATGTTCCTTATTATTTTCACCTTTATAGAATGTATCAACTAAATCTTTATCAAAATTATTTAAATCCATTTTATTTTTATAAAGTACCTTACATTCATAATATTTATCGCATCCTTCTATAACAGGAGTACTTACAGATTTAGATTTAATAAATTTTATATTAGCCTCTTCTTCCTTATTTATATCTCTTCCTGATTTTGTTCCGCATATTTTTAATGCTTCCTTCATCTTTCCATCGTAAGGAATACTTATAGTAAAGCTTTCGCCGTCTTTTAAAAATTCATTTGTATATCTATTAGTTCTAACAAGTGCCATAAATACTGGCTTTCTCCACATAAATCCAATACTTCCCCAACTTATTGTCATAGTATTACTTTTATTTTCATCTCCAGCAGTTAAAAATGCTCCATTTATATGAAGGTTATCTAATGCACCTTCTAAGTCTTTAGTAAATTTATTTTCCATAATCTTTACTCTCCTCCTAAAGTTAGTATTTATATATTTAAATTTTTATAGTATTTAACTATTTCACAAAGCTCATCTTTAATATCTTTAAATCTATATGCTCCAAGCTCCATTATATTCATAATATCAATTGTAAGTCCTAAATAATCATTATATGGTGATGATTCATTATTATCTTCGTTCTCATTAATTATTCCTTCTATATGGTATTCCTTTTCGATAATTTTTACAATATCTCTTAAAGAAATTTCTCCAATACATGATGCATTTACAGGTGCATTTATATCTTTATTTAAAAGCCATGCTAAAAAAATGCCTGCTTCACTTTGAGTTATTAAGTTCATCTTTTCATCTAATTTTGTTGAAGATATAACTTGTCTATTTCTAATTCTATCTACATATGTTAAAAGTCTTTTTGTATAATCATCTTTTCCTATTACAACTGGGAACCTAACTGCAATTACTTTAAAACCAGCATTTTTATAAAGAGTTGCTTCCATAAGTCTCTTTCCTTCTCCATATGAGAATTCTTCTTTTTCTCCCATAATAATATTATATTTATTTGGATTAAAGTCAGTTTCTTTTAAATTATAACCTTTATCATATACAGAAACTGAAGATACTACTATATATTTTTTAGTTTTACCATTTAAAACTTTACACATTCTATATGCATCTTTGGAGCTATAACATATAGTATCATATACAACATCATACTCTTTACCATCTAAAGCTTTAATTAAAGCGTTTTCATCTCTTTTATCAGCTCGTATACGTTTAATACTATCTCCAAAATCATCTTTAGCATTACCCCTAGTTAATATAGTTATGTCATGTCCATTAATTATAAGTTCTTTTATAAGTTCTTTTCCAAAAAATCTTGTTCCCCCAAAAACTAATATTTTACTCATATAGGCATTATCCTTTCAAAATTACTTAAATATTAAATTGTTATAAACTCCTTCAGTTATATAATATCATATTTAGAATTTTTATCCAATAATTATAAAAAATAAAACAACCCATAATTTGAGTTGCTTTATTTTTTATATGTTTAGGAACATCTTTGCCATAATTCTAAAAGCTATTAAAATTGCAATAGGTATAAGAATAACAGCTACTATCATATATCTACTACCTTTTTTATTCATTTCCTTTAAGCTTTCATCATCATATTCTTTTATTTTTCTAAAAGTACCTAATGCCTTACTAAAGAAAGTTATTATAAGTATAATTACAATTATCTCTAAAATACTTAAAGCTACCATAACCAAATTTCCTCCTATATTCCTAATGTATTACTTACATATTAACATATTTTTATAAATATTATAAATTAATATGGTATGTATTTTCTTTAATATAGATTATTTTTCTTAAATGTTTTAAAATATAGTATATTAAACTTAGGGTAGGAGGGATTTACTTTGAACATCTTATTTTATATCGCTATTGCGCTACCTTTAATATTAGTTATAGGATTAATTGCATATAATGTATCTAAATTAAAGAAATCTCGTGATAATACACTTAAAAGACGAGAAGATTTAAAAAAATAAAGTAAAGCTCTATTAAATGAACTTATTACTCATCTAATAGAGCTTTACTTATATTATTTTACCATTGCTAAAAAGAACATACCTAATGTAAGTAATAAGCTTATTGGAACTAATATAACTGAAGCTATCATATATTTTTTAGCTTTCTTACCTTCAATTTCTAAGTTTCCCTTATTTTCATTAATCTTTTTAAATATACTTGTTGCTTTGAAAAATAATATAAGCATTAAAATTACAATAAAGATATTAACAAAAACTAAATATATCATCTTATTTTATGCCTCCTTAATTCTAGCTAATCTTTTTTACATAACTATATTAACATAATTATGCAAAAAACTTATATTAATATAATAGAAATTATTCTAATATAAATACAAATTCCTGATTATTGCTTAAATCTTCTCTAAATTTATACCCTTCTTCACTAAATTTTTTTAAATCATCAGTAGTATTAATTCTATTTTTTATAATATATGTTGCCATAAGCCCCCTGGCCCTTTTTGCATGAACAGTTACTATTTTATATTTTCCGTTTTTAAGTTCTTTAAATACAGGTGTTATAACTTTTATTTTATCCATATATTTAAGCTTTGCTGACTTAGAGTATTCATTAGATGCTAAATTAACTAATATGTCACTGTCGCTTTCTTTTATATCTTTAATTAGCATATTATTTATTTTATTATCCCAAAATGAATATAAGTTATCATTTTCATCTATATTTAATTTAGTACCCATCTCTAATCTATAACTATGTATTAAGTCTAAAGGTCTTAATACTCCATAAAGACCTGATAATATCCTAAGGCTTTTATTTGCATAATCTAAATCTTCTTTAGTATAGCTTTCTATATTTAATCCCCTAAAGGCTTCTCCATTAAATCCTAATATACAAGGAAATGTTTCACTAAAATCTTCACTCCACTTATGGATTTTTAAAAACGTATCATCTCTTAATTTTTCTCCAATTTTCATAGTAGATGCTAATTCATCTGGATTTAACTCTTTAAGTCTATCGTTAAGCTCCTTAGCCTCTTTCATAAATCTTGGTTTAGTTGTATCTATATTATAATTTAATTTTTTCTTTTCTATTTTCTTAGCTGGTGATAATATAACTATCATTTCCTCTTCCCCCTTTATCTATATTTTTTATTATAGCATCTTTGTAAATACATAAAAAATACTATATACTAAAATTAAAATTATTTAAGGAGATTATGTTATGGTAAATTTAAATGACATACTAGGTATAAATTTAAACGAAGTACCTTTAAGCGATATAAATGAGGAAATATTAATTAAACTAAAGGAGGCAAATTTTAATATTCAAAATGATTTTTATTTCTTTCTAATAAATAAGATTAATGAGTTAGAAAATGGGGATAGTAATCTATTAGCTCATCTTCATTTTTTAATGTCTTATTTTTTATATATAATTTTTACTCCACTTAATCATGAATCTTTAGCATTTTTTCATGCTAAAAAAGCTAACTCTCTAATAAATTCAATTAAATATAAAGAATGGCTTTTATTCTTTTCATTAAATTCAAATAACCTTTTTAATACATATGATCTTTTAAACCTTTGCGAAGAAGTTTTAGACATTAATCCATCTAGTGAGATAGCAAATATGATTAAGACTTTATATTAAAAATAAGTGGAGATAATATAACTCCACTTATTTTTATTTTCCTTTAAAATTTTTTAAGATTTCTCTTGCAGATCTACCCATCTCAAAAGAAAAATCACTACCAGTTTTTCTTGCATAATTAAACTGTCCAAAGTTTTTCGCTCCATATACATTTTTACTACTAAGTTTTTCTTCTTTATCTTTAAACATATCTTTTAATTCTTCTTTTGAAAGTTCTCTATACTTTTCATTAAATACTATATAGTCTTTTTTAAATCTTTTAGTTATTATTCTATCTCTTCCCTCTTCATATCTTCCCATACAAAGCATACATGCTGGATAAACATATTCTTTTAAGTTAAACATTTCTTTGTGAATTTCATAATGTTCTATTATATCTCCAATATAACATGAACCAATTCCAATACTTTCAGCACTTATAACTGCTGTTTGAGCTGCAATTATTGCATCTTGCATTGATAAAAATAAATCCCCTTCATCTGGCTTTCTAAATTTTCTACCAGTATATTTGCAAAATTCTTTTACATCACATAAATTATAATAATCTTGCCACCTTGAAAGATCGCCTAAGAAAATTAAAATAACATCTGAGTTTTCTATAAATGGCTGATTATCACAAGTTTTAGATAACTTTTTCATTGTTTCTTTATCTTTTATAACTAAAATTGAATATAACATCATATTTCCAGCTGTCGGAGCTCTCATTGCTGAATTTAATATAATATTTAGTTCCTCATCAGTTATACTATTTTTGCTATACTTTCTAAGAGACATTCTATTATTAATTATATTTATAGTATCATTCATTTTATCTCCTCACCCCTTACATATAATGGTATATTATTGTGATTCTTATGTAAATATTTTACTATAACTTACTTTAATTTTTTTCTTATATGTAAAAATATATAAGCATTTCTATAATTAAAGATTTTTTGTAAACATTATCATATTATATGGACTTTTCAGAAAATTCGGCATATAATGTAATTAAGTTAATACATAAAGGGTGTTAGAGAGTAAGAGTTATACACTGATTTTAAAATATTTATAGTATTTTTAAATTGTTGTGTATCTTTTTTTTACCCTCTTTGTTAAATATTTAACCATTCTTTAAAGGAGGATTTATTATGGATTATTTAAAAGAATATAAAGAAAAACTAATTACAACTGAAAAAGCTTTGAATTTGGTTAAATCTGGAGATGAAATAGTGTGTTCTCTTGGACCTTGTGAACCAAAAGGATTTTTAAGTAAACTTCATACTATTAAAGACAGGGTTGAGAATGTTAATGTTATAACAATGTTAAGCTTAAATGAGTATAAATATGATACATTAGACGAAATGAAAGGTCATTTCTTTAACGAATCATTATTTATGGGAGCCCCAGATAGAAATGCTACAAAACACGGATTAAATTCATATATACCAACACATTTAAGATATTCAGCAACAAAGAGACTTAAGTATAGAAAACCTAACATATTTATAGGTGCAGTAACTCCAATGGATAAGCATGGATTCTTCTCATTATCACTTTCACTAGTTTATGAAAGAGAAAATATCGATAATGCAGACATAGTAATATTTGAAGTTAATGAAAATTTACCTAGAGTACATGGAGACACTCAAGTTCATATAAGTGAGGTTGATTATATATTAGAAAATACAACAAAAGTAAATGAACTTATTTCTTCTAAACCATCAGAAAAAGATTTAGTAATTGGAGAATATATTTCTTCATTAGTTGAAGATGGTTCAACTATCCAACTTGGTATCGGTAGTATTCCAAATGCAGTTGCAGAATCACTTTCTAATAAAAAAGATTTAGGTGTTCATACTGAAATGATTACTGAAGGTATAGTAGATTTATTTAATAAAGGAGTAATTACAAATAGTAAAAAGACTATTCACCCACATAAAATTATAGGTGCATTTGCTCTTGGTAGCCAAAAACTTTATGACTTTTTAGATGATAACCCTTGTGTTGAATTAAAAAGATGCTCATATGTAAACGATCCATATGTAATAAGTAAAAATAATAAGATGATATCTATAAATACTGCTCTTGCTGTTGATTTAACTGGTCAGTGTGCATCAGAAAGTATCGGACTTAATCAATATAGTGGAACAGGTGGACAAACTGATACAGGAGTAGGTGCCGGACTTTGTGCTAATGGTAAATCAATTATTGCACTTCATTCAACTGCAAAAAATGATACTATTTCAACAATAACTCCATCACATTACTTAGGATCTGCTATTTCTTATTCTAGAAATGATGTAGATTATATTGTTACTGAATATGGAATTGCAAGCTTATGTGGTAAAAGCATAAAGGAAAGAGCTGAAAGCTTAATAAAAATAGCTCACCCTAAATTTAGAGAAGAACTTAAAGAATTTGCTATAAAAAATAATATTTTATAAAGGATGTGTGTATTTATGAATCAAAAAGAATCAAATAAAAATATGGCTATTAAAATAGACAATTTAACTCATCACATTCAAATGCTAGAATTAATGCTTAAAAGTTCATCATGCGAAGATGATGCAATGTTATACTTTGGAGAAGGCTCTTGTGATTATTTAGATCATATAATAGATAATGCATCACAAGTAATAGGTGAATAATAATAAATTTTTAAAAATGAAGACTTAGTGTTTCCATCTAAGTCTTCATTTTTTTATATGTATTTATATTTTGAAATCAACCAACAATTATCTAAAATCTGTTAGTTTAGCTTTATTTATAAATCAACCCTTAAATTTTCTTTGCTTTTATTTAAAGTTGTCTTTCTTTTAAATACTATTATATTACTTTTACTTACGCCTATCTTTTGTGATGTATATATACCAGTATGTCCTGAAAAAATATAACTTATGCTACATGCCATAAACATATATATTGCATTTTCAGCACCAAACATTTCTACTCCTAATATAAATGAAGCTATTGGCGTGTTTGTTGCACCAGCAAAAACTCCAATTAATCCAAGAGATGCTAAGAAAGATGGTGATATATTAAGCATTGTAGATAATGTATTCCCAAGAGTTGATCCTATAACAAAAAGTGGTGTAACTTCTCCCCCTTGATAACCTGCGCCTAAAGTTAATGATGTAAATATTAATTTACCTAAAAAATCTAATGGATAGACTATTTTATTAAAAGAATCTGATATTAAAGGTAAACTTAATCCTAAGTATTTATCACTTCCTACTATAAACACCAATAAAATTACAAGTATTCCTCCAACAAAAGATTTTAATGGTGCATTTTTAAAAGTTTTTGAAAATATATCTTTTAATTTATGAGTTAATACGCTAAATAGTTTACTTGCTAATCCAAATAAAATAGATGCGACAATAACTTTTAATACTATAGGTAATGTAATAACATCTATTGTACTTGCACTATAATGCGCATGAGTCACTCCCATCTTTAAAACAACAAAGTTTCCAACAATACTTGAAATGAAACTTGGAATTATTGCTTCATAACTCATCTTACCTATAACAGCTACTTCAAGTCCAAATATAGTACCTGCAAGTGGCGTTCCAAAAATTGCTGCAAATCCTCCACTTACTCCTGTCATAAGTAAAATTTTATTTTCTTCTTTAGTTACCTTAAATAATTTTCCTACCTTTTCGGCAATACTTGCCCCTATTTGTACTCCTGTTCCCTCTCTACCTGCTGAACCTCCAAAAAGATGAGTTATAACAGTACCAAAATACACTAGTGGAACCATTCTAAGTGGTACATTATCACAACTTTCATTTATTTTTTCAATTATTAAGTTATTTCCTTTTAACGCATTTTTGCCGTACTTTGAATATAAAAAACTAACTAATGCTCCTCCAAATGGAAGTAAAAAAATCATCCAAAAATTATTCGTTCTAAATTCTGTAGCTTTCTCTAAAGAAATTAAAAAAGTTCCAATTACTCCTCCAATAATTGCTCCTATTAAAGTCCCCATTATTATCCACTTAAAACAAGTAAGTGCTAAAATCATAGTACTACTTCCTTTTAGTTTTTCTTTAAAATTCGTTTTTGTAAATTCCATCTGCTGTCTCCTTTATAAAGATTTTAAAAATAAAAAAACTCCTACAAAGAAGGATATACCTATCCCGCTTTGTAGGAGTCATTAGCTTATTAAAAGCAGTTAATGGCGAACTCCATCGCCTAAAAAACACTTTGCTATATTATCATAATTTTTTAAACTTGTCTACTTATAAAGATAATATTTATAAGTTTGGATTATCATTTAAATACTTATTTATATTATCCATATCCTTATCTCCTCTTCCAGATAAGTTAACTATTATAATATCGTCATCTTTAACCTTTCCTTTTAACTTTTTAAGATATGCAACTGCATGAGCTGATTCTAATGCTGGTATTATTCCTTCCTTTTTAGTTAAATATAAAACTCCATCTCTTATTGCTTCTTTATCCGTGATGCTATAATAATTTACTCTTTTAATATTTGATAAAAATGCATGTTCTGGACCTATCGCTGGATAATCAAGACCTGCTGATATTGAATAAGCTTCACTAGTATTGCCATCATCATCTTTTAATACATAAGTTAACATGCCATGTACTATTCCTTTTTCGCCAAGTGCTATAGTTGCTGCATTATATTTAGTATTAAGTCCAAGACCTGCACCTTCAATACCAATTAAATTTACATCTTTATCATTTAAAAAATCATTAAATATACCTATTGCATTACTACCTCCACCAACTGCTGCTATTATAGTATTAGGTAATCGTCCTTCCTTTTCTATTATTTGTCTTTTTGCTTCTTCACCTATTATTTTTTGAAAGTCTCTAACAATACTAGGATATGGACTTGGTCCTACAACAGAACCTATTAAATAATAACACTCATCCGAATGTTTAGATAAATATTCAAAAGCTTCATTTACTGCATCATTTAAAGTTTTAGTTCCACTTTCAGCACTTATAACATTTGCTCCAAGTAGTTTCATTTTTCTAACATTAAGTGCTTGTCTTTCTATATCACAAGCTCCCATAAATATAGTACATTCCATATTAAATTTTGCACAAACCGTAGCTGTTGCGACCCCATGTTGTCCTGCACCTGTTTCTGCTATTATTTTCTTTTTACCCATCTTTTTAGCTAAAAGAATTTGTCCTATTGTATTATTTATTTTATGTGCCCCTGTATGATTTAAATCTTCTCTTTTAAGATAGACTTTGCATCCAATATCTTCACTAATATTTTCTGCATAATAAAGAGGGGTTGGTCTCCCAGAATACTCTTTTAAATAATATAAATATTCTTTTTTAAATTCTTCATCATTAATATATTTTTTATAGCTTTCTTCTATTTCTTCTAATGCTTTCTTTATATTATCTGGTACAAATTGTCCTCCAAACTCACCAAACATTCCTTTTCTTTCTTCAAATAAATTTTCCATAATAAATACCTCCAAATAAATTATTTTATAAAAATAAACGAGCCACCTCGCTCTAAAATGAGACGAAGTAGCTCGTGCCACTCATTTTTATGCATGTAAAAATAAAAGCACTTCATCCTAACTAGGACGAAATGCTAAAATTTCGTTATACCACCTATGTGTACATACATTAATAAGATACGGAAATTAATCGATATCCTGTCTTTTTAACGGTAGACTTTCCGTATAGCCCTACTATTATTTTCATAAGTTCAAGCTATCCTCTATAAGACCCATTCAGTAATATCTTAAAGTATTTAGTTCTCACCGCACTAAATTCTCTGTAACTTCAGTTTTATTACCTACTCTTTCTTTTTAAAGCGAGTTTTTATATTTGTTTTATTATATGAATTTATTTAGAAAAAATGATAAGAATTTAAATTAATTTTTTATATACAAAAAGGCATCCTCCTTTAAGAGTGATGCCCTTTTATAGTCGTAATTTTAGAGTTATTTATTATTTAAGGTATATACTATTCTGCACATGCTTCCATTCTCTTTTTATTTAATTCCTCATTTACTGATGAAAGTTTATTTTTAGAAAGGTTGTACACGAAAGTTAATATTAGTGCTGTAAGTGCTAGTCCAACAAAATTTGCTCCACAAATTATATTTTTTATTCCAACACCTACTGCTTCAGCTTGCATAGTTGCTCCTGATTGATATCCTAAGAATCCTAAAGCGAATCCTCCAACACCACCAGCGATTGCTTGAGATAACTTTCTACATAATGAGTAAGAAGAATATACTATTCCTTCATTTCTATCTCCGCTTAAATATTCTTGATAATCGATAACGTCTGCAACTAATGCCCATATTAATGCATTTACAAGTCCTGTACCTAATCCAGCTACCATAGTTAATCCAATATATACATAAGGGTTAGTTATTGGCATAATAAATAGTACTAAATAAACTAACATTGCTAAAATTGAACCACCAATTGTTGCTTCTTTCTTACCGAATCTTTTTACTATCATACCAACAAAAGGTAATACAGCAAATGTAGGTAATATAGTAGCTATTCCGCCTAAAGAAATAAGATTTGCATTATTGAAATATTCTTTATATAAGTATGCATTTAGTGAAGATCCTGTAAACATAGCTGCAAGCATAGTGAATGATGCTAAAGTTACTCCTATAAATGCTCTATTTTTTATTAATATTTTTAGTGTGTTTCCTACACTTACTTTCTTTGTAGTATCTGCTTTATGAACTATTCTTTCTGTTGTTAATCTAAACGTTATCATGTAGCTTATAGAAGATATTATTGCAAATATTATTGCACATTTTAAAAATCCTCCTGCTGTCACTACTCCATTTGTAAATACTATTTTAGGAACTATTAACATTACTAATAAGTTTGCTACAATTGAACCTATATTTCTAAATGTTGAAAGTGCTGTTCTTTCATTTGGATCTGATGTCATAACTGAAGCTAGAGATCCATATGGTATATTAACTGCTGTATATAACATACCAAAAGCAATATATGTTACATAAGCATATGGTACTTTCATATTATCTGGAAGTCCTGGAATAGCTGTAAATGCTAAGATTCCAACTAAGCTCATAGGTATTCCATATTTAACTATATAAGGTTTGAATTTCCCATGTTCTGTATGCTTATTTTTATCAACAATGACTCCCATTATAGGGTCATTTATAGCATCCCATACCCTAGCAACTATAAATAAAGTACCCACAGCAGTTGCACTTATCCCTAATATATCAGTGTAAAATAACATTAAGTAACTACTAACAAACATGAAGAATGCTCCACAACCTAAGTCTCCAAAAGCATATCCAATTTTATCTCCATTATTAAATTCCTTTGTCTTGTTTCCTTTTGCACTAATAATATCTAAAACACTCATATGTTAACCCCTTCCAAAATACTTTTTAGCATTTTTATAACAAATATTTTCTACAATTTCACCTAATATTTCTTCGTCATAAGGATATTGTCCACTCTCAACTAATGATCCAAGGTAATTACATAATATCCTTCTAAAATATTCGTGTCTTGTATAAGATAAAAAGCTTCTTGAGTCTGTAACCATCCCCACAAATTGGCTAATAAGACCAAGTTGAGATAACGCTGTCATTTGTCTTTCCATACCATCCTTTTGGTCGTTGAACCACCATCCAGATCCAAATTGTATCTTTCCTTTTATATTTCCACCTTGGAAATTACCAATCATAGTTCCTATAACTTCATTGTCTTTAGGATTTAAACAATAAAGAATTGTTTTTGGCAGATTATTTTCCTTATCTAGTGCATCTAATATTTTTGAAAGTGAATATGCTATTTCACCATCATCAATACTATCAAATCCAGCATCTGCTCCAACTTTATTAAACATTCTAGTATTATTATTTCTTAATGCACCTATATGTAATTGCATTATCATATTTCTATTTGAGTACATTTTTCCTAAAGAAATTAATACTGCTACAGAATATATTGCTGCTTCTTTTCCAGAAATTTCCTCACCATTTAATGCTCTTACAAATATATTGTTAACTTCTTCACATGAAAAATTAACAAAATTTATTCTCTCTAAGCTATGATCTGTGATCATACATCCATTTTCATAAAAATAATCTAATCTAATTTCTAGTGCTTTTTCTAAATCAGCAAAAGATTTTATTTCACAATTACTTACTTCCCCTAATAACTTTATATATTCTGCAAAACCTTCATTTTTAATCTTCATAGCTTTCTCAGGTCTAAACGTTGGTGCAACAATACATTTAAAGTTACTATCTTCTCTAATTTGTTTATGATATTTTAAATCATCTACAGGATCATCTGTAGTTCCTATATATTCTACATTAGCCATTTCAATAAGTTTTTTAGCTGTTAATTTATTTTCCTTTATCTCTTTATTACATTTTTCCCATATAACCTTTGCTGTCTTTTCACTTAAAGTTTCCTCCACTTTAAAGAATCTTTTAAGTTCTAAATGAGACCAATGATAAATTGGATTTCCAATTAAATATGGCATCATTTTTGCAAATTCATAAAATTTCTCATAGTCACTAGCATCACCAGTTATATACTTTTCATCTATACCATAGCTTCTCATAGCCCTCCACTTATAGTGGTCATGGTATAGCCACATTTCAGTAATATTTTTAAATTCATGATCTGTGGCTATTTCCATTGGGACTAGGTGACAGTGATAATCAAACACTGGCACCTTTGAAGCATAATTATGGTATAAAACTTTTGCTACCTCATTTTCTAGTAAAAAGTCTTTATCCATAAATTTCTTCATATTTAAACTCCTCTTATATATTAATTTTTCCCTTTGTTAATCGCTTCTACTAACCCATTAATATAGACTGCACCTAAAGCTCTATCATATAATCCATATCCAGGTCTTCCAGTTTCTCCCCATATCATTCTACCATGATCTGGTCTGTATGGACCATCAAAATTATAATCACAGTATGCTTTTACAATTTCGTAAAAATCTAATGAACCTGATTCTGATAAGTGAGCAACTTCATTAAAACTGCTATCTCCTGTTATTTTAACATTTCTAAGATGTGCAAAATGTATTCTATTTCTTTCTTTACCAAAATAGTTTACCATATCAACAATATCATTAACCTTTGTACATCCTAAAGAGCCTGTACATAAAGTTACTCCATGATATGGACTATCATATAAATCTATAAATCTCTTTAAGTTCTCAAAATTTGTTATTATTCTTGGAAGTCCAAATATACCCCATGGTGGATCATCCGGATGTATAGCCATCTTCATTCTAACTTCGTCTGCTACTTTCATTATTCTTTGTATAAAGTAATTTAAATTATTCCATAATGTTTCTTCATCTATATCTTTATATTGATCTAATAATGCTTTAAGTCCACCTTCACCATAAGATGTATCCCATCCTGGTAATTCTAATTCTCCTAAAGCTGGATCCATTTTTTTAACTTGATCTTCATCATATATTAAACATGTTGACCCATCTTCTAATTCATAATTTAAATCAGATCTTGTCCAATCGAAAACTGGCATAAAATTATAGCATATTGTATCTATACCTGCTTCAGCTAAGTTTCTAATAGTTTGTTTATAGTTATCTATATACTTATCTCTTGTAGGTAATCCAAGTTTTATATCTTCATGAACCGGTACACTCTCAATTACAGAAAGTTCTAATCCATGACTTTCAACTTCTCTTTTTAATTCTAAAATTCTCTCTAACGGCCATACTTCACCAACTGGTATATCATATATAGCTGTTACTATCCCTTTCATTCCTGGTATTTGCTTTATATATTCGATCTTTACAGGATCGTCTTTCCCATACCATCTAAATGTCATCTTCATGATTTTGTCACCTCTTACCCTTTAATTTTTTCAAATTTACTAATAAATTCTTTTGCTGTATTTTCTATATCTTCAAGTGATCCTTTAATTAATGAACTACCAACACCTACACATGCAACTCCGTTTTCAAACCACTCTTCAATGTTATCTACTGAAACTCCTCCTGTTGGCATTACTTCAACATTTGGAATTGGTGCCTTTATAGCTTTTACAAACTTTGCTCCAAATAAATCCCCTGGGAATAATTTAATCATCTTATTTCCTGCATCCATTGCTTTCATTATTTCTCCTACAGTCATGCAGCCTGGTAAGTACAATACATTCATAGCCCTGCAAACCGTATTTATTTCTTCACTATATCCTGGACTTACAACATATTTTGCTCCTGCTTCAATAGCATCAGAAGCCATTTTCCCATTTAAAACACTTCCAACTCCAATTAAAGCTTCTTCATTTGAGCTATATTCTCTTATAAGTTCAACTACATTAGGTATAGTGTAAGTAAGCTCTAATGATTTAATTCCTCCTCTTAAGCATGCTTCCATATATCCCTTTGCTTCTTCATGATTTTTACCTCTAATTACGGCTACAATCCCATTACCCTTTAATTTTTCTAAAATCATTAATATTCCTCCTATACACCTGAATAAGCTGAGAATGCTCCATCAACTGGAATAACAACTCCATTTACAAATCCTGATGCCTCTTCAGATACTAGATATAATAATGTTCCTATTAATTCATCTGCTTCACCGAATCTTTTCATTGGTGTACTGTTAAGTATTTTTTCAGTTCTTGCAGTTGGTGTTCCATCTTCGTTGAATAATAATTTTTCATTTTGAGCTGTTACGAAGAATCCTGGTGCTATTGCATTAACTCTAACTCCAACCTTTGACATATGAACTGCAAGCCATTGAGTAAAGTTACTTACTGCAGCTTTTGCTCCTGAGTATGCTGGTATTTTTGTTAAAGGTGTAAATGCATTCATTGATGATATGTTAATTATTGTTGTACCTTTTCTATTTATCATATCTTTACTAAATTCTTGTGATGGAAGTAATGTTCCTAAGAAATTTAGGTTAAATACAAATTCCACTCCTTTAGGATCTAAATCAAAGAATGTTGTTAATTCTTCATTATCTATATCTTCTGCATCTAAGTATTCCTTAGTTGTAGTTCCCTTTGGATGATTTCCACCGGCACCATTTATTAAAATATCTACTGGTCCAAATTCATTAAGTATAATTTCATGAGCTTTTCTTAAACTCTCTTTATCTAAAACATTAGCTTCAATTCCTATTGCTATTCCGCCTTTTTCATTTATCTCTTTTGCTTTGTTATCACAAGCTTCTTGTCCTAATGCTAATATTGCAACTTTTGCTCCACATTCTGCTAATGCATCAGCCATAGCCCCACAAAGAACGCCTGTCCCACCTGTTACAACGCAAACTTTATCTTTTAATTCAATATTAAATGGTAATTTCATTATTTATTCCTCCCTCACTTGTTATACTTGTATACTAGCATATTAATATATAAATTTCAATAGTTTTTGTATACATTTTCATAAAAATTTTTTTAAAATAAAAAACACTTAAAATTATCTTATAAATTAATAATTTCAAGTGTTTAATAATCTACTCTTTATTCTTTATATAACATGCTATATCACTATTTTCTTCTATTAATTTGTCCCATTCTTTAACTGGTGCTTTTATATGATTAAATACAAGCTCTTCAATAGCATCTTTATCTTTATTTTTTATTATATCTAAATATGTCATATGTTGATCTACTAAAAATTCCTTATTAAGTTTCATTTCAGCTAATAATCTCATTCTATTATAATGAGTACTTATATTACTTATAGATTCCCACACATTATTCTTTTCTACCCCTTCGAAAAGTAATTTATGGAATTCATTGTCTAAGTTATGAAATTCTAATAAATTATCAGCTCTATTTTTAATTAATTTTTGAGCAAATAAACATTTTTCTAATTCCATTAATGTATCTTCTGAAAAATTATCACATGCCTCTTTTAATGCTTCTTTTTCTAAATTATATCTCATAAAAATAGCTTCATTTATTATTTTCCAATCTATTAATGATACATATGTACCAGCTTGTGGTTTAACCTCAATTAATTTTTCTCCTTTTAGCTTTATTAAAACTTCTCTTATAGGAGTTCTTGAAACGTTTAACTTTTTGGCTAAATCTGATTCACTTATTAATTCTCCTGGCTTTAACTCTAAGCACATAATATTATCTTTTAATACCCTATATACATATTCCTTTCCAGTCTCTTTATCTAATTTATCATAAAGAATCACTTATAATACCTCCTGCTCATAACATTTAAAATTTTTAATACACTTTTTTAGTATACTAGTATGATATGATATTATACCATAAAAAATTAGGCATACATAGTATGCCTAATCTTAATATTGTTATTTTAGATTTATTTTTTATATCCAAAATTAGGTATATTAGTCCATCTTTCACGTAATGAATGAGCAATCATCTTAGGCTTTCTTTCTCTTGTAAATATACCTTTTTTATTCCCTTGAACTCTTATAATCCCTTGGCTTGTAGCAAAATCCGCAAAATTCCATACTTGTTCTCCTACGAAGTTTTTACATTTATCTACTACTTCATGATTTGCCTTATAATACTCTACTTGATACTCTTCAGTAAACATAACTGGAACTGTATCATGCATTCCAGCAACAGTATCAGCTCCGTATTCTGTGAACATAATAGGCTTATTTGGACATCTTTCTTCCCATCCATTTAATTCTTCTTGAAGCATTCTCTTAGCTTCCTCTA
Source organism: Clostridium baratii (assembly GCF_900461085.1). Lineage (GTDB taxonomy): Bacteria > Bacillota > Clostridia > Clostridiales > Clostridiaceae > Clostridium > Clostridium nitritogenes. Next base: position 1,352,994 of record NZ_UFWF01000002.1, read on the forward strand.
AATCGCCACCTGCAACATACCATCCATAATATCTATTAAGACATAGTACATCTACAATATCTCCAACTTTACATCTATCTGGAGTAGACATTAAATAAGTTACTACTGTAACAGGTCTCTTTTGTGGATCTAATTCCTTTGTTAATTTTATTAATGGTTCGAAGTATTCTTTTGCACCTTCTGCATCTGAATCTGGTTCATTTGCAACAGACCACATTACTACAGATGGATGATTTTTATCTCTTTCAACTAATTCTCTTAATATTTGTTCATGTGCTTCTTTAGTTCCTATTTCTTTCCATGTATCTCTTTTAACACCACCGCCAAATAATCCGCCTGTAGCCATAAAGTTTAAATGTAATCCAACTGCTGGAGTTTCATCTATTATAACTATACCTTCTCTATCTGCAAGTCTCATTATTTCTTCTGAATATGGATAGTGTGCTGTTCTAAATGAGTTTGCACCAATCCATTTCATTAAATTAAAGTCTTTTACATTAAGAGCCTCATTAAATCCTCTTCCATTAACATGTGAATCTTCATGTTTACCAAATCCTTTGAAATAGAAAGGTTTATTATTAATTAAGAACTTACCATCTTTAACTTCTACTGTTCTTACTCCAAATTGTTCTGTATAACTATCAATTAAAGCATCATCTTTAACTAAATCTACTTTTAACTTGTATAAATAAGCATTCATTGGCTCCCATAATTTAACGTCTTTTATAGTAACTTGTCCATTTGATCCATTAAAAGTTGCTACTACATTATTGTCTTCATCAATTATTGATATATTAACATCTGCTTCTCCTACAAATTTTACATCATAATCTACATAACCAGTTGAATCTTCAAATTTAGTTACGATAGTTACATCTTTTACGTAAGTTTTTGGTGTTGTGTAAATCTTAACTGGTCTATGAATTCCTGCATAATTGAAAAAGTCAAAATTAACAAGGTTTTTCATAACCTTTTTACCGTTAACTTCAGTTTCTTTTAACATTCCTACTGGTAGAGTAGTTTCATCAATTATATTATTTACTGCAACAGTTAATCTGTTTTCACCTGATACTAATAATTCATTTATTTCAGCTTCAAAAGGAGTGAATCCACCTTTATGCTCAACTAAGAATTTTCCATTTAAATATACTTTTGCTTCGTGAGTTGCTGATCCAAATCTTAATATTATTCTTTCATCTAATAAATTTTTATGAATAGTAAAGTTTCTTTCATACCAAACCCAACCCACATGATCTCTTACTTCTTCAGCTTCAACTAAATCATTATATGATGATGGTACAGCCATCTCCATTGTATCTTTTAAATTTGATTCATACCATTTTTCTGAAAAACCATTTCCTTTATCTAATTTAAATCTCCATATACCATTTAAGTCTATAACATTTCTTGATTCTGTCATTATTGGATATAACATAATATAAAACCTCCCAAAATTTTATTTATATAAATTTTTATTTATTATAATCTTGTTTCCCATCTTCCACAGAATACAGTTTCATTGTATTCTCCTTCAAACTCTTCTTCACCTTTTATTTTCTTTATAGTTTCTTTTATTACAGTTCTAGTTGAACCATATGCATTTATAAATGTCTTCATCATAGGTAAGTCAAATAAATTAGTAGTTTGACTTAATGATACACATATTGTTGGAATTTCTCTAACATACCAAGGTATCTCATTACTATGTCCTATTGACCATTGAACTCTAACAACATTTTCTTGACAGTATCCTTTCATATTTACAAACATAAGAACTGCATCATAATTGTTTGTCATTTCTTTTACACTTTCACTAAACATTGAATTCATTACATTTTTAATGTTATGACCATCCTTAGCTGATAGATCGTGATAAGATTCATGTATATCAACATCAAATCCAGCTGCTTCAAGTTCTTCTTTTATAGATTCTTTTGTAGAATTATTACCCATAATCATATCAAGCGGTTGAGGATTAGTTATATAATAAACTTTTAATCTCTTATGAGTTTCTGGTGTTAAAGGAAGATTGTTTTCTGTATCTTTAACTAAAGTTATACTTCTTTTTGCTGCATCAACTGCCAAGTTTTTATGTTCTTCACAACCTAATAAATTTAAATCTTCCTTAGGAGGCATCATTTCTCCTAATTCTTTTTCTTTGTGTAGTCCTATTGATGCTTTTAATCCTAAGATTCTCTTTAGAGCATTTTCAAGTCTTTCTTCTGTAATTATTCCTTCTTTATATCCATTCATCATATATTCAAAATCTTCTTCTGGATGGTGGAAGAATAAGAACATATCGCAACCTGCAGCTATTGCTCTTGGAACTTGCTCTTTTCTTGGCATAGCACTTGTTAAACCTAACATGTGAGATGCATCAGTTACTATTAATCCATTAAATCCTAATTGATCTCTTAATAGATTTTGTAATATTTCTGGTGCTAATGTTGCTGGTTTTATTTCAGCGTCAGTCATCCCTTTAACAAACTTTTTTGAATATGAAGGCAGTGCTATATGACCTATCATCATACTTTTTAGTCCATCTTCTATTAATCCTTTATATACCTTCCCGAAAGTATTATCCCATTCTTCACAAGTTTGATCATTTACTCCCATAAGTAAATGTTGATCTCTTTCTTCAACCCCATCTCCTGGGAAATGCTTAGTGCAAGCTATCATTTTACTTTCTTCAAGTCCTTTTATATATGCTCTTGAATATTCTAATACTCTTTCTGGATCATTTCCATAAGATCTAGTATTTATTATTGTATTTCTCCAATTTAAGAATATATCTGATACAGGTCCAAATGCCCAGTTACATCCTATTGCAGCAGATTCTTTTCCTGAAACATAACCTGCATTATAAGCTACTTTGTCATCTTTAACTGCACCTGCAGCTGCTTGAGTTGCTATGTATGTTCCGCCTTGAGCTGCTCCATCTCCACCTGATTCACAATTACAAGCTACTAATAAAGGTAATTTAGATGCTTCTTTGTATTGCTTTATTTGCTCATATACCTGATCTGCTTTTCCTCCCATGTATCTTGCTGCACCTGGTTGATATTTTTTTATTGTCTCTACTGCTGTTTTACCTCCATCTGGAGTCTTATCCATTATAACAAATAATTGTCCTATTTTTTCTTCTATTGTCATATTACTTATAGTATCTTCTACCCATTTTATATCTTCATCTGATAAATAAAACGGTTTTCCTTTTAAATCTACTTCTCTCATATGGTCATCCCTTTCTTTATTTTACAATTCATTTGTATACTTTAAATAAAAATTTTTAAGTTACCTTTTTATATTGCATAGACCACTATCTATTAATGAATTAACTGTATCTTCATCAACAAGATTTATGTCACCTAATATTGAATGTTTTAATGCGCTTGAACATATTCCAAATTCAATAACTCTAGTCTCTTCCATACCTTTTAAAATCCCATGAAGTATTCCTGCTGTAAAAGCATCCCCTCCACCAACTCTGTCTAAAATATCAAATGTGTATTCATTAGATTTAAAAAGTTTCTCTCCATTAAATAAGTATCCTTTTAATGTATTGTTATTTATTGAATTTACTGTTCTTCTAGTACATGCTGTATATTTTAAATTTGGATATTTTTTGAATAATTCTTTATAGAGCTCTTCTAAATTTTCTTCAAATTCTAAATTTTTATCTTCAAATTTTAATATATTAATCATATCTAAGTGACCTAAAAAGGCAAAATCAATATACGGTAATATCTCATTAAAGAATCTTCCTGCTTCTTCAAGAGACCATAATTTATTTCTGTAATTAGAATCATAGGATACTAGTATACCTTTATCTTTGCAAGCCTTTATAAACTTAATTAAAAAGTCATATAATTCATTACTTAAAGCTGGAGTTATACCAGATAAATGAACAATTCCTACATCCTCTAAAATTTTATCTATATCAAACTCATCCTTAGAAGCCATAGATATTGCTGAATACTTTCTATCGTATATAACTTCTGTACTTCTTAATCCATGTCCTATTTCTGAATAATATATTCCTAATCTACCTTCGCCTAAAATAATATCTTTAACATCAACATTGTATCCTCTAAATTTATTTATAACTTTTTGTCCTAAATAATTATCTGGTAGTTTTGTTACAAATTTAGTGTTATGCCCAAACATAGCAAGACTAGCTATTACATTGGCTTCTCCTCCTGAATAAACTGCATCAAAAGAATTTGCTTGAATTATCTTTTGATTATTTGGAGGTGTAAGTCTTAGCATTATTTCTCCAAATCCTAAGACTTTTTTATCCTTAAGAGATAATTTCATAATACTTCCTCCTAGTAAACTCTATTAAAGTCTTGTATCCCATCTTCCACAAAATACATTTTCGTTATATTGTCCCTTAAATTCTGATTTCCCTAAAATCTTATCTATTGCTTTTGATATTACTATATCTGAATTAATATAAGCATTTATATAAGTTTTTGCCATTGGAACATCAATTAATTGATTTGGGAAACTTAATGATAAAAATACTGTTGGTAATTCTGAAACGTACCATGGTTGATCAGTAGGATTTGTCCACTTTAGTCTAACAGTATTAAATTGTGCAAATCCTCCATTATCAATAACTACAATACAAGCATCATACTTTTTGTGTAAATCACTCATTTTTCCTTTAAGATTAGGTACTTCATCATCAACAATAAATCCTTCAAGTTCTAATTTTTTCTTAATACTGTCCTTTACTTTATCACTATTACTAGCAATTACTTTTCCTGCAATAACTGCACCTTCAGCACCTATAAATACAAGTTTAATTCTCTTATGTTTTTCAGGAGTTAAAGGTAAGTAATTTTTAGTATCCTTTACTAATGTAATGAATTTATCAGCACCTTCTTCTGCTATTTTAAGATGCTCATCACATCCAATAACTTTTAATTCCTCTTTACTTGGCATTAATTTATTTTCTTTTTGTAATATATGAAGGTTTAATGCTGCTTTTATACCTAGGATACGTCTTAATGCATCTAACATTCTTTCTTCTGTTATAATTCCATTTTTATATCCATCTAACATATATCCAAAATCTTCTTCTATATCATTAAAGAATAAGAACATATCACATCCAGCAGCTATAGCCTTTGGTACTTGTTCTTTTCTTGGCATTGCAGCAAACATACCTATCATATGAGAAGCATCTGTAACAACAAGACCATTAAATCCTAATTGTTCCTTTAATAAATCTGTTATAATCTCTGGAGCTAATGTAGCTGGTAAAATATCTTCATCCTTTATTCCTGGGCATAACTTCTTGCTATACTCAGGTAATGCAATATGCCCAGCCATAATAGTCATAACACCATCATCTATTAATTCTTTATATACTTTTCCAAATGTGTTATCCCATTCATCACACTTCATATCATTTATACCCATAATTAAGTGTTGATCGTTTTCTTCTGTACCATCCCCTGGGAAGTGCTTAAAACAAGTTGCCATATTTTCAGTTTTAGTTCCCTTAAAGAAGGCTTTTGCATACTTAATTGTATCTTCTGGACTATTATCAAATGCTCTATTTTGAACTATAGTATTTCTCCAGTTATATAGTAAATCTACAACAGGTGCGAAATTCCAGTTACAACCAATAGCTGCACTTTCAGCTGCTCCAACTCTTGCTACTTCATAAGCTAAATTCTCATCTTTTGAAGCCGAAACTGCTGCTCCTGTTGCTACAGCTGTTCCACCATTTAAAGCCATATTAGCTCCTGCTTCACAATTAGCTGCAATTAATAGTGGTATTTTACTATTTTCTTGTAGTATACGGTTTTGTTCATATAATTCTTTAGGAGTTGCATTATGGTAACGAATTGCTCCAACGTGATATTTTTCTACTACATTTTTTAATGCATCTGGTTCACGAGAACCTACTAAGTTAACAAATAGTTGTCCAACTTTTTCTTCATCAGACATATTTAAAATTGTATCTTCTACCCATTTAATTTGTTCATCATTTAAGTAATAAGGTTTTTCTTTTAAATTTACCATTTCAAATCCCCCACTTAATCATACTAATTCTTTGATAAATTTTTCTCAAATTCGTTTACAACTTGCTCTTGATATTTATCCATGTATGTATTATTAATAAATTTATCTAATGCTTCACTTAAAAATCTTTCCCATGACTCTTTTTCTTTTTTAACTAATATAGGATAATAAAGTACCTCATTAACTTTCGCTGCCTCATAATCACCTAACGCATCTCCAACCATTAGGATGTTGTCTCTTTTATATCCCTTTTCAATAAGCTTACTTATACAATAAGCCTTTGATCCAATATTTTGAGTTAATACTATATCAACATGTTCTAAAAGGCCATGTTCTTTCCATTCATCTAAAACAGCTTGTTCATTTGCAGAAGACACTATTGCTATGTCTGCAATTTTTTTAGCTTCTTTTATCCCTTCAGCTACTCCCTCAAATGGACGTTTTTCATCATCGCTTAATAAGTTAATTGATGCATTAACTGCCTTAGACCAAGCTAGAGCTTTCTTTAAACAAATACTATTATTTTTTTCTATTATTTTTTCTAAAGACTCATTTGAAAGTTCTTTAGTTTCATTAGTCCATTTTACAAAGTCATCTATACCATCTATCTCTTTATATTTTTCATTAATTTCTATAAGAGCTAAAGCTAGTCCCTTAAATCTATTTATTCCTCTAGTCAAAGTATATAGATTGACTTCATTCCATCTCTCTAATATTGGACTTTCCCACTCTTCAAGATTCCACTCTTTTACCATACATGGCCCAAAACATTTAATATGTTTAATATCCATTGTATCTATTGCACATCCATCAGAATCTATACAAATAAGAAAATTCTTTTTCTTATTAAAATTATCTAAAGCATTGCCCATACCTTCACCTACTCCTATATTTTCTAATACAAATTTACTTTTTTATTTATTATAATTTAATTGCTATACTTGTATACTAGCATATTAATAGAAGTATTTCAACTGTTTTTTGAATACCTTTTCATAAAAATAAGTATTTTGTAGCATTTTCTAAGTTTCGCTGACTTAAGAAATTTATTATATGAAAAAGAACCTATAGCTATTCTATAGGTTCTTTTTATTTACACAACTATTATTAATATTAAGTATGCTAAATTAGTTCTGTGTAGGCCTGTCCGCTTTATTATTTACTAATTTCTTTTAAATATACTATTTTACTTAATCAAAAAATTATATTTATAAATATTTTCTCTAATCTTATTTTCTAATATTTTTAGATATTTATTAAACTCTTTTAGCTTGTCCTCTTCATAATGTTTAATTAACAATTTTATCTGATACCATCCTGCATCCCAAGAGTTTATATTTACTTCTGGATTTCTATCATTAAATCTTCCTCTATACTTAATAGTGTCTTTAGTTAATTTTATTGCTTCTTCTAAAACTGTTTTTGCTTCATTACTTAAATCATAATTTTGCAACATTAAATAAACATATCTATTTGATTTATATTTTTTAGAATCATTTAATAAATCCAAATTACCTTCTTTATCAGCTAAATCTCTTATTTCTTCATTGCTCATAAAAAAGAATTCATTAAAAATATTATAAGTTTTATTATTTAATTTTATATTTCTTAATGAACTCTGTTGTGATTTATTGCTAAATATTGAATATATTAATGCATCTCCTAACCATTCTTTATCTTGTAATATTTCTTCATTAGGAATCATATATTCATCTACCCTATTTATCCATGTAGACTTTATAATAGACCTAGCTACATATATAGAAATAGCTTTTTCTATATTATTTTTAGTTATAGTAGTTGTTTTAATATGTCTACTTATTTTACTATTTATAATATATACTCCTTGTGCATTTGCATATATATTATTACTATCATTAATTAAATATCCAATATCCTCTTTTGAAATAAGACAAGTTTTATTATCATTTACTATACCTGACTTTAATTTTATAGACTCAATATCTTCATTTATTTTTTCTTTTTTTATCCATTCTGATAATCTTTTCTCTTTTTTTATACTATATAATTTTTTATATCCTTCACTAACTATTCCTTTATCAATAGTATTATTTTCAATTGATAATATTATATCTTTTAAACTGTTCCCTGACTTCCAAACTGTAAAAGATATTCCCCATTCATCTGATACATTTGCAAAATTACTAGCTTTAAATAAAAAACCACTTAAATATTCAAAATTCTCCTTAAAATAATTTCTAAGTTTTTCTGATTTTCCTCCTGTAAAAAATAAAGGTGGGCAAAACATTCCTAAATATAGATTAGTTAAATTATATTTTTCTTTTATCTTTAATATTCTATAAATGAATTGAGTATACATTTGCTGCTGAGAGCCTATCTTTTCTTCTTGCATTATTTTAGAAATTTTTGTGTCAATTATACTTTTCTTTACTTTTCTTCCTTTTGCTCTTGAATCACTTGCTTCTCCATAAGGCGGATTTATATATATTATTATATTTTTATTTTTTAAAATACTTTCTTTAAGATTTTTAGGAATACTTATTTCTTCTAATATATCTCTATTTTCTAAATTTACTCCATCATTTAAAAAATCATATTTGAATTTTATACCTTCTGGATTATTACACTCTCCCATTTCTAAATCTTCTTTTCTTAAGGTTGAACAATACAATTCATTAAAATATCCATCGCGTGTAAGATTTCCCGTTCCCCATGCCAAATCCCAAACAATAAAATCCCCTCTCCAGTTCCCTCCTAACCATTTTTCGATTTCTCTACTAGACCTCTCAGCCCACGCAGTAGGTGTATAAAATTCACCTTTCTTCCTTCTATCTGTATCATCAATTAATCTATCTCTATATTCTAAAATTCTTTGTCTTTCTGATATAGAATATTTATTAGAATAATTTGATTCAAAATTTCTATACCTAATTCTATCTACTTTTATATCCTTATCTGCTGTATGGAGAATATTTTTTAATTTAGGATGTAAATATACATCATTACTATCTATAATTAAACTTATAAAAGTATCAACTAAAAACAAAGAATTATATTTATCATTATCTATTACAATATCATTTATGAAGTTTTCATATATCTTTAAGATATTTAAATCTGTTACTTTATATCTTTCCTTTATTTCAAATAATAAATTTTTAATTTCTTTTACTACTTCTGAAAAGTTAAATTTATTATTTATAGAAAAAATATATGGATCTATATTTTCATCTTCTTTTAATTCATTTACTAAATCTAAACATTTGTCTGGAGCCTCTGAAGGTGATATACTCCAATCTATTTTTTTATTTAAATATTTATATATACGATTTCCTTGTATAACAAAACAAGTTATCTTATCTCCTGCTAATATAATATTAGGTATACCAGTATAGGATCCAGGTTCATTTTGAAATTTCTTTATATAGAATAATACTTGTGTTAATACTTTAGCTCTAGATAAATGCTTATTAAAATCTTTTAATTTTTTGAATTCCATAATAAGTCTTAAAACTTTTCTATCAATATCGTACATTATTTCTTCTTCTATATATCCATCACAACTATGTGGATTAGTTATTTTACAATTTTTAAATCTTTTCTCTATTTCATTCTTATATAATCTTTCTACTTCTCTTTCTTCTTTTGCTTCCTTTAACTTCCCATAGAAACTTTTCGTCATCTATAACTCCTAAAATAATTGATATAATAATTAATATTAAAATTTTAGATTATATAGAATATAGAAATTTATTTTTGTATTATTCAAATAAAAAAACTCGTACTAAGTATGTACGAGTTTTTATTTTAAATTATACAAACATCTGTTGTAATAATCCTTTTTTCCATAATTTTAAATCTTCTAATTTTTTCTTTTCTTCTTCTATTATGTTATCTATGTTTGATAGGAAATTCGCTATTTTAGTTTGTTCTTCTATACAAGGAATATCTATCTTTATATCTAACATATCTGATTTATTAAGTTTTGCTCTACTTGTTCCATTAATATATTCTCTTATGTCTTTATGAACTAAAGTATAAAATATATAATCTATATAATTATCTTTTGCTTTTAAAACATGTGCATGATTATTAATCCATGACTTTCCAGTAATTATTTGCGCTATTGGTCTTGTAGCAAATTCATCAAAATTACCACCATCTTCAGCTAATAATATTAATCTTTCATCAAATATAAAATCATTAATATAATCTACGATTCCGTTTGCCCCATAATAAGGAATATTTCCTTTCATTTCCTGTCTTTCAGTTGAATTTAATGGTTTCCTCATATTATCTAAACAAACAATACACTCTCCAAGTTTCTTCTCTTCCCATTCAGGATACTCCCCACCATTCTCATCTTTAAACCTAACTTCTTGTTCAAAGATTTTCTGCATCATTCCTTTTTTATATTGTTCTAAATCTTTTACTTTTCCTTCTTGCTCTTCTATTATATTATCTACATTACTTAAAAAGTTTGCTATCTTACTTTGCTCTTCTAATGAAGGAAGCTTAATATTGACGTCCATTAAAATCTCTTGACCTACATTATATCTAGTGCTTCCACCTGATTTTGTAGTAATTTCTTTTCTAGCCGATTTAGATTTTAATAAACCATTCATAAATATAGGATTATATTCACCAATTTTTTTTCCTCTTATTACAAACCCACCAAATGTAACAGTTTTATCTCCTAAATAAACATTAGCTGTCCCAACTTCTTCTCTTGTTTCAGAACTTCTTTGAAATAATATATCTCCATAGTTAACACTATATTTTTCTAATGTTTTGTCATCAATATTAACTCTCCCAATTATATTATCATAAATTATATAATTATTACTTAATATATCTAGTACATTTATAAATTTTACACCTTTTCCATAGTCATCCTTATCAGCATTTATACCATTTTTAAACTCTAAAAAATTTCCTAATTTATATTCTATCCACTCATCCTCAAACCCTTTAAATCTCAACTTAGGCACATTTCTCTTCTCCATCTCTCATGCACCTCCTAAAGTCCTAACTCTTTTAAGTCTTCTTCTAACTTTTTATAAAGTTCTTCAAGAGTTTTATCTCTATTTTTTATGCTTTCTCTAACTGCTTTTATATCTATTTCTTCTTCTTCCTCAAATGTATCTACATATCTTGGAATGTTTAAGTTATAATCATTTTCTTTTATTTCTTCCATATTTGCAACATATGAGTATTTATCTATTGTTTCTCTATTTTTATGTGTTTCTACTATTTTTTCTACGTCTTCATCTCTTAAAAGGTTTTGATTTTTTCCTTTTTCAAATTCGTTTGAAGCATCTATAAATAGAATATTATCTTTATGTTTTCTATTGTTTTTAAATACTAATATTACTGTTGGTATTGATGTTCCAAAGAATATGTTTGCAGGTAATCCTATTACAGCATCTAATACATTTCTTTCTTCTATAAGATATTTTCTTATAACTCCTTCTGCTGCTCCTCTAAATAAAACTCCATGTGGAAGAACCACTGCCATTGTTCCATTTTCATCTAATTGTGAAATCATGTGTTGTATAAATGCAAAATCCGCTTTTGATTTTGGAGCTAATTTTCCATAAGCTGAAAATCTTTCATCATCTAAGAATTTTGCATCTGCACTCCATTTTGCTGAATATGGAGGGTTTGCAACTATTGCTTCAAATTTCATCCCTCTATGTTCTGGATTTTCTAATGTATCTTCATTTTTTATATTAAAATCTTTATAGCTTACACCATGTAATAACATATTCATTCTAGCTAAGTTATAAGTTGTTGAAACTTTTTCTTGTCCATAAAACATTCTAACATTTGCTTCTTTTGAAACTCTTAATAAAAGTGAGCCTGAACCACAAGTTGGGTCATAAACATTTTTTAAGTCCTCTTTTCCTTCTGTTACTATCTTAGCTAATATTTTTGATACTTGTTGTGGAGTATAGAATTCTCCTGCTTTTTTACCTGCATTTGCTGCAAATTGTCCAATTAAATATTCATAAGCATCACCAAGTATATCTATTTCACTATTTTTAAAGTTAAATTGTATTGAAGCTATATTCCCCATAACTTTTGAAATTAAAGAACTTCTTGTTTTAACATCTTTTCCAAGCTTAGTTGATTTTAAATCCATATCATCAAAAAGATGATCAAACTCTTCTTCACTCTCATGTCCAAGTGTTGATTCTGTAATATTATTTATAGCTTCTTCTAAAGTTTCTATATCAAAATCACCAGTTTCAATACTTTCTAAAAGCTTACTAAATAAATATTTTGGCTCTATAAAATAACCTATATCTGAAACAAGTTCCTCTTGAAGTGCTTCTTTATACTCTTCATCTTTCCAAGCCTCTTCATAAGTCATATTATCTTCTTCAAGTAATTTTTTTGCTCTTTCCTCTACATTTTCTGAAAGATATCTATAAAATATAAGCCCTAGTATATAGTTTTTAAACTCACTAGCTTCCATATTTCCTCTTAAATCATTTGCTATATCCCATAACTTTGTCTGTAAGTTTCCTTGCTGTTCTCTTTGTATTTCTGATGTATTCATGTCTTCCTCCAAATAGTTCTCTAACTTTATATCTGTTGTAAATTTATCCATAAAAGCCCAATCCCCTTCTATTAAAATGTAAATCTATTTACATGTTCTATAATAAAATCTTTTATTTTATTTGCAAGTTTCTTTTTCTTTAAAAGTCCACCACCTAAAGAATCTTTTATTTTTGAACCATCTATTTTACCTGAATATTCATATTCAGTTATAAACTCTTTAACTTTTTCTCCTTCAATTTCAACTTCTTTTGAAAGATTTAAAATTTCTTCCACTCTCTTTTCTTCTATAAACTCATTAAACTCTTCATCTACAGAATCTTCTTTTGTCATCTTTGGTACTACTTTATCTAAGAATTCTCTTATTAAATCTGATTTTAATCTTAAATTTTCATTGTCTGCTTTATCTATAAGTTTTCTAATTTTAGCTACGTCTTTTTTAATATTTTCTTCTGATTTAAAATCTATATTTCTTATAAGATTTAAAATATAAGAGCAGTTTATTTTATCTGTATGCATAAGCTCTATTCCAAAATCTATATCAGCTAATATAGATGTTTTTTCTTCTTTTTTTACTTTATCATATATTCCAAGATATTTACTTTTATAGTCTTCATATTTTTGCTGTGATATTCCTAAAATATCTTCTTTAAATTCAAACTCTGTGAAAGTTTTTAATTTTGTAAGCTGATTTGTTAAATCTCTAAAAGCTTCAATAAACTTTTTCTTTTCATTTTCATCTTCTATTTTATCTACTGATTCTATAGTTGGTGCTATTTCTTTTAATGCCTTTAATCTCTCTTTAAATAATTCCATGTAGTGATTATAATCTTGCATTAAAACAACATCTGTTGTATCTGTTTTTGAGAAAAGACAAATAGCATCATCAGTTTCTTTCTTTAGATTTCTATAACAAACTACATTTCCATAAGGTTTTGTTCTATCATATACCCTATTAGTTCTTGAAAAAGCTTGTACTAATCCATGATATTTTAAGTTTTTATCTACATAAAGCGTATTTAATGGTTTACTATCAAAACCAGTTAAAAACATATTTACAACTATAACTATATCAAGTTCTGCATTTTTTAATTTACATGATAAATCTTTAAAGTAAGCTTGGAAAGTATCTGTTGAATATTTAAGATTTTCTTCTTTAAACATATTGTTATAATCTTTTATAATTCTTTCAAGACTATCTCTTGAATGTTCAACTTTATCACTTAAATCCTCATTATCTTGAAAACTAAATACTGCTGATATTTTTAAGTCATGATCTAACTCTTTAAATTTATCATAATACTTTACAAGCATAGGAATACTTTGAACTGTAAGAAGAGAACAAAATTTTCTTCCATTTGTCTTTTTATCATGATTTTTTATAATATGTTTTGCTATAAGGTCTATTCTTTCATCATCCATAAAAACTTCTTCTTTATCTATAGCCTTAACTCTTTCATCTGAATATTCATCTATATCCCCATCAAAAGTTTTTATATATTCAACTGAAAATCCTAAAACATTTCCATCATTAATTGCATCTTTTATAAGATAATGATGAAGGCAAGTGTGGAAAATATCTGCTGTTGTTCTTCCATCTTGGCTCTTATTTTCTAAAAGTCTTGGTGTTCCTGTAAATCCAAAATATTGAGCATTTTTAAAATGTCTATTTATAGCTGTGTGCATATCTCCAAATTGTGATCTATGACATTCATCTATTATAAATACAACTTTTTCATCTTTATATTTTTCCATTCTATTTGCATATTTTTCAGATGCTAAAAGTCTTGCAAGTTTTTGAATAGTTGTAACTATGAGCCTTTTATTTATATCCTCAATTTGTTTTATTAAAACGCCAACATTATCTGTTCTATCAACACAGTCTTTTTCAAACTTATTAAACTCTTCTACTGTTTGAGAATCCAAATCTTTTCTATCAATTAAGAAAAATACTTTTTTAATCTTTTCTTCATCTGCTAAAAGCTGACTTGCTTTAAACGAAGTTAAAGTTTTTCCTGAACCTGTTGTGTGCCATATATAACCATTATTATTTGTTTCATTTGCCCTTTTCATAATAGCTTCAACAGCATATATTTGATATGGTCTCATAACCATAAGATTTTTTTCTGTATCTTGAATAATCATATATTTAGCTATTATATTATTTAATCTATATCTATCTAAAAAGCTTTCTGCAAATTGACTTAAATTAGTTATTCTATTATTTTCTTCATCACTCCAGAAGAAAGTAAAATCAAATTTTAAATCTTTATCACTATTTGCATAATACTTTGTATCTACTCCATTTGAAACAACAAAACATTGAATATATCTATAAAGTCCTTTAAAAGAATGTCTTCTATATCTTTCTATTTGACTAAAAGCTTCTTTAAAATCTTTCCCTCTTCTTTTAAGTTCTATTTGAACCATAGGAATCCCATTTATTAAAATAGTTACATCATATCTATTTACATACTTGCTTTCCATAGTTACCTGATTTGTAACTTGAAAAATATTATTGTGATAATTTTTCTTATCAAAAAATTCTATGTAAACAGAAGTTCCATCTTCTCTTTCTAAAACATACTTGTCCCTAAAAAGTTTGGCACTTTTAAAAATACTTTTTCCTTCTAAGTAAATTAGTATTCTATTAAATTCCTTATCAGTTAAAGGAGTATCTTGCAACTTTTCTCTATTATGCTTAAAAATCATCTCCCTAAAATTTTCTTTTAACTCTTCTTCATTATTTATTGAAACTCTATTATATCCTTGTTTTTCTAATTGTTTTATAAGAAGATCTTCAAGTTCCTTTTCACTTTGATATGTCATATTCTCCCCCTTGTTTTTAATAAGTAATCTAATAGTATTATACACTAATATATAATTAATTTTATATAATATATTTTTGATATCATTATTTAAATAAATTATATAATTTTATATTTCCTATCTAATTTCGAGTGTAATCAGCATAAAAATTATACTACATATTACCTAAAAAAAATAATTATAACTTGCTTATATACCTAAATTCTTAATCAAATACAAACTCTTCATAACAAGCCTGATTAACAGAACTAACCGTCTTATTCTCTTTCTGATTCAAGTATTCATCAAATCTATCATCATTAAATAATGTTGATGGCCTTAAATACTTCTCATATTCAGTATCCTTCCATTCATAATACTTTTTCTTAATGACTTTCTTTAGATCAGAAGCTTCATACCCTTCATTTATTCTCTTTTCTATAAGATTTAATATACTGCTGCTCCTATAATTGTACTTTGTACCTACTAACTTGTTTAAATAATTAATAACTTCCTCTGCAACACTATTTATATTATCTTTTACTAAAGTATTTTTAATATAGTTATCTTTTGGTCTAACTTTTGAAGCTACCCCTATATACTTATTAGTTGTACCCTTTGTCGCTTTTAAGTTTGCTACTTTTTTGTATAAAAGATTATAGAATTCATCACCCATTCTATAATAACAATACGTTCCACCATTCTTAATAAGTTTATACTCTAATATATTAAGCTCTACTAAATTTTTAAGTCTTCTTCTTAAAACTATACTCCCACCTATTTTTAATATTGGTAATCTATCCAGTACTATTTGTGATTTTATCCAATAATATATTTTTCCATCAATTTCTCTTTCAATCATTTTGCCACTTTCTACAAAATCATGAATATACTTAAGTATTAGCAAATCCTTTGCATCTAGTCCTAATTCAATTGCTCTCTCTTGTGAAAATCCAAAAATACTTTTTCTCATATCTCAAACCCCTTTATAACTTTTTAATTTAAATCTTATAATTTTTATATATGCCTATAATTAAATTTACTAAATTAAAAAGCAGAGTAATTATTTAATTACTCTGCTAAAATGGTTTATTTAAAATCTTTTAAAAGTGCTGCAAATGGATTATTCATCTCTTCTTCAGCTTCCTTTTGCATCTTCTTCATTATTTTATTTACTTCTCTCTTATTTACCTTACCACTTTTATCAAATCTCTTCTTAAATTGAGATTCCTTTTCTCTAAAACTACAGTTAGTTCCAGGACAAACATATATCTTACCTTCTCCTGATCCTCTAAGTTCTAGTCTCTTCTTACATTCAGGACATCTTGCATTAGTAAGTCTTGCTACATTTTCTCTATGACCACATTCCCTATCTTGACATACGTTCATAGTTCCATTTTTACTCTTAACTTCAAGCATATATTTACCACATACAGGACACTTTTTACCTGTTAAGTTATCATGGTGGAACTTAGCATTTTCTTGCTTTACAGCTTCAACTAAAGCTGTTGCATAGTTTCTCATATCTTTAGTGAATTTTCTTGGATCTTCTTTACCTTTTGATATTTTATCAAGTTCACCTTCCCACTTTGCAGTTAGTAAAGGTGATTTTAATTCTTTAGGTACAAGATCAATTAATTGTTTTCCTTTTGAAGTTGGTATTATATCTTTTCCCTTCTTTTCAATTACAAATGAATTAAATAACTTATCTATAATATCAGCTCTAGTTGCAACAGTTCCAAGTCCACCTGTTTCCCCTAAAGTTTTAGCTGATTCTTTATCAACATTTATATACTTATGAGGATTTTCCATTGCAGATAAAAGTGTTCCTTCATTAAATCTTGAAGGTGGTTTTGTTTCACCTTTCTTTTCTATTACTTCTTTTACTGTAAACTTATCCCCTTTATTAATCTTTGGAAGTTCTTGTTCTTTTATATCTGATTCTTCATCATCTTCTCTATCAAATACTTTCTTCCATCCTTTTGCTTTAACTACTTTTCCTTTAGCAATAAATCTTTCTCCGTTTACTTTTCCTTCTAGAGTAGTTTGAACATATTCAAATGGAGGAAGCATAACTGATAAAAACCTCTTAACTACTAAATCATATACTTTTCTTTCTTCTGAACTTAAATTAGCTAAATTTCCTCTTTCTTCTGTTGGAATTATAGCATGGTGATCTGATACTTTTGAATCATCAACGAAGCTTTTATTTCCTTTTATATCTTTATTTAAAAGTTCAGTTGCTAAACTTCTATATTCTCCAATAGCAATAGCTTTTAATCTATCTTTAATTGTTCCTACAATATCTCTAGTTAAATATCTTGAATCTGTTCTTGGATAAGTAAGCAACTTATGATTTTCATAAAGTCTTTGCATTATATTTAATGTTTGTTTTGCTGAATATCCAAACATCTTATTACAGTCTCTTTGAAGTTCTGTTAAATCATAAAGTGCTGGAGAGTATTTTTTCTTATTACTTTCTGTAATATTTATAATTTCTCCATCTTTTCCTTTAAGTTTTGATACTAACTTTTCAGAAAACTCTCTATTAAATATTCTTGAGTTATTATCTTTATTTACCCAAGTAAAATTACACTTATCTGTCTTTATATCAACAGTATAATATTCTTTTGGCTTAAAGTTTCTAATATCCTCTTCTCTTTGTACTATCATAGCTAAAGTAGGTGATTGTACTCTACCTGCTGAAAGCTGTGCATTATGCTTACAAGTAAGCGCTCTTGTTACATTAAATCCTACAATCCAGTCAGCTTCTGCTCTACACTCTGCTGCATGATATAAGCTATCATACGCTCTTCCATCTTTTAAATTATTAAATCCATCTCTTATTGCTTTATCTGTTTGAGATGATATCCAAAGTCTTTTTATTGGCTTTTTAACATGTGCTTTATCTATAATCCATCTTGCAACAAGTTCTCCTTCTCTTCCTGCATCTGTTGCAATTATTATTTCATTTACATCTTTTCTATACATTTGTTCTTTAACTATTTTAAATTGTTTTCCACTACCTTTAATTACTGAAAGCTTCATATGTTTTGGAAGCATAGGTAGTGTTTCCATAGTCCACTTTTTCCATTCTGGGTTATATCCTTCTGGTGCATCTAAAGTTACTAAATGTCCAAGTGCCCAAGTTACTATATATTTATCTCCTTCTAAAAATCCGTTTCCTTTTTTATTACATTTTAAAACTCTTCCAAGTTCTCTACCAACTGAAGGCTTTTCTGCTAAAACTAATGATTTCATAAATCTATGTTTCCTTCCTTATTTCATTTTAATATAAATATTATACTACATTATTACTTATTTTTATGTAAATTTAAAAAGAGTTAAGAAATAATCTATTCCTTAACTCTTTAAACTATTTTTCTTTCCTTTTAATTCTCTTAACTGCTTTAGAAGTAATAGCACTTGCTCCTACTCCAAGTAAAAACATTCCGCCACCAAAGCTTGCTGCTAAAGTTGTCTTAAGTTTCTTTCCGTCAATTACTACATCTTCTGGAGTATATTCAGTTACAAGTTCTAAAGTATCTTCTAAAAGTTTAACTCCAAAATCTATATCCATATTCATAGGAATTATATGTGCATAAACTTTTATATCATCATTTATATTATCTATTTTGAATCTGTAAGCTTTTATATTATTTGTAGTATCCTCATCTACTAGTTCCATCTCTACATCTTCATTATTAACTTTAATTTTTATATTGTTCATAAGATCCATTCCTGAAAATCTTAAAGTTACATATTTTACTCCATCAACTTCTTCAATTAAAGCAGTTTCATTTAAATATTTTCTTGCCATCTTACGTCCAACTGAGCTATCACTTATAATTTCATTTTTTATAGTGTACTCTTTATAGCTTTCTTTAGCTGCATTTTTCTTGCTAATTTTTTCATTGACTTTATTGTCTTTTTCTTCGCCATTTTCTTTACTTTCATCTTCTGTTTTTTCAGCTACTGCTAAAAGTGTTTCAGCATTTGGTATTGATAAACTAGTGCTTGGTTTTGACTCTGGAACAAACCCAATTTGAGTTACAGTATCTTTTAAAAACTTAACTCCAAAATCTATATCTTCTCCAAGGACATTTATATGCATTTTAAATTTAACATTATCGTCTAATGAATTTACTAGAAATTCTATATCCATTAAATTGTTCGTTTTATCATTTTTTAATATATTATAGCTAACCTGTTTACCATTTACTAAAACCCTTATGTTAGACATTAAGTCTGTTCCTGAAATACTCATAGTTATATACTTTTTACCATTTCTAACTTCCATATAGTTAGTTTTAGCTATAGCACCTCTTGCTGCTCCATAGCCTATCTCACTATCTGTTAATATCTCATTTTGCATTTTATATAACTCTTTATTTTGAGTTGTAGTATTGTTATTTTCTACATTATTATTTGGTTTACTTGTTTGATTTTCTTGTGGTTTGTTAGTATCTGGTTTTTCTTGTGGCTTTTCCTCTTCAGGTTTATTTTCAGGTTTTTCAGTTTCTGGTTTATTAGTTTCAGGAGTTTCTTCTTTATCTTCTTCAGGAGTTTCCTCTTTTTTAAGCGTATCTTCTTTTAAAACTAACCTAAAATCAACTTTCATTGTTGGAAAAGGAGTTGCACTTACTATAATTTTATCTTTTATAGAATTTATTTTAAATTCATATGTAATTGTAGTATCAGTTTCATTTATCACTTTAGTATCTGTAGCTTTTTCATTTACTGTTACTTTAACATTTTTCATCATAGATTTATTTGAAAATGTTATTTGTAATAATATTTCTCCATTTTTAACAGTTATATTACTTTCTTTATCAAGGAATTTTCTAGCCATAGATTCCTTATCTTCTGTTATATGAAGAGCATCATTTTCTACTTTATAAGTTCCGTCTTCTAAACTTTTACTTTCTTCATTTGAAACTTCATTTTTTATAACTTCATTTAAAACTATTGCATATGCAGGGCTTGTTATAGACATAGTTAAAGCTCCTGCAATTAACATACATATTATTTTCTTTTTCATACCATATCTCCTTTTACTTAAATATATGTCTTACAAATTCATAAGGCTTGTATACTATAAGCCTCCAGCCTGAAAATCTCATAACTTCTTTTATTTTCATTTTCATATCTTTCTTGTAACAATGAATAGGGCATTTGCTACATGAACTTTTTTCATTTCCAAATTTACAGTAACTTAATCTTTTATGAGCGTATTCTAATAATTCTTCACATTCACTACATAGCTTTTTATCATTTGTTTTATGATTTTTAGAGCAGTAGATTTCAATCATTAATTTAACTATTTCTTTTTCTTTTTCGATTCTATTTTTCTTTTTCATAATCTATACTCCGTCCTTTATTAAATCTTCCTTTTTTACAGTTTTTATTCTGAAAATAAAGTACCAATACTTAGTTAACATAACTATTACGATTAAACCTTTTACCATAAGTGAATCTAATATGATAAGTGGAAACATTAACATGAAATCTGCAAATAATAATATAGTTACCTTTTGTTTTAAAGTCATTTGTCTATTATTCACAAAGCTTTCTAAATGCTTTTTATAAAGTTTTGTTCCTTTAAACCATTTATCAAATCTTTCTGATCCTCTAACAAAACAGAATGATGAAAGGAGTAAAAATGGGGTAGTTGGTAGTACTGGTAGTACTACCCCTATAGCTCCTAATCCAAATGAAATTATTCCAATTGTTACATATAAAAACTTTTTTATTTTCTCCATTTTTAATCCTCTCCTCAACTATTCTCTTACTAAATTTTTATTAGAAACTTTAAATACTTTCTCGCAAATTGATGATGTTGATTTTCTATGTGTTATTAATATTATTGTTTTATCTTTTCTGTTCTCTTTTATAGAATTTAAAATTACACCTTCATTTAGTGTATCTAAATTACTAGTAGGTTCGTCTAATATTAGTACTTCTCCTTTACTTAGGAATGCCCTAGCAAGTCCAATTCTTTGTTTTTCCCCTGATGAAAGGTTCGATCCAAGTTCTCCAACCTTTGTTTTATATCCATTAGGAAGACTTTCTATAAAATCATGAATTGCTGCCTTTTTTGAAGCTTCTTTTACTTCTTCAAAGCTTGCATTTAAATTACTAAGTTTTATATTATCTTCTATAGTTTCATTAAAAAGATATGTTTCTTGGCTCATAAGTACTTGATGGTTTCTAAGTGCTTTAGTTTCTAAAGTCTTTACATTCTCCCCACCAAAATTAACTTTTCCTTCTTTAACATCCCAAAATCTCATAAGTAATTTTACAAATGTACTCTTACCACTTCCACTTTCACCTATAATTGAAATACTTTCGCCTTTTTTAATTTTCATGTTAATATTTTTTAATACGTCTTCTCTTCCCTTGTAACCAAATGTTACATTATCATAATTTATATCTGTATTATCTAAATGTCTTTCACCTTCATTTTCTACAACTTCTGGTGTTTCATCTAAAAGATTAAATATTCTAGTTGCTGATGCAAATGTTTGTAATAAATTATTTGATAAGTTACTTAATGCTACAACTGGTCCAAATGAAGATGATAATATAACGATAGCTAAAATCATACTATTAAAATCAATTGCGCCATCTAAGTAAAGATATATTCCAAGTACTACAAATCCCATCATTCCAATCATTATTGTAAAATCTGTTGTAGCTCTTATAATTCCTTCATGTAACTTAATTTTCTTTTGCTTTTCATTTAAGCTAATTGAGTAGTTATGAATATTTTCTTTTCTCTTTTCTCCATTTTTAAATATTAGTATTTCTTTAAGCCCTCTTAAAGAATCTAAAAGATAAGAGTTTGTTTCTCCAAATTTATTTCTATATTCAATTCCTGATTTTTTACCTATTTTTGATGTAAAGTATGGAATAAATAATCCAATAGTTAAATATAAGATAGCTGATGCTAAACCGTAATATGGATTAATAGTATACAGTATTATTGCGATAATACTATTTGTTAATATTGCAATAGAAATTGGTGCGATTGTATGTGCATAGAATACTTCTAAAAGCTCTATATCAGATGTAATAAGTGAAACTAAATTCCCTTTTTCTTTACTCTCTAACTTTGATGGAGCAAGTTTTCTAAGAGCTGTAAAAACTTTATCTCTTAATATAACTAATATTTTAAAAGCTATATAGTGACCTGAAAGCTGCTCAGCGTATCTTAAAGGTCCTCTTAAAAGGGCACATACTGCCATAATAATTAAAGAAGTAGTGAATGTAATCTTAAATCCGTTATCAATTAAACTAATTATAGATACAGCACCAAAAGAAGTTATTGAAATGGATGCTAAAAACCCTAGGACACCCATAGATACAGTTATAAACATAACAGGTATTAAAGGTTTTAATTCTATAATTAGTCTTTTCATAATATAAAATCCTGATTTTCTCTCCATTTATACTACCTCTCTTCTTTCTAAAAATTCTTGTTCTTTTATCATGTTAAAGTAATGATTTTCCTTATTTATAAGCTCTATATGATTTCCGCTTTCAACGATTTCTCCGTTATCTAAAACATATATAACATCAGCATTTTTAACGTTAGCTAATCTATGTGATATTACTATTACAGTTTTTTCTTTTGCTAATTTATTTATCGCATCTAATATTATTTCTTCTGATTCAACATCTACATTAGAAGTTGCTTCATCAAATATATAAATCTCTCTGTTTGAAAGTACGGCTCTCGCAAGAGCTAGTCTTTGCTTTTGACCACCAGATAAAAGTGATCCACCTTCACCAACTTTAGTATTAATTCCATCTTTAAGTCCATCTACGAAAGATTTTAAATTTGAAAGTTCTAACGCATATTGAATTTCATTATCAGTTAAATCTTCTTTTGCAATCTTTAAATTATCTAAAATAGTTCCGTTGAAAATATAGCTATTAGTATTTATAAGCATTATCTTTTCGTAAATATCATCAAATGAAATATTATTTAAATTAGTATTATTAAACATTATTTCACCTTTATTTACTTCATATGTGTTTAATAAAAGGTTTGCTATAGTACTTTTACCACTACCACTTCTTCCAACGATTGCTGTAAAACCTTTATTTTTTATATTTAAAGATACATTTTTAAGTACATCTCTTTTACTGTCATATGAGAATGTTACATCATTTAAATTTATATTGATTTTATCTAAATCACTTGTATCTTCTATAATGTTCTTTTCTCTTTCTTTACTATCTAATAATTCAAATATTTTATCAGATGCTGCAACTCCATTCATAGCTACGTGGAAGAATGATCCAAGAAGTCTAAGTGGTATGAAAAACTCTGATGATAATAAAATTATTATTATAGTTTGTCCAAGATTAATTTGACCATTTTTAAATGCTATTAAAGAAACTATTGAACCAAGTGCTGCTCCACCAAATGCAATTAAGTCCATAACTGTAATTGAATTCAGCTGCATACTTAAAACTTTCATTGTTATTTTTCTAAAGCTTTCTGCTTCTTTATTCATTTTTTCATGTCTTATTTCATCAATATTAAATACTTTTAAAGTTGTTAATCCTTGAAGATTTTCTAAGAATGTTTCACCAAGATTTGAATAATTATTCCAATAATTCTTTAGAAGTCTTTTTGCAAATTTCATTATCGCAATTATTGATATCGGTATTAAAGGAACACAAAGTATGAATACTACTGCTGCTTTAAAAGATATAAATGAAATTACAAAAAATAAAGTTATTGGTGCAAGTAATGAGTAGAATAATTGAGATAAATATTTTCCAAAGTATATTTCTAAAGCTTCTACTCCTTCTATAGCACTTTGAACAATAGATGATGTTGATAAATTTTTATTATAATCTAATCCTAAGTTTAATAACTTTTCATAGATCATATCTCTTAATTTTACTTTTACAATATCTGAAGATTTGTTTGAAAAGTATCCGTATAATACGTTAAATGTAAATCTAACTATTAACAGTCCTATAAATATTAATAAATATGTTCCTATATCATTCCTTATAAATTCTTTGAACCCTATCCCTTTTAAGGCTTCTATATTGTAATATACTTTATTAATTATTTTACCAATTAATAAAATCATAATTAAATTGCATAATAAAACAACCCAATTAGAAAATACCGTAAGTCCTATGTATTTTTTTGATTCTTTGCAAAGATTTATTAATCTTTTATTAATCATCATAATATTTCTCTCCCTTCCATTTGTTACTATATGAATATATCATATATGATAATGATTATCAATACTAATTTTAACATTTTGTTAATAGTTTATTTAAAAACAAAGAGATGGAAGATACACTCTTCCACCTCTTTACTTATTTATAAAATCTTTCATATGCTTTTCTAAATATTTCTTATAAAACTTTTTACTTACTAGCCAATTTTTAAACCTTCTAGAACCTTTAGCAAAACAAGCCCCAGCAAATCCAATTATAACAAAACCAGGTACTAAGGGAATTAATGACGCAATAGCTCCAACTATAATACATATAAAACCTAGTATCATATATAACGCTTTTTTTATAATTCCCATTTTTCTTCACCTTATCCTAATAGATTTACTATAGAAATCTTTCTTTATATCTAGGCAAACTACGTATAGGATCTAGTTCTTTATCTTTTTTCATATATTCTATAAAAAAGTCATCTAGTTCTATAGCCTTTAAAACACCATCTAAAGCTTTTTCATATTTTCCAATTAAAGAATAAAAGCACGCTCTATTATAATATAAAAATCCAACCTCAGGATTTTCATAAATTCCATTTGTTATAATTTCTATAGCCTTATTATAATTCCCCTTTTCTCTATAAATTACTCCTAAATTTAAATGACTAAAAGGAAATTTTGGATTACTTTCTATAGATTTTTCATAATACTCTTTTGCTTTAGAAAAATCACCTAATCTCTTTTTAATAACGCCCATATTAAATAATATTCTAAAATGATCAGGTTCTATTTCTAATGCTTTTTTATTATACTGTTCTCCTTCTTCAAGCCTTCCAGTCTCCTCCATAATACAAGCTAAATTAGCATTAGCCCAAAGATCTTTTGGATTTATTTCTAGTACCTTTTTATAATAATTTATAGCTTTTTCTTTATCTCCTTCTTCATCATAAATATTTGCTAAGAAAAAGTATGCTTTATCATAATTCTTATTAATGCTTATTGCTTTTTCGTAATATTCTTTTGCTTCATCAAAAAATCCGTCATCATCATAAAGAGTACCAAGCCCATAATAAGCCCTTTCTTCATTATTATCTATTTCTAAAACTTCTCTATATTTTTCTTCCGCTAAATCCATTTGTTCTAATTCATGATATAAAAGCGCCATATCTAAAAGAAGTTCTATATCCTTTTTTCCTTCTTCAAAGTTATACGCCTTTTTATAAAATTGTAATGCTTTAAGTTTATTTCCTTCTTCTTTAAAACTTCTAGCTACATTTATATGGTTATTAAATAAATAATTACTCATTTTCTTTTGTAAGACCTTTCTAAATCAAATTTATTTTTTTATTATATCATATTTTTTTCTTTATTTTTCAAAGTTATTACTATGTGAAATTCAAACATTTGTACTTTGCCTTTCTGGTATCCTTTGGAAATTATTTCAATTTGATATATAATATTATATATATCTTTATATGGAGGTGATATTATTGAAAAATCTAACTAAATATACTTGCTTTGTATTATTTTTTAATGCAATTTGGCTTTTTTTAAGCTGTTTTAATCTTATACCAGATGCTCTTAGTCATTTCTTAGCCGGAATGGGACTTACTTTAATGTTATTATCAGCTTTTGTCGAAACTCACTCTATAAAAAAACTTAAAGATTACAAAAGAAATTTATTTAAAAAGGCACTATCAAGATAATATAAAAAAGCCATAGAACTTAAAGTCCTATGGCTATAATAAACTAAGATTATCTATTGTTGAATCTTTGTTTTCTTGCTTTTCTACATTCAGCACATCTTTGAGGTTCGTTATCGAATCCTTTTTCTTTGTAGAATTCTTGTTCTCCTACAGTGAAAACAAATTCCTTTCCGCAATCTTTACATACAATAGTCTTATCTTCCATTTTTTCATTCCTCCAAAACATATAAAGTATTCTAACAATTAATCTTTTCTATACTTTTGGAGAGACCTCAAAAAAACAGAAAACGCTTAACTATCCGAAACCTTTATTTAATTTACAATAATAGTATATCATACATATTTTTCTATTACAAGTGAATTTTCAAAATATTCTTTAATTTATACTATATTAATAATTTAATTATTTTCAATTACAAAAGGTTGTAGCCACGCTCTAGCACCATCTTCTCTGTAAACTTCAACTCTTACGTAACCTTCATCACCTTTAACTTCATAAGTACCTTTATTCCCCTTTTCTTCTTTTAAAGTAATACCATCTTTACCTATGAACTTAAAGAACACATATGGAACTCTAGCATCTCCATTTTCTACTGATATTATATTGTCTTTAAGCTCTATATTTTTAACTTTTATACCAAAGCTTGCATAAAAACTTCCTCTTCTTATTGCATTTAATATACTATCTATAGTCTTTTCTTCTGAGAGAACCATATTATATCCTCCCCCAACTCTTGAAAATAGATGCATATCATCATTTGCAAAACCAAATACTATTTTTCCAGCACTTAAAAGCTTATCCCAAACATCAGTTGCAACTGCTCTTCCTTTGCAGTCCATTCTAACGTTATTATTAAAAACTTCTATACCAGTATATCCATCAAGTTTTAATAGTTCTTCAAAAGTCCAATAATCTTCTTTTCCCATATGAGGATGACAAATAATATTTATTCCACCTTGATTATTTATTTTTTTAAATAATTCATTATGATTATTATCATCATTTTCGTCATCATCATATTTTGAAATATTAATACCTAATGTTTGATGATCACATTTTTTATGTTCAACACCTTGTATTAATAGTATATCTTCTCTATCGTTATATTTACTTAAATCTGTTAACTTATA
The DNA here is from genome assembly GCF_900461085.1 of Clostridium baratii. Classification (GTDB taxonomy): domain Bacteria; phylum Bacillota; class Clostridia; order Clostridiales; family Clostridiaceae; genus Clostridium; species Clostridium nitritogenes. The sequence goes on from NZ_UFWF01000002.1 coordinate 1,380,430, forward strand.
ATGGTCTGTGATTGCTAAAAAATCATATTCCATTTTGTATGAAGTGTACATATTTATTACATCTTTTAAACTATAGTGTCCACATGGGCTATTTTCAGTATGGGTATGTAAATTTCCTTTATAAAATTCACCTTTATAATCATATGGGTTTATAATTTTCATCTTTATTGTATTCCTTCTATTAATTTATCGTATTTTACTATTTTTAACTACTTCTTCAGCTAAACGTATTATTTCTTTAATTTTTTCATCCTTAAGGCTGTAATATTGATACATTCCTTCTTTTGTTGATTTTACTATATGAGCATTTTTTAAAATTTTAAGATGTTTTGATATGTTCGCTTGTGAATAATCTATATTTTCATTTATATGACAGACACAAATAGGTCCGTCATATAATTGTTTTAATATTTGTATTCGTACAGGATGGGCTAATGCCTTTAATACATCGCTCGTATTTTCAATCATCTTATATTTCTCCAAATAAAAGCTTTAGTACTTTTTCTGCTACTTTTCTATTTAAGCCTTTATATGGATATGAATGAATGTGTATTGCAGGATTAAAGTTTATTTCAATAATTCCATAATTATTAGAACTTGCTTTTTCCTTTATATCACTTATCATCATATCAACACCTGTGATTTTAGCATTAACGGACCTCGCAGCTTTAATTGCTATTTCTTTATAGCTATCATCGATATCGTCTGTAAAGTCTATACTATCCCCACCTGTACTTATATTTGAATTTTCTCTTAAATAAACTGTTTCATTTTCTAATGGAACATAATCAAAATCTTTATTACTTTCTCTTAAAAACATCTCTTCTGCTTCCCCTAAAGATATCTTTTCAAGAGGTGTCTTATATCCTTTTCCTCTTAAAGGATTTTTATTTTTCTCTTCTACAAGTTCCCTAATTGTGCTCTTTCCATCTCCAACAACGTTAGCTGGAACTCTGTGAAGTATTCCACATACTTCATCATTTATTACAAGGAATCTATATTCTTTTCCTTTTATAAATTCTTCTATTAATATTTCATTGTCATTTTCAAAGCCTATTTCAACTGCTCTATTATATTCTTCTTTAGTAAAATCACCTTTAAATATTGTAATTCCAATACCAAAATTTGTTGATTTTGGTTTAACTACAATTTGATTTCCTTTATATTTATAATAATCTCCTAAAGCATCTTCTATATTTTCGTAATATCCGCCCTTTGGAACTTTTATATTATTTTTCTCAAGTACCTTTTTAGTAACAAGTTTATTTTCCATAATTAAAGCTGTAATATAAGCATCTTTTGATGTTTTTGTAGCTTGTTTTACATACTCAATATGATCTCCCTTTTTAAGTGATATAAAGTTATCTCTTCTATCTAACATTTCGTATTCTATTCCGTGCTTCATACTGTCTAGTATTAATATTTGTGTTGATAGTTCTAAATCTTCATATCCTTTTAGTTTAAATACATTTTTTTCACTATATTTTAAGTATTCTTTAGCTAAGCCTATGAAATAATCAATATAGTCTGATTCTCTAATTCCTTCTAGAATATTGCTTGCAATTGTTTCTTTATAATCTTCAAATCTCTTTTTTGATATATTTATAGCTCTTTTTATATCTTCATTATTTTTAAATAACTTATTAGCTAAAGCTTCCATTTCTTCTAATACTTCAAGACCTTTTTTTCTAAGTCCTACTTCTTTTCCATCAATGTTTATTAAATTAAATTCTTTATTTTCAATTGCTCTATTTTCATTTAACACATATTCATCATGGAATGCTGGTGTATATTCAAAGTCTTCTGTAAATAAAGTAAATAGAATAAATATAAATATTAAGTTTAATGTATCTTTACTTACTCCAATAGGACATAATGGATCTAAATCTAAAAGTCTTATTTCAATATATTTAACCCCATCATTTAAAAGATTATCAAGCATATCGCCTTGTTCTTTTGTTTTAAATCTAATTGGGCTATAATATTCTCTAGGTCCTTGTATACACTTATCATTGATTAAATTTCTTATATCATTTACATACTCATTAACGTTATTATATGATACATAAAAATCTTCTAAATTTTTATAACCACATTCACTATTTCTAAGTGAGTTAACACCTTTAAAGTAGTAATCATCTCTTCCAATTTTCTTGACAGCCTTTTTGCATGCTCCCTTATAGCTTTTATGAAATACTGGGCTTGCACCAGTTAAGTAAATTAAAAGCCATTTATACTTTAAAAGATTTCTTCCTATTTTAAAATATATTTCATCTTTAAACTTTTTAAAATCCATATTAGGACTTAAAAGAGAATAAAGTTCTTTTAATAAGTCTTCATCAAAAGAAAAGTTATAATGAACTCCACTTACAAGTTGTCTTTTTGCTCCATACTTTTTAACAAGACCTTCTCTATATGTTACCTCTTCCTTTTTATGAAGCTTTGCAACTGGAATTTCATTATCCTTTGGTATTATAGGAGGATTACTTTGTGGCCAAAGATATTCATCCTTTAATGATGTTGTAACTATGTTGTGTAAGTTTTCCATAAAATCATATACTTCATCTACTGATTTACAAGCTGGCGTTACCATCTCAACTTGGCTTTCTGAAAAGTCTCTCTTTATATATGGATTATCTTCTTTAAAAATTTCAGGATGCTTTGTAAGCGCAAGTTTTCCATTGCTATCTACTCTTAAATTTTCTTTTTCTAATCCAAAATTACTTCTTATAAGTTTTCTATCTAAATTATTTTCTAAAATTAAGTCCAGTAATTTTTTATACATATTAAATTCCTGCCTCTCCTATATCTCTAAAATTTAACTTTTTAAGTCCTATTAAGAACAATATAACTAAAATAATACCTTTAAATAAGCTACTAACACTTATACTCATCCAAATTCCATTTAGTCCAAACAAATTAGGATTTGATAAAATTATTGCACATGGAATTCTTAAGGATGTAAAAGTGATACTTATAATCGGTGCTATATAAGTTTTCCCAATACCATTAAAAGCTCCAACTGTTAAAAGCTCAGCGCACATAAATATTTGAGAAAACGCAAGTATCCTCATATAAGTAATTCCCATATCTAAAGCTTCTTTTTCAGATAAAAATATACTGAAAATTTGCTTTGGGAATATTAAAAATATTAATGTTATAAAACTTCCAAATATTATTGTAAGCTTTAATGATTTGTAATATCCAAGTTTTATTCTATCTTTGTTTTTTGCTCCAAAGTTTTGACCCATAAATGCTGCAATTGCACCTTGAAGTCCTCCTATTGTTATATATGATATTGATTCAATTTGGACTCCTACCTTTTGAACTGCAATAGCAGTTGAACCAAAGTCTGACACTATTTTTGCAACCATAATAGATATAAGTGTAAAAATTACTCTTTGCATTGTTATTGGTAATCCGAGTTTTATAACACTTATCCCTTTAGTATAATTTAAGTTTATTCCTTTTGTTAAAAAAGATAATCTTTTTCTAGAAAAAATTATAAAAATTATAAACACAATAATCCTAGAAGCTAAAGTTGCAATGGCAGCTCCAGTTACACCACTAGGCTTTATTATGCCAGTTCCAAAGATTAAAATAGGGTCTAATATTATATTGAATAAAAAGCCAACAGTATTTGCTAAAAATGGCATCTTACTTTCACCATAACTATTAAATATAGTAGTTAAAAGTGAATTTAAGTACATAAATATAATTCCTACTGCTGATATTTCTAAGTAATCTACTGCCATATTAAAAACATCTTTTTGAAGATCATAAAATTCAATTAGATTAGTTTTAAATATGAAAATAAATAAAGTATATAAAGAGGCTAAAATAATACTTAAAATTACACCATTTTTTATGTATACTTTCGCTTCTTCACTATCCCCTCTTCCTATTGCATGAGATATTTTAACACCAGTACCTATTACAATTAAGGTAGATAATGCCATTGCAAGATTTATAAAAAATGTTGCAGTACCAATTGCTGCAACAGAGTCGCTTCCAAGTCTCCCAATCCATATCATATCAATCATGCCATAAGCCGTTTGTATAAAGTTTGTCCCTATTATAGGAAGAGATAATTTAAGTAACGATTTTGTGATATCTCCTTCAGTTAATCTTACATCCTTCATTAATACATTCACCCCACTATATAACTATATAGGAATATAGTTATATAGTAAAGAAAAATTTTATTAATGTTCACAAATTATACTAACAATTTCTTTGAATAAAATCATAAAAATCTTCCATTAATGTTCCATTGTTTTGATAATAATCTGAAACTGCCTTCTCCATTTCTTCAATTGAAGTTCCTTCTTCTTCTTTTCCAAGTTTTTTATATTCTTTTTTTATCTTTTCTTCTATCTCTTTTGTTCTTTCCTTAATTTTCATAAAAATACCCTCCTTAATCTTATATAAATTATAGTAGTACAATATTATTATGTTAGTTTTAAGAATTTTTGAACATATAAAAAACTTGCCTTACCCTTTATATAGGTAAGACAAGTAATTAAATTAATCTATATTTCTTCCAAGAGAGCTTTGCCATATTTCATAGAAATGACTACTTGTAAATTTAAGATTCATTCCATTAATTGCAGCTTCAAGTCGTTCAATTTTACTTGATCCTACAATTGGCATAATCTTAGATGGATGCATTAAAAGCCATGCATAAATTACTTCATCAATTGAATTAGCTGAAAGCTCTTCTTTTATTTTATTTAAAGTTTTTCTAAGTCTAACTGTTCTTTCATCATCTGATGTAAATATCTTTCCACCAGCTAATGTTGACCACGCCATAGGATGAATTCTATTTTTAAGACAATTATCTAAAGTACCATCTACAAATGGATCTAAATGAAGTGGTGATACTTCTATTTGATTTGTTATAAGTGGTACATTAGTATAAGATTTTAACATATCAAACTGAGATGGAGTAAAGTTTGAAACTCCAAAATTTCTAACCTTTCCACTCTTTTTTAATATATCAAAAGCTTCTGCCATTTCTTCTGGATTCATTAAAAAATCTGGTCTATGAATTAATAACAAATCAATATATGATGTTTTAAGCCTTAAAAGAGAATCATCAACTGATTTTAAAATATGTTCTTTTGATGAATCATACTTTAAAACATCATTATCAGGGAAAAGTTCTCCTACAGGTTTAATGCCACACTTAGTTACAATCTCCATTTTTTCTCTAATACTAGGCTTTAAATTCATACCTTCCCCTTGAAGACTTTCTGCCATATAGATATCTGCATTATCAAATGTAGTAACTCCCCTATCTATACATTCTTCTATAAGCTTTAATGTATCCTCATTTTTAAATCCCCAGTGACTTAATCTCCAGAAACCTTGTACAATTCTTGACATTGAAAATTCATCATTAATTTTAACCCTTTCCATTTTATACCCTCCTAAATTCTCATAAAACTAATCTTTCTTTATATATTTTACAGGAAGAGTTATTCTAAACTCACTTCCTTTATTAACTTCGCTAATTAACGAAATCTTACCATTATGAAGCTCAACTAAATTTTTAACTAGTGTAAGTCCTATTCCACTACTACAGTGTTTGCTTGAAACTTGTGTCTCAAGATTTGCAAATCTATCAAATATAATATCTTGTTTATCTTTTGGAATACCGACTCCATTATCTCTAACTATTATTTCAACAGTATCTGTCTCTTCATGTTCTTCTATTCCAATAAAGATAGTACCATTTTCTTTAGTAAATTTTACTGCATTTGAAATTAAGTTTATAACACATCTTTCAATATTAGTTTTATCACATTCTATCATTTTTTCTTCTATTTCAGGGTCTATTATAAGCTCTATACCATTACTCTCTATATAAGTTTTCATAGATAAGGCAACTTCTTCAACTAAATATACTATATCAGTTTCTTCTATTTTAAGTGTATATGCTCCTGCTTGAATTTTAGAGTTATCTATTAAATCATTTATAACCTTTAAAAGAGTTTTTGAATTTTTCTTTATTATAGCCATATACTTTCTTAAATCTTTTTTCTCAATTCCTTCTTTATTTTCATTTAATGTTCTTATAAGTTGTTCACTAGATAATATTACATTAAGTGGTGTTCTAAGTTCATGAGATAAATTAACTAAATAAGTATTTCTAAGTTTCTCATGTTTTAAAAGCTTATTATATATCTGTTCTTTTTCAACTAGTTCTTTATTAAGCTGATCTGTCCTTTGATTTACAAGACCATTTAATATTTTTACATAATTTAGAACAAAGTAAACTATACTTAAAAGAATTAATATATATATAATATAAGCTAATGTTGAATTATACCAAGCTTTTTTAATTTTAAGCTTAACTTCTGTAACTTCACTTATTTCTCCATTTCTATTTCTACTTCTAACTTTAAAAGTGTACTTACCAGGCTCTATATTTGTATAATTTACATAATTTCTTTCTCCTTAAAAAATCCAATTATTATCAAAACCTTCAAGCATATATTCATAACTTGCATCACCAAGTTTTCTGTAGTCAGGAAGGAAAAATTGGAATGAAAAAGTATTTTCATTATGTTTTAACTCAACATTATCACTTAAAGATATATTATTGTTATTGTAAACTTTAAAATCTTCTATAGTTACTTTACGATTTTCACTCTTACCTTCGCTAATATCTTTTGGATAAAATGCTGTAACACCATTTGTTCCACCAAAAAACATTTCACCACTTTTACTTTTAAATTCTGATGTTCCATTAAATTCATTACTTTGAAGTCCATCTACAAAAGTAAAGTTTTTAAATCTGTTAGTTTTTGGATTATATCTTGATAATCCTCCATTTGTACTAACCCAAATATTATCAGAATCATCAATTAAAACACCATAAACATAATTATTAGCTAGTCCATCTTCTTCAGTAAAAACTGTAAACTTTCCTGTATTAACATCTAATTTATCTATACCAACAGATGTAGTTACCCATATGTTACCTTCCTTATCTTCATTTATACCTTTTATAGCATTATTACTTATTGTATTTTCTCCTGGGTCCTCTGATTTATAATTGATAACCTTCTTTTTATCTATATCAAATTTTATTAATCCACCATTCCATCCCGTTGCAATCCAGTAGTTCCCTTTAGAGTCTTGGAATATTCTTCTTATAAATGTTTCTTCAATATTATTTTCTATAAGTAAATAATCTAAATTATGAAATTCTTCTTTTTCACTGTCAAAAACATCTAATCCATCACGAGTTCCAATCCACACTAGTCCAGCTTTATCTATTAGTACTTCTTTAACATCATTATCAGTTAAAGAGTTTTCTCCTTCTTTATGTTTATAAACCTTTATTTTATCAGTTTTATTATCAATCTTACATAAGCCTTCTTTTGTACCAACCCATATAGTTCCTTTTCCATCACCAGTTACTTGGAATATCGTATTACTTGGAATACTATTTTTATCATTTTCATCAAATTTAAAATGTTTTATCTCCCCAGTTTTTCTATTAAATTTATTTAATCCATCATTTGTAGTTCCAATCCAAAGAATTCCATTTTCGTCTTCATATATACCAGCCATAGAATTGCTACTTAAAGAATTGTTAGATCCTAGATCTTTTTTATAATGTATGAATTTCTGTCCTGGATCTAATATACTAATTCCACTATAAGTCCCTATCCATATAAGTCCATCATCATCTCTATAAACACTTTGAATACTATTATTCACAAGGCTATCTGGATCATAAGGTTTATTTTTATAACTATTTATCTCACCATTGTCTAAACAGTATTTTATAAGACCTCCCTTACTTCCAAGCCATATATTATTATTTTTATCTTCATACATACTATTAATTGCGTATTTTTCTGATCCATATAATTTATTTACTTTATCTAAAGTATCTACTTGTTTGTTGTTTAAATCATACTTAATAACACCATTTTCTTGAGTACTAACCCACATATTGTTTTTTGAGTCTTTATATAGCTTAAGTATGTTGTCACTTGGAAGATTTTTATCTACTTTCTTAGATATTCTAGTAAATGTATCAGTATCTACATCTAATATACTTAAACCATTCTTTGTTCCAAACCACATCTGGCCATTTGTACCTTCCATAATAGAAGTTATATAATTTCCACTTAATGTGTTTGTTTTATCTTTTTCACTAAAGTATTTTTTAAATTCTCCTGTTTTAAAGTCATACTTATTTAATCCATTTTCTGTACCAACCCATAAATTCTTCTTACTATCTATATATAAATCCCATATATGTTTACTAGATGTCTTTTTGGGATCGTTAATATCTGCTCCAATTCTTTCAACCTTTAAAGTTTTTTTATTTAGTCTACTTAATCCAGAGCTTGTCCCAATCCATAAATATCCATAATCATCTTCTACTATAGAACCTATAATTCCTGGATGCAAAGTATTTTCATCTTTATCAGATGATTTTATAACTTTATATTCGTATCCATCAAATCTATTTAAACCATCATTAGTTCCAAACCACATGTAACCTTCTTTATCTTTAAGTATTGCATATACTGAGCCTTGGGATAGCCCATCTTTTACTGTTAAATTTGTAAATCTAAAGTATTTATCATCTTCTTTTGCATTTGCTTTAACGCAAAAAATATTACTCATGACTAAATTGCTTATTAAAAATATGCTTAATACAACTAAAATTACCGATTGCTTCTTCTTTATGACCTCCAACTCCTAACCATTCGACATTTTTAACCAATAATACCTTTATTTTTACATATTCCAGAATTGTTGTCAATTAGTTAATATTATGAACTAATTATTAATTTATATTACTAAATAAAATTTATTAATATCTTTATTACTTTTTCAGTGAAATTTATAAAATATTATGATGTATTCCTATTAACTCTTTAATGAATGAAGACTTAATGAAATTTAATAAAAAAATTAAGGCTGTTGCACTACTATTAGTGCACAGCCTTTTTTCTTATATTAGATTTTGTACATTTCTTTCATAAAGATTTGCTATAAGATTAAACACCTCTTTGTCATCTACAGAACCATATGAGTCTCCTTTTAAAGGATCATGAGTATAAGTTAATATTAAATACTCTCCATTTGAATCAATAACTCTATATACAGTATCTTTTTCTAATATATCAATTTCACAAAGAACTTTTACTTCATCATATGAATTAGTTTCTGAATTATATAAATTAGCTAAAAAATTGTTAAACATTATTACATTGTATTTATCATAATTACATTCAGTAACTTTTCCACTCTTATCACATGAGTTACATGAATCATATCTACATTTTTTAATGCATTTTAAACATTGACATTTAGCACAATATTTTAATTTATATAATACTTCTTTATATTTATCTTTATATTCCATGAGTTCGCTTATAATATCACTAGCCTCGCTACTACTTGTATTATTAACTTCAAAAAACAAGACTTTTTTCTTACTATTAAGCTTAGAATTTGCATCATCTAACATTCTCATATATTTATCTAAAATATTTATGTTTTTCACAAAATATCTATTCTTTATATCCGTTCCCTCTTCAAACTCCATAATATCATTTATAGAAAAAGTTATATTAGTATAATCTTCTCCCCAAACATTTTTTTCATCTTGAATCCATTCTTTTGCTACATCAATATTCATAAAAGTATCACCTCACACATATTTTAATATATTTTCAAAATGTGATATATTCTTTTATGAAAATGATACAAAATATTAATGCTTTATTTTTATTTAACTATTATTTTTATAGTAAATTTAATATAAGTACAGTTTAAAGGAGCGTATTTATATATGAAAGATAAGAAAAAGTCTATAATAAAACTACTTGTAATTTTGACTATATTAATTACTAATTTATTGTCACTTTCTCTTCCTACATATGCATTCAGTTTCAGGACGTCATCTTCTCATAGTACATATAGTAGTAGTCCAAGAGAAAGTACACAATCTTCTAGTTCTTCAAAGTGGAATTCAAGGTTTAATACGTCTGATAAATATAGTAATCCAAATAGTAATTCTGGTTCTAGATTTAAAACTTCAGATAAATATAATAATCAATCCCCTAATAACGACAGTAGCAATAATAACACAAATAATAGTAATACGAATGATACTTTTAATAATGATACTTCTAAAACAGAAACTCCAAACTATAATAGAAGGTCATCATTCTTTATGCCAAGTTTTTCTCCTTTTGGATTCTTACATGGCTCATCATTCATATTTAAAGCAGTTTTAATTTTAGCAGTAGTTGCAATTATAATATTTTTAATATACTATTTCTTCTTTAATTAATAAATTGTAAATTATGCTTAAATATAGTTGTATTAAATTAATTCGGTATTATAATTAACTAAAAACAAAGGAGGATATAAGATAATGGGTGTATTTAATAGAATATCAAATATGTTTAAAGCAAAGGCAAATTCAGCACTTGATGATCTTGAAAATCCAATTGAATTATTAAATCAAAAAATAAGAGATATGGAAGAGAGCTTAAATAAAGCAAAAATTTCATCAGCACAAATCTTTGGTAACTTAAAAAATACTGAAAAAGCAATGGAAAAGTCTAAAGAATTATCTAAAGACTATGATGAAAAAGTAAGACTTGCTATGAGTAAGAATAATGAAGAGCTTGCTAAAAAAGCTTTAAGACTTAAATTAGATGAAGATAAAAAATATGAATCATTAAAGAAATCTTATGAAGAACAAAGTGTAAAAGCAAAAGCACTTAAAGATAATTTAATTAAACTTCAAGAAGAAATTGATAAGACAAGAAGTTATAGAGATGAAGCTAGTGCAAGACTTAATAATGCAAATGCTTCAAAACAAATAAATGAAATAATGGCTAATGTTCAAACAAAGAAAAATTCAATTAACTTAGATGATATTGAAAGAAAGATATCAAAAGAAGAAAGTTATGCAGAAGGTTTATCTGATTTAAAAACTCCTTCTTTAGATGATGAGTTTGAAGCTTTAAATGAAACAAGTCTAGATGAAGAATTAGAAAAATACAGAAATAATAAATAAAAAGACTACCTTAATAGGTAGTTCTTTTTATTTATTATAAAACTTATTATAATATTTATCTTTATTTAATCTTCAAAAACTATTTCTTCAGAAGATATTTTTAAAATATCTTCAAAGAACTCTTTTTGCTTCTTCTCTTTTCTTTCTATAGTCTTTTCAATTATTCCGTCTTTAATATATAGTACTTTATGTGCAAAACTTGCAGTTAATGAATCATGCGTTACCATTAAAATTGTAATTCCATCTCTTTCATTTAATTCTTTAAATAGTTTCATAACTTCATTAGAGTTTTTACTATCTAAATTACCAGTTGGTTCATCTGCAATAATTATTTTAGGTTTTGCAACTAATGCCCTACTTATTGCAACTCTTTGTATTTGCCCACCTGAACATTGTGATGGATATTTATTTAATAATTCATCAATTGAAAGTCTTTTTGCTACTTCATTTACCCTTTTATCTATTTCTTCTAATGGAACATTTTTAAGTGTAAGAGGAACTGCTATATTTTCTCTTACAGTTAATCCATCTATTAAATTAAATTCTTGAAAAACGAATCCTATTTTTTCATATCTTAACTTACCAATTTTTCTCTCTGTAAGTTCTTTAACGTTTTCACCATCAATTATAACAGTTCCCTTAGATGGTGTATCTATTGTAGATATTAAATTCATAAATGTTGACTTACCAGCTCCTGAAGGTCCCATTATAGATATAAATTCTCCCTCTTTAATAGTAAAATCAATTCCTTTTAATACAACTATTTTATCAGAAGTCAATTTACCCATCATATCATACTTAATATTTATTAAATATTCTTTATACAAATTTTTAGTTACAATTATATCCTTCATTTACCTTCCCCCTAAAGCTTCATTTGAATTTAATATTATCTTCTTATAATAAATGTAACTTATAAAGAAAGTTACTATAGCAAGTAATATAAGTATTAATGCTAATATAAATAGCATTGTAGGTTCAATTGCTCCACCTTTTACGTATCCATAGAAGATACATATGCCTTGTATAAGCGGCATTATAAAAACAATAAAATAATACGTAGAAACTTCTTTACTTATTATTTCCATTATTTTATCTTTGGTATATCCTAATAAAAATATTTGTTTAAATGAATTCACTCTATTTAAAGCTTCAATAATAATTTTATATATTATAGTAATTGAAAGTAAAAATGCTGTTGCAACTAATCCAATTGTACTAACTATAGAAAATTTTATATCATAGTTAACACCACCAATAATAATAGTTATAGCAATTATTATTACGCTAAAACAAATCATTATAACAGCACTCTTCTCCATTACATATTTAAGATTTCTTAAATACATTACTTTTATTGGATCTTTTCTTCCACTTTTATTTAAATAAACTTCAATAATATACGGTATACCATCTCTAATAAATAAAGCGAGTCCTGCTCCACCTATTATTGCAGTTATTTGTATAATAACTTCATATCCCCCACTATTATAATTAATAAAGAATAGTCCTATTATAGGTACAATAAACATAATAAAATATATAATTGTTTTAAAAGCTGATAGATTTTTTTTCTTTGGCTTATATCCTTTATTTTTACTTTTTATTAAATCGCATATTTCTGACCTATGTCCATATCCAACATCGAAGGCAGCAACAAACAATATTTGAATTATTATTACCATTACAGTACAAATGACACCATCTTTAGCTATATAAAACTTTTCTCCAGATATTCCTATTAGATTAAAAGCTAAAGTATTAAAAATAGGTGATAATAAAATTCCACCTATAACTCCTATTAAAGTTGCAAATCCACTTAAAATAGTATTTTGTACAATAAAGCTTACTGATAGCTCTACTAAACTAAGACCACTAATAAGCTCTACTCCAACTTCCCTTCCTCTTCTACTTAAGAAAAATGAATTAGAATAGTATCCTAAAAGTAATATTATAGCTGTTATAACAAGTACCATTCCACCAAAAAATATTCTATCCTCTCCATTTTCTGCTTTTATCTCTTCTAAGAAAAATAGATTAAAAACATTAAAGAGAATAACAAAACCAATTGATAAAGATAAAACATAAGCAATACATGTTTTTATATCTAGTTTAAGCATTTTTACAAAAAAATTTATTTTTCCCATATAACCCCTCCCCATATTAATTTTATCATAAATAGATATATTTATTGATAAATTAATAAAATAAAAAGACTAAAGTAAAATAAATCATTTTACTTTAGTCTTATATGTAAGTTATTTATGTTATATTTTTTGTATTATTTCTTTCCAAAAAAGCTTGAAAAGTTTGTAAATCCATTTAAATTAAAAGTCTTTACAATTATGTCTTCTATGTTTGTTATTTTCCATTCTTTATCTTTTTTAGTTAATTTGATTGTGAAAGTTTGTGTTGACTTTTTAGCATCTTTGTCTTCAATAGAATCAACTAAAAATTTAGCTACTTCTTCATCACTTTGTTTAGTATCCATTTCAGAATCACCAGTTAAAACTTTTGATAGTTCTTGTCTTATGTACTTTCTCATAATTTCATCACCATCAATTGCAGTAACAGTTACTTCTACTTCAGCATTATCTCCATCTACTTTTGTATTAATAACTTTTTCTTCAACAGATTCACATGCTTTTTTTATTAAAGCCACTTCTTCTTCTGTTTGTGTCTTAGTTGGATCTTCATTTTCTTCGCTTTGCTCTACCATTGCTTTAATTTCTTCTACATTATAGTTTTTTAATGAGTTATAAAAGTTATTTACTACTTCATCTGGCTTTTTTCCGCCACAAGAAACTAATGTAAATGAAAGTACACTAGCAAGCATTAACGCTAATATTTTTTTCATATTTTTCCCCCTTAGTTTAATAACGTACATTCATATATTAATATATTTGATTAACTTTATGCATAAATTCATGATTATATTTAACATTTATTTACTTTATTCATTTATTTTTAACAAAATTTCCTTGTATTTTTTACTTTAATTCCTATTTAATCCATATAAGTTATAATATTTAATTGAAAATTTCTCAAAATATTAATACAAATTTATTATATGTATTTTTTAAAAATACAAATTTTTCAATACCTTTTCGAGACTACTATTTTCCTAATATTTCACCTGTTTAAATTTTATTCAAAATTAGTAATCCTAAGAAAACCTAAGATTTTATAAGTTTTAGCCTAATTAAACAAGCTATATTAAATTAAATGGTAGATTCAGAATAAATATTGGAATTAAGTCAAGAATATTTACCGTATATAATTTTAATTGTATTGCATAAATAAATGAGGTGTAAATTATGGAAATGAATAAAAACATAGTTAAAGCTTTTGCTAATCATTTAGCAGATGAAACTTTTAACTTAAAGTTATGGGATGGAGAAGTTGTTAAAGTTGGTGAAGGAGAACCTAAATTCACTATTATAATAAATAAATTCCCAAGTAAAAAAGAATTATTATCAGATGCAAGCGTTGCTTTAGGTGAAGCTTACATGGATGGAGATATAGACTTTGAAGGAGATCCACAAGAAATATTTGAAAGTATGATGAGAAATAAAGATAGTTTCTTAAATGACAGCATTCTTTTAAAACTTGCTGGAAAGATTAAAGCCCCTTCACTTTTAAAATCAAAGAAGGATATAGCACATCACTATGATATCGGAAATGATTTCTATAGCTTATGGCTTGATAAAACAATGAGTTATTCATGTGGATATTTTAAAAGTGAAAATGACACACTTTATGATGCTCAGATGAATAAAATAAAACATATATTAAAGAAGTTAAACTTAAAAGAAGGTCAAACACTTCTAGACATCGGATGTGGTTGGGGATACTTAATAATTGAAGCTGCTAAGCTTTATAAAGTTAAAGCAATGGGAATCACTTTAAGTGAAGAACAATATGCAAAAGCTACAGAAAGAATTAAAGAAGAAGGTTTAGAAGATTTAGTTACAGTTAAATTAATGGACTACAGAGATCTTTCAAAATCAGGATTAAAATTCGATAGAGTTGTAAGTGTTGGTATGGTTGAACACGTAGGTCATGCAAATATTCCTCTATTCTTTAAGAACGTAGATGGAGTACTTGAAGAAGGTGGATTATTCTTACTTCATAATATTACAAACTTAGTTGAAACTGAAGGTAACAAATGGATTACTAAATACATATTCCCAGGTGGATACTTACCAACATTAAGAGAAGAAATACACATTGCAAGTGAATTAAACTTCCACGTATTAGATGTTGAAAGCTTAAGACTTCACTACATGAAGACATTACAAGAATGGGTTAAAAACTTCGAAGAACATTTAGATGAAGAAAGAGAAATGTTTGATGAAAGATTCTTAAGAATGTGGCATATTTACTTATGTTCATGTGCAGCTGCATTCCACTACTGGACTATAGATATTCACCAAACTTTATACTCAAAGGGTATAAACAATACTTTACCATTAACTAGAGAATACTTATATAGTGATGATAAATAATTTTAAAGGGATACTTTTTAAAGTATCCCTTTTATTTTAATAATTAAGTTCTTTTAAACATAATCCATTAGCTGGTGCTCTATGACCTGAAAGACTTCTATCTTTTCCTTCTAATATTTTTTCAATATCTTTAGCCTTTATTTTAGAAAGTCCAACTTCAACTAATGTGCCAACTATTATTCTAACCATATTAAGCATAAAACTATTTCCGTTTACTTCTATTTTAATTATGTTTGAATCTTCTTTTATATCTATGTAATTAATTGTTCTTATAGTTGATTTCTTTTTATTTTTAAGGCTTGTAAAACTTTCAAAATCATGTGTTCCAACAAGCAGTTTACTAGCTTCTATCATCTTTCCTAAATCAAGCTTTTCTTCTACATGGTAAGCATATTTTTTTAAGAATACATCTCTATAAATATTATTATCTATTGTATAAACATATGTTTTATTTAAAACATTATATCTTGCATGAAATCTATCGCTAACATCTTTGATATTTTTTATAACTATATCTTCTGGTAAATATTCATTTAAATATTTTAAAATATCTTCCCTTGTTAAAGTACTATTTGTCTTAAAATTAGCTATATAATTATCTGCATGAACACCACTATCAGTTCTTCCACAACCAATTACTTGTATATCTTCTGATGTCATTTTACTTAATACATTCTCAAGCTTACCTTGGATTGTAGCTATATTGCTTCCCTTTTGATTTTGTTTTTGGAATCCCTTATATCTTGTTCCATCATATTGTAATGTAAGTTTTAAATTTCTCATCTTTTTATATACTCCTTATAAAAATACTAAAAATATTATATCATATAATGTTTTTAATATTATAAATTTAAACATTATTAAATTATAGTAAAGCTTTTCTTATTTTTAATAAAATACGTTAATTTGTGATAAAATATATTTAAAGAGAGGTGATTTTAATGAAAGATATAAAAGATTATTTTGATATTGATAAAAGCGATGAAAAATTCCATAGTATCACTTTAAAAAACGAAAAAGAAAAGCTTCTTGGTGAAAAGAAAGCTTCTGAAATAAAAGATTATTTTCATAATCTAAAGGATAAAAATGAAGAAACAGATAAAGATAGTATTAGAGTTTTAGTTCCTAAAGATGCTTACAAATTAAAAGCATTAATTGATGACCTAAGTACTATATTGAATAGTTAATAAAAATGCACTATAAATTATACTAAACGTATATTTTATAGTGCATTTTTTTAGAACTTATGAAAAGCTTGTACTACAAAACTTAACAAGTTCTCTAATCTTTTCTTCTGGCATATAGCTAACATCAATAGATGGTATTGTACAAATATTGTTTATTCCTGTTAAAAGTTTAATTACATCCTTGTTGTTTTTATGCATAATATTATTATCATCATACTCATTTAATATAATTCCTTTAACTTCAATTCCAGCATCTTCTAAATACTTTACTGTTAAAGTAGTATGATTTATGGTCCCAAGACCAGATCTTGCAACAAGTATTGTAGATAGTCCTAAATCTTTTATAATATCTTCAAGAAGAATTACTTCGTCTCCTTCAATCTTAATAGGGCAAACAGCTCCTCCGCTTCCTTCAACAATTAAAAATTCATATTTGTCTCTCATCTTTGTAAAGTCACTAAAAATCTTTTGAAGATTTATATTTACTGATTCAATATGAGCAGCTAAATGAGGAGAATAATTGCTACTTAACACATAAGACCCCATATTATTATAATCTTCATCAAGATTTGTAACATTTTTAACTTCTACAGCATCATCTGGTATAACATTACCACAGTCTCCTAAACTACCACCGTTAAATACTCCTTTAAAATATCCAGCATCAATTCCACCATCTCTTAAAGTCCTAACGATTAATGACGAAATAAATGTTTTACCAACTGACGTATCAGTTCCAGTTACAAAAATTCCACTTGCCATATACTTCACCTTCTGTACTACTATTTTATTTTCTTATTTTGTAATTTATAGAAATTGAACTTATATTAAAAAGGTTCTCCTTATCCTTCACTCAAAATACCCTACTACGCTACCTTATTTAATAAAAGTTTCAATTAAATTTCTACAATTTACCCATATAGTCTAACATCTTTTTTGAAAATTTCCAAATTAAATTTTTAAGCTTCGTTAACCATCTCATTGTAAAGCTTTGCAAGTTCTACCATAGCCATATCTAATTCATTTATACTAACATAAGATGAATGAATTTTCTTTACTATTTCCCTATACCACTTCATTGCCATATCTTTATTTCTGTAATAGCATTTCTTTATTTTTAACTTTTTCTTTTTTTCACTTTCTGTAAGCTTTAATAAATAATATATATACTCATGTGCTTCACTTTTAAAGTATTCCATTCTTTTTTTACTATTTTCTCTTTCTAAACATTCAGTGCAGCTACATTTTAAATCTTTAACTTCCCTATTTATACTACATACTAATCTTCTTAAAAATTCTATTTTATTATAAAGTTCATGCCAGCTTGAGCTATTTATATTAATATAATTTTTTATATCATTTTTGAACGTAATTTCTTTAATATCATCTTCAATCATCTTTTTAACATCTAAAAATTTACCTAATTCCTTTAGTTCTTCTTCTGAACTTATTTTTAACCATTCCATATACCTTCCCCCTTCTTTAAAATATTTATATTGCTTTATTCTATGTATTATTAATAATTTATTGAATAAAACTATAAAAAAATATAAATTTAAATAATACTATATTATATTGAAATTTATAGTATTAATGTTATAATTAATTTAAGTAAACATTTACATAAAGCAATATTTTATTTAAGGAGTGATTATTATGGAAAACTTCCATTCATTAGCTGAGGATATAAACCTATTTCTTTTATCTAATAAAGGACAATCTTTCACTTCAGAAGAAATTGATTCTTTAATCAATTCAGTACCTTATAATAATTTAAAATCTGCTTTGTCTTCTTGTAGTAAGAGCGAATTTACTGATCCAATTCATCATATTGATAGTATATGCTCTTATTTATCAAAAAGAAGACTACTAAAAAAAACAAAGAAAAATTCATTAGATGCATTTTCAATATAAGAAAATCCTATGTAAGATACTTATCTTACATAGGATTTTTATGCATTTAAAGTTAATATTTTAGATATTATAAGAGCAATAATTGAAAATAATAATCCAATTGATAAAAAGCTTATAAGTATAATATTAAATTTTAAAATTCCATGCATTAAACTAACATAAGGTATTCCAAATATTATTAATATAAAACTTAATAATAGACTTAATCCATATATAAATACTATTCCATCAAAAGAATTAATTAAATCAGCTCTACTTAATGACATATGTGTACTAATTGAAAGAGCTATTAATATAAATATATAAAATCTTATGCTTAAAAAGTTTTTAAAGATAAAAAGCTCTTTTAAAATTAATAATAGTGAATCTAAAAGCGTACTTAAAAATACCTTCAAACTAAAATTATCAGCCATATTTAAATATGTATTAAAGTTTGTATTTTTTATTATTTCACTAAATGAGTTTGGAAGTAACAACTTAAAACTTATTATAAGCATTAATGTTCCAACTATTACTGGAGCTACTCCTATAAAAAAGTTTCCTATCCTTTGATATATACTTCTCTCTTCATAAGAATGTCTAACATGACCTAGTTCTCCTGATATTCCAACTCTCGTTGAAAACCACTTAACATCTATTATTTTATGCCTAAAAAGTATACACATAATATAATGTCCAAATTCATGTACTGTAGTTCCTATAATCCCTGTAAATATTATTCCTTTATCTTTAAACCTTCTATATATACACCCATTCGTTACTCTTTCTATTTGACCTATTAATAGTCCAAAAATAACAATAGATAAAATAACACCTAAGGTAAATATTATACTAAGATTAAATATTTCTGTCATAATATATTCCTCCAAAAAGCAAATTAACATTTTAAATTAGCTAAAGACCACTAAAACTTTAGTCTAAACTTATTTTAGTGGTCTTTTAATTATATTAATTTTACTTCTTTTTTAGTCTTAATCTTGCAGGGCCTCTGCTCTTTTTACCTTTATATCTTGGAGCATCATCTTGTCTTCTTGATTTCTTTCCTCTAGGATCAGTATCTTTAAACTTTTCTCTGTTTCCTGCTTTACCTCTTCCTTTATTTTGGCCATTTTTATTAGAAGTTCTTTCGTTTAACTTCTTCTTTCCTTTGTAGCCGCCATTACCTTTGTTGTTATTTCCTTTATTATGAAGACTTGCTAAATATCTAGTTTCTTGTGATTGAATAAGACATTTAGGTCCATTTCCTATTAAGTCTTCTCTTCCAGCTTGCATTAGAGCATCATAAACTAATTTATAATTCTTTGGCTTTTTAAATTGAAGAAGTGCCCTTTGCATTGCTTTTTCTTCTTTACTCTTTGGAACATATACTTCTTCCATTGTAATTGGGTCAAGTCCTGTATAGAACATTGTAGTTGAAAGTGTTCCTGGTGTTGGATAGAAGTCTTGAACTTGTTCTGGTTGATATTTTGTATCTCTTAAATATTCTGCAAGTTCTATAGCTTCTTTAAGTCCACTACCTGGGTGACTTGACATTAAATATGGAATTATATATTGTTCTTTTCCAAGTTGTTTATTAATTTTAAAGAACTTTTCTCTAAATCTATCATAAGTTTTACCTGATGGCTTACCCATATACTTTAATGCATTAGGGGCTACGTGTTCTGGCGCAACTTTAAGCTGTCCACTTACGTGATGTTCTACAAGTTCTCTGAAGAATGTATCATCTTTATCTGCCATAATATAATCATATCTAAGACCTGAACGTACAAAGGCCTTTTTAACTTTAGGAAGTTTTCTTATACTTCTAAGTAAGTGTAAGTATTCTGTATGGTCTACTTCCATGTTCTTGCAAGGTCTTGGTGTTAAACATTGTTTGTTCTTACATGCACCTATTGTAAGCTGATGTTTACAAGCTGGCTTTCTAAAGTTAGCAGTTGGACCTCCAACATCATGTATATATCCTTTAAAGTCTTTAAGTTCTGTAATTTCTCTAGCTTCTTGTAATATTGATTCTTCACTTCTACTTTGTACAGCTCTTCCTTGGTGGAATGTAATTGCACAGAAGTTACAGTTACCAAAACATCCTCTTGAACTTACAATTGAGAATTTAACTTCTTCTATTGCTGGAATACCTCCATCTTTTTCATATATAGGATGATAATTTTTTGCATATGGAAGTGCATAAACTTCATCAAGTTCTTCTCTTGTAAGTGGCATTTCTGGCTTATTTATAACAACGTATTTATTTCCATGTTTTTGGATAAGCATTTTACCACGTACTGGATCTTGTTCATCATTTTGAATTTTAAATGCTTTAGCATATGTAACTTTATCTTCTGTTACTTCATTCTTTGAAGGCAATACTATATAGTCGCCATAAACTTCATCTAAAGAATCTATAGTATAGCAAGTACCATTTACGTGTCTTACATATTTTGCTTCAAATCCATCATTTAAAGCATTTGCAACTTCAACTACTTGTTTTTCACTCATTCCGTATATTAAAAGGTCCGCACCTGAGTCTATAAGTATTGAATTTCTTACATTATTACCCCAGTAATCGTAGTGAGCAAATCTTCTTAAACTAGCTTCAAGTCCTCCGATTATTATGTTTACATGCTTATAAGCTTCTCTTATTTTGTTACAGTAAACAATTGTTGCTCTATCTGGTCTTAATCCCATCTTTCCACCTGGTGAGTAAAGATCTTTATCTCTTAATCTTTTACTTACAGTATAATGGTTAACCATTGAGTCCATGTTACCACCATTTACTAAGAAACCTAATCTTGGTCTACCAAGTTTCATGAAATCTTCAGTACTATGCCAATCTGGCTGTGCAATTATACCTACTTTATATCCTGCATGTTCTAATACTCTTGAAATTATTGCAGTACCAAAACTGTGATGGTCAATATATGCGTCTCCAGTTACTATTATAAAGTCACATTGCTCCCATCCTCTATCTATCATATCTTGTTTACTTATTGGTAAAAACTCGTTTTTTATCACAATATCACCTTCTCTGTCTATTTTAAAACGTAATTATTACATCTAATATATTTTTCTTATTTCACATCTTCCTATTTTATAATATTTTAAATTAAATTAAAACACATATTTTTATATAATAACACAAAACTATGATACTTGGCTAACTTATCTATTAATTCTTAACCATTATGCAAAATAATAACCATACCTTTAAAAAGGTATGGTTAACATATACTTTCATATAATTAATTTTCTTTAAGAATCATTTCAAGACCAATTATAGCTGCTCCAAGTGCTCCACATATTTGTGGCTCATCTGCTATAAATAATTTTGTATTTAATTTCTCTTCAATTGCTTTAATTACTCCTTTATTCTTAGCAACTCCCCCTGTCATCATATACTTTTCTTCTCTTCCAACTCTATCTACAAGACCGACAGTTTTAGTTGCAATAGATTTGTTAACCCCATGAATTATATCTTTTCTTTCTTTATTATCAGCAATTAAAGATACAACTTCTGATTCTGCAAATACAGAACAAACACTAGTAATAGTTAAATCTTCATTATATGATAGACCTTCATCTGACATCTCTTCTAAGGAAATTTCTAAAGTTTTAGCTATCATTTCTAAAAATCTACCAGTGCCAGCTGCACATTTATCATTCATAACAAAACTTTTTACATTTCCTTCTTCATCTAATGATATTGCCTTACTATCTTGTCCTCCAATATCAATTATTGTCCTAACTTCATTATTTAAAAAGTGTGCCCCTTTACCATGGCAAGTTATTTCAGTTACATTTTCATCTACAAAATCTATATTATATCTTCCATAGCCTGTCCCAACTATTAAAGATATATCGTCATTTGTAAGATTTGCTTCTTCTAAAGCCATTTCATATGCTTTTCTTGCAGAATTCATACTTTTAGCTCCAGTCTTTACTATTACACTACTTAATATATTTTTATCTTTATCTACTATTATTACATTAGTAGAAGTTGAACCACTATCTATTCCCATTACGTATATTTTATCTTTATCTATTATTTTCTTCATTTTAATATTTCCTCCAGTTAACTGTTCATTAAAAGCTTCAATACGAGTTTTTATTTGACCATTACTTTGATTTGTAAGGTCTGTTTCAACTTTAATAAGTGGAATGTTTTCTTTTTGAAGATTTAAATACTCAAAAGAATAATGATCACAAAATTTAAGTGTATGATATACTATCCCCTTTAAGTTTGGATCTAATATTAAATTTCTTCTGCTATTTATATTGGCCATTCTCATGCATGGAGTATAACTTAATATTTCATTTGCGTACCACTCCATTGCATCTTCTAAATTATTAAAGTTTTTAGCTTCATTAATGTAATGCTCTTTTGAGCAAGTTTCATTAACAAGTGGAAAATCTAAATTATCTTCAATTTTTCTTAAAAAGTCTTTTGAAACTTTAGCACCTAAAACTTGTATATAAGGCTTACTCTTATTTTCTTTCTTTTTTATGTATTTATAAAGACTTTCATTAAACTTGTCTAAGCTAAACTTTTTACCTGAAAAACTTTCATACTCTTTTATAAATTTTATAAGTTCATTTTTAAACATTTCTTTAGAACAACAGTTGTTTTTTCTTGGCAAATCCATCATATAAATAAATTTTATTGAAGGAATTTTTTCTAATGTATCTTTTAACCTTCTTATAGAATCACAACAGTTAACTAAAAATACTTTATCCACTTTATTTTCTATAAATACATCTAATAATGCTTTACTATAAGAACACATATTAGGATGAATTAAGTTCTCTGAAGCTTCAAATCTATCTATTTCACTATCTATAATAAATCCTTCTTCTGAAAATCCATCAAAAATCGCAAAAGGACTATATTTACACATGCATGCTATCATTTTAAAGTTCTCCTTTATTAAGTATTTCAAAGAAAGCTTCTAATCTAGTTTTATTTTGACCTTCTTGACTATTTCTTCTATCTACTGCATCACCATCTATATTTAAAAGAGGTATATTATTTTCATTTAATATATCTTTAAGAATTAAAGACCCACCACTTGATTGTTTACATCCAAAGTGACAAAAGTTTATTACTCCATCTACATTAAGATCTTTTGCAAGGTTTAATATATTATTTCCTCTTCTTTCATATGGTCCATTAAAAGAATTTAAAATTATTTTCTTCGCTATTGATGAATAAGGATCATTTACATCTAATTTATTTAAATGGTCTCCATTCATATCAGACATTATAAGCTGATAGTCTTCATTTAAATCAAGGTACTCTTTTATAGATTCACTATAAAAAGGTAATAAGTGTACCCAAAGAATTCTATTTTTAGCTTCTTTCATTGGATAATTCTTTATATCTTCTAATAACATCTCAAAAAACTTTAAAGAATCCTCTCTTCCCATTCCAGGATGAGTTGCAAATACTTTAAACATTTCTGTAGTTAATGTATTTGGAAAATACTTTGTTTTTAAGATTTCTAAATAGTTTTTGTAGTATTCAATTGATTTATTTTCATTTAAGATAATCTCTTTAAGTCTATTTTCATCTAACTTTTTCTTCATATTATCTTCAATGAAAGTAACCATTTCATGAAGTTGCTCTTTTACATACATCTCTGCTTCTTTTGAATACTCATAAGGTACATCAATTATAAAGTTATCTATATTGTATATATTAGATACATATCTAAATGTATTAATATTACCATCACAAGCTGTTGATGTTGTTATTGCAAATCTTGGCTTTTTAATAACTCCTTTAATTGCACTACCTATAAATGTTTTATGGTAAGAACATAAACTATCAGATATTCCACTAGATTCTGCTACATCTATAAATGCATCTTCGCATCTTGCACCTGATATATAAGATGAATAAGCTTCTATAAGCTGTGGATGAATATCAAAGGCATGTAAAAACTCCGTTGGAGTAAATACATTAACAAAGGCAGTATTTTCTGGATCCCTCATAGGTTCTAATGTATATTTCATACAAAGTTTAGATAAGTATCTAAGTGATTTTGGAAGATTTTTATCTCCAAAAAACTTTAAGTTTAAGTATTCAGCATTATATCCTAGTTTTAGTAACTTTGTTACTTTCTTTGGATTATCCAAATTACTTTTAATTATGTCGCTATAAATTTTTATAAAGTCCATATTATCTCCTTAAATAAATTTTTTATTTAAGTATATCTTAAATTTATTTACAGACCTTTTCTAATGTATGTATATAAAATGAATAAATCTTACTTTTTAAATTAGGCAATGTGTTAAATTATACAATATATTCTACCATTTTGCCTAAAGGTATATAATATTTGTTTATTTTTGCTAAAAGTATATAATATAAATATACTAATGGTTAAAGGGAGTGTTATTTTATGAAAGAATTAAAAGGACAAGATGTTTTAAGAAATCCATTTCTTAATAAAGGAACAGGATTTACAGAAGAAGAAAGAAAGTCATTAGGCCTTGTAGGGCTTTTACCTAATGAAGTTAGAACTATAGAGGAACAAGAAGTTTTAGTTTATGAAAAAGTTTCTACTATAGAAAATAATTTAGATAAGCATTTATATCTTATGGATTTATATAATAAAAATCGCACATTATTTTACTATACAATTGGAAAACATATAAAAGAACTTCTACCTATAATATATACTCCAACTATTGGGGATGCTGTTATGAATTACTCAAATAATTTTGATGGTCCAAGTGGAGCAGTATTTTTATCAGTTGAACATAAAGATCTTATAGAAGAAGCTTTAAAAAATGGAGCAAAAGATTTAGACGAAATTAAGCTTATAGTTGTAACAGATGGTGAAGGGGTTCTTGGAATTGGTGACTGGGGTGTAAATGGTGTATCTATAGTAGTTGGAAAACTTGCTGTTTATACAGTAGCTGCTGGTATTAATCCAAGAAATGTACTACCTGTTGTAATTGATGCTGGTACTAATAATGAAAAACTTTTAAATGATCCATTTTATTTAGGAGAAAAACATCTTAGAATTTATGGTGAAAAGTATGATGAATTTATAGATGAATTTGTTAAAGTTTCTAATAAATTATTCCCTAAAGTTTTATTACACTTTGAAGATTTTGGACGTAGCAATGCTAGAGACATATTAGAAAAGTATAGAGATAAAATATGTACTTTTAATGATGACATTCAAGGAACTGGTGTAATGATGGTTTCTGCTATGAATGCTATAGCTAGAGTTACAAATAAACCTATTAAAGATCATAAGATTGTTGTATTTGGTGGTGGTACTGCTGGCATTGGAATATGTGATCAAATATTATTTGAAATGGAAAACCAAGGTTTAAGCCATGAAGAAGCTTTAAATAGATTTTATGTAATTGATAGATTTGGTCTTATTACAAGTGATTTAGAAAATCTTACAGAAGGTCAAAAGAAATACGCTAAAAACAGAAGTGATTTCCCAAAAGACTCTTCTTTAGAAAAATTAGAAGATATAATTGAGCTTGTAAGACCTACTACATTAATTGGTACTTCTGGAGTATTTGGCGCTTTCTCTGAAAAAGCAGTTAAACTTATGGATAAATATACTGAGAGACCTGCAATTATGCCAATATCAAATCCAACAAGCCATAGCGAAGCTACAGCTGCTGATCTTATTAAATGGACAGACGGAAAAGCTTTAGTTGTAACTGGAAGTCCTTCAGATCCAGTTGAGTATAATGGTGTAACTTATCATATAGGACAAGCTAACAATGCTTTATTATATCCAGGTCTTGGTCTTGGTATTATAGTTTCAAAACCAAGTAAGGTTACAGATTGTATGTTATCTAGAGCAGCTCATGCAATTGCAGAACTTCAAGACTTAGATGAAGTTGGAGCATCAATTTTACCTCCAGTAACACTACTTAGAGAAACATCTAAATTAGTTGGTATAGCAGTTTGTGAGGAAGCAATACTTGAAGGATTAAACAGAGAAAATATAGAAAACTCTAAAGAAGCTGTATTAAAAGAAATATATGAAGCTTATTATTAGGCTATGTTTTAATTCAGTGTTGATAAATAATAATATAAAAGTGGACAGCTAATTTGTCCACTTTTTTCTATACTTACTATAGTTTTATTAATAGATATTACTTATTCTCGTCTTTTAATTTATCTTCATCATCCTCAAAGGCTTCTTCTGGCATATATGCTAACAAAAGAAATAATAAAAATATAACTATTCCGTTTAAAATTCCACTATTTCCAAATCCTATAGAAAATATTAATAAAATAATATCTATAATAACTATAGTTTTGCTATGTTTTTGTATATATTTTTTTATTGATTCCAAATAAGCCACTCCCCCTTTTATAATGCAATTATTATATCCTTTATATTCTTATTATATATTTTTGTAGGTTATAATCCTAGAAATTATGAAAATAAAATCCCTTTTAAACAAATATTGTTTTTTTCTCTTAAAGTCATTAATTATAGTATAATTTTAGAATTCACATCATTTCCAATTTATTCATTAAATACTATATAATTTCACTATTTAGCACAATAAATTGGTAAATTCTTTTAATACTATCTCATTTTTCCACGCATTTTTTGAATTATATTAAATTTTCTTCATATTTTTTTTATTTATTTATCAACGCTTTGTCAAATTTATTGATAATATGATATTTGTAAACATTATAACTTAACATAATTTTATGTAAACATTTATGTAAACATGCACAATCGAAATTTTTACTAGTTTATTTCTTTGTTTTTATATGTTATTCTTATTTTCGACGATACGAACCGGAGCGTTTAGTGTTGTTTTTTTATTTTTTATTTTTGGAGGACAAGCAATGAACAAAGTTAAATGTAAACAATTAACCATAAAACTAATTTTCTTCTTCCTAGGTGTTTGGATAATACAAACTGGGGTTGCTCTATTTATAGGCGCTGACATCGGATCAGATCCATTTACAGTATTTACACTAGGACTTGCAAAGATTTTTAATATTACTCCTGGTTTAGGAAATATGATTATAACATTCACGTTCCTAGTTATAATATTCATTTTCTCAAGAAAATCAATAAATATAGGTACAGTACTTGCAATGATTTCAGCAGGACCATTCATCGATTTAATGAATAACGCATTTAAAGTTATTCCATTTGCTGAATTTAACTATTTAACTAAAGTATTAGTTTTAATTTTAAGCTGTGTTATTATCGCAATTGGTTTCTCAATGCTTAAGGCTACTGATTTAGGGGTTGCTCCTAATGACCTTATACCATTTATAATTGCTGAATTTTCAAAGAAAGAATATCGTTGGGTTCGTGTATGCATGGATATCACTTTATTCGTAATTGGATACTTCTTAGGTGGTATTAATAAAGATGCTGGTATCAGTGCATTTGGTGGTACAGTAATAGCTGCACTACTTACAGGACCATTTATCCAATTCTTTATGCCAAAACTTGAAAAATTCGTTCATAAGTGCATATACATTGGAGAAGATTGTTCTTCAGATTCAGTAGCAGAATAATTTAATTAATATAAAAAGGACGCAAAATTTTGCGTCCTTTATTTTTTACTCAGCTGTATATATTTTTTCTGTTATATTAGAGAAATTAGGATCTGGATTCCAAGCTCCATCTTTTTTTGTATATGTTATTTCATTTTCTGTTTCTTTTGTAGGTGCTTCTTCATAAGCTCTTACTATCATATCTGCTACATCTTTTTGAATTTCTTCTAATTTTTTATTTTCAAAGTTATCATCTTCTGAATATTTATCAAATTTACTTTGTATTATTTTTTCTAATTCTCCTGCATCCATAGCTTGGCTTTTTATAGTAAATACTATTTTATCACTTTCTTCACTCTTTTTAATTATTTCATATTCAACACTTTGAACTCTCTTTTTTAATGCATCTATTATTCTTTGTCCATTTTCTGGTCCATACTCAGCCATTATTTCTAAAAAATCAGGTGCATTTGCAGCATCACATTGTTTACGAACCTTTTCGTATTCTTCCTTTGTAAAGTGATCCTTAATTGTGCCATCTTCATAGTCTCTAAGTTCTACTATTTCAAGATTAGCTTTTAATTTTTCTTGTAACTTATCACTATTATTACCACACCCTATTAAACCAATTACCATGATTCCAGTAGCTAATCCTGCAAATAATTTTTTCAATTTCATATTTTCGTCCCCCATAAAAATATTATTTTTAACCATATTTATATATGCAGAGTAATTAAACAGGGTGTTTATTATTTTTTATTAAATTCAATTATAAAAAAATTAGAAGCATATATAAATGCTCCTAACTTTCATAATATTATATTTTTAAATAGTATTTATAATTAGCATTACAATACCTTGAATTAAACCTATAGCTCCACCTAGAATGAATCCTAAAACTTCAATATGCTTTAATTCATTTTTACATACACTTATAATTATTCTTTCAAGTTCTAAAAGGTCTAGGTTCATTATTTTTTCTTCAACAATCTCTTCTATAACTACCTTTTCCTTAACTTTATCTATAAGTCTTTCTTCAATATCTTCTAATGCTACTCCCATTTCGTTATTTATAACATTATCTATAGGACCTTGTACCATTACTCTAAAAGGTGCAGGTATAAAATCCATCTTTTCACTAACAATCCCTCTAATTTTGTCTTTAACATAGTTTAGAAGTTCTTCTTTATCACTATTACTAAATCCTTGTTTTATAAGGTCATCAACTGTAATAAGTTCTTTAGATACAACTTCAGCAATATTTTTTGCTATTTCATCCTTTCTTTTTGGTATAAGTCCAACTATTTCTATATTTAATATAGGAATTTTTATAGGCTTTATTGGTCTAAACATAAGCTTTATAGCTAATATATTAGTAATCCATCCTATTATACCGCCAATTAAAGCAAGTACAATTATTAAAATTATGCTTTTCATATTTATGATTCCTCCATTTTAGTCTGAAATTACTACAATTATTAGCTTACAATATTTTTTAAAATCCGTCCACTTTTCTAAAGCCTTCTATCATTTTCTTTAGTTAAATAATCATTTTTAATACACCAATTAATATCTTCTATAAGTCTATCTCTATCTTTCATAAGATCGCCTTTAAGACTTACATAGTTAGATGCGTGATTACTTCTAAAGATTATATTTTCTTTAGTTTCTATATTTTGAAGCATAGTTTTTATTTCTTCTAAAATCTCAATATTATTTAATAAATTAAACTGATCATTCTTTATCTTTTCATATATTAAAGTATCTCTCTCTACCATTAAACTTAGAATACTTGCATAGTTTGGAGAAATCTCACCTATTATCTTACCAGTTTCTACTGCATGAATATTTGACTTTTCTCTTCCAGCTACCCCTGCAATAACTGTTATAGATAATAATATATTGCTTTCCTTTATCTTCTTTGATGCCTCTATTAATTCTTCTCTAGTTGCACCTTTATTTATATCCTTTAATACTTCATTGCTTCCACTTTCTACTCCCATATAAACCATTTTTAAATTAAGGTTTCTAAGTTCCATTAATTCCTCTTTTGTTTTTCTCATAATAGATTTTGGAGAAGCATACATAGTTATTCTTTCACATTCTTTAAATACCTTATTTAAATAGATCATTATTTCTCTTAAAGTGCTCATATCTATTATTAAGGCATCCCCATCTGCTAAAAATATTCTATCTACTCTACTATACATTTTTCTAAATTTATCAATTTCTTTTTTTATAGTATCTAAAGGTTTTGTTTTAAACTTCTTTGATTTATACATACTGCAAAATGTACACTTATTATGTGAACAACCAAGAGTTACTTGTATTATTAAGCTGTTAGCTTCGCTTGGTGGTCTATATAAAGGCATATCATACATTTTTAACACTTCCTCTTTTATTGTTTAAATTTTTATATACTATCTTAAATACTAAAGTAAATAATATAGTTAAAACTATAATAATTACTGCACATAACATAAAATACTCCTCTGGAAGAGCCTTTATTATAGGATCTTTATCTGGATCAAATATCCAGTAATCATTATTAAAAAATATACTATGAAATTTATTAAATACAGAATTAAAATCTACGTAAATAGCTAATAATAATCCTAAAAATATTCCTATAGTTGCATTAAAAGTATATTTAAATGAATCTATAGGAAACTTCATTACTTTTCTTTTATTAAGTAAATATAATACTAACCCTAAAATTAAAAGTATTATAAATAAAATTTCAATAGCTATTATTATTTCTTTTACTTCATAAAAATGAAACTTTCCTTCTGCACTCATCTTAAAATTATTAAAGCTTAAATCATTTATAAATGGATTCCTTATATAATTAATTACTCTATTATAATCTTCAATTAAATTTTCTTTAGAAACATTCGTTTTATCTACAATATCAAAAATGTTTATACTTAGTTTGTATATAAATGTTCCATTTAACACAATTAAAACTGAAGAAACTAAGCTTATTAAAAATAAATAAAAAACCCCTATTATCTTTTTTAAAATTCCCATACATACTCCCTATACACTATATAATTTATTTATTAGTATTTTACCATATTTTATAAGTTAAAAAAGTCTAAGTTTAAATTTAGCTAGGCCTTTAGATATTTTAATTTAAACTTATTTATAATAAGAAAAGGACTTTATTAAACTAAAAGCTTAATAAAGTCCCTTAAAATATATAACTAATAAAATTTAAAAAAGCGCGCCTATATAATTATTAATAGATGACATTACATATTCAATACATAAGTAATTAGTAATTACAAAACTAATACCATATATAAATCCAAATATATAAATAAATCTATTCTTTTCTTTAAATAAGCTGTTATAACCTACAAATAATAAAGCTATAACCATAGCTGACATAAATGCAGTAGCAAATAAACTAAATGTAACTCCAATTAATAATAATACCGCAGAAAGTATAGTAAATAATAAATTAAATATTGATACTACAGCAAATACTTTTAAAAATTCACTTACTGAAAATTGTGATTTAATAACAAATTTATAAATAATAAAAATTGCAATTAATATAATTCCATATAAAGCTACATAGTGAAGTAAATTAAATACATATACCCTTCCAAATGGAAAATACATATCAAATATACTTGAGAATTGGCTCTTAAATCTCATAGCTTCACCAAATCCCATTTGTGAACCCTCAAAACTATTTACTAAATTCATAATTGTTTTAAATATGCTATAAGCAAAAGAACGTAATGACAGTACCTGTATTAAAGGAATAAGAAATGCTATTACAATTATGTATAAAACACTAATTTCTTTTGATATTATATCTTTTCCTGATTTAATTGTTGTAATTGGATGTTTTACAGATTCAATAAAAAACTTACCTATCTTGCTTGGATCAAAATTACTGTGTCCTTTTTGATAAACATTATTACTATTTGCATATTCACTATAAGCATATGGATTATGTTCATAATGATTGTCTTGGTTAGTACTATTATTTTGAGCATTATCTCTATTAATATTTTGGTTGTTATCTTCAACCCTTTGTCCACATTCTGGGCAAAACATTGAGTCATCTGGTATCTCTTTACCACATTTTGAACAATACATTCCAACTCCCCCTTTAAATAAAACTTACAGGAAAATTATAACTTAATAAAGATAAATTTGTCAAATTAACTCAAAAGTGTTAAATTATTTATATAAATACATAATAAAATTTAAATTCCATCAACAAAGGAGATGTAGAAATGAAATTTTGTCGAAAGTGTGGTGCCGAAATAACTCCAGGAGATAAGTTCTGCGGCAAATGTGGTGCACCTTTAGAAGATAATAATATCCCTACCAATGATACTACATTAAATGATAATGCTTTTAATAATGTTAATAATAGTACAAGCATTAACAACGATTCTTCTAAACCTTTAGGTAGTGAAAATAATCACCCACCTATAGAAGATTTTAAATATCATAAAGGAAAGAAAAAAGGAATTATAATAGGATCTATAGCTTTCATAATTATAATAGTAGCTTGCATATTATTTTTAGAAAGAAACAATTTACTTTATAGCTATTATTATAATAAAGCTAATAATGCAACTACAATAACATCTAAACTTGCAAATTATAATAATGCTTTAGAACATTCTTATACTAATGAGGTTATAAATGATATTTTTAATACTTTAAAGGATGATAAAGATTTTAAAAATGATATTAACTCTGTATATAACCTAAGTGATAAAGATAAAAAAGATTTAATTTCTAGAATTGCAATTTATGCTGCAGAAAATGCTTATAATAGTGGTGAATATGAAAATGCTCTTAACTATTTAAATACAGCAAACGATAATGGTGCTGATATAAGTAAATTAAGTATATATGACAAGCTTAAAGAAAAGATAAATAGCTCAAATTATGATGATTTTACTAATTATTATAATAATTCTAATGATAATACTAGCAGTACTATAAATTCTTCAGACTTTGAAAAAGCTTTCGACTCTGCTAATGGTTATTTAGCTCCAGATAGTGATAGTGCTTACTTAACAGAAAATGAACTTAAAGGTTTCAGTAAAAATGATCTTGCATTAATGAGAAATGAAATATACGCAAGACACGGATATATATTCCATACAGAACCTTTTGTATCATATTTTAATTCAAAATCATGGTACACTAAAAACCCTTCATTTAAAGGTGATAATAAAGAATTAAATAAATATGAGTTATATAATGTTAATTTATTAAAAAAATTAGAAGATTCAAAATAAGGATATAAAAATGAAGAAGTTTATAATCTTTATAATAGCGTTAATTTTTAGCACTTCACTTATTTGCTATATAGTAAATTCAAATAAATCTGATAAAAAAATTAATGAAAATGAGTCTACTGTATCAACTAAAAACTCATCTAATAAAACTAATCTTAAAGATGAATTAAAAGAGCTTGAGAAAAACGTTGCGAAAAATGCAGAGAAAAAGCATGATGAAAATTCTAATAAAGATAATAAGAAAAAAGATATTACTATAGTTATAGATCCAGGTCATTCAAATAAGCCTACAAATGAAACTGAACCTATATCTCCTGATTCAAAGGAAAAGAAATTAAAAGATACTTTAGGTTCTACTGGAGTAAATAGTAAGGTACCTGAATATGTAATAACTAATGGCGTAGCCTTATCTTTAGAAAAAATATTAAAAAATGATGGCTATAACGTAATAATGACAAAACGTAATATTAATACTCCTATGAGTAATATAGAGCGTACAGAAATAGGTAATAAAAATAAGGCTAATTTAATGATTAGAATTCACTGTGATGGTGTTGATTCTCAAAGTGCAGTTGGAGCTTCTATACTAGTTCCAGAAGCTAAAGGCAATGTAACACCTAAGATTTCTAAAGAAAGCAAAGAATATGGAGAAAAAATTATAAATAGATATACTAGCTATTTAGGTCTTAAAAATAGAGGTGTAGTTTATAGGGATGATTTAACTGGCTTTAACTGGTCAAAGGTTCCCATTGTACTTATAGAACTTGGATTTATATCTAATCCAAAAGAGGATGCCTTATTAAGCAATGAGAAAAATTATAATAAAATTGCAACTGGAATAGCTAATGGAATTAATGATTGCTTCAAATAAAAAAAGCTGTAACTTAATATATAAGTTACAGCTTTTTTTAATTAAAGATTTTCTCCATTACTTTCTATAACATTTTTGTACCAATAAAAACTCTTCTTTCTTATTCTTCTTAAATCTTTAAGATCATCTTCATCTCTATTTACATAAATAAATCCATATCTCTTCTTAAAGCCTTGATGAGTACTTATAAGGTCTATCGCTGACCATGGGCAGTATCCAAAAAGTTCTACCCCATCTGTTATAGCAAGTTTAGCTTGCTCTATATGTTTTCTTAAATAATCAATTCTATAATCATCATTTATAGATCCATCTTCTTCTATTTTGTCATAAGCTCCTAAACCATTTTCAGTTATTATTATTGGAAGATTATATCTTTCATAAACTTCTCTTAAGGTTGTCCTAAATCCAACAGGATCAATTTCCCATCCAAATTCTGTTTTTTGAAGATTTTTATTTTGAGCTCCTTTGAAAACTCCTCTTTCTCCAATTGCAATTTGTTGGTCTCCTTCTCCATCGTTAACTTTATCATCATTAATATTACTTTCAGAAACTGTTGCTGTACAATAATAATTAAATGCTATAAAATCTGGCTTACCATTTCTAAGTATTTCCATATCACCTTCTTCTATAGTAGGTTCTATGCCCTTTTCCACCATATAACTCCAAGCAATATTGTTGTATCTTCCATGAACAGCCATATCAAGATATAACCAGTTCCTTATAGATGAAAGATTTTGAGCTGCAAGTACATCTTCAGGCTTTGATGATGCTGGATATACTGAACTTATATTTGGTGCTGGTCCTATTTTGCTATTTTTGCACACCTTATGGCATAAATCCATAACTTTAGCTTGTGCAAGCATCATATGATGATTTTGCTTATAAAGTTCTTTTTCAACATTTTCTATTCCTTTATTAACTGTTCCAATTGCAGCACCATGTAGTATCATCATATTTTGCTCGTTTATTGTAAGGAAATACTTAATCCTATCTCCAAAACGCTCAAATAAAACTTTTGCATATTCATAAAATGCGTCTACAGTTTCTCTATTTGACCAACCACCTTTCTTTTGAAGTGCATCTGGTAAATCAAAATGATACATTGTAACTAATGGTTCTATATTATACTTTAATAATTCATCAATTAAATTACTATAAAACTCTATTCCTTTCTCATTAACTTCTCCAGTACCATTTGGAATTATCCTTGTCCAAGCTATTGAGAATCTATATGTTTTAAATCCCATTTCTGCAAATAGCTTAACATCCTCTTTATAGTGATGATAATGATCACTTGATACTTTAAAATCTGCTGTTCCTTCTGGTAACGTTTTAGTATCCTGTACAGATAATCCTTTTCCATCTTCGTTGTAAGCACCTTCTACTTGATAAGCTGATGTAGATGCTCCCCATAAAAAATCCTTTGGAAACTTCTTTAATTCTTTATGATACATCCCCTTTTACCTCTCTTCCATATATATAAATTACTTGTCTCTTAAATTATACTACCTTCGCTAAAATTATGTAAGTAAAAGTATAATATTTACATTTATTTGAAAATATTATTATAATGAATATATATTATGATAACAATATAAATGGAGGTGATTTTATGATTGGTAAAATATTAATGATTGCTTTGTTTATACTTCTTGGTACGATGTTATCATTGGGTAAATGGTCATTTTTGATAGCAGGATTTAATACAATGAGTAAAGAAGAAAAAGAAAACTATGACGTATTATCCTTGTGTAAATTCATGGGTAAGTTTATGTTTATGATTGCTTTCTGTATATCGTTGTTTGTATTAAGTGATGTTTTAATGATGAAAATATTATTTAATATTGGGATTACTTTGTTTATTGTTGCAATATTATTTGTAATAATATATGCAAATACAGGAAATAGATTTGAAAATAAGAAACCAAGGTAGTATTACTACCTTATTTTTATGTTGCATATCAACAATTTAGTCTAACAAAGCCTTAAACTAATGTTTATAAATGAACATAATTAAAATGGACAAAGTAATTTGTCCACTTTAATATTTAGTTCGTCTAATATTAAGATTGCGAATCAAAAAACTTGTGAATATGCTTATTGATTAGTCAACATTTTAAACGGCGTATCTGCACTCCTTGTATTCCATTTAGAAAAAAATGTATTAAAATATTTATTGATTTGCTCGATTGAACTACTCAAATCAACTTGATTTGAATTTTTTTCCTTCATCTCATTGATTAATGAATTAAAATTGTTATATAGAGCTTTGAGATAATTCTTTTCAGCATCTGAAATAATACCATCTTCTAAAATTCCACTAATGTGCAAGCCATCTAAATTCCCTGATCCAGAAGAGAGCGTAAAAACTAACTGGTCAAAATACATTTTATTCCAATACAAATCATCATCAACATAGTTATGGTAATAAAAAGTTTCATCGCAAAGCCTTTGTATCTCTGATTTAGCATTTTTTATCGATTCTATGTTTTCGTATTTTGTTTCTGGGTCAAGTAATATAGTAATATTTTGCAGTCCACCATAAACTCGTGCAAGAAAATCACTCTTTCTATCATTTTGTTTCGAAATATAGTTTACATTGATTCCTATCGAAATAAAAAGAAAAATAACTACCATTAATGTGAGCCAGTATTTTCTCATAATATGCCTCCTTTCGTTTAACACGTAATATAATACTATTGTTCAATAATAGATATTTTTATTACACATAACTTATGGATTATAATTCCAATAAAACTATAAAATAAATTAATTTAAAAAAGATTCAAAATAAATTGAATCCTTTTTATCCAAGCCAATTATAAGTATATGCTAAGACCCCTAAGTAAGCCCCTACTGCTCCACTTATTATAGTAACACCTGCTATAATCCTTGGATTCTCACACCATTTAACATATTTTTTTGATTTGATATTATTCATATATCATATTTAGTAATCTATTTTAATAATTACTAAACTCTCCTTTCTTAGAATTTAACAAAATAAAATTTTATAAGATAATTATAACTTTTATTCCTTAATTTGTAAATCAGCT
This sequence comes from Clostridium baratii, assembly GCF_900461085.1. Classification (GTDB taxonomy): domain Bacteria; phylum Bacillota; class Clostridia; order Clostridiales; family Clostridiaceae; genus Clostridium; species Clostridium nitritogenes. The sequence goes on from NZ_UFWF01000002.1 coordinate 1,417,821, forward strand.
TTGATAGATGTATACTATATTTAGTATATTATGTATGGAGGTTCTTATATTGAAAAAATTAAATAATTACACTTACTTTGGATTATTATTTTATGGTATTTGGTTAATGTCATTATCCCTTAAATTCTTACCTAGTTTAATTGAAGGATTATTAGCAGGGTTAGGATGTATTTTCGTTTTAATTGGATTAAATCCTGAAAATAATGATATATTAAAATTAAAAAACTATAGAATGTATTTATTGAATAAGGTTCTTAAGAAATAGTATGCTTACTATTTCTTAAGAAGTCTCTATTTTAAACTAATGTTTATAAATGAACATAATTAAAGTGGACAAAGTAATTTGTCCACTTTAATATTTAGTTCGTTTAATTTTAAAATTATTCGCCATCGAGAACTTTCTTTAGACTTTCATTTATAGCCTCAGAGTCTTCAGGATGTGCCAAAAGTAATTCGTTTGCCTTAAAAATAGCTGCAGAGTGCGCGGTTTGTACTGATTGTTTTTCTTTAGGATCATCAATAGAATTAATGTAATCCTCTTGTTTCTGCCAAGCCTTTTTTATTAAGTCATAGTATTCTTCTTTATTTGCTTCTTGTTGTGTACTTGGTTTTACCTCCTTATCATCTGGCTCACTTTTTACTGCATTTTCATCAGATGTGGATGTAGTTTTTATATTTTCTTCTCCCGAACTTTGAGTGTCGCTAACAGATTGGCTTACACTTAATTTAGGTTGAGCATCCTCATCATCTGGCTCGCTTTTTGCTGCATTTTCAGCAGATAGATATGTAGTTTTTATACTTTCTTCCTCAGAACTTTGAGTGTCGCTAACAGATTGGCTTGCACTTGATTTAGAAGAATTATCTTTTCCTGTTAAATTATTTTCCTGTCCGCATCCTACAAGTGACATGGATAATAACAATAATCCTAATTTTAAAAATAGCTTTTTATTCATTTCACTTCTCCTCTCAAAATAGATACCCTTTTAGTAATTACTAAAATCTCCTTTCTTAAAATCTTATAAAATAACTTTTAGCAAGATAATTATAACTTTTACACCTCAAATTGTAAATTAATTGTGAATTAATTGTATAATTAATATATAAACTAATAATTACTGTAACAATCGATAAAATTATTAGTTTATATATTAACAATTTAGAAAGAAGGTAATTTAAATGATGGACTTTGTTTATGCTGCATTTCCTTGGGTTGCTTTTGGAATTGCTCTTGCCGCTCTTCTTACTCATATGAATTCAGAAAATATACATCAAGATAATAAAACAAAGTAAATTCTTAATTTACAACAAATGATACGAAAATACTTCGCTATATAACTTCATAAATTAAGGCTATAATCTTTAAATTAAAGATTATAGCCTTAATATATATAGAAATGTTATTTACATCTCTTTTAGAGTAATATTTTTATTTTTCAATAATTTTCTTATATAGAAATCCCTCCATAAACTCTATAACTTCAGTTTGAGATCTCAAGCTTTTTATAGGATCTTTTTCTATATTTAATGCGTGATTTCCATCCTTTATAGTAACTAAATCTGCTCCACTAATATCCTTTATTTTTTCTAAGTTTTCTTTTGATAATAGAGGGTCTTTAGTTCCTGTTATAACTAGTGAATTTTCCTTAATTCCCATTTCTACTGTTTTATTTATTGGGCTTATATAGATATTTTCTATGTTATATCCTTCTATTCTATCATTTAATAAGTTTTGTACGCATGTTCCTATACTCTTACCTATTATTACGATATTTTTATAATTTTCACTTAATGCATTTTCTACTATTTCTAGTGTTTCTTCTACGATTATATCGAATTCTTTTTCTACATTAAATTCTTTTCTTGCAACTTGGAATCCATATTCTACTTTTAATAAATCAAATCCTAGCTTTAGTGCTAGTTCGCTTGAGTATTCTAATGTAACTCTATCTATTGTATATCCTATTCCAGGTAGTATTACTGCTAATGTATCACTACCTTGTTTTATTAATGTTGGGATTAACTCAACCCCCCAGTGTGAATTTACATTATTCATAGTTTCATCTTCTTTCTTTGTTTTCTCTTATTTAATTATATAAAAAGTTTTTATTAGAAGATAATACTAATATTTTATAGGACATATAAGTAATATTTATGTTAGTTTAAAGTTTTGACATACATTAATATGAATACTTTAATTAGTTAATTTTTTATAATAAAACTCAATATAAAAATATTAGTATAGACATAATTTTAATGAAATGATAATATAAAATAGGAATTATTAACCAAAGAATAAGGGGGATATACTAATGAAGAAAAAATTTTTAGGTTTATTAATAGTTTCTATGATCTCAGTTGGACTTCTAGTAGGTTGTGGAAGCTCAAATACAAATCAGACTTCAAGTAATAGTAATCAAAAGCAATCAGAGCAACAAACTGATCAGCAAGACCAGGATGATACTAAGAAAGAAACTCCAAAGGTAACTATAAAGGATATACAACTTGTTGATTTTAAAGTAAGAAAGCCTGACTCAATAGGGAATATATACATGGAAACCAAATTCAAAAATAATTCTAACCAAATTATAAAAGGTATAGAATATACATATGAAGTAAATGGAGAAAAAACATATTTATCAACATATGATACTTTACGTCCTGGGGATACAAGTACACTTGAAGAATGTTTTGGACCTAAATCCGGTAAAAAAGATGATGCTAAGTTATTAAAGGCTGAATTTACAGTTGTTAATAAAGATGGTTCAAATACTTATATAGAATACGATGCTAAATTAGGTACATATACTCAAAGTTAATTTAAATTATAAGAAGAGGTCTTATTCCTCTTCTTTTTTAGTTGCCTTTCTTATAATCTCTGTGTTTTAAATACATCCTATGTTCATGTTAATCCTAAGTTATATACGGGAGTTACTCCCATACCATCATTTAAATACATCTCATGTTAATGTTAATCATTCATACTTCTAATGTTAACAGAGCAAGATTATAGATTTAAATACATCTCATGTTAATGTTAATCTATAATCATAAACTATGATCTTGTTTGGCGTAGACCATTTAAATACATCTCATGTTAATGTTAATCGGTTTAAAAATTTCCTACCTTTCAGCAGAAAGTAAATTTAAATACATCTCATGTTAATGTTAATCAGGTAAAAAACAAGTTATTAAAATAAATAAAGTTAATTTAAATACATCTCATGTTAATGTTAATCTCATTCTCTTTGAAACTAATAGGTAGTTTTTTAACATTTAAATACATCTCATGTTAATGTTAATCAGTTATTGTCTTTTTATCTTCATCTACACCAAACTATTTAAATACATCTCATGTTAATGTTAATCGATTCATAGTCATTTTTAGAAATAAAGCTATCATCTATTTAAATACATCTCATGTTAATGTTAATCGGGAATTATATAGATAGCTATGCAAGAGAAAAAGCGTTTAAATACATCTCATGTTAATGTTAATCTATGCATACAGGTAACAATATAATAAATCAATTTAAATTTAAATACATCTCATGTTAATGTTAATCTGCTGATAAACTTAATGAAGTTAGTTCGCAATTGTCATTTAAATACATCTCATGTTAATGTTAATCAAAGGGAATAGAAAGTTTAAAAAGTTTTACTGGTAAATTTAAATACATCTCATGTTAATGTTAATCTTAAATAAACTTGGGTTTAAACAAACAATAAAAATATTTAAATACATCTCATGTTAATGTTAATCTTGGCTCCGTCTACATTGGAAGAATTTAAAGATAATTTAAATACATCTCATGTTAATGTTAATCTAATAGCTAATGATCCATTTGTTTCTTTTATCAGAAAATTTAAATACATCTCATGTTAATGTTAATCGAAAGCATATGATAAAAATAAATTAGTTATGAATTTATTTAAATACATCTCATGTTAATGTTAATCTTCTACGACTTCTTTTTTCTTTCCAATATAATCAAATTTAAATACATCTCATGTTAATGTTAATCGGCTTAAAGAGAGGGGGTGGGGGAGTGTTAAAAATATTTAAATACATCTCATGTTAATGTTAATCTTGATTGAATTGCCTTTAATAAATTTGTTGGTTTATTTAAATACATCTCATGTTAATGTTAATCGTCAAACACGATCATAGAAACCTTTGGGAACGGTGCATTTAAATACATCTCATGTTAATGTTAATCTCCAAAAACCCATTGGTGTACATTTATTTCTTTCATTTAAATACATCTCATGTTAATGTTAATCCATTGAAAACAAGGGATTCCTAAATTACTAAAACGTATAAGAACCCCATATTTCCTTACTTCTATTAATATTTTACCAAAGACTTAATGAATTTTAAAATTATTTTTCAAATACTAAGCTAACCCTTATAAACACTGCCCTTTCGTATAGTTACTAGAATTTTATCATTGGTAAAATTCTATATAATTAAACTTTCACCATTTGTAATTTGCTTAATTCCAAGCATCTCTTCTCCAAATACATTATCATTTAAAAGTTTTATAATACAAACATAATCCTCATTTTTATTTATTACTTTATTTAAATCTTTTCTAAGGGATATTAATTTAGATGGTGTAATTTCACCTCTAAAAACGGACTTTTGAAAGTGTGAAAGATATTTTTTACATACTTTAAATACTTTATTAACTCTCTCTTCTTTTACATCATAAAATAAAAAGGCATAATTATAATTAATTTTGTTACTCATTAATATCCCTCCTTTAAACTAAATGGCTTAAATTCTTTTTCTTCCATTATAAATTTAATTAGTTTATAACAATCAAGCTTTATTGCAGTTTTATAGGTAACTTTTCTCTTTAATTTTGGATGTAAAAATACAGATTCAAGCCTTTCTTCAAACGCTTTAATAAATATGTTTCTTCCCTCTTCATTTAATAAGCAATAATTAACCTTTTTATCAAAATGTTTTTCAACCTTTATACTTTTCCTATTTACAAGTTCAAAAATTGTCTTATATACAATTACAGGCTTAAATGCTTCACTTATGTCTAAACTTAAAGAAAATCTTCCTTCTGATGGTTCATGAAGAAAACTTATTCTTTGATCTAAATGGGTTTTATATATAGCTGAAATAGTTTTTGTATATAATAATGAATTACCAAAAGATATTAGTGCATTTATAGGATTATCAGGTGGTCTTTTGCATCTTTTATTCATAATAAAATCTTCTGGTAATATTATTTTAAATTCTGAATAAAATCGTTGCCAAACTTCTCCTTCAACAGCCATTAAGCTATTTATATTTTTACTTTCACAAACTCTTTTATAAAATTCATTTTTTATCCAATCTATAGTGCTCTTTACTTCTTTTTTATTATGTTTATAGTAATGGTACAAAACTTCATAAATATTTTCTCCTATAGCACTTACTATTTTCTTTGCTATGTGTAATCTATTTTCTTCAAATGCTTTTACTTGTTTTATAAGGAGCTTACCACTGTTATATTTATTTTTAGGATAAAACGTTCCACTATACCCCTCATAATAATTAAAGAAATGAACTATTATATTATTTCTTGATAAAAAATCTAGTAATTTAGTATTAATGCTAACTTCATTTAAGCAATAAATCTCCTTTGTTCCTTCAACTGGTATATATACATTTTTACCATCTTTTCTAAAACATAAAGAGTTATCTTTTCTTGTAAGTTCTCCAATTGAAGTTATATATTTAGTGCTCCCCATACTTAACCTCCATTATATATAACAATACTCATAATATGCGCATTTTTTGCATTTTGGCTTATTTAAAATAGCTGGAACTTCTTCTTTATTTAACAATTCATAAATATCATTTATATATTTATCTAGTTTTAATTCTTCATCTTCACTTAGCTCTACAATCAATGTTTTATTTTTACTTTTATTCTTTTCAATAAATTCTAATTTCCCTTTTCTTTCTATTCCTTTACTTTTAAGAACTTTTAAATAATATAACAATTGCCACTTAGAAGCTTCCACATCTGCATCTGATTTTTTTACTTCAATTAAATACTCTTTTGTAATTTTATCAATCTTAATATTGTCTATTTCTAACTCGGTATTATCAGAGTTACTACTTCTCTCTTCATGAATAGCTTTTCCTATATTAACCCTTTCACTATTGTCTTCTAAATTAATTCTATTCCCATGTAAGTAGCATTGTCTCTTACAATGAAAATAGTAATTTATAAGAGTTCCATTTACTATCATATAAATTCTCCTATATCATTTTCAAATTTAGATTTATCTAATTTACCTTCATTAAAGAAATCTTCTCCATTATCTATATATAAAATCTCTCCAATTCTATCATTATAATTAAAATTCTGCTTTGTTCTTATCCTATATATAAAATAATTCATTTTAGCTTTTATTTCTGAAAGCTTAACCATCTTTTCTGCATAGTTAATATAATTATCCATTAATAAGGTTTTATATTCTCCCCAAACCTTATCTCCACATATTAATTCTCCATTTTTATCTATAGTGTAGTTTAAAAATATTTGTATATCATTTTGATCATCATCAATTAGCTTCATCTTTTTTTCGATTTCTCCAAAATTTAATTTACATACACTATCTTTAAAAAACATTTCCGTATTTAATTCATTAATTTTACTTGTATTGTTTATTACTTTATCATTTATTTTCATGTAATACTTACTAAATTCTTTATTTGATAATATCTCTTTTATTTCATCATTTTTTAATGTTACACCTTCATCTTTCCTAACATCTTCTTTATAAATACTACGTGCATCATCTAAATCAAAAAAATATGCAATAGAATCATCTTCATTTGAACAGGATCTATTTATTCTTCCTAAAAATTGTTCTTCACTATCTAACATTGAAATATCTTTAAATCCTATATTCATATCAATATCAACTCCAGCCTCTATAACTTGAGTTGCAACTAATATAATTCCGTCCTTTCTTTTTTTGTCTTTTATCTCATTAATTATTTTTTCTCTTTCAATTGAATTATCATCACCAGTTAAAAGTCTTATATCCTCTTTTATTTCCCCTAATTCTTTTCTAAGCTTTAGTTCATCAAAGAAACTATAAGCACTACTTTTCTTTATAAATTCAATTAATATTTTCTTGCCACTGTATTTTCTAATAACGTCTATTATGTCTTCAAAAATACTTTCTGAATGGATTAAAGAATAGTCAGCCTTTACTCTATCTTTAAATATACTATTGCTAAAATATTTATCTCTATTTTTTATTAGCTTAACAGACTCACTTTCAGTTTTTAATAAATCATCTAAATTAGGTAGTGTTGCAGACATTATAATTATTTTTATATTTAAAATTTTTGAAAAAGTATTTAAAAACTCTATTATTTCTCTCCAAATTTTGTTTTTATAACTTTGAATTTCATCTAATACAATTACGCTATTAACTAACTGATGGAATGGGAATATATCCTCTTTTCTACTTCCAAACATATATCTAAATATTGATACGTGTGTTGTTAAAATCATAGGATAATTTAAAAATTGTCTATTTAAAAGTGCTTTTTCATATTCTTTAAATTCAATATCTTCAAACTCCTCTTCACGCTCTACTTTAATAGGGAATAATGAATTTATAACAGCTATCTTTTTAAGAACTTCATCATTATTTGAGTATATTTTATTTATGCTGCTTATATTTTGTTCTATTAGAGTATTAAATGGATAAACATAAAAAATCTTATTTTTCTTCTCATCCATTTCTAGCAATTTAAAAGATAAATTCATAGCTACATTACTTTTCCCACTTCCAGTTGGCGCTTCTAAATAATATATATTTTTACTTTTGTTTTTAATAAGTTCTTTTTCTGCATCTAAGAATAATTCATTTCTAAGAATATTTATGTTCTGCACTTTTGAGAAATCTTTATCCTTGCCGTAATGTTCTTTTTCATATTTTCTAATTAACTTATATATTTCTCCATCTTTATAAGATTTATAAAATTCATTAATATCATCTATTTTCCCAATATTACTCACTTCTACATTGCTCATAAATTCCGAAGTTCCATAGTAATCACAGGCTATGAGACATGAAAGCATAATTCTTTCATACGTATATATAGCTATTGAATTTTCTATCCCATCTAATCCTTCTTTCATTTCCTTTAAAAAGCTTCTATAGCTATCTACTATGCCTTTTATATAATTAAGTTTAATTTTATGCTTCCTGAAATATACAGAATTAATAATGTAATCTATTTTCTCAAAATCACTATTTTCATCAAACATATATAAAATATCTTCTATATATTTATCTAATGTAACACTAGTAAAACCTGAATGATGCCTTGAAATTATATAAGAATTTAAAATAAGAAATGCTAATAGACATTTTCTTTCTTCTTTATTTATAGCTTTCATTTTTGTTAAGCTCATAATCTTCTCTAAATAATAATCTAAATAAATTATAGATGAATATATTGAATGTTTGCTGTCATCTATATTTTCATTTCCTTTAATATTCAAATTATTATTCATTTTTTTCTTTTGAAACATCGGGTTAATTTTACCAATATCATGCATTGTTACTATAGATATAAGCATTTCTCTAAATAAGTTCTTGCTTTCTTTACCTTTATCTTTTAAAAATAAATCTTCAAACTTTAAAAATACACTTTCTAAATCTTTGTCTATAATTATTTTTTCAAAATACTTTATACAAAGATCAATGTGCATTTTTAATGTTTCTTTATTTTCACCTTCTATATGTGCATATATCTTATAATTTTCATTTATTAATTTATTGATATTAAAATCTTTTAATATGTTTATATACACTTTTAAGCCTCCTAATTATTATATAAATAAAGGAGGGATTCCCCTCCTCTATTTTATAAAAACTGTACTGTTTTATTATTTACTTTATATACATTCCCTCTATTTATTTCTTCTAAAAAATTATTAGTGTAAACTAATGTTTTTAGTATATAAAGATTATTAACTTCATCTAGCTTAATTGGAAGTTTTTCTTCATACTTAAATAAGGGCTCTGCTTCATAATTATCCTCTTCATCATAGTCTAAGAATGGATCTAATTCTTTTTCTACTAATACATAATCTTCTTTTATAAAAAAGCTATCTATATTATTAATTTCATCTATTTCCTCACATTCCTCTATAGATACATTTAATATCTCTGCCATATGATCATTTTTTCCTAAGTAAGGAATAAATTTATAATTCTTATTTAAAATAGCTTTTGATAATTTCTCACTTTCATCATTATCTAATAGTACGTATATATCCCATGATGGATTTTCAAGCCATTGTTCTTTAACTATAAGGTTTCCGCCTTTTTCTTTGGATGCATAACCTACAGAATTGTTGAATATATTTACCTTTTTATCAATTACTCCACATTTATTATTAGATACAATTCCTATTTTTAAATCCTTTAACTTATCATAAAATTCAGGAAAATTTTCATTATCTTTCATTTGATTATATCCTTTATAACCAAGTGCTGCTCCAAATATACCAAGTAATGAAACCTTATGAATATGACCATAAGTAAAATATAAATGTGCATTAACATCAGGCTTTTTAAAAAATGCCGTTCTTCCCTTTAGTGTAAATTTTAAAGCCTGCATTTACTACACCTCTTTTTTACTGAAAATATTATAGTATTTAGCTCCATCAAAATCTGGTTTTATATCAATTGTTGCAGGATTATAGTATACTTCTATACGCTTTATTCTATCTTGTACATCACTTAAAATATCTTTAAAGTTTAATTCAAAAATATTTTTATCTTCTCCTTTTATAAACTTTACGTACTTATCTAAATTAGGAAGATATAAGGTTTCATCTGTCTCTATAAATATTGATAATTCATTTTCACATCCAACCTTTGAATTAGTTGCAAATGCTGTAGTTGAAGATATTGAAGCTTCTTTAAACTTTTTATAATCTTCTTCTGTATATCCATCTGTTATTCCAAGTTCAACAAATTCTTTATATCCTAACGGATTTATAACAAATGGATAGCAGTAATGTGCTTCTGGAGTTACTATTTTATTTCCTAAAGTTGAATTTTTAGCCTCTTCATCTTTATCCTTTTTATTTCCTTTATCACTTCCATCCCTAAATGGTGATAATATTTTTTGCTCTTCAGCTTCTGCATCCTCATATAAATTATAACCTTGTCCTATTTGTACTGCTCCTGTAATTGATATGTTATTTCCTTCTTCTGCAAATGTAGCTCCAAAGTTTTTAACATCTATTGCATTAAAAAGATTTTTCATAACATTTACTGTATCTTTTTCTTTCTTTAAATCTTCAACATCAAATATTTGTTCATATCTTTCTTTTAAAGACTTTGGCACTAGAGTTACCTCTTTGTTTTTTCCTTCAGATATTTTCATAGATTTTATATAAAGAACTTTTTCACCTAAGTTATCCCAATTCTTCTTCATTGGATATTTTAAAGCTTTGTCACTTCCAAAAATGTCTCCATTTGAAGTAGTCTTAGGAAAACCAGTAAAATCTGCATTCCAATTTGCCATTATTGATGATATTCCAATTATTCCGTATACTCTTTTATCCATAATATTTTAATTCTCCTTCTTTTCATATATTAAGTTACTATTTAAATAACCAGCTATAATTAAGTCAGTATTTATTTTATCTTCAACTTCATATCCAATTATCATTGAATATAAATTCTTAAACCTTAAATCTTTATCTTGATCCATATCATAATTGTATTTAACAAATAATTGTCTTAATTTTGTTTTTATAATTTCATCATTTTTCGCATTAATTATAGGGTTAGCTAATGATAGTGGTTTGTTTTTACCCTTACTCTTACTTAATAAGAAGCTAGTAAGTTGCCCAACTGCAAAGAAATACTCTTTATCACTATCTATCTTGTTTTCATCTTTACTAAAAACTTTATTTCTTAACGTATCTTTTATATTTAAAATAACATCTGCCATATTTTCTTCCTCTCTTTTTAAATATTCTTTTAGAGAATACTTTAAATTAAATTGATTCATAGCTTTGGGATAATACCCTTTTTCTAAAGAATCTCTAATTACTAAATCTATAGCTTTATTTAAAACATTCCATACATTATTGGAATTACCTTTATAAAACCATTCGCTTAGCTTATCTCTAGACATTAAAAGTGCTCTCTTTAACTTTATATCTTTTATTGATATTTCTTCTGAAAAATAGTTTCTTATTAAACTTCTATTAAATAATATTATGTCTACTAATGATTGAAGTTCTTCTATTTTTCCTTTAATTCCATACTCTTCAACATCTTCTTTTTTATTTTTATAAAGTATTTCATAGTCTGCATTAAGCACATTTTTAAATTCAAACTTTTTATTTAACTTAGGATTAAAATCTGAAATTATATCTACATTTTGTATTTCAGCTTCTTTACCCTTTTTTAAACGTACATATATACCATTAAATTTTTCATTTAATATTTCTCCATCTTTTAATGCAAAAATCTCTTTTCCTATGTAAAGATTATATTTACCAATAGATGCTAAATTTAAGAAGTAATCAAAAAGCTTCTTTTGAAGTAAAGCTTCTTCTAAATCAATTAAATATGGAATTTTTGTTTTCCTAGTTTTATTTTCTAAATAAGGCTTTTTAGCATTTAAACCCATATTATTATTAGGTAATCCCATTATTAAATCTTCACTTTTTATATTAAAATCATTATTGTTATATATATTAGGCATTAGATAACGTTTACCTTCAGTATAAAAATCATCTTTACTATATAAAAAGAAAATCTTTAAATAGTTTTTCTTACTAATATCTATACTTAAATTAAATATATTTTCTTTTATCCAATTTTTAATTTTAGTAAGCTTTTCTTTATCTACTTTACCTAATTCTTTTTCTAAGTCTAAATATAACTCTTTTGCTTTTTTCTTAGTATATTTTAATAATGGATTTTCTAATGTATTATAATAATTATCTATGATTTCTTCTGTAAGCTTACTTACTAGAGTTTCTTTTTTCACAAAGAAACTTAAATAGTTATTACTATGGATAATTTTTTTAGAATCGATTGGTTTATTCATGTCTATAAGCTTACTGTTATAGTCTAATTCACATATTAAATCGAAATTATTTATAGTTCTATCAATGGTTTTAAGTTTAGTATCCATTATAATATCTTCTCTACATGTTTCATGTAAATTTCCATTTTCATCTTCTTCTACTATTATATATGTTCCATCTGTTGGTACATATTGATCTAATATTGCCTGTTCAAAGGTATCTATATGATTTTCTTTTATAATATCAATAATTTGTTTTAACATAACATACCTCCTTTCTATAAATATCTAAAATTTAAAAATCCTGCCCCTCGGCTATTAACTTCTCCAATGCCTGTCCCTAATGACATATAAGCTATTTCTTGAGCTATAGGATCATCTGATATTTTTAATGATATTTTATCCCCTAAAAGTTTTATTCCCTTATAATTTAATGGCACTGGCTTTTTATTTTTTAACTCTATTGAATTAAAAAGTATAAAATCTTCATCAATTTTTTCATTATTTAATTTATTATATTTTTTTATTAAGTTAACTTTTATTCTTTCGGAGTACTCTTCTAAAGATAAGTTCTTTTTCCAGTACCCGCAGTCATTCTTTACTATTATTGGAGTTATTGAATATATTTTATCGATATGCTTTTTGTTTATTAATTTTATCTCAGACTTTAGAGCTTTTATTGAATTGGTGTAACTTTTAGTTATCTCTTTGCTTAGATATATCGCTAGTTCTTTATTGGTTGTTCTTATTCTAAAGGTATATAAGCTATCAGCTTTATAAATCTTATCTTTTTCTAAAGGATAAAATTCATCAAAACAGTAATTCTTAAAGCAATTTTTATTATGAAGTTCTAAAAATTTTTCATTTCTTCCTAATGTTATATCTATTAATGAACTTATTTCTTTTGAAACTTCCTCTTGCTTTACATCCTTTGATAAATAAATTTTATTTTGTAATTCAAAAATCTGCAAAATCACCCCTCCTTATATAATATTATACCATATTTTATAAAATATGGTATAATAATCGTTAATTTGACTTTATTTACGATAATAATATTCTATTCAACATTGATGTTATTCTTATAATCCTAAACTCTAAAAACTATTTGTTAGTTTCTAGAATTTTATTCATATTTCTGAATTCATAAATCCAAATTGCTGTGAGTGTAGAACTAATTCCAACACCTAAACCATAAATAAAATCAGGTAATTGAACAAATCTTCTTAGGAATATCGTTGTGAAAATTATAATTAAACCCAAATTTATCTTTTTTGTATTTATCTTTTTCATACCACTCCTCCTAATTTAACTCATAATATAACTTTGCATTAATATATTTTATTATCTTTATTATTTGGATACATCTCATATTGTTGTTAATCTTGCAGATTTGGTAAAAAACATAAAATGCTGATTGGTATTTAAATACATCCTATGTTAATGTTAATCCTCATAAGGGTAAAATTAAACCTTTATATAATGAGGAATTTAAATACATCCTATGTTAATGTTAATCCAAGAACAAGAAGTTCTCATCAACATTTAATGGGATTTAAATACATCCTATGTTAATGTTAATCATTAGATGCTTGTTGTGGAAGTAAAATGTTTTGGTTATTTAAATACATCCTATGTTAATGTTAATCAAATTTGTTTATTGGGAAGATGGAGAAATAACAGTATTTAAATACATCCTATGTTAATGTTAATCGCCCTCCCCCTACTTGGTAATTTTCCGATATGCGAATTTAAATACATCCTATGTTAATGTTAATCCAGAGATGGGATTCGAACCCATAACCTCAAGATAAATTTAAATACATCCTATGTTAATGTTAATCTCCAAAGTGGTGTAAAAGTTTCATACCTTACTACATTTAAATACATCCTATGTTAATGTTAATCATATGTAAATTATGGAAGTGGTTGGACTAACAGACTATTTAAATACATCCTATGTTAATGTTAATCAGAAAATTATATTTAAAAGAATACAATTCACTAGAATTTAAATACATCCTATGTTAATGTTAATCTAATTTACATTCAACCTCTTCTTTGACTATATTTCTATTTAAATACATCCTATGTTAATGTTAATCTAGCCTTCTGAATCGATGTAGTAATCATAGTATACATTTAAATACATACTATGTTAATGTTAATCTTACTAAGAATAAACGTAGTAATTACATTCCTAGCAATTTAAATACATCCTATGTTAATGTTAATCCACCAGTTACTTCATGTTCCATATCCAAAAACCAATTTAAATACATCCTATGTTAATGTTAATCGGAAATTGGGCTAATTGATTTTGAAGTATTTTTAATATTTAAATACATCCTATGTTAATGTTAATCACCACATTCACTTTCTAAGAAGCCTAATTCATCAATATTTAAATACATCCTATGTTAATGTTAATCGTTTACTGTACTAGAAACGGATCAATTAACTATAAATTTAAATACATCCTATGTTAATGTTAATCAGAAAAGATAGTTTAATGCAAGGTACTACTAATTTAAATTTAAATACATCCTATGTTAATGTTAATCGAGCCTAAACAAATTGGAATTGATAAAGGTTACTTATTTAAATACATCCTATGTTAATGTTAATCATAAATATATCAAAATAACCATCTTTACTTATACAAATTTAAATACATCCTATGTTAATGTTAATCCTTTGACGATACACTGGAAGTAGGAAGTTATTTCTTATTTAAATACATCCTATGTTAATGTTAATCCGCTTTCACCTTTATTATAAGAACCTACTGATTTATTTAAATACATCCTATGTTAATGTTAATCTCAATACCGAATACGAAAGTATAGATATTATTTAATTTAAATACATCCTATGTTAATGTTAATCAAGTAAAAGCGACTTGGTTTTATTCACTGATCCCGATTTAAATACATCCTATGTTAATGTTAATCCATTGAAAATACTACTTTTCTTAATTGTTCAAAACTCTCTAAATCATCTATTTTATTAATTTATACTAATATTTTACCAATGATATAGCTAATTTTAAAGTAATTCCCAAATTATTCTTTAATTCCTTATATCTCAATGCTTTAAGAGATTATAATAAAAGTTAGCATTGGTAAAAGTCATACTTAATCACAACAAAATTTTAAATAATTATAAACTCAAAGTAAACATTATCACCTATCCAAATAATACTAAAGCAAAGTGAAGTTAAATCTATGTTTTGTAATAAATTTAGAAAAATACACCACTATTTAAAGTAATATGGCAATAAACCAAATTTAACTTTCGCATATTAAAGTGCTATAATAATATTGTTCATGGTTCCTTGGTCAAACGGTTAGGACGCCACCCTCTCACGGTGGAATTAGGGGTTCGATTCCCCTAGGGACTACCAAAGACTCACAAGCACTGTTATATTAAGGCTTGTGAGTTTTTTTCTTTTATTACGATTAAATATATAATAGATTAATTAAAGTAAGTTTCCATATTATTTAGCATTATCTTTAGATCTTTTATCTATGCATATACTATCAACGAATAAGACACACATCGCTCCAACTACACCACTACTTATTCCAAGTCCTAACATCTCAAATATTGCACCAAAAATAATTCCGAAACCTAGGTATTTAATCCATCCATTTTTATTTCCCATACACTTTCACCTCAGTGTACTTATATTCTACAATAATAATAGTTTTCCTTTATATTACAAAAAGAACCTAGTTTTGCACTAGATTCTTTATCATTCTTATCTCCCTTTTATGCCCTTCATTATCTAAAGGAGTTTCCGTATAAAAAGGTTTATCTTTTATATAAGGATGTTTCATAATATTAATAATAGCATCTATCCCTATTTCCCCCATGCCAATTGGTGCATGCCTATCTTTCTTATCTCCAAAAGGCATCATGCTATCATTTAAATGTATTGTTTTTAAGTTATTAATTCCTATTATATTATCAAATTCTTCTAATACCTTTTCAAAATTATTTACTATATCATATCCTGCTGAAAATACATGACATAAGTCCATACATACGCCTAACTTTTCATTATAATTAGTTTTATCAATTATTCTTTTTAAATGTTCAAATTTATAACCTACTTCAGTACCTTTTCCAGGCATTGTCTCTAAAAGGATTTTAATATTTTCATCTCCAATTATAGCTTCATTTAGACCTTCTGCTATTTGATCTATTGCAATATCAGTTCCATTTCCTACGTGGTTACCTGGATGAAAACATATATACTCTATACCTAGGTTATCCATTCTCTCTATGTCTTCTTTTATTACTTCTTTTGCAAATTTATATACCTTTGTATCTGCACTCCCTAAATTCATAGTATACGGTGCATGAGCTTGAATTGGTCCAAATTTATATTCTTTTCTTAACCTTTGAAATTCATTTATATCTTTTTCATCGTATCTTTTATAGTTTGATCCTCTTGGATTTCTACTAAAGAATTGAAATGTATTTCCTTCCATTTCTATTATATCTTTTGCTGCTCTAGTAAAACCCCTTGCTACTGATATATGCGGTCCTATTATTAACATATATTCACGCTCCTAAGTTATCTTATGTTTATTTCTTATTTTAAATTATCTAATCCAACTTCCCTTACATAATGAAATAAATACTGCTGAACAAAAGCTGAAAGTTCGCCAAATTTATCTATAGAATACTTTCTTATTTTTTCAACACTCATATCTTCTTTAATATAAAATTCCTTCATTATTCTCTTCATCCAAACATCCATTGGAAAAGTATCATATTTTTTCATTCCAAATAAAGCTATGCAGTCTGCTACTTTAGTTCCCACTCCATCAAACTTTTTAAGCTCCTCTATACACTTTTCTGTATTTAATTCTTTGAACTTATATATATCTATATCATTGTTTACTATATTGTCTGCTTCTGATTTTATATATTTATCTCTATATCCAGTTTTACAAGATCTTATATCTTCTAAAGATGATAAGCTTAACTGCTTAGGTGTTGGAAATGCATAATATTTTCTTCCCTTATATTCTCCTAAATAATCTCCAAATTTCTCTGATAGATTTTCTACAACCTTTTGGAGCATTGTCATACTATTATTTGCAGATATAATAAATGTTATCATCATCTCCCATTCATCTTGGTTGAGTATTCTCATACCTCTTAAATAATCAACAGCTCTACTTATATAATTATCCATTGATTTTAACTTATTATTTATCTCATCATAATCTCTGCCTAAATCAAAATATTCAAACCAAATATTTTGAAAATCTTTTAAATTAGTATTATTAAAATAAACCTTTTTATCATCTTGAGCTACATTTAATATTTTACCCTTTACAACTCCTGTATATGAACCATCATCTTCTTTATTCCATCTATTACCTTCTCCATAACCTAATATTCTATCTAAGTTAAAGTTTAGTGCACCATCTAGTATTACTTGATTATTTTGTTCATAAACTTTCATTTAATCCCTCCAAATTCATACATTCTAAAAGACAATTTTTATAATTAAAATATTGATTGTAACCTTTGATACTTATCATAATACTTAAACTTTAATGTACCAGTTTTTCCATTTCTATTTTTAGAAACTATAAGTTCCATTATATTTTTATCATCACTATCTGTATTATAATAATCATCTCTATAAGTAAAAATAACTACATCGGCATCTTGTTCAATGCTACCACTTTCTCTTAAGTCTGATAATAGAGGTCTTTTGTTACTTCTCTGTTCAACACTTCTCGATAGTTGGCATAACAATATAATATTTATATTAAGTTCTTTTGCTAAGATTTTTAATCCTCTAGTTACTTCGCCAATTGCAATAGCTCTATTTTCATTATTTTTAACTTCCATAAGCCCAAGGTAATCAATTATTAGAACATCAAGTCCATTATTTTCTTTAATAGCTCTAGCTTTTGCCCCTATAGTAATAATATTTTGTCTATATTCACAGTCTGTATAGACATGACCTCTTTTGCTTAACTTGTTATAACTATCTGCAATTTTTTCAAATTCACTATCATTTAAATTACCACGCTGAATTTTGTTATTATCTATATTAGAATGAGCTGCAAGTCTTCTCATACCAATGCTTTCTTCTGTCATTTCCATTTCACAAATTAAAACATTATACCCATTTTGAGCTAGTCCATCCAACATATTAAGTGCTGTAACCGTCTTTCCCATAGCTGGTCTTCCACCTAAGATTACAAGTTCTCCTCTTTTTAATCCATTTAAAGCTTTATCAAAAGTAGAGAAACCTGTCTCCATTCCACAAATTCCACCACCTTGGTTATATCTATTTTCTATTTCAACTAATGCTTTTCCTATAAGCTCTTCATCATTTAATATTTTCTTTTTTGAATACATATCTTTTATAAGTCTATTTTGAACATTTAAAGCTATTTCATTAATATCACGTTTAGGATTCTCTAAATCTCTAATTGCTTCTTTAAGGGTTTTAAGAGCTTTCCTTCTATAACTTTTATCTTTTAAAATATCTATATATTCTTTAGGGATTATAGCCATTCCATTTAATAAAATTTCTGAAATATAGCTAACTCCCCCAACTTTATCTAAATTATTACTACCTATATCTTCAACTAAATTTGTAAGATTTATAGTCTTGCCCTTTCCATATAAATTTCTCATCGAAGTAAATAGCTTTCTATTTTTAGTGCTATAAAAATCCTCTATCGTTAGTTCACTTATACATTCAGCTGCAATTTTATTATTATAAAGTATTCCTCCTAATATCTCATTTTCAGCCATTATATTTTTCATAAAAGGTTACCTCTTTAATCTATTACAAAGTCACAAAATGCAGCATTATTATTTTCTTTTTTATCTTCTTTGTTATTATCTACTCTTTTTTGATTCAAATATTCATCAAATTTACCTTCTTTAAATAAAGTTGATGGCCTTATATATTTTGCATATATAGTTCCACTCCATTCGTTGTACTTTTTTAATATAACTTCTTTAAAATCTTCTACACTATATCCTTCTTCTATTCTGCATCTTATAAGGTTAAGTGTTTCTACTGAGTTCCATTTATATTTTGAATTAGACAAAATATTTAAAAAATCTATTATTTCTATAGCAGCACTCTTTATATTATTAGCAATTATATTTTTATTTATATTATCTTTTGGGCGAACCTTTAAATCATCTTTAATAGATCTTTTAGTTGTGTTGTTTCCAACTTTTACGTCCCCTACTTTTTTGTATAAAAGATTATTAAGTTCGGATCCTTTTCCATAAAGAGTATATGTTCCCCCCTTTTTCATAAGATAGTATTTTAATATGTTAAGTTTAACTAACTTTTTTAGTCTTCTTCTTAAAACTGTACTTCCACCAATATTTAGTATTGGTAATTCTTCAAGTAATCTATCTTGTTTTAACCAATAATATGTTTCTCCATCAATTTCTCTTTCTACCATCTTTCCACTATTTATAAAGTCTATTATATGTTTTAATATTATTAAGTATTTTACATCTAGTCTAAGTTCCATTGCTTTTTGCTGTGAAAACCCAATCACATTATATTTCATTTAAATTCCCCCTAAAAATTCATTTTCAATTTTTATATATGCGGGTTTTAAAATTTGTTATAAAAAAATAAGAGAGTGTTTTTAATACACTCTCTTATTTTTCAATATCTTTGTAATCATAACCTATATCTTCTAACATCTTTTCAAGTCTATTTATTCTAATATATAATTCTTTAAATTTTAATGCTTCCTTTTCATCATGTTCCTTAATCCTATAAGGAATATTATAAACTACATTGTAAACTATAAGCACTAGTATAATAATTAAAAGTATCTCCAAAATTATTCCCCCTTATAAATACTTTCTACTATAATAATACCATATATTTCACATATTATAACTTTTAGTAAACTTATAATATAACTCCTATTTTGCCTTAAAACATAAAATTTCTTCTATAAACTAAAGCATATATAACTATTGAATTGGATATATATAACTGTTCTTTGGTTTTTCAAGTTTAATTACTTCCTTGACATTTATAACAGGCTTATTATCTTTAACATCTATAACTCCTTCTACGCTAACCCACTCATTTTCTTTTAAATCTACTGAATTATCATATTCACACATTAGCCCAACTATTTGAACATCTGCAACGCAACAGGACATTACTTCCCTTGCTATAGTGAACTCATTATTATTAATCTCTTTAGACTTATATACTAATCCTTCTGTCTTTATCTTTTTACTTTTAAATTCATTAGGATTTTCCATAATATTAGGAAAGATTCTTGTATAATTATCACTATTTAAAACTATAGTATTTTTATCTTCTTTATTCGCTGAATTTAATCTTTCTGTTATTTTATAAATTTCATTAAAGTTATCTTCTTCATAGGATATCTCTTTATTTATCTCTTCATTAACAAGTTCTTTCTTTAAATCATTTCTATATATTAAGGATATGAACGCTAATATTAATACTAAAAATACTAAAGCACCTCTTCTTACAGCTCTAAAAGTATTAATTGTAAAAGCATTAAAAAATTGATTTATAGTTAAAGCTACAAATATTATGAAAGCAAAAATTATATATTTGTTCATCCTTGGATTTAAAAATATCTCTATATTATCTCCAATTATTAAGTAATAAAATATAGATGTTATAAAAAATAAAATTATAAGATAAATAAGCTCACGTTTATTAAGTCTCATATATTTAAACACCTCCTACAATATTAAATAAAACTGAAGATACAAATGTAACTAATATAATATATATTGAAAGCTTAATTACAAATTCTTTTTTGAAATTTCCAAGGAGCATCAATATATTTTTTATATCAAGCATAGGTCCTAAAACTAGAAATGCTATTACTGACCCTTTTGTAAAAGTTAAAGCAAATGTACTTGCAATAAAAGCATCAGCCTCTGAACAAACTGAAAGTATAAGTGCTAAAATTATCATAATAATTACTGATAATACTAAGTTTTTACTAAAGTATGTAAGTACATCACCTTTTACTGTTACTTTAAATAAACTTGATATGAAGCTTCCAAACATTAAATATTTTAGTACACTAAAAAATTCTGATTTTGTATGATTTAAAAGTACTCTTATTTTTGAGTAATTATTAAAATTTAAATCTTCACATCCACAATTGCATATATACTTATCTTTATTAACATCTTCTCTTATTGGCAATTTTTTATTCTTGTAGTTAATATGAATTAAATATCCTATAATAATAGAATTTACTATTCCAAAGACTATTCTCATAAAAAATATAACACTATTATTTGAAAAAGCGTAATATGTAGACATAATAACGATTGGATTTACAATTGGTACTGATAACATGAATGTAACTGCAACTGGTAACGGAACTCCCTTTTTTATTAGCCTTTTACCTATTGGTATTATTGCGCATTCACATACTGGAAATATCATTCCTGTAAAAGAAGTTATGATTAAAGCTAGGAATATATTTTTAGGAATTATTTTTCTTATTAATTCTTCTGATACAAACATTTGTATTAACGAAGAAATTATAGATCCAATTAATACAAAAGGAATTGATTCTAATAACAAACTTATAAATACTAAAAAAATATTATCTACCATAACTTTTTCTCCTGTAATTTTCTAATTTGTATTTTAGCTTGTCCAATATATCTATATAAAACAGATTAGATTCTTTAACTACTTTTTCTATAGTATTTGTATTATCTGCTTCTACCATGTAACAAGTAGAATTTATTTTAAGAATCTTTGACTTTATTATGTTAATCTCCTTATCATTTACTTTATCTCTACTATTTAATATCACTATGTTGCTATATTTTATTGGAGATATTAAAATGCTTCCCATATTACTTAAAAATATATTGAAGGTAGAACAATCTATTAAGTTATATATTGTATTAACTCTATATATCTTTTTTATTATTCTATTATTAATTACAGTAGCTAACTCTTTTAAATCTTTAGTCCCATTAAACTCTATTATTAATCTATCTGGCTTTTCATATTTATATATATCAAATAACATTTCTTCTGTTATTTCTTCATTTACCGTTATGTATTTTACATTAATATTTTCTTTTTTTTCTAATGTAATATCTACGCTTGTGCTACCCTGTTCACAAAGTAAAATTACTATCTTTTCATTTTTTATTAGTGTTTTATTAACTAAAGAATTTATAAATGTTGTTTTTCCTGAAGATAAGAATCCTGTTATTATTTCTACTTTAACTTTAAACATACTTATTTTAAGAGAAAATCTTCTCTAATCCTTTCTTATTTAAGTCTTGTCCTATAATACTAATTTTGCCTTTTTCTTTATAATCTATTACCTTTACTTCTAATTCATTTGGAACAAAGTTAAATTGTATAGATTTATTTTCGCTAAGATTTACAAATCCTTTTATTCTAAGTATTTCTCCGAAGTATTTTGATTTATCTATTATGTATTTAAGTTCATCTTCCGAAAATATTCTTTCTGTATTTATTCCTATACTTTGGAATGTAGCTTTTGTTTTATTTATAGTGCCTTTATTTGCAATTTTCAAATTTCCTCTTGGACTTATAATCTTATTCTTATTATTCAATTTAATATGTTTAATTTTATTACTCTGTATATTGTTATCTAAGGATTCCTTATCACTATATTTTTTGTCTTTTAAATTTATTTCTTCTAATTCACTTATTATTTTTGCTTTATTATTTAAACTCTTTATTTGATTTATAATTTTTTCTAAATTATCCCCTAGAATATCTTTTCTACTTACGAATATTGAATTTGCATTTTTTATTTGATCTATATAAAATTCACTAAAATTCGTTAAGTATAAATTAAACTTCGTTCCATCTACTACAGTTATTATTGAATCTATTTCTAATAAGTCTTTAAGCTCTTCTTTATTACATATTGAAATTATTTCTGAAAGTTTAGATACTCCAGATGGTTCTATTATTATTCTTCTAGGCTTGTACTTTTCTACAATTGCAATAATCCCATTATAAAAATCATTAGCTACACTACAGCATATGCACCCTGAATTAATTTCT
This sequence comes from Clostridium baratii, assembly GCF_900461085.1. Lineage (GTDB taxonomy): Bacteria > Bacillota > Clostridia > Clostridiales > Clostridiaceae > Clostridium > Clostridium nitritogenes. The sequence continues at coordinate 1,441,010 of NZ_UFWF01000002.1, forward strand.
TTTATATTCATATCTGTGCTACTTATAAGCTCACCATCAATTCCAATATCCCCAAACTCATTTTCTATAAGTGCAATATCTTTTTTATATTCTTCACATTTTAGTAGATTATTTATAAGTGTAGTCTTACCAGCCCCTAAAAATCCTGATATTATATCTATTTTTGTTTTCATTTCTTTACCTCCTAAACCTTAATGCAAATGATTTGCATCTTCTTTTATATTTTTATCACAAATGCAAACGATTTGCAATTACAAAATTATTACTTTAATTAATTTATAGAATTCTTATCATATTAAATTCTTTATAGAAATATAAAAATAACCAAAATAAATTTTCAGAAAATTTTGTAATTTTATTTACTTTATGTAAAATATTGGATATAATTATGTTAAGACATTTTTTTACTTTCAAAATATTATAAATTGGGAGGTTTTTTATATGAACAAGAAAAAAATCCAAAAAATTATAGCAATAAGTGCAATAGCATCAATTGCTATACCAAATCTTTTAATAACTACATCTTATGCTACTAACCTATTAAACCCTATAACTTTACAAGAAAACGTTAAAGAAACTAATGATTTTGGTGTACTAAAAGGAATACAATGGCCAAAACAAGTTAACTCACCTTATATTGATATGGTTGCTTGGACAAGCAATCCTGACTATTCAAATAATGGTGCTGCAAATCTTGCAAAAATAAGTAAAGAAACTGGTGTTAATTTCTTCAATCTAGGATTTATCCAATCTAGTGGACAAGGAATTAAAGATGGAAAAGTTGCTTGGGGATGGGGTGGCTATTCTGTTTTAAGTGAATGGAATAAAGATGACTCCCAATATAATGGAATTAAAAAATCAATTAGAGAACTTCGTGAAATGGGTGGCGATGTTACTATTTCATTTGGAGGAATTGCAGGAACTGCATTTTGGCAAGTTACTCAAGATGTTGATATTTTAACTAACACATATAGAGATATCGTAACCGGTTACGGACTTACAAGACTTGATTTAGACATAGAAGGTGGTGCTCAAAACTTAGAGCAAAACATTGCAAATGCTAAGGCTATAAAAAAAGTACAAGCTGAAACTGGAGTTGATGTAGTTTTAACTCTACCAGTTTTACCTAGTGGATTAACTAATGTTCAACTTGATGTACTAAAAGCTTATTTATTAGAAGGTGTTGATGTTGAAGTAGTTAATTTAATGACTATGTGCTATGGAACTGGCACTTTAAATCCAGGTGAAAACTATGGTACTGCTTCTTTAAGAGCAGTTGACAGTACAAAAGATCAGTTAAAAGATTACTTCAAGAAATACGCTAATATAACATTAAGTGATGCAGAAGCTTATGCAAAACTTGGTACTACTCCTTCTATAGGTTATGAAAGTGGATCTCATCCTGTATTTACTACTGAATGGTCTAAATTAGTTGTTGACCATGCAATAGAAAATAAACTAGCTATGACTTCTTTCTGGTCAATGAATAGAGATTCAATGATACAATCAAACTCTGGAGTAAAGAGTCAATATGAATTTACTAATATATTTAAGAATTTTGGAACAAATGGTGGTGAAACTGACCCAAATCCAGAAAACTCAAAACCAGTAATTTCTGGTGCTAATGATGTAACTATAAATCTTAACGAAAGTTTTAATCCACTAAAAGGTATTACTGCAAATGATAAAGAAGATGGAGATTTGACTAGTAAAATAAAGGTTTCTGGAACTGTTGATACTTCTAGAGAAGGAGTATATAAATTAACCTATTCTGTTTCTGATAGCAAAGGTTTAACAACTGAAGTTATAAGAACAGTTACTGTAAAAAATAATGATAGTGAAATAGTAGACACTTATGATAGTTCCAAGATTTATACTAAAGGTGATACAGTAATTTATAAAGGTAAAAAATATGTTTGCAAGTGGTGGGTACTAGGCGAAGCACCTGATACTTCAGAAGCATGGGAAGAAGTGATTTAATCTAAATATTGCTTTTAAATAAAACTCTTATATATAATACACCTAATATTAAAAAGGAAGTTCTTTTATTAGAACTTCCTTTTTAATATAATTTTTATTTACCTACGAAAGTCATCATTCCATTATCTCCACTATATGGAGGAGCACCTGGAACAGTTACATAGCAGATTATAAGCTTATATTCTGCTCCCTTTGGAATATCTCTATCAAATGTTATAACAAATATTCTTTGAGAATCTTCCTTAGGTTCTATTCTTACTTCATTTTCTGTAAGTGAATTTTTGCTATTTATTTTTTCATCTTTTCCAAGACTTGCAATTCCTTCTGGTGTCTTATTTACAAGATCTTGCACCCAATAATTAGTTGCTTTAATTGCAAGTGAAGTATCTACATCTCTATCGTATGTTATTTGAATTTGGTTTGGGGAAATTTGTGTAAGCTTTACTAACTTAGGTATATTATCATTAGCAATAGTTTTTGCACTTACTATGCTACATAATGATAATTGAACTACTAATAAAGCTACTACGGCTATAAGACTTTTTGTAATTTTTTTCATTTGTGCCTCCTAATATCTCATATAATTTCTTTTACAAAACTATATTCCCCCAAAAGCACTAAATATATAACTATATTTAATTTTTCAAACTATAACCTTAGATTTTTAACACATAATATTTCCATATGGAAAATTTTGTTTAAACTTTACTTTTATTTAGGTATAATTAATATATAAAATTAAATTTTGATTTTAAGTGGGGGTAAAATGAAAAAATTTATTAGTATTATTTTTATTATTTTGATATTTCCTGTACTAATGGGATGCAATAAAGTATCGCAATCAAAAGATATAAAAGTAGAATCAGTAGAAAATACTAAAGAAGAAGAAAATGTTTTGAATCTGTCATCTAACGATTTAGATTCTATACTATATAATTACAAAATAAACGATAAAATAAAAAAAATTACTATTAAACACTGTAAGCTTAATAATGAAGGTAAATGGGATACTCTTAACTATTTAATTGATCATAAGCCTTTATCTGGCGAAATATTAATTTCTAACTATAACGTAAATGAACAAATGAAAATTTCAATAAAAAAAGAAGCTGGAGTACTACAAACAATATCTCCTAAAATCCAACCAACTGAAAATTTCTCCTGTAGTCAAACCGTTTGGAACGAATCTCCAAATATAGAATTAGAAAAAGACATACCACTAATGATTGAAGTTAGAACTAGTTCCAATACTATAGAAGGAGTAGATATTAATAAATTTAACGATCCAGAGAAACTTAAAAACTATGAAGATGTATTTGCTATAACTGTAACTTTTTCCGAAAAAGAAAATAGCTAATATTTCTTACTTCTCTGTATAAAAAATATAAAATAAGAATATTCCCTCTTTATTCCGGGTCATATGATTATATATACTCTAGATTCATTGGTTATTTAAAAGATTCAGGAACAACAATTCCTTTTATAATATGAATTGTTTTATGTTTAATTGGTGGATTTACAAGCTTAACAGCTACTTATTCTAATGAATAGCTATTTTATATAGTATTATAAAAGGATGTCCAAAATGGACATCCTTTTCTTTAACTGTATTTGCGCATTATTTTAAAATAAACCGTTTATTTTCTATTTCTAAATAATTTTAAGATTAAATAAGCTAAAAATATAACTGTATATGTAATTAGCTTTAAGAAATCTATTGTCTTACCATTAAGTAATACTACTACAATATGTACATAAGCTAATAAATAAAATATGTAAGCTTTTCTTTGCAATCTCTTCCAGTCACTAAAATTCATTTTAATTCTAATTTTCTTAAATGATGTTATGAATAGAGGAATCATAAGAATAAATGCTAAAATACCTACAACTAAATATATAAAATAAAGTGTTGTAAACCGTTTTCCTGCACTTAGTTTTACTAAAAATCTAACGAAATACATTATACAATGTGGCATTATAAGAATAGAACCCATTATAGCATTCTCTGCTCTAATGCTCATTAACTTCTTAGTTACTTTTAGTTTTTTATTTAATGCTCCTGCAAACATTACTAAGATGAAAAATGCAATTGAAACATTTCCTCTCATAAAAACTCTTTCTAAAGTACCTATAAATCCTCCTAATTGATAATTAGACGTTAATCTTAAAATTTCATAAACAGTAACTAATACTGCTATTATTGAAGATATTCCATAAAAAGCTATTGCTTTTTTTCTTATAGTATCTGTAAATATAAGCGTTAATGCAATTACAAAAACTAATGAATAAATTAAATACATATTATGCCTCCCTATATTGAATATGATAATTGTTTTGAATTGATAACTATTTTCATTAGAATATTATTATAATCTTCCACCTGTGTCAATAAAAAAACTACAGTATGTACTGTAGTTTAAGATTTATTAACATTTTATATTTAATATATAATTTTAATTCATATTTTCTATAAAAAATTGAATTTTTGCTCCACCATTATCACTATTAGAAAGAACAATTTTCCCATTATGTTTTTCTATTATAACTTTACATATATAAAGTCCAAGTCCAGAATTGCCCATATTAGTTCCTCTAGATTCATCTCCTCTATAAAATTTATTTAAAGCATATTTTAAATCTTTCTTACTAAATCCGCATCCATTATCACTTATAGTAAATTCTAATTTTTTATTATTTAATTCAGCTGCTATATTGATACTGCCTTTTTTATCAACATATCTAATTGAATTCATTATAATATTATCCAAAACTCTAGATATAGATTCTTTATCAAAAGTAAATTTAGTACTATCATCTATTCCTATCAGTTTTAGATTTAAATTAATATCTTTTTCATCTGTTATTGATTTTAATTCATAAACCTTTTCTGTTAAAAATACCTTTATATTCTCTTCTGAAGGATTTATTTTAAACTCTGCACTTTCAAGTTTATTAAATCTATTTAAATCTTCAACTAAAACTATAGCTCTATCAGTTGATTTTTCTATAGAATCTAAGTACTTTAAAAGCCTATCTTCATTTTTATAAGCACCTTCTAAAAGCAAATCTAATTTACCTTTAATAACAGTAAGTGGACTTCTTAAATCATGAGATAATCCTCCGATTATTTCTTTTCTCTCTTCTTCTAAAGCCCATTCTTTATCTAATGTATCTTTTAATTCTTTTCTCATATCTTCAAAAGATTTTACAACATCATAAAGCTCATTATTATATTTATAATCTAACTTAAAATCCAAATCTTTATTTTGAATTTTCTTTGATGCTTCCTTTAATTTATTTAGTGGATCATTGATATTCTTTGCAAGCTTTAATCCAAAAATATAAGTAAATAAGATTATATAAATAAAAGGTGAAATAACTATCAGTGTTGTAATTATTGATATTGTTCTATCTGAAATATTATTAGCTGTAACCTTTAGTGGATACTTTAATAATATAACTCCATTTAGATATAAATCTTTATTAATTATAGGAATATATTCTGTAACATCATTTCTATCATTTAAAGAATTTGTATTTATTTTATTTATTATATCTTCCCTGCTAAGATTAATATTTTCTAACGTTCCATAACTACTATTATTTTTTAAGTTAATAACTTTATATTTAATTTGAGTACCTTCTAATTCTTTTTCTATATTTTCTTTAAATGAATTATCTAAAAGCTTAGTATTATTTTCTTTAAAGTAATTTTCTATATTAGGAATCATCTTTTCATAATAATTTGCTTGCTTAATATTTTTATTATCTATAAATAATAAAGCACCAAATCCAGTAGCTAAAAATGCTACTATACTACAGACTAATACTAATGCGAAAGTTAATATAAATTGCTTCTTTATAGAATACTTTTTAAACACTGCTCTGCCTTCCCTTCCTCTTTAGAATCCCACTTATATCCTACTCCCCATACTGTTTGTATAAATCTAAAATTACTATTTATATTTTGAAATTTTGCTCTTAATTTTTTTATATGTTCGGCCACAGTACTTGAATCACCCTCTGCATCATAGCCCCATATTTTTTCGTATATTCTCTCTTTTGAAAATACCTGTCCACTATTTAAAGAAAGTAGCTCTATAATATCAAATTCCCTCTTAGTTAGTTTAACAAGGTTATCATAATATAAGACTTCTCTCGAATTTAAGTCAATCTTTAAATTATTAAACATAAGAAAGTTTTTATTTATATTACTTTTTCTCTTATCTCTTCTTAAATGTGCCATTACTCTAGCTCTAATTTCTTTAACGCTAAAGGGCTTTGTTATATAATCATCTCCACCTAAAGCAAGCCCTTTTATAATATCAGCTTCTTCAGTTTTTGCAGTTAAAAATATAATAGGGCATTTAACACTATCCCTTATTTCTGTGCAAAGAGAAAATCCATCTTTTCCTGGCATCATAACATCTAATAAAATTATATCAGGTAAATTTTTAAGTAAAGTAATTGCATTATTAGAATCATTTGCTGTATAAACTAAAAAGCCTTCATCTTCAAATATATCTTTTAGTAGATTTAATATTTCTAAATCATCATCTACTATTAATATTTTTTCCATTTTAAAACTCCCCCTTATAGGTAAGTTCTAATTTAAGTAATCTTTATTTTTAAATACCGAAATCGAACTTATTACTGTAATTACTATAATTATAATACAAATAGGTATAAATGTATTATTTCTAAAAGCTAGTACATCAAATATAGTTTTAGTGCTAGTTAAAAAGAAATCAAAAGCACTATTTATATAAATAAACCCAACACATACTGCTACTGAAAGAATATATGCTATTATTGAATTCTTTGAAAATAAGCTTAAAATGCTGCATATTCCAAGCATAGCTATAACTATCAAATATTCTAATAAATAAAACTTTAAATTATATAAAAGGGCACCTTTTAACGTATAATTAATTCCTGTATAGAAAAATGTAGTTTCACTTACTTTATTAATAAAAAAGCATCCAAATAAAGTTCCAATTACATATAAAATAAGCATAAATACTCCTGTAAATATAACTGCACTAATAAACTTACTTATTATATAATCAATCTTTTTATAACCTCTAGTTAAATACATTCTATAAGCTCCTGATGTCATTTCATGATTAAAACTTTCAATAAAAATCATAGGACAAAATATAAATAACAAGAATAAATGAAACTCTCTTATTATAAAAGATGGTGTATTTAAAGAATTTAAGCTAGTTGTTATTTTAGGATCATAAAATCCTACATTAAAAACTCTTATATAAAATGCTAGTAATATAAATATCCCAATAGATATAATAATAAGCCACCTATTTTTTCTACTTTTAATCATTCTATCTAATTCACTTAAAATAATATTTTTCATTTAAAATTCCTCCTACATAAGTTGATCGCTCTTTTTATAAATAACATAAGTTATAAAGAAAAAAACTACTATATAAACTAAAACAACAAACAAACTAAAATTAATAAAAAGCTTGTCTTCACCAAGCATCATGGCTATACCTTCATGTTGTATGTCCGTTATAGATAAAAGCGTATACTTTATAATATTTTTGCTCTTATATAAAAACACTCTTATTATAGTTGGATAAGCCATTAATCCTAATATTAATCCAGCACTTGTACCTAAAGCAATTATTACAGATTTACTAATGGTTGAAATAAAAAATACTAATGAAGCTACTGAAATTAAAGTTAAAAATGATAAAAAATAATATTTTATAGTATATAAAAATAATTCAAATCCATTAAATGTTTTAGAAAAATAAAATACAGATACATTATCTAATTTTTCAAACATAAAAAATCCAATTATATATGCAAGTATTAAGTAAATAACTAAATATAAAAACACAGTAATTAGTGTAACTATAAATTTACATACAAAAATTTCTTCAGGTTTAAACCTTCTTATAAGTACCATTCTAATAGAACCATCACATACTTCTTGAGTAACAGATAAAACTAAAAATAAAATAACAACTCCATTAAATACTAGAAGTAATTGCTCTTGAAGTGCCGCCACAGGAAAGTTAAAAAAGCTTGTATACTGTGGATTTGTTATATCCATAGTTTTATTTACCCCTAAGTAATACTTACTTGTAGCTATCAATACAATCGGTATTAATAAAAAACATATTATAGTAGATTTTCTGCTCCATAACCTTTTAAATTCACTTAAAAATAAATTTGTCATAAACTCATCTCCTTAATATGTTTCTCTTCTTTTCATTAAGCTTACAAAGGTTTCTTCTAATGTTTTTCCTTTTGTCTCATTTAAAAGTGTTTCAGTGTCACCACTCCAAATTACTTCTCCTGTTCTTATTACAACAAGTTTATTACATATCTTTTGAAGCTCATCTAATAGATGACTTGATATAAAAAATGTTATTCCTTTTTCTTTATTAAGTTTTAGTATTAATTCTCTAAGTTCAATCATTCCCATTGGATCTAATCCATTTGCAGGCTCATCTAAAATAATTATTTTAGGATTATTAAGTAGAGCCTGTGCAATCCCAAGTCTTTGCTTCATTCCAAGAGAATAAGTTGATACTTTATCTTTTCTTCTATCATAAAGACCAACTATTTTTAATACTTCTAAAACTTTATCTTTTCTCTCTTTTTTAGTCATATTTTCATTTAATAAGGCTAAATTTAAAAGTGCCTTTTCTCCAGTTAAGTATGGGAAAAATATTGGTTCTTGAACTATAGCACCTAAATTTACTAAAGCATGTCTTCTATCTTTTTCTACATCATATTCATCTAAAAATATATTTCCTTTATCCTTTTTAATAAGTCCAGTTATTAATCTAATCAGTGTTGTTTTTCCCGCACCATTTGGTCCAATAAAACCGCATATATCACCTTTATTAACAGTAAAACTTATATTTTTTATAATTTCTCTTCTTTTAATTTTTTTGCATACATTATCAACCTTTAAAACTACATCACTCATCTTTAATTACCTCCAAAATCCTTTAATTTATATTTAGATAGTAATTTATAATTTTAAAGATTTTATAAAGTTTTATAAATAAAAAAAGATTGTTATAAAAACAATCTTTTTTAGAAAAACATTAATTTATTTTAATTCATATAATCATTAACTACTTTATAGCATCTATCCTTTTCATCAGCTAAAGTATCTAAATTTACCATAAAAATAGATTTAACTAGATAAAACTAAATGGTTAAAGCCATTTTCAAAATATTACTATATTCTAAATCTATAACATCACTTCTTAATTACCATACTTTCATAAGCATTTAAAGTAATTCCATTAAATTCTTTTACCTTTTCTGTATGATTCATAACAAAATAATATTCTTCGTTATTAACTACTCTCTTAACAACCTCAATACCAGTCTCAGATTCAATAGCCTCTATATTAGCTTCTTTTAAGATTTTCTTAGCTATCATATCCATAATATTATTATCTACACCTGTACCAATATAATAAACTTCTCCTTTTTCATACTTATTTAAAGTTACTGCTGAAAATTTCTTATAGAACTCATCGTTATACATAAATAAACTTTCAGCAGTAGTAGTTTTAAGCATATCTCTAAATACAGTACCACTGCCCACAGTATGAGCAAATTCATTTATTCCTTTAATTTCTACATTTTGACCTTCTTGAAGAGCTTCTATTTCCTCAACAAATCCACCTACTAAATCAGTATAAAAGCTTGGATTTAACTGTCCTAATGTTAAGTTATTGTAGTAATCTTTAATAGCAGTTCTAAAGCTAAATACTACCTTACCACCATCCTTAACAAATTCTCTGATTCTTTCTTGTACTTCAGCTTTAAATACTATCATTGTTGGTATTAATAAAACTTTATACTCGCTAAAATCAACATATGATGGAATAACATCCATATTTACATTATTTTCGTAAAAAGGTCTATATAATCTATATACTTCATTTTTATAATCCATTAAAAAGCTTTGTTTTTGAATTCTAAAGGATGCCATAGATTCATAATCATAAATAACTGCTACTTCTGATTTTATTTCACTATTTATAATATCTTCATTCTTCTTCATATCATTAAAGAAGCTTTTAACTTCATAGAATTTTCTTCTTTTTTGGTTATCTTGATCTATTATTCCATAACAATATTGCTCTGCGCCTTTGGTTGCTCCTCTATATCTAAAATACATAAGAGAGCTACATCCATGTGCCATTGCTTGATATGACCACATTTTAGCTTGATTTGGTCTTGGTAAATATCCTATAACATCATGACCTTGTGCTCCCATTATTGCTTCTGTAATCCAGAAATTTTTTCTTTTTGCTCCTCTCATATAATCTAATCCACATGCAATTTCATGAGCAGGAATTGGTTCCTTTTGCCCTCCCCATACTGGATAATTATTATATGCGACTACATCTATATGATTTGCTACCTTTGAAAAATCGAAGCTTTTATCAAAGTATCCTCCTGAAAAATCATGAATTATTACTGAATTTTCTCCTAATATTCCTTTTAATATTTTAACTTGAAGTTTTGCATAATTTTCAACACTTATACTTCTAAACCTCTCCCATTCCATTCTAAGACTTGGATTATGTGTTGTTATCGTCTTTGCTGGAATTGGTATTTCATCAAAATCGTTATATATTTGAGACCAAAATCTAGTTCCCCAAATTTCATTTAACTTATTTATGTCATTATTATAAGCTTCTCTTAAGTAATCCCTAAAAGCTTCCTTACATTCATTACAAAAACAAACATCACTACCTTCATGCCCAAGCTCATTATCTATTTGCCATGCCACTATAGCTTCTTCATCTTTAAAATGATTTGCAAGTTCTCTTATTATTATTTCACTATATTTATGATAAATCTTACTATTAAAGCAATACTGTCTTCTTCCCCCAAAAATTCTCTTCGTATTATCTTCAAATTCACCTAAAACATCTGGATGTTTTTTAGCAAGCCACGCTGGCATTGTTGCTGTCGGTGTTCCAAATATAATATTTAATCCTTTTTTCTTAGCTTCATTTATTACATGATCAAAATATGAAAAATCAAATTTTCCTTCTTCTCTTTCTAGCATATGCCATGCAAATTCCCCAATTCTTATTACATTGCTTCCAAGTTCAATGATATTATTTAAATCTTCTTCTAACATATCTTCATTCCAGTGCTCTGGATAATAATCTACTCCTAAAAACATTCTAACCCATCCCTTCTTACTGTAAATTTTACTAAATTTATTATTATATTAATATCTTTTTATATAGCAAATGGCAAATCAGAGAATACAAACTTTAATTTGCCATTTACTAAAGTGTAGTTATATATTACTTATCATTAATAAGCAATTTCTTCTATATTTTTATTTAACTCTGTCATTATCTTTTCTTGATACTCATCATGTAGCTTGTACCCTTTAGCATAAATAAAGAATCCTAATATTGTTATTATAGAAGGTACTGCTACCATAAGTATTCTCATACCAAATATAGTTCCTGGTGTTTGTGTTATATTTGGAACATAGCCTACTATTGTTAATCCAACACCTATTAGCCACCCTGAAACGGCTGATGCTGTTTTAACTAATAATGTTTGGAATGAAGCTATTATGCTTTCATTTCTTGAACCAAATTTTACTTCACCATAATCTATAACATCTGCAAGCATAACTGTTGTAGCCCCTAAAGTAAATCCTGAACCTAACTTAACTATTATTCCTGATAAAGCTATTACAAATGCATTTCCTGGAATAAATATTCCACCTAACAATAATATTATTAATCCTGCTGCTGGTAAGTAACACGCTAATCTAAATACACCTTTTTTAGTCATATTCTTAGAAATAATCGGGAATAACATAAGTGCTCCTATTTCAGCTAAACCCGCAAATGCTGTAAACACTGGATACATATTTTCATTACCTACAACATACTTGAAGTAGTAAATTGCCATTCCACCTGATAATTGAGCAACTAAGTTATATGCAAGTACAACTCCTATAAATACCATAAGTTGATCATTTTCTTTTATAATTTTAAATGCTTTCTTTAAGCTCGTTTTTTCTGCTTTTTTATTTAATTCTATTCTTTCACTGCTCTTATCTTTAACGTTTACAACTGTTATAATTGAAGTTATAACAAAAATCACTGCTATTACTACAGCAAAAGCTCCATAACCTTTAGTTTGATCACCATTTCCTAGCTTATTTACTATAGCTAATCCAAAAGCACCCATTATTAACCATGCACAACTTGCAAATATTCTTGGTATAACTGACATTTGGTCTCTTTCTTCTTTAGTTTTAGATAAAGAAGGTAACATTGACCAATAAGGTATATCCATTATTGTATAAGTCATTCCCCATAAAATATACATTACTGAATAATAAATATATAATGAAGTACCTTGTAGACCTTCTGGACTTTTAAATAAAAATACTAATACTACTGCATTAATTACTGTTCCTATTAAAATCCAAGGTCTAAACTTTCCCCATTTTGTTCTTGTATTATCAACAATCATTCCCATAACTGGATCATTAACTGCATCCCACAATCTAGCAACTAAGAATAAACTTCCAACAAACGCAGGAGCTAGTCCAACTAAATCTGTAAAATAAATCATTAAGTAACTAGATACTATTGCATAACATAAATCCTTTCCTAATGCTCCAACTCCAAAAGAATATTTTTCTTTAAATGATAATTCCATAATTCTCTTCCTCCATTATACCCTTTAATTTTCAACACCCTGTAATTGTTTTCACAATTTTATATTCATATATTACCATATAAGAAAAGGTTTTACAAGTATTTTTACTGTAAAATTTTATTATTTTTTACTAAATTTATTATTCATTTTACATTGTTATTTTTTAAATTATTTTTCTAAACATAAAGTTCTAATAAAAAATAATAGATTATTAACACTAAAGGAACTATTACATTCCAATTAGAAATTAATAATCTATCTTAAACAATCTTTATATTAAATGCTATTAATTCTTATAATATCACTACAATAATCTCCACTTAATTTTATATCTAACCCTCTATTCATTAGATAAATACCACTTTTCACTACTTCTTCACCATTAATTTTTATTAAATATTTAGATTTACTATTTAACCCTCTAAGTTTAACAGTTACTCCTCTATGTCCAATTACGCTTTGAGGCAAGAATACAAATAATAGACTTTCATTATCCTTATTATACTGATAAATGCTGTAATTATTTTTTGATGTATTTTCTAGTCTATAGAAATCTCCATCTTGAATGATATGTCTTATTTCTTTATATTCTTCTATTAATTCTTGTGATAATTTTACTTCATCTTCATTGAACTTTAATATATTACAACCAATTCCCAATGTTCCCATCATAGCACTATGGTATCTAAATTTTAAAGGTATAACTCTTCTTGATAAGAAATTCGGACAGTCTGTAACCCAAGCTCTCATAGCCTTAATTGGATATATATACGAATAACTTTCTTGAACAAATAATCTATCATAAGCATCAGTATTATCACTTGTCCAGAAATCATCAAAAATACCTAAAATACCATAATCAATTCTTCCTCCACCTGATGCACAAGCCTCGAGTAATACATTGGGATGTTTAACTTTTAATTTTCTTACAATATCATAGACAGCTTCTATATGCTTGTACCAAATATCTTTTTCTAGGTTTGTTTGAGATATAGGCCTATTTGCATCCCATTTAATATAATCAATTCTATAAGTAGATAGAAGTTCATCTAACATATTATAAATATATTCTTTTACTTCCTTCTTAGTTAAATCTAATACATATTGCCCCCTAGATGTATCACTTTCTCTAGTTGCAAATTGATATATCCACTCTGGATGATCTTTATAAAGTTGTGATAATGGATTTACCATCTCTGGTTCAACCCAAATTCCAAACATCATATCCATAGCTCTTACTTCTTTAATTAAAGGTTCTAGTCCATTTGGGAACTTTTCTTTATTTACATACCAATCACCTAATCCGTTATCTATTCCATGTCTTTCTCCAAACCATCCATCGTCAACTACAAACAATTCTGCTCCTATTTCTTTAGCTTTTTTTGCAAGATTTATCTGCTCGTCACAATTAACCTTAAACTCAGTTGCTTCCCAAGAATTATATAATACAGGTCTTAATCCCTTTCTTAATATATTGTCTTTTGCGAAATTATGAAGGTTATGAGTCATAACTTCAAAACCACAATTACTATATCCAGCTATAATTGCAGGTGAAATAAATTCCTCTCCTGGCTTAAGCTTCATTAAGAAGTCATGTGAATTTATTCCCATCTGTACTAAAGTTTCTCCATATTGAGTTTGTTCTATTATCCCACTAAAATTCCCACTTAATTTTAAAGCACCAAAGAATACTTCTCCTGTAGTTTCAGTTGCATTTTTATCTAATATAAAATAAGGATTATGATTATGACTTGATATTCCTCTTCTATTTTCTATAACTATTTTCCCATAGTTAACTTTTTGAACAAATCTTTGTTGTTCTGCTCCCCAGTGTCCATGAACATTAGAAAAATTCAAATCTTCATATGGAATATGGAGTTGTCCACTATGTATCTTTTCAATTTCAATAATATCTTTAGAATTATTTTTAATACTTACATATCTTTCTATTAGATCATACTCATCGTAAACTTTGTAATGTAAATTAATATTAAACTCATAATAAGTATCCTTCAATTTTATCACTAATTCATTATCTGTAATCTCATAACAATCATACTTATAAACTAATTCTCTACTTTTATCAGCAAAAGTCGCCTTTAAACAATGTTCCTTATATCTTAGGCTGCCATATACCGGATACTCTTCTTTTGTAATTTCATATACTGGATCATTTGTTGATACTTCAACTAATATTGGCATATCAAACTCTTCAGTATCTTCAATTTTCTTTCCCCAATATAAATGTCTTAATAATCCTTCATTATCTACTCCAAATACATAAGAAGTATTTTTACTTTGAATGTTAAATATATTTTTTGATTCATTAATTATAATTCCCATAAATTTAACCCCTTCCTTTTACCTCAATATTTCAGATAACGTTTTCTTAATACCATTATATGTATTTACAGTAAAATTATCAATATTTTTAGTAAAATTTAATCTAAGAATTCCTTTATTATTTTTAAATACTTCATTAATGTTTCATCGTCTTCTCCAAATACCTCATGTTTAGCATTTTCAAATCTTACTTTTTTACAGTTTTTAGCTCTTTCACAAAATTTGTTTTGCCCTCTATCTTTTACAAATGTATCTCTTCCAGATTGAAATAGTAATATCGGTACATTTATTTTTTGAACATTTTTCTTTTTTATTATTTTATCACTAGCCTTTAAGGATTCAAACATCCACTTAAAAGATCCTCCAGACCTTTGTATATATTCATTATTTTTTAGTTCTTCTAAATGATTTTCATATCTATACTTATTACTTGTTCCAGCACCCTCTAAATCATATTTACCATCAAAAGGTCCTTGTCCAAATAAATACTTATCACCTTTTCCAGCTAATATATATAAACTACTTATTATATAAGCTATCCATTTAGGGAAGTCTCCCGTTTTTATTTCCATCATAGGTGCACTTAAAATAGCTTTTTTAAAATACCCATTATACTCTTCTAAAAACATAGTTCCTATGGCACCACCCATAGAATGAGCATATAAGTATAAATCAGTATCTTTTTCAACTACTATTTTATCTAAAAATGTTTTTAAATCATCTACATAATACTTAAATTTTTCTACATTAATTTGATTTTTATGAGTTTTACTTAAAGACCCGGATCTTCCATGACCTCTATGTTCAATTGCATAGACTGAATATCCCATTTCCGTAAAATAATAAATCATTTCTGTAAACTTATCTATACACTCTGAAAATCCATGTGATATTACTACTCTTCCTTTTTCATTATCTATACTATATTTTTCATAATATATATTTGCATTATTTTTCCCTTCAAAATATCCTACTTCTTTTATTTTACTCAATTTTTCTTTTGCATTTTCTACTAGCTCTTTATCAAATCCATAATTATAAATAAATTTATTGTTTTTTTCATACATCCTCTTCTTTCTCCTACCATTACTTATTATTAATATATATAATATCTCATTTGTATTTTTCTTTCAATTTTACCAGAAAAAAAATAAGAAAGCACTTTATTTTCTTAAAAATACTTTCTTTTTTATAGTTTTATATTATATTTTTCTTACACTATCTCTTAATATGAATTCACTAGGTATTATAACCTTTTTTGCATAACTTCTTCCCTTTAATTTTTCAAGCATAAGATCTACAGCGACTTCCCCCAAATACTCTATATGTACTCTTATGGCTGCTAATGGAGGATTCGTATATTGTGATATTATAGTATCATTAAACCCTATTATACTTATATCATCTGGAACCCTTATCTTTCGTTCATATAAGCCTTTAATCACACCACTTGCAATAGCATCATTAGCTGTAAAAAATGCTGTTGGCATTTTACCTTTATTATCAATATAATCTATTATAGCTTTATGTCCACCTTCTGCCGTCATATCACTATTTATTATATATTGCTCTTTTAATAACCCATTGCTATTCATATATTCATAGAAAAATTTTAATCTGTCATCAAAACTAGGAATCTTATTATCACCTAATGTATACTTTTCACCAATAAAACCTATTTCTTTATGCCCAAGTTTAATAAAACATTCTAATCCTTGTTTTACTCCTAGCTTATAATTAATTTTTACACTATCATATAATTCATCATTTGGTGCTGAATCTATAAATACTATATTTCCTGTTCTATATGATAACTTTGATACTTCTTCTGAAGTAAATTTTCCTATAGCAATAATCCCTTGCAATTCTACATCTTCAAGTACTTCATAATCATTGTCTTTTTTAAAAAGTCTGACCAACTTTACATCATTTTCAAAGGCTTTCTTTTCTACTATATTTCTCAAAAGCAAATAATACGGATCCTGTAATTGTTTAACTACATCATACATTTCTACAATTCCTATAGTAACTATTCTTTTTGCTGTATTTTTACCTTTTCTTTGCTTTGCTGTTTTATAATTTAACTCATCTGCTACCTTTAATATTTGTTCCTTAGTTTCATCTGCTACTAAAATTCCACTATCATTATTTAAAACCCTAGATACTGTTGCTAAAGACACTCCTACTTTATCTGCTATTTCCTTTAATGTAGCCATTCTTCTCCTTCACCTCAATATTCCTTTTAACTTTATGCATTTAATTATTATTATAATATAAATTATTTTAAGTTTATAGTATTATGTTAAAAGAATTTTACAACTCCCCAAATAATAAATTTTAAAGATTTTATAAAGTTTTATAAATAAAAAATCCAATCGAAAACAATATTCCGATTGGATTTTTCTCCAAACTCTATATTTAACTACTTTAATAAAATTAATCTAAATTTTCTCCATTTGATTCTATTACTTTCTTATACCAATAGAAACTCTTCTTCTTCTTTCTCTCTAATGTTCCATTTCCATTATTATCTCTATCTACATATATAAATCCATATCTTTTTTCCATCTCTCCAGAACCAGCACTCACTAAATCAATAGGTCCCCAAGTTGTATATCCTAATAGATCAACTCCATCTAAATTTACGGCATCTCTCATTGCCTTAATGTGATCTCTTAAATAATTTATTCTATAATCATCTTCTATTTCTCCGTCTTCATTTATTACATCTTTTGCCCCTAAACCATTTTCTACTATAAATAAAGGCTTTTCATATCTATCATATATATGATTCAATGTAATTCTTAATCCTAATGGATCTATTGGCCATCCCCATTGACTGTAAGAAAGATATGGATTTTTTACTGATTCAAATAAATTTCCTTCTACGACTTCACAGTTATCATCTGCCTTTACACATCGACTATTATAGTAAGAAAATGAAATAAAATCTACAGTATTGTCTTTTAATAATTCATAATCTCCTTCTTCCATAATCGGTGTTATTCCTTTAAACTCCATTTCTTTTAACGCATAATTAGGATACTTTCCTCTTGCCTGTACATCTACAAAGAAATAATTCTCTCGATCTACTTGAGTTGCTTTCCATACATCTTCTGGTTTGCAACTATACGGATACACACTTCCTGCTGCAAACATACATCCAATTTTATTATTTCCATCTATTTCATGCGCTATTTTAGTTGCTATAGCACTAGCTACTAATTCATGATGAGCAGCCTGATACTTTACTCTCTCTTTATCTTCGCCTTCTTCAAAGCAAATTCCAGCCCCCATAAATGGAGCATGCAAAATCATATTTATTTCATTAAATGTAATCCAGTACTTAACAAGCCCTTTATATCTTGTAAAAACAATCCTACATAACTTCTCATAAAAATCAATCATTTTACGATTACGCCATCCACCATATTTTTCTATCAAGTGCATTGGACAATCAAAATGAGTTATTGTTACTAATGGCTCTATTCCATATTTCTTACATTCTTTAAATACCTTCTCATAAAATTCTAATCCCTTTTCATTTGGTTTTTCTTCATCTCCCTTTGGGAAAATTCTAGTCCATCCTATACTCATTCTATAAACTTTAAATCCCATTTCAGCAAAAAGCTTAATATCAGATTCAAAATTGTGATACATATCTATTGCAACTTTTGCTGGATAAAAATGTTCATCGTCAAAGTTGTACATTTTTAAATTTCCTGTAATTACAGCTGATCTATCAACTCCCATTGGACATACATCTACATTAGCTAAACCTCTTCCGTCTTGATTATATCCACCTTCACATTGATTTGCAGCTGTTGCTCCACCCCATAAAAAATTATCCTTAAATTTCATACTCTTCTCCAATCTTATACCTTATATTATCTACAATATTTACTAGACTCTATTTTAATATTATTAAAATAGAGTCTTTTATAAAAATTAACGTATAACAGTAATAATTTTATTATCTAATTCTAAATTTTTATTTTCAGTAACTACTACATCACAATACTCTGAATAATTTGTTACTACTACAGGAGTAACGATACTATAACCTGATTCTTTTATAAATTCTATATCGAAAGTCAATAAGTCTTGTCCTTTCTTAACTATATCTCCTTGCTTTATATGGGCATTAAATCCTTTTCCACCTAATTGAACTGTATCTAATCCCACATGAATTAAAATCTCTACCCCTTCATTTGAAGTAATTCCAATAGCATGTAAGCTTGGAAATAAGGTTGTAACCTCACCATCAATAGGTGCCACTACTTTCCCTTCACTAGGTTTAATAGCTAATCCTTGTCCTAACACCCCAGTAGCAAAAGCTGCATCTTCAATTTCTTCAAGCTTTATAGCTTCACCTTTCATAGGGCTATATATTGATACAGTTTTAATAGCACTAGGTTCTTTTTTTATAACTTTATCTTCTTCCTCTATTGCATTCTCTTCATTATTTTCCTTATCTTTATAAAAAATCATAGTTAAAATAAAAGCTATTACCATTGAAATTGCCATTCCTGATAATGCTACTATTAAATTATGAGTTCCACCACCTGGTTCAAGCATCGCTGGTAATTCAAATATACCCATTCCTCCAACCATAAACTTTCTTAAATTAAACAATCCATAAAATGCTCCTCCAATTCCTCCAGCAATACAGCTGATTATAAATGGCTTCTTTAGAGGTAATAATATTCCATATATGGCTGGTTCAGTAACACCAAAAATTCCTGATATAAAGTTAGGTAAAGCCATTTCTTTAAGCTTTTTATCTTTAGTTTTAAAGAATATAGCTAATACAACTGCTGACGTTGCAAAAGTACATGCAAAGAAAGGCATCATTACATTATCATATCCATTAGTCATAATATTATTTATATATACTGGTATAAATCCCCAATGCATTCCAAAGATAACAAGTATCTGCCATGTAAATCCTACGATTGCACCTGCAAGTAATGGACTAAAGTCTCTTATTGTAAATACAAAATGTGAAATTATATTAGATCCAAAAGTTGCAATTGGGCCTATAATTATAAATGCTACTGGTAATGCTACCAATAAAGTTAACATAGGAACAAAGAAAAACTTCACTAGATCTGGTACTATTTTATTGAATAACTTTTCACATTTTGAAGCAAAGTATACTACTAAAATAACTGGAATAACTGTTCCTGTATAATCCATTGATATTACAGGTATTCCAAAGAAAGTAATGTAAACTGGTGATTGAAATATTGTATTATTAAACAATGTGTATAAAGGCTCTGACGTACTAGATAAAGCACTAGACTGTATAGCCGGATAACACATAATTGCACCAATAACCAATCCTAACATTGGTTTTAATCCAAACTTTTTAGCTGCTGTATATCCTAAGAATAAAGGTAAAAATGTAAACAGTGCATCCCCTATTGCATTTATAATTAATGCTCCACCAGAAGTTCCACTATATAATCCCATTGCAATAAATAAAGCATTTAATCCCTTTACCATACCGCAAGCAGCCATAATTCCTAATATAGGTTGAAAAATTCCAGATATAACATCTATAAACTTATCAAGTGGCTTAGAAGGTTTCTTTACTTCCTCAACATTTTTTAAATTATCCATATCTATTAGTTCACATACATCTTCATATACCTCTGAAACATGATTTCCAATTACAACTTGGTATTGTCCACCACTTTTCATAACTGTAACAATGCCTGACATATTCTTTAACACTTCATCGTTAGCTATGTTTTCATCCTTAAGCTTAAAACGCAATCTTGTAATACAGTGAGTCAAACTAATAACATTATCCTTTCCACCTATATTTTGTACTATTTTTTGAGATAATTCCTTATACTTTCCCATTTTTATTTCCTCCATATTTCTAAAATTTTTTTGAAATTTGAAGGTCTGGCCAACTTAATGTTACCATCCAGCTATAAATAAACAGTTAAATTTAGTTAATATCACTCCTCTTCATATTAATTTATATATATATTATAATTTCGCGTCTTCTATAACCTTTGCAATATGTATAGTTAAATATACATATTCATCATTAGATAACTCATAATTATATTTTTTACTAATAAAAGTCTTAATCTTATTTACACATTCAAATTCTTTAGAATACTTTATCTTTATTATATTTACTAATTCCTCATCAGCATCACTATTATATGTCTTATTTGAAAATAATCTTTGAGCAAAGTATCTTAAGTGTGTTATAAATCTATAATAAAATACTGAATCTTCATTAAATTCTATTCTAAAATTAATTCTTACTATAGTGAGAATTTCTTCAATTAACTTTGTAATTCCCTGAATTTTAGGTTGCTCTATATCTAATTGTGCATTTACAATATGAAGTGCTATAAACCCCGCTTCATCTAATGGTAATCTTACATGCGTTTTTTCTTCTATAAGTTCTAATGCCTTCAGCCCTATTTCGAACTCTTTTTTATAAAATCTTTTAATCTCCCATAGAAGAGCATTTTTTACGGTAATATTATTTTTAATTCTTTTTATTGCTGTATATGTATGATCACTTAAAGAAATATAAATTCCTTCATTAAGTTTCTTATTTAATTTACTTTCTGCAAACTCTATTATTTCTCCTGATAATTTCATATGTTCTATTGGTATTTTATTAAATAACTCTTGAAATTTATCTGAAACTTCTCTATTAGATATTTTAAAAACTTTATTTACTTTTTCTTCATCAATAGTATCACCCTTTGATTTTTGATATCCGATACCTTTTCCCATTACAATTGTCTCTTCATCATTTTCATCTAATGTAATTACAACATTATTATTTAATATCCTATTAATAATCATACCTTGTCCTCCTTTTCGATATTTTTCCAATCTATTATAATGACTATATTTTTTTATTAAAAAATAAAAAGCCCATTCATTAAAATGTACAAAATATCCCTAAATATCTTCTACACACTAATGAATAGGCTTAGCTTGTACTGAACAATTACTACCCAATTCCTAACATAATGATACATTAAAAGGATATTCTTGTCAACGTTTTCTTTGTATGGATTATTTAATTTTATATTATATTTTTTAGAATATTGCAATAAGTTTTATAAATAAAAAAGATTGTTATAAAAACAATCTTTTTTTGAAAAATATTAATTTATTTTAGTTCATATATTCATTAACTAATTTATAACATCTATCCTTTGTTTCATCAGCTAAAGCACCTAAATAAACTACTGGTTCTGCTGTTCCACCTTTAAATTTATCTGCCGCATCCTTTGCTTTAGCTTCTTTCTCTTTTATCCATCTAACTTCATCTTGTTCTAATGCTTTAAATTTATCTTGTGGTAAATTATTTTTTAAATATCTATATATTTTATTTAAAGCATTATCCCATAGCTTATATTCATTATCTGCAAATTCATGCATCTCTGCTGTAGTATCTCCTGCTGGCATCTCATTTATATCTTTTTGTATATCATTAAGCTCATTTAAAAATTTTATTCTTTCCGTAGCTAAGCTTTCCTTTTTACTCTGTTCCTTATTTTTAATTTCTGAATCTACTCTTCCTTTTAAGTCATCAATTGTTTGCTTTTGATTTTCTTTTAAATCACTACTGTTTATTTTATCAAGAACTTTTTTAGCTTCTTCATATTTTTTGTTTTCTATTAGATCTCTTGCCTTACTTATGCTACTATCAATATCTTTATTAGTCTTTAAGCCCTCATTAATTTTTTCTCTTAATCCTTCAATATTATCTTTGAAATTATTATAGCTTTCATAAGATTTATTTATCTTTTCTATAGACTCTTTTGCTTCATCTAGCTTTCCTTCATCATAAAGCTTTTTAGCATGTAAATATTCTTCAAGCATTTCTTTTGCTTCTTTTGCCTTTTTATTATCTGAATCATTATCTAATATTAATTCATATTGCGCTAAAGCTTTATCGTATTCACTATCATTTACTAATGAATCAGCCTTTTCTATCTGTTTATTTATAGCTGAATTTCTATATACATAGAACCCAATTATACATGCTGCTATAATTATTATTATAACTATTAAAGTTATTATTATATGTTTTTTCTTCATATGTATCTCCCCCCAGAATTATATGTTTTATTTATTTTTTGCTTCACATAACTCACCATATTTAATCTTAATATTATTTTTAAGATCATCAACATCATCTTTTATGTCATAATTATTATAAACATTAGGTATTTTATTTAAATATTCTTGTGCTGATTTATAATCTTCATTATCATATTGTTCCTTTGCTTTATTATAATTTAATACAGCTTCCTTAAGAGAAGTAACCTCTTTATTTTTGTTATATATATTAGAAGCCTTTTTTAAATTTTCAGCTGCCATAGCATAGTTTTTATTTTCCATAGCTTCTATTCCTGCTCCTAAATAATCTTTATACTGTTTACATTTAACCCCCATAAATGATAAACCTAATGCTACTATTACAGTTATTACACTAGTTAATAAAAATAAATTTTTCCTAATCATTATTTACTCCTTATTTTATGTGTTTTTCCAATTACTTAAATTCCATTTAAAATTATACATAGTATTTATCTGTAATTCATTTAATTTTTTGTTAATCAAATGCCAATTATTATAAATATCTGTATATATTTCTCTTTAAAAGCCTTTAATTATCTCATTTTTTGGCATTATCTAAATTAATTTTTTTTTAATATTATTCCAAATATAAATAAAAAAGAACCTTTTCTTAAAAGAGAAGGTTCTTTTTGATTTAAATTACATAAATTTAAATAGATATATTAACCCTATAATACCAAGAATTATAAGGCCAATTGCCACGTATCTTTCTATCTTAGTAAATTCAGGTGCATTGGGGCTTGTTTCTTTTCTAGCTTTCTTAAATACTGGAATACCTATAGCATATATTACAAGTGCTATTAATAAGTATTCAAGACCTGCTGCGTAAATTAGCCAAAGACCATATAAAGTACCTAATATACCAGTTACTACAGCATATTTGCGGCTTGCAAATATCTTTGGATAATTATCATTTTTAGAAGCTATTTTATAAAGATATAAAGTTGAAGCAATATAACAAGGTAATGCCATAACACTTGTTATACTAAGCATCATATTCCAAGCATTCCCTGCAAAATGTACAAAGATTAATATTATTTGCATTACAATAGTTGATGCAAGTAATGAAAATGATGGTGATTCATTTTTATTTTCTTTTCTAAATATTTTAGGGAATGTACCATCTTTAGCTGCTGCAAATGGAAGCTCTGAAAGCATAACTGTCCAAATAAGCCATGAACTTAATATTGCTATAATTACACCAACATTCATAATTATACTTCCCCATTTACCTATAACACCCATTAAAACAGCTGCTGTTGATGGAGGTGCCATTGTTGACACTTCACCTTGTGGGAAAACTCCAAGTGGTAAAAGTGAAAGTGCTGTATATAATAATAAACAAGTTAAAAATCCTAAGAATGTTGCTTTACCAACATCTTTTTGAGATTTTGCTCTACCAGATACAACGACTGCACCTTCAATCCCTGTAAATACCCATAAAGTTACAAGCATTGTACTTTTAATTTGAGGAAGTAATCCTCCAAGTGCAGAATCATGCACTGAAGCTACAGTTTTTAATCCCCAGAAATCTGTAAAAAAAAGTGATGCTTTAAATGATACAACAAGTATTAGTAAAAATATTGCAAGAGGTACTAATTTACCTATTGTTCCAATAATATTTAAGAAAGTAGCTTGTTTAACTCCTGATAAAACTACAAAATATATAATCCAAAGTACTAATGATCCACAAGCAATTGATAGCCAGTTATTTCCCCCTTTAAAGTAACCTGGGAAGAAATAATTAAGTGAATCCATTAAAAGTACTGCATATCCAACATTTGCGAATGAATTACATATCCAGTATCCCCATGCCATTAAAAAACCTGTAAATTTCCCAAATCCAAGTTCTCCATATGCATATATACCTGTTGTTGCATCTGGTCTTGCAGCTGCAAGTATTCTAAATGTATTTGCTATAAACCACATACCAATACCAGTTATAACCCAAGCAATTAATATTGCACCTGCTGAAGCATTTTGGGACATATTTTGAGGTAAATTATAAACCCCACCACCTAGCATAGCACTAATAACAACACCAGCTAAGGCTACTACACCTAATTTTTTGCTGTTATCACTGCTAGCATTACTAGTATTACTACTTTTATCTGCCATAATAACCGCCTCCTAAATTCTTTTTACTTTGAATTAGGCGATTATTTTTTTATACATTCAGTTAATGGTTTAAATCCCATTTCATCTAACCATTCTGGAAGAGTAATATTATTTAAACTTGGGAATCCAGTTGAAGGAACAGCATCTCTTGCAAGAGTTACATAAGGTGCACAAGTTAAAGCATTTCCTATTTCACCTGGTTTCATTATTGTATAAGCAAATCCAACATAAGTTCTTTCAAATAATACGTGTGAATCCTTTCCACATTCAACAACTGACCAAACTACTGATTTTCTATGTTCTTCTAAGAATTTTAATAAATCTTCTTCATTATCATTCTTTGTCCAAAGACCAGCATCTTCTATAAATAAATCAGCACAGTGATCTCTATCATTTGATAGTGATATTGCAATAAATGACCAAACTCCATATGCTTCTCCATCTTTTAATGGTCTATCTTCTTTTGGTCTATAAGATGTAACACTCTTGTTTGCACATATTACATGAGCACCTGGTGCTGTAGTAAATCTTCTTTCTTTTTCTGTACCAAATAATTCTATACCAGCTTCTAATAATGGTTTTGCATCATATACTTTAAGTGGTGTTCCATCATATTGTTTTACTTCAAATATAGCTTTAATTTCATCATTTGCTATTGATTCATGTGCTGCTAAATCATGCCCCCAAACTTGTCCTGCAATTCCACAGAATGATGAAGCTGTAAGCATATTAATTTGTCCAACATAAGCATCATTTATTTCAGCTCTATCATATGAAACTATTCCATCTAATAAAAAGTCATCAGTCTTTTTAACTGTTCCAACTGATACTGTAAGAACTGATACATATCCATTTCCATAAGCACCTGGCATTCCATAACCATCGCAGTAACGATTATATGGACTAATAGCAGTCTTATCAACTTTTGGAGCTCTAACCTTTCTTATTTTATTTAGTCCTACTCCTATAGTTCTGTTTCTTTTTTCTTCTAGATTCTTGTTCATCTAAAATTCCTCCTTAATAAATTAAAATATTTAATAAGCATTTTAGATATACAAGGTTATGTAAATAAATCTTATCATTTTAACATACCCTTTTATATCCACTGCTTGAGGCTATTATAACACTACAAATCTCTTCACTACTTTTTTACATTCAAAGTATTTTTGTAATCTTTTAATATGAAACCATTATTTATACTAACAAACTGTAATCGGTATCTATTTTTTAATTTTCCTAACAAAAATTTACTATACTTACAAATTTAAATATAACATTGATAAGAAATTATTCACCCTTGTTAATATTTGGCTAATTCTATCTATCATTTTAATTAACTATTCATATTAGTATTTAATAATATAAAAAAACTAGTACTTGAAAATACTAGTTTTTTATATCTTCCAATATTTAATTATTTAATTGTATAGTAAGTTCTTTATAAATATAAAAAAGAATAGCCATTTAATTAATCTTCTCTTCGTAAGTAATCTTAATTATAACGTACTCACTTAATCATTATGTAAATATACCTATTATGCATAATTTACTTTTTCCTATGTTTTTTTATTAATACTATAGCTAGTATTACCCCTATAATAATTAAAAATATTGGATAAAATAATACAATGTACAGTAGCATAATTGAACTATTATCCCTAAAACAAGGTGCTAGCTTTGCATCAGTATACGCTACATCAATAACTGGTACAAATATTTCTCCAAGGTAAGAATCTTTCACATTAATAACTTTTCCATACACATTAAAATCCCCTAAGCTTGCTGGATCTGCAACTTCATCATAAGGCAGATTCCCTTCAAGATTAACATATATCTTATCTTTATTAGGATATTCCTTTCCTGGATATTTATCTTTAATTGCTTCTTTTAACTTTTCTGTATCTTCTTCTACATAATGAGTTGGCCCCGAATTTACTTCAAGATGTACTTTTAACTTAATATCGTCTTTATCAAGTGGCTTGTCCTTCGTTATTCTTG
Organism: Clostridium baratii; assembly: GCF_900461085.1. Classification (GTDB taxonomy): domain Bacteria; phylum Bacillota; class Clostridia; order Clostridiales; family Clostridiaceae; genus Clostridium; species Clostridium nitritogenes. Next base: position 1,468,295 of record NZ_UFWF01000002.1, read on the forward strand.
TTGGTATAACTGAATATAACACTATAGCTGTATATATTATAAAAATATATGTAATTATCCATATTATCTTTTTCAACTTTACCCCTCCCATTTTTACTATCCCCATACTTATTTTTACATTTTAAGAATATTATATCACAACGAATTAAAATATTTGTAATTACTAAAAAGAACTATAACCATAAAAAGGAGCTATATTATATAGCTCCTTTAATTTATATTATATTTTTAACCATTACCCTTTCTCCATTTATATCAAGCTCTCCATTAAATTTAAATCCTAAATCTTCATATAATTTAATGGCATTTACATTATCATCATATATACTTAAGTAAATTTTAGTACAATTATATTCATTTACTAATCTTTCTATTAAAAGTTTTAATGTAGGTTTCCCATATCCTCTACCCTGAAATCTTTTATCAATTAAAAATCTATCAAGCCAAATCCTATCTTCCTTTCCATCCTCCTTAAAACAACCATACATAGCAAATCCGATTAAAGTACTATCATCATAAATTCCAACAGGTCTCCAAAAGCTCTCTTCTTTAGCTTCATCTAAACATTCTTTTGTTGTTTCAATAAATCCCATTTGCTCGTTTTTTACTTTTAAAGATAAAATATCTTTAAAGTTTTTCTTATCTACTCTTCTTATGTTTAAATTCATACATATCAATCTCCATTTCATATTTTTATTTTATTACTTTAATAATATTCAATTTAATAGTAAGTATATGTTATTTTTCATTTACAAAAATCTTTTTAATTTCATTTATAATTTATTCTTCTTAATTGGAGCTATAATTGTTTCTATTTCAATTAAACATAGTAAGATTAAACTTAATTAAATTAAAAGTAAGACAATATATGGATTTTAAATCCTTACATTGTCTTATTCTAAATAGATTATCTAATATCTAATCTATTAACATCTATTTCTTATTTCCTTTTGAATCTTTTTAAGGGCTTTTTTTGATCCTCTTTCAATATCTCTTTCAAGCTTTCTATCACTATAACTTACAAACAATGAATTTAAGTCATATCCTTCTGGATAAAGTTCAGTTGCCTTAATTTCTAATTTCAGTCTACTTATATGAACTTTAATAAATTCTTTATTATAAAACACCGTTACATTATTAAAGTCATCTTCTTCCTTGTATACTATTCCAGACTTTTTATAATCTAATAATAATACCTTATCTCCAATATTAAATTTAACCTCTTTTTTATCTTCTAATAATTCATCAATATTTTCTATTTCTTTTTTTACTTTACTATCTTTAATCTTTTCAAAATTATAATCTTTATCCTGTATATATCTCTTTGCTCTTTCAAGAACTGACTCTCTTATTCCCATTTTCTTTGAAATCCATAAAGCATTACTTTCTCCTGATTTCCCAATTAATAATTTATATAATGGTTCTAATGTATCATTTTTAAATTGCATAGCTGCATTTTCAAAATCGCTATGTCCTTCTGAAAAATTCTTTATTTCCCCATAATGAGTAGTTGCAACTGTAATACATCCTTTATGATATAATTCCTCTAATATTGCAATTGCAAGTCCTGCACCTTCATTTGGATCAGTACCACTTCCTATTTCATCGCATAATATTAATGTTGATTTGTTACTATTATTTATTATATTAGATAAATTCTTCATATGAGATGAGAATGTGCTTAATGAGTTTTCTATACTTTGATTATCTCCTATATCAACAAATATATTTTCAAATACAGATATATTTGTTCCTTCCTTTGCATTAATATGGAAACCACTTAATGTAGCTAAAGTAAGAAGTCCAACAGTTTTTAATACTACAGTTTTACCACCAGCATTAGGACCTGTTATTATTAAACTTCTATAATCTTCACCTATTTTAAAATCTAATGGTACAATATTTCCTTTTAATAATGGGTGTTTTCCTCCTACAATATTTATATATCCATGATTGTTTATTATAGGCTTTATACCATCATTTGCTTTACTGTATTTTGCTTTAGCAAAAATCATATCATATTCAGCTATTACTTCTATGTTAATTTTAATTTCTTTAAGTTTTTCAAATATAAGATTAGTAAGATCAGCTAATATTCTATATTCCTCAATTGCTTCTTCTGACTTTAATATTGTAAGTTCAGTTGTATATTTTGATATAACAGCTGGTTCTATAAATACAGTGGAACCCTTTGATGATGCCTCAATAATAGTTCCTTCTACTTGATTTTTATAAGATGCTTTTATAGGTATAGTAAATCTTTCATTTCTCTTACTTACATAGAATTCTTGTATATATTTTTTATTAGAACTATTTTGTAAAAATCTTTTAAGTCTCTCCTCAATCTTTTCTTCAATATTAATTATTTGTCTTCTTATTTTTTTTAACTCTTTACTTGCATTTGAATCTACCATATTACCCTTTATGCATATTTCTATCTCTTCCTCTATACCTCTATATTCATATATGGAATCAGCATAACTACTTAAAGTTTTTGCATAAAAGGATTTATCTTTCATAAACTCTTTTATTTTTCTAGAACCTCTTAGAAAATCACAAATAGTAATTAATTCTCCAGGGTCTGCTACCATTCCTTTATCAATATTATCTATAATACTTTTTATATTGAATATTCCTTCAAGGGGAATATAGCTTGCCATATCTAAGATTTTTCTACCTTCACTTGTCTCATTTAATCTTTTATCTACTAATTGCAAATTAGAAGTTGGCTCTAATTTATCTATTAAATCTTTTCCTAAACTACTTACACAGTAAGCTTTTATCATCTCTTTTAATTCATTATATTGTAATTTCTCAAATGTACTTTTATTCATGTTTTATCTCCTTTTATAGAAATTATTTTAATTTATATAATTCTATAAAGATACATAAGATAGACTTCTTCTTATATATCAAAAAAAGCTGTGGACACTCCACAGCTTAAAAATCATACTTATACATATAAAAATAGTAAGACTATTTTTTAGTAAATATAAATAGGACACCTTTTAGCTAGTTGTATCTTCATAGATTAACTAAATAAACCCATAGCAAACAAAGGTATACTATACCTTTCTTTTAAGATTTATTTAACTATTAATTTTATCTATTTAGATACTACCCCGCTCATAAAGCACCTCATTTTTTTATATTTTTATTGAAATCTATCTTGTCTAAATATTATTATGAAATGCAAAAAATGTCAAATAAATTTTATAATTATTATCTTTTACATAGATTCTTTAATATTAAATCCAATATTATTTATTATATAGCCACTTAAAGTCTCATAATCCTTATTATTAACTTCTATTAAACTTATATTTTTGTCACCTATAAGATATATCCTCTTAGCATTACCAAAATAAATCCTTTTAGCCTTTACTTCATTAATATTATTCCAACTCTTTAATTCTCCCTCACAAAGGTATCCTTCTAAATTTACATATTTATTACTATCTATAACATCGTATATTAGATTCATTAATAATGCTATTATTAAAAATACTCCTGTTGCTCTATCAGTAAAATTTATAAAATATCCTTCATCACTTTCTCCCAAAATTAAGCAAAGGCTTGGTATAATAAGAATTACAATTAGAAAAATATCTCGTATCCAATTTAAAGTTTTTATCTTTATTACTATACTATTTAAATCTATATTTTTATATTTTCTTTTTAATTTTATTATCTTATATAAGAAGATTATTATAAGAGATAAACCACCTATAAAAAATATTATATTAAAATATATTTTATCTATATGCTCCCTAGAAAAACTTATCATAAGTAAAATTATTAAATAGATAGCAAAACTCTTTAAAACCGCCTTAGCTATCTCCATTTTTATATTCCCCCTTTATTTTTCTTAACCCCTATAATAATTTTATCAAAGTCATGAATATTTTTCCATATATAGTAATCATACTGAAACTGCGAAAAACATTGCAGAAAAACGAACTAAGATTTTATATAATTTTTTAAATGCCTTAGAAAAAGAATTATATTAAATGTAAAAATATTAGCACACTTAAATATTATTCGTAATAAATAAATTGATGTTTTATATAACCATTTAATCTATTAGCATATATTATTTATTATGAATAATAAATAAAAAGTGGACAGTCTATACCGTCCACTTTTATCATTATAATTTATCAATATTCTTTTAAAATAAAACTACTATTTCATATAAATTCCTGCAAGCTTCATATCCTCATCATAAGATAGAGTAAATTGAACTTTTCCCTCTTCATATTGTGCAATTGCAACTACTACAGCAAGTCCATCTTTTTCTTGGAATGATATTTTGCTTATTTCTTTATATTTTCCAAGATGTTCTTGAAGTGGCTCCCATGCTTCTTTTATTTTATCTTTAGGTAACTGTGCTTTTAAAGCTACAGTTGAACCATTTACTATTTCATTATATTTATTATTATTTAAATTATTTATAGTTTCTTCAGCTGCTGCTTTTAACTTTTCCTCACTAAAATTACTACTTAGTTTTTTTGTACCACATCCTACAATTATAATTCCACAAAATAATACCATAACAACAGATAATAACTTTTTCATATTACACTACCCCTTTATTACTTTTCATTTTCTTTGAATTTAAAACAACCAATAATACAATAACCATAATTATTGTAATAAGTAATTCAGTACCACTGTCCATTTTAAAATAAGAACTAGCTACCATTAATAAACTTAAACATACTAGCCATATTGATATGCACTTACAAACTTTATCCTTATTATACTTATTAATCTTTTCATCTGATTCAAACATAAATCCTGCAATAAGTCTAATAGGCTTAAATATCCAAAATATCGCAGCTAATAAAAGTATAAATAAAACATTACCTAATTCTATCATATCCATTTAAATTACCCCTTTATAATTACCCAAATTTTTTCTTTAATTTATTTTCAACATAAGGTATTGTTATGATTAAGGCACAAACTCCAATAACTATATTAACAACACTTAAAATTTCTATTTTTATAGGAATACATAGATTATTAATTATAGCTATAATTAATAATCCTATACCAAATTTAAACCAAGTATTTCCACATTTAACTTGAGCATAATCCCAAGCTTTTTGGGATTTTTCTGATCTCTTTGTCCTGTATCCATAGAAGTCATTTATTTCTTTAGGAGGATTGCTTTCAAGCACCTTTCCCATAAAAATCATAGTAAATGGAACTATTAAACTTATAAACCAATATATAATATTCATATATTTACCTTCCCCCTTTTATCTTTTAGGAAATTGGAATAATAATATTTACTTTAAAAGTTTTATTGTCATAATCTATTCTCATATTCCCTTCGTATTTTTCTAAAGCTATATTTACATTTTGAATTCCTAATCCTTTGTGATTTTTCTTACTTGATTTAAAATATTTTTTATCTTTTATAGGTATTTCGCTAATATTATTAATTATATTTATAACTATAAATTGATTAAATTTATCTATTTTTAAAGTTATAACCCTTTCTTCTAAAACATCTTTAGATCCTTCTATTGCATTATCTAAAAGGTTTGCAAAAATAGTAGTTAAGTCTATATCTTTTATAAAATCTAAATTTGCATCACCAATTTTACAAATAAACTTAATGTTGAATTCTTCCCCCTTTTGAACTTTATCGTTTAAAAGAATATTTAGCACTTTATTATCTGTATAATATTTTTGAGATAATTTATCCATCATCAAGTACATATCTTCCGTATATGTTTTAGCTTTGTCCCCTTCATTTATTTTATATAACTCTTCAATTGTATTTAAATGATTTTTCATATCATGAATTAATTTTCTAGAATTCTTATACTTACTTTCCAAAGTACTATAATAATCATATTGCATTTTAGCTTGATTTTCATAAAGTATAACTTCATTTTTTAATTCATTATTTCTTGATATAGACTGAAATATATTAGTAATAAAAATGTTTAAAATTATAATTGATACAAAATTTACTATAAGTAATGTAATATCTTGAACGGACATATACATACTCACATACGTTAATAAAGTAACCATATAGAATGTACTAAATAAAGGTAATATTAAAAAATTTAAATATTGCTTTTTGCTTAATATTTGTATTCTCTTGTTTTTAAAACATATTATTAAAAATCTTGAAATTATTAAACTAAAAAACTGTGTTATAGTAGAAAGCGTAAGTAGATATACTTCAATACTACTAAAATTGTTTTCTAGATAATAAAAACTTAAATCAAATAAACTTGTTATTATAACTTGAGAAGAAAACAAAATAACTATAAATATACTGTAATACAATATAAATATTTTCTTATTATTATAAAGAAAGTGACCTACAAAAACTGTACAAATTATAGTTATCATCATTCTTAAAATTTCATTTGGCATATTAGAAATTTTAAACATAATAGAAGTAAATATTATATATGCTACTATGTAAATATATTTTTTATAATGTATTGTTTTATTAAATCTCTTTAAAAAATCAAATATTATATAAGTTGAAAATATTCCTAATAATATAGATAATATTTGATATACTATACTCACTGAATCTTTAATCATATATTATCCCCTATTAAATACAGTTTTCTAAAAACATATTTAATCTTTCCCTAAATTCTACTGATTTTTTCTGCGATAATGGTATTACACTTCCATCCATCATAAAGATGTCATATCCTTTTATTGATTTTACATAAAAAAGATTAACTGTAAAACTTTTATGAGGCATAACAAAACCATATTTACTCATAACATTTGCAGTATCTGTTATCTTTTCTTTTATTTTATAAATCTTATCTTTGGTTTTTATATTAACTTTTCTATTTATATATTCAAAATAATAAATCTCTTTTGGTTCTATTCTTATAACCCCCTCGTCAGTTTTAAATTCTATAAGCTCCTTTTCTTCACTGTTATCTTTATAAGAAATTACTTCATCTAAAGCATTATGTATTTCTTCTTTTTTTATAGGCTTGTTCAAATATAAAAAAGCATGAACTTTAAAAGCCAAATTAACATAATCAGTAAAGCTTGTAACATATATTATTTTTACATTTTTATCATAGTCTCTTATTTTCTTTCCTGTTTCTATTCCATCAATTCCTTCCATATCGATATCAAGGAATATTACATCGAACTTTTTCTTATTTTCTATAAGTTCTTCTCCAGAATTATATGATTCTATAGTGCACTTGTCCCCCTTATACTCACTTATATAGTCTTTTATCTTTTGTATAATATTTTTGTCATCATCACAAATTCCAATTTTAATCATTTTTTCTCTCCACCGGTGTATTTACTATTTTCTGTTTGCTAGCTTAACTAAATTATATAATCTCAAATTTTCATTTACAAGCATTTTACATGATATACAGATTTTTGTGCATAAGATACAGTGTATCTTATAATAATTAAATTTAAACTAATTTATTTGTTGACTATTTGTTTAGTACATGCTATTATAGTCTAGCAGTTGGTACGTAAGTGCTAATTACCTGTAGAGCTTGGGTTGTCTTTCGCCGGATACCAAGCTCTACTTTTTATTATGTTATTTATAATTAAACATAAAATAAAGGATAAGCACTAAGTGCTTATCCTTTATTCTTAAGTTAAACAATAATTATTAAATTTTATAACTTCATTTATTTTAATATCTATTTAAATAATCTAAATAGTTTTTACTTAAAGAAGTCCTTCTTTTCCGTATCTTTCTATAGATTTAATTATATAACTTAATGTACAAAAATCCTTATCTATTCTATCATAAGCAATATTTAATCCTGAAATTAAAGCTTTCTCATTAAATTTATCTAATAATCTCATTACACTTACAGAGTTAATATTTCCTTCTTTAGTATCAAGTACTCTTGATTTTTTAATATGTTCATTAGTCATTGCATGATTTAAAGCTTTTAAAAGATCTTCACTTACCTTTAATTCTGGCATACTATCTAATATAGTAACCTCTTCTTCTAAAAACTCTAAGTTAATAGCTTTACTCATATCTGTATCTATAAAAATAGCATTTTCAAATTTTGCTCCTGTAAAATCTGCACCATCTAAATTTACGGCTTCAAATACTACATTTTTAAAAGTAGCTTTCTTAAACTTGCTCTTTTTTAAGTTACTTGCAATAAATTCTGCCCATTCAAATGAACATCCAAAGAAGTCACATGATTTAAAATGTGCTCCTCTAAAGCTTGCATAATTAAAATTTGATCCAGAAAAATCACTATTATAGCAATTAGCTCTTCTTAAATCTTTATACATAAAATTTTTGTTCGTTTTTTGTGCCTTGTTATAGTTAAATCTTTCATTTGTGTTTTTATTTATAGCCATCATTACCTCCATAGCTAGATATTAAATCTATCTTTCTATTATAACACATTATTATCTATCAATTATTTGGGCTTTGTTTTAAATTTGATATTATTCATGTATAATTAATGTAAATATTATTAATAATTGTATTATAATGTTAAATGTAAAGGGAGATGGGAATATGCTTGATTTTACAAGTAAATCTTTAACAAATAGTCTAAAAAGTAATTTAGATGATGCTCTAAAATCTGGTAAGGTAATTGTTTCGGTTATTATTAATGGTAAGGAGTTTCCTAGAAAAATGTACTCAAGAAGTCCATGGGCGTTAGGTGTGGATGATGTAGAAGTAAAAATATATACTAATAGTACAAAGAAGATATCAAAAAAATATCCGTTTCAGATATTGATGAAATAGCATTGCGAGTTGCCAAGGGTTTTAATAATGCTCCAGGAATATTTATGACTCAAACACTTTGTTTAGAAATGGACATGAAAATAAAAGAGGAAAATTATCAATTTATTTGTGAAGATTTAGGAGTAATTCCATCAGTATTTAAGTGGATACAAAAAAATACTATAAACTATACAGATTTTTATAATTTAGAAAATTTATACGATGAAAATAATGAAAAGGAAGCTATCGATATTTTATACAGTAAAATTGAAGAAATTCAAGGAAGATAAGCAGGAATTTAGAGGTTGATTAAATGAATTTTAGATTAGCTAATATTTATGATTTACCCAAACTTAAAGTTGTATATGGAAAAATAATTGATAATATGAATAAAAACAACATACAGATTTGGGATGATAATAATTGCTGATGATCTTGTTTTGCATGAACTGGGATTTGAAATTGAAACATCAATATAACAAATTCCAATTTGTAGAGTTACTTTAATGAATAATTTTAAAATATTACGAATTAAAGGATATCCAATTGGATATCCTTTAATTGATTTGTATTTATTAATTTTAACTATTCAGTTATTTCAATTTGATTACCTTCTGGCCCCAATATACAACTTTCATAATATCCATCACCAGTTGTACGTGGCCCGCTTAAGACTTCATATCCAGCTTCTTTTAGTTCAGTTGTCAATTCATCTACTTTCTCTTTACTTCCAACACTAAATGCTAAATGTATATATCCTGTTTGCATTAGTGATTTTTTTGAAGAAACTACATCAGGACGTGTCATTATCTCAAGTCTTGCATTGTCTTCAAATGTTAAGAAATAAGTTTGTAATCCTGTTTTAGGATTATTATATTTATCATTAGATGATGCATTAAAAAACTTAACAAAAAACTCCTTAGTGGCTTCCAAATCATTTACATACATTGCAATATGTTCTATTCTCATTTTTATTCCTCCTATTTTTATCATTTATAAGCTTCAATATTATTGTAATTATAACACAATAAGTAATCACATTTGATTACTTGCTATAAAAATAGAAAGAAGCTAAGTAGTAACCTAACTTCTTTCTTGAAATCTAAAATTTTATTCTTTTTTTGTATCAGTATCTTTATTATTTTTCATCTTTTTCATTTCTTCTTTAAGTGCTTTAAATGGCCACCAATTATACTTTCCAAATGTTCTAACCATAGCTGGTATAAATAATGGTAATATAACTACAACATATAGAATTATTCCAGTTAATACAACCATAGATATTTCAACTAATGAAAGTACTCCAGATGGTAATAACGCTGCAAATGTACCACTTAATATAATTACAGCAGACATTACTACTCCTCCGATTATCTTCATAGTTTTAATCATACGTTCTTTAATTTCCATATTCTCGTATTGATTAAATCTTGTCATAATAAATATAGAATAATCTATACCAAGTGCCATTAATACTACAAATCCAAAGAATGCTGTTATCCATGAAATTCCTGGATAACCCATTATTTTTTGAACTATAATTTGTACTATACTTATTGAAGTAAAGTAAGTTAATATAAGTGATGCAACTAAATATGCTGGCATAACAAGAGATCTTAAAATAACAACTAGGACAATAAATACTCCAACTATAACAAATACTAAAGCTTTATTATAATCAGCTTTTGCCATTATCTTAGTTTGATATGTTGTACTTGCTATTCCTCCAACCCCTATATTTGCATTTTCAAGCTTAGTTCCTTCAACGCTATACTTAACTATATCTTCAAGTTTTGAAATTTCATTAACTGCCTCATTTGAATATGGATTTTTATTAATCATAACTTGAATTGTTGTTAATTTTCCATCTGGTGTTATATATTGATTTAGAGCATCATTAAAATCTTTATTACTATATATTTGCATAGGAATTGATATTCCTGAGAAATTATAAGAAAGGTTAGCCCAATCATTTATATAACCATTTGCATATTTTATTCCATTTTCTATTTCATTAATACCGTCTGCGCCTTTATTTAAACCTTGTCCTAATTCATTTATTTGTGATTTAAACTTGCTAAATCCACTCTTTATTTCACCTTGTCCTTTAGCAATCTTTTGAAGTGCTTCTGATATTTGTGGAACATTTTTAGAAATTTTATCTCCACCATTTAGTGATTTATCAAGACCACTATCTAATGCATCTAATCCACTTTCAACTTTTGAAAGTCCATTATTAAATTCTGTAAGTCCTCCTGTAACTTCATTTGACTTTGAATTTAATTCATTCATTGCACTAGCTAAAGCATTAATATCTTTATTTAATTCGTTTATTTTATTAATATATCCTTCTATTTCTTCATACTTTTTATTTAATTTATCTACATCTAAACTACTAATATTTTGGTTTAAAGATTCAAAATCTTTTATGAAGTTTTGAAGATCTTTATCATTATTAAGTTCTGGATGATCATTAATAAACTTTTCTACATCTGTCTTTGTAGTTCCAATTAATGCTTTTAATCTTTTTTCATCTACTTTAATTAGATTGTTTTTAACGGAATTTGCTTCATTTAATTCTTTTGCTATTTTATTTAAGTCATTTCCTACTTGTTCATATCCATCATGAAGTTTTTCTTGACCTGATTTTAGCTCATTTAATTTACTTTTAGCATTTTCCACACCAGCTTTTAATTCATTCGCTCCATTATGTTCTAAATTAATACTGTTATCTAATTCATTTAAAGCTTTTTGAAGCTGATCTACTCCATTTTCAGTTGCTAAAGTTCCATTTTGAAGCTTACCTGCAGCTTCTTTTGCTGAATTTAATTTTGATTTAGAAGCTTGTATCTTATTACCTGCACTATCTAAACCATTTTTAATAGTATTTAAACCATTTGTAGCTTTGTTTACACCACTAGTAACTTGTCCTGCTTGATAATTTACATATATTTGATCTAATCTATTTCCTATTGGTCTTGTAACGCTTAATACAGACTTAACATCACTGCTTGCATTTTTTAGGTTATTAGATATTTTTTCAATTAATGCAATATATTCAGGTGCTTTTAAATTATCATCATTTTCAATATAAATAGTTACAGGTGATACTTTACCAATTCCAAAACTATCTGCTACAATATTAAATCCTTTCTTTGATGGGTAGTTATCTCCAATTTCATTTAAATTATTAAATGATTCACTAAAATTATTTAGTAAAATAGGAATTATTGTAATTATACCGATTATAACTAATGTTAATATACGTCTACTAAATGCGAAGTTTCCAAGCTTTCCCCATAATTTATTTTCGTTAACCTTCACTTTACTCTTAACTGGCCAGAATATATTCTTTCCAAGTAACATCATTAAAGAAGGAACAATTGTAAATAGTCCAAAGACTAAAAATAATATTCCAACTGCTACTGCTACTGCACTTTTGTAAAGATTAAAGGAAATAAAATTTAGTGATGCAAAAACTACAAACACTGGAGTTGCACTAAATATTACTGTTTTTCCAGCTGTTTTATAAGTATTAATTGTAGCTTCATACTTATCTTTTCCACTTGCTAGTTCTTCTTTAAACCTGTCTAGTAATAATATAGAATAATCTGTTCCTATCCCAAATAATATACATATCATAAATATTTGAGTATAATTTGAAAGCGGAAAATTAAACTTACTAGCTAAAATTGCTACAACAGATTGTGATGCAAGATAACTTACTCCAACTGTAATTAATGGAATAAATGGAGTAACTATTGATCTAAATAGGATTACTAATACCACTAGTATAAATACTATAGTTATTCCTTCTGTTTTATTTAACCCTTTTTGGGCTGCTAAGTTAACATCTGATTCTATTGGATTGTTACCAGTAAGATAAGTCTCAACACCTTTTGTGCTTAATTTACTTTCAATTCCATTTATTATTTCTTTCGTAGTAACGCCTTTAGGATTTACTGTTAAAGATGCTATTATCGTTTTGTTATCTTTTGAAACTAACTCGGAATCTAACTCAGGATTACTAAAGTTATCTAATACATTCGTTATATGTAGATCATTTTTATTCTCTATTATATTATTTATTGTTTTTTTGATATTATCTTTATCTTCCTTCGTTAATCCAGTATTTGAATGAAATACTGCTAAATAGGTATTATTACTATTAAACTTCAAATTATCTTTTAATTCATCTGCTATTCTATCTGAATATCCATTTGGCAGTTTAATTCCACCTTTTGTACTTACAAGGTTAGTTAAAGATGGAGATGAAATCAAAAGTACTATTAGCATTACTACCCAAATTCCTATAGCAGTAAAACTAAATAATAATTTTTTATTTTTTCCTTTTACCTTCTCACCTTTCATACCACTCCCTCTTTCTATTAATTTGTCATTCTATAAAAAAGTATAATACTATAGAAAAAAAAGTCAAAAGAAGAAAGGGTTACTTTATTTAATATTCAATTAATAAAATTAATTTTATTAATTAGAAAATTAACTGTATAAATTTATATATGTAATATTAAATCTATTAAAGATTTTAAACGTATAACAAGCTCTTCTTATATAGCATATAATAAACTATTAATGTATTGAATAAGACTTGCTATTATAGTAAAAACTAAAATAAAGAAAATAATTCATATTTTATTTGTTGATAATTATTATTATTTAATATATAATAATTTTATAAAAGGTAAGAGAATTTTTTAGATAGGAGATGTTATTATGATAGATAAACGTGACGTAGTTGATAACAATGAAGTTGAAGGTGCTTATGAAAAGGATATAAATAATACTAATAAAAATGTTAACCCTACAGATCCTTGTGACCCATCAAGTCCAGATTATCCATGGGTACCTTGTGGCTTAAATAAAGACGCTAAAAAAGAAGACAAATAAAATTAATGGCTAGTAAATAATTTTACTAGCCATTAATTTTTACTTTCTTCTTTTCCCTCTTAAAGTATCTGTAATTGCTTTATCATATATATATTGAAGATATATTTTCTCATCTATATCTAATTCTAAACTATTTATTTTATTTAAAGCATCCATAAGCTTTATAGATCTTTCTGCAAATTCATAATCTTTTAATCTTTTAATTTCATCCTTTGTATTTGATGCAAATTTATTTTTAACCTTTACAACCTCATTTACTATTCTATCTAAAATTATATCAGTAAGCTCATCAGCATTAATTATATCTTTTGCATAACGTAACACTTCATCTTTGTACTTTTCTATATTTAAAATATTATTAAATTTACTTATTAAACTTGATTCACTTATATTGTGCTTTACTGAAAATAATTTTTCTTTAAAATCATGTATTCCAATAAACCCTTCATCTTTATTACTTTTATTAATAATTTTATAATAAAGATATGCTGTAAAGCTCTCATTTTTTATTTCACTATTTTTTATAAGAAGTCCAAATTTTAAAATATTATTTTCATCTAACTCATATTCTTTTTTCTCTTCAAAAAATAATCTCATATTTGAGTCACTTATATAATATTTAGACACATTAAATTCTATATTTTTATCTAAATTTAACTTATTTAAAATATAAAGAGACATATATAATACAAGCTTATTATCATAATTCTTATACTTTTTAGAAGAAGTCACACTTCTAATACACCATCTATCTCTTTCTTTAATTAATCTATATTGTCTTTCCTTATCAGGGAACTCTTCCATTAAATATTTAATATTATAACTTATTAAATCATCTAATCTTGCTTTAAAACAAAAGTTTAGAAATTTATCTATTTCAAATAGCCCTTGAAAAAAATCATTTCTAGCATTATAAATACATTCAGCCACATATTCATTATTTATATTAAATACAATATTATCTGTTTCTTCTGATTTACCAATATATCTTATATTCCCAAGCCTTTCTATTATATCTACTTTAACTACCCTTTCATCTATTTTTTTAAAAGATTCTATAAGATCGTAAGAACCTTCAATATTTATAATCTCTTCTTCTATATCATCTAAAAAATAATTTCTTAATATAAATGAATCAATTTTAATTCTATAATCTAAAAGGCTTTTTAAACTTTCTTTATCTATTTTTTTAGAACTTATTAAAAATTTATCTTTATACTCATATACTAACTCTTTTCCCATAAAAACTCCCTCCTTTTACTTATGTAATTATACTAATATATTAAAATTCCTCCTTTTAATGTAAAAAAGTGAGTATATTTTAAAAATATACTCACTTTTTATTAAATTAATATTTATTTTGAAACATTACCAAGTACTAATTTTGATAATTCATCATCAGTACTAATCTTCCACTTGTTATCTCTCTTATTTAGTGTAACTGTTCCTTTTCTTTCATCGACCTTAGATTTCTTTATATTTTCTAATAATGTTTTATTTACTATATTATTTATTTCTTTATCATCCATTTCTTTATTAGAGAACATCGCGCCAACAGTTGCGCCCATTGCATCATTCATTGTATTAGTTACAAGCTCAAGTAAATTACATCCCTTTACAGTAACATTAACAGTAGCTTTATCCCCATCTATCTTTTCATCACCTACAGTATACTCTAACTTTTTAACTAAGTCTTTAAGCGCTTCTTCTGTCTCCTTTGTGAATACCTCTTCTTCACCATTTTCTGTTTCAATTGCATTATTAACTAATTCATTTTCAGCATTAAATTTGATATCTTCAAAATACTCTGATACAACGTCTTTAGGTGATTCTGTTTTATTACATCCAGCAAAAGCTACTAAAGAAATTCCTAAAAGTGATAAAGCAATAATTTTTTTAAGTTTTTTCATATCCCATACCCCTATTCTCTTCAATTCACTCATTTACAGTGATTAATTTGAATTATATTATATATTTCCTATTTTTACAACACATTTCTAATTTTTACTACATATTTCTCTATATTTCTAAATAATCCTTAGTAAAATATATAATAAAAAATGCTCTAGAAATAAATAATATATTTCTAAAGCAATAAATAATTATCTTAAAACTTTTATTTGTAATCCTTCTAAAACATCTAAAGCTTCATTATGAAGATTACTATCAAAGCTACTACATAGCTTTCCATCTACTATAATATTAGCATCTTTATAAAGAGACTGGAATACTACTGCATTACTTATAACGCACATATTTGTAACTATACCTACAAATTCTATTTCACTTATTTCTCCTAAAGTTTCTTCTAATTTAATCATTTCTTTTGGTGAAATACCAAATGCCTCTTTATCATAATGAAGTGTATTTTCTTTATTTTTAAATTCTTTTAACTTACCATATAGGTCATGTCCTTCTGTTCCTTTTAAACAATGAACTATAGGTAGATTTTTACCTTCTCTTGTATCTAAATAATTTTCAAAGTGAGTATCATAAGTAAATAATACTTTCCACCCATTTTCTAAATAAGATTTAACTTTTTCATATATTTTATCTTCTAACTTCTCTGCCTCTTTAAAACCTAGAGCTCCTGTTACAAAATCATTTTGATAATCGACTACAACTAATAACTTCCCCAAAACTTTCCCTCCACAAAATATTTATTTGTTATATAATACCATATTAAATTATAAAAATCTCCCTATTTTTATAATATTATTATATATTTTCGTAAACTGGATATTTTTCTCCATTGTGCTATAATTAATATATATCAATCGAAGGAGGCGTATGCAAATGTTGGAGCTTAAACTTCAAGCTCTATAGCACTACCTAGAAAAGATATACTATAGAACAGATTCTTAAATATTGCTTAGAGCTTAATGAAGTATACTTAAACTAAAACTTATTTTATGAAAATATGAAAAGAGGTATTTATTATGTCAATAGAAGCATTTAAGATTTGTACAAGAAGTAATTCAGAAAAAACACACAAAATAAGAAGAGATGGAAATGTACCTGGTATTATATATGGTAATCATTTAGAATCACCTATAGAAATTAAACTTAGCTTAGGTACTCTATCTAAATTACTTAAAGAAAATACTTTTGGTTCAATAATTCCACTAGAACTTAATGGTAAAAGAATTTTATGTATTGTAAAAGAAATTCAAAGAAATAATTTAGGAGAATTAATCCACGTTGATTTCCAAAATGTAAGTCCTAGTGAAATTATTAAATTAAAGATTCCTGTTAGCTTTGTAGGTGAAGAAGCACTAACTTCTAAAAATTTAATATTAGAAATAGCATCACCTACTTTAGAATTCCATGGTGCTGCTACAAAAATACCTGATATTATAGAAGTTAATGTATCAGATATGGGATTTGAAGATAAAATATTAGCTAAAGATATTTTAGTTCCAGATGATGTAGAACTTGTTACTAAACCAGATACTCTACTTGCTGTAGTTAATGCTTAAAAGTAAAAATATAGCTTGTCTTAAATGATTTAAGACAAGCTATATTTTTATCTTTAACTTTAGTTTATTTTTTATTATTTTTCTTACTAATTGTAAAAATAGTACATAAAATAGCAGCTTCTATTGCAATAAAAATAAACACATATTCTAAAATCATTAATTAACTTTAGATATGTGCTTAAATATAATGTTTTATACTTTTCTATGCTAAATTTCCAAGATTATCTTTATTTTCTTTTATTACTTCTATAAAAGCTTCTGCAATTTCAGGATCAAATTGAGTTCCACTACATCTTCTTAATTCCTTTATAGCTTCTTCATAGCTTTTTCTCCTATTATATGGCCTATTAGATGTCATTGCATCAAAACTATCTACAACAGTAAGAATTCTTGCAAGATATGGGATTTCACTCCCTTTAAGTCCGCTCGGATAACCTGTTCCATCATACTTTTCATGATGATATAATACAAGTTCTTGTAAATTATTTAATGCTTTCATAGGTTTTAATATATCAACTCCATTTTGAGGATGCTCTTTAAGAGTATTCCACTCTTCATTTGTTAAAGGCATCTTTTTAACTAAAATTTCTTTTGATATATTAATCTTACCTATATCATGTACATATGCACCTCTCAATAATTGCATCTTATCTCTTTTACTTAATCTAAGTTTCTCCGCTAAAAGCTTGCAATAAAAAACAAGTCTTTCACCATGTCCATAAGTATATCTATCTTTTGCATTTATAACACTTATTAAAGTTTTTATAGAAGCAATTACTTCAACATCTTCATCAGTTATATCCTTATTAAGCTCATCAAAAATAGAAACATACGTTTCAACTCTATTTTTATTAAAGAATTTAGCTCTATATAAAGCATCATCTGCACTTTTAATAAGATCTATAGAGTCTCTAGCTTTATCTGGATAAATAGATATACCAATTGATACTGTTAAGTTTTTATTTGGTTGATTTTCTTGCCCTTCAAAATAAGTACTTTCTACTTCATCTCTTATTTTTTCTGCAATAATGGATGCTTCGTTTTCATCTGTTGACGGTAAAATTATAGCAAATTCTTCTCCACCATATCTTGTAACAATATCTTTTTCTCTAGTTGATTTCTTTAATATTGCACCCATATCTCTAAGTACTTTATCGCCAGCCTGATGACCATACGTATCATTATATTGTTTAAAATAATCAATATCTATAAAAAGCATTGATAACTTAGTTTTAGTATCATCTGCTTCTTTTATTTTATCACTTAAAGAATCATAAAAGTATCTATGATTATAAACTCCTGTTAAACCATCTTCATTTGCAAGACTTAATAACCTTTTTATATGTTCTCCTTCAATTTTCACATAAAAACCAAGGGGCAATGCTGTTAATACAAAAATTCCTGAAAGGACTAAATCATTTTCAAAATATACATTTACTTGACTATCTGGCATATAAATAATATCCATACCTAATATAATAAACGATGAAATAGCTGCTACTAAAAGTCCTTCTTTCATACCAGACTGTATTGTTGTAGTTATGATTATGAATAAGAATAATACTTTATACTGACTAGTATTTCCACCTGATATTATTATAGTTATTGTGAATACTATAATAAATATTTTTCTTTCAATAACATTAACTATCATCGTAGACTTTTCATTCATTTTATTTTTTATAGATAAAGTCCATAAAATATAGATTGATAGTAAAAGCATTATTAGAAAACTAAAACCTAATACAATAGACTCAGAATATATAAGTTTGTCTATAATATCTGCATCATTTTTAAAAGCATATTGTATAAATATCATTCCGGTAAATAATAAAGATACTAGTTTTACTATAGCTACTATATCATTTATTTGCTTAGTTTTATCTTTTTCTATATTACTCATAAATTTACCTCATGTTAAAAAAGGGCCAGTTTTAAACCAGCCCTTTTAAGTTATTACTCTTCTCTTAAGCTCTTTGGCTCTTCAGGTTGATAGTTGCACCAGAAACAAGCTGATGTTGCCATAACGCCTGCAAATACTGTTGCTAATGTTGCAATTCCCATTAGTAGTTTACTGTTTAATTTTTTCATCATTAGTTCCTCCCCTAAGTTATATTATATATTTATTTTATTTAATAAATAATCAAATTTATTTACCGCTAAATGCCCCATTTTAGTAAGAGATATTACTTGCCATAACATCCCTAAATATAGGCATTCAAAATATATAATCATATTATGTACATTATAAAAATGATATATAATAATAAATACTACAGATATAATTAAATAAATATTTATAATATTTATTGACTTTCTTTTAAGTTTTTTTCTTCTCTCTAACTTTTTAATAGGTTTATTTTTGCTATCTACTGGTGCAAGTTTATAAACAATATAATAAGATATTATAAAAACTATAATTCCTAATATAATTGAATATATACTATTTATATTAATAGCTATCACTAATTTAGGTATTAATATACATATTAGCGTCCCTATTACTGTACACCTAGTTGGACTGGTTGCATGTACTCCCCCTGAACACTTTCTTAAAATACTTATGGAAAATGACACTATAAGTGCTTCTACAAGAACATTAAATAATAATCCAAATATTACTGTACATATTATTGCTATTCCTGTCTGAATCATTGCAAATATTCCATATTCAATAACACTTTTTCTCTCTTCATCTCCATCAGTTTCCACAACTATTTTAGTTGCTATTTTATTTGAAAGTTCCCCTATATCAATCATTTTCTTTTGCTTTCCTTTTATTCATTATTATTTTAACTACTATTAAAATTACTATAAATATTATTAATGATGGTAATCCATATATTATTTTTGTAGTTGGATTCTTAAATATATATGTTAATCCCTCACCATAAATACTTTGTAAAATAAGCATATTTATGCCTTCACATATAAATAGTAATACTATTGAAAGTATTCCACCTCTAACTGCTCTAAGCAAAGTGTTATTACTTATATAAATTGATATTCCTATTAATACAATTATACTTATAATTGTGTTAATCCCATAAGTTATAGGTAAAAACCTAACTAAATATGCTGATGATGCTAATATTAAGCTTGAAATAATATAATTTGATAACTTTATAGTAGTATTTGAAAATATGTACATTCCAAACATTAATGCAAAGCTTTCTGGAATAGCTCTAAATACTAATTCTAAAAAAGATAAATGTAACAAATTTTATGTCATCTCCTTCGCAGCTAGTTATGAATACTTACAATCTCTGAATTATTATTTATACTCTTAATAGAACTATATATAATTATAAAAATATAAAATCTTATAAATATATCACCAATACTTAAAATGCTATATCCTAAATCAAATATATCAGTTAAAAACTTCAATTTAACGTTTGCATTTCCTAGAATATGAATATCATTTACTTTAGTAAATGAATCTAACTTAGCATAACCTGTCCAAAGCGACAGTTTTGGAAATACTGGCATAAATCCACCATTTGCTTTAATTGCAATATCGTTAAG
Source organism: Clostridium baratii (assembly GCF_900461085.1). Lineage (GTDB taxonomy): Bacteria > Bacillota > Clostridia > Clostridiales > Clostridiaceae > Clostridium > Clostridium nitritogenes. Next base: position 1,488,947 of record NZ_UFWF01000002.1, read on the forward strand.
TGCTCCCCCAATAAACATTGCTATTGATCCTATACATGCACTTAAATACTGCTTATACTTATAAACTAATGGAAGATAAGATAGTATATACATAATCTTTAAGACTTTTGTATATTTAATAACTGCATAATTTTCTTTAAATATATTTATCTGAATAATTATATAAATAACTTCGATAAATAAAGGAATATATATAGCATAATTTTTAAATAAAGGTGCTATCTTATATCCTTTTAATTTGCAAAATAGTAAAGCTATTATTACAGTTTCTAGCATTTAACTTCCTCTTTCCATATTCAATTTTAATTAATAAAACGAATTTATTTGTAACTTTATTATAATATATAATACAATATCTTTCTATATTTTTCTATATTTTTTTAATTATTTTAAACTTTATAGTATTATACGAAATATTTTTTAACATTTACGTTAATATTTTTAATAAATGTTTTTGTTAAGTACGTATATATAAATAAATTTTTGTCTAAAGTATAATTAAATATCTAAATTTACATTATTAAAATAAGAGCATGTATAAATCTTTTATAAAAGTTTATACATGCTCTTATTTTTACTTATTATTTTTTAAATAAAGCTTTCCATGTGTCTTTATCAATTACTCCACTTACTGTTAATCCTTTCTTTATTTGAAAATCTTCCACAGCTTTTAATGTTTCATTTAAAAACACTCCATCTGATCCAAATTTCATATAAGTATATGCGAAATATATAAGTCTTCTTTGAATTATTTCTACAAGTTTGCCCTTAGAACTTATCTTTATTACTGGACACAAATTTAAAGTCTCTTCTCCAAAGTATCCATCAACACTTAAAGTGCCTTTAAATTCTTTGTTTAATTCTTCTTGAAGTTCTTTTACTATTTCACCACTAACGCTTAATCTCCACAAAGGTGTTTTTTCTATAGTATCACATTTACTTATGTCAAATTCTTTCATATGGTTATCACTTTTACTCATCATAAATAAATCACCCTTTTAATTGTTATTAACAGTATCTACTTATTATTAAATATGCTAAGAACTTTTAAAAGAGACTTATTTTTATAAATTTAATAGCTTATTCTTAATTTACATTAGCTGTACCACTTTCAAGTATTGATACAATTGAGAATAATGTAAAGCAAACTCCACCAAGCCCAACCATTACACGTGCTGGCACAAAATATGCTGGATTAAATACAGCAGCTTCAAATAAAAATGCTGATAAAAATAAACAAGTGAGTGCAGTTACAACAGGTATTAATGGTATTCTATTAGAAATAGAACATGTTTTTCTCCATACGGCCGCAAGTAAAACAACTTTACTTGAAATACTATAACAAACAAGTCCTAATCCTATTAATACAAATCCTGGAGCTATCCATGCATCTGTATTACGAATTACTAATACAACTATTCCCCATATAATGTCTATAGTACCCATTAGTATAACGAATAGTGTCCATTTATAACGTTCCTTATTTGTAAACTTATTTTGTATTTGTCTTAATATACTAAATACTAAAGCAATTAAGCTTGCACATATAAGTGCTATTCCTAGTACAACATGTCCTGCAACAAAATAAGGTGTCTTTGATTCATTCATTAATAAATAAAATCCTCTTATTAAAGCTACTATTGTACAAATTATTGGTATAGATCCTAAAACTTTTACTTGAAGATCTGAAAAACATTCCTTTGGTCTTTCTCCTTCTTGAAGCGTAGCTTCATTTTGAGTTATAAGAACAAATTTTGTAGAAGTTGTCGCAACTGTAGATACACAACAGCTAATTAGACCAACAGCAAATATTATGTTGCCTGATACAAATGAAGATGGATTATCTAAATTAATTCTCCAAAAATAAATTCCATAAATAATTGTACATACACTCACTAAATATCCAAGTATAGGTAACGCAAACTTATAAAAATTATTATACCTTTTTATTAATTGTCTAATTATTGTTGCAGCTGTTGTAAATAACGCTATACATATTGCTGTTAATGCTATAAGAACATGTCCTGCAACTATATAACCTGTTCCAACTGTTTCTTTTAGTGCATTAACATAAAAACCATATCCTAAGCAAATTGCTCCCATAAGTAAGGGAACTAACCTAAAAAATATACTCATATAAAAATTCATATATATCCCTCCTAAAACTATCATCCTTATTGTATTAACCCCTATATTTACTGTCAATTTGATCTTAATGAACCTTTTTTTAAGTTAGAAACAATATTTTAAAATACAATATTAATTTAATATATAAATTCTTATATTACATACTGTATTAATATAGCTTCATATTTCTTAACAAAAAAAGAAAGCGTTATTTACTAAATTGCTTAGTAAATAACGCTTTTTATTATTATTCAAATATACTTTTTTTATTTATTCCTAAATACTTTCTAACATTTTCTATAGTTTTTCTAGCTTCTTCAAGTAGCTCTTCCATTGAATTGTGTATTCTTATTGAATTACCACAAGCAAATATTCCTTCTTTTGATGTCATAAAACAATCAGAAACATCTACGCCCATAGTATCAGCATTTATTTTAAGTCCACTTCTAAGTGCAATTATTCCATCACATACCATCGGCTTTGCTAATATTAAAGTATCACAATCAACATATTCACTATTTAAGTTTTTAGAAATCTTAATTTTTTCTAATCTTCCTTTTCCAATAACTTCTTCTAGCTTATATCCTAAATATAAATTTTTACTTAAACCTAAAATTTGATCACTTAACTTTTCACAAACAATACCTTTAATATTTATATTGTTTTTCTTAAGCTTATTAAATATTTTATAAAGATTATCAGTTCCATATATAATAACTTCTTTACCTGGTATTAATCCCATATTTAAAATTTTCTCAGTCATTCCAATTGTTAATATTCCAGAACATCTATCCCCTGTTACTTCTAATTTATTTAAGCCTGTTTCTTTACCACCATTTGCTATTATTATAGCTCCTGCTTTAACTTTTTCTATTCCTCTATCTTTGCTAGTCATTAAGACTATATTTTCATCTTCTATTTTTAATACTGTTGTATTTAAATATGTATCTATATTTAAATTATCGTATTCTCCTAATTTTCTTTCTCTGTATAATTCTCCAGTGAAATTACTTCTTTCACTTAAATTATAATCTCCTTTAATTAAAGCTCCACCTAAAGAATCTTCTTTTTCTACAACTAATACATTATCTATCCCTGAAAGTTTAGCAAATATTGCACAATTTATTCCTGAAGCTCCTCCGCCTATAATTACTAAATCATAGTGTTTCATATTTATACCTCCTCATAACCTAGAATGCTTGAACCTTCTTTTCCTTTAATTACTTCATCGTAATTACAATTTAATTCTCTCTTTAATATTTTTGCAATTGGTATTAAACATCCAACACCTTGACATCCACCCATTGTAGCTCTAGTTCTTCTTTTAACTCCATCAATAGTTCTTGCACCAAGAGGTCTTTTTATTGAATCTATTATTTCTCCTTCAGTAATAAGTTCACATTTACAAATCATATTTCCATACGCTGGATTTATCTTTATAAGTTCGTTTTTTTCCTCAATTGAAAGGTTATTAAACTTTTTAATCCCAACTCTTATAGGATTAAAATCAGTTTTTTTCTTAAGTTTTATATTCTTTTCTAATAATTCTTTAACATATACAGCAATTGCAGGTGCAGCTGTAAGACCAGGTGATTCTATACCAATTACATTTATAAAGTTTTTATTTTCTGTATCTTCTTCAATTATAAAATCATCTGCAATATGAGGTCTAATCCCAACAAAAGTTGTTATAACTTTATTTAAAGGAAGTGATGTTATAATATTTTTCCCTTTACCTAAAATCTCTCCTAATACTTTTTTATTAGTATTAAGGGCTTCCTTATCATCTACTTTAATAGCACTTGGACCTACTAATATATTTCCATCTGTAGTTTTTGTAACTAATACACCTTTGCTTATATTAGTTGGAACTCTAAATAAAGTTTTATTAACAAGTCCCCCTACAGATTTGTCAAATAACACATATTCTCCCTTTATACCTTCTATCTTGTACTTTTTATTATTTATTCTATTATTAATTAAATCTGCATTTAATCCAGCAGCATTTATTACTACTTTGCTTAAAATGTCTCCTCCATTTTTTAGTTTAATTTTATAATATGAATCCATTTTTAATATATATACAACTTCAGAATTAAACTTAAATTCTACACCATTCATATTTGCATTTTCAGCTAATGCAATTGTCATCTCATATGGATTAACTATACCAGAGGATTTTGCATATAAAGCACCTAAAACTTTACTTGAAATATTCTTTTCTTGATTTAAAACTTGTTCTTTAGAAAGTATTTCAAGTCCTTTAACTCCAAGTTTTTCCCCATTTTCTTTAAGCTCTTTAATTTTCTCCATTTCTTCATCATTAAATGCTAATACAAGTGCACCATTTCTTTTAAATAAAAAGTCTAATTCTCTAGATAATTCATCAAACATATTATTACCTAGCAAATTAAGTTTAGCTTTTAACGTCTCTGGCTTTTCATTAAACCCAGCATGTACAATTCCACTATTAGCTTTTGAAACTCCTTCAGCTAAGTCATTTTCTTTTTCTAGTACTGTTATATCAAGCTCATATTTTGAAAGTTCCCTTGCAATAGAAGCCCCAATAACTCCTCCACCAATAATAACTACATCTTTCACAGCAATTCCTCCTATCTACACTTTTAATACAAATTTATTTATGGCCTTTGCTACACCATCATTTACATTTGTATCAGTAACATAATCTGCCACACTTTTAATATCTTCTGACGCATTTCCCATAGCAATACCAGTTCCAGCATATTTAATCATAGATAAATCATTTTCACTATCACCTATACACATTACTTCTTCTTTATCAATTCCAAAGTAATTAGCAAGATAACGTACTGCATCTCCTTTTGTACTTCCATTTCTCATAACTTCAAAATTATCATTCCATGAAGATACAATTTCCATATTAGTATTTAAACTTTCTAATTCTTCTCTTGCTTTTATTAAATTAACTTTGTTATTTTTATCAGCACAAACACCTTTAAGAATTTCTCCATCAAACTTTTCTATCTCTTCTTTTATATTATCTGATACTATAAGCTTAACTTTTTCTTCGTCTTTTAATGTTTTATTTAATATTTTATAAACATGATCTTCAGCTAACTCCTCTTCAGATATAATTCCAAAATTAGCAGTAAGATACGCTTTTAAACCATGCTTTTTAGTTACTTCTAAAAACTTTAAAATATCCTCTTTTTTAAGTGGATTATTATAAATAACCTTATCCTTATATCCTATAAAAGCTCCATTTGATGCTATTATTGGAGTATCAAGTCCTATTTTTTCAGAATACATCTTTGCACAGTCATATATTCTACCTGTTGTTATTACGACCTTTACTCCTTTCTTAATAGCAAGTTTTATACTATTTAAATTTTCTTCTGAAACAGTTTTTTTGTCCTTTAGTAAAGTTCCATCCATATCTATACAAATTAATTTAATGCTCATAATTTATGACCTTCTTTCGTATCCTTATACTTTTATAATAAATATTAAAAGATTATAAGTAAAATACTAAGTTTTTATATTATTCATAATAAAATACCTATATAAATTATCCAATAATAATCTCATTTTTATTATACATTTAATGAAAGATTTAGTGTTTTAACTCTATATTAACTTAATTGCTAAAATTTTAATATTTATCAAAATTATCTGAAACTTATGTATAAAAAAATAAATCTTTGTTAATAAAAATATCAACAAAGATTTATTTTTTTAATTTATATCTTATTTATTATCGATCTTTAATTGTTAAATAAAAATTAGCTGTAGTTAATGAATAATAAGGTGATAGCCATAAAAATCCTATTCCACAACTTATTATACTTAATATGGCCCATCCAATAAAGCTTAATTGAAGAACAAAGAAATCCCACTTATAGCCATTCATAATTCTTGTGCTTTCTTTCATGCACTCAGTTATTGATTTGCTATTATCCTCAGCTAAAACAAAATAGGATTGTGATAACATTAATCCAATTATTATACCTGGTACAATAAATAAAATTGTTCCAATTATTGTGCAAATCATTACTAATAAATATAACCCTAATGTCTTAGGTAAAATATTAAACTGTGAAAAAATGTCTTTTATACTTGCATCCTCTTCTCTTCTTGCAAATTTTAATAAGAATTTTGAAAATCCAACAGTTATAGCACCTGCAATAACTATTCCAATAATCACTATAATTCCTTCAATAATAAGCATTTTAGTACTAATTTCATAGCTATCTGATGATACTGAAACTAATCCTGTTAGTATATTAGCACATAGTGTAACAAAAATTGCAAGTCCCCATCTACCTCTTAATTGTTCTTTTGCATTTTGTTTAAGTTCACTTCTAAATATCATACTTACACCTTCTATTAATTAATTATACAATATCATTATACACAAAGGTCCTTGATTTTAGTAATGATATTATATAAATCTACTTCATATATTATTTTGGCTTCACTATCTTTAAATAATTCATTTTCTCCATTTATAACATGGTAAAAGCAAACCCCAAGCTTTCTTTTAATTAAAAGTATATTTTTACTTTCTATTTTTTCATATACATCTTTACTTTCTAATACAATTTCATTTACTTCATGAATATTTAATATGGATGAATTTATAAGTTCTTTATAAAGCAATAGCGAAAATAATATATTACCATCATATGTTTCATATTCTCCCATTAGTTCATCAAATTTTTCAAGTATTGATAAACTAACTATATTTTCTTTAATTAAATAGTTTCTTGAAATTGATAAATTATCAATTTTAGGATTTGAAAACTTATAAGCTAATTCATCTAAAGATATTTCATCTTTAAGCTCTATTATCTTATTTATCCTCTCAAGTATTTTACCCTTCGGAAAGAATGTTTCTTGTCCCGTTGAAACACTCTTTTTAATAAACCATTCCTCTGGAATAATATTTTTTCTCTTCCATCTATATAACTGTCCATAAGATATTCCTGTTTGTATTAATAAATCTTTTTTTGAAATTAATTCTTCGTGCATACTTCATTCCTCACCATGCTCTCTTTATCTATTGTAAGATTATTTGAATATTCTATAGTTCCTATAGTACATCCTTTGCCAATTATAATATTCTCTCCACGTATAATATCACAAATAGTATTTTCTAAATATATATTATCTCCTTCTATAATGTTACATCTTACATATCCTTTTTTCGTTTGATTAAATAGTCTTTCAAAAAACTTTTTACTAGTATTATTTTTTATAGATATATTTTCTCCACCAATTTCTTTAATTTCAGAATTATCATGAATAATTATCTCTACTTTATCCGCTGAAAGTAATCCTTCTATATCAACCCTTCCATATCCATAAAATGCATTTCCTTCAAAATTCCCTAAAGTTTTAAGTTCTCCATAAACTTCTATATTTTCAAAAGATGAATCTTCTTTAACACTTAATTCACCTCTTACTTTAACAAGACCTTTAAAATTGCCTTTTAAAATACTAGCAGCTCCATTTACAATAAATAAATTGTTACAAAAAACTTCTCCTTTATTGTTAAAAGCTCCGTATACTTTAATTTCTTCTGATTTTATATTCTCATTACAATTGCATGAACCAGATATTTTTAATAAATTAGCACTAATACTACCAACAATATTACAAGAACCTGCAATTTTTATATTATTATAAATTCCTTCAGGAACAACTCCTTCCCCTAAGACCTTTATATTCCCGTAATTTTCCATAAACATATCCATCCCTTACTTAATTAATATCTTTTCTTTTACTTTAGCACCTTCAAGTATATTTAAATTCTTAGTATATTCAATCCTATCAATTACACACCCTTCTCCAATTGTTATATCTTCTCCCCTAACTATTTTTGATACAGTTTTTTCAAGATATATTTTATCGCCTTCTATTAAATCGCTTATTACCTTACTTCTAAAAAATATACTACTAAATACTGATTGATTTCCTTTTTTAATTACTATATCTTCTCCTCCAATTTCTTTAACTTTTGAAGTTTTAAATACATTAATGCTTATATTATCAGCAGAAAGTAATCCATCTATTTTTATTGCTCCATCTAATAAAAATCTTCTTCCTTCTGCTCCTTCTAAAGCCTTTAATCCTCCATTAACTTCTAGTTTATCAAATTGAACTTTAGATAAAACTTTAGCATATCCATTTATTCTAATATCATTTCCTTTAATTTCTTTATCACAAGTTAATGTTCCATTTATCTCAAATTTATCTTTACATTCTATATTAGAATTGCTTCTAAAACTTCCTGATATTGTTATTTCATCTGAATTTATATTTCCAAAAGATTTTGCAGTTCCAGATACATCTAAGCTTTTACTTTTTATTTCACCTAAAATTTTAGCCACTCCTGATATATTAACTTTATTATATTCACCCTTTGCAATAATTCCAATTCCTGATATGTTCATGTCATTTAACATTTTTACTCCTCTCGCATCTAACGTAACAATGTTACACTAAATATTGTAAAAAAAGATAGCAATATTATTTTTTGCCTCTTTTACCTTTTTATTTACTATTTGATTACATTATAGCGTAACATTGTTTTATTGTAAATAAAAATATAAGTTTATATCATAAAATTTTATCTATATATATTTAATAGAATAATGTTTTTAACTTAGTTCATACTAAAATTATAAAATCAATTTAGTATGGAGCTAATTATGAGAGTTGATTATAAAAAAAGAGATTATGAAATAGACAAAAAAATCGAAGAACTTAAATCAATAAGAGATACTTTATACTCTAAGAAAAAAGGTATTTTGCTAAAACATAAAAATATAAATGAGGATGAGTTATTTAATGAAACTGTAAGTAAAAATAATGGTTCTAGTATATATTATAAATTTAAACATAAAGTTTATAAATTCATAAATTTTAAAAATTTGAAATTTGGTAAATACTACGCACTTAGTGAGTCTAATTATATAAGCGTATCTGGAATTGAATTTTATTTTGTAAAGTTTGATCATTGTATTTTTAATAATATTATTTTTAATGATTGTCATTTTTATGGGTGCCTATTTGATAGTTGTATGACATCAAACGGAAAACTAATATTTAAGAAATGTCATTTTAGAGGCTCTGAAACTAACTATATAAATAATAATCCAATAATTCAAAATACATGTACAGAATTTTCTAATTGTATGTTTAGTTTATCTTTAAAACATTGTTTTGCAGATTACTTATTATTTGAAAAATGCAAATTAATTCAAAGTGAATTTACTTCCTGTCAAATGCCAGACTCTATATTTAATAAATGCGGATTTTATTCTGTTCATTTTATTAACTCCAATATAGATAAATTATCAATAAAAGATATTGAAAATCATGAGTTAGAATTCCATAATATTTTTGATATATGGGATGTAGATAATGAAATTTATATAAGTTTTGAAGGCATAAAAAATACTAAGAAAATAGTTAAGAAAAAAACTTATAAAGAAGAAATTGATTATTACAAAAATTTATCTAAAATGTACTTTACATTAAGTAAACTACTTAGTAAAAATAATATAAATGATAATTTAACTATAGAATACACTTATTTATATAATTATTTTTCAATGAAATCAAAGAAAAACTTTTTAGATAGATTTATATTTTATATAAGTTGGACTCTTTGCGGCTTTGGAGATAAAATGAGTAGATTCTTGATTTGGTTTATAGTATTTATTTTATCTACAAGCTTTGCATATATGTTCTCAGGATTATCTTTAGGTGGAAACGGAATAATTAAATATTCTATTTCAAGTATATTAAGTACCCCAATTAACATAGTTATATCTGACTTTTTAACTTGTATACACTTTAGTATAGTAACCTTCTCTACGGTTGGTTATGGTAATATAACCCCTTATGGCTCTAGTTATGTTGTATCTGCTATACAAATAATTATGGGAATAGTATTTGTTGCAATATTTACTTCAGTAATAGTAAAAAAATTCTTAAAAACACTTTAATTAATAATTATTTGCTAGTAAAATATTTACTAAAATATAATTTATTTAAGGGGGCTTATTATGATTAAAGAGTTGGAGAATTATGAAATAGATACTATTTTAGATATTTGGCTAAAAACTAATATTAAAGCTCATAACTTTATAGATAAAAATTATTGGATTAATAATTATGAACTTGTAAAGAATGAATATATACCAAATTCTAAAACTTTTGTTTATAAAGAACATAATATCATTAAAGGTTTTATAAGCGTAATGAACGATTCTTTTATTGGTGCATTATTTGTTTTAAAAGATTATCAAGGAAAAGGAGTTGGAAGATTTTTAATAGATTACTGTAAAAACTTATATCCAAAATTAGAGTTATCAGTATATAAAGAAAATACTTCTGCAATCTCTTTTTATAGAAAATGTGGTTTTAAAATAGACAAAGAAATGCAATGTGAAGATTTACCTAATAAAGAATATATAATGAAATGGACTAAATAAATTTTTGTCTATAATATATTAATATAAGAGGTTCTGTAACTAATTTATACAGAACCTCTTCTTCATTTACCTTAATTTTTATAATAAAATTTCCAATATTGGAGATAACTATACTTATAAAATAATATTAGGAGATTTTATATGAATAAGAGATTTTTAATTTCAATCATAATTGTTGTTTTACTTTCTATATTTACATTTCGTACTACTTTCTCAAAAGAACCTCCAAAAGATGAAATTCTAGAAACTATCTCTAATATGTCTTTAGACGAAAAGATAGGACAATTAGTTATAAGCGGGTTTTACGGTACTACTTTAGATGAAAATATACTTAAATTAATAAAAGAAGATAAAATTTCTGGAGTTATATTGTTTAATCGTAATGTTAAAGACTCAAGTACCTTACTCTCTTTAAATAATAGTTTAAAAGAAAGCAATAAAAATAATAAGCTTCCGCTTTTTATATCTGTTGATGAAGAAGGAGGCTTAGTTACTAGAATGCCAAAAGATATTAAAAGACTTCCTACTAATAAATATATAGGAAGTTTAAATAATAAGGATTTAAGTTATAATGTTGGAGAAATACTAGGTGAACAATTATCCTACTTTGGATTTAACATGAACTTTGCTCCAGTACTTGATATAAATAGTAACCCCAATAATCCGGTAATTGGAGATAGATCTTTTGGTAATAATAAAGATACTGTAGCAATCCTTGGTACTTCTACGATGAAAGGTATTCAATCTAAAAATATAATTTCTGTAGTTAAGCATTTTCCAGGTCACGGTGATACTTCAGTCGATTCACATGTAAACTTGCCTGTTGTAAATTATGATATTAATAGACTTAAATCATTTGAATTTGTGCCATTTAAAACTGCAATACAAAATGGAGCTGATGCTATTATGGTAGGACATATATTACTCCCTAAAATAGATAGTAAATACCCTTCATCAATGTCTTATGAAATAGTAACTAATATTTTAAGAAAAGATTTAGGTTTTAATGGATTAGTTGTAAGTGATGATATGACTATGGGAGCTATTACAAAAAATTACTCTATAGAAGAGTCTTCTATTAAAGCGATAAATGCAGGTGTGGATCTTTTATTAGTATGCCAAAAATATGAAAATACAGAAAATGTTCTTAAAGCACTAAAAGAAGCTGCACTAAATGGAACAATATCAAAAGAAAGACTAGATAATGCTCTTTATAATATTATTTCTATAAAGAAAAAATACCTATTAAATAAAGAATATGATAACGATATTACTATAGATGGTATAAATCAAAAAATAACTAATTTATTCAAATAATTTTATTATTGACACCCATTTTATTCTATGATAAAATATAAAATTCGTCTTTTTTCATATGTTATGTTATAATAGTATTATAACCATATATGGAGGTGCTTTATTTGTTTAATATAGGAGATAAGATTGTTTATCCAAGTCAAGGGGTCGGTATAATCGATAGTATTGAGGAAAAAGAATTTTTAGGAAAGATGAAGAAGTATTGTAGTATACATCTAATAAATAATAGCCTAAAATTAATGATGCCCCTAGATCATTTATTATCTTCAAACATACGTCCAATAGCTAGTTCTGATAGTTTAGACAATGCTTTAGATCATCTAGATACTTTTGTTCATGCAGTGGATGATTTAAATCATGTCACTTGCAAAGAAAGAATTGCAAGCAACACTATAAAATTCAAGTCTGGAACTTTAAAAGATTTCATTGAAGTAATCTGTAATCTTACAGAAATAAAAAAGGAACATTCTTTAAATAATAGTGAAAATCAAATGCTAAAAAATACACGAAAATTTTTAATTGATGAAATTAGCTTAATTAAAAATATAAGTAATTCTGAAGCATCTGATTTATTGGACAATTCATTATCAGTAATTTAATACTTAACTTTTTTTGTATTAATAAAGCCTTATACAGATGATTGTATAAGGCTTTACTAGTTATTTTATTTTTATTCTTAATCGACTTTTCTTTTCTATTAACCTTTTAAGATTATCATAATATTCATTCTCACACTTTAGTAAGTGTAACTTATTATCATAAGTTATATAGAAAAGTTTATCTTTAGATAATTTAGAAGTAGCAACTTCAACCTTTTCTATTTTATTATACTTTATATATTTTCCTATAAATATTCCATCATCATATACTATATTTTTTAATTTTATTAATCTATATATATGAACAGTTACAAGCACTAACGCAACTAATAAAAACATTATAAGATTATTATTTAAGCTATATATCTCTTCAGCTTTCATTTCATTATTAATAATAAATAATGCTGCTAATATTAATATATTTATGCAACGTACAAGCTCCCCTGTAGATCTTTTTTCATATAACTTTTCCTTGTTTAATAAATTATTTTCATTAAATTCTTTTTTAGCATTTACTACTTCTATAATTCTTTCAATTACTTCAGACGCAACTATTCCTAAAGCACCTAAAAATGTCACTAATTCATTTTCTTTTATAACACCTATAATCATTATAAAAATAGATATTGCTAATATAACTATAGTTTTATTTTCTAGTAATTTTTTTACACTATTCTCCTTCCCATACTCCATACCTAATTCCCCTTTATCAACATATTTTATATTATAATTTTACCACAGAGACTTTTAACTTTCCAATTATTTCAAATAAAAAAGTCCAAATTTTGGACTTTTTTTATTTATATTAAATATTAAATTCAATTATTACTTTAAATAGATCTCCATCTATATTTGCACTTAAATTTCCGCCTTGTAGCTCTATAAAATCTTTTGCAATAGATAATCCAAGTCCTGAACCTTCTGTATTTCTTGATTTATCTCCTCTTACAAATCTCTCAAGAAGATATTCGCCATCAACATCTATTTCTTCTTTTGATATATTTCTTAAAGTTATATAAAATTTATTATTTTCTTTTCTGGTGTCAATATAAACTCTTGTATTTTCCAAAGAATACTTAGTTATATTAACAATAAGATTTTCAAATACCCTAATAGTTCTTTTTCTATCAAGATTTAATATTACTTCATCTTCTTCAAAGTTTAAGCTAAATATTAAACTAGATTTATTTATCTTATCTTCTAACTCTAATAAAGTATAATTTATTAGTCCAATAACATTTACTTCTTCTATATTTAACTTTACATTTTTTCCTTTAACATTACTTACATCAAAAAGATCTTCTATTAATGTTTTAAGTCTTTTAGACTTCCTATCTAATGTATCAATGTACTCCTTTTGAGTTTTATAATCTAAATTCTCGTATTTTAATAGCTCTGTATAATTTATTATAGAAGTTAATGGAGTTTTTAAATCATGAGAAACATTTGATATAAGTTCTACTTTCATCTTTTGACTTTCTAGTTCATTATTTAGTGCATTTTGGAATCCATCTTTAACTTTAAATATTTCTTCTTTTATAGGTTTAAATATATTCAAGTCTTCTTCTATATAATAATTAAAGTTTCCTTCTTTAATCTCATTTGTGTAGCTTAGAAGTTTATTATAATAATTACTTATTTTTAAGAAATATTTTTTTATTAATATATAAATTGCCACAGTATATATTATAGAAACAAAAATTCCAAATACCCACATTGAACATATTAATGATATTGCTATAAAATCTATTAATGCTATTAATAGAATTTTTCTCTCTAATTTATCTTTAAAGTCTATTTCTTTTATATATTTAATAATACTTCTTACACCTTTTACTATTAACACCTTTTCTTTAAAATACTTCTTAAAATTATATCTAAAAATTTCTTTTATTAATGTAACTGTATAATGTGCTACATATAAATATATAAATGATAAAATAAAACTTATAATATAAGCTAATATAATTGAATTTTTATCAATATTATTTACCTCACTATAATTAATATCATATAAATAACTACCAAACATTGAACTTCCAATTACCGAAATAAATGCTATAATAAAAATATTTATTTCAAAAGGAATATCTAATAGTTTTCTTATAAACTTACCTTCATTTTCTCTTTTATATTTAGTTATAAAAGATATAAATAAAATTACTAATGTAGATATATTTAAATAATTATATTGAGTTGAATCTATAGGTATATAAACATGATTTCTTGATATAAACTCTAATATATCATCTATTGAATATATAAATATAGCATTCTTTATTGGCTTATATTCAAAATTTTCATCATGAAACATATTACTATACGTGTGTACAAACTCTAAAGCTGTATACTTTCTAATAACTTTATTCTTCCTATTTGTATAACATATGGTAACATCTCCTGCTTTATCATAACTTATAATTAAATTAGCTTCATAATTATTATCATGTTCTATATTCTCTAAATTTTTATCTTTTAAAATTTTTTCAATAAACTTACTTTTCTCAATACTGGATTTTACATTGTTATTATTTCTATTTAACATATAATAATCTACAATATCATTATCCCTATAAATATCATCATTATTTTCAAAAGAACTATTTATATTGTGTATATAATCCTCATCATTACTAATATTCTTATCTTTATAAAACTCATTAAAATAACTACTCTTTTTATTTAAGGTTTCAAAATAGCCTTTAAAATTTGCATTAGTAAACATGCTCATAAATTGAAACTCATCTAAAAGATATTCACCTTCATATTTAATTTTATCTTTAGTAATGCTAGTGCTAAACACTATTCCTAATGAACATAAAATTATAATAAATATCACTAATTTATTTCTCAAATATCTTTTTTTATTTTTCGTATTATTACTCAAAACCTAATTCACCCCCACATTAAAGTATATAATTGCTTTAAATAAGTCTCCGTCTATTTCAATATCAAAATTTCCACCTTGAACTTCAACAAATCCTTTTACAATCTGTAAGCCCATCCCCTTACTGTAACAATCTTTAATAGGATCTTTTGATATATTTTTAAATATTATATATACCCTTTCTTTCTCTTCTTTAACTTCAATATATACTCTAGTGTTTTTAAGTGAATATTTAATTATATTTTCTATAAGATTTTCAAAGACTTTATAAGTTCTTTGTCCATCTAATTTTAATATTACTTTTTCACTTGGAATCTTTAAATTAAGTTTTAGTGATGTATTATCTAACTTTTCTTTTTCTTCTACAATGGTTTGTTTAATTAAAGCCACTACATCAACATTATTTAAGTCAAGTTTTATACTTCCGCTATTTACTTTACTTACTTCAAATAAATCTTCTATTAACTTCTTAAATTCATATGATTTTTTCTCTAATTTTTCTATATACTTTATTCTTTCTTCATAACTTAAATTATCGTCTTTTAATTTTTCTATATAACTTGATATATTATCTACTGGAGTATTTAGATCTTTAGATATATTATTTAAAAGTTCACCTTTCATATTTTGATTTTTAATTTCTTCTTCAATAGATTTTATAAAGCTTGACTTCATACATAAAACATCCTCTTTTAAGGAATCAAGCCATAAAAATTCTTCTTCTATCTTATAATCTAAATCTCCTTTAGTAATCATACTTGCGCTATCTAAAATTAATTTATATTCTTTATTGAACTTCTTTATATTACTTCTTATCAAAACATAAATGAATACTGTATATAATAAAGCTCCAATTATTCCAAAGAACCAAAATAAGCTTAATAAAGATACTATAATTAAATTTATAATTAATAAAATGATAACTCTCTTTTTATTAAATTTTCTCAAGTCTATTTTTTCTATAAATTTTTTTAATTTTTTTATTCCAATACTTATAAGTGTATCTTTATTATTTTCTTCCCTTTTAATACTTTTAACTAAAACTACATTATAAAATAGTGTAATATAAGCTACTAAAAAGATTAATATATTTGAAATAATTGTAATTATTACACTTACTTCATAGTCTCCTACTCTAAGATAAAGTCCACCTGATACAAGTCCACTTATTGTTTCTATTGCAATTCATGCTGAATATATGCACATTATTATATTAAAAATTATTAAAACTACTTTAACATCTAATGGAGCCTTTATTAATCTCTTCATCATAAATATGTCTTTTTCTTTTCTATATGGAATAACTAATCCAAGTAAAATTACTAATATTATTCCTCCCCATATATATTTATAAACCATCTCTTCATATTTATAATTTAATTTGTTATATAAATACGTTTGATTAAATTCACTAGTTACAATATCTTCTATTCCATATATGAATGTCATATTTTTTATAGGTTCATATTTATAACCTAATTCTTTACTTTCTAAATTACTAATTACATCTGTGTCCATATATGCTCCACTTGTTTCATTACCACTTTTAAATTCTACATTTGCTTCTCCATTTTCATCATATGCTACTTTAATTAATAAATCATATTCTTCAATTACTTCATTATTTACTACATACCTATAAATAATATCTTTATTATTAAACCTATTAATTTCTTTTTTATTTTTTTCATCTAATACAAAGTAATCTGCTCTAGAATCTTCTTCTATATTTAAATCTTCATTATTATTAATTTCTTCATAAAGTCTTTGATTACCTATTCTTATATCATTTAAAATACTGTCATCGTATAATATACTTAAATTATTTTTTAAAGTATTTCTTCTTATATTTTTATAACTTAATATTGTACCAATTGAAATTATAAATATTAAAGAAAATACTATCATCGTTATTTTAATACCTTTAAATGTTTTCAATTTTGTATCCAACACCCCATACCACCTTTAAATATCTTGGATTTTTTGAATCAATTTCTATCTTTTCTCTTATATTTCTTATGTGTACCATTACAGTGTCTGTGTTAATTGCACACTCATTCCAAACCTTTTCGTATATTTCTTCTGCTGAAAATACTCTTCCTTTATTCTTCATTAAAAGATAAATAATTTTAAATTCAATTGGAGTTGTCTTTATTACATTATCGTCTAATATTACTTCTCTTCTATTAACGTCAATTGTTAACCCTCCAACTGAAATGGTATTTTTATTTTCTTCTTTTTCATCTAAAAACTTTAAGTATTTTGAATATCTTCTTAATTGAGAATTAACTCTAGCTATAAGTTCTAAAGAGTTAAAGGGCTTAGTTATATAATCATCTGCTCCAATATTAAGTCCAAGTATTTTATCCATATCTTCTGATTTTGCAGATAACATTATAACTGGAAAGTCATATTTTTCTCTAATCTTCATTGTAAATTCTATTCCATCCATTTTAGGCATCATTATGTCAGCTATAACTAAATGTATTTCTTCTCTATTAAGAACTTCTAGTCCCTCAATTCCATTAAATGCCCTAAATATTTTATAACCTTGATTTCGTAAATATATCTCTATAGCATCCCCTATTTCTTTTTCATCTTCAACAATTAAAATATTATATGATTTCATTATTATGTCCCCTCCTAAATTCTTAAAAACCCCTAAATTTCTCCATATTTTTCATTTTTAATAATACCATAGACATTACTATATTTACCAATAGATATTTTTTATAGCTCCCCTCCTTTTTGACTTCTTGTAATAATTGTAATTTTACAATCTAAAGATATGTTCTATATAAATCTAAAGAAATTCTAAAGAAATATAAAAATAAAAAAGAGAAAGTAGATTTTGTTATCTACTTTCTCTTACCATTAATTATTATCTTTTAAAAACTTATTTAATATCTCTCTTTTTACAACTAACTTACTAAGGTCAATATTTTTAGGATTAGTTGTAAGAGTATATTCTTTAAGCCATATGTTACCACCAATAATTGATGATTCTATAATATCTTCACCTGGATTTTCTTCATAAACCTCTTCAATATCTTTTTCAGAAGTTAATATAGCTATACGTCTGCATGGTTCATCTGATTCAGAAAATATATTAAAAAAACTATTATAATTTTCAAAAGAACTTACAGATGTGACAACCTTTAAGTATAAGTCATACTCTTTTGCAGCATCTTCTGCATTTACGTAATTTTCATTCATAATTATATACCTCTTAAATTTCTTTATATAATTATTTATATATCTTTTTCATATGTTAGTCAATTAATGAAATATATTCTTCATATCCTTCTTTTTTCATTTCTTCTATTGGAATGAATTTTAAAGAAGCTGAATTTATACAATATCTAAGCCCACCTTTATCTAAAGGTCCATCATTAAAAACATGACCTAAATGAGAGTCAGAATTTTTACTTCTAACTTCAATTCTTTCCATATTAAAACTTGTATCTCTTTTTTCTTTTATAACACTTCTATTTATAGGTTTTGAAAAAGCTGGCCATCCGCAACCTGACTCAAATTTATCTGTTGATAAAAACAGTGGTTCTCCACTTGTTATATCAACATAAATTCCTCTTTTGAAATTATCATAATACTCATTATCATAAGGTTTTTCTGTTAAAGAATTTTGTGTTACATGATATTGAAGTGATGTTAATTTTTCTTTTAGTTCTTTTTCTGTCATCTTTTCATATTTTTTCATCTTAAAGTTCACCTACCTATATTTCTTTATATAGTTTTTGCATTTTTAAATATATATATCCGAAAATTCTATTTTCATTCTATCTAATTGACTATAGTCAATATTTTCACTTCCTACTTTGTTTAATTTACTTTTATTATCACTTATTATATCAGGTAACTTTATAATAGCTTCAGTTCCGACTCCAAGTTCACTATTTATAATTAAATCACCATTATGCATCTTAGATAAAGCTTTTGCTATATAAAGTCCTATTCCACAGCCTTCACTTATTTTGGTCATTCTATTATTAATAAACTTAAATCTATTAAATACATTATTAAGATTATCTTTGGATATACCAATTCCAGTATCATTAACCTTAATCTCTATCATTCCGTCTTTAGATGTAATAAGTACATCTATTTTCCCATTTTCTTTATTAAATTTTATAGCATTTGAAAGTATGTTTAAAATTATTCTCTCTAAGTGTTCTGGATCAAAATAAACTAATCTCTCTTCAAATTCTGTATCAAATATTATTTCTATAGATTTTTCATTAGCAAATTTTCCAACTCTAAAACATAATTCTTCAACAAAACTTACTATTTCTAAATTAACTGGATTGTATCTAAATAACTTTTCCTCAATTTTCATACTGTCAATTAAATTATTAGTTAATTTTATCATTCTAAATATATTTTGATTACATGATTCTATATAATTTAAAAATTTACTTTTATTTTCTATCTGTTCATTATAAATACTTAACTCAAGTACTTTAAGAACTGATAATATTAAATTAATTGGTGTATTAAATTCATGAGAAAGATTTGCAAAAAATTCTTTTCTAAGTTTATCTAATTCTTTTTCTTTATTCATTTTATTAGTTATATCATTAATTATTATAATTCTTCTTAAAATTTTTCCTTTTACATCTTTAAATGGATTACTTCTAAACCAAACCCATCTTACTTCATTATCTTGTCTTATAATTCTAGCAATTTTATCTAAAGGTTCATTAAAATCAATATTTTTAAATAAATCTCTATCCTCTGGATGAATGTGCTCTTCAGCAATAAGAAAACTTTTCCTTTCATAAATCTCTTTAGGATTTATTCCATAAATCTTTTCAAAAGCATCATTTACAAATAAAGTTTTCTCTCCTTCTTTTATTATTACAGCATCCTCTAAATGATTTAATAAATTCAAAAATATATTTTCATTACTTCTCACCCTATCTTCTACTGCTCTTTTATATGAGATATCTCTAGTAACTCCAATTATTCCAATAACATTATTATTTTGATCTATATACGGAATTTTCATAGTTTCCTCTACATAATGCATGTTTTCTTTAAGTTTAACCTCATCTACATAAACTAACTTTCCATTATTAGATATTGTCTCAAGATCTGTTTCTTTAAATCTCTTAGCCGTCTCTTCTCTATACAAATCCTTATCTTTTTTTCCGATAACATCTTCTTTTTTCATTTTTAAGTTTTCATAAAATTTCTTATTACAATTTAAATAAGTACCCTCTATATCTTTAAAAAAAACATAATCTGTCATTGAATCTATAAAAGTATTTAATAATATTTCGTGATTATTAAGTTCTTTTTTAAGCCGCAAGTTTTCTTTTATAAAATTATTTTTTAACCAAATAACAATATAATTATCGCTTGTCCATTTTAATGCTATAGTATCTTCATCTAAACTTTTATTTTTTTCTATTGCTTTAACGATCTTATTATAAGTATTATTAAATTCACCGACTTCTAGTATTACTTCTGAAAATTTTTTATTTGTTACATCTTCATTGCTATAGTTGCTTTCTTCTACAATTAAATCTTTAACTATTCCATCACTATCTTTGTTTACTTTGCAATAAAAATAAGTATCTGATACTGTATTTAATATCTTACTACTCTTATTCTCCATAAATCTTCTCCTTTTATCAAAGTATCCCATTTATCCACAGTTATTCTATATTACAAATAATTATATTATTAAATTTAATCAAGTACAACATATTTTTACAGTTTTTTTATTATATGCTAAAAAGCACTACCTTTTAATTCGGTAGTGCTCCATAGTCGTTATATTGAAACCATAGATTTCTCAGTTGACTACAAAAGTAGTTTATCCATTATGTTTTCTTTTATGCTTTTATTTAATTATTTTATAAATCAAGTTTCCTAAGGCTCTATTTAAAATACTTATTTTTGCATCTTTAAAGTATACATAATTTTTATCTTTATAAAATTTATAATCTGCTAAATCAGAATTATTTTTAGTAGTACTTCTCCAAAAGTTATACATTATAACTTGTTTAATTTTGGCTTTAGGTTTATTAGAATTTAATAGTTCTTTTTTAAAATCATTTGCTATTTTCCTTATATATTTTTTATTTTTTCCTGTTAAATATTCTGCTCTGTAAGCTACTGGAATTTTATAAACTTTAGGTATTCCCCAAAATTCTAACACTTTTTTTAAATACTTAGCAGATTCCTTATGTCCTGCTCCAGCAGTAGTTGTTATAACTAATGCTTTTTTATTATAAAGTTTAGGTCTATGAAAATTATACGACATGTGATCTATAAAATTTTTCATAAGTCCTGAAACCTGCATTGAGTAAACAGGAGATGTTAATATAATTACATCACTTTCATCTATTTTATCAATAAATGACTTTGTTTTATTAAAATGCGGACATTTATCTTCACCTTTTAATATACAATTAAAACATCCAATACACATATCTAATTTTTCTTTTTTAAGTTCTATTAAATCAAATTGTATATCATCTATAGTACTTAATTTTTCCTTAACTATGTTTAAAACATCCCAAGTATTTTTTCTTCTTGGACTTCCATGTATTATTAAACATTTCATAATAAACCCACACCCCTAAAAATTCTATTTAACAGTTCCTCTTTCTATTAAATACGGATTTAATTTTATAACTTCATTTTCAACATTTTCTTCATTTATAAGCTTTAGTAATAAATTTATTCCTTCTTCTCCTATTTTAGATATTGGCTGTGCAACTGTTGTAAGCTCTGGCTCTATAAATGAACAAATATTTATATTGTCAAATCCCAAAATACTTATATCCTCTGGAATTTTATATCCATTTCTAAGTAAATATTTCATACCTCCAATCGCCATAATATCGCTACCATAAAATATTGCATCGATTTCTATATTTTTATCCATTAGTTTCTTAGTTGCATTAAAACCACCTTCTAATGAATATTCTTCTTCTATTTTTAGTTCTTTATTATATATATTAAGACTATTAACTTTTTCTATATAACTATTTAATCTTATATTTGAAGGTTCAACCCCATTTTTCCCAGCAACAAAGGCTATTTTCCTTTTATTCTTTTTATAAAGAAAATCTATTCCAAGATCTATTCCTTCTTTATTATCACAAAAGACACCATTTATTTTATCCATTCCCTTAACAAATCTATCTACTACTACAAAGGGTACTCCATTGCTTTCTAATATTTTTAGTCCCTCGTTATTCTCTGATGCAGGAACTATTATAACTCCATCTATAGACTTACTAATTAAAAGATTTATATGATTTATTTCCTTCTTACTACTATTAAATGTATTGCAAAGCACCATACTATATCCACTTTTTTCAGCTATTTTTTCTATTACCTTAGCCATCTCACTAAAAAAAGGATTTTGAATATCTGGAACTATAACACCTATACTGTATGATTTTTTTGTTATTAAACTTTTAGCTAAAAAATTTGGAACGTAATTTAGCTCTTTTGCCTTTTTTAATATCTTCTCTTTAGTTTCTTTTGATATATTATTATCTTTATTATTTAATACCATAGATACAGTCGTTTTAGAAACATTTACTTCTTTTGCTATATCTAATAAAGTTGTCTTTCTCATATCCCACCTCTTAATAAATACATATAATTTAAATTATACCATATATAAAAATTGGAGCATTTTCCATACTTAATTATCTATTAGAAAATGCTCCTTAAATTTCAATATTCAAAATTAGTTTGTGTACACTTTAAGATCTGCAGCTATATTTTTATCTACTTTTTCTCCATTATATATCTTAGCTGCAAGTTCAACTCCAAGAGCTCCTATTTCATCTGGTTGCTGTGCTATTGTAGCTTCCATATCTTTTGAATCTATTGCATTTTTCGCATCATCATTACCATCAAAACCGATTACCATAGTATTAAGCTTTGCAGCTTTTATTGCTTTAGCAGCACCAAGTGCCATTTCATCATTATGTGCAAATACTACTTGTATATTTGGATCTCTTTGAATTATATTTTCCATTACTTGAAGACCTTTTTGTCTATCAAAATCCGCCGCTTGAATTGATATAAATTTAGCTTTCTTTTCTTTATCTAAAACATTGTGGAAACCTTGTCCTCTATCTCTTGTTGCAGAAGCTCCTGGTATTCCTTGTATTTCAACTATATTTATCTTATCTTTATCTTTAAACTTATCAAGAACATATTTTCCTGCCATTTCGCCACCCTTAACATTATCAGATGCAATATGACTTAAAACTTCTCCTCCATTAGCTTGTCTATCTAAAGTTATTACTGGTACATTTGCTTTATTGGCTACTTCTATTGTTTTTACTACAGCATCACTATCTGTTGGATTAATAAGAAGTGCTGTTACACCTAGTTGTATTAAATCTTCAACGTTTGATCTTTCTTTTGCAGGATCATTTGTGGAATCTAATACTATTAATTCAAATCCTAACTTTTTAGCTTCAGCCTCAGCACCTTCTTTCATTGATACAAAGAAAGGATTGTTAAGTGTTGATACAACCATTCCTATCTTTTTAGGATTATCTTTTTTAAAACAACCTGTTAAGGAGCCCATAAAGAAAACACTAATTAATACAAGCGCAATTAATCTCTTTTTTCTTTTCATTATTTTTTCCTCCTTAATTTATTTATTTCTGCTTTTTTTATCTAATAATACTGCAATTAATATAACTAAACCTTTTACTATTGATTGATAAAATGGTGATACATTCATTAAATTTAGACCATTATTTAATACTCCAATTATTAAAGCACCAACTATTGTTCCAGAAATTTTACCTTCTCCACCAGCTAATGAAGTTCCACCAATTACAACTGCTGCGATTGCATCAAGTTCAAATCCTGTTCCTGCATTTGGAGAAGCTGATCCTATTCTACTTGTTATTATTACACCAGCTATTGCAGATACAAAACCTGATACTACATAAGTCATCATCTTTATTTTGTCAGTATTAATACCTGATAATTTTGCTGATTCCTCATTTCCACCTAGGGCATATAAGTATCTTCCGAACTTAGTTTGAGATAAAACGAATATTCCAATGGCTGCTATAATAATTGTTATGATAACTGGTACTGGTATAAACCAAAGCTTAGCATTACCTATTTTAGAAAATGCCTCTGATAATTTTGATATTGGTGTACCATCTGTATATACTAAAGTTACACCTCTAAAAATTGTCATTGTTGCAAGAGTTGCTATAAATGCTTGAAGTTTGCCTTTAGCTATTAAAATACCATTTATGAATCCTATAATAATACCGCATATTGCTGCACCTATGATTGCTAAAGTAATACTTCCTGTTGATTTAACAATTGATGCTGATAAAGCTCCACTAATTGCAAGAGTTGAACCTACTGATAAATCTATTCCACCTGTTAATATAACAAAAGTCATACCAACTGATATAATTGCATTAACTGAAACTTGAGTAAATACATTAGTTATATTTGCTACACTTAAAAACTTTGGTGTAACAAAGCTTATTATTACACATAA
The DNA here is from genome assembly GCF_900461085.1 of Clostridium baratii. Classification (GTDB taxonomy): domain Bacteria; phylum Bacillota; class Clostridia; order Clostridiales; family Clostridiaceae; genus Clostridium; species Clostridium nitritogenes. Next base: position 1,513,895 of record NZ_UFWF01000002.1, read on the forward strand.
TAATACTAAACCTATTAAAGATTTATATTTGTCTAAGTATTCTTTATAATTTTCTTTCATCATTAAAACTCCTTCCAAGTTAAAAAATATATGTTTTTATTTTATTCCTACTGCTAATTTCATTATTTTTTCTTGAGTTGCTTCATCCCTACTTAATTCTCCAGTTATTTTTCCTTCACTCATTACAAGGATTCTGTCACTAATTCCAAGTACTTCTGGCATATCTGAAGAAATCATTATTATTGCTTTTCCGCTTTCCTTAAGTTCATTTAATAATTCATATATTTCTTTTTTAGCTCCAACATCTATCCCTCTTGTTGGTTCATCAATGATTAGAACTTCTGGTTTTGTTAAAAGCCACTTAGCTAAAATTACTTTTTGTTGATTACCACCACTTAAATTTTTTATATATTGATTTGGACTTGGTGTCTTAATTCTAATCTTATTTATATAATCGTTTACATCAGATGCCTCTTTTTTCTTATCAAGTTTAAATAATTTATTTTCATAACTATTAAGATTTGAAATTGTCATATTATCAGAAACTGATTGTCCAAGTACACAACCTTCTTTTTTTCTGTCCTCTGATAAGTAACATATACCGTTCTTAATAGCTTCTCTTATACTTCCTCCATGAAGCTCTTTTCCATTTATAAGTACTGTTCCTGATGTTTTTTTGTATGCTCCAAATATAGTTTTTGCAAGTTCTGATCTTCCAGATCCCATAAGACCTGCAATTCCTAGTATTTCTCCTTCTCTTACTTCAAAATTTGCATTCTTAACTCCTGCTTTAGAACTTAAATCTTTAACATCTAAAATTATGTTTCCTTTTTTTACTTCTCTATATGGGAATTGGTCTTCTATTTTTCTTCCAACCATCATTGTAATTAACTTATCATTATCAATATCAGCTATTTTAGCATTACCTGCATATTTTCCATCCCTTAAAACTTCTACTCTATCACATATTGCAAATATTTCTTCCATTCTGTGAGATATGTAAATAATAGCTAGTCCCTTTTGTTTTAAGTTTTCTATTACTTTAAAAAGACTTTTTGTTTCTACTTCTGTAAGTGCAGTTGTTGGCTCGTCCATTATAATTACAGCAGCATTTTTTGTAAGTGCTTTTGCAATCTCAACCATTTGTTTTTCACCAACATTTAAATTCCCTGCAAGTTCATTCGGATCAACATCGCATCCTATTTGCTCTAAAAACATTTTACTTCTCTCAATCATAAGCTTTTTATTTATCTTTCCGAATTTGTTAACCTTTTCATTTCCTAGAAAAATATTTTGAGCAACTGTTAGATTATTAATAATACTAAGTTCTTGATGTATTATTGTAACTCCAAGTTCCTCAGCTGATTTTATACCATGAATATTTGCCTCTTCTCCTTGAAGATATATCTTCCCTTCATCTTTTGTATAAACTCCACTTAATATTTTCATAAGAGTAGATTTACCTGCTCCATTTTCTCCCATTAAAGCAGTAACTTCTCCTCCATATGCTGTAATGTTTACATTGTCTAGTGCCTTAACACCAGGGAATGATTTACTCACTCCCTCCATTTTAAGCATTGGTTTTTTTAAGTCCATAATTGATTCCTCCTCTTAAAATACAACTCCTGACTTTAAAATAATATTTGCATAAGGAGTTTGTTCTCCAGTTCTTATTACAGCTCTACATTCCTTTAAATCTTCTTTTAGCTGCTCATGACTTACAAAATTTATTCTTACATCACCAATTTCTTTTTCTATTTCTTCATAAAGTTTTTTACTAACTTCTGCTGTTTCAACTGCAAGTGTAACTTCTTCAATTTCAAGTTCTAATAAAACTGCTTTTAGTGTATCCATAAATGTTGGTAAGTTTTTTATTATTGCAAGATCTATTCTTTTTACATCTTTAGGTATAGGTAACCCGCAATCACCTATAGCTAAAGTATCTGTATGTCCCATTTCTGATATTACTGAACTTATTTGGCTATTTAATAGTTTTGTTTTTCTCATATTTTTATTCTTCCTCTCCGTAAATTTCAATAACTTCTTCTAAAGTTGCAATTGAAGGTTGTGCTCCTTTTCTTTGAACTGTTATTGATGAAACTTTATTTCCGAATTTAACTGCTTTCATAATATTTTCAAAGTTTAAATTATTAACATCTAATTTTGAACTTAATCCTCCAATAAAGCTATCTCCTGCTGCTGTAGTATCTATTGCATTAACTTTATAAGCATTAACTATTCCTGAATCTTCTTTACTAATAACAGCCGCTCCTTTGTGTCCTAAAGTTATAATTACAAATTTAACACCTTTATCAAAGAACTTTGATGCTGCCTTTTTGGCATCCTCTAAACTATTAACTTCAATTCCAGTTAAAAGTTCTGCTTCTGTTTCATTTGGAATTATTATATCTGTATATTTTAATAATTCATCACTTATTTCTTTAGCAGGTGCTGGATTTAATATAGTTACTTTATTATTTTCTTTAGCAAATTTAAATGCTTCAATTGTAACCTCTTCTGGAGTTTCAAATTGAGATATTATAATATCACTTTCTTTAATTACATCTTCGCTCTTTTTAATTTCCTCTTTTGTTAATGTCATATTAGAACCTGATATAACAGTTATTGAATTATTACCTCTTTCATTTACTGTTATCATTGCCATTCCTGTTGGTTCTTTTTCATCAACAAAGATTAATTCTGTATTTATTCCTTCTTTATCTAAAAGTCCTTTTAATATTGCTCCATTATCATCTTTACCTATTTTACCTATCATAGATACTATGTTTCCACATCTTTTAGCTGCTACCCCTTGGTTTGCACCTTTTCCTCCAGCTATCTTTTCAAAGGATTTTGAAAGTATAGTTTCACCTTCCTTTGGCATCTCTTTAACTTTTATAACTAAGTCCATATTTATACTTCCAAGTACACAAATCTTATTCATATTACCCATCCTTTCTTTACTTTATCGTTTTACTAAACCGGTTAACTATATAATAATACATATGTAAACCTTTTACAAGACTTTTTTAATTATATTCTAATTTTTAAAATAAATTTTTATATTAGACATATATTTTTTTCTAATTTTGTGTAATGATTGTAATTAACTATATATAGAAAGAGGGAGCCATTTATGGAATATTATTTAGGTAAACGTGTTAAATTAATTATTGATAGACCTTTAGGTTCTAAACATCCAAAATATAACTTTATATATCCTTTAAACTATGGTTATATTCCAAATACTATTTCTGGAGACAATGAAGAAATTGATGCCTATGTTATTGGTGAATTTAACCCTTTAGAAAAATACGAAGGTTATGTTTTAGCTATTATAAAGAGAAAAAATGATATTGAAGATAAATTAGTAGTATGTAACGATTTAAATAAATATAATAAAGATCAAATTAAAGCATTAGTAGAATTTAAAGAAAGATTTTTTGAATCAACAATATTAATGTTTAATGAAAATATTACTATATAAAAAATGTTGTCTAAATCTTTCTAAAAAGACTTAGACAACATTTCTTTAAACTAAATATTTTCTCTTAATTTATATACAAGTGGTGCTAAAACTACTGCTATTATTATTCCAACTACTACTTGCATTAAATCACCTGGTATATGTGCTGCTGCATATATAACACTTCCAACTAACCCTTTGGATGATTTAACTATTAATCCACCCATAATAGCATTAGCTATAAAATATCCCAAAAGATCAACTATTCCTCCTACTATGAATCCAATTAAATATACCTTAAAGTTTTTCTCTTTAGCTTTATATATAACAAGCGCTGCAACATATGCCATTAAGCCTTTAATTATAAACGTAAAAGGTGCCCAAGCTAAATATCCTCCAAGTCCATCAACTAATGCCATACCTATTCCAGAGGCCACAAAAGAATATTTTTTTCCTAAAAGAATAGCAGATAAAAATACCATACAATCTCCTATTTGCATAAAACCATTTAATGTTGGTATTTTTATTATACTTCCTGAAATAAAAATCAATGCAATCATGAGCCCAGTTAATGAGAGCATTTTTACTTTATCATCATTTAAAGTTTTCTCATTTTTCATAAGTCATTCCTCCTAAAATGTATATCTATATAATACATTTAATCTATGAATTAAGTAATAAATAACTTATAACCTTCTATTAACTAATAAAAAAAGTATTTTCAATTAATAATTTCAAAAATACTTGCCATATATTTAAATAAACATAACAACTCATTAAAAGATTTATTAGATTATTATTTATAAATTATGTATAATTTTATATGTAAATTAGTGGATAACTATAATTTTATAAAATTTAAGGGGGTAAGCTAATATGTTTAAATTTGACCATTTTATAATTAATGTAGATAAATATTACCAAAAAGATAAAGATATTATTGACAAAATAATTACTGCTGGATTCCCATATAAGCCTAGCTGGGGAAAAGGGACTCGAGGATTCAAGGCTTCTAACTTATGGATTGGAAATGAATACTTTGAAATGATAAATATCTTAAAGCCTGATGGTGGAGGTTGGAAAACTGATTGGGTAAATTTATATAATAAAGGTCATAGAGGATTAATTTGTATTATGTTAGATGTTCTTAATATAGATGAACTTTATAATTCACTAAATAAAAGTAATATTAATATTACAAGACCTGAATATTTAAAATTTAAATGGTTTTTTAACATATTTACAAGGACCATGCCTTGGAAAAATAGCTATATAAATTTTTTTGAAGGAATTCCATTACAAATTGGATTTCAGCAAATGAAAGATGAAAAGTCTCGTAAATTTATGGAGGAATATATGGTACCTAATAGTAGGGCTAATGATATTATGGGCATAAATAAAATTATAGTAAGAGGTCCACTTACTAACAATGATAAAAATCTTATATGTAATATATTTAATAAGTATATTACGCAAACAGAGCCTTTAACTATACATTTAAATAAAGAACAAATTATAATCTTTGAAAATAGTACTGACTATACAGTTGAGATGTTTACTAAGTGTAATAATAAAATTTTTAGTGGTAAAAGTATATCTATAGAAAATATATCTATCAGAAATATACTTTCATAATTTATTATTTTTATGTTAATTATTCATAAATTTAAAAGGACAAGTTTCACACTTGTCCTTTAATATATTGGGTTATAAATAACTATTTTTAAATATAACTTTTATAAGTTAAGTATATCACTTTCAGTTGGTATTGAATCTATAGCACCATAATTAGTACAAGTTATAGCTCCAACTATATTACTAAACTCTATTATTTTCTTTAATTCATTAAAGCTTATATCTTTTTTAGAATCTCTTTCAGATATTTTCTTAAGGACAGCACCAACAAATGCATCCCCTGCGCCAGTTGAATCAACTTGTTTTATCTTAATTGATGGTACAATTTCAATAGATTCTCCATTACTTATTAGTGTACCTTCTTTTCCAAGAGTAACTGCAATAACTTTTGCACCATATGAATGCATAGCCTTAACACTATCTCTTAAATCTGATTCTCCAGTTATTAGTTTTATCTCTTCATCACTAACCTTTATAAAATCAGCATATTCAATAAACTTTTTAGAGAAACTTATAAATTCTTCTAGTTTATCTTCAGTAATTAATGCATCTCTATAATTTGGGTCAAAAGATATAAATATATCATTTTCCTTTGCATATTCTAATAGTTTAAAATAAGTTTTTCTAAGTTCTCCTTCTAAAAAACCAGTAGCAGATCCAAAATGTATTATGTCTTTACTATTTATTTTATTTAAATCAATATTTTTAAAAGAGTAATCTCCGTCACTACCTCTATGGAATTCAAAGTCTCTTTCCCCATTTTCATCTATTGCAACAAATGCTAAAGTAGTATATCCATCCATCTTAGTCATTTCTGTTCCGATATTTTCTTTCTTAATCATATCTACTAAAAATCTTCCAAAAGAATCATTTCCTACTTGACCTAGAAAATGTGCACATCCTCCAAGTTTACATACTGCAGCTGCTACATTGGCAGGTGCACCACCAGCTTTCTTTTCAAAATTAACACCATTTTTTAAACCTTTATTAATATCTTTTCCTATAAAATCAATTAATAATTCTCCAATACAAAATACATTATTCATAGTATTTTATCTCTCCCATCTTCCATATATTTATAGAATCAATTTTTAGTTTAGAATCTTTAGTTTTTATGTTAAGTCCTGTACCTTCTTCTTTGTTATAAACTCTTAAAGAAACAACTTCCATTCCATCTTGTATATAAATTTCAACAGCTGACTTATCAACAAACATATTAAGCTTTAATGTATCTTCTACATAAAGCTTAAACTTTCTTTCTTCTCTTTTATTTAAATTATTATTAAATCTTTCTATTATAAATACTCCATTATCAAAGTTATACTTTAAAAGAGTATATTCATTGCTATTTTCCATAAAGGAAATTTCAAATTCTTTTGACTCACCTCTATTTAATTCTAACACTAATTCATAGCTATTAGTTTTAACATTGTCTAAATTTAGATGATTGGTTTCTATATTTTTTAAACTTACTATTTTCTCTTCTCTAAAATTTTTCATTTCTTCAATAGGTGTTTGATACAGCCTTCCATTTTTAAGTTCTAACTTTCTTGGAATAGTTAATGAATGCATCCATCCATACTTTGATGAAACATGTTCATCTTCACTTTCAGGAAGTCCCATCCATCCAATTAATAAAGTTCTTCCTTTTTCATCTTTAAATACTTGAGGTGCATAAAAATCAAATCCCATATCAAGCTCTTTAAAGTCATCATGATTAAATTCTAATGTTTTATAATCAAATTTCCCTTTTATATATCCTGATTGATATATATTTTGATACTTATACTCTTCTTTTTCTAAACCTTGAGGTGAAAATACTAAAATATCGTCTCCTCCAAGTTCAAAAAGTGAAGGACATTCCCACATATATCCGAAATCTTTGTATTCTGTTTTAATTTCTCCAAGGAAATCCCAATTTCTAAAATCTTTAGAACTAAACATCACTGCAGTTCCTTTTAAACTTTCTTTTTGTGCTCCTATTACAATATAATAAGTACCCTCTTTTTTAAACACATAAGGATCTCTAAAATGTGCAGTGTATCCTTTCGGTATACTACTTATAATAGGCCCTAACTTTTTTATTTCTTCATTTTTAGATAATGTAACTAGACATTGATACGATTCCCTATTTCCATTTATGTCCTTAACATTTCCTGTATAAATAAAATTCAGATTATCATCTTTAACTATAGAACTTCCTGAATAACATCCATTTTTATCATAAACCTCATCTGGAGATATAAACACTGTTGGAAACTTAAAGTTTTTAAAATCTTTTGTTTTTGTATATCCCCAGTGTTTATAATTATGTTCACATCCATACGGATTCCATTGAAAAAATATATAATACTCTCCATTATAAAAGCTAAGTCCATTTGGATCATTTATGAGCCCCATCGGTGAATCAAAATGAAAATTGTTTTTATATTTATCTTTTTCTCTAGTTAATACTTCAATACATTTTTGATTTATTTCTTCATTGCTTTTTAAATCCATTATCATATAACCTTCCTTAAATTTTGGTGAAATTATTTAAATAATGAATTTAAAAGTATCTACTTTATTTTCTTAACACTTTCCCGAGTAATAAGTTCAAGTGGTATATCAGAATTTAACTCTGACTTTTTATTATCTATTAAATCCAAAATTTTATCTGCTGTTTTTTCACCAAATAATTCATAGTCTATTTTCACTGTAGTAAGGGATGGATATGTTATTGCAGATACATCATACCCCCCAAATCCTGCAACTGATATATCATCAGGTATTTTTATTCCTCTTTCAAGTAAGAATCTCATAAGACCTAATGCTATATTATCTGTTGCACAAACAACAGCTGTTGGATTATGCTTTAATACATCTTCTCCTTCTTCATATGCCTTATCAAAAGAAAAGTCAGTTTTAACAAAATTTATATTAACATCTTCTCCTTCAAATGCACTATAAAAGCCTTCTCTTCTATAGATTCCAACAGCTTTATCTTTTTCATCAACACCTAAAAATACAATATTTTTATGTCCATTTTCTCTTATATATTCACCTAAAAGTTTTCCTATTTTAAAATCATCTAAAGCTATACAATTTAAAAATTCAAAACTTTGTCCTGAAAATATAATTGGTATAGGAAGTTTACTTGCTATTTCGACATGTTCTTTTGTTATTTCAAAAGACATTATAATAATTCCATCTACTCCTTGTTGATATAACTTCTTTATATTACTTAATTCTTTTTCTCTATTTAATTGACTAGTTAGTATTATGCTTTGATAGCCATTTTCCTCTAATTTTTTATTTATTCCATTTAAAGTTTTACTAGCTGTAAAAGAGTCTATTCTCGGTATTATTATTCCAATTAATTTACTCTTTTTAGCTTTTAATCTCTTTGCAAAAAAGTTTGTTTCAAAACCTGTTTTTTCTATTGCTTCTTTTATTTTATTAACATTTTCTTCGCTTACATATCCCCCGTTTAAATATCTAGATACTGTACTTTTAGATACTCCAACCATGCTTGCGATATCTTGTATTGTTACTTTCATTTTTTCCTCCTAAATAAAGGTATAATTTCTAATAAATCTTTTTTAATTATACCATTATTTAAAGGTTTCTACAGACTATTCTGTTGGTTTAAAGAACATATAAGTTAAAACAAATGATACTCCTATTCCAATAGCGCATACTAATATATATCCAAGTATATTTGAATTCATATATAAAAGTGCTCCAGGTAATGCTGTTATTCCCATTCCTGTACCGGCTAATTTAATTATTGCTGCTGTCATTCCTGATGCAGCACCACCAATACATGCAAATATAAATGGTTTAATGAATCTTAAATTAACTCCAAATATTGCAGCTTCTGTAATTCCTAAAAATGCTGGAATTGCTGATGATATATATAGTGAACGTTTCTTTTTATCTTTTGTCTTAAGTCCAACTGCAAGAGCTGCTGCACCTTGTGCTACTATTGCTCCTGTTATTACTGCATTAAATGGATTCACTCCAGTTCCTGAAATAAGTTCAACTTCTAATGCATTAAATATGTGGTGAACTCCTGATACAACTATTATTTGATGAACTCCACCAATAATTGCTCCCCCGATACCAAACGGTAATCCTAAGAACATTTTAAATAGATCTAATATATAAACTTCTGCTGTATGCATTATTGGACCAACAATTAATAATCCAAGAATCATAGAAACTAGTAATGTTAAAAATGGTGTTAGTATTAAATCTAATACATCTGGCATAACCTTTCTAATACTTTTTTCAAGCTTAGCTGCTATTATTCCAAGAACTAGGGCTGGAAGTACTGAACCTTGATATCCTACTATTGGAATACTAAGTCCTAATAATGAAATATAAATAGGATTTGCTCCACCTGCAACTTGCCATGCATTTGGAAGTTGTGGTGCAACTAACATAAGGCCAAGAACTATACCAACAACAGGCGTTCCACCAAATTTCTTCATTGTTGACCAAGCAACTAATGCTGGTAAGAATATAAATGCTGTATCAGTTAAAACTTCTGTAAGTGTGTTAAATGTTGGATTAAATTCTACTCCTAAGTTTACTAAAAGGCCTCTAACCCCCATAAATAAACCTGTAGCTACGAGTACTGGTATTATAGGTACAAATATATCTCCAAGTGTACGGGATATTTTTTGTGGTAATGTCATATTGCTATAGGCATCTTCTTTAACGTTTGATGACTCTATACCTTCTTCTGACATCTTTGCATAAACCTTATTTACGAAACCTGTACCTAATATAATCTGATATTGAGCTGCTGCAAAAAATTGACCTTTAACTCCATCAATATTTTCAATAGCCTTTTCATTTATAAGCTCTTTATCTTTTAATATAAGGCGTAATCTTGTAGCACAATGTTCCATAGATTTAATATTATCTTTACCACCAATATTTTTTAATATCTCTTTTGCAACTTTTTCTTCTTTACTCATAATTCATCCCCTCATCTTTCACTTTATGAATTTATGGTACCAGTTCCATATATTCATTGTCAACAATTCAAATTTTCTATCTTTCATCAAATATCTTTTTTAAATTATAAATATTTATTAATTTATATATAATATTTACATTTTAATAATATATCGGTTGCTAAAATGAATATTTTTTATTTTTTAAAAACCTTTACATTTTTTATATGATACCAATATCACATAAAAAAATATACTTTTATTTAAAATAGAAATCACTATATTAAATAAAAGTATATTTAAATAATTTTATATTATAAAAGTTTAACTATATTGTATACATTAAGTAATGTTATTAATATTACTGCTACATTAAAAATTCTTACTATACTGTTTTCAGATAATTTTTTATTAAGTTTATATCCTAATAATCCTCCTATTACTCCACCTATAAGCATAACAGGTAATGCTTTTAAATTATAAATACCAAAACCTGTTGTGCATGCTACAGATAGAATTTTAGCACCTTGGGAAAACATTATAATTATTATTGAATTTCTTGTAGCTTCTTTTGCATTCATACCAAAGAATATTGTAAGAGTTGCAACGTTTATAGGGCCTCCACCAATGCCTAAAAATGCTGATATTGAACCTAAAAATATTCCCATTAAAATTATAAGAAAAATACTATTTAAACTATGCTTTTTAAATTTATCTCTATATTCCATATAAAAAAATGAGAATAACAAAATTACTATAAGCATTACACTTTGCAAAATATTAACATTATTAATATCACTACTATGTTTAACTAATAGCCTTAAAATTTTTTGTCCTATAATTCCACCAATTACTGAACCTATTGCAATTAAAGAAATACTCTTTTTATTTATTTTATCTCTTTTTAAAAGCTGTTTTATTATTGAAACAACAGCCATAACAAATATAGTTGCTGAAGATAATAAATTAACTGTTGGTAGCGAAAAAGTGTTCATAGAATCTAATACAGGTTTTATTACAACTCCTCCACCAAGTCCTGCTGTAGCACCAATTGTCGTAGCTAGTATTGCTACTAAAAAATATATTATTTCTAGCATATTTATCTATATTAAACCTTTAAGGTTTAACATAGGAATACCCTTCATTTTGTTTTTTTATAAGTTCCATTACTCCCGCTGGTACTACAGTTACAAAATCACACATTTCATTTTTATCTAAATTCATTTTTTTCATTGTATTATTACAAGCTGCAAATTTAACTCCTTTTCTTGATAAATCTTCTAAATCATCGTATATACCAATTGATTTTGATATTTTCTTCTCTAGGTTTACTATTGCCTCACCATGTACAAGCATTTCAATTACTAGCTCCGGATCTAACTTAAGCAGGTTATGTATATTTCCAATAGCCATATCCCACCTATCTTTTTCATTAACATGTAAGATTACTTTCATAACATCTCCTCCTTTTATACATCCATTTTAATTCATTAAGATGTTACTGTTATTTCTAAAATATAAATTTTAATTTAAGTTCTATATTAATTAATTATAGTTACTATAGAAATTTATTATTTGTATCTATTTTGTAATTTCTATTTTTTACAAGCACTATATAATATAACTATAACCCATAATTTTACATATTTTAAAGGAGGGATTTTTATTAAAAGATTAAATAAAATTATATTACTAATATCATTTTTTATATTTATCTTTATAGGTCTTATTAGTTGTCAAAATAAAGAGACTAAAAGTACAGATTTTACTCTCGATAACTTTATAGATGAAATGAACTCAAAAGGTTATGACTTAAAAGTTAAAGATGTAGAAAAAGACGTTTTATCAGGAACAAGAAAAAGAACTTATAACGATAAGCTAATATTTGATGTTTACTTATACGAAAATAACAAATCTATGGAAAATGATTCAAAAAATCTATCTAATTATGGCTCTAAATATGAAAATGGTAAAACATCAGTTGTAGTTGATTGGTCTAACACCCCACACTTTTATAAAAAAGGCAATATTATAGTTCAATATATTGGAGAAGATGAAAAAATAATTTCAGACCTTCAAAGTATATTAGGTGAACAATTTGCAGGTCATGATTAAATTATAACTTTATATAAAACAAAAATAAGCTTTAGAATTTCTAAAGCTTATTTTTTAACTTAACTTATATTTTAATTATTTTAAATACGATTGTAGTACATTTCTAACCTTTGGTGTAACTGCATGAGAACCGCCTTTATCTTTTACGTCTTCTAAAATCATAGATATTGCAATCTTTGAATTTCCTGTATCTACAGCTACAAACCATCCATTTTCTGTACCGTTTTTGTCATCTTGACTTTGTTTTATTTCAGCAGTTCCTGTTTTACCAGCAATACTTAAACCATTTATTTTAGCATCATTTGCAGTTCCACCACTCTCTTCTATAGGTGCTTTAAAAGCTTTAATAAGATCATTTAAATATTTTTTATCAATAGCTGATTCTTTCCATACTTTTTCTTTCTTATTAATACTAGTAACTAATCTTGGTTGCATTATATCTCCATTATTACCTAGAGCACTATATGCTAATGCCATGTTTAAAGGTGTTACTAATATTTGACCTTGTCCATAACCTGAATCTGCAAGGGCAATTTCATCTTTAATTGTTCCATCATTTGAAACTTTAGAATCCTCCATTGGATATTCAAATTCCATTTTTTCAGAAATTCCAAATCTTTTAGCTCCATCTATAAAGTTTTGTGCTCCTATATCTACAGCAGTTTGTGCAAAGTAAATATTATCTGAATATTTAACAGCATCAGTTAAATTTACAGATTCTTTTGTATCACTAACTCTAGTAACTTTATAATCTCCCCATGTACTATCCTTCTGCCATGCAGTACCTTTTATATCTTTAGCATCGTTTACTTTGATTTTTCCATCTCTAAGTCCATTTGCTGCTGTTATTAGCTTAAATGTAGAACCTGGAGAATATACTTTATTAAATCTATTAATCTCTGATGCATTTTTTGTATCTTCCAAATATTTCTTTTGAGTTTTTGTCATATATGTTGTAAACATATTAGAATCATAAGAAGGAGAACTTACCATTGCAAGAACTTCTCCAGTCTTTGGATTTACAGCAGTTGAAGCTCCTTTTTCACCATTCATTTCATCATATACTTTCTTTTGAAGTTTTGAATCTATAGAAAGCTTTATATCCTGTCCATTTTTAGCTTCTTCTTTTGCTACAGAAATTTTTTCATTTCCTCTTTCTATATATATTTCTCCTCCATTTGTTTTTCTTAAAGTATCTTCATAAACTTGCTCTAATCCACTTTTTCCTATCTCACTATTTGAAGTATATCCTTTATCTTTCATATTTTCTAATTCTTCAGCAGTAATATATCCAATATACCCAACTAGTCTACCAAAGGCTTCTCCGCCATTGTATACTCTTGAATTTGTGCTTCTTATTAGTATACCTTCTTCTTCTCTATTTTCTAACTTTTTAAGCTTACTATCTGATGGAAGTATTTTTACTATTTCTACAAAATGTTCAGGATTACTATTTGCATCTAGTTTCTTATTTATAGTTTCTTCACTTATATCAAGTGCATCTGCCATTTCTTTTATTCTTTTCTCTTTATCTTCCTTATTAAATACCGCTGGATGAATTCCAACTATATTAAGCTTCCCATCTTCTGCTAAAACCTTCCCATCTTTATCTAATATTTTTCCGCGTTTACCAGTAAAAGTTTCAACTCTAACTTTATCTCCTTCAACCATATTAGGTAGAATTAAATTATCATTCCAATTAACCTTATATTCTTTATCTTCTTTAACCATTTCTGCTTTAAAGTCTTTAAGTTCAACTTTTCCAGCTACTGTGTTCATTGATAGTGTAAAAGGAATTACTAAGGCACTATCTCCTTTTTCACTTTCTCCATCTGTTATTTCCATATTACTTGCTCCCATAGCACCATATATATTACTAAATCTATTTACAAATTCCTCTTCTGTTATTTTACCTTTTGATTCCGAGCTTAATATTTCATACATTCCTTTGTAATCTTTTTCTATCCACTTTTGTTTGTAGTTATCAAAAGCTTCTTTAGCTTTATTAGTTCCAGAACATCCAACTATAAATAAAGAAAATCCAAGAACCATACTTAATGATATAAGCATTTTTTTATAAATTTTCAAAACCCCACCCCCAAAATTTAACAATCAAATAAATTATATCATATTAAGTAATATGTTGATATAAAACATTGTATTCTTTTGTATTTTAGGGAATTTAATTGTATTAATCGTCACTGCATACACACATATTATTCATTATTTCAATTATTTCTTCTTTTGAAAGTGATTTATAATATTTATCATAATGATCTTCTGAGCAAAAAGTACCTATTTTATTTTCATATCCATCTCCTTCTATTTCTTTTCCACAGTAAAAACATTTTTTCATTAGTAATCACTCCTTAAAATTATTCTATAACCTTATTATACTAAAAAATTAGGAGCATTTTCTAATTTTGAAAATGCTCCTAATAATTTTAATTCTATTTATCTTCTAAAATTTTATTTATAATCTCTATTCTTTCTTCTCCTAAAACATTTGCTATTTTATTTTCTATTTTCCCATTTTTATAAAATCTTTCTTCATTAGCCTCAACTATTCTAATTACTTTACCCTTTAATTTTTCATATTCCATGATATCATCTAAATATTCATCAATTTGGTCCTTTAAACATTTAGCTAATTCTTTTGGATTTTTATAAGTTACTCTCATCTTTATTCTCCTTCGTAAAAAAATCTTCTATAGTTTGTATTATATAATTTAATTACGTTAACTGCAATAAAATTTGCTTCTATTATTTATATAAAATATGTTCTTTATTTTACTTAAATTTTTATAGAAACTTATCATTACTTACTACTAAATTAAATATAATATTCATAATTTACTTCAATCTCATCATTAATAAATAATTCTTCACATTCTTTTGATGTTTCTTTTATTACTTCTTGATAAAACTCAAACTGACTACTACCATCTCTAGTAAGTTTTGCATCTATTTTTCCATCTCTTATCATAAGCAATTCTTTACAATAACTTCCAATAATTGCATCATGAGTTACTATTAGTATAGTTATATTATCTTCTTTATTTAACTTACTTAAAAGTCTTAAAAGCTCATTAGAGTTTTTTGTATCTAAGGCACCAGTTGGTTCATCTGCAACTATCATTTGTGGATTACTTATTAAAGCTCTACAAACAGCAGCTCTTTGCTTTTGACCACCTGAACATTCTGATGGATATTTATCTAAAATTTCTTCTATATCCATTTTTCTAACTACATCACTAAGTCTTCTGTCGCATTCTTCCTTTTCTAAACCACATAATATAACAGAAGATAGTATATTATCTCTTATAGTTAAAGTATCTAAAAGATTAAAGTCTTGGAATATAAACCCTATGTTTTCTCTTCTAAATTCACTTAAATCAGTATCATTCATTCCTATAACATTCTTGCCATTAATTAATACTTTACCTCTAGTTGGTACATCTAATGTCGCTAAAATATTAATTAATGTAGATTTACCGGCTCCTGAAGGCCCCATTATACCTATAAAATCGCCCTTACATACTTTAAGTGAAACTTTATTTAATGCACTAAAAGAATTCTCTCCAACACCATATATTTTCTCTATTTCATTAGCTACTAATATTTCATTACTCATAATAATTCTCCCCCATTTAGTTAAATACACTATTAATTATTTTTTCTCTATTTTTAATTGATGAAACTACCCCAGCAATAAGTAAAGGTATTAATACTATAAGTAGAATACCTATTGCAAATTTTACTGTATAAGCACCTACACATACATATATTATTAAATTTCCTAAAAGTAAGCTAACTGGTAATGATAGCCCTACCACATAAAATAATATATACTCTTTTTTTAATATATCAATAACTTGCTCTTTACTATATCCAAGCACTTTAAGCTGATTATACATGTACATTTTCTCTTCTGTCTCAACAATTAATTT
Source organism: Clostridium baratii (assembly GCF_900461085.1). GTDB lineage: Bacteria > Bacillota > Clostridia > Clostridiales > Clostridiaceae > Clostridium > Clostridium nitritogenes. The sequence goes on from NZ_UFWF01000002.1 coordinate 1,530,007, forward strand.
ATAAAATAATGATAATGCGATAATTAAAGATGTTCCTAATATACAAAATAGTAAATTCCCTCTCATGCCATCATACTCGTGATATTCTACAATTGAGTTTGCATAATAATTTAAACAAATTGTTAGTCCAAGGAAATATATTAATGAATCTTTAATCATCTTTTCAAAGTTACTAATATATATTCTCCTTAACCCTTTATACATAAACTCTCTATTCTTTAATTTCTTAATTAAATTTGGAATAAAATATTTTATTATTCCATATACACCTGTAACTCCTAATACAAACCAAGCATAAGCTGCTCCCTCTGCTCCCTTAAAGCTTGGAAGTGTAAGACTATATCCTATAGGTATTAAATACATTATTAAAAATAATATACCTGGCACTTTAACAGTTCTACTATCATATAATCCTTTAGTTTTTTCTACTTTCATTAAGTCAATAATTTCTTTTCTATATGCATATCCAAAATTTAATGCCACAATTAAACCATATTGTATAGCTACATAAATGGCTACAATAGCAAGTCCTTCACTATCAAAAGTAAATAATGGCCCCTCAGTTCCTACCATTTTATACATAATTGTATTAAAGATTGGTGTTAAAACTAACCCTGATAAAAGACCAATAGATGCTCCAATTATATATGTTCTACCATTTATATAAAGTAAATATCTTGATACATCTACTAATGATGCTCCATTTGTAATTATAAATGCTAATTCTTTTCCTTTTCTTTTTATATGATTTTTATTACATATAACAGCAAAAAGAGTAGCCACAAAAACTAATATCATTAAGTTTTGTTTTTGTAATAATGGAATCGGATAAACAACCTGACTTGTAACTCCATAATAATTTTGTTGTGCTCCCACAACTACCTCCCCATTTGTAGAATAAATCACGCTGTTGTAAGCAAGATTAATAGCATTAAACATAAAAGCTGTTGTCATAGCAATAGATAATATATAAAATATACTATTTTTAAAATCCGCTCTAAACGTTTTCTTAGCAAAATTGTAAATTCCCATACCTTTCCCCCATCTCATTAAATTTTTTATGAATTTACTATAATATTATAAGTTTAATATAAAACTAAACTTTAATATCGCTTTATATATTTAAAATAAACTCATCTGTGTTTGATTATAGTTTTCTTTATAATCTGAAATTATATCTTCCATTTTATAAAGTATTCCATATTTTTCGCATTCTCTTCTAAACACTTTATAGAGTTTTTCTGCATTTGGCGAGCTATATTCATAACGACTACCAAAAGTATCAATATATTTACCTACAAGTTTCTCATTTTTAAAAACTTCTGTTAATTTCTTATAATAATAATCTCTTTGATTTCCTCTAAGCGTTACCCCAAAGCCAAAGGAATATATAAATTTTGCTCTACATTCATGGGCTTTTTTAACTATATTTTTTATATTTTCTTCATTATCGTTTATAAAAGGTAGTATTGGCATTAATAATATTCCAGTATATATACCACTGTCGCTTAATTTTTTTATAGCCTTAAATCTTTCAAAAGATACTGAAACATTTGGTTCAATTTTTTTGCATAATGTATCATCAAACGTTGTTATAGTCATTTTTATTAATACTGGTGAATGCTCACTAATCTTTTTTAATATATCTATATCTCTTGTTATAAGAGAACTTTTAGTTGCAATTGCAACTCCAAAGTTATATAGATTAATTTGCTCTAATGCTTTTCTAGTTAAGCATAATTCTTCTTCAAAAGGATTATATGGATCACTCATAGAACCAGTCATTATTACCCCTTTTTTCTTTTTGCTCTTCAAATCTTTTGTTATTATGTCTATTGCATTTTCTTTTGCACGCACTTTATCAAAGTTATCTATGTTATAACACTCACTTCTAGAATCACAATATATACATCCATGTGGGCACCCTTTATAAATATTCATATTATAATTAACTCCAAACCAAGAGTTATTTTCTACATATCCTGAAACTATTGTTTTAGCTTTAATATATTCCACTAAATCACCCACTTCTTTTCTATCTTTATATATAACTCTATATAAATGCTATTGCTTTTTATAAAACACATTAATTATAAATTTCTTAATATCGAACATTATATAATTATTTTAACCAAATTATTCACAATTTCAAATAGATTAATGTAATTTTTTTAAAATAATTCTATAAAAATACAAAATTCATTATGAAATTCATAATTTTTCAGAATTATAATCTAATCTTTATAAACTATAATATAAAAATGGTATTTCCATTTCTTCTTTTGAGGCACCACCGTGAACTCCTTTGCTTACAATTTCAAATACATCTTTTTCATACCACCATATATTATTATTTTCTTTAGGAAGTAATAATAAATTTCCACATCTTTCTTTTAATCTAGAACTTTCTTCCTTAAAGAACCCATATTCTATTAATTCTTCATATGTTAAAACTTCTACTTCATCTTTTAAATTCTCTTCTATTAAAGTCTTACATTCATTTAATGATTCTTCCTTAACTTCTAAAAATAAATCTCTACAATATCCACCTGGTAAATTATATTTTTTAGAATTTTTAACTAGAAAATCATCTATATTAGGAATTATCTTATTTAAATATCTCTTATTATTTAAATCTGTTTCTATTTGTCCATGATCTGCTGATATTATAATTGATATCTTTTCACATTCTTTTACTTCAGAATAAAATTTATCTAAAGCGTCTAAAAATTTTATCATCTGATTATGAAATTCTTTAGATTCACAACCTTTATCATGAGCTATGCTGTCTATTTCAGGAAGATATACATAGATATATTCTTTTTTATTATCTTGTTTTAAATTTATAGATAAGTTTTTAAATAAATCCTTATAACTTTCATATCCAATAACATTCGAAAATCTACCCATAGTTTTAGTATAAATACTACCATTTATATATGATGGCTGATATATTTTGCTTTCTATTCCATTTTCTTTTAATATTTTAAATATACTACTTTGCGGAAGGAATTCTTTTATATCTATATTATAATTTTCTAAAGTTCCTATTTCCTTATCTCTTGCCCTATTAAATAAAAAAGCTGTAACAATATCATCTACTTGTTTATCATAATAAAACCACTCATATAGCCCATGTTCATCGACTCTTTTATCAGAAAGTGCTGTTGTTACATGAGCAGTAGTCGTTGATGGAAATTGCGATGTAATCTTTGATACTACACCATTCTTTTCTATTTCTTTTAGAAACTTTGAGTACTCTTTATATTTTTCATAAAAACACCATCCAAAAGCATCAACTAAAAAAAATATAACTTTATTGTTTTCAAAGCTTTTTTTATTTAATACATCCATTGGAAGCTTTCTTTCAGATTTAATGTTAAACAATTCTTTTATAGTTCCATTTATATTTGAAAAACAATAACTATCATATAAAGGAATCGTGAAATTTTTATATTTACTTTTATTAACACATTCTATAGATTTATTATTTATCATAAATTCTCCTTAAACTACTTTTATTTTAAGCAATGCATATATTCTTTTGCATCTTTTCCATCAACTAAATAAGATTGTCCCTTTGAACAAAATATTGAAACAGAAGTATATTCCTTATCAGCATCTTTATTGTAGCCTTTAATTTCTATCACTTCATCTTCATTATGACAATAATCATAACCTTCAAAAATTAAATTAAGATTTCCTTTCCCCTTTGTAAACCCAACAAATTCTAATGGATAATTCATAAATGTTTTAACAGGACCCCTTCCCGTTATTATTATTTTATCTCCATAATTTTTAGGTTCATTAAATTCACCACTCATCTTTTGAATATCTGATATAACTCTTCCTATAAGTTCCATAGGAACTGTAATTTTAAATTTATAATAAGGTTCTAAGAGTTTACTTTTGGCACTTTCAAGACCTTGTCTTAATGCTCTTTTAGTAGCTTCCCTAAAATCTCCCCCACTTGTATGCTTATTATGCGCCCTTCCTGTCATTAGAGTTATTTTTAAATCTGTGATTGGACTACCTGTAAGTATACCTTTATGTTCTTTTTCAAATATATGAGTTTTAATTAAGTTTTGATTACCTACAGTTAAATCATCTGCATGACACTTATTATAAAAAGTTATACCACTATTTCTTTCCCCTTCTTCAATTTTTAGATGAACTTCACTATAATGTCCTAAAGGTTCAAAATGTCCATACCCAATCGTTTCTCCTATTATAGTTTCCTTATAAAGAATTTCTGGCTCTCCAAAATCTACGTTTAAAGAAAATCTATCTAATATCACTTCTTTTAAAACTTCAAGTTGGATATTACCCATTATACTTATATGTAATTCTGAAAGCTCTTCATTCCAATTCACATTTAAGCTATCGTCTTCACTTTCTAATATTTTAAAGTAACTTAAAACTTCTTTAGAATTAATTTTTTCATCATATATTACTTTAGATATAAGGGCCGGTTTTAAGTCATTAATCATATAATCTTCTGTATTTATACCCATACCTTCTTTAAGTGATGTAAACCCTAAAACTCCAAACACTTCTCCAGCTTTTAATGTATTACTAGGTTCAAATTTACTTCCATTATAAATTCTTATTCCATTAACCTTTTCTTTTATTTCTTCTGAATCTTTTATATATGTAATTTCATCTTTAGTATTTAAAGTACCACTAAGAGCCTTTATAAATGTAATCCTATTGCCTTTATCATCATGCCTTACTTTAAATACTCTTCCCTTAAAATCTAAGCTATCATCATAATTAGTAGTAGTAAGCTTACTAAATATATCTAGAAACTCTTTAATTCCTTCATCTAAAAGTGCCGAGCCTTTACACGCTACAAATATTTTATTCTCTTTTATAAGTTTTTTAAGAGCATTTTCCCACAACTTTTTATCATATCCTTCTTCAAAGTATATATTTAAAAGTGTTTCATCCTTTTCTGCTATAGTTTCAATTTCTTCTTCAGTTAAATTGTTCAAATCAGAAATCATCAAAATTTCTGTATTTAAGTCATTTTCAATTTCTTTTATAACTTCATCTAAATCTGTTAATAACAAATCTACTTTATTTATAAATATAAATGTTGGAACGTTATGTTTTCTTAAAATATTCCAAATTGTTTCTGTATGTCCTTCTACTCCATCTCGTCCACTTATAATTAGTATCGCATAGTCTAATATTCCTATTCCTCTTTCCATTTCTTTAGAAAAATCTATATGCCCTGGAGTGTCCACTAAAAAATATGTATCTTCTTTATAATCAAATTTAGCTATATCTGAAAATACAGTAATTCCCCTTTTTTTCTCTATATCATGACTATCTAAAAAGGAATCCTTATAGTCAACTCTTCCTCTTTTTCTAATAGCATTTGTGTGGTAAAGTAATTGCTCTGAAAATGTAGTCTTCCCTCCATCTACATGCGCGAAAATTCCAATTGTTTTATTCATATAAATTCACCTTTATCTCTCTATCCTTTGTATTAATTAATACTATTATATCATTATTTTAATATAATCCTTTTGGAATGTTTAATGGATTAAAACTAACGTTTACAGGTAACATTTTAGATCCCACTAAAACGTTATATATTTTTCCTTCTTTATTCTCAAAATGTGATACATATACTTTATCTTTTTCTGAGTATTCTATATTTAAAAAATGAAGATTCAAAGAACTATACTTTCTATTAATATAATGAAGCGAAACTATCTTTCCTATATTCTTAGGTATAAAACCAGTTAACCAAAATACTGTTATAGTAACTAAAATAAATGTAATAAATTTCTTTTTTCTTTTTCTCATAGCCCCAATACACTCCTTTTTATTAATAATGAAATTTTAACATTATAGTAAATCAATGTAAATATATGCTATAATTTTTTATTATTTATAACAAAGGAGAATTTATATGCAAAATTTAACTATAAAAAAATTTGATGATTTTAATAATATTCCATATGATTTGCTACTTTTAGCTGATCCGTCAAAAGAATCTATAGACGATTATATTAATAGGGGTATGTGCTATGCTTGCTATATAAATAATAAATTAGCTGGTATGTATATACTTATAAAAACCTATTCTTTTACTTTTGAAATTGTAAATATATCCGTTTTAGAAAATTTTCAAGGTAGTGGAATTGGAAAAAAATTATTAATTCATGCTATTAATTTAGCTAAAAATGAAAATGCACATGTTTTAGAAATTGGTACAGATAATTCTAGCCTTAATCAATTAGCACTTTATCAAAAATGTGGTTTTCGTATAACTAATGTTTATAGAGAATTTTTTAAAATACATTATGATGAACCTATTATAGAAAATGGTATAAAGTGTTTAGATATGATTAGATTAAGTTTAATTTTAGGTTGACACTTTCAGTAATATATATGATATAATTTAATAATATTTTATAAATTAATATAATTTGGAGTATATATTTATGTGTAAAGGAAATGTATATAAAGTAATTAAATTAGTTCCTTATAATGCTAAATGGAATGAAAAATATTTAAAAGAGAAAGAATTGTTATTGAACGTATTAAACAAAGAAGTTATAAATATTTATCATATTGGTAATACTGCTATTCCTAATATATATTCAAAGCCTATAATAGATATCTTAATTGAAGTAAAAGATATTAAAAATATAGATAATTATATTAAGCCATTAGAATATTTAGGTTATATATTAAAAGATGAATTTAATATTCAAAATAAAAGATTCTTTATAAAAGGATTGAGAGTTAGATCTCATCATATTCATATTTTTGAAACCGGAAATAGCGAGATAACAAGGCATATTAATTTTAGAGATTATATGATAACTCATCCTGATGAGGCAAAGAAATACGAAGCTTTAAAGAAAACTTTAGCTATTAAATTCAAATACGATATTGAAAGTTATTGTAGTATTAGAGATTCTTATATAGATGAAATAACTGAAAAAGCTACTTTATGGGCTCAGATAAGAAATAGATAAAAATATTAGATCTTTATAAATTTTATAATAATGCTTCTTTAACAATTTACTTTACTTAAAAATAGTGCAGAAAATTAATTTTCTGCATTATTTTTAAAGAAAAATTTATTCACTATAAATATTATATCTATTCTTCTATATCCCAATCTATTTTACATGTTCCGCTATGCTTTCCTTCTATTTGTAGTTTATATTTTCCATCTTCTTTTATTTCTATTGTTTTAGAATCTTTTTCTTTATCATTTTTAATATTGTAAAGTTCATTTCCATTAGCATCTAAAAATTTAATAGCTAAATCCCCTTTTTCTGTTGTAACTTCAGTATTTAATGTTATTTTTTGACCTTCTTTTAGTTTTAATTTTCTATACTTATATCCATCAAAACTACCATGTGATAAAGAAATACTATTAGGCATATTAACTTCTGTTGATTTAATAGTTTTAGCACTACCTCCACTACAACTAACCAAAATAAAGCTTAATATACTAATACTAGCTAACGAAATTATTTTCTTAATTTTCATTCTATACCCCCTACCAATTATTCCCCATATTATTCCATTATAAATTAACATAAATACTTTTACAATTATAAATTCTATTACTTCTCTATAACTTCTTATATTGTTCTTCCTTCTAATTTGTAACTCTATATCTTTATTTATTATTCTTTATCATACACTAATGTTGTTTTATTTAAATTTATATCAATAATATTAATATAATAAAAAAATGGGGCTGTCTCAAAATAGACAGCCTTCTTTCATTTAACTTATACTTTATGAACATTACAAATATTGTGCAAAAAAAATAATAAGCAGGTTAGAATACATTTTTTCTTATCCGGCTTATTTTATTCGGCTTTTTCTATAATTCTATTGGTGAATTATGGTTTTGAGACAGCCCCATTTATCAGTTTAATTTAATCACCTTTGCAAACAGTCTTAGATTCAATTAAATCTACCTCTGCATAATAATCACATCTGTTACAATCATATGATATTATAATTCTTCTTATATAAATATAGTCCATTCCTTTTCTTCCATGTTTACATACTATATCTTTTGAATAATTCCAATCTCCAGTATGAGCTACCCTAGCAAATATTTCGCTTCCGCAGTTACAAGTTAATATTTTCGATTCAATTCCTTTTTTGTTTAACTCATTGCTTAAATTCTTATTATGGCTACTATATGAATTTTCACAATCACATATACCAATGTCATCACATTGTGTTGCGATATTCCACTTTGTCCCATCATTACTATTAACTTCTTCCTTAGCAGCTGCACTTGTTATTGGAATTATAATTGTCACTAATAATATAGCTACCATAATATTTACTATTTTTTTCAATAAAATCGCCCCTACTATATATTAACATTTATTTCCTCGATTGTAAATAGAAGTAATTATATATTTATATTTTAATGTTATAAAATTTTGTTTTTATTTAACTCTGCTGAAATAAAGAAACCAAATTTCGAACTAACGAATTTATAATAAATTTTGATTAAAAAATCTATACAATTATAAATCCATCACTTCTCTATAATAACTTTAATATCTCTTACTATATCATCTATGGACTTATTAGAAGTATCAATTTTTATTGTATTCATTTTATTGTACATATCATATTTATCTAAACTTCTTCTTATATTATCTTCATCTCTAATTCCTAGTTCCACATCTTTATTTATTCTTTTTATTAATTCTTCCTTATTGCACATTAATGTTATTTTATATACATCTACATCAATAAGATTAATTTTATTTAATATCTCATTCATTATTTCATCTGTATGTATAACCCAGTTAAATAGAACATACTTAGAATTGCTATTACCTAAAAAATTATTTATTATGTATGTTATATTACTCAAAACCATTTTTTTATTTTCTTCGTCTACTACAAATGGATTCATCATCCAAACGTTATCCCCATCTAACCAAAAACAATTTTCTAAATTTTTATATAAACATTTACTAATGGTTGTTTTCCCAACTCCCATTACACCGTTTATAATTATTAATTTCTTTCTCATATAATCTCCCACTCTTTACTTATATTTAAATGAATATTTTTAAAGTCGGGGCTTAAATAATATTTTGCCTCGACTTTTTCATATTTTAATATTGATCTTTAATAAAGTTCCCTTAAAAACTATTATATTTCATAATATAACTTATAGTGATTTTTTCCACTCTCCTTAACATCATATAATATTTTGTCACATCTTTTTACTATTTTGTACATTTGAGTTCTAATTCTCTCATCTTCTACAATTGTAATTCCGCCAATAGATAATGTTATCTCATGCCCTTTAATTATATGGTTTATTCTAAGTTTTTTTGACTTACAAAATATCTTTCTTAATATATGTTCTCCTTCTTTAGGACTATTATGATTGTATAATATAAAAAATTCATCACCACCATACCTGAATATTTTCCCACTTATTCCTATAACAAATTTAATCATTGTGCTTATCTCTATTAAAGTTCTATCTCCAATTAGATGACCAAATTTATCATTTATTCCTTTAAAATCATCAACATCTATCATTGCTAAAGTAGTATATTTTTTTATTAAACATTTATTTGAATAAAGCACTTGATCTAAATAACGTCTATTGTATACATTTGTTAATGGATCTAGATTACTTTTAAGCTGAAACTTTTCTAAAGTGTTCTTTAAACTCTTATTATTTTTTATTTGCTCTTTAGCCTCTTTTTTTATTTCTATAATTTCTTTTAAATTCCTAAGATCAATTATAATTCCTTCTCTTATATCCTGTTTATTAGTTTTTATTGCAATTAAAATTAAACTTATACAAAGTTGTCTTGGTATTTTATCTTCATATCCCCAAGCAACAATCTCTTCTAATACATCTAAAGCAGTTCTAAAAAGTTCCAATTTAGCTGCATCTCTACATATATTTAATAGTAATTCTAATGCACTATCTTCATTTCCTATCTTTTTATATATTAAGGCTTTATCCTTCATCATTTCAAAATAAAGTATTTTATCATTTTTTAAATACCCTTCTGTATCTAGCATATCTATATACTTTATTGCTTCTTCATAATTTCCAATAGATTCATTCCTATATTTTAGTATCCTATATTTTAGATTATTTAAAAAGCATCTATTATCATTATTAATATAAATATCATACCTTTTATAAAAATCCTCTTTATACTTATCTCCGTCATTAACATTATGTAATATATAGTTTAATATTGATAAATGTGCTATAACATCTATATATATTCTTGTATTTTTCATAGAATCTAAATAATTAAAATTTAATCTAGTAGTTAAAAAAAAGGCTTGTTCATATATTCTCTCTACTATAAACAATTTTATTAAAGAGAGTATTACCTCAATTGTTGCTTCTTCATTTTCATCTATTTCTGCATATTCTAAAGCACTATAAAAATATTTTTTTGCATCTATAAATTTATTTTTTTTATACTCACATAATCCTATATCTGCATAAAGATTTGGTATAAACATACCCTCTTGTTTCATTTCCTCTATTGCTGCAAATGCATAATCCTCACATTTATCTAATTCATTTAAAGTTAAGTAGCATTTACTTTTTATCATATTTTTATATTTTTTATCTAAATTTATTTTTCTAGAATTTATATCTTCTAAAATATCTGTAGGTGCTTCAAAACATCTATTTAATATCTTTTTTATTTCATATTCTCGCATATAAACACCCCCATAGTTATAATATCCAAGCCTCCGTTTAGCATAATTATACCACTTATGATACATTTTTCTATTAAGTAAAAAAGAAGTCATTGTAACAATTAAGTTAAAATAACTTCTAATTAACTTTATCCTCTATTTCTTCTGTTTCTACTAACATTATTATTTCCTGAATTGTTTGAATTAGGATTCATATTTTGCATTAACATTTGCATAAAGTTATTCATATCATCTTGATTCATATTATTCATAGCATTCATAACATTATTCATATTGTTCATTTGACCTCCGCCATTTCTAGGCATTTGATTCATGAACATATTCATCATTGGATTATTTTGTGGCATTCCTCCCATTTGATTCATCATATTCATGGGATTCATTCCTCCCATTTGATTCATCATATTCATAGGGTTCATTCCTCTGCCCCCCATCATAGGGTTCATTCCTCCCATGAGCATATTTAATAGAGGATTTCCACCAAAGCCACCACCTTGGCCACCCATTCCACCTAATAACATATTTAATAGTGGATTCATTCCATTCATAATATATTTTCCTTTATATATTAATATCACTATAATATATTAAATTATGTGACATTTTGATACAATTTATGCTAAAATTTATTTTTATTTATAATATAAAAAGGAGATGCTCTTAAGGCATCTCCTATATTTATAGATATTAATACTATTAAGCTAATTCTAAAGCTATTTTCATCATGCTTGTGAAAGCAGTTTGTCTTTCTTCTGCTGTTGTTACTTGTCCTGTAAATGGACAGTCTGATATAGTTAAAATGCATAATGCATTAACTCCAGCTCTTGCAGCATTCATATAAAGCCCAGCTGATTCCATTTCAACAGCTAGAACCCCCATCTTTTGCCACTTTCTTAATCCTTCAAGACCTTCTTCACCGTAGAAAACATCACTTGATAATATATTTCCAACATGAGTTTCAATATTTAATTCTTTTGCTGCATTTACAGCTTTATCTAATAATTCATAACTTGCAATTGGTGCATATGTTCCTGGTAAGTTATATTGACTTGCATAATTTGAATCTGTACAAGCTCCCATTCCGATTACAACATCATAAGGTTTTAAATTCTCACTAATTGCTCCTGCTGAACCAATTCTTATAAGATTTTTAACTCCATAGAAATGAATTAATTCATATGAATATATTCCTATTGATGGAATACCCATTCCACTTCCTTGTACTGATATCTTTTTCCCTTTATACGTTCCTGTATAGCCATACATTCCTCTAACTGTGTTATATTGAACAGGGTTTTCTAAAAATGTTTCTGCTATATATTTAGCTCTTAGCGGATCCCCTGGCAAAAGCACTGTTTCTGCTATTTCTCCTAATTTTGCGTTATTATGTGGTGTTGGTACTGAATTTGCCATATATTTATTCCTCCTTAAGTCTTTCTCACAAATTTATTATAGCATAACAGCATGTCTATGTAAACCTTTGCTGTATTATGTCGATTTATTAAAAAGACTCCCATATAGGGAGTCTTTTAATTTTCTTCTAACTCTAATTTTTCTACTTCTTCAAATGCTTTTTCTTTAGAATTTACTACTTCTAAATCTACGTCATCTAATTTAAGTATTTTTGTTTTCTTTTTAAATTTATATCCAAATAATAATATAAGGAATAATGGAATTCCAATATATGCTGATATTATACTCATCCAATCTATTCCATCACTATTTATATAAGCAAATCCTTGACCAACAATTACAACTGCACATAATACTAATGCTATAATTGGTCCTAATGGGAACATTTTAGATTTATAAGGTAATTTACTTAAATCTTTACCTTGATGAACATAGGCTTTTCTAAATCTATAGTGACAAACTGCTATTCCAAGCCAAGCTATAAACCCTGCAAGTCCAGACGCTGCTACAAGCCATACATAAACACTACTTTCAGCAAATATACCTGTTAAAAAACAAGCTGATGCTATTACTGTAGTTAAAATTATTGCATTAACTGGAACACCTCTTTTATTTGTTTTTCCAAATATCTTTGGTGCCATACCTTCTTTTGCCATAGAGTATAACATTCTACTTGATGCATACATACCTGAGTTACCAGCTGATAATACTGATGTTAATATTACAGCATTCATAAGTGATGCAGCACCTGCAATACCAGCTCTTTCAAATACCATTGTAAATGGACTAGTATTAACACCTGCAAGTCCTGAAGGAATTATTAATCCAATAACGATTATAGTTCCAATATAGAAAAGTAATATTCTCCAAAATACTGTATGAACTGCCTTTGGAATTGTTTTTTCAGGATTTTCTGATTCTCCAGCCGCAATTCCTATAAGCTCTGTTCCTTGGAATGAGAATCCTGCAATTAAAAATATTGCAAATATTGATTTAGCACCACCAACAAATGGACCACCATTTGCATAAATATTTTTAAAACCAACAGCATTTCCACCCATAATTCCTAAAATTATAAGCACACCAACAATCATAAATATAATTACTGTAACAACTTTAATACCTGCAAACCAGAATTCTGATTCTCCATATGCTTTTGCAGATAAAAGATTTAATCCAACTATTATAACTAAAAATATTACGCTCCATACAAAGGCTGGAACATTTGGAAACCAAAATTTCATAATTAAAGAACCTGCAACCATTTCTGTAGCAATTGTTATTGCCCAGTTATACCAGTAGTTCCATCCTAATGCAAATCCTAAAGCTGGATCAATAAATTTTGTTGCGTATACTCCAAATGATCCTGATACAGGCATAAATGTTGCCATCTCTCCAAGACTTGTTATTAAAAAATAGACCATTATACCGATTATTCCGTAAGCTACAATTGAACCTCCAATACCAGCTTGATGAATACTATCTCCCATTGCAAGGAAAATACCAGTACCAATAGATCCACCCATTGCAATCATATTAAGATGCCTTGCCTTTAGCCCCCTTGAAAGCTCGTTATTTTCTTCTTTTGCCATAACTTTCTCCTCCTTAGTTTAAGAAAAAATAAAACCCCGAGGAAATTATCACTCAGGGCAATATTAAAATGTACTTAAACTAAGGTACATAAAAATTACTTACTTCGAATGATAGCTCTCCACAAAAAACTTTGTGACAATCTTACACATATTATATGCAAGACCAGCAATATAACCTTAAAGCATTAGTTATACACTTCGGCAAATTTTCCTTTCATATTAAATCATTGTGCTTACCTCATTAATATTACTCTTAAAACTTGCACCTCTACCTCAAATGTTTTATTTTCTTTTTTATTTATTATCTTACGATTTAAAAATATATGCAATAGTTTTACATATTTATTATTATTTTATTTACATTTTAATTTATTTAAAACTCTTAAGAAGACTTTAACAAGCCTTGGATCAAACTTCTTTCCGGACTCTTTTTTAATTACTTCTATTGCTTCCTCTTCACTAATTTTTTCATCCTTGCCATTAATCATATAATCATATGCATTTAGTAAATAAACCACTCTTGCGCAAAATGGTATACTATTTCCGGCTAGTCCTAATGGATATCCTTTTCCATCCCATCTTTCATGATGTGTTAATACCGCACTTGCAATATGACTTAAATCTTTATCAGCTTGTAAAATTCTATATCCCTTTTCCGTATGGAGCTTTATAAGTTCAATTTCTTCTTTTGTTAGGTTGTTTCCTTTTTCAAGTATTTCATATGATATACCAATTTTCCCTATATCGTGAAGTTTAACTACAAGCCTTAAATTATCCATTTCGTTTTTACTAAGTTTCATCTCTTCCCCAATTTTATTAGCAAGCTTCATCATTCTTTTTATTCTTTTTTTACTCTCATCATTATTATAAATATTACGTTTAATAGAGTTTATTGTTGCTTTTCTAATAGTAGCATCATTTAGTAACTTATTTTTATATACTTCTTTTTCAGCTTCAGTTATTAACTCATTAATATTCTTTCCTTTTCCACTAGAAACTCCAAGAGAAATACTAAGTGGTACTGGTTTGTGATTTGCAAGTAAACATTCATTAGATATATCTTCTGAAATCTCAATAGCTTTATCTTTATCTGTTCCTTTAAGAATAATAACTATTTCATCTCCACCCCATCTAACTACTTCACCTTTATCTTTAACAACCTTTTTTATTATTTTGGAAATTTCAACTATAAATCTATCTCCTTCTAAATGTCCTAATGAATCATTGACGATTTTCAGTCCATTCATATCTCCCATTATTATGCTAATTATATCTTCTTTATTTTTATTATATTCCTCGCTTACCTTATCAAAATATGTCCTATTATATAAACCTGTAAGTTTATCTCTATAACTTAAATAAGTTAATTTATCCTCAAGCTTTTTTCTCTCTGTAATATCTCTTGAAGTACCAACTACACCTATTATCTCATTTCCTTCGCCAAATATTGGGGCTTTTATGTCTTCTAAAAATACTTTGCCATTTTTATAAGTATGGATACTTTCAACTTTGATACACTTACCTGTTTCTAATACCTCTTTGTCTTTAGTAACAAAATTTTCTGCTTCATCTTTTGAAAGTGCTAATACTTCATTGCCCTTTCCAATTATTTCTTCTCTTTTTACATCAAATAATTCTTCAAAAGCTAAGTTACATCCTAAATACTTGCTATTTACATCTTTAAAGAAAATTGACTCTGGTATGGCATCAATAATTGAATTTAACATATTTTTTTGTTTAATTATTTCTTTCTTTACTCCTACCCTCCATGTAACATCAATTAATGTTACTATAGATGATATTTCGCTATCATAATTATTAACTTTTACAACATGCACTTCTACTACCTTATCATAAACACTATATTCCTTAACACTTTTACTTCCTAAGTCTATATCCCTATTAAACTTAATATTTTCATTTGAATATATTTTATCTAATAAATATTCTATATGTTTTTTTAATATGTCTTCCTTACTAAGGTGCAACATTTCGCAAAATTTAGTATTTACCATTTCTACTTTGCTATCTTTATTTGCTATAAGAATTGCAAAAGGTATATTTTCTAAAAGTATATCAATTAAATTCAAAAATACCACTCCATTTATAAAATCTTAATTCCCCAATTTACTATTAATATGTAACATTTAAGATACTTTTATTTACTATAAAATTAAAGAGACTATGAAAGCCTCTTTTAAAATAAAAATCTATCTTCTAGCTATTAAAAACTTTGTTTTAATACCTTGTTTTGTAAACATATCTTCGTGCTCTGTTGTTACATTATACTTAAAATCACTTGAATGAAGATCATATGTTATATATTCTATATTGAATCCACTTTCTTTAAAATACTCAATTGATTCTTCAAAAAGTTCATCATCATCTGTTTTAAACCATATTTCACCGTTATCGTTTAAGAATTTCTTATAATTTTCTAATTGTCTTGTATGAGTAAGTCTTCTCTTCTTATGTCTTTCTTTTGGCCATGGATTACAGAAATTTATATATATTCTATCTATAACATCTTCTTCACTTAGCATTTCATCTATTATTGCTATTTCTTGTGCCATAAGTTTTACATTATCTATAACTTCATTCTTATCTTCAAAAGCTTTTTCTATATTTCTTTTAGCTAAAACTAAAACTTCATCTTTTATATCTATTGCTATATAATTTATGTCTTTGTTTTCTGATGCATGTACTGCCATGAATGTACCTTTTCCACATCCAAGTTCTAAATAAATAGGATTATCTTTTCTTACAAAAGTTTCTCTCCATTTTCCTTTATAATCACTAGGCTTAATTACAAAGAAATCACAACCTTCTAATTCTGGTCTAGCCCAAGGCTTTTTTCTCATTCTCATATGTTACGTTCACTCCATCTTTATAAGTTTCATTCCTATTATACATATTTTGAATATTATTAACAACAGAAATGATTACTTTCCACTTATAAGTGACTTTAAATCTTTTAAGTGATTATGATGTTTAGTATGTTTTGCATGTGGGAAAGCTTTTAATATTCTATTGCTTTCTTTTCCTTCTTTCTTAAGATTATCAAGTTTTAATAATAACTTTTCTAATCTATCATTATTTTGTCCTTTTCTCTTTTCAAGTTCTTGCTTTAATTTTCTTACTCCAGCTTCACCAAAGGACTCAACCTTTATATTTAATGCTTTAAGTTCATCTTTTATATTAGTTAGACTTGCTAAATGCTCTCTTAAATGTATTAGGTGAGCTACTGTAAATATTGTATCCACAATAAATACTGTTGTTATTACAGCTGATAGTGGGTATAAAATTTTATGCGGAATAGAAACTACTGTATTTTTACATAAAGGTTCTAACACATAAACTATAACCACTGCAAGTATACCAAACATTGTAGAGTTCAAAAGGCACACTCTTCCATTTATATTAAATTTATGTTCTGAATAATCCCACCACTTCATATTAAATAATTTTTGAAGTACATATGAAGTTATATATTCTAATATTGATGCAAGTATCATTCCACCAAAGAATACTTCTATTATATTTCCTTTCATACCACGTAGACATTCAGTAACAATTATACCTCCGAATCCATATATTGGACAAACAGGCCCATATAAAAATCCTCTGTATGTAAATTTTTTATCTATAATATAACAGTATATTGTTTCGCTAAGCCATCCTAAAAAACTATAAATAGCGAAGTATATTATTAATTCTCTCAAAAAAAAATCACCTCCAAGTATATAATTATTATATACCTAGATAAGTGATTTTTTTATAAGCATTTTGTTAATTTTGCTTTCTACTTAAATAATCAGCTATGCTTTCTTTAAATTTCTTAAACTGTTCTCCTCCATACATTTTAGATTTCATATCCGGAAATGCTCTCATAATCCTATTTTGAACAGTTGATACGCCTTTCTTTCTTTTAAACATATTAAATGTATCTTCGAATTTAGCTTTAAAACCTTTTAAGTCTCCAGTACTTTTTAGTTTATTAAAAACTTTATTAAATTCTATATCATTAAATTTTTCCATAGATATATTAAGCTTTTTAAGTTCAATATTAATTTGAGATATCTTTTTTAACATATCATTCATATCTACTAATGAAATAACAGTTAATACAGAATCTAATATAAAGATGGCTAATATTATAGTAGATGCAATCAATGTTTGACTATAAGTTAATAAAGATACTTTTGATACTACAAAAGGATTTAATATATCTATCAAAAATAATGATAAAAATCCAAATATAACTGAATTTAAAACACAAATTCTGCCTTTATAGTTTAATTTATAATTTGAATAATCCCACCACTTTAAATCAAATGCCTTTTCTAAAATTACAGCAGTTACATATTCAAGTGCTGTAGTTAAAACAACGGCCATTATGAATAATAATACACTGTTATCTTTAAATCTATCTAATAACCCTATTACAAAAAGGGCTCCAAATCCATAAACTGGACATACTGGACCATTTAAAAAACCTCTATTAACCCATACCTTGTCTATCGCAGCACAGTATATACATTCACATATCCATCCTAGTACGCTATAGATAGTAAAATATAAAATTAAAACTGTCATACTCACTCTCCCTTTAAATTATATTTATAAGATAATCATAGATTAATAATACACGTTTCTTCTAGTAATTTCAAACAAAAGAAAAAGGAGTAACTTAGTTACTCCTTTAATTTTTTTCTTCATATATACACATACCTAATGCCCCTGGGCCAGTGTGTATGCCCATTCCAGCCCCAATTTCCTCTAGGGAAATTTCTGTTATATTATTATGATTCTTAATATTTTTTAAGAATTCTAAAGCCTCTTCATCACAATCGGCACTTAAAATCCATACTCTACATTTTCCTTTATCTAAATACTCTTCTAATATACCTCTCATCTTACTTAATGCTTTTTTTCTTCCCCTAGTTTTAGCATAAGTATATAAAACGCCTTCATCATTTGAAGAAACTATCGGTTTTAAGTGCAACATTTCGCCTATAGTTCCAGACACTCGTCCAATTCTTCCCCCTCTTTTTAAGAACTCTAATGTTTCAAAAGTTATAAACCCATGAGTTCTTTCTCTTATGTCTTCAAGAGAATTTAATATTTCATCTAAATCCTTCTTTTCTTCTATCATTTTTGCAACTTCAAGAACAATAGCACCTTGTGGGAATCCTAAAGTTCTTGTGTCAAAGAAATGAAAATTTAAATCCTTTTCATAATCCTCACATAATAGTCTTAAACTATTATACGTTCCTGATAATTTACTAGAAACAGTTATTACTATTGCATCTGTATACCCTTCTTCTATAACATCTTCTATAACATCCTTAGTATATTTTAAGTCTGGTAATGATGTTGTAGGAATTTCTTCCCTTATTGTTTTATATAATTCTTTAGGAGTTAGTGTTACCTTGTCCAAAAATTCTCTATCTTTATATATAATTCTAAGTGGTAACATCTTAATGTTATGTTCCTTTATTGTTGATAAATTTAAATCACAGCTACTATCAGTTATTAACGCAATTTTTCTCAATTCCCATTCCTCCTTTGTTGTTATTAAAATATTATCATATTGTTCATTTTTTAGCAACATTTTCTGTATAATTTTATTCTTTTTTGTTTAATTTTGTATTATTTTTCTTATAAAAATAGAGTTTGACTTAAGTTTACTTAAATCAAACTCTGTTTTTTGTTTCTATTTTGTGAATTTTTTTAAGCATTTTCTTAGTGAATCTGATATAGGAAAACTACTTCCTGAACCTTTAAGGGAAAAATTATATATATGTATTCCCTTATTAGCAATTATATTAAAATCTCCATAATTTTCATCATAGCTCACACCGCTATCAAAAATACTATATCCATAATCTTGTATAGTTGCTATTCCAGTTGAGTATATTAATAGATTACCTGGAAAATTAATTTTTCCATCTATAGTTAAATTCCCATTGTTTAACAATACATAATCATTCTCATTAACTTTTATTATTGCACAACAATAATTTTTAATAATATTACGATTTATATTTTTTAAATTCATCATCATATACTCACCACTACTTTTATATAAAAGTACATTATTTGAATACCTATCTCTATTAAGCATATTATAACAATGACCTATATTTTTAATATATAAATCTCCATTATCTAATAATAAATTTAATCCTTTGCTTCTTTTACCACCTTCATTATTATTTATAATTCTATCAACATGAAGTATATTAGTATAATAATCAAAAACATTATTATTTAAAAGAACATTTCGGATTTGATATTCAGCACTTTCATATTTTGATTTTAAAATACCATTTATATTAAAAGTAGCATAATTTAAATTTAAAAATGAATCTCTAATATCCAAGTTATTTCCGTTTAATATAGTAATATCACTAATACCTTTTAAAAACAAGTCTATATCTTCATACCCACTTAACTTTTTATCATGTTTTAATAAAACTTTTCTTTTTTCTTCTTTTTTATTATTTCCTCTAGTAGCTATAGAATCCACAGTATAAGTACCGTTATCATTTTTTATATTTATTTTACATGATATATTTTCTAAATAATTTTCATTTAATACATAATTAGAATTTATAAAATTGTTACTTTTAAATTTTTTATCTATATATTCTTTTGGCACTTCCATTTCTTCATTATTATTTATATTTTTATAGTTTTTATCATCTATTAAGTAATATTCACCTACTGAAAGCCCTGATAAAGCAGCTGTTTCTAAAATCTCATTTTCTGTAGTATTTTTATTTAATTTTGATTTATTTGCTACATATGAGTATACTGCTATTCCAGTTATTGTAAGTGCAGTTAATGTTAATAAAACTACTACTAAAGCAGAACCTTTTTTCTTTTTCACATTCTCACCTACCACATTATCATATACTATTTTATTAAAAATTTAGATATACATTTTTTTGTAGCATCATCAACTTTATATTGCCCATTAATATCAAGTGGCGAATTAATTTCTATATTGCTTCCACACGCAATACTCGTATTCATAAGTGCTTTTGCTGAACCTTTAAAAATAAGGTCCTCACTTGAATATATAAACATACTAATTCCATTACTTAATCCACTGTTAATAGTTAACTCTCCATTTATTAGTATTACATACTTATTATTTGGCAATTTAACTATAACACCAATTGAACTACTTATTTCTTCATCAGTTATATAATCATAATTATTATAAAACTCAAAAACTCCATTACTCCCTAAAAGAACAGCTGATCCATTTACTTTTCTTGATAGATATCTAATTATAGATGATAAATTATCACTAAAATATATATCATCATAATAATCTCCCTCTGAAAATGCTAATGGTAACTTTTTAGGATTACTATTTCCTTTATTATCATTTTTCCCAATAATAGCTATAGAATTACCATATTTTGAAGTTATAATACTCTTTAATTGACTTTCAGCATCTTGTCCATTATCTACTAAACCTTCCACAAAATACGAAGAATTTACTAGCCTAAATGAAGAATTTACTTCAATATTTCCTCCACCTAATAATGTTAACCCTGAAATACTATTAAAGAAATCATCAAGATTTGATTCTTCATTATTATTATCATCTTCATCTTTGTCATCACTATTTATTACTAACTCATTATTTTTTTCACTTAGTAAAAATTCATAGCTTCTTTTTGTATTGTTTTTACTAAAGCTTATATCAAAAAGAAAACCACCATTGAATTTTTTAACATCAAAACTACTTACATTAGCTGTAACTTCCTCAAAAGAAGATATTTTATTTAAAGTTATAATATCGTCTTCCTCATCTAAATTCTCTTTATCTGTCTCTATAAAATATAACTCTTTTTCTTTATTACTTTCATTAATAAAAGATACTAAAAGACTTACCTTTTCACTTTCTTCATTATCTTTTTTAGGCGTAATTTCTAAATAAGCTTTTTCTGATTCTAAATCTTTATTTATGGCAGAAGATGAAATCTTAATTTTTTTCTCTAAAATAATAGTATTATTATTTTTCATTTTATTTTTTATCTTTTCTTTAGAATTACTAAAATCATTTTGTATATCAGTTCTATTTTTTGTAATACTACTTCTCTTAGCATAGTTAACATATATACCTAAAATTGCTGTTAAAAGCACAGTCATTATAGATATAACAGCTATTAATTCAATTAAAGTAAAACCCTTCTTTTTCATTTTGCAGATTCGCCCTTTTCTTCTAAATTTATAGGTCTTATTATCATCTCTTCACTTAAACTATATATACTCTTATTTGTAGGTTCTATATTAAGACCTTTTCCATTTCCTTCAACTTGTCCATTTACATAATAATAATATTGAGTATTTTTTAGAGTTATAGCAGTTAATACCACAGAGTATAATCCTTTATCAATTTCTTTAGAGCTTATGTAAATTTTATATTTTATAGGATTTTCTTTATCATTTTCTGATATATACGTATTATCATTTATTGGTTTTATTTTGTTATCACTAATATCTTCTATAAGCATTTCTTGAAGAGAATCTAGATCTTTACCTTCTAATATTATAGTTTTATCTTTTAAAAACTTATTGAAAAACTCATTATCTTCTTTAAATAATATATCTCTTATTCCTTGGGAAACTGATGTATTTTCCATATTTGTATTTGTATTTATTTCTCCTTTATTAGCATTAGCTATTAACTGAGTCACTACAACAAATAATATAGAAAATATCGCAAGAGCAGCAACTATTTCTACTAATGTAAATCCTTTTTTATTTGAAGTAATTTTCTTTTCCAAATTTACCTTTGTTAAAATCATACTTCTCTTGCTCCTTATAATTTAAATTATAATAATTAGCATTTATAACTGCCCTAAGATTGTCTTTATTATTATCACCATATAAACCGTCAACTATATTTACTTCAGATATACTTATTTTTCTTGGCATTTCCTCTACTCTCTTTATAAAATTAACTATTCCATTAAAATCTCCATTTACTGTAATCGTAATATCATTTTTTAAAATATCATCTTCTCTATCAGCTTTTATATCATTCTTTTCCGTATTATCTTGTTTTAGTAAATCATCATCTTTAGAATCATTACTATTAGAGTCATTATTCCCTGAATCATTTTTTTCTTCTTTTATAGTTTGAGCATCATTTTCAAAGTCAACATTTGATAATTTAACTCCTGATAAATTGCTAGCGTTTATTAAATCTTTTATTACATCAGCTTGTTTTTCTGTCTTTGGGAATCTTTTTATAGCTTTACTATAGTCATCTGATATAATTTTTAAATCTTCATTTAACCTAACCATTTGTTCAAGTTTTTTATCAATTTCTTCTTTATCATTTTTGTATTTACTTATTTGTTTTTGTAAGGATAATTGTTCATTGTTTAAAGGTCTAACTAAACCTTCTTCAATTATTATAAAAGTAAAAATTAATATACTAATAAATAATAGTATTTTTTCTTTTTTCTTTAACTTTTTTAAGTAGGCTAAAACTTTACTTTCCTTCTTAATTTTTTTCATTTTCCCCTTCTCCCTCTATTGCAATAGTAAATTGAACTACATTTTTAGTATCTATTTTACTATTGTTATTTTTATTATCCTTACTCTTATCATTTTTATCTTTATAATCTTTTTTGTTGTCATCTTTTTGATTTATATTTAAATTTCCATTTATAATTTCGGTATCACCCATATTCAATACACTTGCATTTTTATATTTATTACTCATTTGTAGATTAGCTAAAAATATTGCCACTTCAGAATTTGTTTTAGAAATTCCTTGTAAAGTTATTTTTCCACTATCAAACTTCATTGAATTTATAGATATTCCACTTGGAACATAGTTTCCAATATCCTTTATGTCTTTCCATACTTCACTCTTTTTATTTATTTCATTTATTTTGTTAACAAATGTTTTCTCTCTTTGAAGTTCATTATATGTATCTATGTATTCTTGATGATCCATTTTATAGCCATTAACACTACTACTTAGCTTTGCACTTTTATCTTTAAGCGAAATATTTTCAGCATATATTATTGCTGCATTTAATAACAATAAAACAGTTAAAATGCCATATATAATTGCATATATAATTGTGCTATCCTTCTTTTTTTCCTTCTCTATACTTTTAGGATTAAGATTTAATCTTTTTCTCATATTAACTTCTCCTTAAAAATAAGCCATAAAGAGGTAAAAACTTTCCGAAATTTTTATTCTTATTTCTTACCTTAAGACCTAATTCTTTAACATCTTTTAATAAAATACTATTTGTATCAAAATAGTTTTCTATATAATTTGATGCAGTTCTGCTAACACTTAAGTTAGATATTATATACATATTACTAACTTTTTCATTTCCTTTAGTTGTGTTATAAAATTTTATTGTTTTTTCTACTATTGAAAATAGCTTGTCTATAGATTCTTTTAATCTTGGATACTGCTTAAATAAAATTTCAATATTAGTTCCTTCTAAATTTAAATCCCTAAGTAGTTTTTCACGACTTCTATTCTCCATATACTTACTATTCTCTTCAAGCTTACTTCTTTCAAACTCTCTAATTATATTTTGAAATCCAAAAGGAATACTCCTTTCTATATTCATAACTCCATCATAAGATATTGAAATATTACTAAATGTATATCCTAAGTAAAATATTGCGACAGCTTTATTTTTATATTGTAAGTTACTTTTTAGTAATACTTTATTTATTGTATTCGTTAAAACATCTATTACATCTAATTTTTTACCTAATGATTTACTAAGATCTACATATGAATCTATTTTCTTTTTCATACAAGCAACAACTATAACGTTTAATTTTATATTCTTCTTATTTTCTTTATTTTTAGATACAACTTCATAATCTATATAATACTCTTCTTCATTTGGTATTATCTCTTTTATTTCAAATTCCATAGCCTCTCTTAAAGCTTCGTCATTCATACTTGGTATTTCTATACATCTAACTACAATATCACTTCCAAATGCTACAAACGATATTTTCTTTTCGTCTATATCATTTTCTAAGAAATATTTAAGTAATATTTCTGATAATCTAGGAACATCAAGTATAAGTCCACCATCACATAGACCTTCTGGAATAGGAATTGAATCACTAAATAATATATTTCTACTGTTCCCTACTAAAATATCTACAAAATCATCTTTTATCTCAAGAACAATGCTATTATCTCTTCCTAAACTAATCACATTTTCTCCTCCTTAAAATAATCCTATATACCAATCAAGTGCCTGACATCCAAAAAATACTGACACTAATGTCCCAAGTGATATAAATGGTACAAACGGAATATAAGTTTTTCTTTTTCCTAAAATCAATAATACTATCGCAACTATTCCACCTAATATAATTGAGAAGAATATTGAAAGCCCCATAAGTATTGGATTTATATATAATGAAATCATTAAATATACCTCTAAATCTCCACTTCCAAATCCCTCAAATCTTTTTGCTATTAAATATATAAGACCAATTATTATAAGTGGAATTAATATACTAATTAAAACTGTTTTTAGATCTTTTCCATGCACCATCTCTATAGTTAAAAATATTATCCCAACTATAAAACCAGTTAATGATACACTAAAATATACCTCTTGTGTCTTTATATCTATAATTGATGCTATAAGAAGTATTGAAAATAGAATTATATATTTTATAAAATCTAAAGTTAAACCAAATTTCATATAAATTAGCACATATATTATTCCATTTAATATTTCAATCAATGGATACATTATACTTATTTTACTCGAACAATTTTTACATTTTCCTCCTAAAATAATGTAACTTATTACTGGAATCAGCTCTAATGGTTTTAATTTTTTATTACAGTTTGTACAATGTGAAGGAGGAAATGCTATATTCTCTCCCCTTGGAATCCTATATATGCAGACATTAAAAAAACTACCAAATATAAGCCCAATTATAAAAACTGATAAAATTATCAAACTATTCATATACAAATCCTCCAAAACTTCCATCTAAATCTACTTTTATTTCTTCTGTTTTTGCATTCATAATATGTTTAAGCCATCCAACCTCTCCTACTCTATAAAGTAATTTATCTTTTTCTTTTACTTTACTAGTTATAAGATCATTATCATTTAGCTTCTTCATTACATAACTTAATTTCATAAAATCAAATTCCGGTTTTCCATTTGGATTCTCAGGATTAATATCTGTATTTTCTTTTGTAGGAACTAATATACCATCGTTATAAGCTTGTTCTGCTGTTGTATATATTGTTTTTGCCTCTGTTTGTATTGCAACTTGTCTTGATTTATGTACATAAGATATAACTCTAGGAACTATAATTGATGCTAATATAGCTATTATTGCTACTACTGCAATTAATTCAATTAAAGTAAATCCTTTATCTTTTTTCTTCATTAAACTCACCTACTATTTAAACTAATATTACATAAGGATACTTTTTAAAAGGCTGTCCTAAGACAGCCTTTATTTTTTATTAGTTATTCTTTGCAGTTCCTTCTATTCCTGTATAAACACCTTTATTATCAACTTGTATATCAGCTTCATTAGCACTAATTATTTTCTTTAATCCTGCTAAATCTCCATCTTTAGCAGTTCCTAATTTGCTAACATCTGGATTGCTTAATAAATCTTCTTTTTCAAGAGTTGATACAGCATCTGAAACTTTAATCTTATCAAATTTATCTTTTGAATCTGTTTGTCCTGATGCAGCATCTAATTTTCCATCATTGTATGCAGCTTCTGCAGCATTATATACAGTACTAGCTTCTGTTTGTACTGCAACTCTCTTAGATTTATCTACGTATTTTATTACTCTTGGAACTGCAACTGCAGCTAATATTGCAAGTATTGCAACTACTGCGATTAGTTCAATTAGCGTAAATCCTTTTTTCTTTTTCTTCATGACTTTATTTTTGTTCATTAAAAAGTCCTCCTTTGTAATATGTTTATATTTAAACCCAAAGCTTGGGTGTAATATCATTTTATTGTACAGCTTGATACATAGAGAACATTGGAAGTACCAGTGATAAAACTACAAATCCAACCACCAATGCTAGTATAATTATCATTACAGGCTCAATTAAATTTGTAATCTTCTCTAATGCAAAATTTGCTTCAGAATCGTAAAAGTCTGATGCTTTTTTTAATGTTTTATCAACACTACCAGACTCTTCACCAACTTTAATGGACTGAACTAACATCTTTGGAAATATATCAAGTGTAGCTAATGCATCTCCAATTGTTGAACCATTATCTATTAAATCTCTACACCTTAATAATTTATTTTTAGCGTATTCATTTTCTACTACATTTGCTGAAATTTCCATGCAATCTATAACACTTATACCACCTGCAAATAAAATAGAAAATGTTCTTGCAAACCTTGCAGTCATTATTTGTCTTGATACAGTTCCCAGAATTTTTACTTTTAGCTTTAGCTTGTCCCTTAAAAATATATAAGCCTTATTTTTATCTAAAATAAATCTTTTTATTAAAAAAATTACGAGTATAAGTATTAATATTAATAATATTTCGTTTTTTATAAAACTGCTTAAAGCTATTACTACTCTTGTTGGTAAAGGAAGCTTTTGATTTGCTGATAATAAATTCTCTACAAATATAGGAACTACATATGCTACAAGTACTGCTACTATTAATAGAGAGAAACTTATTAAAAATTTTGGATATATTAATGCATTTTTTACTTTTCTCTCTTGCTTATATTGTTTATCATAGTAATCAGCTAAATCTTTCATTATCTCATCCAATCTACCAGTTGCTTCTCCTACTTTTATCATATCTATAAAAAGTTTTGGTATATCTTTAAACTTAGAAAATGCATCTGATAACATTTTTCCTTTTTCAACTTCTTTAAAAACATTTTCTAATATGTTCTCAAGCTTTTTATTTTCAACTTGATTTTTTACAATACTTATACTTTCTAAAATATTAATTCCTGATGAAAAAGAAAAATATAGTTCTCTACATAATATTGATAAATCTTTTTGTGATACTTTATAAAAAATATTTAAATTTAAATTTATTAAAGATTCCTCATTTTCATAAGAAATTAAAAAATACCCCTTACTTTTTAACTTTCTTCTAAGTTCTTCTTCATTATCTATATTTAGTTTTCCTTTTAACTTCTTTCCATCCATATTTTTAGCTTCATATTTATATAAAGGCATTTATTATGTCTCCTTTATTCATTAATTACTGTTATTCTCATAAGTTCATTTATTGATGTTTTACCATCTAAAACTAAGTTTCTACCTGATTCAAATAAAGTTCTCATACCTTCTTTAATTGCCTGTCTTCTTATATCTGATATATTTTCTCTCTTATAAATCATCTCTTTTATTTTTTGACTTATAACCATTATTTCAAATATCCCAGTTCTACCTTTATATCCGCTTTCTGAACATTTTGAACATCCAACCGCTTTATATAGTTTTACTTCTTCTTTATTACTAACTCCAAGCAATTCTTTTTCATAACTACTTGCTAAATATTCTTCTTTACAGTTATCACATAGCTTTCTTGAAAGCCTTTGTGCAACTACTCCTGTTAAAGAAGAACATATTAAATATGGAGGTATTTCCATATCTAAAAGTCTTATTATAGTAGAAGCTGCATCGTTAGTATGAAGAGTACTAAGAACTGTATGCCCTGTAATTGCAGATCTCATAGCCATAGTTGCAGTTTCTTCATCTCTTATTTCTCCAACCATAATAATATCTGGGTCTTGTCTCAATATTGCTCTCAATCCACTTGAAAAGTTAAGCCCTGCTTTAGTATTTACATTAACTTGTACTATTCCTTCAACACTGTATTCAACAGGATCTTCTAATGTAATTATGTTATTTTCTTCATTTTTCAAATCTTTTAGTAATGAATATAATGTTGATGTTTTCCCACTTCCGGTTGGACCTGTAACTAACAACATTCCATATGGCTTTTTAGTTATATCATCTAATATATTTATGTCCCTATCTGTAAGCCCTAAATTTACCTTTGAAAGATCAAATGCTGTCTTATCTAGAATTCTTATTACTAAATTTTCTCCATTTATTGAAGGTAATATTGATACTCTTAAATCGATTTCTTTTCCATCAATTTCTGATAAAATTTTACCATCTTGAGGTATCCTTCTTTCTGAAATATCCATACCACTTAATAGTTTAATTCTTGTAACCATGGAATTTAAAGGTTCCTTAGGCGCTTCA
Organism: Clostridium baratii; assembly: GCF_900461085.1. Classification (GTDB taxonomy): domain Bacteria; phylum Bacillota; class Clostridia; order Clostridiales; family Clostridiaceae; genus Clostridium; species Clostridium nitritogenes. The sequence continues at coordinate 1,559,012 of NZ_UFWF01000002.1, forward strand.
AATTGCTTTTTAAGTCTTCCATCTATTCTATATCTTATTACGATATTATTTTTCTGTGGCTCTATATGTATATCACTAACTTTATTTCTAACTGCATTTTCTATTATTCTATCTATAAGCTTTACAGCTGGAGATGAATTCTCTTCCTTTATCTCATCTTCATCATCTCTAATTTCATTGATTTTTTCTTCTTCATTAAGCCTTGCTGCGGCTTTTTCCATGAAATCTCTAGAATAATATTTTGCAATAGCATTCCTTATTTCTTCTTCTGATGCTATACCAATTTCAACTTTATAACCTGAAGATAAAGCAACATCCTCTTCTGCAAATACATTTAAAGGATCTGACATTGCTATTACTAAGTTTCCATTATTAAATTTTACTGGTATTAGATTATATTTTTTTGCAAGCCCTTCTGATATAGTTGTAACCGCTGTCATATTAACATCTATAGATTCTAAATCTATTCTAGGTATTCCAAGTTGAAGCTCTAAAAGATTCATTAGACTCTCTTCTGTTATAAGTCCTTGTTCTACAAAGATTCTACCAAGTCTTTTTGAAGTAGACTTTTGTATTTTTATAGCTTCGTCTACTTGTTTTTGTGTAATATAACCAAGTTCAACTAAAAGGTCTCCTAATCTTTTTTTCTTTTTCACAAAATCACCTAAATTTTCTATATTTCATGACAATTATACAATATTCTTCTTATTTTTAGTATATCTTTAATCATATTTGATTTTTAATCCATTATTTTTACATTTTATTCATTTTTACCAAGTAAATTAATCATAATAAAATAAAAAAATAGTATAAGCTTTAAGCTTATACTATTTCTTAAACAATAAACTTTTAATATGCTAAAATTTCAACACCAGTATCAGTTACTAATACTGTGTATTCCCATTGTGCTGAAAGTGAACCATCTTCTGTTAACGCAGTCCAATCATTATCTGCATCAACAAAAACATGATAATCACCTTGATTTAACATAGGTTCAATAGTAAATACCATACCTGGTACTAAAACCATCCCTTCTCCTCTTGTTCCTATGTGAGCAACGAATGGATCTTCATGGAATCTAATTCCAACCCCATGTCCTCCAAAATCTCTAACAACTGAATATCCATTCTTTTCAGCATGTTCTTGTACAGCTGCTCCAATATCACCTAAGAATCCCCAAGGTTTTACTGCCTCTAATCCCTTATCTAAGCATTCTTTAGCTACTTTAACTAGATGATGTGCTTCTTCTGAAACATCTCCTATTTCAAACATTCTTGAAGCATCTGAAAAATAACCATCTTTTATTGTAGATACATCTACATTTATTATATCACCATTTTTTAATATTATATTTTTATCAGGTATTCCATGACATACTTCATCATTAATTGATGTACATACACTCTTTGGGAATCCTTCATAATTTAATGGTGCAGGAATTGCTCCATGTTCTACAGTGTAATCATATACTAATGTATTTATTTCTTCTGTACTCATACCTTCTTTAATTTTTTCTTTAACTAAGTCAAGTACACCATTATTTACTTTAGCGCTGTTTTTAATACCTTCTATTTGTTCAGCATTTTTAACAAGTGATCTTGGTGGCATCATTAACCCTTTTCTCTTTAATGCTTCATATTTTTCGTCAAACTCAGCGTGACATTTTTTATATTTCTTTCCGCTGCCGCACCAACAAGTATCATTTCTATTTATTTTCATTCTTTCTCCTCTTTCCTATAATAAATAAATTTATATACTATATTATATCCATTAGTATGAACTTTTTCAAAAAAGTAACCAAATTTAATTGATTACTATATATTTTCTCCTTATAATTACAAATATAGAACTAATTGAGCAATATAAATTTAATTTATTTTTATTGCTAGCCTTACTAGTTATCTACTAGGGGTACTAGCTAAAGATAGATTAAGTTTTCACTAAAAAAGGCTTACACTTCCTTGTAAGCCTTTTATCTTTTAATATAATAATACATATTTGTTATTCGAATTCGTTGCTATAATTTTGATTAAACACCCTCTCTTTATCTATTCCTAATTCGTTGCAAGCATCTTCAAAACTGCATCCATTCTCATCCATATATTTTGCTACATAGTTGTCCACATTTGGCATTGAATAATAAGTCATATTTCTCTCCTCCTTCAAATTAAATAAATAAAATTTTCTTTCATAAAAAGATTATATTCATCGTGTAAACATTTAATTATATTATATAGTAAATTTTTAGAAAATTCACTATATTTTTAAAATTTAGTAAACTATTATCTATTTTAATAATTTATTTTATTCATGTAATAAATTATTGATTCTTTTTTTTATTTAGTATATTATTAGTTTATTACTTAGTCGTCAAACTAATTTTAGGAGGTTTATTTTATGAAGAAAAATTCAAAAAAAATATTGACTATTGTGATATGTATTATATTTGCTGTTGGAGCTTATGTAACATATTCAAGTATAGAAAGTAAAAATAATAAAAAGGCAAATGAAGATGTTTATGAAACTGCAAAAGTAAAATCAGGCGAAATCAAAGTGACTGTATCTTCTTCTGGTATAGTTGTTCCTAAAAATTTAAGAAATCCTGATTATAATGACTTACAATTCCAATTAACTGTAGATGAAATGGATATTGTTAACCTAAAAAAAGATCAAACTGTTAACATTGAAATTAATGCATTCCCTGATAAAGTATTTAAGGGAAAAATTAAAGATATCTCAGAAACTGGTACAACAGTAAATGGTGTTACAACATACCCTGTACTAGTAACTTTTGATAAAAAGATTGATGGTTTAAAAAATGGTATGACTGGTACATCTACTATAACTACTGAAAAGAAAAATAATATTTTATATGTACCTATTGATGCAATAAACCAAAAAGAAAATGGTGAAAACTATGTAATTGACCCTTCAAATGGTGAAGAAAAAACTGTTAAGACAGGAATTCATAATGATGACTCAATTCAAATCACAGAAGGTCTTAAAGAAGGTGATGAAGTAAGACTTCCTACTTTAGTTAAGAAATCATCAAATGGTTTTCCTCCTATGATGGGAAAATAAATTTAATATTTTGGGAGGAAATTTATGATGAGTAATTTTGTTATTGATGTAGAAAATGCTTGTAAAAGCTACGTTATGGGTGATGAAACTCTTAAGGTTTTAAATAATATAACTCTTAAAGTTCCAAAAGGTCAATTCGTTGCAATTATAGGTCCATCTGGTTCTGGTAAATCAACATTTATGAATTTTATTGGATGTTTAGATAAAGTTGATAGTGGAACTTATATTTTAGATGGAATGGATGTTAGAGATTTAAATGATAACGAACTATCAGAAATACGTAATAAAAAAATCGGTTTTATATTTCAACAATTTAATCTACTAAGTAAATTATCTGCTCTTGAAAATGTAGAACTACCCCTTATTTATAGGGGAATGTCTTCTTCTGAAAGAAGAAAACGTGCAATAGAAGCACTAAAAAAGGTTGGACTTGAAAATAGAAAAAATCATCTTCCAACTCAATTATCAGGTGGACAACAACAAAGAGTTGCAATTGCTCGTGCAATAGTAACTGATCCTGAAATTTTACTTTGTGATGAACCAACAGGTGCACTAGATACTAAAACAAGTAAAGAAATAATGGAACTTATAAAAGAATTAAATAAAGAAGGTAGAACTATTGTTATGATAACTCATGACCTTAATGTTGCCTCTCAAGCTAAAAGACAAATAAGGATAAAAGATGGAACGTTATATGAAGGAGATGATATATAAATGGGTATAGTACAAAGCTTTAAATTAGCATTTAAGCAATTACTCTCTAACAAAATGCGTTCAATTTTAACAATGCTTGGAATAATAATTGGGGTGCTTTCAGTAACTTTATTAGTTTCAGTTGCAAACTCTATGACTGAAAGTGTAAATTCTCAAATGACTGACCTTGGTTCTAATATAATTAGCGTAATGGTAACTTCTAAAGATCCAAATAAACAGCTATCCTATACTGATGCAAAAAAATTTAAAGATATTGATAATATAGAAAAGATATCTGCTGATGTATCTGGAAATGTAGATTTGAAATATAGTGATAAAGATAAAATATCTCCTATAGTTGGAACAGATAATAATTTTATTGATCTTGAAAATAAAAAATTATCCGAAGGTAGATTTATTTTACCTATAGATATCAAATACAATAATAAAGTAGTTGTGCTTGGTAATCAAATTGCAAAAGATATTTTTGGATTTGAAAATCCACTTCATAAGTATGTAAAATTAAACGGTGTTAAATATAAAGTTGTTGGTATATTAGATAAGGATAATTCAGCATTAAATTCAACTAACGATAAGATTTATGCACCAATAACTTCTGTTCAAAGATTAATTAAAAATATATATGTATCAAACCTTTATCTTAAAGTAAATGATACAGATTCTATTGATAATACAATGTCTATTATAGAAAAGAAACTTGATAAAATCTTTGATGAAGAAGAAAATTCTTATATGCTAATAAATCAACAACAAATATTAGATACAATATCAAGTATGCAAGGTACTATGAAAACAACAGTTGGTGTAATTGCTGGTATCTCTTTATTAGTTGGTGGTATAGGTATTATGAATATAATGCTTGTCTCTGTAACTGAAAGAACTAGAGAAATAGGTATTAGAAAAGCACTAGGTGCAAAGAGACGTGATATACTAATGCAATTTTTAATTGAATCTATAGTTATAAGTCTAATCGGAGGAATAATTGGAGCCATCTTAGGTATAATTGGTTCGCAAGCATTTAATAGTGTTCTTGGAGTTACATCCGGTATTTCTTGGGGCATAGTTATTTTTGGTCTAGTATTTTCAATATTTATTGGAGTTATATTTGGACTTATGCCTGCAAACAAGGCATCTAAACTACTTCCTATTGATGCTTTAAGAACTGAATAATATTATATGTAATAAAAAGAACAGCCAATAATGGCTGTTCTTTTTATTACATTTTAATTTTAGACACTTGTTTAAACATATTTATTTCTTTTTCTGATTCAACTTCCTCTAAAGATTCATTCCAATCTTTATCAAATTTAATTTTAAAAAGTTCAACATGTTCTCTTTCTTTAACAGGTGCCATTGCAACATATTCAGATCCACATATTAAAACTTGATCTAATACAACATAATCTACCTTACTTCCATCAGCTTCTCTAAATGATACTACTTTTTCATCTGCCAAATTAATCACTCCTTTACTTATAAATTTATTATGCTTTTAATTACTAAAATTTATCCTAAATTTATATAAAGTATAAGAAGTACTTAAATAATTTATTTTTTATATCTTTTTGCGTATCCACATCTTTTACATAGATCTTCTACTGCACATCTTCTTGAAAATCCATCATAAATATTTTTAGCTCTATCATCTTCTAATATTTCACCTAAAGAATTTTCAAAAATATTTCCAAGATTAATGTTACCTTCACTATCCAAACAACAAGGCACAACTGTACCATCTACTAATATTCCAATTTGATCTCTAAGTCCATAACAAAAAATTTCTGTATCTTCATTATCTTTATCAATATTTGGCCATTCAAATTTTTCAGCCATATTTAAATAAATATTTTTTCTAATCTTTATACCGTTACTTTCTAATAATTTCTCTTTAAGACTAAATGGAATTTTAAGTCCCTCTTCTAACATACTAATAATATCTCTATTTAATTCATTACAAGCTTTTAATTCCTTGCTATCCATATTCCAAAGTCTCATTGAACAAATTATATTACTGTTTTCATTTGCATCTAATATAAAACTACATATATTAGATACATACTCTTCTAGCTTAACTTCACTATCATTAGCTTCAAAACTGTGAAGTGATATATTAACTTGTCTTAAGGCCTTCGCATTTATAAGAATATCTTTAACCTTATTTATTAATGTTCCATTTGTAGTTATGTTAACTTTTAATCCATTTTCATATGCAATATCCAAAAACTTTTCAAGATTTTTATTTAAAAACGGTTCTCCCATTAAATGTAGATATATATAATCTGTATATGGTTTTATAGATTCTATAACTTTTTTAAAGGATTCCTCATCCATAAATTGTAACTTTCTACTTGTCTTTGGACAGAAATTACAACTTAAATTACAAACATTTGTTATTTCTATATATACTTTTTTGAATCTTTTCATTAATATCCTCCTTTAAAACACTCAAAGTTTATTATATTTTATTTTCATTATTTTTTATAGGTCTTTCTTGAAATTATTATAAAAATATGAAGCAACATTATAATATAAAATCTATTAATAATCCCATACTATAAATGTAATAAACTTTTAGGAGGTAATTTGAATGAAAAGCGAAAATAGAAGAGTTTACTCAAAAGAAAATTACTTAGCTAATGGTCATAAGACTCAAAACCAATGGTCTAGAAACAGATTCACTACTACAACAAAGGAACCTGGAATTAATGAAAGCGGAATTGAAGCTAAAAAGAGAGGTTTCTAATTTAATAATTTAATAAACATTATCACTTTAAAACCCTATGAATATTATAATCATAGGGTTTTATAAATTTTTAAGGGTGATTTAATGACAGCTTTTATTTTATATACTTTAGCCATTGTTTTATTTATTATTTCATTTTTTAAGGATAAGAATAAAACAAAAAAGGCTCTAAAAATTTCGCTTAAATCTTTTGAGAATATAATGCCTCAATTTTTAAGTATAATATTTATTGTTTCATTAATTTTAGCAATTGTAAATCCAGATACAATATCAAATTTAATTGGTGACTCATCTGGATTTTTAGGAGTATTATTATCATCATCAATTGGTTCTATTACTATAATGCCAACATTTGTTGCTTTTTCAACTTGTAATACTCTTCTTCAAAATGGAGCTGGTTTTGCTCAAGTTGGCGCATTAGTTTCAACTCTTACATTAGTTGGAATTATGACATTTTCTTTAGAAAGTAAATATATCGGAAAACGAGCTGCTTTTCTTAGAAACTTTATAGCTTTCTTATTCTCATTTGTTGTAGCTTTTATTTTAGGGACGGTGATGGTTTTATTATGAATATTATTTTAAAGATAGCTAAACGTTATTATCTATTTATTATTTGTATTGTAATTTCTTCTGTATTATATTTTATTAATTCTGATCTTGCATCATCCACATTTCTAGGTGCAAAATCTAGTTTTTTAGAAATGCTTAAAGTACTTCCTCCAATTATGCTTTTACTTGGTCTTATGGATGTTTGGATCTCTAGAGAATATTTTATAAAATATATGGGAAAAGATTCTGGCATTTTGGGTATAATTATATCAATAATAATCGGCTCTTTAGGTGCAGGACCTATGTATGCAGCCTTTCCTTTTACATCTGTATTACTAAAAAAAGGTGCATCAATTTTTAATATAATTATTTTTATGAACGCTTGGTGTGTAACTAAAATCTCTACCCTACTCTTTGAAATATCCTCCCTTGGCTTTAAATTTACACTAGTTAGACTCTTAATAGATATTCCAGGAATTATTTTAATGGCTTATTTAGTATCTATCTTTATGAAAAATCATGAAATTTCAAAATAGAAATAATCTTATATATAAAGAGGTATAATAATTTTATGAAGTCTACTTAGGAGGTTATATTATGGAATCTAAGAATATAATTGATTTTAAAAATTGGGTAGTAATTGGAGATGTTACTAATCCTCTTAAATATGCTAATAAAATTCTAAATAAGTTTAAAAGCAAGGATTATAATGTATGTGGTGTTCATCCAAAAGGCGGGGATCATGTATATAAAACTTTAAGTGAAGTACCATATAAAATTGATGCAATAGATTTATGCATCAATCCAAAATTAGGGTTAGAATTTATAAAAGAAGCTAATACCTTAGGTATAAAAAATATATTAATCCAACCAGGTGCTGAAAGCTACGATATATTAAATTACTGCAAGGAAAATAATATTAATGCAATAGAAGGTTGTGCATTAGTTAAATTAGGTTAATTAATACTATAATAAAAAGTCAGGTAAATTAAAAGCATTTACCTGACTTTTTATTAAATTATAAACATACTTATTATGCAATTTATTATTCCACCAATAATTAAAGAAATCTTAATTATACTAAGTGGTAAAACTTTTCTTATTAGTTCATTATCTCTCTCATACTTAGTATTTCCTTTTAAATCACTAGCTGTAAATTGAACATTTGATGTATTATTTTCCTTAAAGAATAACCCTCTAGAACTTCCTCCAATACAGGAAAGTGATCCTATTAAAATAAATAATATTCCTTCGCAGAATATAATATCAGCTAAAGAATAACTTTTTAAATTTTTAATTATTATTGCAGCTATAATAGCTAAAATACTCCACACTCCCCCTATTAAAATACACTTTACAATTAACTTTGCATTTTCCTTTTTCATAAAATATCCCCCTAATATATTAATATGCCTATTTCTTTCTATGTATTTATTTAATTATATATTTCAAGACTTACATTTATAATTCCCCTATAATTTAATTATACGATATTTTTGTATTATTTTTACATATTTTATTACTTTAATTTATTTATCTAAGTTATAATGTAATAAATAAAATTTATATAAAAATAGGATTGATATAATAATGAAAATTTATAGCATAATTATTAATAAAACATCTTATAAAAGACCTTATATACTTTTCTAAAAAAAATAATTGGATGTATAGGCTAAAAAGCATATACATCCAATATGTTTAACATTTATAATATAATCTCTCTTTCTTTTTCGCCTTTTTTAAATTTTATCTCTCCAAAAGATATACTTTGAGTTGGACAAACATTTGCACATAAATGACATCCAACACATTTATCTTTATTTAAAATAGGTTTTCTTTCTTCATTATCCCATTCTATTGCTTGATGTGCTCCATCATAACATGATATATAACATCTACCACAACCTACGCAAGTTTCATAATCAAATTTTGGATACACTATATATCCTCTATCTAAATCTTCTGCTGGAATAATGTTTTTAACTGCAAGTCCAACCATATCTTCTAGCTTATCAAATCCTCTTTCATCCATAAAATGTGAAAGACCACTAATCATATCTTCAACTATTCTATATCCATATTGCATTATACCTGTTGTAACTTGAAGATTACTTGCTCCTAGTAATATGAATTCTAAAGCATCTTCCCAAGTTTCTATTCCTCCAATACCGCTTATAGGAATACCTTTTAGCTTTTCATTTTTTGAAAGTTCATATATAAATCTAAGAGCTATTGGCTTAACAGCTTTACCTGAATATCCTGATACTGAAGATTTACCATTTATAATAGGTAGTGCTGTCATTGTATCAAAGTCAATATTAGTAATACTTTTAATTGTATTTATAGTAGCTATAGCATCCGCTCCACCCTCAATTGAAGCAATTGCAGGTACTGACATATCACCTATATTTGGTGTCATCTTTGCAAGTATTGGAAGGTGTGTTCCTCTTCTTACTGCCATGCAGTATTTTTTAACTAGTTCAGGATTTTGACCTACGTCTGAACCCATATCATGACTTGTCATTTGAGGACATGAAAAATTACATTCAATCATATCTGAACCTGCTTCTGTAACAAGCTTTGCAAGATCTTCCCATTCCTTTTCATTTTGTCCCATTATTGATGCTACTACAATTTTATTGGGATAATTTTCTTTAAGTCTTCTAAGGTCATTTAAATTTTCTTCTAAAGAATGCTCTGCAATTTGCTCCATATTTTTAAATCCAACAAATGATGTTCCTTCTTTTCTTAGATTAGTAAACCTAGGTGATACTTCGTTTGGCTTAAAGAATCCTATTGTTTTAAATACAACACCACCCCAGCCTACATCAAAGCATTTAGCACACATTTCATAACAATTTCCAACTGGAGATGATGATAAGAAAAATGGATTTTCACATTTTACTCCACAGAATTCTATTGATAAATCTTTCTTCTTCATTATCTAGCACCCTCCATCTTCTCTAAATATTCATCTATTGCAATTGCAGCTTCTTTTCCTGTCTTTAAAGCATACACTACTGTCTTATCTCCTTCTACAATATCTCCTGCTGCAAATATATAATCAATATTTGTTTTATAATTATCTGTAAGAATAATTCCTTTTTCATTAACTTTTATATCTGCTATATTATCTATATTCTCAGGATCTTGTCCTATTGCAAATATAACATTATCAGCTGGAAGTTCTATTTCTGAGTCATCAAACATTCCTACTGCTTTAAATCTTGTAACAAAGCTATTTTGTCCAATTATCTTTAAAGGTTTAAAACCTGTAAATATAGGTATATTTAACTTTTGAACTTCTTCAATACTTGCTCTATCTGCTGGCATATTTTCTATTTTTCTCCTATAAACAATTTTTACATCTGAAGCACCTAAATTCTTAGCAGTTGTTGCACAATCTATTGCAACATCTCCACCGCCAATTACTATTATCTTATCTCCAATCATTGCTTTCTTGTTTATATTAACTTCTGAAAGAAAATCTACTCCATTTAATACTCCATTAAGGTCTTCTCCTTCAATTTCTACTTTCTTGCTCTTTTGCATTCCTGTTGAAATTAATATTGCCTTAAAACCTTCATTTTTTAAATCATCTATACTCTTATCTCTAGGCACTTTACAACTAGTTATAAAGTTTACCCCTAACCTTTTTATGTATCCTATTTCATTTTCTACTACGTTTTCTGGTAACCTTTCATCTGGTATACCGTATGTTAACCAACCACCTAATTTAGGAGCTTCTTCAAATACAGTAACTTTATATCCTCTCTTTGCAAGTTCAGTTGCTGCTGAAAGTCCACTTGGACCTGATCCTATAATTGCTACTTTTTCTTTTGTAGCTTCAGGTATTTCTAAAACTTCAAGTCCTAAAGCTTCTTCATAATCAGTTAAATATCTTTGTAATTTTGCTATTTCTATAGGTTTGTCTATTCCAGTTCTACTACATGCGCCTTCACAATATTTAGATGTAGGGCATACTCTGGCACAAACTCCTCCAAGTATATTATTTTCTCTTATAGTTTCTACTGCTCCTTTTAGATTTCTAAAACGAAGTGAACGAATAAACTTTGCAGGATCTGTTCCTACAGGACAAGCTTTTGAACATGGGGCATCATGGCATAATAGACATCTTGCTGATTCCTCCACAGCAAAAAATGGTGGAAATGCCTTCTCTCTAAATTCTTTTAGTATTTTCTCATTTCTTCCCAAAATAACTCCTCCTATCAAAATTTTATTTATTGATTACGTTTACATTGTAACAATATACTCTGAAATTTGTCCAACCTGTACACTTACTGTATTTTAGCAAATTTCCCTTAATTTATTAATGACTACTAGTTCTATTAATCTTTTAACAGTTTATTTCCTATTATCTCCTTTTATCTATCTAACTTTAAAATTATATTTAAAAGCAACCTAAAATATACATTATAGGTTGCTTTTAAGAGCTCTATTTTTTATTATCATAATTTCTCTTTAAACTTATTATACCATCTCTCTACAGATGCCCTTTCTCCAATATTTATTCTCTTATATATTATATTAAGTGGCAAAACCTTCTTCTCATTCACTTTCAGGAATATCACTTTGCCATCGTTTTCTTCCCAATCTCCACCAATATTTTTACTTATGACTTCTCCAAGATATCCTCCAAAAGTCATTGATAAATCAAGCAATCTATCATCATCCACTTCTTCAGCTTCATTTGCCTTATGAAATACTTCTAAAATTTCATCTACTATGCCTAAACTCTCTTCTGTAAAATCTAGATTTATTCCTAAGTTCTTTTTTGAAAAAATAACAGCTCTAAGGGATGCTTCTTTAAAAATTCTCTCTAATCTATCCATTAGAATCACACCTGCCTTTGTATAAGCTTAAAGGGGAAACCTTAAAAGCTCTATATTTCCTTTTAAGATTTCCCCTTTAATTTATTATATTCTATTTACCTATATAGGTGCTTGTTTATTCAATTTTATATTTTACCTAGGTAGTTTTATTATAAATTCACTTCCATAACTAACTCTGCTTTCTACTGTTATAGTTCCATTATGCTTTTCAACTATTGTTTTAGCTATTGTAAGTCCAACACCTATACCACCAGATTTTCTATCTCTTGATTTATCTACTCTATAAAATCTTTCAAAAATATACTTTATATCTTTTTTATCAATTCCTATGCCAGTATCCCTTATTGATATATAATTATATTCTTTATCATCAAAGGTATTTATGTATATTTTGCCACCTTCATTTGAATATTTAATACTATTAGATAAAATATTTATTATAGCCTGACTAATCTTATCTTTGTCACAATATATTTTTATAGAATTTAAATTAAGAATAAGCTCTATTTTTTTATCTAATAATTGTTTTTCAAAATTAATTATTAAAGTATTTATAAGTTCTTTAATATCTACTTTTTCTTTATTTATTAAAGAATTATCTTCTTCATACATTGATAGCTTTTCTAAAGATCCAACTAATCTAGTAAGTCTTTCTATCTCATCATATATGCTTTTAAGTCTCTCCTCAGTTGGTTCCCATATCCCATCTATTAAAGCTTCAACCTGTACACTTATAGTTGTAAGAGGTGTTCTAAGTTCATGGGATATATCTCGAGTTAATATTTTTCTTAAGTTCTCTTGTTCTTCCAAATTATTAGCTAGTTTATTTACAGAATTAATCATATTATTAATTTCTTCTATTTTACTTTTAACATTAACTTTATTAGAATAATCTCCATCTGCTATTAAATTTGTTGCATTTACAACATTTAAAACTGGTTTACTAATTGAATGTGAAATAGAAATCCCAACACCTGCAGATAATACTACTGCAAAAATTCCAACTGCAATCAGAACTTTATTTAACGTACTAAAAAATATTAAATCTGAATCATTATAATAAAAAGGTCCTATATATTCTATTTCTACACTGCCTATATTTTTTCCATCTGATTTTAAATTAAATTTTTCAATAGTAGTGTTAGTTCCATTTAAAGTGGGATTTATCTTATTTATATTTGCTTTCATCTTTTTAAGCACTGATTCACAAAGCAAATTATTTTTCTCCCTTGCATTCCATACTACTTTACCATTTTCATCTTTTATACTTAGTATTAATCCCTTTTCTATTGCTTCAGTTCCTATTAAATCTATGTTATCTTTATCAAATTTTTTATCTTTGTAAGTATTATCTATACTTTTAACTACATCTTCTTTTCTCTGTTCTATTCCTTCTTCAATATACTTATTAAAATTTTTCTTAATAGATATATTAGCTACAGCACCAATTGATATTACTATAATTAATGAAAATAAAATAAATATAAAGGTTAATCTATGCTTTAATTTATTCAAAATTTCTATTCACCACCAAATTTATATCCTATCCCATGCACTGTAAGTACATACTTTGGATCTTTACTATTATCTTCAATTTTGCTTCTTATATTTTTTATATGAGAATCTATTATTCTGTCATATACATAATTATCTTCCTTCATAGTTTTATCCATAAGTTCTTCCCTTGTAAATACGACGTTTGGATTTTTAGATAGTTCTAGTAATATTTTAAATTCAGACGGAGTAAATGTTACTTTCTCACCTTTTTTTAAAACTTCATAACTTGTAGTATCAATTACTAAATCACCATAATTAAAATATAATTTCTTTTTTTCATTACTACATATTCTCTTTAATATTGCATTAACTTTTGACACTAAAATTTTAGGACTAAAAGGCTTTGTTACATAATCATCTGCTCCTATATTATAGCCATTTAATGCATCTTCCTCTTGTATTTTAGCTGTTAACATAATAATTGGAACTTTCGAGTTTTCTCTTAAAGTTTTACAAACTTCTTCTCCAGACATATCAGGTAACATTAAATCTAATATAATTAAATCTATATCATTATTTTCATATTCTTTAATTGCATCATTTCCGTTAAATGCAGTAATTACATTATATCCACTCTTTTCTAAATACACTTTTATAACTTCTACAATTTTATATTCATCATCAACAACTAATATATTTTCCATAAATAAAACCATCCCCTAATTATTTATACATAAAAAAGATTAGCTAAATTATACTTTACTAATCTTTTTCTATGCTAAATTTATTGTTCTATAATGTTCTTTATATTATTATCTAAAATTTCTTCTGACATAAGTCCAGTGTAATCATTAATAATATTCCCTTCCTTATCTATAAAAATAGTTCTTGGAAGTGCTTCTACTTCATAAGCACTTGCTGCACTTAAATCTTTATCAAACATTACATTCATATTATAACCTTTTGATTCTATATAATCTAATGCTTTAGCTTCTGTTTCTCTCATACCATCAGTAATATTAATCATCAATATTTCCACATCTTTATCTTTATATTTTTTTGTAGCTTCATTAAAATATGGCATTTCAGCTTTGCATGGTGGACACCAACTAGCCCAAAAGTTAATAACTATACCTTTCTTACCTTTATAATCAGAAAGTTTGATAGCTTCTCCTTTTTTATTATAAACTTTAAAATCTCTGAAAGTTATAGTTTCATTAGTGTTGTTTTTTGAATTATAAATATTATTTAATTCTGTTTCCTTAGATTCATCACTAGTTTCACTATAAGTATTTTCTTCTTCCAAATACCTATTACTTAAATATTTATAAGAGATTCCACCCACCACTAATAATCCAATAATTGCTATAGATGAAATTATTAAATTCTTTTTACTATTCATATAAATTTACCTCCTAAAAATTAAAATGTTAATATAGATAAGACTAAATTTAAGTATCCAGTTGCCATCATTATTCCTACAACAATTAAAATTATTCCTGATATTTTATTTATTATATTGTAGTTTCTTTTTATGAAATTAAAGGCATTTTTTAGAGAATCTATAAGTATTGCAGACATAATAAATGGAATTCCAAGTCCTAAACTATATATTAAAAGCATCATAACTCCTTCTATAGATCCACCTGAATTTGCTGCAATCATTAAAGCCGATCCTAAAAATGGTCCAACACATGGAGTCCATCCAATTCCAAATACCATTCCAAACAAAATAGACGATAATATTCCGCTTTTATTTTTAATAGAATCATTATTTATTTTAAAAGTTCTTTGTAATATTTCTATCTTTAAAACTCCAATATAATTAAGTCCAAGTATAATTAAAATAGCTCCTGAAATTATATTAAAAATCTTTATATTTTCTTTAAGTAAGTGTCCAAATGTACCAATTGCACCACCTAGCATAGTAAATATAAAAGAAAATCCTATAACAAAAAATATTGAGTTTATAAATGCTCTACTTTTATTATTTCCTTCCTTGCTTCCCATAAAATATGATATATAAATAGGTATCATTGGTAATATACAAGGGGAAATGAAAGTTATTATTCCCTCTAAAAACAATATTAAATAATTCATTTTATCCTCTCCCTTTTATAATGCACATTTAAGTCCTTCATATATTTCTTCACTTAATGCCTCTTCATCTATATTTTCTTTATCTTCAACAGATCTTATAATTCCTACTAAATCATTATTAATTAATACTCCATAATTTATATCTTTAACTATTATATTATTTAAAGTAATCTTTCTGTCATTAACATTAATTGTTTCGCCACTTTTGGGATTAACTATTTTAATATCACTTTCTTTTTCTAATCCATCTATTTGTACAGTAACACTTTTTGTATCTTCTATTATATTTATCATTGGATAAAGACGCCCTTCTTTATAATTAGCCTTTATAAGTACACTATCCTGTTTTGCATTCTTTTTTCCTGACTCCTCTGTCTTTATATAAGACTTAAAAGCAATACCCACTATACTTAAAGATACAACTACTAAAATAATCAATATACTTTTTTTCTTTCTGCTCAAATTTTATCCTCCATTTTAAATATTAAATTTTCTCTCTATATAAATATACTTAAATTATTTGTTGATTTTATGAAGAATTATATTTTAATTTATATAATAAAAAAAGATAATCATTTTTATGATTACCTTTTTTTATTATGTATTAATTTTTATAACTCTAGTTTCTCTATAATTTCTAATCCATGTTCTTTAGCAAACTTAACTCCCATTTCAAAATCTCCAAGTTCACATGGATTATGAGCATCAATTCCAATTATTCTCTTTACATTGTATTCTTTTGATAATTCCCAAAATTCTTTAATTGGATAAGCATATCTTTCTCCACCATTATACTTAACTTTAGGCTTTCTCATTCCATTTACATTAATTTCTATTGGCATGCCTACTTCTTCTGCTGCTTTTAAAATTTTTCTTGATGCCTTTATTGCATTTTCATCAAAATCTTTATATCCAAGTCCAAAAAGATCTGGATGAGCAATATAATTAAATAGACCACTCTTTATAGATTTTACTACATAATCTGAATATACATCTAACATATCTTTTGTAAGTCCATGCCCTACATAATGCCATTCTCCTTTGTATGGGAAGAAATGTGCTCCTAATATTAAATAATCAAATTTATACTTTTCTCTAAGATCTTTATAAAACCATAATAAATCTTCGAAGTATTCACATTCAAGACCTTTTTTTATACTTATTTTTTCTTTATGTTTTTCTATTGCCTCTTCAATTTCTTTAATATAATTTGGAATATCATCTACAGCCATTCTGTGATGATTATCAATATCTTTACCTGGATGAGGTAAATGATCTGATATTCCGATTTCTGAAAAACCATTTTTTATTGCTTCTTCTACATAGTCTGAAGCTGTTCCTGTTGCATGATTGCATCTGTAATTATGGGTATGATAATTTGTCTTCATTTGATTCCTCCTACTTTGATCTATTTTTATTAGATCATTATAGTAAAACCGCACACTAATTAATCAGTGTGCGGTCTCTTATAACTAAGTTTAATTGTATCATAAATTCTATTTTAATTCTAGGTTACGTAATTTTTATAAAATTCTAATTAAAGTTTATCTATAAATTCTGCATATTGAGGGGTTGCTATTGCAAATCCTCCAGCAACTTCTTGCAATTGTCCTGTAATATATGAAGAATCATCACTTGCAAAAAATAAAACTGATTTTGCTATATCTAATGGCTCTCCTATACGATTTAATGGAACATGTCTTAAAAATGACTTAATAAATTCTTCTGGCATATTTTTAAGAGCTGCCTTTGTTGCAATAAGTCCTGGTAATATAGCATTACATCTTATATTATTTCTTCCATATTGAACAGCTATATTTTGAGTTAATGAATTTATTGCAGCTTTAGATGTACAATAAGCTATTCTTGATAAGTCTGGAGTAACTGATCCTATACTTGAAATATTAATAATACTTCCGCCTCCATTTTCTATCATATGAGGTATTGCAGCTTTACAAGATAAATAAACAGTTTGTAAGTTTCTTTTAACAATTTTAAAGTATTCATCTGTATCCCCACCTACAAGATCCTTATCAACTTTAACATCTGTTCCACCATAGTTATTTACTAATATATCTATTCTACCTTCATTTTTGTATACTTCTTCTATCATATTAGTTGATGTCTCTTCTTCTAATGCATTAAAATATACAAATTTAGCTACTCCACCTTTTGATTTTATACTATCTATAACTTCATTAGCTAACTTTTCTGAACGAGCTGCAATATAAACTATTGCTCCATTTTCTGCTAAAATCTCTGCTGATGCAAGCCCAATACCTTTAGTTGATGAAGTTACAAGTGCTACTTTTTTCTCTAACTTTTTCATAATTCAAAGCCTTCTTTCAAAAAATAAAATATTCCATTATATTCTTATTATAGATTTACGTTTTTATGATTACAATAAAACTTAGTTTAAATTAATATTTACATAAAAAATTTAAATTTATTTATATATTTTTAGTATTGACTATATCCTTATATTAAAAACTTTCATATAAATATAACTTTGTAAAAAACAAAAAGAGGTGTTTTTAAAACACCTCTTTTTTATGTATTATATTATTTAAAGAATTCTTGTGTTGCGTATACTCTGTTACCAGACTTGTACACTCCTACTCCAATTGATTTGAAGTTAGAAGATAATATATTTGCTCTATGTCCTGGTGAATTCATCCAGTTAGTCATGAATTGATCTGCTAATGCATTTGCATCAGAAACTCCACCTATATAAGCTATATTTTCTCCCCAAGCCATGTAATTTACTCCATCAGCTTTCATTTTAGCTGTTATAAGATTACCTTGTGGGTCTTGATGGTCAAAGTAATTTCTAACTCCCATATCTTGTGATTTCATTCTAGCATATTTTTGCATAGTGTTATTGTAAGATAATTGTGGAAGTCCAGCTTTTGATCTTTCTGCATTAACTCTTTCAAAGATTCTTGATTCTACTTGTGCCATAAAATTAGTACTTTCTTTTTCGCTTGTACTAGTTGTGTCATTCTTTGTTTGAGTATTTTCATTTGCAGAAGGTTTACTTTGTTCCTTGCTATTTTCTTTACTTTCTACTTTAGCATTGTTCTTATTAGAATCTTTTGCTTGTTCTTTTTGACCAGCTTGTCCCTTATCCTTTTGTGCTGGTGTATTGTTATTATTAACTACCTTACCAACATTGTTTTTAGTTTCTGTATCTTGTGCCACTTGCTTGTCATTAGATACTACTTGTTGCTTATTTTGATTATCTTTAGCTTCATTACCTTTATTCTCTAAATTATTTGTTTGTGATCCTTTAGAGTCCCCTTGATCCATAACTACTTCTGCTTTTTTGTTTTCGCTAACATTTGCTTTATTAGAAAAACAATTAAAAAGTGTAGTTCCTCCAAGTAATGTAGTTGATAATAACATAGCAATTAGTTTTAATTTCATCTGTACCACTCCTTTTTATTTTTTCGAACTATTTACATAGTCCAATATCTTATTAGTTAAAGTACTTTTTACTCCCTCTAATGCTACCAAGTACATTTATAACATATTTTATACATATAATGTGTAGTAGATGGTTTCTATATATTGATATATAATACTTACTCACCAAATTAATCTTATTATGGAAACCTAATCTTTAAGCGTTTTACGCTATAACTTACTTTAAGGCATGTCCCAGTATATTCCTTAGAATAAATTACTAAGTAAAATTTTTAATACTTTTTCTAAAATAATTATAAATTTTGAATATAATTTTAAAGTTTAATTGATATTTTTTAGTATTTTGTGGTAAACTATTTTCTAATAGATTTAAGGAGTGATAATTTTTTGAATATTTTTTATGGTTCATACGGATTTGATATATTATCAATATTTTTACTTATAGTAAGTATGTTTTTAAACTTAAATAAATATACCCATTTAGTTGGAACACTATTAATTCTTTTTGTTATATATAGAGCATTCTCTAAAAATATATACAAAAGAAGCCTAGAATTGAGTAAATTTACAAGCTTAGTTAATAAAATACTAGGTAAATTCGGAAAAAGACTTCCTGAAAACTTACCTAGGACAAGTTTAGATCATATTCCTTATTTATTTAACAGTATAAAGTATAAAATAAATCAAAAATTTAAATATAAAATAGTTAAATGTCCTAAATGTAATCAAAAATTAAGATTACCTAGGGGTAAGGGAAATATAATTGTAACTTGTAAGCGTTGCTCAGATGAGTTTCGTATAAAAACATAATTATTTTTAAATAGTATTATGTTAATTTATATAAATTTCTTAAATTGTATAAGATAAAGAATGAGGATATCGAAAATCGATATCCTTTATTTTTTAACCTCCAAGAATTTATATACATATTTGTATGTTTTTTCAATAAATAGTATACTATATAGTAAGTGATAAGTAGTAAGTAATAAGTAATATTTATGGAGGTATATTTATGAAAATAAAAAATTTAGAACTATCAACTACAGAAGAATTTATTATTTTAGACCTTATAGGAAAGAATTTAATAAAAAATAAAAAGGTTAAAATCGGCAACAGCAAGATTTATTCAATTGCCTCAATTTTTATTGATCTATTTTTGAAGGAGAAAATCTCCTTTGATGAAAATCAACAAGTTATTATCAAGAATTCTGAATTAACAGGAGTAGAGTACAATGATATTATTTTACAAACCATTACTTCTAAGAAAACAATGAGTATAAAAGAGTGGATAGAGTACTTCTATTCACATTCTAAATTGCGTGATACTATATACAATACTATAACTCAAAGCATTATTAAAAAAGATGCTTTACAAGTTGTAAATAGTCCTTCTTTATTAAATTCTTCTAAGAAAAAATATATTGATTCTAAAAATATTGGCGATTTTCTAGTTCAAAAAATACGAGCAGAATTATTAGAAGATGGAAATATAGATGATAATACCTTATGTCTTATTATTTTATTAGATGAAAATAAAATGCTAATGTCTTATTTCTCAGAATATGAATACAAGGATATAAAAGATAAAATAGAAAAAATATATGAAAGTAAATCTACTGATAAATTTAAAATTATAAAAAAAGCTATTACAAATGTTGAAACTTTTTCAGCATTAACATTAATTACAGATATAATTGCAGGATTATTATAAAAATGTCTAGACCAAGAAGTATAGAGAAAATACAAAATTCTGATTTTATAACTATAAGTGAATTGGTTCAACTATCTGATATGAGATATAGCACATTAAAATATTATACAGAAGAAAATCTATTACCTTTTGAGCAGTTAGAAAGCAGATTAGTAAGACGATATCCAAGAATAGAAGCGCTTAAACGTATTGATGAAATAAAAAAATTAAAATCTGCTGGATTAACTATAGAAGAAATAAAAATTAAATTATTAAAAGACTGCTGATATTTTGTCAGCAGTCTTAATTAATTTTTACCTAAACTTAATAGCTTTGCTTTAGTATAATTATATTTTTCTCTTGATACATCAAATACTACTCCAGTATTTAAGAATGCAGTGTTTTCAACAACTAATGTTGGATCTCCTTCATTTAATCCTAAAATCTTTGCCTCATTTTCATTTAACTTTTCACAGTACACAACTTTATCTGCAAAACCTATATTTAATTTTAATGCTTTTTCAATATATTCATATATTGAATCATCGCATATTTCTTTATTTAAATATGGAATTATTTCTTTATTATAATAAGACTCTTCATAAGCATATGCCTCAGAATTTAAATATCTTATACGTCTTATATGATAAACTTCAGTTCCCTTTTTGCATTTCATCTTTTCTGATAATTCTTCATCAGCTTCTATAACAGTTAACTCTAATAATTCACTAGTTAAAACATCTTTAGTAAATTCCTTAGTTAATCCTTTCATACCATTTAAAGGTATACATCCTTCCTTTGAAAATTCCCTTAAAAATATTCCGCTTCCTTGAACTTGATAGATATATCCCTTATCAACTAATATTTCTATTGCTTTTCTTATTGTATTTCTACTTACATCAAATTTTTTCATAAGCTCTTCTTCTGTTGGTAATTTGCTACTATAAGGATACTTTCCTTGTAATATTTCTTTTTCTAATTCATCACAGACTAGTTTATATTTGACCGCCATATTTCTACTCCATCTTTCTTTAATTATTTAATTTTATCTATATAAAATTTAAATTTATTTATCTTTTTAGCATTTAAGACTTTAATTATTATTTATATAATGTTAAAAGCCTCTTTACATAAGTATATTTTATATAACACTTAGTGTAAAGAAGCTTATTTAAGTTACTTTATTAATCTAATATAAATTATTAATTAGTTGCTTCATTTACTTTGTTTTCTTCATTATAAGATACTTTATCTTGTAACTTAACAAATGGAAGATAAACAAATATTGACATAGCAAGTATTGCAATTTGAAGCACAGCTCCTTGCCATCCTGATAATAAGAAACCTGATATTATAGGTGGTGTTGTCCATGGAACTTGTACCGCTAAGAAAGGCTCTACAAATCCTAAAGTTATTGAGAAATAAGTCATTAATACTGCTAATATTGGAACTACAATAAATGGTACAACCATAAGTGGGTTAAATACAATTGGAAGTCCAAATACTACTGGTTCATTTATATTGAATATACCTGGTATAAGAGCCATTTTAGATAACTCTTTAACTTGTCTTGATTTTGCAACTATTAAAGCTGCAATTAATAAGCCTAAAGTTATACCCGCTCCTCCAAATTTTCCGTATATGTCTACCATTTGTACTGTAACAACCTTTGCATTTTCACCTACAACTAGAGATTGTCCAGCATCTACAACAGCTTGATTAGATAATGCATTAGCTGTTAATATAGGTGCCATTATTCCCATTACTATATTAGGTCCGTGTAATCCAAACCACCAGAATATTGATATTAAAGCCATAATTACTATTATTCCAACTAATGAATCTGAAAGATTTTGCATCGGAATTTGTAATATTTGATATATAATCTCAGTTATTGAAACGCCTTTAATTTTATCGCATATTATATAAACTACCATTGATAATGTTGCTATTATAAATCCTGGTATAAGTGCTGAGAAAGCATTTGATACACCTGGTGGAACACTTTCTGGCATTTTTATTCTTAAATTTTTTCTTATACATAAAGAATAAATTGCACCAACTGAAAGTCCTACTAATATAGCAGTTATCATACCTTGTCCTGCTGTCCAAACCTTAGGTATAACTCCATTGATAACTTCTCCTGATTCACTTATAACAAATGAATTACTTACTATTAAAAATGAAATAATACCTAATATTCCAGCTGGAACTGCATCTATATCATAAGATTTTGCATAAGAATATGCTATACCAAATACACCAACTAAAGCTATAATATCAAAAGTTGCTCCTGTTACTTGGTTAAGTGGTTCAGTCCATCCTGCACCAAATATCCCTTCCATAAATCCATTCCAATTTGAAATTGGAAAATTCCCAATTAACATAAATACTGATCCTATAAGTGTTAATGGCATAGTTAACACAAATCCATCTTTAAGTGCACTTACTACTTTAGAATTTGCAAATTTCATAAATGCTGGCATCATTTTATTAAAAAATTTCTCTATTTGACCCATAACTCTAACTCCCTTATTTTTAAATTTTTATAATTCTTCCCCTCTTGTTTTTATAACGTTCTTATACCAATGGAAAGATAGTTTCTTTTTTCTTTCTAAGTTATTTTTGTGATCAACGTATATAAATCCATATTGCTTTTTATATCCATTAAGCCAACTTAATAAGTCTATTACAGACCAAGCATAATATCCCTTTAAATTTATCCCTTCCTCAATTGCTCTCTTAACTGCTTTTAAGTGCTCTTCAATATATTTAATTCTTGGGATATCTACTATTTCATCTTCGATTATTGGATCCTCATCTCCAAGTCCATTTTCAGTAATGTATAGCTTAACATCACCATATCTGTCCTTTAACATTCTAAGACCTTCTAAAAATCCTTCAGGAGATATTTCCCATCCCCATTTTGTATAAACCTTATCTTCCATCATTACTGTTTTGTATACTCCATCAAATGAAGGATTCCCAGGTTTTCCTGTTGATTTATCCCTATCAGCTTCATTAATTTCTACTTTTTCATAATTTTTAGCAACCCTTTGAGGTTGATAATAATTAAGTCCTAAAAAATCATTATAATCTGCTACTTCTTTTAATAAATCTAATTCTTCCTTTGTCCAATTTGGTGTTAATCCCTTTTCTTCTAAAGTATCTACTACATATTTAGGATACTCTCCCTTTAGAATTGGATCATAATACCAGAATGTTTCATAATAGCTTGCATGTTCTGTTGCTTCTAAATTTTCTACATTATCATCAATACTAAAAGCTGGGCTAAATACATGTGTTATACCTATTTCACCATACTGTTTTAATTTTTTATATTCTTTTATGGCTTTTGCATGAGCTACAAATACATTATGAGTAGCTTCAAAGTATTTCTTTTGATCATTTATAATACCTGGTGGATGTGCCCCTGCAATATATCCTAATTTACAAAATACTATTGTTTCATTAAAAGTAATCCAATGCTTAACTCTATCACCAAAAACTTCAAAGCAAGTTTTTGCGTACTTAACAAAAGCTTCTACTGTCCTCTTGCTTGTCCATCCACCATCTGCTTCTAGTGTTTGTGGTAAATCCCAATGGTATAAAGTTACGAAAGGAACTATTCCATATTTTAAACATTCATCTATTAAATTATTATAAAACTCTAAGCCTTTTTTATTTATTTCTCCATCCCCATCTGGAATTATTCTAGCCCAAGATATTGAAAATCTATATGATTCAAGTCCCATCTCTGCCATAAGCTTTACATCTTCTTTATATCTATTGTAATGATCTACTGCAACATCTCCATTTGTACCTTCAAATGTCTTTCCTGGTATCTTTGAAAAAACATCCCAGTTAGTTATCCCCTTACCGTCTTTATCCCATGCACCTTCAACCTGATATGAAGCTGATGCTGCTCCAAATAAAAAATCTTTTGGAAATCTCATACTCATCTCCCCTTCTTATTTTGATTTATAACTATATATTAAATTTATAGGTACCAATTCATTGGTATGAATTTATTATATATTACCATTTACTCTTTGTAAATGATTTCTTTTAAAAAAATTTAATATTTTTTAAAATTTCTTTTTTACTATCCATTACTTTCTACAAAATTTTACATAAAAATAAGACAAGCTATTTTAGCTTGTCTTATTTTTTATAAATTGTATTTGTATTTTTTTCTCTTCTCTGTTTCATCAACAAGTAATGCTGCAACAGCTGAACCTGTAACATTAGTTGTTGTTCTCATCATATCAATTATAGAATCTACTGCAATAACCATAGCCATACCTTCTATAGGTAATCCAAGTGTTGCAAGTACAACAGTTGTTGACATTGTAGCTGCACCTGGAACCCCTGCTATCCCTATTGATGAAATAATTGTTGTTAAAATTATTAGTATATATGAATACATAGTAAGTTCTATATTAAATACATTTGCTACAAATATTGCAACAATTGCAGGATAAAGTCCTCCACATCCATTCATTCCAATAGTTGAACCAAGTGGTGCAACAAAGCTTGCAATATTTTCAGAAACTCCAACTCTATTTACTAATGATTCAATAGTAACTGGTAATGTTCCATAACTACTTTGACTTGTAAACGCCACTGTTTGAGCTGGGAATATTCCTTTAAAGAATTTAAAAGGATTTTTCTTTGCAACAAAAGTTATAAGTGGAGTATAAACTAATATAAATTGAAGTATCGCTGCAATATAAACTGCTACTATAACCCATATTAAAGACTTTATAGTATCCATTCCATTACTAGCTGCTGCTGTAGTAATTAAAGCAAATACTCCATATGGTATTAATCTTAATACCATTTTTGTAAGTCTTAAAACTATTTCATAAGCTGATAATATGAAATCTTTAAATGGTTTTGCTTTTTCAGGATTTAAGTTATCTTCAATAACTAGTGCTACTGCAATAAATAAAGAGAATATAACAACTGGTATTATTCTATTATCTACTATCGCTCCTATTGGGTTTGATGGTAACATATCCATTAAAACTTTTGAAAATGTAGGAATTTCTCTTGCCTGAAAATTTTCTGCTCCAACAAAAGCTAGTCCCTGACCTAATTTAAATAAATTAGCTATAATAATTCCTATAGCTGCAGCTATTCCTGTAGTACCTAGTAATATAGCAAATGTTTTTACTCCAATTGATTTTAAAGTATCTATATTTTTAAGTCTTACAATACTTGTTATTAATGAAACCATAACAAGTGGAACTACGATCATCTTAATTAAAGACATATATCCTTTTCCCACTAAATCCATATAAAGAATATCTTCTTTAAATATAACTCCAAGTATTAAACCTAAAGATAATGCAGTTAACGTTGCAAATGAGAATTTATCTGTTTTCTTTCTAACTTTATATATAGCATAAATTGATAATATTGATAAAACTATTGATATTATTAATTTTATATTTATTTCCATAATAATTACTCCTTTTTTTCTAAATTAGTTAATTAATTTATATAATAAGCTGGCCAGCTAAAAATTATATGTATAAATCAAAAAAACCTCCTGCCTCTATGTATTCAATTAATACACAGAGGCAGAAGGTTATACTTCCACGGTTCCACTCTGGTTAGATAATAAATTATCCATCTCTTTTTAGGTACAAACATACCCTAACTCTATAATGGGAGTTCCCATAAAAACCTACTTTTATTTCGGCTTTTCTGCTCCAAGGGGCACTTCAATAATACTTATTATAGGTTATCTCAGCAAACTAACCTCTCTCTGTAATAACTTATATTATTTACTTTCCCTTTTCAACGCATTTAAAAAATTCGTATTTAATTGTTTATTATGATATATTATTTTATTTTATTCGTCAAGAAAAAGTTACACATTTTATAAAGATATTTATATAATTTTTTCACCTTTTCTAAAATTACTACACTATTTCTATAACTTTCAAGATGTTAAAATCTAATTAATCGTTTACAAACTTTCAAAATTTTTCTAAAGGAGATTTATACTATGCGTTCAAAAAAATTAAAGCTTATAATCACTATAGGTTTAGCCTGTTCTTTAAGTATCGGTTTAATTTCTTGCTCAAGTGGTTCTACTACAATGGGTAGAGATTCTAAAGCTACTTACAAAATAACAGAGGAAGCTGGAGAAGCGTCAGAAATTACTATGCCAAATCAACCAACAGCACCTCACTTTTTCCCAAATGAGTTGCTAAAATGGGATGCTAAATCTGATAAGGATATAGATTTTAATAAAAGTGTTGTCCCACTAGCTAAAAGAGTTGATAAAGAAAAGTTATCACCTGTAAATGAAACTCAAAATAAAGATGTGAATGTTGTAGCTCTTTCAATTATGAATTCAAGTACAAGTGGAAATCCTTCACAAGGATCAAATAAATTTGGTGCAAACACATTCTCTTATTGGCAATATATAGACAAGCTTGTTTATTGGGGTGGATCATCTGGAGAAGGTATAATTGTTCCACCAAGTGCCGATGTTACAGATTCTGCTCACAAAAATGGAGTACCTGTTTTAGGAACAGTTTTCTTCCCAACAACTGAACATGGTGGAAAAGCTGAATGGGTTGATCAATTCCTAACAAAGGATAAAGACGGCAACTTCCCTATGGTAGATAAGCTTATAGAAGTTGCAAAAACTTTAGGATTTGATGGATGGTTCATAAATCAAGAAACTGGTCTTACAAAGGGTGAAAATGACTTTATAGATCAAAAAAATACTGCAAAAGAAGGTGCTAAAATTACTAAAAAGCACTCAGAACTTATGCAAGAATTTATAAAACAATATAAAGAAAAAGCTAAAGATGAATTAGAGGTAATGTGGTACGATTCAATCACTAAAGATGGTGAAATGGATTGGCAAAATGCCCTTACTGACAAAAATGATTACTTCTTAATTGATGGTGATAAAAATGCTGTAGCTGATAGTATGTTCTTAAATTTCTGGTGGACAAATAAAAAATTAGCAGATAAAGAACTTCTTAAAGCTTCAAACGAAAGAGCTAAGGAACTTGGATTAAATCCATATGATTTATATGCTGGTATAGATGTACAAGCAAATGGTGTAAATACTCCAATACGTTGGGATCTATTTGAAGGAAAAGATAAAACACCACTTACATCCCTTGGTCTTTATTGTCCAAGTTGGACATACTTCTCTTCAAGTGATGTAGATGAATTCCAAAGCAAAGAAAATAGATTATGGGTTAATGAATTTGGTGACCCTTCAAAAGCTACTGAGACTAAGGATAAAGAATGGAAAGGTATATCAACATATGCAGTTGAAAAAACAGTTGTAAACTCTTTACCATTTACAACAAACTTTAATATTGGTAATGGTTATAACTTCTTTGTAGATGGTGAAAAAGTATCTTCTCTTGACTGGAATAATAGAAGTCTTGCAGATGTAATGCCAACTTACAGATGGATAATAAACAATGAAGGTTCTAATTCTTTAAAGGCATCACTAGATTTCTCTAATGCCTTCTATGGTGGAAATTCAATAAAATTAGCTGGTAATCTTGGTGCTAATGAAGCTTCTACTATAAAACTTTATAGTGCTGATTTAAAAATTGAAAAAGGAACTAAATTCAAAACAACAGCTAAATCTGATAAAGAAGTTAATCTTGATTTAGTTTTAGAATTCCATGATGGAAGCACTGAAACTATAACTGGAGATAAAGCCGTTACTAATGAATGGACTACAGTTTCTTATGATGTTTCTAAATTAAAAGATAAATCTATAAAAACAATTTCATATAAAGTATCAAGTAAGGAAGCAGTAAGCAATTTAAATTTAAATCTAGGTAACATTTCAATTACTGGATCTAAAGAAGCTAAAAAAGTTGATACTTCCAACTTAAAGATTGATGATAATATATTTGATGAAGATAAGATGTATGCTGGAGTTAAACTTTCATGGGAAGCTAAAGATACTGAAAATGTAAGTCACTATGAAATCTATAAAGTTAATGAAGATAAATCAAAAACTTTCTTAGGTGCTACTCCAAACAATAAATATTTTATAAATGCTTTAAAGAGAGATGATAAATCTAATACTACTGAATTTGAAGTAGTTGCAGTAAACAAAGACCTTAAAACTGGGAAATCATCTACTGCTAAAATGGAATGGCCAGACAATAGTATTCCAAGAGCAAACTTTAAAGTTTCAAAAACATTAGTTGCTCCAGGTGAACAAGTTAAATTTACAGATTTAAGTTCACAAGTTACTGAAAGTGTAGAATGGACATTTGAAGGTGCAAAAACTGAAACTAGTACTGAAAAAGAACCTAGTGTAGTTTATGAAAAAGAAGGAACTTATACAGTTACTTTAAAAGCTAAGAGTGCTACTGGAGAAGATGTTAAAACTATGGAAAAATTAATTACTGTAAGTAAAAAAGCTTCAAAAGATCTTACTAATCTTTCAAAAGGCAAAAAGACTGAAGCTTCAAGTTTTGTTAATCCAAATGAAGCACCTGAATTTGCTGTAGATGGTAAAAATGATACTAAATGGTGTGCTGTAGGTACTCCTCCACACAATATTACAATAGATCTTGGAAAAGCTGTTACAGTAAGTGAAGTTCGTATGGCTCATGCTGAAGCTGGTAATGAAAGTCCTGATATGAACACATCTGATTATACAATTGAGATAAGTGAAGATGGTAAAAACTTTACTGAAGTTGCTGCTATTAAGAAAAACTCTGCAAAAGAGACGATAGATACATTTAAAGCAACTAAAGCAAGATACGTTAGAATAAACGTTACAAAACCAACTCAAGGTTCAGATTCTGCTGTAAGAATTTACGGTATAGATGTTTTAGGAATGAATGATACTATTTAATTTTAAAAAAAAGGCTAAGATTAAATCTTAGCCTTTTTATTCTGCGTTTACTTAATATTTTTAATTTATCTTTTCTAATTCAGTTTAATATTTACACTTAAATAAACTAATTTTTTATATAAATATGGATAAGCTAATATAGAAAAATGCTTTATATAATCAGGAGGTATATTTATATGGATAACAACAAAAACAGATTAAAAGATAGACCTAAATCTAATGCTGAACTTAGAAAAATGTATTCTGAATCTGGATCAGAAATAGGAATTGCACATGGAGAAAAAATAGGCTCTCATGCAAATGGTAAAAAATATACTAAAAGATCTAAACTATCTCATAATAAATAATAAAAAACCCCAAAGAGATACTTTAAGTTCTCTTTGGGATTTTTTCTTTATAATTATCTAAAATTTTAAGTTGACTTAACACTTCCACTGTCAAAATAACCATACAAGGAATTATAAAATATCTATATCTTGTTTGAACTTCAACGATTAGATGCACTAAAACATATCCAATAAATATTATCATAAATAAATAGTAATTATTAAATGGAACTCTTCTAAATATCGTAAATATTAATGATAAACTCATTAGTGTTATTATTGCCATAAATTCAATCTTTTCAATTCTTAAAAGTATATTTCTAAATCCATCTGATACATTTTCATAATTTAATGAAAATCCAATACTTCCCCAGTCGTTTCCAGACCACATATACTTAAATTTTTTATCAAAAAGTTCTAGCATAGCATCTTTATCTTTAATTCTTTCTAAAATTAATTTCTTTTCATATTCATCTCTTTCGCTTCCTACTGGATATTTATTTACTAAATCCCCATCTTCTGAATTCCATAATCCAGCATGCTTTGGATTTAATCCTACAACAAATTTCCAATAAGGTTCTCTATTCCCTATATTATAATCCGTATAACCTTTTGCTTTAAATACTGCTGATACAGATGTTATAGTAATTAAATATACTAATAATATTAATACTGGTCTTAAAATATTTTTAGTTAAAAATGTCTTTGGCTTTTTAATATTACTAAAATCTTTAAATATGAAAAATAAAAATAGTGCAATTATTACAATGATTCCTTCAGGTCTAATTATATTTCCAAGGGCTATTAATACTCCACTGATAGCTAACCATAAAATATTATTTCCTTTAACTATTAATATATATAATCCTATATATATTAATAAAGTAGATAAATGCTGATTAGTTAAAACTGAAGTCATTGCTATACTAGTTAAGTAAAAAGCATATATTAAAGCTGGTATTCTAGAATATTTGTTATTTTTTAATTTGTCGCATATTAAATAAATAACAACAGGTATACAAGCTGAAATGAATGCATTTGTTATCTTTAATACTAATATAGAGTCACCAAATATTCTTAAAATAATTGATTGAAATGCTGAAAATCCTAATTGATAAACCCATACTTCAAAATAGCCACTATTTCTTACTAATTCAGTGTTTCCATTTAATATATTTTGTGCACCTTCATACATTTGGGTAAAATCTGAAACTGGTACACTATTAATATTTAATACCCAAATTAGTCTTATAATGAAACTTACAGCAAAAAGTCCTATTATAAAATATTTTTTACTCTTTATTTTATAAAGTAAAAATCCTATTAATATGCATACTATAAAATATACTATTACATATATTTTCTCACTTTGTGTAACCTTTGTTTTATGTACATCATTAAAATTTAAATACACCATTAATCCTAAAATTATCGATGTTATAATTAAAACTACTAAACGCGATGTATTTTCAAAAAATTTTCCTATCATCTTTTTATCCATTACTAATTATTATATTACTCTTTAAATTTTAAATTTAAAACCATTCTATCTTCCCCAATTATTGTATCCTTAAATACACTTGTTGCATTTTCTTTATATTCATTTGGATCCATCATTGCAGGAGTAAAATGTGTTAATAATAATTTTTCTACCTCTCCATTTTTTGCAAGTGTTGCAGCTTCTCTAAAGGTCATATGCTTATTTTTTATAGCTTTTTCTATATCTTCATCATTTCCATATGTACCTTCACAAATAAATAAGCTACTTTTCTTTATAAATTCTATCATACTATCTAATGGTCTTGTATCTGTTATAAGACTTATTTTTATTCCGTCTCTTTCTTTACCAAGAACCATATCTTCTGTATATTCTTTTCCTTCATATTCTACACTTTTATTTTTTTGAAGTTTACTCCATAAAACCTTTGGTACATTATTTTCTATTGCTTTATCTACTGAAAATTTTCTACCTCTTTTTATATATAAACTATAACCTATACAAGGTGCAGAATGATCACATTCTAAAGTTTCTAATACTAAACTTCCCTCTTCTTCTGTAGCCTTAAGACCTTCTTTTTCTATATTAAATTGTACTTTTCTTATATCTTCTATAACATTTACTTCATAAGGAAGATATTTTGTTATAACCATAAGCCCTTCTACTGCCTCTTTTATTCCTTTAGGTCCTATAATAGTTAAACTCTCAGTTCTTCCACTATTCCCTATAGTGCCAAGTAATCCTGGAAGTCCTATTATATGATCTCCATGAATATGTGTTATACATATAATATCTATACTTTTAAATCCAGAAGATATCATTCTCATAGACACCTGAGTTCCTTCACCACAATCTATAAGTATTTTTCTTCCCTTTATATTAATTAAGGTTGCAGAAAGATTTCTAAAAGGCATTGGCATTCCGCCACCACAACCTAATAAACATACATCTATCATAAATTCACCGCCAATCTCTTTTATTTTAACATTTTATTACATAAAAAATCCCTTAATTTTTTCTAAAATAAAAAAAATGATATGAATACTAAATTAAACATATCATTTTTATATAATCTAGTTTTAATAACTATCCCTATAAAGTTCAATAGCACCTGTTGTTTTAAGTTTTTTATCTATAGCCTCATTAAATATTTCTTTTATTACTTCTGTATAAATTAAATCTAACATAAATATTTGTGATAATTTAGATGAAATCGAACCAGTTTCAAATATTGTTTCAGTAGAAACATAAGTAAGTTTAATATCTGCTAATTCTTTTAATTTATTATCTGTATTTTCTGTTAAAGATATGACTTTAACTTTATTTTGTTTTGCTTGTTCTACTGTTTTTAATATTTCTTTAGTTGATCCAGAGTGAGATATTGCTATTAGTAAATCTCCTCTTTCCATAATTGATGACATCATTATCATGGTATGACTATCTGTTAAAGGACACGTATTAAGTCCTATTCTCATAAACTTATAATTGCTATCAACTGCTGTTATTCCTGAATATCCAATTCCAACAAAATATATTTTTTTTGCATTTAATATAAATTCTTTACATTGCAATATAGAATCCTCATTTATATTATTTACAGTACTCGTTAATACGTTAATTGTTGAATTTAAAAGTTTATTTGCTGTTTCTTTTGTTTTTTCATCCCTACTTACATGAGAACTTATTACACTTTTTTGCTTCTTTATAGACAATTCTTTTGCTAATGTAACCTTAAAATCTTGAAATCCATTAAAACCAGCCTTTTTACTGAATCTTGTTATAGTAGCTTCACCAATACCTGATTCTTTTGCAATTTCAGATATTGATTTATATATAAAATTATCTAAATCTAATTTAATATACTCTATTAATAGCTTATCTGATTTAGTAACTTTAAAACTCGGTTTTTCTAAGTCACTTAATATCCCCATAAATACACCCTCTACAATTTTCTATTTTATAAATAGTATATCATTTTAAGACTTGATTTCAAAATTCTCTTTATTTAAGAAATTATATAATGCTCCTATCATTCCTGCTGTATTTTTTAGTTTTGCAAACTGTATATTTGTATCTAAATATAATTTATCTATCATATATTTTTTTAAGTTCTTATTGAGTAAAGGTCTAAATATATCTTCTCTTTCCATAATTCCACCACCTAAAACTACTGTTTCAGGATTAAATAAGTATGATATATTTGTAATTCCTATAGCTAAAATATCAGTTAAATTTTCTACTTCTTCTTTACAAATCTCATCACCATTTTCATATCCATTTAATATATATCTTCCGTCTATATCTTTAGGTAAAACCCCTTTTCTTTCTGCTACTTTTTTCACTAAAGCTGTTGTAGATGCGATATCTTGAAATTTTTCTCCACTTACTATCATATATCCAATCTCTCCAGCTGAATTACTAAATCCATGTACTATATTTTTATCTAATATAATTGCTCCACCAATTCCTGTCCCTATTGTAAGACATGCCATAGATTTAACTTCTTTTCCACTACCTTTCCATAGTTCTCCTAAAGCTGCACAGTTAACATCATTTTCTACTTCACATCTAATGTTAAATTCTTTTTCTAATATTTCTTTTATTTTAGTCCCTTTATAATTTGGTATTGCTTTTCCTGAATATATTATTTCGCCTTTTATAGGACATACCATTCCTGCTGTTGAAATGCATATTCCACTTAAGGTATATTCATTTAAAAATTCCCTAACAATATTTTTAACTTTCTCTATTATATGTGTCCCGCCCTTATATGCTTCTGTATCTATTAAATCATTTTTTATAATTAATCCCTCTTCATTTATTAGACCATATTTTATTGATGTTCCACCTATATCTATACATGCAAATATTCTCATTTTACCTCCAAAACCTTTATAAATATTTTTTCTAATAAAAATACATACTTAATATATTAATACCCTATAGTAATTTAAGTTTACTATAGGGCATTTTATAAATTTTATATTATCTTAAGTTATTTAAAATATAGTTTCTTGAGTATCTTTATTAAATATATGAATCTTATCTAAATCCATAGTAAATTCTACATTTCCTGTAGTATTTATATTGTCTGCAGTTGCTGTCTTTATAACAATTGCCCTACCATTATCACCTTTTACATGTAAGAAAGTTTCTGCCCCTAAGTTTTCTGAAACTTCTATTTCAGATTTAAATATAGACTTAGAATTTTGCAGGTCAGCTTTCTTGCAACTAATATTTTCTGGTCTTATTCCAACTATTATATCTTTATTTAATAACTTATATTTTCTTATTATTTTTTCCCTATCTTTAGGAATTTCTACCTTTCCATTTAGCATTTTTAAATATACTTTTCCTTCTTTTTCATAAATAGTTCCATTTAACATATTCATCTGTGGGCTTCCAATAAATCCTGCAACAAATAAGTTTTTAGGATTATCATATATTTCTTTAGGAGATGCTATTTGCTGAACTATACCATCTTTCATAACAACAATTCTAGTTCCAAGAGTCATAGCCTCTGTTTGGTCATGTGTTACATATATAAATGTTGTTTTTAATTCATTATATAATTTTGCTATTTCGGTTCTCATTTGAACTCTTAATTTAGCATCTAAGTTTGAAAGTGGTTCATCCATTAAGAATACTTTAGGCTCTCTAACTATAGCTCTTCCCATAGCAACTCTCTGTCTTTGACCTCCTGATAAAGCTTTTGGTTTTCTATCTAATAAATGTTCTATATCAAGTATCTTAGCTGCTTCATGTACTTTTTTATTTATTTCTTCTTTTGGTGTTTTTCTAAGTTTTAATGCAAAAGACATATTTTCAAAAACTGTCATATGAGGGTATAGTGCATAATTTTGAAATACCATAGCTATATCCCTTTCTTTTGGTGCTACATCATTCATAAGTTTATTATCTATATAAAGTTCTCCGTCTGATATTTCTTCAAGCCCTGCAATCATTCTAAGTGTTGTTGATTTACCGCATCCTGATGGTCCAACAAAAACAATAAACTCTCTATCTTCAATTTCTAAGTTAAAATTATCAACTGCTTTAAATCCATTTTCATATACTTTTTTTATACCTTTTAAAACTAACCCTGACATAAACCTCTCCTCCTAAATTTCAAAAATTATATTGTTATCGACCATTTATAAATTCTGTCATTCAAACCATATGATATTGACTCATGTCCCCACTCTGGAAATACTATAATATTCTTATTTGAATTTATTTTATTATATGCCGCAAATTGGGTTGATGGTGGACATATATTATCCATAAGTCCAGTCAGCATAGTTACTTCAGCCTTTATTCTATGAGCTAAATTTTGAATATCTATATACGCTAATGTATTAAATACATAATCTTCAGTTTCATGAGCTGGATCTATAAATTTAAAATATCTTTTTAATTCATCATAAGCTTCGCCGCCTAAATCCATTTCCCATACTCTTTTGAAATCACATAAAAATGGATAAAATGCAAATACTTTTTTTATTCTTGGTTCTAATGCTGCACAAGCAAGAGCTAATGCTCCTCCCTGTGATCCTCCCATAGTTCCAACTCTATTTTCATCTATAAAATCTAAATTCATAATTATTTTTGCTAAAATGGCAGTATCTAGAAATATATCTTTATATAATAATTTATCTCTACCTTCCTGTAATCCTCTTACAATATGCCCTTTAACAGTTATTCCCAAAGTTCCACCTACATCTTGAGATAATCCTGCTTGCCCTCTACAATCTAATGCTGCTACACACATTCCATTAGCAGCATAAACTAACTTTGATGACCAATCAAAACTACCTCCTTGATAACCATGGAACTCTAACAAAGCAGGTATTTTATCTTCTATCTTATTTGGCTTTATAAACTTCGCATGAATTCTAGCTCCATTTGTTCCAGTAAAGTATAAATGATAACATTTAGCAAACGGGCATTTAAATTCTGACTCTACAATCTCTACGTTAAGTTCTATGTCTTCTAAACTTTTTATATTTTCATCCCAAAATTCATCTAAATCTTTCGGGCTTGGACTTATCCCATTATATTCATATAATTTTTCTAAAGGCATATCTATCATTGGCATAATAGTTTCCTCCAATTTTAAACTCTTATTTGTTATTTTATATTTAACCTTTTACCGCTCCTATTGTTATACCTTGAGTAAATGATTTTTGGAATATTATGAATATTATAATCATAGGTATTGATGCTAAAGCTGCACCTGACATCATAAGCCCATAATCAGTAGCAAATTCAAGTTGCATTGTTGCAACTCCTAAAGGAAGCGTTTGCATTTCTTTACTTCTTATTAAAATTAATTGCATAAAATAATCATTCCATGAAGTTATAAATGTAAATATTGCAAGTGCTCCAACTCCTGGTTTAACTATAGGTAAAACTATATTTTTAAATATTCCAATTTCAGAGCATCCATCAATTCTTGAAGCTTCTATAAGCTCTGTTGGTATAGTTTCACTAAATTGTTTCATTAAGAATATACCAAAAGGCCATCCTACAGCTGGTAATATTAATGATTTATAACTATCTATCCAATCTAAGCTTGTTAATATATTAAATAATGGTACCATTATTACTTGCTTTGGTAGAGCCATTGCAATTATAAGTAACCAAAATATTAATTGTCTTCCTGGGAATCTTTTCTTAGCTAAAACATATCCTGCAAGAGCAGATGTTAAACATACTAAAACAGTTGTTGAAATTGCTATAAAAAAGCTATTAAATGTCCATCTAAGTAATGGCTGTTGTGCTAAGCTAGTCCAATTCTGCATTGTAGGGTTTTCTGGAAACCATTGTGGAGGCATTGCAATTGCAGCTCCTTGATCTTTAAATGCTCCTGTTATAATCCAGTAAAATGGGAAAATAAATATTACAGTAAATAAACATAGTATGAAAAAAGCTGTTATATTTTTAGGTGTCCATCTATCTCTCCAGTCATATAATTCTTCTTTTTCTTTTTTCTTTTTTCTAAACATACTCTTTATACCTCCTACTAATACTCTACATCTGAACCAAGGTATTTATATTGGATAATTGATATTGCCATAACTATAACTGCAAGTACTACCCCCATTGATGATGCAAGTCCATATTGACCAAGTGTAAATGACTTCTCATAAACTTGATACATTATTGTTGTTGTTGAATAATTAGGGCCTCCTGCTGTTAATAATTGAATCAATGAAAAACATTGGAATGAATTTATAG
The DNA here is from genome assembly GCF_900461085.1 of Clostridium baratii. GTDB lineage: Bacteria > Bacillota > Clostridia > Clostridiales > Clostridiaceae > Clostridium > Clostridium nitritogenes. The sequence continues at coordinate 1,596,601 of NZ_UFWF01000002.1, forward strand.
TTGTTATAATAACGATATATAATGTTGTTGGTTTTAAAAGGGGCCATGTTATATTTTTAAATACTTGAGATTTAGAAGCTCCATCAATTTCTGCCGCTTCTAAATAATCTTTAGGTATGTTTCCAAGTGATGCCATATATAGAACTATAGGCTGTCCAACTGATAATGTAACTAAAACCATAAGTATTGCCCATTTTGCAATTCCAGGATCTCCAAGCCATACTTGTGGATCTACTCCAAACCATCCTAAAATATAATTTAATATTCCATAATTAGGATGGAATATCCATCCCCAAACAACTGTTATACTTACTACAGATGCTATTGCTGGGAGATAAAATACACCTCTAAAAAATGATCTTACTTTTGAACACTTTTTATAAATAACTAAAGAGACAAATAAAGAGAATATAACTACTATTGGCACATTTCCTATAACTAGTACCAAAGTATTCCATAGGGATTTTCTAAATATTTCATCTTGAAATATATTTAGATAATTTTGAATTCCTATAAATGTAGCACTTTTAGGATTATAATCAAAAAAGCTCATCACTATACCACCAATCATAGGTAGTATTACAAAGCTTAGAAAAAATATTGCAGCTGGTAATAAGAAAAGATATGATGCTATCCATTCTTTTTTTGCTAATTTACTATGTTTTTTCTTTTCTTTAATAACATTAGTCGCCACTTACAAAACCCTCCTCTTATTTACTTAATCATAAGGGAGTGTTTTTAAGCACTCCCTATTATGATTTAAAAATATTTTTTATTTTTTATTAAGTGTTTCATTTGCCTTTTTATTGAAATCTTTCATTGCATCTTCTACAGATTTTTGTCCTAGTGTGATTTCTTGAAGTGCTGGGAACCAATGAGTTCTCATTTCAGCGAATCCGTTTACAGTATTATAATACTTAGCTGTATAAGCTCCCATAGCTTCAGCAAATTTCATTTCTTCATCATCATATAAATTTTTAACTGAATTTCTAACTGAGAATGTTCCTGTAGCTTTTAAATTCTTTTCTTGCCAATCTTTATCATTACATAAGAAATCAATAAATTTCTTTGAAGCTTCTATTTTAGCTTCATTACCGTTATCAAATACACATAATCCACCTATAAGTGATTCTAAAGCAAGTTTTCCTTCTGGGGCTGGTATTGGTAATAAAATATCATCAAATGCTTCTGATTTTTTTGACTGATTACTCTTAACTAAACCAGTTGAATAAAGTATTGTAATTGCAGCTTTTTGTTGTAAGTATAAATCAATTGAATCATTTGATGCTAAAGCTTCTGAACCTTTAGCTATTAATCCTTCATCAATAGCTTTTTTAACCCATTCCATTGCCTTTATAGCTTCTGGACTATCAAAATTGTATGAGCTTTGATCATCATTCATAACACTACCACCGAAAATATTTGCAACAAATGCTCTAGTTCCTTGGTCTCCTGCTGTACTCTTACTAAAGAATGTTAATGGAATAACATCAGGTTTTGCTTTTTTGATAGCTCTTAATGCTTCTTCAAATTCTTCTATAGTCCATAACCTATCTTTTTTATCAAGAGGAAGTTTATCTAAAACTCCTGCTTCTTCAAGCATATTTTTATTTGCAGCCATCATGAAGTTTGTTGTGTTAAATGGATACATATAATATGTGTCATCTAATTTACATCCTTGTAAAATAGCATCTGATACATCTCCATTTAAATCTTTTATCATATCATCTACTGGTGCTAATGCTCCTATTCTTGCATAATCAATTATTCTTCCTGGAGCATCATATAATACGTCTGGAGCTGATTTTGATGCAATAGCTGCATTTATTTTTTCACCACCACCATTAAAAGATAACATTTCAACATTAACTTTTATGTCTGGATTTTTTTCCATAAATGCTTTTGCAATTTCCTCCTCATACTTTCCTACAACTCCATCTTTTGTTTCAAAGTTTGGGAAAGCCCACCAAGTTATTTCAGTTTTTTCTCCACTTGCCGAACTCTTTCCACTATCTCCACTACCTCCACATCCTGCAAAAATTGATAAGCTAAGAGTTGTTAATAATACTGTTGATAGCAATTTGAATTTTTTCACACCAAATCCCCCTTATTTACTTTTAATTTAAACATTTATATTTTGTAATTGTTTACTTAGGAAATAAAATTAAACTTAAATAATTTTTATTATAAAATTATATTTTTTATTATAAAAATTATTTTTCATAAGTATTTTAACATCTTATTACTTTATTTACAATATTTTACTAAGAAGATTAAAAAAATTATAATAGTGTAAATTTTAAAACCTACACTATTATTTAATTTGAAGGAGCTTAATTTATTTAAAGTATTTTTTATTTATCTCTTTTGCCTTTTCTATCATCTCTTTAGTTGGCTCTTTAAGAGGCTTTCTACAGTATCCAGCATTAACCCCTTGTTCTTCTAAAACTAATTTAATAGTTTGATATATTCCATTGTTTAATATGTCTGTAATTAGATCATTAGTAATATGCTGAATATCTAAAGCTGTTTTTATATCCCCATTTTGTGCAGACTCTAATATTTTTCTTGCTCTTATTCCATTTATATTAAAGGTCGATCCTATAGCACCATCTATTCCAAGTACAGCGGCTGGTAATAACATTTCATCAAAACCTGCAAAAATTAGCTTATCTTTAAACGCTTTTCTAATACGCTCTAATAAATAGAAATCTGCGGCTGTAAATTTAACACCTATAATCTTTTCATTCTTAAATAACTCTGCAAATTGTTCTAATGACATATTTACACCAGTTAAAAATGGTATTGAATATATAATAAGTTTATTATCTACTGAATTTACTATCGTTTCATAATAATTTTTAATTTCTTCAAAATCAAATTTATAATAAAATGGAGTAACTGCTGATATTGCATTATAACCTAAATCAGTTACATATTTTGCAAGTTCTACAGCCTCTTTTAAATTAACTGATCCAACTTGTGCAATTAATTTTACTTCTCCTTTAGCTTCATCTATAGCTATATCAAAAATTTTCTTTTTCTCATCAGTTGAAAGCATAAAGTTTTCACCAGTACTTCCTCCAACATATAATCCATCAACCTTACACTTATCTATATTGTGTCTTATTATTTCTCTTAGTCCCTTTTCGTTTATATTACCTTCCTTATCAAAAGAAACTAATAATGCTGAATAAATCCCTCTCATATTATCCATAATAAATTCTCCTAATTTTAAATTATTTTATTGCCTTTACAAATCTTTCTGTTATTTGTTGTGGCCTTGTTATAGCACCACCTATAACAACTGAATAAGCTCCAATATCAAATGCTTCTTTAAGTTCTTCTGGAGTATATATTCTACCTTCACATATTACTGGTATACTGCAGTCTTTAACTAATTCTTCTAGAAGTTTAAAATCTACCTTATCACTTTGCGTTGAATAGCTTGTATACCCAGAAAGCGTTGTAGATATACAATCAAATCCCATTTCCTGAGCTTTAATTCCTTCTTCATAAGTAGATATATCAGCCATAGCTAAACGTTTACTTTTATGAATTAATTCTAATAAATCCTTTATTTTTTCATTATTAGGTCTTGTCCTATTAGTTGCATCTAAAGCTATCATTTCACATCCAGTTTCTATTAATTCTTTTATTTCTTTTTCTGTTGGAGTTATAAAAACTTCTGAATCTTTATAATTGCGCTTTATTATTCCAATTACCGGTAGATTAGTTACTCTTTTTATTTCAATAATATCATCTACCCCTTGAGCCCTTATAGCAACTGCACCGCCTTCTTTTGCTGCTCTTGCCATTCTTCCCATAATAAATGGACTATGTAGCGGCTCATCCTCTAATGCTTGACAAGATACAATTAAATTATTTTTTATTACATCTAACATAAACAATCACCACCTTGAAAATTATTTTCCTTATATTCCCATCTTAATACAATTTAATTATAAAATCAATAGTTTTTTGAAAATATTTTTCTTAATTTAGGAAAATAATTTTCATTAGGTGCTTATTTACTATCTAACATACCATTTACTTTGTGCTTCATACATACTTTTATATTTCTTATTATTTCTCATAAGTTCATCATGTGTCCCAATTTCAACAACTTGTCCTGAATCCATAACAACTATTCTATCAGCTATTTTAGCAGAACCTAGTCTATGAGTAACTATAATTGAAGTTTTGCCTTTTGACATTTCTTTAAACTTCTCATAAATTCTACTCTCCTCAACAGGATCTATTGCTGCAGTTGGTTCATCTAACACTATCATGTTATGGAATTTATAAAAGCCTCTAGCAATAGCTATTCTCTGCCACTGTCCACCTGAAAGATCAACCCCATCAAATTCACGTGAAAGCATTGTATCATATCCTTTATTAAACTTTTTATCATCCATAATAAGACCTGATTTTAAGACAGCTTCATCTAATTCTTTTTTATTATTTTTGTTTTTCTCCATTTTTTCAAAAGAAGAAATGCTTATATTATCTTCTATAATCTTGAAATACTGCAGATATTCCTTTATATAAAGATTTATTAGATATTGTCTTTGTATCTATATCACTTATTAAAACTCTACCTTTAATTGGTCTATATAATCCAATTATTGATTTTACTAATGTACTTTTACCAGCTCCATTTTCTCCAACTATAGCTATTGTCTCTCCATTTTTTATATTAAAGGATATATTTTTAAGAGATTCATTTTCTGAATTTGGATATTTAAAACTAATATCTTCTATCTTAATTTCTGGTACTCCTTTTATTTCTATATCTTCACCTAATCTTTCAGGCCATTCTAAAAACTTTATAAAATTTATTGTACTTCCTTTTCCTTTTGATACTTCAGCAATACGACCACATATTATTTCTTCCATTGCAGCAAACATCATATCTATAGATGCAAAAATGGCACCAAAGGCTCCAACTGATATATCACCTTTCATTAAAGATATAAAGAATAAGTACAATACTCCAATATAACCTGCTAAGGTAATAAGCTTCATATAAAATTCTATAAGATTTGTTTTCTTCTCAGATTGCCAAACCTTTTTATTTAGTAGATCTAGTGATTCTTTATATAAATTTCTAAAATAATTAAAAGCTCCAAGTCCTCTAGTTTCTTTAAAAAACTCCCTGTCTACCATACACTTTTCATAATACTCATATTGTCTTTTTAAAGGAGCACTTTCATCTTCTAAATTTGCAAATACTTTAACTCTTACTATTTGGGATAGTAAAACTGGAATAAATATAAGAACTATAGAAAAAGCTAAAATTGGTTTTAACTTATATAAATATGTTCCCATAAATATAAAATATGGAATATAGAAAAAAATGAGTGTAGTTATTGTAAGAACAAGCCCAATGCTAGTATACATACCAACACTACTTTTTTTCATACTATTTAAAAGTTCTGGACTTTCATATTCTGCTGGATCTATTTTCTCCGCTTTTGCATTTAGCTTTACAGCTAATACTCCAATAATTTTTTTAAACATATTTTCTGATAAAAAATTACTTACTCCATTCATAATTTGTGTAATTATTATTACAAGTGCAAGTATTACAGCAGCTAAAAACGCCTCTCTTAATAAGTTACTATTTCCTACAACTTCTGAGACTTTATCAAAAAACTGTTGAGTTGCTACTGTATTTGCTCCAAATAAAAAACCGCTCATTGTTGAAATCAGAGTATTTAAAATAAAATAAACTGGACAAACTGCAATTATCATTGGAAAAACTTTTCGTAGTAATTTAACAGTTGAATAACTTTTATTATCTTTCTCCTTTATCATATATACCAACCTCTCTGACTTTCATACATATTTTTATAGGTTCCTCCAAGATTCATCAGTTCTTCATGAGAGCCCTCTTCTTTTATGCTTCCATCCTCTATAACAAATATTTTATCTGCAAGCTTAGTAGAACCTAGTCTATGACTTATAAATATAGTCGTTCCACCTCTACTTATTTTTTCAAACTTTTCATAAACATTACTTTCACTTATCGGATCTAAGGCAGCAGTTGGCTCATCTAATATTTTAAGAGGCGCTAAACTCATAATAGCTCTTGCCATACCTATTCTTTGCCATTGACCACCTGATATATCTACTCCATCTTCTTTTATTTTTCCAAGATTGGTTTCTATTCCTTTAGGTAATAATTTAAAACTCTCTTCAAGTTCTACAGTTTTTATTGCTTCATCTAATCTTCTCTCTTCTTTAAAATTATTAATATTACCAAGAAGTATATTATCTTTAGCTGTAATATAATATCTTGCAAAATCTTGATAAACTACAGTTGAAAGTCCCTTTAATTCTTCTAAAGTATACTCCCTTATACTCTTTCCGTTTATTAAAATCTCACCTTCAAAATTTTCATATAAGCCAGTTATTAACTTTGTTAATGTAGTCTTACCTGCACCATTTACACCAACAAAAGAGTAATGGTAACCTTCTTGTATTTTAAAGGAAATATTTTTTAATATATAATTATTAGTATTTGGATATTTAAAATAGACATTTTTAAATTCTAATTCTTTAAGCTCTATTTCATATTTTGGTATACTTAAAGCATCTTCTTGTTCATCAAGTTCTATAAACTTATAATAATCCTTTAAATATTCTATATTAGCTGCTAATCTATCTATTAAATAAGTTAATGTCCAAGACATCATTTGAACAAGTTCAAATACTGCATTTGCTATAGAGATGAATAATCCTATTGATAATATCCCTTCACTAACAGGTTTTAATAATACAACAACAATAATTACAGATAAAAGGGCTGTTATAATACTACCAAGCTTCATCTTAGTAAACCATTTTAAATTAGTTTTAAACTCTATTTTTCTACAAGCTTCATAGTTTTCATAAAACTTTTCATTAATCTTTTTTGTAAAACCAAATATAGTTCTTTCACTACATGACTCTCTATCTTTTAATATTTCATCAAAGTATAAATATTTTCTAGAAAACTTAGTAACTTTTCTTGATACTTCATAATTGGCTTTTCCACTTTTGATTGATAAATAAAAAAGTGGCACTGATATTGCAAGTATAAAAATGGCTGCCCACCATACTTTACTTCCTATAATTAAAAGTAGTCCCCCTACTTTAATAATCATAGCTATTAATGCTAATAGCTCATTATATGCATTTTTAAATTTTTCTTCTGAATCTTTTGATACTCTAGATATTAGATCCCAAGTGTCACTATCTTCAATATACTTATATTTAAGTCGTCCTCTCTTTTCTATAATATCTACTCTTAGTTTTTCACTTAACTTAATCTTTAGCTTTATTTCTATAAACTTAGAAAATTGCTCAGAAATCCATTTAAAACTAATTAAAAGTGCTAAAAGTATTAATGGCATAAATATTTTATTTATATTTTCTTTGCCACTAAAAATTGATATTGCAGTATCTAGGAATTTAGCTGTTACTAATATTTTTAAAGTTGGTATTACAGCTTCTAGAATCTTTTGTACTGCTAGCATAAATGAATTAGCTGGTGCATACTTAAATGGAATTTTAATTATTCCAAATATAAATTTTCCTTTTTCTCCATTTCTCAAAACCTTTCCCCCTTATTTAAAGTATAGTTACTCATATTAATTGTAAAACGTTTACTATTTTAAATAAGTGTATTTTTTTGATTTTTATTGTACTTTTTATAGAAAAAGGTAGATATTTTTAAATATCTACCTTTTAATTAGAATGTAAAATATAATATTTTATATATTTTTTCTCTAAGCTCTATTTTCTTTGTGAAATATTCTTTTGCATACTCTTTAGCATCAAATTTATCATTTTTCTCTTCACCATTTCTTATAGCCCAATTACCTACAGTTTCTTTTAAGCCATCTTTAACACTTTTTGATAAATAATATGTACCAAGCTTTATATTTATATCGTTATCCGCAATATCTTTTGCTTTAAAATTATTATCACCAATTTCTTTTGCTAAATTTTCTCCAGTTTTAGCTGTTAATTTCATAAGTCCACATGCTTTTCCTTCTTTATATTCAACTGGCTCAAATCCAGTCTCAAAATTTATAAAAGCAGATATAAGTTCTGGTTTAACGTCATACTCTTTTGCATACTTTTCTATAGCCCCCTTATCTTTCATAGGAAATAAAGTTTCTTTAGCCGCAAAACCTACTCCAACTAAAATCACTAACCCTACAATTAAAATACTTATTAATTTTCTCATATTGTTTCCTCCTAAGCTTTAATTTAATGTAATTGTAAAGTATTTTAAAAAAACTTCATATTTATGTTACTTACATCTTTCTTTCATTTTTGAAAGAAATTTATTTTAATATTATTATTTAATCTAAATTAATCTAAAATCATTCTATAAATTCCATTTTTCTCTTATATGTAATGCATTCCCTTGTATTTTAATAACACTTTTTGTCACATAACAAAATGAAACCACATAATATAAAATTGTATATAAACATCATTGAAAGGATGAAAATTTAAGATGCGTGATTATGATAATTTAGTAGACGACTATAGATGTAATCAATTTAAAAATTTACGTTATGCACAAGCATACATTTTGCCTCAAGTATATGAAAATTTATTTAGACTAGATACAGCTTTTAAAAAAGGTACTATATTTAAGGACCTTTATCGTCCTTATCGTGGAAAATAAAATTATACGGAGGTAGATATTGTATGTCTAAAGAAGAATTATTAGAAAAAATTATGCAAAATCAATTTTATGCTGTTGAATTAAACCTTTATCTTGATAATTTCCCTGATAACAAAAAGGCTACAGAAGATTTTGAAGCAGTATCAAGCAATTTAAATTGCTTAATGTGCAAATACGAAAACCTTTATGGACCACTTACTAATTTTGGTTCAGCTTTTGTAACTAATCCTAAAGCTTGGACTGATACTCCATGGCCTTGGGAAAATCGTTAAAGGAGGAATTATTAATATATGTGGTATTATGTAAAAACACTGGAATATCCAATAAATCTAAAATCTAAAGATCTTCAAATGGCTAAATTCCTTATATCTCAATATGGTGGACCAGATGGTGAATTAAGTGCCGCTTTAAGATATTTAAATCAACGTTTCACAATGCCAACAGGTAAATCAAAGGCATTACTAACTGATATAGGAACTGAAGAAATGGCTCACGTTGAAATGATAGGAACTATGGTATATCAACTTATGGAAAATGCTACAGTTGATGAGATTAAAGCAGCTGGTCTTGGAGGTCATTATACTGATCATGGAAAAGCTTTATTCTATACAGATGCAACTGGTAACCCATGGACAGCAACTTACATTCAGGCTAAAGACGATGTCATTGCAGATCTTCACGAAGATATGGCAGCAGAAGAAAAAGCTAGGGCAACTTATGAATGGTTAATAAACTTAACAGATGACCATGAAATTAAAGAAATACTAAAATTTTTAAGACAAAGAGAAATTGTACATTTTCAAAGGTTTGGAGAAGCTTTAATGGATGTTCAAGATAATATGGATAAAATTAAAATTGATTAATTTATAATGAGTTTATTAAAGAACGCTATTAATCTAAAGCTAGATTAATAGCGTTCTTTAGTTATTTAAATATAATTCTACTTTTCACATGTAATTATTAACTTATTTGACTCTTCTTTATCAAATTCACTTCCATCGTAGTCTCCATAAGTTTTAATTTTTCTAAATCCAATAACAGATAAAAATTCAACTATATCATCACTAAGTATAGGAACTAATAATTCTTCATTTAAAAATTCCTTACCTTCTATAAGTAACTTACTTATACAGTTTATATAATCTCCTTCTCTTTCTAGTTCTGTAGTTAAACTAATCTTTTCCTTCTCTTTAATAATTGCCTCTAGTAATTCAATATTTTGATTTATAATTTTATCAAAATTTAATGTTTCAAGTATAAATATACCATCTTCTTTTAATATTTTATATAAATGCTTAAGTGCAGTCTTTGTATCTCTTCCACTTTGAAGATATGCTATTTCATCATGTAAATAATAAATTCCATCATAATTATTTAAATTATCATTCTTACCTAATTCTAATGGAGTTATATCTCTAAACTTTAATTCTAATCCATCTTGATTATTAGCTTTTTCTTTAGCAACTCTTACAAAATTTTTATCTATATCTATTGCTTGGACCTCATGCCCTTCCATAGTTAGATTAATAGCTAAATCCCCTGTTTTGCAAGCTACATCTAATAATTTTTTCTTAAATTTAAAATTCTTTTTAAGAAAGTCTAAGGCCTTCTTATTCATAGGACGTATATCATCATAATATTTTGAGTATTCCTTATAAAACATTTAATCACCTTCTAAAATCTTTCTATATTTATATTACTAAAATATTACTTACAAAAATTTGATTTAAATCACATTAAGTTTTAATATAGAAGTTTTTATGTTAACTTTATAAGGCTATTATTACTATTGTTCATATATGCTTATATTAATTCTTCAGTCTTTACTCTTCTTAAGAAGAATCCTCCTAGAGCAAACAATAAAAGTAAACTTAATATTCCTTTATTTGATTCACCTGTTATTTGAGTAAATAATCCAACTAAAAAAGGTCCCATTATAGCTGCAAACTTTCCGAATATATTATAAAAACCAAAGAATTCATTAGATTTTTCTTTTGGTATAAGCTTTGCAAAATAACTTCTTGATATAGCCTGTATTCCACCTTGAGCTGATCCTACAGCCATAGCTAGTATCCAGAAATCTAGAGTTGTCTTTAAAAAGTAAGCATAAATACATATAATTACATAAGTAATTATTCCTACATATATCATCTTTTTACCGCCAAACTTTTCGGCAAGCTTTCCATATAATAATGTGAATGGGAATGCTACAAATTGCGTTAAAAGTAAAATAATTAATAAAGAAGTCATTGATATTCCAAGGTCTGTCCCATAAGAAGTTGCCATACCTATTATTGTATCTACTCCATCAATATAAAAGAAATAGGCAACTAAAAAAGTAAATATAACTTTATTATTTTTTATCTCTTTAAATGTTTTTCCTAATGTTTTAAAGGAACTTTTTATTATTCTATCATCTATTTCTACATAATAAATCTGATTAACATTTTTAATTAGTGGTATTGTAAAACTTCCCCACCATATAGCTGTTATTAAAAATGCTATTTTGCTTGCTAAGCTAACTGAAATTCCTATTACTCCATTTTGTGATAACATAACAATTATTAAAGATATTATAAATGGAATTGTACTACCTATATATCCAAGCCCAAAACCCATTGCTGATACTTTGTCCATCCTTTTCTTACTAGTTACATCCACTAAAAAAGCATCGTAGAATATATTTGCTCCTGAAAATCCAAGAACAGTAAGACCATAATTAAATAGTAATAATATTGGCTTGTTTTCTGGTACTAGTGCTAACATAATTGTAGCCACTATACCTAAAGCTACAAAAAATTTAAAAAACTTTTTCTTATTACCCTTATAATCTGCAATAGTTCCAAGTATCGGTGCCAGTAATGAAACTATTAATGTGGATGCCGATATAGTATATCCCCAATACGCTGTTGAAGTCGCTCCAGACATCCCCCCATTTTCTGCTACCATCTTAAAATAAATTGGAAGTATAGTTGCAGTAATAGTCATAGAATAAGCAGAGTTTGCCCAGTCATATAGGGCCCAACTTATTTCTTCTTTACTAAACTTCTTCATAAATAACCTCTCTTATAAAAAATTTATATATTATAAGTATATTGTGATTATTATGAATTAACCTTAATTTCATTTTAATTCTAAGTTAAAATCTCATAAAATTATGTGCTGAATAATATTTAACTAAATAATTAATAATAAAAATAGAATTGTTTAAGAAAGGATTATACATATGAAAGAGTTTTTATCTGAATTTAAAGCATTTGCTTTAAAGGGGAATATATTTGATTTAGCAATTGGAGTTATTATTGGAGGTGCTTTTAATAAAATAGTTTCTTCACTAGTAAATGATATTATTATGCCTATAATAGGAGTATTAACAGGTGGAATAAACTTTAGAGATTACAAAATCTTTTTAAATAATCCACTCTATGGAACTCAAGCCTTAACATTAAATATAGGAATGTTTTTTCAAAATATAATAGATTTTTTAATTATTGCCTTATCTATATTTTTAGCAATAAAATTAGTAGCTAGATTAGAAAGAAAAAAGGAATTAGAAGAAGAAGTGTTACCTGAAAAAGAAGATGAGACAGTGACTTTATTAACAGAAATTAGAGATTTACTTAAAAATAATTAGATAAAAAAATAACTCAAGAAACTATATTGAGTTCTTGAGTTTTTTTCTTATTTGTTTTCTTCCATTATCTTTTTTAATTTATTTTGTACTAGCCATAACTTCTTCTGTTTTCTATTAAATGCAACTAGTCTGCTTTTATTTCCTTTATTTTCATCAATAAGTCTTATGTATTCTTCATCTGCAATCTTTAATGCATCTTGAATTACTGAAAGTTCATCTTTACTAAACATGTACTATCTTCCTCCATTTAGGTTATATGTTAATTTACTTTTATAATTATAACATATTTAATTCCTAATATGGATATAAACCATATATGAAAAAAGGAACGTTTTATTCCGTTCCTTTTTTCATTATAATAAACTTTCTACATGTCCTTTTACTTTAACTTTTCTATATATATCTTTTATTTTTCCTTCTTCATCAATTATAAATGTACTTCTTTCTATTCCAAATACTTTTTTACCGAACATATTCTTTTCTTTAAGTACATCATATAATTTACAAACCTCTTCATTTTCATCTGATAACAATACAAATGGTAAATCATATTTTGTAATGAACTTATCATGTGATTTTAATGAATCTCTGCTTACACCTAGTATCACTGTATTATTATCTAAAAACTTTTGATGATAGTTTTTAAAATCTTGTGCTTCAAGTGAGCAGCCTGGAGTATTGTCCTTTGGATAAAAATATAATATTACCCTTTTTCCCCTGTAATCACTTAATTTATGTTCTTTATTATCTGATCCCATTAAAGTAAAATCTGGAGCCATCATTCCTATTTCTAATTGTTTATTTTCCACAATATCACCTTCTATAACACTTTAATTAATAATAATTATTATATAATAAAAAATTGAGATTTTCAAGTTTATGTTAATTTATATGAATTTTTATTTTTAAGCTTCTTCTAAAAACTCTTCTGTTGTACGAATTTTACCTATTCTAGAGAATATATATTTTATAGTAGCATCATGAGCTTCCTTACTTCCTGTTTTCATAGCATCTTCTATAAATATTTGATTATATCCACGTTCATATGCTTGACGTGCTGTACTTTCAACACCTATATTAGTAGCAATTCCACATAGTACTATCGTATCTATCCCTCTTCTGCGTAGTTCTAAATCTAAATCTGTTCCAAAGAATGCTCCCCATTGACGTTTCTTTACAATATAATCATCATTTCTTACATCTAACTCCTTACAGAAATTAGCCCAGCTTTTTGATGGAATAGAAACTTTATTATCTTCCTTATCTGTATCTGGATTTAGCATATCTTTTCCATCATGAAAATCCACATGTACAAAAGCTATAAATCCCTCATTTTCTCTAAATTTATCTACAAGTTTTTTTGCTTTACTAACTATTTCTTCTCCATTATGCATTTTAACTATTCCTTCTTGTAAATCAATAAGTACAAGAGCTGTTTTATTAAAGTTTATATCTAAACTTTTCATCTTTAGTCCTCCTTTTACTTAAAAGATAAAATCTTAAGTGTTATTATATACTAAAATCCTTTCTTTTAAGATAAACTTTCTATTAATAAATTTTAACTTAAGACTTTTCAAATTTAATTTTTAACGTCAATATCATCATAGCTGATGCCACAAGTATCCCAGCTGAAATCCCTAATATTGATAATGGAACTATAGAAGTACTATTTCTTGTAATTATATAAACTGCACTTAATAATAAACAAATTAAAGAAACTAATGCTGTTATTTTTGTACTCTTATAAGCATCTCTATACTTTTCTGCATCCTCTTTTTTATTTGTATATATTGGTTTAGTTCCTACATCAGCTTTAAAGAAATGAAACATATTTTGATTTGAACAAACATATTCCCAGCCTCCAGCTTTAAATATTTCAATATATTCATCTAAACCTTCTTTATTCTTAGAAAAATTTCTATAATCCATTGAATATATTTGCTCTTTCTTTTCTCCCTTAATTAATTCATAATTAAGTATATTGGCCTTTTTAAGAGTCCACCCTTCCTTAGATAATTTTCTAAACTTTTCTAAAGCTCTTTTTTCATCAAATGCATATCCTAAATTTGAAACCCTTTTTTTATCTTTTCCCATATTAATCTCCTACCCTTTAATAATATTTAATACTTCTTCCCCATACTCAACCATCTTTTTTCTTCTTTCAATATCGTGAATTATGATTTCTTTTCCTCTTTCAGTTAGTTTGTAACATTTTCTTCTGTCTGTACTGTCTTCTATTAATTCTATTAGATTATTTTTTTGAAGCTTATTAAGTATTGTATATAAGCTTGCTGGACCTATCTCTACAGTTTCATTTGATCTTTCACTAACTTCCTGCATTATTGCATACCCATGCTTAGGAACTGCTAGAGCTAATAAAATATAATAAGTTGAATCAGTTAAAATATTTTCATCTAAAGCTTTCTTTCTACCCATACTACCTCCTTATACTATATCCTTTAAAGATATATCGTTTAATGATATAGTATTCTATATTTCATAGATTGTCAATATTTAACTGGAATTTTTTATAAAAACAATAAGAACCATACCTTTAAAATATTTCTTAAGGTATGGTTCTTAATTATACTTTATTTATTATTTTTAAATCTTATCTGCTTCCTAAACAAGTGTATATAATTCTTTATTCTTAGGTAAAATTTCATCTATATTTCTATCTGCTATAATATGAAGTTCATGAAGAGCTCTTGTACATGCTGTATAGAATAAATTATTATAGCTTTCTCCTAAATAATTTTCTCCATCCGCTACTATTACTGCATCAAATTCTAATCCCTTTGATAAGTATGAAGGAATTATATTAATACCTTTTTTAAACTCATCTTTATCATCTTCAATTAAATTCACGTCATTATTTAATTCTTTAAGTCTTCTATATAACTCATTAGAAACTTCTCTATTTTTACATATAATAGCTATTGACTCATACTTCTTATTAGTCATTTCATCAATTAATTCTGAAACCTTTTTTTCTAATCCATTATTTATAATATATACTTTAGGGTTTTCTCCTCTTCTTTCAATAGCCTCAATAGGTTCATGAGTATCTAAAAGTTCTTTTGTAAAATTAGTTATATTAAATGTTGATCTATAGCTTTTTGTTAAAATAGCAGTTTTTACATCATTAAATATATTTGTAATTCCTTCTTTATCTTTTACATTAGAATTTTTATCAATTCTTTGATTTAAGTCTCCCATTATTGTAATGGCAGCATCTTTAAATGATCTTTTTATTATTTCATAAAATAGTGGACTATAGTCTTGTGCTTCATCAATAAGTATATGTTTTACATTTGAGTAATTTCTAAAGCCTTCCATAGCAGCTCTTATATAAATTATTGGAGTAATATCTTCATAATTTACTATTCCTAAGTTTAAATATTTTATAGTTATATTTTTTATATCTTCTAAATTTTCATCTGTATAACTACTTATGTTTTCCCAAAGCATTTTATATATAGCTACACTATTTACTGTCTTTATCATATTGTCAATTTGAATATTTACTTGTTCTTTGCAATATGTGTAGAACTGATTTTTATCTTCTATATATTCAAAATCATCATTATCTGATAAATATTTAGTTTCAACTTGTGAAAAAATACTTTCTTTTATAACTTTTATTCTATTTAAAAATGGTATATTATTAAATCTTTTTATAATTGTATTTTCTACACTTTTTCTGTTAAGTATTTCATTTCCATCTATTATAATAGGTTTGATATCTGTTAAAAGTTTTGGAATATCCTTAACGAATTTATTTAATATTTCCATAAACTCAGTCGTATTTTTATATTCCATACCTTTTAATCTTAACTTATATTCTAAATCTTTATCATTCTTATATACATACTCTAAATAGTTATTTTTACTTTCATATGAATAATTTGATGGTAAAAACGTATTTGAGTAATTTTCAAAAGTTGTTTGAAGTATGTTAGTTTCTCCAAGTTCAGGTAAAACATCAGAAATGTATTCTGCAAATACTTCATTTGGACTGAATATTAAAATATTTTCTGGGCTTAATTCTTTTCTATATTTATATAATATATAAGCAGCTCTATGAAGTGCTATTGATGTCTTTCCAGACCCTGCAGCCCCTTGAATAAATAAAACTTTACTATCTTCATTTCTTATAATATCATTTTGTTCTTTTTGGATTGTTGCTACTATGTTTTTCATCTTATCAGTAGCATTTCCTCCAAGCATTTTTCCTAACGTTTCATCGCATAATGATTCATTAGAATTATGCATAAATACGATCTCACCATTTTTTATATTAAATTGTCTATTAAATTCAATTGTTCCTTCTACTCTCCTTTTTGGTGCATCATAAAATGCCCTTCCCATTTCAAAGTCATAAAATAGAGTTGAAACTGGTGAACGCCAATCAAAAACCATGAATTCAAAATTTTCTTCATCTTCAACAGTAGATAATCCTATGTAGAAGCTTTCTGCCTCTTCCCCATCTTCCTTAAAATCAATTCTTGCAAAATAAGGTGATCCTAATTGTCTTTCTAATGTTTTAATTCTATTTTTCTTTCTTGAATGCATTTTTTCTTGCATAGCTACTTGGCTACAATTTTCATTTATCTCAATTTCATCTAATTCATTTCTATTATCCCAAAGAAATCTTCTATGTTTTACAATTTCTTTATCTTGTAGTTCACTTAAATCAATATATTTATTTAATAATTCTTTTATTGAATCTTGTGTTTTATTTAAATATTTCTCTTCGTCTAAAAGTTCTTTACCTATAAGCATATCTTATTTCTCCTTACCTAAATATCATTAAATTTTAGAGTGTCCAGTATAATCTGTCAAGTTATATTTATTAATAACTATTTATAAATTAATACAAATTGCTTCAAAATCATTAAAATTTTATTAATCTAATGACTTTGAAGCAATTAAATTTTACTTATTTCTATTTAATTATATTTATTAAGTTCCCTTTTTATATATTCTAAAGTTTTTTCTTCTCCATCTTCTGCTAACATATTAAGTAACTGTTCTAAAGTTTCCCTTGACTCTTTATGTATGACATATGCCTCTTTTCTAACTTCATAATATTCTAGTGGACTTTTATCAGTATATTTATCCTTTTGATAATTCATAGATGCTGACATTCTATCTATAAACATTTCAACAACATACTTAAATGGCATTTTCATACCCATTAGTCCTTCTCTATAGTCTTGTCCATAATCTATCCAATATTCAAAATGATGCTTATTTCTTCCTTTATGATGAAGCCACGCTGTTGATAATCCCTCAACCTTTTTTTGTATTCCATTTGGACTTACTGTCCCTTTATAATATTTTATTCCAGCTTTAAACTCTACCCATGAATATTTTGATAAATCATGAAGTAATCCTTGCTTATATAATCCAACCTTAAAGCAATATTTCATTACTAGCAATTTATGATTAGTAATTGTCTTAAAGTGATTAATTGCATTCATTTTATTTCCCCTCTTTATTCATTTTATCGTATACTTTATATATTAACATTTTTCTTTAATATATAAAAATTCAATCTAATATTTAAATACTATATTTTATTATACGAACTTGATAAATAATTGTTATATGATTACAATGTAGTTTGAGACTAAAGAAAAAAGGGGTGTAATAAATGGAAGAAGTATTAAATTACGATTCGTTATTAATCTTGGCTGTAGTTGCTTTCTTCACACCATTTTTAGTGGCTAAATTAAAAAAGATTAAAGTTCCATATCAAGTTGGAGAAATATTTATAGGTATTATACTTGGAAAAAGTTTTTTTAATATTATAAAACCAGATGTTTGGATTTTATTCTTATCAAATCTAGGTCTTGCCTACTTAATGTTTTTAAGTGGTCTTGAGATAAACTTTGAAGATTTAAAACTTTCAAAAGGAGAAACTTTTTTTAATTCAAAAGTATTTACTAGTTTAAAAGTATTTATATTTTCACTTGTAATATCTAATGTGTTATCTTTCACATTATTAAAGATGGCTGGAATAACCAAAGGATCTTTATTCTTTGCTTTACTGTTTACTTCAGCAGCACCAGGACTTCTTGTTCCTATATTAAAGTCTAAACATATTCTAAGCAGTGATTTTGGGCAAACATTATTAATCTTTTCCTTAATTGCTGAATTTGTATGTTTAATAGGTATAACTTTTATTGCTTCTGTTTCAACTTACGGATTATCAATTAAAAGTTTTACTTTCTTAATAACATTTTTTGTAGCTATTGTAATTTACATTATATGTAAACTTATATTTAAAACTAGAGATTTATCTTTAATAGCTTTTAAAAATCTGCATATAAGCGTTAGAGGTGCTTTTGTACTTGTATTAATATTAGTTGCTGTTGCACAAAAAACAGGTTCAGAAATAGTACTTGGTTCATTTTTAGCTGGAATTATTTTTGCACTTTTAGTTGGTAAGGCAAAAGAGGAAATCACTCACCAGTTAGATGTTATAGGGTACGGCTTTTTAATACCAATTTTCTTCATAATGGTTGGGGTTAATATAGATTTAAGTTCAATAGTAAAAAATCCAAGTTCAATAGCTAAAATACCGCTATTTTTACTTGTATTTTTCATAGTTAAATTTATACCTTGCCTTTTATTTAAAAAGAAATATGGTATTAGAAATTCATTAGCAGCATCAATGATATTAACAGCTCAACTTAGTTTAACAATAGTAGGTGCTCAAATGGCTATGCATCTTGATTACATAACTGAAGCTACATATTCTGCTTTTATAGTTACAACAGTTATATCATGTATTCTTTTCCCAATACTATTTGAGAAATTATTTACTGAAGATGAAAACACTGTTGAAACATCAAAAGAAGAAGATAAAATTATAATACGTGAATTACTTTTAAGTAGTGAGTGGTATATAGGAAAATCTTTAAAAGAATGGAAACTACCAGCTGGATGTAGAGTTTTCTCTATTATAAGAGATGATAAAGAAATTATGCCAACTGCAGATACAGTATTAGAAGAAGGCGATCATTTAATTGTTGCAGGTGTTAGATCTGCTGTTGAAGATACTATTAATATGCTTACTGTATGCAATCTTTCACTACCT
Source organism: Clostridium baratii (assembly GCF_900461085.1). Classification (GTDB taxonomy): domain Bacteria; phylum Bacillota; class Clostridia; order Clostridiales; family Clostridiaceae; genus Clostridium; species Clostridium nitritogenes. The sequence goes on from NZ_UFWF01000002.1 coordinate 1,616,032, forward strand.
AACTAAAAAAATAACTTAGAGATTATTTCTCTAAGTTATTTTTTATTTTATTTAAAAAGTTTTCTAATATTCTAGCTGTCATTCCCCAAATTACATAATCTTTATATTTATAAAATAATACTCTATAACAACCTTCTCTAAACCTATAATTTTCACCATTTATTATATTTTCAAATGGAAAATCATCACTTGGAATAGTTATTAGTTTATTATAAACAGATATAGGTTCCATATTAACTAAATAGTCTAATGGAATAGTTATAATTTCTTTAACTTCACTTTCATTTATTAAAAACTTATAATCACCTTTAATATAAGCTAAAAATGGATATATTATCATATTTGTATTTGATACAAATGTATCTAGTTCTGTTATTACATCTATATTATCAAAGCTTAAGCCTATTTCTTCAACGCATTCCCTAATAGCTGCTTCTTTAGGAGTTTCTCCATCTTCTATCCTTCCACCTGGAAAACATACTTCTCCTGGATTTAAGGATAATTCATCTGTTCTTACTTCAAATAATATACTATCTACTCCGTTTATATTTATAATTGGAAGAATAACAGCACTTTTTTTCATAATATTTTCATCATTTAATCCTACTTTGTAATTTTTAAAAACCTTCTTTAAAAACTCTTCCATATTATACCCTCCATAGATTTTAAGTTACATATTATTAGCTCTTCTCATCTTATTAATATAATTTGCTAATCTCATTTTAAATCTTTCTTTTTCATTTATACTATAAAATCCTGCTAAATCTGATGCCAAAAATATTCCATCTAAAACTAAATATTTTAAATCTTTTATATTATTTTCATCTTCTGCACTTAAATCTTCTTCATTTATTCTTTCCATTAAATTTCCAAACTTTTCTTTATAAACATTAAGCCTGTCTAAAGTCTCATTATTAAAATTATCTAAACCTTCTAAAGCCACTTTATTTGCAAGATTTAAGTATTCTTCATTTACTATATTATATTCTTCATATATTTTAACTAAACTCATTATTATCCCTCTTTCTTCTCTTAAGTATATATATTTTATATTAACATTTTCCTTATATATTAAAAAGATAATCTTTAAATATAAAACAAACTATATATTTGAATATTATTACATATTAGTATATGCCTTCGGATAAACTATTTTTAGTATAGTTTTTTATAAGGCAGGTAATCATATGAAGAAATTTTTAAGTATTTTTTTAATAGCTATTTTACTTATTGTAAATATTAAACTACCGGTACTTTCTCTTGAAAATAAAGATTATGAAACAGAAATGAAGCAAGATTTACTGACTCTTATGCTTGCCTACCCTGGTTTTATAACTAATATAGAGAAAAAAGGTAATGACGTATTTTGCATTATGAAGTCTGGTAAAAAAATCATCTATGATGATAGAAAAAATAAAAGTCACGAAGAAATATTAATAAACCCTGATCTTCAAGATATGCTTAAGGATCCTTATCCACTTACTAAAAACAATGAAGTTATGGAAAAAGATTTTGATCCTGGACGAGGTAGAAATTATGAGCTTTTAAATGAGGTTTATGGAAGTTCTAGAAAAGGAATTGAATCTAATTTAACTAGCTTAAAATATGGCTATCCAAATTATCAATTTAATAAAAGTAATAATGCTAATAAAGCTTTAGTATCTGTACTTCAAGAACTTATACCACTTTCAAAAAGTAGATCTGATATAGCTAGCATATTATATCCTGCAAGTGGAACATTTAATTATAGGGTTATATCAGGCACAGGAAGACTTAGTCCTCATGCTTATGGTATCGCAATTGATTTACATAGTGATAAACGTGATTATTGGAAATGGTCTTCTAAAGAAGCTGGCTCTAAAAGAATCTCAGAGTATCCAAAAGAATTAGTTGAAGCTTTTGAAAAACATAATTTTGTTTGGGGTGGTAAATGGAATCACTTTGATACTCTGCATTTTGAATATAGACCAGAGATAATACTAAAGGCTAAATATTTTGGTGATTGGACAAAAGATAAAAAATGGTTTGATGGTGCTCCCCTTAATGATGATACTTCAAAATATATAGAAATCATTGAAAAAGCTTTAGATGGCACTTCAGATTCTTTAAATGCGGTTTCTTCAAACGTTCTTACAGATGAGTGGAAACAATTTGTTGAAAATATATTTTTAAAGAAAAGTAAAGCTGTATTAAGCCAAGATTTAGATTCTATAAAATCCTTATATAATACTGACATTAAATTAGGGCAATGGGCGTACGAGTACGAAGAAAGTAAGGTTAAATATATTAATAATTGGGCTCAAAAGCAAGGAGTTAATTTTATAGAAATCAATCCAAAAATAATAATCCAAAAATCAAATATAAATGATAAATCTTCTTCTTTCTACGTAATGTGTAATACTGAATATAAATATGTTTATCCTGATAAACCTGATGAAGTTAATTGCTCTAGGATAGGAACATATCACTCAATTCAGTTATCAAAACAAGATGATGAATGGATTATTAGCAAAGAATGGTATACTGATCCATTTGCTGATTCATTAAAACTTGAGCATATTAAAGCTGATGATATTAAGCAATTTATCTCAAGTAAAGAAAAAAGAGATTTTTCAAACCTTCACCCTAAAAGATTAGAAGCAGTTGAATATGCAAAAAAATATTGTGGTTCTGCAACTAATCCTGAAGATGGATTTAAGTATAATAAAAAATATAGAAACTTCAATGTTGAAGGTGGAGACTGTGCAAACTTTGCATCCCAAATACTTCATGAAGGTGGCGGATTTAAGAAAAATACTGTATGGAACTATGATAAAGGTAGTGCAACTGCCCCTTGGATAAATGCAGATAAATTTACTAGTTACATGATAGGTAGCGGAAGAGCTTATGTAATTGCTAAAGGAAGTTATGAAAAAGTTTATAAAGCTTCTTATAAACTTCTTCCTGGTGACTTTGTTGCTTACGAAAAAAAGGGAGATATAACTCATATCTCAATGGTTACTGGTGCTGATTCAAAAGGTTACTCTTTAGTTACTTGTCATAATACGGACAGAAATGATGTTCCTTGGGATTTAGGATGGAGTAATAAAAATATGACTTTCTGGCTTGTTAGAGTTGGATATTATTAAAATTTTTATATAAATAAGAAAGCCTAAGATATACTATAAATTTAGATATCTTAGACTTTTTATTTATAATTTCATTATTTCTATTCTTTTTACTCTGTTATGAAGATCTGATGATCTTGGAGCCACTCCTTTAACCTCGTCTTCGCTAATGTTTAATGTTTTAGCAATTAGTTTCCTTACCCTAGGTCCGCAGAATGCTCCTTGGCATGTACCCATTCCAGCTCTTGTACGTCTTTTTATAGCATCAATTGAATCAATCTTAATTTCTCTAGTTAATGCATCTACTATCTCTTCTTCTGTTACAGTCTCACATCTACATATAATGTGTTCCTTTGGATTTGTAGCATCAATATTTCCAATAAAATTTTTATCTTTTTTAACTATTATAGGTTTTCTATAGGCTACAAAATTTTCTTTTTCTTCAAGTTTTACTCCTGAATCTTTTAAAATTTCTACCATCATTTTAGCAATTGCAGGAGATGATGTAAGTCCTGGTGAGTCCCCAGTTGCATTAAAGAATCCTTTTACTTTACTTTCTTCAACTATAAAATCTTTAGTTGAACTAGTTGGTCTAACACCAGCAAAAGAAGTTAATGCTTTTTTCATATCAAAACCACTTACTGACTTTCTAGCAGCTTTAATTATTTCTATAAGAGATTTTTCATCTGTTGATACATCATCTTTACTAGCTACTTGTTCTGCATCAGGTCCAATTAAAAGATTACCATGATATGTTGTTGTTACTAATATCCCTTTTCCTTTCTCTGTTGGAACTTGGAATATTACTTTGTTTACTAAATAAGCTTGGTCTTTATTAAACAATATATATTCTCCTTTTCTTGGAATAATATAAAAATCATCTAATCCAACCATATTAGCAATTTTATCACTATAAACACCTGCTGCATTTATAACATATTTACTTTCTATAATCCCTTTATTAGTCTTAACCTTAAATATATCGCCTTCTTTTTCTATTTCTAATACTTCTTCATTTAATCTTAAATTCATACCATTTTTAATTGCATTTTCTATAAGTGCAATTGTAAATTCATAAGGTGAACATACTCCCGCATCCTTACAATATAATGCCCATTTTACTTCTTTATTTAAGTGTGGCTCCATTTTAAGGACTTCTTCTCTATCTATTATTTTAAGTCCACCTACTCCATTTTGTATTCCATAATCATAAAGTTTTTCTAAATACTTTTTTTCCTCATCTGAAAATGCTAAAACGAGTGAACCTGTTTCTCTATATCCAAAATTCAATTCTTCTTCTAACTTTTCAAACATTCTATTTCCTTTAACACAAAGCTTAGCTTTTAATGTTCCTGGAGTATCTGCATACCCTGCATGTACTATACCACTATTAGCTTTAGAACATCCGCAACTTACATCATCATCTTTCTCTACCATACATATTTTTAAGTTATATTTTGAAAATTCTCTTCCTATGTTCCCCCCAATTACTCCTCCGCCTATTATTAGAACGTCGTACATATTATCATCTCCAATGTAATTTATATTAGGATATCTTTTCTAATCTTAAATCTTTTAATGCTTCCTTTATCTCTTCTATATTTGATCCTATACCACTTTGAACAGCAGCTGCTATTGCACCTTCAATTAATGCACAATCAATTATTTGTACCTTATTTGTATCAATATCTTCTTCTAAAAAGTCAATAGCCATTTGTGCATTCATATATGCGCTTCCTAAATCAAATAAAATCATAACTCCATCATCTGAATATACCTTTTTTATTGCATCACTAATTTTATTAATATCTGTGCCTATCTCATTGTCCTTTGTTCCTCCCGCTGGAATAATTGGTACTTCTGGAGCCATTTGAAGTGCCATTTCAGTTACACCTTCAGCTATTTTATTGCTATGAGATATTATAACTATTCCTACCATATTATTTATCTCCCATCTATAAGTCTTTTTTTGCTTCTTCGTATATAGTTTCTAAAATATAAAAACATGAAGTAGCACCTGGATCTTGATGTCCTATACTTCTATCACCTAAATAGCTTGCTCTTCCTTTAGTTGCCTTTATTGTTTTTGTAAATTCTACTCCTTCTAATGCAGCATCTTTTCCTTTTTCTAAAACCTCTATATAACTATCTCCATTCTTTATTGAATCTTCCATAGATTTTATTGCAGGAGCTAATGCATCTATCATAGTTTTTTCACCTTCTGTAGATTTACCTCTACTTTTTATTCCTTCTAAAGCTAACTTTAAAGCACTTAAGAAATCGTTTATATCAATTTCATTTTTATCCTTTAATGCCATAGAAGCTTTCATAAAAGCTGTTCCATAAAGTGGTCCTGATGCTCCACCAACATTAGAAACTAAAGTCATTCCTGTATTTTTTAAAATATTACCTATATTATCATCTTCTTCAGCTTTTAACTTGTCCGAAACTGCTTTAAAACCTTTGCTCATATTTAACCCATGATCTCCATCACCAATTGCAGCATCAAGTTCTGTTAAATATTCTTTGTTTTTATCTATTTTTTCAGATACTTTTATTAGTATTTCTATTACTTTTTTGCTATCCATTAAATTCACTCTCCTAATTTAACTTTTTAGAAAACTTTAAGTGCTGGAGTATCAGCTTTTCTATCTAATAATTCTTTAAGCTCATCATCAAGCTTTAATATTGATACTGAACATCCTGACATTTCTAGTGAAGTCATATATTCTCCTACAAATGTTTTATAAACCTTTATTCCTTTATCTTCTAACATTTCTCTAACTTTTTTGTTAACTATATAAAGTTCCATAAGTGGTGTTCCTGAAAGTCCATTTACCATAACTGCAACTTCATCATCACACTCTAAATTTATATCATTCATTATTTTATTAACTAGTTCACTTGCAATATTATTAGCACTTGAAATCTTTTCTCTATGAGTTCCAGGTTCCCCATGAATACCTATACCAATTTCTACTTCGTCATCTTCTAATGTAAAGTTAGGTTTTCCAGCTGCTGGAACAATACAAGATGTAAGTGCCATTCCCATACTTCTTACATTTTTTATTACTTTATTAGCTACATCTGCAACTTCATCTAATGAAGCTCCTTCTTCAGCTTTTGCACCTGCAATTTTATGAACAAATATAGTACCTGCAATTCCTCTTCTTCCAGCAGTATAAAGGCTATCTTCTACTGCTACATCATCATTTACAACTACTGATTTAACATTTATTCCTTCCATCTCAGCCATATCCTGAGCCATTTCAAAATTCATTACATCCCCTGTATAATTTTTTATTATAAGAAGTACACCTTCTCCTGTATTAACTTCTTGTATAGCTTTATATACTTGATCTGGAGTTGGAGAAGTAAAAACAGCACCACATACAGCTGCATCAAGCATACCTTCTCCGATAAATCCTGCATGTGCTGGTTCATGTCCACTTCCACCACCACTTACTAAGGCTACTTTGCCACTAGTTTTAGGATTTTTTCTTACTAATACATCAAAACCTTCTACTCTTTTTAAGTCATTTTCATGTGCATAACACATTCCTTCTATCATATCTTCTAGAACATTATTTGGGTCATTTATTAATTTTTTCATAATTAATCCCTCCTAAAATTACTTAAAAAATTTCATGTATTCGTTTTCTAAGCTAATTCAATTATATCAAAAAAGCACTATTCATTAAAGAATAGTGCTTTTTATTAATATATATTTTACTTCTATTAAATTTTATTCTTAATGCATCTTTTCTTGAACTTCTTGATTTATTGTTTCATCTTTAAGTTCTTTCTTTAGTTCATCTACTGCAATTTCTCTTCTATGATTTTTTTCTATTAATGTTTCTCTAGTCTTTTCATCATCTGTAACTTCAATCATTTCGTTTGCAAGATGAATATTTTTTATAGTGTCGCTAATATTACTTTGAATTCTGTGTGGATTATTACTTCTATCATCTGGCTTGTTTTTCATAGATTATCACTCCTTTAGCTACTTAAATTACATTTTTATTATGTGTATAAAAGTAGTCTTTATCCTCTGAAATAAATTACAAAAAAGGGACTACATAAATTTAATGTAGTCCCTAAAAAATTATCTAATTGAGTTTAGTACATATTCTTTAAATGTATCAAAACTTGCCTTTTCTATAGTGGCACCTTTGTTTATCTTTCCACTAACAAAATTATATTCTGCTGATCCATAATTAAATCCTGGGTCAGACACTATAAGACTAGTTTCTGATGTTCTATATGGTACTTTTTGTTCTAATATTTCTTTGCAGAAATCTAAGACATCTAAGTAATTATTAATATATCCGCCTTCTACCATCTTAACTATGAAAGAGAATAAATGATACCCACCTATTAAAGCTTGCATCTTTCCATTTTCCATATTAAATACTTTTCCTGTACTATAGAAATATTTTAAATTTTCAAAAGTTAATGTTTTATATTCTCTATCAATTACTAATCTTGAATCTTTTATATTTTCTAATTCTTTCATCATAGTTTCCCATGATGTTCCTTGTATTATTTCATTATCACTTATTACTTGAGTAAATCTTTCAATTGCATTTTCCATATGCTTATTCACACTTATTAATTTATCATTAATAGATACACTATATTCGCCATTTTCATATATTAAAGTAACTTTATTTCCCATAAAATTCTACCTCATTTCTAACTAATAATAATTATTATATCATAAGCATTATCATTTTAACAATACTCATTTTATACCTAGTTTAAAATATAGTTTTTATTTATTAAATTAACTTATCTTCCTTTAATAAATTATATAATGTTGGACTAAAATTAAATTCATTTATTAATGAATTAACTTCATTTAAAACTTTTTCTTTTTTATCTTTTGATATTTTACTTTTAGATGCTCTAATTAAAATATTTTTAGGAGAATGTGCTATATCAATGAATTCTAAAAGTTGAGTTTTGTATCCTACTGCTTCAAGAAGATTTGCACGAACAGAATCTGTCATAAGTGCTGCAATTCTTTCTTTAACTATTCCATACTTTGTAAGGATAGAGAAATCATCTGTTTTCATTTGATGATTAAATTCATGTTGACAACATGGAACAGAGAATATCATCTTAGTATTCCATTTTACTGCATTATATAAAGCGTAATCTGTTGCTGTATCACAAGCATGTAATGTAATAACCATATCTACTTTATTGTTATATTTAAATCCATTTATATCTCCAAGTTCAAAATGAAGATTTTCATAATTATATCTTTTTGCTATATCATTACATTTTTTTATTACATCTTCTTTAAGATCTAATCCTATCATCTTAACATTTATCTTTTTAATTTTTACAAAGTAATAATATAATACGAATGTTAAGTAAGACTTCCCACATCCAAAATCTAATATAGTAAGATCTTTATAATCATTCTTTTTGATTTCATCATCAATTATTTCTACAAATCTATTTATTTGTTTGTATTTATCGTATTTTGAATTGACAACCTTTCCTTCCTTTGTAAATACTCCAAGGTCTATAAGAGGCTCTATTATCATACCCTCTTTTAATATGTAATTTTTTTCTTTATTGTGTTCTTTTTTAACAAGCTTTTTATTATCACTCTTCTTCTTATTTAATAGTATTTTTCCTTTTTTAGATATCTTTAAATCTAAAGTAGCTTCATCTGACCAAGCTGTTAATTGTTTATAATTATTCTCTAAACATTCTAATACTTTTTCTTCTAAAGCTCCTTTTTCTATATTTTCATGAAAAACTTGTTTATCAGTATATTTTTCTATTTGATAGTATTCTTTATTAGCTTTTTCCTTTAAAGCAAAAACTATTTTTTTATATTTAACATCTTTATTGATTTTATTGCTAATAACTACTTTTATAATCTCTTCTTTTGTAATTTCACTAATTGCGCTCTTTAAATCTTCCATATCTCCACACCTTATTATTTATTTTTAAATTATATTCTACACAATAATACAATACGCATACTATGTATAGCAAATTAACATACTCCTATTTTATCACAAATATAAAATTATATTTATTTTTACACATTAAAAAAGCCTTAACATCTCTGCTAAGGCTTTTTTTATATAAATATTATATATATGTATTAAGCTATATAAACATTTCTTAAAGCATCACATAATTCTATGAAGCTTGGTTCATCTTTTATAGATTCATAAACTTCTTCTATAGTTTTGTCGCCTATTAATTCTTCTATTAATAATGTTCTTGCTTCACAATCTGCTGTTAAAGTTTTAAATATTCTTTCTTGACTTGCAGTAAAAGTACGGAATAATTTATTCATACATTCAAATACTCTAACTGAATATATTCCTAATTTCTTACTTACTAATTCAGATATAGTAACATATTCAGATAGTCTAAACATATCTCTATCTCTTTGGTTATTGATTGCTTTTCTTACATTGTCGTAATCTTCTCCAAATTTACTTATCATCTTTACAACGTTAAGCTCTTCCATTAATGTTGTAAGGTCTCTAGCAAATAAATCAGTATTTATTTCATTATTCATATTCGTTCCCTCTTTTCCTTTATCATTATGTTGATATTATTTTTAATAAGTTCAATAGTTTTTTATATAACTGCTCATAACCTATTTCATCTAATTTTACAACAAATTTTTATTATATAAAAGGTATTTATTAAGTTATATAATAAATATTTAAAAGTTTTTTACAATATAAGTAAAATAGCATTTTATATAATCATTTTTATAATATATGCCTATTTAAACTTATTATAATTAAAACCTTATAAATATAATAAAGCAGTTACCAATTGAAACTTAAATAGCTTTAATTGGTAACTGCTTTTAATTTATCTAAAAAATTTTATTTAACAGTTATTTCTGCATCTTCAAGCATTATATATTCTCCGTCTTTTACTGTTATCTTTTCAGTATTTTTAAATTCTTTCTTTGATATTAAACTATCTTTAGTGTGTTTACTATCTTTATATATTTCTACTTCACCATCATCTTTAGTTGCTTTTACTTCATAAGTTCCTGCCTTTATATCTCTACCCACTTTATACATACCATCTTTGTATACTTTATCTTTTGGTGTATTAGATGGTGCTTTTTCTATTTCAAATATTTTACCATTTTCAACATTTAAATATTGTCCCTTTTCTACTGTTACATAAATTGGACCATAAACAGATTCATCATATAATGCATCTTCTTTTTTAGTATCTTTAGTTTGTAATACTGAAGTTTCAACTTCCTTGTTTACGTTATCTCCTAATACTAGATATTCTCCAGCTGGTATATCTTTACCCACTTCATATGTTCCACTATTATATTCTGTTACTTCACTTTTATCATTCTTATTATTTTCTTGTGTTTGTGTTTGATTATTTGTGGCTGTTTCATCTTTTTTATTAGAAGCTCCACAACCAACTAATAAAGCTGCACTTATTATACCTATTAATGCAACAATCATTGCCTTTTTCATAAATATTACCTCCCAAATCAATATTTAAAATTAAATATTCTATACAGAGTATACTCCTACACTTAATTTTAAAAATTGATTCAAATCACATATTTATTTAAACAATTTTAAACTAATAGTTAACTATAAAATCCTTCCCATATAGTATTCATCTACATATTTACCATCAACTATCATAGCCTTTTCTCTTATTCCCTCAACCTTAAAACCCATCTTTTTATATAAATTAACTGCATATCTATTATCTTTTACAACTGTAAGTTCTAATCTAACTATTTTATTATTTCTTGCCCATTTAAAAAGTTCTTCAATTAAGGCCATACCTATTCCTTTTCCTCTATAAGGCTCTAACATTCCTATAACTACATAAGCACTATGTTTAATTCTATTAACTAAACCTCTGTCCCCTGATAAGAAACCTACAATCTCCCCATTATCTTCAACAATAAAAGTTGCGTGTTTCGTATTATCTTCTCGTTTACTTAATCTTTCCTTCATATCTTCTATAGTACAATTTCTTTCGTCTTCTTCATAAAGCATATATTTTGTTTCTTTATCTAATTGCTTTAGCATATTTAAAAACTTCTCTGCATCTTCTAATTTAATCTTTCTTATTATCATCCCAATACCCCCAAAGTTTCATTAAGCTTACTATTTTATTATACAATATTTACCATAGACTTTCAGTATATTAAATTTTATTAAAAAATTGTATTTATTTTTTAATAAAGACTTTTAATTAGAGTAATATTAGAAGTATAATAGTTTAAAACTATATTTTTTTAAGAAAGGAAGAAAATTTATGATTAAAATTGGATCTCACGTTGGAATGAGTGGAAAAGAAATGCTACTTGGATCAGCTAAGGAAGCTGCATCTTATGGAGCAAATACTTTTATGATATATACTGGAGCTCCTCAAAATACTAGACGTAAAGATATAAATGAGCTTAATATTGATGCAGGATGGGAATACATGAAAGAACATAATATTAATGATATTATAATTCATGCTCCTTATATAATTAATCTTGCAAATACTGTGAAATCAGAAACTTTTGAACTTGCAGTAGACTTTTTAAGATTAGAACTTGAAAGAACAGAAGCTTTAAGAAGTAATACAATCGTACTTCATCCAGGCGCTCATGTTGGAGCTGGAACAGACGCTGGTATAAAACAAATAATAACTGGATTAAACGAAGTATTAACTAAAGATACAAAATGTAATATAGCTCTTGAAACTATGGCAGGTAAAGGAACTGAAATTGGAAGAAACTTCGAAGAACTTGCTAGAATTTTTGATGGAGTTACTTATAATGATAAACTTAGAGTATGTTTTGATACTTGTCATACAAATGATAGTGGATATGATATAGTTAATAACTTTGATGGTGTAATGAATGACTTTGATAAAATTATCGGTAAAGATAAGATAGCAGTATTCCATTTAAATGATAGTAAAAACGTACTTGGAGCTAAAAAAGATCGTCATGAAAATATAGGTTTTGGTAACGTTGGTTTTAAAGCATTAAGATATGTTGTACATCATCCTGACTTTATTGAAGTTCCAAAAATATTAGAAACACCTTATGTTAAATTACCAGATAACGCTAAAAAATCTGTACCACCTTATAAGTATGAAATTGAATTACTTTTAAATAATGAAGATATATCAATTACTAACGAAGAATTTGTTAAAAACGTTATTGAATCAATGAAAAAATAAAAATTAAGGTTACTAAAGCACTTTTAGTAACCTTAATTTATTTAATCTAGCTCTTTATTATAAGGCCTATTAAATAACCCTTTTATAAAAATTTTATTCTTTATAATAAACGCTTCCCTTATTATCCTCTAAGCCTATATTATAAATGCTAATTGTTGCATCATCATTTAATAAGCAGTTTTCTCCAATTTTAGCATTACTATTTAATAATACTGCAAAAGTAGGCTTATCATATCCACCATTTACTACGATCGCATCAACTCCATATTGAACTGCATCTTGAAAACTATAATAATATAACTTTTCATCCTTTGTATATATAATTTTTCCTTGATTAAATATTATATTATTATTTTTATTGCTCTTATCTATCCATTTGCCTTCTAGTGCTGGAGTAACATTTTGATAACTTATATAATTATCTTTTCTAAAACTTACTATGCTAACTCCAATTCCACCATCATACTTTTTATAAGTTATAATCGCTTGGTCATTATCCCATATGATTTTATAATTATTTTCCTGAATAAATTTTAAATTATAACTTCCTTCAAATGTTTGAACTTTCTTACCATATATAAGCCATCTTCTTTTAAGTCTAACTGTATTATAATTCATATGCTTATATTCTTTTAAAATAACTTCATATTTATTATTTTCTGATTTACTAACTATTAAATTTACATTACCCATAAAATAAAAAAATACAGTATTGGCTGTAATAAGCGCTATAGCTATTCCATAAAGGATATATCTAATTATTTTACCTTTACTTATAAGTAAGCAAAATATAATTAAAATAAGATAATTTACAACATAAAATATAAAATCATATATTAAGTAATAATCTTTCAGTGTAAGTATAAGAGTTATTCCTTGAAAAAGTAGTAAAAAGATTTCTAGTATATATAAAATAAATCTAAGCTTCCAATTCTTAATCATATTTAATACACTCCCCTTAAAGTTTAAAGTGATTAATTATAGTTTTATACAATTCATCACCTTCCTCAACCTTGTCCCATGTTGCACCATCATTTACAGTTCTATATAATAACTTCTTTCCATCTTTATCTACTAATGCTACATAGCCATTTCTTCCATCACCTAAAAAATCTATATACATTTTCTTATATCCATTTTTTAAATCATGATTTGCTGTCTTTGATATTGTAGTTATTCCAAATGCTTTGCCTCCATCATCTGAAGTCATAACACTAACATTTTGAGATCCTCTTCCTCCATATATAATAGAAATTCTATTACCTTTTATATATAAATTACTTTCATCTATATCGTTCTTATATTCACTTATTTTCGCATAATTTAAATAATCATCATCAGGAATCTTTATATAAGTTTCTCCTTTGTTGTTTGTTACATAAAAATTATCTTTATATATTGTATAATTATTTTTATATTTAATTGGTAGTTTAACTGCTCCATCTCCATTTACACTATGAAACATAATTCTATCTACATCATTATTATAATTTTGATTTTCACTATAATTACTTTCTGTAGAATTAATATTATAATTGTTATTCTTTTGTCCGTTATCATATATTACATTAGCTGAATTGCTCTGCTCATTTTTTATTTCTGCATTATAATTTATTTTTTCTACAACAATATAACTTAATATAGCTGATAGTATTATGATTATTATTCCAAGTATACTTAGCCCTACAATATCTTCTTTGTCCATATTCTCAATCACCCTTATTTATAAGTTTTATTTAGTTTATGGATTTAAAATTTTGTGCTTTATAAATTTAGTATAATCTCTAGTTATAACTAAAATATCTATAGGACCTCCACATGTTGCAAGTGCTATACCAAATCTTTGAGTTTTTATAGTCATATCAACCATAAACTCAGCAAAATCAATTCCATCTTTTAATTGCATAAACTGCCAATCTATTTTCATTCCATTTTCTGATCCAATTAGATTCATTAAAATATTGCTCTCTCCATCCCAAGATGCTCCTGCAACGATTTTATTATTATTTAAATTAGGTCTTATTATTTCATCATCTTTAATATTGTAAACATACTGCTCGTCTTTATAGTATCCACAAACATGGTATATAACACCTTTTCCGTGACTTTTCATAGTGTATTTAACTAACTTTTCTACTATATCCTTTATAGTATCTTCCTCTTTAACTTCATCTATCTCAAAACTTCTTATAAAATCTCCTACAGACTTACCAGCTATTCTTGCATCACCACAACAAGATATCCCAATAGTATTATTTTTTATTAAAAATAATTTTTGAGAATTATCACTTAAGATTCTTCTGTCTTTTGTACCATCTTTATGTGTTGTTAATCCAGTTAATCTGCTATCTGCTGCCATTGCGATTCCTTCTGGTAAAAATACTGTTGATATTATAGACATACTTCCATCTCCTCTAGCAAAATATTCTAAATTAATTATATCATAATAAAATTCCTGAGAATTTTTATAAAACAAAAAAGCTAAATAATAACTTTAAGTTACCATTTAGCCATTTCTTTTAATTACTACTTATATTAGCCCATTAAGAAGTCTAATATGTTCCAACCATCTGAAGTTCTTGCTTTATATAATTCTGTATATCCGCATCTTGTACAACTTATTGTTACAAACTTCTTATTTTGCACATCAAAAATCTTTGCAAAATTTCCTCCAGTTGCTTGGAACTGGTCTGATTCGTAATGATCATTTCCACACTTTGGACAAATGTATTGTCTTTTTTCCATATTATTTCTCCTTTACAATAAAACTATATTCTCATTATATTATTTAACATTTTATAATAGTTTACCCTTATTGTAAAACATTTTATTATATATACTACTATTTATCTATTACCTCGTCTTAATTCAAAAAAAAATTACTATATTGTTTTAAAATTTATGCCTCCTTGTGTTATAATTTAATTTGATTATTACGTACGTAAGGAGGATGAAATATGAAAAATAATTTTTTCTACACTTTTCCTGCATTAAGAGGAAATCAAGCTGGTAGAAACTTTTTTGTTATTATGTGTCCATTATCTATACTTTCAAAATTATTTATTTTTAATGATAATGAGCTCCCTCCTGAACACAGGGCTCAAAGGATTTTAAACAAAAATCGAATTCCGGAGATAGCAAATTACATAGTAAACAATAGTAAAGATTATGTTTTTTCATCAGTAACTGCTTCTATTGATGGAGAGTTTGAATTTAATCCAATTGATATAAACTTTGATGAAAACATTGGTAATTTAAAAGTATCTATGGATAGTAGACTTCTTATAAATGATGGCCAACATAGAAGAGCTGCAATAGAAGAAGCCTTAAAAGCTTCTCCTGAACTTGGTGAAGAAACTATTTCAGTAGTTCTTTTTATAGATGAAGGTTTAAAAAGAAGTCAACAAATCTTTGCTGACTTAAACAAACATGCTGTTAATGTTTCTAAATCAATTGGAATTTTATATGATTCTAGGGATCCTATAGCTTTAATTTCTAAATCTCTTATAGAATCAAATAAAAGAATTAATTATTTTACTGATAGAGAAAATCCTTCTTTATCAAAATTTTCAAATAAGCTATTCACTTTAAGTAGTATTAATGAAACTAATAAAAAATTACTTAACAAACTTAATCTTAAAGATAAGGAAGCTAAAAAATTTGTTTTTGAATTCTGGGAAGTTCTTTGTAATAATATGAAGGAATGGAGCTTTGTATTTAATCATGAATTAAGTGCACACGCTTTTAGAAATGATTATATTAGTTCTAATGGTGTTGTTTTAGAAGCACTTGGGATGGTTGGTAACTATCTTTATAAAAATTCTAAATCAAATTGGAAAGAAATCTTATCTAAAATAAGTGAAATTGACTGGAATAGAGCTAATCTTACTGATTGGCAATATAGAGTTATAGGTTCAACTGGAAGAATAGTAAAAAGTGCAACCTACATAAAATTAACTAATAACTTAATAAAAGAAAAATTAGGTGTTTCACTAACAGATGAAGATTTAAAAGTAGAGAACTTATATAGAAAGAAGAGGGAAAAATAAATGCCTAATTTAAATTTGCTTGATATAGAAAAGCCAATAATAGAAGAAATGACGCGTGTATATAAGAATGATTCAAGACCATGGGTTATTGGTTATAGTGGAGGTAAAGACAGTACTACTGTTGTTTTACTTGCATTTAAAATGCTTGAGAACTTACCTCCTAATGAAAGACATAAACCTGTTTATGTAATATCATCAGACACTTTAATTGAAAATCCTATAGTTTTATCATTCTTGCAACAAAACTCACAATATATAAATGAAGGTGCTAAAAAGTTAGGACTTCCTTTATATACTGATATGATACATCCTGATTACAATAATACTTTTTGGGCTAATGTAATTGGTAAGGGATTACCTACTCCTACTTCTATTCGTTTTAGATGGTGTACTGAAAGACTTAAAATTAAGCCATCAAATAAGTTCATAGAAGATAAAGTAAAAGAGAACGGTGAAGTTGTCGTATTACTTGGGGTTAGAAAAACTGAAAGTATTGCAAGAGGTATAAGAATTAAGAATAGAGAAATTGAAGGGTACTTATTAACGCCTCATGTTACTCTTCAAAATACTTATGTATATAACCCTATAGTAGAACTAAGTACTGATGATGTTTGGTCTATTCTACTGTCAAATAACGGTAAAACTCCATGGGGAACTAACAACAATGATTTATTTGCTCTTTATATGGGCGGAGATGGCGGTGAATGTCCATTCACTGTAACTAATGATTCAGAAACTCCATCCTGCGGTAATTCAAGATTTGGATGTTGGATTTGTACAGTAGTTAAAGAGGATAAATCCCTAACTGGTTTCATTAAAAGTGGTGAAACTGAACTTCAACCACTTTTAGACTTTAGAAGTTGGCTTTTAAGCATTCGTGACAAACATGAATATAGACAAAAATACAGAAGAGATGGAAATCACTATTATAAAAAACTTTATATCGATAAAATGCCTTTATTAAATGATTATATAATTGATAAAAATCATCTATTTTTTGATGAAGAAAATAATGAGGGCTATATAGATTTAGTTAGATCAAAAGAATCAAAAGAACTTCTTAATAAAAAATCTACAGATAAAGATAAAGTTTTCTTAGAACTTATTCCAACTATTGAATTAGGTGAAAATATAAAGGTTGATGAGTCTAAGATCCAAAAAGATGAAAAAGGTGAATTCATTAATGTACTAGGCTATGGTCCATTTAATTTTAAAGGAAGACAACTTATTTTAGAAAAGTTACTTGAAACTCAATTAAAAATTCAAGAGGCTTATGATCTTGATTTAATTACTATAGAAGAATTAGAAGCTATAGATAAAATATGGGATGATGAAGAAGATTTAACTAGAAGAACTTTAGTTGATATCTATTATAAAAAGATTGGTAAAAGACTTCCTTGGGATGAATACAAAAAACCTATCTTTGATGATGAAACTTTAAAAGAAATATCTAATCTTTGTGTAGAATCTAATATTTCAGAAGATTTAATTAACAAATTACTTATAGAAACTAATAAGTATAAGCATTTTACTAACAAAACTATACTTGATAAATCTATTAGTAAATTACTAAATCAAAAACATCTACACAAAAGCTTAGTTGAGGAGATAGATAATGATAATAAATAATATAACACTTAAAAACTTTAGATCATATGAAGATGAAACTACCTTCTCATTTACTCCAAATGGTGATAAAAATATAGTTTTAATTGGAGGAGAAAATGGTGCTGGTAAGTCCACCCTATTTGAAGCAATAAAGCTTTGTATATATGGACCTACTACTTATGGCTACCTTGGACATAACTACAATTATCAAACAAAAATTAAAAATAATATTAATGATAATGCATTTAAAAATGAAGATATTGAATCTTTCATAGGTTTAAGTCTTTCATTTAAAGAAGGTACTCAAATAAAGGATTACTATTTAAAGCGTACTTGGAAATATACTAAACATAAATTACATGAGGAATTTAAAGTATTTTTAGATAATGAAGAGCTTTCTGATGATGATAAACTTTATTTTGATAAATATTTAAAATCAGTTTTACCACCATCACTTTTTGACTTCTTCTTCTTTGATGGTGAAGAGTTAAGTGACTTCTTTGTTGGAAAATCATCAAGTTCTAACCTTAAAGAAGCCGTTCTTGAATTATTTAATTATGATACTTTTGATGTATTGAAGAAACAACTTCTTTCATATCAAAGAAATCAATCTAAATCTAGTAAAAAAATAGATGAGGCTAGAAATAAATTTGACTTACTTTCCTCTGAAGTTAATGATCTAAAAACTGAGATTGAAAAATTAAATGAAATAATTTTAAATAATGAGACTCTTTTAGATGATTTATATATAAAGAAACAACACGCAGAAGATGAATTCAGAAATAGTGGTGGTGTTTTCGAAGAAGAAAGAAATCTTCTTAATACCGAAATTAATAAACTTGAATCAGAACGTAGCGAAATTAATCAAAGCATAAAAGAATTTTGCAACGATTCATTACCATTTTTATTAATACCTAACCTTTTAAAGAAAACTAAAAAACAAATAGAACAAGAAGATTCCCTACATTCATTTAATAGTATTAGTGAAAAATTGTCTGGAGATATTATAAAAGCTACATTAACTAAGCACTTACCTATTTCTAATGATATAAACTTTGATGAAATAGCATTAACATTATTAGATGAAATGTTCGAAACAGACAAAGTTTCTAAAATAGACAATATTTTAGAACTATCTATTGAAGATAAAAATAATATAAACTTTGTAATTAATACTATTCTATCTAAACATAGTAATTTAAAATCAAATATTTTATTTAAATTTGCTAGATTAAAAGAAATATCTTCAAAAATGAAAATATTAAGAGATAGATTGAATTCAACTATTTCAGGTGACTTATTAAATAGTTATTTAGAATCATCTTCAATATTAAATAACCAAATAACTGAAACTGAAAATACAATTGCAGCTTCAAGGGCTACTTTAGAAGAAAAACAAACTCAATTATCTCAAAGAGACTATCATCTTACAAGGGCAAGAAATGAGTATACTTCACTTCTTCAAGACAGTAATGTACTAGAAATATCTTCAAGTATAATAGAATACTTAGAAAATCTTCTTAAAAATATTACTAGAGATAAAATTGATGCTATAGAATCTGAATTTATAAGTATATTTAGTAACATTATTAGAAAGGAAAATTACGTAAATAGTATTGTTATTGATAATTCATTTAACTCTACTCTTTACATAAATAAAGAATATGACACTAACGAAGTATTAAATATATTAACTAACTTAGGCTTTGAAGGAACTATAAAAAAATATGGTCCTAAATTTATAGAAGACCTGTTTGATAACTTTAATGTTTCAAATGATAAAGACTTAAAGAAAAAATTAGAAGAAATTCCTTTAGCTCAGTTTATATCAATAAGTACTAGGGTAAATATAAATGATTTCTCGAAGGGAGAAAAACAAATTTATATTCTTTGCTTAATTTGGGCTATTATTAAGAGTTCAGGTGTTGAAATACCATTCATAATTGATACACCTTATGCTCGTATAGACGAAACTCATCGAAATGCTTTAACAACTACTTATTTACCTAATATAAGTAAGCAAGTAATTATACTTTCAACTAACAAGGAAATTGATAGTGAATTATATAAAGTTGTAAAACCTTACGTATGTAATGAATACCTACTTCTTTACAATACAAACTTAAGAAAAACTGAAGTTAAAGATGGATATTTTGAGGTGTAATTATGGGATTTAGATTAAAAACATCAAAGAAAACAAAAGAAATATTTGAAGAATTAGGTGGAAGTTCAAACCTTAAACCATTTGCTTTAAGCAAGATTGCAGTTTCTATGTCTTTAAACCATGAAACACCTATTACTCAATATGAAGTTTCTGATACTAATGGACTTGAACTACAAAGAGCTACAGTAACAGGTGAATTTGATGCTGTATTTAAGGCTCTTATAGAAATGGACTTAGGTAGACATATTTCAGACGATGAATACTACCCTACTTATATGAAACTTCATATGGATAGAGGTGCCGAACTTCTATACAATAAATATAAATACTCAGGAGGTAACTTAGAAAAATTTATAACTAAGGTACTTGATGAAGGAGATGCTAGTATATGATTTATTTAGATAATAGCGCTACTACTCCAATTGACCCTGAAGTCCTAGAAGCTATGTTACCGTATTTAAAAGAAGAATACGGCAACCCTTCTAGCAGACATTATACTTTAGCAGTTAATGCTGAAAAAGCAGTAGAAAAAGCTAGAGAGCAAGTAGCAGCTTTAATTAATGCAGACCCAAGAGAAATAATTTTTACAGGCGGTGCTTCAGAAAGCAACAATATGATTCTTAAAGGAGTATCTGACTATCTTAAGTTTTATGAAGACAAAGGAAATCATATAATTACTTCTACTGTTGAACATAAATCTGTTTTACAAACTTGTAAGTTTTTAAATGGAGATGTTTTCTGGAATAATCCTGATAAAACTATAGCAAGTCAGTTTCTTAAAAAGAAAAAGACTACTAAAAAAATTGATAGAGGTTTTGATGTAACTTTTCTACCAGTTAATGAATACGGGCAAGTTACTACAAATAGTTTTAATGAAGCTATAAATGAAAACACTATTTTAGCCTCATTTATGTGGGGAAATAATGAAATTGGATCTTTAAATGATATAGATACTCTTTCAAAAATAGCAAAAGAAAATAATATTTTAATTCATTCAGATGCTACACAAGTTTTAGGTAAAATTCCTATAGATGTTAAGAAAACTCCTGTAGATTTTTTATCTTTCTCAGCACATAAAATTTATGGACCTAAGGGTGTAGGTGCAACTTTTATAAGACAATCTAATTTTAATGATTATAAAATGACTTCTCTAATTCATGGTGGACAACAAGAATCAGGATATAGAGCTGGAACTCATGCAGTTCATAATATAGTTGGTTTTGGAAAAGCTTGTGAAATAGCTAAAAGAGATATGGATATATATATAGAAAAGATTTTAAAAGTTGAAGAAGAAACTAAAAAAGTTTTAAAAGAAAAATATCCAGGAATAGAATTCTTAGGTGATCCAAATAATAAGATTCCTGGGGTTATAGGAATGTTAATTCCTAACACTATAAATGAAATGTTAATTAAGAATTTAGCTGATACAGTTGCTATTTCAGCAGGATCTGCTTGTGGAATTGGTGAGCCGTCTTATGTAATTAAGGAGATTGGAAAAGCTGATTGTACTAATAACTTTATTAGAATAAGCTTAAATAAATATTTAAATTCAAATAATATTTTAGTATTTTAGTATAAATAAGCATGTAATAATTACATGCTTATTTATATATATTTAAATAATGTCATTCATAAATTCTATTATTTTCCCAATATAAAAGTCTTCTGTATCAGCTATATTTTCCGATTTATAACTACTATCAGCTATATAATAATTTCCTATTCTCTTACAGTATTCTTCTTCTTTTCTATGTTTTTTTACTCGTATACTTTCTGTTATATCTAAATTGTTAGCTTTAATTAGTATAAATTTTAAAAGTCTATCGTTTTTCCACTTTATTCTTTTAATTAATTTATCAATATTATCTCCTAATTTTATCTCTTTATCTATCTCTTTTAATATAACCTGTTTATCCGTTTTATCTGATACACTTGATAGTATGGATATTAATCTTCTAAACAACTCATCCAATTCTTTTACATTACTATTATTTAATTTTCTTTTAAACATCAACCTTTCTATGTACCTAAATATTAATTTACAAAAATCACTATCAACATCTTCATATTTATATAGAGTGTACATTAAAAATGAATAGCAAGCTTCTTGTCCTAAGTGCTTTATTGAGTGGTGTTCATACCAATATTTTTTATCTAAATCTAATTTATACAATCTATTATATATATCAGAAAAACTTTCCATCTTTTTTATTAATTCTTCTATTTTCTTCGAATCCTTACAATATTCTTCAAATAATATTGAATATTTTATAGGTATTTGCCCAGATGTGAGAACTTCTTTTTTTTCACACATATAAAAATATTTTAAAAATCTTACTGGTTCAATTAAATCTGTATTATTAATTATTTCATCCCAATTTTCAGATAGAGAATCTATTAAACTATCCCCTAAATTATTTTCATATAATTTTTTAAATAGATAATTTCTGACCACATCCATTTGTGATAGCTTTAATCCCTTTGTGTTAAGCGATTCAAAAAAATCAAACAAATGACTTTCATTTCCACTTACTATCATAAAAACTTTAAATTTATTTATTGCACTACAATACTTATTTAAAAATTGTTTATATTCATCTATATCTATCTTTTTTATAAGTTCATAATATTTACTTTCATCTATATCTATCTCTTTTATAAGTTCATAATATTTACTTTCATCTTCTAAATGAAAATTCACCAAATCCAAACAAATTTGCTCTTTAAAAAATTTATACGCTTTTTGTATATTCTCATTTATATATTTTTTATCCTTCTCCTTCTTTAATTTGCTTACTATGTATTCAAGATAATTTTTTTGATTTACGTAATTGTTTGATAATTCTGCTGAATAACCATCTTCAGTATCTAGAACATTCATTAACTCTAATAATAGATCTCTATCAAATCTACATGGTGTTATCTTAAAATTCCAACTATCATCATCATTACAAAAACAAATATATTCTTTTTGTATTTTAAGTGCACCACTTTTTAAAATTTTTAATTTGTTATTATTTTTTATATTATGAGCTTCAATGTACAGATCTCTAATAGCACAAAGTAATATCATAGTTGTTAACATTCTTTGCTGACCATCTACAACTTTATATCTTAATTCATCATTATTACTTTTATGTTCTATCAAAGTTAATACACCCATATAATGATTATTATTGGTTTTAATAACCTTTTTTAGATCATTAAAGTAATCTATTAGTTGATCTTCTTCCCACGAATATTTTCTTTGATTTATTGGAATATAAAATTCATTTTTCTCCTTTTTTAATATATCTCCTAAGCTTGTACTTGTATTGTCTATATGTAGTCTCATATTTTATCCCCTATTTCACTTATTATTTTTTTTACATTATTTAAATTTTGCTTTGTTAATTCAATAAAATCCTCCCCTTTCCAATATTCTGATTTTAATTTGTGATACTTAAATTTTATATAACTTTTTTCAATTTTACTTCCACAAAATAAGGTAAATAGATATTCATCATTTTCTTTTACTTTTGAATATATAACTATATATCCACTATTTCCTATTAAAATTTTAAACTTATTTTTATCATAAATTTTTTCAAAAAAGTATTCTGTAATCTTCCAAAAATCCTCTTTATAATTATAAATCTTATAAAGATCTCTTATTGACATATCCAAATTAAATGAATCTTTAATATAAAAATAATCTGGGAAAGTAGAGTTTATATTAAGAGAACTTGTTACATTTAGATAGATATCTATTTCCTCATCTTTTATATCTAAATATCTAGGATTATCATTCATTTTACTACAAAATTCTAAAATATAATTTGGTATAGAATCTCCATTCTCAATTTTTTTCCATTCATTTAATGTCTGAATAGTTTTTTTCTTTGACCAAAAATTATTATTATAGTATTTTATATCTATTTCCTTTATGGTAATAAGTAATATTAGAAAAACTATATTTATATTTATATCTTTTTTATCATAATTAAATCTAATAAAAATATCATGCAAAAAAGCCTGATTTATGATTCTTTTTGCTTTTCTTGGACTTATTCTTAAATCAAAAAATAAATCTGCTATATTATCTATTTCATCATTATATATTTTTATATCATTATTTATTTTTTCCTCTATATCCTCTTCAATTTTGCACACATTATTCCTATCATTACTTTCTTTGTTATTTGATACTATCTTTTTTAAATATAATTTAATATTTTCAATATTTATATTAGGAATATGAAATGGTATCTGAACAAGCTTCTCTAAATACTCATCACAAAAATTTGATAATTCTTCTTCTACCCTTATACCATTTATTTGAGATTTATATTCTATAATATCCTTATATTTACCTGCAATAGCACTTTTTAAATATTCTAGGTCACTTCCTAGAAAAAAAACACATCTCATAGAATGTAATGTCAACTTTATTTCTTCAAGTATATTAACTATACTATCAATACTGCACCTATCTAAATCATCAATAAATACTATAAACTTTTTATTTTTAAAATAATTATGTTCAATTATATTTTCAATATTATTTCTCATTAAAATAGCTTTACTTCTTTTAAAAATACTATCATTATTTTTATTTCTTTTTATAGATATTGAAGATTTTTCAACTTCTGATAGCAATGGAATATTTAAATTTATTTCTAAGCTTTTAAAAAACTCAAAAAATTTAATTTTTAATTCAGGATATAAACTTAAAATATCTCCATCATTTTTAATGGATTTATATATCTCCAAGAATAATATATTTATAAAATCAATTTTTTTATCAAACTGCCATGAATTTATTTTTATAATCTTATATTCATTTTGATTAGATATAGATTTATCATTATCTATAGGAAGATCTCCAAAAAAATTTTTGTCTATTTCCCTGATTAATAAATTCATAAAAGTTGACTTTCCACTCCCCCATTTACCATGTATTCCAACAACTAATGGAGTATCAAAATATTCTTCTCCTTTATTTATTATATAATTAAATGCTTTAATATATGGTTTATACCCCAAGTAATCTTCTTT
The DNA here is from genome assembly GCF_900461085.1 of Clostridium baratii. Lineage (GTDB taxonomy): Bacteria > Bacillota > Clostridia > Clostridiales > Clostridiaceae > Clostridium > Clostridium nitritogenes. Next base: position 1,641,219 of record NZ_UFWF01000002.1, read on the forward strand.
ACTTTCAATATCATTAAATAATAAGCTCACTCTTTATTTCCCCCTAGTACATTTAAATTAGAGCATAAATTGCTTTTTATACTCTAATTTTTTATATTTATGCTTTATATAATCTTTACTTTTAGTATCTATATTTTTTATTAATGAATCAATATTATTTTCCTAATTCCCAGAAAGCTAAGTCTTTCATAAATACAGGTCTATCGCTATCCCCTATTTTGACTAAACTATGATGTTTAGCTAAGTTTTTAATAGTTGTAACTAATCTTTCTTCCTCTTGCTTACTTTGAGCATTGAACAGTTTCTTAACATCTTTATTACTTAAATCATCTACTTTATGAACTACCCAGTTTAATATATAACTTGCGTAATCATTCTTATCTGTAGAGAAGTGTGTTAAAAGTTGCGTTGAAAGTATTGTTCCTACTCCGAATTCCCTACCTTCTTTTAATATCTTTTTTAATGCTGAAAAATCTTTACTTATAAAGTTATCAGCCTCATCTACTAAAACTATTTTATTTAACTGTCTTAAATTGCCCTCAATTTTGCTATGACCATTAGCTTGCATTTGAGCATAGAATAGATCTAATGTAATTGCAACTACAAGGTTTTGTATTCCTTCATCATAACCTGATAAATCTATTACTGTAACACCGTCTATAAGCTCAAAAAGACTTTTAGTTTCAAATGGATCTGGTTCAAATATTTCAAAATCTATTAGATTACTTAATGCAGAATATAGACTATCATCTTTTTTAAGATCTTCTCTAGCACTATAAATATCATAAACATCTTTTAGTGTTGGAGCTGGTTTTTCCCAAGTGTCTGCATTATTTTTTATTATTCCTCTTTTTTCATAAGCTTCCATTATTAATTCTCTTAGTAATGTTTCTTGCTTATTTCCAAGTCTGAATGCTTTAGCTATAGTTTCTTTTAAGCTATTTGCTGTATGAAGTGGCAACATTGGTTTTGAATTTGGCCCTTTTACTACTGATAATGGATTAAATGGTAAATGGAATAATTCAAACACCTTTGCATTAGTTGCATCTATAAAGTCTTGCTTTGATTTATTGTAATCTCCTTTATAGTCAAAAATAAGTATTCCAATATCTTTTCCATCAACATTATTTTTTGATTCTCTATGAAGTTGAGTAATCATTGATTTTGTAAACTGTGTTTTACCAGTTCCCATCGTTCCTATTATACCTGTATTCGTATGAAGAACTTTATTTGTATCATTTGGATAAAGAATTACTTTCTTCCCATTCTTCTCGTTAATTCCAAATATTATCTCCATATTTCTTGAATTGACCACTTCAATATTCTTTTGATCAGAAATTTCATCAACTGTTTCTTCTACGATAACTTCATTTTGATCAACACTTTCTATATACTCTATTTCTTCTTTGATATTTTCTACATTATAGTTTACTTCATTTTTACTTTCTGCTACACTCATATTTTCAAATTCTGTTCCGTTAAATTCTGTGTTTGAAACAATTTCTTCTATATCTTTTACAGACTTAGTTATAAATTCTATTCCATCCTCTTCTGACATTTCTAAAATCATAACATCCTCATTTATTTCAGATATCTTTCTTGTAATACCCCTTTTAAATGAAACTACAGCTGCTTTACCTAATACTTCCTCTATTGAATTTACTATTTCATATTCTTCATTTAATAGCTTTCTTCTTAAATCGGAATCTATAACTTTATCCCAATTTTGATCATCAGAAACTCCATAAAGATTTAACTTTTCTGCGCTAGCTACGACTAATTGCATCATAAAGTTTCTATATACTTTCTTAGTATTTGAAAGTTTTTCTCCTTCTTTAGGTAATAAAGTTTCTTCAAGAATCTTTTTAGTGTGTTTAGCTTGTTTAATTCCTTTTTCAATATATCCATCTTCATTTTTTCCTATTTTAACTTCTATAGGATAATAATGAATAAATACATTACCATTAACCTCTTCTATTCCTACTAATAGCAAATCATCACTTGTAGCACCATTATTTTCAAAACCTAAATTTTTTGCAGAGAATAATCCTTCTGATTGTTTAAGTCCAGCACCACCTGATACTCTTAATACTTCTTCTAATGAAATTGGAACCCAAATAATATTTTCATTTCTAAATTTAGCTAAGGCTAATTTAATTGCTGAAAGTATACTTATCTTTTCTTTTGGGAAGTGTGATTTACTTGATAATAATCTAAGTAGCCAATCTCCATTTACTGCGTTAAACATATTTATAACTGTTGGAGAATACTTTTCTGCATCTTCTATACCTTTTTTAGTTAAGAACTCTTCTATAACTCTTTGATATGGAAGTGATTTTCTAGTTACTGTTATAGCATCATATCCTCCCGCAGTAGTATATTGATCGCTGTAATGTATTATCAATAAATCTTTTGCACCAGGATCATTCTTAAAGAAATTAAGGTCGACCTTTGGATCAATAAATGTTACCCAATGACTAGCATTATAAATTTCATCTAATGAATCTTTACTCTTATTTGGTACTGATATTGCCTTACATTTATCACTACTAAACGGATCTCCATTAGATGCAGTATTTATTGCATTTAATTTTATTGAAATATTCATTAAATCTGTTTCTGTATTTGTATATTTAGTGCCAAATCCTGTTCTATATGCATCACCTAAGAAAACTGATGGTACTCCTGAAATTTCTCCATTTAATATTATTCCTGAAGGAATATCATCCATTTTAGAAGTTATCATTCTAACATCATTTGTCATCTCTAAGAAAGTTATATGGGCATATTCTATTCCGTCTTCAATTTTCTTTGAGTAAAAACTTACCTTTTCTCTATAAAGGTTTAATATATCTTCTTCAGTCATATTATCGACTTTTAAATCTAATCCATATATACTCTTAAGACTTTCAATATTTTCATTAAATGCAACTTCTTCAAAAGCATTAGTAATATTTTTATCTGAATATATAAATATTTCTATAGGTAATATTTGCTCATACTTTTTTAATCTCTTAGTATAATACTTAAATATACCTTGAAGTATTTCTTTACTATCTCCAGTATTTATAAGATTTAATCTTATAGCTGCATTGTCAGACATATTAAACATATATTTAAAATGACCTACAAATTCTTCAATTTTTTCAGTTACAAGTTTTGATACAAATTCTCTTGAACCTTTATATCTAGGTAACTTTTCATCAACATAGTATTTCCATTCTGGAGAATGTGTTTGTTCCATAGGTATATATAATTCATCATCTTCACCAATTATATAAGGTAATAAATATGTTGAGGTAAATTTTTTAATTATATCATCAATCATAACTTCTTCTTTAAGTTCACTACTAAGTTTTAATTGATAAGCTATATTTAAAGGATGTAAAGGAGTGAATATTAATTCTCTATCCTCTATTTTTCTCTTTATTGTTCCTAATCTAAAAAGATTTTTTTGTTCTTTATTTAAATATGAATCTTCTTCAATTGAATTTAATGCATTAAGATATACTTTTATAAATTTTGTATATAAATTCTCTAAATCTCTACTTAAATATGAAAGACTAGGTAATTTGTTTGATAATTTATAATGCTCTAAAATAGCACAATATGCCTCTTTAACATCATCGTATATATCTATTTCTATAGGTTCAAGTCCGTCTGCGTTTTCTCTAAAGCATAACCCTTCTTTTTCAATTATTTCTTTTTCTAAAGCTAAATTTCTTCTAAATTCATCTCTAGTTAAAAAATCTTTAGTTCCAAAAACTAATTTATTATCTCCTATAGCCTTAAAATCTGCACATTTTTCTCTTTTAAGTTTCCAAACCTTTAATCCTGTAGCATATTCAGGTGTTTGACTAGTACCTACAATTCCAAATGGAATTAAATCAGTACCTATTTTAGCTTTAAATTTAATAATTCCATCATCATTATAACTAAAATCATCACTTATTCTTACGGTTACTTGCTCATTTTCAGGAATTTCAACTTGTTCATTATCTAAAGTTAATTTATATTCTGATTTGTCAGTTTCAAACTCATTAAATACAACTGTCGAATCATTTGTATTTATAGAAATATATCCATCATTCTTCTTTACTACTAAAGAATATTTTGATTTAATTGATTCTAAATATTTAGGCTTACAATTTAATACAACTATTTTAAATTCAAACCTTAATTTTTCAGTTTTATAAATTACTTTATAGAAATTTGATTTTAAATCATCAACCTTTAAAACTACTTTTAGCTTTCGTCCAGAAACACTCGCTTCAAATTCTCCAACTTTAGACTTTTCATTGATAAATTCTTTCTTTAATCTATCATCAAAAGTAAACTCTAATTCTATTTCACTTGAGTTTTCCTCATTAAAAACTATTATATTTCTAGTTCTTGATTTAGCCTTTGAAGACCCTTCTTCCTTGTCCCACTCAACCGAAGCACCAATATATTCTAATGGTTTAATTTGCTTTTTTTCATCTACAGATTTTTTTACATATTTATATTCAACATCCTTCCAATCTGCTTCCTTTAATTTACTGATACCATTATCATCAAAATATTTTTCTAATTGGGTTTCTGGATTCCCATAATTATGAATTTCATCAACTCTTCCATAATATAGTGCATTTTCATCAATTCTATTTTTTAATTCTTTCCCAGTTAATCCATCTAGCTTACTATCATAAAATAATCCAAAATTCCTATATTCACTTCTGTCTATATTGCCTTTATTTATGATTTCTAGAATCTCTCTATATTCAAAAATAGAACTATTATCTTGGAATAAAGAATTGTTCTTTCTCTCTAAATCTTTTTCTATAATAACTTTATCTATTTCACTAAAATTTTCAGTAGCTAATATTTCCTTAATGTTGTTTTGTATATAATCTACATGAAAAGGCATACCTTCTTTTGAAAATGATTCTGTTCCTCCAATAATACTATCTAAATTAGTATTATGAATAAACAATATTCCTTTATTTTCATATCCTGGCTCTTGACCTACCATATTTCTAAGTCTAGTTAAAAAGTCAGGTTGTACATTATCTATTGTTGCTGCAACTATTAATTCTTTACTATTAAGTCTTAATTCATATGACTTATATTTAACCTCACCATTTTCATCTTTATATTCAAAAACTTGGCTTAATGTATTTTCCTTTAAATTTTCATATAAAGATTTTACTTGTTCTTCAGTTTCAAATTGAATATTATATTTAGCCCCTGAATTTAATGGATTGTCTTTAAAAAAATTAATAATTCTTTCTGATAAATAACTATAAAACTGATCTAACATATTGTGCATCCCCACTATCTGATTTCTTTTCTAGTAAGTTTAATTTCTCATAAAGTTGGACTATTTTTTTACTTGAATCTCTATCAAAGAATAATCCTCTTTTCTCAAACTCTTCAAATAAAGTATTTAACTTTAATTTTTTATTATCATTAATACAAATCTTTGTAATTAAAATAATATCATCTTCTGTCATATTTAAGTTATACCCTAGTGCTCCTCTTCTTTTACCAAAGTTCTCTTGAACAAATTTAATATACCAATTTCTATATGCTTCATAGGCCCTTTTTCTTGTTCCTCCACTAAATTGATACTCTAATGAATCATATAATCTATAAACTTCATTAAATCCATTAACTTCACTTACTTTTGAACTTGGTTTAAATTGATCCCAAATTGTATCTTTTATTTGCTCTTGATACATATCAACTGCCTCTTTAAGATTTTCTTCTATTTCTTCTTTATTAATACCTTTATATACTTCTGCAAGTTGAACATATCCTAATTGATCTTCTGAATCATTAGTATTTAATATTTCTAATGCTACTGCATGTGAAAATAAAGAATTAACTTTACCTTTAAGAAGTTGCCAACCTAATCTATACGCTGTTCTATTTTTTGAAGTACTTTCCCAAGATAATGTATAATATACTTTCTCTACTTCATTCAAATCGGCTTTTTCAAATTTATCTAGTTTTATGGCTAATTGTGATACATAAAACATATAGTAATACTCTAAAACTCTTTTTAAAGAATCTTTATATAAGTCCTCATGTTGAATTAAAAACTTAAAATCTTTTATAAAAAGTTCTCTAACAAAAGGAACATAGCATTCATATTCACCAATAGAATATTTTTTATCTTTTAATGTTGGTAAAGCTTTTAATACTAATTTATATAAAATATTATTTACGTTCCTATCATAATGTTTTAGAGCTTCTGACTTTAATTCATCACTAAATAGAACTGAATATAAAAAACTTGCTATTTTTTCATCTGCATTTGTTGAAGAAATATAATTTAAAGTCTTTATATCAAAATCAACTAATTGATTATTTTCTATAAACATAGTTTTGATTATATCTTTAAAAGCTTCTCTACTATTATCTCCTTCATATTCCACCGCTTCAGAAACCTCTTCTAAGAATTCATCTATATTAAAGTATCCTTTTATCTCTTTATCTGAAATAAATCTTGAAAATCCTCCAACAACTCCTGAAAATTCAGATACTAATGTTTTCTCATTTGCCGCATAAGGTAATAACTTAAATCTTGAACCTTGCTTATGAGTTAATCCTTTATCTGTAAACTTAAAGCTTGATTTAAATTCATCTAAATCTATTTTATAATCCATAACTTCACTCATAATTAAATCTCCACTACTCTATACATTTCAAATTCATCATCATATTCTAATCTGTATTTTTTATTATCTTCTCTATTTTTCTCAGTAAATACAAGACTTTGATCTTGTGAACCAGCTAACTCTAATTTATTTATAAACTCAATAAACTTAATAAATTGATTTCTATCTTTTTTATTTGGCCTATATCCCTTAGTAACTTTTTTAAGTAATTGATATAATGAATAATCTATCTCAATTCCTTCTGACTTTTCTAGCCTATCCCCCTTAAACTTTATTTCCATAGTATTAAGGAACTTAATTAACTCTGAGTCAGAACAAGTTGGTAAATTACTTACATCAGCTTTTAACTCTATTTCTTCACTTATCTTGTACTTTATTTGATTCTTTCCAAGAAAAATATTGATGCTATTTTTCTCAGATTCTCCATTCCACTTAAAGACTCCATCTTTTATGAATCCATATAAATCTTTAAGCTTACTTTTTTCACCTTTATTCCAATAATAAAGATTTCTAATAAATTCATCATAAACTTCATCTTTTAAAGAGAAAATATCTCCCTTTCCACATAATAAATAACTTCTAATAAATAACTTTAATAGTTGCGTCTTTAATTTTTTGCCCACTTGATTATCTTCAAAATCTAACTTTTCAATTTCACCTAAAAATCCTTTTGGATAATCAATATTCTCATTAAAGAATTCTATTAGATCTACTGAATTATTAAATTTTATTATAAAGTCATCAACTTCTTCATTTCTAATATTTAATGGATCTAATCTATTTAAAGATTCAAATATTGCAGATAACTCCTTATGACTAAATAATATATTAGGCATTAATGCATTAATATATTCTTCATGTTTTAATCTTATTATCTTCTTCTTAAAAGTAGGAGAATTTATATCAATATAAGTTCTTGAAATTAAAATCTCATGTAAGAAGTTTAATAATGCTCTTGTGGAAATTATTATTTTATTTTTTATCATACTTTGAACAAGCAATTGTATAATACTCTCCTGAACCTCTTCTATCGCTAATAATTCATAGTTTGCCTTTATAGGACATTTCTCATTGTTAATACAATTGCTACAGTTTGTTTTATATGAATTATAAAACATATTTAATTCTGACTTATTAGTTACTTTATTAAGTAATTCTTTTATGTATTCTGACTTTATTTTTCCATCTTTTATTGTATATAAATGATAATCGCAGAAATTTACAAACTGAATGCTACTATTCTCATCAAAGTCATTTTGACTAATAGTAGTTTCTAGAATTTTATTTTCTTCTACATACTCTTTTAATTTCGTAAATCTTTTACCGTATTTGGAATCAATAAAATTATTTAAAGTCCCTAAATTTATTGCTAATATAAATTTTTGTATACTTTCATCTATTTTTTCATCACTGAATTCATCTAATACTTGGTTTAATGTATCCATTGAAGTTTGGTTAGGCTCTAAACTTTCTGTTGCATCATTATGAAGTTTGAAATTAGATATAATATCAGGATATTTATTCTTAAAATATGAGATAATATGTGACTTACCATCACCAACACTACCACATACTAAAATTAATTGTGCACTCTTACTCTCATTAGCTTTTAAAATCAATTCTTCAAGCTGTTCTTGAACTTTTCTCTCTATATGCATATAGTTTTTAAAAGAACTAAATTTATTTAAACTTTCTACAGCTTCCTTAGATGACTCTTTAAGTCTTCCTAATTCGTCAATTAAACAATCCCTACCTAATTCTTTAACTTCTATATTCTCAACTTTTTTCTCTTCTACCTGCTTGTCTACTACACCAGCTTTTTCTTCTTTTACTTCTTCCTTATGTTCATCCACTACAATTTGCTTTTCATTTTTATTACTTACTTTTTCTATAAGCTTATTGAACATATTTTTAAACATATTTTCATCTAACCCATTATTGCTTTCTGGCTTAGGTTCCTTATACATAGGTAAATTAAAGTGAGGATCTAAATAAACTTCTATAAACCATCCTGCTAATTTATACACGCATTTATGAATTTTTAATGCTTCTGAAAGTTCACTCTCAATATTTTCATGTGCTGCTAAATTACCTATTTTTCTAATAGTATGAAATAACTCTTCAGCCTCGCTATCTAAGTCTGCTTCCCACCTAAGCTTTCTTAATCTCTCAGCTTGAGTCATTTCTTCTAATGAACCTAAATTTTCTATCTTGGCTACTTCTTGTGCTAACTTTTCTGAAAAAACTCTTCCTTTTACTATTACGCTATATGGCTCTTTAAAGATTTTGGCATTTATATCATCTATATATTGCTTCAACTCTTTATAATCTTTATCTAAGTAGCTAAAAACATCCTTATCCAAATTAAACAATTCCTCTCTCTTCATTAATATTGTAAATAATTCCTTATCAAAATTATTTTAACATATGTTTATTTAAAATTTAATAATATACTATAACTTTTCTCTAATATTGACACCAAAGTAAAAATTTCATATAATATCCAAGTAAATTTAATACAGATTCCTTTCTGTCTTAAGTTTGTTTTCTGTTTAAAATAGGGATAGAATTAACTATCCCTATTTTTTATCTAAAAATAAAAAAGCTAGTCCTAACGCCTAGCTTTTAACTAACTAACTTACACAAGGTTCTTCACCTAAACTATTATTTAAAATTCTAATCTCAATCTTACTAATTATATAAATAAGAACCGCTCCTATTAATAAAAATCCTAATCTTAATTGCATTGCTACTGGTGTAGTAAATAAATGCATAGATGCCACCAAAGCATTAATAGTTACAAAGATCATCTTTATACCGTATTCTTCAACGAAAGTATAAATATAACCTAATGCCATAGAAGCTAAAGCAATATACTGACTTGGTATTATTATTTTAAATAAAACAATAAATATAGCAAATCCTATAATAGTGCTTAATATTCTTTTCTTCATTCTTTCCTTAGTTTCTTCAAATTGTGGTTGAGTAAGAGACATTACTGCTATACTAATCCACATTCCTTTTTCTGCCCCAATTATTCTTCCAATTAAAATAGCAAGAGAAACTCCTAAAGCCATTTTTACTGAAAATCTAATTCTTTCATTGTTTATATCTATATTTTCTTTAAAAATATCTAAAACATTTTTATCAGAAACTACTTTCTTCTTCCTAGTAACGTATAAAGTTAACCCTATAATAGCACCCCCAACAAATGAAGCTATTACTCTAGTTAAAAGTGTAGATTGAGAAATGCTATTACCTTCCATAAATACATACATCAATATAAAAGGTAAATAAGCTCTTGTATATATATTTTCTGTTGATAAATATATAGTAAAAAATATTGATACTAAGTTTATAATAAATCCCAAAAACATATTTATACTATTTAAAGAAGCAATAAAACCTATATAAGTAAATAGTCCAACAACTAGTAATATAGATTGCTTTAAGTTATAACCTAAATCCATCTCCTTAAACATTAAAACTGCTGTAATAACAGTTACTCCAATTAAGATATTTTCACTCCCAAATATCTTTGAATACATATTAACAAAAACAAGTATTACTGAAATCAAAATAAATTTGTCTAATAATAGTTTCTTATTAATATTCTTAACCAAATTCGTCCACCACCCTTTAATGCATCATTTTATTACATATTTTGTTAAGCAATGAGAAATTATACTCTTAATTTTAGAAAATCTCAAGTTATTTTTATGGAAATTAAAAAAGCTAGGTATTAATACCTAGCTAAATTTATATAAATTATTTATTTTTCTAAAAATTATTTTTTCTATTATAATTTTTTAACAAATTCTGATTTTAGGCTCATAGCACCAAATCCATCAATTTTACAATCGATATTATGGTCACCTTCAACTAAACGTATATTTTTTACCTTTGTACCTTTTTTTAATGCTGATGAGCATCCTTTTACTTTAAGGTCTTTTATTATAGTTACTGAGTCACCATCTTTTAATATATTTCCATTTGAATCTTTAACTACTAATTCATCTTCATTTTCATTTGCTGATTCTGCAGTCCATTCGTAAGCACATTCTGGACAAATGAAAAGAACTCCATCCTCGTAAGTATATTCTGAATTACATTTTGGGCAATTTGGTAAATTACTCATTATTTCATTTCCTCCACTCATTATTATTTACAAGCTCTATACTTAGGTGTATAGTTATTAAAATCAAAAAACATATAAGTAATTACTTATATGTTTCTTACGTCTTTCTATATTATCATAATTTTTTTACATTTACAAATACTTATTTTATTTAATTTTAATATGCGAAATTTCTCCTTTAAAGAAAGTATTGAGTAAAGGTATTATAATCTTTTTCTGTTATTTCATATATTCCATTATAGGGCTGTTCAATAAAGTATTTTTCATTATCACCTTCATAAACAAATAGTGTTGTAATCTCACTTTCTTTACAAACTAAATCTATTTTTATATACTTTGATTCTATTGGTGTATCATTAATACTTTCAATTCTTGTAGCTTTTTTATTATTTGATATAACTTCATAAATTTCTAATATATTTTCATTGTCTTCTATTGTTATATGTTTATTTTTCTCATTTTCTTGTAATTCAATAAATACTATATCACTTAATTTAGGAACATTTAGAGTATACTTATTCCCAAATACAGTTTTGAAACATATAACAGCTAAAAATCCTATGATAAATAAAATTATATTAATAATTATTTTCTTATTCCCTTTCATTAGTAATTCTCCCCCACATTATAAATTTTAATTATTTTATATTATATAATTATTATACATTGTATTTTACAAATATAATATCTTTTTCAATAATATGTAATAAGAATCAAAAATTAAAGCAACCTCCTATAAGAAGTTGCTTTTTAACTATCTTAATATATTTAAAATTTCTTCTTCAGCTTTTTCCATTCCTAATCTTTCTACAACTCTTGAAAATCTTTCTTTTTCATTTGCATTATTTTTGTAGAAAGTAAGAACTGCATCAATAACATCTAATAATTCATCTTCTTTAAATCTTGTTTTCATTGTAGCTCCAAGTCTTGGCTTTCTTCCAATACTTCCACCTAAAAATATTAAGTACTCAGCTTCTTCACTATTTAAAGTTTTCATAGGCATAATTGATAAATCATTAGTTTGAGCTTTTCCATAACTATTTACACATCCAAATACACCTATTTTAAATTTACCTGGAAGTGGCTGACCAAAAAACTTCCTTTCTATTTTGTCACTAATGCTTCTTATATCTACAATGCTACGTCTACAAACTGAACCTTTACAAGATAAAACAGCTCTTACTGTTTTTCCTGAACCACCAGTTCTTAAATTATTATTCTTTATTATATCTACTACATTTTGAATATATTCTTCTTTTATATATGGTATTTCAACAGTTAGTCTACTAGTTAAACTTAATTCTCCATTACCATATTTATTAGCAATATTAGATAAAGTAATCATATCATTAGCTGAGAAATATCCAACATTACTTAAAAATCTAACAACATAATATCCTTCTTGCTTTTGAGATAATATTCCAAACCTTTTTAATTCAACTTTTTCTTCATTAGTTAATCCCACTAATAATTCCTCCAATAATATTTATATTACTCATTAATTATACACATTTCTTATATAGTAATATACTGTTTTTATAATAATTATAAAAAATAGCTAACAACTTTAAAGTTACTAGCTCTTTTTATTTTAATATAAATTTTCTAATATCCTAGTCCAAACTTTAAGCGAAGCTTGCATAACTGGTCCAATTAAAGGTACTGATATGAATGTTCCAATTGAAACTGGACCTCCTATTAACCAACCAATTGTTAATGCTGAAATTTCAAGTATAGTTCTTGCTAATCTAACTGAAATAGAAAATCTTCTTGCTAAAAATAAAGTCATTCCATCTCTTGGACCTGCCCCTACTTTTGATGCAACATACATTCCTGAACCAATCCCCATAAGTATTATTCCTATTATTAATAATAAAATTCTAGCTCCTATAGTTTCAAAATGAGGTATTATATTTATACCTAATATAAAGTTTAAGAAAAACCCTACTAATACTATGTTGAGTACGCTTCCAATTACAGGTCTTTTTCTTTCAAAAACACATGTCATTAAAACCATAGTAATACCTACTATTTGAACCCATCTTCCAACTGATAAGCTACTAATTCTAGCTAGTCCAATATGTAATACATCCCATGTTGCTACTCCAATATTTGCAGTAATTAAAGTTGCAGCACCTAATGCTAAAACAAATATTCCACATACAAATACAATTACTCTAATGCTATAAGCTAAACTATTTCTAAGTTTATCATTTGTTAATCCATAATTTTTTTCTTCCATTAATTATTCTCCTCTTAAGTTTTGCGTCATTTTATCTAAAACATTATTAAAAACTTCTAATTCTTCTTTACTAATTCCTTTTAAAGCATCTTCTTCTACTTTATTAGAACAGTCATACAGTACATCAAATATTTCATATGCCTTATCTGTTAACTCTATAAGTTTTTCACGCTTATCTTTTCCTTCTTTACGTGTTATTAAATCCATTTCCTTCATTCTATTAAGGGTTCTTGTAACAGTTGGAGCTTCAACACATAAATTGTGACTTAGCTCAACTTGAGTACATTGCTTATGCTTATGTATATATAACATAATTCTCCATTGTGATGTATATATCCCTAAAGGAGCTATTGTTTCATTTAGTTTTTTATTAAAATACCTAGCTAATTTATTTATTTCATGTCCATATAATTTCATTTAAGTCCCTCCTCTAATTAATTACCTAAGTAATAATTACCCAGGTAACTATATCATATAATTTTATATATTTCAAATTTCTTTATATATTTAAACAAAACAAAAGCACTAGTATTTAATACTAATGCTCTTAAAACTATTAAGTTTATTCTACTAATAATTTAATTATGTCTTCTTCACTTAATCTCTTAAGTCCCTTTCCATCCATGGCTTTTCCATCCATTAAACTTTGAATTAATTCCTTTTTATCTTCTTGCATAAGTACAATTTTTTCTTCTATTGTATCTTTCGCTACAAGTTTAATTACTTCAACATTATTTTTTTGTCCAAATCTATGTGCTCTATCTGTTGCTTGATCTTCAATTGCTGGATTCCACCAAGGATCAAAATGTATTACAAGACTTGCTGAAGTTAAATTAAGCCCTACTCCTCCAGCTTTTAATGAAATTAAGAATACATTTATATCGTTATTTTCATTAAATTCTTTTACCTTTTCAATTCTCTCTTTTGCAGATGTTGCACCATCTAAATATAAATATTTTACCTTTTCTTTATTAAAATCTTTTTCTATTTTCTTTAATACTGATGTAAATTGAGAAAATAATAATACTTTTTTACCATTTAATATTGCATCACTTACTAATTCTTTAACTACATTAATTTTAGAGCTTTTACCTACATAGTCTCCTACTACAAGAGATGGATCTAAACATAGTTCTCTAAGTTTTGTAAGATATGAAAATAAATTAACATTATCTTTTGAAGTCTCTATTTTATTTTTAATTTCTTTTACATATGACTTATATATTTGCTTTTGCTTTGAATCAAGTTCTACTAAATACTTCTTTTCTATCTTATTTGGTAATTCTTCTAATACGTCACTTTTAAGTCTTCTTAATATAAATGGTGTAATTAACTCTTTAAGCTCAGAAATATTATCACTATAAATAAATCTTTCTCTAAATCTTTCTTTCGTAAATAAATATCCTGGCATAACAAAATCAAATATTGACCATAGCTCCATTAAATTATTTTCTATTGGAGTTCCTGTTAATGCAATATTACATCTTGATTTTATATTTTTAACACATACTGTTGCTTGTGCTGAATGATTTTTTATATTTTGAGCTTCATCTATTATACAATAGTCAAAGTTTAACTTGTTATAATGCTCCTCATCATTTTTTAAAGTTCCATAGGTAGTTAAAATAACATCATATTTTTTATAACTTTCTAATGCTTTTTCTCTTGATTTTTTATCACCATGAACTAATAAAACTTTTAAAGTAGGTGCAAACCTTGAAAATTCATCTTTCCAATTATAAATTAATGATGTTGGAGTAATTACAATACTTTTTGCTTTCTTTTGAGATAAAAGGAATGCTATAACTTGAATAGTTTTTCCAAGTCCCATATCATCTGCGAGTATTCCTCCAAATCCTAATACTGTTATTTCATTAAGCCATTTAAATCCTGCTATTTGATAATTTCTAAGCTCAGCATTTAATTTTCTAGGAACTAATTTTCTTTTATATTCTTTATTTAGAAGCTTCTTAACAATTTCTTGTAATACTTCTCCACCTCTTATAAATGAAAGATTTCTATTTTTAAGCTTTTCATTAATATAAAACATTTTGTTTTTATTAATTTCTATTGAATCTTCATTTATATTATCTAATCCTAGATCTTCTATAAGGTTTAAAAATTGCACCATCCCTGAATCTTCTAAATCTAAATAAGTAGTTTTACTTTTATAAAATTTTTCTCCATTTTTCATTCTATCTATAGATTCTCTAAGTTCTCTTACAGTAAAATCATCTATATTAAATTTCAGCCTATAATATTTATCTAACTCTTCTAATTCGGAGTATATTTTAGAAGAGTCTATTAATTTTAGCTTTCCTAATTCTTTAGATAAACTCACCATTCCAATTTCTTTAAATCTTTTAAATCCACTATTTAAAAGAATATACATATCTTCATCATTTCCAATGAAAATAAAATCTTTACTGTCTTTTATAAACTTAAACTTTTCAAGTTCCATATCTATAAACTGCTCTTTTTTATAATCTCTTAAGAAACTTTTATTAGCCTTGTCTTTAATTAAATCAATTATATATCCACAATAATTTAACTTAACATTACAATATATTTTTCCTTTTTCCTTATAGAAATAAAAATTAGGTTTTGAAAGTTCAACTTGATACCTTTTAGTCCATTCATCTAACACAACATTATTTGTTATATTTTTTAGTTCTTCAAGTAATGAATTTAAACTATCTAATGATTTTTCATAAGGTATTTCTCCATTTTTAATGAAACTTTTATATAATTTCATATATGAATTAATTTGTTTAAGTCTTGGAATATATATATTTCTATCAAAGAACATTGCATCTCCATTATTACTTAAAAGTATTGGAAATTTGTTATGATGTTTTAAAATAAATTTATCTTTAATAAGTCTTATAGTTAATGCAACTGGAACATTTTCTTTTTTAACTTTCACATCATAGTTAATAGAATTATAATTAAATACTATCTTTTTGCTACTATCTATAAGCTTAAAAAAATCTCTTATTTCATTTTGATATATCTTTAAATTTTTGCCTCTAATTTTATGTTTATTTTCTTTTATAAATGTAATAATCTTTCTATCTTCTTTTAAAAACTCATCTTTAGATGGATTATAAGTAAATGCCTGATTAAACCTTACAGGTGTTTTAAGTTCATCTTTTTCTATAAAATCTTTAAGATCTGTTATTAAATGTGTACCTATATTTCCTATTCTAAATTCACATTGATATGATGGTATATTATCATTAATTATACATTTAATCATTATATCTAAATTTAAAAATCTTTTACTATCTATTTTTTCTTCTTTTTTATTAGGTTCCTTATTATTAATTCTCTTTTTAGCTAAATTATAAAATGTATATGATGTTGCTATAATATGTTTACATACATAGTTCCTTATCTGTTTTCTATTTTCTTCAAATGTTTCACAAGAACATTTAGTATCAATTATTTTATTTGTTGCTGTATTAATTTTTATATGTGTACTATATGTATTACTTTTGTTATCATTTAAAACTCTTCCATAAATATGATAAGTCCCATCTATACTTTTACTTTTTAAATCTTTTATTGCTGATTCTTTAAATAAATTCTTTCCTTGCTCTTTTGTAAATGATGAACTTAACCTTATTATATTTTTCATTATGACTTCTAAATTCAAAGGTCTCATCCCCTCTTTTTTGCTAAAAATATATTATATCATAACAAAAAATTTAAAACTAATTTTAGTAACTTTAAATTCTTAACTAATGTTTGTAACATCTATTAGCTTTAATATATATATTATTTTATAGAAATATTTTCCAGGAAATGTTATGATTAAAAATAATTTAAACAAACTATATTCTTTAATTAAATACAGATCAACTAGTGTTTTTAGTAACTTTAGAAATATTAGTAACTATATAAATGATGCTACAAATTTTGTTAATACTTCTGGCCTTACTAGTAATACTAATTATCTAATTTGGGTTGATACAAAAAAATTTAAAACAAACATTTTTAAAGGTTCTAAAGGAAAATGGACTCTAGTTCATAGTTATTTATGTTCAATAGGTAAAGCTTCAACCCCTACTCCTAAAGGAAACTTCAAAATCGGAATACGTGGATTATACTTTGGTAAAGAAAAGGGCTATATATGCAGATATTATACTCAATTTAAAGGAAATTATTTATTTCATTCTATAATTTATAATCTTGATGGCTCAGTAAGAGATGGACGTTTAGGTAAAGCTATCTCTGACGGCTGCGTAAGATTAGCATTAGAAAATGCAAAATGGATATGGGATAATATACCTCAAGGTTCTACTGTTAAAATAACTTAATCTTATTTAAATATAGTTGAAGGGAAATGTGTTAGATTTTTTATTTTCCTTCACCTATATTTTAATTCATAATGCTTATTAATTTATTAGATATTCTTTCTTTTTCTCTACTCTCATTAGTCTTTAATCGTAGTATTTCTATTCCATACTTATTTAATATACTATCTTTAATCTTGTCCCTTTCTAATTGTTTTTTATTATTTTCGTGATACTTATATCCATCTACTTCTACTACTAATACTGGTGATTTATCAATATTATTAAATATTACAAAATCCGTATGAGAAAATGGATTCATTAAAAACTTATATTCGATTTCATTTAATAATGATGTATCCCTTACTAACATTCTTAATGGTTGATGCATTACTTTATCAAGTGTATTAAATTTATCTTCTCTTAAAATATCATCAAGCAAATTGTTAATTAAATTTTCTGAATCATACTCTGATACTTTCTTATTTTTTGACATTAACTCTAATAACTTATCTGAGTAATCTTTATATAATAAATCAAAAACAGAATATATTTTACTATCAATAATATCAAAATTATTATATTTTATGTACTTTATCAAATCAGAAATATTACTATTATGATCTAGAGAAATATTATCAGATATAACTACCGCAAGCTCTTTTACAGCACGAGATACTGCCACATTTATAAGATTTTCATCATCTATAAAATCATTTATTTCATTTGCAACAGTTGTTAGTATAATTGAATCCATTTCTCTTCCTTGGTATTTATGTACAGTATCAACCTCTATATTTTTATCTGTAATTACCTCTTTTAACTTTGTAACTTGCTCCCTATATGGCGATACAATTCCAATTGAATTATTACTTTCTATATTAGGTATAACTTCATTTAAAACTACATCTATTTGCCTTTGATTATACTTTCCTCTTGCATGATTACCCTTAACAGTCCTATATAACTTAAGTGGTTTATCATTTATATTCTCTTTAGTCATTACAATAAGATCACCATTATAAAACTTTTTGTTACAAAAACCTATAATCTTAGGATGACACCTATAGTGCTCCTTAAGAAGTGTTCTCGGAACATTTTTATATAGATCAACTATTGATAATAATAGGCTATTTTCATACTTATACTCGGTACTTAAATTAAATTTTTCAAATATAAATTCTGAACGTTTTTTTATATCGTCTGTAACAACATTAGGTAGTTGTTTTAAATCTCCAACAATTACAGCATTTTTAGCACAAGAAAATACTAAACCTCCAGTAACAATATCAACTTGAGATGCTTCATCTATAATTACGTAATCAAATAGATAGTTTTCACTAACACAACTTCTCAATGAATGTGTAGTACTTAATATAACTGGATATTCATTTAAGAAGCTTTCAGAATTCTTCCATAAACAATCTTTAGAAAATTCTTGTCTTGAATCCTTTTTTCCGAATTTTTTAAATAACCTAGCTTTAAATAAATCCATTGAAATCTCACTAAATTCTTTCATAGAGTTTTCAAAATCAAATCTTTCCAATTCTTTTTCAAGAATCTCTATTTCCTTGGATACTTCATTAATTTTTAAATTATAATATATATTTTTTAAATAATCTAATATATCTTCACTTGAATTATTATAAAATTTAAAACTTATTATTCCATACTTAAATAAATTTCTTATTTTATTAATTAATTTAAAATTCCCTTTATTCTCTATAATAAATTCATACTCTACTAAAGCCTTCATTAAAGAATCTGAATTATTATTATAAATGGATTTATAATATATATTATCTAACTTCTCGTTATCATAATAATCTTTAAAATATTGAATCTCTGTAAAAACTTCTGATTGTTCTTCTTTTAATTTAGCTAATTTATTTTGTTTATCTAACATAATATCAATATTTTTTCTTAATACTTTTAATTCTTCTATAAGCTTTTCTATTTTTTCATCATTTCTATACCATGATTGCATATTAGGGTATGATAGCTCTTGTGAATCAAAGAATTTATCTTTATTATCATTATTTCCTAGATAAGCACATATAAAACTTAATCCATACTTTTCAAGCTTTTCTAAAACATTTGCTGTAGCAGAATTATTGTTTGAAACTACGGCTACTGTCTTATTTCTTATCAATGCATTAGCAATTATATTTAATATAGTTTGAGTTTTTCCAGTTCCCGGCGGCCCTTCAATAACACTAATTTGATTTGTTAATGCTTTTTCTGTCGCTTCTCTTTGACTTAAATTGCACCCAAACGGAAATATTACTTTTCTATTATTATTTAATTTCTTTATGCTTTTATTACTTAAATATGATGATAAAACACTATTTGGACTAATAGTATTAATTCTTTCATATGCTTTTCTCAATATACTACTATCATATTCTACTTGAATACTTACTATTTTTGATAATTCCTTTAAATACTCAAATATATTTTTTGAATGTTCATTATTTAAATTACTTTCTTCTATTCGTATATTAGAAATTTTATATACCTTTTTATAATTATTTTTAAACCATACTTTTATAAAATCTTCAAACTGTATTATTTTTTTTATACCTGTTATCGGATTATTGCCTTCATATAATATTGTTATTTCAGGATTTATTTCTTTAGTTTTCTTAACCCACAAAACATTTGTAAAGTTATAATGATATGTTTTATTATTTTTAAATGTTATATCATATTTTCCAGCATTTCTTTTACACCATATTATTTTTTCCGTCTGATCCTCTTCTTTAATTAATATTAAATTTTCTTCTGCATTCATTATATTCACCTGTTTCTTTTTGTTATAGTGTATAATACCAAGTATAATTTTACCATAACTAGAATGTAATTCAAAAGTAATAAATCGTCCAATTTAGATTAATCTATATATTAAATTACATTATATTATTTTAGTTAGAATTCTAACTATTTGACATTTTACTTTTAAAGTGTTATCTTATTTTTATTAATTGTTTAAGGAGTTTTGATTTATGAGTTCAAAAGATAGAATGCCTAATACAACTTTCTCAACTTTATTTCAAATTATAAGTATAAAACTTAAAAGAGAAGCTGATAGACGTATTGGTGAGTTAGGTCTTAATTCACAACAAGGTAGGGTAATTGGTTACATTTATGATCATCAAGATGAAGGTATAATCCAAAAGGATTTAGCAGATGTTTTTCATAAAAGAGGTGCTACTATAACTAGTATGCTTAAGGGATTAGAAAAGAATGAATACATAGAAAGACGTATTCCATCAGATAATGAAAGACAAAAAAATCTTTACGTTTTACCTAAAGGTGAAAAGTTAATAAATGATTTTAATGAAGTATTTTCTGATCTTGAAAATAAAATTACTAATTCTCTTACTGAAGAAGAGCTTAAAACATTAGAAAAATTATTATCTAAAATAAATCAATCTATTTAAATTTAATTTTAGTAGTTTATAGTTATTTATAATATTTTAGTTAGAATTCTAACTATTAGATTTTTAATATAATTTTAAGGAGGTATTTTGTTTTGGAAAATACATTAAAACAATCTAATGAATATTATCTAGAAAAAGCCCCTATACATAAGGCTATTAAACGTTTATCTATACCAATGATGATAGGTATGTCAATTGGTACAGTATACAATATAATTAATGCTTATTTTATAGGGCAATTACATAATACAGCTGCCTTATCAGCTATAACATTAGGACTACCAATCCTAACTATCCTTATGGCTATTGGAAATATGTTTGGTGTAGGGGGAAGTACTTATATTACTCGTTTAATTGCAAAAAAGCAGTATGAAAAAGCTAAAGCAATCGTAGGTTATGTTACAATTTCAAGTATAGTTTTTGGAATAATACTCGGTGTTCTTTCATTCTTTTTTATGAATCCATTAATATACCTATTAGGTGCAAATAGCATTACATTTAATCTAACTTATAATTACTCAATTACACTATTTATTTGTGGATTTACTATGATATTAAATTTTGCTTTAGAGCAAGTTGTTAGATCTGAAGGGGCTTCAAGAGAATCTATGTATGGAATGGGTATTAGTGCTTTATTAAATTTAATATTTGACCCATTACTAATTTTATATTTCAACTTAGATGTTGTTGGTGCTGCTTTAGCAATGTCATTAGCTAACTTAGGTTCTGCAATTTACTATATATATTTTTTACAATATAAAAGTGAACATCTTAAAGGCTTTATTGGAAAATTTAAAGTTTCACTTAAAGATCAAATAGAAATTTATAAAATCGGAGTATCCGAACTTTTACAAATGTCATTTATGATTGTAACAACCCTTCTTTTAAATAACTACTCAATAGAGTATGGTGATAATGTAGTTGCTGGATTTGGAATTGCTTTGCGTATTGTACAAGTCCCTGAGTTTTTATCAATGGGAATTTTCTTAGGAATTATGCCTTTGTTAGCTTATAATTTCTCAAATGGGAATTTTAAAAGATTAAAATCTGGAATAAAACAATCTGCAATTTTCATTGGCACTATCTCATTAATATTTGTAATTTCAGTATATATTTTTAGAAATCCAATCATTAATTTATTTTCTAATGATTCTTCAGTTTTAAGCATAGGTACATATATTTTAATTGCTATGTTAATATCTGCCCTATTTAATGGATTTACAGGTTTACTTATGGGAGTGTTCCAAGCATCTGGAAAGGCAATTCCAACTATGATTATGGCAGTAGCTCAAGGAATACTTTATATTCCTATAATTATTATTTTTCATTATTTATTTGGGCTTCATGGAGTAATTTGGTCATCAACTATAACTGAAGTAATAACTTTCTTAACAGGGGTTATATTATATATTAACTTTAATAGTAATCTCAAAAGTAATAAATTAAATTCATAATAAAAAGAGTGGACTTTCCCGCTCTTTTTGTTTTCTATATATTACAATAAAAATATTTACGCATTTTCTATAAGCATTTGGATTTGACAGTTGTATGATTCTGTATCAAAAAGATCATTAATTAAATCTAATTCAATAAAACTCTTTATTTTTAAATTTTTTTCTTTTATATAATTAGCTATTTTTCTTCTGCACTTATTCACATTTTCTTTACTATAAGATACTGTTAAATACTCTCCCTTTGGTAATACTTTTATATTCTCATTAATCTCCATATTATTGTTTTCTTTAATTCCATAAAAAACATATTTAGGACTAATATCTCCCTCTAAATTAAAATTATATATAATTCCTCTTTCAATAGATGTTTCTACGCCTTTCTCTTTAACTATCTTTTCTAAATCTGAATAATAAATTAACTCCTTTAAATCTCCAACTTCTTTACATGGGGCTACAACTATATAACGCTTTTTTAATAACTCAATAGATATTTCATCATTTTTCAAAATATTATTAGAATTCTCCACAAACTCATTTAATATATCTATATTCTTTATTATTTCTTGCATTTTATTTATATTTTCTTCTGCTTCATACCTTTTTAACTGTAAGAATTTTAATAACTTATCAGTATTGCATTCTTTAAATATTTCTTGAAGTTCAACTATACTAGTCCCTAAAGCCCTACAGCCTTTTATAATATCTATATAAATAAATTGATCTATAGAATAATATCTATAGCCTGTTATTTTATCAATATATTTTGGAGTAAGTATACCCATTTTGTGATAATATCTTAACGCCTTTATTGTAACTTCTTTAATTTTTGAAACTTCACCAATAGAATATAAGTTTTTCACACCAGCACTTCCTTTAATTTTAAAATTATCATTGACTCTCCCCTTAGAGTACACCTTATTATCATTATAAGGTATTTTTAAATTAAAATTCCAATTTGAATATTTTATATATGAAAGGATAGTGGATAAATATGAGTAAAATACTATATAGGGAGCTAACTAAAAAAGATTATAATACTATTAAAAACTTGATTGGTGAGGCATTTGGTTTTAATGAATTTATTAAAGATAAAATCTTTTTAGATTCCGTATTAACCTCCTATCTACAAAATTGCGTTTTAGAAAGTTCCTTTAGCAAAGTAGCAGAAAAAGATAATAAAGTAATAGGTGTTATTTTAGGAAAGGCAAACAAAGATAATACTAAATTAATTGAGGAAATTAATCCTTTAAGTACTAATACTAATGAACTTGAATCAATTATGGAAGTTAAAGAAAACAAAACGGTAATTAATGAATTATTGCAAATCAAAGATACTTATAATGAAATTATAGAAGGACGAAAAGATTATTTTCAAGGTTGTATACAATTATTTATTGTGTCTAAAGAATCAAGAGGCCTTGGAATTGGGAAGACTCTAATTAGTTATTTATTTAATTATATGAGAAGTATGGATGTACAATCTATATATCTATATACAGATACTAGATGTAACTACAGATTTTATGATAGTCAAAATTTTAAACGTCTAAATGAAAAGGAAATCTATTTTAACTCATTAAAAGAAAAACTTAATGTATTTTTATACGGATATGAATTTCACTAAATAAAAGAACTACTTATATAAGTAGTTCTTTTTAATATTTCATATAAAGTAATTGTTTAATTTATATTTTCTATTCTATATATTGAATATTATGTTTCTCACACCATTCTTTTGCTATATTATATTCTGCATTTTCTCTATAATCATACCATTCACTTAGCTTTCCAATGCTTTCAATATATTTTCTTATTGAATCTCCTTCTATATCTTTTTCCTTAGTATCATTATCTAAAGACTTTAAAAATTGAATCATCATAGTTTCTTCATTTATCTCATCTTTATTTGGTAATTGAATATACTCTTCTGGATGCTCTTTTAAATGGTGTAGACTTATTATAGTAATGCTTTAATAATTCTCCTTCAAATTCTATTGCCTCTATTACATCATTTAAATTTACTTTCATAACTTTATCTCCTCTTATTTTATATATTCTCTTCAATAAACTCTATCTCAATTCCATTTGGATCCTTTATAAATGCAAGTTTAGAGCCACCTGGCACTTCAATTGGGCCTCTTATTATATTTATTTTTCTATTTTTTAATTCATCTATTTTTTCATTTATATTTTTAACCTTAAATCCAATTGATACCATTGATTCTTTAGATATATCATATACTTTAGATATTTCCTCATTTTCTATTAACTCAATTGTTCCAGCATTATTATCTTCTAAAAAAGCTATTTTAGTTCCTTTCATAGGATTTATTCTTCTTACCTCTTTAAGCTCTAAAATCTCTTTATAAAACCTTATTGATTCTTCTAAATTCTTTACTTTTATTGTTATAAATTTAATATTCATTTTTCGTACTCCTCTTTTCAATCGAATTTTAATTTCATAGTTCTATTATAAATGAAAAAATCTATAAAGTAGATTTTTTTAATCTATCTACTTTATAGATTATATTTTTGAATATTTAATAATAGTTAGTTTTTAATTTAATATTCCCCATTTAGAACCATCTCTAATGAATTTTTTAAAATCTTGTCATCTGGATTTAATTCAATTCCTCTTTTTAAAAGCTTTATTGCTGCATTAACTTTGCCATCATTAACATAAAAGTTTGATAATACTTGATATGCATCTATATTATCTGTATTTGTTTTTAAATATTCTTCCAGTCCTTTTAATTTAATACTTTTATATTTTTTATAATCATATGCATTATGAAGTTTATCACATTTAGTCTTACTGTTTTCTATATCTTTTTTTATTATCTCTTCAAATTCACTTAATGTCATTCCTACAACTTCTTCAAATACACTATTAAAGTTATCTTCTTTTATATTAATTATTAAATCATTAATTACATTTTTTCCTTTTAACTCTACAAGTTTACTTATTGCATAAAAACTTTGTATATACTGGTCCCCACTTTCAATACTATTCCATCCAGCAGAATCTTTAATATTATCAAAAGGAATAAACTTTAAATCGTATGAATCAATACATGCTTCATCTCTACTTACATAATCTGAAATACCTTCTGCAAACCATACCGGTATCCATTTATCATTAACATTATTACTTTCTAAATATTGATCGTAATAATAATGGGTAAATTCATGAAATAAAATTCCGTTAAAATCTCTTTTATTTATTAAAATATCATATGCATCCTCTGCATACATATAAATTATGTTTGTGTCAGGAACATAATATCCTGCTGCTACTTCATGTCCATTATTTAATCTAGTATAAAAGACATCTTTATCATAATCAAACTTAATAGTCAAATTATCTTCCATATCACCAAATACTTCTTTACATTTTAATTCTATTTCATCTAAATATTTATTAATCATTGGCAGTGCAGCCTGTAAATTATCTTTATGAATAATTCTGTGTTTTTTATAATTAGTCTCAATAAACTGACTGTTATACTCCTCTGTTTCAAATGAAGCTAAATATTCTTCAGTTAGAATTTTATTGATTTTATCAATATTTTTAAAAGCATATACCCACATAGAAGTAAATGCTAAAAATATAATATTTACTACTATAATTCCTACTCTAAATATTCGTTTATTTTTATTCTTTTTCAATAAATATCCATTCTTAATGATTGCATATAATAATATAAATACTATTATTATAGTAAGTACATAAAATAATTTTTTATTTTCTGAAAATAAACTCAATGAATAAGTTATTCCTAAAATAAAATATAGTATTATACTAATTAACCCTTTCAAAATTTTCATATTATGCCCTCCCCCACTTTTTACCTAGTAATTATATCATCTCAATAGGCTTTATTCCATAATTTTGAAATAAATTGTCGTAAAATATTCATTTTATTATATAAGAAAAAAAGTGAAGCATTTGCCTCACTTAAATGATAACTTCAATAATAATAGAATCCTTCTCCATTTCTATTAATATATTCCCATTAACTTTTTTGATTAATTTTTTAACGTTATATAATCCATACCCTCTATTTTCACCCTTAGTTGTTGTTCCTTTATTAGTTATACTAGATAAATCAATTTGGTTAATATCATTTACTGAATTGCTAACCCTTATGATATATTCTTTTTTATCTTTATTATTTAACTCTGAAATAACAACATTAATCCATGGATTTTCTGTGCCCTCTACGCCCTCAATTGCATTATTTAGTAGATTGCTAAGCACTACAACTAAATCCATATCATCTAAATCAATATCTTCTAAATTACTTGTAATATCATATTTTATATCAATACCTTTTTCTTCTGCTAAAGACATCTTACTATATAAAATTGCCTTCAAAATTGTATTGTCTACATATAATAAATTATTTAAATGATTGTTTTCTTTAATATTTCCTATATATTTATTTATATTACTCTTTATTTCTTTCTCATCAGATACTTGAATAATAGAATATATTGCATTTAAGTGATTTTTATATTCATGCTCATTAGCTCTAAGCTTATGTATATAATCTTCTAATATTGGTCTAAAATTATTTTCCATCTGCAATTTATGTTTTTCATTTAATTCTTTAGCAGTGCTTATAAATAAATTGAAATTTAATATTATAAATAATATTATATAAAAAGCAATTTCTACAGCTACTTCTCCTGTTAGTTCAAAACTATCATTTAATACTTTAAATAATATAATTACTAACATCCCATTAATTAATATATTTAAAGTAACTCTATTATTTTGAATCTTATAAATAAAAGTTAATTTTTCATTTTTTCTAAGTCTATCTAGAAAATAAGCAATTAATATCCAAATCAATATTGCTGATATTATAGGGGTTAATTTCAAATCTATACTAGTTGATTTTTGTAACATAGTTATTATAGGTAAAGAAAGTATTTCCCCTAAACACATAATCATGGTAGTTGATACAACTTGCAAAATAATATAAATTAATTCTCCCTTACTTAATATCCATATTACAATTGTAATTATACTTGTAATAACTATAATTGCTATATCAGGTACATAACTTAAAATATATTTATTTAAAAAAATTAAAATTATTGATAAAGGTATAATCACCTTCATATATTTTCTCTTACTATCTTCAAATAATATATTTCTAAAAATTATAGTGAATAAAACTTCGAATGCTGTAATATAATCCATTATTCATTACACCACTTTTTATATACTAAATCTTTATAACTATTACTTAGCTGTGCTATTTTATCAGTGTTAGTAAAACATATATCATATAGCTTTGAGTAGACTTTTTCTATTTTATTAATATAATTTACATTAACTAAATATGATTTATGAGATTGAACTATATTACTATTGACACAATTGCTTAATATTTTAGTTAAGGTTAAGCTCCTGCATACAAATTCATTCTTCGTAGTATGTATAATAGATTTTCTTGAAGCATATTCAACAAATATTATTTCATCTTCATATACCTTAACAGAAACACCATTTTCAATAGGTACTATTAAATAATTGCCTTTATTAACATTAGTGTTAATACCTAACTTCCTATAAAAAGTATCAATAATAGCTTTTATATCTTCATTATTAAAAGGCTTTATTAAAAAATCATAACAATGTGTACTTTTAAAAGCATCTATTATTTGAATAACTTGTGTAGTTATAAAAACTATACCTGTATGTTCATATTCTTCTATTTTCCTAATACTTTTAGCTAATTCTAATCCCGATCCATCAGGTAAATTTATATCTATAAAAAATAAATCTATTTCCTTTGAAGTTAATATCTCTTTTGCTTCTTTAATATTAGCTGCACTATATGCTTTAGTATTTATATATGATCGCTCTACTATCTTAACTAAATTATCTCTTTGAACCCTTTCATCTTCAATGACTAAAACCCTCATTCATCATTCCCCTTTTTTTCCCTTTTAAACCTAATTTCATTTAATTATACACTATAATTACCTAATTATCCATTTATTGCATTGAATTTCTAGTATTTTTTCTTTTTTTATATAATAATCTAGGAATTTAAAATAAATTATTGATAATTTTTAAATATAAAAATAAAAGTATCAATTTATAAATTGATACTTTTATTTAATGTCGTTTTTTATTTTTTATTTTTTATGCTTCTTGGTAGTTCTGGTTCTCCAAGTATATAATAACAACGAGTATTTAAAGCCATTGTAGTTACAGCTAAGCTCATTACAGCCATACATTTTGCAACATTGATTGATAATTTTCCTAACATAATTCTTCTCTCCTAACCCTTAAATAATCTATTATAATTGATACTAATGTTATAAATATCAAATTATACAAATGAATAAAAAATATTCTGCTTATTATTAAAGCTATTAATGACTTAATAATTAATTTTATTCTTAATCTTTTATTTTTAATTTCATCATTACCACTTTGATCTATTTTCGTTTTATACTTAACAGTACTTAAAACAAAAATTATACTTGGTATAACAATTACTTCAATTAAAATTGGTATATAAGTTATTTTATCTGCAATATAATATAATACTAAAAATAATAGTAAGCTTTGAACTAAGCATCCCATAAGACTTTTTGCATGACTTCCACCAATTGCAGATCTTATATTTGAAAATAGTAAAAATACTACAAAAAACTCAATCTCTTTATTTATGTATAATGATACAAGAAAAATTACTGTTAGTTTAAAAATTTCTCCGAGTATTGTTTCTATACCATATCTTATTTCATCTATCTTATCTTCATCAGTAATTTTTAACTGATTACTTATAAAATTAACATTCATCTTAACTAAATTTTGAAACATAGCCTGTCCTCTCTTGTTTTTTACTTTAATTTAATTATATTACATTTATTTTCAATAATTATTTTTAGGCATTATTTTTCAAATATATACATATATTTCATTATCGCATTAATTTTATACACGTATTTGTAATTTCATACTATTTATACTTATAAATAAAATATTTTACTTCCCTTACAAAACTGTTTCACTTCATCATAAATTAATAAAAATCTGTACATAAGATATATCCAGTGTAAAATCGTACATATATTTAACATTTCATACAGTCATATAATAAAATTAAAATATTTATTATATTATTTATTTAATACTTTTCATTATATAGGGAGAGTCTGTATGACTATAAAAAATGTAATAAAAATTGAATCCTCACTTAATATAATACCTTCTAATCCTAGGAGTATTATATTAAAAAGCATAGGTTACAATAATACTATTTCTAAAATAGAGTTTATAGAGTCTTATGAAGCTAAAAATTTAAATTATGTTGAGGAAAACTTAAAATTTATTTTAAATATAAAAAGATTTCCTTTAAATCTTTTCTTCATATTAATTTATAATAAATTTGATTTACATGTATATAAAATAGTTTTATCTAAAAGCATATAAGTTTTGTATGATTTAGCTCTATTTTTCTTCATTATTAAAAAAGGTCAAGAAATTTTATTTTCTTGACCTTTTTTAATAACAATACTATATATATTAATTTATAGCTTTTATTTTACTAAATAATATTTATTGGTTTCCAATTAATAATTCTTGAGTAAAATGTCTATCTTCCACAAAGCTATCATTTTTTAAATACTCATAAGAAGAATACTTTCTTTCATATAATGCTTTAAAAGTATTTATAATAATAATTCTTATATTATTGCCTGTCTTCTCAAAGTTAATTGTAATGTATGGCTCTTTATATTTTAATGCTATATTGATAGCATTATCTATTATGATTCCTATATTGGCAATCATTTTTACTTTATTTTCACATATACACTCAATATTATTATTGCATATAATGTTGATTGACAATTTACTACACTCTTTCAATAAAATTTTTGATAATATTAGCGATCTTAATTCAGGTATTTTTATATTATATATTGGTACTATGTTTGCTACATTTATATTATTTATATTCTCATCATTAATAATGTTATCATAATAAAATTTTTGTAATCCATATAAATCATTATCTTTCATATTCTTCAAAGTATATAATAATATTTTTTTATAGTTATTTTTAACCTTCGTTATTTCTGTATATTCATCTTCTATATTATTTATAAAATCATCTATATTTTTATTTTTTTGTTTATTTTCGACAAGCAATTCTTGAATTTTATAAATAAATAAAGTGGAAATCATAATAATAATTATATTTCTCATTTTTATTCCTCCTAATGATAATTATATATTTAAACTTTATATTTAATTCTTAAGAGGTATGAGTAATAAAAAAGTAAGTATGAAATTATACAATTTATATTTTCATACTTACTTTTTAACTAAAACTCTAAATTTTAAAACTTAATAATAAATTTATGTAATATAAAAAATAAACTTCACAACATAAAAGCTATTCTCTTTTTCTTATATACTCAAAATATTTATATCTTATACTATTTAGTTTAAAAAAGTTTGTTTTAGTTCGCTTTATATCGTATTAACAACATTTTTATTTATTAATTAATATTTTTCTTTGAAATTTTGTTCCTTTTTTTCCTTGACTTTACATTTCATAAATGATACCGTAATATTATAAACATAAACGAAAATTCAAAAACAATTTCTAACATGTTTTTGTTAGTTCGAAGGGAGATTTTTAATGCTTAAAGAAGAGAGACACTCTATAATTCTAAATTTATTAAATGAAAAAGGAATTATTAAAGTTAGTGAAATAACAGACATACTTAATGTAACTGAAATGACAGTACGAAGAGATCTACAAGATTTAGATAATAAAGGATTACTAAAGAGAATTCATGGAGGTGCTCAATTAAATAACCTTGTAGTAAAAGAAGAATTAAGCCACTTAGAGAAAAAAAA
Source organism: Clostridium baratii (assembly GCF_900461085.1). Lineage (GTDB taxonomy): Bacteria > Bacillota > Clostridia > Clostridiales > Clostridiaceae > Clostridium > Clostridium nitritogenes. The sequence goes on from NZ_UFWF01000002.1 coordinate 1,672,355, forward strand.
TATAAATATTGAAGAGAAAAAAGAAATCGCGAAAAAAATTGCAAGCAAAATAGATGATGGAGATTCTATCTTTTTAGGACCTGGTACAACAATAGAGTTAGTTTATGAATATATAAAAGCAGATTATTTAAAAATTGTAACTAATTCTATACATGTATTTAATAAGTTTATTAACGATAATCGCTATGAATTAATCTTAATTGGAGGTAGTTATCGTAATAGAACTGGTGCCTTTGTAGGTAGTATCGCTAATGATACTTTATCTAGAATGAATATAAAGAAAGCTTTCATTGGTGTTAATGGTATTTATAATAATTCAATATCAAATTCTAACGAAGATGAAGGTATGATACAAGCTACAGTCTTAAATAATTCATTTGAAAAATATATTGTTTCAGACTCATCAAAATTAAACAAACGTGACTTCTATGAATTCTACAACCTAGAGGATGTAACTGCAATTATAACTGATAAGAATATAAGTAAAGAAAATATTGATAAGTATTCTAAATATACAGAAATTATATTTTAAATATATATAAATAAAAGGGAGAGATTTTATGAGAGTTTTAATAGGTTCTGATTTTAAAAGTTCTGATTTTAAAAATTGCATTAAGGAATACCTATCAAGCAAAGGATTTGATGTAATTGATAAAACAGACGAAAAAAATTTAGATTTTTTTGAATCTGCAAATATACTAGCTGAAGGGATTCTTAATAAGGAAGGTGTACGAGCTATAGTTATTGATGAATATGGCACTGGTTCTTTTAATGTTTGTGCTAAACATAAAGAAATAGTTTGTGCTCAAGTTTCTGATGAACATTCTGCCAAAATGACAAGAGACCATAACAATACTTCTATAATAACAATTGGCTCTAAAGTTACTAGCTTAGAAATTGCAAAAAGAATATGTGAAAAATTCATTTTATCTGAATACTCTGGTGGAAGACATCAAATCAGAGTAGATATGCTAAATAAAATGGCTTAGGGGGGATTTAGATGATTATATCAGTCGGTTGCGATCATATTGTTACAGATATAAAAAATAAGATAGTTGAATATTTAAAATCAAAAGGACATGAAGTTATAGATAATGGTACATACGACCATGTAAGAACACATTATCCTATATACGGAAAGTTAACAGCTGAAAAAGTAGTTAATAAAGAAGCAGATTTAGGTATAGTTATTTGTGGAACAGGCGTTGGAATAACAAATTCAGCAGCAAAAATTAAAGGTGCTAGAGTTGCCTTAGTTAGGGATGTTGAAACTGCACGATATTCTAGAGAACAATTAGGAATAAATATTTTAGGTCTTGGTGGTAGAATTACAGGCCTTGGACTTATAGAAAATATAATAGATGTATTCCTTGATACAAAAGTTAATCCAAGTGAAGAAAACAAAAAACTTATAGAGAAAATGGATAATATGATTGAAAAAGATTATGCAAATGGTGATGAACATTATTTTGATGAATTTCTTGAAAAATGGGATAAAGGTGAATATCACGATTAATTTTTAGGAGGAATAGAAAATGTGTATACTATCAACAAGAGAAATGTTAATTAAGGCTCAAAAAGAAGGTTATGCAGTTCCTGCATTTAATATTCATAATTTAGAAACACTGCAAGTAGTTGTAGAAACAGCTGCTAAATTAAGATCACCACTAATTTTAGCTGGAACCCCTTCTACATTAACTTATGCTGGTGGTGATTATATCGTTTCAATGGCAGAAGCTGCTTCTAAAAGATACAATATACCAATTGCAATACATTTAGATCATTTTGAAGATGTAAAAGAAATTAAACATTATATTGATTTAGGCTTTAGATCAGCAATGATAGATGCTTCCCACTGTTCATATGAAGATAATATAAAAATAGTTAAAGAAGTTGTAGAATATGCTCATAAATTTGATGCAACAGTTGAAGCTGAACTTGGTAGATTAGGTGGACAAGAAGATGACCTTGTTGTAGATGAAAAAGATGCTATGTACACTAATCCACTACAAGCAAAAGAATTCGTAGAAAAAACAGGAATAGATTCATTAGCTATTGCTATAGGCACAGCTCATGGTTTATATAAAGGTACAGCTAAACTTGATTTTGATAGATTGACAGAGATACGAAAAGCTGTTGATGTTCCTTTAGTATTACACGGTGCATCTGATGTTCCTGATGACCTAGTAAAAAAAGCTATATCTCTTGGAATATGCAAAGTAAATATAGCAACTGACCTAAAAATTCCTTTCTCAAAAGCATTAAAAGAATATTTCGTAGAAAATCCTGAAGCTAATGACCCTAGAAAATATATGACTCCTGCTAAAGAAGCTATGGAAAAAATAGTTGAGCACAAAATCGAAGTTTGTGGAAGTAAAAATAGATATTAAAAATGAGGTGTATTTATGATATTAGTGTTAAACCTTAATGCATCAGTGGATAAAAAATACAAATTGAATGAGCTTAGCAAAGGACTTGTAATGAGAGCTAACTCTGTTCACAATACTCCTGGGGGCAAAGGAATCCATGTTGCAAATGTTATTAGTATTTTAAAAGAAGACTGTATTGCCACAGGTTTCTTAGGTGGTAAAACTGGTGAATTTATAGAAGATAAACTTAAAGAATATAATATCAATCAAGACTTTGTTAAAATTCAAGGTGATACTAGAGAGTGTTTAGCCATAATAACTGATGATTTAGTCCAAACTGAAATACTAGAGCCAGGCCCTACTGTAACTAAAGAAGAGCAAGAAAAATTTTTAAATAAATATAAAGCTTTAATAAAAGATTGTAATATAATTGTTGCTTCAGGAAGTGTTCCTAAAAATATACCAAAAGATTTTTATAAAACATTAATAGAAATAGCTAAAAATGAAAATAAAAAATTCCTTCTAGATACAAGCGGAGAATTACTTGAAAATGGAATTAAAGCAAAGCCATTCTTTATAAAACCTAACAAAGATGAAATAGAAGCTTTAACTGGAAGAAAAATTGTAAATGCCAAAGATGCCATAAAAGAATTAAAAGAATTCCATAAAAAAGGAATAGAACTTGTTGTTATATCTCTTGGAAAAGATGGATCTATAGCAGGCTTTAACGGAAAATTTTATAAAGTTACTGTACCAAAAGTTAATGCAGTAAATCCAGTTGGCTCTGGAGATTCTTATGTTGCTGGTATTGCTTTAGGACTTCAAAAAGACTTTTCTATAGAAGATGTTTTAAAATATGCTTCAGCTTGTGGTACTGCAAATGCTGTTGAAGAAGAAACTGGTTTTGTAAAAAAAGAAGTTGTTGAAGAGCTATTTAATAAAATCACTGTAGATATACTAGAATATTAAAAAAATAAAGTGTTGCACTCCCCTATTGCAACACTTCATTTTTTTATAATTTATATAGATAATTTTTATTCATATCCATCCTTCGCATGTGGTAATGCTTTATACTCTTCTTTCGTAGATATAATTTCGTGTATTCTTTTAAAAAGTTTTCTTAATTTAACAGTTTCATCACTTTGAGAATTGTTGTCTTCAGGCCAATCTATTACTTTTTCTTTCCCATTAACTAATACTTTAAGGTAAAATTCTTCATAAGGTTTAGAACTTGTTTCACTCTTAGGCTTAAAAACATCTGGATACTCTAATATATTTATATCCTTCATTATCGAATAAATTTCATCCATGTCTTCATCAGAAAGCTTAAGATTTATCTCTTTTGAATCTTCACTTACCATATCTTTAACATATGTCGACTTAAATGTATCTATTTGATTTTTTCCTTGAATACCATATTTAAGAACAAAGTTAAAATCATCAGGTCTTTTCTCTTGTAACTTATTACTACTATTACATCCTATAAGAAAAAATATAGAAAATAATGATAATAAAAATATTTTTATGCCCCTCATCTAATCCCTCCTATAATAGTGTTAATTAAAATTATAACAATTTTACATTAATTGTAAAATGATAACACTAAAATTTCATTAAATCATCTGTATATTATTGGATAATTTAATTCAAAAAATATAATTTAATATTTTATAATTGCGAATAAGTTAAAAGTTCGTTAAATAAATTCACATAAAAATAATTTTGTTAAAAAAGCTTTAATATCTTTGGACAATATTGTATTATAAGGATGTAATATGATTAAATATAATATATTACTAAAACAAGCAAAGCAATATATTGTAAAAACTGAATAACAAATGAAAAATACCAAGGTGTATTGAGTAAAATGAAATATTAATACTAGAGGTGAACTATGATACATATCGAAAAACTAAAAAAAGTTTATGGCAATGGCTATGAAGCTCTAAAAAGCATTGATCTAAAAATTAATGAAGGAGAACTTATATGTCTTTTAGGTCCTAGTGGTTGTGGTAAAACAACTATACTTAATTTACTTGCAGGATTATTAGATCCTACTAGTGGGGATATTAGATTTGATAATGAATCCGTCATTGATAAACATCCTAAGGATAGAAATATAGGTTTAGTATTTCAAAACTATGCATTATATCCTCATATGACAGTACTTGAAAATGTTATGTTTCCTCTTACTGTTGGAAACAAAAAGAAACCTAAAAGTGAAGCAATGGAAATTGCTAAAAAGTACATGAAAATTACAAGTATTGAAGAATTAGCAAACAAGAAACCTGGTGAAATGTCAGGTGGTCAGCAACAAAGAGTTGCAATTACAAGAGCACTAGTTCAAAATCCTAAAATTCTTTTACTAGACGAGCCTTTAAGTAATCTAGATGCAAGGCTTAGATTAAGAATAAGAGAAGAAATTAGAAAGCTTGTTAAAGAAATAGGTATAACTACCATCTTTGTTACTCATGACCAAGAAGAAGCTTTATCTATAAGTGACAGAATAGTACTTATGAATGAAGGTATCGTTCAACAATTTGATATCCCTCAAAACTTATATTTAGAACCTGCAAATCTTTTTGTAGCTAAGTTTATGGGAAATCCAATTATTAATATTTTTGATATGAAAAAAGAAGGAAATGTTTTAAAAAGCAAAGACCTTACAATTGACTTAAGTCTATTAGATAAAAATAGATTTAAAAAAGATTTAAATGAAGTTAACTATACTATTGGTATTAGACCAGAATATTTCAAATTAAGTAATACTCCTTTAATTAATGTAAAAACAAATTACGTTGAATTAATTGGTAAAGACTGTATAGCAAACTTCAATATTAATGGTGTAGATGCAAGATTGATTACAGATATAAATAGTAAGGTTTCTGAAGGTGATTTAATAGGACTTGATATTGATTATAGTGGTATTTATATATTCAACGAAAATGGAGATAGAGTGTACTAATGAGAAAGTTTAAATATAGAGCAGAAAATTCTCCTAAGGCTTGGTTATTTCTTCTACCTGCCTTATTAATAATAGGAATATTTAATGTATTACCATTAATCAAAACCTTCATTATGTCCTTCCAAAAAGGAACTTTAAATAACTTAGTATTTAACGGAATAAAAAATTATCAATTTGTATTGCAAGATCCAAAATTTCATAAAGCGATAACAAATACATCACTTTATGCATTTATCGTTGTACCTGTTGGACTTATTATTTCTATGTTTATTGCTATTACAGTTTATGAAAAAATAAAGCACTCTCAAATATTTGAAACAATATTCTTTATACCATATTTAACAAGTATTATTGCAGTTGGTATTGTTTTTAGATTTTTATTAAATAAAGACTATGGATTTGTAAATTATCTACTAGGATTTATAGGCGTAGGCCCAGTAAACTTCTTAGATGATCCTGCAATGAGTATGGTAACTCTTATTATATTTGGTATTTGGTCAGGGCTTGCTTTTAACATAATAATATTACTTTCAGGTCTTAGAAATGTTAATAAAGATTATTATAAAGTTGCTGATATGTTTGGTGCATCAAAAATGGAACAGTTCTTTAGAATAACTCTTCCACAAATGCTACCAATTATTACATTCTTATTGATGGTTAATTTTATTAGTGCATTTAAAGTATATGCTCAAGTATTTTCTATATTTAATGGAAAAGCTGGTATTGCAGATAGTGCTACTACTGCTGTGTTCTATATATTTAATAAATTCTATGTAGAAAATCGTTATGGACAAGGTATGGCGGCTGCAGTTATTTTATTTATATTAATTTTAATCTTCACATTAATTCAAAATAGAATATTAAAAAAATTATCTAAATAGGTGAGCGTATGAAAAAAGTTAATTTAGTTTTATCAAAAACATTTATTGTCATAATGGCATTAATTACACTATTTCCATTTATATATATGATTTTATCAAGTCTTATGACTTTCCAAGAAGCAACTAGTATTCCCCCAAAACTTTTCCCTGAAAAGTTTCAGTGGGAAAACTTTACACTAGCAATGAAGCAAGCTCCTTTTGTTAGATACTTCTTTAATACAATTTTAGTTGCAGGATTATCAACACTTGGAACACTAGTAACTTCAATACTTGCTGCATTTGCTTTAGTTAAGTTAGAGTTCAGATTTAAAAATGCATTATTACTTGGTATGGTTGCACTATTAATGGTTCCTTATGAAGTTGTAGTATTTACAAACTATCAAACAATTGCAAAACTTGGTTTATTAGATAGTTATACTGCATTAATCATTCCATCACTTGCAAGTGTCTTTTATATATTCTATTTAAAAGAATATCTTACAAGTATACCAATCTCCTACTATAAGGCTGCAAAGGTTGATGGATGTACTGATTTACAATTTATAAAGAGAATTTTAATTCCATTAGCTAAGCCTTCATTATTTACTATGGGAATACTAAGCTTTATTAATGGATGGAATTCATTCTTATGGCCAATACTTGTTACTAATAGTAAAGAAATGAGACTTTTAAGTAATGGATTAAGCTCTTTCGCAACAGAAAGTGGTACAAACGTACATCTGCAAATGGCTGCATCTACAATAGCAATTGTACCAATTTTAATTTTATATTTAATCTTTAGAAAACAAATTATTAGAGGAGTTGTTAAGAGTGGTATTAAAGGATAAAAAAACAAAAATTACTTTCCACAATGGAATACTAACTATTGGTGGGACTATTATAGAAATTAAATACGAAGATAGTCATATATTCTTCGATTTTGGTAGTGAATATAATCCAAGAGCTGAAGTTCAACCAACAGACTTACAAGGATTACTTGATGAAAATTTAGTTCCATATTTAAATAATATGTTTGATCCAAGAATTCCTTTGAATGGTTACGAATCAAAGGAAGATGATTTTAAAAATACAGCAGTATTTTTATCACATGTTCACTTAGATCACTCTAAAATTGTAAATTACTTAAATCCTAATGTACCTTTATATACATTAGAAGGAACTAAATCTTTATTAAACACTTTAAATATTAATGATGACTTCCTATTCCCTCTTTATGAAAAGAAAGATGGAAATAACACTAGAGAAATAATAGGTGTTAAGGAAAATGAAGTTATATCTGTTGGAAAAATAAAAGTAAAAGTTATGCCAGTTGATCATGATGCTTATGGTGCTTGTGGTCTGTTAATAGAAACGCCTGATTTAGTAATATCTTATACTGGTGATATTAGACTTCATGGATATAGAAAAGATGCTACATTAAACTTCTGCAAAGAAAGTGAAAAATGTGATGTTTTATTAATAGAAGGAGTTAGTGTTTCTTTCCAAGAATTCGATGAAGATATAAGTGATAAAGAAATATCTAATGAACCAGAATTAATCGAAAATATTAATAAAATTGTTAATGAGAACCCTGGAAAGCAAATAACATTTAACTATTACATTTCTAATATAGAAAGAATTTTAAACATAATAAAAACTAACACTAGAAAAGTTGTTTTAGATGCATATTACTCATATGTACTTAAAGAAGCTACTGGATATCAATCTTATTACTATCAATTAGATGATACAGAGTATGGGCTAGATGAAAATTATAAGATTGATTTTGAAACACTTTTAAATGATGAAGGAGAATTTTTCTGGCAATTAGAATCAAATGCTCTTAAACATATGGACAAATTAAAATCTGGTGGAATTTATATTCACTCAAATGCTGTACCATTAGGAGATTTTGATCCAAGCTATATGCCTTTTATAGAAAACTTCGAAAAACATAATATAGAATTTGTTAGGGTATCATGTAGTGGGCATGCTCATCCATATGACCTAATAAAAATAATAAATTTAATTAAACCTAAGTTGCTAGTTCCTATTCATTCATATCGTCCTGAAAAACTTTATAATGAATTTGGAGATAGATTATTACCTGAAAAAAAACAAACTATTTAAGTGGGGGGAAACCAAGTATGAAACTAAAAAAAATATTACCTTTAATTCTATCATTAGGATTACTTACGGGTTGTGCTAATGGAGGCAGTAAAGGAAATGAAGACATCGTTACAGAAATCAAGGATCCAGTTGAAATTACATTCTGGCATGCAATGAATGGAGAGCAAGAAAAGTCTCTTCAAAAACTTACAGAAAAGTTTACATCTGAAAATCCAAATATTAAAGTAACATTACAAAACCAATCAAGTTATCCAGACTTACAACAAAAGATAACTTCAACAACTTCAAGTCCAAAAGACTTACCAACAATGACTCAAGCATATCCTGACTGGATGATTAATGCTGTTACAGATGGTTTACTTGTTGATTTAGAACCATACATCAATAACGAAAAACTTAAGTTTGATAACTATGATGATATCTTACCAAGTCTTAGAGAAGCAACTAAGATTGATGGAAAAACTTATGGAATACCTTTTAACAAATCAACAGAAGTTATTTGGTACAACAAAACTTTATTTAAAGAATTAAACTTAGAAGTACCAACAACTTACGAAGAGTTTGTTGAAGTTTCTAAGAAAATAAAAGAAAAGAAAAACATACCAGGAGCTGGTTTTGATTCATTAAATACTTACTATACTACTTTCTTAAAGAATGAAGGACAAACTTTTGATCCTAATTTTGATGTAACTAGCGAAACATCAGTTAAAGCTGTTAACTACTACTTAGATGGTATTAAAGAAGGCTACTTTAGAATAGCTGGAACAGATAAATATTTATCAGGACCATTCGCAAATAAGCAAGTTGGTATGTACGTTGGTTCAATGGCTGGAGAAACTTTTGTTAAATTAGGAGTTGGCAATAAATTTGAGGTAGGAGTTGCTCCATATCCTGCAAAAACTTCTATACAACAAGGTACTGACTTATACGTATTTAATAATGCAACACCAGAGCAAAGAACTGCAGCATATGAATACTTAAAATTCTTAACTACTAAAGAAAATCAAATAACTTGGGCTAAAGAAACTGGATATATGCCAATTAGAAAGAGTGCTATAGATTCAGAAGAATACAAAAACTCAGGAAGCTTAACAGCTAAGATTTTAAGTGATGCAACTAAAGATTTATATACAATTTCAGTTATACCAGGTGCTGATACTGCATTCCGTGAAATAAGCACAGTATTAGAAGGTATATTAGCTGATACTAAATCAGATGTTAATAAAAACTTAGAAACATTTAAAAATACTTTAACTTCAACTTGGGAATAAAATAAGTATAATATAAATAAAAAAGGTGTCTTAAATGTAGTTTAAGTCACCTTTTTTCTGAAAGGAGAAATTTTATGAAACTTGCTATATATCAAACAAGTGACTTACACGGATTTGTATATCCAACTAATTATGTAACTGATATGCCACTTGGAATTCTTAAAATTGGAAGCTTTATTCTTAATGATGAGAAAAATTATGATGCTTATTTAAAAATTGATTGTGGTGATTTAATACAAGGATCTGTTCTTGCAAACTATCTATCTAGAAAAGAAATTAAGACTAATCCTATAATTGAAGGATTAGAAAAAATAAATTATGATGCCTATGTTTTAGGAAACCATGAATTTAATTATGGATTAAACTATTTAAGTAACTCTTATACTGAAGTTTCAGATAAGGTTTTAAATGCAAATATTAATGGATTACCTTTTAATACAAAACCATATGAAATATTTGATTTTAATGGATTTAAGATTGGATGTATTGGACTTACAACTTCATTTATACCAAATTGGGAAAATGAAAATAACATTAAAAATATAGAATTCTTAGATCCTGTAAATATGTATGCTAAATATGAAGAAGAATTAAAAGAGAAATCTGATTTAATTATTGTTTGCTATCATGGTGGATTTGAAAAGAGTTTAGATGAGAATATGACCCCAACTGAAAGCTTAACTAAAGAAAATCAAGGAAGTGAGCTACTAGAGAAGTTTGATTCAATTGATATTATCCTAAGTGGACATCAACACCGTTCATTTATAACTAAAGTAAATGGAGTTATATGTGCTCAACCTCTTCATAATGGACAGACTTTTACTAAAATTATATTAGATACAAATACAAGAAAAATGAGCTACGAATTAATAGATGTTAGTTCCTTAAAAGATAATATTAATGAAAGCTTAGAAAAAATATTTACAGATGTGCAAAATGATTTAAAAGATTTTTTAGATAAAGAAATTGGTCATTTAGATAAAGATATAATTATTGATGATATTTTCTTAGCTAGATTAAAGGGACATCCATTTATTAATTTATTACATCAAATCCAACTTGATATTTCTAATGCCGATTTTTCATCTCTATCACTATTTGACTGTGCAATAGGATTTAAAAAAGATATAACTATTAAAGATGTTTTAATTAACTACCCTTATGCTAACACTTTAAAAGTTCTAAAAATTAAGGGATCTAAATTAAAAGAAGCTATTGAAAAAAGTGCTACATATTTTGTTGTCGAAAATGGAGAAGTTAAAATAAATAAAGATTTCCTTCTTCCTAAAGTTCAAAATTATAATTATGATACATATGGTGGATTAACATATGAGATAGATTTATCAAAAGAATTTGGAAACAGAGTTGTTTCCATGAAAAAAGATAATGAATTAATTGATATGGATAAAGATTATACTATTGTTTTAAGTAACTACAGAGCTAGTAACACATCTGTTTATCCAGCTTATGAAAATGCTGAAGTTTTAAAAGAAATTAATATAGACATGAGTGAAATTATAATGGATTACTTACAGAAAAAACAACAAATTAAATTAATAGATGAAAGTAATTATGTAGTTAAATACTAAAGAGAGATGCATTGCATCTCTCTTTAATTATATTGATCTAATTGATTGAAAGGAACTTCTTTTACATACTTCCACGTCTTACCTTCATCTTTTGATTCATATAAGGCTTTACACACTCCATTATAATCACCATTAGAACCTTGTCCAACTAATACTTTAAGTTCATTTCCTTCCCTATAAGGCATTCCAGGTAATACAAATGGATTATAAGTTTCTTTTTCATTTAATTTTACTTTAACTTCTGGGAAACTTACTTCTTTATAAGAAGCACCTCCATCATCTGTTCTATATAATTCTCCATAGCTTCCTCCACTATGTGATAAAGCTATAAATCCAAGTTTATTATCTATAAATGTTATCCCTGTGGCTCCACCCATTCTTCCGTTAAAAGGATCATTATTTATAATGTCCCATGTCTTACCACCATCATTAGTTTCATATAATGCATAAGATCTGCTACCTAATGCAGCTCCAGCTACTCCTAGAGCATATATATTCTTACTTGATAAATAGAATTCTTGTGATTCTTTATTTTCTATTTCAGGAGCATTTTCTCCTTCATATTCATATTCATTTTCTTTATTAGTATCTTCTTTATATGTTTTTTCTCTATCTTCTTGAGGGTTTTTCATTTCAATATTATTTAAAGCTTTTCTCATTCTTAAGTCTTCTAAAAACCATGCTAGTCTTCCATTATAATTTATTGCACTATTATATATTTTTACTCCATAAAATGCTGTTATAGAAACTATAATTAATATTGATACACAAGTCCATTTTATATTGTAAAATGGACTATATTTCATATTATCTTTTAAAATATTTTTTATTGATTCTTTTTCTTCAGATGTCTTATTCATGATATTTAGAATAAGTATATCTTTATTTTTAAGACTTATAAAAACATACTTATTATTAATATCAAATGATTTCATATCATGAAATTTTACTTCTAGATTTTCCTCCTGCACAATCTTTATCCCATCATTACTAAACTCATATATGTTTATAATTCCATAAGGTAAATATTCTAGTTCTCTCATGTTTTTATATAATAAAAATATTAAGCATCCTAAAAAGAATAACATGCATAAAAATAATATAGCAATGTTATGATTTCTTCTTCCAAACTTACATAAAGTATATAATTCATAAAATGAAATTCCATATACAATTAAAAATATTGGAGATGTTACAATTAATATAATTAACCTTTTTATTAAGGCCTGCCTGTATTTTTTCATTAAGCATCAGTACTCCTTTTTATTTTATATATTTAAATTATACAACAAATTTACAATTATTATCATATAAACATATAGAGCACTGATTGCTTATTATAAAATATAAATAATACCTCTTTTACTTTAAATAATATCTATTTCTTCCTTTTGTTTTATTTTTATATTCAATAGCTTGTACAGGGCATACACAAATACAAGCCATACAATGAGTACAATTTGCTCCCCACTGTGGTCTTCCATCCACTATATTAATATTATTTAATGGACATAATTTAGCACATTTACCGCAACTTATACATTTATCAGTTGAATAAAATCCTTTAGCCTTTACAAACGCTGAATAAAATAAAGAGTTTACTAAACCACTTTTTAAGCTGCCTCCTAATTTACTCTTCCCTTCTTCTAATTCTTTGCCATCCTTTATACATTCTGCTATATAAGAAATTTCTTCAGTTGCGCCTTCTATAATTTTATTTGCCTTTTCTTCATCTGGTGTATCATACATAACAATATAATTATCAGGCATAATTACACTTGCAAATCCTTTTAAAGTAAATCCTTTTTCGATACAAAGTTTCTCTATATACTTAATTGCCTCTCCTGTTTCCCCGCCACAAGTAAGTATAAAGTAAGCTTCTTTTGCATTTTTAAAATTAGCTTCTCTAATAAACTCGCTAACTACCCTTGGTATTCTCCATGCATAAGTAGGACATACAAAGACAAATGGCTTTTCAGATTCAATAATATCTTTATTTTTGCTTTTTAAAATTTCATTTATAGATATAACACTATCATCTGTTATTTTACTAATTTTTTCAGCTACGTAACGACTATTCCCTGTTCCACTAAAATATAAAATCATAATAAATCCTCTCCCTTTATACACTTTTCATTTTCGTTATCTGAAACATCTTTAATTATCTCAGTAACATGTTTTAAAAGATCAAAAAGTTTTAAAAACTGTGAATCAGTAGTATTCATAAAATAATAATTTTTAGTTCCTTCTCGCCTCATACTAACAATTTTAGCTTCTTTTAATATTTGTAAATGGTGTGAAACTGCTGGTCTTGATAAGTGAGTTCTTTTTGTAATTTCTCCAACACGAATTCCACTACAATCACTTTCAAGTAAGGCTATAATAATTTGCTGCCTAGTTTCATCTCCAATTGCAGTAAATGCCTTTTGACATTCTTTAAACTCTTTTGTTAATTGAAGCATATGTTCTTTACAGTCATTCATCCAAATCTTTTCCTCCTCAAAGTAATCGTTCAATTTTTTAAACCATTATATCATAAAATTTTAGAGAAATTTCAATGGTAAAGAAAATCGAGACCATATATTATTTTATTTACTTAATATCTCTTAATTAACTTATCTATTTCATCTTATAAAAAAAAGAAGAAGATAAAAATTCTTCTTCTTAAAATTATATTTTATAAATTTCTATACTGTTATGTTAAGTATAAGCTGTAATAAATTCATTATAATATCTTGTCCATAATTAATTATTTTTATTTTTAAAAGAAAAAACTATTCTTATACCTATTCCTATTATACCGATAAAGAAGAATGCCCATGCAATTGGTATTAAATAAAAAGGCTCAACAAGTGTTCCATCAGCCAATACTTCAGATCCTATAACATTGTAGGCTATTATACATAAAACTGTAACTATAAATGGTATTAAATTAAAAATATTTTTTTTCATAATACTAACTCCTCGAATTAAAATTTATTTAATTATAAATTATCATCCTTTTCTTCGAAAGTCAATATATTTTTATCGTTATTCGATAATTATTTTTCTTTTATCAGTATAACAACAAAAAAGAAGAAGATAAATTATTCTTCTCCTTTTTATAACTTCTATTTTTAATTCTCACATGCTTAAATTAGCTCAAAATGTTTCATTGCATAATAGAAACCATCATTATCAATATCTTTTGTTACATAATCACATAATTTTTTAACCTCATCTGGTGCATTCCCCATTGAGATACTTGTATTTGCATATTGAAGCATTTCAATATCATTATAATCATCACCTATTGCATATACATCTTCTTTATTTATATCAAAATAATCTAAAATAACTTCCATTCCTGATTTTTTTGAAATTTCTTTTTCACATATTTCTCCACCACCAAAAAGTTTACTTAAGGATAACGAAACACATTTATATTTATCACCTAAATCCTCTACAATCTTACTATATGTAATAGGACATTTCTTTCCATCATACAAGATATCTGCTTCATAATAATGAAATTTATTAATATCTACTTGCATTGCATCTTCAATTTCCTTTGTTCTTTTATATATTCTTTCTAAAGCTTTAACAGCTTTATTATATTCATTATCTGAAACAGTTCCTTTTTTAGGCACTTTAAATAAGCGAAGATATTTTTCTTTATCTCCCTTTTTAATGTAAATAAAATCGTTAGCCTCCATATTATAAATAATATTATGTGTATCAAAATAATCTAACAATTCCTTTTGATGATCTTTTCTAATAGGCTTTGTATATACAATTTCATTATTTACTATAACTGTGCCTCCAGCTGAACAAATCATATTTTCAAAATTTAATTCTTTTAGTAATCCATCTATAGCTGGAATAGCTCTCCCTGTACTTAAAACTAAAACATGTCCATTTTCTCTTAACTTTTTAAATGCTTCTAATGTTAAGTTAGAAATTTTATTTCCTTTAATAATTGTTCCATCTGCATCAAAAAATATAATTTTTTTATTCATCCTATTCTCCCTCCCATGTTATACCCTTTTATATCATGTAAATATTGATATTAAAGTATTTACTGTAAAATTCTAAGTTTTTACTTCTATAATTGCAAATTAGTATTTGAGCATTTGTTCCTAACTTAACAAATGTTCAAATACTAATTATTAAACTAAATATATTTTCACTACTTTTTCTCCGGTATTACCTCATTTAAACATCTAATTGCATTTAATGTTCTTGGATAACCTATATAAGGTAATAATTGTGTTACTGTACTTAATAAAGTTTCTTTATCATTTCCTACATTTATATTACCTTGAATATGTCCTTTTAACTGTGGTTCACATCCCCCCATAGAAAGAATCATAGAAAATGTAAGAAGTTCTTTCATTTTAACATCCAATCCATTTCTAGTATAGTAATCTCCAAAACAATTAGCTGATAAATATCTTTGAATATGAAGTTGATTTTCTGGTGAGTCCTTATACATATTATCAATAATCTCTCCAAATATAGACTTTTGTACAGCTAATCCTTTTTCAAAACGTGTTTCTATAGTAGTAGTTGATTGGCCTTCAAGTGGTAATTTTATACCTCTTCTTTCTAAAACTTCATTAGTTGCATAAATAAAATCATATGTCTTTGCAATTCCTACATAAGGTATTGCTTGATAGGCGATTTCCTTAACTTCAATTGGAGTCACACCAATATTTAATGCACTATTAAGCATGATCTTATATTGACTCAAGGTCTGCATTGCAATTAAAGAAGATAGAATAACCATTAATCTTGTTTTTGTATCAAGATTTCCATAGGAAATTACTTCATCAAATACAAAGTTATCAAAAAACTCTACAAGTTCAGGATCAGTTTCCTTTAATACTGATTCATGATTTAGAAATAATTCATCATGATTTTTCTTTGCTACTTCACTAATAGACATAACCTTTTCTCCATTTTAACTTTTTTATTTTAATTTGTTATATTCTTCATCTTCTACAGGCTCTAACCACTCTGTAGGTCCTTTTTCTGGATTAACCTCCACTGCAATATGTGCAAACCAGCTATCTTTAGCTGCACCATGCCAATGCTTTACTCCTATAGGAATATCTACTACATCTCCAGCATGAAGCTCTCTAGCAGGCTTACCCCATTCTTGATACCAGCCACGTCCTCCAGTAACTAATAATATTTGACCGCCTTGATGAACATGCCAACTATTACGACATCCTGGCTCAAAAGTTACATTTCCTATTGGACATGCTGGATTTGTAGATAACATAGCAAGATAGGATGTTCCTATAAAATTTGGATATGGATTTTTTTCTCCTCTTTCAAAAATAATACCATTACTTAAATCTTTTTCTTTATTCATTTCTCATTCACTCCTTACAATTACTTGTAGCTTTATTCCATAATTAAATATTTTTAAAATTTTGAAACTTGTTTTTGTAAAGTCTTTTCTTTTTCTAGAATTTTATCTTCATACCTAAGAATTTTATTATCAAGACGTTCTATAGTTTTCTTCATTTCATTCATTTTCTCTTCAAGTTGTTTTCTTTGCTCAATTAATATTTCTTTTCTTGCTTCAATAGTATCGTCTCCTTTTTGAAATAAATTAACATACTCAATTAATACTTCAATAGTAAGTCCTGCATTTCTCATACATTTTATAAATTCAATCCAGCCACAATCCTCTTCTGTATAATCCCTAATCCCACTTTTATTTCTATTTATAGACGGAATTAATCCAATTCTTTCATAATATCTAAGTGTATCTTGTGATAGGTTAAATCTTTCACTTACTTCCTTGATAGTCATAAAAATTCTAACTCCTTTTTATTAAACTAATGTTTACTATATGATATTTTTCCCCATATTATAAGCTTCTTCTAAAAATTCACTTCCTTTAATTTCACCTTTTTTCCAAACTCCAGTTCCATAAATAATCCCTTTTTCTTTTGCTCCTGAAAGACAACAAGTAAATCCTCTAAAACATTCTAATGTTCTTTCCATAGACTCTTTTGAGTGGTCTGCTGCTGTCATAATAAAGTAAAATTCTTTATTTTTAATTTCAGTATATCTTGCAACTGTTCTATCAATTAATGTTTTAAGTTGACCATTCATTGTATAAAAGTAAACTGGCGTTGCCATTACAATAACATCAGCCTCAATCATTTTTTCTAAAATTTCTGCCATATCATCTTTCCATATGCATTTTCCATTATTAATTCTGCAACTTTCACATGCAGTGCAGTAGTTTATCTTCTTATCATTTATAAAAATTTTTTCTACTTTATTTCCAGATTCTTTTGCACCTATAACAAATTGATCACATAATAAATCTGAATTTCCACCTTTTCTTGGGCTGGCAGATAAAACTAATATCTTTTTACTCATATAACATCCTCCTCAAATAACATAAATCAATATTTTATTTTCTCCACATATATAGCGTAGCACTTGGAGTTAACTCCAAGTCAATATTTTATTTAAATTTAAAATAAAAAAATAATGAAAGGCTAGTAAAAGACTTTCATTATTTCTTTAATTATTTTATTTATTTGATTTTATAGTTATCCATGCTTCATCATATACTCTTTTAATATCTGACGGGAAATCAACATAGATCTCACATCTATCCATTATTTCTTTAGGCATATATGCATTTGGATTATTTCTAACCTCTTCTGGTTGTTCTAATCTTGCCTCTTTATTTGGAGTAGTATATCCTATTTCATCAGCTATTCTTAAGGCACTTTCTTTATCGCTTACAAAGTTTATAAACTTTTCAGCCCCTTCAACATTTTCAGCATTTTTAGGTATACATAAGCTATCAATCCAGAAGTTTGCTCCTTCCTTAGGTACTACATAAACTAAATTAGGATTTTCTTCTTGAAGATTTAACCCTTCTCCAGACCAGATCATATTTATATCTGACTCTCCTGCTGGTATCATTGTAGTTCCATTATCAACGCCATATATTGGATGTACCATTTCTCTTTGTTTTATTAATAATTCTTTAGCTTCTTCTATCTCTTTTTTATTAGTTGAATTTAAAGAATATCCAAGCTTCTTTAAAGCTGCTCCCATTGTATCTCTATAAGTGTCAAACATAAAAATTCTATCTTTATATTTTTCATTCCATAGTATATCCCAACTATCTACTTTCTCTTTTACAACATCCTTATTATAAATAAGTCCTATTGTTCCAAACATATACGGAACTGAATATTTATTGCCTGGATCTATTTTTAAATTTAAGTAAGATTCATCCATTTGAGATATATTAGGTATATTATCTTTATTTAGTTCTTTAAGAAGATCTTTTTCAATCATTCTTGGCATTAAAGCATCAGATACTAAAATAACATCATACTTTATTCCTCCGCTGCTAACCTTTTGATACATTGTTTCCATATCGTCAAAAGTTTCAATATTAACTTTTATACCATATTGTTTCTCAAATTCTTTTACAGTCTCTTTATCTATATTTTCTCCATAGTTTAAAAAGTTTATTTCCTCTGAAGATTTTTTACTACATCCTATAGATACTCCCCCCACAATTGCAATACAAATTGATAAACTCAATAATTTAAATAATTTTTTCATATTAAAATTCCCTCCATATATTATAGAGTTATTCTAATATGACAATCTATAAACGGTCAATCTAAATTTTATAACAGAATAGAAATTACAATAATTAGTTTTATTTCTTAGTGATTATTTATGAAATTATGTCCTTTATTGCATATATTTTGTTGTTATGTTAATTTACTTATAAACAATTAATTATCTTAAGGGAGGAAATATACGTGAGTAATATTTTTGAAAAAGAATACAAAATAAATATTTTCGATGTTGATTCCGAGCACAAATGTAAATTTTCATCTTTAGTAGATTACTTATGGGATGTAGTTATTTCTCAATCTGATTATTTAGGGGAAACTAAGGAAGGGTTCGTTCATAATCAATGTATTTGGGTGCTTTTAAAGTATGATATAACTATATATGAATATCCTAAATTTAAAGATACAATAACTGTAGATACTAAAGTACTAGGCACAAAAAAGTTTTATGGCTATAGACAAAATACTATAAAAAATTCTGAAGGAAAAATTATAGGTGAAGTTGTTTCAACAGCCATATTAATAGACTTCGAAAAAAGACGTCCTATGAAAATATCACCTGACCAAAGTGAAATATATGGTCTTAAGGGAGAATTAGATGAAGTACCCCATTTAGATGATATCCCTAAAATTGAAAAAGAGGAATATGTAAAAGACTATCCTATTAGATATAGTGATATAGACTCTAATGGCCATGTAAATAATGTAAGGTATATGGAAATGGCTATGGATACTTTGCCAAGATCAATTTTAAATGAATATAAATTGTTTAATATTAAAGTACTATTTAAAAAGGAAACTACTGATGGAGATACATTACATATTTCATCTGAAATAATTAATGATGATACTAATGAGATTACTACCATTCATAATATTACAAGTGAAAATACAGGAAAGCTTCTTACGAAATTACAATTTATATGGAAGAAAAATAAGATAGACTAATTTTAGCCTATCTTATTTTTTATAAGTCTATTTATTTAAAACTGGCAATTTAACTTCAAATATAGTTCTTGAATCATCACTATAAGCCTCTATAGTTCCCTCATGTAACTCAATAATATTTTTAGTTATTGCAAGACCTAATCCTGATCCACCTATATTACTATTTCTTGATTTTTCTACCCTATAGAATCTATCAAATATATTAGGAAGATCTATTGATGATATTGCCTTACCATAGTTTATAACTTGAATTACTGCCATATTATCTTTGAGTTTTGTTGTTACGTCAACATAATATCCATCTCTACCATACTTAATTGCATTAGATAATAAATTCTCAAAAGCTCTTACGATCTTTTCTGCATCTGCATTTACTATAAGTTTATCGTCTGAAAAATCAACTCTTGACTCCATGTCTGCCTTCTTAAACTGACATTCAAAATAAGCAACTACTTGACCTAATAATTCCACTAAATTAATTTCTCTCTTATCTAAATTAATAGTATTATTTTGCATTTTAGTTAGTTCAAATAAATCATTTATAAGAAGGTTTAAGCTCTTTGATTTTTCATATGCAATATTAGCATAATACCTAAGCCTTATTTCATCCTCATACTGATCACTATCAATTATTTCTAAATACCCCATTATTGAAGTTAGTGGAGTTCTTAAATCATGAGAAACGTTAGTTATTAAATCATTTTTTGTTTGCTGAGCCTTTCTCTCTTCTATAGTTCTATCTTTAAGTTGCTTTGATATACTATTTATATTATCTATTAATCTTTTAATATTGCCTTCTTCTTTAACATTTATTGTCCTATCTAAATCACCATTGGCCATTATTTCAGTTTCGTTTATGATATTTACTAAACTCTTATTTCTTCTATAGTTCTTAACGAGTAGATAAAATATTATAAATAACCCTATTCCAGAAACTAAGTAAATAAATCCATCAAGGGACATTTCATATACATAACGCCATAATCCTATAATTTTATTAATAAGTTGAATTGCAGTATATCTATAAAGAAATACTATAATACCTCTAAGTATTATTACTGTAAAATATGTTAATGCAGCAGAAATAGCTATATCAATTGCTGTTGACTCCCACTTTTTATAAACTTTTTTATTTTTCAATTTTATAACCAACTCCCCATACAGTGTGGATTATCTTATTCCCTGCCATATGTTGCTCTAACTTATCCCTAATTCTACTCATATGAACCATAACCGTATTATTTGATTGATAATATCTTTCTTTCCACACCTTCTCAAATATTTCTTCTGTATTAAATACCCTCCCCCTATTTGTAGCTAATAAATATAAAATATCAAATTCTCTTGCAGTTAATGATACTTCATTATCATCTATAGTTACTTTATGCTTGCTTTTATCTATAACCATTGACTCAATTCTTATTATGTTATTTGAAGTTTGCATTTTAGTATTTAAAAAGTATGCTCTTCTAAGTAATGCTCTTATTCTAACTGTAAGCTCTAAATGATTAAATGGCTTGCATACATAATCATCTGCACCAGTCATAATTCCTTGTATCCTATCCATATCCTCTACTTTTGCACTTAACATAAGTATTGGTATATTATACTTTTCTCTTGCTCTTCTACAAACTTCTAAGCCATCCATGCCAGGCATCATTATATCTAAAACCATTAAATGAATTTCTTCTTTATCTAATATTTCTAAAGCCTCTTCTCCGCACTTTGCCTTAAAAACATTATATCCTTCATTTTTAAGATTTATTTCTAATAAGTCTCTTATTTCATTTTCATCATCTACTACAAGAATATTATTATTCATTTTCCCCTCCACTTTATATAATTATTTTCCAAGATACTCTTCTAAAGTTATACCTTTTTCATAAATATCCTTAGCAACTTTCTTTCCCACATATCTAATATGCCAAGGTTCGTATTCTATACCTGTTACATTTTTCTTTCCATAAGGATATCTTATAATAAATCCAAATTTATAACAATTCTCAGCAAGCCAATCTGCCTCTTTTGTTCCTTTTACAAAATATTTATCTCTATTTGTAATATCAATACATAATCCTGTTTGATGTTCACTAAATCCTGGTTTTGCTACATATGCATCTGCACTTTCTTGTCCCTCTGATCTTACTCTATTATTATAAGTTTTTGTTTGAGATCTATATGATCTGTAAGCTGAATTACCAAGTAATATTATTCCCTCTTTTTTAGCTGCACTTACCATATCTTCTAATGGCTTTACAATCATTCCATCTACATGTTTTTCTTCATTATTTGCTTCATCTGTAAATTCTATATTTGGTATAGTTAACTCTTCTGGCTTATAATATCTGTTTAGTCCATATTCTCTATTTACTAATATTAACTCTTTAGCTATCGTATTTTTTCCTTGTACTTTCACAGTTCCATCCTTTAAGTCTAATATCTTTTCTTCAGTACTTGTACCTTTCGATTCTGTACCTAAAAAACCTACTATATAAAAAATTCCAATAATAATTATTATAAATGCTAAAATTCTTTTTAATCCGCTTTTCATTTTTTTACCTCTCTTTTCTAAATATCATGACTTTATTTTAGAAAAGAGACCTTACATCACTTATAAAAATTTCTTAAGAAACCTTAAGTTTTATAAGAAACGGATTTAGGTTACAAAGTTTATTTTACATTTCTCTATTTAAAGTGCATACTTATCTAAATCATAATCTATCTAATTGCAATTTTCTATAGTTATTAAAATAATATTCTTTTAGCTAAATTTAATAAAGTTTATTATTTATTGTTAGTTTTTATATTCTATTTATTAATTTATAAATAACATATTAACTTATTTTCACCTATAGTTAAATTATAATTTTTATTGTAAATAATCTTTTATAAATATAAATTTTAATAATTAGATTTAATTTTTATTCTCTGATAATATAGTACATAATTATTGAACATAATTAAACAATATATTTGAAAGGATGATTTTTTATGGATAAATTTAGAACAATAGAAACATACTTTAAAGGTCCTGGATTTCATATGGTTGGAGATGGATTTCATGTAAGTCAATATTTCCCTGAAGGCAAAGATTTACTTGTACGTTTTTCACCATTTATTTTGTTAGATTATAATGCACCTTATTATTTTGAACCATCAAACTTTAGACGTGGAGTTGGAGCTCATCCCCATAGAGGATTTGAAACAGTTACTATAGCATACGCTGGAAAAGTTGAACATCATGATAATAAAGGTAATCATGGAGTAATAGGACCTGGAGATGTACAATGGATGACTGCTGGATCTGGAGTTCTTCATAAAGAATATCATGAAAAAAACTTCTCAAAAAATGGTGGTATACTTCATATGATTCAACTTTGGGTTAATTTACCTAAGAAAGATAAAATGACTCACCCTAAATATCAATCAATCTCAAAAGATGATATGGGTATTTATAAATTGAATAATGATTATGGAGAAATAAAAATAATAGCTGGAGAAGTTAACGGTGTAAAAGGCCCAGCTAGTACTTTTTCTAAGATAAATTTATATAATGTTGATTTAAAGAATTTTGGAAAAACAGTTCTATCAGAACCAAGTAATTTTAATACAGGTATTTTAGTTATAGGAGGTAAGATAAAAATTAATGATGAAAAAACTTTTGAAGAAAATGATTTTATATTATTTGACAATGTAGAAGGAGAAATAAGTGTAGAATCAATAACTGAAACATCATTATTTATAGTTTTAAGTGGCGAACCTTTAAACGAACCTGTAGCTTCTGATGGTCCATTTGTAATGAACACAAATGAAGAATTACTTCAAGCATATGATGATTTTGAAAGTGGAAAATTTGGAACTTTTAATTTTTAATATAAACTTTTAAATCTAAATATATCTTTTAGATTTAAAATAAAGGGAAAAAGTCGTAATACTTTTTCCCTTTAATCCATTATTAAAATGAATATAATTTATATGATTAATGGTTCATAAAATAATGATTAATGGTTCATAAAATAAATTTACTTTTCATTCTTTATACCAACTATTTTTTGTCCTTGTTTTAGTAACTCACTATAATTATTTTCTTCTTCTATCTTTTTCATTATATTATCTGATACATCTTTATCTGAAATATTAAAGTATTTTTTTAATATTTCATACTGAGTTTCTCCATTTTTATTTGGACTATCTTCTATGTCATATTTCCAATCAATATTTAATTTATCCATTATTAATCCTAGAGCTGCCCCAGTTTCATACTTTATTGGTCTTTCTAAATATACTGGTGTCTCCCCTATACCATTTGATATGCAATTAAATGCATGAGTGAAGGTAACATGATAAGGCTTTTCTTTATTTGCAAGAACAGTTAATTTTCCACCTGTTAACTTACTATATTTATATTCCATATATCTTGCGGTTCCCTCTATTGCCTCTGTATTAGTTTCTTTAATTAACTCTGGCCATTTCTCATATCTATAAGTACGTACAATAGTCCACTCTTTTAAATACTTCTTAACTTCTTCTGTATTTTTTTCTTCCATACATTTATCTAGAAGCTTAAATTCTAGACCCATTAAAGCATAATTCTCTTTATTTACTGGATAATTTTCTATATATTCTCCGTCATTTTTGTCATATGTCCAATCCTTTTGATTGTATGTATGAAATGATTCATGTATTAAAAATGAAGAAAAATCAAAATATAAATCTGGATTTTCTATCATTTTAGGATAATATTTAAAATAGAAAGTATTAGCTTTATCCATATCTATAGTTCCAAAATTTGAAGGTAACCAAGTAAATATCATATTTATATCAAACTTGCTTAATCTATAAACTGTTGGTAAATTTAAAGAACTTGGTATATCCATTTTTTCTACAAAAATACTATTCTCAATTACCTTTAAATTAATTGCATATGCGTATTTTCTTATAATTCCTTTATCTTTATTTGTTCTTATTAGGATTAATGGCATTTTGTTTAGTTTATCTTTATCGCCCCATAATTGATCACTATTTTTATCAAACTGTTTATATATTTGTGATAGCTCTTGAAACATTTCTTTATCTACAGAATCAAAACTTTCATAGCTAGTCTTATAAGTCTTATTTAATATAATATCAATTACTACCGTTCCAACTAATAAAACTATAATACTCAAAATTATTATAAATAATTTATTTTTTGATTTTTTCACTATTGCATTCTCCTCTTTTGTTTTTTACATACTAAAAAATTATTTTAATTAAACTTATAATTACTTTTTATTACGCTAATCAAAACTATTGTAATATTAATACTTTAAAATTCCTATAAAAAATTCTTAAGAAATCTTAAATGTTAATTATACCTATAAAGAACTTATACCATGAAGAAAATATAAAATTCAAGTATGGATGCAATTATTTATTATATTAAAGTAAATAAATTTTAGTTAATTTAGTTATTTAATTTTTTTATTGATTACTGGTTAAAATAAAATAAGTATTAATTATTTTGAATAAAGGAGACATCTTATATGGACTTTTTATATGGTCAGGAAATGCTTACTAACATTGACTGGATACTTCGTGCTATTATTGCTTTTTTCTTTTTGCTGACTATTGGAAAATTCTTAGGACAACGTGCTCTTTCTCAATTAAGACTTCTTGATTTTGTTATTGTTATAGTAATTGGTAATATTATTGCCCATCCTTTATCTGACGAACGACTTGGACTAAAGGGATCTGTTACTACAACACTTGTATTATTTGTTTTATATATTGTAGGAGTATTTAGCACTCTTAAGTTTCCGTTTCTTAGAAGGCTTATTGACAATCCACCAATTACAGTTATTCAAAATGGTGAGATTCTTTATAAAGGATTAAAAAAAGCAAGAATGTCAATCGATGTATTATTAGAAGAATTACGTACAGAAAAAGTAGATGACATAAAAAAAGTTGCATTAGCAACTTGGGAACCTAATGGGAAAATTTCAGTCTTTTTACAACCTAAGTATGAACCTCTTACGCCTTCATCTTTGAATATAGAAACAAAACCATTTAATTTTTCAAGGACAATTATTAAAGAAGGAAAATTTAATTTAAAGGAATTAAAATCACTTAATAAAGATGAATACTGGGTTGAGTCTAAATTAAAAAGTGTATATCAAACTAATGTCCAAAACGTTTTGTTTGCTACCCTTGATAATGAAGATAATCTTAAAGTTTTTTTATATAAATAATGTATTGAGGCTTAAATATATAAAAATTAGTTTAAGCCTCTTTTATTTTAATTTCTTATTTACTCTTAACAAATGTTAATGTTTTTCTTAACAGTAACATATAAAATAAATTTAAAGTTTCTAATAAGTAAAAAAACTATCTTAAAATAACTTTGGAGTTGATAATAAATGAAAAAAGAAGATAAATATAAATTAATTAAAACTGTTTTTAGTAATAATAACTACTGTATTAGTGATGAAATGATTGAAAAAATACTAGAAATAAGTTGTGAAGTTGAATTTCTAAAAAATGATATGATTTTGAATATGTGGGATGAACAAACTGAAGTATACGTAATTTTTTCTGGAGTAGCTAGAAGTTATTATTTAAATAAAGATGGAAATGATGTTACTAAATTTTTTATGAAAGAAAATGATTTTTGTATAGGAGAAAGTCTTCTTTCTAGCAATAAAAGTATGCAAGGATTTGAAGCATTAGAAAATATAAAGGCATTGAAATTTAATGCTAAAAAATTAAAAGAATTACTTTTCCAAGACGAAAACTTAATTCGCTTATATATAGAGTTTTTAGAAAATAATTTACTATATAAAATGCAAAGAGAATATGCTTTTCAAATAATGAGTGCAACAGAAAGATATATAAATTTTAAAAAAGAATATAAGGAAATTGAGAAAAGAATACCTCAACATTATATTGCTTCTTACCTGGGTATAACACCGGAATCGTTAAGTAGAATAAGAAGAACTATTAAAGAAGAAAATTAATGAAAAAGGAGATTTAATATGAATTATAGCGAACAAAACTCATGGAAAGAACTTGAAAAATTTTTACCACAAAAATTACATTTTAATTCTAATTATCATCCTGAAGAAGAATGGTGGAATTGGAAAGGAAATAATGTACATTTAGATACATTTAGAAATCCAAAAGCAAAGGCAAAAGTTATTTTATTTCACGGAGTAGGAACTAATGGTAGGCAACTATCATCAATTATTGGAGGTCCACTTTCAAAAGATGGATTTGAGGTAATAGCTATAGACATGCCCCTTTATGGTGTAACTGAAGTTAATAAAAAAATGACTATTACTTATGATGACTGGGTCAATTTAGGGAATGATTATATAAATTATGAATTAAGTAAAGATTCAAGACCTATATTCCTTTATGGTTTATCTGCTGGAGGAATGGAAACATATCACGTTGCCTGTAAAAATAAAAAAGTAAAAGGTATTATCGGAATGACATTCTTAGACCAAAGAGATCAGCAAGTTAGAGATGAAACTACTAAAAATATATTTTGGGGAAAATTAGGTGTCCCATTATCAGGATTATCTTCTAATATAGGTCTTTCAAGATTTAAAATGAAAATGACTATTTGCTCAAAAATGAATGCTTTATGTAATGATAAGAATGCTCTTAAAATACTTATAAAAGATAAAACATCTGGCGGAAATAGTGTTCCATTAAAATTTATTTACACTTATATGACTTATGCTCCTGATATTGAACCTGAGGATTTTAATATTTGCCCAATTTTATTAACACAACCTAATGAAGATAGATGGACTCCGTTATATCTTAGTACACCATTTCTAAATAAAATAAAAAAAGTTCCAGTAAAAATTGTACAATTAGAAAACGGAAGTCATTATCCAATCGAAGAGCCTGCATTAGACCAATTACATTCAAATATTCTAAACTTTATAAATAAATACTTAAATAAATAATGGAAAGTTTATCTATATAGATTAAAATTGACATCTAATTTTTCACGTGCTAAAATGACATTGTTTATCGGAGGGTTATAAAAGACCGGATAAGATAGTTATCTTATCCGGTCTTTTTTAGTCTTATACTATATTTAAAATTGGAGGAATAATATGAATAAAGCTTGGACTTATGTTGTTATAGGTGGATTTTTAGAAGTTTTTTGGGCTCTTTGCTTAAAGAAATCTAATGGTTTTACGAACCTAGGATATACTGCAATAACTATTATTTTAGTTCTTATAAGTTTCTATCTATTTTCTAAAGGAATGACTCTATTACCTTCTGGAATAGCCTATACAGTTTTTACTGGCATTGGAGCAATTGGTACAATTGTTTTTGGAATTTTAATTTTAGGTGAGAGTATTAGCTTTCAAAAGATTATTTTTAGCTGTTTACTAATAATCGGAATTATTGGTTTAAAAGTAAATTCGAAAGAAGAGGTGTAACAATGGATTGGTTATTTTTAATTTGTTCTGGCTTATGTGAGGTGCTTCTAGTTTATTGCATAAAAAAGTCAGCTGGATTTACCCGTAAACTATGGTCCTTAATTGTTATTTTAGTTGCAGCTAGCAGCTTAACTCTTTTATCAATGGCTATGAGGACAACTGAAGCTGGAACTGCTTATAGTATTTGGGTTGCAATTGGTTCAGTAGGATCACTTTTATTAGGTGCTTTCTTATTTAATGAACATCTATCTAAAAAGCAAATTTTTTATTTAATTCTAATTATAATTTCAGTAATTGGATTAAAGATATTCTAAATAAACACTAATCAAAAACTAGTAATATAACTTTTAGAATATACTTACATATTTTTGCTGATAAAATATAATTTATCATAAAATGATGGCCATTATCTAATAACACTAGATAATGGCTGTCATTTATTCATAAAAATATTCTATCTTTATATTCCAGTTAATTTTTCTTGATCTTCTGGATAACGCTCTCCAACAATATGAATTTTTGAAATTTCTTGATTTAATTCACATAACTCTTCTTTTGTAAATCTAACATCAGTAGCTCCTATATTCTCCTTCAAACGCTCAAGCTTTTTAGTTCCAGGAATAGGTACAATCCATGGTTTTTGATTTAATATCCACGCTAATGCAACTTGTGCTGGTGTAGTTTTCTTCTTTGATGCAACTTCTTTTACTATATCTACTAATGCCATATTGATATCTATATTTTCTGAATTAAAACGTGGTATAGTATTACGAAAATCTGTACTTTCAAATTTAATATCTTTATTAATATTTCCTGTTAAAAAACCTTTTCCTAGTGGACTAAATGGAACAAATCCAATACCAAGCTCCTCTAAAACCGGTAATAACTCTCTTTCTGGATTACGATACCACATAGAATATTCACTTTGTATAGCCGAAAGCGGACAAACTTCATGAGCACGACGAACTGTTTCTATTCCTGGTTCAGAAATACCCCAATATAAAACTTTTCCCTCTTTTATTAATTCTTTAACTGTTCCTGCAACTTCTTCTATAGGTACATCTGAATCAACACGATGTTTATATAATAAATCAATGTGATCTGTATTTAGACGTTTTAGCATACCATCTACTGCTCTTTTAATTGTTTCAGGACGACTATCTAAGCCAATAACTTTCCCACTTTTCCCGATCTTTTCTCCATGTAAATCAAATCCAAACTTAGTTGCAATAACAACCTTGTCACGTTGTGTCTTTAATGCTTCTCCTAAAAGTTCCTCATTTGTATAAGGACCATAAACTTCTGCTGTATCAAAAAAATTCACTCCTAAGTCAATTGCTTGATGAATAAGTTTAATCATATCATTTTTTTCTGGAAATGGTGGATAACTTTGAGTCATTCCCATACATCCAAGTCCAATAGTAGATACTTCAAGCCCTTGATCACCTAATTTTCTTCTCTTCATAAATAATTCCAATCCCTTCATTTTTTTATTATTTGTATTTAATTTATCTTTTCTCATTCTTCTATAAGAAAATTTTAAACCCTTAAGTGAACTTAAGGTCAATAGATAAGATAAAAAATTTTTATATAAAAAGAAAAAGCATGAAATTACTTCATACTCTTTAATCTTCTTTTTTATTTTCTCTATTTTTCCAATCGTCTACTAATTCTTTTGTAACTGGTTCACAAACATTATAATAATTATTTATTTTATAATTTGTAATATCGAGGCATTCTTGTAATTCTCTCATTCGCATCTCAATATTCTTCTTAATTTCTATAAGTATCTGTCTTCTTTCCTGCTTTGTTGATTCACCAATCTCTGCAAGACGAATATATTCTCTAATTGATTCTATGCTAGCTCCTGCTTTTTTAAATTTAATTACAAACTCAATCCAACGTATTGATATTTCATCATAATCTCTAATTCCTGATGATGTTCTTGGAACTTTTGGAATTAAACCAATTCTTTCATAATAACGTAAATTATCAATAGATACTCCTGTTAATTCAGATACTTCCTTTATTGTCATTTTGTTTCCCCTCCATACTAAATACAATATTAATATTTTATATATAGTTCATTTTCTTAAAAGCATATATTAGAAATTCCTCTGCTAAGCTTTCACTTTTAATATACTTTAGTGCATCCTTAAAACTAAACCATTGTGCTTTATCAATCTCATAATTAATTTGACTTAAATCTTCACTATCTACTGTACAAATGAAATTGCACATTAGTGTGTTAGTTTTTTCATAATATCTACTTTTCATATATTGATAATCTTTAATATTAAGGCCTGTCTCTTCCTTTACTTCTCTTACTAAAGTTTGTTCTGCATCCTCACCTTTATTAATATATCCTGCCACAAGTATATTATCTACTCGTCCATACTGCTGTATAAGTAATACTTTATCTTTATCAGGATTTAATATAATTGCACTTATAGCTGAACTAAATGTAGGAAAACGAAATATTTCACATTCATTACAATATGGGATTTCTCCTTCATTATTACATTGTTTATTTATCAATTTATTTCCACATTGAAAACAATAACTCATATTATTACTCCTTTTACGTCTATGTAATTTTATCCTATTTGTACGATTTCTAGATTTACATATCTTAAAATTAAAGATATTATAAACTCTTTCATAAATCATTTTCTTTTTCTCTAATATTATAGTTTCTTTCTATTATAAACTAAATAACAAAACCCCATTTATTATGATACGCTTTTCTCCGTAACCATTTTAAATGAGGTTCTTATCTTTATTCTTATATATTTACTACTTTTAAATCTCTCTATTTAAATATAATTTTAGTATGCTTAAATATATTTAAGGTATAAAAACTAAATCATATCTAATTTTCATACCTTAAAAATTTATAATAAATAAGTATTAAATATTATACTTTACTGTTCCAAGCCATTTAACAATTTCTGGATCGCGATGTGATAAAAAGCAACTTTTTCCTGTATCTAGAGTTTCAATTTTTTTCATATCTTCTACATCTAATATAAAATCAAACTAATACTTTTTTCTTGAAAATTACCTATTATATAATTTTTCTTCATACTTTAAGAGATGTTCATCATAACCATCAATTTTCTTATCCAATTTATTGAGAACTTCTTGCATATTTTCAATTTTTTCAGCCAATTTTTCACGTTCTCCTTTTAGAATCTCTTTTCTTGCAGAAACAGTTTCTTCACCTCTTTGAAAAAGACTTACATATTCAATAAGTGACTCTACTGATATACCTGCACTTCTCATAACTTTAGCAAAATATATCCATTTACAATCCTCCTCTGTGTAATCTCTATACCCACTTTCATTACGATGAACAGGTGGTATTAATCCAATACGCTCATAATATCGTAATGTATCGGCAGAAATATCATTTTTTTCGCTAGCTTCTTTTATGTTCATTAATACCTCTCCTTATCTATATAAATTTTAATTTATATCATTTCTTTATTTTGCATACTCTCTTAATAATTCACAAAACTTAAATTCATTTGGTTTATATATTTATTTTTTTATTTTCTATTTTTTATTGGTAAAATTAAAAACAATACAAAAATCAAAGCAAGAAATAAAAATGTACTTGTAATTAACATCGCCACATGATAGGATTGAATACTATTTTTTATGCTACTTGAAATAGCTACAACAACTGATAATCCAATAGATCCACCAATTTGATGAAACATATTAACTACACCTGATGCTGCCCCAGCCTCTTCTACATTTGTGTTAGCAATTCCTGATACTGTTAGAGGACTTAATGTCATCCCTTGTCCTGCTCCTAAGAAAACCATAGGTAATGCAATTCCTATCCAATAACCATATGAAGGAACAAATCTACTCACTAAAATCATTCCAATTAAAGTAATTATTATTCCACTAATCATTAATCTTGTATTACCCCAAAGCTTTGTTAATTTAGCTACTTGAAGAGCTACTACAAAATTAATAATAGTTAATGGGAAAAATCCAACACCTGCAAGTAAGGGTGTAAATCCTAATTTATCTTGCATTATTTGAGGAGTTATAAACCAGAAGCTTAACATAGCTCCCAAATATAAAAAACGGGCTAAATAGGCACCTAATCTTTCGTGATCTCTAAATAATGATAATGGCATCATAGGTTGTTTTGTTGTAGCCTCTTGATAAATAAATATAACAATAAAAATAATAGCTAAAACTAAAGAATAACCTCGATAGTTTGTACCAACTATACTATACACTAAAGCAATCATTCCAATAACAGATGTAACTGTACCAATATAATCAATTTTTCCACTCTGCATACTTCTTTCTTTGATAAATTTTTTAGATAAAATTAGCATAATTATGCTGATTGGTACATTAATAAAAAATCCATAGCGCCAAGAAAGCATACTTGCAAATATACCACCAATTACTAAGCCAATACTTGCCCCAATTCCTGCTGTCGCCCCGTAGTAAGCAACTGCCTTTGTTCTTGCTTCACCTGTGTAATTATCCATTAATAAAGCTAATGTTGTAGGTGCTAAAATTGCTGATCCAATTCCTTGGAATGCTCTAGAGATTATAATTGACAAGGAATTTTGTGATAAACCAACAAATAAAGACCCTATTCCAAAAATTAATAACCCAATAGAAAACATCTTTTTTCTTCCAAACAAATCCCCTGCACGTCCACCAAATAGTAGCAATCCTCCAAAAGTTAAAGAATAAGCATTACTTACCCAGGACAATTCACGTTGATTTAAATGAAGATCTTCTGCGATTTTTACAGTACCAGTAAAAATAATTGAATTATCTAATAAAATCATGAAATAACTCAATAATATAATGGCAAGAATTATATCAAAATTTCTTTTCTTTTTTTCCATAAAACTTCCTCCTTTTCTTTACAAGGGAGAGTATAAACCTTGGAGTCGACTCAAAGTCAAGATTCTTATAAAAAAATTTTTCAAAAATATATAAAGAAAAAAATCGGCAAAGTTGCCGATTTTTATTAATTCAATATACCTTTTACTCTTTTATAAGTAATATTGAAAATATCATCTATCTAATAAGATTTGCTAACATTTCTACAGATGATGCCTCTTGATGGTTAAAGAAAGAACTTTCTTTTTTGTCTAAATCAGCGATTTTATTCATATCACTTTCATTTAATTCAAAATTGAAAATATCAATATTTTGAAGCATTCTTTCTTTGTTCACTGTCTTTGCTAGTGGAACAATTCCTCTTTGAAGTAACCATCTTAAAATTACTTGTGCAACTGATTTACCATACTTATCTCCAATTGTCTTTAAAACAGGATTATCAAACACTCCATTTCTTCCTTCAGCAAAAGGAGCCCATGCTTGTAGTTGAACCCCGTACTTTATATTAAACTCATGCGCCATTATCTGTTGATTAAATGGATTAACCTCAATTTGATTAACTGCTGGTATTACATCATTGAATAAAGCTAAGTCCACTAAACGATCTGGATAGAAGTTTGATACTCCTATTGCTTTAATTTTCCCTTCTTTATATAATTCTTCCATAGCTCTATAAGTTCCGTAGTAGTCATTTAATGGTTGATGAATTAATACTAAATCCAAATAATCCAATTTCATTTTCTTTAAAGAAGATTCTATAGATGTTTTTGCCTTCTCATATCCGCCATTACTAATCCATACTTTAGTTGTAATAAATAATTCTTCTCTAGGTACTGATGATTTAGCAATAGCTTCTCCAACTGCCTCCTCATTTCCATAAGATTGTGCTGTGTCAATTAAGCGATATCCAACATCAATAGCATCTAACACTACCTTAATACATTCTTCCTTATCTGTAATTTGAAAAACTCCAAATCCAACTGATGGCATCTTTATACCATTATTTAAAGTTACATATTCCATTTTAAATTCTCCTTTATTTTTATTATTTTATACTTTATACTAATGTTAACAGTAGGTAGTAACTACCGAGCAAGTTTTTTTTATTTTTTCAATTTAGGAGGTAATTTTATGTATACAACAAAAGAAGCATGTGAACAGGTTGGAATATCTTATGAAACTTTAAAGTTTTATTGTAAAGAGGGTTTAGTGCCAAACGTCAAAAGAGATAAAAATAACTATAGAATTTTTGATGAAAAAAATATTGCATGGTTAAATGGATTGCAATGTTTAAGGAAGTGTGGTATGAGTCTTAAAGATATGAAGTTATATATGAATTATTGTTTAGAAGGTCCTTCTACAATTCCGCAAAGAAAAGATATGCTTAATAAATCAAAAGAATCTTTATTAAATAAAATCAATGAACTTAATAAGTGCATTGATTTCATTGATAATAAACAATCTTTCTATGATGATGTGTTAACTGGTAAAGTAAAGTATATAAGCAATTTAATTAATGTAGAAGATTAACAAGATGCTCAATGAAAATTTATATACTTTTTAATTTATATAAAATATAAAAACAAGCCCTATAAATTATATAGAGCTTGTTTAGAATCTTATATTTTTAAATTTTTTGTTTTGATATTAATTCTATCATTTTTACTTTCTAATATAATAAA
Source organism: Clostridium baratii (assembly GCF_900461085.1). Taxonomy (GTDB): domain Bacteria; phylum Bacillota; class Clostridia; order Clostridiales; family Clostridiaceae; genus Clostridium; species Clostridium nitritogenes. The sequence continues at coordinate 1,707,119 of NZ_UFWF01000002.1, forward strand.
TTATTATTTTATGTTATTTATTATGTTAATCCTTACTATAACTTTACACATTCCTTCTTTTTGAATTCTTCGGGAATATACTTTACTAAAGCACAGTTTTTAGTAACAAGCTCAGTATCTAAAATTCTACCGCCTTCAAACTTAGCTATCTTATTTCTCCAAATTTCATTTTGTCTATAATATTTATCTTCAACTTTTGTAAACTTGTGGTTCTTTTCAAATACATGATATCCAAAGTCAAGCTCTTCACTTATTCTAAGTTCCCCTTCTAAACATTTCTCACTCATCCAAAGATTTATTTGGAATGTATGATTTGTATTATTTTTCACCTGAAAATCTCCATAATTATAAAATATAGTAGCTCCACTACCAAATGGAAGTACCCTACCATTATCAGGGAATGGATCAAAACCATGATGATGTCTTTCCGTTACAGTAAGAGGACTATGTATTACAAGCCAATTTAAAAGATTTGCAATTTGGCACAAACCTCCTCCAACTCCTGGTCTCGCTTCACCAAAGCAAAGCTCCATGCCTTCAAGATATCCTTTTCTTTTTGTTGGAAGTCCAACTAATTTACAAAATGAAAAAACCTCTCCTGGTTTAATAATTATCCCATTTATATTTTTTATAGCAATTTTTAAGTTCTCAACTTTATTAAGCTGTAACTGCATATCGCTATCCCCTAATTTTCTAATTAAAACTGATTGATGCTTTTTAACTCTATATGGTAGTTTATTAAAATCTCTTTCCTTTGAAAACTTAATAGAACTAAAATACCACTGCTTGTACCTAAGTATACGTCTGTACCATACTGCTAAAAAATAAAATACCGGACCCCTTTGACTTAATAATTTCTTCTGCATTTTAATCTCCTATTCCATTATATATATTTACCCAAATAATATTTTATCATCTCTACAATCCCCGTGGTACATTTTTACTTTACATTAATTTTTTTGTAATATTTTTTCTACTTATACTTTATTAATTAAATATTATATTTAACTTATTTTTTGTATATGCTATAATGTAATAAGTTTAAGAAAGAACGAGGTAGTTTCACCAATGAGAATGTAATTTACACTTTGATTTTTATTAGTATAACAATATAAAAAGATACATTAATAATGAACCACTTTTTTAATAAAAGTATCTTTCTATTCCTATTTATTAGGATTATTTGTTGTGCTTAAAATTTGAGGGAGTAAATTCTTTCTATAGACTACTATGGCGTTTTTATAGAATTAGTATATACTCTCTCCTGAAATTTAGGAGGGATTTTTTTATGACATTAATTAAATTAGATAAAGTAAAGAAATATTATGGAGATAGATTAATTTTAGATATAGATAATTTAGAAATTAATGAAGGCGATAGAATTGGTATAGTTGGAGAAAATGGAGCTGGAAAAACAACTCTTATTAAAGTTATACTAGGCAATATAGAAATCGACGAAGGTAATGTATTTCTTGATTGCAATTACTCCTATATTGGTCAAACAGAAGAATATCTTGGCGATTACACAGACGGAAAAATTAAGAGTTTACTAGGAACACCCGATAAATATAATAACTTTTTGTCTGGTGGAGAAAAAGTAAAAATCAATATTACCAAAGCACTTAGTTCAAATAGTAATTTGCTTATAGCTGATGAACCAACTTCAAATCTTGATGCAAAAACTATTAAAACTATTGAGAAGCTTATCGGTGAGTATAAAGGTGCCCTGTTACTAGTTTCTCATGATAGAGATTTCTTAAATAACCTTTGCAATACTATCTTAGAAGTAAGTCACGGCAAGATTAAATTATATAAAGGGAATTACTCAAAATATATTGAACTAAAAAACGAAGAAGAATCTTTTAAGAAAAAAGAATACGAAGAATATCTAAACGAGAAGAAAAGATTAGAAAAAGCAATAATAGGCAAAGAAACTCAAAGAGATTCTATTAGAAGAACACCTAAGAGAATGGGAAATTCAGAAGCAAGACTCTTTAAAATGGGTGACCAAAAATCTAAAAAACACTTAGATGGAAATATTAAAGCTTTAAAAAGTAGAATAAAACATCTAGATGTTAAAGAAAAGCCAGTTGAAAGCAAGGATATTATAATTAGAATTGTTAAAGGTAGCGAAATGCCATCAAAAACAGTTATAGAAATTCGAGATTTTAATTTATATGCTAAAAATAAATTACTAGCTGAAAATATAAATTTTAAAATAAAGAGTAGAAAAAAAGCTGCTTTAATTGGTGAGAATGGCTGCGGTAAAACAAGTTTAGTAAGAGAAATTATTAAAAATACTTCTGATAATATTAAATTATCTAATCATATTTCTATTGGTTACTTTGATCAAAATCAAGAGATATTAAATAAAGATAAAACAATCTTAGAAAATATAAAAGAATCCAGTTCTTTAGATGAGTCAATTATTAGAATAAATTTGAATAACTTCGGCTTTGCTGGAGATGATGTTTTTAAAACAGTATCTGTTTTAAGTAGCGGTGAAAAAGTTAAAGTTGCACTTTGTAAAATCATTTTAAGTGATAATAATACTTTGATTCTAGATGAACCTACTAACTTTTTAGATATAAAATCCATAGTAGCTTTAGAAAACGCACTAAAAAATACAGAAAAAACATTGCTTATAATTTCACATGATAGACATTTTATTTCAAATGTTTGTGATTATATTATAGAGATGAAGGATAATAAAATAACTTGTTTTTCTGGAACATATGATGAATTTATTCAAGATAAAGAAAACTTTAATTTAAGAAAAAGTTTGAAAAATGATGATCGTGAAAGAAAAGAAAAACTTCTTATTTTAGAAACTAAACTTTCTAAATTGATATCTGAAATATCATTTGAAAACAATGCAGAAACTAAGGCAAATCTTGATTTACAATATCAAGAGACTCTACAAGAAATAAAAAAATTAAGATCTAATTAATATAAGCATTTGTCTTATTAATTAGATTAAAAAGATGATTTCTATTTTTAGAAATCATCTTTTTTACTTAATAATAACTTAAATTTTAATTATATTCTTATAAAGGTAAATCTCTTTTTGAGAAAATATATATTCCCAATCCATAGAAAACTATAGCTACAAATAGAAAAACTAATATTGGTACTATCACACACTCTCCAGCAATAATATCTGACGTATTAAATAATGTGAAAAGAGTAAAATACTTTAGGTTTTCAAGCTTATCCCCAATATTAGCTAAAGCTTGTAATAAATAAAATAATACTGGCACTCCTGCTCCAATTGTAAAATAAAGCTTAGTGTCATTACTTATGCATGATGCAAAGAAACATACACCACTTACTGCAACCTGAAGAAAATATAAAACTACATTCATAATAATAAAAGTTTTAACATCCAAGTCTCCACCGTGAAGAGTATTGCAGAAAAATATTATTAATGATGATGTATATATAAGTAAAACAGCACTAGATATCCACATAAATACAGCCTGTGTTAAAGCAATCTTAACTCTCTTATTTGGTGTAGCTAATAAATATGCCATAGAACCTCTGTCTACATATGATGCTATCAGCTTATTTCCAAGTATTATAATACAAATTATTGGGAACATAAGAACTATTAATCCGTATAGATAATTTGCAATATATTCAGTAAGATTAGCTCCTACTGAATCCATACCAAAAGCTTTCATAAGCTCTGGCATACTTTTGGCCATCTCTTCAAAAGCATTAGTGGTTTTAGGGTCATACATATAAATAATACTTACAGAATATAAAGTTAATATTGCAAAAAATAAAAGTATAATTTTATAATTTGATTTTATATCCTTCTTAAATAATGTTAAACTAATCATTACTTTCACCTCCATAAAAATGCATAAATAACTCCTCTAAACTTTGAGTTTTTACATCAAGGCTTGTTACTGAATATTTACTTAATGCTTTTATTAAAGGATTTATATCACCTTTTACTGATACAGTTACAACATTACCTATAACTTCTTTTATTTTTAAATTCTCCTTAGAAAATTCCTTGGCCATTTCATCATTTAAGAATGTAATTACATAAGATTTATGTTTTGAATTAGATAGTGTCTTCATATCCTCTACAGCAATAACATGTCCATCTTTAATAATAGCTGTTCTATCACATGTCTTCTCTATTTCATCAAAAATATGTGAAGACATAAATATTGTTTTTCCTTTTTCTTTTTCTGATAGAATAAGATCCACAAATTTATTTTGCATAAGTGGATCTAGTCCACTTGTTGGTTCATCTAAAATCAATATATCAGGGTTACCCATAAAAGCACATACTATTCCTATTTTTTGTTTCATCCCCTTAGACATCTTCTTAACCTTACCCTTTGGATCTAATTCAAAGATCTTAATTAATTCTTCAGCTCTACTAAAATTCTTTAACCCTTTCATATCAGCTATAAAATGAATAAATTCAATTCCTGTCATATCCTCCATAAAAGAAATCTCTCCTGGAAGATATCCTAATCTTTCTTGAATTTTATCACTTTCCTTACTGCAGTCTATTCCATTTATTAAACATTTACCTTTATCAGAATGAACAAATCCCATTAAGTGTCTTATAGTTGTAGTTTTTCCTGCACCATTAGGTCCTAAAAATCCAAAAATCTCTCCCTTTTTTACAGCTAGATTAACATCAAAAATACCTTTATTATTTCCGTAATCCTTTGTAAGATCTTTAATCTCAATTACATTCACCTTAAATACTCCTCCTTATAACTATTTCTTCTAAAGAAATCTAACATCTTAATATATCCCTCTTCAAGATCATTTAAATCTAAAGGTTGATTTTTTAATTTTTCCTTCATATAGCCTTCTGCACACCAATTTATCATATTAAATAATTCTTCAATATCTACTCCATCTTTAAATTTACTTTTATCTAAGTTTCTTAAAAAATTATCATCTCTAAACTGAGTCATAGAACTATTCCTTTCTGCTATACCTATGGCTACTTCTGGATCATCTTCATAATAAGCTCTCACCATAAAGCTGAATAAATTAGGATGCTTTTTAAATACTCCTAACTTACATTTTCCACCTTTTAAGTATAGTTTGAAGAAATCTGTTTCAGTAAATACCCTTTCTTTATTTACAACATCTAAAATTAAGTTTGTTCCATAATCATATAAGTACAAATAAAACTCCTTTTTATTAGTAAAATAATGAAATAATAAGGACTTAGATATACCGGCTTCTGCTGATATTTCTGACATAGGAGACTTATTATATTTATTTTCTGAAAAAACTCTATATCCTGCATCAATAATAGCTTTCTGCTTTTCCTCGGATAGATTAAAAAATTTTTGATTCAAAACTCTCTCCCCCTATTTACCGTATCGGTTAATACAATTGTATTATCATTGACCGTTTTTTGGAAGACCTAATAAATAAAGAATCTTGCTATTTAAGGAAAATATATTTTCTATCTGATTGTATTGTTTAAATATCATATTTGATTTAAGTTCACATAATAAAATCTTTAATTAACATAAAAAAAATACTATACTTAATAATGACAATAAATAAATTAATTAATACCTATAAATATAAAATATTAGATTGAGGGGTTTATATATGAGAAAAAAAGATATACTTGAGTTAAAAAAGCGTTTCAAAAAAGATTACTGCACCTTCAGTAAGATGTGTGGTTGTTATGTTAATGGAGAGAAAAATGTTATTTTAAAATTTAAAGAAACTTTTCTGAATTTAGAGGAAGATGAATACTTTAAATACTTAGAAATTGCAAAAAAAGTCCTATCTGGAACTATAGGAAATAATATTTTAGAGCTTAATTTTCCACTTAACGAAGATCTTATAAATGAAAAACAAATTTCACTTATGCAACTTAAAAACAGTCAACTAAATGATGATACTCTTCTTGATGATTTTTATAAATCTATTATAGATAGTTATGATTATACAGGAAACTTTTTAATACTTATTTTTAATGACTCTTATGATGTTCTTACTAAGACTAAAGATAATCAAAAATTAGACGAGTCTGAAGAAGTGTATGAATATGTTTTATGTGCAATATGTCCTGTGGAACTTTCAGAGCCTGGACTTAGATATTTTGAAGAAGAAAACAGCATAAAAGCACGTATTAGAGATTGGGTAGTTAAGCCACCAATCAATGGTTTTGTATTCCCTGCATTTATTGATCGTAGTTCAGATGTTAACTCTGTTATGTATTACACAAAAAATGCAAAAGATACACACCCTGAATTAATGGAGAACGCTTTAGGTTGTTATTCAAAACAGACTGCTACTATACAAAAAGAAGCATTTAAATCAATTATTAAAGATTCTTTTGGTGCTGATGAAAAGAAAGCTGATAAAGTCTTTATGGACATACAAGATAATCTAAATACTATGATAGAAGAATACAATGAAATGTATGATGACACAGACGCAGAACCAATAACTTTAAAAGATAAAGATATTCAAAGCCTTTTAATAGAAAGTGGAGTTCCAGAAGAGCTTACTACTAAAATTGAAAAATCTTATAAAGAAAGCTTTGGTGATGATATTCCTTTAGCAGAAAATTTAATTGATTCAAAAATTCTTAAAGAAAATGAACAAAGAAAAAAGGAAGAACACCTTAAGAAACAAGTTGAAATACTTCAAAATAGACTTGAAGAAGTTAAACAAGAAGTTGCTACAGATAATGAAACTGAATCTCCAAGCTCTACAGAAGTTAGCAATGATAATGAAGTTTTAGAAGAACTTTCCGAATCTAATGCAGAGGAAACTTTAGAAGCTGATTTAAAAGAAGATAATGATATAAACTCAGAAGACAATGAAGCTACTCATGACTATGATGTTATACTTCAAGTAAAACCTGAAAAAATACCTCAAATAAAATCTGAAGTAATTGATGGTCAAAAATGTATTGTTATTCCTATTAATGAAGATGAACAAACTAAAGTTAATGGACTAGATGATTTAATTTAGTTTATAAATTAATAAAAATAGCAAACCTAATAAGGTTTGCTATTTTATATTATATATAATATAAAATTATTATAAAGATAACCATTAACCTATTCTATAATAATTTATAATCAACATCCTTACTCTCACCAGAATTCATATTCTTTATTTTAACTTCATTCTTTTCTATCTCTTCTTCACCAATTAATATTACATTACTAGCTCCTATTTTATTAGCATAATTCATTTTTTTCTTTAATGAATCCTCTTCAAAATAAACTGTAACTCTTTTTCCACTTTCCTGTAGACATCTCATTACTTCTATACAATATTCAACTGTATCTCCTATAGGTATTATTAAAATTTATAAAACTTACCTAAAAAAAGATAAAAGCAAATTAATTGCTTTTATCTTTTTTCATTACTTAAATTTAATACATAAAATATTAAGTTATTATTGTATCCTTGCATCCATTAGATATAGATTTATCTTTCAACTGATTCATATAATCATCTCTTGGACTTATTCTACCATGAGCTTCTATGCCCTCTTCTCTAACACCAAACTGTCTATACTTTATAAGTTTATACCTACATTTATCACCAATTATTTTAGACACAGCATCCACTGTTTTTTCACTATCTAAACCTGGCGCTATAACAGTTCTAACCTCATACATCTTATTTAAATCTAATATTCTTTTTAAATTCTCAAGTACTAATTTATTTGATGATTTAGTTAACCATATACTTTCTTCTTCATCAATAGACTTAACATCTAACATAAATTTATCTGTCAATTCTATAAGCTCATGGTTTAATTTAGTATTTCCATTAGTGTCAACAAAACATGTTAATCTCATCTTTTTAACTTCTTTAAAAAGTTTTATTAAAAAATCTGAGTTTAGAGTACATTCTCCTCCACTAACAGTTATTCCTCTTATAAAAAATCTATCATTTTCTATCTTTTTTATAAGTTCTTCTACTGAATAATCCTTAATCTTTGGAGAAGACATATGCTCACATATTTTTATGCACTTATCACAAGCAACACACTCCTCTTCATCCCAAATAACTTTTCTATCTTTAATTGATAATGCTCCTACTTCACAATTTTCAACACACTTTCCACAAGCTATACATTTATTGATAGTCTCAGGATTGTGGCAATATAGACATTGAAAATTACATCCTTGAAAAAATATAACCATTCTATTTCCTGGTCCATCGACACAAGAAAAAGGAATTATTTTATTTACTAAAGCCATAATATCACTTACTTTCTAAGTTTTCTTTCAAAAGCATGGCAATTATTCTTAGCTCCCATAGCAAAGACATCTGTATTATTAAGAACAGCCTCTCCTCTTTCAAGCTTTTCGACCTCTGAACGCTTTGCTAAATATCCTGTAACCCTTATTACATCTGCTCCACTACCATAAACAGACATATATCTTATTCCTGAATTAAAAGCTCCTTTTATAATATCAACTAAAGCTTCAGGATGCTCATTATAAGTATCTTCAAATACAAATATGTCTCCTATTCCATTACAAAAATACTTATGGAATGGTGCTGATTGCATTATATGCTTAAATAATTCTGGTTCTTCTCCAACTGGTATTCTACATCCTGGTGATACCATTTGATCTAAATCTATTCCTACTTGTGCATGAAGAACATAGTGTCCTCCAAAACAATTTACATGCTTTGCTTCATGCTGTGATACTATTTTATTTAATTTTTCTATTATGCTTAATCCAAGCTTATTAGCTTTTTCTGAATATCCAAATCTATCATTTTGTTTTTCTGCTCCTAATAAGCTATTTACAGCCTCTGCTAATCCTACTACACCAAACATTCCTGTAAATAGTTTTTTCTGAATAAAACCTTCTTTTACTAAGAAATTAGATGTAAAGAACTGAGTTTCCTCAACTAAAAATCTTATTCTTTCATCTATATACTCAATCATTTTGGTACTAACATAAGGTAATACATTCTCTAAAAAGTCATGTACTGAACTAGCTTTTTTAGCTACTTCATTTAATTTTATTCTTACAAGGGTATATCCACCCCCACCAATATGAAATCCATTATAACAACTTGCTATTGCATATCTATCAGTCCCAAAACTTTTCACATCCATTTTATGATTTGCAAAACTTGGCTTAGCTGTACTCAAAGCAACCTTAGCACACAGATTCATAAAATCTTCTGGAGTATTTTCAACATCATACTTCATAGTTAAATTTGGAACTGCACATTGAAGTTCATCCATAACTTCTAATATTAATCTACCTGCTACTGTTTCTCTTGGCCCTATATTGGCATGTACAAAAGAATCAGTTAATGTTCTATCTATATGTTGTAAAAATAGCTTAATTGCTTTTTTAGCTTCTTTCGTATCTTCTATAAATGGGTCTAAAAGCTCGTCTAAATTTCCAAGATAAACTGGGAATGTAGTTATTGAAGGTACATGTTTATAAAAAATTAATAGATTATTTGTAGCTTCCCATATATCTTCTGGAACTGAAAGTTTTAAAAACTCACATCCCTTTTCCATTAATAAAGAATAATCTGGAATTATATATCTAGGTCTAAATGGTGCATTCCCCTCAAAAAGCGTACATATGCACCCATCATCTATTAATTTTTTTGTTTCTTCATCAACGTTTAAAATCTCAATCGTATTTTCTGCATAAGCAGCTAAGTTTTTAATTTGTTGATGATATGTTAATGAAGTATCCTTTAGTATTTCTAAGACTCTTTCCATCTCTTCCCCTCCTGTAAAACATATATATAAATTTATTATACCGTTTTTATGTAAGCGTGTACAATCTTCTAAGTAATATATAATCACTAACAAGTTTTATTTAACCTGACTGTTAAGTTCCTTCAAGCTCGTCTCTATTTTTATATGCAAAAAAGCCATGTAGGCATATATCCCACATGGCTCTAAATAAATTATGATTTCACTTAATTTATCATTACCTAGAGATACAAGCCTAATGCTAATAGACTTGTATATGCTTTTACCGATCAAGTCTCTAGTAATGATGATGTATTCTGTTTTGTTTAATACTATTAAGTGTTCTCATAACTTTCCTCCTAAATAATGTTATTAATATTATAACATTTTAATTATTTATTATTCAATTATATTATTAAATAGTATTAAGTAAAAAATTACTTAATACTATTTTCTATTCAACTTTTTAAATTATACTATCATATAATATTAGTTTTGTTTTTTCATTTCTAATACCATAATGTGAGAAGTTTCTTTTGCCTTAATTAAAATATCTTCCTCAACTATTTCCATTCCGTCTCTTTCATTTAATTCAACTGTATTAATTAATGAACTACCTTCTATTTGAACTAAGTAAGCTTGTCTTCCTTTATTAACTTTAAAATCAATCTCTTTTCCTTTTTCAAGCTCTAAAACGTAAATATTCATATCTTGATTTATTTTTATTGGTGCATTTCCAGCTTTGCTTGAAACAATATGAAGCCATTTATTTTCTCTATCATTCCAATTAAATTTATAATCTCCATAACTAGGTGTATGACCTTGCTTATCAGGTAAAATCCATATTTGTAGAAGTCTTAATGTATCTTTTCCGAAATTATGCTCACTATGATAAACTCCAGTTCCTGCACTCATATATTGCACATCTCCACGACTTAAAGTCTTTTTATTACCCATACTATCTCCATGAGTTATTTCACCATTAACAACATATGATATTATCTCCATATCTTTATGAGGATGAATATCAAATCCAGTATTAGGCTCAATTAGGTCATCATTTATAACTCTTAAAACTCCAAAGTTTATGTTATTAGGATTATAATACTCTGCAAATGAGAAATGGAATTTACTTCTTAACCATCCAAGATTGCTACTTCCCATATTTCTACTATCTATTTTTCTTAACATTTCACAACACTCCTTTTATATAGTTTAATAAAAATAACTTACTATGTTAATTTTATTAAAGTTAAATTTATTTAGTTGATTACTTTTAGTAACTAACTTTAAAATAATTATTACACATTAACTACAATTAGTCAATCCTTTTTAATCTAATTAAAAAAATGGATTAATAAGTTTAATGGAGTTGCAACTAAATAAAAAGAACCTCCCAAAAATCAATAGGAGATTCGTTTTATTTTCGCTTTATTTAATTCCATTTTTCTGCCCACTTTTGAATTTCTTCCATAACAACTTCTAGTTCCTTACCTTTTTCTGTAAGCTCATATTCTATACGTACAGGTGTTTCTGGATAAACTTTTCTAATAATAATTCCTTCGCTTTCTAATTCTTTAAACCTTTCTGTTAACATACGAGCACTCATATTTGGAATTGCATCTACTATATCAGAAAAGCGCTTTTGTCCGCTAAGTAATGTTCTTATAATTAGTCCAGTCCATCTCTTTCCTAGTAATTGAAAAGCATTTTCAAACTTTGGACACATATGATATTTTTCCAAATTCAATCACCGCCTGCATACATTCTAGCATACTTACTAAAAAAAAGTAAGTAACTTATATAACGATAATATACTTATATATGCTTTTTATATTAAGTATTTAGTACCTTCAATTCTCACTATAAAATTCAATTCTAAGTAACCTTTAAGTTACACATTTAAGCAATTTTTAGATATAAAAAATAGTCTTAACCAAATAATATAAATGATTAAGACTAATATTTTCTTACTCTGCATCTAGTAAATCAATAGATGCATCTATATTTTCCTTATTAAACCTATTAAGTATTAATGAAACTACAACTGCAATTATAGCTGGCACTACCCATGCAAAGCCTACACTCGCTAATGGTACAAAATCAAATAATTTGTTAAGTCCTGTTACTCCAAATTGAGTATGTAATACATCTAAAATAGATACTATAAGAGTTGTATATACTGTAACTTTATAAGTTAGTCTGCTATTCACTCCAATTATATTAAATAATATAAGAATTATTTGTATTGGATAGAAAATCATAAGTATTGGTAATGCAAGTTTTATTATACTACCTATACCTGCAATTGAAATTATCGCTGATGAAACGCAAATTAATGTAACTATAATCTCATATTTAACTTTTAATAGCTTTGAAAAGAACTCTCCTACCATAGCAGTTAATCCAATTGCTGTTGTAAGACATGCTGCTGCAACTGCAATACCAAGTGCTACTTTCCCTAAATTCCCCAAAATCAAATGTGTAATACCTATAGTTAATTCTGTTTGACTTATTCCTTGTTCAAAATATCCTCCAAGTGCTGCTCCTAAGAATAATAATCCTCCATAGACAAATACAAATCCAATACTTGATACTATACTTGCCTTTTTTAGTATAGATTTTTTCTCTGAATCTTTAGTGTATCCTAATGCTACTATAGCATTTATTGCAATTACTGCTGTAAGTGGTGCACCTAAAGCATCCATTGGTTGATATCCGTTTATAAATCCATAACTAAATGCATTACCTGTTCCTTGTGTAAACATGTGATCTGTAAAGAATATACCTTTAACTATAATAATTGAAAGTATAACCAAAATAATTGGCGTTAATACCTTTCCTATATATCCTACTATCCTTGTTGGCCTTAAAGTTAATAAAAGTGTTATTCCAAAAAATATAACTGCAAAAACTCCAGGGCTTACTATATTGCCTAGATTAGGTAATATACTCATTTCATATGTACTAGCTCCTGTTCTAGGAATAGCAACAATAGGTCCTAAGCATATAAGTATTAGTGCTGTATAAATATTTGTAAATTTAGATCCTATCTTTTCTCCAAACTTTTCAAGTGTTCCTGCCTTATTAAGTGCTAATATTCCAAGAAGGGGTAATCCTATTCCTGAAATAAAAAATCCTAATAAGGAAATGAACCAATCTTTACCTGAGTTTATACCAATCTCTGGTGGAAATATTAAGTTTCCTGCACCAAAAAATATGGCGAATATTGTGAATCCCACTGCTATGAAATCATGCTTTTTTTTCATGTTCATACCCCCTATACTACTATAAACTTTTCTTCTACGTATTTATAAAGCTTTATAAGTACTTTACATATTCTTCTTCTGTTTCCTATCTATCCTACTACGCTACAATATTTTGTCCTATTTTATCATGAAAATTAATATTCTGTAAACATAAAATAATATATTTTTATTTGTTATTTCATTAACTTTTTACATTAAACTTTAATATTTCCATAAAAAATATTATTACTTTTTATAATATAAAAAATCTAATACTTCGAAGTATAGCTCCTTCACTTTATAGAAAATATCATAAAAAATAAAAATAGCCTTAGTATACTTAAAAAAGTAACTAAGGCTATTTTTATTTATTTTATTAAATTTGTTCCTATATAAAATTTTAACTTTTCAATATAATTACAGACTATGTATTAATATTACTAAACATTTAATAATATATTTGAAATTTCTTCGAATCTTTCATCAGTTATACCAAGCTTCTTCTTGAATTTTTCATCTTCCATTCTTGCAACAATTATCTTTTTAGGACGTATTTCCTTAATAATATTTTTTATTTTCTGAACAGATTCATCATCATCGTTATAACCCTTAATAATAGTAATTTCAAATATAAAATCACCTTTATATTGTTTATTAAAGTTAACCATATTTGAAATATATTCCAATAACGTATATCCTTCAATTGGTCTTTGAACCTTTTGAAAATCTTCCTCTGTTACTACTTTTAACTCTCCAATAACTTCATCACATTTATTGGCAATTTCTCTATATTCATCCTTACCTAATAAATATCCATTAGAAAGTAATCTTACTGGTATCCCCTTAGCTTTTATAAAATCAATAATATCGCTAATTTTATCATTTACTAAGGCTTCTCCTTTTGAATTAATAAAGATTAATTCTGTCTTTGTACTCTCTATCGTTTTTTCTAATTCAATTAATGAACTTTCTATTTTAGCAAATGACTTTTGAGTATCTATTTTATTATGAGATCTTCCAATAGGACAGAATATGCAATCAAAATTGCAGTGTTTTTCTGGGAGTATATTAATTTCTAGTACCCTTCTTCCATCTTCAATATAGATATCTTTATAATTAAAACCTTCCATCACATTATCCTCCTTAAATTACTTTATTAAAAATAAAAAAAGCCTGAGAAATATTATTAAAATATCTCCCAGGCTTTTATCCTTCCGTGTACACAATTAACTGTGTGTTTTCTCTCGGACCTGCTAGTTAAATACTACGGAACCCTAGAAAACTTAAATATATAATTAAATTATGCTTTACAAGTTTAAATTACAAATTAATTTTATCATAATATTAATTTCAAATCAATTATATATGAAAAAGCATCACTATACTTAACTTAACTTTAAAACATACTCCTTAAATTCTTTTTTAATCTTAGAAGTATATAACTCTTTGTTCCACCCCATATAAATACTCTTATGCCCTATATTATCCTTGATTTTAAGTACTGAAAGCTTGTTATTATTCATTATAGGTGTGTTTAGAACTATTGCGACACCAGCTCCAGATGAAACTAATCCAGCAAGAACACTACCTTCATCCGGTTCAGCAAATATCTTAGGCGTATAATCTATAAAGTCAGAATATGATATTTTTTCCTCATAATCTTTATCTTTATATACTATAAAATACTCATCTCTTAAGTCCTTTAAGTACACTTCTTCTTTATTTGCTAAGTGATGATTTTTAGGTACTATTAAAACATATTCTTCATTTTTTACTAGTATAGACTCTATCTCTGGATAATTTTCAATCTCTTTTATATTATCAAAAAATCCAAAGTCTACTCTACCATACTTTAAATCTTTTAAAATTTCTTCTGTAGGTTGATTATTAATATTAAATTTTACTTGTAACTTATTATTAAAGAAATTGCTTATTAAAAATGGTATAAAAGTTGCTCCAATACAGTGAGTAGATGCTATAGAAATAACTCTATCATTATTTTTTTTCATGTCTTGAAGCTTATCTTTTCCTCTTTCAATTTCTCTTAATGCTGAGTCAGCATACTTTAAAAATATTTCTCCAAATTTAGTAATTTTTATATTTCTACCTTCTCTTTCAAAAAGTGAAACATCTAACTCTTCTTCTAATTTTGATATAGCCTTACTTAATGCTGGCTGAGTTACAGATAATATATTAGAAGCTGTAGTAAAATTTTTAGTTTCTGCTATTACTTTAAAATATTCTAATTGTTGTAAATTCATTTTATCTCCTACTTTGTAATTTTTATATTAAAACTTAAATATAATATATAACTTTTAGTTATATATTTATGATTTATTTGAATTAGACACCTATTAATTTAACGTGATATAATCTAATTATTCCACGTAACGATATTATTTAAGCAATAAAAAAATTATAAATTTTAGGCATATAAATGTCAAATATATTTGCAGGAGGTATTTATTATGAATAATATATTTAATAAACCAATAAAGGAATTAATAGAAGCTAGACATTCTGTTAGAAGCTATAATGATACACCTCTTTCTAAAGATATAATAGAAAAAATAGAAAATTATATTAATACGGTAGAAAACCCTTTTAATAAAAAAATAAAAATTAAATTAATAAAAAAAGATAATTCTAATAAAGAATTGAAGCTTGGAACATACGGTGTTATAAAGGGATCAAATTACTTTTTAGCAGCAGTTTGCAAAAATGATGATCTATCTTTAACAGCACTAGGATATACATTAGAAAAAGTTATTTTATATTGTACATCTTTAGGATTAGGTACTGTATGGCTAGGTGGAACCTTTAATAAAGGTGAATTTGCAAAGGCCATGAATTTAGAAGAAAATGAAGTATTACCAATAGTTGCCCCTGTTGGATATGAGGGAGGGAAAAAATCTTTTATAGCAACTTTATTTGGTAGTAACACTAATAAACGTAAACCTTATTCAGAAATATTCTTTAATAAAGACTTTGATACTCCACTTGAACCTAATACTTCTGATGAATATTTTGAGCCACTTGAAATGTTAAGACTAGCTCCATCAGCACTTAATAAGCAACCTTGGAGAGTATTAAAAGAAGATAATAATATACATTTTTATCTTACTACTCTTAAAGGATTAACTAAAATTGATATTGGAATAGCTCTTTGTCACTTCCATTTATCAGCTATTGAAAATAATATAGATGGTGAATTTACTGTTCTTAATTCTATAAAAAATAAACAAAATAAAGACTTTACTTATATTATTTCATGGATTAAAAAATAATATTTATGAACTGCAATATTTAGATTCCATTACATTTGCATAGTTTTTGACAATACAAACGTTTTTACTATATTATATTTCATAAGATATATTATTTTATGAACTTTAAGTATTTTAACGAAAGGGTAGATCATATGAATTATTGGGAAAGAGCAAAAGAACTAAAAGATGAGATAATCTCATTTAGACGAAATTTACACTCAAACGCAGAAGTAGGAATGAATCTTCCTTCTACTACTGAATTTGTTATGAAAAAACTGAAAAGTTTTGGTTATGAACCAACACAAATAATAGATAGTGGCGTAGTTGCAACCATTGGAAAGGGTCAAGGTCCTTGTATATTGCTTAGAGCTGATATGGATGCACTTCCAATGACAGAAGAAAGCGGTCTTAGCTTTTGTAGCAAAAATCCAGGTTCGGCTCATACATGCGGACACGATTTGCATGCTTCTATGCTTCTAGGTGCAGCAAAAATGCTAAAGGAAAATGAAGAAAATATTAATGGTACTATTAAGCTTATGTTTCAACCTGGAGAAGAGACTTTCCAAGGAGCCAAAGCTATGATAGATGCAGGAATTTTAGAGAACCCTCATGTTGACAGAGCATTATCATTTCATGTTGGTGCTGGAAAAGCTCCAGTAGGAATTTGTGCATATAACGATAAAGATGCTGCTATGTTTTCTTCTACAGGATTTAAAATCAATATCAAAGGTAAAGGATCTCACGGTGCAACTCCTCATGAATCCATTGATTCACTAAACATAGCAGTTCACATTTATTTGGCTCTTCAAGAGTTAATCGCAAGAGAAACTAATCCGTCAACTCCAGCACTTCTTACAATAGGCCAGATTTCAGGAGGTTCTACAAGTAATATAATTCCTGAAACTACTATGATGCAGGGAACTATGAGAACTGTATCAAAAGAAACAGACGAGTATTTAAAAAATAGAATTGTAGAAGTAGCAAAAGGGGTCGCTGCCACATTTAGAGGCGAAGCTACCATCTCTTGGCTTCCATCAGTTCCACCACTAATATGCGATCCTGAGTTTACAAGAGAAATGCTTGGTTATATGAAAGAACTTGATATTCCAGGTTTTATGCCAGTTGGAGATACTACAGCCAGCGCTTCTGAAGACTTTGCTATTGTATTAAGCCATATACCTGGAACATATATGTTCTTGTCAGCTGGATTTACAGACAAAGAAAGCTACACCGCTCATAATCCGAAAGTATTATTTAATGAAGATGTACTTCCAGAAGGATCTGCTTTCTTTGCTCATTGTGCAACTAGATACTTGGAAAATGCAAACAAGATAGAGAAATAAAAATACACTAAAATTCCAATGAATTAATTAAAAAATTTTATTCTAAAAGAGTTAGCTGTAATAAAAAATAAGGATTTGATTAAAAATCCTTATTTTCAATAATAGATCTAAGCCTATTATTATCTAATAAAAATAAAAAATAATCACATTCAGCATAAATAACTGAATGTGATTATTTTTTTCTATTCTATCACTGCTATAACTTCTATTTCAACTACAGCATCCATAGGTAACTTAGCTACTTGAACACAGCTTCTTGCTGGTGGATTAGTCCCAAAATAATCACTATAAACTTCATTAAGTTCTGCAAATTGACTTAAATCCTTAACAAATACTGTAGACTTAACTACCTTATCCATAGTAGTACCAGCTTCCTCTAATATGGCCTTAACATTTTCTAAACTTTGCTTAGTAGCCTCTTTTATTTCTGTAACTAACTCCTTAGTTTCTGGATTAATTGGTAGTTGTCCTGATGTATATACTAAATTTCCTATTTTATTTGCATGTGAATATGGTCCTATTGCTGCTGGAGCATTTACTGTATTAATTAATTCTTTTTTCATTTTAATCTCTCCTATCTATCTTTACTATTATAACTATTATAAAAATCCACTAATCTTAACATTGCTTCTCTTAATATCTCTTTACTTGTGGCTATGTTTATTCTTAAAAAACCTTCATAATTTTCAATAAATCTACTACCTGTTTCTAGCAGAACCTTTTTATTATTAGCTAACTCAATAACAAAATCATCAATATTGCTTATATAAGTTAACTTAACCCATAACAAATATCCTGCTTCAGGCTCTATAATTTCTATATTTGTATTCTTAATTATATCTATTGCTAAATTCATGTTTTCATTAAGATTTGCTTTTAAAGCTTCTAACCACTTATATCCATTTTTGTAGCATATAGTTGAAAAATCACATCCTAATCTATTTACGTGCATTTTCCTTTTGTTAAATTCATCTTCAAGATGCTCTCTTAAAATCTTGTTGCTACATAAAAATGTTGATATATTTAACCCCGCAATATTGAATGTTTTATTTGGTGAAGATATTACAATTATGTTTTTCTGATTGTCTAAATATTTAGCTAATGATATAAATTTATTATCCTTTAAAGTAAGATCCCCATGTACTTCATCAGATATAATTGTAATATTATTCTTATTACAAAGACCTATTAATCTTTCCAATTCATCCTTACTCCAACACCTACCAGACGGATTGTGCGGATTACATAGTATTATTCCTCTAACATCCTTTAATTGACTTTCTAGTTTTTCAAAATCAATATAATATCTATTATCTTTAATAAACAACTTATGACATACTAAAGTCATATTATTATTTTTAATTGCATCTTTAAAAGGTCCGTATACTGGAGTAAATATAAGTATCTTATCATTTTTATCAAAAATATTTTCTATAATTAAATTCATAGATGTTAATGCTCCTATTGAAGGAACTATCCACTCTCTTTTAATATCACACTTGTACTGTTCCTTATACCATTTTTCAATACTATTGTAGAAGGAATCCTTCACATCAAAATATCCAAAATCCCCAGACATAATATTATCTAAAACTGGTCTTATTATTTCATCTGGTAATTTAAAGTCCATATCTGCAATAAATAATGGATATATTTCTTCTGTGTCTTCTAGTTTAAATCTTTTTTTAATATATTCTTCACTCCATTTTTTCGACCCATTATTTTTTCTATCTAATATGTCCTCAAAATTATACATATCTATCTCCTATCTATATGCTTCTCAACAAACCTTTTAATTATATAATCCATTGCTATATGAAAGTTTAATCTAGTATCTATATTGCTATCCAAATCATGGGTGAATGCAGTATATACTACGTACTTACATAGCCTTTCAAAAGTTGAATTTCTTGTTTCAGTTATTAAAACTACATCCACTCCTCTCATATTAGTTTCTACTAATACTTCAAGTAGTTCACCAGTTTCTCCGCTTCTTGATAACATAAATACTAAATCAGTGTCTTTATTTAATATCTTACTTGATAATCTCATAAACCTTGAATCGTCGTGTTGCTCTACTGGAATCCCTAAAAGCTGTAATTTTATCTGAAACATTTTTCCTAAATAATTACTCATTCCCATTCCATATATAGTTATCTTTTTACATTCACTCATTTTATCTACTATAGATTCTATATCTGCCTGTTTTACTAGCTTATATGTATCTATCATTGCTTCGATAAAATGTGTATCATTTTGTTCAACACTGACTTCTTCTTTGTCTGACTTCTTAAAATAATCATCCTTAAATTGTATAAAACTCTTATATCCCAATTTCTTCGAAAGGCGATGCACACTAGTACTACTTATCGAGAATTTTTTTGAAATATTTGCTATTGTAAATGTTCCATATGTAAATAGTTGTTTATTTTCCAATAACAATTTTAATAACTCTTTCTCTAATTTACTTAAATACTTTGTATTTTCTGATATTCTTCTATGTAATTTCATGTGCATTCCCTCCATATATTCTTTATAGATTATACAGTTTTTTCTTCTGCTCTATATTGTTTATCTAATGCCACTATAAATGGATAGTATATTACAACTGCTGCTATTATTGCAACTACTTGAACTACAGCTCCTTGCCATCCACTTACTAAGAATCCACTAAATATCGGTGGCGTTGGCCAAGGTGCTACAACTCCATTAAAAGGTTTCATGAATCCTATTAATATTGAACCATATGCAATTAATACTGATACAATTGGTGCTAATGTTAATGGAATCAACATTAACGGATTTAAGATTACTGGTAATCCAAATACTATTGGTTCATTTATGTTAAATAAGGCTGGAACTGTACTTAACTTGCTCATCATCTTCATTCTTTGTGACTTAGCAACTATTATCATAGATATAACTAAACCTATAGTCATTCCTGCTCCACCTATTGTAGCAAATTGGTCAATCATTTGTATTGTTCCTATATTAGCATTGTCTAATGTTAATATACCTTGCTTGTACATTTCTAAGTTTTCAACTGAATTTGCATTTAAAAGTGGGTTAACAATTGAGTTAACAACTGTTGGATGTATACCAAACCACCATAAGAATCCGTTTAATCCAGCCACCACTGTTATAGCTAAAGGTGATGCTGTTAAACCTTGCAGAGGAATTTGTAATATTTCATATATAAATTCGTGCATTGATTTATCCATTGATAAGAATACACCATTTACTAATAAAGCAAATCCAACTACAACTACACCTGGTACTAATGATGAAAATGATCTTGAAACCATTGGTGGAACATTTTCAGGTAATTTAATAACCATATTTTTTCTTACTATAAATCTATAAATTTCAGTAGATGTAATACTCATTATAAGTGCAGTTATTACCCCTTTTGTACCTAACCAAGCCATTGGAATTACTTTATTCAAAACTTCTCCAGACTCAGCAGTAACAAATTTAGGTGTTACGATTATGTATGCTACTATTGCAATTACCATTACCGGTAAAGGATCTTCCATCTCGGACGCTTCTGCAAGCTTATATGCTACTGTACCAGCTAACATTAATCCCATAATATCGAATGTTGCTCTATATGCTGGTGAAAGGAAACTATCCCACCCCTCTCCAAATATATTTGCCATGAACTCTGGATACCCTGGTATAGGAAAATCAGTAATTAATAAAAATACTGATGCTATTATTGTTAATGGCATTACTACCATAAATCCAGCTTTTAAAGCTCTCATATATCTCATTGAGGCAAACTTTGAAACTACTGGAACCATTTTTTCTTCAATAAATTTTGATAACGTATTCATTTAATAAACCCCCTCATTTAACGTTTACAATTATTATTATATGTACTTTTTACCGAATTTCAATTCCCATTACCGGAAAATATTCCAACCAGTTTGTTTAATCTTTCTCTCTTAATCTTTAGCAAATTTATTTATATACACAAAAAGCCGTATCTATTTTAGATACGGCTTTTCTTATAAATCTACCTCAATTTAAATCTAATCATCTTTTATTTTAAAAGCTTCCCCTTATCTAATTTTGAGGACTAGTTAGAACAACTAGTCCTCAAAATTATATTGTTTATATTCTTTATTATACTTTTACCAGATAGCGTTGTTTCTTGATTACATACTACCTATAACCTTCGCTTGTTCTTTAGAAATATCCTACAACTAAAGTTAAGACTATTGATAATATTCCCCTGTAAACGGCTTGAGACTTAAATCCTTTATTTAATACATTTTGCTATATCATCTAATATTAAATCTTCTTTTAAATGATAACGTTCATATAATTCATCTAATGATATTCTGTCAGTAAACTCCTTGTTACTTCCAAAGTTTAATACTTTCATATCTGATGCTCCATAGAAACGTGTAATCTTTTCACCAAAGCCTCCATCAAGCATTCCATCCTCTAATGTAATAACAAGCTCATGATTATCTTTTAGGGATTCTAATAATTCTTTATCAATTCCAGTAATAAAACGTGGATTTATTACTGTTGCATCTATTCCCATCTTTTCTTTTAGTGCTTTCTTTACATTTCTACCAAGTTCTAAAAAACTTCCTAAAGCTATAATTGCAACTTTATTTCCTTCTTCTTCAACTTTATATTTATTTAAAATTGAATAATCACTTGTATCTTTAATACCTGTAGATATTAACTTTCCACTTGGAATTCTTATTGCAACTGGATGATCATTCTGTTCTACTGACCAGTCAAGCATTGCTAAATATTCCTCTTTGCTAGTTGGAGCTAAATATACCATGTTTGGAATATTGCTTATTAATGGAATATCAAATGTACCAAGATGTGTAGCATCTCCACCTGAAATTCCTCCTCCAAATACAAGTATAGTTGCTGAATTATTATTTAAACATAAATCCTGTGATAACTGATCATAAGTACGTTGGATGAATGAACTCATAATACCAATTATAGGCTTTCCTCCATTAGCTGCTATTCCTGATGAAAATGCCACTGCATGTTCTTCTGCAATGCCCACATCAGTATAATGAATGCCAGCATTTTCTCTAAATTCAGGTGTAAATCCTGTTACTCCAGGAGTTGCAGGAGAAATAGCAATAACAGTTCTATCTTCTTTATACTTTTCTGTTATATAATCTGCAGTTATTGTTGCATAATTTTCTCCAGACATATTAGATTTACATGTTCCATCCACTTCTCCTGGAAGAATCCAATGCCAATGCTCTTTATTTTCTTCTGCTACTTTAAGTCCTTTTCCTTTTGTTGTATTCATATGAATAACAACTGGATGATCGACATCTTTAACTTTTCTGAACGTTTCAACAAGACTTTCTATATTATTTCCATCTTCTACGAAATAATAATCAAATCCTATTGCCTTAAAAAAGTTTAGCTCTGCCTTTCCTTTTGTTTCTCTTAATAAAGCAAGATTCCCATAAAGTCCACCATGGTTATCTGCAATTGACATTCCATTATCATTAACAACGATAATAATATTACTATTTAAAACTGCTGCATTATTAAGTCCTTCATAAGCTTCACCGCCACTTAATGAACCATCACCAATTACAGCAATAATATTTTCATTATCACCTTTAAGATCTCTTCCTTTTGCAAGACCTGTTGCTAAACTTACTGAAGTTGATGTATGACCTACAGTAAAGTAATCATGTTCACTTTCTTCAGGATTTGTATATCCTGAGATTGTGTAATATTTTTCAGGATTTATAAAAGCTTCTTTTCTACCAGTAAGAATTTTGTGAGTATAACTTTGGTGTGAAATATCAAATACTATTTTGTCTATTGGTGAGTTAAAAACATAATGCATAGCAATTGTTGCTTCTACCATTCCTAAATTAGGTCCCATATGACCACCAGTTGCATTGACTTTCTTAATCAAAACATTTCTAATCTCTTCTGCTAAAATATTTAATTTATTTAATGAAACTTTCTTTAAATCCACTGGTGAATTTACTTCATTTAAAATACTTTCCATAATTTCTCTCTCCTTTGCCTTATATCTTCAATAATCTAAAAGATTGTTGTATATAAATATTTGCTTGCAAAAAAAGTATAACCCTAAAGTTAACTTTAGAGTCAATACTCCTTGACAAAAAATTTTTAAAATATTATTTTATAGAAAAAGAATTATTAAATGAAAATGAGGGGTAAATTATGAAATTCTCTATAAGTGAAGTTGCTAAAAAAATGAATCTTTCTGTTTCTACAATAAGATATTATGATAAAGAAGGACTTCTTCCATTTATCGAAAGAACGGAATCAGGATATCGTATTTTTTCAGAATCTGATGTAAAAATGCTTGAAATTATTGAATGTTTAAAACATACAGGTATGTCTATAAAAGATATAAAAGCCTTTAGTAACTGGGTTAAAGATGGTGATTATTCATTAGAACAAAGATATGAAATGTTTCTTGAAAGAAAAAAAGTAGTAGAAGCACAAATTCAAGAGCTTCAAAAGTCGCTAGATTTAATAAATCATAAATGTTGGTATTATAAAACTGCTCTTGAAGCTGGTACTGAAAATATTCATAAAAATAAATCATGTCATGATTATTAATTATAATGGATTAAATATTAAAGTTTTTTCCATAATAAAATTCTTTAATATTTGTCCTTTTCTTTCAACAACTTGTTCTTTTACTACTTTGTAGCCTTGTTTTTCAAAGAAAGGTTTTGCAGTTATAGAGGAATGAGTTGTTATAACTTTAATCTCATTTTCTTGTGCATATTTCTCTATTTCATTTAAAATTCTAGTTGCTACATAAGCTCCTTGATAATCTTTATGAACATATAATCTATCAAAATATCCATTGATATCTAAATCTCCAAATCCAATAATAATACTATTATCTTCAATTACAATAGAATAATGTTCTAAAAGAGATTTATCCCATTTGGAAATATTAATATCTTTAGGAGCCCAAGCATCAAGTTGTGCTTTATTATAATCTTTTGCATTAACTGAATGAACTGTATTATAAAACAATTCAACAATTTCTTTACAATCTTCTGACCTATACATTCTTATATTCATTTTAAATACCTCTAATATTTCTCAATTTATATATTGTAAAACATATTAAAAAGTCAAACGCATATCATACCAAACAGCTCCACCATGTGTTGATTCTGATATTCCTTCATTTTTAAAACCGAATTTCGCATAATAATGTATAAGTTTTTCTTTACAAGTAAGTACTAATCCCTTTCTTCCTTGTACCTTAGCATCGGAAATAACTTTATTGATTATTTTGGCTGCACAGCCTTGTCTACGATATTCCGGAATAGTATTTACACCGAAAATCATTTGCCATTGACCATTTTCATTATGTAAATTAGCATCTTCATACATCTTGTCACACAGAATTGGTTCATTTGTCACCATTCCATTTACAAAACCAACAAGTTTTTCACCGTCTTCTAAAAGCCAAAAATGATTAGGATATACAGTTAATCTTTTTTTAAAATCATTTTCTGAAGCAGCCTCTGCTACGGGAAAACATCTTGATTCAACATCAGTAATTGCTTTTAAATCTTCAATGGTTGCCATTCTTATATTCATATACATTAACTCCTTTTTAAGAGATTTATTCCTATAAAATTTAATCTATATTATAATAATATAGATTATCAAAAATAAAATCAAACCATTAAAGAGGATATAAATGTTAAGAATTATTTGCCCTTAAACTCTTTATTATCTAAAACAATAACCTCTGACTTATCCTTTTTTGCTGTCTTCTTTGTGTGATTTACAAGTTCTATAACATTCTTATATGATTGTTTTGCTCCTTTTACAAGTAAGGGTACTCCTATAAAATCAATTTTTAAACTTCTAGAAAATAATCCACCAAAAGTCATTGATAATGGAACCGTTGGCGATGTATTTGAAAATATAATTTTTTCATTTAATAGATTTTGTTTATGAAGCATAGAAGCTAAATTATATAATCCTGGAATTAAAACCTTTGAATTCCCTCTGCCTATAGTATAAACTTTATTTCCATCCTTATCACTTCCATAATAAAAAAGTTCTCCACGATTTCCATGTACTAATTTATTAAAGTTAGGTAAATTCAATATTTCTTCCTTAGTGGGTTCTCGAGTTTCATCTAGCATTTTTAAGTGATATGCAGCTGCTAAAACAGATGAATGGGTTCCTCCATAACAATTATATATGTATATCATTAAAAGCACCTACTTTCTTAGTCCTTAATTTATTTTAATAACTGTAGTATATGCATTAAGTGTTTAAATTAAGCAATTTTTGAACAAATTTCATCCACAGTTCTTTATATATAAATTTAATGATTCTACTAATTCCTTAGCATCCTACAAATCATTTAATGTAACATCATTTATAGATTCAACATTTCCTTGAGTATTATAAATTTCTCCCTTATAAATATAAAAACTCTTACTTGTATATTTAAATACAAGTAAGAGTTTTTCTTTTCTAACTTAATAATATATATATTTGATTTATCTTTTTTATACATCAATTAATCTACCCGCAAAACTAAAATTTATCTATTTGTTTGAAATACAAGAACTTGTTCATCATCTTCTAAATTATAAACAATAGGTTTAAAAGATTCTGTTGATTTACGCCAGAAATTCACTGCAGACTTATTCTTCAAACTAAATTTCAGTTCCCATTTACCAGGATATTGTGAATATGCTAAAGCAATTGCTTCTTGTGCGATACCTTTTTTTCTGTACATTGGAAATATAGAAAATTCAGAAATGACATGATCAGGCTTTTGATTAACATAAGAATGATTATTTAACATCATAAAACCAACAATCTTACTATCACGTATTATAAACAATGCTTTTCTGGTTGGTTCAACAAAATAGTTATCAAAATATCTATATAGATAATTCCCCTTATCATCCATCTCATCATCATAATATTTTGTCATTTCATAAAGATACTTTTGAAAAATATTATACAACAATTCTTTTTCTGAATCTTTTACTAATTGTAATTCAATCAAATTAACACCTCCTTTATCAATAACACTTGGTAACTTATACAAATAATTATATCTAGCTTTATTTATATGGTAAATAATACAAATAAAGATTTCTCAATTGTTTTCAAACTTACTATTGAAGAATTATATATTCTACTCATTATCTCATATATTTAATTATCCAAATTAAGCAAAAATCTAACTTACTTTTGATACGATTCTCCGTATCGGTAGTAAGTTAGATTTTATGTTTTCATTATTTTCTATCTTATATTTAGTAACCAATATGCCCATTTAATCTCTTCATTTTGTTGATTAACTCTATTAGATAATGTCATTTCAATATATAATCTATATTTCCTATTAATTATAATGGATAACATCCATAAATTAACTTATCCTTATATGTCATACAATAATATACTACTTGTTTATAACTATCAAACCTATAATTTATAATATAATTTTAATCTCTGTTCCTTTTCCTAATATACTATTAATTGTTATATCACCATTATGTGCATTTACAATTTCCTTGGCTATAGACATACCTAACCCCGATCCCTTATGAGCTTCTCCAGTATTTGTTCCTCTATAGTATCTGTCAAATATATTTTCTAAATCTTTTTCACTTATTCCCTTACCATTATCACTAATTGTTATATAAGTATTGTCACTTTTATAAACACTTACAACTATACTTATATTTTTATCATTATGAACTAATGCATTATATATTAAATTATTTAAAACCCTTTGCATAAGAACCTTATCTATATCTATAAATATTCTATCTTCACTACATTCAACACTAATATCTACTTCAGCATATTTAGAATCATTTAATATATCTATAACTGAATTTTTCACTAAAGTTACTATATTTACTTTTTCTTTTTTTAATATAGATTTATTATTTTTAAGCTTCATACTTAAGTTTAAATCATCAACTAATTCCTTAATGTAATCAGACTTATTATTTATTATTTCTGCATAAGACTTTATATCATCACTTGAAAAATCATAATCTTGTTCTAAAAATTCTGCATATCCCTTTATTGATGAAAGTGGAGTTTTTATATCATGTGAAATATTCGCAATCCACTCACTCCTCATTTTGTCTATCTTTTTCCGTTCTAATTCATTTTCTTCTAACTTATATGATAGACTATTTAGTTTTTTAAACACATTTTTATATATGCCTTCTTCCTTAGAATAAAATTCATAATTACCATCATATAAATTATCTACTCCATCTATTATATCTTTTACAGGTTTAGTAATACCTTTACTGAATATATAACCAAATATTATTGCTATTATAAAATCTACTGTTATTATTGATATTATTCCGTATTTTATATATCTATGAGTAGCATCTGCTTCTGTAATAACTATATACTTTTTCAGAATGTTACTTGGAAATCCAATTAAATATGTGTATGTAACATTATCTATCTCTTTATATCCAGCTAATATTTGTGAAGTGCCACCAAGTCCACCAGCATATTTATATCCATTTATTATGTCTATAGGGGTATGCTTATCTTTAATTTCTCGTGGCTTATTATAGCTGTATACTTCCCTATTGTTTTCATCTAATATTTGTACCCAAGAGTTCGACTGATTAATTAAGTTTTTACCATTATTATTTATATATAATTTATTATCTTTACCTAAATCTATATATTTTCCAAAATTTCTTACAAAACTTGTTATCTCATTCATGCTACCATAGCCATTTAAATTATTTTTATCTTGACTATTTACTAATAAATAAATCATAGTTATATTGATTATTACTACAATCACTGCAACCATTGCTATGTTAAAAACATATCTAAAAGTTAATTTTAGTTTCATAGTTATTCATCCTCTATTTTAAGTTTATATCCCAATCCTTTTACATTTATGATATACTCAGGTTTTGATGGATTCTCTTCTATTTTTTCTCTGAGCTTTCTAATATGAACCATTATTGTATTATCAAAACCAAAAAAATCCTCTCCCCAAACGTCATCACAAAATCTTTCTTTACTTATTATTTGATTTTTATGTTTTAACATATACAAAAACATTTTATATTCTTTTGGTTTTAACCCTATAATCTGTCCATTTTTTCTTACTTCCATTTTTTCTTCATCTACTTCAAATGGTTTTACAATTAATTTTTCTTTATTATTAGGTATATTATTGTTTATCATTATGTATTTTGTAAGTTGAATTTTTACCCTTAGTGCTACTTCCTTCGGGCTAAAGGGCTTAGTTATATAATCATCCCCCCCAATTGCAAGTCCCATTACTCTATCTAACTCTTCTCCCTTTGCAGATAAAAACAATACTGGTATATTAGATTTTCTTCTTATTATTTTACATATATCATAACCTTCCATATCTGGTAGCATTACATCTAATATTGCTAAATCAAAATTTATATTTTCAAATAAATCTATAGCCTCTTTTCCAGTTTGTGCAGTGTATATTTTTTCAAATCCTTCTTTTATTAATACCATTTTTAATAAATTTAATAATTCAATTTCATCATCTACTATAAGTATTTTTCTTCTTTTTATATTTGTATCCATTTTATCCTCCATAATTTCACTTACATTTAGTATACCAAAAAAGAGAAAAGTAAAAACTTTTCTCTCTTATATTATATTTCTTTTAAAAATCTTTTTTTAGTTAAATTATATAAAACAACAGGTACTACTAATGCTATAACTATAAATACTATCCAAGAACTTAATGGAGCAGCATACCTTATAAGCTGTTGAGAGTACATTCCATTTAATGGTGAATAAATTATTATTTCTTTTATTTTTTCTGAAAACATACTGTCCATTGCATATGGTATTCCCATTATAAGTCCACCAAATATAAATGGCATAGTAGCCTTTTTACTTATAGCTGAAAGGTATAGCCCTATAGCTGCAAATAAAAATGATCCTAGAATTATAGTTAAACTAAGTATTAATAACATTTGTAATATTGTAATATTAGAGCCACTATTACCAAAATACCATAAGCTTTTTAATGGTAAATTAAGTCCATCAAGTTTAAATGTAAACATAATTCTTCCTAGCATAACCATAAGTATAGATAAGTTTATAATACTTGCACTTATTCCATTTGCTATAAATTTTGCTAAAACTAATTGTTTTTTACCATTTTTACTAGCCTTTATCAATCCATCTACATTGGAACTATATTCAAGAACAAAGCTTCCAGAAAACATAGTAAACATTATAAGCCCCATAACTGGCGCTAGTCCATAATATTTACTAAATACAGCTGCATAAGCTTCATTTATACCAAAGTTAGTGAAAACACTATGAAATCCTAATGCTAATCCTAATGCCCAAGTTATAAGTACCCCAGGTCTTAAATTCTTTCTAATCTCCCACTTTATTAAAGAAAACATTCTTACACCTCCCTAGCATCTTCTAAGTCAAAGTAAAACATATATACATCTTCAAACCTTGGTTCTATTAGTTTGATATTTTCATAATTTGGCTTAGTTTCACTTATAAATCTTATGCTTATATTTTCTATTCCACGATTTATACTTACTACTTTATATTTACCTTGTATTTCAGATACTAAATCTTCATCATTAGTTTCTAAGCTATAAACCTTACCTTCCATCTCTTTTAATATTTCTCCGTGTGTTCCTTGAAGTAACACCTTACCATCTTTTATCATTATAGTTTCTTTTGCAACAGATTCTATATCTGATATTATATGAGTTGAAAGTATAACTATTGTATCTCTACCTATTTGAGATAATAAATTTCTAAATCTTGTTCTTTCTTGAGGATCAAGTCCTGCAGTTGGCTCATCTAGTATTAGTACTTTAGGGTTATTTAAAAGAGCTTGTGCAATACCTACTCTTCTTTTCATACCACCTGAAAATTTTGAAACTAACTTATTTGAAACTTCAGAGAGCCCAACTAAATTTAATAATTCATCAACTCTTTTTTTACTAGTTTGTTTATCCATTCCTTTAAGAGCTGCCATATACATTAAGAATTCTTTTGCTTTAAAATTTTTGTATGCATTAAAGTCCTGAGGTAAGTAACCAATTATAGCCCTATATTCATCATCTAAGTTTTTTATATTCTTTCCATTGTATAGTATTTTTCCACTTGTAGGGCTAGTTACTGTTACTATTTGTTTCATTAAAGTAGATTTCCCTGCACCATTTGGTCCTAAAAGTCCATATACTCCACTTTCTAATACTAGGTTTATATTTTCATTTGCATTTTTATGTTTATATGATTTTGTTACATCTATCATTTCTAATTTATTCATTATAGTTGCCTCCTATTTATTTAAAACTTTTTTTATAATATAAATACATCCTGCCAATCCAATTATCACTATTAATCCATATATACTTATTATTAAATTTGATATATCTACTGTTTTTGATAAAATATCTATTTGTCCAATATAAAAACCACTTATTTTACTCTGTCCAGTAATTACATCTACATAGTTCCCTGCACCCAAAAGTAAAAGTAACTTTTTTGGTAAGAAGCTAAATTGTGTAAGTATTTTTCCAAGTGCTACAAATGCAGCAGATAGACTTATTGATTTTACTGAATTATTACTTAAGAATGACACAATTAAAGATACTACAGATACTCCTAAAAGCATAAGTGTAGTAGTTATTATTTTTATTAAAGCATATTGGTTTATAGTCATTGCCTTAGCAAGCATTGCCATATCAATTATTCTGTAAGCTTGTAAGTCACCATTTAATGGTTTGCCATATTGTATATATGTTATTATCCATGTAGCACCTACATATATGCTATATAATAATATTGGCAATAATATAGCTATTATTACTTTTGCGTATAGTGCTTTATTTTTTTGTTTAGATGATAAGATTATTGGTGAAACATTAGCTACTACCTCATCTGTATATAAATTTGATATTATCATAACTATAATTATCATCATAATAATGATTGATGATGAAAAATCGACTCTTTCTGTAAACACCTTATAAAAGTCCACATTTTCATATTTATTTCCATTATCTAAATTAAGTTTTTCTTTTGATATAGCTTTTAATGCTTTATCACTATCTGGTGAGTCCATAGCTGATTTTATCATTTCTTTTTTTATAGCTAATTTTTCATTTGCAATTTCCGATCCGCTTCTATTGTCTATTACATATTCTTTCTTTGCTTCATTCCATTGCTTATTTTGTGTTTCTAGCATTGGTTTTACAAAACTTACTATTAAAAGCGATAATATAATTAATATAATTGCGACTATAGTTGATTTGTCTTTTAATATTTTCTTAATTTCCCAGTTTAACATCTATTTCCACCTCTCTCTTGGTACATTCTCATTATATATGTCTAAATTTAATTCATCTTAAAATCAACCTTAAATAAACCTTAATACTATATCCATTAGCTTTCATTTAAATTTTTTCATAAAAAATAAGTATCCTTTTCTTTATTTTTTAGAATTGAATACTTATCTTTTTTATACACTTTATATATCAAAAAAAGATATTATTATGAAGGGAGTTGATACTTTATAAGTATTGACGTTTTTATGTTATTGTTTCAAGGTGGTTTATTCTTAATCTCATTATTAACATTAATAGTTATTCTTAAAAAAAATTAACCATATATTATAACATCACATGTAACGTTATAATATATGGTAATCACTTAGGAACTATTCTTAATATAAAAATAGCTAAATATTTTCTCTTTTATTTAAGTATTACAACTAATATATATAATACGGGAAGAAAGAAAATGGTGGCATAATATAAGGATACTGTAATAATGCTATTGCTGCTAATCTATTTAATGGAAAAGATCTACGTCTAAATCTTCTGAATCTTCTTCCTGGACGCCCAAAACCAACCGGTTGACGTTGGTAATCAGATTTACTTTCATCTTCTTGCTCCATTACATCTTCACCAACTAACACGCTAACATGATTTGAATCTACGCTCTCAATAATTCCATCCATTGTACTTCCATCAGTCATGGTTAATATAACATGATAGTCTATGCATGATTTACAGTCATTATGTAATGACTGTGAATCTCTATAATAATTATTTTCTTCTAAAGCCATTCTTTAACTACCTCCTTTCCATTCCTATAATATTCATTTATATAAAAATTTGTACCACTCTAATTAATGCTAATTCATCTAAAATTTCTACTTCAAACTTAATACTTTTGTCCATGATAAAACCCTAAAGTAAAAACTTCATCATCCTAGTTGTCAAAACATATACTAATATGGAGTTTTTCTAATATAAATAAAAGTTCCTCAACTGTATTAAAATTTACTATTGAGAAACCCTATATTCTGTTCATTATCTCATATATTCAATTATCCAATTTCATAAAAACCTTATTTATAAGACCAAGTTCTCCGCCACATTCTAAAATACAAAGATAAATAATTCGTTATTATTCCTTTGAAATTTATAGCTTGTATATTTTTAATAGTAATTTTTTATAAAAATAAACATTTTAACTTTTTAAACTTATAATACACCTGATTCTAATATAGAAAATTTCTTATTCTTGCAATCAATTTCTGCTAATGCTCCATATGGAATTATCATCATTGGGTCCGTATGACCAAAGCTCATATTATACATTATTGCTAAATCTTTTAAGTTTAATTCATTTCTAATAACTTTATTAATCACATTTTTGTATTCTTCATAATATTTATTATCATATGGTTTACCAAAAATTATTCCATTAACCTTTCCTAAAATACCTTGTGAACCATAGTTTCTAAGCCAATATTCAAGATATGTAGGACTAGGTGTATCCTCTGAAGTTTCTAGAAATAATATTGTGTCATTCCACATATCTTCCTCTGGCCAAATTTTTGTTCCTTTAATCATTTCTAACACTTCAATACAACCACCAACTAAATTACCCCTTACTTTACCATTGCCTTGTAAGACTTCTATCCCCTCATGTACTTTAGTGTTTCTACTAATATTTTTATTACTTTCATCCCATTCTAAATATTCACTAGTCCATATATCTGATGAATGTATTTCTCCTATCTGTCCTGTATTAAATAATACTTTATTAACCCAATATTTTGTATAATCAAACATATTAACATTTTCAGCAAACTCTGATAAAATAGCTGGACCATAAAAACTAGATACTCCTGCCTTTAAACACATCATATGCGCTACTGTTGTATCTGAATATCCAATAAATACTTTTGGATTTTTCTTAATAACATCAAAATCTATAAATGGAAGTATTCTTATACTCTCATTTCCACCTATACATGAAAAAATTCCTTTAATTGAATTATCTTTAAAAGCATTCATAAAATCTTCTGCTCTTTTTTCTGGATGATTATATAAATATTCACTTCCTTTTAACGTATGTTCCATTTCAATAACTTCAAGACCAAATTCGTTTTTCAACCTTTTCTTACCTTGATTATATCTCCATAATATCTCTTTATCCCCTGCTCCTCCCCAAGATAAACTTACAGTTGCTATTTTATCCCCTCTTTTAAGAACAGATGGTTTTATCAAATTTAACATAAAACTTTCTCCTTTTATCAAATATTATATAATAGATTAACATTGCTTATAATACACTTCATCTTCAACAATTAACTTGTAAAATTTATATAGAAGTATAAAATAGAATATCTAAAAAGACACATCAATTTAAAGTAAAATTAATGTGTCTTATATCTACTCTATTTAATATTTTTGTAGTATCTTCTATAGATCCACATAAAAATTCATACATATACATAAATATCATCAATTAATATAAGTTAACATGAATTAATCTGCCTGCAAGACTAAATTCAATACCTTTTTTTCTGTACATTGGTATAACCCTATCTAGTACTTCCATCTATAATGATATAACTTATAATCACTAAACCAGCTTACCTTTCCCTTTTTTATGCTTGGTCTAGAATTGTGAACCACAAAGGGCACCCCATCACTATCTCTCTCTGCAGTTACCATGCCAACATGTTGGTAAGGCTCAAGAAATAAGATGATGTCTCCAGGCTGCCACTGTTTTAAATTATCAACATTCTCTGGTATTACTTCACTAGTTAATTTCTCACAATATTTATCAAAAAACACCATTAAATTAGGTACTCTTCTAAAGTCAATATGAGGATCTGCCTTGTCCTCTATTCTCCAATAATCATTAATATTATTTTTAATATCCTTATCTATTAAGTCCTTTAAGTTTATATCTATTGATGATAAAGCTCTCCATATAACATCAGTACAAACTCCCTCATCCTCTGGTGGATATCCTCCTACATAATAGGCATCTATATATTTTGTTTTTGAATTTAGTTGTTCCTCTAAATTATTTGAAATATCAATTGGATCTGGAACTCCATTCTTGTTTCTATCAGCTCTTGAATACTCCTCTGGAACCTCTATTTTCTTTACAGGTGATTCAATCTTCTCTACAACCTCTGGCTTAAACTTTGAAAGAATTAAAACAGTTGCTATAGCTACTACAATTAAGGTTATTATTGTAATTATAACTTTCTTTTTTATATTTCTCATAAATTCACATAAAACTCCTTATATACTCACATTTTTACTATAGCTTTTTAAATTCTATAAAACTTATTTATATTCCTTCTTTTCCACCAAGTATTTAAACATCTTTTTTTGTAAAGTGAACTTTTTAATTATTCCAGTATTCTTTATATACTCTGTCATATTTTCTATCAAAATTTAATCGAAAATAAACAATAAAAGGACAACTACACTTGTCCTTTTATTATTACCATAATATCTGTTTTAATAAGCTTCTAATTTAAATCTTCTCTTATTATATTTAAAATATTTTCTTTTAAAAAGATTTGTCCAATTAACTTTTCTTCTACATCTTTAAAATTTATCTTTTTTAATGTATCTGAATGTATATTTCCTTTTTTTACTATTCCATTTTCTATATTTAAATTAACTTGAATATTTCCTATAGGTAATTTTTCTTCTAATATAACATCATATTTAGGACTTTCTCCAAAATTCCATAATGTTTTTTTATATTTTTCATAAAACTTAGGAGTTTTAAAATTAGCATTATAAACATCTTTCTCTAATATTTTTCCATATACCTTCTCAAAGGCTTTTTCTAAAGATATCTTTAAACTTTCAATTGTAATATCATTGTTTAATTCATTTAGATTAACTACTCTGCTCTTTACAGATTTTATTCCCTTTGACTTAAGTTTTAATTTAGAAGGGTTAAGAACCTCTCCTAATATACTAACATTTACATTAACCATTAATGTTCCATGATGAAAATAGTTCCCATCTTCATTGTAGAAAGCATGACCTGAAAATTTTCTTCCATTTACTAAAAGGTCATTTCTTCCTGAAAACTCAACATTTAATCCAAAACCTTCTACTGCTAGTTTTAAAACCTTCATTTGCTTTTCTAAATCTAAGTTTTCTTCTTTTGTGATAAATGTAAAGTTTAAATTAGCTAAATCATGAAATACTGCTCCACCACCTGAAATTCTTCTAGCTAAAAATATATTATTTTCATTCATATAATCTATATTACATTCTAAATATGGATTTTGATTTCTACCTATAACTACAGTTTTATCATTTTGCCAAAGATATAATATATTTTCGTCATTTTCTACAGTTCTTAAAAGTTCTTCTTCTAATGCTAAATTATAATATGGATTAGTTTCTTCTGATATAACAAGTCTATTCATGA
This sequence comes from Clostridium baratii, assembly GCF_900461085.1. GTDB lineage: Bacteria > Bacillota > Clostridia > Clostridiales > Clostridiaceae > Clostridium > Clostridium nitritogenes. The sequence continues at coordinate 1,743,477 of NZ_UFWF01000002.1, forward strand.
TAATGTAGAGCTCCAATTGAAAGTCCAAGTGCTGCTTCATGAATTACTTCACCAGTTGTTGGATGAGCAAATATTGTATCTGCTATATCCTTATCTTTAATATTATTTTTTATTATCACTGTTAATGTACTTATTAGTGAAGATGCATCAGCACCTATTAATGAAGCTCCTACTATCTTATTATTATCAATATCCTTAATTATCTTTATAAAGCCTCTACTTTCTCCCATTGTAAGCGCTTTTCCATTAGCTGAAAATGGGAATTTGCTTACCTTTATGTTAATTTTCTTTTCTATACATTCCCTTTCAGTTAGTCCAACTGAAGCAATTTCTGGTGCTGTGAATATTACATTAGGAACACAATCATATTTCATTTCCTTATCTTCTGACAATATATTATCTACAGCAATAATTCCTTGATGAGATGCAACATGTGCAAGTTGCATTTTATTATTAACATCGCCTACTGCATAAATACCTGGAACATTAGTTTTTAAGGTATTATCTACCTTTATACCCTTTCCTCTCTCATTTAATTCTATACCAGCTTTTTCAATATTTAGTCCATCCATATTTGGTTCTCTTCCAATTGCAACTAAAACATTTTCAGAAATTAAATACTTTTCTTTTCCTTCATTTTCAAAAAATACAATGGCATCACCATTTTCTGATTCTTCAATTTTAGTAACCTTTGAAGATGTGTATATATTTATTCCATTAAGCTTTGCTATATTTTTAATTTCTTCTGATATATCATCATCAACCATTGTAAGAAGTCTATCCATATATTCAACTACATTTACCTTTACTCCAAAATTTGAGTATATAAAAGCAAACTCCATTCCAATAACTCCTCCACCGATTACTGTAATAGATTCTGGTAAATTTTTATTATCTAATGCAGATTTACTATTTAACACAAATGGTAAATCTATACCTTTAATATTTATTTTAGAAATTTTAGAACCTGTGGCAACAATAATATTTTTAGCTTCTATTTTATATTCATCTTTTCCTCTTTTAGCAACAATTATTTTATCATCTAAAAATGATGCATCGCCTTTAATTACTCTTACATTATTTTTACTTAATAAATAATCAATTCCTGAAACTAGATTGTCCCTAATTTTATCTTTTCTATCTATAACCTTATTCATATTAACTTTTATATTTTCTATTTCAAAACCAAATTCTTCTCCTAAAAGTGTATCTTTGTATACCTCAGAAGATTTTACTAAAGCTTTTGTTGGAATACAACCTACATTTAAGCATGTTCCTCCAAGCTTTTCTCTTTCTACTAATACTGTATTTAAACCTTTTTTTGCTGCATATAGAGCTGCAACATATCCTCCAGGTCCTCCACCAATAACTAAAAGATCAGCTTTTACATCTTCTTTCTTTCCTTTTAGCATATTTCCAAAATAATCAACTTTAGGTTTATTATTTGTTTTAATTTCTCCGCTTACTATAAATAGTACATCTCCAACCTTTACCTCCTTTCCTTCTGAAACTTTTATTTCCTCTATTTTAAAATTACCTTTTGCCTTAAAAGGACTATTTCCCTTATTAGTTTCAAGTTGAAGTAATATGTCATTAGTTTTAACCTCATCTCCTACTTGTACATTTATTTTACCAATTTTTGATGTTTTACTATGTCCACTTATAGTCTCTAATTTTATCTCCATATTTATTCCCCTATCTTCACTAATTTATATTTTTAATATTTACAATGAAAAAAGGTTACTTTAAAAGTTATTTAAATTTCAATTTTTTAAAACCCCCTAAAAATCTTAAAAAATTCAATTATATATAACAGTTAGAGCAACCTATTAACAAACTAAATAAATTTATTTTTATTTGAAATCCTTTTCAAATTCATCAAGTGAATCCTTTAATAAAGTAACAGAATATGCCATAGTTGGGCCACCACCAAAGGCAACAGATACCATTGCTGATTCTAATATTTCTTCTCTAGTTGCTCCTGCTTCTAATGCTTTATATGTGTGGAATACTATACAATATTCACATCTGTTATAAACAGCTATAGCAACACTTATTAATTCTTTTGTCTTAGTACTTATAGCACCCTCTGCATAGCTTGTACCTAGAAGATTCATAAAAGCGTTAACACTTTCACCATTTGTTTCTCCTAAATCATTTAATCCATTCATAAAATCGCTTAACATTGCTCTTACATCTTTTTTCATATTAAAGACCTCCTATAAAGAATATTTTAAACTCAATACTTGCAATATTAATTATTGTATAGTTAATAATTAGTATAGCAAGTATTGTTTAATATAAAAATACCACTATTAGGTGGTATTGTCAACTTATTAACAAATATTTTGTATCATTTTTTCTAAGACATTTTTAAAATTATTTAATTCCTCAGCTGAAATTCCTTTCGTAGCATCATCTTGAAATTCCTGACCTAAAGGTAATACTTTTTCCCTAAGTTCTTTTCCTTTAGGTGTTAAAAATATACTTGTAATTCTTCTATCATTAGCCTGTTTCTTTCTTATAACTAAATCTTCCTTTTCCATACGATCAATTAATCTAACCATTGATGATTCTTTTACATTCATAAGATCTGAAAGCTCTTTTTGAAAAATACCATCTGCTTTTCCTATATAAAATAAGGCTATCCATTGAACTCTTGTCATACCATATTGTTGAGCTCTTTTATTAAATTCATCTGCCAACTTTTTTGCTCCCTTATTTGTTATAAAACCAATGCAATCATCTATATTAAACATAGCCTCATCTCCTTTTAATAATTATTACAATATTAACTATTATATTGCTAAACTTAATTAATTTCAATATTACTTCTATCTATCACTGTATCTGTAGCAGATAATGATTGCCCAAAAAGCATGGATAAACTCTCACCTTTTGATTTAATCTTATTCAATTCTTTTAACTGCTCCTTTAAATAAATCTTCTTCATTATTTATATCTTCCTTTTAAACATAAAAAACTCTTACCTATATCCTTAATACAAGTAAGAGCTTTTTTTTATTATAATATATATCTAAGATTTCATTTAATCTTTTATTTTTATGAATAATTTTTATAAACTATATTACTACTGTTAATAAATCTTCTTTAAAACCTATTTGTTTTTTATCAATTTCTACAACATCTAAATAATTATCTGAGTTTGTTATGATTACCGGTGTGATTAAAGAATATCCTTCTTTTTCAATTTCTTTAATATCAAACTCTACTAAAGTCTGTCCTTTTTTAATTGTGTCTCCTTGTTTAGCTTTTAATGTGAAGTGTTTTCCTTCTAATTTTACAGTATCCATACCAACATGTATTAATATTTCTGCTCCATTATTAGTTGTAATTCCCATAGCGTGTCCTGTTGGGAATAGTGTTGTAAGTATTCCATCTGCTGGAGCTACAACTTTCCCCTCTGTTGGCATTATTGCTATACCTTTACCTAATGCACCACAAGCAAATGCTTCATCTTCAACATTTTTTAGCTCTGTTAAATTTCCTTTTAATGGGCTTGAAATAACTTCTTGTTTAACTAATATATTTTCACTATTTTGTGAACCATCTGTATTAGAATTATCATCTTCCATATCCTTTGGATCTAATTTTACAAATAACATTGCTAAAAATCCTAAAATTAAACCTGCTGCCATTGCTATAGCAACTCCATAAAATCCCTTGTCAAGTCCATTTGATCCTATAAAATTCGGTAAAACAAATATTCCCATACCACCTGGCATATATTTTTTAGATTCAAAGAAACCAAGTATACCTCCTGTAACTGCACCTATTATACAGCTTACTATAAATGGTTTTTTTCTTGGTAATGTAATACCATAAATTGCTGGTTCAGTAACACCAAAGACTCCTGAAATGATTGATGGAACACATAATGATTTTAATTTCTTATTTTTTGCTTTTAATGCTATTGCTAAAACTACACCTGTTTGTGCAAAACATATTGCAACTGAAGTAGCTACAATTGGGTCGTATCCTAAAACTGAGAAATTGTTCATTGCTATTGGAACTAATCCCCAATGTAAACCAAACATAACAAATACTTGATAGAATCCACCGATAAATAAACCTGCTATAGTTGAGTTTAAATTATAAATTGTTAATGTTATATTTCCTAATATTTCACTAGCATATGATGCTACTGGTCCTATAGCTAAAAAAGTAACAGGAACTACTACTACTAAAGTTAACATTGGAACAATAAAAGTTTTAACAATATCTGGAATGATTTTCTTGAATAACTTTTCAACATAAGATGCAAATACAATTGAAAGTATAACTGGAATAACAGTTGAAGCATAACCACCTGAAGGCATTATAACTGGAATACCAAAGAATTCAATTGTCTTACCCGCAATGCCTGTTATTGTAGGATGAACAAGACATGCACCTATTGCCATAGCTACAAATTGATTTACATTAAACTTCTTAGCTGCTGTAAGTCCTAAGAATATTGGGAAGAAATAAAATAAACTGTCTCCAATTGTTTGTAGTATCGTGTAAGCACCACTTTCAGGACTTAACCATCCCAAAGCAACAAACATTGATAAAAATCCTTTAATCATACCAGTTGCAGCTAATACTCCAAGTATTGGTTGAAAAACTCCTGATATAATATCAATTAATTTATCAAAAGTCTTCATCTTTTCTGAAGAATTATTTCCTGAACCTTCAGAAAGTCCTGCAACTGCAACTACATCTGCATAAACATCTGGAACATGATTTCCTATAACTACTTGATACTGTCCACCACTTTGAACAACTGTAACTACACCATCCATATTTTTCAATACATCTGTGTTGGCCTTTTTTTCATCTTTTAACTTAAAACGTAATCTAGTTATACAATGAGTTAAACCGCTAACGTTTTCTCTGCCTCCAACATTTTTAATTATTTCTTTTGCAAGATTTTCGTATTTCATAAGCAATCGCTCCTTTTAAATTAATCATAATCTTATATATAAAAAAGCAAGACCTAAAGTTTAATAATACTTAAATTACTTTTGTATTTTTAAACCTATGGTCTTGCCTGATTTAACAGTAACAATCCTAAATATTTAATTTTTTCTATATTATCTATTTACAATACGCTTAATATGAAGTGTCAAATAAAGCTGCTCTTCATAACTTAACTCTACATTTAAATATTTTTCTATCTTAAGCATACATTTATAAGCATCTTTATATTTTTCCTTTACTTGTTGTAAAAGAAATTCTTCATTTTCATTTCTATACTGTGTTTTATTATTAAGTCTTTTAAAGAAAAATCTTAAATGAGTAATAAACCTTTCATAGTTTAAAGAGTGTTCATCTAATTCAATATCATATGTATATTTCACAATATTTAGTATATCTTGAATCTTTTTAGTCATACTATAAGCAATATCAGTTTTATCGCTTTTTCCATTAATCTGAGCTGTTATCAAGTGAAGTGCAATATTTCCGGCTTCTTCTTCATTAACCTTTTTACCAAGTTCACTCTCAATAAACTCTAAAGCCTTTAATCCAATATTATATTCTTTAGGATAAAACTTTTTTATTTCCCAAATCAATATATTTGGTCTTTCTATTCCTTCATCAAATAATTTTAATGTATAACTTATATGATCAGTTAATGTTACATAAATATAATCATTAAGTTCACAGTTTAACATGTTCTTAGCATATTCTACAATATCATAGCACAATGAAATTTGTTCTGTAGGTATGTGTTCTAAAATCATTTTAAACTTTTCTAAAGTATCCTTTTCCTTTAAAATAAAAGTTTTTTCTATTAGTGATTCGTCTACTTCATCGCCAACTTTTTTTCTAAATGCAAGTCCACATCCAATTATAACAGAATCTCGTCCATTATCTTCTTTAACCATAACTGCATTGTTGTTAAAAATTTTATCTATCTTCAATGCACATCACCTCATACTCCATTCTCTACTTGACTACATTTAAAAATAAAAAAACCTCAATTAAGTAAAAGAAATAAATATCATATTTCTTCTACTTAACTAAGGTATAGCCTGATCGAATCAGTAACAATCCTAATTTAATGTAATCGTTTATTTTCGATTTTATTTTACTTTTTTTATGATAACTTGTCAATACTTTTTTATAACTTTATATGCTTTCATCAAAAAGCTTCCAAAGCTCACTTTTGTTTTGCGTGACTATAGTTTATTCTTCATTTTTGAATCAGCTTTTAAAATATAATAGAATTTAATATTAAGTTAGTTATAGTTCTTCTCCATTAGTTTTTATTACATTTTTGTACCATTCAAATGATTTTTTCTTCTTTCTGTCTAATGTACCTTCTCCAGCATTATCCTTATCTACATAAATAAAGCCATATCTCTTTTCCATTTCACCAGTACTTGCACTTACAAGATCAATACATCCCCAAGGAGTATATCCAATTAAGTCTACACCATCTTTAACGGCTTCCTTCATTTGAATTATATGATCCTTTAAATATTCAATACGATAATCATCATTAATTGAGCCGTCTTCTTCAACTTTATCAAAAGCACCAAGACCATTTTCAACTACCATAAGAGGTAAATTGTATCTTCCATACAATTTATTTAAAACATATCTTAATCCTTTAGGATCAATCTGCCATCCCCAATCACTTGCTTTAAGATATGGATTTTTAATTCCACTAACTAAATTTCCTGAAACTTTGTCTTTGCTACCCTCTGCTGATTCACAGTTACTCATATAATAACTGAATGTATAATAATCTACTGTTCCTTCTTTTAAAATCTTCTTATCTTCTTCAGTTATATCTAAAACAATATTATTTTCTTCAAAATATCTCTTAGCAAAGAAAGGATATTCACCTCTAACATGTACATCGCCACAAAGATCATTTGCTAATTGGTCCATCTTCTGTGTAAGTAATATATCATCTGGATTACATGTATAAGGATATTTTGTCATATAAGCAATCATACAGCCTATTTTAAAATCTTTATTAATACTATGACCAAGCTTTACTGCTTTTGCACTTGCTACAAATTGATGGTGAAGTGCTTGAAAACGAATCTGCTTGTTATCATTTGGGTGTAAAAAGTCTTCTGTGCCTTCATTTAAAATACCAAGACTAAGATATCCTCCTACTGGCTTTGTACCACAATTAATTTCATTAAATGTAAGCCAGTATTTAACTTTATCCTTATATCTGTTAAATATTACGTTGCAGTAGTTAACAAAAAAATCTATTACATCTCTTGAAGCCCACCCATTATATTTTTTAGTTAAATTAAAAGGCATCTCATAATGTGAAATAGTAACTAATGGCTCTATATTATATTTTTTTAATTCATCAAAAACATCATCATAAAACTTTAATCCTGCTTCATTAGGTTCCTTATCATCACCATTAGGGAATATACGTGTCCATGCTATAGACATTCTAAATACCTTAAAGCCCATTTCTGCAAATAGCCTAATATCATCTTTATATCTGTGATAAAAATCAATACCTTCATGACTTGGATAATTTAATCCATCAATAGTTTCTCTAGTAATTTTACGCGGAATAGTGTGAGTTCCTGCTGTCAGCATATCACTTGTACTTATACCTTTTCCATCTAAATTCCATCCGCCTTCAAATTGGTTAGCAGCTGTAGCACCGCCCCATAAAAAATCTTTACTGAATCCCATAGAATGTTCCTCCTTAATTTAGATAATTTAAATATACTTAGATTTACAAATTAAAATTATTTATTTAAAAATAAAAGACCCATCTGTAGAGATATAAGCAATTGCACAAAATGCAATCCTTATAAACTCATACAAATAGGTCTAGCTTGTCTTTTAACAATAACCATCCAATTGTTATATTCATATAATAAAACATTCTAAACATTCTGTCAACGGTTTCACTTATTTATCTTTTATACTTTTTTCTTCTTTTTAAAAGAACTAATTAAGACCTTTTACTACATTAGCTTCTATTATTTTTTGCTATATTATGTTAAAATTTATATTAAATACTCCTACTATAACTAGTACTTATTTAATTTATATAAAACTTGGAGGATATATTATGAAATATGAAGTTATATTATTTGATGCAGATGAAACATTATATGATTTTAAAAAATCTGAAAAAGAAGCATTAAAAAACACAATGCTTAAGTTTAACATAAACTATGATGAAAGTTATCATTTAAAAATTTATAAAGAAATCAATTCAGTTCTATGGAAAGAGTTTGAACAAGGGCTTATTACACAAGAAAATTTAAAAGTAGAAAGATTTAAAAGATTATCAGATAGATTAGGGCTAAGTTTTGATGAAACTAACTTTGCAAAATTATATATGGAGTATTTAGCCGACGCATCATTTTTATATGATGATAGTATGGATCTTATAGAAACTCTAAGTAAGTCTTACAAACTTGCTATAGTAACTAATGGCCTTACCTTAGTTCAAGATAAAAGAATAAGAAAATCTACTATAGCGAAATTTTTTGAAACTATAGTAATATCTGAAGAAATATTAATATCAAAACCAAATCCTGAGATTTTTGAACACACTTTAAAAAATATGAATTTCTTTGATAAAAACAAAGTTTTAATAGTAGGAGATAGTTTAAGTTCTGATATACAAGGTGGGATAAACTTTGGTATAGACACCTGTTGGTACAACCCTAACAAGATTATAAATAAAACTTCAATAAAACCTACCTATGAGATTTCTAATTTTGATGAGCTTAAGTCTTTGCTGCTTAATTCATAAAAATATTTATAAATAATATTAAAAAGGTATAGAATTAAGTCTAACTCTATACCTTTTTAATATTGGATAAACTGCGCTCCCTTACTTGTAATACGTTTCTTCGTAACATTATCAAATGAGTTTTTTTATTATTTATCAGTATTCCGAACATTATACTAATTATAAATAACTATTTTATTGATTCTATAATAGAACTTAAGTCCTTTTCTGACATTACCATATCTAATTGCAATGAATATGAGAAGTTATTATCTTTCTATATTGCAAGATTATATAATCTATTACTTCCTTTAATATAATGCTATTAAAATCTATAGTATAAGTTTTTGTTTCTTCATATTCATTATAATCACCACTAATACCCTCTTCTCCTTTTGCCTGACAGAAACATATTTCACTTTCCCCATTTAAATATATTACTTGTATAAAATCATTATCTACAACATAAATAGAATCTTTAACATAGTCTTCTAGAAGTTTTATAGATATATTATTTACATTTATTTTTATTAACTTCCTAATATTTTAGATTTAAATTCAATATACTCATTCCAATCTTTCTTAATATAAAAGAAGAATGAGCATCATTTATAGATACTCATTCTATTTTACTTTATTCAACTGACTTTAGAGCTTCAAGCATATCAACATTCTTCAATTTTTTGTTAACATAATATTTCAAAACAAATAAAATAATTGTTATTGTTATGAATGAAATAGCATATGCTCCAATCCAACGATTTGGATTAAACATAACCTCATCTGGTGGAACAACATTTAAAATATAGCTATGCAATAGCATACCACATCCCCATCCAGCAATAATCCCAATCAATGATAATACGATTGTTTCTCGATAAATATACATAGTTACTTCTTTATCAAAAAATCCTAAAACTTTGATTGTTGATAATTCTCTAATTCTTTCTGATACATTAATATTAGTTAAATTATATAGAATAACAATTGCTAATAATGTAGCTACAATAATTAATACTTGCATGATTTTATTAAGTGAAGTGACTATAGTATCAATTTGCGAAGTCAAAGTTGTATTTTGAACAACGCCTTCAACTGCTGATAATTCAACAAATTTAGATGATTCTATTTTTGTGTTATCAATACTTGAATCCTTTAACTTAACAAGTTTAGCATTACTATTGAAAGATGTATCGTAAACATTTTTATATGTTTTTGCATTCATAAAAATAAAATGTCCAACATACATTTCGCAAATATTGGATACCACAACTGATCTTTCCTTATCATCCTTATCTGTAAAAGTAAATGTATCACCAACCTTAACATCTAATAGTTCAGCTAAACGTTCTGATATAACAACACCATCATCTGTTAATTCTAATTTCTCATTACTCTTTCGATTTTTAAGAGAGATGTATCTATTAAAATCATTTGCATCTTCAGAAACAATTAATTTTATATCCTGACGATCATTATTTTTCCCAGCTACTTTTGATACTGTTTCATAATATACAGGATAGTATCTATCTATTGCATTTGATTTCAATAAATCTGATAGTTCCTGTTTATCACTTTCTCTTGAATTACTATTTTCAGCAACAATAACGTCATACTTGATAATGTCTCCAAACTGACGATCTTTCATTCCAGAAATAGAGTGCTGAACTGCAAACCCTGCAAATAGTAATGCTACCGACCCAGCTACACCAAAAATAGTCATAAGCATTCTTTTTTTATACCTAAATATATTTCTTGCTGTAACCTTATGAGTAAAACTCATTCGTATCCATATTGGTGTAATGTGTTCCATAAAGATTTTAGAACCTGTTACTGGAGGTTTTGGAAGTAATAATCTTGAAGGCTTATCCTTCAATTCTTTACTTGCCACTATATAAGCAGGAATGACTGCACTTATAATAGATAAAACAATTGAAAATATCACAATTTTCCAATTAAAATATAATTCAATTTTTGGAACTGTGAATCCTGAACTATAAGCATTATAAACAATATAAGGTAATAATGTATGTCCTAAAACTATTCCTATAACAGTTCCAAGCATCCCAGAAATAGCACCATAAATAATAAATTTTTTTATAACATCAAAATCATCATAACCTAATGCCTTTAAAGTTCCTGAGTTTATTCTTTCTTCATCAACAAAACGCGTCATTGTAGTAAGTGTTACTAAAGCCGCTACTAAATATAGAAAGATAGGAAAAACTTTTGCTAAAGAATCTACAATAGATGAAACTGTACCATAAATCTTATACCCATCGCCTCCTGGAATCTCTCTACGGCTATTTAATGAATAAACTGGACTTGATAAATCTTTAAGTTCTTTTCTTGCATCATTTAATTTCTCTTCATTTTCCTTAATTTCTTTCTCTGCTTTTGGTTCTTTCTCTTGGAATTCCTGTAATTTTTCATTATATTCTGTTTCCTTAGAAGCAAGTTTCCTCTTGGCAGCTTCAAGCTGACTTATTCGTGAACTATATTCGCTCTTTCCACTTACCAGTTGTTGTTTAGCATTCTCTAATTGAAAATTTCCTTCATCAAGCTGTGCTTTAGCTAGTGCCAACTTCTTCTCTGCTTGTGTTGTCGCTAACTGTCCATTTTGTAATTCTTGATTTTTTTGATTAATTTGTGCCTGTGCTTCATTTACTTTAACAATACCTGGATTGTAAGTCCCTTCTACGAAAGTATTGTACTCACTTTCAACTTGTTCAAGCTGTGTTTTATATTTTAATATTTTCTGTTTCAACTGATTTTTTTCTAATTCAGAAAGGTTAGGATCAGCTATGTCTGATTCCATTTGACTAATTCCTATTTTTAGTGAAGCAATACCTTCTTCATATTGTTGTTTACCACTTTGAAGCTGTGTTTTAATATCATTAACTTCTTTTTGTTTAGTATTAATTCCTTTCTTCCCTACTTCTAATTGATCCTTCTTTACTGCTAGATTACTAATTCCACTATTATATTCAGATTTCTTCTGATTAAAGTACTTCTCTTTTTCAGCTACCTCTTTTTCCCCTTTTTCAATCTGACTCTTAGCATCATTTAGTCTAACTTCATTTTCCGCAATCTGAATTTTAGCTGATTCAATTTGACTATTAGCTTCATTCATCCGAGCCTTATTATCTTCTAATTGTTTCTTAGCTTTGTCTAATTGTTTTTGACCATCACCTATCTTACTTTCATATTCTTCTTGAATAGATTTCATTCTTATTTCTGGCTGATCTTTCAACAACTCAGATAAATTATCCTTATGTGCTTGAATCAAATCAACATATTCATCGCTGTATGGATCAACTCCCTGAGTATCTTTAAAAGTAATTTTTGCCATCATATACACATCGGAATCAAAAACTTCCTTATTCACAACTGCAAAACTATTTAATTCTCCTGTTCCAGCAGTAGTTTGTCCACGGTTTATACTGGATAAAATTTCACCTGAATTAATATACCCAACAACTTTAAAATCATGTTTTTTTAAAATTTTTGCTCCAGTAATATCAGGGTTTTCAGTAAAATTGATAGTATCTCCTATCTTATACTCATTACGATATACACTATCAATAGCAATCTCATCATCTGCTTTTGGCATCCTACCCTCAACTACTTCATATTTAGAAATTGTTTCAGGTTTAGAAAATATTCTAAAGCTTATATTAGTATTTTTAACAACAACATCTTTGAGATAAACATATTCAATTTCTTTAATATCACTGGCTTTCTCAATAGTACTTTGATCAATTTCATTAATACCATAATCCCCAATGATTGTTATATCAGCAATATTAAGTTTCTCAAAGTAATGTTCCCCGGTTTCTCTCATATCTGGTCCAGTTACAAATAGACCAACCAATGCAAAAGAACCTAAAGCCATTAACATCATAATCGATAAAAATCTTCCCCATGAATTAGAAAATGTCTTTCTAATGTCTTTCCATAACATTCTTTTTCTCATCCATATCACCTACCATTCTATATCAGCGATTTTTTTCGGATTTGGATTTATATCGATTTTTTTAACTTTCGCATCGTGCATATAAATCACACGATCAGCAATTTCCGCAATAGCGGCATTATGAGTTACAATAATAACAGTTGCTCCATGTTTTCGGCTCATATCCTGAAGTATCTGCAGAACCTGCTTTCCTGTATTGTAATCAAGTGCTCCTGTTGGTTCGTCGCATAAAAGTATTTTTGGATTTTTAGCAACTGCCCTAGCTATCGCTACACGTTGTTGCTCTCCTCCAGAAAGCTGTGCTGGAAAATTATTAATACGCTTCTCCAAGCCAACATCTTTTAAAACCTCAATTGGATCTCTTGCATCCTTAACAATTTCTGAAGCTAACTCAACATTCTCCTTAGCTGTAAGATTTGTAACTAGATTATAGAACTGAAAAACAAACCCAACATCACTGCGTCTATAGGCAGTCAACTGCTTAAGATTATAATTAGAAATATCTTTACCAGCAATAATCACTTGTCCTTCATCATTAGTATCCATTCCTCCAAGAATATTTAGCACTGTAGACTTACCAGCACCTGATGCTCCTAAAATAACAACCAATTCTCCTTTCTCAATAGAAAAACTAACATCGTTATTAGCAATAATTTCTGTATCACCAGTTTTATAACGTTTATAGCTATGAATCATTTCAATATAGCTCATGTTCTTTCACCTCCTTAAATGAACAACATGTTGATTTATTCATGGATTTATTTTATACTGTTCATATAAAACAATCAATAATCACTTTTTTAAATGTGTTTATTTAAGGAGGAACAGTAAAATATGAGTCAGCAACGAAAAACACAAACCAAGACCATAATTAAGCATGTCTTTACACAACTTCTTATTGAGAAGGGATTTAATTCTTTAACAGTAAGCGATATTACTAGAAGATCAAATATTAACAGAGGAACTTTTTACTTACATTATCTTGATAAATATGATTTACTAGAGAAATTAGAAATTGAAATAATCAATAAACTTAGTAATATTTTATTAAATGATTCAGAATGCAATTTAAATAACCATAGGGAATTAATTTCTTATTCTTCAATTTTAAATGCTCTATATTATGTAAAAGAAGATTTTCAATTTATCATGGCTTTAATAGGAAATGGAGGAGATCCTGCTTTCATAGAAAAATTTAAAGATGTTATAAAAAAATTAATAGAATCCAAAGTAAATAAATCTAATAATTTAAGTCTGTCTATGAAAGGGATTCCGAATGATTACGCCAATGAAATTTTACTTAGCAGTATAACATCCGTTATTTTACTTTGGATAAGAAAGGGTGGCGTAGAATCTCCAGAAGATATTGCTAAAATTATTAGCCAAGCAAAAGAAATTGCTCCATATGAGTTGTTAATATAGATTTATATTGACAGTAATTCAAAATAATATAGTAACTACTCTTTTATTTTTTATATATCGACAATAAGTCAAAATAATCAAAATTTATTTCAATAAAAAATTATCATACTACAATAGTGCAAAAATACTTTGATAATTTTATACCTAAATGAAAAAATAGATTTTTAAGTTATTTTTTATTTAACTATAAAATTATTCAAGCGAAATGCACTCTTATAGACTATATTTATCTATTTACAATTTTAGTAAGAACCGCACCTATTTATGGTACGGTTCACCATTAATTATTCTAAACCCCAACAAAAAAACTGATAAACTAAGAATCTTAATCCTTAGCTTATCAGTTTCTTAAAAATCCTTATTTAGCTATTCCAATATCTTTTCTAAAATAAGCTCCATTAAAACTTACCTTATTAACATTGCTATAAGCATTCTCCCTAGCTTCCTCTACAGTTTTTCCTCTTCCAATAACAGATAAAACTCTTCCTCCACTAGTTAAAAGCTTACCTTCTGTAATTTTAGCTCCTGCAATGAATAAATTATCAAGAACTCCTTCTTCAAAACTTATTCCTTTATTAGTTTCATAAGATGCTGGATATCCTTTTGAAGCCATAACAACATTAACGCATACTTCATCTTTAAACTTAACCGTCTTTTCACTTAACTTTCCTTCGATACTAGCTTCAATTAAATCTAAAAGATCTGTTTCCATAAGTGAAAGAACTGATTGAGTTTCTGGATCACCCATTCTAACATTATATTCAAGAAGCTTTACTCCATTATCTGTAATCATAATTCCAAAGAATATAATTCCTTTAAAATCAAATCCTTCTTCTCTAATTCCAGCTAAAGTTTTATTCATTATCTCTTCTTCGAATTCTTTTAAAACTTTATCTGTTACATACGGATTTGGAGCAACAACTCCCATTCCTCCAGTATTAGGCCCTTTATTATCATCATAAATTTGTTTATGATCTTTTGCTGATATAAAAGGAATTATTGTCTTTCCATCAGTTATTGAAAGAATTGAAGCCTCAACTCCCTTTAAAAACTCTTCTATAACAACTTTTTTACCTGCTCCTTTAAATATATCGTTAACCATAAATAAATCTATATTTTCTATTGCTTCTTCTTTAGTTTCACATATAACTACACCTTTACCTGCTGCAAGTCCGTCTGCCTTTATTACTATAGGGTATTTACATTCATTTAAATATTCTTTAGCCTTTGTAGCTTCATAGAAAACTTCATATTCAGCAGTAGCTACTCCATACTTTTTCATAAAATCCTTAGAAAAACTTTTACTTCCTTCAAGCATTGCACCGTCTTTTTCTGGTCCAAATATTTTAAGTCCTTCTTCTTTAAACCTATTAACTATTCCATTTATTAAAGGTTCTTCTGGTCCAACTACAGTTAAATCTATACTTCTACTTTTTGCAAAGTTTAATAATTCTTCTATATCAGTAATTCCAACATTCTCACACTTTTTCTCTATTGCAGTTCCACCATTTCCTGGTGCAACATATATTTTACTAACTCTCTCACTTTTAGAAAGCTTCCAAGCAATTGCATGCTCTCTTCCACCAGAGCCAATTAAAAGTATTTTCATAATCTTACAATCCCCTTTTAAATTTCAAAATTTAACTTCTTATTCTTTAAAACAGTAGTGCAAATGAAAGTGAGAATAATATATTTTATGAACGCCTTGAAAAGCGTAGCTTTTCCGAAGTGAATAGAATTATATTATCTCACTTTCATATTTGCACGATACTTGTAAACTAGTGTTTGAAATGTCTAAGACCAGTAAACACCATTGCTATTCCGTGTTCATTACAAGCATCAATTGATTCTTGATCTCTCATTGAACCACCTGGTTGAATTATTGCTTTTATTCCACCTTTAAAAGCTTCATCTACTACGTCTCTAAATGGGAAGAATGCATCTGATGCAAGTATTGTAGCTCCAGCACCTCTCTTTAAAGCATCTTCTGTTGGCCATATTCTATTAACTTGACCTCCACCAATACCAAGAGCAACTCCATCTTTTGCTACAACTATAGCATTTGATTTAACATACTTAACAACTTTCATTCCAAAGATTAAATCTTTCATTTCTTCTTCAGTTGGCTTCTTTTCTGTTACTACTTTTAATTCTTCAATTAACTTTTTATCTTCTTCTTGAACTAATATTCCACCATCAACTGTAACCATGTATTTCTTATCTTGTGGAATGTTATGACATTTTAATACCCTTAAATTCTTTTTAGTCTTTAATATTTCTAAAGCATCTTCATCATATTCTGGTGCTGCAATTACTTCTAAGAAAATCTTAACCATTTCTTCTGCTGTCTTTTTATCTACCTTTCTATTAAAGGCAACTATACCACCAAATATTGATGTAGGATCTACTTCGTAAGCTTTCATATAAGCTTCATAAGAATCTTTTCCAATAGCGACTCCACATGGTGTATTATGTTTTAATGCACAACACGTTGGCTCTTCAAATTCTGATACACACTTCCATGCAATATCCATATCTTTGAAATTGTTATATGATAATTCTTTACCATTTAATATATCAAAAGTATTCATAGCACCATCTACAGTAGTTGATTCATAGAATGCCGCACTTTGGTGTGAGTTTTCTCCATATCTTAAACCTTGTTTCTTTCTGAATGAAACTGAAAGATACTCAGGATATTCTTCATCTTCTAATAAGAAGTTTGAAATAGCAGCATCATAAGCACTCATTAAGTTAAATACTTTACCAGCAAGTTTCTTTCTAAATCCTAATGAAACTTCACCTTCATTTTCTATTTCTTCCATTACCTTTTTATAATCAGCTTTATCAGATAATACTACAACATCTTTGAAGTTTTTAGCTGCAGCTCTAAGCATTGTTGGGCCACCTATATCTATAAATTCTACCTTTTCATCAAAGCTTAAATCTTCTCTAACTTTCTCAAAAAATGGGTAAAGGTTAACTACTACGTAATCAATAGTGTTTATGTTTCTTCCTTGAATTGTTGCCATATGTTCTTTATTATCTCTTATTGCAAGTATTCCAGCGTGAATTATTGGATGAAGTGTCTTTACTCTTCCATCTAACATTTCTGGGAAGTTTGTTACTTCATTTACTTCTATTACTGGTACACCATTTTCTTTTAAGTGCTTATATGTTCCACCAGTTGAAATTATTTCAACCCCTCTATTATTTAAGAAATTAGCAAGTTCTAATACTCCTTCTTTATCAAATACACTGATTAACGCTCTCTTTTTCATAGAATTTTTACCCTCCATTATTTTAAGATTCTAACTCTTCCATTTACTACTGATACTTTATCTTCTATTAAATACTTAATTGCCTCTGGCAAAAGTTTATGTTCTTCTTTTAATATTCTTTGTTGAAGTGATGAAGCATCATCTTCAAATAAAACTTCAACTGCTTTTTGAAGAATAATTGCTCCTCCATCAACTTCATCATTTACAAAATGTACTGTACATCCTGATATTTTAACTCCCTTTTCTATTGCAGCTTCATGTACTTTAATACCATACATATTAGGACCACAAAATGAAGGAATAAGTGATGGATGAATATTAATTATTTTATTTTTAAACCTTTTTAAAATTTCTCCATCTAGGATGGAAAGGTATCCTGCAAGTACAATTAAATCAACCTTTCCATCTACAAGTTTTAATACTTCATCTGAAGTATTCTTTCCATAGTCTTTTTTTGAAACAACGAAAGTTTTTATACCTGCACTTTTAGCTCTTTCTAATGCGTATATTCCTTCCTTGCTTCCTATAACCATCTCTATTTTACAATTTAAATTCTCATTTTCTATATTGTCTATTATTGATTGAAGATTAGACCCTGAGCCTGATGCAAGTACTGCTATTTTAAACAAATACCTTCACCTCCAGATGTAACATGTCCAATTTCATAAGCTACTTCACCCATTTCTAGTAATTCTTTCAAAATTGGATTAACATCTTCTTCCTTTACGCAAAGTACAAACCCTATACCCATGTTGAAAGTGTTATACATATGATCTCTATCTACTCCTAAAGATTCCATTTCTTCGAATATTTCAGGTAGTGGATAGCTATCTTTTCTTATAACTGCTGTAAGTTCTCTTCCATTAAACATTCTTGGAACATTTTCTATAAATCCTCCACCAGTTATATGAGCCATACCTTTAATTTCGTATTTTTCTAAAAGTGCTAATATTGGTTTAACATATATTTTTGTTGGAGTTAAAAGTGTTTCCCAAATTGGTCTTCCATTAAATTCTTTATCTAAATCTTTAAATACTTTTCTAACTAGAGAGTAACCATTTGAATGAATACCTGATGACTTTATTCCAATAAGCTTATCCCCTTTAGCTATTTTTTCTCCGCTTATTATTTTATCTTTATCAACTATTCCAACTGCAAATCCTGCAATATCATAGTCTCCTTCTTTATAAAATCCTGGCATTTCAGCAGTTTCTCCTCCAATTAATGCACAATCAGAGTCTACACACCCATCTGATACACCTTTAACTAAACTAGCTGCAACTTCTGCTTCAAGCTTTCCACAAGCTATATAATCCAAGAAAAATAATGGCTTTGCACCGTGGCATAAAATATCATTTACACACATTGCAACGCAGTCTATTCCTACTGTATCGTACTTTTTCTTTTTACATGCTATATCAAGTTTAGTTCCAACACCATCTGTTCCTGAAACTAAAACTGGCTTTTTATATCCTTCTGGAAGCTCTAACATTCCACCAAATGAACCGAGTCCATTTAATACATACTCGCTCATTGTCTTTTTTGCATAATCTTTTATAAGCTTAACTGACTTATAACCTTCTTCTATATTTACTCCTGATTCTTTGTAAGTTAACATAAATTCTTTACCCTACCTTTCAAGATTTTCATTTAAAGCTTCCATAGGTGCTGATACTGGATATACCCCATTAAAACATCCTACGCAGAAATTTCTTCTCTTCTCTAAGCTTTCATATATCCCTTCTAAGCTTAAATATCCTAAAGAATCACACCCAATATTTTCTCTTATTTCTTCTAGACTTTTATTAGCTCCAATTAATTCACTTCTATATGGAGTATCTATTCCAAAGTAACAAGGATATTTAACAACAGGTGATGCAACTAAAAAGTGTACTTCTGTAGCACCAGCTCTTCTAAGTGATTCTATTAAATGCTTTGATGTAGTTCCTCTAACTATTGAATCATCAATCATTATTACCTTTTTACCACTTACATTAACTTTAAGTGGATTAAGTTTAACTGCAACTGCTCTTTCTCTAAGTTCTTGTGATGGTGATATAAATGTTCTCCCTACATATCTATTTTTAACAAATCCAACATCATAAGGTATTCCTGAAGCTCTTGAATATCCAAGTGCTGCTGGTATTCCTGAGTCTGGAACTGCAATTACAAGATCTGCATCGATTGGATATTCCTTAAATAATTGCTCTCCTTGTCTAACTCTTGCTGTGTGAACATCAATTCCATCCATAACTGAATCTGGTCTTGCAAAGTATATATATTCAAAAGAACATGTTCTACATGTTGTATTTTCTGAGTAGTTAATTGACTTAATACCATTTTCATCAATTATTACAATTTCGCCTGGTCTTACATCACGAATAAGCTCTCCTCCAATTGCATCAATTGCACAGCTTTCTGATGAAAGAATATATCCTTCTGCAATTTTTCCAATGCATAAAGGTCTTATTCCATGTGGATCTCTAACTCCTATAAGTTTATCTTTGCTCATTATTACCATAGCAAAAGATCCTCTAACTGCTGATATTGCATCAATTACTGCTCTTTCAATCCCCTTTTTTGACCCTCTTGCAATAAGAGTTGTTATTACTTCTGAATCAACAGTTGTATTAAATACATGTCCACCTTCTTCTAGTAATTCACGAATAACATCATAATTTACTAAGTTACCATTATGAGCTGTTGCTATTTGACCAAGTTTTGTTGTACTTAAAAGTGGTTGTGAATTTTCAATAGTTTTAGCTCCAGCTGTTGAGTATCTTACATGCCCTATTGCAATATTTCCATTATGCTCTTTAAGAAAATCTAAATTTTCCTTTGTAAAAGCTTCTGTTATAATTCCAAGACCTTTATGAATTTTTACTTCTTCTCCATTTGAAACTGCTATTCCAGTACTTTCTTGACCTCTATGTTGAAGTGCATATAATCCATAATAAGTTACAGATGCAACATCTACAGGTTCATTTGCATATACTCCAAATACTCCACACTCATCTTTAAACTTATCATTTTGTGGATCCATAATATCGAAATTTGCATGTATCATACATTATTCTCCTTTAATTCTATTTAATATCTCGATGTATGCTTCTTCAACGTTGCCCATATCTCTTCTGAATCTATCTTTATCAAGCTTTTCTCCAGTTTTGCTATCCCAGAATCTGCATGTATCTGGTGATATTTCGTCAGCTAATATAACTTCTCCATTTTCATCTCTACCAAATTCTATTTTAAAGTCAATTAAATCTATATTTTGTTTCTTAAAGAATTCTTTTAAAAGGTTATTTATTTTATCTGTCATTTCATAAATTTTATTTAATTCTTCAAAAGTTGTTGCTCCAATTCCTACAGCATGATAATCATTTATAAGTGGATCTCCAAGTTCATCATCTTTATAAGATAATTCAAATACTGTAGTTTTAAGCTTATGTCCTTCTTCAAGTCCAAGTCTCTTTGCCATACTTCCTGCTGCTACATTTCTTACTATAACTTCAAGTGGTACTATTGAAACTTTCTTACATAATTGATCTCTTTCATTAAGCTTTTCTATGAAGTGAGTTTTAATACCCTCTTTATTTAACATTTCAAAAATCATTGATGTAATTGCATTGTTTAAAATTCCTTTATTATCTATTTGAGCTTTCTTTTCTCCATTAAATGCTGTTGCATCATCTTTATAGTGAACTATAACCTCATTTTCATTTTCAGTTCTAAATATTTGTTTTGCTTTTCCCTCATATAACATCTCAAACTTTTTAACCATTATAAATCCACTCCTTCTCCGTTTTCTTCAATAAATCTTTTCTTCATTCTAATTCTAAAATCTATTAAATCCTTTTTTATTTCAGGATACTTTAATGAAAGCATCTCTACTGCTAACATTCCTGCATTATAACTATTATTTATTCCAACTGTTGCAACTGGAATTCCCTTTGGCATTTGAACTATTGAAAGTAATGCATCCATTCCTTCAAGTGCAGCCTTAACTGGAACTCCAATAACAGGGAGTGTTGTTTGGCTTGCTATTACCCCTGGAAGATGTGCTGCAAGTCCAGCACCTGCAATTATTACTTCACATCCATCTTCTTCTATTTCTTTTAATGTTTCTGTAAGTTTTTCTGGAACTCTATGTGCTGATAATATATAAGCTTCGTAATCTACATTAAATTCTTTCAGTGCATTAGCAGCACCTCTCATAACTTCTATATCTGATTTACTTCCGAAAAATATTGCTACTTTCATATAATTAACACCCCTTTTTTAATCTCTGAAATAATTTACTCCTGCTTTAAATATCTTTTGATCAAAGTTTCCTATAATATTTTTATAAAGATTTTCTCCAATTCTTTCTGAGTGACCCATCTTACCAAGTACTCTTCCACACTTACTTGTTATTCCTTCTATACCAAGCATTGATCCATTTGGATTGTATGGCATATCCATACTTACCTCTCCATCAAAATCAACATATTGAGTTGCTACTTGTCCATTCTCTAAAAGTTCTTTTAGTAACTCTTTTGGTGCTACAAATCTTCCTTCTCCATGTGATACAGGAATTGTATGAATATCTCCTAAGTTAACTTCACTAAACCAAGGTGAATTTTTAGATACAATCTTAGTTCTTACCATAGTTGACATGTGTCTATTTATATTATTGTAAGTTAATGTTGCCATATCTTCTTCTATATCGCATATCTTTCCATAAGGAAGAAGTCCTAGTTTTATAAGTGCTTGGAAGCCGTTACAAATTCCAAGTATTAATCCATCTCTATTTTCTAAAAGATCTGTTACTGCATCTTTTATCATTTCATTTCTAAATATTGTAGCTATAAACTTAGCTGATCCGTCTGGTTCATCCCCTGCTGAGAATCCTCCAGGTATCATTATTATTTGTGACTCATTAATAGCTTCTTTAAGTTCTTTTAATGATTCTAAAAGCATTTCTTTATTTAAGTTTCTAATAAGAACTTCTTTAACTTCTGCTCCTTCTCGTCTAAATGCTCTTGCAGAATCTGTTTCACAGTTTGTTCCTGGGAATACTGGTATTACTACTTTTGGTGTTGATGTTTTAAACTTAGATTTTTTTATTTCCTTATTGTCTTTTAAAACTTTCTCTACATTTTCTTTAGTTTCATTAGTCTTTGATTTAAATACCCCTTCTAACTTTTCCTCATAAACTTCCTCTAATTTATCTATATCAAAGTTTAAATCATATTCTTTTGAAGTTATTTTATTGTTTCCATTTGTTTTTCCTATAACTTTAAAGTTTAGTCCAGTGAATTCTTCATCTATATTTACATCTTCATTTATTTCTAAAATTAATGATCCATAATTAAATCCAAATAATTCTTCTTTAGAAAGATTATCAAACTCTACTCCAATTTTGTTTCCAAGAGCCATCTTAGTTAATCCTTCTGATACCCCACCAAACTTAACTGAATATGCTGAAATTATTTTTCCTTCTAATATAAGCTCATGAACTTTATTTAAGTTGTTCTTAAACTCATTCATTTCTATTGTTCCATCTTCTAACTTTGTAGATTTAAGTAAAACTACATTTGAATTTTCTTTCTTAAATTCTGGTGATATTATATTTTTAGATTTTTCTACTCCTACTGCAAATGACACTAATGTAGGTGGTACATCTATATCACCGAAACTTCCGCTCATTGAATCTTTTCCGCCTATTGCTGGTATTTCTAAATCCATTTGAGCTTTATACGCCCCAAGTAATGCTCCAAATGGTTTTCCCCATCTTTTCTCATCCTTTGATAACTTTTCAAAGTATTCTTGGAAAGTAAGTCTAGCCTTCTTGTAATCTCCTCCCATTGCTACAAGTTTTGTAACAGATTCGATTACTGAGTAAAATGCCATATGGAATGGACTCCACATTCCAAGGTATGGATTAAATCCATAAGTCATTATTGAAGCATCTAAGCTTTCATTACCTTGTACTGGAATCTTTGCTGCCATACCTTCAGCTGGAGTTTTTTGATACTTTCCTCCAAGTGGCATAAGAACTGTATTACATCCAATAGTTGAATCAAATCTTTCTATTAAACCTTTTTTGCTACAAACATTTAATTTTTTAAGATTATCTATCCATTCTTTTTTAACATCGATATCTTTAATTTCGTATGGGTAATCTGTTGGTGCTGTTACCTTTACTCTAGTTTCTTGTTCTGCCCCATTTGTATCTAAGAAACTTCTCTTTAAGTCAACAATTGTTTTTCCTCTCCAAGTCATTATAAGTCTTTCGTCATCAGTAACATTTGCAACAACTGTAGCTTCTAAATTTTCTTTCTTTGCAAATTCAATGAACTTTTCTGCATTTTCCTTAGTAACTACTACAGCCATTCTCTCTTGAGATTCTGATACTGCAAGTTCTGTTCCATCAAGTCCATCATACTTTTTAGTAACTTTATCTAAATCTATATTAAGCCCCCTACATAACTCACCAATTGCAACCGATACTCCACCAGCTCCAAAGTCATTACATCTTTTTATCATTATTGCTACTTCTTTTTTTCTAAAAAGTCTTTGAATCTTTCTCTCTGTTGGTGCATTCCCCTTTTGCACCTCTGCCCCACAGTTTTCTATTGATTCTTCTGTATGTTCTTTTGATGAACCTGTTGCTCCACCAACACCATCTCTTCCTGTTCTTCCACCAAGTAAAATTACTACATCCCCAGTACTTGGCTCTTCTCTAACTACATTTTCTTTTGGTGCTGCTGCAATTACTGCTCCAACTTCCATTCTCTTAGCTACATAATTTGGATGATATACTTCATCAACTTGACCTGTTGCAAGTCCAATTTGATTTCCATAAGAACTATATCCATGTGCTGCCCCTAATGTAATAGTTCTTTGCGGTAATTTACCTTTTAATGTTTCCTCTATTTCAACAGTTGGATCTGAAGCTCCTGTAATTCTCATAGCTTGATATACATAAGTTCTTCCTGAAAGTGGATCTCTTATTGCTCCTCCTAAACATGTTGCTGCTCCACCAAATGGTTCTATTTCTGTTGGATGGTTATGAGTTTCATTCTTAAACATTAGTAGGTATTCTTCAACTTTTCCGTCCTCCATTTCAACCTTTATATTTATTGAACATGCATTTATTTCATCAGAAATATCTAAATCATCTAAAAGACCTCTTTTTCTTAATTCCTTCATAGTAATAACTGCAAGATCCATTAATTTAACTTTTCTATCTGTATTTTTTCCGTACACAAATTCTCTTGATTTTAAATAAGCTTCATAAGCTTTCTTTACTGGAACGTTATATTTATTTTCTTCTATTTCTACTTCTTTTATGGATGTTTCAAATGTAGTATGTCTACAGTGATCTGACCAGTAAGTATCAATAATCTTTATTTCAGTTATTGTAGGATTTCTCTTTTCTTCTAGCTTGAAGTAATCTCTTATCATAGTTAAGTCTTCAATACTCATAGCTAGTTCTAATTCCCTATGGAAGTTTTTAATCTCCTCTTCATTCTTATCAATAAAACCATGTAACACTTCTACATCATTAGGTATGCTAAATTCATTAGATATCTTTTTAGAATAAATATCTACTTCTCTTGAATCTACAGGATTTATATAATATTTCTTTATTTTTTGAACTTCTTCTTCTGAAAGGTTTCCTTTTAAGACAATTATTTTTGACCATTTAACATCTAATTTTTTATCCGCTGTTAATAACATTATGCACTCTGATGCTGAATCAGCTCTTTGATCATACTGTCCTGGTAAAAACTCTACTCCAAAAGCAATATCATCTTTATCTATATCAATCTTCTCTTCATATACTTTATCTACTGGTAGTTCTGAGAAAATAGTATGTAGCGCTTTATTATAATATTCATCTGAGATATCTGAAATAAGATATTTGTTTAATACTCTAACTTCCTCTAATGAATCTATTCTTAAATTAGTTCTAAAATCCTCAAGTAAAATCTTCCCCTCAATATTAAAGCCTTCTTTCTTCTCAACGAATACCATTTTAATATTAACCATTCTTTCCCCTCCACTGATTTAGATTCCCTAATTTCCATTATTTGTTTTGGTAATTTCAGAATAGCACCACAGACCTAAAAAGTCAACATTATTAATTTAATTTATTTTATTATTCGTATATATACGAATAATAATTGCTTATTTTTATTTTATATTATGTATTTTAATGTTTTTCAAAATATATTCGCTCTATAATAACAGCTTTATTTTTCCAGTTAAAATAAAAAAAAGCTGGCAAAATTATGCCAGCAAGCTCAAACCTACGCAACCCTTACTTTGAAAGGTCAATATTATTTTATGTAAAGTTTTGTAATTTATACATATACTACTGTTTTAAATAGTAAAGTTATTGTATAATGTCTTTATACTAAAAGTTTAAAGGAGTGTTTTTATTGTTTGGTTATGTAACTCCTCTAAAACCTGAACTAAAGATTAGAGAATATAATCAATTTCAAAGTTATTATTGTGGCGTTTGTCTTGGTATTAAAAACCTTTATGGTGAGCTTCCAAGAATGACTTTAAATTATGATATGACTTTTCTAGCATTATTATTAGATGGTTTATCCTCTAATGAAGAACTCAATCTAAAGCTTAAAAGATGTATGGCTCATCCTAATAAAAAGAAGCCTATTCTTCTTAATAATAAGGCAATAAATTATGCTGCAACTATGAATGTATCCCTTACATATTATAAACTTCTTGATGATGTTTATGACGATAATTCATTAAAGAGTAAATTTCTTCTAAATGTTATTAAACATTATAAAAAGAAATTCCCCTCTTCAGTAACTAAAATAAATTCCTTAATTGAAGAAAAACTTAAAGAGCTTAGTAATTTAGAAAAGAATAAAAATTTTAAATTTATAGATGAGATATGTGATCCATTCAGTGTAATTGTTGGATCTATTTTAAAAGAATATCCTAATGAGTTTAAGGAAGATTCAGAAATTCTTAGAGAAAACTTATATAAATTTGGTTATTCTCTTGGTAAATGGATATATCTAATGGATGCATTAGACGATTTAAAAGAGGATATAGAAAAAAATAAATTTAATCCAATAAATTATCTTTATAATAAAGATAACATTCCATATGAAGAATTATTAAAAGAAATTAAGGGAAGATTAGAATTTAGTATATTTAATTTAGCATATACGTGTAAAGAGATACTAAATGAACTCCCATTAGAAAGAAATAAAGAAATACTTGAAAATATAATTAATCTTGGAATGATGGATAAATACGTAAAGGTGACAACCAATTGTAATTGTAAAGAGAAAGGTAGGAAACTTAAAAATGAATCCATATGAAGTACTTGGTATAAAAGAAGGCGCATCTCAAGAAGAAATTAAAAGCGCTTATAGAAAGCTTGTAAAAAAATATCACCCTGATCAATATGGTGATAATCCACTTAAAGAATTAGCACAAGAAAAACTTGCTGAAATTAATGCAGCTTATGATACATTAACTAAAGGAAATGCAGGAAATTCAAGCTACTCTAATAGTAATACTGGCGGATATAATACAAATAGCAGTCAAAATGATCAAATTGTTTTCCAAGAAGTTAGAAGACTTCTTCAAACAAGAAATATTAATGCAGCTGAAATTAAGCTTAATAGTATCTCAAATAGAAATGCTGAATGGAATTTCTTAATGGGTATTTGTCATGTTAATAAAGGATGGTTTGATTCAGGACTTAATCATCTTCAAACAGCTGTTAATATGGACCCAAATAATTTTGAATACAGACAGACACTTAACCAATTAAATTCAAGAGCAACTAGTTATGGAAATCCATATAGAACTACACAAGGTGGAAATGCAGATGCTTGTAACTGTTGTCTTAACCTTTGGTGTTTAGATTCACTTTGTGAATGCTTTGGTGGGGATTTAATAGGTTGTTGTTAATTTCTTATGGAGATGATTATTTATGAATAATTCTAAATCTAAAAATATAGCATTAGGCGGAATATTAGTTGCACTTACAATTATAACTTTGTATTTAAGTTTACTAATACCAATAAACACTTTTGCTATTTTTACAATTTCATCAATATTTCCAGCTATAGCTATAATGCGAAGTGACGTAAAACTTGGAGTTTTTGTATACTTAGCATCTTCTGTAATAGGATTTTTCATAATTCCATTTGATAAAATACTTCCATTCATCTTATACTTTGGAGTATATGGAATAGTAAAATTCTTTATAGAAAAACTTAAGAATATGCCAGTTGAAATAATTTTAAAATTATTGTTTTCAAATGTAATGTTTTTTATAGGAGTATATGTATTAAAATCATTTATAACTATAGACATTAAATTTCCTTGGTATATTATTATAATTATAGCTCAAGTTGCATTTTTAATTTACGATTATGCATTAACATTAATAATAACTTTCTATTTAAGTAGAATACACAAAAGAATTTAAATAAAAATAGGACTTGATGTTACTTATCAAGTCCTTTTTCTATTTCATTTACCAATCTATATAATCTATTCTTAACGGATATCCTTTTTACTTATGCCTTCCACTTACATAAAGAACTTTCAACAAAATCTATTAATAAGAATATTAAAAGTCCAAGTAAACTAAGTACTACTATTCCTGAATACATATCTATATAATTTATTCTTGTCCATGCATCTTGAATAAAATATCCAAGTCCAAACTTCGTACCATAAGCTTCTGCAAAAAATAGTACAGAAAAAGCTGTTCCAACTGACAATCTTATATTAGTTAATACTTCTGAAAGAATGGCTGGAAATGTTATATGATAAAACAATTGAAATCTTGTAGCCCCTAAGCTAATTAAAGGATTATATATTTTAGGATCAATATTTACAACTGCATCTCTTACTGACACTATTACTTGGAATACTGTTATTAATACGATTATTGTTATTTTTGATCCATCTCCAAGACCATATATAGTCATTACAACTGGAAGCAACGCAGTCTTTGGAATTGGATATGTAAAATAAATTAATGGATTTAATAGCTTATTTATCTTTTTTGAATATCCCATAACAAGTCCAATTAAAGTACCCACTACAAATGATATTAAAAGGCCAATTATTACTCTATATAAACTCGCAATTATATGAACATAAAACCCCTCATTAAATAATTCTGGTATATGCATATATATTTTTTCTGGGCTTGGTATAATTCTAGAATTCATAATTAAGGAGCCAATATACCAAAGTACATTAAGAATTATAAATCCTTTTATCAAACTCATTATTTTCTTAAACATTACTTACTATCCCACTCCTTTTTTATGAGATTTTTTATTTTAGAAAATAATTTTAAATATCTTATATCTTCTTTATAATTCTTGTTATTAAATAAATCATTTTCTATAACTTCGCTAATCACACCTGGAGTATTTGACATAATAATTATTTTCTTCCCCATATATATTGCTTCATCTATGCTATGTGTAACAAAAAAAGTACTTATTTTGTTGCTACTCCATACATCTAAGAAAAGCTCCTCTGCCTCTTCTTTGATAATTGCATCTAATGCTGAAAAAGCTTCATCCATTAAAAGTAAGTCTGGATTCATCAAAAATGATCTTGCAATTGATACCCTTTGTCTTTGTCCACCACTTAATTTATTTGGATGTTTTTTTCTTAGATCATAAATATTCAATCTTTTTAATATTAAATTCATCTTATCTAATATATTTTTATCTATTTTTTCACCTTTAATCTTAAAAGGTAATAAACAATTTTCTTCTACAGTTTTCCATGGCAAAAGTCCAAAATCTTGAGGAATAAACCCTATTTTATGAATATGAGGGTTAAGTTTTTCATCATTTAGTAAAACTTCACCCTCATAATCTTTATTTACTCCTGAAAGAACATTTAATAATGTTGTCTTTCCACAGCCTGATGGACCTATTATTGCACAAATGTCATTATCATTGCACTTAAAATTAATAGGTCCTACTGCCTTTACTTTTTCTTTTTTTCCTCCATAGAAAACAGATAAGTTACTTATCTGTATCATATATCCACCTATAAACTAGTAGATTCCTACATTGCTAATTATATCTTTAGCATTTAAATCTTTAGTTATTATTCCATTTTCTTTTGACCAATCAAATACTCTTTGAACATTTTCTTCTTTTGGTAAGTAATTTCTCTTTATATCTGGAAGTGAAATATTACCTCTCATATCTTCTGAATATCCAACAGTTTTAATAATTGTATCTTCATACTCTTTAATATCATTGTTATTTATATAATCTATAGCTTTATCATAAGCTTTATAAAAACCTTTTATAGCATCAGGATTTTTTGAAATAACATCTTGTAAAAATGCTGTTGCAGATATCATTATATCTTTGTTATATAATTTAACTATTTCAGTTCCACCATCTTTAACTGCTGTATCATTAAATGGTGCTGGTAATATAGCTGCATCTATTTGCTTATTTCTAAGCGCTTCTAATCTAGCTGGCATTGCAGGTATTGCAACCTTTTCTATATCTTTTGCACTCATTCCTTTTGAAGTTACTATATAATCAGCTAAGTAGTCCATCATTGTACGTTCTGATATTCCAATCTTTTTACCTTTTAAATCTTCTATTGACTTAACTCCTGAATCTTTTCCTGAAACCATAGTAAAATATCCATTTGTTGCTCCTGTTATTTTCATATCAATTCCTGAATTTTGATATATAGAAATTGCAACATCATCACATAATACTCCATCTAACTCATTAGCTTGAAGTGCTGCATCTCTATCTTTTGCAGCCTTAAATATTTGTAAATCAAGATCTATTCCTTCTTCTTTAAAGAATCCTTTCTCCTGCGCAATTACAAGAGGAACTGCATCTATAGATCCCATAACTCCAAATCTTAATTTTGTATCACTTTTACTTTCTTCTTTCTTTACCCCACAAGCTACCATTGAACCCATTACCATTAAAGCAGCTCCAATTGCAATTATTTTTTTAAATTTCATTAGTACCCTCCCATTTTTTAAACATATTATTTTCTATGTTAAGATAATCTAATATCTTCCCAATCAAGAAATCAACTATATCATCTATAGTTTTTGGATGATGATAAAATCCTGGCATTGCAGGAATTATACTAGCTCCCATTTTTGATAATCTACACATATTCTCTAAATGTATAGTATTAAAAGGTGTTTCCCTTGGAACAATTACTAATTTTCTTCCTTCCTTTAAAGCAACATCTGCAGTTCTATTTAATAAATTTTTAGCTAGTCCATAACTTATTTCTGCTAAAGTTCCCATAGAACATGGTAATATTATTACTGCATCATACTTATTTGATCCACTTGCAACTCCAGAAAATAAATTATCATTATTCTCAAGTGTTATTTTTTCATAATCTTTTTTTATATCTTTTATCCATTTATCTAAATCCATTGAAAGCTCATATTTAAATACTTGCTTACCTTTTTCTGTAGCAATTACATTAATATAAATATCTTTTTTAACTAGCTCTTCTATTAGCCTTTTAGCATATATACTTCCACTAGCTCCTGTAATTCCAACTACTATTTTTCTCATTTGTTCTCAACTCCTATATTAAACAATCTATTACTCCAAATATTAAAAACACTATACTTATAACTTGATTAACATTGTATGATGCTAATTTAACATTACTTAAATTGTCTGGCTTTACTAATCTATGTTGTATTATAAATAGTACAGAAATTAATATTAATCCAAAGAAATAAATAAGACCTAATTCCTTTGATAATATTCCAACTATAAATAAGCATCCAAGTGCTAAGAAATGAAACACCCTTGATATTATTAATGCATTTTTAACTCCAAAAGCAGCTGGTATTGAATGAATACCGTTTTTTGTATCAAAGTCATAATCCTGTGCGCCATATATAATATCAAAACCTGCAACCCATAAAGTATTAGCTGCTCCCATTACTAATGGAAGTATTGATATTTTTCCTGTTACCGCAATCCAAGCTCCAACTGGCGCTGCTGCTGATGTTATTCCAAGAACTAAATGGCATGCCCACGTAAATCTTTTTGTATATGAATAAATTGTCATTAAAAACAAGGCTATTGGAGAAAGTATTAAACAAATAGTATTTAACTTCCATGCTGCAAATACCATTACCCCAAAGCAAATAACTACAAATATTAAAACTTCTTTTTTATTCATAGCTCCTTGTGGAATCTGCCTTGTAGACGTCCTTGGATTTTTCTTATCTATTTCTGCATCTATTACTCTATTTAAAGCATTTGCACCAGTTCTTGCTCCTAAAAATGCAACAACAATCCAAAATATTTTTGTAAAGTTTAACCTTCCATCTCCAGCAAGTAACATCGAAATCAACGCAAAAGATAATGAAAAGATAGTGTGAGAGAACATTACTAATGTTCCATAATCAAAAATTTTGTTTTTGATTTTAGACAATACCATACTCTGACCACCTTTTATCTACCTTTTCTTTAATATCATCTGTCATTTCTATATCCTTTGGCCATTCTCTGTTATGTCCTTCGCTTGGCCATTTTTTTGTAGCATCAATTCCAAGTCTACTTCCATAGAAAGGAATGTCAGCTGCATGGTCTAAAGCATCTAATGGTCCTTCTGATATTTCTAAATCTCTTTTAGCATCAATATTATTAAATACTTTCCATGCAACCGTTGATATGTCTTGTGGATCAACATCTTCGTCTACGACAATTATCATTTTTGTATACATCATCTGACCCATTCCCCATAAAGAATTCATTATCTTTCTTGCATGCCCTGGGAATTTCTTTTTTATAGATACAATTACACAGCTATGAAACACTCCTTCAAGTGGGAAGTTTATATCCACAATTTCAGGATTCATCATTTTAAGTAATGGTAAAAATATTCTTTCAGTAGCTTTTCCCATATAACAATCTTCCATTGGTGGCTTGCCCACTATTGTCGTTGGATAGACTGGAGATTTCTTATGAGTTATACAAGTTACGTGGAATACTGGATAATCATCTGCTAGTGAATAATATCCTGTATGATCTCCAAATGGTCCTTCAAGTCTTAACTCTTCATTAACATCAACATAGCCTTCAATAATGAACTCTGCATCTGCTGGTACATATATATCATTTGTTATTGATTTAACCATCTTGATTGGAGCTTTTCTTAAAAAACCTGCAAACATCATTTCATCAATCATTTTAGGAAGTGGTGCTGTTGCTGCATATGTAATTGCTGGATCACAGCCAAGTACAACAGATATAGGCATCTTTCCTCCTAGCTTCTTATATTGCTCATATATCTCTCTTCCATCTTTATGCCAATGCCAGTGCATTCCTGTTGTATTCTTATCGTATACTTGCATTCTATACATACCCATATTTTGTATTCCAGTGTCTGGATCTTTAGTTGTAACTAACGGTAGTGTTATAAACTTTCCTCCATCTTCTGGCCAACATTTTAATATCGGTAATTCCGTTAAATCTGGATCATAATTTATTACTTCCTGACAAGCTCCCTTTGTTGGCATTTTTATTGGAAATACCGTTGCCATTCTACTTAGTCTAGGTAAAGATTTGAATTTATTCATAAGTCCCATATAATTTGCCATATCCATAAATTCTTCTATATCATTTCCAATATCATTTAGATTATCAACGCCTAATGCCATCGCCATTCTTTCGTATGTTCCCATAGCATTAATTAATACTGGATATTTAGACCCTTTAACATTTTCAAATAATAATGCTGGTCCATATTTTTTTGATACTCTATCTGTAATTTCACTAATTTCAAGTTCTGGATCAACTTCTACATTTATCCTCTTTAGCTCTCCTTTACTGTCTAATTCTTTTATAAAGGTTTGTAGATCTTTATAAGCCATAAATACCCTCCTAATACCAAATATATTTCAATTACATAAAATCCCAATATTTTTGAACTTTTTATTAATTTTTTGTTAAGCTTAGTTTTTATATTACTACATTTTATTTTCCTTTTCAACAATTTATCTCATAATATATACATTTTTCCTAAGAAAAATATTATAATTATATAAAACATATTAAAACTATTTATTTTTTGAAAATTTCATAAATACTAAGGAGATTTTGTATGGTTAATTTAACTAAAAATTTTAAAACTTACGCCATAAATTGTTATGGAGTAAAGATGGGTAATGATTGGAATATAAGTATTTTTGGAGGGGATTCTCCTCACATTGGAGCAGTTGCACTTGGTGTACCTAGAGAAAGCTTAGAAGATCCTACTAAAATAAGTTCCTCTGTTTCTTTAATAACAGTAACTGGACATAAGGAAGATGTAATAGTTCAAAGACTTGCTAAATTGCTTTCTAAAGAACTAAATAGTACCGTTGTTGTTTGTTGTGGAATCCATATAGATAATATTTCTTTTGAAGATATAGTTTCAATCAATGAAACTATTGATAATCTTATAGAAGAATTTTTATTAACTATCAAATAAAATATAAAAAAGAGGAAATATAAGCTTATAATAATATTAAAAATTATTATTTTTGCTCCATTCCTCTTTTTTTATGCACAATTATTTTTTCATCACTTCAATTAGTAATTATTCTAGTTCATTGAATTCTTTTTATTTTATATAACTTCTGATAATACACTATCTAATTCCTTTAATAATGTATTTACATCCTCTTCTGTTATAACAAGTGGTGGTTGAAATGCTAGTACATTTCTATTGATTCCATTTTTACCTACTAGTATGCCTCTATCTTTTAACTTTTCTAATATTAAATCAGTCTCTAAAGTTCCTGGCTCTCCATTTTCTAATACTAGCTCAGCACCAACCATTAGTCCAATTCCTCTAACATCTTTTATTATTTTATGCTTTTCCTTTAATTTCTCTAAACCACTTTTTAAAATATTTCCTAGGTAATTTGCTCTATCACATAGATTATTTTCCTCTATATAATCTAAAACTGCCATTGCAGTGCTACAAGCTACTGGATTGCCTCCTAAAGTTGATGCTGATGGTTTAACGAAAGCCTTTGCTATCTTATCATTTGTACAAAAAGCTGATATAGGCATCCCGTTTCCTAAAGCCTTTGCAACTGTCATTATATCTGGAACTACATCATAGTTTTCTATTGCAAACATCTTACCTGTTCTTCCAAAACCAGTTTGAACCTCATCAATTATTAAAAGTATATTGTTTTGCTCTAATAATCTTTTTAATTTCTTAAAATACCATACTGGAGGTGTTATAATCCCACCATTACCTTGTATTGGTTCTGCAATTAAAGCTGCGATATTATTTGCTCCTCTTTCTTCTATTATTTCTTCAATATTTTTTAATGATTCTAATGCTGCTTCTTCTAATGACAAATCTTTATCCCAAGTATTTTTAGCAAAATGTATTGATGTATCTAAAGAAGGATCTGCTCTCCACATTGGAATAGCTGTTGCACTCATAGTTAAATATGTTCTTCCATGAAGTCCATTATTTAAAGCTATAAATTCATTCTTACCAGTATATAACCTAGCAAGTGACATAGCTCCCTCATTTGCTTCTGAGCCAGTACAACAAAAGAATGAACGTCTTAAATCTCCTGGAAGTACACTTGCTAATCTTTCTGCTAAATTAACCATATGTTCTGTTAAGTAAATTATAGTTGTATGTTGAAGAGTTTTTAATTGATTTATTGTTGCTTCAACTATAGACTCGTTACAATGTCCACAATTCATTACTGAAACACCTGCAAAGAAATCTATATATTTCTTTCCAGTATCATCATATAAATACTGCATGTCCCCTTTTACTATTTGTGGTGGATTTTTATAAAAGTGATTATTATGTGATGAAGGAAATAAATATTCCTTTTTCTTTTTTATTATATTTTCTGCTCCTATCATTTTTAATTCCTCCTTAGTTAAATTGCATTGCACCTAATGTAAATCCTAAATTGTCATAATTAAAATCATTAAAAATTTCTTGGCATTTATCTAAATTATCTAGTGCCTCTTTATATTTACTTATAACGAATCTTAAAGTTTCATTGTTATAATGACACCCTTCAATTCTAAATCCTTCTACGTTAAGTTTTGCTAAGTCTTCTAATATAGGCATGTAGCATAATTCTTTAGATAATAACATATGATTTTTGCCTGTATTATCCCTATATATTGGATGTTCATTTCCCTTATCATCTACAAGTATTAATACACCTTTATCATTATATTTTCTCTTTCCTTTATCTGATGGGTTTAATACCTTTGTATTCTCATATAAATCATGATGCATATACATTACAACAGGAGAACCTTGAGCTATTATTTCAAGTGGAACATTTGAAGTTAATAATGCTTCCTTTGTATTTGTAGCATTTGATTCACAAGATAATGCTGCTAAATTAACTCCTTGCTCTTTATAAAATTCTGCTGACATACTGTTATATATATTTAATGAGTAGTCTCCTATAAGTTCTAAACCTAAATCTTTAAACCTATTAATTGCACCAAGATTAGTTACTAATAATCCATCTAAATTTAAATCGTTATTTCTAAGTAAATGCTCATACTTTGAGAAATCTTCTTCAGACATCATTCTTGGCATACCTAAATATATTTTTGAATTCTTTTTATTTTCTGTAATACTCAATATTTCTTTTTTAGAAAACTGCATATTAGGTTCAAATACATCTCCTGATAAATATACTCTATTAACTC
Source organism: Clostridium baratii (assembly GCF_900461085.1). GTDB lineage: Bacteria > Bacillota > Clostridia > Clostridiales > Clostridiaceae > Clostridium > Clostridium nitritogenes. Next base: position 1,779,633 of record NZ_UFWF01000002.1, read on the forward strand.
CTTCTTCTATAGCAATCATTGCAGCTTCATAAGAGTTTACCTTTACAGATAATGATGGTTTTGACTCAATTGCTTTATCACTTTTTAATATGGACTTTAATTCTTTAATTCTTTCATTCTTTAATTCAATTTCATCTACTGGATTACTAAACACTTTACCTGTACTATAAAATTTTCCTGTACCTTCATAACGTTCATTTATATTAGATAACCCCGGATTTCCAAAAGCATAAGCAGTTGAAAAATCTCTCTTCCTATTTTTGTATAGCTTATCTGCATCTTTCTTTCTATCATAGCTTATTGGATCATCTATATATCTATCAATTGCATCACTGTAGTAGTTTATTAAATCTACTAAGTATTCTGCATCTCTCATTCTTCCTTCTATTTTAAAAGATACAACACCTGCCTCTATAAGCTCTGGTATATTTTCATACATATACATATCCTTAACTGCCATTGGGAATGTTGTATCATATATATTTTCTTCTTTATTAATTTTAAAAGACCAGCGACAAGGTTTCATACATAAACCTCTATTGCTACTTTTCCCAAATAACATTCCACTATAAAGACATTGTGCACCATTAGTTACGCACATATCTCCATGAACAAAATATTCAAATTCCATATCTGTCTTATTTGAAAATTGTTTTATTGTCTTTAAATCTACTTCTCTTGAAACAACCACCCTAGTTATTCCAAGTTCTCTTAATACTTTAATAGTCTCAAAATTGTGTACATTCATCATTACTGATGAGTGTATGTTTAACTTTAGCCCTAACTTTTTAATTAATTGTATGATGCTCATATCTTGTACTATTAAAGCATCTGGTTTTATTTTTTCTAAATATGTTAAGTACTCTTCTGCTTGTTCTAAATCTTCAAAACTTAAAAGATTATTTACTGTTATATATAATTTCTTATTAAGTGAATGTGCTATGTTTATTGCTTCTTCTAACTCTTCATTTGTAAAGTTAAAATCCTTTCTGTGCATTCTCATATTAAATATCTTTCCACCTAAATAAACTGCATCAGCACCACTCTTAATAACTTCCTTAAATATTTCAAAATTTCCAGCTGGAGCTAGTAGTTCTACTTCTTGATTATTAAAATATCTTCCCATAAAATTATTCCCTCTTTTCATATATCTTTTGTTTTTAGAAAATTTATGGTTAATTATATCATAATATTTAATTTTATTGAAATTTTTTTAACTTTTTGTAACATTTTTAGCATGCTAAAAAAAGAACTATTTCACTCTATATAAAAGCGAAATAGTTCTTTTTATAATAATTTATATAATTGCTTTTCTAATAATACTCCTTCACGAGATGGATAGTCATATTTCATACTTTCTTTTATACACTCTTTAACAAATAATGATGAGTAATTAACTGCCTCCATTATATTAGTTCCCTTTAATATTTCAGTACATAATACAGCAGTAAATATATCTCCTGTTCCACCATAAGATTTCTCAAGTTTTTCGTGATGTATAATAGAAGTTTTCTCTCCATCACATACAGCAATTCCTATACAATCTTCCTCTGATGGAACTGATGTGATTATAATATTTTTAGCTCCAATTTTCTTTAAATCTTTTATTATATCTATTATTTCATCCTCAGTGTAATTATCTTTTATCTCTCTGTTAGTTAAATATAGTGCCTCTGTAAAATTAGGTGTAATAACATCACTTAACTTAATTAAATTTTTAAGTTCCTCTACATATTCTAAAGTAAATCCAGAATATAATTTATTGTTATCTCCAAATATAGTGTCTACTATAGTTACTCCAGTTACTTCTCCTTTAAGGTATTCTATAGTATCTTTTACTTTATCTATAGTTCCTAAGTAACCAATGAAATTTAAATCAAAGTCAATTCCATTTTCATCTAAGCTTTTTGTAGCTTCTTTTATAAAGTTTTTGCTATCTAGCTTTGCTATATCCTGAAATCCACCAGTATGACTTGATAATACTACTGATGGTATTGGACAAACCTCAATTCCTCTAATACTCATAATAGGCATTATATTTGTAAGAGATGCTTTACCTACGCTACAAAGACTATGAATAACTAACGCTCTTTTAATAGGTTTTTTCAAAGTCTTATCTCTCCGTTTCTAATGATTCATTTTGTGTAATAATCCTTTTGTACTTGCTTTAACAGCCATTGATAATGGTATTGCTATAACTAACCCTATAGCTGTTGTTATTATTGATGTTGAAAGTGCAACAACAGCACCTTGCCATCCTTTAAATAGTGCCCAGTTAAATATAAAATAACCAACTAATGATACTATTCCTCCACATAAAAAAGCAATAATATTAAGTATTGTACTATTTCCTTCTTTTCCATTCATAAATGCAACTTTACCAGTAACATATCCAGTAAGTCCTTTAATTATAAATGTTGGTATAATCCATAATGCAAAAGCTGGTGTTAATGCATCCATAAGAGCACTTCCAATTGCTGCTGGAATAGCTGCCTTTTCTCCAATTAAAACTGCTACTATAAATATTACTGTTGTACCTAAGTGTACCATTGAAACTCCGCCTCCTATTGGAACTTCAATATGCAAATAAGTACCTAAAAATACTAATGCAGCAAACATTGAATACATAACAAGTCTTGGTGTGTTAACTTTTTTCATATTTTTATTCTCCTTATATTATCTTCTTTTCTATTAATATTATTCCTTAGTTTTAATTTGTGTCAAATGTACCGTTACAATACTTCCAATTTAAAAGAGTGCCATAAAAATTTTATGGCACTCTTTTTTAGTGTAAGTTATTTATGTAATTTTTATATTCTTTTATTTTTTATTTAATATATTATCTAGCTTTTCAACTATAGCAGCATCCATCTTCTTCATATATTCATCAAACACTTCTTCACAGTTTAAGAATGGTGATAATACACAAGCTCTTAATATAGTTACCTTCTTAACCTTTTCCCATTCTTCTGTTGGTATTCCACAGCTTTCAACAAACATACGTGGTGAGTCTCCATAGTCTTCAACAGTAAAGTCAGTATGAGAAGTTAAGAAATCATTAACGTATAATGCTTCTTTTACATATGAAGCTTCTTCATAGAAGTCATGGTTTAAGTCATTCATAACCTTTAGGTCTGTGTTACCATGAACATTAAATACGAAGTCAACCATATTAAAGTCTGGTCTAACTAATGGATAAACATCTACTACTTTATCTCCAACTTGATATGATTTTTGATTTTCTAATTTTTTGTATAACTTGTATGCACCTTCATTACCTGCACCAATTAACTTACCATAACCTGTTATGTTAAGAGGCATTGTTCTATGTGCAGTCCATACTGAAGCAGCAGTAGCACCAGCTTTTGAACCTTCAAGCATAAATGCTCCAAGAAGTGATGGTATATCTGCTCCTTTTTCAAATACGTAAGTTGCAAAGTATGATATTGAATCTCTCATTCTCTTATCTTTTACAATAATACCTCCAGCTGAATATGGAATATATCCCATTTTGTGAGGGTCAATTGTAATAGTATCTGCTTTTTCCATTCCTTTAAATGCATTATAAACTTCAGTTGTTGGCCACTCTGTGCTTTCATCTAATATAGCACCATGTTCTAGCATCTTTTCTTTTAGTTTATCTTCTGGTATAAATGAATAATCTTCATCTAAGAATATTGATCTTGCATATCCACCATAAGCTGCATCTACATGTAGATAGAAATTAATTCCTTTCTTTGAGAATTCGTCTCTTATTTCAGCAATTTGGTCTATATGGTCAACTGCACCTTCTTCTGTAGATCCAACAACTCCAACAACTCCAAGTATAGGAATTTGTTTGCTTGTATATTCTTCTATTGTTTTTCTTAATTCATTCATATCCATTCTGTAGTTGTTATCAACCTTTACAGGAACTACAGATTCAACACCAAGACCAAGAATATCTCCAGCTTTAAGCCATGAATAGTGCTTAGTTTGTGGTATTAACCATTTACCTAACTTACCTATTTTATCTCCCATTCCTCTAGCTGAATGTTCTTTTATTTCATCTAGTTTTTCACCAGCCTTATCCATAAGGTCAAGTATTTCGCATACACTCATATTTAAAAGTTCCCATTCTGACTTTCCTTCTACAAGTTCTGGTGTAACTTCTTTCATTGCAAGAGGTATTGATTTGATATTTCTTGCATACCATAAACCTTCATAGTTAGCTATTGAACCATCAGCACAAATATGTCCCCAACCATTTTCATTGTAGCTAACTAATTTACAGAAATCTTCTCCAACTTCTTCTTCCATTTGTGATGTTGCAGGAGATGATTCGTAAGCTACATTGTTACCATTGTATAGCATAGCTGCAAAATATCCTAATAAAGCTGGCATTAAAGTTTCTGAGTTCATGTGTCCTAAAAATCTTGGTGAATGCCATGGAACTGAACCTGCTCTTAACTTTGAAGATAATTCAATTAAAACTTCTTTTAATTTATCTTTACTTACAAGGAAACTTTCCTTACGTTCATCTGAAACTTTAATTATAGTTTCATCTTCTGGATGGAAATTCTTTCTCCATTCAGCATGGTCATTAAATAATCTTAATAAGCTTTCCTCAAAAAAATCCTCATTTTCTGATTTAGGTCCTAAAAACATCGCTTTTAAGTTAATGTCTTCAGTAGCATCTACTTTTTTAATATCATCTTTCATTTCTATTTCTCCTTTGCGTTTGATTTTTTCCATGAATCCTTTTTAAAGGCATATATGATTAATGGTGATATAAAGCATATTATTGTTCCAATTACTTGGAATAAAATATACATCATTCGTCCTGATTCTGGGACTGAAATTGGTGGTATAAAACTTACTGCTATTGTTAAAAATACACCGATAAATGCTAATATACATGTTATCCACATACCTGTTTTACCACCTGGTATAGTAAATGCTCTATGTACATCTGGTTTTTTGTATTTTAAAATTAATTCAGCAAGTATTATAAATATGTAAACTATGCTGTATAAAATAGTTGTTAATATAAGAACCATAAAGAAACTATTATTAACATCTGGTACTACAACATAAACGATAGCAACTAATGAAACTACTATTGCTTGAATAAGTACAAACGCTACAGGAACATCACGTTTAGTTCTCTTTTGGAACATTGGAGGTAAGTTACCTTCTTCGGCAACTTTAATCATTGCTTTTGAAGGACCAAGTACCCATGCACTTAACTGTGCAAGAACCCCAATTGCAATCATACCTGCTATAACATTTGTAAGCCATGGCATTCCAAGTTCATTGAAATAAATTTGGAATGGTTGAGTTATATTTGATAATTCAATTTTATCTGATGGTATTGTATTAGCTTCTGTAAGTCCTGCAATAAGATTGAATATTATAAGAAGTCCCATTGATAAGAAAACTGATATTGGATAATTCCTCTTTGGATTCTCTATATTATTTGCATGAACTGAAGCAATTTCTAACCCTGAGAATATAAATATTATTCCTGAGAAAAATGACAATTTATCAAATGATGCTAAACTTGGAACTGCTGTATTATAATTAAATGGTCCTAAATATACATTTCCATGTTTGAAAGTCCACCATAGTCCTAACACAACTAATACTACAAAAGGAATATAAATACCAACTACTGCACCAATACTACCAACTACTTTTCCCATATCAAATCTAAAGTTTAGTAATGTTACTGCCCAATATGAAACAACTATAATAATGAATATAAACACATTATTTTGTGAAAGCTCTGGTCTTCCTATGGCATATGCAAGCATTACACCAACAGTAGAACTTACCATAACCATACCAAAGAATAATTGAACCCATAAAAGCCAAGCAGTTACAAATCCCCATCTTTCACCTAATGCTTCTTTAACCCAAACTTGAGATCCACCTTCTTCTGTCCATCCTGTTGCAAGTTCTGCTGAAATTAAAGAAATAGGTATTGCAAAAAGGACTGCAGCACCTATCATAAAGAAGATTTGTTGCCATCCAACAATTGCTAGTGTAGGTACGCTTCTAACGCTACCATAAAAAGCTATACTTATACCTATTAGTTGGAATAAGGTAAGCTTTTTATTTCTATTTTCTGAATCTCCCATATTATTTTCACATCCTTTTCTTTTGTTTACTCAATTATGTTTTTCTTAAGATTCATTTATATTTATTTATGTTCACCACCTTTTGGAATTATTAAATTACATTTTCTTTGTAACTAAATTTATTATGTGTTAATTTGCTAAGTTAAATACAAAAAAATCCTACCTTTCTTTAAGGTAGGATTTTACAATAATTAAAACCTATTTATTTTCAACGCTTATAAAAAAATGACTGCAAAATTTTGCAGTCATTTTTCTTTATTTCATCATTTTATTGATTTTCTTACTGAATATTAGTAATATTGCCCCAAGTGATATTACTACTGCTGATATTAATGCAAAGATATCTCCAGCACCTAACTTTTCGATGTTTGATGCTATAAATCCTCCAAGGATGTTAGCTATACCATTACTTGCAAGCCATAATCCCATTAGAAGTGTTGCGTATTTGATTGGTGCAAGTTTTGATACCATTGATAATCCTATTGGTGATAAACATAATTCACCTACAGTATTACAGAAGTATGTTATTACAAGCCACCACATACTAGCTTTTGCAACTGGATTTTCTGCTCCGCCTATTGAATGTACAGCAAGTACCATAAATACGAAACCTGTTCCTAATATAATCATACCTAATCCCATTTTTACTGGAATACTTAAGTCACCTTTTTTTCTATTAGCAAGTTTAATCCATAACTTAGCCATTATAGGTGAAAGTATTAAAACGAATACTGGGTTTAATGATTGGAACCATGCAACTGGTACAGTCATTCCCATTACATCTCTGTTAGTTAGCTTTTCAGCAAACATTGTTAATGAGCTTCCTGCTTGCTCGAATCCAGTCCAGAAGAAGATAACAAATGTTGTTAATATAAGTATTGATGCAACCTTTTTCTTTTCTTCTTTTGTTAATGGTTCATTTTTATATGATTTATTACTATTTTTATCTATTCTTTTAGCTGCTGGTTCTTCTCCTAAATGTCCTAAATATTTAGGTGAGAATACTATATAAATAACTTCTCCAATTACCATTCCAATAGCAGCTGCTAAGAATCCATATTTGAATCCATATGCTATTTGTCCATTTACAGTGCTTGCAAATAAGTTTTCTGCAAAATATCCACAAATTAATGGAGCTATAAATGATCCTAAGTTAATTCCCATATAGAATATTGTAAATGCTGAGTCTTTTCTTTTATCTTCTGGTTTATAAAGTTGACCAACTATTGTTGATATATTTGGTTTAAAGAAACCATTACCGATTATTAATAAAGCTAAACCTGCAAAAAGACCTACTCTGTTACCAACTAAGAATAATGTTAAGTTTCCAAGGAACATTATTCCTCCACCAATTATAACTGATTTCTTTTGTCCTAAGTAATTATCAGCTAAGTATCCTCCGATTATTGGTGTAAAATATGTAAAACCTGTGTATGTTCCATATATTAAAGCTGCTGTACTAACGCTAAATCCTAAACCACCTTGAATGAAACTTGTTGTTAAGTATAACATTAGTAATGCTCTTAATCCATAATAACTAAATCTTTCCCACATCTCAGTTAAAAATAAGAGATATAAACCTGGTGGATGTTTTAATCTGCTTACTTTTTGAGCGTCTTTTGTAATTTCCATGTTGTATTCCCCTTTTCATATGCTTATGCTTATTTATTCATTTATGTTTTTGCAATTGTGTCTTCATTAAATTTCTTTTGTCTTTATTTTGATTACAATAAAACTATACCACTTAGTCGACTAACATTCAAGGAGTTTTTTGATTTCTTTTAATTTAATTAACATTTTAATATAAAACCATTTATTTTTATCCATCTCTAATTATTAATTTGTTAATTTAAGAGCTATTTTATGCGTTTTATTTATTAACTTATCAATTTTCTTATGTATTTCCTAATAATACATTTGCTCTTCTTTCAAATACATTTGCAAGTTTTATTGCATGAGGGTTCTATTTTACGCCATTTACAAAGATTTTATTCAACATTGTTTATGAATTTTTATAAATACTATTCAATTTTAGTTAACACTTTATTCATATTTATCAGATTTTTTATCTATTATTCCCATATGAATTCGTTATTGTAATAATTTAGAATAATTTATCGAACATTTGTTCGTATATTCTTTAGATATATGTCAATACTTAAAATAAACATATATATTTAAGGAGTGATTTTAATGAATAAAGTTTTATTAGTAGGAAATCTTACTAAAAATCCAGAAATTAATTATTCAAAGGATAAGGGAGTACCATATACTAAATGTACACTTGCTGTAGATAATAAAATAACAAAAATAACTCATTTTATTCCTTTTGTTATCTTTGATAAAAGTGCAGAAGCTCTTTGTGAATATGCAAAGAAAGGAAGTAAAATCGGTATAACAGGTTACATAAAGACAAATAGTTTTTCTAGAAATGATTCTACTATATATAGTACAGATATAATTGCAGAAACTTTTGAATTCATTAATTATAGTAAAAAATCTATTACTACTAAAGAAAGTGAAAAACTAGAAATAGTTTCAAATGATGCTATTCCTTTCTAATATAAAAAGGTGACATAGTAATTCTATGTCACCTTTTCACTTAAACTATTTACTTATTTTTATTATAATATCTAATACATTTTCAAAATCAACATTATTCTTTCCTTTATATCCTTTTATATAGTTAACTAAATCCATTGCAGTCTCTTCATTAAATATACTTACTTCTTTTTCATCATATATTATATTAAAATTAATATCTTTATTTGAATAATAAATAATTGATTTTACATCAATTATAAATCCTTCTCTCTTTAAATATTCTCTTAATCTATTTTCTTGCTTCTTAACTATATTAATTGGATTATCTACCTTCTTCTTTTTACCTTCAAAAATTACGCTCCACTTATTATCACTTTTACTACCTTTAATATCACCCATATCATTTCTTATATATATAATAAATACAGCATCTTTATTTATTACAGCAGTATGTATAAAATTAATCCCCCCACTATTTTTAAATCTTAAATTCTTAATTATATAATTTTTATCACTTAATGTATGTAATTCTTCTGGAAGTAATATATTGCTACTCTTATCATCATCTTCTTTTAATATTTTGATAAAACCTTTTTTAGTATGTTCTTTTATTAAATATCTTCTTTTTAAATATATATATGTAAGTAGTAATGATATTAATAAAACGAGTAAATCTTCAAATTCTCCAAGTAATCCTTCTATTCTAAATAAAGTAAATAAAAATTTTACTATGAATATACTTATTATAAAAGCAATTATTGCAGAGAATTTATTTAATTTAAACTTTTCTCTTTCTTCATTTAAATTTTTAACTTCATCTACTTTTACTAATATGGCCAAATAAATCACATCCAATGCTTTAATATAAAAGGGTTAGAAATCCTTCTAACCCTCTTAGTATATACCAAATTTTATATAATAATCCTTCTATTCTTTTATTTCTGTAGATAATTTTTGAAGTGCTTCCATTGAACCTGCTGCTTTATCATCATCAACTAGTACAACAAGGAAATCTCCGGCTAATATCTCAGTATCACCATTTGGAATTATTTCCTTTCCACCTCTTTTTATACCTACAAGTAAGCATTCTTCTGGCCATTCTATATCTTTTATCAAATGACCTTCAACTGTGCTACCCATAAATACTGAAATTTCTAAAATAGTCTTCTTTGGATATGCTTTATGTTCTCCCTCATCATCTTTGCCATACTTCTTTAAGCTTCTTTCAAGTAAACTTTCATAAATAGGTTCTGATTTTAGAATATCTGACGTTACATAAGAAAATATTACTACTATAGTTAATGCTAACAAATGCTCAAATGAACCTGACATTTCAGTAATTAATACTATTCCTGTTATAGGTGCCTTTACAATTGACGCAAAGTGTCCTGCCATTGCAAAAATAACAAAATTAATTATATACATAGTAGGAATGTGAGCACTCTTACAAACTATAATACCAAATATATTTCCAACAATAGCTCCAAGAACTAGTAATGGGAAGAAAATCCCTCCAGGTGTTCCTGAACCAAAACTTACAAATGTGAAAATATACTTTATTAATAAAAATAAGAATAACATTGTAATTGTAAATCTACCATTTCCAAGGCTCATTATTAGTGAATGTCCACCACCTAATAAAATTGGTGCTGTAATTCCAACTACTCCTGCACATAAAAAGGGTATCATAACTTTAACTTGAATAGGTACTTTTTTAAAAATACCATATATATCTTGTGTTTTAAGTATTCCCTTACTGAATAATACCCCAGTAAATCCTAAAATAATTCCTAATATACAAAGTGTCCAGTAATATTTCAGTGGCAGAGCAGATACGTCTGAAAAACCAAGTGCTGGATTAAGTCCTAAGAAATTCTTACACATAAAGTCTGCTGCAATTGATGCTGACATTGCAGATAATAAAACTAATGGTGAGAAGTTTTTATGAACTTCTTCTAGTGCAAATATAACACCTGATAATGGAGCATTAAAAGCTCCTGAAAGACCTGCACTTGCACCACTTGTAATTAAAAATTTATCCTCTATATTTATTCTTTTACATACCTTTGAGAAACCTTGCCCTATAGCAGCACCCATTTGTACAGAAGGACCTTCACGACCTACAGATAATCCTGCAATTAACGCTGCTGTTCCTCCAATAAATTTGAATACTAAAACTCTAAGCCAATTAACTTCAAGCCTTTTCATAAGTATGCCTTCAACTTGTGGTATACCACTACCTGAAATCATAGGATCTTTCTTTACTAAACATCCAACAAAAAAACCCATTAAACCAAGTATTACAAATACTAATAATATAGTTAATGGATGACCCTTAGAATAAGTATAAAATTTAATAAGTAATGGAGATAATTTTTCAACTAACACTCTATTCGCTACTATAACTAATCCTGTAAGTAAACCAATAAGTGCAGCTTCCCATATTAATCTAATCTTTAAATTATTTCTATGGGGAAAAATATCACTTACTCCTTCTTTGCTTTTTTTCATTTTCGTCTCCCCTTAATATATTTATATCTATAATTTATATGTAGAAAAAATTTAACATATCAAATTAAAGACCAAATAATATTATATAACTTTTCCTACTTATCTTTTTGAATTTTTTGTAAATTTTCTTGTATAATGCAATTTTTTTTTTGCATTTTATAAAAATATATTATATGCTTATATGTTTTATATAAAAAAGGACTTTTTATTATAAAAAGTCCTTTTCACAATCCGAATTATAACATTGATATTATTTTTTCTGTTTCATACTCTTCTATTATATAGTTTAAAATACGTTCTTTAGATTCATCATACTTTTTGAATATGTTTAAAGCATTTTCACAGTTATTATAAACTTTCCAGTATCCACATAATAGGCACTTTTTATTACTACATTCCATAAAATCTATAACATCTGTTAATGGTATTCCAAGGAATATTCCAAGTTCATGTGGACAATTATATAATTTATATCTTTCTGAAAGCTTATCTAAATAATTTTCTAAATTAAAACTTACTTCATATCCAAGTTTCATCAGAAATTCTTGTACTTCTTTATCTTCTAGACATTTACTTAAATTACTACTTGAATAAATAAGTAAAATCATTGCTCTATCATCTTCTCTTAAAATTTTATATTTTAAGTTTACTTTATTTAAAAATATATCTTTATGATTATTCCATATGAAGTATTCTTTACTATCTTTCTTTAAAGTGATAGTTGAAGATGGTTTAAAACCACTTAAAACTGGTGCTAATAAAAATAACATAAATTTTTCAAAATACTCAACACCGTTCATTTCCTTTAATTTTTCCATAAATTCTTTAAGCTTCGTCTCCATCTTCAAATCACTACTCCTAACTTTTAATATTTAGATATTTTTAGTCCTATATCTATTAATTTCTTTTCATCGTCACCTTCTGGTGCTTCATTTACTATAACTTCTCTTTCGATAAGTTCTGCTCCTAGACTTTCCATTCTATCTTCCCATATGTTCATCCATTCGCCTGTTCCCCAACCATATGATCCGAATAAAACTAATTTCTTTCCTGAAACTTCTCCTGATATTTCTTCAACAAATGGTTCCATTTCGCCTTCTTCTATAACCTCATCTCCCATAGCTGGAGAACCTAGTAATAATACATCGCAATTCTTAACGTCTTCAATTGAGGCTTCTGATACTTCTTTAAGAGTTACCTCTCCATTGCCTTCAGCAATACCTTTTGCTAAAAGCTCTGCCATAGTTTTAGTATTTCCTGTTCCACTCCAAAATATTATATTTGCTTTCATATTAAAACCTCTTTCCTAATTGATATTGATTATCATTATTTATTAATACTATATTATTATTATTTTCTATTCTTGTCAATATTTTTTAGTAAAAAAATAGCAAGTTAACCTTAAAATTAACTTGCTAATGTATTTATTTAAAACTTTTGGGGAATTGTTTATGATATAAATTTTTATTTTGCTATTTTCTTTCCTAGTTCAATTAACTTTTCTGCGTCTTCGCCTTCTGGCGCTTCTTGAACAACAACTTCTTTTTCTAAAAGTTCTGCTCCGTTTTCTTCCATTCTATTTTCCCATTCTGTCATGTAGGCACCACCGCCCCATCCAAATGATCCAAATAGAACCATCTTCTTACCAGATACTTCACCTTCTATTGATTCTACAAAAGGTTCTACTTCTGACTCTTCTAAGTTTTCAGCACCCATTGCAGGTCCTCCTAGTAAAACTATGTCACAGTTTTTAACATCATCTACTGACGCTTCACCAAATGTCATTAGATTTACTTCTGCACCTTCTTCTTTAGCTCCTTTTGCAATTAAATTTGCCATTTCTTCTGTATTTCCTGTACTTGAATAGTATATTATATTAATTTTCATATTAATCTCTCTCCCTTTCCTAATGGATAATTATTATTTGTTAATAATATACCTCTTATACAGCTTTATGTCAATAGATTTTGCAAAATAATTCTTAGTATTTTTATAAGAATTAAATTTGAAGGTATTTTAGCTTACTTTCAAATTGCCATCTTCTAATTTTAATACTTTATCTGCAACATTATTTGCAAAAGCTATATCGTGTGTAATTATCATAATTGCAATTCCTTTTTTACTTAAGTCTTTTATTATATTTGAAACTTCAATAGTTGTTTTTGGATCTAATGCAGATGTAGGTTCATCAAAACATAATACCCTAGGTTCCATCGCAAGAGCTCTTGCTATAGCAACCCTCTGTTTCTGTCCTCCTGATAATTCATTTGGATAGTTGTTCATTTTATCAGCTATAGATAAATTTTCTAAAATTTTAATAGCTCTATTTTTAGCATCTTCTTTTTTCATTTTTAAAACTTTAATAGGTGCTTCTATTATATTTTCTAATACAGTCATGTGAGGAAATAAGTTAAAGCTTTGGAATACAACTCCGATATCTTTTCTAATATTTTTTAGTTCTTTTCCTTCTTTATATATTCCATTATTGCAAAGTTCTTTATTATTTATTTTTATTTGTCCATCATCACATTTTTCAAGTGCAGTTATACATCTTAAAAGTGTCGTTTTTCCTTCTCCTGATTTCCCAACAACAACAATAACCTCACCTTTATCTATAGTTAAATTTAAATTTTCAAATATACTATTATCTCCAAAACACTTTTTTAATCCTAAAACCTCTAGCATAATTTCTCCTCCTATCTATAATAGCTAAATTTCTTTTCAAATTTTTTAAATAAGAATGTAAGCACTATAATTATTAAAAGATATATAACTCCAACTAAAAGTAAAGGAATAAGAGACGCATCCCTATTTGTAGCTATTTTTCCAACCATTAATATATCTTGAAGGCCCACTATATAAACTAATGCAGTATCTTTAACTAAACTTATAACTTCATTACCAATTGGCGGTATAACTTTTTTAATTGCCTGTGGTAAAATTATTCTTATATAAATATCCCATTCAGATAAGCCAAGCATCTCACATGCTTCAAACTGTCCATTATCAACAGCTTCAATTCCACCTCTAAATATTTCTGCAAAATATGCTCCATAATTTAATACAAAAGCAAAAATTGCAGCTGTAAATCTTCCAAATCTAACTCCAACTAAAGGAAGTCCAAAGAATATAAATATTATTTGTAGTAAAAGAGGCGTTCCTCTCATTATTAATATATAAAAATCTATTATTCTCTTTGTAATTACATTCCCCTTTATTCTTAAAATTGAAGCTATCATTCCAAGAGGTATTGACATAATTAATGTTAGTATAAAAACTGATAGCGTTATTTTTAATCCTCCAAGTAATTGAAATATTATGACTCTAATATTCTCCATTATTCTTCCCCCTTAATTACAATATCTTCTCCAAACCATTTTTCTGATATTTTTTTAGCTTCTCCGTCATCTATAACTTCTTTTAACCCTTTGTTTATTTCATTTTTTAATTTAGTATCACCTTTTCTTATACCAATTCCAAAATACTCTCTTCCAAAGTCATCTTTTAAAACTCTATAATTATCATTACCTCTTTTATTCATGTAATATCTTGCAAGAACTTCATCAGCTACTACTCCATCAATTCTTCCTGAATCTAAATCCATTAATGCATCATTATTTGATTGGTACTCAATTACCCCACTCTTACTTAAACTATCTACAAACTTTTTATCTTTCATTAAAGCATCTGATGCACTAGAAGCAGATTGAACTCCTATTTTCTTTCCTTTAAAATCATCCTTACAATTTATTTTTGAATTACTTCTAACTATTATTACTTGTCTATCACTTATATACGGGTTAGAAAAATCAATTTGTTTTTCTCTCTCCTTTGTAATTGAATATCCATTCCAAATTAAATCTATATTTTTATTTCTAAGTTCTGTTTCTTTCATAGTCCAATCAATTGCTCTAAAGACTATTTTTTTATTTATCTTTTTTGAAATAGCTTTTGCTAAATCTATATCAAATCCAACAACTTGTCCATTATTGTTTACAAATCCCATAGGAACAAATGTATCATCATACCCTACAGTAATTATTTCATCATTTTGCTGCTTATTATTTTCATTAAAAAAATGTACTATTATAAATCCGATAAAAATTATTATTATCCATACTAATAGGTTCAATAAATTTTTCTTCATATTATCCCCTCCCACTTTATTACTTTATCATGCTAAAGTAATAAAGTCAATAAAATAGCTTCAAGTTTTTTCCTTGAAGCTTTAAATTATTTACCAAGTATTTCTTTAAGACTACCACTGATTTGGTCTACATGCCCCTCAACAGTATTTCTATCTTTTAATATTACATTATCTATACTTTCTTTATCTTCTTCTAAATCATGTTTTAAATTTTTATATTCTTTAACTAAACCGCTAATATCCTCTGAACTATCTTTTATATCTTTATCGCTTATTTCAGGTAATTTTAAATTAACGGAAACACTCTTATCTTTTGTATCACTTTTTTTGCTATTTTCTTGCTTTGAAATATTATCTTGAGTACATCCTATTAAGCCAATAGCAAAAATACTTATCATTGTAATAACTAGTACAAACTTTTTCATATATACCTCCTTACTAAATGAGATATATTTATATTACGATTTTATTTCCCAGTATTTCAACCTTATTTATAAACTTTTACATATTGTTAATATAAAGAATACCTATAAGAATCAAATTTATAGATTATATTGAAATACTTTCCACTCTAAGCATTTTGATACATTTATCTATTCTAATTAATTAAATGTATTATTTGTATCCATTAAATATACTAAAAAAATAATATAGGCCATATCAAAATTAATATGACTTAAATTTTGATACAGCCTTCTATATTTTTATTCTTTATTTCCTTTAAGCATTTCAGCAATAGCTGCTATACTTCCAAGTGATGATAATGTTTCATTTGGCAGAATAAGCTTATTAGCTGGGTTATTAGCCATTTCTTTTAATGCTTCAATTTGTTTTAATGCTATTACAGTTTCATTTGTTCCTGATTGTATAATAGCTTCATTTACTTTTCTAATAGCTTCTGCTTCTGCTTCTGCAATTTTTGCTATAGCTTTAGCTTTACCTTCCGCTTCAAGCAATTGAGATTCTTTAAGCCCTTCAGCTCTTCTAATATTAGCTTCTTTTTCAGCTTCAGCTGTTAATATTTGTGATTGCTTTTCACCTTCTGCCTTTTCAATTTGAGATTGTCTACTACCTTCTGCTTGAAGTATCATAGCTCTCTTATCTCTTTCAGCTTTCATTTGCTTTTCCATCGCATTTTGAATCTCTGATGGTGGTATTATATTTTTAATTTCTACTGATAATATTTTAATACCATAAGCATCTGTAATTTCATCAATTATAATAAGTAATTCTTGGTTTATTTTATCTCTTCCTGATAATACTTCATCTAATGTCATGTTACCAATTATATTTCTTATATTAGTTGTTGCTGAATATACTATACCAGCTCTATAATCTTCAATGTTATAAACTGCATCTTGTGCATTTAAAA
The DNA here is from genome assembly GCF_900461085.1 of Clostridium baratii. Classification (GTDB taxonomy): domain Bacteria; phylum Bacillota; class Clostridia; order Clostridiales; family Clostridiaceae; genus Clostridium; species Clostridium nitritogenes. The sequence goes on from NZ_UFWF01000002.1 coordinate 1,796,329, forward strand.
GTTTATAGAAGATAACATTATCTACTGATATATTAACATTATCCTTTGTTATAACTGTTTGAGGTGGTACATCAATAATTTGTTGTTTTGTTGAAACTTTCTTTCTAACAAAATCAGCAAATGGAATTGTAACATGCCACCCTGGTTCTAAAACTCTGTGGAATTGACCAAACCTTTCTACTACATATAAATATCCTGTGTTTACTATCTTTATTGATGATAAAATAATTATCAATATTAATAGTACAATTACTATAGCAATTATTAATCCTGCCATTATTATTCCTCTCCTTTATACTTTTTTATTTTTAATTTACTACCTACTATACCTGTGATTATTAACTTATCACCCTTTAGTATCTCTTCCCCCTCGTTCACTACAGCCCAGTATATTCCTGAAACCTTTAGTCTACCTTCTGCTTTTATGTTCTCTTCACAATTAAAAATTCTTCCTATGTACGTTTCTTCCATTAATGGCTTTGATTTTATATCTGTTTTGAATTTTTTTCTTGCAAATGGTACTCCAATTGCTATTGCTATAATACTTACTATTCCAGCAATAATAACTTGAATTACAAAACTAGCCCCTACTAAATTAGCTATCATTGCTAAAAATGTTCCTATTGCAATAAAACAGAATAAGAATGCACTAGTTAAGATATCAATAGCAATTAAAATTATCGTAAGCACTATCCAAAATATTGTTAAAGTCATATAATCCCCCTCCTATTACACTTATTACCATTATATCATTTTCTAATTTTTTTATCCCTCATTTCTATGATTTAATTATATCTTTCCAATTATCATTTTACAATTCCTTTTTTATCTCTTTAAGTAGTATTAATTACTATTTAAAATGTATTTAATAATCTTTTCTTCCATTTCCATTGATTTTCTAATATTTTCATCTTATTATTGTTATATATAGGATAGAAAGTTGTAATACTATTTATAACAACAATACGTACGGGAGATGATAAATTATGGATTTTATAAAGATAGCATCAGCCTGTCCTAAAACCAAGGTAGCAGATGTTAAATATAATGTAGGAGAAATCTTAAAATGTATAGATGATGCTGAGAGTAAAGGAGCTAAAGCAATTGCCTTTCCTGAACTTTGTGTAACTTCATATACTTGTGGAGATTTATTTCTTCAAAGTAGATTACTTGATGATGCACTAAAAGGTATAGTATCAATTGCTGTAGAAACATCTAATATTGATATGCTTATAATGGTTGGAGCACCTCTTTTAAAGGGATGTAGCCTTTATAATTGCTCATTTGTTTTATTTAAAGGTAAAATACTTGGAATAGTTCCTAAATCATATATTCCAAATTATAGTGAATTCTATGAAAAGAGATGGTTCACTGAAGGTGCAGCTATAGTTGATGAAAAAGTTGATCTTCCATTCCAAAAAGATATTCCATTTGGAACTAATTTAATATTTAAATGTGATGATTTCTCTTTTGGATGTGAAATATGTGAAGATCTTTGGGTAACAATTCCACCTAGTTCATATTTAGCACTTGAAGGAGCAAATATTATATTTAATCTTTCAGCTTCAAATGAATTAGTGTCTAAAGCTGATTATAGAAGAAGCTTAGTTTCAAACCAAAGTGCACGTTCATTATGTGCTTATGTTTATTCTTCTGCTGGAGTACATGAATCAAGTACTGATTTACTTTTTAGTGGGCATTTATTAATAAGCGAAAATGGAACAATGCTTAAAGAAAATGAAAGATTCCAAAGAGAGAATGAAGTTATATATGCTGATATAGATGTATTTAGATTAAATTCTGAAAGAATGAAAAATTTAAGCTTTAGAGATTCTTCAAGACTTTCTCCATTTAAAGCTAAATTTATAGAATTTAATTATGATTCATTAACATTAGATCATTTTGATAGATATGTTGATAAGCATCCTTTTGTTCCTTCAAGAAAAGAAGAAATGACTATAAGATGCAAAGAAATATTTAATATTCAAGCTGCAGCACTTGCAAAAAGACTTGAACATGTTGGTCTTAAAAAAGCTGTTATTGGAATATCTGGTGGCTTAGATTCAACTCTTGCATTACTTGTTATAGTAAAAACATTTAAGCTTCTAAATATAGATAATAAAAATATTATCACTATAACTATGCCTGGGTTTGGAACTACAGATAGAACTTACAATAACGCATTAACTCTTTGTAAAGAGTTAAACTGTGATTTAAGAGAAATAAATATAGTAAAGGCATCTCTTCAACACTTTGAAGATATAGGTCACGATAAAGATATTCATGATGTTACTTATGAAAATGTTCAAGCAAGAGAAAGAACTCAAATTCTTATGGACATTGCAAATAAAGAAGGTGGCTTACTAATTGGTACTGGAGATTTATCAGAACTTGCACTTGGTTGGTGTACATATAATGGTGACCATATGTCAATGTACTCAGTAAACCCATCAATTCCCAAGACTTTAGTTAGATATTTAGTTAATTACGTTGCAGAAAATGAATCATCAGAAGCTGCTAAATTAACTCTACTTGATATATTAGATACTCCAGTAAGTCCTGAACTTCTACCAAAAGATGAAAAGACAGGAGAAATAGCTCAAAAGACTGAAGATATCGTAGGACCTTATGAATTACATGATTTCTTCTTATATCATTTTATTAAACATGGTTCTTCTAAAGAAAGAATTTTATTCTTAGCTAAAAAAGCATTTAAAGATGAATATTCAGAAGAAACAATTGAAAAATGGCTTGATAAATTCTTATGGAGATTCTTCTCTCAACAATTTAAAAGAAGTGCTCTTCCTGATGGACCAAAGGTTGGATCAATTTCTTTAAGTCCACGTGGAGACTTTAGGATGCCATCTGATGCATCAGTAAATTCTTTTAGATAAATATTTTAAATTATAATAAAAACAACCGCACATTAATTAATGTACGGTTGTTATTTTTTAGTCTTTAAAGAAGTTTCTATTTTTTTATAAATATACTTATAAGACCTATTCTAATAATCTATAACATTTTCATCATATAAAATTTTGTCTTCTGAAATCTTTTTAAACCAATAAGCACTCTTCTTTGGATATCTCTTTTGGTTTTCAAAGTCTACATAGAACAACCCATAACGTTTATTATATCCATTACTCCATGATAAAACATCCATAAGTGACCATACGAAATAACCTTTGATTTCAACGCCTTCGTTTTTTGCCATTAAAATAGCTTCTAAATGCTTCTTTATATAATCTATACGAGGATTATCTTCTATTTTTCCATCTACAAAATCATCTTTATACCCCATACCATTTTCTGTAATATAAATCTTTTTATAGTTTGGATATTCATTCTTTATTCTTATAAGCATATCATAAAGTCCTTTTGGATAAATAGGCCAATCCCAATCAGTAGTTTCAACTTCAGGATTATTAACTCTCTCTCCTATCCCCTTCAATGCAAAAATACTTGTACCCTTTTCACCTGTACCATTATGATGAATTCTACTTTCTCCATTATAAGCTTTTAAAAAGTGGCTAGAATAATAATTCATTCCTAAGAAATCTATTTTTTGTGCTGCTAATTTTATAACTTCTTCGTCACCTTCATAAATTTTTAATTCACCATTATTTTTATTAAGAATATCATTTATAATTTCTAATGTCTCTTTATCATATTTTCCCTTAAAGCAAGCGTCTAACATAAAACCATTTGAAATAGTATAGTCTAATTTAGCTGCTAATTTATCTTCTTCTGAATTTGTTATTGGATATTTTCCTTCAAGTGTATGAACTATTCCAATTTCTCCATTTAAATTCATACTCTTATAAAGTTCAATTACTTTTGCATGAGCTACCATCATGTTGTGCATAGATTGAACTGCTTTTTCAATATCATACTTTATACTTGGTGGAAAATTCCCAGCTATATATCCATTTTGAGCAACAGCCCAAGCTTCATTAAATGTTATCCATTTTGTAACCTTATCTCCAAAATTCTCAAAACAAACTTTAGCAAAATTAACGAAGTGATCTATATTTTTTCTATCTAGCCAATCCCCATTTTTAAATAAATCAAGTGGTGAATCAAAATGATGTAATGTTACAAAAGGTTCTACTCCTCTTTCTATACATTCATTTATAAGATTTTTATAAAACTCTATCCCCTTTTTATTTACTCCTTCAACACCGTTTGGGATAATTCTGCTCCAAGATATAGATATTCTAATGCCATTTACTCCAAATTCATTTGATAATTTTAGATCTTCACTATATTTATGATAAAAATCACTTGCAATATCTCCATTAAAATTGCTTTCTGGTCTATTTAAATATTCATCCCAAATACAAGGTCCTCTTCCATCTTCTCTAGCTGCACCTTCTGCTTGATATGCGGCTGTAGCTCCACCAAAAATAAAATCATTATCGAATTTATACATACTCATATTCTCCTCTATCTCTTATATACAGTAATTTAAAATTATAAAAGTTTAACTATTTATAATATCTAATGCAAACTTTAAAGCTCCATCTGAATCCCTTGTTAATTTTACATATTGTACTCCAGATGTTGTTGCAGACTTCGTTCCCTTTGCTTCGCAATCTTTTTGAAGTTCATTGTACATTGAAGCCATTTGAGGTGCTAAAATAATTAAGTCAAAATCAGAAATTATTTCTTTATGTTGCCCATAAGCCATTGCTGTAGATTCTAAGTTGATATTGTTTTCTTTTGCACCTTTTGATATTGCATTTGCTAACATACTACTTGTAGCTCCACTTGCACAAAGTACTAAAACATTTAAATCTTTATCATTTTTAGCCTCTATTTTTATATCTTTAACCTCAATAGGTTCTTCTTTTACTTCTAAGTTATTATTTTTAAGCTCTTCCTCAGCTAATTGTGCGTCATATACTTTAAAGAATGGATAATACATTATAAAGTCTACTACAAGTAATAATGGTGCTAAAACAAATGATAGTGTAGCAAAGCCTGTACCTAAAATTAATCCAATAGGTGCTGGAGTTGTCCATGGAAGAGTATATACAAATCCATTCATACCTAGATTTTCAATAAAGAATTTAAATATCCAAACATTGGCTATTGGAGTTAATATAAATGGTACAAAGAATATTGGATTTAATACAATTGGTGCTCCAAATAATACTGGTTCATTTACAGCACATGCAACTGGAATAATAGATGTTTTTCCTAAAGCCTTTAACTGTTTAGACTTAGCCATAAATGCAAACATTACTGTCAACATTAAAGTTGCACCAGTTCCTCCTATTGTAGCAACAAAATATGATGTTCCATGAGTTAGTACATTAGTTGCTTGTTCACCTGATTGGAATAATAATAAATTTGCTTCAACATTAGCTATATATATAGCTGTTACTGCTGGTTCAACGATTGATGGTCCATGAATTCCAACAAACCAGAACATTGCCATAGAACCATAAATTATAGCTAAACCTAAATATCCGTCAGCTGCAGTAAATAGTGGTTTTAATACTTCTAAGATCCATGCACTGAAACACATTCCTGAAAATTTAACGAATAAGATATCAAATATCCAGAAGAATAAAACTGAAATAGCAAGTGGAATTAAATCTGCAAAAGTTTGAGAAATGTTTTTAGGAACTTCATCTGGCATTTTTATAGTTATATTATTTTTTACACAGAACTTATATATATTAGGAACAATAAATGCAACTATAAATCCTGCTAAAAGTCCCTTAGTTCCCATATAAGTACTTGAGAAACCACCTTCAATTTCTTCAACACTTATTAATAGGAAACATATTATTGATACAATCATTACTGAAACAATATTTATTTGCCTTATCTTTGTTAATTTAGCATTAAAGTTTTCAGCTAAGCTTTTTGCAATTGTAGCAACCATTAATACTGCTAATATTCCCATGGAATAGTTATAAGCTTTCCATAGAGTAGCCTCTATATTAGCTGGCCAGTAATACCCAAGTATGTTAGGAACGCAAGCTACTAATATAAATATACTTGAAAATAATACCACAGGAATACAGCTTACGAATCCATCTCTAATTGCTCTTAAATAAGGGTTTTTAGATACCTTCTCAAAAAATGGTTTCATTTTTTCTACTAACTTAATTAACTTTCCCATCTTAAAATAAACCTCCTCTATTTTAAATAGGAATAAAATTTTTATTTATCCCTATTTTATATACTTTTAATAGCACTAATTGATTTTCTTATATATTTTTATAAAGTTATTAACAATATCTCTTAAAAGCATTACTGTCATTAAATGATCTTGAGCATGTGCTAATAAGAAACTCATATCTACGCTTTCACCTGATGCTTCCATTTGAATCATTTTTGTTTGTGTTTTATGAGCTTCATCTATAAATTCTGATGCTTCTTTAATTAATTTTTCAGCTTCATCAAAATTACCTTCATTTGCGAAATCTAAAGCTTGTATATATTTTGATCTAGCATCACCTGCATAAGCCACTATTTCTAATGTTATAAATTCTAACTCTTGTTTTGTCATTTTTAATTCCTCCTAAATATTAAATAATTTTATTTTTATATAAAAATTTTACTAATCTTGATATTCTCTACTATTTAATTTATGGCATGTCCATAGCTATTTGGTAACCTTTACATAGAGAGTAGTATTTTACATGTTCCTTTAAACTAAAATGTTCTAAAAATATAATCTATTTTATTCACTAATAATTTTGCAATATTTTGAATACTTTTCTCTTAAATCATCATCTAAATTAGACTCTGTTACAAGAGCAGTTATATCATCTAATTTATATAATGTATAAAAATCTTCTTTTTCAAATTTTGTATAATCGCAAATTAAATATCTCTCTATAGAATTATTCATTATTATCTTTTGACATTGTCCCTCTTCTTCATTTGATGTCATAATATTATTATCTGAAATACCATTAGCTCCAATAAAGGTTTTATTTACCCTTATCTTACTTAGTAGTTCGTTAGCAAAACTTCCTACAAAAGTATTTGTTTTTGGTCTTAATCTACCACCAATTAATATAGATTCAAATTGATTATTATCTTTACATTTTTCAAATATGCTGAGACAATTTGTTATTATTTTAATGTTATCTGCTTTTATATAATCACATATATGTTCTGTTGTTGTTCCAGGTCCAATATAAATATTATCGTTATTTTTTATTAATGATGCTGCTACTTTAGCAATCTCAATTTTGTTAGAAATATTTATATTTCTTTTTTCAGTTTGTGAAAGTTCTTCAAATTTGGCTTTATCAACACTTCTAGCTCCTCCATGGATTCTAATTAGTAAGCCTCTATCTTCTAAAAACCTTAAATCACGTCTTATTGTCATTTCAGTTGCTTTAAGTTTTTCCGTTAAATCTGTCACTTTTATTATTCCAAATTTATCTAAAGCTTCTAATATGATTTCATGTCGTTGCTCCTTTAACATACTATCCTCCCCCGTGCCTAATATATTTTGTTATTTACCTTTTAGGTTTAATTTTTATCCCTTTTTTTTGCTTTTGTTTATATTTATATTACATCTTTGTTAATATATTTTCTGATTTTCTGTTTACGTTTGGTTTTTATCTTTTTTTTTTGTTTTTGTTTATATCCATATTGTACCTTCTCAAAATAACAGCTTCAACATCCATTTTAATCCATCTATTCTTATCTAACCATATTATTACTATTTTTCTTTATTTTTCTTTTATTTTCTTTAATTTAACATTTTATTGCCATTTTTCTTTTTGTTTGTTTCTAACATAAATTAACATTTATGTATTTACACAGCAATTCGTTGTTGATATACTCTTTTTAAAGACGTCTTTATTTTTATTAACTTTTAGAAAAATTACTTCTAAAAACTAAAGATAAAAAATATTTTTAAATATAATCTCTAAACCTTTTAATTTTAATATTAAAACTTTATTTTTGGAGGTAAATTTATGTTAAAAAAATTAAAATCTATTATTTTTTCTGTTTTATCTTGCTCATTATTGTTTTCTACAAACATTAATAATAGTTTAGTTACTGCAAATGCAACAACTAATTCTAATATTGCTAAAGGAGCTGATATAGGATGGGTTAGTCAATTAGAAGATATGGGGATAAGCTGGGTAGACGATAACGGAACTACTGCTGATCCTATAAAAATTCTTAAAGATAAAGGAATTGACTCTGTCAGATTAAGAGTTTTTGTTGATCCTCCTAAAGATTATAAATGGACTAAAAAAGATGGGACAACTTGCCTTTTAGGTTACTCAGATAAGGAAAATGTTGTAGCTATGGCTAAAAGAGCAAAAGAACTTGGTATGAAAGTAATGATTGATTTTCATTATAGTGATCATTTTGCTGATCCAGCATATCAAGATAAACCAAAAGCTTGGGAGAACCACAGCTTTGATGAGTTAAAAAAAGATGTATATAATCATACATTAGATGTTATGACTGCTTTAAAGGATGCTAATATTTCTCCTGATTGGGTTCAAATAGGAAATGAAACTAATTCTGGTATGTTATGGCCTGATGCTAATATATGGACTGGAGGTAGTACCCCAGATGTTAGTAAATGGTCTGAATTAATTAATCAAGGTTATGCTGCAGTAAAACAAGTTAGTAACTCTTCAAAGGTCATACTTCATTTAGCTCATGGATATGATAATTCATTGTTCAGAAATGTGTTTGATGCTTTAGAAAAAGCAAATACTAATTATGATGTAATAGGAATGTCTTACTATCCTTATTGGGAAGGATCCGATTATACTCAAAGTATTAATGAAATATCTTATAATTTAAATGATATGGCTTCTCGATATAATAAAGAGGTAATGATTTGTGAAGTAGGTGGCCTAGAAGATGAGGCTACTGAAACATATAATTTAATTAAAGCTACTATACAAGCAGTTGAAAACGTTCCTAATGGCAAGGGTATTGGCGTATTTTATTGGGAACCTGCTGTTACTTCTTCTGTTCTACCAGATGAATATCCTTTAGGTGCTTGTACGGAGGTTTCAAATAATGTTTTAAAATTTACAACAGCAATGGATGCTTTTAAAGATTCTGCATTTAATAAATTTCCAAATACTAATGCAACTTATAAAATAATAAATCGTATTAGTGGAAAAGCACTAAATGTATCTGGTGGCTCAAAAGAAAACGGTGCAACTATAGAACAATACACTTATTACGGATGGGATAGCCAAAAATGGAAATTAATTGACTTAAATAATGGATATTATAAAATTATGAATGTAGGAAGTGGTAAAATTCTTGATATATCAGCTTCTTCCTTAGATAATGGAGCCTCAACTATCCAATGGTCAGACAATAACGGATGGAATCAACAATGGAAATTCTATACTACAAACGATAATTATTATAAGATACAAAATAGAAATAGTTCAAAAATATTAGATATTGAAGCTTCTTCTAAAGAAGAATGTGCACCTAATATTCAATGGACTGATAACGGTGGATGGAATCAAATGTGGGTATTGGTTGAAGTAGATTAGTATATATTTTTTACTATAACTATTAAATCTTTAACGTAAAGTGATATCCATATCAAGAAGTTAAAAATTAGTAAACTATAAAAAAGAACCTATATAAAATAGATAACTTTTTTAGTTATCTATTTTATAGGTTCTATCTTTTATAAAAATCTCTTTTTTTCTATCTACAAACTAATTGTGCTAATATAGACTGTATTTCATATATATCTACACCTTTAGTAAATTGCTTTTGTATTGGTTCTGCTGTACTTGAAATCCATATCTTTAATTCTGAATCTAAATCAAAATGTCCTGCTGACTCTATCGAAAAATGAGTTATACTTTTATAAGGTATACTGTGATATTCAGTTTTCTTTCCTGTAGCACCTTGAACATCTATCATTATAAGCCTTTTATCAGTGAAGATCATTGTATCTCTTATAAGCTTGTATGCTTTTAATACCTCTTCACCATTCCAAAGTAACTTTCCAAAATCTTTAACAACAGAATCTCTTGAAATTTCTGAAGCATTTCCTAATATTCCACCAAATAACCCCATATTATACATCTCCCTTTACAAAATAATTATATATTATTATACCATATATTAATTCTTTTTATTTTATTCCTCTTACTTCTTCAAGCTTTTCTTTAACTAGTCTAACTAATTCTTTTTCATCTTCTTTATTGTTTACAACATCCATCTTGTCCATATCTATTATTAATACTTCTGATGCTTTATAATGATTTTGTACCCAATCATCATAATCCTTCCATAGGAATTCATAATAATCTTTTAAATCATCATCAACTTCAAAGTCTCTTCCTCTAAGTTTTATTCTATTTAAAACTGTTTCAAAAGAACCTTTTAAATAAACCATAACATCTGGAGACTTCTTAGGTAATTCCTCAAGTTCCTCCATCATATTATTTAAAAGATTTTCATATATAGACATTTCAAGATCTGATATTCTACCAAGCTCCATATTTTTCTTTGCAAAATACCAATCTTCATAAATTGATCTATCTAAAACATTATTATCATTAACTAATGCTTCTTTTATGCTTTTAAATCTAGTATTTAGGAAATATAGTTGTAATAAAAATGGATATCTCTTTTTATTTATCTCCTCTTCTGATTCACTATAGAATAAAGGAAGTATTGGATTATCATCAACACTCTCATAAAATACATCTGAATTTAAATATTCCCCTAATATTTTGGCAACTGAACTTTTACCAAGTCCTATCATACCACCGACTACTATCACCATATCTCACCTATCCTTTTGTATATTCTAAGTATGTCAATAAAAAATTGCTTAATATTAAGGATACAAATTATTTCATTTTTAGTCAATACTATCTTTAATTTTACATAAAAAATTCTTTTTCTTAAATATTACTTTTAATGTAATAGATTACTTGATTAAATGTGTGAATGTGCCTTTACAATTACCCTCAATATACTATATACTTAATAAGTTGATAAAAATTATTATAGATTGTACGGTACAAATATAAACATGAAGGGAAATTTGAATGAATAATATAAAATTTGAAAATTTAAACTTAAGAGAAAATATCTTAAAAGCAATAACTGATTTAGGATATGAAGAGCCTTCTGCTATACAAGCAGAAAGTATTCCACTAGCTACTGAAGGATATGATATTATAGGGCAAGCACAAACAGGAACTGGAAAAACTGCTGCTTTTGGTTGTTCTATTCTTAATACATTTGAAAAATCAAAACACGTTGGAGCATTAATACTTACACCAACTAGAGAACTTGCAATCCAAGTTTATGAGGAATTTAAGAAACTTACTAAATATGAAAAGATTTCTGTTCTTCCAGTATACGGTGGAGACTCAATAACAAAACAAATAAAAGCTTTAAACAACCATGTCGATATAGTTGTTGGTACTCCAGGAAGAGTTCTTGACTTAATTAGAAGAAAAAAACTTATATTAGATCATGCTAATTATCTAGTACTAGACGAAGCAGACGAAATGCTTAATATGGGATTCATTGATGATATAGAAAGCGTAATAAATGAACTTCCTGAAACTCGTCAAACTCTTTTATTCTCTGCAACAATGCCACCTCAAATTAAAAAATTAGCAAAAAAATACATGAAACCAGATCTTAAGCATATAGAAATTAAAAAGGTTGCTATGACTGTTTCAAAAATTAAACAAAAATACTTTGAAGTTAATCACAGAAATAAATTTGAAGCATTATGTAGAGTTTTAGATTTTGATACTCCTGAAATAGCTATAGTCTTCTGTAAGACTAAAAAAGGTGTTGACGAACTAGTAGAACAAATGCAAAGTAGAAACTATGTTGTTGAAGGAATGCACGGAGATATGTCACAACAACACAGAATGAAAACTTTAAAGAGATTTAAAGATGGTTCATTAAACTTCTTAGTTGCTACAGATGTCGCTGCTAGAGGAATTGACGTTGATGGTGTTACTCACGTTATAAACTATGATTTAACTCAAGACGTTGAAAGCTATGTTCATAGAATAGGAAGAACTGGTAGAGCTAACAGAGAAGGTACTGCTTACTCATTTGTTACTCCAAGAGAAAATTCTATGATGAGAGAAATTAAAAGAGTTACTAAAGGTGATATAGAAAAAGCTCAATTACCTACAGTTAATGAAATATTAGATAAGAAGCTTAAAGATAAATACTCAAGTATAGAAGGCGTTCTACAAAAGAAAGCTTATAAGAAGTATTTACCACTTGCTGAAGAAATATTAGACAATTTCGAAGCTGCTGATGCTTTAGCTGCACTTTTAAAAATGCAATTTGATAATGAAATGTCATTTGATTACAAAGAAAATGCATTAGGTTCACCTAAATCAGAAGACGTTAGATTATTCTTCTCAATCGGTAAGAGAGAAAAATTATCACCAAAGAAATTTGTTCAATTCATTACTGAAAAAGCTAGAGTTAAGGGATCAAAAATCAATAAGATTGATATACTTGAAAACTTCTCATTCGTTTCAGTTGAACCTGATATAACTGAAAAAGTTATATCTAAATGTTCAGGAATTAAGCTTAACGGCAGAAGAGTTAATGTTGAAGTAGCTACTAAAAGAAAATAATTAGTATATTAAAAGCATTAAGGAAATACTTCCTTAATGCTTTTTTAAATCTTCTGCTTCTTTTAAAAAGTTATGTAACATAGTTTTATAGCTATCTGTTTCTTTTGCAAGACAAACCATATGCTCTGCATCTTTAACTTCAAGAAATTTATCAAAACTTTTCTTTCTACTATCATACATTTCTCTACTCATTCTAAATGGAACTTTTGTATCTAATGTTCCATGAACAAAAAATATCGGTATATTTAAATCTTTTATATCTTTAATTGGTGATATTTCATCAAAGCTAAAGTTACATTTTCTTTTTAACTTCTTATTTAGTAAATAATAAATTATATTAAATGGTGCTTTATATTTCTCATGTATTTGATATTTCATAAGTTCTTTTCCATCTGAATAACCACAATCTGCAACTATAAAATCTACATTTTCTTTATATGCTCCATACATAAGACAAGTTGCCGCTCCCATTGATTGTCCATGGAGACCTATAAATGCTCCTTCTTTAAGTTTTGACTTTAATATTTCATGCCATATACTTAAGTCTTCCTTTTCGTGCATCCCATAACTTACATACTTTCCTTCACTATTTCCATGACTTCTCATATCTATTAAAAGAACATTAAATCCCTCATCTAAAAACAGTTTTACAAAAGGGCTATGTATTATATGATTTGCTGTATATCCATGAACTAATATAACACCTTTATCACCATTTTTATATTTCTCATAGTAATATCCTTTAAGTTTATATCCTTCTTTTGATAAGCATTCTATTTCTTCATAATTAGATTTTTCTAAAAGATTCTCTAGTTCACTATTATATAAATTTCTATTTTTTAATACTTCTATTGCTATCTCTTCTGTTTTTCTCTCTGCCATAATAGCATTTTTATATGTATATTCTACTAATATAATAACGCTTACTAATATAATGATACATATTACCAATATTATTTTTATCATTTATTCCTCCTAAGATTTTATTATATAAATTAAAAAGAGCAGCAAATATAATAAATATTACGCTACTCTCTTTAAATAAAATATTCTACAAGCATAAATTAATCCTTTCTTATTTTGAAGTAAGCTCTTCTGATAACTTTTTAAGCTCTTCAAAATTTAATAATGAAAGACTTTCTCTTGTATATTCTTTTTTTGAAGCTTCTTTAATTTTTGAGATAAGTACTTCTCTATGATCTTTCATTTTAATTCCCCCCTTTAAATTATACGTTTAAAAATATATTATAATGTATATTATATCCTTGTCAACAAAAAAAGTGTCAGAAATTCTGACACTTTTTTATCCTAAATATGATGTTGCACTAAGTGCTGCAATATTGCCTTCTCCAGCTGATTTTATATACTGATAAGGCTTACCTACGCAGTCTCCCGCTGCAAAACAACCTTTAATATTTGTCTGCATAAGTCTATCTACCTTTATGTGTCCATCTTCAATTTCAAGTCCTGGTACTAATTGAGTAGGTGGAACGGCATTTTTAAGTAAAAATACTCCATCTGTTTGTATTTCACTATCTTTAAACACTACTTTTTCTACGTGGTTTTCGCCCACAATTTCTAAAGGCTTATCATCTATTACTTTTATATTATCATTTAATTTATATTCACCTTTATATAATGGTACATAGAATACTTCTTCTGCAAGCTCGCTTACAAAATTAGCTTCTTCTTCTCCTTCTTCCATATAACTAATTATAGTTACTCTCTTACCTTTATAAAGAGGTGCATCACAAGTTGCACAATAGCCTACACCTTTTCCAATAAACTGCTCTTCACCTTTTAATGGTTTTGTGTATTCTATTCCTGTTGCTAAAATAACTGATCTTGCTTCATACATCTTTTGGTTGACCATTAACGCAAAATAATCTCCCATAGAATAAATATTATTTATTCTTTCTTTAGTTATTTCTATTCCCATTTTAGTTATGTGTTCTTTAAAATTATCTGAAAGATCTTTTCCTGTACCACCACAAAAACCTAAATAATTATTGATTTTAGGTGCTCTTTCTAACTTCTCACTAAAGTTATCACTTCCAAATATTATAAAGGATTTATTTCTAATCTTTGCATTAAGGGCTGCAGATAGTCCAGCAGGTCCGCTACCTACTATTGCAATATCATATCTTTCATTCATAGAATCATCCTCTTACATATTCTTTTCTATTAAAGCTTTTATTTGCTCCTTTGGTAAGAAACCTACAACAGTATCAACATTTTCTCCGTCTTTGAATACTTTTAATGTTGGTATACTTTGTATTCCGTATCTTGTTGCTACTTCTGGACTTTCATCAACGTCAACCTTTACGAATTTAACGTCTCCCATTTCAGCTTCTAGTTCATCTATAATTGGAGCAATCATCTTGCATGGTCCACACCAAGTTGCAAAAAAGTCAACTAGTACTACTCCTTTATTATCTAAAACTTCTGTATTAAAATTATTATCCCCTATATGTCTTGGCATAATAAACTCCTCCTTCTCAATATACCCCTAAGGGGTATTTCATCTTTTTTATTAATTCTAATACTTTTTATCTTAATAGTCAATACTATTTTTAACTATTATTCTTTTATTATTCTTATGAAATTTTAAAAAGGACAAAGAGTTAATTAACTCTTTGTCCTTTTATATAAAATATTATTAAATTAGCTTAATTTCATTGATGAATCATATAAATTTTTGTAAATTCCATCTTTTTGCATAAGCTCTTTATGACTACCTATTTCTTCAATTCCATTATCAGTTAACACAACTATTTCATCAGCATTTCTTATTGTTGATAATCTATGCGCTACCACAATAGTAGTTCTACCTTTGCAAAGTTTCTCTAAGGATTTTTGTATCATGTATTCTGTAGTGTTATCTAAAGCTGATGTTGCTTCATCTAATATTAGTATCTTAGGATTTTTTAAGAATACTCTTGCAATAGATATTCTTTGTTTTTGTCCACCTGATAACTTAACTCCTCTTTCTCCAATGAAAGTATCATATCCATCTTTTTGTTCCATTATAAAGTCATGAATGTTTGCCATTTTACAAGCATTTATAACCTCTTCATCTGTTGCATTCATATTACCATAAAGAATATTCTCTTTTATTGTTCCTGTAAATAAAAATACATCTTGTTGAACCATACCTATATTATTTCTAAGTGACTCTAATTTTACATCATAGATACTTTGTCCATCAATTTTAATGTCACCGCTTTCTATGTCATAAAACCTTGGAATAAGATTACAAAATGTTGTCTTACCACCACCTGATGGTCCAACTAAAGCAAACATCTTTCCTGAATCAATTTTAAGTGATATTCCTTCTAATATCTTTTTATCTTCATAACTAAAGTGTACATCTTCAAATTCTATTGTACCTTTAATATCTTTTAGTTCTACACTATTTTCATTGTTTTCTTCAGGCTTTATTGAAAGTGTATTTATAAATCTATGGAAACCACTCATTCCATTTTGATATTGTTCCATGAAGTTTATAAGTTTCTTTATTGGATCTGTAAACATCTTTATATATAAAACATATGCCATAAAATCTCCTATAGAAATCTTATCATATAATGTAAATATACCACCTGCAATTAAGGCAACATAGTTTAATATATCAACCGCTAAATTAGCTCCTGAGAAATATTGTGCCATAACTTTATAAGCCTTTTCTCTTGCAAGTTTAAATCTACTATTTCCAACTTCAAACTTTTCTATTTCATACTCTTCTGTTACAAAAGCTTTTGAAACTTTAATTCCTGAAATACTATTTTGTAATGTTGCATTTACAAAACCTGTTTCTTCTCTAGTCTTTAAAAAAGCTTTATGCATTCTCTTTCTTTGAATAAAAGTAAATATAACTATTATTGGAATAAAAGCAAATATTATAAGTGTTAAAGTAACATCAATATTTACAAGTATTAAAAATGATCCAATTAACATTATTAAAGAAATAAATAAATCTTCAGGTCCATGGTGTGCAAGTTCTGAAATATCATTTAAATCATTAACTATTCTAGACATTATATCCCCAGTTTTATTGTTGTCAAAATAGCTATTTGGAAGCTTTTGAAGATGAGTAAATAAATCTCTTCTCATATCTCCTTGCATTCTAACTCCAACAACATGTCCCCAATATTGCATAAAGTATCCACATATAGCTTTTACAATAAATATTCCAATCAAGACTATTCCAAATATAACTATCATCCTAACATTTTTATTAGGAATAGTAATATTTATAAGTTCTTTAGTCATATATGGATAAACCAGATCACATACAGCTGCTATAAGTGCTACAAATATGTCTAAGAAAAATAATTTCTTATACGGTTTATAATAATTAATAAATTTTTTAATCATGCGCTCCTCCCTACAATAAGTTTATAATTTCTTCTTTGTGTTTTTCTAAGTTCTCATTAAATACTCCCTTGATACTTAATGGTGTACCTGAAACTACAATAACCTTCCCCTTAAAATATATACATTCATCTACATCATGGGTTACAAAAACTACTATTCTATGGTCATTTAAAAATATATTTTTGAATTCTTTCATTATAGAATACTTTGTTTTATAATCTAAAGATTTAAATGGTTCATCCATAAGTATTATATCTGAAGGCTTTCCAAGTGCTCTTGCTATATTTACTCTCTGTCTCATACCTCCACTTAACTTTCCTGGATAAACATCTTTCCACTCCCCACCATTAACTTTCTTAAGTACATAATCTATTTTTTCTTTTAGTTCATCTTTGCTATAATATTTGCTTAATGCTAGTTCAATATTTTCATATACAGTAAGCCATGGTAATAATCTATCTTCTTGAAATATATAACTTACCTTTTCTTTACTAGCACCTATTATCTCTCCGCTATCTGGTTTTAAAAGTCCTGATATTAAATTCAAAATTGTACTTTTTCCTCTTCCAGACTCTCCTATTAAACAATTTATCTTGCAATTATCTAATTCTAAATTAAAATCTTTAAGTATATTTTTATCTCCAAAACTCTTATTTATATTTTTTAAAATTAATTTATGCATCTTCTTGCCACCTATAATACTTTCCAGTCAAAACTCTATTTAATAACTCAAATAATATTGATATTATCGCTATAATAACTATCCATGCAAATATACCTGGCGTATTAAAATTCATTTTTTCTAATTGAACTGCCGTACCTATTCCATACTTAGGTTGACCATGTACTTCTCCAGCTATTACAACTTTAAAAGCTAATGATAAACTTGGAACTAATACTTTTAATATATAAAATATTATATTTGGAATATATACTTTACTAATTCTCTTTTTAATTGGTACTTCATATATTTCTAGCATTTCTTCTATCTTTCTATCTTTTTTAGTAAGAGTATTTACTATTCCATCATATAAAATAGGAAATACTATTGCAGTACCAACTACAAATGGCGCACTATTTTTATTAAACCATATAAGTGCTAATACAACTAATACTAATGTGGGAATTGTTTTACCTATAGAATTCAAAGGTTTTAAAAGATTATTTATAAAGGGGTACAAACTAGATAGTACCCCTATTATAGTTGCTAAAAGAAGTGCAACAGAAAAACTTACTAAACTTCTATAAAAACTACTTAGTACAGTTTTTACAAAATCTTTTCCTGTTACTATTTCAACTAGTGAATTATACACTTCTTGAAGCTTTGGAATATATATATCATTATTTATTTTACATGCAACAAGTTGCCATATAACTAATAATAAAATACCTCCTAATATTATCTGTATTTTATTATTCCATGTAGATTCCTTCATTTGGAATCTTTCCTCCTACTGATTTTTTATCAAAATCATATAACTTTTTAAAGTAAGTATTATATTCGTTCTTTGAATCCTTGATTGGTACATATTTTAAATTAGCTTTTTCCATAGCTTTTCCTATTATATCTTTATTTGCTGATACTCCTATTTTGCTACAGATTTCACCTATCTTATCTTTATTATCTACTGCAAAATTTACACTTTCCTTTAATTCATCTAAGAATTTATCTACGAATTCTTTATTGTTTTTAATTAAATCTTCTTTAACTATTACTGTTGCTTGAGGGAATCCATATTCTGTTTTATTTAATTTTTTCCACTCATCATTTATGTTCATAACTATATTTAAATTTGGTTTTTTAGCTAATACTTGACTTAAAGCTGGTTCTGGTATAACTGCAAACTTAGCTTTTCCTGAAAGAATAGTAGGTGCAAGTTCTGTTACTCCATTTAAGTAGCTAAATGTTACATCTTTGTTAGTATCTAATCCAAGTTTATTTAACACATCTCTTGTAACTATGTCTGGTGTAAGTCCTTTACCTATGTTATATATATCTTTTCCTTTTAATTCTTTTATATTATTTATCTTTTCAGTTGATACTAAATAAAATGATCCCCAACCTGTTGTTGCGGCAATTTTATATCCTGCTCCTTTATTGTATTGAGTTGCAGCAACATTTGAAGGTACTATTGCAATATCAGCATCACCTTTCATAACATCTGTTACAAGCGTTTCAGGCGTCTTCTCTATTGTATAGTTTACCTTTATTCCTTTTTCAATTTCTTTATTATTATTTATAAGTTCAGCTGCAGACATTGCAGGTAATCCATCTGGAACAATTACTTTAATTTCTTTTGTAGTTTCTTCTGCTTTCTTTTCTGTTCCACATCCGATTAATGTGAAAACTGAAAGCATAATAATTAAAATACTTGCTATTTTCTTTTTCATAATATCTCCTCCTTATATTTCTACATATATTATTGTGTTATTAAACTGAAAAAATGTATATAGTATATAGACTTACTAATTTTTTCTTTATATTAAATTATATCAAAAAAATTTATATATCTCTATAAATTTACCATGTATTTAATCGCACCATTATGATTACTCTATATTTTAGTAGGTATATTAAATTTTATAATATTTTTGTATTGAGGTGATTAATTTATGTATAACAAAAGTATCGATACTGTATTAAAAGAAGTTTCCTCTGATTCTATTAATGGTCTTACTAAAATCGAGGCAAATAATAGACTTCAAAAGAACGGACCAAATAAATTACTAACAAAGAAACCTAAAACATTACTTAGTATATTCTTTGCCCAAATAAATGATGCAATGATTTATATACTAATTGGTGCTGCAATTATTTCTGCTATTATGGGTGAATTTAGTGATTCTATAATAATTTTAATAGTTATATTTATTAATGCAATAATCGGTGTAGTTCAGGAATCTAAAGCAGAGAAAGCTCTATCTGCTCTTAAAAGTTTATCTACTCCTAAAGCTCTTGTAAAACGTGATGGAGAAATTATTGAAATTCCATCTGAAGATGTAGTAATTGGTGATATTATCGTAATAGATGCTGGTAGATATATACCTTGTGATCTTAGGTTAATAGAAACTGCAAATTTAAAAATTGAAGAATCCGCATTTACTGGTGAATCTATCCCATCAGATAAAGATGCTAATATAATTATAGAAGATGCTGATGTTCCTATAGGTGATAGAAAAAATATGGCTTATATGTCTACCCTTGCAACATATGGAAGAGGACTAGGTGTCTGTGTTGGAACTTCAATGAATACTGAAATTGGTAAGATAGCTAAAATGTTAGATGAAGAAAAAGAAGACTTAACTCCACTTCAAAAGAAGTTATCTTCCCTTGGAAAAACTCTTGGTATTGCCGCTGTATTAATATGTGCTTTAATACTTATAATTGGTGTAATACAAGGAAGAGACTTATTTGAAATGTTACTTACTTCTATAAGTTTAGCTGTTGCTGCAATTCCAGAAGGACTTCCTGCAATAGTTGCTATAGTTCTTGCACTTGGCGTTCAAAGAATGATTAAGCAAAATGCAATTGTAAAAAAACTACCTGCTGTTGAAACTCTAGGTTCAGTAAATATAATATGTTCAGATAAAACAGGTACACTAACTCTTAATAAAATGACAGTTAGAAAAATTTATGATAATGAAGGTATTTATTCTGTATCAGATGTTAAAGAACTTAATTTAAATTCTAAAACTTTATTTGAAACTATGATTCTTTGTAATGATGCAACCTCTTCAGATAAAGGTGCAACTGGTGACCCAACTGAAGTTGCTCTTTTAGATGTTGGAGTAAGATTTAATCTTTTTAAAGATGATTTAAATTCAAAATATAGTAGAGTTAATGAAGTACCTTTTGATTCTGATAGAAAACTTATGAGTACATTAAATGAGTATGAAAATGGATATAGAGTTCATACAAAAGGTGCTATTGATTCATTGTTTAATGTATGTAATTCAATATTATTAAATGGAGAAGTTGTCCCTTTAACAGCTGAAATAAAAAGTGAATTATTATCTAAAGCAAATAGTATGTCTGATGATGCTCTAAGAGTACTTGGAGGGGCTTATAAAGATTTATCTTCTAAAGATATTGCTGTAGATGAAATAGAAAAAGATCTTATATTTGTTGGACTTATGGGTATGATAGATCCACCAAGAGAAGAAGTTAAAGATTCAATAGCTCTTTGTAAAAAAGCTGGTATAAGAACAATTATGATAACTGGCGACCATAAAAATACTGCCTATGCAATAGGTCATGAACTTGGCATTTCTGATAATTTTGATGAATGTATTGAAGGTAGTGAGATAAATAAATTAAGTGATGAGGAACTTACTAAAAATATAAATAAATATAGGATATTTGCTAGAGTTTCTCCTGAGCATAAAGTTAAAATTGTTAAAGCCTTCAAATCTTATGATAATATTGTCTCTATGACTGGAGATGGTGTAAATGATGCTCCTTCCCTTAAAAGTGCTGATATAGGTGTTGCTATGGGTATAACAGGTACTGATGTTGCTAAAGGTGCAGCTGATATGATTTTAACCGATGATAACTTTACAACAATTGTGGGGGCTGTAGAAGAAGGGCGTAATATATATACTAATATAAAGAAAGCTATTACTTTCCTTCTATCTTGTAACTTTGGAGAAATAATTGCCTTATTTGTTGCAATACTTTTAAATTGGGCAGCTCCACTACTACCAATACACATATTATGGGTAAATTTAATAACAGATAGTTTCCCTGCACTTTCCCTTGGAGTTGATCCATCTGATAAAGGTGTTATGGATGATCCACCTAGAAGTCCAAAAGAAAAAATATTTAATAAAGAAAATACTTTTATTTTAATTTTAAATGGAATAGTTATTGGTGCTGTTACTCTTATAGCCTTCCAAGTTGGACTTAATTACTATAATGACTCGTTAATCCATGCTCAAACTATGGCATTTGTAGTTCTTAGTGTTTCACAGCTTTTCTTATCACTTTCTATGAGAAGTTTAAGAAAATCAGTGTTTAAAGTTGGTATATTTAAAAATAAATATTTATTACTTTCAATACTGTTAGGAATTGCACTACAAATTATAATAATTTCAGTTCCATTTTTAGCATCAGTATTTAAAGTTTATCCTCTTAATATTGGAGATTTTGAATTTGTATTCTTAATCTCACTTGTTCCATTTGCTATAAATGAAATAGTAAAACTTTTTATAAAAGATTAGTAAAAAACGCCCTAGAACTTATATAAATTCTAGGGCGTTTTTAATATCTTACTTTAATTTTGTTCCTTGTTCATTTTGCTCAATTAAGCCTTCCTTCATTAAGCCACCAAGTGCCATCTTGAAGTAATTTTTACTTACATTAAAAGTTTCTTTTATTTCTTCCGGTGTTGATTTATCGTTATATGGCATAACTCCACCATTTGATTTTAGATAATTCATTATATCGTTTTTAATCTCTTCTCTTGCATCTAGTCTTTTCTTTCTAGTTGATAGTCCAATTGTACCATCTTCATATATTCTTTTAACTCTAGCTTCTACTTCTTCTCCTGGATATATAGTTTCAAAATGCTCGTTACCAAGTATTATCCCTCTATATTTTCCGTCTATTGCAACCTTTATTGTAGTTGAAGTTCCTTTTCCATATGAAATTGCCTTAACCATTTGGTCTACTTCAAATCCTTCACCTTGGTCTAAGTATCCATCTACATCTGTTGTTGCTGCAAGTCTTCCTGTCTTATCTAAGTAAGCATAAAATAAATATTTCTTACCAACTAGCATCTTAAATCTTTGTTCTTTAATTGGAACAAATAAATCTCTTTCAAGTCCCATATCACAAAATGCACCAAAATCATTTTGATGAACTACTTCTAAATATGCAACTTTACCTACTTCTATTAGAGGTTTTTTCATTGTAGCTACTGGTCTATTTTTTGAGTCTAAGTATATAAATACTGTAACCTCATCTCCAACTTCTATTTCATTACCATCTAATAATGCTTTTGGAAGTAATATTTCTTCCCTTTTGTCTCCTACAAAGAAACCAAAGTCTCTTTCTTTTAAAACTTCTAGTGTGTTATATTCACCTATTTTTATCATTTTTCCTCCTGTATTTAAGCATACTCCTTGCTTAAACTTATGTAATGTTTAGCTGATTCTTTTATGCTATCTATTTCTTCTTGTTTTAACTTTCTAACAGCTTTTGCTGGATTTCCAAGTATTAATACTCCTTCTTCAAATTCTTTATTTTGAGTAACTAATGCCCCAGCTCCAACAATTGAATTTTTCCCTATTTTTGCACCATTTAATATTATTGAACCCATACCGATTAATACATTGTCTGAAATAGTACATCCATGCACTATAGCACCGTGTCCTACAGTTACACCTTCTCCAATAATAGTTTCATAATCATCATCTACATGAACAACAGCGTTTTCTTGTATATTAGTTCCCTTTTTAATTACTATTTTATTCATGTCTCCTCTAAGTCTTGCTCCAAACCATATGTTGCAATCCTCTTCTATTAATACATCACCTATTATTGACGTATCTTCGAAAATGCATGCCTTTTCACTAATTACTGGTGTACTTTCTTTAAATTTTTTAATCATAATCCTCATCTCCAAGTTTAAATTCTCCTATTATTTTATCATTTAAATAAATTATTGTCATTATTTTATACTCTTTACTACTATATATAAATAATAGCAATTTTAAAGGAACATTAATTATATGGGTAAACATGATAAATGTAGTATGAATATTTTCAATTTAAAAGATATCAATATATATTATGGAGTTCCAAGCTGTTATACCAGTTATTCTAACGGCGCTGGAAATCCTTATGAAGCCTTTTCACATGGATATCATAATAACTTGGATTTTTTATTTATTACAGATATTAATGACTATCTAGTAAAAAATATATCTTATAACTCTAAAACCTTATCTAGATGGAACTTATCATCATATTTTTGCAGAAGATTTTCAAGAAAAAAAGAAAACTTTGTGCCACTAATCGGTTTCGAAACAAAAACGACTCCCTATGGTGATATTAATATTATTAATTCTAAGAACTTCTTTATTGGAGATGTTAGTAATATAGACTTACTAATTATATGGATGTTAAATAATAAAGATGCCTTTGTCATTTTAAAACATCCACTAAAAAATACTTTATCACTTCCTTATAACAACATATTAAATAAAATAATAACTTCAGTTGAAGTTTGTTATGGTTCTTTTGGTGGTAGATATATAAGAAGAGATAAATTTTTCTTTAAACTATTAGATAATGGTTGGAAACTTGGAACGGTAAATAGTCAAAATAATCTAAAGATGGACTTTGGAGATTATGATAATGTTACAGGTGTTATTACTCATAAATTATCAAAGCAAAATATAATAAATAGTTTTCGCAATAGACTTACATTTTCTTCTGAATCTAGAAGCTTAAAATTATGTTTCTTTGCTAATGACCTTATTATGGGAAGTGTACTTCCAAAAGAAACTTCTTCGATAAATTTTTCTATATTAATTGAGGATAAGTATTATTCAATAATTAAAATTGAAATAATCTCAAACGGAGGCAAAGTAATACATTCTATAGATAACTTGAATTTAAATAGAATAAAGTATATTTATGAACATACTGTTACTAAGAACCAAAAATGGTTTTTAGTTAAAATTTATCAATCTTCTGACAAAATAGCTTTAAGTTCTCCTATTTTTATAGAATAAAAAAGAAATCCAAAAGGGATGGCTATACTCTATATTGCTATCACACTTTGGATTTCTTTATTTATTTTTTTAAATGCTTGGCTCTATTTGGCTTAGCTTTTGGCTTTATAACAATTTTCTTTTCAGCCTTCTTTGGTCCACCAGTTTGTTGTATATCCATAAACCATAAGAAAGATAAAACTATAACTGGAGTTGCTATCATTCCCACAATTGAATTTGGCATTTTACCAGTCATTTGTATAATAAGTAATATTACCGCTACTGCAAGTGGTATATATTTATTAATACGTACCTTTGGAAATACATATTTTTTAAGTAAAAAGTACAGCCCAGCTACTACAGCTAGCATTACTAAAAAAGAAAATATAGTAATTAATATACCCATATAAAGTCCTCCTAATTAGATTTATATAATTAATATTAATTTAAATTGCTAATCTTTTCAAGTAAAATAAGTAAAAGATTAATTTTTTTTGAATTCTACAAGTATTATATTGACTTTCCTCTCATTTACTGTAAACTTTATTAAACTCATAATATTTGTGAATATTTTTAAACATTTCACATTACATCCTTTAATTAATAAGGATCTTTTGATAAAATATATCTTGATTTATAAATTTATTAAATTCATAGAGGTGATTTAATGGCTGTAAACCCTAATTTACAATTAGATGATTTAGATCTTCAAATATTAGATTTATTAATAAAAGATTGTAGAACACCATACTTAGAAATAGCTAGAATATGCCATGTAAGTGGTGGTACAATTCATGTAAGAATGAAAAAGATGGAGGATATGGGTATCATAAAAGGAACTCGTATAATATTAAATCTTCCAAAACTAGGATATGACGTTTGTTGTTTTGTAGGTGTTTTTGTTGACAAGACATCTTCATTTGAATACGTTATTGACGAACTTCAAAAAATAAAAGAAGTAGTTGAGTTACATGTTACAACTGGAACATATTCAATATTTACAAAAGTTATATGTAAAAATATTGCTGATTTACAAGAATTATTAATGAATAAAATAAACACTATAACAGGTATACAAAGAACAGATACAATAATATCATTATCACAACCAATAAACAGAAATATAACACTATAATACAATGCATAATACTTTCTTAAGATGTTAATAATAAGTCATGAAAAATATTTTAAGGAAGTGTTTTTTTATGAAATTTGTCGACAAAATAGCATTATTATTAGTAGTTATTGGTGCAATAAACTGGGGAATGATTGGAATATTTGATTTTGATTTAGTAGCTATGCTTTTTGGGCACATGAGTATGATAAGTAGAATTGTTTACTCACTTGTAGGCATTGCTGGTCTTTATTCTATATCATTCTTTGCTAGAAATAGTGCTGTAAATGATTAATTAAATATTATATTCAGTATATAGACTGTATATTGGATATATATATATTTGGAGGGATTTAATGAGTTTTTCAAATCTCATGATTTTATTTACTATATATTCTTTTTTAGGATGGTGCGCTGAAGTAATATATCAGTATTTTACTCAGAAGAAATTTATAAATAGAGGATTTTTGTATGGTCCATTCTGTCCTATATATGGAATATGTATTTTATTAGTTATTCACTTATTGGAAGGCTTTAGTGGAAATTTAGTTGTTCTTTTTATTGTATCAACTATATTAATCTCATTTATAGAGTATGTAACAAGTTATATATTAGAAAAACTTTTTCATCTTAAATGGTGGGATTATACAGATGATCCTTTAAATTTACACGGAAGAATTTGTTTTCACTTTTCATTAGGATGGGGACTTGCAACTATTTTTGCAATAAAAGTCGTACATCCACTTCTTACAGGTTTTACTGAACTTATTTCTGAACATTCAGCTAAATTAATAGCAATTATATTATTATGTTACTTTGTATTTGATTTATTAGTTACACTCGGTAAATTACTTGTACCTAATAAACCTGATTCACATTTTAAAGATTATTTAAAAAGAGGATGATTTATATCATCCTCTTTTTATAAACTATAGCTTTTTAATTTCTTCAAATAATTCTAATGCTGCATTTCTTGGTCCTACTTTTTCTTGTCCTTTTACCCCAAGACATGTTCTTAATTGTCCAACTTTAACAGTTCCATCAAACATAGCATTAAAGTATTTATCTAATAATTTATCTGTTTCTTCTTGCTTTTGAGCAGGTCCGAAAGGATTTGCAAAATATGATTCTACTAAACCTTTTTCTGATGTTGTTCCTTTAGCCATTCTAGCCCCTGATCTAAATACTTTAATTGCATCTTTAGCATTTTCGAAATAGCTAATTGAATTTCCGCCTTCTTCTACTTCATCATAATTGTTTGCATAATAGAATAGATCTATTTCGTACCCTTTAATTATTTCATTATAAGGTGCAACTGGCATTACTAATCTTGCATTTGTTTTGTCTGGATTCATAAATATACTTCTATCCATTTCTTTAAATGCATATCCTTGGTCTAAGTCATCTAATCTTACAAATGCACCTGTTTCTGTTCCATATCCAAATATTTTACCGTCTTTAAGTTTAAATGTTCCCATATCATCAAATATAATAGTCATATTTGAAATATGCTCTTCCCCAAGTGTTCTAAATGCTTCTAAACTTTCTGATTTTCCAGCTCCGCTATCTCCCATTATAGCAACATTTGCAGTTTTTCCATCTTTAAGAGTAATATTTACCATAGCCCCATGTATTGGTAAGTTACCTCTCTTAATCATTATTAAATTATGAAGAGTTAATGTCATCTTCTTCATATAACCGAAGTAATCAATCTCTTCTGAATGATTTACATATCCTAGCATAATGTCATTTTCTTTATCGTCATAGAAAACAGTTTTTAGTCCTTCATCTCCGTCTTCATCATTTGCTCCAAATACATATATCATATCTGGTTTTCTTCCTCTACACTCTTCTTTTCTTGCCATTTCAAAAAGATTACATAATGTAATTCCGTGAGCCATATAGTCTCTATGGAAGTAAATATATGCTAAAAGTTCCCCAACCTTTGCAGGATAACAGAACCAGTGATCTTCATTTATATTTGCATATTTTAATGGATTTTCATAAACTTCACTAAACATTCCTGTTCTTGTATTTCTCTTTGGATATGTTATAAATGGAGTTTCAAGAAGTATACTATCGATAAATGGTATATTTTCTAAAGCTTCATATCCATTTGGCATTGGCCAAAGTATTTTATTAATCATAATACATGAGTTTCCACCTGCTGGTATTTGTCTAAATACTTTAGGCTGTTTATCTAATATATTCTTTTCAACTTTTCTGTAAAGACGAAGTATAAGTTTCGATAAAGAATCATTAGCTTCTGTAAAGCTTATTCTAGCTAACCCATTATCAAGTCTTCCTCCATTTATTAATGTATATCTTTCAAGTCTTCTCCAGAAAAGATATAATTCTTCAACTAATCCTATTAACTCTTCTTTTTGTGTTAATAATTCAGTATACTTTTCATTAAATTCTACTATTTCTTCAACATTCATAACTGTTAAGAATTTAAATGCTCTCATAAGATCCCTTCTTAAAACTAGAACATCTTCTGAATTTAGCGCTTTAGATAAATATCTATAACTTAAAGTTCTTTTATTTTGTATTCTTCTTAAATAACTGTCTAAAACTCTTCTAAATCCTTCACTTTCAAGTACACCTTCAAATGTAGAACAGTACTTAGCTGTAAAATTGATTATTACTTTATCATTGCTCATCGAAAACTCTTTTTTCATAAATTATTGCCCCCTAATGAAATTTTTTCGTTTTGAAAATTGCATTTTTTATATCATTTCAATCATTTAAAGCCATTATATCATATTTTATGCAATATTAATAACATTATTTTTTCATTTTTTAAAATTTTTCTTCTGAAAATATTTACTTCTTAATTTTGTTGTATTTTATATATTTTTCAAGTTTAATAAATTATTGTATTCTTTATTAAAGAAAAACTGCACAAATAAAAAAATAAACTATAATTTAATTATATAGTTCATAAATAATATCTGTTCATAAAAATTAATATAAAAAGAGAACTATAAAAACTTATAGTTCTCTTAAAATTATACTCTTATCATATTTTTAATTACTTCATCTCTAACTTTAGAAGTTAAAGTTTTTTCTTCTTCTTTAGTTAAATCACCTGTATAAATAGGTTTGCCAAATACTATTGTAACTTTACCTTCTTTAAATTTCTTATTATCTTCAAAACATTTAGAAGTTCCATCAATTGACACTGGAACTATTGGAGCCTTTGCTTTTACAGCAAGCTTCATACTTCCTTTTTTAAATTCACTTACTTCTCCATTTTTTGAACGTGTTCCTTCTGGGAATATAGCCATATTATATCCATCCTTCAAATATTGAGCCCCTTGTGCTATCACCTTAATTGCACTTCTTGGATTGCTTCTATCTAAAGGTACACAATTCATGTGTTTAACCCAAAATCCTAACACTGGTACTTTTAATACTTCTTGTTTTGCTACAAATCCAACATCTCTATTTGCTGCATATCTTAGAACCGGTATATCTAATATACTAAGATGGTTACCAATAAAAGCACATGCCTCGTTTGGTATATTCTCATACCCCTTAACTTCAATATCCATTCCTACAGTTTTTATAGTATAAACACACCATTTATAAAAGACATTTTGCCCATACATAAATGCCTCTCTTTCTCCTTTAGTTTTATATATATATTTAAACTTAATACCTTTAAGCCAAACAAATATCATATATATAAAGTAACTAATGTATTTAAATATTCTCATCTAATCACCTCATTTACTATTTAATTATATTATATCATACTGTAATTCTTTATTATTATATAATATGATGTTAAACTATTACAGTATATAAATAAATTTCGGGAGGTTTATAATGAAAAAAACTTTTAAATTACTTTTATCACTTCTAATTATTTTTACTATGACAACTTTAACTAGCTGTAGTACTTCTAATACTTCAAAGAAATCTACTAACACTGATTCTGATATGTTAGTTCATTACATAAATGTTGGACAAGGTGATGCAGAGCTTATACAAGTAAATGGTCTTAATATGCTTATAGATGCAGGTCCTGGTTCAAACCAAAAAGACTTAATATCTTACTTAGATAAATTAAAAATTAAAAAATTAGATTACGTAATAGCTACACACCCTCATGAAGATCATATTGGAAATATGGATGATGTTATAAATAAGTATGAAATTGGAAAGTTCTATGCCCCTAAAGTTGAACATACTACTAAGGCATTTGAAAAAATGGTTACTGCACTTAAAAAGAAAAATTTAAAAATAAATGTTATAAAAGAAGGTACAGACTCTATAGACCTTGGTAAAAATACTAAAGTTTCTGTATTCTCTCCAAAAGCTAATTTTAATGATAAAAAAGATTTAAATAACTACTCTCCAATAATGAAGATACAATATGGTGATACATCATTCTTATTTACTGGAGATGCTGAAAAACTTGAAGAAAACTATGTTTTAGATAAAGGTTACGATGTAAAAGCTGATGTTTTAAAATTAGGTCACCACGGTTCTACAACTTCAACTACAGAAAAATTCTTAAAGAAAGTTAATCCTTCAATTGGAGTTATATCTTGTGCACCTAATAATGACTATGGGCATCCTCACAAAGAAACTTTAAAGAAATTAGAAAAATATAAAGTTAAAGTTTATAGAACGGATAAAGACGGTACAATAACTTTATGTAGTAACGGAAAAACAATTACTAAAGAATAAAAAAGAATGTGGATATATATCCACATTCTTTTAATTTATAATTAATCTTGAAATTACAGGATAATGATCAGATGGATAACCTGAATCTATAATTCTATTATCAATCTTAATATCATTACATATTATACCTTTTGATATCAATATATAATCTATTATTTCACCATCATCCCCACCCTTAAAATCATGGAATGTTGATTTTATATTGTGATTTACTTCATCATAAATATTTCTTACACAAAAATCTAAATTATTATAGCTTTTTATTATATTAAATACTTCATCATCTAAATAGCAATTAAAATCTCCCATTATCATAAAAGGATTATTTTCTTTCTTAAACTTCTTTTTTGCAAAATTTAATATTATTTTTACGCCTTCTCTTCTTGCAAGATCACTTTCATGATCTAGATGAGTGTTATAAATTGTAAAAACTTTTCCTGAAGTCTTTTCTTCAAATGTGCCCCATGTACAAATTCTTTCACAAGCACTATTAAAACTTTTACTTCCTTTTATATTAGGAGTTTCTGATAACCAAAACTGACCAGAATCTTTAAGATTTAATATATCTTTTTTATAAAATATTGCATTAAATTCTCCTAAATCTCCTCCATTTCTACCTTCACCAAACCATAAATAATCCTCTAAATACATACTCATATCCTTTAACATATGTATAAGCCCCTCTTGTATACCTATACATAAAGGATCATTATCCTTTATTATTTTGCATATCCTTTTAACTCTTTTTCCCCAATCGTTTTCATCTCCACTACTAAAATCATATTTTAGATTAAATGTCATAAAATTATTCTCCATAAATCCCCCTAAAAAATATATATAAGAAAAAGAGATTTTCTCCTAAACTATTTAGACTTATTTAGGAATAATCTCTTCTACTTTTTTTATTGACCCTTTATTTTTTGATTTCTCGTTATCCTCTAACGTATCATTACTAGAATTCTTATCATTAGCTTCAGCCTCTTTTAAAATATCATCCTCTTCTTCTTTTATAACTATATACTTTTTCCAATTAGTAAATATATAAAATAAATTTACTACATCCTGCTCATTATAAAGAAGTATATTTTCAATTTTTTCTTTAGGCATCCTTTTTATATAATCACTATCTTTCATTATCTTATGAAATGTTTTAGCAAGGTTTGAACCACTTATTACTTCTCCTTGTCTTTCTATATCAAAAATCTTTTCAAGCTTTTTAAGCCCTATTGATGTTTTAATATCTCTTTCATAAGCTTTTTGAAGATCTATTGATAAAAATTCTTTGCTGAAATCATAGGAAATATTATACTTATTGAATAAATAATTTATTACTGTAAAATCATTGTTACCTGAAAAAGTAGATATTGCTTTTTTACCATTCTCTTTCATCCTTTGAAAATATCTAAGTGCTAGATTTAATATATCCAATCCTTCTTTTCTATTTTCAATCATATATTGAGTTACTTCTAATGATCTATTTTTTTCATTATAAATACAAGCACCAAAAACACCTATACATTTAGGCTTTTTATAAACATAGTGCTCTAAGTCAAAAAATATAATTTCTTCAGGTAAAACCTCTTCATCCATTTTTAAAAATTGTTTATCATCTATTTCATCTACAGGTATAATATTTTCTTTTATAATCACAGAATCACTCTTTCTTATTCAAATTGGATATCCCCTACATTTAGATTATACGTTACATCTTTTCTTTCTACAATAATATTTATTCTATCTCTTAAAGCTTTATCATTTAAAATTTTTTTAAGTAGCTCTTTTGTAGGGTTCATTCCATATGGATGGCCAACTTTACTAAGCATTGTATAATCTCCTGCAGTATCCCCATAAGCGTAACTATTTTCTAAGTCTATATTATATTTTTCTTCTAGTTCTTTTATTGCTTTCTCTTTACTTTCACTATCCCACATAGGAATTACATCACCAGTGTATACACCATTTTCATTTAAAGTATATTCCGCACCTTTATAATCATCAAATCCATGCTTTAAAGACATTTCTTTTACAAGTTCTTTAGGTGAGCCTGAAACAGTAATTAAAATATGTCCTTGTTTTTTGTGCCATCTTATTCTGTCTCTAGTAAAAGTATATACCCTATCACCCTTTTGTTCTATAACTCTTTTTGCTATAAATTCTATTTGATCTTTTTTTAGTCCTTTTATAGCATCCATATAAATATCAATCATTTTAAGAAGGTAAGTATCATAATCTCCTTCTCTTCTATCCCATTTATCAAAATCTTTTCTTACATCGTTATACCATTTTTCTGGTTCAATTATTTCATATTTAATCATCTTTTTAAAGACTTCTGTTATAAGTCCTTCTCTATATAATGTTCCATCGATGTCGAAAAATGCTGCTATTCTTTTTTCCATATAAATTCCTCCTTCGTATTTAATATTTCTTATATTATACATACAAATTTTTCTTTTGCAAAACAAATAATTTACTTTAAATATATTATCCCATTATATTGTTGCCAAAAATTTTAATTTATATAAATTTACACTAAACATTGACTTCTAAATTCATATAGTGATATTATAATAATATGATAATGATTTTCATTGTGAGGTGTGAAAAAATGGAACTAATTAATTTAAAACCAGGAGAACATGGAATTATAGATAGTATAAAAGGTGATAGTAAATTAACTAAACGTCTTTTAGCACTTGGTTGTATAGAAGGTACTGAAATAATAATGAAAATGGCAGCGCCTCTTGGAGATCCCCTAATAATTAATTTTAGAGGATTTGATTTAGCTATAAGAAAAAAAGATGCTAAAAATATTATTTTACTAGCATAAGGAGGAATATAAATGACAACAATAGCACTGCTTGGGAATCCTAATGTCGGTAAAACAACGTTATTTAATGCATTAACGGGATCAAAGCAATATGTAGGTAACTGGCCTGGAGTTACTGTTGAAAAAAAAGAAGGCTACTATAAAGATTATAAAATAGTAGACTTACCAGGAATATATGCAATGGATACATTTTCTCATGAAGAAATTGTAGCTAAAAACTTTTTAGAAAATGACGATGTTGATCTAATACTTAATATAGTTGATGGTTCAAACTTAGATAGAAATCTTTATTTAACAACACAACTTAAGCAATTTAATAAACCAATAATTCTTGCAATTAATATGATTGATGTTGTTAATAGCAAAGGTTATGAAATTGATTATGACAAGCTTTCTTCTGAACTTGGAGTTACAGTAATTCCTATAGTTGCTGCTAAAAAGCAAGGAATTGACTTAATAAAAGAAGCTATAGAAAAAAAAGATTATAAAAATTTAGATGATAGTAAGAAGTTTAACTTTAATGATGAGAAAGAAGCTTACAAATACATAGAAAAAGTTACGCATAACTGTTTAAATAAAAAAAATGCTAATAAAAAAGACTTAACTGAAAAATTAGATAAAGTGTTACTAAATCCATTTTTAGCTTATCCATTATTTATTCTAATTATGGCATTTATGTTCCAATTCACTTTCGCTTGGGTTGGACAACCTATATCTGACTGGTTAGATGGATTATTAAATGATTCATTTATACCATGGATGCATACATTACTTGCAAATACATCTCCTTGGTTCCAATCATTATTAGTTGATGGTATCATTGGCGGTGTTGGTGGTATATTAGTACTTTTACCTGTAATTCTTGCACTATTTGTTTGTATAGCATTCTTAGAAGATAGTGGATATATGGCAAGAGTAGCATTCTTAATGGATAAGTTCATGAGAAAGATGGGACTTTCAGGAAAAGCATTTATACCTATGATTGTTGGATTTGGATGTTCAGTTCCTGCAATTATGTCTGCTAGAACTTTAGAGAGTGAAAAAGATAGAAAACTTACAGCTCTTCTTGTTCCATTAATGTCATGTAATGCAAGACTTCCTATTTATGCATTATTTGCTTCAGTATTCTTTACTGAACATAGAGGCTTAGTTGTTGCATCACTATACTTACTAGGCGTAGTTATAGCATTTTTAATAGGTATTTTATTTAAAAAGACTATATTTAAAAAGGATGAGGAACCATTTATAATAGAACTTCCAAACTATAAAATTCCTCAATTAACTTCAATAATCAAACAAACTTATGATAAAGCTAAAGGCTTTATTAAAAAGGCTGGTACTATAATATTTGCAATGACTGTAGTAATCTGGTTCTTATCAAACTTTAATTTACATGGATTAGTTGAAAATGTTGATGAAAGTATGTTAGCATCTATTGGATCATTTATAGCTCCAATATTTACTCCACTTGGATTTGGTAACTGGCAATCAGCAGTATCATTACTTAGTGGATTACTTGCAAAAGAAAGTGTAGTTTCTTCAATGGAAGTAATATTCAACGGAGACTTAAAGGTTATTTTACCTCAATTCTTCACAGCAATTTCAGCTTACTCATTCTTAATATTTACTTTACTTTATGTACCTTGTGTATCAACTGTAGGTACTATGAAGAAAGAGTACGGAACAAAGATGACAATTTTCTCAGTTTGTTATCAACTAGTACTTGCATGGGTTGTTGCATTTATATTCTACAATATAGCTTCAATATTTATTTAAATGAAGGTGAT
This sequence comes from Clostridium baratii, assembly GCF_900461085.1. Classification (GTDB taxonomy): domain Bacteria; phylum Bacillota; class Clostridia; order Clostridiales; family Clostridiaceae; genus Clostridium; species Clostridium nitritogenes. Next base: position 1,831,468 of record NZ_UFWF01000002.1, read on the forward strand.
ATAAATGGAAATTGCAATAGCAATAGGAATCGCAGCAGTAGCTGTATATATAATATATAAAAATATTAAAAAATCTTCTAAAGGACATTGTAGCGGATGTAGTGGATGTAGCAAAAAATGTCCATCTAGAAAGTAAAAAGTAGCAGAGGGAAATAATTCTCTCTGCTACTTTTTTATTTATCTTCTAATTATCGATATCTTCTATATCTTCTATATCTTCTATATCTTCTATATCTTCTATATCTTCTAGTTCTCTTTTTCTTTTTTCTTCTTCTGTAAACTTCTTAACTTTTCTATCATAATATATTTTCATTGTTGCTACAGTTGGTGATGCTAAAAGCATTCCTATAGGACCAAAGAATCCTCCACCTACAGTAACCCCAAATACAATAAGGAATGGTGTTACTCCAACTTTTCCTCCTACAATCTTTGGCTCTAAATACCAAGCATCAAATTGTTGAAGTGCAAGTAAGAATATAAATACTGCAAGTGCCTTCCAAGGTGAAACAAATATAGCTACAGCTGCACATACTAATTCACCTACAAATGGACCAAAGTATGGAATCATGTTTGTAAAGCCAACAACAATTGCAAGAAGTATTGCATAAGGTACTTGAAGTATAATAAGTCCAACAAGTGACATAATACCTATTATTAGCGAATCTAACGCCTTACTACCAACATAAGCCCCTATCATACTGTTATATGTTCTAACTAAGTTTATAAGTCCATTTCCTTTCTTCTCACCTAATATCATTTTCGTTAATATCTTAGATTGCTTTATAAATCTTTCTTTATCAAGCAACACATATATTGAAATCAGGAAACCAAAGAAAAACATTATTATATCAGTTGTTATTGTTAATAGTGATCCTGCCGTATTTTCTAAAATAGTCATAATTACAGTTCCGATTTTACTAGATAAAGTCGTTAATGTACTTAATACTCCCGCATCTTTCATTATTGTATAAATTTTATCATTTTTAAGAGCTGAATTTACCCATTCTTGAACTGTATTAACATAAGTCGGAATTTCTTTAGTAATAGATATAATACTATCTATTAAACTTGGTATAACAAATATTCCAATTAGCGCTAATATACCTGCAACAATTATATATGTAATTGCTACTGCTCCTCCACGATTAAACTTAAGCTTATTCTCAAAAAACTTCATAACTGGATTTAGTATATATGCAAATATAAAGGCATATATAAATGGTGTTATAACTACTAAAAATTTCTTTATAAAAGAAAAGTAAACTGAGTAATTATCTACTATTTTATATGCTACAAATGCTAAAAACACGACTATAAGAATATCTTTATATTTAAAAACCCTATTAAAATTCATCTCAATCTAACCTCTCCTTCCTTCTATATTTGTATAAATTATAACATATATATTTATGAATTTATTCTTCTCAATATATTATTAATATTTTTTTATAAAATTTAAAGCTGTACAATTAATAAATTGTACAGCTCCTATTAAGTATTATTTTTAACTCACTTACATTTTAATAACAGTATAATCCTATTATAATTAACCTATAACCATTACTATATATACTCATATCTCAAAAAATTCTCATAAAACCTTTAACCAAACAAAAATCCGCTAATTATACTCTTATAAAAATACACTAATACTTATATTAATTGTTATAGAGATTTTATTATAAATATCTTATAAACTTACTACTCATATATATTGTGATCACATTAGGGAGTTTAGAGGATACCTCTTACAAGTAATATTATAAACCATTTAATAATAAATTCTCGTCTAACTTTTTATCGATATTATATACTAATTACAGTGTTATTGTAAGACCTTTTGGTATATTTTTCAACACATTAATATTATTCATATTTTCTTTAAATTCTTAACCTTTAATTAACTATATTTTTGTATAAAAATAGCACTAGAAAAGCTTTCTAGTACTATTTTATAATTTAATATTACATTTTTTCTACAACTTCTATTCCAAGTAATCCTAATCCGTTCTTTATTACTTGTAAGCTTGCTTTTACTAAAGCAAGTCTTGCTTTTTTAAGTTCCTCATCTTCTAAGTTTAATACTGAATGAGCATTGTAGAACTTATTAAATAATTTAGCAACTTCAATAACGTATCTTGACATAACTGAAGGCTCAAACTTCTCGATAGCTAAGTGAATATTTTTCTTAAAGCTTTCTAGAGATTTTATAAGTTCAAATTCTTCTTTTGAGTTTAACTTACTATAATCAACATTAGTTAAATCTACTTCTCCCGCTCTTTCTAATATACTATTTCCTCTAGCATATGAATATTGAACGTATGGACCAGTTTCCCCTTCAAATGAAAGTATTTCTTTCCAATCGAAGATTATATCTTTTTCTCTTGAATTTTTAAGGTATGTGAATATAACAGCACCAATACCTATCTTCTTAGCAACTTCTTCTTTGTTTTCAAGTTCTGGATTTTTTTCATTTATTATTTCAAGAGTCTTTGAAACTGCTTCACTTAATAAATCATCTAAAAGAACAACTTTTCCTTTTCTTGTTGACATTCCACCATCTGCAAATTTAACTAATCCAAATCCTACGTGAACGCAATCTTTAGCCCAGTCTTTACCTGCAAGTTCTAATGTTTTAAATACTTGTTTAAAGTGTAATGCTTGTGGAGTACCAACTACATAAACACACTTATCAAAATCATAAGTATTCTTTCTGTAGTTTGCAGCAGCTAAATCTCTAGTTGCATATATTGTTGCTCCATCTCCCTTTAATACTATACAAGGAGGCATGTTATATTCATCTAACATAACAACTTGAGCACCATTACTTTCAGTTAAAAGATTCTTTTCTTTTAATTCATCTATAACAACTTGCATTTTATCATTATAGAATGCTTCCCCAGCTAAAGAATCAAATTTTATTCCTAATAAGTCATAAACTCTATTAAATTCTTTTAAGCTAAGTTCTCTAAATCTCTTCCATAGAGCAGTTTCTTCTTCTGCACCTTCTTCTAGTCTCTTAAAGTGCATTCTTCCTTCATCTACTAATGATGGATCTTTTTCTGCTTCATCATGGAATTTAACGTATATTCTTAAAAGTTCTGATATTGCATCTTTTTCTAATGCTTCTTCATCAACCCATCTGTTATAAGCTGATATAAGCTTACCAAATTGAGTTCCCCAGTCTCCTAGGTGATTTATACCAACTACATCGTAACCTTCTTCTTTGAATAATTTATAAAGTGAGTTACCAATTGATGTTGAGAAAAGGTGACCAACGTGGAAAGGCTTTGCTATATTAGGTGATGAATATTCAACACATACAGTTTTTCCTTCTCCTATATTTGATTTACCGTAATCTTCACCTTCAGTTAAAACTGTTTCTATTGCATTTTTTGTAAATGCTTCTTTATCAACAAAGAAATTAACGTATGGTCCTAAGTTTTCTATTCTTTCAAATCCTTCTTTGTTTAATTTTGAAGCTAATTCTTCAGCTATCATATTTGGAGCTTTTCTCATAACTCTAGCTAATTGGAAACATGGGAATGCAAAATCTCCCATATCTGATTTTGGTGGTATTTCAATAAGTTTTTTAATGTCTTCTATTTCTAAGTCAACGTGTTCTTTTATTAACTTTGCAATTATTTCTTTATAATCCATTTAAATTCCTCCTGTAATATTCTATATATTTTGTAAAACATAATTTATGAGCATAAAAAACCGCCTCTTATATATAATAAGAGACGGAACAATAACAATTTTCCGCGGTACCACTCTATTTGCATAAAGAAATGCCACTCTATTTTGATAACGCAAGCGATTAATTCTTGCGGCTCTCCCTACTCATTTCAGGCGCTTCTTAAAGGTTCTATTTCAAATAATTTATCTTATAAGGCTTACACCAAAATCCTTACTCGCTAAAAGAATCAATTATCCTACTCTCCTCATCACAGAATTTTATATTTTACTTTTCTTTCATATATTATACATACTTTACTTTGTTAATGTCAATAAATACTTAAATATTATTATATTTAATACAATTTAATAAAAAATGTTGTATAATAGTTTTAATATTTAAATTTAATTGATATTTAAGGAGTTTGTTATGAAAAGAATTGGTGTCATTGATATAGGAGCAAATTCAGTCACCCTAACATTAAATGAAGTTGAGGAGAATGGTTACTTTAGACCTATAGATGAACTTAAAACATCAGTAAGATTATGTCAGGATCTTGTTGATAATGATAAAATCTCTGAGGAAAAATTAAATATTACATTATCAAATCTTAGAGTTTTTAAGTCTATGTGTCAGGTATCTGGCGCAGAAAAAATTATTGCTATAGCTACGGAATCTTTTAGAAGTGCTTCTAATAGTGATTCTCTTATTAATTTAATTAAAGATAAATTAGATATTGATGTAACTATATTAAACATAGAGAAAGAAATTTATTATAATTTCCTTGGTGTATCTAATACAATATACTTTGATAATTCTCTTATAGTTGATATAGAAGGTACAGCTACTCACCTAGCTTGGGTAAAAAATGGCAAAATAGAAAAATATCATTCTATTCCTGTTGGTACATTAAACCTTACATCTAAATATCACTTACAAGATAGAATATTAAGAGAAGATTTAGAAAATGCAGTTTCTAACATAAACAATTTATTAAATGAATGTAATTGGCTTAAAGAGTATAAATTTGATTCTATAATCGGAGTTGGAGGTACAATTACTTGTCTAGGTCAAATTGATAGAATAAGGAAGCGTTATCCTTTTGGAGTTGCACATAATTATACTCTTAATGATATAGATGTTCATGACGTATATAATTTATTAAAATCTAAAAATCTTAAGCAACGTAAAATGGTTGAAGGCCTTCCAAGAGAACGTGCTGACATAATAGTTGCAGGACTTTGTATATTCCAAAATATACTTACACATACAGGAATAAGTGATATAATTACATCTTCTAGAGGTTTAAGAGAAGGTATTATGTATGAGTATATTGAAGATAAATACAATTATAATAAAGACATGCTAACATTTAGTATAAACGGGATCATGAATAAATTAAATATTAATAAAAACCATGCACATCATGTTTATTGTATTGCACAAAAATTATATGAAGAACTTAAGCCTCTTCATAAGTTAAATGATTGCTATTTAAAAGTTTTAAAAACGGCATCACTTTTACATGATTGTGGAATTAGTATAGATTACTATAACCATCATAGACATAGTTTTTATATAATTTTAAATTCTTATATAAATGGATTAACTCAAAAAGAGTTATTCTTAAGTGCTTCTGTTGCAGCTTGTCATAGAAATAATCAATACCATATACCATTCCCTCAATTTTGCTCTATAATAAACAAAATTGATGTTAATACAATTGAGTATATGGGAGCGATACTTAGAATAGCAGAAGGCCTAGATAGAAGCCTTGAAGGCGCTGTTAAAGATATAAATGTTATTATAACTCAAGAAAGTGTTAAATTAGAACTAAAATCTAATTTAAACTTAGAACTTGAAATACGTCAAGCTATGAGAAGTGCTTATTCATTTAAAGAAATATTTAACAGAACATTATTAATAGAACAAGTTTAAAAAAGAAGCATTCAATGCAATTATGCATTGAATGCTTTTTAAAATACAACCATTAATAATAATTGTACTATATTTATTATTTGATTAGATATAAATTTAACTGGTATAGATATAATAGGTGCTCCTACTACAACTATAGCTATTAAAATTATAAATTGATATTGATATACTTTATCTGATACTCTATAAAAATGTTTTGGACTTAAATCTCTAAATACACTCCATCCATCAAGTCCTGGAATTGGTAATAAGTTAAATATAAATAACATTACATTTATTGTAATGATTCTTATCGTAATTCCATATAAAATTTGACTTAATGCTCCTGTAAGGATATTAGAAAAAACAAGTGCCATAACTATAAATAATAGTATTCCACCAAACAAAGCTACTCCTAAGTTTGCAAGAGGTCCTGCAAGACTCACCTTTAAATCATCTTTATATTTATCTTTAAAAGCTGCTGGGTTTACTTGTACAGGTTTCGCCCATCCGATTCCAGCGACTAATATCATTAAAAATCCCAGTGGGTCTATATGAGTAAGTGGGTTTAAATTTAATCTTCCTTGAAATCTCGCTGTTTTATCTCCTAGTTTATCTGCCATTTTTGCATGAGCATACTCATGAAAAGTAAATCCTAATAATATGGCTGGTATCATTAATATTTTTGAATATATATATCCCATAAAATTTTTCTCCTTTTCCATTTTAAAGTATTATAACACAAAACACAGTTTGAAAAAAACAAACTGTGTTTTTAAGTATTATTATCTTCTATAAGCTCTATTTTGCTGATGATTAGTTTCTGGAGCATTTGCAGAACCTTGATTATTTTCTTCTTTATCTGTTGATCCACCAGTTCCTGTTCCATTTCCTGAGCCTGAACCTGAGCCCGTACCAGTTCCTGGTTTATTAGTATTATTATTTTCATTATCACTTTCACCTGGAGTTTGATTATTACCTCCAGAAGTTGAATTTCCAGAACCTGAACCACTACCTGTAGTATTATCACCTTTGTTACTTTCTTCATCGTTATTAGGATTTTTACTTCCTGATGGTTTATTTGTTGTATCTTTTGATGGTGTAGTTACTGGTTTTTTATTTTGAGTACTATTTTGAATACTATTTTCATTTTTGCTACTAGTTACTGGTGGAATATAGTCATCATCATAATCCTTAAGTGGACCATTTTCCTTAATGTGTTCATTATTTTCATTAAGGTATGAAGCTAACTTTTCTTTCCATTCCTTTACACTATAACTATTTGCATCTGGTGTTTTATCATCAAATATAAATTCACGCATAATTTTAGCATTTTGTTCTCTATCAACTATAAGTACCCATCCTTTATTTTTGTAAAGACCTCCCCATGATATTTCATCACTAAATGGAACTCTTAACTGTTCAAATGTTAAACTTGGGAACTTGGAAGCTGTATACGCATAATTAAGCATCATAAATGGCTCTATGTTTGTTTTGATATATGGTAATAGTGAAGACATTACTGATGGATATTTAAGAGGACTTAGATCTTTAAATTTCTGAGTAACTAAGTCTATAACTCTTCTTTGTCTTTCAGTTCTTTCATAATCTCCATTACCTACTTTTCTTATTCTTGCATATGCTAATGCTTGTTGTCCATCTAACTTTTGCATTCCTGTTTCAGTTATTTTTGGTGATTTAACTTTTTCATATTCTCCAATAAATTTATTAAGTTCTGGAATTTCATAATCATGTATGTCCACTTCAATTCCGCCAACTTCATCTATTATCTCTTTGAATCCGCCAAAGTTTACCATAACATATTTGTTTAAATTTAAATTAAAGTTTTCGTTTATAGTTTTCATAAGTAAATCTGGACCACCATAAGCTAATGCCGCATTAATTTTTTGCTCTCCGTGATCTGGAATTTTTGCTAATGTATCTCTCATGATTGATGTTAACTTTAGTTTCTTATGATTATTATCTATTGTAGCTATTATAATAGCATCTGCTCTTGCAGCTTCATCTAGCTTACGAGCATCAGTTCCTATTAATAATATGTTTGTTATTCCTGGTTGTTCTTCATATGTTACATCCTGTGAGGCACCTGGGTTTTGTTGATATATTTTACCTCTTACATAAAAATAAAATACTCCTGCACTAACTAATATAAGAAGTAATATTATACTTATTGATATTAATACTTTTTTCTTTTTAGACATTTTCTTTTTTTCTTTATTTTTATCTTGTTCATTATTTTTTTCCTCGTGTCTCATCTATACCTCCTTAAAATATAAAACTATCACTATATTAACCATATTATTTATTAAGAAAATAAATCAAATGTAAAATTTATTTTAATAATTATATTATAATAGACTTTCTTTACTTATACTAGTCTAAATTTTTTCAAAATTCTAACCATTCTCATATTTATCTTCATTTTTTACCAAGAACGTCTATAATTTTTGTTAATTTATTCTTATTTTTTTGTAATTTAAATTAAATTTTGTAACAACTTGTTTAAATAGTTAATAAAATTATATATTTAGTAAGGATTTTATAAATTTATTTTAATTAATAAAAAAGAGCCACTTAAAAAGTGGCTCTTTTAGAAATATTATTATAATAATACTATTCCATTTTCTTCACATATTTTATTATTTAAATCATCCCATACAGATGCTTGAACTTCTCCAATATGTGCTTTTCTTAAAAAGTACATACATATTCTTGATTGTCCAATTCCTCCACCTATTGTATATGGAAGCTTTCCATCTAATAATGCTCTATGGAATTCTAAATTTTCTCTTTCTTCACAATTTGCTTCTTTTAATTGAGCTCTTAATGACTTTTCATCAACTCTTATTCCCATTGATGATAACTCTATAGCTCTATCTAATACATTATTCCAGAAAAGTATATCTCCATTTAAATTCCAATCATCATAATCTGGAGCTCTACCATCATGTTTTTCTCCTGATGCTAGATCTTTTCCTATTTGCATTATAAATACTGCACCTTTTTCCTTGCAAATTGCATCTTCTCTTTCTTTAGGAGTTAAATCTTTATACATATCTTCTAATTCTTGAGATGTAATAAAAAATATTTCCTCTGGAAGTTCTTCATCTATTTTAACTAAATTTTCTCTTACATAATTTTCAGTATTTTTAAATACACTGTATATCTTCTTTACAATATTCTTTAAAAACTCTAAATTTCTATCTTCTTTATTTATTATAAGCTCCCAGTCCCATTGGTCTACATATATAGAATGTATATTATCAAGTTCTTCATCTCTTCTAATTGCATTCATATCTGCGTATAATCCTTTTCCTACTGGGAATCCATATCTATGAAGACTCATTCTCTTCCATTTTGCAAGTGAATGAACTATTTCAACATCTTCATTTGAAGCTAAAAGGTCAAATTTTACTGGTCTTTCTACCCCATTAAGATCATCATTTAACCCTGAATTTGAATTTACAAAAAGAGGTGCTGAAACTCTAATTAAGTTTAACTCTTCTGCTAAATTTCTTTCAAAATAATCCTTTATGCTTTTTATAAATACTTCAGTTTCTATTAATGTAGAACTGCTTTTATAATCTTTTGGTATAATTATGTTGTTTTTTTCCATAAATAAATAGCCCTCCTTAAATTTATATATTATTATATACAACTTCAAGGAGGATTACAAATACTATTTTATAAAGTTTTTAAAATATTCAATATTTTTTTATTAAACTCTAAACATTACATTCATTTAAATGTTTCTTTAATATTGTTGCTGATTCTTTTAATCTATTAAGTTCATCATCTGCTAATGAAATTTGAATTATTTCTTGCGCTCCACCTCTATTTACTATAGTAGGTATTGCAAGATACATATCTTCAATTCCATATTGTCCTTCAAATAATGAATCTACAGTTAATATACTATTTTCATTTCTAAATATAGCTTCAACTATTCTGTTAACTGCAAGTGCAACTGCAAAGTATGTTGCTTTCTTTCTACTTATTATTTCATATGCTGCATTTTTAACATCTTCTTCTATTACTTTCTTTATATCATTATCCCATTCAAGTTCTAATTGTTTTGCATACATATCAAAGTCTTCTCCACCGACTCTTCCGTTGCTCCATGTTACAACTTCACTATCACCATGTTCACCTATTACATATGAGTGAATATTAGTGTTGTTTACATTAAAGTATTTACCTAATACATATTTTAATCTTGAAGTATCTAATACAGTACCTGAACCTATTACTCTTTCTTTAGGGAATCCTGATAACTTATAAGTTATATAAGTTAAAACATCTACTGGATTTGAAACTACTAATAAGATTGAATTAGGACTTAATCTTGCAATTTCAGGAACGAAACCTTGGAATATTTTATAGTTCTTATCGATTATATCTAATCTAGTTTCTCCTTCTTTTTGTCCTACTCCTGCTGTAATTATTACTATATCTGAATCCTTTGTTTCTTCTAATGAACCAGCATATACATTTACAGGCTTTACAAATGATGTACCATGTACTAAATCCATTACCTCCCCTACAGCTTTATCCATGTTTATATCATATATGCATATTTCTGTAGCTATACCACTATTCATTAATGCATAAGCTGTTGTTGCTCCAACGAATCCTGCTCCTATTATTGAAACTTTTCTTTTGCTATCACTTATCATAAAAATTCCTCCTAGTCCTATATATAATCTATATCTTTCCCAAAATTCAGACTATTATTATATTTCATATTATTCTTAATAATTCATAGTATTTTTGTCAGAATTATTTTCTTCTATTATACTATTTTTCCATATAAAATTCAATAATTCTTACCAATTCACTAAGATTTAATTTTATTTTAATATTTTTAAAATGTAGTATATAATTATTTTATGCCCATAAGAAATTTAGGAGGATGTTTAATGAAACTATTATTTTTTGATACAGAAACAACAAGCATAAGACCTGGCCATATATGCCAATTAAGTTATATAACAGTTGATACATCAACTAAACCTCAAAAAACTGTAGGAAAAAACTTTTTCTTTGCTGTAGATGAAATGGATCCAAATGCTGAAGCAGTACATGGATTTTCTTTAGAAAAATTATATGAATTATCTTCTGGTATGTATTTTGAAGATTCAGTTGCAGACTTTATCGATGATTTTATGGAAGCTGATTTCGTAATTGGTCATAACGTAAATTTTGATATAAAGTTTATGCATAGTGAACTTTTATATCTTGGTGCAAACTATGAACCAAAGAGAACATTCTGTACTATGGCTTATTATAAAGATATTTGCAAAATATTAAAGCCAAATGGAACTTACAAAAATCCAAAACTTGAAGAAGTTATATCATATTTAAATATTTCAAAAGAACAAATAGAAAATAAGGCTAATGAATTATTTGAAGGTAGTGGTAATTATCATGATGCAAGATTCGATACTGCCGCGACTTATTTAACAGTTATTGAAGGATTAAAGAGAAAAATTATACCTCATGGATACTTCTCTGACATAATTAAAAACGAAAATTAATTTATTTTTATAAACAGTTACAGTATGCAAATATTGTAACTGTTTCCATTATGCTGTATAATTTATATTGTATTTATTTGTGGGGAGGATTTATTTATGAATACTCAATTTAAAACTTTAATTAAATTTGTGCTTTCTTTGGTTGGAATTACAGTTGTTTTTAATTTCGTATTTAAAAATCTTGTTATTTCATTGCCAGCTGCATTTTTAATTTCAGTTACTTATTTCTATTCACCAGAGAAGCTTATTGCAAGAAGGGAAAAAGAAGAAGCAGAAAAAGAACTTGCTGCTACTGAAAATAACGATACTCTAAATAATAAAAATGGGAATCGTAAAGGGAATAATAAAAAATCTAAAAAAAATAAATAGCATAAAAATAGGATTGAGCAATGTATGCCCAATCCTTTTAATTTTCATCTAATATTTCATAGTATCTTTTTATAACTTCTTTATTCATTTGAGGTGTTCCTTCTAATGGATATGATAATCCCATATTCTCATATTTATTTACCCCAAGTAAATGATATGGAAGAAGTTCTACTTTCTCTACATTTTTTAAAGTCTTTATAAACTTCTTTAGTTCTCTAATATGTTCTTCCCCATCAGTTAATCCTGGCACAACAACATGCCTTATCCACATCTTTGTTCCACTATTTTGTACTGCTTCAAGGAATTTTAAAGATTCATCAATATTCATTAAAGTTACATTTTTATATCCTTCTCTTGTTAGATCTTTTATATCAAAAAGAACTAAATCTGTATATTTTAATATTTCATCATACATTCCAACTCCAAATCCTGAAGTATCTATACACGTATGTATCTCTTCTTTTTTACATAATTTTAGTACTTCAATTAAAAACTCTGGTTGTCTTAAAGGCTCTCCACCTGAAAATGTAACTCCACCATTTGAAGTTTTGAAATAAGGCTTATATCTTTTTATCTTATTTACTAATTGAGATGGAGTATACTCCTCCCCACATCCATATTCCCATGTATCAGGATTATGACAATACTTACATCTTAAAGAACATCCTTGCAAAAATACAACCACTCTTATACCTGGCCCATCTACAAGTCCCATAGTTTCTATTGAATGAATTTTTCCTATAGTCATAGTCATTAACTTCCTCCTTGAACAATTGATAATTTAAAGCTTATAAATCAGATTTATTTATAAATTTTAAATCATCAATTAATTATTTTAAATTATAATACATATCCCCTGCTAAGTATAACCCTAGCAGAGGATAATTTAAAATTTCACTAAATTTTAATAATATAAATATTACATTCTTGAGTGGAATGTTCTGTTTATAACATCAAGTTGTTGTTCTCTAGTTAACTTAATGAAGTTTACAGCATATCCTGAAACTCTAATAGTTAATTGTGGATATTCTTCTGGTCTTTCCATTGCATCTAATAATGTTTCTCTGTTAAATACATTAACATTTAAGTGATGAGCTCTTTGACCAAAGTATCCATCTAACATATTACTTAAGTTAGATATTCTCTCTTCTTCTGACTTACCTAAAGCATCTGGAACTATTGAGAAAGTATTTGATATACCGTCTTGTGAATGCTCATATGGAAGCTTAGCAACTGAGTTTAATGATGCAAGTGATCCACTTGAATCTCTTCCATGCATTGGATTAGCTCCTGGTGCAAATGGTTCTCCAGCTTTTCTTCCACATGGAGTTGTTCCTGTTTTCTTACCATATACTACATTTGAAGTTATAGTTAATATAGATTGAGTATGGTATGAATTTCTATAAGTCTTATTCTTTCTGATCTTATCCATCATATTCTTAACTAAGAATACAGCTATTTCATCTACTCTATCATCATCATTTCCGTATTTAGGGAAATCTCCTTCAACTTCAAAGTCCACTGCAATTCCTTCTTCATTTCTTATAGGCTTAACTTTAGCATATTTAATAGCTGATAGAGAGTCAGCACAAACTGATAAACCAGCTATACCACAAGCCATTGTTCTAAATACATCTCTATCGTGTAATGCCATTTGAAGTGATTCATATGAATACTTGTCATGCATGTAATGGATACAATTTAAAGTATTAACATAAAGGTTTGCTAACCAATCTGTCATTACATCAAATTTTTCCATTACTTCATTGTAATCTAAATATTCACTTGTTATAGGTGCCATCTTAGGTGCTACTTGTACTCCTGACTTCTCATCTTTACCACCATTTATAGTGTAAAGTAAAGTTTTAGCTAAGTTAACTCTTGCACCAAAGAATTGCATTTGCTTACCTATTTTCATTGCAGATACACAACAAGCAATAGCGTAATCATCTCCCCAATATTCTCTCATTAAATCATCATTTTCATATTGAACTGAGCTTGTATCAATAGATACCTTTGAACAGAAATCTTTAAAGTTTTGAGGTAATCTAGTTGACCATAATACTGTTAAATTTGGCTCAGGTGATGGCCCTAATGTATAAAGTGTATTAAGAACTCTAAATGAATTCTTAGTAACTAAGCTTCTTCCATCTACTCCTATACCAGCTATTGATTCAGTTACCCAAGTTGGATCTCCTGAGAATAAATCATTGTATTCTGGTGTTCTTAAGAACTTAACTAATCTAAGTTTCATTACGAAATGATCCATTATTTCTTGAGCTTCTTCTTCAGTGATTACTCCTGCATCTAAATCTCTTTGAATATATATATCTAAGAAAGTAGAAGTTCTACCTAATGACATAGCAGCACCATTTTGTTGCTTAATTGCAGCTAAGTATGCAAAGTAAAGCCATTGAACAGCTTCTCTAGCATTCGTTGCAGGCTTTGATAAATCAAATCCATAGCTTAATCCCATTTCTTTAAGTTCTTTTAAAGCTGATATTTGGTCAGTAATTTCTTCTCTTAATTGAATTACATCTGAATCAATAGTATTAACTTCTAAGCTCTTCTTTTGTTCCATTTTATCTTCAATTAATCTATCTACACCATATAAAGCTACTCTTCTATAGTCACCTATAATTCTTCCTCTACCATAAGCATCTGGAAGTCCTGTTACTATACCGTATTTTCTAGCTAATCTCATTTCATCAGTATATACATCAAATACACCTTGATTATGAGTCTTTCTGTACTTAGTGAATATTTCTGATATTCTACCATCAACTTCATATCCATAAGCTTTAGCTGCATTTTCTGCCATTCTTATACCACCTTGTGGCATAACAGCTCTCTTAAGTGGAGCATCAGTTTGTACCCCAACTATCTTTTCAATTGCTTTGTCTATATATCCAGGTGCGTATTCATTTATTCCTGATACTGTTTTAGTATCAACATCTAAAACTCCACCATTTTCTCTTTCTTTCTTAAATAGATCACTTACTTCATTCCATAACTTAGTTGTATTTTCAGTTGCTCCCTTTAAGAAAGAATCATCTCCTTCATATGGAGTATAGTTATTTTGAATAAAGTTTCTGACATCAATTTCTTTTTGCCAGTTTCCTTCTTTAAAGCCTTCCCATCCTTTAAACATAATGTTTTCGCCTCTCTTTCACATCATTAATTATGATTTAATTATATTTGACTACGCAGGCATAGTCAATAATTATTTTCATTTGAAAAATATTATCATTAATTAAATCTTCTCCCAATAACTATTTTAAACTAAAAGACACTAAATGTAAAAGTTTTTTTAACATTTAGTGCCTTTTATGTACATTTTGTGTATTAATTAGACTCCTTGTAAATAATATCCTTGTCTATTTTATTCTTCTGCTCCATATTCTTCATAGTATTTTCTTATTCTTACCATTATATCATCATTTATTATTACTTTTCCGTTTACTTCTTTATTATATAAATAATCTATTACTTCTTTCATTGTAACTATAGCACAAGTTTTAAATCCAAAGTTTTCTCTTATCTCTGTTAAAGCAGATTTATTTCCTTTTCCTCTTTCCATTCTATCTACTGATATAATAAGCCCCTTAACATCTACATTTCCTTGTTCTTTTAATATAGGCATTGTTTCATATATTGATGTACCAGCTGTTGTAACATCTTCAACTATTAAAACTCTATCATTATCCTTTAAATTACTTCCTAGAAGTATTCCTTTATCTCCATGATCTTTAACTTCTTTTCTATTTGAGCAATAACGAGCATCTATATTATAAAGGTCAGATAAGGCTATAGTTGTTGTTACTGTTAGTGGTATTCCCTTATATGCTGGTCCAAATAAAACATCATATTCATCATTAAACTTTTCTTTTATTGCTTTTGCATAAAATTCTCCTAATCTTTTAAGCTGACTTCCTGTTTTATAGTTACCAGTGTTTACAAAGAAAGGTGTCTTTCTACCGCTTTTTGTTACAAAATCACCAAAAGTTAAAACTCCACATTCTATCATAAATTCAATAAACTCTTTTTTATAATTTTCCATATCTAAATCCCTCCAAAACTCTCTTTTTATATAATTCCTCTTATTTCATTAATATTTTTAATTCCTTCTCTAATTAAGAATTCTTCCATACCTTCTATAATTTCTTTTCCAGCCATTGGATTTGTAAAATTAACTGTTCCAATTTGTATTGCAGTTGCTCCTGCCATTATAAATTCTATAGCATCTTCATATGTTGATATTCCACCAAGTCCTATAACTGGTATATCTAGCACTTTACTTACTTCATGTACCATTCTAAGTGCTACTGGTTTTACAGCTGGTCCTGAAAGTCCTGCATATATATTATCAAAGACAGGTTTTCTATTTTTTATATCTATAGCCATACCTTTTAAAGTATTTATAAGAGATATAGAATCTGCTCCAGCTTCTCTACATTTAACTGCCATATCAACTATATTTTCTGCATTCGGTGAAAGCTTAACCATTAAATGCTTGTTAGTAATGTCCTTAATCTTTTTAACTACATCATATGCAACATCGCTTTTTATTCCAAATGCCATTCCACCTGACTTTACATTAGGACAAGATATATTAAGCTCTATCATATCTATATCTGTATTATTTAATTTACTTACAGCCATTTCATAATCTTCAATACATCCTCCACCTACATTTGCAATTATATTTGTAGATAGCTTCTTCATTTTTGGAAGTTCATTTTCTATAAATCCATCTATACCTGGATTTTGAAGTCCAACAGAATTCATCATTCCGCTTGGAGTTTCATAAACTCTTATTCCATTATTACCTTCTTTTTTGTTTATAGTAAGTCCTTTAGACGATATCCCTCCAAGAATTCCTACATCATAAAAATTATTGTACTCTTCTCCAAACCCAAATGTACCTGATGCAGCTATAACAGGGTTTTTAAATTCTACTCCACCTATATTAACTTTTAGCATAATAAATCCCTCCTATAACTCTACATAATATCCATCAAATACTGGACCATCTTTACAAGTTCTCTTATTTCCATCTTTAGTTTTACAAGTACATACTAAACAAGCCCCAACTCCACAAGCCATATGTTTCTCCATTGATACATATACTTTTGTATTAGTTTCTTTGCACATTTCAATCACTTTTTTCATCATAATTTCAGGACCACAGCATAACACTGTGTCATAATTTTCAGTATTTAATATATCTGTAACAAATCCCCTTGTCCCATAGTTTCCTGTATTGGTAGCAACATTTACATTATCACTGTACTTTTTAAATTCATCTATTAAATATACTTCATCCCTAAAACCTGCATATACATCAATGCTTTTTGCAGTATTATTTTTTCTAAGTTCCTTACAAACTTGAATCATTGGAGCTGTACCAACTCCCCCAACAACTATTCCGACTTTCCCAAGATCTTTTGAAACATCAAATCCATTCCCTAAAGGTCCTGTAATATTTATGTTATCTCCTTCTTTAAGTGTTGAGATTTCTTCTGTTCCCTTTCCAACTACTGCATATATAAATGTTAACTTTTCATCTTCTTTTTCGCATATACTTATAGGTCTTGGAAGAAGCGTATTTTGAGTTTTAAGCATATAAAATTGTCCACATTTTATATCTTCTTTTGATTCAACAACTAATTTATAAATATCATTAATAACTCTTTCATTGCTTATAACATTAACCTTCTCATATGATATACTCATTTAAATTCCTCCTAAACTTCGCAAGCTTTTCTTATTTCATCTCTCATTTTAATAGCTTCTTCTCTTGCACATTTTGCAAAATTTTCTTCTCTTTCATTTCTCTTTTTATAAGCTAGTAAAATTCCTCTTGATGAATTAACCACTCCACCATTACCGTTTCTTAAATAAAGTGCTACATCTTCAGCTTTTCCACCTTGCGCTCCATATCCTGGTATTAAGAAGAACATTTCCTTTAAGTTTTCTCTTATTTTAGCTCCCTCTTCTTTATGAGTGCATCCTATAACTCCACCCATAGGCGTATAACCACATTCTCCAACATAAGGCTTTCCAAGTTTTAATACCTTTTCTCCAACAATGTCATATACATTTTTTCCGTCTTTACTTTTTATATATTCAATATCTACTGCACCTTTATTTGATGTTCTAACTAAGCTAAATAATCCTTTTTTACCACTTTCAATGTAAGGAATATATGGCATGATGCTATCCATTCCCATATAAGGACTTACTGTTATAAAGTCCGCTTCAAAATCACCTTCAAAATGTGCTTTTGCATACATTTTTGCTGTAGCATCTATATCTCCTCTTTTTATATCTGCAATTACTATTTCTCCCTTTTCTCTAAGATATTTTATAGTATCTCTATATGCTTCAAGGCCTTCTATTCCTAACGCTTCATAATAAGCTATTTGTACTTTAAAACATGCAGCTACATCAAAAGTCTCATCTATTATCCTTTTATTAAACTCAACTATCGCTTCTTTATTGCTTCTTCCATTCTTTATAAACTCAGGAACGTATGATATATCAGTATCAAGCCCTACACATACTACTCCTCTTTCTTCCACTCTTTCATATAATCTATCTATTATATTTTTCATAAATTCCCCTCACTTACTTTTTATATAGAACTTGTCCACCTTTTATTGTCATAACTACTTCACCATAATATTTCATTCCTTCAAATGGTGTATTCTTTCCTTTTGAATAAAACTCATCTGAATTTATTGTTATTTCCTTATTAAGATCTAAAAGCACTACGTCTCCATCTAATCCTATACTAATATTTCCTTTATTCATCTTTAAAATTTTAGCTGGATTTCTAGACATCATCTCTGATAACTTATTAATTGTTATAACCCCTTCTTTTACTAGTTTTGTGTAGCAAATTGGAAAGGCTGTTTCAAGTCCAACCATTCCTGGTGAACCTTTTTCTTTATCTTCTTTGGTGTGTGGTGCATGGTCTGTACCAATACATTCAACATCTCCATGACTTATTGCTTTTAGTAAGAAATCCACATCACTTTTCTCTCTAATTGGTGGATTTACTCTATAATTATTTTTATCATTTGTTAAAGCTATATGATGAGGCGTTACTTCGCATGTAACATTAACTCCACTACACTTTCCATCTATAATATATTTCATTGCTTCTTTTGTGCTAACATGAGCCATATGAAGATTAGCCCCCGTTACTTTTGCTAAAGTTATATCTCTCCATGTCATCATATTTTCTGCAAGTCTCATATCAATATCTGAAAATTCATGTGACTCTGCATGTGACATTATTACCCAATCATTTTCTTTTGCTATTTTCATAGCTTCCATCATAACTCTTGAGTCAGAAACTCCAACCCCATCATCTGATATTGCTTTAACTCTTTTATCATTTTTAAAATCTTCTAAGTGAGTTAAAGTTTTTCCATCAAAATTTTTTGTTATAGTAACACATTGATGTATATCTATAAGTTTTAAACTTTCTTCTTTATTTTTTACATAGTCTAATACTTCTTTCGTTGAACAAATCGGACTTGTATTTCCCATAAGACATACTCCAGTATATCCACCTCTAAGTGCTGCTCTTGAACCTGTCTCTAAGTCTTCTTTATAAGTTAGTCCTGGATCTCTAAAGTGAGCATGTGTATCAACAAATGCCGGCATTAAAGTAAGTCCATTTGCATCTATAACTTCTACATCGTTTTTATTTATGTTTGTTCCAAGTTCTTTTATCTTTCCATTCTCTATATAAACATCACCAATAAAATTTTGGCTTGAATCTACTACATTTGCATTTTTTATTAATATATTCAAATTAAACACCCCTTTTTTAGATTATTTTAATTTACAAATATGATCACAATATTCACATCTATAAGTTGCTTCTTTTTCATCTACTAATATGAAACTTTTAGGCACATAATCTTCATCTTGTGTTACACATCTCTCATTTTCACAAACTATTATATTTTGAGCCTTTTTAGGTAAGTTAGGAACTATTTTATTAATTATTTTTTCATCTCTCACTTCATTAATTGTTATATTTGGAGATAACATTGCTAAAATTTCATAATTAATTTCTTCTATTCCCTCTACTTTTATAATATCTTTTCTGCCACCTCTATTACTCTTAACATTCATTATTAAAGCTACGCTTAAATCTGACTTTTCTAAATTTAAGTGATTGAATATTTTTATTCCAAATCCTGCTTTTATATGATCTATTACTAGTCCATTTTTAATACTTGTTATTTCTAGCATACTAACATACCCCCAATAATCTGCATATTAAAGCCATTCTTACATACATTCCGTATTCTGCTTGTTTAAAATATGCTGCCCTATCATCATTATCAATTTCTACTGATATTTCATTTACTCTTGGTAGTGGATGCATAACTATCATATCTTTTTTAGCAAAATTCATTTTTTCTTTATCTAATATGTAGCTATCTTTTAGCCTTAAGTATTCTTCCTCGTTAAAGAATCTTTCCTTTTGAATTCTAGTCATATAAAGTATATCTAGTTCTTCTATTACATCTTCAAGCTTTTCAACTTCTCTAAATTCTATATTATTTTTTCTTAATACCTCATCTCTTATATAATCTGGTATTTGAAGTTCTTTTGGTGATATAAGTATGAATTTATTTCCTTTATATCTTCCCATAGCTTTTATTAAAGAATGAACTGTCCTTCCAAATTTTAAATCCCCACATATTCCTATAGTGTGATTTTCTAATCCTTCCTTTAATGATTTTATTGTTAAAAGATCTGTTAATGTTTGTGTTGGATGTTGATGTCCACCATCACCTGCATTTATTATTGGTACACTTGAATATAAACTAGCTACCTTTGCTGCACCCTCTTTTGGATGTCTCATTGCTATAATATCTGAATATATTGATACCATTTTTATAGTGTCTGCAAGGCTTTCACCTTTTGATGCTGAACTTGAATTTGGTTCTGAAAAACCTAAGATATTTCCACCTAGTCTCATCATTGCTGATTCAAAACTGAATCTTGTCCTAGTGCTAGGCTCATAAAATAGAGTTGCTAGAATTTTGCCATCACATACTTTGGCATATTCTTTTGGATTTTTTATTATTTGATGTGCTAATTCGAATATTTCTTCTAATTGATCTACTGTAAAATCCATAGGATCAATTAGATGTCTGTTTTTTAACATAATATCACTCCTTCTTAACCTCTCTGTGTTAAATTTAAAGGTACTATTTTTAGTTTTGTAATATAAAAAAGCCTTCCTTAATGTAAAGGAAGGCATAATTATCCCAATTATAATAATACTTATTAAAATAATATAACTTCCTTACTGATCTCTCTGTATCAAATTAAAGGTTATCTTTTCTGTAAGAATACCATGTAAAACATAATCTGTCAATATTATGTTTCTATTTTAATTATAGTTATCAATTATATTCTCTCACGCAATCTATAAAGAAAATCTCAAACTATTTCTAAGTCTTAAATAGCTTGAGATTTTGTTTTATATAATAATTTATTTCTTTCTATTTAACTGAATAAGTTACTAATTCACCATTTTTAACATTTTCTAAAGAGAATTCCATTGTATCTATATGATTGAAAACACGTAAATATAATTTTCCTAAACTTTGATCATATGCACACATATAACTTGAGAAGTCTGATTCTTCTTCATTTTCATTGAAATGTTCAACACCCTTTGGAACCCAAACTGAATTTAAAATACTAAATAAATAAGCTGGTGCTTCTTCATCACTAACGTCATCTATAAGATTTCTTAAGTATGCTGCACGTACAAACCTTGATGGTGAAGTATAATCACCTGGTAATCCAAGAAGTCCTGTACCATTTGAAATTGGTGTAATTGTTGTTTTTTCATTTAATTTATTTTGCTTTCTATTAACTCCTTGCACTTGCATATAATTTGCTAAATTAGTCATATGCCAATCAAATGTTGGATCATTTGCCATTACCCCTACCGTATTATCGAAAACACGAAAATGTCCATGATTTGTTGGTTCTAATACAACTGAATCACCTTTTTTATCTGTAAATGTATAATGAACAGTAAGAGGATGTCCTTTTCCTAATTCTCCTAATGAAGGAATATCTTCAGATGTAACTACAACCTTTGATATGTTTTCCTTTATATCACTTACACTTTCAAAATTACTTAAAATCCAAGGAACTATTTCACCACTATTAATTGGTGTAAGCCCTTCCTTTTCTATATTCTCTTTCTTGTCCCATGTACATGCATTTAAAAATAAAAGACCTCCAGCAAGACCTTTTTCATTAACTCCATCAAAAAACACAGTAGATCCTACTAAGTTTATACCTAAAAAAGCATATTTTGTTTTCCAAGGATTACTTTGTGTTTCTAAAGTAAAGTTTTTAGGCACAATAGTTATTTTTGAATCGACATCAAAGGGATTAAATCCAGTATCTAAAGTTCTTCCCCAATAAAGATTATTTTTTTTACTTGAAATATGGACGTGAGTACACACTTAAACCATCTCCTTAAAACAATTTAATTTACATTCTTAAAATATACTCATCTACATTTGATGTCAATTCACTAAAAGTTCATATATGAACAGTAAAAATTCAGGAAATATTATTGAACTTTATTATGTATAAATTCTATAATATTAACTTATATCTATACTATTTATTATTTTAATTTTTAAATAAATAATTATATTTATTTAAACAATATTTTAATATTGTGATATTTTAATTTAACTTAAAAAGTAATTGTTTACTATTAATTTTTATTATTAATAAATTCATTTTTCTTCTATTAACGCTAAATTCATACCTCTATATTAGTGGTAAAAATCTAACAGTTATTCTATGTGAAATATTGTATTTTTTACATACATATATTACGCATAAAAACAAAATAATAGACAAAAATTAAAACCCTTGTAAATACAAGGGTTTTATTATTAATGCCAGTTATTCATTATATTATCCCACATCATTTTACCAGATTTAGCTAGTGTTACTGTTCCATAAACACTATTTGGAATAGACATTGAAAGGACAGTAAATGTGAAACTTCCTTTTGATAATTGGATTAATGCAGTGTCATTTTCAACTCCAGGTTTATCTCCAGTTTTACTTGAAATTTCATATTTTAAGTCGTCTGGTATATAAAGTGCTAATTTATTTTTTATTTGTTGTCTTCTAAGTATATCTATAAGCATTGTGCTATTTTCTTTACTTAAGAATGTAGCATCATATAATATTTTCCAAGCCATTGATAAATCTTTTGCAGTAGTTAAATTCTCAACTTTTGGTTTTTCTTTTCTTTCATCAGCTGTTTTTCTACTTAGGACAGTATTCTTAAGACCCATTTCTTTTAAGTAGTCATTTATTCTTTCCATACCTACTATGTCTATAATTTTATTAGCTGCTGTATTATCACTTTGGATAAGCATAGCAACTAAAAGTTCAAATATAGTATAGTCTCTTGCATCAAATTCATGTATTATTCCAGTTCCGTAAACTTTGTCAGCTCCATCTATTCTTATTTTATCCATAAATGTAACTTTTCCAAGTTCAACGTCTTTTATAAGTGCCATGGCAACAGGTAACTTCATACATCCTGCAGCAACCATTTGAACGTTTTCATTATAGCCATACACAAATCCACTATTTAGGTCTTCAAAAAAGAAGCCATAAGTTCCAATTCTTGATTCTAAATATTTTTTAATCTCCTTCATAATACCCTCCAGCTTTCAAATTAAAATCTGCCCTAATATTAATAAAATTATACCATATTTTCATAAATTTTAGAAGATTTTAAATTTTTTGTTTTTTGTAGCAAACAAGGACTTAGCAATAGGCTAAGTCCTGTATTTTTAATTAATCTCCAAAAGAAATGCCTATTTTTTTAGCTATATTGACTAATTCACATTCTGGATCAACTTGTTTTGTCTTTTGCCCTATAACATTTTCTAAACTATCGTAAGTAATTTTATCACCCTTTAGACAAACCATGTTTCCGAATAATTCTTTATTTATCATCTCTACAGCACTAACACCGTATCTTGTTGATAATATTCTATCAAAGGTTGAAGTATTTCCTCCTCTTTGTATATGACCAAGAACAGTACATCTTACTTCATGATCTTTTATTATTTTTTCTAGATCATCTGCTAACTTATTTCCTATACCACCTAATCTTATTGGATCTGGGCTATCTTCCACAATTTTTGAGACTACAACCTCTCCATCCTTTGGTTTAGCACCTTCTGCCACAACTATTATAGTAAATAGTTTGCCCTCTGCTTTTCTTTCATTAACTTTTTCTACTATTTTATTTATATCATAAGGAATTTCAGGTAATAAAATTACATCAGCAGATCCTGCTATACCTGATTCTAGTGCTATCCATCCAGCACCTCTTCCCATAACTTCACATAGCATTATTCTGTGGTGTGATTCAGCTGTTGTATGAAGCCTATCCAAAGCTTCTGTTGCAACATCTATTGCAGTATTAAATCCAAAGGTTACATCTGTTGATGCTAAATCATTATCTATAGTTTTAGGAACTCCTATTACTTTTATTCCTTTTCTTGAGAAATCTCTAGCAGAAGTTAAAGTTCCATCTCCCCCTATAACTACTAATACATCAACGCCTTCTTTTTTTAAGTTTTCAACTGCTACATCTGATACATCTTTCTTTACCATTTTCCCGTCTTCTTCTACTAGGTAATCAAAAAGGTTGTCTTTATTTGAACTATAAAGAATTGTTCCTCCTCTATGAAGTATTCCTGATACTGACTCTAAAGTTAATGGTATAAAATCATTATTATATAATCCACGATACCCAAACTTATATCCTATAACTTCATATCCATAATTTAAAATGGCGGTTCTAGTAACAGCTCTAATTACCGCATTTAAGCCTGGGCAATCTCCTCCACCAGTTAATAAAGCTATTTTCTTTATTGCTTTTGTCATCTCACAAATCCCCCTCTACCCGTTTATATAAATATTATTAATTAAATCTTCTTTATTTTCTGACAATTTAAAACAAAAAAATTTAATTAACTTTGCTAAAAACAATCTCGCGACATCAATTGCAATCATTTTCATTTTTAGCATAAAAAGTAAATTACCCTTTTTCTTATAATATCATAATTCATTAATATATTAAAGATATTTTTTAACATATTAGAGCAATTTTAAGTAACTTATAAAAAAAGCTTAGCCAAAGTAAATTTGACTAAGCTTTATAACATTTTATAATGGTGGTAATGAAATTATGTTTGTAAATACTAATACAGCAAGTAATACTCCAACTATTACTCTATATACTGCAAATACTCTCATAGGTTTCTTCTTTAAGTAGCTTACAAATTTATTCATTACTACTAATGCAACTATAAATGCAACAACAAATCCTACAGCTAAAGCAACCCAATTTGTAGTATCCATTATTGAATAATCAAATTTAATCATATCTAATAATGTTGATCCAAACATAGCAGGTATTGCTAAGAAGAATGAAAATTCTGCTGCAACTGGAGTTGATAGTCCACCTATCCACCCCCCCATTATAGTTGAAGCACTTCTAGACATTCCAGGCCACATAGCAAAACACTGTGCTACTCCAACAACTAATGACTCCTTTGGTGTAATATCATCTATATTATTTGCTTTTGGTCTTCTTTTTCTAAAAATATTTTCTATTACTATTAAAAGTATACCCCCAACTATAAAACCATATATTACAGCTACTGGTGTAAATAAACCTTTAATTGCATCATGTAATAAAAGTCCAATTATCATTGCTGGTATTGACCCAACAATTACATTTATCCCAAATCTAAAACCAGTTTTACCTTCTTTTCCTCCTGTAAATATATATTGGAAAAATTGCACTACACTGCTACTAATCTTCTTCCAATATAATACTACTACTGCAAGTATTGCGCCTAGCTGTATTACAACAGTGAACATATTAGCAAACTCGCCCTTAAAATCAATTAGTTCTCCAACCAAAATCATGTGTCCTGTTGAAGATACAGGAACAAATTCTGTAAGACCTTCTACAATAGAAATAATAATTGCTTTAAATATTAAAATTAAATCTAACCCCACCAATTCTCACTCACTTTCAAAAATTATTGACTTTTTAATTATAATTGTTATTTAACACATTGTCCACATTATTCATGTAATAGTAATATTTTAAAACATAATAAAAGTAGAGGTATGCAAAAATATGCACACCTCCACTTTTTAGATTTATATTATTTTAAAACACTAGCTAAGATTTTTTCTTTTTCTTCTGAAACATCTGGAACATAACTCTTAAGAAGAGTAAACTCTCCTTTTAGTTCATATTCTCCAAGATAAGCAGGTATTAATATACTATCTCCCATTTTAATTTCTAAGCTTTCTCCATTAGAAATTATTTCACCATCTCCTTCAACACAAGTAAATAAGTAGAATCTATCTTCATCACTTTGTTCTTTTGCGCTAGTTTTAATTTCATACTTTTCTATTGCAAAGTATTCTCCAAGACAAAGTATTGTTTTATCATATCCATCTTCATGTATTGTTATTCCTTTTATGTTTTCTCCCTTTAATGAGAAATCTATAACATCTAAAGCTTTTTGTACATGAATTTCTCTTCCTCTATTATAATCATAAACTCTATAAGTTGTATCACTATTTTGTTGAATTTCTGCAATTACAACACCTTCACAGATAGCATGTACTAATCCACTCTTTACATAGAACATATCGCCTTTCTTTACTGGAATTTCATTTAAGTAAGGTGATAGGTTTCCTTCTTTTATTGCTTTTTCAAAAATTTCTTTATCACAATCTTTTGTACCAACTATAAGTGTAGCACCTTCTTTTGCATCAACAACATACCAAGCTTCAGTTTTTCCAAGGTCATTTTCTTCTCTTTTTGCATACTCATCCCCTGGATGAACTTGAACTGATAATTTATCATTTGCATTAATAAGTTTTATTAATAATGGGAAATTTTCAGTTTCTATTTTATCACCAACAAGTTTATGACCTAATTTTTTTATAAGATCATCAAATCTTGTACCTTTAAACTCACCATTTTCTACTACTCCAGTTCCATTTCTATGGCATGCTATATCCCATGACTCTCCAATAAGGCCTTCTTCTGGCATATTATCTCTAAACTTTTCTAGGTCTCTTCCACCCCAAATTTTATCATAGTATAAATTTTCAAATTTAATTGGATACATATTCTTCTAACTCCTTCTTCCAAGCTCTGTTTTAATATAATATTTCAACTTGAGATATGTCTATCTTTTTGTAGTTACCATCTTCAAGTTGTTCATTAGCTGATTTTATTGTATCATAATTACTCTTTATTGAACTTTTAATTAAAAGTTCTTCTAATCCACCTTTTAATTCTTCTGCTGACTTTATATTTTCATAAGCTCTTCCTATATCTTCTACATGAATAGCATAATATATCGCTGCATTATTTAATACTTTTATATTATTTTTATTTATATTGTAAGCCTTCTTTAAATTTTCTATAGCCTTGTCCATAGTATTATGCTTTAAATAATAAGCTCCAAGCAGGTTATAATACTCATCATTAGAATTATCTACACTAACTAAATGTTCTAAATTTTCTATAGCTGATTTATCATCTTCCTTTTTAATATTTATAACTGCCATATTATAATAATTATTTGCTCTTTTTTCTTCTATCTTAGAAGCTAATTTATAATAATCATACGCAGTTTCTATATCTTGCTTTGACTCATCATAAAATTTAGCAGTGTTTTCTATAATATTATAATTAAATGGTTCATAATACATACTTCTTCTTAAATATGATGGTATAGCTTCTATGTTATTTTGCTTAATTAACATATTATTAAATAACTCACCATATACTTTACTATACTCACCATTTAATTTTAAACATTTCATTCCATACTCAATTGTCTTTTCAAAATTCTCATCTTTAAGATAATCTTCTGCAATAATATAATTTGCTCCATAATTATCTTCAAATTCTTCTTTTAAATACTCAATATTATCTTTATAGTCTTTATTTAATTTTTTATTTATGTCTATTTTTATAGCATGTACTAATAAACAATCTTTATTTTCATCACTAACAGAATCTAATATATTATTAGCCTCTTCTAACTTACTTTCATCTATTGAATATACTTTTGATATAAATATTTTATTCATATCGCTATTTTTATCCTCATTGTAATGATTTTCAAATTGGCTTATAATATCCTCTTCTTTACATTCTGTAACTTGATCAATTACATCTAAAAGTCTAATATCATTGTTATCCTTTTCAAAAGATTTTTTTAATAACTCATATATTTCATCATTATTATCCACTATTAAGTTTAAATTTGCAAATGTTGAAATGTCATACGCTGTATCATCTAATTTAATATCTTCTAATATATTTTCAGCTTTTTCTTTTTCTCCTTTTGCTAAATAAACAGATATCATTGTTTCTTTTAATTTTTCATTATTACTGTCAGTCTTTAAAAAATCTTCTCCGTATTGCTCTGCTTTCTCATATTCTCCATTCATCAGATAAGTAAATGTTATGTAATTTCCAAGCTTTCTATCTTCCTCTTCATATTTAGCTTGACCTTTCTTTTTAATTAATTCGCATCTTTGTCTATAAGCTTTTTCTAACAATGAATTTGATAATGCTTTCTCTCCTTTTAAAGAGTATATTTCGGCTCTTTTCACTGTCCATATTGGCCACTTTTTATCTGATTCTTTTTTTGAATATTCCTCTAATGCATCATCATAGTTTCCTAAATAGTATGAAGACTCAACTTCATTTGGCATAAGTTCAATCTTTTCACCTACTAATAACTTAGATGTTAAAACTACTGCAAGCGCAAATATCATAGTATATGAAATTGTTATTATGCTTTCAATAAAAGGTCTTTTTTCTACTACTTTAGTATACTTTTCTCCTAATTTTTTAACAAGACTTTTCATAAAAAATCCCCCACAACTTAACTCATTATTTTATTAATCTTTAGTTAACCCTTTATTTACATATTTAACATTTTATCAAACATTTTCTAAAATTTCCATACTACTTCTATTTTTAAAGAAAAATTTCTCTTCATAATATATTAATTTTATTGTCTTTAAAAAGATTTCGATGTAATATATTTTTGTGATATACTAGTTATTATTTATGTAATGACTGTCTATAATACAAAAATAAAATACTTCTTTTATGAGGTAGATATTTATTTTTTTAACTTTTACAGGATAAAATTTAAGGTGGTGAGTACTATTAATATAAAATCATTTATTAGTATTATTTCAAGTAAAGTAGTACTATTTATATCAAAAAATTTCTTAAAAGGTGGTAGTACCTTCCCAGGAAGAGTTGCTTTAAAATTAGATAGAAATATTTTAAAAACTGTTTCTAAAGGATATAAGGTTATTTTAGTAACTGGTACTAACGGAAAAACAACAACTACTAGTATGATTACAAACATACTAAAAGAAAATGGATTTAAAGTAATTACAAATAACACAGGGGCTAACCTTTTCCCAGGTATAGTTGCATGTTTTATTGATAACTTTAAATTCTCAGATAAAAATTCTTCTAAATATGCAGTTATAGAAGTCGATGAAGCAAACGTTAAGTTCATTACTGAATACATAAGTCCAGAACTTCTTACTGTAACTAATTTATTCAGAGATCAGCTTGATAGATACGGAGAAGTTTATACAACTCTTACAAAGATTCTTGAAGGTGTTGTTAAATCTCCTAATACAAAACTTGTATTAAATGGTGATGAATCATTACTTGGAAAACTTGATCTAAAAAATCCTACAGATTTTTATGGATTCAACATTCCAGTTAAAGAAGATACTAAACTTGATGTTAACGCTGACTCTAAGTTCTGTAAGTTCTGTAAATCTCCATATGAATATAATTTTATAACTTACAATCATTTAGGAGACTTCTATTGTCCTAGCTGTGGATATAAAAGACCTAATCTAAAATATGCTGTAGATGAGATTGTAAATATAACTCCTGATTCTTCAGAAGTTATAATAAACGGAGCTGATATTACAATTAGTCAATCTGGGGTTTATAATATTTACAATGGACTTTGTGCTTATGCAATTTCAAAGGAACTTGGAGTTTCTGATGAAGTAATTGCAAAATCTTTAGGTAAGCAAGATTCTAGCTTTGGTAGACAAGAATCAATTAATATTGATGGTAAGAATGTCAAAATAATTCTTGTTAAAAATCCAGCTGGATATAACCAAGCACTTGATACTCTTTGCTTAAATAAAGAACCTTTCTCTGCATTATTTATGTTAAATGATAACTATGCAGATGGTAGAGATGTATCTTGGATTTGGGATGTTGATTTTGAAAAATTAAAGACTTTACCAATAAACAATGTTTTTGTTTCAGGTATGAGAATGTATGATATGGCAGTTAGACTTAAGACAGCTGGACTTAATAAAGATACATTCATAGTAGAAGAAGATTATGAAAAATTAACTGAAAAGATTAAAGAGTGTAATGATAATAATATTTATGTCCTTGCAACATATACTGCAATGATTAACTACAGAAAATATCTTCACTCAAAGGGATACATTGAAAAACTTTGGTAAAAGGAGGATTTACCTATGGAATTAAACATTTGTCATCTATATCCAGACCTTTTAAATGTTTATGGTGATGTTGGAAATATATTAATTTTAAAATCTAGAGCTGAAAGCCGTAATATAAATGTTAATGTTCATAATGTTTCAATTAACGATGATTTTAACGCTGATGATTTTGATATAGTATTCTTCGGCGGTGGTCAGGATTATGAACAATCTATAGTTTCAGATGACTTAAAAAATAATAAAAAAGATGAACTTACAAGATATGTAGAAGATTCTAAAGTTCTACTTGCTATATGCGGTGGATATCAACTTCTTGGTAATTACTATAGAGCCCCAAATGGCGAAAAGCTTGAAGGATTAGGTATACTTAATATTTATACAGAAGGTGGAGATACTCGTTTTATAGGAAACACTATAATAAAAAATGAAGAATTCAATCAAACATATGTTGGATTTGAAAATCATTCAGGTAGAACTTTCATAAACGATTTAAAACCTCTTGGAAAAGTTGTTGAAGGTTATGGAAATAATGGTCAAGATGGCTATGAAGGATGTATATACAAAAATACATTCTGTACTTACTTCCACGGATCACTACTTTCTAAAAACCCTGAACTTGCAGATAAGTTATTAGAACTTGCCCTTTCAAAAAAATATGATGAAGTTTCATTAGAACCTTTAGATGATACTTTTGAACTTAAAGGGAAAGAATGTATATTAAAAAGATATGAAAATAAAGATAAATAAAAAAATACCTACAAAGAAACTTTCTTTGTAGGTATTTTTTTACTCCCTATTAATCACTTTGCTGTTTACTAAATATTGAATTTCTTCATTTGTTATATTATCTAAAGTTTTAAACTCATAATTTAGCAGTTTGTATTCTTGTATTATACTATCTAATGTATCTGCTGTACTCTTCTTGCCCTCTGCATCATGCATAAGTACAACTTCTATCTTATACGTTCCTGCACTATTTTTTATATTATTCCTAATTGATTCACTAGACACCTTTGCTGCTGATGCATCTCCTGAGTCAATATTCCAGTCCACATACATAATATTTTTCTCTTTAAGTCCTTTCTTTATATTATTTAAGACCTCCTTTTTACAAACCAAATTTGTTGATCCTCCAGGCATCCTTACAAATTTATAACTTTTATTTTGATTTAGTACTCTATTTAATTTGTTTTGGCAAACTTCTAAATCTTTAAAATATGTGTCTGAACTTTTATAAATTTGGTTATACTCATGAATATTACAGTGTGGGTAAATGGCCATTCCAGATTTTTTTAAATTTCTTATGTTTTCTTTATTATTTTCGGCATTTTGTCCTACAACAAAAAATGTTGCTTTTACATTATTCTTTTTTAAGACATTTAAAATTTTTGCAGTATTTGCGCTAGATGGCCCGTCATCAAATGTTAGATATACTACATTTTTTCTAATAGTAGTGCTTTTTGCAGGAATACAAGTCCAACCAGTAGTGATAGTTAGTATGATTGCAATTATTATTGATATTTTATTTAAAGTTTTGATACTATCACCTCCTTATTTATAGTTTACCTACAAAATTAATTTTTATTTAATTATATTGTAATAATTTAAATGGCTATTTTTAGCTATTGTTTATTGTTATTAAATGCTTTAGATGTTATACTTTTTTTTAGGCAAGTCCATTTATTTATATCAAAAAACGAACGAGGTGGAGAAATGAAGTTTACTAAGAAAGGATTACTATTAAAAACAATGGCCGTTGTTTTTGTCATATCTTTATTAACTCCTTTTGGAATTATGAAGTCATATGCGGATACACAGACGCCTGAACCATCAATAACAGCAAAATATGCTATTACTATGGATTTAAAAACTGGAGAAGTTATATACTCAAAAAATGCAGATGCTAAAGCATATCCTGCAAGTATAACTAAACTCTTAACTGCAATAATCTTTGCAGAAAATGCACATAAAACTGATACTATTAAATTTACTGAGTCTGCAAAAGCTCAACCTCAATATTCACTACACTCAAACTGGCCAGGAGTTACAATGAAAGTTGGAGACACAATGTCAGCTGATGATGTAATGAAAGGGTTATTAATGTTCTCAGGAAATGATGCTGCTTATATGATAGCTGATCATGTTTCTGGAAGTGCTGAAAGCTTTGCAGATCTTATGAATAAAAAAGCCCAAGAAATAGGCATGAAAAATAGCCATTTTGTAACACCAAATGGTCTACATAACGTTGATCACTATACAACTGCATATGATTTAGCATTACTTACTAAGGCTGCTTTTAATAATCCTTGGGTTAAAGAAGTTATGGAAACTAAAAATGCAACTATAGCACTTGGTGGAAAAACTGTAAACCTAGAAAACAGAAATAGAACTTTAGGTAAGTACGGAAATGAAGCAGGCAAAACTGGTACAACTAATCAAGCTGGTGAATGTTTAGCTGCTGTTTATAACAGAGATGGCAGAGAAATAATAGGTGTTGTATTAAACTCAGCTGTAAGTGCTAATGATACAACAAGATATAATGACATGAATGCAATAATGGATTATAGCTACAATGCAAAACCTGCTGTAATTAAATCTGCTGGTGATTCAGTTGACAATGTTACTTTAAGCTATAAAATGTTTAAATTCTTTGGACCTGAAAAGACAATTGAAGCTCCTGTAAAATTATCAGAAGATGCTATGCTTTATAAAAATTCATTTAATGAAAAGAATTATAAAATAGATTTCAATTCTGATAATCATGATGCATGGTCAGTTGCAACACACAAAAATGTAGATCTTAATCTTAACGTTAAAGAATATAGCACTACATTAAAAGGTACTATAGGAGTATCAGTAGGCCAATTATTAAAGGCTAATATATTCGCATATCTTGGAATAATCTTAGCTATAGTAATAATTGTTTTAATAATAATATTCCTTATAAGAACTATAAACAAAAGACGTTATCGTAAGAGACGTTACGGAAGCTACAGAAGATATTAATCTGTAAATAAAAAAGTAGAGAAATTTTAATTTCTCTACTTTTTCTTTTTATATTTACATTTATTTGACTTTTTTACTTTCTTTTTTTGAATATTTTTATCTATGTTTTTTTCTTCTCTCTTCTTCTTTTGAACTTTCTTTTTCATAACAGAGTATCCAAATGTTCCAAGTGAAGTTCTAGGTAATTTATAATACTCTCCATGACAGTATGCTAGAAGATCTCCTTTTTCAAAGTGTATCTTACCTTTATCATCAATTAACTCTTCATTTATATGAGATCCTAAAACTTCTGCAACAAACATATCATGACTTCCAAGAGCTGTTATGCTTTTAACTTTACACTCAATATTTATTGGACATTCTTCTATATATGAAGCATCTATATGAGTACATTTTTTCATAGTGAAATTCATTTCTTTAATTTTATCTACTTTTCTTCCACTTCTAACTCCACAGTAATCTACTTGCTTTGTCATTTTAGCACTAGGAATATTAACTACAAATTCCATACTTTCTTTTATGTATTCATAAGATAATCTTTCAGGTCTTATTGATATTGATAACATAGGTGGTCTAGTACAAACAGTCCCTGCCCAACCTACAGTAAATACATTTTCTTTTCCTTCTTTATTTTTTGAAGATATAAGTACTACTGGTACTGGATTTAAAACTACGCTACCTTTAAAAATTCTTTTTTCCATTCTTTTGTTACTCCCACTCTTTCCATACTTCTGGTTTATATCCAACAGTCGCGTCTTTTCCATTTCTAACTATTGGCGTATTTATTAAACTTTGATCCTTTAAAAGTAATTCAAGTTTCATTTCACTACTTCTAATTTTATCTAAATTAGACTTTTTATATCCCTTAGCCTTTACATTGATAAGTTCATTTAATGGTACTGAATTCTTTATATTATTTAATTCTCCTTTAGAAATCCCTTTTTCTTTCATATCTCTAAAAGAATATTTTATATTTCTTTCTTTAAAATATCTTTCCGCTTTTTTTGTATCAAAACATTTTTTAGTTCCAAAAATTTGTATATTCATTATATAAACAACCTTTCATCACTATTTTATAAAATCTAATAAATCCATAGGTTCATCTATAAAATAATCTGGATTTACTTCCTCTAATCTTTTTATATCAAGTGCAGTATATTTAACTCCACAAGTTTTACATCCAGCATCTTTGCCGCACATTAAATCAAAATGACTATCTCCAACCATTATGGCTTCCTTAGGATCAATATTTAATTTATTACAAGCATATATAGCTGGCTCTCTATTTGGCTTATGCTTATCTGTGCATTCTGGAGTAACTATTACATCCATATAATCTATTATATTTGATATTTGCATTCCTCTTCTAGCAAGTATATCCCTTTTTGATGTAACTATTCCTATTTTTATATTTCTTCTTTTAAGCTCATTTAAAAGCTCATTAACACCTAAAAAAGCATCACACATATTATCATGTAAGCTTTCATTATATTCTCTATACATTTTTATTAAATTATCTATTTCTTCCTCTTTTGCGTAATCTTTGAAACTATCTTGAAGAGGTTGTCCAAACATACTAGTAATTTGATCTTTTGATAACTCTAAATTTAATCCTTCTTTAAAAGTATAATAAAAAGATTTATAAATAAGTTCATTTGTATCTAATAATGTTCCGTCTAAATCAAATAAAACCGCCTTAATCATTTTTCATCCTCCTTAGCATATAATCGTTATTATATCAAAAATTCACCCCTTTTACTATGCTACATAAATTCTCTTATGCATATAATAATATTACTTATATAGATTTAAATTGTATTCTAAATTCTTTTATGCTATTATTTTTAACGTAGATGAGATGGAGGTTTTTTATGGAAGTACAAACTAAACATAGAGATTTTTATTTTGATACACTTAAGGGATTCCTAATTCTTTGTGTTATTATCGGTAATTCTTTAGAACTTGCTGATCCTCAAAATATAAATATTCATTATTTTATTTTATTTTTATATGTTTTTCATATGCCACTTTTTACATTTGTATCTGGCTATTTTTCAAAATTAAGTAAAAGAACTACAGTTCAAAAGGTGAAAGGAACATTTAAAATATATTTCTTTGCACAATTAGCGTATTCTATTTTTTATAGATATATTTTAGGTAATACAGGACATAAGTTTGAGTTACTCTACCCTAAATGGACCCTTTGGTATCTTTTATCACTTACTTGTTGGTATGTGTTATCTGATTATGTAACTAACAATAAGAAATGGCTTATCGGTTCAATTGTTGTTTCGCTTTTAATAGGATTTGATGGTACTATAGGTTCTCTTGGAAGTGTATCTAGAACAATTTTCTTTTTACCATTTTTTATTGCTGGTATGACATTTGATAAAAAATATATTGATATTATAAAAAAACATTTAGGTAAACTTTTAACTTTATCTATTGCTATTTTAGTTATATTATATTTTTTATCACCTTATATAAAAATAGAATCATTCTTTGAATTTTCAAGTTATTCTGATAATGAATATGTAAATTTAATTTTCCCATTATGTATTAGAGCATTTCATTATATTGCTGCATTTACAGTGGGTGCACTTATTTTGGGCTTAATTCCAAATATAAAAACAATAATTACACCTATAGGTAGAAGTTCATTAATTTTATACCTTTTACACTCCGGAGTAAGTGATGCATTAATATATAGCGGAATTGCACGATATGACAATATTTTTTATTTACTTATATCTGAATTTATAATAGTTATTATTACTGTCATTTTAACATTTGCTTTCTTAAAACTAAAAAAAATATATTATAATAAGAAGATATCTACACAAAATTAATAGAAAAGGTCTAAAATATTTAGTTTTCCTAAATATTTTAGACCTTTTTTCTTTTTAATCGATTCATTTTAACATTATAAGATATATTGTCATACTATAAATCATGAGTAATTATTTTGTATCGAAAGGACTGTAATATGAAGAAAAAATCTAAAATTGCTTTATTTTTAGCAGCTATTTTTGCTTTTTCAATTTGCTTTGCTGGATGCTCTAAAAATGGTGGTAGTAATTCTGAACTAAAAACTGTTCGTCTTAATGAAGTTGTCCGTTCTATTTTCTATGCTCCTATGTACATTTCTATAAACGAAGGCTTCTTTGAAGAGGAAGGACTAAATATTGACTTATCAACCGGACAAGGTGCTGATAAAGTTATGCAAAATGTTTTATCAAAAAACTCTGATATAGGTTTTTGTGGACCTGAACAAGTTATCTACATTTACAACCAAGGAAGAGAAGATTATCCTGTCCTTTTTGCAGGTCTTACTAAAAGAGACGGTTCTTTCTTAGTTGGTCGTAAAGATGAAACTAATTTTAAATGGAATTCATTAAAAGGAAAAGACATAATAGGTGGAAGACCTGGTGGTGTTCCTGAAATGTCTTTAGAATATGTAATGAAGAAAAATAATATAGATCCTAAAAAGGATGTAAATATGGTAACTAATTTAGATTTTACTGCAACAGCTGGCGCATTTAAAGCTGGAACTGGTGAATATGTTGCTTTATTTGAACCAACAGCTTCAATGCTTGAAAAAGAAGGTACTGGTAAAATTGTTGCATCTATTGGAGAATCTTCTGGTGAAATGCCTTATACTTCATTCTTTGCAACAAAATCTTATATAGATGATAACCCTGAAATAATTGAAAAATTTACTCGTGCAATTTATAAAGGACAACAATGGTTCAAAAATCACACAGCAGAAGAAATCACTGATTCTATAATTTCATTCTTCCCTGGTACTGATAAAGATCTAATAATATCAGTTGTAGAAAATTATAAGAAAATTGATGCTTTAGCCGATAATCCTACAATTACTAAAGAAGGCTTAAATCATCTAATGGATATAATTACTGATTATGATAAATCTCTTATAGAAAAGAGACCTGAGTTTAATAAAATTGTAAATACTGATTTTGCATCAAAAATATTATCAGAAGAAAAAGATAATTAGTAATAATGTTTAGGGGCTACCTTTTAAAGGCCCCTACATATTATTTTTTACATACTATAATTTAAAGGTGGTGAAATTAATTTGGCTTTACTAAATATTAATAATATATCTATGAATTATCATTCACTAAAAGGTGAAACAAAGGCTTTAAAAGATATTAATTTTTCTGTAAATGAAAAAGATTTTTTAAGTATACTTGGACCTTCTGGATGTGGTAAATCAACCTTATTGAATATTATGAGTGGACTTATACATCCATCAAGTGGAACCATCACATATAATGACACTCCAATTGAACAAAACTTAGATAAAATAGGCTATATGTTCCAAAAAGACCACCTATTTGAATGGAATTCTGTTTGGAATAATGTAACCCTTGGATTAAAAATTAAAGGGTTATTAAATGATGAAAGCATAAATAGAGTGGAAACTCTTTTAGATAACTATGATTTAAGTAAATTTAAGGATCATAAACCTTCTGAATTATCTGGTGGTATGCGTCAAAGAGTTGCTTTAATTAGAACTTTAGCACTAGACCCAAAAGTTCTTTTTTTAGATGAACCATTCTCTGCACTAGATTATCAAACAAGGTTAAATGTATGTGATGAGATATATGAAATAATTAAGCATGAAGGAAAAACAGCTGTTATGGTTACTCACGATATAAGTGAGGCTATATCAACTTCAAATAGAGTTTTAGTTCTTTCTAGAAGACCAGCTATTATAAGAAAGGAATTCAATATAGAGTTTAAGACAAAAGATATAACTCCTTTTAAGAGAAGAACTGAAAGTGAATTTAAGGAATATTTTGATTTATTATGGAAGGAGCTTGATAATTATGATGAGTAATGAACACTCGCTTTATTTAAAAAAACTAAAGCATGATAAATTTAAGCTTGCCTTCTTTAGATTGTTTATACTAGTTGCATTTATTGTTTTATGGGAAGTTGCAGCTTCATATAAATGGATTGATCCATTTTTAACTTCCTCACCTAGTAGAATCTTTGATTCATTAGTTCAATTTATAAACGAAGGCACTCTTTTAACTCATATTGCAGTTACTTGTTATGAGACCGTACTTGGTTTCTTGCTTGGAACAATTCTTGGTTCTTTAATTGCTGTAATACTTTGGTGGTTCCCTTTTACCTCAAAGGTTTTAGACCCATATTTAGTTGTTTTAAATGCACTTCCTAAAGTTGCACTTGCACCAATAATAATATTCTGGGTTGGAAATGGAACATCAGCTATAATTGTAATTGCTCTTTTAATTTCAATAGTTACTACAATAATAAGTGTTTTAACAGGATTTAATGAAGTTGATAAAGAAAAACTACTTCTTATGAAAACATTCCAAGCATCTAAGTTCCAAATTCTTAAATATTTGATATTCCCATATACAATTCCAGTTTTAATTTCAGCACTTAAAATAAACGTAG
This sequence comes from Clostridium baratii, assembly GCF_900461085.1. GTDB lineage: Bacteria > Bacillota > Clostridia > Clostridiales > Clostridiaceae > Clostridium > Clostridium nitritogenes. Next base: position 1,870,132 of record NZ_UFWF01000002.1, read on the forward strand.
GTCTTTCTTGGGTTGGTGTAATTATGGGAGAATTCTTAGTTGCAAGAGAAGGACTTGGTTTCTTAATAGTTTATGGTGGACAAATTTCTCAACTTAATATGGTAATGATGAGTATTGTTATACTTTCTCTAATAGCCTTTATAATGTATAAATTAGTAGCATTACTTGAGAGCCACTTTGTAAAAAAATAATTAACATTATATTCATTTTCCATTAATACAAATTTTGACGATAACATTTACATTGGCATGACCAGTAGGTTTAAAGAGTTGATTTTTCTTTATATCTGCTGGTCCCTTTTTATAACACTCTGTTTACTTAATTGTATTAAAGTGATACATTAATATGGTATTAATGTTACTAAGGAGAGATTAACTTGAAATTATTTAGAGAAGCACTCATAATATTTGGAATATACTTAGTAGGAGAATTAATAGTATCCTTAACGCATATACCGATACCAGGAAATATAATAGGTCTTTTATTACTTTTATTAGGACTTTGCACGAAAGTAATAAAAGTTAATCAAGTAGAAACTGTAGCAAATTTCTTTTTAGATCATTTAGCCTTCTTCTTCTTACCTGCAGGAGTAAGCTTAATGAACTCATTTGGAATAATAAAAGCTAGCATTATTCAAATAATAATAGTATGTATTATAACTACTGCAATTATTATTGCATCTACTGGATTAATTGTACAATTTATTGTTAATTTATTAAATAAAAATAAGAAAGGAACTGAAGAAAGTGAGTCTAATAACTAATAATATACTTTTTAGCATAGTTCTTTCTCTTGTAGCTTTTGAGATTGGATTATTAATAAGTAAAAAAACAAACATACCAATATTTAATCCTTTACTTGTTGCTATAATAATAGTAATAGCATTTTTAGCAGCATTTCATATTGATTTTAATGTATACAATAAAGGAGCTCAATTTATTAACGTATTCTTAGGGCCTGCAACTGTAGTTCTTGCAGTTCCACTTTACAAACAAATTGAACTTTTAAAGAAAAATGCAATAGCAATATTTATAGGAATATTCTGCGGTACTTTAATTGGAATTTTCTCAATAATATTCTTATCACATATTATTGGACTTAATGTACCTATGATAGTTTCACTAATACCAAAATCAGTTACAACACCAATTGGTATCGCAATAAGTGAACAATTTAATGGTATCGTTCCAGTTACTGTTCTTGCAATTATTTTATCTGGAATAATTGGTGCAATAATTGGACCAACTATATGTAGAATATTTAGAATAAGAAATAGAATTGCAATCGGTATTTCACTTGGTACAGCAGCACATGCTGTCGGAACTACTAAAGCACTAGAACTTGGAGAAACTGAAGGTGCTATGAGTTCTCTTTCAATAGGTATAGCTGGTATGATGACAGTGTTTGTTGCACCACTTGCCTTTAATATAGCAATGTTTGTATATAATTTAATATTCCATTAATTATATTATATAAAGATTGTTTGTAATTAAATTATAAAAAAAGTCTAAAAATATTTATTAAAATATTTTTAGACTTTTTATTAGCTTTAAAACTTTATTATAGCTTTTATAACTTACCTTTTTTAATTCTATAAGCCAAATCTTTAACTTTTACTTCTATAATTTTTGCGATCTTTATAAAATCTTCATCTGATTTACCTGTTGGGTCTTCAAGTCCCCAATCTTCTATGTGTTTAGCATTGACATATGGACACATCACATTACATCCCATCTTTATAACTACATCTACTTTAGGTATATCTTTTAATAGCTTAGATTTCTGTGTTTCATTCATATTGACATTGTATAATTCTTTTATTATTCTAACTGCATCTTGATTTATTTCTGGCTTTGTTTCTGTTCCAGCTGAATAACTTTCAAATATATCTCCTGCAAATAGTTCACCAAGAGCTTCTGCCATTTGAGATCTACATGAATTATGTACACATACAAATGCTACCTTTAATTTTTTCATATTAGTTAGTATTTCTCCTTTTATTTCATAAAATAGTAACTTACACATAACCTACTACTTAATAAACTCTATTTTCCAATTAAAGTATCCTGTTTTTTCATCTTTTTCATATCTAAAATATGCTGAAAAAACATTTCCTTTTTTACTTTTTAAATTTCTAAATCCAACTTTTCCATTCTTTAAAAGTAATGATACCATTTCTTTAGATACAGTTTTCCCAAAAGAAGTTATGTATTTATCATCTTTCCAAATAGTATACTTACATCCATTTTTCCAGTTAGAACATCCAAAACCTTTTTCACCTTCAATAACTGGATTACCACACTGTGGACACTTGCCTATTTCTTCTACATCTTCAGGTAATTCTACTTTAAACTTACTAAGCATTGACGTATCATTTTTTATAAGATTAACACTGTCTACTGTAAAATCTTTTATAAGATTTAAAAATTCCTCTTTTTTAACCTTACCTTTTTCTATATCAGATAATGTCTTTTCAAGTCTTCCTGTATATTCTAAATCAAGAAGTTCTTTTGCTGGGAAAATTTCAACTATTGTTCTACCAAGTTCTGTACATGTTAAACTCTTTCCTTTTGTCTCAATATATCCTACATCAATAAGCTTCTTAATTGTCTCTGCACGGGTAGCCGGTGTACCTATACTAAATCCACTTAATATAGATTCCATCATTTCACTACTATCTTCCTCATCTTTAAAACTCTTACCGCAAGTTTCCATAACTCTTAAAAGAGTTTTTTCAGTATGTTTCTTTGGTGGTTTTTTTGTTACTGAGTTTATCTTATTAGAAATAACATCTACTACCTCTTTAAGCTCAACCATTGGAAGTATAGTATCTTTACTTTCTATTTTTTCAACTACTCTCCAACCTTCTTCTAATTGAACCTTACCTCTTGAAATAAAAATACCTTTTATTTCTTCATCATATACTTTGTGAGTTATTTTAGTTTCTTCAAATTCAGCAACTTTCATAAATTGCATTATAAATCTATTTTTTATTGCTTCGTAAACTACTTTTTCATCTACACTTAATTTAGTAGGTTTTATATATGTTGGAACTATAGCACTATGGCTCTCAACCTTTGAATTATCAAATACCCTTTTACTTTTTGTAAATTTTATTTGATCTTCGTATGGCAAGCCTTTTTTTAGTGTTTCTAGTACCTTTTTGGTTCTGTCTACCAAACTCTCTTCAAGTGCTATACTTCCTGTTCTAGGATATGTTATAAATTTCTTTTCATAAAGACTTTGAGCTATTTTCAACACCTTATCTGATGTCCATCCCTTATACTTGCTCGTTACATATCCTTGAAGATTTGAAAGATTAAATAAAAATGGAGGATATTCTTTCTTTTTCTCAGTTTGCTTATCAACAATCTCAGCTGTCTTTCCTTGTAGCTTTTTACTTATGTTTTTTAGTACATCTCTATTTTCAAATTTTTCTGAGTCATTTTCATAATATAACCCATCATACTCATCGTTATTTTTTGTTTTAAACTTACAAGCCAATTTATAATAAGTTGTTGCTTTAAAGTTTTCTATTTCTTTATCTCTATCATAAATAATCTTTAATGTAGGAAGTAAAACTCTTCCTATATTTAAAATTTTATCATCATTAAAATTATATTTTATAGTTGCAACAGAAGTTAAATTAATTCCAATTATCCAATCTGCCCACTGTCTTCCTATTCCAGCATCTTGAAGAGATTTCATTTCACTATTATTTTTTAAGTTCTCCATTCCTTTTTTTACTTCAGTTTGCGTCCATTCATTAAGTAGTAATCTATACACAGGCTTTTTCTCATTAAAATATAAAAATATTTCATCTGCAATTACTTGACCTTCTCTATCAAAGTCAGTAGCTGATATAATAGAATCTACATCATCTCTATCAATTAATGATTTTATTATATTTAACTGTTTTTGTGCACCTTTATCTGTAATACTTCTGTTTTTACCATCTACTTTAATTTTGTACTTAAATTCTGATGGTATAAATGGAAATTTGTTAAGTTTCCAACTTCTCATATTCTCATCATAATCTTTAGCATCATAAAGTTGTAGTAAATGTCCAAAAGCCCAAGTAACTAAGTATTCTTCACCTTCAAAATATCCGTCTCTTCTTGTCTTTATTTTAAAAGCATCAGCAATATTTTTAGCTACAGATGGTTTCTCTGCTATTATAACTTTCTTCAATTTATCAGCTCCTAAAATTGTCTTTCTCTATTTATAGAAAACTTATTACAAAGTTATATTATAAACCGTTTTTTAAGAAAAAGAAACTTTTTAGAGTCTACATTTCATTCAACATCCAAATAACTATGTTTAAATAAAGGAAGATTCCACTCCATAAAATATATGGTACAAGTAGTATTCCAGATACTTTATCAATCTTAAAGAATTTTATTATTGTTATAATAAGCAGTAATATGATAATAACTAATTCAATCCATGCAATACCATATAATCTTAAAAAGAAAAATATTATAGGCCATAATAAATTAAGTATTAATTGCAAACTATAGAAAAATAATGAACCATTTTTTCTACTATCACATTTTTTTATCATTCTTATTCTATAAACTGCAATTCCAGCAAAAAGATATATCACTCCCCACATAACTAAAAGTATCCAAAATGGTGGAAAGAAGCTAGGCTTTTGTAAATCTTTATAAATATTAATATTATCTTTAATTAATATTGATATAATAAAAAATCCTACAAAAGGGATTAAAAGATTTATGATAAATGTGAAAAATTTGAATTTCCCATCTATCTTTAATATATTTTTCATAACTTCACCTCAAAGTATAATTATCTAATACTATTAATATAATGTTTCTTATGAAATTATTCTTTAAAGATAAATATCTGAAAATTCTACATCAACCTTTTTATCAAGACTTATAATCTCAACATCCTCACCTTTAGAGTACTTTCCTAGATTATTTTCTATTGGAAGATTAATAATGAATTTATTCCACCCTTCTTTACAGCTTTTATAGTATATACTTCCTCCATGAAGTTTTACTATAGCTTTAACTAAATATAAACCAAGTCCACTTCCTTCTTTTTCTCTTGATAAAGATTTATTTAAATTCGTAAATTGATCAAAAATATATGGCTCTTCTTCTTTTTTAATAGGTCTAGAATTATTTTTAACTGTAATCTTTACAGTTCCTTTTTCTATTTGTAAATTTACAATTATTTTTCCACCATCTTGTCCATATTTTACGCTATTAGAAAGTAAATTTAGAATAACTCTCTCCATTAAATCTCTATCACAAGCTAAATTGATTTCCTCAAATTCTGAATCAAAAATAAGAATATTTTTTATTTTATCAACATATTTTTTAGTTGCAATAGTTGCGTTTTCAACTACTTCTACAATATTATATATTTTCTTATTTAGATTTAAATAACCTTCTGATATTTTATTTGTATCAATAAAATTATTTATAGTTCTAATTAACCTTAAACAATTTTGTCTTATTCTAGTATTATTTTTACTTAATAAATTTAAATCTATTTTTTCTAAATATAATTCATTTAATTTTAATGCTGAATTTATTATATTTATTGGTGTCCTAAGCTCATGAGATATGTTTGAATAAAATTTATTCTTTATTTCTTCTTGTTTTAAATACTCATTGTATTTTTCTTTCATTTCATTATATCTATTTAATTCACTCATATCTCTTATATACACTATTTCTATATCATGTTCACTTTTTATTGTATAAATCTCTAATTCCTTATACTTGTCCATTCCACTTTTTAAAATATACCTTTTGTCTATCTTTGTATTGAATATATTTATATTCTCTTCTTCCATAATATTTTCTTTATCTATCCTTTGCTCACTACTTATCATATAAAGAAAATTATTAAAACTTCTATTTAATATACTAGATTTATAATCCACTCCTATCATAAATAATGCTTCATTATTTATATAGGCTACCCTCTCATTTTTTAGTATAATAATCCCATCTTTAAATGATTCTATTAAGTTACAATATCTTTTTTCACTTTTATTATTAAGTAAATTCAATTCATTAAGTATGGCATTTCTATCTTTTAACTCTTTATTTAATTCAATTTCTTTCTCTTTTACATCTTCTATATGTGACTTCATTTTATCATATACTAAAACTAAAACATTTTTAGTAACACCCTTATATATTAATAAAAAAGCACAATATTTTAATATGTCTCCTATAATAAAAGTAGTAAAATTTTGCGTTTTGATATTATAAACAATATTATACAAAACTATAAAAAGTAAATATAAATATATATATTTATTTTCTACTGTTATATCTTTTTTAATTTTTTCTTTATATAGTATTACTAATACTAATATCATTTGAAATAATAAATTTAAACTCATTATATTGTCATAATATTCATTATGACTTGAATTATTAAATATAAGAGAATAGATTGCTAGTAGTCCAAATGTTATAACACTATAAAATTTTACAGTTTGTTTTATACTATAATTTTTTTTAAGACACATAAAAGAAGTTACTATTATTAATATCTCCAGGTTTTTACCTGTATTTTCAATAATTTTAATAATCTCATTAAAAAATTCGTAGTTATAAATAATATTAAGAAATAACTTTATACATTCAATTATTCCTACAAATAAAAATCCAATACCTATATATTTATACTCGTTATTTACTTTTCTTAATATAGTTACCATTCCTAATGAAATTGCAAAAGTCGCACAGAAAATACCAACTGCATAATGGAACTGCAAATAGCGACCTGTAAATAAAAATAAGAATACATATAACAATATTACTCCAATTTGTATATTTGTATATTGTAGCTTTCTTCTTACGTTTTCTTTAACGTAGTTACCCACACCTATTTTAATCCCTTCCTTTTTTAAATAATATTACAAATTCGGTTCCTTCCCCCTCTTTGCTATTTATCTTTATTTCTCCTTTTTGTAATTCAACTAAATTTTTAACAACAAATAATCCTATTCCACTTCCCTTTTCTTTTATGCTCTCGTTATTTTTACCCATAGTATATTTAACAAATATTTTATTTATAAAATTTTCATCCATTCCAACACCATTATCTTTAATACTTATTTTAATATCATTTTCATTTTCTATTACATTTACATAAATTTCACCACCAACTTGAGTAAATTTTATCGAATTTGATATTAAATTAAGCATTATTCTTTGCATAAAATTTTCATCTATATATAAAAATACCTCTTCATTATTAGTATCAAATATAAGAGATATTCTCTTCTCCTTAGCATAATCTACTAATCCGAATACAATATCTTCTATAAAATCTACTATATTTACTTTTTTAAATGTTGGATGCAAATAGTCCGCCTGTATTCTACTATTATCTATAAGATTATTAGTAAGTTTCATTAGAGCTAGACAATTTTGCTTACATATAGAATTGTACCTTTTTAAAGAATTTACATTATTACTTTCAATAAAAATATTCTCCAATTGAATTGCTGAGTATATTACATTAATCGGTGTTTTTAAATCATGACTTATATTAGATAAAAAATCTGTCCGTATTCTTTCTTTAAAAATCTTTTCCTCTATACTTTCTCTTATTGAATTCATATCCATTATGGTTGTTGTGTCAGTAACACTAAATACTATTTCCCCATTCTCTTTATTATAATCTACAACTTCTAAATTCAAATGTTTTTTATAACTATTCTTTTCAATATATCCTCTATATATCTTTTTTTCTATAGTTTTATTTACAAATGATATTTCTTCATCTAATTTAATAAAAAATGATACTTTTTATTTATTGCATCTTTTAAATTTTCTTTATATATCAAATTTAAAAATACTTTATTACAATATACAATTCTTAAAGTTGCAGAACTTAATATAAAAACTGGAATAGGAATAGACTTAAAAAAATCTTTAAACATAATTTCATTTTCCCTAACAATGTTTTGTGATACTTCTAACTCATTATTTTTTTTATAAATTTCCTTGTTTATTTTATTTAAGTTTTTAGAACTCTCATATAAATCTTTAAATAACAATTTATAAGGTGCATTTAACATTTGATCAATTGTACAAAAAAATAAAGAACTATATGAAATATAATTTATGAAACAACTAATACTTACAAAAACTTCTATTAATATTCTACTGTAAAGAATTAAAATGCATATATAATACAATATATTCTGTATAAGAAATACATACATATAATTTATTTTCTTATTTTTTGTTTTATTTAAATTTCTAATTACTTTAAAAAATTTAAATAAGCAACCTATAATAAAAAAAGTACTTATACCTTTTGCTATTTCTCCAAAAGATTTTAATTCTAATGAATACGACATACATGAAATCAATAATCCAATAGAAATAAATACCATTGGCTTAAATCTATCTCCATTTAAATATTTGAAAACAGCTATTGTAAATACTAAATAAATAGTATTATTAGTATATGGAGTTAATTGCATATACTGCTCATAAAAATCCCCTGATGATTTCCCAATATTTACAAAAACATTTAAATTAGAAAGTATAATAGGTATAAATATAAGCGGTATGTAATCAAATATTTTATATCCTGTTACATTAGCAGTAGAGTATGTTAATAAAATGATACAAAATGATATTATTAAATAAAAAATACAATTTATATAGTAAAATAACTCTGAGCTATTCAAACCGATTAATCTCGTTAGAAAATATATAGATATAGATATAGATATAGATATAGATATTATAATTTTATATTTTTCTTTACTAATATATAAAATATTATCCATTTCTTCTTTTAATCTCATTCTTATCCCCCCACATATTTTATATTTTACTTTATTTTTCCTATTATGTGAAGTTTTATAATATATAAAGATAAAAAAAGTCAGCTACCTTTTGGTAGCCGACTTTTTATCTTTTTATTATTGTTGCAACAACATCTTTCCCCTCAACTGCTGGACCATAATTAAAGTTTATTTTTGCGTTATCTGTCAAATTAGTAAATACTATTGGTGTTATTAAAGAAGGTACTTTATCTTTTATAAGATCAAAATCAACTTCTAGAAGTTTATCACCAACTTTAACTCTATCACCTTGCTTAATAAATGCAGTTATTCCTTCTCCTCCTAAAGATACAGTATCCATACCTACATGAATTAAAATTTCAAGTCCATTATCACTTGTTATTCCTACTGCATGCTTTGTAGCAAATAATGATGTTACTTCTCCACTAACCGGAGCAATAACTGTTCCTCCAGTTGGATCTATAGCAAATCCATCTCCCATCATCTTCTCTGCAAATACCTTATCAGGTACCATGCTTAACTTTAAAACTTCTCCTGTAAGTGGACATAAAATATCTTCTGGAATATCTTCTAAATTATCTTTCTTTATTTCTCTTATATCATCATGATTTTCTAATTCTTCTTTTACAACATTTCCTGCTATTACATCTTTAATTTGACCTTTTAAAATATCTGATTTAGGACCAAAAATTGCTTGAATGTTATTTCCAACTTCCATAACTCCTGATGCCCCAAGATTTTTAAGTTCCTCTTTATTAACTTTAGATACATCATTTACTATAACTCTAAGTCTAGTTATACAAGCATCTAAATTATTTATATTTTCTTTTCCTCCAAGCGCGTCTAAAACTGCTACCGCAAGAGCTGCACCTTTAACATCAGCCTTACTTACATTATCACTATCATCTTCTCTTCCTGGAGTTCTTAAATTAAATTGTCTAATTAAAACTCTAAATACAACATAATAAATCACTGCATATACAAGTCCTACAACTATAGCTAAATACCATGGTGTTCTATTTGGTATAACCCCAAATAAAATGAAATCTATTATCCCACCTGAAAATGTCATGCCTATTTTAACATTTAATAATTGCAGTATAGTATATGATAACCCTGCCATTACACAATGGAATGCAAATAGTAATGGTGCTACAAATAAAAATGAAAATTCCAGTGGTTCAGTAATTCCTGTTAAGAAAGATGTAAGCGCTGCTGATACCATAATTCCAGCTACAGCTTTCTTATGCTCTGGTTTTGCTTCTTGATATATTGCAAGTGCTGCTGCTGGAAGTCCAAACATCATAAATGGGAATTTACCAGCCATAAATGTTCCTGCTGTAAATGGAACTCCATCTCTTAATTGAGCAAAGAATATATTTTGATCTCCCATAACAAGATGACCTGCTTTATCAACATATTCTCCGAATTGATACCAGAATGGATTATACCATATATGATGTAACCCAAAAGGAATTAATGCTCTTTCAATAGTACCAAAGAAGAATGAAGCAATTGTTGGATTTGCATCTATCATTCCTCTTGAAAAAGCGAATAACCCTGACTGTATAGGAGGCCATATAAATGTCATAATTATACCAATAACTACTCCAAGTGCTGCTGTAACTATAGGTACAAATCTTTTACCTGCAAAGAATCCTAAATATGCAGGAAGTTCTATTGTATAGAACTTTTTATACATAGCTGCCGCTATAAGACCCATTATAATTCCACCAAAGACCCCTGTTTGAAGTGTTGGTACTCCAATAACAACTGAATACATAGGATCTCCTATCATATCTAATGTTATTCCTAAGAATGTACCCATAGCTACATTCATTATTAAGAATCCAACAATAGCTGCAAGACCTGCAACTCCATCACCATCTGATAATCCTATTGCAACTCCTACTGCAAAAATCAAAGGCAAATTACTAAATATTATATCTCCAGACTGTTCCATAACATTTGCAACTAATTGAATCCACTCTGCTCTCATAAAGGGAGCATTTACAAGTAAAGCTTCATTCATAAATAAATTACCAAATGCTAATAAAAGTCCTGCAGCTGGTAATAAAGCAACTGGTAACATAAGCGCTTTACCAATTCTTTGTAATACTCCAAAAATCTTTTTACCCATCTTTATTCTCCTTTCTCTTTGATAACAAAGTTATTTTCCCCAAGATTCTCCTTATTTACACTAGATATTTATTCCAATAAAAAAGATGAGGTATTAAAAAATAATACCTCATCTTTTTATTAAATCTCTTCTATCCAATTTTTCACATCAAGAATAACTTCATCTTTATTTACTTCATTTAACATTTCATGTCTTCCGTTTTTATAAAGTTTTTGTTTTACATTTTTAGCTCCAATATTTTTGTATCTTTCATAAAGATCATTTACACCTTTTTCAAAATATCCAACAGGATCTTTATCCCCTGAAAAAATGTATATAGGTAAATCTTTTCTTACCTTTTTAAAGTTTTCTTCTTTATGAATATTCCATAATCCTTTAATTAAATAATGATAAAATGATGTTGTACATATAAATCCACATCTCTCATCATCCATATATTTATCAATTTCTTTGCTATCGCTACACATCCAATCGAATTTTGTTCTTGCTGGCTTAAAGCTTCTATTAAAATCACCAAATGATAACTTGTCCATTAATTTACTTCTAACTTTTTCCCCCTTTAGTTTCATTTCTATTTTTGCTATAACCATTCCTATTTTAGTAATCCACTTTGGCTTTCCATTGCTTCCTGATAGAATTAATCCATCTATTGTATCACTGTAAAGTTGTGCATACCTTTGACTTACAAAGGATCCCATACTATGTCCAAGTAATATTATTTTTAAATCTTTATTTTCTTCTCTTATTATAGAGTTTAATTCTTTTACATCTTCTACTAGTAAAGAAAACCCATCTCCTTCTCCTAAGTATCCAAGTTCATCTTTATCTTTTGCTGTATACCCATGTCCTCTATGATCATTTGCATAAACTATATATCCATATTCATTTAATTTTTTAGCAACATAATCATATCTATATGCTGTTTCTGTCATACCATGAGCAATTTGAATTACACCTTTTATCTCTTTATCTGTATCTGGCATCCATTTATAAACATTAATTTCTTTTCCATACTTATCTTTAAATTTAAAATTCATAATATCAATCCCCCTATTTTGAATTATTTATACCTTAATTATTTAACTAAAAAAAGAAACTGTCAAAAGTTTTTAACAGTTTCTTTTTAATAAAATTAGTGTTCAACTATATCACTTGATCTAAGCTTCTTAATAAATTTCTCACTTGATTTATTTATAATCTTCTTGAAGAATATTCCAATTAATAAGAATATTATAGCTGCAACTATTAATACTTTAATATCTCTACTTATAAGCTCTGGAACTATTCCTCCAACAAATCCTCTCATAGCATCTATTGCATATTTAAATGGAAGTGCAGGATTTATTCCTCTAAAGAAGTTTGACATTACTTCTACTGGGAATGTTCCACCTGAAGCTGCAACTTGTAATACTAAGAATACAATACAAATAGCTTTACCAATATTTCCAAAGACTGAAACTGTTGAATATATAATAGTAATAAATATTAAACTAGTAAACATACCAAATAGTACAAATAGTACTGGATGTAATACATATGTTTTTAATATAAATATATCTCCAAGAGTAACTACAGCACCTTGTAATACTCCAATAGTTATGAATAATAGATATTTTCCAAAGAATATCTCTCTACTTGTTAGTTCCTCTTCACCTTCAAAATTCTTTGCATTAACTGTTAGTAATGAAACTAATATTAATCCTCCAACCCATAGAGAAAGCACTGTATAAAATGGTGACATTGCTGAACCATAGTTTGGAACTGGGAATAACTTATTAGTTTGAACATCAACAGGACTTGTTAAGAAACTACTTTGTTCTTTCCAGTTTCCAGTTATTATTTTTAATACTTCATCAATATTATTTTTATTATCTAATTTCTTTAATTCTTTAGTCATCTTACTAAATGATTTTTCTATTTCAGGCATATTCTTTTTAACCTTTATAAGTTCTTCATTTGTAAGTTTTGTTCCCTTTGATAATAATGAAAGTACATCTTTAACATTTGGCATAACACCTTGTGCATCTTTTATTATTGAATTTATGTCACTTGAAAATGAATCTAATTTATCTAATGCTGAATTTATTGCAGGTACTATTTTACTATCATAGTCTCCTATAATTCCTCCAATGTTAGATGAAATATCATTTATTTTATTTATTATTTTTTGTATTGTATCAGGTTGTAATACAACATTATTATTTACTAAATCAATATCTTTGTTTATGTTAGATATTAAATCTGCTGTTTTATTTTCTATTTTCTTTAATCTATTGATTATCTCTGTTAGCTTTTCTTTATTGCTTATTTTATTTATTGATTCTAATACATTTATAGTAGATTTAAGTGAATTATCTGCAGCTGTAAGCTTGTTATTAACACTTTGTAATGCCTTTAATAAAGCTTCTTTATCGTATTTTTCTGTAACATTATTTAATAATTCTGCAGAACCATTTAATAAATCTCTACTAAATATTAAATCATCCTTAACTATAGGTGCAACTTTATTAAATCCTTCTTTTGATTTTCCTATAAAATCTTTACTTTTATCTAAAGCAGTATTTGTTTTATTTAAAGCATCATCAACTTTAGGAAGTATATTATTCATTTTATTTAACATCTCATCTATAGTTATAGTTCCATCATATGCTTTGTTTACAAGTCTATTTATTTCAGGCATATTATCATTTATTTTATATATTAAATCTACAACTTTTCTAACCTTATCTCTTGAACCTATATATTCAAGACCAACTTCATTTAAAACTTTAAGTACAGTACTATTTACAGTATCAGATACAGTATCATCTATTTGCTGTTTTAATGATTGTACTCCTTTATCAGTTATTTTTGGTGCAATTGCATTTGTAGACTCATTTACTGTATATATAAGTTTAGGTTTTATTATTTCTTTTGATGTTATTGATATTAAATCAGTTGAGAAGTTATCTGGTATTACTATACTTGCAAAATAATCTCCCATTTTAACCCCATTATCAGCTTTTTCCTTATCTACAAAGTTCCAGCCAATTTGATCATTCTTTTTAAGTTCAGTAACTAAACTATCCCCTATATTAATATCCTTACCATTATAACTTGCTCCCTTATCCTCATTTACTACCGCTACTTTTATTCCTTTTGTATTTCCATATGGATCCCATGATGATTTTATGTTAAACCACGCATAAAGAGAAGGTAGTATTATAAGACCTATTACAACTACTAAAGCAACCCAATTTGTAACTATTTTCTTTATATCTCTTTTATAAATCTTAAAAACATTCTTCATATAATAATCCTCTCTCAATATTTTTAGTAATGTATAGATTATAACAAATAACTGACCAAAAGTCATTAATTAAATTTATTAAAATTTACCATAATTTATTATAAATTTATACACTATTTAGTATGCTCTATTAATAAATAATTAAAATACCACCTTAAATAAAAATTTAATTTATTTAAGGTGGTATTTTAATTATTCCTCATTTCTATATGCAAGTAACGCATTTAAATTATCAAATGAATATACATCTAAAGTTTTTACGTCTCCAAAGCCTCCATAAAGAACCGAATTTTTATCCATAACTTGGAAATATTCTAATTTCTTTAATGCTTTATTATAAAGTTCTTTATTACCTGTAACTTCACATACTCTAACAATTAATGCATATATTGATGTTGATTCTATATTAGATTTTTTATTCCCTGTTTTAGAATCATACTTAGCATAAATTGCTCCGTCTTTATTAAACTTTGCATTTAAAAAGTCCATACTTTTTGATATGTCCTCTGATACTTCAGCTTTATTTAATAAAACAATTAATGATAATAAGGTATCTACATCTTCGTCAGTATCATAACTTTTTGTTTTTCTATCATAAAACTTTTTATAAAGTGGTACATTATCACTTATATATCCACCCTTTAAAATTTTATCTGATTCATTATATACTTTCTTCCATTTATAATCTATATTACTTAAATATTTTATTGTTGGAAGATCTAAATAGCAAAGTGTTGTAATATTACTTTTATTATAACCATCATAAAAATCACTGAGTAAATCATTTTCTATTAGCTTTTCATTTATTGCCCTGGAAATGCTTATAGCCTTTATTCTATAGTTAAATCCACCCCATCTTTCATCTGCTAAAAGAAGAGCCTTTACTATTCTTAAATCATCTATAGTAGCTGATGTATTTGTTTTTTGTTTTCCATCAACTCTCCATGATATTAATTTATCTGGAAGCCTCATATAGTTTTCAATGAAACTTAACGTCTTATTAAAATTATCTCTATCATTTTTTTCTAAATAATAAAGTAACATCATACCTTCAGATTCTGATAAAACAGTATGACCTTTTGTAATATCGCCTTCTGATTCTAAATTTTTATAATTAGTTTTTATTCCTCCATCACTATCTGTCATTTTTGTATCTATAAAATTTAACAATATACTCTCCCTATGACTCATTTTATTATCTTTAAATGTAACTCCACTATCTACTGGAAGGACATATGGTATTCCTACTTTTGCTAAAACTAAAACAACTAATAAAATTACAAATATTATTCCGTACCTTGAGGGTTTTATTTTTATCAACTTTTTCTCATCTCTTTTCAATTAAATTTAAAGAGCTAAATAATATTTTTAAGTCAAATATTATTTAACTTATAATTTATTATTTAGCTCCTATATTTATATGTTATATTAAAAATTTTACATATATGTTTTTAATCATATAAGTATTTGTAAATTTTATAATAAATATTCACTTTATCTACATAATTTTTAGTTTCAGGAAATGGTATATAGTGAATTTTCTTTCCATCTTTTGAGTAATTATTATCCTTAAGCCACTTATTAACATTTCCTCTACCTGCATTATACGCAGATATTACAAGGTCCTTATTTTGAAACTCATTATATAAATTATTTAAATACCAACATCCCATTTTTATATTCATATTTTCATCATAGAGCATATCACTTGAGAAATCTTT
Source organism: Clostridium baratii (assembly GCF_900461085.1). GTDB lineage: Bacteria > Bacillota > Clostridia > Clostridiales > Clostridiaceae > Clostridium > Clostridium nitritogenes. Next base: position 1,886,100 of record NZ_UFWF01000002.1, read on the forward strand.
TATTCCCATTTGCCCTGCAATCCACTTTCCTGTACTTTCAGTAATTTGCATAAGACCAATTGCATCTTTATGTGAACGTGCACTTTTGTCAAACTTACTTTCAGCTTTTATTATTGAAAGTACGAATAACGGGTCTAAATTATACTCTTCGCTATACTTATCAATAACTTCCTTATGTTTATAAGGAAAAGCATATTTCTTAACGCCAAATTTTATTCCAGTGAATGCTAAGAATATAATAATAATCCAAACTACTATTCTTCTAAATTTCATTATAAAGCTCCCCACTAAATTACTTTGCTTACAAAATCAATAAAGTCATCAACTTGTTCTTTAGTGTATATAAGATCCTTGCTATTATCTATTATTACATTTGCAAATTCTTTTTTTCTTTCAACAGACATTTGAGCATTTATCCTATTTAACGCATCATTGTTTGTAAGCTTATCTCTATTTTTTAGTCTTTGTATTTGAGTTGAGCTGTCTGCATAAACTAATATTACAAAATCCATTTCTTCATGAAGTTTTGTTTCTATTAAAGTTGGTGCATCAACAATAACTAGCTTTTCTCCATTGTTTTCAAAAGTTTTTATTTGATTATTTATTTCATTCTTTATAAAAGGAAGTATTATATTTTCATATTTTATTCTTTGCTTTGGGAATCTAAAAATATGATTTCCAAACTCTTTCCTTCTAAATTCACCTCTCCAATCAAAAAAACCTTCTCCAAATTCAATTCTAACTCTTTCTAATATCTCCGGATATTTTACTAAAACATCCCTTGCTATAATATCTGCATCAATTATTTTAAACCCAGCTTCTTTTAGCATCAAAGATATTGTGCTTTTTCCTGTACCAATACCACCAGTAAGCCCAATTCTCATCATGATACTATTACCCTCCTTTATTTTGTGTTATACCATGTATCTCCAAAGTTTGCATCTACATCTAATGGAACACTTAAATTCATTACATTTTCCATCTCTTCTACAACTAACTTCTCCACTTTAGCAGTTTCTTCTTCTTTTACATTTAATATAAGTTCATCGTGAACTTGTATTAAAAGTTTGCTTTGTAGATTTTCTTCTTTTAATCTGTTATATACATTAATCATTGCTATTTTTATTATATCAGCAGCACTTCCTTGTATAGGTGCATTCATAGCAAGTCTTTCTCCTAATGCCTTAACAATCTTATTAGAAGATTTTATCTCTGGTATAAATCTTTTTCTATTTACGATTGTAGTAACGTATCCTGTTTCTTTAGCATCTTTTACTACTTTATCTAGGTATTCTTTTATTTTTGGATACCTATCAAAATAAATGCTCATATATTCTGAAGCTTCTTTTTTAGTTATATTTAAATCTTGTGCAAGTGAAAAATCACTAATACCATATACTATTCCAAAGTTTACAGCCTTTGCTCTTGAACGCATAAGTGGTGTAACTTCATCTATTGGCACATTAAATACTTCTGATGCTGTTTTTGTATGAATATCACTATGGTGTTTAAATGCATTTATCATATTTTCATCGCCACTCATATGTGCTAATACTCTAAGTTCTATTTGTGAATAGTCACAAGATAAAAGTTTATCTGATTCCTCTTTTGTTATAAATATTTTTCTAATTTCTCTTCCCATTTCATATCTTATAGGAATATTTTGAAGATTAGGTTCAGTACTTGATAATCTTCCTGTTGTTGTTACTGTTTGATTAAAGTTTGTATGAATTGATTGATCTACATCTATTAAACCTTTCATACCTTCAACATATGTTGAATTAATCTTTGCAATTTGTCTATAATAAGTTATTTTATCTATTATAGGATGTTTATCTCTAAGTTTATCTAAAACATCAGCATTTGTTGAGTAACCAGTTTTTGTTTTCTTTATAACAGGTAAATCTAATTTTTCAAATAGAATTTTTCCAAGTTGCTTTGGTGAATTTATGTTAAACTTTTCATCAGCCATTTCATAAATTTCATTTTCTACAATTTGAATTTCTTTTTTAAACTTATCTTGAAGTTCATCTAAAACATCAGTATCAATTTTAAATCCTTCGTTCTCCATACCAGCTAATACAAATATAAGTGGATGCTCGATATTATAGTATAATTCTTCCATATTTTCTTCTTTAATCTTATTAGTAAGAATTTCATATAATTTCTTAAGATATGTAGATCCTTCTAAAAGTCCTTCATAGTCTTTTGAAATTTCATTTCCAATAAATGTTCCTATAATACTACTTAATGCATATTCACTTTTTGATGAGTCTATTAAATATGCTGAGATAGCAGTGTCAAACTCAAATCCTTTAATTTGTATACCCATCATACTTAATATTTTAATTAAAGCTTTGCCATCATGTATTACTTTTTTCTTATTTTCATCTTCAAAGAATTCTTTTAATATTTTTGTAACTTCTTCTTTTTCGCTTTCATAAAAGTCTTTAAACTTAAACTCTGTAGCCTTTCCTTCATCTCCAAATATAATATGATTAATTTTTCTCTTTGAATTTAAAGGTGATTCTTCTATGTCATAAGCTATATAATATGTTTTATTATCTTTTAATAGACTTTTTAATTGTTCTAATGACTCTATTTCATTAATTGCTATTTCTTCTTTTTCTTCTTCACCTATAAACTTAGTTAAAGAAGATTGCATTCTAAGATTTAAAAGAAGTTCTTTAAGTCCTTCTTTATTTATCTCATTTTTCTTTCTTATTCCATCTAGTAAATTATCTATTGGAACTTCAGTCATTATAGTAGCTAATTTCTTACTAAAGATTGCTTGTTCAGTATAAGTTTCTAGATTTTCTTTTAGTTTTTTACCACTAATATTATCTATATTCTTTAAAACCTCTTCTACAGAACCATATTCTTTAATTAACTTAAAGGCAGTCTTTTCTCCTACTCCCGGAACCCCTGGAATATTATCTGACTTATCTCCCATAAGTCCTTTAACATCTATAAATTGTGTTGGTGTTACTTCAAATTCCTTTATAAACGCTTCTTTATTATATTCAGCAGTTTCTGAAACTCCTTTTTTTGTAATAATAACATTTATATTATCATCTGCAAGCTGAAGCGCATCTTTATCTCCAGTTACAATATAAACTTCCATTCCATTTTTTGATGCTTCTTTTGCAGCTGTTCCAATAATATCATCAGCTTCAAATCCATCTAATTCATATATATTAATTCCAAGAAGATTTAGCATTTCCTTAACTAGTGGAAATTGTTCTCTAAGTTCTTCTGGCATCTTTTTTCTTCCTGCCTTATAATCTCCATATGCTTCATGTCTAAATGTTGGAGCTTTTTTATCAAAAGCTGCTACTATATAATCAGGATTTATATCTTCTTTCATTTTTAGAAGCATATTAGTAAAGCCATATATAGCATTAGTATGAACTCCTTCATTATTAGTAAGAGTCGGTGGTAATGCATAAAAGGCTCTATTCATAAGTGAGTTAGAATCCAAAATCAATACTTTTTCCATATTTTCCTCCTTAACTTAAGCCTTAGGCCCATAGTTATAATTATATCCTTTAAAGCTTATTATAACACTCAAAGGTTACTTAAATTTATTTTTTATTCTAAAATATGCTAAGGTCTAATTCTTCTGATAAATCTTTAAGTATTTTTATACCTGCAATACTGTTACCTTTTTCATCTAAAGCTGGACCATATACTCCTATTCCCATTCGCTTAGGAACAGAACCTACAATTCCTCCTCCAACTCCACTTTTAGCTGGTATTCCAATATTCACTGCAAATTCACCAGATGCATCGTACATACCACAAGTTACCATTATTGATTTAACCATTTTACATATTTTCTTCTCTATTAATACTTCTCCACTCCATGGAATAACACCATCATTTGCAAGTACTGCTCCAAATCTTGCAAGATCTCTAGCATTTGCTTCAATTGAACATTGTCTAAAATATAAATCTAATATTGCCTCTACATTTCCTTCTAATATTCCATTACTTTTCATAAAGTATGCAAGTGCTCTATTTCTATCTCCAGTAAGCTTTTCAGAAATATATACTTCTTCATTTATTTTGATTTCATCGTTATTTGTTGCCTTCTTCATAAAATCTATTAGCCTTCTAAGCTTTTCTTCTTCCGTTCTTCCTTTAATTAAAGAAGTAGTAACTATTGCCCCTGCATTTATCATAGGATTATAAGGTCTTTTAGTATCTGTTGTTTCAAGTTTTACTATTGAATTAAAACCTTCTCCAGTTGGCTCAACATTTACTTTTTTTTGTACATTTTCTATACCGTTATCTTTTAATGCAAGTATTAAACTAACTACCTTTGAAATACTTTGTATTGTAAATTCTTTAGTACAATTACCTGCAAAATATTCTTTCCCATCTAAGCCTATTATTGCAATACCTAAATCATTTACATCAGCTTTAAGTAGTGCTGGAATATATGAAGCTAGCTTACCCTCTTTGCCGTAGATTTTATTTTTCTCTACTAATTGATTTAATAAATCAGTCATGTTAAACTCACCCCATTTTCTTATATTTAAACAAAATCAAGTAAATATATTATATTACTTATTAACTCTTCTTACAACAATCTCATATCTTATTATTTACATTAGTATTTTTTTCATATTTTATGGTAAAATAATATTAAAAATTTAGGCGGTGATACTAATAATGAATAACTTTGATTGTTTATTAAAAAAATATGCTAAACTAGTTGTTACTAAAGGAGTTAACCTTCAAAAAGACAAACTTTTATTTATTAACTCTCCTATAGAATGTAGCAATTTTGCAAAACTTTTAGCAGAAGAAGCATTTGAAATTGGTGCAAAAGATGTTTATATTAATTATTCTGATGAACTTTTTACAAAATTAAGATTTCAAAACGCTTCAATAGAAACTTTATCTAATGTACCACAATACGAAGTAGACAAATATAATTATTTCGTAGATAATGGTGCTTCTTTTATTTCTATCTCAGCAAGTAACCCTTCTTTATTTAAAGGTATTGACTCAAAAAAAATTGCCTCTTCAAGTAAAGCAAAAAGCTTAGCACTAAAAAATTATTCTAATAAACTTATGAATAATGAGAATGCTTGGTGCGTTATATCAATGCCAACTAAAGCTTGGGCAATGAAAGTATTTAATGATTGCAGTGAAGATGAAGCTGTAGATAAATTATGGAATGCAATTTTTAATGTAATGAGACTTAATAATGAAGACCCATCTAAAGCATGGGATATTCATTTAGAAAGTTTAAAAAGCAATATGGGTAAATTAAATAAGTTTAATTTTAAAAAGCTTATATTTAAAAATTCTCTAGGAACAGACCTTAATATTGAATTACCAGAAGGCCATATTTGGTGTGGTGGTGCAGATTATACTAAAAACGGTATAGAATTTATTGCAAATATGCCGACAGAAGAAATATTCTCAACTCCAAAAAGAAACGGTGTTAACGGAAAAGTAGTTTCCACTAAACCTTTAAATTATGGTGGAAATTTAATAACTGATTTTTCATTAACTTTTAAAGATGGAAAAGTAGTAGATTTTACTGCTAAAGAAGGCTATGATTCTTTAAATGAACTTCTAAATACTGATGAAGGTTCTAGATATTTAGGTGAAGTTGCACTTGTACCTTATGATTCACCTATTTCAAATTCAAATATATTATTTTATAATACATTATTTGATGAGAATGCTTCTTGTCATCTAGCACTTGGAAAAGCTTATCCATCATGTATTAAAAATGGAGAAAATATGAGTGAAGATGAGCTTCTAAATGCAAACTCTAATATATCTTTAGTACATGTTGATTTCATGATAGGATCAAAAGACCTTAATATTATTGGTATAACTCAAAATTCAGAAGAAGTTCAAGTATTTAAAGATGGGAACTTTTCATTATAATAAGAAAACTACAAGCAAAAATGCTTGTAGTTTTTATTATCTACTCTTTTCTTTATAATTTGTATATACTTTTCCAAGTAATTCTTGTAAACTGTTTGAAGCTTCTTCAATAACTTCTCCTTGAGGCATTTTTCCACCTTCAATTTTAACATTATAAGTTCCAGACACTGATGGGTTATATTTAAATTCAACTGTTGTTTTATCTTTTTTTAACTCTTCTAAAAGCTTATAATATTTCATATATCCTTTTATACCCATATCTCATTCTTCTCCTTATATAAAAATAAGAACTTAATTTTTCTTAGAATTTTTCTCTATCATCTCTCTATAATTTTTCATTTCTGCTTCTAAGCCACTAACTAAAAAAGCAAATCTTTTTTTAATTCTACTTTTAAATAGTAGATTTTGAAGCATAGAGTTTATTCCTTTAAATATTCCTGATGTACTATCGCTTTCTTCTAATGTAAATAAACACTTATTATCATCTATTTTTTTGAATCTATATGTTGAAACAAAAGATAACTTATTTCTTACACTTGTTATTTGATATAATTCATTTTGTTTATAATCAGTTACTTCTACATTCATATCTACACTTTTCCCAGCATATGCTCCACCTTTTTTTGTAACTGATGCTCCTATAGGATTTTTATCATCAAACTTTGGAAAGTCTCTTTTAGCTGCTCTCATAAATACTTTAAATACTTCCTCTACTGGATAATTTACTTCTACTGAATTTTTAAATGACATATTATTCCCTCCCAAAAATTAAAAACTAAAATTATGCTATAAAATAATTATATTCTAAAGTTTATAATATAATTTTAATCTTCAATATACATTTTGTTAACTATTAAAAGAAGGCATAAGCCATAAGGCTTATGCACTTCAAAAATTTATTTATTATTCATCATTTCCCATCTTATTTGCAGCTATAACGAATGGAGCCCAAATTACTAATGCTAGTAAGAATAGTAATGCAGCTAAAATTGTAGCTTTGATATCTCCATTAGTTGCTAAGAATGCAGATATTACTGGAGGACAAGTCCATGGAATGAATGCACTAATCTTATCAACTAGTCCCATACTTGTCGCGAAGTAAGCAATTGTACATAGTATACCTGGAATTAATACAAATGGTATGAAGTAAATTGGGTTTAACACGATTGGTAAACCAAATATTACTGGTTCATTGATTTGGAATATTGCTGGTACTGAAGCAAGTTTTGCAAGTTCTCTATTTTCTTGTCTCTTAGAGAATATGAATATTGCAACAATTAATGCTAATGTACCACCTGATCCACCTGGCATTGCATAAACGTCAACGAAGTTTCTTGTGAATATATGAAGAGCTTCTTTACCTTGGTTAACAAGTTCTATATTTTCATTTAATGTTGGTAAATATAGAGTGTTAAGAGCAGGTTCTACCATATTTAAACCATGTAATCCGAAGAACCATAATAATTGTGATAAAGTAATTAATCCTATATAAGTAAATGGTGATTGTCCAAATTTAGTTAATGGTTGTTGTATTGTTTGATCAATCCAGTTCTTGAAGTCAGTACCTACAATTTTCATGAATATCATTGAAATGATTGCGAATACACCAACTGTTAAGATACCTGGTATAACAGCTGAGAATGCTTTTGAAACTGCTGGTGGTACTTGATCTGGTAATTTGATAACCCATCCTTTTTTGTTAATAGCACAGAAAAGTTGAGCTGAAACTAATGCAACAAGAATTCCTGTAAACATTGCAGTTGAGTTAAATGATGTCCAACTTATATTTCCCCAAGTTGGTGTATCAGTTATAAAATCAGCTCCAATAAGAGCATCTTTAACAGCAGCAGCATCTACTTGAAGTTTTGCTGCAATAGCATTTAAAGTTTCAGGTACTTTATCCGCATTTTCAGTCATACCTGTTATAGTTGAAGTTCCTCCAGCTATTTTTAAGCTATCTGGTACCATTGCTAAATATGAAGCAACAGCAACAAGAGCTCCTGCAAGTGGGTCAACATCTTGTGATCTACAGAATGCATATGCAATTGTAACTAATAAGTAAATAGTTGTCATTGCAAGTGTAGCCCACCACATTTGGTTGAATACTGTGTTTACATACTTTTCAAGGAAAGGAAAAACTGTATCCTTGTAAGTGTCAATCTTCATTAATTCTTTACCTATTAATGAGTCCGGTTTAAGTAAAACGTTTAGGAACATTGTTCCTACAGCACCAATTAAAGAAATTGGTAGATAAGCTATAAATCCATCTCTTAGCGCAGCTAAGTGTCTTTGGCTACCTAATTTTGATGCGATTGGCATCAATACTCTTTCAAGCCAGGCAGCAAATTTGTCCATAAATTTCATTTCGGTTCCCCCCCAAAATTAATAAAATAATAAATTTATATGAATGTTATATAAAACCTTGTGATTAGAAATTCCGTCAAACCACTTAGATTTTAAAACATGCATAGCTAATAAATAATTCCCTTTGTAAAAGATTACATAAAACCCTGTATTGTGCTTATATAATAATAGTATTATATAAGCCTCAATTTAATTACTCTTTATTATTTTTTCTTAAAGTTTTTCCCATACCTTTTTTACATTAATTAAAATGTGGTTCTAATAAAGGTAATATCTTGTCCACTCTTTTAAGCCCGAAATCAACTGGTTTTAAAACAACATATGGCACATTTTTAGCATCTAGTTCTTCTTTTATCTTAGCTTCAACAAGCATCATTTCTGGTGATATAATAACAACATTAATATCTCCGTTATCTACATATTTACTCATTTCTGATTGATTTGAAAAAATCCATTCTATATCTAATGAATTTTTTTCAGTATGTTCAACCATAACTCTTTCAAAAGACTTTGCTTGTCCAGTTCCTTTAGATAAAACTAAAACTTTATTCATTTTTCTACAACCCCTTCTAAAAATAAATATTAAATGTTTGTCAGTAATTTTTTATATGTAATAATTTCCATTTATATTTACAATTTTATCACATTTTTAATATATTGTACATACTTTTACTATTTTTTTATTAAATCCTTTTCATAAAAGCTATTACTGATCTAATATTATAATTATTACTACGTTTATTATTTTATCACTCTGTCTTATTCCTTATATTAACTATTTTATACAATACTTTCCTATTTGTAAACATTTTTTGTTAAAAAAATATAAAAAATTATATTTTTTTGTAACTTTATTGCTATTCTGTTTACATAATATCTATTTAGAATGTAAATATTAGTATTTTAAATTTAAAAGAAGATGTATCATATACATCTTCTTTTAAATTAATCTATAATAAATTTTTCATTTTTTCTTTTATAGCCTTTATAAAATCAAAACTATTTACAACCTTAATATTTTTATCATCTGATATAATTGCTAAGTCTTTTGTCATTACTCCACTTTCAATAGTATCAATTGATGCCTTTTCTAAAACTTCTGCATATCTTACAAGTTCTTTATTATTATCAAGTTCTCCTCTCTTTTTTAAAGCTCCGCTCCAAGCAAATATTGTTGCCATTGAATTTGTTGAAGTTTCTTCACCTTTTAGATGTTTATAATAATGTCTTTGAACCGTTCCATGTGCAGCTTCATATTCGTAATTTCCATCTGGTGATACTAATACCGATGTCATCATAGCTAATGATCCAAAAGCTGTAGCTACCATATCACTCATAACATCCCCATCATAATTTTTAAGAGCCCAAATAATTCCACCTTCAGATTTAACTACTCTAGCAACAGCATCATCTATTAAAGTATAAAAATATTCTATTTTAGCTTCTTTAAATTTTTCTTCATATTCTTTTTCATATATTTCTTTAAAAATATCTTTAAATGTATGATCATATTTTTTTGATATTGTATCTTTTGCAGAGAACCATAAATCCGATTTACATTCTAATGCAAAGTTAAAGCAGCTTCTTGCAAAACTTTCTATTGATGATTTTAAATTATGCATTCCAAGAACAATTCCATCCCCATCAAAATTTTGAATTAATTCTCTCTTTTCATTTCCATTCTCATCTGTAAATACTAATTCACACTTTCCCTTTCCTTCTATTTTCATTTCCACATCTTTATATATATCCCCATAAGCATGTCTAGCTATAGTAATTGGTTTTTTCCAGTTTTTCACGAAAGGCTTAATAGAACTTATGCATATAGGTGTCCTAAATACAGTACCATCTAATATTGCTCTTATTGTGCCATTTGGACTTTTCCACATTTCTTTTAAATTATATTCTTTTACTCTATCTGCATTAGGAGTTATTGTTGCACATTTTACTCCTACCCCATATTTTTTTATTGCTTCTGCTGCAAGAGTTGTGACTTCATCATTAGTTTTATCTCTATTTTCTATTCCTAGATCATAGTATTCAGTTTTAAGGTCTACATAAGGACTTATAAGCTCATCCTTTATTGCTTTCCATAAAACTCTTGTCATTTCATCCCCATCCATTTCAACTAATGGATTTTTCATTTTTATTTTTTCCATAAATATTCTGCCCCCTTTTAATTACTAGTTTGTAGTAATTTAATTTATTATACATTATTTCCCTATTATTTTCAATTTTACTAATCTTTCTTAAATAAAAATAGCTGTATGAAAATAAATTTTATTAGTTTATTTTCATACAGCTATTTATTAACTATACTTTATAAGCTCTTGCTTCATCCATAAATTCATTCATATTATTACTTATAAATTTATCTTTATGAACTAATAACAATAAGTCTCTTTCTATAGTTTCTTTATCTAATGTTATATTTTTTAATTTTTTTCTCTTAATTTCTTCTTTTATACATTGCTTAGATATGCATCCAATTCCAAGACCTGCTTCTACACTTCTTTTTATAGCTTCACTATTTCCAAGCTCCATAAAAATATTATATTCTATAGACTTATCTTTTAAGTATGTCTCTACTATTTCCCTAGTTCCACTACCTTTTTCTCTAATTATAAATTTCTCTTTCTTTAACTCATCTTTTTCTATAGTTGATTTCTCATTCCATTTATCATTACAAGGTGCTATAAATACAATTTCATCTTTCCATATCTTTTCATATTTTATTTCATCAGAATGTACTTTTCCTTCGATAAAAGCAAAATCTATTTTATTTTGAAGTATCATTTTTTCTATATTTTTAGTATTTTCTATTATAAGAGAAATTTCTATTCCTTTATTTCTTTCAACAAAATCTTTAATTATGTCAGGTAAAATATATATACCTATTGTAGTACTTGCTCCAATTACAATTTTACCTTCTTCTTTATTATTTATCATTCTAATTTTTTGTGCGCCTTCATCATAAAGATTTAGTATTCTTCTAACGTAGTTAAAGTATACTTCTCCTTCGTATGTTAGACTAAGTCTTTTACCTATTCTATCAAAAACTTTAACTCCAAGTTCTTCTTCAAGTTCTTGTATCGCTTGACTTACAGATGGCTGACTTATATATAAAGCCTTAGCCACTTTAGTCATATTTAAATTAATTGCAGTTTCGTAAAAAATCTTTAGTTTTCTAAAGTTCATTATATTACCCCTCTTTATTAAATACGGATTAACATATCTTTATTATTTATCTTTATCTATTTCTTCATAATCAACATCTATAGCTTTTGAAGTATCAAAATCATCATCATCGCTGCTTGTAGTATTATTATCATGACTTTCATATGTGTAAGTCTCTTCATATTCTCTATTATAATCACTCTTTTTATTTTTAGTAAAATAGCCTCTTACTTTAAATATTATCCACATTACTAATATTGCAGCTAGTAAAAACGGTAATAACGTAATAAATACTTTTGCAACTACTCCAATTACTAGTATAGTTATTATAAAATATAATGCGAATTTTAAATTTCTATTCATTCTCTCATTCCTTTATAATATTATTATTTTTTATTATTATACAATTTAATTGTTAAGTATTAAAGAGATTTCTCTTTCATTTTTATTAACATTTATTTGAAAAAAGTGACATCCACTAAAATGTAGATGTCACATTATATTTATTAAGCTTCTATTTTTGTCTTCTTGCAATTTTAGGAAGGATAAATCCAAGTCCAATTAATATAAATGGTGTTGCTACATTTAATATTAATTGGAACCACCATCCGCCTGTTAAAGCTTCAACTCCTTGTGGTGCCATTCCTAATATACATGCAACTGCTGTAAATGCAAAACACCAAACACCAATTGCTAATGCAAGCTTATCATTTTTAACGAATTTATAATCTGTTTTAAATTTGTCTCCAGCTTTCTTAAGTAATATGAATGCTAAGAATACCCATAAATATCTAAGTGGCATTACAACTGCATTTAATCTTAATAACCAGTTATACAGTTCATTTACATTACCGATTCCAAGTGCTGGTACAATTATTAGTATACCAACTAGTATAGCAGTCATTAAATATCCTTTTATTGGTGCTCCATATTTATTAGTCTTTGTTAATCCTTTAGGTACAAAGTTATCATCAGTTTCTGATAATAATACTTTAAGTGGTGCATCTATTGAGAATATTAATGCTGATATTTGTGCTAAAGCATTTGCAATAGCATATATAATTAAGAATACATTACCTATTCCATAGTATTCTCCAAGCTTTTGGAAAGCATAATATTGACCATTCATCATAAGGTCTTTAGGAATATGATTTGCATCAAACATCATTCCCATTGCAAATGATCCAAGTATTGCTGATACTGCAACCATTACTGCAAGTATTATCATTCCTAGAGGGAATTCACGGCTTGCATTTTTTGTATTATTTACATAAGGTGATATTTTTTCTGCTCCACCAACTGAGAATACAAGCATAGCTATTGTTGTAAAATATGCAAAGTTAAAATTAGGCACTATAGTATCAAATGAGATATTAGTTGTAGCTATTGTTGCTCCAGTTATAGCTGGTGCTGCTATCATTAATACTATATAAAGTATAGACATGATAAATGTCGCTGCCCCTGCTATTGTTCCGATAAGTTTAAGTGATGTCATACCTCTTGAAGCTATCCATAAGAATAATAGGAATATTCCTAAAGTAATAAGTTGAGCTACTAAAGGATCCATTGATTTTACAAGATCACCGTTACCTTTAAATACCCATCCTAATGCTACTAATAAAGTTTGTGGCTTTTGTGCTAAATAAGGTATATGTACAACCCAATAAGTCCATCCTGCAAAATATGCAAGTGTCGTTCCTTTAGTTTCTCTAATCCATGTACTTACACCAGCTTTACCATCTTTAAATACTGATCCAAGTTCACCAACCATTAAAGCATATGGTACAAAATATAGTCCTATAATTAAGACCCATGATACGATAACTTGTAATCCTTGGTTGGCAAAGTTATTAACAACATTACCAAATCCCCAAACAGAAACAAACGCCATCATAGCAAGATTATACCATCTTAGTTTTTTATCTTGATTTGACATTGTCTTCTCTCGCTTTCTTAGTTTAGTTATATTTTTACTGGTATATTATATCAAAATTTTTACTTTTCGACAATATACTATTTTTTTATATATTTTTTTCATATTCATTCGAAATTATAGACTTATTTTATTAATTCAATAATATTATTTCTTGTATTTATTATTTAATTTATGAATTCACTACTTTAGTTTATTAAATCATTAAGATTATTATTTTTTATATAACTGCTAAAAAAATCCTGTGATTTATATAAATCACAGGATTTTATATTTTAAACTAAGAATTTAAGTAAGAATATTACTCCTATAATTACAGTTGTTATACTTATTTCTTTTACTTTACCAGTAAATAATTTAAGTATTATATATGATATTACTCCGAATATAATACCATCTGATATACTATATGAAAATGGCATCATAATCATAGTTAAAAATGCTGGTATTGATTCTGTATAATCTTCTAAGTTTATACTTCTTATAGGTTCAATCATAAATAAACCAACTAATATTAAAGCTGATGCTGTTACAGCTGGAGTTATTGACGCAAATATAGGTGCAAATAATAATGATAATCCAAACATTACAGCTGTAGTTACTGCTGTAAGTCCTGTTCTTCCACCTTCTGCAACACCTGATGCACTTTCAACAAAAGTACTTACTGTACTTGTTCCTACACATGCACCAAAAGTTGTACCTATAGCATCTGAAAGTAATGCCTTTTTGATATTTGGAACTTTTCCATTTTCATCAAGCATTTTTGCTTTAGTTGCAACTCCAACTAAAGTTCCTATTGTATCAAATAAATCCATAAATAATAATGTGAATAAAACTATTACCATATCCATTGAGAATATATTGTGCCATTCAAAATTAAAAAGTACTCCGCTAATTGAAGGTGGTGCACTCATAAATCCTGTTGGCATTGGAGTTATTCCAAATGGAATTCCAATTATAGCTGTTATCATCATTCCAAAGAATAAAGCACCTCTAACGTTTTTCGCTAAAAGAACTCCTGTAATTAATAATCCTATTATAGCAAGTAATCCTGCTCCTTTAGTTATATTTCCAAGTGCAAGTATTGTTCCACCATCTGCTGGATGTACTACAATACCAGCTCCCTCTAATCCAATTAAAGCTATTAAAAGACCGATACCAACTGATATACCTTTTTTAATACATTCTGGTATTGAATCTACTATCGCTTCTCTGACATTACATAATGTAAGTAGTATAAATATTATACCTTCTAAGAAAACCGCTGTTAATGCAAATTGATATGAATATCCCATACCAACAACTACTGTATAAGCAAAGAAAGCATTTAATCCCATTCCAGGTGCTTGTGCAAAAGGTAGTTTAGCATATAATCCAGTAAGCATAGTTGCAACAAATGCTGAAAGTGCTGTTGCTGTAAATACTGCTCCTTGATCCATTCCTGCAGCTGCTAATATTGATGGATTAACAATTAGTATGTACGCCATAGTCATAAATGTTGTTAATCCTGCAACGATTTCTCTTTTTGTGTTTGAACCATTTTTACTTATTTCAAAATAGTTATCAAGTAATCCATCTTTTTTAAAGAAGTTTCTCATGTTACCACTCTCTCTTAATAATTTTCGTCCGAGAACTATAATATCTTATTTTTCAACAAATTTCTACCCTAAATACGAATATTTTTTAATTTCCTTTAAATTATTTTTGTTATTACGGTAAATATACGAACTTTATACCTTTTATTTTTTCATCATTATTCGTGTTTTAAAAATAAAAAGGTTAATTCAGATAATTAAACCTAAATTAACCTTATATTGATTATTCTTCCTTAGAGTTTTTTTCGTCTTCCAAGATTGTAATTTCTACTTCTTCAATTCTTCTATTTCTAACCTTTAAAACTTTTAATTTTATATTTTTTATAACAAATTCTATCTTTACACCTTCTTTAGGTATTTTTCCAATATGAGTTGTTATATATCCATTTAAAGTATCGTAGTCTCCTTCTTCAATCTCAGCACCAAACTCTTCATTAAAATCATAGATGCTTATAGTACCTTTGACTAAATATTTATTGTCACCAAGTTTTTTAATGTCTGGTTCATCCATATCATACTCATCATCGATATCACCCATAACTTCTTCAATTAAGTCTTCCATTGTTACAATTCCTGAAAAACCACCATATTCATCAATTAATATTGCCATATGGTTTCTATTTAATTGAAGTTCCTTAAATAACTCATTAATTCTTTTCGTCTCTGGTACAAAATATGGCTTATGTAGAATATTTCGTATATTTACATTTTCAAATCCAACTTTTCTTGCTTCTATGAAAAAGTCTTTTATATATAGAATACCTACTATATTATCTATGCCATCTTCATAAACAGGGATTCTTGAATATTGAACATTTATTATTTCATCAACATATTCACTTATATTTGAAGATATATCTAACATATAAGTATCTTTTCTAGATGTCATAATTTCCTTTGATAGTCTATCATTAAACTCAAATATTCCATTTAACATCTCTTTTTCATCTTCATCTATAGCTCCTTCAGCTTCCCCTTCTGATATTAGAGCTTGTATCTCTTCTTTAGATACTTTTTCTTCAATTCCACTTTCATTAACCCCAATTAGTTTTAAACTAAGTGCAGTTGATACTGAAAGTATTTTTATAAATGGTTTTGCTATTATTGATGTAAAATATATTACTTTTACAGATGATAATGCAGTTTTTTCTTTCTTTTGAAGTGCCATCCTTTTAGGAACTAATTCTCCGAATACTAGTGTAAAATAAGATAATATTACAGTAACTATAATCACTGATATTTGTTCTGCATATGGTATATTTAATTTGCTTAATTCATTTGAAAAAGCACTTGAAATTCCAGTTGCAGCTGATGCACTTGAAAAGAAACTTGCAAGAGTTATTCCAACTTGTATTGTCGCTAAAAAGTTACTTTGATTTTTAATAACTTTTTCAAGCAAAATTGCCTTCTTATTTCCGCCTTCTGCTAAGTATCTAACTTTATTTTTATTTACTGATACTATAGCCATTTCTGCTGATGAGAAAAAGGCGTTGATTGCTGTTAATATTATTACTAATATAAGCTGCGGAATAATACTCCCCGATTCTGGTTCTATTGTCATTTTTGATCCTCCTAAAATTTATATAATGTTTTGATATTATCATATGATAAAGAATTTTTCAAATATTTTTTATTAATGTATTCTTCCCATTCCAACTATCATTCCTGTAAAGTATGGTATTAACCATATTGCCCATACTACTATACTAAATTTATGGAATTTAGCCTTAGATTCTGGATTATTTTTAATAAGTACTATTGTTGCCCAAGCTGCATGGAATAACATAAGTAATAATGCCATTACTCCTGTAACTCCATGAAGATTTAATTCAACTCCACCTGCTATATCACTCATAAAATGTGTTCCTAATGCATCACATACTAGGCCACAATAAAAAATTATTACGTGCCATTTCTTAAGTTCTCCTTCTTTTTTTTCTGACCATACACCTATTGTGTAAAATATTAATGCTGATGTTATAAATATAATTGCTCTTATTAATTCTGTTGACATAATCTTTCCCCCCTTAAAATTTTAAGTGTGATAATTCTATCTAAATAATACTTCTCGCATATTTATATTACAATTAATAGAAAGTTAATTAATTATGAATAAATTTTTCTTTAATCTCTTATTTACATATTTTAATTATAAAAACTTCAAAATATAAAGTGTACTAGCCCAATTCCTTTTCATATGCAAATAAAAATTAAGGCAGGTATACCTAAACCTGCCTTAATTTTTATAATACATTTTTTATTTTTTCAATAAATATATCCTTACCATCTCTTGTTATTATATACATAGTCCCATCAATTACCATAGCTGTTTCTTCATTTAAACTTTCTATATTGGTTAATATATTATTTATGTTTTCCTTTTCATAATACTCAATACCTTCATCATACTTAATCATAAATTCCCTCCACATGCAAAACTCTCTTAATTTAATTTTATTCCTTTTTTTATCTTTTATGTTTATTAATACCTATATTATACAATAAAAAAAGCTTCATACAAGACCTAACAAAATCTTGTATGAAGCTCTATTTTAAACCTTTATAATCTAAAAGTTACTATTACAATGAATTAATTATTTGTTCATTGCTTCTTCAACAGCAACAGCTACAGCAACAGTAGCTCCTACCATTGGGTTGTTACCCATTCCGATAAGACCCATCATTTCAACGTGAGCTGGAACTGATGATGATCCTGCGAATTGTGCATCTGAGTGCATTCTTCCCATTGTATCAGTCATACCGTATGAAGCTGGACCTGCAGCCATGTTATCTGGGTGAAGAGTTCTTCCAGTACCACCACCTGATGCAACTGAGAAGTATTTCTTTCCTGCATTTACGCATTCTTTCTTGTATGTTCCAGCAACTGGGTGTTGGAATCTTGTTGGGTTAGTTGAGTTACCAGTGATTGATACGTCAACTCCTTCTGAGTGCATTATAGCAACCCCTTCTCTAACGTCGTTAGCACCGTAACATCTAACCTTTGCTCTATCTCCGTTTGAGTAAGCTTTTTCTCTTACTATCTTTAATTCTGAAGTGTAGAAATCAAATGCTGTTTCAACATATGTGAATCCATTAATTCTTGAGATTATCATAGCAGCATCTTTTCCAAGACCGTTTAAGATAACTCTTAATGGTTCTTTTCTTACTTTGTTTGCTTTTTCTGCTATTTTGATAGCTCCTTCAGCAGCAGCGAATGATTCGTGTCCTGCTAAGAAAGCGAAACATTTAGTTTCTTCTCTTAAAAGCATTGCTCCAAGATTTCCGTGTCCTAGTCCAACTTTTCTGTCATCAGCAACTGATCCAGGGATACAGAAAGCTTGTAATCCTTCTCCGATTGCTTCAGCAGCATCAGCAGCTTTTTTGCAACCTTTCTTTATAGCTATAGCAGCTCCTAAAGTGTAAGCCCATCCAGCATTTTCAAATGCGATTGGTTGAGTTTCCTTTACGATTGTGTATGGATCTATTCCTGCAGCATCACATACAGCTTTAGCATCTTCTATTTTTTCCATTCCGTACTTGTTAAGTACAGGAACGATTTGGTCTATTCTTCTTTCATAACTTTCAAATAATGCCATGATTAAAATTCCTCCTTACAAATTAAAATTAATTATTCGTGTCTTGGATCTATTAATTTAACAGCGTCAGCTACTCTTCCGTATTGTCCTGCTGCTTTTTCCATTGCTTCGTTAGCGCTCATTCCCTTAGCAACGAATTCCATCATTTTTCCTAAGTGAACGAATTTGTATCCGATAATTTCGTTATCAGCATCTAAAGCAACTTTTGTTACGTATCCTTCTGCCATTTCAAGGTATCTTGGTCCTTTAGCAACTGTTCCGTACATAGTACCAACTTGTGATCTTAATCCTTTTCCTAAATCTTCAAGTCCAGCTCCTACAGGTAGTCCACCTTCTGAGAATGCAGTTTGAGATCTTCCGTATACGATTTGTAAGAATAATTCTCTCATTGCAGTGTTTATAGCGTCACAAACTAAGTCTGTGTTTAATGCTTCTAATATAGTCTTTCCTGGTAATATTTCTGAAGCCATAGCAGCTGAGTGAGTCATACCTGAACATCCTATAGTTTCTACTAATGCCTCTTCTATTATTCCATCTTTAACGTTTAAAGTAAGCTTACAAGCTCCTTGTTGAGGTGCACACCAACCTACTCCATGAGTAAGACCTGAGATATCTTTTACTTCTTTAGCTAAAACCCATTTTCCTTCTACAGGAATTGGTGCTGGTCCATGGTTAGGTCCTTTAGCGATTACACACATTTCTTGAACTTCTGTTGAATACATCATATTCTTATTTCTCCTCCCTAATTATTAGATTATAAACTGCTTTTTATGTATAAAAAATTAGTTTACTTTTCTAGCTAGGTCAAAAACTGCCCCGGTGGGGTTAGTTTTATCCTACATACATTTTAACAAAAGTGTTACAATCAAACAACTATAATATTAAATTTTTTCATTTTTTTGATATATTTATTTCGCCATTGAATTTTTTTCTATTATTTGCTATAATATTTTTATTCGTAAACTTTACTTTGCCACCATGGCGGAACTGGCAGACGCACATGACTCAAAATCATGCGGTTTTACCGTGTGGGTTCGATTCCCACTGGTGGCACCATAATTTTACAAAAAGAAAGCACTATCACTTACTTTTACAGTACTTTGATAGTGCTTTCTTTTTATATTTATTATTCTTTTTCCTACTTCTACAATAAAATTTATAAAAAAAGAATTTCTTAAAGACCTTCTCAAACGTTGAATTTATTTTCTTTTATAATTTAAATTTATTTTATGGTACTGTTATTGATTCTAACGTAAAATACCTTGTATCTTATAATTCCTTCTGACTATATTTATATATTTTATATCTTAAATATTTTCACTCTAATTCAAATACATATTATAATTTATAATACTCTTCTTACTTATACTTACATTACAATATATTACATATAATGTTACAATTACAATAAATAGTTTCTGGAGGGTATACTATGAAAAATTATACTTGCGAATTTTCTCAAATAATTACAAAAGAAGATATAAATATTGGTGTTACCTACTATATTGATAATAATTTTATACGTAAAAATTATTATGAAGTACAAAAAAGCTTCTTATACTGATTTCATTTTTATTATTTATATTTAGTCTTAATATACTAAATAACCTGATAAAATATAATTATCTTCCAAATTATTATATTTACACTTTTATTCTCTGTATATTCTCTTTATTTATAATCAAAAATTTAAGGAATATATATATTTTTATCATTAGTAAATTAGATAATAAAGATTTTAATGTTAATAATGTTACTCATATAAAAGTTTTTGATGATTTTATATTATTCAATAATAACAATAGGAAACTTTATTTTCATGATATAAAAGAAGTAACGTTTTTAGAAAATATAGTATTAATAGTAACATACCAAAAGATAGATTATATATTAAAAGTTCCAGCTACAGATGAAACAACTAACTTAATAAATTTTTTAAAATCAATTAAATAATAATAGTAATAATTTCTGCAGGATCTTTTACCATACAGAAATACCTGTAACTCTGAATATATATGCTTGAAATTAATAAGAATAAAAGCATGAAAAAATACAATAAATTAACGTTATGTTTAATTAAAAATCCCCACTATTAAAGTGGGGACTTTTTTATATCTATAATAACCAAATACGCGTTAGCCTTTATATTATCTATGTTTTACTACTTAATATAAATTAGTGAAAATCCCCTCTCTCCCTTCCCACTGATGGCACAAAAAAAATGAATATAAATTATACTCTTCTAATAAAATTAAAACTATCATTGATCAATTATTAAAAAATAGTATTTATGATTAATTTGAATTATAGAGTTTTATAAAAAGTAAAAGCTTTATATTAAAAATAATGAATTTTATTTTAACTTAGTAAACTTTTTCCTAACTATTCTAATAAACAACAGGTAAGTATTGACAATAAATAATAATACCCGTTAATATACAAAAGATTGTCATAAAAATTATATATAAAAAAGGAGTAATATTATGCTTATTTGGAGTAGAGGTGGAATCTTAGCACCTATAACGGCTGCTTTTAGTCTTATATTAACTGAATATTTAGTTAATATATCATTTAACCAAAATTATTATCAAGATCATGGTTGGCCTAAATTTATAGCACTTTCTATTGCAGGACTATTATGTCTATTATTAGGACACATTCTAAATGATGAAGGAAAAACATACATAAATAAAGAAACTGGGAAAGAAGTAATACTTAGAAAAAAACATTCTTTCTTCTTTATTGATATAGAATATTGGGGGATTATTTTTCCTATAATAGGGATAATATCTTGGATTGCAAGTAATTAAAAGTATATAACGAAAGAGTACTGATAAAATCGGCACTCTTTTATTTTTTCATGTACTTTTTTATTAATCAATTATCTGTTGCTTAACAATATATATTATTTATAAAGTTCTACTTATTCTTGCTACAAGCACATTCTAAATGGACTAATAGGAAGTCCATTTGCACCATATAAACTTACAACTGGATAATTTGCCCACCCATATCTTATGACCTTATATTTAACACCATTATTATTTGAAATAATTATTTTTTCATTTTCAACATGTGCATCTATCTTAAAATACTTTTCTCCATCAATAGATGCTTCAAGTCCAAATACTTTATCATTACCTTTTATTCTAATATTACTCTCAAAGAAAATTATTATGTTTTTATCACAAATCTCTGATTTAATTAATTTAGGAGAATGTCCTTCTATATTCATACCATAAATCTTTTCTTTTACTATAAGTGCTATTCTTTTACCTATAGTTTCTTTTTCTAATGGATGAACATTAAATTCATCTCCACAATCTATAGATATAACAATCTCAACATTCTCCATTTTCTCGCTTACATTTAATTGTGCTTCTCTTAAAAGTGGCCAATTTTTTTCAACCATATCATTAAATCCCGGTAACTGAACACATATAAAAGGTATGTTTTTAATTCCTAATATTTCTCTCCAATTTTCAATTAATAAACTTAATAAATTTTCATATAAATAGGCGTATTGAGTATCTTCTTCACCTTGATACCATAAAACAGCCTTTACTTTAAATCCTACAATCTTTTTAATCATAGTTTCATATAATCCACATGGTCTTAAAAAAGATTTTCTTCCAATAGGAGGTGGCCATGGAGTGTGTCCTAAATCTTCTTTTAACTGTTTCCTACTTCTCTCTGGGTATTTTCTTGAATAATCTAATACTTTTTTATTGTAATCTGATAAAATCTCTTCATATATATTTAAATTCCTATCTTCCTCTTCTAATGTTAATTCCTTAATTTCATTTAAATACTTATCTAAGTATACTTCCTTAATATCTTTATTTTTTGATAGATATTCTTCACTCATCCAACATGATGCAGATGTCCCACCTTTATTACAAGCAATTATTCCTATAGGAATATCTATATCTTTATTTATTTCTTTTGCAAAATAGTACGCTACAGCCGAAAAATCTTTAGAACTTTCTGGTGTGCAGACTTCCCACTGACCATCATCTAAATTAGGAATTCTTGTTTTTTCATCTTCATACTCTATTCTTGGTACATTATAATACCTAATATTAGGATAATTAGCTTCTTTAATTTCTAAGTATCCATCTAATGATTCTTTAAGAGTAAATTCCATATTAGATTGTCCACCCGCTATATAAACATCACCGATTAATATGTCCGTTATAACTATTTCTTTAAAACCATTTGATATCTTCATCTCATATGGACCACCAGATTTAAATGATCCAAGCTCTATATTCCATTTATATTTTTTTGCAACTGTACTTAACTTTTTATCATT
Source organism: Clostridium baratii (assembly GCF_900461085.1). Lineage (GTDB taxonomy): Bacteria > Bacillota > Clostridia > Clostridiales > Clostridiaceae > Clostridium > Clostridium nitritogenes. The sequence goes on from NZ_UFWF01000002.1 coordinate 1,908,993, forward strand.
AAATTCTATTGTAATTACATCTCCATCATTTGCTTCTCCAAATATATTTAAATTTGTATCACGCTGTAGTACCATCCCATTACCAAACATAGAATTTAACTTTAACTTTTTACTCATATATCTCCCCCTTCTTCTTCGCAAACAAATTTTGATTATTTACAAAGGAGTATCTTAAAACAATATTGTTTTAAGATACTCCTTATTAACCTCTTTAATATAATTATAGCTTTTAAGATACAATTAAACTAATATTTAATTTATTGCTTTTTTATAATTAAAACTATGATATTTTAAAACCATTATTTTTAGATACTTCTTTGATCCATCTTCCTGATTTCTTAATAGTTTTAGTTTGAGTTTCTAAGTCTACAGCTATATATCCATACCTATTTTTATAAGCATTAGACCAAGACCAACAATCAATTGGTGTCCATGAATGGAATCCAAAACAATTAGACCCCTCCATAATACCCTTGTGTAAGTATTGTAGATGTTCTTCTAAAAATTCTATTCTGTAATCATCTTCTATAATACCCTCTTCATTGATATATCTTTCCTCTCCTTCAACACCCATTCCATTTTCAGAAATATACCATGGAATGTTACCATAGTTCTCTTTTATATTAATGGCTATATCATACATGCATTTAGGATATATTTCCCATCCTCTATATGGATTCATCCTTCTATCCGGCATCTCATAATTATCAAAATATTTATCAGGCATCCAACCATTACTTTCATTAAATACAGTTTCTTTTGCTTTAACTCTTCTTGGTTGATAATAATTTACTCCTAAAAAATCTATTGTATTATTTTTTATAATTTTCATCTCTTCTTCAGTAGCATCCCAAATAACATTGTCCTTAATTAAAGCTTCAACAAGTTCTTTAGGGAACTCACCCTTAATTGCTGGATCTAAAAATGAATTATTAAAGAAATCATCTGTAAATTTAGCTGCTTTAATATCTTCATCACTATTACTTTTTGAGTATGATGGAGTTAAATTAAGTATTATACCAATTTTTCCATCTTGACCTTGCTCTCTATAAGCTTCAATGGCTTTTGCAGATGCTAAATTCAAATTAAATAGTACTTGTACAGCCTTTTTACCATCAACTAATTTAGGATAATGGAACTTGTATAAATACTCACCTTCAACAACAACTATCGGTTCATTAAATGTGGTCCAATATTTTACTCTATCTCCAAATAACTTAAATGCTGTTTCTGCGAATTTAACAAATAAGTCCACTACATGCTTTGATTCCCATCCACCATATTTATCATACAATTCAACTGGTAAATCAAAATGATGTAAATTCATAACTGGAATAATTCCATTTTTAATACATTCATCTATAACATCATTATAAAATCTTATTCCGTCCTCATCAGCCTCACCAGTTTCTAGATCTTTTATAAGTCTAGTCCATTGTATTGAAGTTCTAAATGAATTTAATCCTATTTCTTTAATCATAGCCAAATCTTCTTTGTAACTATTATAAAAATTTGATGCTACGTTAGGACCTACTCTATTAAAAAATGCTTCTGGTTCTATATCAAACCAATAATCAAATACGCTATCATGCTTTTTATTAAATCTACCTTCAGATTGTGGTCCAGACGTTGCAGAACCCCACCAAAAGTTTTCTGGAAAAATATAATCCTTACTCATTATTTTGTCTCCTTTTACTTCTGCTTTATATTTTCTTCTTTTAATGTAAACTTATCTAATGATTTTATAAATGGCATCCAACATGCAAATACTACTGCAAAGTTAACTAACTGTAATAAACCACCTCTTATTGAATTAGTAGCAAGTATTCCACTAAAGAACATAGGAACGGTCCAAGGTACTGCAACTCCAGTTGTTGGTGGTACTAATCCAGTTTTCATAGCAAAATATGATATTGTAACTACTATCATTGGTGCTAAAACCCAAGGAATTATTATTGTAGGATTCATTACTATTGGTAATCCAAATATAACAGGCTCATTAACATTAAATATACCTGCTGGTGCTGCAAGCTTTGCTACCTCACGCATTTGTTTACTCTTACAGAAAATTAAAATTCCTATTACAACAGCTAATGTCATACCTGTACCACCCATTCCAACAGTAAATGTTTCTATAAATTGTTTTGTAACTACATTTGGAAGTTTTGCTCCAGCAACAAATGCTTCATAATTTTCTAATGATAATGTATTCCAAATTGGATCTAAAACAGAGTTAACTATAATTTGTCCATGTAATCCAAAGAACCATAAAACTTGAATTGCAAATATAGCAACTAATGTAGCAACTAGTCCACTACCTAATGCTGTTAATGGCATTTGTATAATTTCATATATAAAATCGTGTATATTTCCCCATGGTGTATAAGAGAAAATAGTTCTAATACTTAAGAATATTCCAATAACAATGCATCCTGGTATTAATGCAGCAAATGATTTTGCAACAGTAGGCGGAACTCCTTCTGGCATTTTAATTACCCAATTCTTTTTAATAGCCCACACATATATCCTTGTTGATAAAAATGCCCCTAAGATACCTACAAACATACCTTTTGCACCTAATCTAGCAATCGGAATAACATCGTTTACAACAACGCCATCAACTGTTGCTGTAAGAGGAGTTAATACTAGAAATGCTGCTACTGCAATACCAGCTGCAAAAATGGCATCAACATCATAACTTTTAGCAAAATAATATCCTATACCTATTACAACAAATAAAGTTGCAATACTCATAGTTGCTGATGGTAATATTCCAAATATATTATTGATAGTTGAAACACCATCTGCTCCAATTAGCTTGTCCAAATATGGTAAATTCATAATAACAACTGCAAGTGACCCTACTATAGTTAGTGGGAAGCTTAACATAAATGCATCACGTAAAACTGATAAAATTTTGCTAGATGCTAACTTCCCAGCAATCGGTAAAAACTTTTCTTCAATCATTTTATTAAAACCATTCATAATTCCTATCCCCTTTTTTATTTTAGATTTTATAAAATCAACTATGGAATCCATTACATTAAATATACATTAAAAATTTTTTCATGTCAATAAAAGATATAACTTTTAAAATAAAAGTTATATCTTTTGTTTCTAGGAATTTATAGTTTTTTTGACAAAATACAAAAGAGCACTTTCTATTTGAAAGCACTCTTTTTTAACTTACATTTTTATTTAATACTAATACTTTTAAATTCAAATTTATCACTTCTATGTCTAGATTTCGAATATTCAAAAGGTTGCCCATTATCTAAAAAGGCTATTTGTTCTACTTCTAAAATAGGAAAATTCTCTGATATATTTAAATATTCTTGTTCAATTTCATTTGGTAACGTCGCCCTTATTGTTCTATGTGCACTTTTTATTTTTAAATTTAAAGTTTCTTCTATATATTCATATAATGATCCCTTTAAAGTTTCTTTTTTTACTCCAGGTATGATATTAATTGGCATATATGTATACTCAACTACATAAGGAATTTCATTTGCATATCTAGCTCGTACAATATAATAAACGAAATCTTCATCTGTAATTTTTAACTTTTGAGCAATATCATGATCTGGAATTATCACTTTAAATTCAATAATCTTAGATACAATATCCATACCACTAAATGTTTTAGAAAATCCTTCAAATTGATTTGATGTACTGATATTAGAAACTTCATCGCTCTCTATATCCTTAACGAATGTTCCAGCCCCTCTTCTCTTTGCAACTAACCCCTTCATAACCAAGCTATCCATTGCTTTTTTTATAGTTATTCTACTAACTCCATATTCTTTGCACATATCCTTTTCAAAAGGTAATTGATCATTTGGTCTGTAATACCCTGATTCTATTTTCTTCTGAATGTCACACGCTATTTCTTCATATTTTAACATCTGATTACACAACCTCCTAGAACTTATACACAATATTATATCATTTATATTAATATGACATATCTTTATTATAATATATTATGTATAAATTTAACTCTAATCCAAGTAATTTTCTCTTTAATCTTTCTTTAAGTATTAACATTCATATAAAATATTATAATTATAAATAAATTTAAAAATAATTATTTTTAAATAAAAAAGAAGAGAAGTTACAACTTCCCTCTCTTTTAAATTTATTTGTCTTTTTATTTTAATTCACCTAAAGCTATCTTAAACTTTTCATCCATAAACTTTCTAGCATTTTTAATATCTTCTCTATAGTTTCCACTTCCTGTATACCAAAACTCTGTTACAAATCTTCTAACTCCTATATTCCAAGAAGTTTTTATAATTTCTTCAAACTTAACATGACCTGTTCCAAATGGCACTTCTCTGAATTTGCCTGGGATTGTCTCTTTAAGATGAACAGCAAAAATATGCCCTTCTCCACTTCTTAAATCTGAAATTTCGCAAGTTCCATAAGTTTTTGCTGCATTTGTTATATTTCCACAGTCAGGATATACTCCAAGATATGGAGAATTCACTCTATTTACATGCTCCATAGCTTTTTTTACAGTATTCATAAAGTCTGTTTCCATAGTCTCAAATGCCAATATAATTCCGGATCTTGCTGCCATTTCAACTGCCTTTTTTAAGTTTTCAGAAAATAATCTTCTAGTTTCTTCATTTCCCTTGTCATAATAAACATCATATCCTGCAAGTTGAATTATTCTAATTCCTAAATCATCCGCAAGCTCTATAGCCTTTTCCATAATTCTCATGCCGCGATTTCTAGTAGTTTCATCTAAACTACCTAAAGGATATTTTCTATGACCACTAAGGCACATTGTTCTTATAGGAACACCTACTTCATACATAACATCACAAAGAGCCCATCTCTCCTCCTTGGTCATATCTAATCTTTTTAATTTTTCATCAGTTTCATCTATGCTCATCTCTACAAAATCAAAATTATTATCTCTAGCACACTCTAACTTTTCTCTCCATGATAAAGTGTTTGGCATTGCTTTCTCATATAATCCAATAAAGTATTCTTTCATATTATTTCTCTCCTTAAACTTTATTTTAAAGTTTTTAAATACTTTTTAAGCCCCTGATTGTCCATAATATGCATTTGGTCCATGTTTTCTTGTAAAATGTTTATTTAATAAATCTTCTGACATTGAATTTACTCTTTGATTTGCAAGAATTTCTGTATTATATGCCATCATTGCTACTTCCTCAAGGACTACTGCATTATGAACCGCTTCATTTGCATCTTTTCCCCAAGTAAATGGTCCATGATTTTTTACAAGAACTGCAGGTATATAATCTGGATTTAGATCTTTAAATCTTTCAACAATTACAGTTCCAGTATTATATTCATAATTTCCTTCTATCTCTTCTCTTGTCATATCTCTTGTACATGGAATTTCATCTGCAAAGTAATCAGCTTGTGTTGTTCCATAAGGTTTTATTCCTTTTCCTGCTTGTGCAAATATTGTTGCCCATCTTGAATGTGTATGCACAACTCCACCAATATTTTTAAACTCTTTATAAAGCTTAATATGTGTATCTGTATCTGATGATGGTCTATAATTTCCTTCAACAACATTACCATCTAAATCTACAACTACCATATCTTCTGGTTGCATAGCATCATACTCAACTCCAGATGGTTTAATTACTATAAGTCCTTTCTCTCTATCTATAGCTGAAACATTTCCCCATGTAAAAGTAACTAGATTGTATTTTGGAAGAAGCATATTTGCTTTATATACTTCTTTTTTTAAATCTTCTAACATATAAAAAACCTCCAAGAAAAATTTTGAATCTTAAAATCTACTACTGATTATATAAATTTAGCTTTTAATTAAGGCAGAAGCCTTGCACTCTAGACTCCTACCTTATTTTTAAAGTTCTTTTTTATTTTCACTTATTCTTATATACTCTAAATTCAATATACTAATCTGTTACAATATATAAAGCAGCTTGTCCAAGTTCTCTGTTTGCAGATATTATAATATCTCTATCTTTTTCATTAATTACTGCAACATTACTTGGTCCTACACCTGATTCAATAACTTCTGTTTTGAATTTTAAATTATCTTTATCAGTACATTGAACATAGAATAGATCTTTATCATTTCTTCTGTATCCACCAATTATTGTAGGAACACCTCTAAGTTTTCCGCCCCAAACAACGTGTCCAAAATCCATTTCCTTTGGATATTCATATATAATCTTATATTCATCTCCATATTTTTTATTTATTCTAAAGTGTTTTCCATGGAATTCTTCAATTGTAACTAATTCATCTTCTCCATCAGAATCAATATCTACAACTGCAACATCACTTGTAGGTCTATCCATAATTTTTTCTACTGTCCATTCTTCTCCTTCACTTTGAGGTGGAGTTACTCTAAATACTCCTTCTTGTGATGTAACAAGACCAACCATTTTGCCATCATGTTCAGTTCTACAATATCCATGATTTTTAGTTAATCCTTCTTTTATTACTTTAAGTTCTATAGGTTCATTTAAATCTTCTGGAATTTCTCCAACATAAATTTTACCTGGATCGCTCCAATCATCCTTACATGTTTTACTATTACATAAAACTGCACCTAGGAAATATAATTTTCCGCCTGTCTCTAAAATATCAAATCTATGAAGATATGGTAACTTAAATAATGTTTTTATTTCCCACTTACCGTCTACATATTTTCCCCATACTATTTTTGCATCTTCTGATTGGAATGTTGGGAAAAAGTTTTGTACTGCAAGGAAATCTCCATTCTTACCTGGCACTGGAATTATTGACATTGTTCCTCCAGGGCCATCCCAAACTGTTGATTGCTTAAAGTCTTCCCCTTCATACATAAAGCATGGACCTTCGCCTTCTGTTGCTATAAGTATTTTTCTATCACCATCTATAACTGTACTACTAGTTGCATAACATCTATGAAGATCAGTTAAGAATTTCTTTTCTATTTTCATCTTAAAGCCTCCTTAAAAATTTACTAAGTTACTCTTATTTATTAACTACATTTTCAACTATCTTTTCTTCTATTTCTTTCTCTGATAAAAGATTTTTTAGTCCTATAATTATAGTTCCTGATGATTCTGCCTTAGCAAAATTCTTCTTAAGAGCTTCTGAACAAAATACTACATCATATCCTGATGCTTGAGTTTTAGCTTCTCCAATGCTTGTATGATGTATTGACACTGGTATATTTAATTTTTTAAAAACCTTTTCTATTTTCATTTTAATTATTTGGCTTGAACCCATTCCATTTCCACATGCTGCTATTACTTTTAACATAATTATCTCCTCCTCAAAAATAAATCCTCTATTTATTTAAAACTTCTTATTAACACATTATTTATTAACTTATTATTTTACCCATTTGTTTTTTCTGCTTCTTTATCTTCTAGATATCCTTCATAATCTTCAACAATTTTAAAGTAACCTTTTTTATCTCTTCTATATTGAATTTGTGGTATTATAAGCATTCCTATAATTACTACTCCAACTCCTATATATCCTAAGTTATTCATAATAACTCCAATTCCAGGCCATAATGTATCCCAGTCAAAGTTACCATGCCATCCACCATATTGGGCTAGTCCAAAGTAGAATGCTGCAAATGCTCCACCTAATACTTGTATTATTCCTGATACTAAAGGAATTATCATAGCTGCTTTTAATCCACCTTTTCTATTTGCAAATACTGCAAATGTTGCATTATCAAAGAACAATGGAACGAAGCCTGTTATTATAAGTACTGGACTTTTAAATACTATAAGACCAATGATTGCTATAAATTGTCCTATAGCACCAAATAAGAAACCAATAGTTACTGCATTTGGATGACCAAATCCATATGTTGCTGCACAGTCTACCGCAGGTACTGAACCTGGAAGTAATTTATTTGAAATACCTTGGAATGATTCTGTAAGTTCTGCAACGAACATTCTAACTCCAAGTTGTAATATACTTAAATAAACTGCAAAGTTAAGTGATTTTTCTATTATATAAAATACAAAATTTGTATTCTGATCAAAACCTTTATCTATTGTGTGCATTAAATCTGGTCCTAATACTCCCATTATTGCTCCAAAGAATAGAACCATTAATATACCTGTAGCTACAACGTTATCACTAAAGATAGATAAAAATCCTGGAAGTTCTAAATCTTCAATAGTTTTTTTGCTATTACCTACTTTACCTGCTATCTTATCAGTAAGCCATATACCAAACATTTGTTGATGCCCAACTGCAAAACCTCCACCTTCTGTAAGATCTTGGCATGGTTCAACAGTAAGATTTGAAAATACTGCCCAGTATGTTCCAAGAAGTAATCCTAGCATAAATACTACTCCCATATTTTCTAATTGTGGGAAGCAGAAGAATACTAACCATAAAGCTGTTGCTGATTGTTGTACCATTACATGACCTGTAATAAATACTGTACGAACTTTAGTTAATTTTCTAAATAGTACTAATACTAAATTAAACATAAATGCTATAAGTAAAACCACCATCATCATTGAGAATGATCTACCTATATGTCCTATTGCTTCTTGAGCTGCTGTTTGTCCAAAATATGGATCAATTACTGCAGCTTGTAGATTAAAACGATCTTTAAGTCCAGCAAGTATTGGACGGAAGTTACTAACAAGTCCACTTGCCGCAACATTTAAAATTAAATATCCAACAGTTGCTTTTATAAATCCTGCTATAGCATCATAAATTGGTCTCTTAAGTAATAAATATCCAATTAAAACAATAAATCCAATAAAAAATGCTGGCTTAGTAAGAATATTATTTTGGAAAAACTCCCAAATTGAAATTAAAAAATCCATAAAATTTATCCTCCCTTTTATATTGGTTTCTTATAGCTTATATGTACAGGATTCTCTTATCTTATTATTCAAATTTGAATAATAAGATAAGGAAAAATGTTTATAATATTTCTTTTAAATCTTCTACACTTTGAGCTTTTAATAACTTTTCTACAACTTCTTCATCTGATATAAGCTCTACCATGTTTGAAAGGTTTTGTAGATGTATATTATTATCAGTTGATGCTAATACAAAGAATAATTGTGCATCTTGTTCCCTGTCATCACTAAACCTTACAGGTGTATTCGTTTTCATGAAGCATATACTTGTTTCATTAACTCCATGACCTTCTTGTGCGTGTGGTATTGCAATTTTAGGGGCAATAACTATATATGGACCATATTTTTTTATACTTTCTATTATTAACTCTGGATATTCCTCTTCAATTGCTTTTTGCTCAATAAGAGGAGCGCATGCAGCCTTAACTGCATCCTCCCAATTATCAAAACCTTCATGAAAAGAATATCTTTTTTTCTCAATTAATTCTCTTAACATAAATCATACACTCACTTTACTAAATTCTCTTTTTTATAGGAATGATGTATATGGTAAATTTATATCTACTTCAAAGCAATCATCAAATCCTCTTGGATAATGATATTCTCTCTTATCCTTATCATCTGGGAATGTGAACTTTCCGCCAACTTGCCATATAAATGGTTTGAATTTATATTGTAATCTATCTTTCTTCATATCGTATAACGCTAATATTTCATTTGTATCAGCTTGGAAGTTTGACCAAATATCATGATGGAATGGTATTACTACTTCTGTATTAAGTGCTTCTGCCATTCTTAATATATCAACTGATGTCATCTTATCTGTAATTCCTCTTGGATTTTCTCCATATGAACCAAGTGCTACATCAATCTTATGTTCGTTTCCATGCTTAGCATAGTAGTTTGAATAATGTGAATCTCCACTATGATATAAGTTTCCGCCTGTAGTCTTGATTAAATAGTTAACTGCCTTATAATCCATATCAACTGGCATTTTTCCTCTTAAATCTCCTTCTGGTGGTGCTGTTATTAATGCTGTTCTATCGAAAGATTCCAATGCTTCTAACTCAACATCTTTAATCTTTACAATATCTCCTGGTTTAACAACTATACATCTTTCCTTTGGAACTCCCCATCCTATCCATTTATCAACACAAGCTTGTGGTCCAATAAATGGCACATCTTCTGAGCAATTTTTAAGAACTGCTGCTGCTACATTTATATCAATATGATCGTTATGATCATGTGTTGATATTACTGCATCAATTTCTTTTATTGCAAATGGATCTAGTACAAAAGGTGCAACTCTTAAATTAGGTTGTAACTTCTTTCCTCCACACATTCTTGCCATTTGATGTTGTGGATTAATATATGGATTTGACTTTGTCTTCTTTCCGCTTCCACACCAAAAATCTATACAAAGGTTTGCGCCACCTTCTGACTTTAGCCATATGCCTGTACATCCAAGCCACCACATTGAGAATGTTCCTGGCTTAACAACCTCATTTTCAATTTCTTCATTAAGCCAAGTTCCCCATTCAGGAAAAGTATTTAATATCCAAGATTCTCTTGTTATTTCATTTACTGTACTCATATTATAATCCTCCTCTTTTATATGTATTTTGAACGTTTTGATTGTTTAAAGGTTTGTTTAATCATTTCTTGATTTAATTATAGCTTGTATATGTTTTCATTGCAAGTACTTTTTGATTATTTTTTGATATTTAATTCATTTTATGATTTAATGTAGTCTATTTAATGTTCATTTTGATTGTTTTCGGTATTTTTTTTTGATTTTTGATTGATTTTTATATTATTGTTATATACAATTATCATATAAGAACTTTTTAAGTTCATTTTATTATTTTTAACTTATTCTTAGTATACTTTAAATTAGATTAAGCTTAATAATATTTAATCCATAAATATAGTATGAAACTAAGACTTTATTTAATAGACTTTAAGGAGGTTAAAAAGTTGAAAAATGCAAAAGGCTTCGTCTTTAAAAGACAACAAGCCATACTAAAGTATTTAAAAGAGCATAAAAGTGCACAAACTGAAGATTTAGCAAAGCTTTTAAACACCTCTAATATAACAATACGTAGAGATTTTCAAAATTTAGAGAATGAAGGTGTTATAAAGAGACGTTATGGTGGTGCTGTTCTTATAGAAGGGGCGCTCAATGAAGATCCTTATTTTAATGAGGAAGATGATGAAAGACATAAGATTAAAGAAGCTATTGCAAAAAAAGCTGCTGAATTTATAGAAGATGGAGATAGTATTTTTATAAATTCTAGTTCAACTGCAATAAAAGTATTAGAATACATTAAAGATAAAAGGGTTGTTGTTATTACAAACAACGGAAAAGTTCTTGGAATGAATCTTTCTCCTAACATCGAAGTAATTTTAACTGGCGGAGAGGTTTATGGAAGAAAACAGTCTATGGTTGGAGATATAGCAACTCAAATATTATCTAAAATAACAGCAACTAAATGTTTTTTAGGAGTTAGTGGAATTACAGCAAATTCCGGAATAAGTACATCAGTACTTCAAGAAACTACTGTTAATATGAAAATGCTTGAAAATTGTAACGGCCCTACATTTATATTGGCTGATAGTTCTAAAATAGGTCGTCATCATAACTTTTCTAGTGGTGATATAGACAAAGTAAATTTTGTAATTACAGATTCTAACGCAGATTCTAGTGAGATTCAAAAACTAAAAGATAAAGGTATAGATATATTATTCTGTAAATAAAAATAATACCTTTATGGTAAAATAAAAACCCGTATGTAGAATATAAAATTTCTCCATGCGGGTTTTTATTTTTAAAATTTTATTTTTATAAAATATTGTAAGTTAAAAAGTTTTATTTTTTTGAAATATAATAAAAACTTGTAAGATAAACTTACAAGACTTTTTATTAATCATCATATTCAATTTGATCAATAGGCTTAACTTTAAATCTTTCTAACTCTATTTTTACATCTCCAGTAAATGCAGTTAAATTCTCAGCCGTACCTAATATGCTCTCACTAATACCGTGAAACTCTTCAACTGATGCTGTAACTTCTTCAGTAGTTGCAGATATTTCCTGGGATATAGCAGATACATTATCAACTTTTTCTAAAATTTCACTTTTACTTTCCTTTATGTTATAAAAAGCTTTAGACATAGTTTCTATCTTTGGAATTATATCATTTATTGATAAAGATATTGCTGAAAATACTCTTATTGCATTAGATACAATTTCCGTTTGATCAGAAAGCTGTTTATCTATTTTAGATGTTCTTTCAATAAGCAATTCTGTATTATTCAAAATAATTTTTACAGTATTACATATATTTTCAGTTGAACTTCTACTTCTTTCTGCAAGTTTTCTTATTTCATCTGATACTACAGCAAATCCACGCCCAGCTTCCCCTGCTCTTGCAGCTTCTATTGCAGCATTTAACGCTAAAAGATTTGTTTGTTCTGATATATTATTTATTAAATCTGTCATTTGATTTATTTTATTAATTTCATTTGTAGTTGATATTATAGATTTATTAAATCTTCCAAATTCCTCTATAAACTCTTGCATATTTGATGTTAACTTTTCTAGCTCATAATTACTATCATTTGCTTTTTTATTTATAGCACTTGCCATCTCTTCTATTTCTTTTACATCTTTTGATACATCATCAACATCTTCTCCAAAATTATTAAAAGTACAAGAAATTGTAGATAAATCAATTGCTTGATTAGCTGTTCCTCTTGCAACATCATTTATAGCTACCGTAATGCCTTCTGTAAGATTATATAATTTTTTAGATGTTGTCGCTAATACGTATGCGTTTTCATCTATTGCCTCGGAATTAAACTTTACATTTGAAATCATACGTTCAATAGTTCTTTGAGTTTTCTTAAATGAATTAAACATTTCATCTAGTTCTGAACTTGAATCCTTCTCTCTTTTCATATTAAACGCAAAATCTCCCATAGCAAATTTACTTAAGTCATTTTTCATTCTTTCTAATGCTTTTAATGATTTATCAGTTATCTGAACAATTATTGCTGTTATAATTGTAAGCAAAATAAATATTACAAAAAAACTCTCTACTGCATATGTATTCATTTCCTTTGTTAAGAAATCATTGTTTAATGTAATCTCTCTATTTTCATTTAAAGACTTATGTTGCTCTTCAATACTTACTAATTCTCTAACCTTTTGGTTTATTTCAACTTTAAGTAAATAACTTAATGATATAGCTCCGACAATTGATACAATAAAAATTACTGGTAATATCCTAACTATAATCTTTTTCTTAATGGTCATATTTTTATCCATATCCTCACCTATCTCCCTTTCCTTCATTATAATTTAATTTTCAATTTTATACAATATATGAATTATATACAAGTTGCCATAAAAAAAATAAAAAACCTTTTTTAAAAAGGTTTTTTATCTTAAAAATTTATTATATAAGTTCTACAAAAATCTTATAAACTAAAAATACTATGCTTGTACAAGCAGCTGTCCATACTAATTGAGCTAATGCTATAAGAAAGAAAGTATTACCCTCTTCTTTTTCATTCATATATTCATCCACCCCATATATTTGCTTTATAAATATTAACTACATCATTTAAAAATTTAACTGTCTTTATTGGTGCTTTTCCAATTGATGTTTCTCCAGATAGCAGAAAACCTTTAACTCCATTACAAATTAAATTATATATACTATCTACTTCTGAAAATTCTGCCGTCCACCCTCTTTTCATACTATTTAAAATATGAGTCCCAGCAATAATTTCTCCATCATAATTCTTAAGATTTTTTATTAATTCTCCTTGATATATAGGCGCTTCTATTATACTACTTTCTGGAACTAAATCTCCTCTTCCAATTACAATTCCAGATACTTCATCTGCTATTTTATTAATGTTCTCTACACCTTTTATCGTTTCAACTTTTGCGAATATAGTAGGCTTGTACTTGCTCTCACTATTTTCTTCTATATATCTTTTAACTATATTTATATCTGAAATATCTTCTACAAATGATTCACATATTATATCTGCATTATTTTTTATTGCCCAGTCTAAACCTATCTTGTCCTTTTTAGATATATTTTTTTTATCTCTTCTAATATATCCTTTGATATTAAAGCCTTTTCCAGCTCTTATTATTCCACCTTTTTTAACCCTAACTCTTATCCCCCTATCTTCTTTTTTTATTACTTCAAATTGCATAGTACCATCTTTCATAGAGATACTCTCAATATCATCTTCATTTAAAGTATTATCTTTAATGTTTAAAGGTATTATTTTCGTCTCACCTTTTCTGATTACATACCCTTTATTAACATACACATCTTCCCCGCAAAATATGATTTCTTCTCCATTGTATATTTTATAAATGTATAATAATTTATCAGAAATTCTTATTTTATTTCCCGGTAGGTCAACCATAATATCTATGTCCTCATTTAAGCTTTTGATGTTATTCTTCATATTATTAAACTCATCTATAGAACCATGCGAAAAATTAAACCTAAATGTATCAACATTATTTTTTATAAGCTCATCTATTACTTTCTTCTTTCTAATACTTGGTCCCATAGTAGCTATTATCCTCATTCACTCTAACCCCCTTTATTTACTATGAAATATTGTCTATACATTTTATGCACTCTATTATTTTCTGTCCTAATATTTCTTTATTTATATTAAGAGCTTTTAAGTTTATTTTTATTAAAATAGTTGGTACATCCGTATTTTTTATTAAATAAAAATCTTCACCATTTTCTAAACTTACATCATTTAATTTAAGTTCTCTTAATTTTTTTAATATTTCATAGGAAAATTTTTTTGAAAGTCCATTTTCTTCATAATAAATCTTAATAGAATTTTCTTTTTCTAAGATTTTAATAGACAAGAAAAAATCTAACCTTGAAGCATTTACAAGTATTGCTTTTCTAAATACTTCCTCACCTATACTTCTTATATTTTTTAAATATATATCAACTACTTGATATTCGTAATCTTTAAGTTTCTCTTTTATTTGGTTTGAAATAACAGAATCATTAATATCTATTCCTATCTTCATCCTATACCTCCTAAAGAGCACTTTTATTAATTTATTATATTCAGATAGCCTTAAAATGTTCTAAATATACATATATAAGAATAAGTTATTATAGAAGTTCATTATTTTAAAAGGAGGTTTGTTTTGAAAAAAATTAAATTTTTTATTTTACTATTACCTTTAATTTCTTTAATAGGTTGTAATTTTGACGTAGCAAGATATGCAAATTTTAAAGACAGTCCATCTAAAACATATTATACTAACGAAATATTAGAAAAGTTATCAAATAAAGAAGAATTCTCATTAGATGTATTTGACACTAATCTTTATAAGTATTATTCTGTTTCCTCAGAAGATCTTAATATTTTAAATAATTTTTTAACCTCTTTAGATGATGAAGCTTTTTCTAAAGAATTTACTACTAAAAGCAAAGAAAAATTTAGATTAATAATAAAGTTTTCTGATTCTAAATATATTATAAAAATTTATGATAAAGAAAATGCTAAATTATCACCTTGGGATGGAAATTATAGTGAAGATATTATAAATATGAAAGACGTGCCTACTCACTATAATTTATATGACTTCTGTGACTATATTGAACATAAAAAAGTGGAGCAAGATTAATCTTGCTCCACTTTTATCATTTAATTTATTTCTCAAAATATCCTATTTTAAATCTTCAAGTAATCTAAAAACTCTTTTTTTAAGTAATGGATGAATTTTATTTGGTGCTATTTCACATAAAGGCTTAAGCACAAATTCCCTCTCCTCCATTCTTGGGTGAGGTATTACTACATATTCGTCATCGCTTATAATATCATCATAAAAAATAATATCTAAATCAATTATTCTAGGTCCCCACTTTATAATTCTTTCTCTTTTCATTAAAGCTTCAATGTTTAAAAGAACTGTCATAAGTTCCTTAGGTGATAATGTTGTCTTTATTTTTAAAGCTCCATTTAAAAATTCTTCTTGATCTTTAAGTCCCCAAGGTTCTGTTACTATAAAACTTGATACATCTAAAACTTGTATCTCATCCGTTCCTTTTAAATATTCAATTGCCTTATTTAAATTTTCTTCTTTATTTCCAATATTACTTCCTATTGAAATAAAAGCTTCATGCCACCCTCTATTTACTTCTATAGCAGCATATTTTAAATGTCTTCCAATTGGTGCCCAAGGCTTTTTAACCTTTACTTTAACGTTTTTAACTTGACTATATTCATTAAGTATAAAGCTTGCTACCTTTTCTCCAACAGTTTCTATAAGGTCGTAATCTTTTTCTAATACTACTTTCTCCATACCAAGACAAAGCTCTCCATAATGAACTGATGATTCTAAATCAGAAGTTTTACCTGCTTTTGAAAGATCTAGTTCAAGCTCTATATCAAAAATAAACTTTTGCCCTAAAGTTTTTTCTTCTTTAAAAACACCATGGTTTGCAAATATTTCAACGTCTTTTAAATATATTTTATCCATAAGTATTCCTTTCTTATTTTGCTTTTAGCATTGCATCAGTCATAACACATGCTCTCTTATTTTCTCTTATATCATGAACCCTAACAAATTCACATCCTTTAGTAATTCCAAGAACTGTAGTTGCAATTGTTCCTTCAACTCTTTGATCAACAGGCTCATCTAATGTAAGTCCTATCATAGATTTTCTTGAAGTAGCTAATAAAACTGGATATCCTAAATCTTTTATCTTTTCAAGATTATTCATAACAATTAAGTTTTCATTTAAAGTTTTAGCAAATCCTATACCGGGATCTAAAATAATATTTTCTCTACTTACTCCAGCATTAAGTGCAATATTTATACTTTCTACTAAATCAAATACTACATCTTTCATTAAGTCGTTGTATTCTTTCTTTTCTCTATTATGCATTAATATACATGGAACATTATATTTAGCTGCTACCTTTGCCATATCTTTATCTTTTTTAAATCCCCATATATCATTAATTATATCAGCGCCGGCTTCAATCGCAGCTTCTGCTGTTTTACTTTTATAAGTGTCTATAGATACTGGAATATCAAAATTTTCTTTTATTGCTCTTATTATAGGAACAACTCTTTTTATTTCTTCGTCTTCTTTAACAACTTCAAAGTTTGGTCTAGTTGATTCTCCACCTACATCTATAATATCTGCACCTTCTTCAATCATTTCTTTAACCCTTTTAAGTGCAGAATCTACTTCATTAAATTTTCCTCCATCTGAAAAAGAATCCGGAGTTACATTTAATATCCCCATTACATATGTTCTTTCTTTTAAATCAAATTCTTTATTTCCTATTTTCATATGCCAAATCTCCCACCTTAATAATTAATTATATTATTTTTCTTATTACTATCCCAGTAACATTCATCATAGCTTTTACACATGAAACAATTTCTAGATAACTTATCACTCTTAAAGATAAGTTTGTTAAATTCACTAGCATTCTCTTTGTTTCTATGATTTTTAATAGCATCAATTATTATACTAATTTCTTCATCATCATACGAAGTATTTTTCAAAATTTCTTCTGCTAGTATTACACTTCCTTCATGATGGGAAACTCCATTTTCATATTGCATAACTCTTCCTATATCGTGCAGAAGAGCTATAGCATATATAATTTCTTTTGAGTAATCAAGTCTATTTTCTAAAGTCAGAATATATGCTATTCTTGCAACATCTAAACTATGATTAATTCCATGTCTACAAAACTCTCTATTTTCCTCAAGTTTTTCAAGCTTCTCCATATTAATTTTAAATATATCATTTTGCAAGATTTCATTTATTTTATCCATAAAATATATTCACCTACTTCATAAGTGATAAAATTTCATTCTTTAAATCTTTATCATCTTTACATATTCCTCTATATGTTGTTGTTATTGTTCTTGTACCTGGCTTTTTTACCCCTCTCATAGTCATGCACATATGTTCAGCTTCAATCATTACAACAACACCTTTTGCATCTAAATACTCCATTAGAGCATCTGCAACTTCATTAGTTAAATTTTCTTGAAGTTGTGGCTTTTTAGCATATGTCTCTAGTGTTCTTGCAAGCTTTGATAAACCTGCAACTCTTCCATTTGGAATATATGCTATATGAGCTTTTCCAAAGAAAGGTACAAAGTGATGTTCACACATTGAGTAAAATACTATATCTTTCTCTATAACTAAATCATCTCTTGAAACTTTAAATGTTTTACTTAAATGATCTTCAGCCGTTTTATGTAACCCTGCAAATATTTCTTCATACATTCTAGCAATTCTATCTGGAGTTTCTATAAGTCCTTCCCTATTTGGATCTTCCCCTATACCTTCTATTATAAGTTTTACGCCTTCAATTATTTTTTCTTTATTTACCATATATCTTCAATCCTCCATTAGGTCCGTTAATTGTTTTATTATAATTTTCTCTTATTTTATCCGTAAAAATTGTTTTATTAAATCTAATTTCATCGATACATTTAATTTTCATTATACCAAATAAACTATTTGTTACAAATACCTCGTCCATTTTTAGCAAATTGTCTTTTGTTATAAAAGCTTCTTCTACATCATAATTTTCTATTATAAAATTTCTAACTGTACCGTTTAAAAGTCCATTTTCTAATTTTGGAGTAAATATTTTATTATTTTTAATACAGAAAATATTTGAAGTTGATGTCTCGCATAAATAACCTTTTTCATTATAGAAAACTGCATCATTATATCCCTCTAGTATAGCCTTTTTCTTTTCAATTATATTTTCTATATAATTAGTAGATTTTATTTTTGGAAGTATAGATGTAGAATTTCTTAAAACGCTTGATGTTTTAAGTTTAAATCCTTTTTCATAGTCACTATCTTTATAAGGTAGATCTCTAGTTGTAATTATTACATTTTTATCCGTAACTGTTATTTTTAAAACTTTATCTTTTAAATTTAATTTTTCAATTAATTTTAAAGCCTCTTCCTTTTCATAAAAAGGTTCTAAACTTAATACTTTAAGACCTTCCTCTAGTCTTTTAAGATGATAATTTAAAAATACTAATGACTTATTTACTAAAATAGTTTCAAATACTCCTTGACCAAAAAATAATCCATTATCTAAACTTACACTTTCACCATCTACTATTATTTTTCTCATCTTAATACCCTCATAAGCGCTTTAGCTTTTTGAATTGTTTCATAATATTCTTCTTCTTCATTAGATTCAAAAGTTATTCCGCCTCCAACTCCAAAGTAAGCTTTATTATCTTTTTTTATTATAGTTCTTATTACTATGTTTAAATCACTATTTCCTCTTAAATCAAAATAACCAATTGAACCTGTATAAAGATTTCTTTTTAAACCTTCAAGTTCTTCTATAATTTCCATTGACCTTATTTTTGGTGCTCCTGTTATTGATCCTCCTGGGAAAGCTTCTTTTATGCATTTAACTGCTGAGTTTTCTTTTTTTAGTTTACCGACTATTTCTGAAACTAAGTGGAATACTGTTGCGTATTCTTCTATTTTGAATAGTTCTGTTACCTTTACTGAATTATTTTCACACACTTTGCTTAAATCATTTCTCTCTAGATCAACGATCATTAATAACTCTGATTTATCTTTTTCACTGTTTTCTAATTCTTTTTTGTAAAATAAATCTTCTTTTTTATCTTTTCCCCTAGGTCTTGTACCTTTTATAGGTCTTGTCATAACCATTCTATCTTGGATTTTTATAAATCTTTCTGGTGATGAGCTTATAATTTGAAAATCTTTATAATTTAAATAGGCAGAAAAAGGTGCTTTGTTTATTTTTCTTAATTTTGAATATATAAAGAATGGATTTTCATCATTATGACAATAAAATCTTTGAGTCATATTTGTTATATATATATCCCCTTCTTTTATATAGTTTTTTAGTTTTCTTAAAGCTTCAATATATTCTTCCTTAGTAAAGTTTGAATAAAATTTTATATTTTTATCTGTAAGTTCTATATCCTCAGCCTTTTTTACATTTAATATTTTACTTTCTATCTCTTCTATGTCAGTTTCCTTGTATCCAAGAGATGTTATAAATGTTTTTTTATTTACTAAATCAAATATAATTATATTGTTATATAATATAAATTTCATATGAGGTATATTAAAGTCTTCTGTTGATGTATCAGGTAACTTTTCAAGTGTTCTTCCAGCATCATAAGATATATACCCTATAAATCCACTAAGCAAAGGAATTTCACTTTTATAATCTAATTTATAATGTTCTATTCTCTTTTCAAGTTCTAAAAAATAATCTTCTTTTCCTATACTTTTAGAATTTATAAAAACTTCTCCGTTAATACCTTCTATCTCTTCAACTTTATTAATTCCTATAAATGAATACTTAGATAATTCTTTATCTTCTTTAGAACTATCTAAAAATGCACTATCTTCCTCATTTTTAAATACATTATATATATCAAAAGGAGATAGGTTAGTTTTTATTTCTTTTATTTTAAAATTCATTCTCTTCTCCTTAAAGTTCTTTGCATATTTTTATAAAATTATTAAGTAAGCTATGGCCTTCCTCTGTAAGCACAGCTTCTGGATGATACTGAACTCCATATATTTTCATATTTCTATGTTCTATCCCCATTATAACTCCATCCTCTGTTTGTGCTGTTATTTTAAGTTCTTTTGGAAATGTCTCTTTATCTATTATTAAAGAGTGATATCTAGTAACATTAAACTCACTTTGTAGTCCCTTAAATATGCCTTCTCCTGTATTAGTTATTTTTGATATCTTTCCATGAATAGGTCTTACTCCCTTTACTATATTACCTTTAAAATATTCACCAATACACTGATGTCCAAGACATATACCTAATATGGGCACTTTCCCCTTAAAACTATCTATTATATCCAAAACTTCTTTAGCATCTTTTGGCGCCTTTGGACCTGGCGATATTACAATCCCACTAGGTTTTAATTCATTTATAATCTTATTATTTATTTTATCATTTCTATAGACTATAACTTTTTCATTTAACTCCTCAAAATATCGCACTAAATTATATGTAAATGAATCGTAATTATCTATCATTAATATCATAAAACAGCCCCCATTTTATTTATTATTATTTTCTTTTGTGCTAAAATACTCTTAATATTTAAATTAAATTATATCATAGGTTTTTCTATTAAAAAATAAAATAGTAATAAAAGGAGTTGACCCCCATGAAAAAAGTAGATTTTCATGTGCATACTAATTTTTCTGATGGTTTACTAAGTCCTAAAGATGTGGTTAAAAGAGCTTCTAATAATGGTGTCTCAATACTTGCAATAACTGATCATGACACTATAGATGGAATTTCTGAAGCTATAGAAGAAAGTAAACTTCATAATATAAAAATTATACCTGGTATAGAGCTTTCAACTAACTATAATGGCGAAAGCATTCATGTTTTAGGATATTTTAAGGATAATAGCTATAAAGAAAAAGAATTTGTAGAGTTTTTAGATAAAATAAAAAATAGAAGAATACATCGTGCAAAAGAAATGATACAGAAATTAAAAGATATATTTAATATAGAAATTAAATTTGAAGACGTAATTAAATATGGAGAAAACGTTGTAGCTAGACCTCATATTGCAAAAGCAATTATAGATGCAGGATATCCATATACTCAAGATTATATATTTGATAATTTTATAGGCAAAGGTAAGCCTGCTTATATAGAAACAACTAAAATAACTGTTAAAGAAGGAGTAGATTTACTACATAAATATAATGCTATTGTATTTTTAGCTCATCCAATTTTAATTAACAATAGTAACATATCTGACTTTTTGCAGTTTAACTTTGATGGAATTGAAGGAGTTTATTTTTTAAATTCTAAAACTCAAGAAAAAGAATTATTAGACTTTGCAAATAAAAATAATTTATTAGTTTCTGCTGGTTCTGATTGTCATGGCGATTTTATAAATGATACTAGACATGGTGATATAGGAGATATGAATCTTGACGAAAATTACATTAATCTTATATTAGAAAAATTAAATGCCTAAATCTTAAAAATCCTAAAAAAATAGTAGTGGATATATTTAAAATATATCCACTATCTTAACTTAAGCTTTAAAGTGTTTATCTTTATCTTTTGTTATATTTTATCCACATAAAAATTAATTATTTCTCTATTTCTTTATTATTTAAATCAGTTTTATCATCAATGAATCCTTTATTATCAGTAGTAGGGTTACTTATTATTCCTAACATAACTAGTATTGCTAAAACTGCATTTATTACTTCTTGATAATTATCTGGTAAAATATCGATATTAAATCCTTTTAAAACCATTGGTATTAGTGCTGCTATTGCCACCCATAACCCATAGTTTTTAAAACGTGACGTATCTATATTTAACATAATATCAGCCCCTTTGTTCTATACTATATGCAGATTTCTTTCCTATTGTTACATTATGAATAGTAAAAATATTATTTTTTATAAAAAAGCAGTAAGTTGTCATTTTTACAACTTACTGCTTATCTTTTTATTTTATGCTTCTTTTAAGAATGCAACGTATCCTTTTTTAGTTTCATATATATCAACTTTTGAAGCTACTTCCCATGGTGCATGCATATTTTGAAGTGCAACACCACAATCTATTACTTCCATATTGTATTCTGCTAATATATAAGCGATAGTTCCGCCACCACCTTGGTCAACTTTTCCAAGTTCAGCTGTTTGGAAAGATACATCATGCTTTTCCATAATAGATCTAAGTTCTGCCATATACTCAGCATTTGCATCATTACATCCTGACTTTCCACGTGCACCAGTATATTTGTTAAATACAATACCTCTACCAAAGTATGCAGAATTTTTCTTTTCCATAACTGATGCGTAATTTGGATCGAAAGCTGCACTAACATCTGATGATAACATTTTTGAATTAGCTAAAGTTCTTCTAAGTTTTAAATCTGAATATCCTTCAATTCTATCTATAACTTCTGCAACCATATTTTCAAAGAATTTTGATTGCATTCCTGTAGCACCAATGCTTCCAACTTCTTCTTTATCAACAAGTAAACATACGCAAGTTTTATCACACTCTTTGATTTCAGTTATTGCCATTAATGATGTGTATGCGCATACTCTATCATCTTGACCATAACCCATTACCATACTTCTATCTAATCCGTAATCTCTAGCGTCTCCAGCTGGAACAACTTCTATTTCAGCTGATAAGAAATCTTCTTCTTCAAATCCATATTTATCTTTTAATATTCTAAGAATATTTTTCTTAACGGCATCTTTTTCTTCATCTTTTAAAGGCATGCTACCTACTAATACGTTAAGGTCTTCACCTTCAACTACTTTATTACCCTTCTTTTCTAATTGTGTTCCTGCAAGATGCACTAAAAGATCTGATACACCAACAACTGGATCGCCTTCATTATCACCAATGTTTACATCAATCTTTGTCCCATCTTTTTTAACAACTACTCCGTGTAATGCAAGTGGAAGAGTAACCCATTGATATTTTTTAATACCACCATAATAGTGAGTATCTAAAAGAGCTAAATCTGTATCTTCATATAACGGATTTTGTTTTAAGTCTAATCTTGGAGAATCAATATGTGCTCCTAAAATTTTAAGACCTTCTTGAATACTTTCTTTTCCTATTACAAATAAGGCTAATGCCTTTCCCATATTGTTTGCATATACTTTATCCCCTGCTTCTAAAGGCTCATTTGATTTTATTATATCTTTTAAATTTTTAAATCCATTTGCCTCTGCAATTTTAATACTTTCTTCTACACATTTTCTTTCAGTCTTACATTTTGATATAAATTCCTTATATCCTTCACTGAAGTCAAAGATTTTCTCAATGCCTTTTTCATCGTATTTGTCCCAAGCACTCTTTTTCATTATCTGTCTTCCTCCCTCTTAATTTCTCTTACCATATTATTATTATATTAATTATTATCACTTATACTATTTATTCTACTTTCTATTATATCTACTGGTGTTTCGTTAGACATAAGTGAATATCTAAAGTTTACTGCTGCAGCTTCAACAATTACAGCTATGTTTCTACCTGGTCTTATTGGAACTGTTAATTTTCTAACCTTAGTACCTAGTATATCCATATATTCATAATTAGTTCCAAGTCTATCATAATCACCATCATTTTTCCAATGCTCAAAATGCATAACAAGCTTTATGTCTTTTTGTTGCAGTACAGAACTTAATCCATATAATGCAGATACATCTATAATTCCAATTCCTCTAACTTCAAGCATTCCAATTGTTATCTTCGGTGATGAACCAATAAGCTCTCCATCGATTTCTTTTATATCAACTGCATCATCAGTTACTAATCTATGTCCTCTTTTTATAAGTTCAAGTGCAACTTCACTTTTACCAATTCCACTTTCACCTGTTATTAATATACCAATTCCATAGACATCTACTAATACCCCATGTAATCTTGTTTCTGGTGCAAGCTTGTCAGACATATATATTGTAAGTCTACTAATGAACTTAGTAGTAACTAAACTAGTTCTTAAAACCCATATATTTTTATTCTTTGCGTACTTTATAAATTCCTCATGTGGCTCAAGATCTCTTGTTATGATTACACATTTCATATCAAAACTAAAATATTTTTTAAGTCTTTTTCTTCTTAGCTCGACTTGCATATCGTCTAAAAAGCTCCATTCAGCCTTACCAATTACTTGTATTCTTTCAGGCGTAAAATAGTTATAAAACCCTGATAGCTGAAGACCCGGTCTATTAACATCACTAACAGTTATTACTTCATCCCCGCTACCTTCTACTAATACTTCTAGTTCGAAATCTTTAATTAACTTTTCAACAGTTACCGCCATATACTATCACCCTTTTTTAATTTTATTTCTTTTTTATTGAATCAAGTTGTGCTTTAAAATTTCTCTTTACATTATCTATATATCTTTTTCTAAGTTTTTGTTGTAAATCCTTCTCTTCTTCAGTAAGTCCACACTCTTCTTTGCTCTTTTTATATAATTCATTAATCTTTTCAGTTACTTCTTCTATTGACATTTTATCTATATTGTATTCTTTATTTTCCATTATCATTTCTCTCCTCAAACATTTGTGTATTTTTATTTTCTTATTCCTATTTTACCTATAATTATGTGTATAATCAACTTTTATCCACAAGGCTTTTGCGTTTTCAACAGCTTTATTTAAAATTATTTTTTTCAATTAAATATGTTTTTTGACAGCTACTTATGTTTTATAGACAAATTAACTTATTAATCTTTAGCATTCTCTGTCTATTTGTCAATTTTTGTATATCAATTTAAATTTACATATTTAGTATAAATGTTATAATATGACTATAAAATCAATATTTTTACAAGTGAGGTGTAAATTATGACAGCTAAAAAAATCCGTAAAAAGATATTAAAGAGAAAATTTATTATGAATTTATTACTTAAATTTTTAAAGCCAACTAATAAATTAATGGTTAAGTTATCTCAGAATTTAGATAAAGATATAAGTAGATATCAAATGATTTTGTACAAGCTTCATGTAAATAAAACTAAAAATACTAGGAATTTAGATCGTATAGCTGCTTAATAATTTTTATATTTAAAATCGCTTTATAGTGTATAGTAATAATTTTCATAGGCTTTTCCCTAATTGCTACCTAATAAGAGCACTAGAAAATTATTATTATTACACTTAATTATATAATTTTTTAATATTCTAATTAAAATAAAAAAATACCTCTTCAAGAGGTATTAATTTTCTAAATAATTCTCCCAACATGCCGTTAGCTTATATATTCAAAACCTGCGCCTCGCAGGTGGGTTCTACTCATATAATATCAGCCTTCTCCTGTCAAAAATTTTGAAGCATAAAGCTTGGAGCCTGACATCCATTATAATTTTGCAAATCCCGGATATCATATGTAGGTTGAATATGATAAGCCTGGCGAACATCTCAGGAACTTTATGACTTTATTATATCACAATTTTTTTCTATTTCAAGTATTTAATAATTACTTATTTATCCTCTTTATCCCTTATAAGTAATCGTTTAAAATTTCTTCTAGATCTAAACTACAATTTTCTGTACAAAATGCTCCTACAAACTTTATGTAATCATTGTTATTACCATCAATGTTTGCTTCTTTTATTATACCTTCTAATTGAAGTTCTTCATTTATATCTTCTAATACAGCTTCAACGTTATCTTTAGCTAAATCTAAAAGATATGGTATAAACCAATCTCTGTTCCATTCATCACTATTTTCTTCTGCATCACTTTCTTCATTTGCATAAGCTTTTGCAGCCGTAAGTTCATCTCTATCAAAGTCATAGAAAAATTCTACTACTGCATTATCCTCTTCTACCATTAATTCTTCAACTTCTGATAACCCATTTTCTTCTAATATGTCAATTATATCGGCTACATTCATTTTTACTTCTCTCCTTTTAGTATAAAAGCTTCTTGTATTCTTTCTTTACAGCAATAAATTCCTTATCATCTTCTACAAGGTTAAGTTCTTCCTTGTCACCATCTACTTTATCAACTCTGAAAATAAATATATCTTCTGCATCCTCTTCAACAGGTGTTAATAAAAGATATTCTTTATTATCAAGAAATATTCTTGCAACAGCTTCAAAATCTACTTTGTTACCTTCTTCATCTCTAAATGACATTATTTCCTTATCGTCCATTATTGTTCCTCCTAAATTATTAATTAATTTATAGCATAACTTAAGCTTAAAGAAGTAAAGAATATAGTTTACTTCTTTAAGCTATATTTCCTTTAAGATCTATTCTTTGACTTAAACTATAGAGAATTATATATTAATTTTTTTTATTTTTCAATAAAAAATTTAATACTAATTATTTATAATTAAAGATGTAGTATTTCCTAATGAAATTATATATTCTGTGTGAAGCGCTCTTGTTAAAGATACATATAATAATCTTTGATCTAATGTACTTTCCTCACTATAATTTTCTTCACTTGGATTATAAATTATACTACAATCAAATTCCAATCCTTTTGTTAAATATGATGGAATTATTATCATATCTTCTTTTATTTCTTTTTCTTTTCCTTTTATTCTTTGGAACTTATACTTACATTTTCTTTTTATAGCCTTTTCTAAATTTTCGGCTTCAGCACTATCTTTTGTTATAATTGCAATACTATTCTTACCTTTACTTATAACATTATCTATAATATTCTCTATAACATTTGGTAATTCAGTCTTTTCTTCTACATTTATTATTTCTGGAACATCGCCATGTCTAAGCACTGGTTTTGCATCCTTTAGCCCTAATTTTTGTGCATCTAATGCCCCTTTTGCAAAATCTATTATTTCAACTGTTGAACGATAACTTTGTGTTAAACTTATAAAAGTAGCTTTTCCTCCAAATAATCCATCAGTTATATCAGTCCAATTAGTAAGACCTTTATAATAATAAATTCCTTGAGCTAAATCTCCAACTAATGTTAAAGAATTTCCTTTAGCAAGTTCATTTACTAAGTATATTTGCATCGGACTATAGTCTTGAGCTTCATCCACAACTATGTGTTTAAACTTTTCCTTTTCATCTATTCCTTCAAGTAAAACTCTTATATATAAAAGTGCAGCTAAATCATCTTCATCTATATAGCCTTCTTCATCTCTTTTATTAAATTCTTCTCTCATAAATTTAGCTAACTTATCTGGTATTTTAGAATCAGTTGCTATAGAGAATAAATCTTCATCATTATAAAATCCTCTATATATATCACTTGGGTTTATACCTCTCCAAGCCTTAAAATAGTTATTCATGCATGTTTTTGCATTCTTCTTTATACTGTCTTTTATTCTATCTCTTTCATCATATACCTTTATAAGCTTCTCTCTTCTCTCCTTGGAATCAGCTTCATTTAACTTAATTTCTCTAATTTTACTTTCCCATTCTAAGTTAACTTTTTCAGTAAGAATAGCTATCTTTTCTTTTAATTTAAGAGATAAATATCTTCTTATCTCATCTTTTCTCTTATTAATTGGATATGCCTTTAAATCTTTTAAGTAAAGCCTCATTATTTCTTTTCTAGTAAATAATATTTGACCTTCAATTTCTATATCTTTTATTTCAAGTGCTCTACCTTCAACTAGTGTAATATATCTATCTATCATAGTTTTAAAAACTAATGATCCTCTAATTTTTGCAGAATTAACTATAAGTTTTTTCTTATTCTCATCTGTTTCTTCCATTATATTTCTAAGTTTTTCATCTTTATTGTATATCTTACCTTTAAGCTTAGCCTTTTCTTTTGCCATCTCTTCAAATGTACTTTGCTTAACTTCCATTGCACCAAGACTTGGCAGAATATCTGAAATATAATCTAAAAATAATTTGTTAGGGGCAAGAACTAATATATCTTTACTTTCCATAGTTTCTTTGTATCTATAAATAAGATAAGCAAGTCTATGAAGTGCAACAGTTGTCTTTCCAGAACCTGCTGAACCTTGAACTATTATAGGAAGATTTCTTGGCCATCTTATAATATCATTTTGTTCTTTTTGAATTGTCGCAACAACTTCTTTAAGTTTCTTTCCTCTGCTTTCTTCAAGGTTAATCTTTAAGAATTCATCTACTAATCCTTGACCTTCTTCTCCATTTATCATAAGTTCATTTATGCTTTCATCGAACACTCTAGATAACTCACCATCTTCATTAAAAAGGAATTTTCTCTTTAATGAAAGTTCTCCATCTATTATTCCAGAAGGTGCCTTATAATAAGCTTCTCCACCTGTACCACTATAGTATAAATCTGCAACAGGTGCTCTCCAGTCAATTACTATTTCTTCTCCATTTTCTGAATCACTTACACTATGTTTTCCGATATATATATTTTCGATCTCTGCAGATCTTTTTTCTCTAAAATCAACTCTTCCAAAGTAAGGGGTGAAATATGTTTCTTCATATTTTTGAATATCATTTTCGGCCATATTCATAGCTTTTTCTGTTGTATCTTTTTCAGCATTATACTTTCCCTTTGCTTCTTTACTTAATTCGTTGAATTTTCTTCTTACTTGATTTACGTAATCACGTTTACTTAAAAGCTCAGTTTCTATACGTTCTCTCTTTTCTTTTAATATAATCTTTTCTTCTTTTAATCCACTACTCACACTAAATACCTCTTAGTCTTTATTTTAAAAATCCAATACTTTTATAAAAAAGCTCTAACCTATATTATATACTTATTACCCATAATCTATAAAGTAAATTTATTTTAAATCTGTACTATAATAGCGTAAATTATTCATTTCTTATAAAGAAAATCTATATTTTTTCTATAGAAAATTATAAAAAAATAGCCTATATAGGCTATTTTAATAATTTTATTTAAGTTAAGCTTGTACCTCTTTATTTAATCTAACATCATCAAATAAAGTATATATATTTTTTCTCCTAACTTTACTCATTAAAGTTAATAATCCATAGCTAATTCCACTATCTAATGAATGATGAATTATAGCTCCAACTCCAGTTACAATTAATAATTGATATACATCAAGCCCTATAAAAGGTATTACCACTAATGCCTCTAAGCCTCCATGTATTACTGAAGTAATTATAGTCATCTTGACATATGATTTTCTTTTCATTATATAGATTGCACCAACATATCCAACAATTATATGTGTTGCAGCTCTAAGTACAACTGGCATTGGCATTCCTGATATTAGGAATCCTAAAGTTGATCCAATTCCTGTTACAACTGCAACCATTGGTGATATTAAGATTGCTATAAACATTGGTACATGCGCCGCAAGTGTTGCACTAAATGGCGGTATGTTCACTTTTAGAAAACTAAATTGTATTGGAATTATAATTGCAAGAGCTGTTAAAAGTGCTCCATAGACCATTTGTTTTACTTTATTATTCATAATAACTCCCCCTTTTATACACTTCTGTATATACACTAGTATATATTGCATATAGTCTATTGTAAATATATTTTAGAATTTTTATCATAAATTTTATTTATAGTAAATTTATATTTGACAATATAAATCTTCTTCCATATAATTCAAGAAAGGTGATGAAATTATGGAATTAAACGCAGAAAAAATCAAAAAACTTTTAAAAGATAATTATAAAGATAGTGACTTATTTATTCATAAGTTAATAGATTCTACAAATACAGAAGCAAAAAAGCTTTGTAAGTCTAATTTATCTAAAGAAACTATTATTATTGCTAATGAGCAAACTCTAGGTAAAGGTAGGCTATGTAGAAGATTTTTCTCCCCAAAAGATACAGGAATATATATGAGTATTATATTAAAAACTAATACGTCTATATCAAATGCTATATTAATTACAACTGCTACATCTGTTGCAGTATGTAGAGCAATAAAAAAAGTATGTAATTTAAATGTAGGAATTAAATGGGTAAATGATATATTTTTTAATGATAAAAAAGTATGTGGAATTTTAACAGAAGCAACTCCAAATTCTAAGAATGGAACTATAGAAAATATAATAATAGGAATTGGGTTAAATTTTAATACTAAACATGAAGATTTTCCAGATGAACTTAAAGAGATATCAGGTTCTTTATATAATATAGATAATCCTGCAACTACTAGAGATGAACTTATAGCTCAAATTATTAACGAAGTATTAGATATATATAAAGATTTAAACAATGATGAGATTTTATTAGAATATAAAAAACTTTCTTTAGTTATTGATAAACCTATTAAATTTTCTAGGAATAATGAATGGATAAATGCAAAAGCACTAGATATTGATTCTAGAGGTGGTTTAATAGTTAAAACTAATGACGGAAAAATTGAAACATTAAACTCTGGAGAAATATCAATAAGAAAATTATAAACTTTATAAAATAAAGAGAAGGCTAAGCCTTCTCTTTATTTTATAATTGATTTAAGTTTCTTTATTAATAACTCATTTTCTTCATGCTTTAATACACAAACTCTAAAGAATTTATTATTAAGTCCTTCAAAAGAGCTGCAATTTCTAATTATTATTCCTTCTTTTAAAAGTGAATCATATAGTATATCTGCATTTAAATTTTCCTTTTCTATTTCACACAGAATAAAGTTTCCTTTACTTTCATAAACTTTAATTCCATCTATGCTACTTAGCTCTTTATTTAAATATTCTCTTTCATCTGTCATATGTTTAACAGTACTTTCTATATAATCAAAATCTTTAAACATTACAGTACCCATTATTTCAGCTAAAATATTTATATTCCATAGATCAAGTTTTTCTAATATTTTATTTCTTATATCCTCATTAGAAATAAGTCCATATCCAAGTCTTATTCCTGGAGTTGAGAAAAATTTTGATGTTCCTCTTATAACAAATAAATTATTATATTCATTAACTAACTGAGATGATGAATATTTAGATTTATCTGTGAATTCAACATAAGTCTCATCAACCATTACATTGCCTTTAAAGTTTTTTAGTAATTTTTCTATTTCTTCTTTTGTAAATGCAAAACCTGTTGGATTATTAGGATTACATATAATTATTAAATCATATGTACCTTCAATAGATTCTTCAATTAATTTATCAATATTAATTTTAAATCCATCTTCCTTTTTAGAAAAATATTTAACTATATTACAATTTATTTTTTTAAGTTCTCTTTCATATTCAGAATAAGCTGGAGAGATAAGCAGAGCCTTATTTGGATTAGTTATACTTATAAATGATGAAATAAGCTCTGTTGCTCCTGAGCCTAATATAATATGCTCTGAATCTGAAGCACAATAATTTGATATACTTTTCTTAAGTTCAATATATTCAGGGTCTGGATATATTGAAACCATATCTATATTTTTAATAACAGCTTCTTTAGCTTTATTTGATGCTCCAAATGGATTTATATTAGAACTAAAATCTAAAATCTCACTTTTTTTAATTCCAAGTTCCTTTGAAAGTTCAAATAAATTAGCGCCATGTTTAATAGCCATAAACTTTCCTCCCAAAAATTATATTATTTTATTATTATAATATAATTTAAAATAAATAATATATTATTTTTTATCCTTTAAAATTTTTGAATGTCTAACACCATAACTAAAATAGCTTATTAATATAAGAATTAATATAATGCTAAATAATATCCATGTAATTTTAGATAGATTAATCATTAAAACAATACAACATACAACTCCCAGTGCTGGAATAAATGGTACTAATGGCGTCTTAAAACTTCTCTCTATTTTAGGATATTTTTTTCTAAATACTATTATTGAAGAACATACCATTATATAAACTAATAAAAATGCTATACTTGCAAAATCAGCTAGTGTTTTTAAATTACAAAAACCTGCAAGTATTACTTCAACAATACAGATTGACCATAATGATATATATGGTACTCCATTTTTATCTTTTTTATCAAAGAATTTTGGTATTAGTCCATCTTTGCTCATAGTTGAAAATATTTCAGAAGTTGCAAAATTACCTGCAAAAATTACAGCAAGTATTCCAATTACACTTCCAAGTGAAACAATAAATGCTACCTTGTAATCTCCTGCTACTTTTAATCCATAAGAAAGAGCATCTCCAACATTTAAGTTTTTATAAGATGTAATACCTGTAAGAACTAAAGATACTGCAACATATACTAATGCACAAACTAATAATGAAACTAAAAGTCCAATAGGTAACGCCTTTTTAGGATTTTTTACATATGGTGCAGCTGATGCTGTTGCATCAAATCCACAATATGCAAAAAATACAGATGCAGCTCCAGTCATAACCCCTGTAGTTCCGTATGGTGTAAATGGAATCCAATTAGATGTTTTCATATGAAAAGCTCCAACTGCAATAAATATCGCAATAACTCCTATCTTTACTAATACCATAGTATTATTTACTTTCTTACTTTCCTTTGTTCCTCTAGATAAAACTATTGTTATTAATAGTATAGCTATTATAGCAGGAAGATTAATTATTCCTCCATCAGCTGGTATTTTAGTTAATTCACTTGGAATATGTATATTAATAATATCAAGTAAACTTAAAAGATAACTTCCCCACCCTGACGCTACTGTTGCCGTAGATAATATATATGCAACAACTACACATATTCCAACTATGTACGCTAAAACTTCACCTAAAGTCACATATGTAAAAGTGTAAGAACCTCCAGAGCTTTGTATGCTTGCACTTAACTCTGCATAACATAAAACTATTAGTGCAGCAACTATTGCTCCAATTACAAATGATATACTTACAGCCGGCCCTGAATCCTTTGCCGCAACTATTCCTGTAAGAACCATAACTCCTGTACCTATTACAGAACCTATACTCATTAATGTTAAATCTAAAGTTCCAAGATTCTTCTGATCTTCGGTAACCTTTTGTGATACATCATCTATTTTTTGAGTTCTAAAAATATTCAATTTTTTCACCTTCTTTTGTTTATAAGCAATACTAAATATATTTACTTTATTATAGCAACTATAGTACCAGTTAATTATTAAGTTTATATGTAAAAATTGAATATTTATTTTTACATTTTAGTACAAAAGTTTTGTAATTATGTATATACTATAAGTTAGACTATATACAAAGGAGATTAATATTATGGATTTTATAAAACTAAATTTAAATGAAAATATAATTTCTGGATTAGAAAAACAAAACATAACTATTCCAACAGAGATTCAAGCACTTTCTATTCCTGAAATATTAAATAATAAAGATGTCATAGGAGAAGCACATACAGGTAGCGGTAAAACTTTAGCATTTTTAGCACCATTATTTCAAAAGATAGATACTTCAAAAAAAGAATTACAAGTTTTAATTCTTGCACCAACACGTGAACTTGTTATGCAAATAGAAAAACAATGCAAGTTACTAGCTACTAATTCTACATTACCTGTAACATCAGTTCCTATTATCGGTGACGTTAATATGGATAAACAAATAAAAAAATTAAAGGAAGTTAAACCTCATATAATAGTTGGATCTCCTGGAAGAGTTAGAGATTTAATCTTAAAGAAAAAAATAAAAGCTCATACAATTAAAACAATTGTACTTGATGAAGGAGATACTCTTTTAGATAATACTCATACTAAAATTGTTAATGATATAATTAAAACTACAATGAGAGATAGAGAGCTTTTAATTTTTTCTGCTACAATAAGTCCTAAATCTTTAGAAATGGCAAAAAGCTTAATGAAGGACCCAGTAATATTTAAAAACGAGAAAAAGGCATCTTTAAACCCTAATATTGAACATATGTTTATAGAAGTAGATGAAAGAGATAAGCCAGAAGTTTTAAGAAAACTTATTGCAGCTGAAAGCCCAGAAAAAGCTATAGTATTTATAAATCGTGGTTATGATGTAGAAATGATTGCTGAAAAATTAAATTATCATCATAAAAATGCTTTTGCAATACATAAAAGAATTACTAAAGAACAAAGACAACAAGCTCTTGAGAATTTCAGAAATGGTAAAATAAATATATTAGTTTCTTCAGATATTTCAGCAAGAGGCCTTGATATAGCTGATGTAACTCATATTATAAATTTAGATTTCCCAGCAAATCCAAGTGAATACCTTCATAGAGCTGGAAGAACTGCTAGAGGAAATAAATCAGGTATTACTATATCTTTAGTTACTAATAAAGACCTTAGAGCACTTAAAATGTACGAAAAAGAATTTAATATTAAAGTAAAGAAAAAAGAACTTTCACATGGTAAGTTAATATAAAAATAAAGGATGAGGTTAATCTCATCCTTTATTTTTATTCATTAAATTATTAACTACATCCCCAATTATCTTTATCCCCTTTTCAATATCCTCTTCACTTACTCTAGAAAATCCAAGTCTTATTGTATCTTCTCCAATATCTCCATTGTAAAAGATATCTCCTGGCATAAATACAACTCCTCTTTCATAACATTCCTTAAGTACATCTCTACCATTTATTCCTTTTAATTTTATAAATATATGAAGTCCACCTTCACCTAAAATATAATCATTTGGTATATACTTTTTAACTTGTTCTAATGTAAAATTATATTTATCTTTATAGTGCTTCCTTATCTTTTTCATATATTTTTTAAAAGCACCACTTTCCATATACTTATAAAAAACAGCCTGATCTATAAAAGATGAATGAATATTTCTTTCCCTTTTCACACTTTCTAATATGTCTATAAGTCTAGAATCTCCAAATATCCATCCGATTCTAAGCCCTGGAAATAATATCTTTGAAAAGCTTCCTACATAGACTACACCATTTCCATTAGAGCAAAGTGATGCAATTGGTGCAACATGGGAACTTGAATATAAAAGTTCCTCATTAAATCCATCTTCAATTATTGGAACTTTATATTTTTCACACACATTATAAACTTCTTGCCTCTTCTCACCTTTTATTACAATACCAGTTGGATTGTGATAAGACGGTATTAAATAAATAAATTTTGGCTTGCTTTCTTTTAAAGTTTTCTCTAAACTTTCTATATCAATTCCGTCTTTATTCATTTTTACAGGCCTTATGTCTAAATTATGAGTTTTCATCATCTTAATTGCCGTATTATGAGTTGGCTCCTCACAAGCAACCTTATCTCCATCTATAGTAAGAGTACTTAAAAGTATATCAAATCCTTCTGTAAAACCATTTGTAATTAGAACATCTCTACCTTCTAAACTTACACCTTTATTTTTCATATATTTTTTTATATATTCGATTAAAGGTTTATACCCTTTTGCATATCCATAATTTAAAAGCTTATCCCCTTCTAATGAAAATGCATTTAAAAAACTTCTTTTAAATTCTTCTAAATCAAACAAACTACCATCTGGTGCTATACTTTTAAAAGAGATCATACCTTTTTTCCATGGAAGTTCTGTTTTAACTATATCAAGCTCTTCACAAAGCTTTCCATAATCATTAATCATATCTTCCCAGTTTATAGTTAAATCGCCTTTTTGAAGCTTCGAGCTAGCTTTAACAAAAGTTCCTCTTCCTTTTAAGCTTTCAATAATTCCTTCTTCTTCTAAATTTTCATAAGCTGTAATTACTGAATTCCTACTTATTGAAAGAAGTTTACTAACTTCCCTAGTCGATGGAAGTTTACTTCCTTTTTGAAGTAAACCATTATTAATTTCATTTTTTATATGATTTTCTATCTGAATATGAATTTTCTCTTCGCTATTTAAGTTTAAGGATGAAAAAATCAAAAACTCACCTCAATTTCTAAAGATAATTTTTAACCTCTACAATTTCATTATCTTTTATATATATTCTTGGAATTCTATGTCTTATCATACATAGTACTTCATAATTTATTGTACCCATAGCTTCTGCCATATCATCTGCATTAAATTTTAAATCTCCGTCTTCCCCAAGAAGTATAACTTCATCAGAAACTTTAACATCTCCAATGTCTGTTACATCTATCATACATTGATCCATACATATTCTTCCTACAACATTTGCAAACTTACCATTTATAATAACTTTAGCCTTTCCACTTAGAAGTCTTAAATATCCATCTGCATATCCAATTGGAAGTGTTGCGATTACACTCTTTCTTTCAGTTTTAAAAGTTCTACCGTAGCTAATATACATATCTTTATCTAATGTTTTAACATGAGATACTCTAGTTTTTAATGTAAGTGCTGGCTCTAATTTAAGTCTATCTTTATTAACGTCATTTGATGGATAGTATCCATATAATATTATACCAGCTCTAACTCCATCTAAATAAGTTTCTGGAAGATCTATTATAGCTCCACTATTTGATGCATGTTTTAATTTAATATTTATTCCTACTTCTTTAAGTTTATCATTAAATTCTTTCATTTTATTGAATTGCTCATAAGTGTAAGTTTTATCTTCTTCATCCGCAGTAGAAAAATGAGTGAATATTCCGCATACATCTAAGCCATCTAAATTACATATTTCCACTACATCTTTAAAACTTTCTTCATTTGGTAAAAATCCTATTCTACCCATTCCAGTATCTAAGGCTATATGAATTTTTGCTTTCTTTCCTAATCTTTTAGCTATATTTGATAATTCTTTCGCATATTCTAAATCATATACTGTTTGTTCTATATCATAATTGATTAAATCTTCTCCAAGTTCTAATGGAGTGTATCCAAGAATCATAATCGGCTCTTTTATACCTGCATCTCTAAGTTCTATACCTTCTGCAATTACTGCAACAGCAAGCTTTGATGCACCATTTTTTAAAAGAACAGGTGCCACACTTGTTGCTCCATGACCATATGCGTCAGCCTTAACTACAGCAATAACTTCTCTATCTCCTGCAAGTTCTTTTATTCTTTTCATATTATTTTCTATTTTATTTAAATCTATTTCAGCCCATACAGCTCTTAAATTCTTTTCCATTATTTCACCTCTAGTTATTAAAAAACTCTATATTACTATTATAGGGATTTTATAATTAAATGAAAGAACCACTATTAAGTCAATTTTATTACATAGTGGTTACATTACATAAAAAATTATGGATTTATTTACATCTTAATATATAATGTACTTAGCAATATACTTAATCAAAAATTATTTAAGGAGCAAATAATGACTAAAGAAACACATTCATCAGGAGGATTTTTAATTGCTCTTATAGCTTTAAATTCTTTCACAGAAAATTTTTTAATAAATTATAATATATACTATAAGATTTTTTTAATTGTAATATACTTTTATTTTGCAAACTTGGGATCACTTTTTCCTGATATTGATCTTAAAAGTTCATTTATAAGTAAAAGGCATCCTTTTATAGCAAAACATTTTGGGAGGCATTTTAGACATAGAAGCTTTACTCATAGTTTAATATGTGTACTTATTCTTTTTTTAATATGTAAAATATTAATTTCAATTAGTTCTCTAAATGTTGCTATTATTTCTATATGTTATGGTTTTTTATTTGGGTATATATCACATTTGCTTTTGGATATAATTACTAAGGAAGGCATAGAATTATTTTTCCCGCTTAAAACTAATATAAAAGTATTTTTTATAAAAACTGGTTCTAAGGCTGAAAAAATATTTTATAAGATATTAAAAGTAGTTGTTGTATTTTTTGTACTTTATAATATTTATATAATACTTAATAACTACTATCATATTGATATATTTAAAAACATAAAACTACTTAGATTTAAATAACATAAAAATTATTAAATTACTTTCTCTAATTCAAATATTTTTTACTTTTCAAAATTTGCTAATATTCTACATAAGTTGTAGAATTGTATTATAAAAGTAATTGAGGAGATGGTTATATGTTAAGTGAAAACTTATTAAAAAATCTTAATGACCAAGTAAATTTTGAATTTTATTCATCATACACTTATTTAGCAATGGCAGCATATGCTGAATCTGTTGAATTAAGTGGTTTCGCTAATTTCTTTAGAGTTCAAGCTAAAGAAGAATTAGATCATGCGATGAAATTTTATGATTACATATTCCAAAAGAATGGATTTGTTGAACTTGAACAAATTCCAAAACCTAATCATAAATATGATAGTATAATTGATGTATTCCAAAAAGGATACGAACATGAAAAATTAGTTACAAGTAAAATCTATGCTTTAGCTGATATTGCAGCAGAAGAAAGAGAACATGCAACTATGAGTTTACTTAACTGGTTTATTGATGAACAAGTAGAAGAAGAAAATAATTTTAATTCTCTTCTAAAGAGAGTTAAGAGATCAGAAGGCAATCCTGCCGCTATATATATGATGGATGATGAACTTGCTAAAAGAGTTTACGTTCCATTAACTAAAAATGCTTAAAAAACAGTCATCACAAAATTTGTGATGACTATTTTTTTCTTTCTTTTAATTTTTCTATTCTATATCCAATTTCCTTATTAGCTAATCTATACCCTTCATCTATCATATCTTTTTCTGACATTCCAGTCCCTAAAAGAGAATCTATAGTAATCTGGTTTCTATCTTTAAAGTATTTATCAAGAAGTCTATTTTCAATATCTTCTTGACCTATTATAGAGTAATCATCTAATATGTGATTTACCTTTACCCCTCTTTTATTAAGTTCTCTTCCAATTAATATTGCTCTATGACATCTTATAGGCTCTTGCATTGCTCCAAGAACTGCAATTTTAAAATTCTTATTACATCCATCTATTAATCTATCAATTCCTCTTATAAAGGCCTCTTCATTAATTACTTTTTCAAAATCTGAATATCCTTCTTCATTATAAGATTCCTTATTATCTCTTTTAGCTCCAAGCTCATTTGCCATATAAATATATATAAAACCTTCTTTTTTTAATGTATACATTAATCTTTCTTTATCAAATTGTACATTATATTTTGAGTAAGGAATCTTTCTAACATCCACAACACAATCTATTTTGAAATGTTTTAACATATGGATTAATCTCTCTATTGAATAATTTGAATGTCCTATCGTAAATAATTCCAAAAAATCACCTCATAAATATTATAAATCAAATTCTATTTTACTGTATCTATAATACCTATTTTATTATTTACATAATGTTAAATTATAATTTAATTTTTACTTATCATCCTCATGGTAAAATAATGTTAATTTGTTTAATAGAGGTGATTTGTTGTTATATATTATTTTTATTACTTTACTTTTATTATTCTGTGTAATTACAGTATACTCTCTTATTCATACATATAAAATTTTTAAAAATACTAATTATAAAATAGTTTCTACTTTTAAGAGGAAACGCTATTCTTATAAGTATCTTTTATTTATTAGAATTTTTCCTCTAGCATTTTTATTAATTGCTAGTATTATAAGTGTTTTTATTTTTAATGAAATACCATCTTACATAACATTTTTACCAGTTTTATTATTTTTGCCAAATACATATAATTATGCATTATTAATTAATGATTCATATATATCTACAATGCTATATAATATTCCAACAAAAAATTTAGATTATATTTTGATTGAAAAACCAAATTATAATTCATCAAATATAGTTTTTCATACAAATAATAATCACAAATATCGTAGCATAGTAGTATCTAATACCAATATAAAATATATTGTTGCAACTTTACGAGAATTTGGCTATGAAGTACACATAACCCCTTAAACAGCTTATAAATTAAAAAATTAACTAATGAAAAAATACTATAAATGTGTGGCTTTATATATTTATATCAAAATTTAAATGTAAGTATTAACCTTATCTATTAATGGTAATTTTTATCTTACATACCTTTAAGGAGGTTTTAACTTTGAATAAAAAAATCTTTTTTCTACTAAAGACTTTATTATATAGTCTTCTTCTTATTATAATTTTTAAAACAATACTAGAATTAGCAACATCTTTTCAGTATAAATTTGAATTACCATTGCCGTTATTAGTATTACATTGTATGCCTCCTCTAATTTCATATATAACTGCTCCACTTTGGATGAATGTTTTATTTTTTATAAATATTCTATTGATTATATTAGAACCATTATACATAAAAAAATTTAATTTTAAGCTTAATATTATCTTATGTGTTATACATATATTTTTAAATAGTCTAATTCTAATATATTTATTTTTAAACTTTAAGCTAATAGAAATTGATAGAAATATATTTTTACCAATTTCAGAAATTTATTATTATAAATTAACGTTTTTCTTATTTATAACTTATTTTATAATTTTAATTTATAATGTTTATTCCAAGTTAAAGTTTATAAGTAAAAATTTAGCATTTTAATCGTATATTTTCTCTTATAGGTGGATAAATTATATTTATTTTATAAATTTAAATATTTTTTTATTATTTGAATTGGCTTAGAATGTATAAATCTTCAAAAACGAGTTAACTAATAAAAAATAAAGAAGCTGAATTTCATATAATATAGAAATCAGCTTTTTTAATTCTAATTTTAATTTATTTTGTTTTCTCTGTTTTTCTCGTAAATCACTAATATAAATCATAAAAAATAATAATTTAAAATTTATTTTTCCTATATATTTATTAGTTTTAATTTATTTTCACTTAAAAACTCATTTATAGCTGGAATAGTTAAATGTAAAAACTGACTAAATGATACTATAATTTCTCCTTCTATTGCATCATTTAATGCTTTAAGTATTGCATCTCTCTCTTCAAGTAAAATAATTATATTTTCTTCTTTAAATCCTTTATTTATTAATCCTTTTTTTAGAAGTTTAGCAGTTTCACCATTCGCTTTTCCTCTTTTATCTTCTTGCTCTTTAATTATAACTTTATCACAAAATTTTGCCGCTATTTCCCCAAGTTCTATTATATGATTGTCTGTTCTATCTCCAGGTGCTGTTATTAGACCTGTTATTCTAGTTGGATTTAATGATTTTGCTATGTTAAAGACCTCATTAAAAGCTTCACTATTATGTCCATAATCGATTATTAATTTAAAATCTTTTATGTTTAATATATTTTGTCTTCCTTTGTTTGTTGTTAAATCACATCTTATGCTTTTTAAAGCATTAACTATTTTATCGATGTCGTTATCAATTGTTTTTATAGATGCTATAGCTGCCATTACATTTCTTACGTTACTTTCTGATGCACCATTATGTGTGAATTCTAATTCATTTAATGAAACTATTTTACTTTCAATTCCATTTAAATTATGTACTATATATCCTTCCCTTGTATAAAATGCTTCTCCACCATTTTTTATATAATTACATATAATATCATTTTTATCATTATCAAATAAAATTAACCTATCATTTGAATTAAATAAATTCACTATTTCATTAGTTGCTCTAATAACCATTACACCATTCTCTTTAAGTCCTTCTTTTATTAATGCCTTGACTTTTCCTAATTGTTCTAATGAATTAATTCCTTCCATTCCCATATGATCTTCTGATAGACTTGTTATTATACATGCCCTTGCATTTTTAAACCCGAGCCCCTTTTTTATAAGCCCACCTCTTGCAGTTTCTAACACAGCTACATTTACATCATTTCTTTTTAGAACTTCTAATGCACTATAATATCCAGTTGTATCTCCAGTTCTTATAGTTTCATTTCCAATTATTATGCCACCTGTTGATGACATTCCACTTTTATAACCAAGTTCTAGTAATGTATTATGAATTAATCTTGTTGTAGATGTTTTTCCGTTAGTTCCAGTTACCGCAATAATTGGTATATCCCATTTGTAAATTAATTTACTTATAATATCATCAATATTAAAATCTTTATAATTTTCCTTTGTTAAAATTATAGAATTTTCCCCATAACCAATTAAAAGAGAATCATCATGAAGCTCCACTCCACTGATATTATTCTCTCTTAATTTTTTTATTATTTTATTTTTCCAATCATTCTTTAAAACTTCTGCTATACTATTTAAAATATCTTTATCATCATCTAATATTGCCTCAATTATAATTGAAGCAATACTTTCCCTATCATAACTTAAGTATACACTTTCTTTTTCTAATTTTAGTATTCTTCCATTTATAGAAAGCTTTGAGCATACATCTTCATATTTTTTTGCTATTTCTTTTAAATCAGTTCCTTTTATAAAAATAACTTTTCCCATTCCTGTTATATTCTTTTCAGCTAAAAATCTTATTCTTTCTATATTCATGTACACTCTATTCTCCCTTCCTAACTT
The DNA here is from genome assembly GCF_900461085.1 of Clostridium baratii. Lineage (GTDB taxonomy): Bacteria > Bacillota > Clostridia > Clostridiales > Clostridiaceae > Clostridium > Clostridium nitritogenes. Next base: position 1,951,548 of record NZ_UFWF01000002.1, read on the forward strand.
AAGTTTAAATCTTTATAATACTATTTTAATTTGCCAAGTTAAGTAGAGTTTTATTCAAGTTTAATCTATTCTGAATATTTCATTACATGATTTTCTAAAAAATTTTTGAAACCATCAAATTGATTTTCTGATATTATACGTTCATAACTTAATACCTTTAATTTATGTCCTTTATCTCCCTTTTTATATGGAGGATGTAAGTGGTTAAATTTATTCATCTTAAAACCTAATCTTTCATAAAAAACTAGTCTTCTTTCTGATATCTCATCTACAACAGGATCAATTTCAAGTATAGTTATTTTATCATCATTACATATTTTTTCCAATATTTTAGATCCATATCCACCACCTCTTAAATTTGGATTTACTGCAAAGTGTTCAATATATCTAAATTGTTCCAATTCCCAGTAGAATATAATTCCTACTACTGTTTCTTCTTCTTTTACATAAACACAAAAGAATTCATCATCATTCATAGCTTCCTTTTGTTCTTTTATATTTCTAAGTTCATGTTTTGGAAAACTTTCCTCATATATTTCCCAAATTTTATTCCAATTCTCATCATTAATATTCTTAAGTCTTATAAAATCCATAATCTCTCCCCTTTTACTTTTATAAAATATAATTTATTAATTTATATCTTATTTTCTAACTTTATGCAAATCTCATATTGTCCCTCTATGTAAAAATAGATGGTGCCTTCCACCATCTATTCTTATAATATAATACTACCTTTGTTTTTTCTTTTTAAATATTTTTACTATTTCATACCACATTACAGCAACTATTGAAATACTAATTACTATTATAATTTCCTTTATTCCTAACGGTGCAAGTTTTAAGAATCCTGCTATTGGAGTATACATTATTAATAACAATCCAATTACTGTACCTCCATTCACTGCCCACATAACTTTATCCTTAATTAAAATTTTAAAAGATTGGTATGCAAGTTCTGTATTAGAGCTATTTACATAAACTAATAATATATTAGAAATTATAATTATGGATAGTCCTATAGTTCTTGCTATATTAATATCTCCATCATTAAATTTATAATATATATAATAAGCTCCAAAGGATGCTAAAAACATTACAATCCCTTGTATTATGCTCTTTATAAGAACACCTTTAGTTAAAATACCTTCATTAGGATTTCTAGGTTTACGCTTCATTATATCAATTTCTGCCGGTTCCCTTTCTAATACTATTGAACACGTAGGATCAATTATTAATTCTAATAACACAACATGAACCGGAAGTAATAATAGCATTGACGACCCTATACCTAAAATAGGTGCAATTATTGAAGCAAATGCTATTGGTATATGAATTGTAAATATATAACCAATGGCTCTTCTAATATTATCATATATTCTTCTTCCGTCTTTAACAGTATCTACTATTGTACTAAAATTATCATCTAAAAGAATCAAATCTGCTGCCTCTCTTGAAACTTCTGATCCTCTCTTACCCATTGCAATGCCTATATCTGCATATTTAAGAGCTGGTGCATCATTTACTCCATCACCTGTCATCCCAACAATTTCTCCATTTTCCTTAAATGCTTTAACTATACGCATTTTATGCTCTGGTATAACTCTTGAGAATATATTTGTATGCTTAACCTTCTCCCTAAGTTCCTCATCACTCATTTTATTCAATTCATCACCAGTAATTATTTCACCACTGTGAGAAATTCCAACCTTTCTAGCAATAGAACTAGCTGTAATCCCATTGTCGCCAGTAATCATAACTACTCGTATTCCTGCTCTATTACATATTTCTATATTCTCTTTTATTCCTTCTCTTGGCGGATCTAAAAGTCCAACTAAGCCTAAAAACTTAAGAGTACACTCTTCTAAAGTGTCCTTAATTTCTTCTTTATTATTAATATTCATTTTAGCTACAGCTATAACACGAAGCCCTTTTGATGACATATTATAAATTTTATCTTCTATTTTTTTACGCTCTTCATCATTTAAATTACATATACTTAAAATTTTCTCTGGTGATCCTTTTGCAGCAACTATAGTGCCCTCTTCTCTTTTCCATACATGTCCCATCATCTTCTTCTCATGTGTAAATGAATATTCAGCTATTAATTTTCCACTAAATAAAAATTCTTTTGATATATTATTCTTTTCACAATATTTAAGCATAGCTTTTTCCATAGGATCATAAGGATCAGTTTCACAAGCCATACCCATAACTTCTAATAGATGTTTTACATTCCCATCTATTGACCACGCTTCATCAAGGGTCATTTCATTCATTGTAATAGTTCCTGTTTTATCTACACAAAGGACTGAAATAGCACCCAATGTTTCAACTGATGGAAGCTTACGTACAAGTGAATTCTTCTTTGCAAGTCTCCAAGCACCCATTGATAAAAACACTGTTAATACAACTGGAAATTCTTCAGGTATCATAGCCATTGCAAGAGTCACACCTGAAAGTATACTTTGAATTATTCTATCTTTAAAAATTAAATCTTGTAAATTCAAATAAGTCATTCCACTAACTAATGCAAATAAAATACCTGCTATTCCTGCACAAACTTTAACAAGCTTACCTGTTTGCTTTTGAAGTGGTGTATCTTCCTCTACATTTTCAGAAACATTTTTTCCAATCTTTCCATACTCAGTGTTAGTTCCAATTTGCTTTACTAAAATTACTCCACTCCCTTGGATTACTAAAGTACCAGCATAACAATAATCTTTTCTAAAGTATTGTTCACTATCACCATTACATTCTGAGCATTTCCATACTCCTAAGGCTTCCCCTGTAAGAGATGATTCATCAACACAAAGGTCATTTGAATAAATTACTTTTCCATCTGCTGGTATCTTTATCCCCTCTGTTATTATCATTAAATCACCAGGTACTAACTCTTCACTATTTATTAAAATTCTTTCTGAATTTCTAATTACTTCTATATGGGGGGCTGATAAATTTTTAAGTGCTTTAAGAGTTTTGTCTGTTTTCCACTCTTGTATGACTTCTATACTAATTACTCCAAACACAAATATAAGCATTATTGATCCATCTTTAGGTTCGCCTAATATAAAATATATTATAGCTGCAATCATTAATAGTAAAAACATAGGTTCCTTTATTACTTCTAAAATTTTCATTAAAAAGTTTTCTTTTTTTTCTTTAATCAATACATTCCTACCAAATTTCTCCCTAGCTAATTTGACTTCTTCATTTGTTAAACCTTTCATGTTATAATTTTTTTCTTGTGCCATAAAAGTTACCTCCAAATTGTATTCATAACCCTTAATTATGAATAATTATTTTGATAGCTCCATGTCAATGCATAAGAATAGCCAGTTACAATAATAAAATGTTCTAAGATAATAAAAAACCTGTAGAACATTTTACTGTCCCACAGGTTTTAGTAATCCTGTTGCCTTTCGGCCCGGCTCCATAAATACATATTTAACGGCCTGATCAGTTTGTACTGTAGATTTGTATGCAGCGCAAAGAGATTTTTCTATATATAATATGTATTTATTCTATTATTTTCTACTATTTTTCAGTTTTATTTCAAAGAAATCCAATAGCTAAGAACTCTATCCTCCATAAATCCTCTCTTTTTATACATTTTATAAGCAATTTTGTTTGTTTCAATAACTATTAAATATACATTTTCGATATCTTTGCTTTCTAAAAAGTCTATTGCTGTCTCAAGTAATCTTTTTCCATAACCTTTGCCTCTAAACTTACTACTTAATCCTATATCAAATGTACCTTGTTTTCCTTTTATAGTTGTATTTAACACACCTATATTTTCCTTGGAATTAGAAACTATAAAATACTTATTTCCTGTATTATTCTCATTTAAATATTCATTAGCTTCTTCTTCATCTAAAGATGCTCCATGTGGCATATTATTAAATGATTCGTTATAAAGTCTCATGTACTCTAATTTATTTTCTTTATTTATTTCCTCTATATTTAATACTTTTTCTTTTTTTGTTCTATCTTGTAATGTCATTATCTTAGCTGCATAATCAGCATCAAAGCCAATTTTATGTAGCATTTCAGTAGTTTCTTTCTTTCTAAATCCAAGAAGTATCTTATTAGCATTATATTCTTCTGCCTTTTTATAACACTCATTTATCATTTCCTTAATTACTTCTTTTTTATTTGGTAAGCTCTCTAATATATCTAAAAAATGTATATATGCTATTCCTGTTAATGGAATTTCTTTCAAAACTACTCTACCAACACAAATTACTTTATTATCTTTTTTAAATACTAATATACCGTCTCCATTTCCATAAACTTTATTTTCAAACATTTTTCTCATTTCAGATAATGCTACATTTTCATTATTTCTATTTAAAAATACTAAAAGCTTGTCCTTTTCATCACAAGAAAGTTCTAAATAACTTTTTATCATCTCCCCACCCCCACTAAAATCTTATAATTTATTGTCCATATTATAACATATTAATTTATTATTTATTGCATTCAAATTTTGGAGTCACAGCAAAATTTTCTTCTTCTATTCCATTATATTTTTCTAATGCATTTATAACTTGACTTTGTCTTTTCTTACATAACTCATTATTATTACTTAATGCGTACACACTTGGTGCTTGAGGAAGCCCAGCAAGCATTGTAGCTTCACCATAAGTTAAATACTTTGCACTCTTGCCAAAATAACCTTTCGCAGCTTGTCCTATTCCTATGTTGCCATCGCCAAAATTTATTACATTCACATATAATTCTAATATTTCTTCTTTTGAATATTTTTTTTCTAATTCAAAAGCCAATAATACCTCTTTAAATTTTCTCTTGAAACTTCTTTCATTAGATAAACATAAGTTTTTTGCTAATTGTTGGGTTATTGTGCTTCCCCCTTCTACTACTCTTCTTGCCTTTATATTATTTAAAGTAGCTCTACAAATTGATATATAATCTAATGCCCCATGAGAATAAAATCTATGATCTTCTATTGCAACCATTGAATCTAAAAACTTTTTATCTATATTTTCAAGTTTTACGTAATTTCTATTATTTTTTATTGAATTGATTTTATAACTTAATGATTTATTATCTATTTCTACTTTATATGAAAAAAATCCAAAACTTATTATTAATAATAATGCTAAGGCTGTAAATATCCATAATAGTTTTCCTTCATGTAATATTATACTTTTCATTACTATCGCCTCCATTTATATTAGTAACCTTTTATATACATTATTATATGTTCTAGAGGCTAAGTCTCATATTTATTAACATTACTCTAATCTTTCATTTATGTAAGATTAAATTAAATGCAGTATAGTCCATTTTATCTTTTAAAATTCCTCTAAAGATATTTTTCTAACTTTCAGTGATTCCTTTAATAATATTTTATCTTTACATTCTCTTATCCTTTTATTAATATCTTCTACCATAGCTTTATCACTCTCTGTTTAAATATTTAATATTTTGCAGTATAATTATACCATATAAAGGAAACTGTATTCTATTTATTAATTTTGAACTTTAATTTAACATATGTTTCATTATTATATTAACTATATTTTACATTTATTTAGTACAATATTTTTAAAGGTGGCGATTATTATGAGATTATTAGTTAAAGTAGATGATAGTGTTCCAAGATTTGATTGCGATGAATGCTGTAAATGTACAAGCAAAATCGCTAAAAGTTTATGTAAATTTAAAAACAGAGGGTGTTGTTTTTATTATCCTAAATTTAATTTAGTAGATTTACAAAGAATGTCTAAACATTCAACGGGAAGATCTGTCTTAAAAAGAATTATTGAAAAGAATACAAAAATATTTAATTATTACATTCAAGTAATTGGCTATTTTGATGAAAATGGATATAATAATTTTAAAAATCTAAATGATAATACATCAAAAAAAGATGCATATGAGCCTGATGATAATAGTATATATTTTAAAGCTTGTCCCTTTGTTATAGATGGTACCGGTTGCTCTATCCCTCATCAGTATAGAACTCCTATATGCAACTTCTTTCTTTGTAAAGAAGTTAAAAATAAAATCAAATCAAAAAAATTGCTTAATGATTATGAGGAAGCTTCTAGAGCTTATTATCGATACTACGAATGGGAAAATCAAAATTTAATTGAATTACTTGAAGAAAAAGGACTAACACTAAAAGATAATTTTAATGAAGTAATAGATTTTTTATCTAAAATCGAAAGCTATGAATATGAGTTTCCTAGTTTGCAAGATTTTTATAAAGAAGCTTAAAATTAAAAAAGCTATTTTGAATAATTTCAAAATAGCTTTTAAATTTATCTTAGGCTTCGCTCTGTTTTTTAGGCTTTATAAGAAATTTTGAAGAAATCATTCCAATTAAAAGTATTCCTATAGGAAGTAAAAACTCAACTGAAAGTGGATTCTTAAAACTCTTTCCTAAAACTGAATAACACATAGTTTCAGGCACTACCCCTAATAGGGAAGCTAATATAAAATCCTTATATTTAATTTTAGTTAAACCACATGCATAACTTAATGGATCAAATGGTAAAATTGGTGGTAGTCTTAAGAAAAATAATATTTTAAATCCCTTCTTTTCCATATTATCTTCTAGCTTTATAAATCTTTTTCCAATTATACCTTCAACAAATCCTCTTCCTAAAAATCTCGCTACATAAAAGGCTACTGTTCCTGATATAAAAAATCCTGTCATTGTTAATAAAAATCCTTTTATAGGACCAAACATAGTTCCACCAGCTATTGCTATTATATTAGTTGGTATAACAACAAAGAATGGTTTTATCGCAAAGAATATTAAGTAACATATTGCAGCAAGTAATCCATGTTCTTTTATAAATATAGAAATTTTCTCTGTATCTAAATTACTTATTGTTGTCCAATTTTCTAATAATATAAATATACAAACTCCAACTAATGCTATAAATATAACAAATTTAAGTATATTTAATTTTTTTCTCTCCATCTAAACTCCCCTTATTAAATTTAATACTAAATATATCTATCCCCTAAGTAAAAATATCATATAATATTTCCTATGTAAATATTTGTACCACAGTATTAAGAGTTTAATTATAAAATCTTAATAAATTTATAAGTAATATGAAAAAAGAGGTGTAATAATATTACTTATACACCTCAAAAACTTATAAATTTTAATTATTAAATACTTCTTTCGCTATTTCTACTGCCATCTTTGCATCTTTCGAATAATAATCTGCCTTAATTTTTTCTGCGTAATCTTCGGTAAGTACTGCTCCACCAACCATAATCTTTCCTTTGAACTTAGCATCTCTTAATGCTTTAATTGTATCTTCCATAGATTGTATAGTTGTTGTCATAAGAGCACTAAGACCTACAAGCTTTATATTATTTTTTATTGCTTCATCTACAACCTTCTCTATTGCTACATCTTTACCTAAGTCCAAAATATCATACCCATAATTCTCTAGGATTACCTTAACTATATTTTTTCCTATATCATGTATATCGCCTTTAACTGTAGCTAATATAATCTTACCTTTACTTACAGTATTTTTATTATTCTTAACTAAGTTATTCTTTATTAAATCGAATGCTACTTTAACTGTTTCTGCTGATTGAATTAATTGTGGAAGAAATATTTCTCCCTTTTCATATTTTTCTCCTACCTTATCTAATGCTGGTATTAAATACTCATTAACTATTTCTAGTTCACTTTTATTTTTTAATAATTCCTCTGTACATCTTTTTGTACTATTTTTTAAACCCTTAATAATAGAATTTTCTAAAGTTTCTTCATTATCTACTTTTGCTACATTATTACCACTTGAAACTATAACTCTCTCTATTTTTTTATTCCCATATTTATTAATAAAATTACTTCCACTCTTATCATTATTATTTAATACTTTAAAAGAATTAATAACATCCATCATACCATCTTTATTAGGGTTCATTATTGGAAGGTCAAGACCTGCTCCTAAAGCTAATGCTAAAAATGTTTCGTTAATTAAATCTCTGTTTGGAAGTCCAAAAGATATATTAGACACTCCAAGAAGAGTTTTTACTCCAAGAAGCTCCTTAACCATTTTTACAGCTTTAAGTGTTTCCATAACTTCCTCTTGCTGTGCAGAAACAGTTAATGTTAAACAATCTATATATACATCCTCTTTCTTTATTCCATACTGAGCTGCTTTATTTACTATCTTTTTTGCTATATTAAATCTTTCTTCTGCCTTACTTGGTATTCCATTGTTATCTAATGTTAATCCTACAACCGCTGCTCCATATTTCTTAACTATAGGTAATACACTATCTAGTACAACATCTTCCCCATTTATAGAGTTAACTATAGGCTTTCCATTATATATTCTAAGGGCTTTTTCAATTACATTTTTCTTTCCTGAATCTATTTGAAGTGGAATATCTACTATTCCTTGTATTTCTTTTATTGCACATTCCATCATTTCTTCTTCATTTATTTCAGGAAGTCCTACATTAACATCTAATATTTCAGCTCCACCTTCAATTTGCTCTATAGCTTGTTTTAATATATAATCCATATCTTTATCAATAAGTGCTTTTTTAAATAACTTCTTCCCTGTTGGATTTATTCTCTCACCAACTACTCTAACTTCATCTATATAAACAACTTTAGATGGAGAAGTTATTGCTGAAAATTGTAATTTCTCTCTTAATACTACTTTTTTATTATCTTTAATCTTTTTAAGCTCTTTTATAAAGTCTGGATTTGTACCGCAACATCCACCAATAATTGATACCCCAATATCAACAAGTTTTTCTATCTCTTCTCTAAACTCTTCCTTACTTATATCATAAACAGCTTTTCCATCAACTATTTTAGGTAAACCTGCATTTGGTTGAACTATAATTGGTAAATTAGTATTACTTATAACTTTTTCTACTATGCTATATAACTCTTTAGGTCCTAATGAACAATTTATTCCTACTGCATTAACACCTAATCCTTCTAAAGTTATTGCCATACTTTCTGGAAGGCATCCAGTAAACGTCCTACCATCTTCCTCAAAAGTCATTGTAGCAAGTATCGGTAAATCACATACTTCTTTTGCTGCAATTATAGCTGCTTTCATTTCATATAAATCAGTCATAGTTTCTATAATTATTAAATCTACTCCTGATTTTACTCCTTGAGTTATTTCTCTTTTAAATATTTCAATAGCTCTTTCAAAACTTAACGTACCCATTGGCTCCAAAAGTTCACCTATTGGTCCAATATCAAGAGCAATATAACATTTGTTATCTCCTCTAGCTGTCTTTGCATTTAATACTGCTTTATCTATTATTTCTTCAACAGAATACCCTGTACTTTTTAATTTAATTTCGTTTGCTCCAAAAGTATTTGTTGTTATAACATCTGCTCCACTATTTATATATTTTTTATGTATCTCAACTATTTTATCCCCTTCTGTCATATTAAGCTTTTCCATATTTTCTCCAAGCTTAACACCAATGTCTTGAAGCATAGTTCCCATAGCTCCATCAAACACTAATATATTATCTTTAATACACTCCCTTAAATCCACAACTATTCTCCTCTTTTCTATATAAGCAATTTTCGTAATTTTTACAATTAATACAACTCTTTTTTGTTTTTTTCCCTAGTTTTTTTCTTATTCCAACTATTGCCGTAACAGATTTCCTAGGAAATAATAGCATATGCTCTGAAGCATTAACTCCAATCTTTCTTGTAGCATCTAAAACTTCAATAAAGTTTTTCTGAATATTTAAGCTTAAATCCCCATAACCTGGACTATATCTAAATGTTAAATCTTCAAAATCTTCTATAATATCTTTTTCTATTAAAGCACATACTTTATCACATAACTCTTCAACTGCCGTAGTTGAAACTGAATCTAATATCATACCTCTTGTAAGATCTATTCTCTCATATAATCTTATCTTCTTTTCAATATAATTTCCAATAGTTGCAGCCATTAATATACATCTATTTGAGCCTATTAGTAATTTTTTTATATCATTTCCTTCAAGAACTAATGTTGTTCCAACAACATCTACTCCATTTTCTAAAATGTTTATAGGATATTCTTTATATATAACTTTTGGTGCAAATAACTTTTTTCCTTCTTCTATTGTGTCTCGTATTTTTAGAAGAAGTTCTTCTTCTATTTTTTGACCTTTGTAGCCTAAATAGCGAAGAACTTCATTTTCATCAATATTTATTTCTATACTAATCTTCTCCATAAATATTTAATGAAAAACCTTTCTCTAATATTTCTTTTGCATATTCCTTTGCTCCAAAAAGAGAAAGATCTTTATAATTACCACATTGAATTTCATTATTTGCTGGAACTTCTGTTACATTTAATACAATTTCTAAAACTTTTTCTACTGCACTTTTAACTTCTGCAGGATCTCTATCTCCCCAAATAATCATATAAAAACCTGTTCTGCATCCCATTGGAGATATATCTATAACTCCATCTAGGAAATCCCTTATATTATAAGCTAAAAGATGCTCTAAAGCATGCATAGCTGCTGTTCCAAATGCTTCTTTATTAGGTTGTAGGAATCTTATATCAAATTTACTTATAGAATCTCCTAAATTACCTTTAAGATTTCCACATTTCCTTATATATGGTGCTTTAACTTTTCTATGATCTAATTCAAAACTTTCAACTTTTTTCATGCTATTGTTTCCCCCTTATTATTTATTGATTTAACTATTACTTCTATATTTTCTTTAATTCTTCTTGCAACATATGGATTATTCATTGTATATAAATGAATTCCATCTACCCCACTAGATGCTAAATCTATTATTTGTTCTATTGCATAAGCAATACCAGCCTCTCTTAAAGCTTCACTATCATACTCATACTTCTCCATTATCTTTTTAAATTTTAATGGTATAGTTGCACCACAAAGTGATGTAATTCTATCTATTTGCTTCTTATTTACAACAGGCATAATTCCAGCTTGAATTGGTACATTAACCCCATTACCTTTTGCCTTATCTAAAAAATCATAATATATGTTATTATCAAAAAATAACTGAGATATAAAACTCGATGTTCCAGATTCAATTTTCCTTTTCATATTCATTATTTCAGCTTCAATACCTTTATTTTCTATATGCCCTTCTGGATAACATGCTGATATTATATTAAACTTGTCCTTTTTATTGATGTATTTTATAAGATCTGTTGCATACTTATAATCTCCAGCTTCATTGTCATTATTATCCCCTCTTAATGCAAGAATGTTTCTTATTCCTTCAAGTTCTAATCTCTCTGTAATATCATCTATATTTTCTTTTTTAGAAGATATACATGTTAAATGTGCTAGCGCTTCTATGTTATATACATTTTTTATTAATGATGAAATTTCAGAAGTCTTATTATTTATAAGACTTCCACCTGCCCCATAAGTTACACTAATAAAATCTGGTTTTAAAGTACTAAGTTCATTTAACGCCTTATAAATTGTCTTAACAGGCGAAGTATTCTTAGGTGGAAACACCTCAAAAGATAAAACTAATCTTTTATTATCAAAAAGTTCTCTAATATTCATAAAAAAGCCCCCTTATTTATAAAAAAAGGTCTTAGGATAATACCTAAGACCTGTAATCTTAAATTTATATCCTTATCTATCTGGAATTAGCACCACATTTTTATATAGGTTGCTGGGCTTCATAGGGCCAGTCCCTCCGCCACTCTTGATAAGTTTTTCCAATTGTTGTATTTTATTATATACTAAACTCTTTTATTTGTAAATATATTCTATTTTGTATAATTAAAATATTCTTCTTTAAATACGGCCATTAATATTACATCTCCATATTTTCCTTCTCTATATAATTCCCTTTTTAATCTTCCTTCTTCCTTAAATCCTAATTTCTTATAACAAGCCATTGCTCTAGTATTAAATTCATACACACTAAGCTTTACTTTTTCCATATTACATTCATTAAAAATAAAATCTATAAGAGTTTTTAATGCATCATAGCCGTATCCTTTTCCCCAATAATTTTTATCTCCGATCATAATTCCAACTGTACAATTTCTATTTTTTATACTAGTTTCATTTATACTGCATCCACCAATTAGATTTCCACTTTCTAAATCTTCTATTGCAAAGTCATAAGTTTGGTCATTAGATCTTTTCCTTTTTACCCATTCCTCTTCTTGCCACTTTGTTAATGGAAGTACTGTTTCAAGATCTAGAAATTTTTTTACTTCATAATCATTTATAAACTCATGAAGTTTTTCTATATCTTCCTCACAATGACACCTAAGTAATACCTTTTTTCCTTTATACATAAATATTCCCCCTTTATTTATTTTATATATATTACCAATCGAGACATCATAAGTCAATTAAAATATAAAAAAAGAGTAAGCTAATGCTTACTCTTTTATATTATGCCCTTTTACGGGTGATTATAAAATACTAATAAAATTGATGCACATGCACATAGGATACTAATTCCAACTATTAAATGTACAATTTGTGGCTTAGTAAGACCCTTTTCCTCTAGTCTAAAATGCATTTGACTTCTATCAGCTTGATATACTGGCTTTCCTTCATTAAATCTTTTTAATATAACAAAGATATTATCAAATATAGGAACAGCAATTGCTAATACTGGTGCTACTAAACTTAATACAGTTGCTTGCTTAAATGCACCATCTAAAGCGATTATACTAAGTATAAAACCTAAAAAGTTTGCACCCGAGTCACCCATGAATACTCTCGCTGGATATTTATTATAAACTAAAAATCCACCAATAACCCCAGCAAGTATTATTGAAACTGTTGCTGAGTAGCTTTGGCCTAATATAATTGCGGCAATAAAAAATGTACCTGATGATACAAGAGATATACTTCCAGCTAAACCATCCATTCCGTCTGACCAATTAATAACAGTTGTAACTCCAAATATCCAAGTTACACTGAGAACAAACTTTAAAAAATCATTTAACTCAATATACTGTCCTGTAAAAATGTTAGTAAACCCATTAAAGGAAACCCCTGCTTTAAAAACTATAATAGCTGCTAATATCTGTATTATTAATCTTGGCATTATAGGGAATTCTTTTCCCTTTGATTTATAATAATCATCTACAAGACCTATACATACTATTAAGATCGATGCTATAAATACCCAAAACATTTCATTATCAAATCCACCATTTGTAAAGTATAAAATAGTGAAGAATCCTATAAACATTCCAAGTCCTCCAGATAATGGAGTTATGTTCTTATGTTTTTTCCTCTTTGTAGGTTTATCTGTAAAACCTATCTTATGTGATAATTTCATAAGTATTGGCGTAAGAATCGTAACGACTACAAACGAAATTATAAACTCTATAAAATAATTCATCTTTCCTTCTCCTACACTATAACCTATTAAAAATTATACTATTAAACTATTACATTATCAATTCCAATAAATTAAAATTAATTTTCTTTTAAGCTTTATAAAAAAAGTGTACCTTAAGTATCTTACCAAGGTACACTTTTATAAACTATACTATCCTCTTTGTTCTATCATGCTCTTAACTTTCATAAGTCTTGTTAAAGCACTTCTTTCATTTTCATCAAGCTTCATTCTTATATACTTGATAGTTTCTTGTAATTGAGGAATAGTCATATATTCAAGAGCATTAACTCTTCTTCTAGTTTTCTCTATTTCATCTGCCATAAGTTGACATGATTTTTCTACTTCAGCTAATTCTAAAAGCTTTGGTAATATTCCATAAAGCTTTGTTATTGCACCATCTAATTCTGATGATGTATTTGCAAATCCATATGGGAAGATACTACCTTCATCTCCTTCAAGCTGTCTTTTAAAGTTCATAACTGGAACATTAACACTCATTATGTTCTTGTTTCCAACTTCTACTGAGATGCTTTCTTTTGGATAAGCTATAGCTTCTTCTAAAAACTCTGAACTCATTACGGCTCTTGCCATAACGAAATCTTTTAAAGATCCTTGAAGTTCATTCTCAACATCTTTTCTTAATGAGTTATTATATTTTACTAGGTTAATGAATTGTCTCATTAACTCATCTTGCTTATCTTTTAAAAGCTTATGACCTCTAGTAGCTGTTGTTAATCTCTTTTTCAGCTTTGTGAGTTCCATTCTAGTAGGATTCACATTTAATCTAGCCATAGCTTATTCTTCCTCTCTTGGCATATATTTTTCAAGATATTCATCTCTGATTCTCTTAAGTTCAGTTCTTGGAAGTAATTTAAGTAGCTTCCATCCTAAGTTAAGAGTTTCTTCAATTGTTCTATTTGCAGTGAAGCCTTGTGAAACATATTCATTTTCGAAAGCTTCTGCAAATTTAGCAAATGCTTTATCTGTATCTGAAAGAGCTGATTCTCCTAAGATAGCTGATAATTCTTTTGCTTGCTTACCTTGAGCATATGCTGAGAATAATTGGTTCATAGTATCTGCATGATCTTCTCTAGTCTTTCCTTTACCAATACCTTTATCTTTAAGTCTTGAAAGTGATGGTAGAACATCTATTGGAGGCATAATACCTTTCTTATAAAGTTCTCTTGAAAGTATTATTTGTCCTTCTGTTATATATCCAGTTAAGTCTGGAATTGGATGTGTCTTATCTTCTTCAGGCATTGTTAGTATTGGAATTTGAGTAATTGATCCTTCTTTACCTCTAAGTCTTCCTGCTCTTTCATATAATGTTGAAAGGTCAGTATATAGGTATCCTGGATATCCTCTTCTACCTGGAACTTCTTTTCTAGCGGCTGAAACTTCTCTTAAAGCTTCTGCATAGTTTGTTATATCTGTCATTATAACTAGAACGTGCATTCCTTTTTCATATGCTAAGTATTCAGCAGTAGTTAATGCCATTCTTGGAGTAGCTATTCTTTCGATAGCTGGGTCAGATGCTAAATTCATAAATAGAACTGATCTATCTATAGCACCAGTTGATTTGAACTCATCAACGAAGAATTGAGCTTCTTCGAATGTTATACCGATAGCTGCAAATACAACTGCGAATTTTGAATCTGAATTTAAAACTTTCGCTTGTCTTGCAATTTGTGCTGCAAGTTCAGCATGTGGAAGTCCTGATGCTGAGAAAACTGGAAGCTTTTGTCCTCTAACTAAAGTGTTAAGTCCATCGATTGCTGATATTCCTGTTTGAATGAATTCTGATGGATAATCTCTAGCAACTGGATTTATAGCTTCTCCGTTTATATCAAGTCTTTTTTCTGGTATTATCTTTGGACCATTATCTGTTGGTCTTCCCATACCATCAAAGACTCTTCCAAGCATATCTTCTGAAACCCCAAGTTCAAGAGGTCTTCCTAAGAATTTTGCTTTTGTTCCTTTTAGGTTAATTCCTGAAGAACCTTCGAAAATTTGTACCATTGCAGTTGATCCATTAACTTCAAGTACTTTACCTTTTCTCTTTTCTCCAGTTTGTAATTCTATTTCAACTAGTTCATCGTATTTAACTCCACTAACACCGTCAACAGCCATTAATGGTCCTACAACTTCTGTAACTGTTCTATACTCTTTAAGCATCTAGAAAGCCCCTCCTTCGCTGATTAATTTATCCATATCAGCTGTTAAATCAACACCGATTTGGTCAATCTTTGAAATTTCTGATTCTGGGATATATTTAGCTCTTGCGATTCTATCCCTTATTTCATCTTGAGCTAAAATCTTGTCTAAGTATACTCCAGCTTCTAAAGCTCTATCTGCTTCGTTCTTAAATTGAAGAATTAACTTTAACATTTTATGTTGCTTATCTAATGAAGTGTATGTATCAACTTCATGGAAAGCATTTTGTTGAAGATAATCTTCTCTTATTGATTTTGCAACTTCAAGCTTTAATCTATCCCCTTCTGATAGGGCATCAATACCTACAAGTCTTACGATTTCTTGTAAGTTTGCTTCTTCTTGTAATAATGCCATAGCTTCTACTCTAAGCTCTGACCAATCACTAGCTATTTCTTCATCCATCCACTTACCAATTCTATCTGCATATAGTGAATATGAGTTTAACCAGTTAATTGATGGGAAGTGTCTTTGGTATGCAAGTTGTGCATCTAGTCCCCAGAACACTTTAACTATTCTTAAAGTTGATTGAGTAACTGGTTCTGAAATATCTCCTCCTGGAGGTGATACCGCACCGATTGCTGTAACTGCTCCTTCTCTTCCATCTTTACCAAGACAAACAACTTTACCAGCTCTTTCATAGTAATCTGCAAGTCTTGATCCTAAGTATGCTGGGTAACCTTCATCACCTGGCATTTCTTCAAGTCTACCTGACATTTCTCTTAATGCCTCTGCCCATCTTGATGTTGAGTCAGCCATGATAGCTACTGAATATCCCATATCTCTGAAGTATTCAGCTATTGTTATACCAGTGTATATTGAAGCTTCTCTCGCTGCAACTGGCATATTTGATGTGTTAGCTATAAGAACTGTTCTCTTCATTAAGCTTTCGCCTGTTTTTGGGTCTTTAAGTTCTGGGAATTCGTTAAGAACGTCTGTCATCTCATTTCCACGTTCTCCACATCCAACATAAACAACTATTTCAGCATCTCCCCATTTAGCAACTTGGTGTTGTACAACTGTTTTACCAGCTCCGAATGGTCCTGGAACAGCAGCAGCTCCACCCTTAACAACTGGGAAGAATGTATCTATAACTCTTTGTCCTGTAGTTAATGGCGCAATTGGGTTTAACTTATTTGCATAAGGTCTTCCCTTTCTTACTGGCCATTTTTGCATCATTGCAACTTCTTTTAATCCATTTTCAGTTTCAATAGTACAAACTACTTCTTCAACATTGAATTCTCCACTCTTTATATCTTTAATTTTACCTTTTATTCCAAAAGGTACCATTATTCTGTGAAGAACTACTGGAGTTTCTTGAACTGTACCAATTACATCTCCAGCTTCAACTTCATCGCCAACTTTTGCAGTTGCTTCAAAAGCCCAAACTCTATCTCTGTTTAATGATTTAACAGATACCCCTTTTATTAAGAAGTCTGAATTTGCTGCTTTCATGAAAGCATCAAGTGGTCTTTGTATTCCATCGAACATCGCTTCAATAAGTCCTGGTCCAAGTTCAACACTTAGTGGTTCTCCAGTTGTAACAACTGGGTCTCCAGGTCCTATTCCTGATGTTTCTTCATATACTTGTATAGATGCCTTATCGCCTCTCATTTCAATGATTTCTCCGATAAGACCCTTTTCTCCAACTTTACATACGTCAAATATATTAGCTTCATCCATTCCTTCAGCAACTACTAAAGGACCTGAAACCTTAATTATTTTTCCGGTCTTCACCTTACAAAACCTACCTTCCTATAAGATATTAACGCCAACAGCTTTTTCTACGTTATCGCTGATTCTTTGCATTCCTATATTTAATGATCCTTGATTACTTGGTATTAATATTACAGCTGGAAGTGTCACTCTATTGTATCTTTCAATAGTTTCTTCTATTTCCTTTGCAACTTGCTCTGTTACAAAGATAACTGCGTAATCTTTCATTGCTAATCTATCTATAGTTTTTCTAGCTTCTTCTGCTTCAACAACTGGGAATACATCTATTCCAAGCGCTTTAAAAGCTAAGACAGAATCCTTATCTCCAACTACACCGATCTTCTTATACATAAATATCACGCAGCCTTTCTCTAATTACTTCCCCTGATATATTATTAAGTTTACCTACCATTATAATTCTAACAATCTTAATTTCTGTTTCTTTAGCATAGATATAAGCTAAAAGTGGTTCTACACCGAAAGGAATATATTTAGCTTCCTTCATCATGTTCATAATATAATTATCAACTAATCTTTCTAGCTCATTTACAGAACCTGATTTAGTGAAATCTTCGATTCCAAGCTTTATCATTTCTCCGTAATCAGTAAATGCTAATTTGTTAGATATATTTTCTGGTGCATCATGTAGCATTGAAATTAAAGTATCTTTATCAATTTCTCCGCCTTCTATAATAACTTCTTCTAAGAAATCTTTATCTTTCTTTTGCTTTTTAACTCTTAATAAAGTTTTTATATTAGTTGAATCAATAGTAACTTTAACGTATTTATCCACAAATTTGTCATCTATTTGCTTAGCTATTTCTCTCATTTCTTTAAACATAGTATTATCTAATATAATATCTATTACTTGAGGGTCTTTAGTTTCTTCAAAGACTTCTTTAGCCTTTATTATTCCCTCTTTCATAGTTTCATTTAGATCACCTAAATTATTATTTTCAATGCTATGCTTTAATGTTTGAACATCCATCATTCCAACTGGAATTAGCATGTGACTAAAGTCTTTTTGAAGGAACATTCCCTTTAAAATAACTTTTATATTGTGGTAATCATATTTAATACCCATTATATCTACTAATGATTTAACTGGAGATGCATCATACATAAGTTCATAAACTCTTTTTAGTTCTCTTGCAAGTACCATTTCATAATCTTCTGGTCTTTTAACACCAGTCATAACACCTGCATATTCAGATTCTTGAAGCACTTTAAGTGCTTCATTTGCAGAATCTCCATCAATCATTCTATCGATTTTAGCTTTATCAAGGAGTCTTGTTTCTAACACCCTAAGTCTTGGTATAACTTGAGTAAATTGCATTGGGTTCATTTGCTCTCCTCCTTAATTAAATAGAACTTTGGCTACTTCGAATTCTAAATCATCTCTTTCTGAGTTAACTGAATCTTCGAAAGTATTATTTATTTCTATGCCATCCTTTTCTAAGATAAATCCACCTTTAAAGTTTCTTACCTCTTTATTTATAGTAAGTTCGCCTTTTTTACCTTTTGCTAAAAGCTCACTATTTATTTCTTTAAGTAGATTTGCATCAACTAATTTATTTCCTTTTTCATTTAATATGATAGTTTCATCTCCAACTATATCAGCATTAACTATCTTATTTTTAATGAATTCTTTTATTTCTTGATCAGACATTTTACATAGTTTTTCTATGCTATTTTCAAATACTTTGTCTATAACAGCTTGCTTTGCAGTAAGCTTTTCATTTCTACTTTTAAGCTCTGCACCTGATATAATTCTTTCTTTAGCTGTTTTAGCTTCAGTTTTTGCTTTTTCTACCATAGTAGCTTCTTCAGATTTTGCTAAAGCTTCTTTTTTTGAAACTATTTTAGCTTTTTCTTCATTAGCTTCTTTTAGTATGCTTTCCTTTCTTTCTTCCGCATCACTTAAGATTTTGGAAGTTAGATTGTTTATGTTTGACATAGCTTCACTTCCCCACTCTTAATTAAAATAAGTTATTTACTAATAAGAATGAAATAACGAATCCTAATAGTGCATAAGTTTCAACCATGGCAGCAAAGATTATACCTTTAGTTGTTTGTTCTGGTTTTTTAGCTAATATTTGAATACCAGCAGCTGCTGCTTTACCTTGAGCAATACCTGACCATAATCCTGCGATAGCTATTGGTAAACATGCGAATAAAAGATATAGACCTTGTGCTAAAGTTGTAGTAGTGCTTAATTGGTTTAATACTAAGAAACCTATAACGAATCCGTATAAACCTTGAGTACCTGGTAATAGTTCAAGAACTAATGCTTTACCGAATTTTTCTGGTTGTTCTGTCATTAATCCTGCTGCTGATTCCCCAACAAGTCCAACACCTTTTGCTGATCCAATCCCTGATAATCCAACTGCTAGAGCGATACCTAGTGCTCCAAATATAAATCCTCCATTATTTTGTATGAAAAAGTTAATCCAACTCATTTCCATGATGAAATCCTCCTATTTTCTCTTAAATTATTTTTGCTTTATTATTTTTTTATTTTTATAAATTTATCTAAAGTCTTAAATGGTTCGAATGGTCTTCCTCCACCTTCATAGAATTTTGAGAAGTACTCTACATATTCTAATCTACATGTATGAACATAACCACCTAGTAATGATAACCCTAAGTTAAATATGTGGGCTAATATAAATATTACAGGTCCAAGTATTATTAGAGCAACAGTTGGGAACATACCTATTATAAGATTAAGTGCTCCAGCTATTGATCCACCTGCAAGTCCAAGTGCCATAAGTCTTGTATATGAAACTAAGTCTCCAACGTATCCTGTTATTCCATATAAAGCATATAGACCTTGACCTAATTTTCCACCAACTGATTTCATATGTCTTCCTTGTGTTAAGACAATTGCAATCATACCAACTATCATTCCGTATTTACCTATAGTAGCTAATGATCCGCTACCCATTGCAAATACTCCGATTGATACTAAAGTAAGTACCCATGATCCAACATCATATAGAGCATCTAAAGGTCTTCCATCTCTTATTAAGACATAAGCCTTTATTCCAAGTCCAAAGAATATTTGAATTACACCAAATACAATTGATGCAACAAGTATCGTATTAACATCCTTACTTGGGTCTATAAGTTTTACACCATCTAGATTTATAAAGTCTCCAAAGAAGGAACCATAAATAAATCCAAATATTATTGTAGGTATGCTTAAATACATAAAGAATTTAGCAAATTGTTTTTGTGAATCATCTAGATTAAATACTTTAAGTGCTACTATAGAACCTATAAGTATTAGTAATCCATATCCTGCATCTGCAACCATCATTCCAAAGAATATTAAGAAGAATGGTGCAAGTAGTGGTGTTGGGTCTATTTCGTTGTATCTTGGTAGACTATACATTTCAGTAATATTTTCAAATGATTTGTTTAAATCATTATTTTTTAATCTTATAGGAACATCATCTATCTCTTCATCCTTTACTTCAGCAAATGAAAGATAATAATCTTCCCCAAGTGTATTTTTTACAATTCTAGTTAACTCATCATTATCTGAATAAGCAATCCATCCTTGAATTAAAGATACCTTATCTGTTTTTAAGAAGTTAGTATTTACTAAAGTTCTTGTATATTCATTATGATAATATTCATACGCAAGTTCTAAGTATTTAACTTCCTCATCTAAAGCTGATAATTCTTCTTTTATTAAGAATTTTTCACCTTCAATTTTTTCAATTCTATCCATGTTAGTATGGATAACCTTAATTGGAGTTTCAGTTCTTTCAGTTTTAAATGCACTGAATCCAAATCCTCTTAAGACCTCTTCAATCTCTTCTTTATCTTCTTTATTAGCTAAAGCTAAGAAGTAGACATCTTGATTATCTCTTGAGATTATTTCTATATAACCTTTTGATAATCCACTAACTAGTTCGTCTTCGTATTGCTTTGCAACACTTCCTAAAAAATAAGGTGTATTCATACTATTTAACTCTTCGAAAGATACATCTAATCCTTCTAGGGGTTTTAATGAATCAATTTCACCTTCTAGTTTAGTTTTTTCATTGTCTAAATTTGCAAGGTGAACGTCTTTCTCCTTAACTTTTTCATAAAGCTCTTCCCAAGCACTTTTTTCGACTTCGGCTTTAAGCTCTTCTAATGTTAAGGCTCTTTTCCCTTCACGCATTGCTTTTAAACCGGATTTTTGAGGTACGTATTTTTTCAAGAATTCTAAAGTAAATCTTACTTTAGATAAATCTTCTTCACTTCTTGCATACTTTGAATCAACAGAATCCTTCATTAATTCTTTAAGTTCTTCATGATCTTCAAGATAGTCTTCATTTTGAAGGTTTATAAATTCTACCTCAGAAAAACCTTGAAGCTTTTCTAAAAGAATATCCTTCTTTGATTCAAAGGCTAATAAAGTGAACTTATTCATCTTAACTATTGCCATGAATCTTCACAATCCTCTCAATCACTAATTTTACAGCATTATCTAACTTATCTTCTGATATGTTATAGATATCTTCTGCATCTTTCTTACCTTTAAGTAAGATAGGTTCTGCTTCCTTATTTCCTGCATCTATAGCATCTTGCATGATACTATTACATTTGTTCTTAGCACCTTCTAAAACCTTATTATAATTCTCTATAGCTTCTACGGTAGCTTTTTGAACGATATCTTTTGCTTCTGCATTAGCATTTTTAATAATTTCTTCTGCCGTAGCTTCTGCTTTTTTGATTTCTTTAATTGCTTCTAATGCCAAAATCTCACCACCTTTGTGCTTGAATGCATAATAATATATGAATTAATACTTTATATAGTATTAATTACTTTTTATTCATAAATCTAATTATACACTTTTTATGGATAATTTCAATAAAATTATTTATTTTTATCCGTCTGTTTGTTTCTAAAGTGTTAAGTTTTAAAAATAAAATTGAATAAAAACGCTATTTGTTAATGCCTATTTCATTTAAATCGATGAATTTAAAGTTTTTACAATTATCTAACAAAGCGTACTTAATTTCATATTTTATTAATCCATTTTCTATATAATCAATTATATTTATGTTAAATTTCTCAATATTGTAATCTCTAAACGAATAAATTTCTCTTAAAGATTCTTTTATTTTTCTTTCCTCTTCTTTTGTTATATCACCTTTTATATAATCTGGGATTCCTCTTCTTTTATTATGTAATAAGTAATCATATCTTATTACTTCTCTTAAGACATCATTTTCTCCATTTAATACTTCTTCATTAAAGTCTAAGAAGAATTTATAATATTCATTATTATTTATACTTCTATTAAAGTATCCTTTCTTATCAAAGAACATACCTAAGCTATGGAAAAAGTCAAAACTAGTTTCAAATTTATCATAGAAAAAGTTTAGTATATTATTAAACTTTTGGCTATTATAGTATTTATCTACCATATGCTCAACTTTCTTTAAATCAATGAGTTCTTCATAACTTATTTTATCTGTACTTAATATTTCATATGGGGGATATGGTGAATATTTCATTCCATAATTATCTCCCTCTTCTCTCATTGAAGAACCTTTAAGTAATTTTAAGAAACCAAGTTGTATTTCTTCTGGCTTAATTGAATGAACATCATTAAAAGACTTTTTAAAAGATTCATAATTCTCACCTGGTAGTCCTGCTATTAAATCTAAATGTTGCTTTATATTTCTTATAGATAATAATTCACATACTTTTTCCTTTATATCACTAAAATTAACAAATCTATTTATGTTTCTTAGAACTTCATCATTAGTAGTTTGAACCCCAACTTCAAATTGGAACTTTCCTTCTTGGGTATTTCTTAAAAGTTCTATTTCTTCATCTTTTAATATATCTGCTGATATTTCAAAATGGAACTGAGTATCTGTATTGCTATCTATTAAGAACTTCCATATCGCCATAGAAAATTTATGATTACAATTAAATGTTCTGTCAACAAACTTAACTAATCTTACCTTTTTATCAATAAAATATTTAAGTTCATCTAAAACTCTCTCTATGCTATGAAATCTAACTCCATGTACTGTTGATGATAAACAATACTTACAGTTAAAAGGACACCCTCTTGAAGCTTCATAATATACTATTTTATTTTCTAAATCTTCATCCTCTTCATAAGGGAACACAAGATCATCCATTGACATAAGAGGTCTTTTACCATTAAACTTAACTTCCCCATTTTCTTTATAAACTAAACCTCTAATTGTTTTTAAATCTATTTCTCCTAACTTATATGAAACAAACTCTCTAAATGTTTGCTCTCCTTCTCCTTCTATAACATAATCACCAACATTCTCTTTTAAGTAAATCATGCTGTCATATGATACTTCTGGACCTCCATAAAGTATTTCAATATTAGGATTAACTCTTTTTATAAGTTCTGAAAGTCTAGATATCATTTCTACATTCCATATATATGTTGAAAAAGCAACAACATCTGGCTTCTCTTTTATTATTTCTTCTAATATCTTTTCTTCTCTATCGTTAATTGAGAATTCTCTTATAGTGCATTCATAAGGCATATCCTTAGTAAATGCTCTTAAATATCTAACAGCTAGATTACTATGCACAAATTTTGAGTTTATAGCTGTAAGTAGTATTTTCATAAAACTCTTCCTCTCTTAAAAGATTATATTTTTATTCCTTTTACGAAATAAATATCTTCCCAAACTTTAGTTTCTTCTATTTTGAATTTTTTTTCAAGGATTTTTTTGCATTCTTCCAGATTTGAAGACGAAATTATATTATTGTTTTTAATTTTAAGCTCTTTCATCTCTTCATTTGGAAGAAGTACCTTTAATTTACTGTCAACAAATTCTCCAATATTTTTATTGATGTCCCATATATATATTTTTGCATTATCTTCTAGCTTGTTATAAATATCTTCTATTAACATTTCTCTTTTAGTAGTATTCCATATACTACTTAAATAAAAAAAGATAGTACAAACTCCATATTCTTTATCATTTATACTAGCTTCACTTTCTCCGCTTAAATCTATTGCGATTTCATCATTATTATCCACTATTAAACTACTTATAATTTCATTATCCTCTTTAGATACATCTAAAACTTCCCCACTAATTTTTATATCTTTTAAATTTAATATCAATGTTTTTTTCATAATAATCCCTCCGTAAATATATTATAAATCAATATTACCATTATTTTACACATATATAAAGATAAGCAGCTTAGATTTAAAAACCTAAACTGCCTATATAACTATTTTTTATTTAATTTTATCTTATAAACTAAAATACAGACTCCAAGTAATATAATTATGCTAGTTATTATTATAACGCTATAAGGTATTTTATCTCCAAGTATTTTATCTTCTTTAAATATTCTATAAATATAGCCTTTATCACTATCTAAAAGTAGACATTTATCATTAGAAATTATTATATCTTTTATATTAGTTTCATCTCCAAATGTTACTATTTTACTTAATATTTTTTTATTATCTAATGAATATAAAACTTTTTCCTTATTATCATAAAATATTATTGAATCTTTCTCTAAAATATTGCCTGTTTTATCAACAACAAGTCCATCTAAAGAATTAACACTTTTATGTTGATACATAGGAGTAGGTGTTTTCTTTTCAGGTTGATTTTTTATTATAGGTTTAATTTTTTCTCCATCACTAAATCTTGGTGATGTTATAGGATCTCCCCCACTAAAATCTGGCCATCCATACCATATTCCTTTAGTTATTTTATAAATATAATCAAAGTCCCTTATAACTCCCCTAGTTCCAGAAGAAGTCATACCACCAATTCCTGCAATTACTTCTCCTTTACTATTTAAATCATATCCTTTTACATTTCTTATACCAGAAGAAAAGAGTGAAACTTCATGTGTGTTTCTATCTACTGATATTATTGAAGCGTTTGCTATCTTTTTCCCTTCTATTTTTTCATCTTCTCTACTACTATCACCATAAGGTTTAAATCCACCAGTTTCTCCACTTCCAAAGTTGTTTCCATTTAATGTTAAATCTATTGGATATGTATCATATGGCTTACCCCTTTCTGCAATACCAGAATTAGTACTAGCACCTATAGAAATTAAAATACTTTCTTTATTGTCTAAAAGTTTTCTATCTAAATTTTCACCTTCAAATGGTATATTATCTAAAATAACTTTGCCATTACTATTATTATCATTAAATAGTAATAGTTTATCTTTAGATATAACATATAGCGAGCCATCTTTATACATTATATCTTCTATATCTAGATTAACATCCTTATATACTTTATTTATTTGATTATTGCTATTAATATTTATTATTTCATTTTTAAATGCTACAAATAATTCATCTCCATCCCCACTGCATATGGAACTTGCTCCTTCAAGTCCCTTTATTAATAGATCACTTTTTATCCCATCTTTTTCTATCTCGATATCGTACCTATTAGAATATTTATATATAATAAGTGACATAGATACTACTAAAATAGAAAATATCGAAAATTTTAAAAACTTCTTCATTTTCCCCTCCAAAAAAACTTATATATCCATTAATAAATTTATATTTTACATAGTATATATTTTATTCCTTTTTTATTCCATTTATTTATATATAGAAATAGTTCGTATAAATAATAACTCTTATGAATATTATTTATTGTAGTATAAAGGGGTGAATTTTAATTTGGCAAAAGATAATTTTTTTAGAAATTCAATATTGCTAACAGCTTCTAATATAACTACAGGTTTATTAGGATTTGCCTTCTCAATATATTTATCAAAGGTTTTAGGTGCTGAAGGAATTGGACTTTACAATTTAGTAATGCCTATATATAACTTATTTATTTGTCTTATGACAGCTGGAGTTGTAGCTGCTCTTTCTACAGTTTCTGCTGTTTATAACGAAAAAGGAGAAAGTAACAACTTAACTAAAACAGTTAATTCAGTTGCCATATTTAATATTATATGGGCTATTTTTATAGGAGTTTTGGTTTTTTTCCTAGCACCTATTATAGGGGAACATGGTGTAAATGATATACGGACAATAAATGCTATAAAAGTTACTTGTCCTGCTATGATTTTTATAGCTTTATCTAATATTTTAAAAGGATATTTCTTAGGTACATCAAAAATTAAAGTTCCAGCATTAATAGATATATTTGAGAAAGCTATGAGAATAGTTACAATAACTCTTTTAGTGTATGCATTTAGTACTGAAAATTTAACTACACTCGTTACTTTAGCATACGTCTCTCTTGCTATAGGAGAACTTCAGAGTTTAATTTTACTATTCATTTATTATAGGCGATGCGTCTCTAAATTACCTGTTTCTAGGAAGCCAGCTGAAAGTAGAGCACAGCTTCTATTTAATGTACTTATTATTTCTTTACCTCTTTGCATAAATGGGTTTTTAAATAATATTTTTTCAACAGTATCTACACTGATAGTTCCAAGAAGATTAATCGGAGCTGGATTTGCTTATAGTGAAGCTTTAGCTATGATTGGAAAATATACTGGTATGGCAATGACTCTAATAGGTATTCCGTTAATTGTAGTTGGATCCATTAATACATTACTTATTCCAGACCTTTCTCAAACTTTAAGTAAAGGCCAAAGCTACGATGCATCTATTAGAATTCATAAAGTTATGAAAATAGCTTTTTTACTTGGATTATCAACTACTGTAATTTGTTCTTTAATACCAAAAGACCTTGGCAGTCTATTCTATGGACGTAGCGATCTTGGAGGATACATTTTTATGGCTTCGATATCTGCTCCAATATTCTTTACTGCATCCACAATGTTTGGTATTTTAAATGGTCTAAATAAGCAAGGAGTAATTGTTAGAAATTCTCTTATAATAGCATTTTTAGATTTAGTATGTCTATCTATATTTACATCTATTAAAAGTATAAATATATATGGATATAGCATAACTCTTTTAATCACTTCAATATGTAGCTTAATTATAAATCTGCATGAAGTAAAGAAAGCTGTATATTTAGATATTTCATTAACTAATGTAATTATTTTTATCTTGCTAGCTATATTAACATTCTTAGTTTTAAACATATTTATTAAAACAGTTTTATTCCCTCTTAGTACTTTAGATATACTAATTGTAATATTTATAACATTCTTATTGTTTATATATTACTCAAAGTTTGGGGAAGCTTAAATTTTAAAATACAGAGAGAAGATATACATCTCCTCTCTGTATTTTTTATATAATAAAAGAGTGCCTATAAATAGGCACTCTTTTAAAGTGTAAATTAAATTATATTCTTTTATAATAATTTTTTTCTTAAGAATCTTGGAAGCATTCCATATACTTTTGGTGATAAAGATTCTATATCCATTCTTCTTATTCCTCCTAGAATAATCATTAAATAAACATATACGAATCCACCAATTCCAACTAGAATTATTGTATATATTAATGTATAAATTATATAAACTATACGTATACCACTAAAGAAGCTTCCTAATATAATTGCAGGTTGTCTTAAAATTAATATTACTCCTGCCATTACAACTGCTGATATTATTGGCTTTACACAATTCCTTACTAGTGGTATTCTAGCTTTCATACTTCTTCTAAGTATTCTATGGTTTAATATAACCGGTATTACGAAACATAAGAAGTTACCTATTAATACTCCCATTATATTTATAGATCTTATTCCAACAAAAATATAGTTTGCTGCAATTTTAAATATTATCCCTATAGTAAATGATAATATCATAGGATAAAATTTATTTATACCTTGTAATATAACACTTTGAACTTGAGCTAATGCTGTAAAGATTAGTATTACAGCACCAAGTTGCATAAGATATGCTCCTCTTGTGTCCCTATATAAAACTGTATATATTTCATTACTTAATACAGCAAGCCCAACTGCTGATGGTATTGTTATTATGAAGGTTATTCTAAATGCAAAATTAGAATTTCTTACAAGCGATTTTCTGTCCTTTAATACAGCAGCCTTTGATATAGCTGGTAATACTATTGTAGTAAGTGCAGTAACTATTATAAGCGGTACTCCAATTAAAGTCTTATATTTATATAAAAGACCATTTAAAGATGCAGATTGAATTTGTGTAAATCCTGCATGAAGTAATCTTAAGTTAACATTCATCATATCAACTACTCCACCAAGATTTTGTATACCTGCACTTAATGTTATTGGAAATGCATATCTTATTAACTTTCTTAAAATAGCCTTAGAAGATACTTTTCTTTCTCTAGTTGTTAATCTTAAAGCTTCTTCTTCGAATCTTTTTTTATCATAAATATGAACAAGATAGAAAACTGCAAATATAGCACCAACTGAAGTACCAACAGTACCTCCAGCACTTCCCATAGGCGTACTTATAGTAAATAAAAGTGCTGCAAATAATAAACTTACAACTACATTTAATATTTGTTCTAAAACCTGTGATACAGCAATACCTGTCATTTCATTTTTTCCTTGGAAATATCCTCTATAAGAAGATAATATCGCTGTAAAGAATATACTAGGTGCTAATGCCATTATTGCATACATTGAATCTTCTATTTTTACAAGATGTGATAATGGATAAGCTAAGAGTATTAATAATACACTTAATACTGCTCCAATAATTCCATATACTTTTCTAGAAATCTTTAATGCCCTTATAGCATCTCTTTCATTGCCTAATGCTCTAAGCTCAGCTACTACCTTTGCAACTGCTGGTTGGCATCCCATACTAGTTATGGCATAGACAAACATAAATATGTCATAACTTCTAGAATACATTCCTATACCACTATCACCTATTATAGCGTTTAAAAAAGGAACATAAAAAGCTGATAATACTTTCCCAAATATACCTGCAATAGATAGTATCATAAATCCTTTAGTGGATGATGATTTTTCCCTCATTTTTAATCCCCTAACTATAATCTAATTTTAAATGTATCGTACTTAATCTTTTTAAATATTGGTGGTAATGCTTGAGTTATAATTTTATTTTTTAAGTATTCAAGCTTTCCATCTGTATTCTTAAAATTTAATTTATATGCATATAAAAATTGATAGTCTAATCCATATTTATTAAAGAAATGTGAATTTAATGCTCTATCACCATATTTATAATCTCCTATTATAGGATTTCCTAAATGTGATAAGTGAGCTCTTATTTGGTGGCTTCTTCCTGTTATTAAATCAATTTCTAAAAGAGAAAAAGCACCATCACTTTCTAATGTTTTAATTTCCATTGATATCTCTTTTGAATCTTTAACTTTTTTATCATAGATTCTTGAGATATTTGTCTCTTCATTTTTTAATATGTAACCTTTGTATAAGCCATCTTTTATTCTACCTTTAACTAGAGCCATATAGTATTTCTTTACTTTTCCTTCTCTAATTATTTCATTAAGTTGTCTTAAACTTTCAAAATTTTTACCAAATATAACTACTCCTGATGTATTTCTATCTAATCTATTACATGGTGCTGGAGTAAATGTTATTTCTGTTTCTGGAGTATAATCTCCTTTTTCATTTAAATATGATAAAACGTAGTCAGTAAGTGTTGGTATCTTCTTGTTTGAATCTGGGTGTACTAAAACTCCAGGCCACTTTTCAACTACTAACATATTGTTATCTTCATAAACTGTTTTTAATCCACTTGCATCGACTTTTATGAAAGTATCCTTTTTCTTTTCAGTCATCTTTTGACTTTGAATATATCTAATTTCAATTACATCATCAATTTCAAGTGTATATTTTTCTTTTTGTTTCTTTCCATTTACTCTTATATCACCTTTTCTAAGTGCTTTGAATATTGCACTTAAAGGTACATCTTTAAGTAATTTTCTTAAGAATTTATCTAATCTCTGGCCTGCTTCATTTGCGCCTATTTCTATTCTCACTATTTAATCACTCCTATTTATAAAACTTCTTTAGTGAATCACTTTCTAATTTAATTATTTACATTATTCTAGAGTAATATTTATTTACTCCATTGTCAAATAATCTAAAGCTGATTGACACTGAATTGCTACTCCTAAAGGTAGCGCATCTTCGTCTATATCGAATAAGCTACTATGAGCAGATTTATCTGTACCTTTTTCTTTATTTCCTGTTCCTAAGAAGTAAAATGCTGATGGTCTTTCCATTGCAAAGTAAGCAAAACTCTCTACTCCCATGCTTGGATTCTTTTGTTCTATTACATTTTCTTCTCCTAATACTTTAATTGCAGCATTTTTAACTAAATCTACAGAATCATCATCATTAATTAAACAAGGATAACTTTCTTCTATGAAAACTTCAGCTGACCCTCTTGCTGTCATTGCAGTACCTTCTGCAATTTCTTTAAGTCTTTTACATGCAAAAGCTCTATCTTCAACAGTCATTGTTCTTATTATTCCTGAAAGTTCAACTTCTTCTGGAATAATGTTTTGTGCTGTTCCACCATGGAAACTTCCAACTGTAATAACAGCAGGATTAACAGCAGATATTTCTCTACTTACTATTGTTTGAAGCACTGACACAACATTTGCTCCTATAACTATTGGGTCTACAGTCGCACTTGGTGCAGCACCATGTCCACCACTCCCCTTTATTTTTATCTTATATGGATTTGATGCAGCATTTACAACACCTTTTTTTATTCTAATTTTTCCGCATTCTAAATCTTCAGTAACGTGTAGTCCAATAACTCTATCTACTTTTGGATTTTCAAGTGCCCCTTCTTTTATCATTATACTTGCACCACCAGTTGTCTCTTCTGCTGGTTCAAATAATAATTTTACATTTCCACTAAATAAATCTTTGTGTCTATTTAATAACTTAGCCACTCCTAGTAATATTGTTGTATGACCATCGTGCCCACAAGCATGCATTTTTCCTTTTACAGTAGATTTATATTCACATACTTTATTATCTTGTATTGGAAGTGCATCCATATCAGCTCTTATTCCTATAGTCTTTCCACTACCTTCTTTTGTTCCTCTTATTATTCCGCACACTCCAGTACCAGCAACACTTGTGTATTCTATTCCTTCATTTTTTAAAAAGTCTTTAATAAGTGTTGAAGTTCTGACTTCCTCAAATCCTACTTCAGGATGCATATGGATATCTCTTCTTATATCTATTAATTCATTCTTTATTTCATTTGCTTCTTTTCTAAAATCAACCATTCCTCTTCCCTCCTAAATTTAAACTTTAATTTAAAATGATTAATTATACCTAATTTTAAACATAACTATTATAAGTATATCATCTTTTTACATTATAATAAGCTGAAAAATTTCTCTATCTAATTATTCTATGATCATAATTAAGTTTCGTTCTAATAAAACTTTAATAGAAAATGTTCTACTTACGCCATCACTAAATAGTATTTTTATTTTATCACCACTACATTCTTCAACTATTCCTTGTTCTTTTCGTCCATTATGATAAATTGTAGTTCCCTTTTTAATATCAGAATTTTTTGCTTCCTCAGTTTTAAAATCTGTTTCTTTTATAAATCTAGAAGCTTCTTTAAATTTTCCACCCTTAGTTTTTGGGGATAGTATATAAAGATTATCTATAGCTCTTGTAATTGCTACATAAAATAATCTTCTCTCTTCTTCAGTATTTTCTTCTCCTGCTGATGCATGTGGCATTGTACCTTCATTACAATTTACAACAAATACATTTTTAAATTCCATACCCTTAACTCTGTGAATTGTACTTAAGATTACTCTATCTTCATCTTTTCTATTCTTAGAATTTTCTATTTCTTCTTTTACTTCTTCTATATGCCTAAAGAAATCAACTATCGTTCTATATTCACTTGCCGATATTTTAAATTCTTCTAATATCTCCTCTAAATCATCTAAACTTTGATTAAACTTTTCACAATACTCTTTTAAGTAATCTAGATACCCTAAATCGCTTATTATAAATTGTATTGCACTATTTAAATTAAGTTTAGATAAATAGTTTATATCTTTTCTTAAATCATCTAGCTTTTTAATTTGAAAAGGTGGAGTATCCTTTTTATCCATTAAAATTTGAAATGGATCTTTATCTTCTCTAAATCTTCTAACATACTCAATATTATTTTTACTTACATATCTAAAAGGTTTATTTATTATATTTAAAAATGCACTTCTATTGTTTGGATCAATAGATAGCTTTAAATACGTTAATATATCCTTGCATATAAAATGCTCAAAAAAATTATATTCTCTATCTAATAGAGTAAATGGTATTTTCTTTCTAGTAAATACATCTATAAATGTCATTGCTTCCATATTCGTTCTATAAAGAATTATATTATCTTTATAATTATAGCCATTATTCTTTAATAGCTTTATATCATCTACTATTTGTTCACCTTGAATTTTCTCGTCATATGGTGAAATAACCTTTATTATTCCTTCGTCTTCTTTATTAGCTATTATTTCTTTTTTATTTCTCTTTTTGTTATATTCAATAACGTTTTTAGCGCCATCTATTATATTTTTAGAACTTCTATAATTTTTTGATAAGTAATATTTCTTTCCTTCTTTAAATATATCTAAAAATGTTACCATATATTCTGGTCTAGAACCCCTAAACGAATATATGCACTGATCCTCATCCCCTACTGCAAATAAAGAATTTTCTTTATCTTTATTCATCATCTTTAAAAATTCAATTTGAAGTTCATCGCAATCTTGAAACTCATCAACTAATATATGTTTAAAAAGACCTCTATACCCTTCTCTGAGCCTTTTATTTTCATTAAATAGCTCTAATACTTTAATTGCTAAATCATCAAAATCCCAAAGTCCATTTTCTTTACAATACTTACTATATGTAATGAAGCATTCTTCAAAAATTTCTTTTGTTAAAGATGGTTTAAAATCTTCAATGCTAACTCTTGAATTTTTAAATAATGAAATATTATTAATTACTTCCTTTATTTTATCTTCATTTATATCATCAAAGTACTTTTTTAAAATACTCTCTACTAATCTATGTACTTTAAATCCCTCTATTATTCTAATATCATAATTTTCTCTAGTTAAAATTTTATAAAACAGTCCATGAAATGTACCGAAAAACGGTGCAGAATTTGTACTAAATGTTCTTATATATCGATCTTTCATATTTAATGCAGCAGCTTTTGTAAAGGTTATTACGATAATATTCTTATTTAATATATTACATTCTTTAACTAAGTGTCTTATTCTGTTTATTATTACAGTTGTCTTTCCAGAACCTGGTGCCGCTACAACTAATATATTTCTATCTTTTGCTAAGATAGCCTCTTTTTGATATGAATCTAAAATCAAAAAAATTCCCTCCTTCTTCTTGATTATTGCCATATTTAATAGGGAATAACTATATTGTAATAATTCTGTTTAAGTTGTACAATAGGTTTAAGTATTTTTTTAGAGGAGTTGACTTATGGACAATATAACAACTTTTAATGTTCAAGATAATAGAAATCTTACTATGTTAGTTGATTTCTATGAATTAACTATGGGAAATGGTTACTTTGAAAAAAACATTGAAGATAAAATAGCTTATTTTGATATGTACTTCAGAAGAGTTCCAGATGGCGGCGGATATTGTATAATGGCAGGAGTTGAACAACTTATAGAATATCTAAGCTCACTTAAATTTACAGATGATGATATAAATTATTTAAGATCTAAAAATATTTTCAGCGAAGCATTTTTACAATATCTTAGAAACTTTAAATTCTCATGTGATGTTTGGGCTGTTCCTGAAGGAAACCCAGTTTTTCCAAATCAACCCTTAGTTACAGTTAGAGGACCAGTAGTTCAAGCTCAATTTGTTGAAACTATGATTCTTTTAACTATAAATCACCAAACTCTAATTGCAACTAAAGCAAATAGAATTTGTAGAGCAGCTAAAGGTAGAACTGTAATGGAATTCGGCTCAAGACGTGCTCAAGGATATGATGGAGCTATATATGGTGCTAGAGCTGCAATGGTAGGTGGATGTGATTCAACAGCATGTACTATAGCAGACCAACGTTTTGATATTCCTGCAGTTGGTACTATGGCTCATAGTTGGGTACAATTATTTGACACGGAATATGAAGCTTTTAGAACATGGGCTGAAGTTTATCCAGATAACTGTTTACTTCTTATAGACACTTATAATGTATTAAAATCAGGTCTTCCAAATGCTATTAAAGTTTTTGATGAAGTTTTAAAACCTCAAGGAAAAAGACCAACAGGTATAAGAATAGACTCAGGAGATATAACTTATTTAAGTAAACAATGTAGAAAAATGTTAGATGATGCAGGCTATAGTGATTGTAAAATAGTAGTCTCAAACTCTCTTGATGAATACATAATTACAGATGTATTAACTCAAGGTGCTTGTATTGATTCTTTCGGAGTTGGTGAAAGACTTATAACAGCTAAATCTGAACCTGTATTTGGTGGAGTTTATAAACTTGTTGCAGTTGAAAAAGAAGGAAAAATTATTCCTAAAATAAAAATAAGTGAAAATAACGAAAAGATAACAAATCCAGGGTTTAAAAAGACAGTAAGAATCTTCGATAAAGATTCACATAAAGCTATCGCTGATTTAATTATGTTACATGATGAAGTTATTGATGAAAGTTTACCTTTAACTATTTTCCATCCTATACATACTTGGAAAAAGAAAAATATAACAAACTACTATGTTAAGGATTTAATGGTTAAGATATTTGATAACGGTAGACCTATGTATAATTCACCTTCAGTTATGGAAATCAGAGAATTCTCTAATTTAGAAACTGAAAAACTATGGCCAGAAGTATTAAGATTTGAAAATCCACATGAATATCCAGTAGATTTATCAGATAATCTTTGGTCATTAAAACAGACTTTATTACATTCAGCAACTAATTTTTATTCATAAAAAGAAAAGCAACATTGATACTAATATATCAATGTTGCTTTTTCTATGTTATTTAATATAACAATTTTATAAATTTCTATAGCCTTTTACATTTACTAAGTTACCATAACCTAGGCTAGTTTCATCTAAATATTCCTTAAAAACACAAACTTCATCTTTTTCTAAGTCTTGCTTCATAGGACATTCAGAATTACATTTTACGCCTTCAAACTCTGAAGACCAAAATGGACAATTACTCATAATTTCTCCCCACCCTTTTGAAAACGGAACCATTATTATACACCACTAGTATATAATAATTCTAATGTAAAATAAAGTATTTTTTCGTTTTTTTATAATTAAAAAGCCCTATATAACATTTTTCTATGTTATATAGGGCTTCTTAATTATCTTAATATACCAGTATTCTTTCCAACTGAAATATCAATAATCTCATTTTGGAAAGCCTTTAATAATGCTTTTTCTAAAACTTTTTCTTGATTAAAGTTTTCTATATCTTTACATACTGCAAAAACTTTATTTGTTTCTCCGTTTATGTTTCTATATGTAAGTGTAACGTTTGGCTTATCATACTCAACATTTAATATTTTAATTCCCCATGATATTTGAGCGTAATCATCATCTACAGTTAACTTTGTTAATTCCTTTAATCTTTGTTTTTCTTTTGTAGGATCGTTTACTATTATTAATTCGTCTCCAACTTTGTATTTAGCCATATTTCCTGCCTCCTTACTAAACTCTCTATGTTTTTATATTAGCACTTTGAAATATTATATTCAACTAATCTTTTACTTTTAATCCTAAATTAACTTATTATTAAAATTATTAAAAAAAAATATAGAACAGATTCACTGTTCTATATAAAATGAAATGAACACGGAATTTGTTAATCAATTAACAACTTTGTTTATATTTTAACATTGTTTTTTTAATATGGCAAGTAAAACTTTTATTTATTTTTGGAATATTTAATCAATACTGATTATCCACAAATCATTATAACTCTTTGATAGTCGTTGACTTCATACTTTATTAACGATATAATATTGTTATTAAGAATTAAGGAGTGTAAATTATGAATAACATTACAGCTATTTTTAAGGAAAAAAAACTTAAGCTAACACCTCAAAGACTTGCTGTTTACAAATATTTGATGAGTACTTCTGAACACCCTTCCGCTGAAGTAATTTACAAAGCTATTCAAGAAGATTTTCCAACTATGAGTCTTGCTACTGTTTACAAAGCTTTAAAAACTCTTGTTGAAGTTGGTTTAGTTCAAGAATTAAATGTTGGTGAAGGAAACTTCAGATATGACGGTAATGCGGATTCTCATCCTCACATTCAATGTGTAAGTTGTGGTAGAGTTGATGATTTAATGAATTTATCTTTTGATCATTTAAACTCTGAAGTAGAAAAAAACTCTGATTATAAAGTTTTATCTAACCAAACTTATTTCTATGGTCTTTGTAAAGATTGTCAATAGAATTTATATAAAAGCAGACTTAGTATATAGTCTGCTTTTATTTTTTTATTTTTCTATTATTCTCTTCCACTCTTTCCCATCATATTTCCCACTTAGTACATTTTTAACTTCTTTGTCTATCTTTTTGCCCTTCTCTGGTGAAATCATATCAATATATAATATATTTATTTCAGATGCTGCATGAATACTATTTGCCATTTGTCCTTGTACTCCTTTGAGATTGCTATCTCCTTTTTTATTTCCTGAAATACAATTTTTTTCACTTAATTTATTAAATGGTTCTTCCTTTAATAAGTATCTTAAAAATTTATCCACCTCATCACTTTTTTTATTACCTATTGAGGAACACACTATAAAGTCTACTCCAACTGGTGAATTTATATAATTATCACCTATTGGCATTTTATTTACTACTTTAATTTCATCATTACTTTTTATATCGCTTGAACTTAATGTTGTTATAAAAACTACTGGTGATTTTCCTTCATTAAAATTTTTAATTGCTCCCTCTCCCTCTTCTAAAAACATATCTTCTTTTAAGACATTATCTTTATATAAGTCATTTAATCTACTAAATATTTCCTGACCATTATCTAGTGCATATATCTTATCATCTATCTCACTTACTTTATTCATTTTATACACATCATATATTACAGTATCATTTGCAACTAACGCACTTAATAACTCTTCTTTAGAATACTCACTTTTTATATATGTAGGTATTTTTATATTTTTTTCATTTAACTTTTTGAACACTTGTTTCATATCATTTTCATTAACTTCTATTCCAAGTTTTTTTAATGCTTCCTCATTATATACAAGTTCTAGAGAATATGGCATAAGTCCTATTCCATAATATTTATCATTATAAATACCATATATATTTGTTATATATGAAAATTTTTCTCTAGTATCTTTACTCTTATATAAATACCCTAAATCCCTTAAATAATTTTTATTAGCAAACTTTATATAGGTATAATCATCTAATAAAAGTACTGAATTTTCTTTTTCCTCCGAAATATTTTTCTCAATATCCTTTTCACTATTAACTGGATTAATATTAACTTTTATTTCAAATTCTTTTTCAAATTGCTCGATTATTTCTTTTGCAAAATTAAATGTTTTTACTGATTCACTATTATAGTATAAATTTATATCTTCATTTTTCTTTGAACCTTTCTTACATCCAGCTGTTAGTGTACAAGTAATTATCAAAAGTAAAATAATGCTAATTTTTTTCTTCATCTTATGTACCTCCTTTATTATAGTTTACCTATATAATCATTAAATTATATATGTTTCATATACTTTATTGAAGGAGGTTATTCTAAATGAAGAAATTTTTTAATTTAAAGATAATTTTACTTTTATTATGTTTTATTACTTTTATATCATTTTTATTTTTTAAGGATAATGATGAATCTATTCAAACTAATGCACCAGTATTATTAAAAGATGAATTTACTATAGATTTAACTGGTGATGGTATTCCTGAAACAATTAAAACTATTAATAAAAAAAATAAAGGTGATGTTCAAATAATAACTTCTAATGATACTATTTTATTAAGTTCTTTAACTTCATCTGACTATTTATCAGACGTTTCTGATTCTTATTCGATGAATGTTGCAATATTAAATGTATCTAGAAATAATAAGAATGAAATTATAGTACAAGGATATAAAGATAAAAAACCTATAACTTATTTATTCGCATTTGAAGATAATAAATTCATTTTAAAAAATTCTCAAAATAATAATATTGTTGGAATTCTTGATTCAAATTTAAATAGAACTCCAATGTTGCAATCATTTAATTGTATAAGTTTAAAAAATACATTTAAAAACTATATGCTTTTAAATGATGAACTTATAGACATAACAAATAATTCTTTTGAAGACATAGGATATATAAATATTATTAAATTTATAGATTTAATGCTTGTCGATTATGAACTTTCTGAGGTTCCAGATATATTTATTCAAGATATAGATAAAGATACCCTTTCTATACTATGGCAGCTAGATAAAGAATCCTATAGTTATATTTTTAAAGATGCATTTTTTTATGATAAATTCGTTGATGAGAATGGTATATTAACCATTTTAGATATAACTTTAAAATTCGAAAAATTTGATAAGTCTAATTCTAAAAAAACTCCTTTTGTTATTGAATTAAATCTTTCTAGAACAGATGATGGAAATTTTAAAATTTCTAATATAATGAAAAAATAAAAGGCCGCTTAATGCGGCCTAAAAGGGGGATGGGGGGTTTTACTATATTAAATGCAATTTAATATAGATGTAGGAGAATAATTTCTCCGGTACAGTTATATTATTAACAGCATTAATATTTTTTATTCAAAAAATTTTAATCTAAATCACCTTTTTTATACATACCTATTATTTTATCTACAAATTCTATTCTATCTGAATCTACAGCATTCCTAAGAGCTAATAACATATCCATATTAGCATCTCCAGTATTATATTTATTTTTTTTGGTATTTTTCTTATTTCCATTATTTCTGTTGTTTTGATTGTTAAAGTTCCCCATTTGAGTGAGCTGGCTAAGTATTGCCATTGGGTTCATAGCCCCCATAGGCCCCATATTATTATTCATCCCCATATTATTAAACATATCCATTGGATTCATATTATTAGAATTAGGATTATGGTTAGGGTTAGGATTACCATTTCCTCCATTGTTATTCATTCCATTATTTCCTGGATTCATTCCATTTTGGGCCATAAATGAATTTAGATCTACTCCATCTTTACTCATTGACTCCATTATGTTATTTAATTTATCTTTATCTACATTTCCTAGCATACTCATAAGTTGATTAGGATCTATTCCAAATGGATTATTCGCAAATGGATTTCCTGAAAAATTATTAAATTGGTCTTGACCGTTTTCATATTCGTTTTCACGATTTTTATGTCTTTTTTTGCTCATATTCATTCTCCTACAAAGTATTCTACTTTTATTGTATGTATGTAATACCAATTTTGTTATTATTTTTGGGCATTTTTTTGGAGGGCATAAAGCCCTCCAACAACTATCAATTACATGCAATTGATTAATTTGTTTAGATTACCATCCGAATCCATTTCCATCTCCGCAACAGCATAGTATTAAGATTATCCAAATAATCCACCAATTACCAAAACCATTGTTACATCCATTATTGCATCCGTCATTACATCCGCAGTTTCCGCCGAATCCATTATTTCCACAGCAACAGAATAATAATATTATTATTATCCACCACCATGAACCATTTCCGCATCCGCAACCTCCTCGGTTATTAAAATTACCATCATTACCATAAGGTGAAACTATGACTGTTTTATCACAGCAACTACAACATGATCTTCTGTGTGACATACTAAATTCCTCCTAATATATTATTTTTTATTAACAATTTCCAAAGTTTCCGCAGTTTCCGAATCCATTATTTCCATTGCAGCAGAATAATAATATTATTATAATCCACCACCATGAACCATTTCCGAATCCACAGCCACCATCAAATCCTTGGTTTCCATATCCTTGGTTTCCATATCCCATGTTTCCATATCCCATGTTTCCAAATCCACATTCTGGGATATATACTGTTTGTCTACATTTTTTAAATTTAGGTTGTTCACAACAACAACAACAATTTTTTGACATATTACCATACCCTCCATATCTATTTTGTGATCCACAACCACAAAGAATTAATAATAGAATTATTAAAGTAAGATTATTATTACCACAGCCACAATTATTATTGCGGTCACGGCAATCATCGTCATCTCTGCACCCGAAGCTATCATCGAAATCATCGAATCCACAACTATCGTCTATGCAATCGCTGTCACAATCTGAGTCATTATTGAATCCATTTAGGATATCATTAATTTCCATCGATCACTCCTCCTTGACTTCTTTCTTTTACTTTTTATACTATATACTATTCTCTTCCAAATATTTTGACACTATTTTTTTTCATATTCTAGTAAGCTTCTACTAAAATTATTCATAAAAAAAAATCCTATCAAAATATAATATTTTAATAGGATTTATAAGGTTACTATTTTATTCTATATCTTCAGCTAAATCTCCAAAAAGATTATTAATTAGCTGTTCACTACCTTTTTTATTAAGAGATGAGAAGAAGTATAATTTATCATTACCACTTAATTTTAATGCTTCTCTTATAACTTTTTCACTCTTTCTTAATGCATTATTTGATAGTTTATCACTCTTTGTAGCTACTACAATAACATCATATCCATAATGTTTTATCCACTCATGCATCATTATATCATCTGCTGTTGGTTTATGTCTTGAATCAACTAATAATACAACTCTCTTAAGTTCTTCTCTTCCATTTAAATATCTTTCAATTGTTTCTCCCCAGCTTGCTTTTTCAGCCTTAGATACTTTTGCATATCCATAACCTGGTAAATCAACAAGATAGAAATCATTATTGATTAAAAAGAAGTTTATTAATCTAGTTTTTCCTGGAGTCTGACTAACTTTAGCTAATTTTTTTCTGTTTGTAAGGGCATTTATTATTGAACTCTTACCAACATTTGATCTACCAACAAAAGCAATCTCTACCCTTTGATCTATTGGGTACTGTGACTTCTTAACTGCTGATATTATAAATTCTGATTGTTTAATTCTCATGGGTATCCTCTCCGATTATCGCGTTATCTAATACCGTATCAATTTGTTCTGCTAAAATTATCTTTAGTCCCTTCTTAATTGAAGCTGGTATTTTATCCGCATCTTTTTCATTTTCTTTTGGTACTATTATTGTATCAATTCCTGCTCTAACTGCTGCAAGTGACTTTTCTTTTAAGCCTCCAATAGGTAGTACTCTTCCTGTTAAAGTGACTTCACCTGTCATTGCAACATTATGTCTAACTTTCTTTTTAGATAAGGCTGATACTAAAGCTGTTACCATAGTTACCCCTGCTGAAGGACCATCCTTTGGCACAGCACCTTCTGGAACGTGTATGTGAATATCTTTATTTTTATAAAATTCACTATCTATTCCATACTTAGCTGCATTAGCTCTTACATAAGTAAATGCTGCCTTTGCAGATTCTTGCATAACATCACCAAGTTGACCTGTTAATTGAAGCTTACCTGTTCCATCCATAACCATCGCCTCAACTGGTAATGTATCTCCACCATAAGCAGTCCAAGCCATTCCTGTAACTACACCAATCTTATCTTCTTTATCTATTTTTTCATAGCTAAATATCTTTTTACCTAATAGGTTCTCCACTTTTTTAGAATTTATACTTATTGAATCTTTATTTTTCTTAAGCATTTCTGTGATTGATTTTCTAATTAATGCTGCTATAACTCTAGTTAAACTTCTAACACCAGATTCTCTAGTATATCCTTCAATTATTTCTTTTAAAGCTGAGTCACTTACCTTTATCTTATCTTCGCTTATATTATGCTCTTTAAGCTCTTTTTTAAGTAAGTATCTTTTAGCTATCTGGAATTTTTCTTCATATGTGTATCCTGATACTTCTATAACTTCCATTCTGTCAAGTAAAGCTCTTGGAATAGTATCTAAACTATTTGCTGTTGCAATAAAGAAAGTTTTTGATAAATCAAGAGGTAATTCTAAATAATTATCTCTGAAGTTATAGTTTTGTTCACTATCTAAAACTTCAAGTAATGCATCTTGAGGATCACCTTTATAGTTTGAGCTTATTTTATCAATTTCATCTAAAAGAATTAATGGATTGCTTGTCTTTGATTCTCTTAAAGCATATGCAATTCTTCCAGGTATTGCACCAACATAAGTTTTTCTATGACCTCTAATTTCTGATTCATCTTTCATTCCACCAAGCGCAATTCTTGCATATTTTCTATTCATAGATTCTGCAATAGATTTTGCTATAGAAGTTTTACCAACTCCAGGTGGCCCAACAAGACAAAGTATAGGTCCTTTCATACTCTTACTTACTTGTTTAACTGCTAAATACTCTATTATTCTTTCTTTTACATCATTTAAACCATAATGCTCTTTATTTAATACTTTTTCAGCACTTTTTATATCTATAGTATCTTTGCTTTTTTTATTCCAAGGCATGTCCAGTATCCAGTCTAAGTAACTTCTAATAACACCTTCTTCTGATGTTGAAGAATTACTTTTTAGTCTGTTTAACTCATATACAGCCTTTTCCTTAACTTCTTTTGGAAGTTTTGCACTTTCTATTTTTTCTTCATATTTCTTTATTTCAAGCTTATTTTCATCATCTTCACCAAGTTCTTCTTGTATAGCTTTTATTTGTTCTCTTAAGAAATATTCTTTTTGACTTTTATCTATTTTTGTTTTAACTTTTTCTGCTATTTTCTTTTGTATAGAAGCTATTTCAATTTCTTGTTCTATAATAACTAATAATTTAGAGATTCTTTCTTTTAAATCTATAGTTTCTAGAATTTCTTGTTTATCTTCTTCTTTTCCTATAGCTACACTACTAACCATATCAATAAATTCATAAATTTTATTATCAAGTTCTACTGCTTTAACAATATCACTTGAATTTTCTCCTGTAACTTTCATAAGTTTTATGAATTTTTCTTTTAATGATTTTACATATGCATCTATTTCAACATCATTTATGTCGTCTTCTTTAATTCTCTCTAATTCTACTTCTAAATAACTTTTCTTAGGTTGATATTTTTTTATAACTGCTCTTTCTTTACCTTCAACTAAAACCCTTATAATGTCATCAGGTAATTTTATAATTTGCTTTATGTTACAAATAGTTCCAACCTTGCTTATATCGCTCTTCTTTGGATCTTCTATTTCCACATCTTTTTGTGTTGCAAGAAAAATCTTTTCTCCATTTTCCATTGCAGCTTCTACTGCTTTTTTTGACTTTTCCCTTCCTACATCAAAATGAGTAACCATATTTGGAAAAATAGTCATCCCTCTTAGAGGAATTAAAGGAAGTATATTTTCATTTGTCATACCTATCTTCCCCCAATCTTGTTTAAAATTTATTAGACTAATTAAGTATACCATAACCATGACAT
Organism: Clostridium baratii; assembly: GCF_900461085.1. Lineage (GTDB taxonomy): Bacteria > Bacillota > Clostridia > Clostridiales > Clostridiaceae > Clostridium > Clostridium nitritogenes. The sequence goes on from NZ_UFWF01000002.1 coordinate 1,995,278, forward strand.
TTTTCAATAATGGTAAATTTTCTTCTATAATAAAAAACACTCTTATATAAGAGTGTTTTTATCTATGCTGTTTCCATTCCATCTTTACTTTTAGCTGATTTATCAACAAGCATTGGTCTAACTTCACCTTCTGGTAATCTATGAATCTCTGGTTTTTCGCCATTCTTGATTGTATTTTCAGTTATAATTACTTTTGTAATTCTTTCATCTGAAGGAATATCAAACATAATGTCAACCATCATTTCCTCAATTATAGCTCTTAATCCTCTAGCACCAGTATTTCTACTTATTGCTTCTTCAGCAATTGTATCTAAAGCTTTTTCAGTAAACTCAAGATCTACGTTATCAAGCTCAAATAACTTTTTATATTGCTTTACTAAAGCATTTTTAGGCTCACATAAAATCTTAACTAATGCTTTCTTATCAAGAGATTCAAGTGTTACAACTATTGGAAGTCTTCCAACAAACTCTGGTATTAAACCAAACTTTAATAAATCTCCTGGCATTATTTCTTTAAATAATGTTCCTAAATCTTTTTCTTGCTTTGATTGAATATCTGCACCAAATCCTATTGAACTCTTTCTCGTTCTCTTTTCAATGATTTTATCTATTCCATCGAAAGCTCCACCACAAATAAATAATATATTTGAAGTATTTATTTGAAGTAATTCTTGATGTGGATGTTTTCTTCCACCTTGTGGTGGTACTGAGGCAGTAGTTCCTTCTAATATTTTTAGAAGTGCTTGTTGTACACCCTCACCTGAAACATCTCTTGTAATTGATGGATTTTCAGATTTTCTAGCAATCTTATCTATTTCATCAATGTATATAATACCTTTTTCTGCTTTTTCTATATCAAAGTCAGCATTTTGTATTAATTTTAATAAGATATTTTCAACATCTTCTCCAACGTAACCAGCTTCAGTTAATGTTGTAGCATCTGCAATTGCAAATGGAACATTTAAAATTTTAGCTAATGTTTGAGCAAGTAAAGTTTTACCTGATCCTGTTGGTCCTAATAATAATATATTACTTTTTTGTAGTTCTATATCATCATTTGATGCCTTTTTTGTATTTATTCTTTTATAATGATTATAAACTGCAACAGCTAATGATTTCTTTGCTCCATCTTGACCTATAACATATGAATCAAGATATTCTTTTATTTCTTGTGGTTTTGGTAAATCTGTAGCAACAACTTCATTTGTTTCTTCAAATTCATCTTCTATTATTTCTGAACATAAATCTATACATTCATCACAAATATATACTCCAGGACCAGCTATTAATCTTTTAACTTGATCTTGGTTTTTTCCACAAAAAGAACATTTTAACTGCTTCTTTTCTTCGTATTTAGCCATATTTTCACCTCGCTAAGGATAAATCCTAACTATTTTATGCTTTTTCGATTTCATTCTTAGTAATTACCTTATCTACTAAACCATATTCTTTAGCTTCATCAGCATCTAAGAAGTAATCTCTTTCAACATCACGTTTAAGCTCTTCAAGAGGCTTACCTGTGTTCTCACTTAGTATTTTATTTAATCTATCTTTTATTCTTAAAATTCTCTTTGCATGAATATCAAAGTCAGTTGCTTGACCTTGGAATCCACCTAAAGGTTGGTGTATCATTATTTCTGCATTAGGAAGCGCATATCTCTTTCCTTTTGCTCCAGAAGAAAGTAAGAATGATCCCATTGATGCAGCTAAACCAATACATATAGTACATACATCAGGTTTGATATATTGCATTGTATCATATATAGCCATACCAGCTGTAATTGATCCACCTGGACTATTTATATAAATATATATATCTTTATCTGGATCTTCACTTTCTAAAAATAAAAGCTGAGCTACTACTAAATTAGATGTAGCATCATTTATTTCTCCATTAATCATTATTATTCTATCTTTTAACAATCTTGAGAAGATATCATAACTTCTTTCTCCTCTATTTGTTTGTTCAACAACCATTGGAACTAAACTCATTTAATTCCCCTCCTTTTTAATGTAACTTAAATAAAATTATACCCTAATATAAGTCATTTGTTAATCTTTTTATTTGAAATAATTGCCAGAAATTTAATTTCTGGCAATTATCTAATGTTACATTTATTTAATTTTTATATATCAATTATTTGCAGTTTTCTTCTAAGAACTTAATAGTCTTTGAAACAACTAAATCTTTAGCTATCATGTTGCTTTGAGTTTGCATTAACATTTCAGCCATCTTATCAGCTTGATCTGGTGCATAAATCTTAGCTATTTCGTTAGCTTTTTCTTTTATTTCTTCATCAGTAGCTTCGATGTTTTCTGCTTTTGCGATTGCTTCTAATACTAGGTCAGCTTTAACCTTCTTATCAGCATTTTCTTTCATGTATGATCTCATTTTTTCTTCAGTGTTTCCAGTGAATTGCATGTATTGTTCTAATGATAATCCTTGTTGTCTTAATCTATTTTCAAGATCTCTAACCATCATGTCGATTTCTTTTTCAACCATGATTTCTGGGATATCCATTTTTGAATTTTCAATAACAGCAGTTACTAATTCATCTTCGAATTCTCTTTCAACTGAAGCTTTCTTAGTTTCTTCTATTTTCTTAGTTATATCAGCTTTTAATTCATCTAATGTTTCGAATTCTGAAACTTCTTTAGCAAATTCATCATCTAAAGCTGGCATTTCTTTAACTTTTATTTGGTTAACTGTTACTTCGAAAGTAGCTTCTTTTCCATTTAAGTCTTCTTTTCCGTAGTTTTCTGGGAAGTTAACTTTAATTTCTTTCTTTTCTCCAGTAGCCATTCCTACTAATTGATCTTCGAAGTTATCAATGAATGAACCTGATCCAATTTCTAAAGCGTAGTCTTTAGCTTCTCCGCCTTCAAATGCAACGCCATCAACGAATCCTTTGAAATCTATAACAGCGATGTCACCATTTTCAACGTTTCCTTCTTCTTTAACTTCAACTCTAGCGTTTTGTTGTTGCATGTTCTTTAATTGACCTTCAACTTCAACATCTTCAACTTTAACTTCTTTTCTCTTAATATCTAATCCTTTGTATTCTCCAAGTTCGATTTCTGGATATAAAGTAACTTCTGCAGTATAAACTAAGTCTTTACCTTCTCCAATTTCTACAACATCTATTTTTGGATAATCGATTGGCTTTAATTTGTTTTCTTCGATTAAAGTTGGGTAAGTTTCACTTACTACTGTGTTTATAGCATCTTCAAATAATACTTCTACACCGTAGTGTTTCTTAACCATTGCCATTGGCACTTTACCTTTTCTGAATCCTGGTATATTAAAGTTTTTCTTATTTTTGTTGTATGCTTTATTTAAAGCAGCAGTGAATTTTTCTGCTTCTACTCTTACTTCAAATTTAACAACATTAGCTTCTATTTTTTCCATTTTAGCTTCCATTTTGTTATTCCTCCTAAAATAGTTCTTTGTTCACATTTATTAACTAGGTTATTATAACATAGATTTCTACACATTATCAAATGCTTTATTATAGGGAGTTTTTTTACTTATTCTTACTTTACAATACTACCCTTATTGCTTATTATATATTCATTTTTATCCACTTTAATTTCTATACCTTTTTTAGGTACTATTTTCCCAATAGTAATCTTTTTACCTTTAGTTTTCCAAATTACAGTATCTTTTTTAGTTTTTATATTGTAAATCCATGCGTATTGATTAGTAGCAGCTGTTCCAAAGTAAGGTAAATTACTTACATAAACTATATTTTCATCATCCATAAACTTAGGTTCACTATGCCATAAGTAATTTTTATTTTCTTTAATCTTTACTTCTTTTTTGAATTTATCACCTTTTTTTGATACATATTCTTTCTTTGTTATATCTGTAACTTTACCATCAATATTTATTAATTTCATATTTTGATCTTTATCTAATATAACTATCATTTCTTTATTTGGTGATATATCGTAAGTTATACCTTCTGGATTTTCTATAGAAACAAATTCTTTCTTGTTTCCTTCTTCTTTATACTCACATTTTAAAGTTACTTTATCACTTAATTTTGCTTCTATGTAAGTCTTTTTTGGTGGTTCTGGCTTAACATCTTCTTTAGTTTCCTCCACTGCCTTTTCTTCTTCTTTTGGCTTATCACTATCAACCCATGCTTGTAGTCTTTGTCTTACATTTGAAAAGTCCATCTTTTCTATCTTAAACTTATATATAAGAACGCCTGTGATTATTGCAACCAAGCTCACTACTATGGTAATTCTAATCCTTCTACGTTTCATCTTCTTTTCATAATCTTTACTAAATATACTTGGTTTCGCCAAAATATTTACCTCCTAAACTTACTGATACTACTTTTATTATACAATACTTAATATATTAAATTAATAAATTTTTTCTTATATTTTACTTACTTTTTCCTTGTTTTCTTTTCTTGCAACATCCACCACAAGTTCTTATACCAAGTTCCTCTTTTTCCTTATCTGTTAATTTTGCAACATTTTCAGAATATTCCTCATATTCCACTGTATCTTTCAAGTGAGTTTTCTTTTCTATCCTTAACATAATGCTTCTCCTTTATTATAAAAAAACTATCTTTCCCCATATTTTCCCCAAGAAAAATAAATTTTCTACAAATAATTTTAACACATTTTCTATTATTTTATTACTTAATGAAAATATATTTTGAAAATAGTCTTTTAAATGTCTTTTTAAACGTATTATAAACTAAATATTAATAATTAGTAAACTTATAAATTAACTATTGGAATTTATTTTTAATTTTAGTATAATTACATTAACAAATAAATTAAAAAAAGTTAACAAAGCCCATACCACTCTATTAGCAAACGCTATAGAGTTTAAATAAACCCCACAAAATGTTCATTTATTCCCTTTCTTAAATGAACATAACCCTTTAACCTGTACTATATTTAGTGCAGGTTTTTTTGTTTTTATTTTTTATATAAAAAAGGTAGCTATATAGCTACCCCTATTTATAATGAGAAATTTTCAACATCATCAACGATCCATTTATTATCTTTATAAATTAATTTTGTAAAGAAACTCTTACTATTTTCATCTTTTAAGAATCCAAATAATTTCATACTAACATCATAATTTACATCACATACAACTGTTCCTTTATAATCACCATTATTATATTCAAAATGACTTTTCTCTTTGTCTATATTTAATGATATCATATCATATTGATTTTTAAATATAAAATAGTTCTTTTCAAGTATTCCATATATTTTATCTCTTGCCTTTTCTGTTGAAGCCTCTATTAAACTCTTATCTTCATTATTTAGTGCATCCATCACACTTTTATAAAATTTATTTACAGTGCTTTGTGCTTCATCCCAAAGTTTATCATTAGCTATGTCTATGTTTATATTAATATTTTTATTATCCTTGACTTCTACTTCTTTACTATCAATAGTTCCCCAAGGAAATTCTTTTCTAAGAGAAATTTTTACTGTACCATCACTTGGCATTGGACCAATATCCTTAAAATTCTTAACTAATATATCACTATCTTTTCCATTTATAATAACACTTGCATCTTTTACATTTGATGAAACAGTAACCATAACTGCAGATAAATTAATATTTACATTTTCATCTTTCATTAAAGTAATATCTTTTTCAGTTTTTATATTTCCATAATCACTTTTAACTTCTCCAATTATTTTATAATTTCCTGGAATTAAATTTCTTATAGTATCCTTTGGCCTATATTTATCATTTTCATTAATATATATTTGAGCATTTTTAAAATTGCTATTTAAAGTAATATTAAACGTCTTTAAATTTATATAGTATTTATCTTTAAATAAACCCTTTTTACTAATAAGTTCAAATATTTCTGTTTTATTGTCTCTGTTTATCTTATTAATAGTATTATTTACAACTTCATCTTTACCTTTAAAATACTCTGCTAAAGGCTCTATTTCTTCTTTATCTACACTTTCATTATTTACTTCTATTATCTTTGTAAGCTTCCGTGCATTTCCTTCTTTAAGTGCTATATTTAGTTCTTTTAACACTTGTGACTTTGTTGTCGTTATGTTTCCTATATAATACCCAAGCGCCAAGAAAATTATTATAACTACTGCAACAAGCCATTTTAAATTTTTTTTAAAGAAAGTTTTATACGATTGCTTATCAAGTTTATTATATCTCTCTACAATCGATTCTTTTACTTTATATAACCTATCTTTTATATCCATTGTTCACCTCTATATTCTCTATAAAAAAATAAAGCATTATGTAAATATTGTTATCTACATAATGCCTTTATTATACTATTTTATTATATATTTTTTCTACTTAAATATATTAATCTTCTAATATATCAATCATCCACTTTCCACAATCAACACATTTGTAAACTCTAATTACAAATAGGTCTAAAGCATCTTCTTTTAGAACATTTTCAAATTGCTCTTTTTCTTCCTTTGTAATAAACTCATCTTCACTGTTTATATATCCGATAATTTCAACTAAGTAATTATCCTTTCCCTTGCCACAGCACTCATTAATTTCAACGCATGATATCTTTTCATAATCTAGCTTATCTTCAAGTTCCTTTATTATTGGAATTATATCCTCATATTCTGTAATATCATCAAAAAAGTCTTCTTCATAGAAAGACATATCTTTTATTTTAAATAATTCTTTCATAATTTTTCCTCCTTTATAGGTTGTAAATCTCAATATTAATAATACTATGCTATAATATAAAAAAGCAATTTATATATTGTACTGGAGGTTTTTTTATGATTTTTGATAGTCACATGCATACAGAATTATCCTCTGATAGTAAAATGACAATAGATGAAGTAATCAAAAGAGGACAAGACCTAAACATTGGAACAATATTAACAGAACATATGGATTATAACTATCCAGTTCCTGATTTATTTAAAGTAGATTGTGATAATTTTTTTGATAAATACGGAAAATATAGAAGCGATAATTTACTTCTTGGAATAGAAATTGGACTTTCTAAATCCATATTAGATAAAAACAATGAACTATCTAAAAAATATCCTTTTGATTTCATATTAGGATCAATTCACTCTATTAATGATATTGATATATTTAGTGATCCAAATAAAGATTTTATATCAAAGAAAGATTATTTTATTTCTTACTTTAATGAAATGATAAGAGATATAAAGGATTTTGATAATTTTGATTCGTTAGCACATATAGATTACCCTTGTAGATATTTAAACTTTAAAGATAATGAAATATATTTTAATGAATTTCCTGACTATATAGATGAAATATTTAAAATTATTATATCAAAAGGAAAAGCATTAGAACTAAATAGCAGAAGGATTGATATAAAAGGTTCTGAGGATGCTTTATTAGAACTATATAAAAGATATAGAGAACTTGGTGGAAAATATATAACACTCGGTTCAGATGCACATAATAAAGAATCTATTGGCATAAATTTTGACATTGCTCTTGATATGGCACACGAAGCTAAATTAACACCAATTTACTTTAAAGAAAGAAAACCCGAAATAATAACTTTATAATTCATAATATAAAAATTAGGCTATGAAATTCATAGCCTAATTTTTATACATTTTTCTAAAATCTTTTTTAAGTGTTAAAAAATCTTCTAAATCATTTAAAAATTGAAATAACATAGCTCTATTTTCAAACTCATCTCTTGTTTTTGGAAGTTCCATATTCCTATAACCAAATCTTAATTTCTTAAGTTTATATAATAATTCTATACAATCATTACCATCGTATATATTCATAGCAACATCTTTAGTAAAATCAGCCATTATTAGTGTTTGCTCATAATTCATATAAAATCTTGAAAAATGAGATTTCATCCTCTTTATACTATCAAGCTGCTTTATTCTCATTTCAATATAATCTATATAATATAACTCATCTTTAAATAAATAATTATTATTTATTTTATATGCAATATCTCTTGCCTCTTCAATATTTTTTTCTACCCTTTTAAGCTTCTCCATTTCATTTATTGGTACTGCTCTAAGTACTAAACTTTGTGCCATATCATTTATAATCTCTCTATAAGCAATTTCTATAGCTTCTCTCTTTTCTTTAAACTTCTCTTCTAAAGAAGGCATATATAAATTAAATAATGATGCAACACCAATACCTATTAACGTTAGATACTCTTCATTTAATATCCAACTTAAATCAATATTACTACTAACTAAAAGATGTGTTGAAAGTACAGCACCAACTACCATTCCTTCCTCAATATTAAGTTCTTTTGTAATTGTAATATATATAATAAGAAATAAACCAAAGATAATAGCCGTACTTCCAAGTAGCATGTATAAAAAGTATGATAATAGAACTGCTATTGTTGCTGCAAGAAGTCTTTTCCCACCTACTAAAAGTGCCTCTTTCTTTGTATTTTGTATACTTAAAATTGCAATTATTCCACTTGTAACTCCAAACTTCAGTCCGAAGCTTTCTGCAATAAATATAGCAAGAGTTGCCGATATTGCCATTTTAAATGTATTTTCTTTTAAAATATTCATTTTACTCTCCCGTTATTATTTTTTATAACTACTTAATTAATAATAATAAATTTAATTACATTTTTCTATATAAATTTATTATTTAAATATGTTAAAATTATCATGTAAACGTTAGGAGGGGTATTATGAGAAATAAATATATAATTGCGTATTTACGTGATATTGGGCTTAAAAACATAAAAAAGGAAGATGCATTAAAGCTTACTCATATAAATGTTGCATTTGCAAAAATTTCAAATTGCGAGCTTTATACTAAACTAAAAAATTTAGATCAATTAGAAAAAATAAGATCATTCAATCCTGATTTAACAATATTAATCTCTATAGGTGGATGGGGCGCAGGTGGATTCTCAGAAGCTGCATCATCAGAAGAAAACAGGAAGTTATTTTCTAAAAACGCTATAGAGTTTATGCATAAGTATAATTTAGATGGTTTAGATCTAGACTGGGAATATCCATGCTATTCAGTATCAGGAATTGTTTCATCACCTGATGATAAAGTTAATTTTACTCTTTTATTAAAAGAACTTAGAGAACAATTAGATATTGAAGAAAAGAAATATAATAAACATTTCTTACTAACTATTGCAACTGGTGCAGAACAATATTATTTAGATGGAACTGAAATGGACAAGGTTCATAAATATCTAGATTATGTACAACTTATGACTTATGATTTTAGAGGTGGATTCCAAATCTTAACTGGGCACCACACTCCTCTTTATAATTCGACTGGTGATTTATTTAAAGGATCGACTCACGATGCAGTTAAACTTTTTAAATCTTGTGGTATTCCAGAAGAAAAATTAGTTATAGGTGCAGCTTTTTATGCAAGAGGATTTAAAGGAGTTCCAAATTTCAATAATGGACTTTTCCAAATGGCAGAAACAACTGGTGGAATTTTTGCAAACTATGATGAACTTAAAGAAAATTATATAAATAAGCAAGGATTTGTTAGATACTTTGATGAAGAAGCTAAGGCACCTTATTTATTTAATGGCAATGAGTTCATTTCTTATGATGATGAGGAATCAATAACTTATAAATGCGATTATTTAAAGAACAATAATCTTTTAGGAATAATGTTCTGGCATTACTACGCAGATAGTACAGGTACGTTATTAGATACAATGTATAAAAATTTAAAATAAAATTATAGAACCACCTATAGACTATATTAAACTTTTTGAAATCTATAGGTGGTTTCTTTTAATTAAATCCTAAAAGTAATCCAACTTGATATACTATTGTTGATACTATTAAAGCTACAACGAATGAACCTATTGCTGAGAATAATGTCCATTTTGTAGAATTAGTTTCCCTTTTTATTGCTCCTAATGCAGCAAGACATGGTGTAAATAATAATGTCATTGTCATATATGATATTGCTGAAAGAGGTGTGAAATGCGCTGCTATTGATGTTATAAGTTCTGATCCTTCAGCTACTCCAGCATATAACATTCCTAAAGTTGCTACAACAGTCTCCTTAGCTATTATTCCTGAGAATAATGCTACTGAAGCTTGCCATGTAGCAAATCCAGCTAAAGCGTATATTGGAGCTATAAATGTACCTATTCTTCCAAGTATTGAAGCTTCACTATATTGCTCAACTCCAAATGGCAATACTGATAAAAGCCATATAACTACTACTGCTGGGAATATTACAATTCCTGCTTTCTTTATAAATGCTCCACCTTTTTCCCATGTAAGTAACGCAACATTTTTAATAGATGGCACTCTATAACTTGGAAGTTCCATAACGAAGTATGATGTCTCTCCCTTAAATAGAGTTTTACTTAAAATTTTTCCGCATATTAAAGCTACAATAATTCCTAATAAATAAAGACTTAATAATATAATAGCTGCGTGTGTTTGGAAGAATGCATCTATAAATACTAAATAAATCGGTAATCTAGCACCACATGATACAAATGGGTTTATAAGTATTGCTATCATTCTATCCTTTTTACTTTCAAGAGTTCTAGTTGACATTATACCTGGAACATTACATCCTGAACCTATTATCATTGAAATAAATGTTTTCCCGTGTAATCCTAAGGCTTTCATAACTCTATCCATTATGTAAGCTGCTCTTGCCATATATCCACTATCTTCTAAAAGCCCCATTAAGAAATACATAACCATAATTAAAGGAACAAATGTAATTACAGCTCCAACCCCTGCAAAAATTCCATCTCCTACAAATCCTGTTAAGAATTCTGGTGCTCCTAAACCTTCTAGCCATCCAACTACTACGCCACCTAAAGAATCAATAAGTTCTCCAACCCATTCTTGAAGTCCTCCTCCTATTTTAAATGTTATAGCATATAATAAGTACATAATAATTGCAAAAATAGGTATTCCTAAAAATTTATTAGTTACTACATTATCTATTTTATCTGATAATGTTTTGTTTGACTTACTTGGTTTATCTATAATTCCTTTAATAACTTTACTTATATGACTATATCTATCATCAACTATTGCCATTTCTGGCTCTAAGCCTTCTGATTCTGTATACTTATCTATAACAGACTCAGTATAGTCTACTATTTCTTTAAATCCTTTTTCTTCTAAATATTTTTTTATACTACTATCATTTTCTAGAAGTTTTAATGATATCCATTCTGATGAATAATCTAAGTTTTCTTTACTATCAATTTTTTCTTTAATAATATCAATATTTTCTACTATCTTTTTACTTAAATTAATATTTTTCTTAGGATTTCCTTGCACCTTTAAGGCTTCTTCTATTAATTTATCAATACCTTCTTTTTTAGTAGCAACTGTCTCTATTACAGGTATTCCAAGCCTTTTAGATAACTCATCAGAATCTATATGAATTCCCTTGCTCTTTGCACTATCCATCATGTTAAGCGCTAAAACAACGTTTGTCCCAAGTTCAAGTAATTGTACAGTTAAATATAAGTTTCTTTCTATATTTGATGCATCAACTACGTTTATAACAACTTCAGGTTTTTCTTTAAGTATATAATCTCTTGCAACTACCTCATCTTCAGAATATGCCCCAAGACTATATGTTCCCGGTAAATCTATGACGCTATATTCATTTCCTTTGTGCTTAAGCTTTCCTTCCTTTTTTTCTACTGTAACTCCAGGCCAATTTCCTATATGTTGCCTACCTTTTGTTAAAACATTAAATATGCTACTTTTACCGCAATTTGGGTTACCAGCTAATGCTATTCTCATTCTTTTTATATCCTCCTAAATTTTTATTCTACTATAATTTTTTGTGCCATCCCTCTGCTTATAGCAACTCTTAATCCCTGTATTCCTACTATCAGAGATGCACCATCATTTTTTACAACTTCAACATCTGCCCCTACATTAAATCCCATTTCCTTAATCTTTTTACCCATTTTTTCACTCATTTGAATATTTTTTATTTTTACAGATTTCCCTTCTGTTACAAATGAAATCGGCATAGAACATTCCCCCTCTTATAATAAGATTGCACTTGCTTCTTCTTTTCTTAAAGTTAGTTTATACCCTCTAACATTAATTTCGATAGGATCTCCTAAAGGTGCTATTCCAGTTACTTCTATAGTTATCCCAGGTGTTATTCCCATATCCATAAGCCTTCTTTTTACCTTACTGTCTTTATTTATGCCTTTTACTTTAAGCTTGTCTCCAACTTTACATTCAAAAATATTTTTCATTCTTACACCTCATTTATTTTTTTATTAATTTAAATCCTTTATCAGTTATTTCCCACTGCACTACTGGATTTAATGATTTTTCACTACATCCACAACTGCACTTTTCACACTTAGTACTTGTGCATCCATCATCCTTTTTTATGTACCCATTTAAAATAAGTTTCTCTTTATATTGTTCTATAATTTGTTCGCTTACATCTAATCCTTCTGCTATTCCTTTGCTAGAAAAATCATTATTCTCATAAATATATCTAATAATATCTTTTATCATATCTCCATCTCCCATTTGATACTGATTATCATTAACATTTTATTAAATTGGAATTTTCCTGTCAATTTTCCCATTTTCTATTTGGGCAATTTATCTATAAAATGCTTTAATATAATTAATAAAACACCTTTTTCCTTCTTAATTGAAATTTATTATCATTTAATTTTTCTGCAAAAAAAGTTCCTAGTTTTAACTTTTTAGTATTACTAGGAACTTTATATTTAAATATATTTTATATCATATTTTTAATTTTCATTGTTGCATAATCTAATACTGAATCTAGATTATTATTATTTTTTCCGCCACCTTGCGCTAAGAATTTACTTCCGCCACCTCTTCCGTCAATTAAGGTAATTGCATCTTTTAAAAGCATATTCATATCTATATTTTTTATATTTTTAGATGCAGCAAATATTAAGTTTGCCCTATCATTATTTTTAACTGCCATTAAAGAAATAACATCATCTTTTTCTGTTAACTTACTAGCAAGCTTATTTACATACTTAACATCCTCATCTTCGTATATCTCTTTTATAACTGATATACTATTTATCTTCTCTGCATTATCAATAAGTTCTTTTCCTTTGTATTCTGATATTTCTACACTTAAACTCTTATTTTTATTAATTAAATTTTTAACTTCATCGTTTAAATTTTTTATACTATTAACAGCTTCATTTTCATTACAGCTTAAAAAATTACATATTTTTTTTGAGAAATCGTCTTTTACAAAATAATCATTAATAGCTCTTCTTCCAGCTAAAAATTCAATTCTAGTATTTCCTTTATGCTTCTCTGACCTCTTTAATTTTATACATTGAAGCTCTATAGTATTTCCTGGATGAATTCCACAACAAGCATTAATATCAAGATTTTCGATTTTAACAACTCTTATTTTTTCATTTGTTTTTGGTAGATCTCTTCTAAGCCCCATTTTCTTAAGTTCTCTCTTTTCTGGGAATAAAAATTCTACTTTAAGACCTTCTCCTATCATATCATTTGCATAAATTTCAGCTTCTCTTATTTGCTCTTCTGTAAGTTCTCCAACTATATCTATTGTACTTATATCTTTTCCTAAATGTATTCCTGCTGTATTATGATTAAATAACTTAAAAAAGCATCCTGAAAGAGTATGCTGAGCTAAATGTTGTTGCATATAATCGAATCTTCTCTTCCAATCAATTCTACACTTTACTTTGTGTATTTTTATTGGTTTTTTTGAAAGAACATGATATACATTTCCTTCTTCTTCATATACATCTAAAACTTCATGATCATCTATAACTCCTAAATCACAAGGTTGACCTCCTCCCCCTGGGAAGAATGCTGTTTTATCAAGAAGAATATGAAATTTATTATCCTTTTCAATTATTCCTTCTATTTCCGCTGTAAATTCTTTTATGTATTGATCTATATAATATAATTTTTCCAAATTATACACGCCCTTTCATAATTAATACACTTAGTATATCATTTATATAATTTTATTTTAATATTTAAGTTTAAAAGTAAATATTAAAATGGCTATACTACATATTATCAGTATAGCCATTTATTTTATTTATAAGAATTAAAATTTATCATAATGAACTTTTTCAAAATCTAGTTTTGAATCATCATAAGAATTCTTATCTTCATCTTTGTATCCTATAGTTAATATAGATAATACTCCATATTTTTCTGGAATGTTTAGAAGTTTTCTTACAGCTTCTTCTGAATCACCTTCACTACTTTGTCTATTTCTTATTTGTATCCAGCAAGAACCTAATCCTAATTCTTGAACTTCTAACTGAATTAATGTTGATGCTATTGAAGCGTCTTCAATCCATACATTACTTTTTTCTGCATCTGCAATAACTACAATTGCAAGTGGTGCTGTTTTTAATCCAAGCGTTCCTTTTGCTTTGCAAGTTTCTAATTTAGATAAAGTTTCTTTATCCTCAACTACTATAAATTCAACTGGCTTTTTATTCATTGATGATGGTGCAAGAATACCTGCTTTTAATATTCTTTCTATCTTTTCTTTTTCTACTTTTATATCTTTATATTTTCTTATACTTCTTCTTTCTCTTAATGTTCCTAACATTAAACTCACCCTCTTACTTTCATGTTTTTAGTATTTTATCACTGCTAAGTAATTTAATCAATTAATTATATATTAACTTTATACTATCAATTCTAAACACTATACAATATTATAATTTTATAAAATTTAAAATTATAAACTAAAAACTCACGTGACTTTATTTATAAAATACACATGAGTTTTCTAGTTAAAAAATTTTATTTACTCTATATAAATTATTTATAGTTAAACTACAAAAAATGAAGCGGCTATAATTATATATACAGCAAGTAGTTGAACTCCTTCAAGCCAATTTGATTCCCCATCATTTGCAACCTTATTTGCAATCAACACTGATACAATTAATGCCACAAGTTCAAATACATTAAATACAATACTCATTGGAGTAAATAAAAGGCTTAAGAAAATTAAAACTGGTGCAACAAATAAAATTATTTGTAGACTTGATCCTATCGCTATTTCAACTGCAACATCCATTTTATTTTTAAGTGCCATAACAACAGCTGTACTATGTTCTGCTGCATTACCTATTATAGGTATAATTATAATTCCAACGAAGAATTCACTAAGACCTAATGATTGTGTCATAGGTTCTACTGCTCCAACTAAAAATTCACTTTCAATTGCAATTAAAATTGTAGCTACAGCTAAAACTAAAATTGATTTTTTAAGTGACCATTTTGCAGTTTCTCCCTCTTCTTCAACTTCAACTTTATATATATCCTTATGTGTAAAGAATGAAAATACTAAACTTAATATATAAATTGTAAACATTATAATAGCAACTATTACACTTAATCCTTCATATTGAGTATTTAATAATTCTGGTCTAACTGTATGTGTAAATATTGCTGGTATAATTAATCCTATAACTGCAAATAAAAGCATACTTGAGCTATTATCTATTATTTTCTTATTAAAGTTTTGTGTTTTAAACTTTAGTCCACCAAACAGCATACTTGCACCTAGAACCAATAATATATTTCCTATTACTGATCCAGCAATAGATGCTTTAACAACGTCAAAAAGACCTTGCTTTAATGCGAAAAATGATATTATAAGTTCTGTTGCGTTTCCAAAAGTCGCATTTAAGAATCCTCCAAGTTTTGGACCTGTATAAAATGATATTTCTTCTGTAGCTTCTCCCATAAGTCCTGCTAAAGGTATTATAGCAAGAGCTGCTAATACAAATATAAGCGTCTCTGATAAATGCATAAATTCAGCTATTATACTAATTGGGACGAAAACTAAAAGATATTTTAAATATTTCATAATTTCCCTTCTCTCTTCCTTCGTTAATATGTTTCTTTTATTATAATAACTCATAAAAGAAACATATTCCATTTACATTTTAGTCTGTTTATTTACTCATAATACTTATTTTTAACACACACTTAATAAAAATATTCAAAATTTATTGTTGACTGTAATAATTTATCGGTATATAATAAGCACATACAAAACAATTTATAAAAAAATTCAATTTTATAAAAACTGTGAAGAGAACAAGTAGAAATATCTAAGCTTAACAGAAAGTTGCCGGTTGATGAGAGGCGCAAAGACATTTATTTTCGAATACATCTTGGAGTTATTCATTGAACTCTATTATTATAATAGATATTAGATGTTATCGGCTGAGTACCGTTAAAAACTTTTAATGAGGTCAAATATTTACGGATGTTTATATTTGATAAATTAAGGTGGTACCACGTGAGCAATCTCGTCCTTATTATGGATGAGGTTTTTTTGTTATATCAAATTATTTTTTATAATTTTTTATATAAATAAAAAAGCTATATAAGAATCACCACAAAACTTATATAGCAGAAAAGAATTGGCTAAATCGTTACATTATTGCCCTTCTTTAATAATTAATAATATTATTTGACAGATATATTATATTAGTTTTTTCTAAGAAGGTCAATAATTAATCGAAATTTTAATTAATTATTGGAGGTATTATTATGGAAAGAAATGTTTTAGACGTTTTAAAAGAACGTGGATACATTAAACAATTTACTCATGAAGAAGAAACAAGAGAACTTCTTGGAAAAGAGAAAGTTACTTTCTATATTGGATTTGACCCTACTGCAGATAGCTTACATGTTGGACATTTCATAGCTTTAATGTTTATGGCACACATGCAACAAGCTGGCCACAGACCAATTGTCTTAATTGGTGGAGGTACTGTTACTATTGGTGATCCAAGTGGAAAAACTGATATGAGAAAAATGTTAACTGACGAACAAATCAATCATAATGTTGAGTCAATTAAGAAACAAATGTCAAGATTTATTGACTTCTCTGATGACAAGGCTATATTAGTAAATAATGCTGATTGGCTTAGAGGATTAAACTACATTGATTTCTTAAGAGAAGTTGGTGGACATTTCACAGTTAATAAAATGTTAGCTGCTGAATGTTTCAAGAAAAGATTTGCTCTAGATAGAGGTTTATCATTCTTAGAATTTAACTACATGTTAATGCAAGCTTACGATTTCTTAGAATTAAATGAAAAATACGGTTGTAAGATGGAGCTTGGCGGAGACGACCAATGGTCAAATATGATTGCTGGTGTTGACTTAGTTAGAAAGAAAAAAGGTAGAAGCGTATACGCTATGACATGTTCTCTTCTAACTAATAGTGAAGGAGAAAAGATGGGTAAAACTGTAGGAGGAGCTTTATGGCTTGACCCTGAAAGAGTATCACCATTTGAATTCTTCCAATACTGGAGAAACATCGCTGATGCAGATGTAGAAAAATGCTTAAAATTACTTACATTTGTATCAATGGATGAAATTAAAGAATTATGTTCTGTAGAAGGTTCAGAAATAAACGAAGCTAAGAAGAGACTTGCTTTTGAAGTAACTAAATTAGTTCACGGTGAAGAAGAAGCTCTTAAAGCTGTTAAAGCTTCAGAAGCTTTATTTGAAGGTGGCGCTAACTTAGACCACGTTCCTACTATAGAAATAACTGAAGAACATTTAGGAAATAACCTAATTGATATATTAGTTGATTTTGATGTATTCCCATCAAAATCAGAAGGTAAAAGATTTGTAAAACAAGGCGGATTAGCAATAAACGATAATAAAGTAACTGATTTTGCAGAAACTTTAGAAAAATCACACTTTGAAGATGGGTTCGCTATGGTTAAAAAAGGGAAAAAAGGATTTACTAAAATAGTAATAAAATAATATTAACTCATTACACAATATAATGCTTAAAAAATAATGCTTAAATAGTCACACTCATTTAAAGACTATTAAAAGATAGAGGATACAGGTTTAATGCTTTCTGTATCCTCTATTTTTATTTTTTAAGTTTTAATCTAATCCACACTTTTTATAAATTTCAAGAATTATTGGTTCTTTTCCATCAATATATAATTCTATATCTTCTGTATACTTTTTTGCCATTTCTTTTTTAACTAAACTATACTTATCTCTATCTACTTTATGGACCTTTAAATAATCCCTAAATTTAATATGCCTATATAACTCTTCATTCTCTTTATTACATACATATAAATGATGCTTCATTAAATGTTCTTTATTATAATACTTAAAAGCTTCCCTACCATGTATACCTAAATCACCTTCATGTATGTAGCTAATAGATTCTAATGCTATCTTTACTTCTTCAAAGTTGTTATCTATAACTATGTCAATATCAATAATTGGCTTAGCAGCTAGTCCCTCTACAGATGTGCTTCCTACATGTTCTATAGAAATAATCTTATCAGATAAAACCATCATTAACTCTGCTTTAATCTTTTCAAATTCTATTTTCCACTTTGGATTATAATCCTCCACAACTACATGCATAGTTCTCATAAAATTACCCTCCATAACTCTCCCTTTATTTACTCATCCTATATAACTAACCTTAAATTTAAGTATAATATAACTAAGAAAATTTAATATAACGATATATATTGGAACCATTATATATGAAAGATTTTCTATATCATATCCTATTAAAACATTTATTACACTTTGAAATGGCAATGTTGTATAAAACGCAATTAAATACATTATAGGAAATATACCTTCATCAGGTGTACTCCCTAGAGAAATAAGAGAATCTAAATTTAGAAGTACAAATAAAAGAAGAAACATAATTATTCCTAAAAATATTAATACTGATTTAAATTTTACTTTTAATAACCTTATTAGTGTTAAAAATACTATTGTAAATATAATCAAAACCCACAAATAATTTCTTAAGTAAATTTTAATAAAATCATATTTCACAATCCACTCAGCCACTACCATGCTAACAATAGTAGAAATAAAATATATTATCAATATTTTATAAGTATCTTTAATTTTTGCTAATCTTTTCATTCATACCTCCATAGATCTTAAAAACAATATATAACAAATTTTCATTAATTTTATTTTTATTATATATAATATATTAATTATAATTCCAGTATATACAGAATAAATGAAACTTATATAAATATAGATTATACTCTTTTAAAATCTTTAATCATCGTAGAGTTATAATGCATGCAAAATTTTATACCAATCAATAGAGAAGATAGTATATTCACTAATATGACCTGATTATAGTATCTCTAATTTCTTTTTGCATTCAAGCAATTATTACTATTTTATAGTACGGAAGAAAGCTTCTAAAAATTATATATATTAAGTAAAATATAAAAAAGAACCTTCAAAAAAATTGAAGGTTCTTTTCATATATAAAATAGTTATTATCTTACGTCGTAGATATTTTCTAACTTTCTTTGGATAGCTGTATCTACTTTTTCCATGTATTCAGCAAATGTTTCTTTATCATTTATGAATGGTGAAAGTACACATGCTCTTAATACTGTAACTTTTTGTACTTCATCCCATGATTCTCTTGAGAAACCAAGTGATTTAACGAATGGGTATGGGCTGTTTCCGTAGTCTGGTACTGCGAAATCAGTGTGTGAAGTTATAAAGTCATTTTCATATAATCCGCCTCTTGCATATGAAGCTTCTTCATAGAAATCGTGATTTAATTGGTTCATCTTAACTAAATCAGTGTTTCCTTCTTCGTTGAATGCGAAGTCAACCATGTTGAAGTCTGGTCTTATTAATGTGTTAAGTATTATTTTCTTACCACCAACTATAAATTCTTTTCCATTGAAGTGGTTGTATAGGTTGAATGAACCTTCGATTCCAGCTCCAATTAATTTTCCGTATCCAGTTATGTTTAATGGTAATGTTCTGTGTGCTGCCCAAACTGATGCTGCAGTAGCTCCAGCTTTTGATCCTTCAAGCATGAATGCTCCAAGAAGTGCAGGGATGTCCATTCCTTTTTCAAATACGTAAGTTGCGAAGTATGAGATTGATTCTCTCATTCTCTTATCTTTTACAACTATTCCACCAGCTGAGTAAGGGATGTATCCCATCTTGTGTGGGTCGATAGTTACTGTATCACATTCGCTTATAGCTTTGAATGCTTCGTAAGTATCATCTGAAGGCCATTCAGTTTCTTCGTTTAAGAATACTCCGTGTTCTAAGTACTTAGCCTTTAATTCTTCTTTTGGTATGAAATCATAGTTTTCATCTAAGAAGATTGATCTTGCGTATCCGCCGTATGCAGCATCAACGTGTACGTAGAAGTTTATTCCTTCTTTAGCTAACTTATCTCTTACAGCTATGATCTTGTGGATATCATCAACTGCTCCTTCTTCTGTTGAACCAACAACTCCAACAACCCCTAAAGTTGGAATTCCTTGAGCAGCTAATTCTCTTATTCTCTTTTCAAGAACTTCTGTGTTCATTCTGTATTGTTCATTAACTTCTACAGCTTCAACTTGGTCTAAACCTATACCGATTATATCAGCTGATTTAAGCCATGAGTAGTGCTTAGTTTGTGGTACAAACCATTTTCCTAATTTTCCTAAGTTCTTACCGCTTCTTGCTGACTTAGCTTTTAAATCATCTAATTGTTCTGGAACTCTATCAACTAAATCTAAGATTTCTTTTGTTGACATGTTTAATAATTCCCATTCTGATTTTCCTTCAACTAATTCAGGTGCAACTTCTTTCATTGCTAATGGTAATGATTTTATGTTTCTAGCATACCAGATAGCTTCTAAGTTAGCGATTGATCCGTCTGCACAGATGTGTCCCCAACCGATTCCATCTTCGTATCCCATAAGCTTTGCAAAATCAGCTCCTACTTCTTCTTCCATTTCTGAAGTTCCTGGTGATGATTCATATGCAACGTTGTTTCCGTTGTATAACATACCTGCAAAGTATCCTAATAATGCTGGCATTAAAGTTTCTGAGTTCATGTGTCCTAAGAATCTTGGTGAATGCCATGGTAATGATTTTGATCTTAATTTTCTTGATAATTCTACTAAAACATCATTCATTTTATCTGCAGTCATTTGGAAATCTTCTGCATGGAAATCTGATGTCTTTATTATATTTTTATCTTCTGGATGGTAGTTTTTTCTCCATTCACTATGGTCTTGTAATAATGTGTTTAAATGTTTTGAGAATGTTTCTTTGTTTTCAGACTTTGGTCCTAAAAATAATGCTTTTAAGTTTAAATCTTGTCCACTCATTTTTAATACTCCTTTACTTAAACATCCTTGATATGCACATTTAAAATGAAATGCTTAGTCATTTCAAATACTCATATCAAAATGCTTTTAATATAATGCTTTTTATTTATTATTTAAATTTTTAATAATAATGCTTTTAATTGTGATTAATAATGTTTTTAGTAATTTTAATAATGCTTAAATTTATTTTTTAATCCACTCTGGTTTCTTACATTTGAAGATTATAAGTGGGATTATTATACTTACTATTGTTCCAATAACTTGGAATGCAATGTAACCTGCGTGTTGTTCTTTTGGTAATATTGATGGTGGTATTAAACTTACTATTACAGTAATTGCTACACCAAATATTGCAAGTAATGCAACTATCCACATTAATCCGTTTCCTGATCCTAATCTGAATGGTCTTTCAACATTAGGTGCTTTGTATCTTAAAACGATAGCTGAAACTGCTATTAATATGTAAACTACACAGTAAAGTATTGTAGTTGTTACAGTTATCATAAAGAACGCGCTGTTAACATCTGATGTTACTAAATAAGTTATTGATATTAATGAAATAACTATAGCTTGTATTAAAACGAAAGTTATAGGAACTCCATTTGCTGTTCTCTTTTGGAATACTGGTGGTAAGTTTCCTTCTTCAGCAACTTTTATCATTGCTTTTGATGGTCCAAGTACCCAAGCACTTAATTGAACTAATACACCAATTGCTATCATAGCTGATATTATATTATTGAAGATTGATGGTATTCCTAAACCTTCACAATATATAACGAATGGTTGAGTTATGTTAGCTAATTCCATTTGTCCGCTTGGAATAGCATTTGAAACTGTTAATCCAGCGATTAAGTTGAATATTACAAGAAGAATAACTGAGCTTATAACAGCTATTGGGTAATTCTTCTTAGGGTTTTCGATATTGTTAGCGTGAACTGATGATATTTCAACCCCTGCAAATATAAAGATAATTCCTGAGAAATAAGTTAAGCTTCCGAAATCGTGGAAGTTTGGTATTAACTTGCTTGTGCTAAATGTTCCTAAATAGCTATCAGCTTGTATACCATTTTTACATAAGTAAGCTACTCCAAGTACTACTAAAGCGATAAATGGAATATAAACTCCAATTATAGCACCCCAGTTACCAACAATCTTAACCATATCGAATTTAAGATTTAATAAAGTAACTCCCCAGTAAGATATAAGTATTACTATGAATATAAATACATTGTTCTTTGATAATGCGTCATTTCCAACAACATAGCCTAGTAAAACACCAACTGTTGAAGCAACCATTACCATTCCGAAGAACATTTGAACCCATAGAAGCCATGAAGTTACAAATCCCCATCTTTCTCCTAGAGCTGCCTTAACCCAAACGTGAGGGCCTCCTTCTTCTGGCCATCCTGTAGCAAGTTCTGCTGCTATTAATGATATTGGAATAGCAAACACGATAACTGCACCTACAAGATAAAAAATTTGTGTCCATCCATTAATCGCTAATGTTGGAACACTTCTAACTGTACCGAAAAATGCCATAGTGATTCCGATAAGTTGGAATAGTGTAAGTTTTTTAACACTGCTCATGAAAACTACATCCTTTCTTAAAAATATTTAGTTTTAATCAAAATCATTAAGGTTTCATATAAAATAAAACTATTAATGGTTCTGAAAAATGTACTGTGAGTTAAATGAAAAATCATTTCTTGCACAGTACATACTATATATTATTCTCTTTTATTTTTTTGTCAAACACCTCAAATTAGCCTTTATTACACTTCATTCATATTTTTAACATTTAATCTATTTTATTTTCTCTTTGTTAACACTTTTTGCAATTAAATATGCATTTCGAACCACTCGTAGAATATTAAAAATCATTTATTTTAATATTTGTTCATATATTAGCATTTTTTCTTAATGTATTCGTTTTTATATTTGACCATTTTATTAACTACTTTTTTTATATATATAAGTAGACTTTTTTTACTTATGTTCCCCTAATAGAAAATTTTAACCAAAGAATATCTAGTATATTATTAATTTTTTGGAAGGATTTCATATATTTATATAGAATATGTATATATAAGGAAGTGATGTTATGAATTTGAAATGCGATGCTATAAAATTTAGCTTAGGAATACTTGGTTTGTTTGCATTTTTGGTAGTTTTTGCTATAGCATACGGTAAGTTATTTCTTTGAAATATAAAAGGACTATTTGATGGATATATTCTAAGTTATCTATCTCAAATAGTCCTTTTATTATTTAATTATCTACTTTATTTACTACTTTCACTATCTTTATTTTTTAAGCAAAGAGCACATACAAATCCAACTAATGCAATTATTGCTGATGCAATAAACAAGCTTGCAAATCCACTATTTAATGTAGATTGGAAAGTGTTTTCTATAATTGTTTTAGCACCATCTACTTGATGTAAATATTGAACTTTCATACTATTAAATACAGTCTCCATAGAAGTATGTGGTGGTAAATGTCCTACCATACCTTGTTCAATTAAAGGTTTTGCCTTATCAAACATAAAGCTTGAGAATTCTTTCATAACACCAGTTATACTAGTAACATCCGCATTTTGGAATGAATTTAATATATTATTTGGTACACCAGATACTCCAAGAGAATGTGATGCAGATGATGCCATTCCAGGAATCTTTGGCATAACTTCCATAAGTTTTGTTGGCATTTTATCTCCAGCTTCTGCAATAAAATTAACTAATATATTAGGTGAAACTGCAATACCAACACTCTTTATAAGTGAAAGTGTTGCCTGTGCAGAACTTGCCTCTTCCCTTTTTACATAAGTTTGCATTAAATAATTAAGAGGAGTTCCCATTGTTAATCCCATTCCAATTCCCATTAATGCTAATGCAATAAATAACCCTATTGCATTGTTAGTCTTTGAAACAAATAATGCTAATGTAAGTGTACCTACAACTGTAGATGCAAATCCAACTAATAAAACTGCCTTAGCTGAATATTTATCTATGAATTTTCCACCTACTGGCGCTGCAATACCAGAACATATCGCCATTACAGTAATTAAATATCCTCCTGAACCTTGACTTAATCTTAATACATTTTCTCCAAACTGTGGAATAAATACAACACTCATCATTCCGCATCCAACAACTAATGCCATTATTAATGTTATACGTATATTTCTATTTCTAAAATAATCTAAATTTATTATTGGATCTTCTGCTCTATTTTCACGATAAATAAATACAGGTAATAATACAATAAATACTATTAAAAATGGATAAACATCAGTTGATTTTAATGATTGTCCAAAATTATGGAAATTAAGATTTGTAACTGCATACATTATTGATAAAATCATAAATGATACAATTATGCTTCCTAAAACATCTAATTTTTTATCTGTAAATTCTTTTTCTTTTATCTTTATTCTAGCAGCCATTATAACTACTACTACACATATTGGTACATTTATAAAAAATAATAATCCCCAATTATCTCTTCCAAAGATATTAATTATTCCAGATCCTATTGTTGGTCCAAGTGTTGTTGCAATACCATAAGTTGCACCCACAAGACCAAGGGCAGCCCCTCTTTTTTCTTTTGGAAAACTTTCTCCAATAAAAGCTGTAGCAATTGGCATTATTCCACCACCACCAATGGCTTGTATAATTCTTGCCACTATTAAGAAACTATATCCACCGAAATAATCAGATACACCACATAATGCTGATCCTATCCCAAACACTGTAATTGAAAATACAAATAACTTTTTCTTCCCATACCTATCTGCAAGCTTTCCTGATATAGGCATTATAACCGCGTATACTAGTGTATATATAGTTATCATCCATATAGATGTATCAGCACTTACACCTAAAGCATCTGCTATTACAGTTCTTGCAGGTGATACAATACCAGAATCCATTCCTCCAATAAAGATTCCAAGTAAGAACATTACCATTAAGGCGTTCTGAACCTTTTTACTATACCCATTTTCATTTTCCATTTTTACTCATCCTCCTTTTGTGAACATCGTTCATAAAATCATTTAAAATAACATAAATTTATTAATTTAAATTTATGTTATATAATTTATATTATTTTTTAATTAATATACACATTAAATCATTGAAAGAAAATGAATGACTTTTTATAATAGTAATTATATTACTAACAATAAATCTACTAAGCTTCCTTGTATCTAAATCAATATTTAAATCGCCATTTTCTTTATGGTAATTTATTATATCATCTGTAAGTAAATATAAAGACCCAAATATATTGTCGTTAAAGTGATTTGGCTTAGTTTTTTCTTCACTGTATAATAATATGAAAATATTTATATGATTGTACAAATAATTTTCTAATTCATCATATATAAATTTCATCTTTTCCTCAAATGTCCCACTAAAACCTTTAACCTTTTCTAATCTATTTAATGATGATTCCCAATCTAGTCTAATAATTTCTAAGACTATAGAATGTTTATTTTTAAAATAATTATATAATGTTCCAAGACCTATATTACAAGCTTTTGCAAGTTTTCTCATACTTAAATTTTCATATCCATTTTCTTTTAGCATTTCTCTTGCTTCAGTTAATATTTTATCTCTTGGATTTTCTAATATCTTTGGCATCTTTAAATCACCTCTTTATGAACCATGTTCAAATTATAAGTCTAACAATATAATTTTTCAATAATCCTTTTATTATCATTTTGTGAATAATACTACTATTTATTATCTATTTATTCTCATTATGCTTATTACTTACTTGTATTAATTAAATTTAACACTTTTATTACTATTTATTTCTTTTATTTTTTCAAAATTGTTGTATAGTTTCTTTATGATTAATTACTATTTAGTAATCTAGGAGGATTAATTATGGAAAATGATATTGATTTTAAGAGAATTGAAAAAGTGTATGGAAAGATTAGTCCATTTGAATTTAAAAATGAATTAATAAATATTGCAAAAAAAGAAACAGAAACTAGCAGAAGACCTCTTCTTGATGCTGGTCGTGGAAATCCTAACTGGACATGTTCAACACCACGTCTTGCTTATTTTACATTTGGACAATTTGCTGTTTTAGAAACTAAAAGAACATGGTGTGATGGCGACCTCGCTGGTATGCCTCATAAATGTGGTATTTATAATAGATTTATGGAGTTTTATAAATCAAATAAACAAGCTCCTGGAATAGATTTTTTATTTGATTTTATAGAATATGGCGTTAATAAGTTCTCATTTAATTCAGATGATTTCGTTTATGAATTAGTAGATGGTATTATAGGTGATAACTATCCTTATCCAGATAGAATGTTACCTCATATAGAAAAAATTGTACATAATTATTTATTAAAAGAAATGTGTTCTAATAATAAATCTTATGGTAATTTCGATATTTTTGCAGTTGAGGGCGCAACTGCTGCAATGTGTTACATTTTTGATTCATTAAAAGCAAATGAATTATTAGTAAAAGGAGACAAAATAGCTATAATGACTCCTGTTTTTACACCATATTTAGAAATACCTAATATTCCAAGATATAGCTTAGATATTGTTGAAATTAAAGCTGAAGAATTCACTAAAAACGGTGAAGAAACATGGCAATATCCAAAGTCTGAACTTGAAAAACTTAAAGATAAAGATATAAAAGCTTTATTTATAGTAAATCCAGGAAACCCATCATCAGTAGCATTAGATGATGAAAGTAGAAGTAACTTAGTTACAATAATTAAAGAACATAATCCTAATTTAATTGTAATATCAGATGATGTTTATGGAACTTTTGTTCCAAACTTCCGTTCATTAATGACTGATTTGCCTTACAATACTATAGGAGTTTATTCATACTCAAAATACTTTGGTGTTACTGGTTATAGACTTGGAACTATTGCTATACAAAAAGAAAATGTATTTGATGACTTAATAAAGAGATTACCTGAAGATAAGAAGAATTTAATAAGATCTCGTTATAAAGACCTTTGTACAGATACTGATAATATTCCTTTTATAGATAGAGTTGTTGCTGATAGTAGACAAGTTGCTTTAAACCATACTGCTGGACTTTCAACACCACAACAAGTTCAAATGGCACTTTTCTCAGGTTTTGCACTTCTTGATAATCAAGATAATTATAAAAAACTTACAATGGATATATGCCGTCGTCGTAAAAAATTATTGTTTGATGGATTAGGAATTGAACTTGAAGACAATCCTTATAGTGCATATTATTACACTGAATTTAATTTATTAAATTGGGCTAAAGTTTCATTTGGTGATAGTTTTGCAAAATATCTACAAGATAACTATACAATAGCTTATATACTTTATAAGCTTGCAAAAGATTATTCAATAATTCTTCTATCTGGTAGCGGATTTAACGATTCAGAATGGTCACTTAGAATTTCTCTTGCTAATTTAGATGATTATGAATATTCAAGAATAGGTAAAGTGTTACGTAAATTTATGATTTCTCTTATAAATGAATGGCAAGAATCCAAAAATTAATAAGTATATACAAAAGCAAGGCTAAATTTTGCCTTGCTTTTACTAATTCACATCATTTTCCAAAGTATATTTAAGTATTATATATTTAATAGTATCATAACTTATATCATCTCTTACTTCTTCTTTTATAGGTTTAAGTTTATTATATCCAATCTTCTTAATTGCTCTTATAACTTCTTCTTCATCTTCTTTAGTAAAAAGGTTTGTAAAATTAATTTCAAAATCAACTTTTCCGCCATCACTCAAGAACTTATATATATGACTCATAACAGTACTAACTGTAATGTCTCTATCTTTAGCTATATCTATAAAACTTCTACCTTCTTTTAATTCTTCAATTGTTATTTCAAATGATTTTTTCTTATCACTTATCCTTTTTGTAGTTTTAGAATTCGTTGTTTTACTTTTAGCATTTAAAAATTCAAAGTTTACTTCTAATGAATTATTTTCTATATATTCTTTTACCTTATTTATGAATTCATCACCATATTTATCTATTTTCTTTTCACCAACACCACTTATATCAAGTAATTGCTCTTTATTAATTGGCATTCTTAAACTCATTTCTTTTAGTGTATTATCTCCGAATACTATATAAGGTGGAACCCCGTCATTTTCAGCAATTTCTCTTCTTAAGTTTTTAAGAATTATAAATAGTTCATTATCTTCAGCAATTCTTTGAACTTTTCTTTCTTCCTTAAATAAAACTTTTTCCTCTCCCATGACAATATTTCTTGATTTCTCATTAGGAGTAACTACAGGAAATTCTCCATTATAATTTAAGTATCCATTAGCTATTAATGTATTTATAAATTCTTTAAGATCATCCTTTGAATAATCTTTCATTATTCCATATGTCGTTAATTCATTTAATTTAAAGTCTACTAACTTTTTATTTTTAGATCCTCTTAAAACATCCACTATCATTCCAATTCCATAAGGTCTTTTCATCCTATAAACGCATGATATAACTTTTTGAGCATCTATTGTTTTATCAATAACTTCTCCATCAAATTCACAGCTACTACAATTAGCGCAATCTTCTTTAAGTTCTTCACCAAAATAATTTAATATATATCTTCTGTAGCAGCCTGTATAATATACTAAGTCAGTCATAGTCTGAAGTTTTTCTAATTCATTTACTTTTCTAGTTGGATTTACTGTTCCCATATCAATTATATATTTTTGTTTTTGGACATCCCCTGGGGAAAATAATAATATACATTCAGACTTTTCAGAGTCCCTACCTGCTCTACCTATTTCTTGATAATACCCTTCAATATTTTTTGGCATATTATAATGTATTACATATCTAATGTTAGGTTTATCAATTCCCATCCCAAATGCATTTGTAGCGATTATAATACTTTTTCTATCATAAACAAAATCTTCTTGATTTACTTTTCTCTCATCATCTGAAAGTCCTGCATGATATCTAGTTACACTTAATCCTCTTTCATCTAATAACTCATATAATGAATCAACTTCTTTTCTTGTGGCACAATAAATTATTCCTGATGCATCTAAATTAGCATTTATATAATTTAATATATAAGCTTTTTTATTTATTCCTTTTTCTATTATTATTTTTAGATTTTCTCTATCAAACCCTGATATAAATACTTTAGGATTATTAAGATCTAAAAGTTTAACTATATCTTCCCTTACTTCTTTTGTTGCTGTTGCTGTAAATGCTGAAACAATTGGTCTTTCTCTTAAAATATTTATAAATTTACTTATACGTCTATAACTACTTCTAAAATCATGTCCCCACTGTGAGACACAATGAGCTTCATCCACTGCAATTTGAGCTACTTTTGCATTTGATATTGTATTTAGAAATTCCATTGATTCTAATCTTTCTGGGGCTATATAAAGTATTTTTATATCTTCATTTTTTACTTTAAGTAATATATCATTTATTTCTAGATTAGATAAAGATGAATTTATATATGCTGAATTTATACCAATACTATTTAATCCATCTACTTGGTCTTTCATTAAAGATATAAGTGGTGAAATAACAATTGTTATACCATCTAATATAAGTGCTGGTACTTGATAACATATAGATTTACCTCCACCAGTTGGCATTATAGCTACTACATCTTTTTTGTTTATTATTTCATTTATTATTTCTTCTTGACCTTTTCTAAAGCTACTATATCCAAAATAGCTTTTTAAAACATTTAATGCATCTTTCAAAATTCTTCTCCTCTTTACTAAAGTATTAATATTTTAGACTAAAATTTAAGCTTGTATTCTATTCTAAAGTTATATTTACTCTATTTAAAATTTTCTGATATACATTTTGCATAAATGGTTCCTTCTCAATATATTTTTTAAAACCTTTTATAGGAAGCCATCTAACTCCACTATTTTCATCTTCCTTCATCCTAATTGATTCAGTTTCATCACCTTCAAAAAGATATGCTATTGATAAATGTAAGTGTGGGGATACAAATTTTCCTTTTTTAATATGTCCATTTACAGGTAGAATATCTAATGAAGCTATTCCATTATAAAGAAGCTTTGCATTTTTTAGGCCTGTCTCTTCTTCAAGCTCTTTAAAAGCAACTTTTAAAAAATCCGTATCTCCATCCATATGTCCACCAGTCCAAGCCCATGATTTATAAATATTATGATAAGCCATTAATGCTTTGTCTTTTTCCTTATTAATTACAAAAGCAGAACTTGTTAAATGACATACTACATTTTCCCTTGTAAGTACATCATTAAAATTATTTATACACATAAGCATACTTTCTTTATCTTTTTCTTCTTGTTCATTTATAGGAATATAATTCTCAATTTCTTTTTTCCAATCCATATTTTAATCTCCTTATTATACTTACCTTAAATCTATTTCCATCATAGCCATATGCTCTAAAGTTTTGTATCCTTGACTTCTATAAAATCCTTCAGTTTCATCAGTTCTTGAAGTAAGTAAATATATATTATCTACTCCTTTATTTTTTAATCTAGCTGTAAATTCTTTTAATAATCTTTTTCCAAGACCCTTACCTTTTATTTTTTTATCTACGCAAAACTCTTTAATATTAAAATGAAGTCCATCATAATAATGTTCATCATTTCCAAGAATCATTCCAACTTTTTCTCCATTATATATACAAATAAGACCATAAAACCCTTCACAATTAATCATTTGAGTTAATCTTTTTCTCACAGTCTCTTCTGTCCACTTATCATTCCATGGAGGTGCATTAAATGCCTCAACATAAAATGGTATAATTTCTCCTAAATTTTCTAATGTAAGTTCTTCGAATTTCATATTCTCTCCTCCATAAACACGTTCTAACCTTAATTATATCATATTACTTTTTGTCCTATATATGGTATAATATAGGATACACATTATAATTAGGGGGATTTATGAAGAAAAAAGATATAATTTTAATAATTCTTACTATATGTACAGGAATGTTATGTGTTGCAAGTATTAACTTAAATTCAGAAAATAAGGAATTAAAATCAAAAGTAGATAGCTTGTATAATATAACTAACAATTTACAAAATAATATATCAGCTCTATCTAATAGAAATATTGCAAGTCATTCATTAACTGAATACAACTATACGATTGTAGATGGAAAACTATCTGTAAATGCTACAATTAACTCACCTAGAAAACCAACTAAAGTTGCAATTAAATACAAAGAAGTATCCAGTAAAAATTGGAACGAAGTTAATATGACTACTACAGACTATCCAAAGTATAATGCTAATATTAATTTTAATCCTGATAAGGACTATAACATTTCATTATATTTCGTAGAAAGTAATACTGAATATCCTTTTAGTATGGACAACTTTTCATATAAAGCTCTTGCAAAATCTCATATAAATTATTCTTCAAACTTACATTTAAAACCTAACAATAACGAATTAGGTGTTCAGCTTTATTTTTCAAATGATAGGTTAGAAGGTAATATTGAAGTATTTAATATTAATGAATTAAATTATAAAGTGTTCTATGATGGAAAGGTAATTAAAGAATTTAATACTAATGATTTTACCGTAACAAATAATGGAATAAATAATACATTTGTCTTAAACTCTACTGTTCCAGTAGAGACCCTTAAGAAAGATTTTGATAATTCACTATTAAAGGGAGAATTTCATTTTAAAGATTTCTCGGGAAATAAATTTGTCGGAATTTCTTCAAGTGAAGATTTAGAAATAATATCTCCTAAATAAAAATACTGTATCTATTAGATACAGTATTTTTATTAACTAAACATTTCTCTAAAAGTTTCTTTTTCTTTTTTATTTTCAAATAGATTTAGAAAATCACATATTTCCATAGAAAAATCTATGAATGAATTTCCTTTTGCAGTTATAACATTTAAATCTTTTGCTACATGTGCCTTAACATAATTCTCTCTATTAAACGGATCTTCTTCTCCAAAAGTTTCTTTATATTTATCTGTCCATTTTTTTATTGGTGTTGTATAAGTTACGTTTTCTAACGCACCAGCTTTAGCTAAATATATTGTTCCAGCTCCACATATACCAGCAACTAATTTATTATTATCCTTAAAATAAAGTATTAAATTTCCAAGCTCATTTCTATAATCTCCATTCCATCCACCTGGAATAATTATTCCTTCAAAATCTTCATATTCTACATCTTCTAATACTATATCTGGCATATATGTAATTCCTGATACACCTTGTACAGGATTTTTATCATATGAAATAGTTACAAGTTCATAAGCACCAGATGAACTTATTAAATGTGATATAAAAGTTATTTGATAATCAGCCATACCTTCAAATATAAATAACGCTATTTTTTTCAAAATAAAATTCCCCCTTGAGTATGTGTCATATATTAAAACATTTTACCATATTAAGGTTAATTATATCATAAATTATTATTAATAAATCTTAATTTTATCATTAGAATTTCATGAAAAAAAGAAGAAATTCTCTTTAATGTTAAGTGAATTTCTTCTTTTCTTATATTATTTAAAAGTAGTTTAGCCTTTTATAGCTCTTCTCCATCAAAACTTTTATATTTAGGAAGATTTTTTGGATTTCCTACATCATTTTGACTTTGATGAAGTCTTTGTCTTCTTGCTCCTTTTTGCATTGGATTACCAAGATTATCTTTTTTAGGCATATAGACCACACTCCTTTCAAATAATATATTGTGCTTTATTAAATTAAAACATTCATAAATATATGATTTCTATATATTGTCTATAGCTTTTCTTTCTCCTTTAAAATTATTAATTTTATTTCTTCTATTTTTAAGTTCCGTACATACATCTTCTAAAGGAATGTTAAGCTCGTTTAATAATACTAGGAGATGATAAGTAAGATCACATATTTCATTAACTTGTTCTTCTTTATTATTGTTCTTCATACTTGCAATGATTACCTCTGTACATTCTTCTCCTACTTTTTTTAATATTTTTTCTTTTCCTTTTTTAAACAAATAATTAGTATATGAACCTTCGTTATTTTCTAATTTTCTTTTTTCTATAACCTCATAAAGATCATTTATTATATTTTCCAAAATACCCCTCCACCATTTAATTTATAATATTTTTAAAGAAACAACTTTCCCTACCAGTATGACAAGCATTCCCTATTTGCTCTACTAAAATCAATATAGTATCATTATCGCAATCTACCTTAATATCTTTAACATATTGAAAATGTCCTGATGTTTCCCCTTTATTCCAAAGCTTATTTCTACTTCTACTATAAAACCATGTAGTATTACTTTCTAATGTTTTCTTTAAACTATCTTCATTCATATAAGCAAGCATTAAAACTTCTTTGGTCTTATAATGTTGCACAATGCAAGGAACTAACCCATTTCCTTTATTAAAATCAATATCCGTAACCTTTACTCCTTCTATAATTTAAAACATCCCCTTTAATACCCTATATCCTTACAGGCACCCCATTTGCCTTAAGATATTCTTTAACTTGTTTTATTGTTATTTCACCATAGTGAAATAATGAAGCTGCAAGTGCTGCATCTATACTGTCATCTTTTAAAACTTCATAAAAGTCTTCTATTTTTCCACATCCTCCTGAAGCTATTATAGGAATATTAACTGCTTTTCTAACTGCTTTTAACATATCTATATCAAACCCATCTTTAGTCCCATCTTTATTCATTGAAGTTAAAAGTATTTCACCTGCTCCTAAATCCCTAGCTTCTTTCGCCCACTCTATAAGGTCAATACCTGTATCTTCTCTTCCTCCATTTATATAAACATTCCATCCACTTAAGTCTTCTCTTTTCTTTGCATCAATTGCAACTACAATACATTGACTTCCAAAAATCTTTGCTCCTTCTTTAATAAGATTTTTATTTTTAACTGCCGCTGAATTTAAACTTACTTTATCTGCTCCACATCTTAATATTTCCTTTATGTCTTCTAAATTTCTAATTCCTCCACCAACAGTAAATGGAATAAATATTTCTTTTGATATATTTAGTACAACATTTTTCATAATGTCCCTATTTTCATTTGACGCTGTTATATCAAGAAAGACCAGTTCATCTGCTCCTTCATCATTATAAAATTTTGCAAGACTAACTGGATCTCCAACACTCTTAAGTTCTTTAAAATTTATGCCCTTTACAACCTCACCATTTTTTACATCTAAACATGGTATTATTCTTTTAGTATGCATAACTATCCCCCTTATTTTCACACTCATTAATTACTTCTTTTAGAGATAGTGTATTTTTATATATAGCTTTTCCTGTAATTGCCCCATATACATTTAATTTTTTTAGTTCTTTTATATTATTAATGTCTCTAATTCCTCCTGATGCAGTAATATCTATATTTACAGAGCTTTTTAGTTCTTTTAGCATATCTAAGTTCGGTCCTTCTAAAGTTCCATCTTTGCTTATATCAGTTACAATAATATTTTTAACCCCTATATCTTCAAGTTTTTTTGCAAAATCTATATAATTAATTACTGTATTACTTAACCATCCTCTTCCACATAAAAAACCATCTTTACAATCAATTGAAACTGATATCTTTTCTCCATAGATTTTTATTGCTTCTTTTAAGAAATTTATATCTTCTATTGCTGATGTTCCTAAGATTACTCTAGTTGCTCCTCCATTAATAAGTTTTTCTATACTTTCAATATTTCTTATTCCACCGCCCACTTCAATATTTACTTTAACATTTTTAATAACTTCTAAAATAATATCTAAATTTACTAATTCGCCTTGCTTTGCCCCATCTAGGTCAACAATATGAATATAACTACAATTGGCCTTTTCAAAACTCTTTGCTATTTCTAAAATACTATCCCCAACTAATTCTTTTTTATTGTAATCCCCCTTATATAGCCTAACTGGCTTTCCATCTATAATATCAATTGCTGGTATTATAATCATAATAGCCCCCTTATTTCATAATTTATTACTTACATATCTTGCAGAAATTTTTAAGAAATTTTATTCCTTCTTCACCACTTTTCTCTGGATGAAATTGAACCCCAATAATATTATCTCTTCTAACTATTCCTGGTATATTTAATCCATAATAATCTGATGATGCTACAAGATCTTCTTCGTTATATTCATCTGCATAATAGGAATGTACATAATACATATGACTTTCCTCTTTTAATCCCTTAACTAAATCATCATCTTTATTTATATTTAATGAATTCCAACCTATATTAGGAACTCTAAGTTTTTCTTCATCCATTTTTATTACTTTTCCTTTTAGTAATCCTATCCCTTTAGTCTCTTCACCTTCGTATCCTTTTTCAAATAATAATTGCATACCAAGACAGATCCCAAGTAGCGGCTTTCCTGTTTCCGCGACTTCTTTAACAACTGAATATAATCCATCTTTTCTTAAATTGAACATTCCCTCTTTAAAAGAACCAACTCCAGGAAGTATAAGTCCACTACACTTTCTTAAATCATATTTATAAGCGCTTATTAAATATTCCTCATTAATAGATTCTAGTGCATTGCAAATACTCTTTAAATTTCCCATACCATAGTCAATAATACCGATCATTAATTTCTACCCCTTTAATACATTTTATTAAAGCACTCCTTTAGTTGATGGTAGTTCATTGCCATTAATAGCTTTTGCACACTTTATTGCTCTACCGAGTGCCTTGAATAATCCTTCAATCTTATGATGATCATTTTTACCATATAAAACTTTTCCATGAAGAGTTATCATTGCATTAAATGCAAAACTTCTAAAAAATTCTTCAGTCATCTCAGTTGAAAATCCTCCAATATTATCACGAGTGAATTGTCCATCAAATACTAAAAAAGGTCTACCACTTATATCTAATGATACAAAAGCTAGTGATTCATCCATTGGAATATAAAAACTTCCATATCTCTCAATCCCTTTCATATCTCCTAAAGCTTTATTAAATGCCTTTCCTAATACTATACCCACATCTTCTACTGTGTGATGATCGCAAACCCAAGTGTCACCACTACAATCAATCATTAAATCCATATTACTGTGAAAAGCAAGTAAAGTAAGCATATGATCAAAGAATCCTATCCCCGTATTAATATGGCTTTTTCCACTTCCATCAAT
Organism: Clostridium baratii; assembly: GCF_900461085.1. GTDB lineage: Bacteria > Bacillota > Clostridia > Clostridiales > Clostridiaceae > Clostridium > Clostridium nitritogenes. Next base: position 2,031,544 of record NZ_UFWF01000002.1, read on the forward strand.
ATTTAATTTTAGATTTATTTTAGTTTCTTTAGTCTCCCTATTTATAACAGCTTCTCTCATTTAAAAACTCCTTTATAACCCTTAAAACTAAATTATTCTCTTCAAAACTTCCTATAGTAATTCTAAAAGTATCATCTTTAAAACTTCTAATTTCAATGTCATTATTACCTAATAAATTAAGTAGTCTCTCTTTATAAATACTTCTTCCAAATATATAATTTCCAGAGCTTTTATAAAATTTTATTTCTTTAACTTTATTATTGTTAGTAAGTATTTTAAGTTCAGTTATTAACCTTTCTCTCTCTTTTAATGTTGTTTTTAAGCTTTTCTTCATCCTATCAATATTTTCTAATACTTTTGTTCCAATTATTTGAGAAACACTATTAACGTTATATGGAACTTTAGCTTTACTAAGTTTACTTATAATTTCTATATTTCCAATTAAAAATCCAACTCTTATAGCAGCTGCTCCAAAAGCTTTAGATAGAGTTCTTGTAACTAATAAATTTTTATAATTATTAATTTCATTTATTATAGTCGATTCATTAAACTCATAATAAGCTTCATCAATTAATACTGGAATCTCTTTAAAGCTATTTAAGATTTCTTTTATATCTTCATTTTCTATAGAATATCCTGTTGGATTATTTGGATTTGAAAATATTATTAGTTTTACTTCTTCTTTTTTTCCCAGGTTAATAAGGTCTTTAACATTATAACTACCATCATCTTTGCAATCTAACTTAATAAGTTCTCCATCATTTAAAGATACATAATAATCATACATACCAAAGTCTGGATTTAGTGTAAAAACTTTATCTCCCTTATTTATATATGAAGATATAACAAGGGAAATCATTTCATCAGAGCCATTTCCTGCAATTATGTTTTCATATGGAATGCCACAATATTTACTGTAAGCTTTTCGTAAATTTAAGCTATCACTGTCTGGATATCTATTTAAATCTAATTTACTTATACAATTAGCTATTTCATTAAGTTTCATTTCATTTATATTTTTAGAAGATTCATTTCCATTTAGCCTTATTTTGCTTGAAGTTTTCATACTCTCATAAATATTTTTATTACTCATTTTCTAAAATCCTCACCCTTATAGAATTTGCATGTGCAGTTAGTCCTTCTTTATTTGCTATATTGATTATCTTTTCTCCATCTTCAAATAAGGCCTCTCTTGTGTAACATAAAAAAGATGATTTTTTAATAAAACTTTGTACAGACAGTGGTGAGAAAAATTTTGCTGTTCCGCTAGTTGGAAGTACATGATTTGTTCCTCCAAAATAATCGCCAACTGGTTCTGGAGAATACTCTCCTAAAAATACTGAACCTGCATTTTTAACTTTTCCTAAGTAATTCATCGGATTATTTAACATTATTTCTAAATGTTCTGGAGCTAAAAAGTTTGCTATTTCAAAACACTCATTAATATTTCTGCATACTATTATTTTTCCATAATTATTTAATGATTCAGATATTATATCCTTTCTCTCTAAATCTTTAATTTGATTTTCTAATTCTCTTATTACTTCTCTTCCTAACTCTTTTGATGTTGTAAGAAGAATAGATGATGCTAATTTATCATGTTCAGCTTGTGACATTAAGTCTGCTGCAATAAATTTTGGATTAGAGTCTTTATCAGCTATTATTAAAATCTCACTAGGTCCTGCAATCATATCAATGTCCACATCTCCAAATACTTCTTTCTTAGCAAGTGCTACAAATATATTCCCAGGTCCAACTATTTTATCAACAGATTTTATACTTTCTGTTCCATATGCTAAAGCTCCTATTCCCTGCGCACCGCCTACTTTATATATTTCAGATACACCACATATTTTTGCAGTAACAGCTATATATGGATCTATTTTTAAATCTTTTTTAGGAGGTGTTATCATAACAATTTCTTTTACTCCTGCAACTTTAGCTGGTATTACATTCATTAAAACTGTTGATGGATAACTTGCAGTTCCTCCTGGTACATATACTCCAATTCTCTCTAATGGAATTACTCTTTGCCCCATATAAACTCCATTTTTTCTGTTTAGTATATAATCTTTTTCTTTTTGGAGACTATGATATTCTAAAATATTTTCCTTAGCTTCTTTTATATTAGCTATAAAGTTTTTATCAACTAATTTATAAGCTTCATCTATTTCTTCATCGCTTACTTTAAAATCATCTATTGATACTCCATCAAATTTTTTAGTTAACTCTTTTAATGCGTTATCTTTATATTCTCTAACATAATCTAATATATTTTTTACTGACTCTAAATTCTCTTCTTTCTTTCCCTCATCTCTTTTTCTAATTTCCCTTAGAACTTCTTCTTTATTACTTTCTTTTAAATCTATTAAATCAATCAACTAAAAGCCCCCTTTTAATTTTTAACTTTTACATATCCCACCTTTTAATTTGTTTATAAAGTCTCCTACTTCATCCTTCTTTACTTTAAAACTTGCTTTATTTACTATTACCCTTGCACTTATATCACAAATTTCATCTAATACTATAAGACCATTTTCTTTTAATGTTGTACCTGTTTCCATAATATCTACTATTCCATCACATAATCCAAGTATTGGTGCAAGTTCAACTGAACCTTCAATTTTTATAATCTCTACATCCATACCTAAATTTTTAAAATACTCCTTGCAAACTTTTGGATATTTAGTTCCTATTTTTATGTGTCCAACTTTTTCATAAAGCTTTTTATTAGGTAATGATGCAACAATAAACTTACACTTTCCAATATTTAAATCTAAAATCTCAAAATAATCTTTATCACATTCAAGCAATGTGTCTTTTCCTACTACCCCAATATCAGCGACACCATGCTCTACATAAGTTATACAATCCTGTGCTTTTACTAAAAAATATTTCACATCTTTCTTAGTATCATTAAATACAAGTTTTCTTCCTTTATTTTTTAATTCATCTACCCCAAATCCAATGTTTTCTAATATTTTTACAGTATCTTTTTCAAGTCTTCCTTTAGTTAAAGCAATACTTATACTCATATACTATTCCCCTTTATAAATCTTAAATAAATTTTCTTCATCACTTGCTAAAAGTTTCACTCTAATTCCTTTATCTCTTATAGCTCTTGATTCTTTTATTGCTTGTACTAATTTGTTTTTTCCATAATATACAATATATTCTTTTATCTTTTCTTCATTATTAAAATTAATATTTTCTAAAATAAGATCTACATCTATCGAAAATCCAACAGCAGGTAAATCTCTACCAAAAGATTTTATTAAATTATCATATCTTCCACCACTTAATACTGGTGCTCTTGCCCCTTCTATATACCCTTTAAATATTATTCCTGTATAATAATTAACACCAGGTACCATTCCTAAATCAAATGTTATATTCTCCTCATAACCAAGATCTTTTAAAATTTTATTTATCTTTTTTAAATAAAGAATTGTACTCATTACACCTTTATCGTCTTTAAATTCTATATCGTTATTTAATATATCCTCATCACCAAAAAGCCATGGTAATCTTTTTAAAAAATTTTTCTTACTTTCTTCTATCTCTAAACAATTTAGAAATTTTTCTAATTCTATTAAACTCTTTTCTTCAATTAACTCTGCAAGTTTTTCTTTTTCATCTTCTTTAATTTTATATTTATCAAAAACCTCGTTAAAAAATTTAATATTACCTATCTCAAGCTTAAAATTACTTATATTAAGTTTTTTAAATCCTTCAAGTGCCATAGTAAGCGCTTCTATATCTCCATCTAATTCAGGCACTCCTATAAGTTCTACACCTAAGTCTGTATATTCATTTTTCTTTCCTCCAAATTTTCTATTAACTCTAAATATATTTGATGTATACCTAAGTCTTATTGGTGTTTTTACTTCCTTCATTTTCGTTGAGACAACTCTTGCAATTGGTAATGTCATATCTGGTCTAAGAGCTAATATTCTTCCGCTACTTTCAAAAAATTTATATATTTTCTCTTCATCCATACATTTATCGTCTATAGAGAATGTTTTATAATATTCTACTGTAGGTGTTATAACCTCATCATATCCAAAGCTTTCAAAAGTTTTTTCAAGACTATTAATTATTATTTTCTTTTTTCTACATTCATTAAAAATTAAATCTCTAGATCCTTCTGGTATTATATTTTTATTCTTCAATCTTCTCCCCTCCTCAATGTACTTTATCACATTAAAGTGTTAAACTGTTAATATTATAATAAATTACCATATAATGTATGTCAACTCTTATTTTTAATTTTCTATATTTATATATATTAAAAAAGCACTAGAAATATATAATTTCTAGTGCTTTACTTTATATTTTATTCCATTTCCTCTGGTTTCCCAAAGAACTCATAATTTCTATTTTCTTTTGATACGCCTAAATTTTTAAGGTATTTATTTAATAATTTCATAAAAATTGGTGGTCCACAGAAATAAAACTCTCCGTTTAGTGGAAGATTATCTTTAATCCATTCTTCAGATATATATCCTTTAACATCATAATCTTTTCCTATTACATCACTTTCAAGTGGGCTATCAAAGAAAATAGTATGTTTAACTAATCCTTCTTTAGCTAACTTTTTAATTTCACCTGATAATGCCATAAGACTTGTATTTTGCTCACATTCAATAAAATATATGTTATCTCTTTTTCCTACAGCTTCTTCAAGCATTGATAAAACTGGAGTTATTCCAATACCTCCACTTAATAATACTAAAGGCATATCTTTAGGTTGATCTTTTAATGTGAAATTTCCAAATGGCATTCTAGCACCAATTGTATCTCCTTCTTTTGCCTTATCATGCATATATGAACTTACTTTACCGCCTTCAATTCTTTTTATACTTAATCTATAATAATCATTATTAGGCTTCATTGAAAGGCTGTATGTTCTAACAAGCCCATCATAATTTTTGTCTTCACTATTAATTCTTATAGGTAAAAACTGTCCTGCTTTATGTTTAACAACCTTACTTCCATCACATGGAACTAAGTAAAATGATTTTACTTCTTTACTTTCTGGGACTATCTTTTCTATTTTAAATTCTTTTATACCATTCCATGGTTTTACATTATTTTCTGCCATCGTAAATTCCTCTCTTTCTCTCTCTTTGTATAACTATATTATATCACTCCTCATTCCTAAAATATGTGCGTAGGATTACAAAAAAAGATCAAAACTTAAAGTTTGATCTTTTTTCTATATTAATTTGCACTTATATCATTATATATTTCTGTGCTTAGAGGAGTTATTTTTTTACTAGCTTCTCTATATTGCTTATTTTTTATAAGCTCCTCAGCTTCTTTTATTTGATTTTCTATTTCTGTTCTCTTTTCTTTACTAAGCTTTTTTAAACTTATGTTCTTTATGTTGTTAAGTTCTTTAGTTAATGTTTCTTCATCTTCTTTTTGTGCTTTAGAAACTAGTTCATCCATTTTTTCTTGAATTTTTGGCATAGCTTTCACATTTCTATACTTTATAGCCTCTTTACTTTGTTTTATTAAACTCTTATATTCTTTATCATCACTACCTATGATATATTGTGAAAACTCACTTTCCTTATTCTGTAAGTATTCTTTAAAGTTATTTATTTTCTTATTTTCGTATTCTGTTACAGCTAATAGGCCTGCTACTACTACAATCGCAATTATTATTCCCGCTATTATCTTTTTCATATAATTCGTTCACCTTCAATAAATATAGTTTTCTATATATTTTACATTAAAGTTATATATAAATTATTTTTATTTTTTTAACATTTGTTAAAATTTTATTATCATTTTATTTATTATTACCACTTAACATAAATAAAAATCACTTTAAAATTTATTTTAATGCTAGTTCTTTTATATTTTCTCTAGTTAATCTATATACAGTCCACTCACTCATAGGAACTGCTCCTAAACTTTTATAGAACTTAATAGATGGAGTATTCCAATTTAGACAGCTCCACTCCATTCTTTCACATCCTTTTTCATAAGCAATATTTGCAATTATTCTAAATATTTCTTTACCTATTCCTCTACCTCTATATTCTGGTTTTATATATATATCTTCTAAATAGAATCCAGCTTTTCCTATGAATGTTGAATAATTAAAGAAGTAAAGTACATATCCTATAGTTTCCCCATTAAATTCTGCAATTAAAACTTCTGCTTCTTTTCTTTTAAAAATAGACTCTCTTATACTTTCTTCTGTTGCAACAACTTCATCTAACATCTTTTCATAAACTGCAATTTCTTTAATAAGTTCTAATATTAAAGCTGAATCGTCTATTTCTGTCTTTCTAAGTTTAAATCCATCAATTTTAGTATTAATATAATCCATAATAACCCCCTAATATATTTATAATATGTTATATTATACCACCTAAATCCATAAAAAAATAGTTATAAAGAAAGAGAGGCCTAAAATACCTCTCTTTTTTAGATTATTTATTCCATAGCTATAAAATCAACTTTTTCTACATGTTCCATAGATGATAAATCCTCTAAAAATGCTGTTATATCACATTCTAAATGAGACATATCAATTGTTACACTTAAATTTGCTGTTCCACCAATTGGAATACCTTGATCTATTGTTATTATATTTCCACCTTTATCAGATATACGATTTAAAATATCTGATAGTACTCCCTTTTTGTGTTCTATTATCATACTAAAAGTCATCTTTCTACCTTGAATACTTTCTACGAATTCAAAAACATGATCTTTATATTTATAATAAACGCTTCTGCTTATTCCTATCATTTTTGTTGCTTCTGTTATTTCTTTAATTTTACCTTCTTTAAGTATTTTTTTTACTTCTAGTACCTTTTCATACACATCAGGTAAAACCTTTTTATCAACAACTAAATAATTACCTTTCACTTTCGTTACCACCTTCTATAACAATTGCCCCCTTGTTATCTATTGAAAGTTCCAAAACTTGAAATTCAAGATTCTCTCTTTTAAGAACCTCTTTTATCTTATTGCTAAAGTCGCTTCCCCTTTTAACTATAGTCATTATAGTTGGCCCTGCACCGCTTAAAAAAGACGCTAATGCCCCATTATTATATGCCTCTTTTTTAATAATATCAAATTTTTTTATTAATGGTCCTCTATAAATTTCATGTATTCTATCACTACATGCATATTTAAGTATATCATCACTTCCATTTGTAAGTGCTGCTACCATTAAAGCTGCTCTACCAATATTATAAACAGCATCTTTTAATTCTATATTTTCTTTTAATACACTTCTTGCTTTCTCTGTTGATAACTTAAAATCTGGTATTATAGCAACAAAGTTTAAATCTTTTAATACATTTACTTTATCATATATAGTTCGGCTTCCTTCTCTTATTGCAACAATAACTCCTCCTAAAAGTGCTGGTGCAACATTATCAGGATGTCCTTCTATTTCTACAGCAATATCTAAAAGCTCTTCATTAGATAATATATTACCCATTATATAATTTGCCCCAATTAATCCTGCAACTATACAACTTGAACTGCTTCCAAGCCCTCTTGAAATTGGTACGTCTTGTTTTATAATCGAAATTTTTAATCCCTTTATTTTATAGTTGCCTCTTTCAAAGCACTTAAGCATTGCTTTATATATAATGTTATCTTTATTACAAAATTCTTCTTCAATTCCTTCAAACTCTATCCCCATAAGAGTTTCAGAAAAAGAATATTCATTATATAAGTTTAGTGCAACCCCTAAAGAATCAAATCCAGGTCCCATATTAGCGGAAGTTGCAGGCACTCTTACCCTAATCATAATTTTTATTACCATCTAAATAGGATAATATTGCTTTTTTCATATCTTCTTTATTACATACCTCTTTATGTCTTATATCTTTATTTTTTAATTCTAAAAGACAGTTTGGTATTTTAGTATTAGTTTCTTTAGACAGCTTATTTAAAACTTCAAAATCATCCATATCTTCTATATTCATTTCTAGAGCGTTACATATACTCCTAGGGAACTTATAAGGACTTGCAGTTGAAGCTATTAATACTTGTCTTTTATCATTAGTTTTATCTTTATACTTATTGTATACAGAATATGCTACTGCTGTGTGTGTATCCATTAAATAATTCTTTTCGGAAAATTCTTTTTTTATGCTCTCATATACCTCTTCTTTAGTTGAAAAATCTCCATAAAAATCATTTAAAAATTCTCTAATTTTATCATTTATTTTATATATACCTTTTTCCGAAAGATTATTCATAAGTCTACTTACTTCTTCAGGATCTCTTCCACATGCTTCATATAATAGCCTTTCTAAATTAGAAGATACTAATATATCCATAGAAGGTGATTCTGTTAAAATAAGTTCTCTTTTCTTATTATAAATTCCAGTTTTAAAGAAGTCTGTAAGAACATTATTCTCATTTGATGCACATATAAATTTATGGATTGGTAGACCCATCTTTTTTGCATAATATGCTGCTAATATGTTACCAAAATTTCCAGTTGGAACGGCAACATTTATTTCGTCTCCTTCTTCAATCTTTCCATCATTTACAAGATTAAAGTATCCATAAAAATAATATACTATTTGCGGAATTAATCTACCTATATTTATAGAATTTGCAGAAGATAAAATATAGCCCTTATTTTTTAATTCTTCTTTAAATTTACTATCATTAAATATATCTTTTACTCCTTTTTGTGCATTATCAAAGTTTCCTTTAATAGCTATTACTTTAAGATTTTTGCCTTCTTGAGTAATCATTTGTCTTTTTTGGATCTCACTTACCCCATCTTCTGGATAATAAACAACTACCTTAACTCCTTCGATATCTTTAAATCCTGAAAGTGCAGCTTTACCTGTATCCCCTGATGTAGCAGTTAGTATTACTATTTCCTCACTAACTTTACATACACGTTTTGCTTCTTTCATTATTTGTGGAAGGAAAAGTAATGCGGCGTCTTTAAATGCACATGTTGGTCCATGATAAAGCTCTAAAAATTCATTTTCTACTTTAGCATCAAACCTATCTTTATAAGCATTATTTATAGCATGCTTTAAATTTTCTTCTTTAATATCTGTAAAAAACTCTTTTATAATAGAAAATGCAATTTCTTCGTAGCTTGCTTTTCTTTCACTAACTAAGCTATTATAGATATTTTTAAAACTATCTGGAACAAATAATCCTCCATCTTTTGCAATCCCCTTAATAATTGCTTCAGACGACTTTATTCCTACCTCAGCCCCCCTAGTACTTCTAAAATCCATATAACCACCCCAAATCATAATTCTAGAATTTTTCCCTTATTTTATAATAATATCATGTGTTTTATGTAAACACAACTGTATCTTATTCATAAACACACATATTGGTTACATTTACATTTTTAAAATACTAATTTTTTCTAAGTTTTTCTTTTATTTTCTATTTAATGGAATAAAAAAAGTACTCCTTGATAGGAGTACATTTTTTATATTCCGTTAGCTATTAATCTTAAAATTATTCCACCCTTTATTGAAACATTATTGTTCTCTGCAAACTCTTTTGCATCTTTTATCTTTATTTTAAATATTTCTATCTCTTCGTCATCTTCCATATATTCAGTGCTAGGTTCTCCATAAACCTCCATTTTAACTATAGCTGTAGTTTCATCAGTCATGCCAACTGATGAGTAGCTAGATTTTAAGAATACTTCATAGCTTGATGCTTTAAGACCAGTTTCTTCAAACAGCTCCCTTCTTGCAGCCTCTTCTAAAGATTCACCTGGATCAACTATTCCAGCTGGAAGTTCATATATATAATCATCAATTGCAGGTCTATACTGCTTAATTACAATAACTTCTCCTTCTTTTGTTATTGGTATTATCATAACTCCATCTGCCTTAGCATGATCTTTTGTAACGCAACATAAATCTTCTTGATTTCTTCTACTAGCTACAAAATATGTTTTTTTGTCACCCTTTTTATTTCTTAACTCTAATTCATACATATTAAGAAATTTATTGTTTGTTTGCTTTTTAATATTAAGTAATTTCATCTCTTATCACTCTTTCCTTTTTACATAGTCTTCTATATTTACATTTATTACATTTAAAATCTTCATCGCACATTATAAATGTATCTTTATCTTTAGGGATATTATTATTTTCATCAACTAAAAGGGCATTTATTACATTAATCTCAAGAGATATTCTATTTTTTATATGTTCTACATCATCATTAGTAAAGCTATATTCAACATGTTCTCCTTGTAATAAATACTCAACTCTTCCTTTGACTTTTTCAACTGGTACATTATATTTTTCCATTACATAAAGTAAATAAACTAATAGCTGCTCTCTATCCTCTTCATTCTGTTTACCAGTTTTCCAGTCAACAATAACTATATTTCTATCATTATCTAAATATAATAAGTCTATAAGTGCGAATACTTTTACTCCTTCATGAAAGAAATAATCAAAATTTCCTTCATCAACTTTAAGTATATCTAAATATTCACCCTTATTTATATCAAAGAAAGTTTTACTTTCAAAAATATTTTCAACACATTGTTCTATTCTCTCTTTTATTTCTAAGATCTCTTCTCTCTCTAGCTTTCCATCATAGTAATATTCTAATAACATATTTCCCTTTGGGTACTCATTCCACCTTAAAATACTATCTTTTCTACTACTTTGTTTAACAATTATATTTAAATTTGTACGAACAAACTCTTTAAGAGCATCAACATCTATTTCTTTATCTATATTATTCTTCTTAAAATCTATAATATTCTTTATTGCTTTGTGAATCACATCTCCGAAAGCTAACCAAATATTAGTTAATTTTTTAAGTCTCCATGAATATTTTTGTTCATACGATGCTTCCGGATCCCATCCTCTATGTGAACCATAATAAGTATAGTAATATTCTCTTAAACAAGATTTTATAGTTTTTACCCTAGAAATACTCCATGATTTCTCTGGATATTCCTTTATAATAAATTCTCTTTTAGTCATATCTTCCTCCAAAATGCTAGTCTTATTTAAATTATACACCCATTATAATCGTCATAACTAATGAACTTATTAAAATAAAATCTAATATAACAACAATTATTATTGCCTTTTCATTTCCATAGTTAAAGTCATACCCTATACCCATTCTTTTTCTACTTAATATAGATTTATCTTTAGGATTATAATAAAATATTCCCCACTTAAATTCATCATCATCGTCTATATAATATTCTGGTGATTTACTATTATAATCTTTGTTTATATTTTTATTTTGGATCATTAAATATATCGTATATATAATTATATATATTACCATTATAACAGTTATAATCATTGTTATATTAAGTCCAAGTTTATTAGATTTAATTATCCCAGTCATTGTAAAAGTTATACAAAGCATTAATACTGCTATAAAAATAGAAATTCCACTCATCATATCATTTATTGATTTAAAAGTAGTATTTTCTATTTCCCTAATTTGTTCGTAAGTCCCTCCATTTAACTTAATATTTTTTCTTTTTTTATATTCTATAAATGTAGATATATACATTATAAATATTATAAACATACTCATAACAGGAATTAAGAATATTTCTATTTTACCTCCTAAAGTTCTTATATCTGCATATCTGTCAACATCACCATTAAAATTAAAATGAACTGGAACTAAATCAGGTAATGATTTTAATTTTACTATAGTAATAATTAGTGATAATATAGCAATTAAAAATGCTATTATAAACCACTTCATATTTATTTTATTATCATAATCTTTTTTATCTAACTTTTTAATTTCTATATACTTTTTATTTTCGAATTCTTTTTTCCACCCTATTTCTTCTTTTACTTTTTTCATCTCTTTATTTGCTTTTGAATATAAATAGAATTGAAGAAAAAACATTATAAAAATATATAATATACTTATAAATACTTTTTGAAACTTAAATATTAAAACTGAAAATATTATTGTTAAAATTAATATATAAATTACTGATCTCTTTTTATATTCTTTATCGATCTTCTTTATTTTTATATCTTTTCTATATTTATTGGGAACCCTAATCCCATAAATTACTCCAGCATAATTTAAATTATTTATATTAAGTGCCATGCCTATAAATAAAACAAATATAGTTATTATTATAAACTCATAAAGCAAAATTAAATTTTTTAAATCCATACTTAACCCCTCTCTCTTTTTTAATTTTATAATTGCTATTTATTTAACAATATTTTTGTACATTTTATATATTTTTTTACTATTTTTCCTATAAATTATTTTTAAAACTTATTCTATTTATATATTTTTATTTTTTTTAAAGAACATATTATTACATATATGATATAACAGTTTGTATTTATTTTATAGCTTTTTCCATTAAATCATTTCTTAAATATTCCTAAATATTAGTAATAACAATTGATACTATATTGTAATTTATAAATCAGTATCATATACTAACTTTAACTATATTTATTTAATATTAATACGGAGGTTTATTTATGAAAAAATTATATAAGGTTCCAAGTATGGGGAAAATAAGCGGTGTATCTCAAGGATTATCAGAATATTTTAATGTAGATGTAACAGTAATAAGATTACTTTGGGTTATATTATTCTTTATTTCATGTGGTGCTGCTGTTTTTGGTTATATAGCTTGTATTCTTATAATTCCAAATAAAGAAGATATTATTTAAGAGCATTATTTCATTGCTCTTTTTTTATTTAGATAAACAAAGTATTTTTTTAATTTTCTGAATATATTTTCTTTTTATACCTAAAACTAGTATTTACCCCATTATCTATTTTTTAAGGTTAAATCTTCGATAAAAATTTAACATTTTCTATTGAAACATGTATTTCTTCATTGTAAAATAAAATCGTCGGTATTCTTTATGAAACTGAACGCAAATTACAAAATTTAATAATTGTTTTTTGCCGAATTATATCCCTTAAGGGGAATAAGAACGGAGGGTTTTTAAAAATGGAAAGAAGTACATCACACGCGGCTCTTGGGCTTAGAAAGATGGTGATTATAGGTATGCTATCTGGTATATCTATATTTATGGGACTTACTGGACTTGGATTTATTCCACTACCATTTATGAAAGCTACAATAATGCACATTCCTGTAATTATCGGTGCTATTATTGAAGGTCCTGTTGTTGGTGCATTTGTTGGTTTAGTATTTGGACTATTCTCAATGTATAATGCACTTGTAAATCCAACACCATTAACACCAATATTTTTAAATCCAATAGTTTCAGTAGTTCCAAGAATCTTAATTGGAATTGTTGCTTACTACGTGTATAAACTACTTAAGAACAAATTTAAAAAGGAATCAGTACCAATTGGTATAGCTGCAGTACTTGCAACTATTACTAATACAGTAGGAGTTTTAGGTTTTACTTATCTTCTTTATGTTGAACAGTATGCTAAAGCGATGGAAATATCATCTTCAACAGCTGGTATTACAATAGCTTCTGTTGCACTTACAAATGGAATTCCTGAAGCACTACTATCAGCACTTATAACTGTTCCAGTAGTTATTGCAATTAAAAAAATTAAAAGATAACGATATTTATGCTCCTATTTTTATAGGAGCTTTTAGTATATTTATGAAAATAAAGGGGTTTTATTATGAAAGAAATTAAATTTACTGATATAGATAACATAAAATTAGGTCATGCTCAAAATGAAAAAGGTTTAACTGGATGTTCAGTTATAATATGTGAAGATGGAGCAACTGGTGGGGTTGATGTCCGTGGTGGTGCACCTGGAACACGTGAAACCGACCTTTTAGATCCATCTGAAATGATAGAAAAAATTCATGCTGTTGTTTTATCTGGTGGAAGTGCCTATGGACTTGAAGCATCAACTGGAGTTATGAAGTATTTAGAAGAGCATAATATTGGTTTTGATGTTTCAGTATGTAAAGTTCCTATAGTTTGTTCTGCTGTTTTATTTGATTTAGCTTTTGGAGATTTTAAAATTAGACCGGATAAGAAAATGGGGTACGAAGCTTGTATAAATAGCGAAACTTACAATGATGATATTAATGGAAATATAGGTGCCGGATTTGGTGCAACTATAGGTAAAATCCTTGGACCATCTACTTCTATGAAAGGCGGCCTTGGTACATTTGCTGTTGAGATTAATGAATTACAAGTTGGAGCAATAGTTGCTGTAAACTGCTTAGGTGACGTTGTAGACCCTTCTAATTCAAAAATTTTAGCTGGTGCACTTAATAAACAAAATAATGAATTTTTAAATAGCGAATCTATTTTATTAAGCAATATAAAAAGTCCTAAAGAACCGTTTAAAGGAAATACTACAATTGGTTTAATTGTAACTAACGGAAAGTTTTCTAAAGCACAAGCAAAAAAAATTGCTTCTATGGCTCATAATGGCTTTGCTAGAACTATGAGACCTGCGCATACTATGTTTGATGGAGATACTATATTTACAATGGCTACAAACAAGGTAGATGCTGATGTTACAACAGTTGGAATGATTGCAGCTAATGTAATGGAAAAAGCAGTTATTAGGGCAATAAAAGAAGCCAAAACTTTAAATGGAATAATAGCTTTTGATGATTTAAATAAATAATTACATTAATATACCATTTACTCTTTTCATTGCCACCATTACCTAAAATATAATAGTTTATAATTTGTTACAGGACACATACTATGAGTGTAAAGTAAATCAAACAAACTTTACAAAAAAAATTATCTCGTAGAGGAGGAATGTAACATGGCACAAAAATTAGTACCAGAAGCAAAAAACGGATTAGCAAAATTCAAAAATGAGGTAGCTAATGAAATGGGAGTTCCATTTTCAGACTACAACGGAGATCTTTCTTCAAAACAATGCGGAAGCGTTGGTGGAGAAATGGTTAAGAGAATGGTAGCACAATACGAGAGCACAATGAAATAATAATGACCTAAAGAAAAAATGGTAGAATTAATTTTCTACCATTTTTTCTTTTAAAAGTGTTTTGTTTTTTAGTTTGTAAGTTATATCTGAATTTTTGGTTATATCTATATTATGTGTTACCATTATTAAGCATTTATTTTCTTTCTCTACTATATCTTTAAATATTTTTATTATCTCATTTGATGTTTTTTCATCTAGATTTCCTGTTGGTTCATCTGCTATTATTACATCTGTTTCTGAAACTAACGCTCTTGCAATTGCAACCCTTTGCTGTTGACCACCACTTAAGGTTAATACTTTTTGATTACACTGTTCTTCCGTAAGCCCCACTTTTTTAAGCATCTCTAATGCTCTCTCCTTCTGACTTTTAACCTTTATCCCTTTTATTGAAATAGCTGAAATAACATTTTGAAGAGCTGTCATATATGTTAATAAGTTATATCCTTGAAATATAATAGATACATACTTATTTCTATAATTATTTAATCCTATTTTATCTATATTTTTACCACAGTATAGTATTTCACCATTTTTCTTTTTATCAAGTCCTGATATTAATGATAAAAATGTAGTTTTTCCACTTCCTGATGGCCCTATAACCGTATAAAACTTTCCTTTTTCAAAATTAACAGTTAAATTATCTAATATAGTTTTATCTTTCTCATACCAATAAGAAACATTTTTAAGTTCTAAAATACTTTCCATAAAAATCACCTCTAATCATGTTTACTTAATATAGTTTTTGGCTGTAATTTCATAACATTTATAGCTGGAAGTAATACTGCTAATATTGATATTAAAACTGCAATTCCGCCCATTTTTAAATAATCTGTTCCAGTTACACTAACATTTAGTTCATCTATCACTTCTGTATTTTCTTTATTTAGATTATTTGGACCTCTAAAACCAAAGCCTCTGCCGTCTTCGCCTGGCATTTTCATACCATCTTGAGACATATTTGTACTACTTGCTTCTATAGCTGTTACTTCTTTTGAAATTAATTTATCCGCTATAACATTACTTATAGAATTACCAGCTACTAATGATACTCCAAGTGATATTGATAATATAAGTAGTATTTCAACTGCAAATTGTGCTATTATTTTAAATTTCTTTTCTCCTAAAGAAAGTAATATTCCAATTTCATTTCTTCTATCTTTTATTGAAAGCATAATTATTAAACAAAGAATTAATGCTCCACAAACTCCTACAATAATAACAGTAGTCTTTGCAAAAGATCCAACATTCTCAATTGGTTTAATCATCTGCTCGTATTCTCTGCTATTTGCATCAAGAGTATATTTATCAAAGTCTATATCTACTTTATTTCCTTCTTCTATAAATTCATCTACATTTAATGGATCATCTAAATAGTATATTGCACTATCAACTTTATCCTTATAGTCGCTTCCTTTTAAAGTATTTGCTACGTTATATGGTGTATATATTTTGTTATAAGGATTCATTGCTTCATTTCTCATTGCTCCCTCATCTATTTCAGATGAAGTTTCATATATGCCTATAACTTTTAATTCTACTGAGCTATCAGTATTTACTGTTGATTTAACTTTTATTTTGTCACCAACTTTTATCTCATTTTCCTCTGCTAAAGTCTTTTCAATTACAGCTACTTTTTCATCTTTATTATTATGTGTAATAGCTTCTCCAGATGTTAAACTTGCCTCTCCATTTGCAAATTCATTTACACCTTCTAGACTAAGTACTCCTTCTATACTTACATCTCCCATAACCCTTTTCCCATCTTCTTTTGGGCCTCTCATGTCAACATTATTGTTATTTGTATTTTCTGTTACACTTTCACTACTTTTAATTGGATTAAACCCATCTGCAATTCCTTCAGTTGAAGATGTAACATTGTATCCTGTAATATGACTTAAAGTTAAGACTTTCTCAACATCTTCTAAGGAAATCGGATTTCTCTCCATTTTAAATCCTCCAGGACCTCCAGCTTGTTCTCTCATTTGCTCTTTTTGCTTTTGCATATTTTGTGATAAAGTTACTGTTGCTCCAAGTTTTTGTCTTGCTAGTATTTCTGATTTTTCTGTTGCACTTTGAATCGATATTCCCGAAAGTACAAAAATACAAATTGTCGTTATTACAAAAAATAATATTATGGATTTTCCTTTCCGTTCTACCACACTTAAAAATGCCCTAAATAAAAAATTCATGTTTCCCCTTCTTTCCTTACGTTATGTTTATATAATATCTACACAAACTGTAAGCAAAGTGAAGTCAACATGAATTCTATATGAAATTAATTATTTTCTTTAAAGTTTAAATTAAATATGAAGAGTCCATCTTCTAAATCTACATTATATTTTATGTCTCCATGCATATCTAAAAGAGTTTTCACTATATAAAGGCCTAATCCATTACCTCCTGTGTCTTTATTCCTAGACTCATCTATTCTGTAGAATGCTTTAAATAAATCATTCTTATTCTCTTTAGTAATATTATTACATTTATTTATTATTCTAATACTATAGTTATTTTTAATTTCTATTACTATATCCGTGTTATCTAAAGCGTAGTTTAAACTATTTTTTATTAAATTAGATAAAACTTTTTTTACTATATTTCTATCAGCATTAACTATTAAATTTCTATCTTCTTTAATTATAATATTTAATCCTTTTTTATCTTCTAAATAACTATATGAGTTAACTACTTCTTTTACTAAAGCATTTAATGCTATACCTTCTTTTTTTAAAGATATACTTTCTTCATATTTAGCAAGGTTTATTATTTCATAAACTAATGATTTAAGTTCTAGGACACTTTCTAAGCTTTCCTTTAGATATTTATCTCTATCTTTATACGGTCCTATATTATAAATCATACCTTCTATTTGACCATTTATCACAGTTATTGGAGTTTTTAGTTCATGAGAAATTGCTTTTATGAAATCTCTTCTTCTTTTATCTTGTAACTTTTCTTTTTCTATATCCGTCAAAAGTTCTTTATTTGCATCTTCTAAACTAACTATAGTTTCTTGAAGATTTGTACTTATTAGGTTTATGCTATTTGAAAGCTCAGCTATTTCATCATCTCCACTAAAATTCAACTTTTCATCAAATTTTAATTTAGATATTTTCTTAGCAACATCGTTTATTTTAAGTAGTGGTTTACTTATAACTGTAGAATATATGTAAGCTGATAATATTCCTATACTTATAGTTATTAAAAGTATTAATGGAAGAATTCTTATCATTATTCTTTTTGTGTCATTAAAAATTTTTATTGGCACATGTACATTAATTATGCAATCTTTTCCTATATCTTTAAAATAAAATTGCTTACTAATTGCTATGTCATCTTCAGCTTTTTTAAATTCTCTAGGTTTTACTCTATTAAAATCCTCTGCTCCAGCAGGCTTTAATAAAAAATTATTAGATGCATAAACAAGTTCTCCATACAATGTAGTTATAGTTACCATTGCACTGTTATCATAAGAATATTTATTAATTTCTTCTAGGTAATCTTTACCTGCACCTTTTTCTAATTTACTAATAATTTGTTCTGTAGAATTTTTAATACTATTTTCTTTTATACTTATATATACTTTTGGAACAATTAAAAATAATACTGTATATATAACTATTGATGTTACAAGTATTAAAGATGCTGATATTATAAATAACTTTTTCTTAATTCCAATATCATTCCATTTATTTTTTAAGTACATAACCAACCCCCTTTACCGTACTAATACAGTCTTTAGGAATTTTCTTTCTTAAATTTTTAATGTGAGCATCAATTACTCTCATATCGCCATAATAATCATATCCCCAAACCTTATCCATTAATATTTCTCTTGATACTACATTTGGATAACTTTCTATCATTATTTTTAGTATATTAAATTCTTTAAATGTAAGTTCTATCTCTTCACCACCTACATAGCATTTATAAGTGTTTAAATTTAATTCTATAGAATCAAACGTTAATATATCTTTATTTGTATTGTTAGTATTACTTCTCCTAAGAACTGCTTCAACTCTTTTTATTAATACATGAAAGGAAAATGGTTTTGTTATAAAATCATCTGCCATTGCATCAAAAGCTTTTATTTGATCTTCATCTTCATTTAACGCAGTTAAAAATATTATAGGTATATCACTTTCTTCTCTTATTAAATTACATAAACCATACCCATCTAATTTGGGCATCATAACATCTAAAATTATTAAATCATATTCTTCCTCTTTAAATTTTGAATAACCCTCTATTCCATCTTTTGCACTATCTATTTTATAATCTTGGCATTTTAGAAACTCAACTATTAATTCTCTTATTTTTGGATCATCTTCAACAACTAATATTTTCTTCAATTTAGAATCACTCTCCTATAACATAATTCTATCATTAACAATTAACTTTTTTGTAAATTTCACATAGAATTCACATTGGAAAATATACATTTTTATTATTGTTATGATTTTATTTACCGTGTATAATATTTATTATATTATTTTTTATGTAAAATTTTGGTTGTAGTTTGTATGATAAGGGGGTTCAAAATTGAAAGAATTAAATAAAAAATTAAAACCTTATGTATTACTCTGTACATATGTAATAGTTCTAGCTTATCTATTAATAAATATAAAGTCTGTTTTTAAATTGTTAGGATTTATTCTTAGTACTATGAGTCCGTTTATTATTGCTATTGCAATTGCCTTTGTATTAAATATTCCTATGAAACTTTTTGAAGAAAGAGTCTTTTCATTTTTAGATGCACAAAAGTATTCTTATTTTGTAAGGTTTAAAAGACCACTATCAATTATATTTACGCTTTTAGTAGTTGTAGGTTTATTATCTACTTTAATAGTTTTTATAATACCTCAGCTTGTATCTAGTGTAACTACTCTTGCTAATAATGTTCCTGATTACTTAAATTCATTTGAAAATTTTATTGTTACTAATTTAGGTGATATTCAAGGATTTGATAAGATATGGCAAGATGTATTAAATGCATGGAAAGACATTTTAGGTTTTGCAGGACAATTTTTAGGTTCTACTATAAATCATATAGTTAATATTACTATAAATATTACTTCAAGTATTGTTAATTTCTTTTTAGCAATAATTTTTTCAATATATATACTTTCAAGTAAAGAAAAGCTTATATTCCAATTGAAGAAAGTTCTTTTTGCTTACTTTAATAAAAGAGTATGTGAAAAATTAATTAGGATTGGTAAAATTTCTAATGCTACTTTTTCGAGTTTCATAGCTGGTCAATGTACAGAAGCTATTATAATTGGAACTCTTTGCTTTATAGGAATGTGGATACTTGGAATTCCTTATTCTTTATTAATAGGATTCATAGTAGGTGTAACTAGTCTTATTCCTATATTCGGTGCTTTTATAGGAACTATTCCTTCAGCACTTATAATTTTACTTATCGATCCATGGAAAGCTATTTTATTTGTAATATTTATAATAGTTCTTCAACAAGTAGAAGGCCACTTTATATATCCAAAAGTTGTTGGTAATTCAATAGGTTTATCTGCTATATGGGTAATGTTTGCAATGCTTGTTGGTGGAGGTACCCTTGGCTTCTTAGGACTTTTAATAGGTATACCACTTTTTGGAGTAATATATAAAATATTTAGAGAATATACAAATAATAAATTAATAAGTAAAAATATTTCTTTAGATGACCTCTCACATATTTCTGATTCTAAAGAATAAAAAACTCTAGCTAAATTAGCTAGAGTTTTTTTATTTATTATGAAACTAACTCTTCTTTAATTTCTTCACCTTTTTGATTAAATAGCTTTCTTAATATTCATTCTATATCAACTTTTAGATTTTCTAAATATGTTGATTATAGTATACATATAACTATTAGAAAAACAGTTAGCTATAATTATAGTTAGTACTTAAATTAACGATTAATTGAACGAGCAATCATTGATACAGTATGACGAACCCCACGAATTGCTTTACTCATGGCAAAAATATTTTCATATGGTGCAACTCCACCATAGCCAGCATCACCAATATGTTGAATATCTACTCCACAAATTTTATTGCGTATTGCAATTTGTTTAATAGTATCTTCATCAGAGCTTTCTTGGCTAGTTCCTATTGCTGTTAATACAAGTGCACCTTTATTATGTGCTACTCTAACTACTTCTTTTAATTCAGTATCATCAAAACCAGGTACTGTTCCAACTGCTGGAACTAATATTATATCTGCACCAGCTTCAATAAAATCTTCTATTGCCTTTAAATCTGTAACTGGTTCATTAACACCTGCTCCATGCATTTTACCGGCAATAATTAATCCTGAAAAATTTTCCTTAGCTAAATGAATTGTTTTTTCTATTTGTGAATTAGTTACTCCTGTTCCTGGATTTCCAGTAAAACAAACAAAATCCATTCCAAGCTTTTCAATTTCCTGAATTGTCTTAATATTAGCTTGTCTACCTTTGCTAATTGTAAAAAGATCCTCTGCCATATTTGCCTCTAAATCTACCGGCTCAAGGTTTACACCTATTGGCCGTCCTACTAGCCGATGTAATTCATCTACAAAATTTCCTTCTTTAAATTCTAATCCAAAAATATCTGGATTTAAAACATCTACACAGTTAAGAAGAATTAAATCTGCTCCAAAAGCTCTAGCTATTTCAGAATTTGTAATATCCCCTATAAAGGATTCTCTGGTTGCAACGTTTTCTGAAAGAATAGTTCTTCCTTCGCTTGCTCTTATACTTTGTTTTAATTCTGCTGCAGTCATTTGTAATATTTCCGAAGTATTTGCACTAATTAATCTTTTACCCATAAATTACTCCTTTAAATTTCCTAACTCATTATCGTACTTTTATTATATTGAAATGTTGTATTAATTATAAAAAATAATTTACATGTTAATAAAAACAATTTTATACCCATATTTGATAATAAATAATTATTTATTAGCTTAATAATATATTATTAAGCAGTATATGTCAATAATATTTTCTAATTTATTGAATTTAATTATTTATAAATTATAATTAATACTATATAATATTAATATTGGGAGGAGGAGAATTATGAAACTTACAAAAAACCAACAAAAGTTAAGATCTAAAATTTTAGATATGATATACGCTAAAGGCCCTATTTCCAGAATTGATATTTCAAACGAAACTGGTATTACCCCTGCAACAGTTAGTGAATTTACTGGTTATATGATCAAAGAAAATCTAATTCATGAAATTGGCGAAGTTATATCTGAA
This sequence comes from Clostridium baratii, assembly GCF_900461085.1. Classification (GTDB taxonomy): domain Bacteria; phylum Bacillota; class Clostridia; order Clostridiales; family Clostridiaceae; genus Clostridium; species Clostridium nitritogenes. The sequence continues at coordinate 2,053,713 of NZ_UFWF01000002.1, forward strand.
CAAAATAAATCTGGAAGAAAAAAAATACTATTAGGTGTATATCCTAAACATAGCTTTTATATAGGATCCGAATTATCTGAAAAATATATATCATTTTGTTTAACCGACAATGTTGGTAAAATTTTCAAAGAAAAAATTATTCAACTAAATACTTATGATTTAGCAAACACTTTAACTGAAGAATTTTATGTTAATGAACTAAAATACTTTATAAAAGATTGTAATAGCTATAATCCAAAAGGAATTGGAGTTGCAATTCCTGGTCATTTTGATAAAAAAAACATATCAATTGTTAGTAATAATTTATTTTGGAAAAACTTTAATATTAAAGTTTTATTAGATAATATTGATTTACCAATTTACTTTGAAAATAATGTTAAATGTATGACATTAGCAGAAAGGTTATTTACTTTCACTGGTAACGATAGTAATTTTATATTTTTTCATGTAAGTAGAGGAATGTTTTGTTCATATATGTATAATGGTAATCTCTATGCTAAAAATAATTTTCTAGTTGGAGAAATAGGACATATAGTTGTTCATCCAGATGGAGAATTATGTGAATGTGGTAAGAGAGGCTGTCTCCAAACTTATTGTAGTGAAGTTTGGATTATAAAAAAATGTCAAATACTATTTGATAATTCAGAAATTACATACCTAAAGCAATTAGTTACAAATAATAATAAAATAACAATTAAAACAGTATTAAATGCATATAGATTAGGTGATACAGGCGTAATAAACATATTGCATTCTGCTATTAAACATCTTTCAATTGCACTTAATAATTTATCAATGATGATTGATGCCAATAAAATTATAGTACATGGTGAATTATTTAATGAACCTCTTTTAAGAAATCTATTGCAAGAATCAATAGAAAACAGTATTAGTTTAATATCAACATATCCAAAGCAACATATTGTAATTAAAAATTATAACAATCATAACGGTGCTTTAGCTGCTGCAGCTTTTTGTATATCAAAAAATCTAATTGAATTAAATAATCCTCTGTAAATAACAAAATATTTCTTAAACGAATAACTTAAATAAATTACTATAGCACAAGAATCTTTAAAATAAAAATTTTAAAGATTCTTGTGCTATTTATTACATAATAAAAGGAAGATACATATTGCATCTCCCTTCTTTTTTAAAACTTTTATTTATTAAAAATTAATTTATTATCTTCTACATAAATCTCTTCTTTTATTTCAAACTTAGTCATTAAACAGACTGCTTATTAGCCATTTTAACAAATGGTAGATAAACCAATATAGAAATTGCTAAATTTACTAATGATAATATAATTGCTCTCCAGTCAAATCCTGTAGAAAAGAAACCATATAATACAGGCGGCATAACCCATGTAACATTTTGTGTAACTGGTGCTACCAATCCTAAACTTGTTGCCAAGTATGAAACTGCTGCCATTAATGTAGGTGATAATAAGAATGGTATAAATAAAATTGGATTCATTACTGTAGGCAGTCCGTACATAACAGGTTCTCCTATATTAAATAAAACTGGAGCTATACCTAATTTAGCAACTTCTTTATAATGACTATTTCTAGATTGCCAGAATATTGCTATTAATAAACCTAATGTTCCATACCATACAAATGATCCATAAGATGTACTTGTCCATAAATATGGAATCGGTTGATTATTTTGAAAAGCTTCCATATTGGCCAATAATGCTACTCCAAATAAACCTTCCATAATTGGTGCCATAACATTTCCACCATGAATACCAAAAAACCAAAATAATTGTGTTAAAAAGGCAATAAGTACAACTGCAATGAAACTTTGTGATAGACCAAGTAATGGAGTTTGAAGTACTTTATATATCCAATCAATTAGTAATTCTCCAGTAATTTTATTAAATACATATACAAGTATAGCTACAACATATAATGCAACAAAACCAGGAATTATTGACATAAAAGGTCTTGTAATAGCTGGTGGTACTGTATCAGGTAATTTAATTGTCCAGTTTTTATTCATTAATTTACTATAAATAATACAAGCTAAGAAACCAACAATAATTGCAGTAAAATAACCATTTGAATTAATTTGAGCTCCAGGAATAAGACCACTAACCGTAACAGAAAATTTATTTCCTTCAACAGCTATATCTTTAACTCCTTTAAAAAGTTCTGACAGAACTTGTCCATCAGCATTAGGTAATTGAATGCTTTTAGTAATAGAATTGCTAATAGATATAATAAAAGCTGAAAGAGCAACTATACCTGATGATAGTGTATCCGTATTGTAAATTTTAGCAACATTCACTCCCAAAGAAAAAATAAATAATAACGATACTATAGCTAAACTTCCTTTAAATATTAGGTTGTTTATATCTACAAACCAACTAAATGTTTCGGGAATAAAATTATTACCAAATTGACCAGGTACATCTACTAAAAATGCATTTAGTAAAAGTGCAATAGAACCTGTCATAACAACAGGCATAGTACCTATAAAAGAATCTCTAAGGGCTACTAAGAATTTTTGATTACTTATTTTTGAAGCAATAGGTAATAAATATTTTTCTATAGATTCCATAAATTTATTCATTATATATCTCCTTACAATTATATTTTTCTTTATTTTGATTTTAGCAAAATACAAATAATAGTTAATCGTTTTCTTTAGGTATAAATTATAATTAAGATAAATTTTCTATAATTAACTTGAATTTATTATTAATGTATTTAAAAGAGATTGTACTTATCAAATAACTTCTCTAAATTTAAATTGCTCCCTATCACTCACCCCTTTGCACCTTTATTATTTATAAATAATTATTTATATAGTACATTTATCTTTAAAATATGGATATTTAGTAATAAATTATTATTTATTACTCTTAAAGTATAATTTACTAAAAATAATTTGTCAATATAAATATAACCTATTTTAGTATTTTTTGTTTATAATTTACAATGAATAATTATCCTCCAGCCTAGCCGGAGGTTTTTCATTTTCGTACATAGCTCTCTTTTGAGCCTAACATCTTACGCAGGGTTTTATAAATACAAAAAGATGACTTCTGTGAACTACAGAAATCATCTTTTTAATATATCTTAGTCTTTTTAACTTTCCTTGAAAAATAGGACATCTTAATCTAGATATAGCTTTTTATTTATAATCCTGACTCTTTAAATTTATGTTCCATGAACATAGTTACTTTATAAATAAATTTCTTAAATATTCCAAGTACAAAGAATATTATACCGAATATGCAAAGCATTTTTATATCACTAATTGTATCACTCCATATAGGTCCTGCAATTCCTTCTCTAAATCCATCAATTGCATAAGTAAATGGCCACAATGGTTGTAATACTTCAAATATTTTTGGATTTGTTTGAATTGGATATATTCCTCCAGCACCAGCTATTTGGAATACCATAATTACTACTGCTATTGCTTTACCTACATTTCCGAATAATGATACTAACGTAAATATCATTATTGTAAATACAAAGGCTGATAATAATCCCATTCCCATAAATAGTCCAGTATTAACCGGATGAACACCAAGTACTAATATATCTCCTACAAGCACTATTAATGTTTGAATTACTGATATTAATAAGAATAACAGTAATTTACCAAAGTGTTTTTGTGTTACTGATATCTCTTCTCCATCTTCAAAATCTTCACATTCTGTTGTAAGAAGAGCAAGCATTAATAATGAACCTACCCATATTCCAAGTACAGTATAGAATGGTGTAAGGGCAACTCCAAATATACCAGCATCATATACATCAACTGTTTTTACATCAATTGGTGATGACATAAATGAGGCCATTACCTCTGGATTTTTGCTCATTGTATTTATTGCTTCATTTAAACTGTCACTTGTTATATTATTTGTTTCACTTTGTATTTTAGATACTTTATTTTTAAAATCATCAAGTCTTGTTTTAACAGTATTCATTTGTGAATTTGCTAAATCTCCACTTGCTATTCCAAAACTTGCAAGAGCATTTAGTTGAGGAACTATTGCTTTACTACTTTCTAGTAAGCTATTAGCTGTATCACTACCTTTTGATAATGTATTACCTATATTATTTAAATTAGGTAATGTATTATTATAAAAGTTATTACTTGCTGAAGATAAATTGTTTGAGAAACTACTATTTAAATCTGTTAAATTTTTTATAGCATTATTTGTTGATTCACCAATTTTACCTGAGTCAATTAATGACTTTAATGATTTTAATTGTTCTTTATCCTTACTAATAAAGCTTTGCATTGCATCTAACTTATCTATTTGAGTTTGAATTGAATTGCTTGGATACTTAGAATTAATAGTTTCTAATGTCTTTTTACTATTATTTATTATAGTATTTAATGTATCTAAAGCACTTTGCATATCATCTATAGTTTTATCAATAGACTTAACATCTACATTACTACTATTTATTTCATTTAATTTATTTAACAGACCATTATACTTATCTGTTACCATTTGCATTTGTAGTAAATCATTCTTAACTCCATTAGATATATTTTGAATACCAACTTGAGTACTTGATACTAAATCTTTATTACCATATACCATACCTTGAAGATCATTAATTTGATTTGTAACACTAGGTAAATCTCCTTTAACTGAGTTAAGGTATGATGATACTTCATTTACGCTTTTTGTTGATTTATCTAAATAATTTTGTATTTTTGTTAAACTATTTTGAGCATCATCTATTGTATTTTTAAGTTCTAATATATTAGATTCGTTCTTTTTTACATTTTCTCCAAATTTATTTAAATAATTAAATGCTTCCTTATTAACTGTATCAATAAAATTACTCTTTATTTCATCAGTTAGCTTTTCCTCTGCAACATCAGTTATTTTTGTTGCTATTGCATTTACTTTTTCATTAGCCTTATATATTATATTTGGCTTTATTGGATCTTTCGTTGCTAAACTTGTTAAATCACTTGAGAAGTTTGATGGAATTTCAATTAAAGCATAATAATCGCCTTCATTTAATCCATAATTTCCTTGCCAATCTGATACAAATCTCCAACCAATATCTTTATTTTTTTTTAATTCTTCTATTATTTGATTACCTACATTAATGTTTGTTCCATTAAAGTTTGTTCCATTATCATTGTTTACCACCGCAACAGGTATTTCTCCAGTATTTGCATATGGATTCCAACAAGCTTTTATATTTACCCATGCATATAATGATGGTATTAATGATAAACCTATTACTATAATTATAGCTACTGGATTTTTAATTATATTCTTTATATCTCTCTTAAAGACTTTAAAAATCTTCCTCATATTTTCACCTCATAAGTAAATATTATTTACTCTGCAATTCCTGATTCTTCGAATTTTTCTTCAAACTTGTTAGTGTATTTATTAATCTTTTCTTTAAAGAATATTCCGATTAATATAAATACAATTGCAAATATAAATAACATAGTAAAGTCTAATACTACACTACTTATAAGAGGTCCTCCTATTGCTTCTCTAAAACCTCCAAGCGCATAAGTAAATGGGAATGAAGGTTGTAGTATTCTAAAGAATAATGGATCAACTTGGATAGGATATGATCCTCCAGATCCAGCAATCTGTATAACCATCCATATAATAGCAAGAGCTTTACCTACATTACCAAACAATGATACTAGAGTATATATAATCGTTGAGAATGTAAATGAACTTACTATACCAAATAAAATTAAAAGCGGTGCATTTACTGTATAAACTCCAAGAAGTAATTTATCACCCATTGTTATAATAAATCCTTGAATCATTGCAAGAACAGTGAAGGTCATTAATTTACCTAAATATTTTTCTCTTATTGTTAATTTTTCACTACCTTCAAATGGTGTAACTTTAGTTGAAAGTAATGATGTAAGTATAAGTCCTCCAACCCATACTGCTAATACAGAATAAATAGGAGCCATCCCTGACCCGTAATTTGGAATCTTGTATATAGATTCATTTTTTACGTTAAATGGATCTGATATATACTCTCCCATAACTTCTGGATTACTTTGAAGAACTGTAACAATCTCTTGGATATTATCATCACTTATTCCTTCAAGCTTCTTACTTAATTCACCCATACTACTTTCAAAGTATTTAAGTTTTTCTTCAAGTTTTCCTGCCATCTCTGAAGTTAAATTACTTCCATCAATTGCAGTATTTAAAAGAGTATCTATACTACTTACCATTCCTTTTGAATTTCCAAGTAATTTATTTGCTTCTTCAGTGGCTTTTATATAATTATCACATATTTTTGATATAGCACTCTTTGTACTAGTGTTATATATATTCATTGTATTTTTTACATTGTTATTTGCAGAAGAATTTAATGAACTTATTTCATTTAAAATATTTTCATTTAACTTTCCTGTCTCATTAAATGAACTACTTAACTTATCTAGTTTACTACTTTCTTCACTAAGTGAAGTTTTTACATTGTTAAGTGAAGTTATAAGTTTTGATATATTGTCTTTATTAGCTTTCTTATTTATCTCTGTTAAGAATTTATTTATTGTATCAATATTATTATTGATATAATTTATTTCTTCCTTAATCATTGATATAGTTGTACTAATATTTTGACTACCTTCTTCTTTAACTTTGCTGTTTAAGTCCTTCATAAGTGAAGTTATCTTTTGACTAGATGCTTGCATTTGATTTAAATTCATTTCTAAATTATTGAAAGAACTATCTAAAGTATTTCTTGTATATTTAGTTAAATCCTTAGATTGTTCTGTACCATTTTGCATAGCACTTATACCATTTGTTAATTGAGGCATAGTTGACTTTATACTATTTAAATATTCACTTAAATTTTTAGCATTAGTACTTGTACCATTTAATGCTCCATTTATAAGGTCCATGTTTTTATTAATCTTTATTATAGCGTTTTTCATCTCTATAATTTGATTTTTATTTTGTTCTATTTTGTCTCCTACTTTATTAAGTGATGAGAATGCAATTTTATTTACTGTAGATACAAAATTAGATTTTATCTCATTTATAAGTTGTTCTTTAGCAACATCTGTAATCTTACCTGCAACTGGATTTGCTTTTGTATCAACTTTGTAAATTATATTTGGTTTTACTGGATTATCCGTTGTAAGACTTGTTAAATTTTTCGAAAAATCTTCTGGTATTTCAATTACAGCATAATATTTACCACCTACTACACCTAAGTCAGCTTGCTTTGAATCAACAAACTTCCATCCAATATCTTTATTATCTTTAAGTTCAGATACAACTTCATCCCCCATATTTAAATTTTTACCATCTAAAGTTGTTCCCGTGTCATTGTTAACTACAGCAATCGGCACTGTACTTGTATTCTCATATGGATTCCAGCATGCTTTTATATTTACCCATGCATATAATGATGGAATTACACATATACCACCAATTATAAGTATAGCTACTGGGTTTTTTATTACAGCTTTCATATCCCTTTTGAATACAGAAAGAATATTTTTCATAATTCACCTCCAAAATTAAATTATATTCACACAATATTCTTCATTTTAACAACTTTAAATGTATTGCAATTAAATTTTTTGTTAACATTCAATGTACAAGTTATTCAAAAAATTAGAATTATTACTGTATTTTGTAACAATTTCAATAAATACTATTAATAAAATGTTTATATTTACTTCATTTTATGATAAATCTATTATGTTACAATTGTTATTATATTTAATTTCGGGAGGAATATCATGGAAGACAACAAAAAGAAATTAACCTTAATATCATTAATACTTATGATATTTACATCAGTTTTTGGTTTTACAAATATAGCAAGAGCTTTCTTACTTATGGGATATTCAGCAATTCCTTGGTATATACTTTCTGCTATAACGTTCTTTATACCATATGCTTTTATGCTTGCTGAATTCGGTGCTGCATTTAGAAAAGAAAAAGGTGGTATTTATTCATGGATGAATAAATCCGTTGGTCCTAAATATGCATTTATAGTTACATTCATGTGGTACACATCAAACCTTATATGGATGGTTTCAACATCATCATCAATTTGGGTTCCTTTATCAAACTTAATATTTGGTGAAGATATTACATATAGATGGTCATTATTTGGCTTAAGTGCACCTCAAACAATGGCTTTACTTGCTATAATACTAGTTTGTTTAATTACTTTCGTGGCTTCTAAAGGATTAGAAAGTATAAAGAAAGTTACATCAGTTGGTGGTACATTCGTTGCTTTATCAAACATAGTACTACTAGTTGGAGGATTTATAGTGCTAGCTTGTAACCACTTTAAACTTGCACAACCAATCTCTGCAACATCATTTGTATCTTCTCCAAATCCATCTTACCAATCACCAATTGGAATACTTGGATTTATGGTATTTGCAGTTTTTGCTTATGGTGGACTTGAAGCAGTTAGTGGTCTTGTTGACCAAACAGAAAATCCTGAAAAGACATTCCCTAAAGGAATAAAGATAGCTGCAATAGTTATAACTATTGGTTATGCTCTTGGAATACTTTGTGTAGGTTTCTTTACTAACTGGACTGTTACATTAGATAATCAAACTGTTAATATGGCTAATGCCGGATATATTGTAATGGGTAACTTAGGTACTTCATTAGGTCTTGCACTTAACCTTGGAACTCATGCTGCTACTCAACTTGGACTTTGGTTCTCAAGATTTATAGGACTTTCAATGTTCCTTGCATTAATTGGTGCATTCTTCACATTAACTTATTCACCAATTAAGCAATTAATGGAAGGTACTCCAAAAGAAATTTGGCCAAAATCATGGATAAAGCTTGATAAAAATAATATGCCAAAAAATGCAATGTGGATTCAATGTTTAATAGTTGTTGTTATTGTATTTGTAACATCATTTGGTGGTAAGACAGCTTCTATTTTCTTAAATTACTTAATATTAATGAGTAACGTTGCAATGACAATTCCTTATATGTTTATTGCATTTGCATTTATATCATTTAAGAAAAAGAAAGAAATTGAAAAACCTTTCGTTATATATAAATCACACGGCATGGTTACTTTCTGTACTATAGTCGTTATAGCAACAATTGCTTTTGCAAACTTATTTACAATAATAAAACCAGTGCTTGAATCAGGAGATTACGTAGCTACATTATTCCAAATTGCAGGTCCTGTAATCTTTACTATAATAGCACTTATACTTTATGATAGATACGAAAAAAATTATCTGAAGAAATAAAAAAATAAAAGCTATAAGGTAAATTACCTTATAGCTTTTATTTTTTATATTAATTTTGCACTATCGTTAACTTTAATAACTCCACCCTTTATAACTCTACTAAATACTCCATGTATAGGCATTATACACTTTCCTACTCTATGGAATATTTCGCATTCATTATGACACTTCTTACCGATTTGAGTTATTTCTAAAATAACATCACCAATTTGTATTCTTTGTCCTATTTCTAATTTATCAACTTCAATTCCATCTATAACTAAATTTTCTCCAAAGTCTCCAAACTTAACATTTCCACCTTGCTTATTGAACTCGTCTATCTTTTTAAGTTCTAAAAGACTCACTTGTCTGTGCCACTTACCAGCATGAGCATCATTTTCTATACCAAACTCTTCAATAAAATTTGCTAAGTCAACTTGAACTTTAGCTGTTCCTTTTTTCTCACTCATACATATAGCTACTATTTTTGCCATACTGTTTATCCTCCTATTTCATTCATGAACTTTTCTTCTTTATCTTCACTTTCTTCTTTAAATAAATACTTTTCAGGTTTATTATATATGGACTTTTCTATTATTTTCTTTAATTCTTCTTCACTGTTACTATTAACAGCTTTTTTTAAATTAATCCCGCTTTTCCAGTTTAAACATTGTTTTAATGTTCCTTCTGTTGTAATACGCATTCTATTACAGTCTTCACAAAAACAATTACTCATTGGACTAATAAACCCAACTCTACCTAGTGAATTTTTAAGTTTAATATATTTTGCAGGACCATCATTTGAATCTCTAACTTCAGAATCAAAATCTATATTTAAACTCTTAATATAATCTTTTATATACTCATTTGATAACCCTTTAAATTTTTTACCTTCTCCAATTGGCATAAGCTCAATAAATCTTACATCCACTTTTTTATCTAATGTTAGATTCATAAGATCTAATATTTCATCATCATTAATTCCTTTTATAATGACAACATTTAATTTAACTACTATTCCATAATCTAAGCATTTATCTATAGCGTTTATAACTTTATTTATATCTCCGCCTCTTGTTATCTTATTATATTTTTCCTTATTTAAAGTATCTAAGCTTATATTTACTTTTCTTAATCCACTTTTATATAATTCATCAATATTTTCTTCTAGAAGAATTCCATTTGTAGTTAAGCATATTTCTTCAATTCCATCTATGCTATTTATCTTTTTTATTAAGTCTACTATTCCCTTCCTTACTAAAGGCTCTCCTCCAGTAAGTCTTACTTTTCTAATACCTAACTTTGCTGATTCTTTAGCTATTTTGTATATTTCCTCATTTGAAAGAATATTTTCTTCCATCTGAAAAGAACTCCCTTTTTCAGGCATACAATATATGCATCTTAAATTGCATTTATCCGTAATAGAAATTCTAAGGTAGTCTACGTTTCTCCCATACTTATCTAGAATTTTTCTCACCTCTATATTAGAAATTAAACTCTCCAGACTTTCCACCAGTCTTCTTTACTAGGTGAATATCATCAATCACCATTCTTTTATCAACAGCTTTACACATGTCATATATAGTTAAAGCTGCTACAGAAACTCCTGTAAGTGCTTCCATTTCAACACCTGTTTTTTCAAATATTTTTGATGTTCCAGTTATTATTATTTCTGAATTTTCTTCATCTATTTCAAAATCGATACTACAACCATTAATCATTATAGGATGACACATTGGAATTAAGTCTGATGTTTTCTTCATTGCCATTATACCAGCAACTCTAGCAACCCCAAGTACATCTCCCTTTCCAATTTCACCATTTTTAATTAAAGTTATAGTTTCTTTACTAGCTTTTACTTTTCCTGTAGCAATTGCTACTCTTTCAGTTTTTTCTTTTTTAGTTACATCTACCATAACTGCATTTCCGTCTTTATCAAAATGTGTTAATTTATCACCCATAACTTCTATTCTCCTTTACCAAATGAACAATGTGGGAACGTACAAACTTTACAATCTAAACAAAGACCTCCATGTCCATATAAAGCTAAATCTCTCATAGTAAGCTTTTCGTCAGCTAATACTCTAGGTAATACTAAATCAAATACCGTTCTTTTTGAATACATAACACAACCTGGAAGTCCAAGTATTGGAATATCTCCATAGTATGATAATAAGAACATAGCTCCTGGTAATACCGGTGCCCCATAGCTTACAAGATCAGCGCCACATTCCTTTATAGCTGTAGGTGTAACATCATCAGGATCTACTGACATACCACCAGTACAAACTATCATTTCAGCTCCTTCTTTTAAAGCTCTTTTTATTTCTGCTACAATTTTATCTTTATCATCTGGAAGTATTGTTTGATTTACAAGTTCACATCCATAATATTCAAGCTTCTTCTTAACAGCAGGTCCAAAAGCATCTTTAATTCTTCCGTGATATACTTCACTTCCTGTTGTTATCATAAATACTTTCTTACTTTTAATCTCTTCTATATTTATTATTCCCTTTTTCACTGTTTTTTCAGCTTCAATTATTTTTTCTTCATCAATAACTAAAGGGATTACTCTTGTAGCTCCTACTATTTCACCTTTTTTTACTGGAGTATTATTGTGCATAGTTGATACAATTATGTCTCCTAGCATATTTATTTTAAGTAACTCTTCCTTATCTATTTTAAGTAATCCATCTTTTTTTGCTATAAAATTAATTTTACCTTCTTTTATTTCGCCAAACTCTAGACCAGTTCCGCAAACTAAATCTTTAAGTCTTATAGCTGCATCATTTTCGTGAAGCATGCCCTCTTTAGCTTCCCATACATAAATATGTTCTTTTCCAATAGATAAAAGTTCTTTTATATCTTCTTCTTTTATAATATGGCCCTTTTTAAAAGCCCTTCCTTTAAATTCTCCTGGAACTATTTTAGTTATATCATGGCATAAAATCATACCAATTGCATCTTCTACTCTTACACTCTTCATAATCTCTCTCCTAAATTAAACTATTCTCTTTAGTATTTTGTTATATAAACATGTTAATACTATACTTATTATAACTATAATTATAAGTATAGTTTTTGAAGCTAATACATCATTATTTTCTATTGCATAATACATAGCCATTGGTACTGTTTGAGTCTCTCCTGGTATATTCCCTGCAACTAATATAGTTGCACCAAATTCTCCAAATACTCTTGCAATACTAAGAATTAACCCTGTAAGAATTCCCTTTTTACAAAGAGGTAAACTTATTTTTCTAAACACTTGAAATTCACTAGCTCCCATTTCTCTAGCTGCATTTTTTATATCTTCATCAATACTAAGTATTGACGTCTTTATACTTTGATACATAACTGGAAGAGAAACTATAACTCCAACTATTACAGCTGCAAACCAAGTAAATATAATACTTATGTTGAAGTTTTCATATAACATACTTCCTAAAAAGCCTCTTCTTCCAAGTGCTATTAAAACTAAATATCCAACAGCAGATGGTGGAAGAAACATAGGAAATATCATTATAGTTTCTATTAAATTTTTACCTTTAACTTTCTTCTCAATTAATATATTTATAGCTATAAGTGTAACTATTAAACTAATAATTACACTTACTACTACAACTTTAAAAGATATATAAAATGCATTTAAAATCATATTATTACTCTACTCCAAATCCATAATTCTTAAATATTTCCTTACTCTTATCTCCTTTTAAGAAATCTAAAAACTTTTCACTATTGTCTTTATTCTTACTATCTTTTATTAAACAAAGAGTATATTCTATACTTTTATGATACTTATTTGGTACCTCATATACTATTTTACTATTTTTTAAATCCATTCCGTCAGTTTTGTATACAAATCCATAATCTGCATCTCCACTTTCAACGTAGTTCTTTACACTTGTTACGCTTTTTGCATAAACTAATTTATCTTTTATACTATCCCAAAGTTTTAAATTTTCTAAAGTTTCCTTTGTATATTGTCCAGCCGGTACTGTAGAAACTTCACCTACTGCTATTTTACCATTAATATTTTTAAGTTCATTAAGATCTTTAAGGTTCTTATGAATATTGTTTCCAGCTATTAATACAAGAGAATTTGTTAAAATATTATAAGAATCTTTTTTATCTACAATACCTTTTTCAATTAACTCTTTAACATATTTAGTACTTGCTGAGAAGAATAAATCAGCATCTCCACCTTGCAGTATTTGTTTTTGTAGAGTTCCTGATCCTCCAATATTATATTGTACTTTTATTCCGGTTTCTTTTGTAAATTCATTAGCTATTTCTTCCATAGGCTTTTGAAGACTTGCTGCAATACTAACCTTTATTTCTTTTTCATTAGATGAACTATTATCACCTTTATTACATCCTATTAAGCCTACTGATAATATTAAACTTACCGTTATTATTAATAATCCTATTTTCTTGCGCATTCAGAAGCACTCCCCTTTAATATATCTAATCCGTGTTTTAAGTCATTTAATATGTAATCTAAAATTTCTGTACAAGCTTTAGGACTACCTGGCATATTTACTATTAATGTTTTATTTCTTATGCCTGCTGTCCCTCTAGATAGCATTGCTCTTTTAGTTATTGTAAAACTATAGTTTCTTATAGCTTCTGCTATTCCTAATGCTTCCTTATATATTACATCTTTTGTTGCCTCTGGAGTTACATCTCTTTCACTAAATCCAGTTCCTCCAGTTGTTAATATAAGATCTACGCCAAGTTCATCACTCATGTATATCATTTCTTCTGATAATTTATCTCTTTCATCAGGTAAAACTACATATCTTTTTACTTCAAAGCCATTTTCTTCTGATATGTTTTTTATTACTTCTCCACTTTTATCTTCTCTCTCTCCCCTAGAGCCTTTGTCACTACTAGTTATTATTCCAAGTGTATACATTATATCCCTCCTTCTGTTTCTTTCTTAAATTTATCTAATATTACATTTACTATATTTTTATAATCATTTATGTCTATTAAATAATCTTCATATGTTTCTATATCAGTATCTGCTGCTATACATATTAGTCTTTCTTTTGGAGTTATTATATTCTTGCTTATACCTCTTCTAAAGACTTCTATCTTTTTTAAGTTACTTTTCTTATATCCCTCAACTATTATAAAATCTTTATCATTTAACATCGATATTAAAGAATCTAAATCCATCTCTTCTTTAACTTCTTTAATCATAGCCATTTTATTTTTTGAAGATATTATTACAGTATCTGCCCCAGCTTCTCTATGCCTATAAGTATCTTTTCCCTTCTTATCCATGTCAAAGCCATGAACATCGTGTTTTATAGTTCCTATAGAATAACCTCTTAATTTTAATTCTTTTATAATACCTTCTACTAAAGTTGTTTTTCCAACTCCTGAACATTCAGCAACTACATTTATAACAAATGCCATAATTATTCACTCTTTTCTTTATTAAGTATTTTTTCATACTCATAAACAGTATTAATATTTGAAAAGCTTTCTCCATTTTCTATATCTATATATTTAACATTTAGTCTATTCAATAAATTTTTAAGTTTATAATCTTTCTCTTCTATCATTTTTAATATAGTTTCTAAAACTCTCTTTTTATAAATACTACATAGTGGCTGTACTTTTCCATTTGTAACTGGCACTAATACATCTTCATTAAACTTATAATTTCCAAGGAAATTTAATATCTCTTTATTTAGAAATGGCATATCGCCTGCAACTATAAGCGCTTCATCTAAAGTAGTTTCTTTAAGCGCTGAATATATTCCACCTATTGGTCCTATTTCTTTAAATTTATCCACAACAAGTTTAACATCTTTAAACTCTAAATATTTACTAATATCATTACATGATATAATTTTTTCTTTATAATCTGAAGATGCTAATAAAATATTATCAATAAATCGATAACCATCTATATTTAAAAATGCTTTAGTCTTTCCATTCATCCTTGTATTTTTACCACCAGATAGTATAATAACCGCTCTATTTATCATAATTATACCTCTACACTAAAACTTCTACGTAATCTCCTTTTTTAAGAGACTTATTTTTTGGAACTTCAAGTATTCCATTACTGTTTACCATTGTGTGTATCTGACCTGGACTTTGATAAACATTATTTATGTGTACTTCATTTGAATCATTTATATTAACTCTTAAAAATCTTCTCTTACCTGTAACTTTATTAAAATCATCTTTTAATATTCCTATACGTTTATTTAAAGTAATTTTATTGCAGTTTAGCATATTCCCTATAACTTCTCTAACTGTGAGTTCAAAAGTTGTTGCTGCTGCAACTGGAGTTCCTGAAAGTCCTATATATAGTTTTCCGTTTCTTTCTCCCGCAAACATAGGTGAACCTGGCTTTATATCAATCTTCCAAAATAAAGTTTCAAATCCAGCCTTTTGAGTGCAAGCCATAACTATATCTTTTTCTCCAACTGAAACTCCTCCAGTTGAAATAATTAAATCACATTTGTCATGTAACTCCTCAATAGCTTTTATAATACTTTCTTCTTCATCACATATGACATTATAAACTACAGGAATACATCCAAGTTCTCTAAGTCTAGCACTTAGAAAATATCCGTTACTATTATAAATTTTTCCTTCTAATAAATCTTTTCCTGGATTTTGTATTTCATCTCCAGTATTTAGTATTCCTACAATAGGTTTCCTATATGCTTTTATTGTTTTTCTTCCAACAGATGCAAGTGCAATTATTTCTGATGATGTTAATAATGTATTTTTTTCTAATATCTTAGTTCCAGCTTTAAAGTCTTCACCTTCATAGCAATAGTTATCATAAGGTTTATGACTTTTCATTATTTTTACTAATCCGTTTTCCTCTATAGTATCTTCTTGTCTAACAATACAGTTACAACCTTTAGGGATAGGTGCACCTGTCATTATTCTTATAGCCTCTCCACTTTTCAAATCTTTTTTACTTACATATCCTGCGTAAATTTTATCAATTACTTTAAGATATACATTATTATTTGAGGCATCTTCTATATCTTCCCCCTTTACTGCATATCCATCTAAAGGAGAACGTGGAAATGGAGGACTATTTATCTCTGAAAAAATATCTTCATAAAGAACTCTATTTAAAGAATCTTTAATATCAATCTCTTCAAAGCTTAATGGTTTAACTTTTTCTAACAATAATTTTTTTGCTTCTTCAAGACTTATCATAATAAATTCTCCTTTTTAAATCTTGCAAAGCCCATCCTTTATATAAAAGAATGAGCTTTATAATTTAAATTAAACTGATTACTTTTTAAATACATTTACAGTTACATACTTATAAGATGGTTCTCTTGAATAAGTATCGAACTTTCCTTTTGTTAATCTGTTAGTTTCAATATAATGCATTGGTCCATATAATTGATTATAAGGTAATCCTTCATTTATTTTAGCATCGACTTCTACAGATTCACCATTTGATGATTTAACTATAATTTTATCTCCATTCATTATATTTAATTCATCTGCAAGCTCTTTGCTTAATTCTATATAAGGATCTTTTGGAGTAGTTTTATTTACAATTGGTATTTCTCTTGTTCTAGTTTGAGTATGCCATTGACCTACTGTTCCTCTTCCTGTATTAAAGATATATGGATATTCCTTGCTTGGAAGTTCACTATTTTCTCTTACATCTTCATACATGAACTTCATTTTACCATTTGGAGTGTAGAATTTATTATCTTCAAAAAGTCTTCTTGTATCTGATTTTAATTCTTCTCCTTTTCTAAATGGCCATTGAATTCCTTTGCTACCTACTAGTTTATCATAATCAATACCTGTTATGTCACATGGCATTCCTTCTGAACATTTTTTTAGAAGTTCAAATGCATCTTTTGTAGTATTCCATTTTTCTAAAGCTTTTTCTCTTCCTAAAGCTTTTCCGATTCCTTTTAATATTTCAAAGTCTGTTAATTCATTTTCTTCTTTTTCTACTAATGGAATCATTCTTGATACTCTACGTTCAGTATTTATATAAGCACCTGTTTTCTTTATTCCAGGTATAGCTGGTAAGAATAAATCACATATCTTTGCAGTATCTGTATCTGCATAAAGATCTTGAACAACTAAGAAGTCTAAATTTTTTCTAGCTTCCATAAATGTTTTATTATCAACCCATGAATCTACAGGGTTAGTTGAAACTATCCATAAAGCTTTTATATCTCCCTTTATAGCACCTTCAATTATTTCTGGATATGCTAAAGTTGGTTTCTTTGGAATATCTGAATCTTCTATTCCCATTACTTCTCTAACAAGTTTTCTATCTTCTTCATTTGCATAATCTCTACCAGCGTAAAGACAAGTTGTGTTACTATATAATCTTGATCCCATAGCATCACTTTGACCTGTGATTGAATTTGGACCTGTTCCTTCTCTACCTATGTTGCCTGTCATAACAGCAATATTTATTATAGCTTGAGCTGTTCTTACTGCTTCATAACCTTGGTTAACACCCATTGTCCACCAGAATGATACTCTTTCCCCATTATTTATTGTTTCTGCAAGTTCTAATACTCTTTCTTTACTTATTCCAGTCTTAGCTTCGCAATCTTCTAATGAATATTTTTTTACATGTTCTTTAAATCCGTCAAAGCCTTCAGTATATTTTTCTATATACTCTTCATTTATATATCCTTTTTCTATAAGTACATTAGCTAAAGTATATAATAATGTTAAATCTGTTTTTGGATTTATTCCATACCAATCATCGGCAAAAGCTGCTGTTTCTGATTTTCTTGGATCTATAACAATCAATTTAGCATCTTTATTTCTTCTAATTCTTCCCCATGTTACTGGATGTGCAATTGCAGGGTTTGCACCTATAAGTATTAAAGTGTCTGTTAAGTCTATATCATGTAATGTATACGGTGGAGCATCAAATCCAAAAGATTGCTTATAAGCAACTGCTGATGTAGCCATGCAAAGTCTTGTATTGCCATCACCATGCATTCCCATAAAACCTCTTCCTATAAGTCCAAGTAACGCCATTTCTTCCATTGGCATTTGTCCAGTACTTATAAATGCTGTACTTTCTTTTCCATGCTTTTCTTGAATCTCTCCCATTTTTTTAACGAAAACTTCAAATGCCTCTTCCCATGATATTTCATGCATCTTTCCATCTTCACCTCTTAAAAGAGGAAGTCTTTGTTTTCCATAGACTGTACATTGTTTGTCTAAGTTTAATCCTTTTATACATGCTGTTCCATTATTTACAGGGTAATCTTTTTGTCCAAGTATCTTTACTATTTTATTATCTTCAACAGTAAAGCTAAGGTTACATCCTGTAGAGCAATAATTACATACCGATTGTTTTATTTCCATAACTAGTAAATCTCCTTTTAAAATGTATATCAATTTAATATGTTATTTTATTATCAATTAATTTAATATTAACATGTTATCTAATTATCATTCGTGATAAATGTCACAAAATTATATAAATTTACTGATTTTTAATAAATATATGTGATAATTATCACATATATTTAATCCAATATAGATTATTATTATTTTAGCTAATTATATATTTTTTATTTACATTATAGGGAGGGATAAATTTGGGTGAAAATTCAAATACTAACAATTCCGGTAAAGTCGTTAAAACGCTAGCACTTATCGGTTTTTTATTTTCTTTGTTAATAATTTATCTAATTCAAACTCTTTAAAGTTAATTTTTTAACAAATTTGGCAATTATATTAATTTAGAGGTGATACTTTGGAAAAAAGGAATTTATTAAAAATTAGGCTAGAGGAATATCCAATAGCTTTTATAGGAACTTGCCTTGGTGCAATAACATTAACTAACTTGTATGATAATTTTGAATTTACTGCTGTTAGATCAATTTTTGCTTTTATAGGATGTGTGGCATTATTATTTTTAATTCGTAAAGCAATTCGTCATCCAAAAGTTGTTTGGGAAGAAATGAATAATACTATTCTTATGGCTCTTTACCCAACTTCAACTATGCTTCTTATGAATCTAGGAAATTATTTTTTAAAATTTAACTATACTTTAGGAAAGACGCTTTGGTCTATAGGTCTAATTATAAATGTAATATTTGTAATTTTCTTTTTAATAAGACATGTTATTATAGGTTTTAATATGAAGTATGTTCTACCTTGTTGGTACGCACTACTTGTTGGTGTATCTGTATCATGTACTACAAGTGTGCAAATGAATGAAACTGCTTTAGTTAAACCAATATTTTATTTTGTAGTAATTGCATTTTTAACTTTTTTACCTGTAGTCATTTATAGACTTTGTACACTTGAAGTTCCAGATGCTCAATATCCATTAATCGCAATATTTGCAGCACCTGCAAGTCTTTGTACAATAAGCTACATAACTTTATATAAAAATGCAAACATTTATATAGTAATGTTCTTCTTCATATTAACATTACTTACAACTTTATATGTTTATATTAACTTCCCTAAATTCTTTTCATTAAAATTTAATCCAACATTTGCAGCACTTACCTTCCCACTTGCAGTTTCAACTGCAGCTTCATTTAAGGTAAAAGCATATTTATTAGGATTAGGATATACTAATGCAGCAAGAATTGTTACAGAAATATCCGGTATAGAGTTCTTTATAGCAACTGCTGTTATTGGATTTGTATTTTATAACTTTATATTTAATCATATATTTAATATTAAAATTAGAAAATTTACTAAGTAAAAAAAAGCAATTTCCACTTTAAAACGGAAATTGCTTTTTAATTTTTAAATTAATCTCTACTTGAAACAATCTTTGCTATTAATTGTAGTATCTCCATGTATAACCACACTAATGTTACCATTAATCCGAAAGCTGCATACCATTCCATATATTTTGGTTCTCCAAATTGAGCCCCTCTTAATATGAAACTATAATCTTGCATTAAGCTAATTGTTGCAACTGCAACAACTATTAAACTAAATCCAATACCTATAATTCCATTTGAATATATAGGTAATGTTATTCCAAAGAAGCTTAATATCATTCCTATGAATGAAGTCGCTAATATTGTTATTAATGCAATCATTACCCCTTTTCTTGTTCTGTCTGCTATACTTGGATTTCTCCCAAATACAATTAATGTTACTACAACACAAACTATTGTAAGTAATATTGCAGGTAAAACTATTCCAGGATACATCATATTAAATAATTTAGAAATACATCCTAAAAATAGTCCTTCAAAAGCTACATATATAATTGAAGAATATTGGGCTAACTTAGGTGCAAAACTTGTAATTAAAGCAACAACAAAAGTTAATATTGATACCCCCATCATTATTCCACTACTGTATGGTATATACAACCAGCTATATATAAAGCCACATGAAAGCACTGCAAGTAATATAACTATTTTAGTAATAGTTCCTGTTACAGTCATTGTTGTTCCATCTTGAATGGCTTTTTTAAAGCCTGAAGTTAATGCTGGATTTGTTTTTCCTATATTCATATATATTCTCTCTCCTTTTCTATTATAAATTTATTATATTTTATATTATAAATCTTTATTGTGTCATTTTTTTGTATACTATATTTATTTTTATTTTTTATAATTAACTTTCTTTACCCAACATTCATTTTTTTTGTAATTTGAATCACATTTTTATTATTCAATTTAATATACTATTAATACATAAAACATGTTGGTTTACTCATACTATTTATTGATAGAGTAAATTATTAAGAGGAGGTTATTATTATGCAAAAATATATTTGTGATGTTTGTGGATACATTTACGATCCTGAAGTTGGGGATCCAGATAACGGAGTAGCAGCTGGAACTAGCTTTGCTGATGTTCCTGAAGATTGGGTTTGTCCATTATGTGGAGTAGGCAAAGATCAATTCTCAGTTACTGAATAATTTTAAATTTTATAAAGTTTAAAGAAAAAAGAAACTTATTTTTTAAGTTTCTTTTTTCTTTAAAAATTCTTTATACTTAAAATCTTCCATTAATATATGATTTTTTATCCATTTTAATACAGAGTCTAAAAGTTCTTTTATGTATTCATCTTGATTATCATCTATTTTACTTTTATCTAAATTTTCTATGTAGTTTAAAAATTTATCATGCTTTACCTTATGTGAAAAAAATTTATTATATCCTATAGATAAAAGGAATTCTTCCTCTTCTTTGAAGTGAGACTTAGTATAATCTTCAAGCTCATAAATTATTTCTATTATCCTGTCGTGTTTGTCCAAATAAATATCATTAAATAAAAGCTCATAACATTTATTAATTATATTAAATAGTAGTTTATGTTCGTTATCAATTTTTTCTATTCCAACAGAATAATTTTCTGACCATGCCCCCATATTTATATCTCCCATTTCATATTTTGTACATATCATTTTTACACTTTATACATATATTGTACATGAAAATTATTAATCTATGCAATAAATATATTTATTTTATGAAAAAACACTAATATTAATTCTAAAAACTAATATTAGTGTTTCTAATTACTTTTTATTTAATATTACTTTAGAGATAATCAATGAATTTACTTATTTACCTAGCATACGCTAAAGCATTCTGTTCTCTCTTAAATATAACTTTTAAAAGTACAGGCGTTATTACTGTCGTTATAACTACTACAACTACTATTGGTGCTAAAAACGCTGGATTCATAAGACCAACTGCAATCCCTTTATTTGCAACAATAAGTGCAACTTCTCCCCTAGATACCATACCAGTTCCTATTTGTATTGATTCATCTAAAGAATACTTACATAATCTAGCACCTAAAGCGCAACCTATTATTTTACTTAATATTGCAACTATTAATAATACACCCGTAAATATTAAAATAGTTGAATTCATTTCTGTAATCTCTACTTTTATTCCTATACTTGCAAAAAATATTGGTGATAACAATATATAAGATAGAGTTTCAAATCTAGCATTTATATATTTTGTTCTTTCTGTATTTGATATTATAAGACCTGCTATAAATGCTCCTGTAATATCTGCAACTCCAAAAAACTCTTCTGCAGCAAAAGCTAATAATAAGCAAAATACAAATGCTACAATAACAAATCTTCTCATATCTTTATGATATCTTGCCATCCATAATTTAAATAATTTATAAAATAATACACCAACAGCAACTGCGAATATAAAGAATAAAACTATTTTTAATAATACAATCCCGATATTTACATTTGGATCTGCTACACTAGTTATTATAGTAAGTGCAATTATTCCTAATATATCATCAATTAAAGCTGCTCCAAGTATAGTGTTTCCAGCCCTAGTACTTAATTTACCAAGTTCTTTTAAAGTTTCTACTGTAATACTAACAGATGTAGCTGTAAGTATTACCCCTATAAATATATTTTGAAGTAGAGCACTTGTACTAGCATGAGATAATTCTCCTCTATTAAAGATATATGCTACTACAAATCCTCCTATTAAGGGAATTATAACCCCTAGACAAGCAATTAGTGCTGATGCCTTTCCTGTTTTCTTTAATTCATTTATATCTGTTTCAAGTCCAGCAGTAAACATTAATACTATAACTCCAAGTGCTGCCATCTGCTGAATAAATTCAGTTTCATGAAGCACGTCCAACATAGCTGGTCCAAGTACTATCCCTGCAAGTAATGCTCCAACTACTTGAGGCATTTTAAATTTCTTAGTTAACACTCCTAAAGCTTTTGTACTAAGAAGTATAATAGCGATATCAAATAAAAATCTATAAGATAACATAACAAATAATCCCCTTTCTAATTTCCCCTTTACTCATGCAATTATAGGCTCATCTTCTAAATATTTCAAACATGTTATTTTCTCTTATTTTTGATTTTTAATGAATTTTATTAACTTTTTGTTAATATATCATCTCTTATCTTGGCTTTTCATTCTTTTTCTAGCCATTGCAGAATTATATTATTTCTTAATTACGATATTTAATCTCCTTTTTTTCACAAATTCCTTCTTTTATTACACTTTCTTCTTACTTTAAGAAAAGGATTAGTAATTAATCACTAATCCTTTTTTATGCATTATTCTAATAATTCATCTACTTTCTTCTCTTTAGAAAAAGCAATTTCTAAAAGTATTGGTGTTATAACAGTAGTTATTACAACAACTATAACTATAGGTGTTAGAAAACTTGAATTTATAAGTGAAACTGCTATACCTTTATTTGCAACTATTAGTGCAACTTCTCCTCTTGATACCATTCCAGCTCCAATTTGTACTGATTCATGAATACTATACTTGCAAAGTTTTGCTCCTAATGCACATCCTATTATTTTAGTTAATATTGCAATAATTAATAATACTACCGTAAATATAATAGTATCTAAATTCATTCCTGTTATTTCAACTCTTATTCCAATACTCGCAAAAAATATAGGAGATAACAACATATAAGATAAAGTTTCAAATCTTGAATCTATGTACTCTGATTTTTTATTATTAGAAATTATAAGTCCTGCTATAAATGCACCTGTAATATCTGCAACACCAAATACTTCTTCAGCTATAAATGATAATAATAAACATATTACGAAAGATGTAATAGCAAACCTTCTTACATCACCATTATATTTATCAGCCCATACTTTAAAGACTTTCTTAAAGATAATCGCAAATATAATTGTAAAAATAAAAAATAATATTATCTTAATAAAAACTAAATATATATTTACTGATGTATCTGCAAGGCTAGTTATTATTGTTAAAATTATTATTCCTAATATATCATCAATTAAAGCTGCACCAAGTATTGTATTTCCAGCTCTTGAATTTAAACTACCAAGCTCTTTTAGCGTTTGAACTGTAATACTTACCGATGTTGCTGTAAGTATTACTCCTACAAATATATCTTGAAGTAAAGCATTTGTATCAACTGCACCTACACTTTCACTAAAAATATACGATACTAAAAATCCTCCTAAAAGCGGAACTAAAACTCCTAATATTGCAATAATAGTTGCAGCTTTTCCTGTCTTTTTAAGTTCATTTACATCAGCCTCTAATCCAGCTGTAAACATTAAAACTATTACTCCAAGTTCAGCCATTTGATGAATAAATTCAGTTTCATGTAATATGTTTAAAACTGCAGGGCCAAGTATTACACCTGCAAATAATGCTCCAACTACTTGAGGCATTTTAAATTTCTGTGCTATTAAACCAAATACCTTAGTACTTAATAAAATTATAGCTATATCAAATAAAAATCTATAAGATAACATTTAATTATGTCCCTCCTAACTGCCTTATCTTTTGTATATCTATAAAATATATAGCTTAGTTTAAACTAAGCTATATATTAGAAGGTATCATTAAATATTTTAACTATACTTAATAGATTTTATGTAGTTATATTGATTTATGAACTAAATTAATTTTATTCATATTTTTTTGTATATGGTTTAATTTCTTATAATTAATATCTTCCTTCAATTATATCTGTAACATTTATCAAGATTTTATCTAATCCATAATGAGTAGTATTTATTCTTGAATTATTTCCTAACATTTTACTTATTACTTCTTCTTGTTCTTCTATAAAAGCACCTGAATTTTGTATAGCCTCAAACACATCATCTAAATAATATACTTTAGGATCGCCTTCTTCAGCTCCTATTATTGTTGATATTCTATCCCTTGCATCCTCTTTTGTTAAATCATAATCTTCATAAATACCTTCAGTAGCATGAAGTCTTACTCTCTCCTCATAATATCTATTTATATAAGCATCACAACCTTCTATATCTTTAAATGTAACGCCTCTTCCATCAGGAAATACTACTAAATAATTATCTTCTGGAGTTAAATATTCCATTAAAATCCCTCCTAAAACTATATATTTATAAAAAAAGGTAGGCTTTAAAGAAAACTTTCTTTAATCCTACCTATTTTATTTATATTTATTTTTTGTGGATTTTAAGGTTTGTATACTTCTAAATTTCAGAATTAATTATTATATTATCGCCTTTGCCGTCAATTTTTACCTTTGAACCATATCCGATGTCACCTTTAATAATCATTCTAGCTAATTTATTTTCTAAAGTATTTTGAATATATCTCTTAAGTGGTCTTGCACCATATATTGGATCATATCCTTCAGTAGCTAATATGCTCTTAGCACTATCAGTTATATCTAACTTGATGTCTTTATCATGTAATCTCTTTTCAACATCTTTTAAGAATATATCAATAATCTTCTTAATACCTTTTTCTGTTAATGGTCTAAACATTATAATATCATCAACTCTGTTTAAGAACTCTGGTTTAAATCTTGCTTTCATTTCTCCCATTACAAGATCTTTTGCTTGTTCTGAAACTTTACCATCAACTTGGTTTTCTAAAAGATATTGAGAACCTATATTTGATGTCATTATTATTATAGTATTCTTAAAGTCAACAGTCTTACCTTTATTATCTGTAAGTCTACCATCATCTAGTATTTGTAAGAATATATTAAATACATCTGGATGAGCTTTTTCAATTTCATCAAATAATACTACTGAATATGGATGTCTTCTAACAGCTTCTGTTAATTGTCCGCCTTCTTCATATCCAACATATCCTGGAGGTGGTCCAACTAATCTAGATACTGATTGCTTTTCCATATATTCTGACATATCTATTCTAATCATACTATCTTCACTATCAAATAATGTTCTAGCTAAAGTTTTAGCAAGTTCTGTTTTACCAACACCAGTTGGTCCTAAGAATATAAATGATCCTATTGGCTTATTTTCATCTTTAAGACCTGCTCTAGCTCTAAGTATAGCATTTGATACTGATTCAACAGCTTCTTCTTGATCAATTACTCTCTTTTGTAATTCTTCATCTAATCTTAAAAGTTTTTCTCTTTCGCTTTCAAGTAATCTTGTTACAGGAATTCCAGTCCATTTTGATAATACTTCTGATACTTCTTCTTCAGTTACTTCTTCTTTTAAAAGTGCACCTTCTGAATTATCTGCAACTTCTTCTTCTTTTGCTTTTATCTTTTCTTCTAATGCTGGAATAACACTATATCTAATTTCAGCTACTTTATTGTAGTCATAGTTTCTTTCGTATCTTTCAAGTTCTCCCTTAGCTTCATCCATTTGTTCTTTTAATTCTCTAAGTTCAACTATGTGTTCTTTTTCTTTTTCGTATTTAGCAGACATTGCATCATTTTGTTCTTTAAGTTCTGCAAGGTCTTTTTCTATAACTTCTAGTCTCTTTTTAGAATTTTCATCTTTTTCTTTAGATAAAGCTTCTTTTTCAGTTTCAAGTTGGAATACCTTTCTTCTAACTGCATCAAGTTCAGTTGGAAGTGAATCAACTTCTGATCTAATCATAGCACCAGCTTCATCAATTAAGTCAATTGCTTTATCTGGTAAATATCTATCTTGAATATATCTATTTGAAAGTTTAACAGCTGCAACTATAGCTGAATCATGAATTCTAACTCCATGATGTATTTCAAATCTTTCTTTTAATCCTCTTAAAATTGATATTGCATCTTCAACTGATGGTTCGTTAACTATTACTGGTTGGAATCTTCTTTCTAATGCCTTATCTTTTTCAATGTATTGTCTATATTCATCAAATGTTGTAGCACCAATACAATGTAATTCTCCTCTTGCAAGAAGTGGCTTAATTAAGTTACCGGCATCCATCGCACCATCTGTTTTACCTGCACCTACTATTGTGTGAATTTCATCAATAAATAGTATTAACTTACCTTCACTATTTTGAACTTCTTTAAGTACAGCTTTTAATCTTTCTTCGAATTCTCCTCTATACTTAGCACCAGCAATTAATGAACCCATATCTAATGAGAATATAACTTTATCCTTTAATCCTTCAGGAACATCTCCATTAACTATTCTTTGTGCAAGACCTTCAACTATAGCAGTCTTACCAACACCAGGTTCACCGATTAAAACTGGATTATTTTTAGTTCTTCTTGAAAGTATTCTAACAGTTCTTCTTATTTCTTCATCTCTTCCTATAACGGGGTCTAACTTATGGCTCTTAACTAACTCATTTAAATTAGTACCGTACTTAGCTAAAGCATCATAAGTTCCTTCTGGATCTTGAGTATCAACTCTTTGACTTCCACGAACTTCTCTTAATACTTCCATGAATCTATCTTCAGTTATATTATAAGATCTTAAAATATCATAAACCATTCCGCTTTTTTCAATTTCAATAATTGCAAGCATTAAATGTTCAACACTTACATAAGAGTCTTCAAATTTCTTTGAGATATCTTCAGCTTTTATTAATACTTTTTCAACTTGTCTTGTTATATATACATTTGTTTCTGCACCTTGACTTGCTTGTACCTTTGGTATTAAATCTAAAGCTTGTTTTATTGAAGATTCAAGTGCTTTTACTTGAATACCCATTTTAGTGAATATATTTGGTATTAGTCCATCTTGTTGTTCTACTAAACTCGCAAAAAGATGAATTACATCCATTTGTTGATTGTCATTTTTTACAGCTAATAAATTTGCTTCATTAAGAGCTTGTTGTACCCTTAAAGTCATCTTATCTACATTCATCTTTAAATTCACCTCTCATTATTAATTTATCTTCATAATAGTATATTAGTCAAAGAAAGTCAAAGTCTGTTTTTGAATCAAAATAAATTATATATCCTTTTAAATTATTATTATTTTAAAGTATTAGTTACTTTACTTTAATTATTTTTGATTTTCTTCTATTTTCTATTAATGTTGTTTTTCACATAACCTCATGAATATTGTATGAATGGTTAAACTTAAGTAATTTTCATATATAAATATATTAAGTTACAAAATTAAATACATTTTAAATATTAATTAAAATTAAAACTGTTTTTATCTATTATTATTTATATTTTAAAAAATTTTTTCATAAATTATTATTCTCAATTATAAAAAGTATTATTTATACTCTAATTTATTTTTCCCTTCTAATACTTCCACTTTTTCCTTAATAAAACACAAAAAGAACACTTCTATTTTTTAGAAATGTTCCTTTTAATTATTTTTATATTTTCTTTTGCATCTTCATTGCAAGTGTGAAATATTTTATTGAATCATGTGTATCATTTATTTTATGATACATATTTGCCATATCTATATATCTACTATATAGATCTTTTCTTGTCCCAAATTTAACTAAAGAATCTAATGATAAATTCATATATAGTTCTGCCTCTATATATCTACCTTGTTTTTGTAATAGCATTCCTTTTAAATAGTATGATTGTTCAATTAATTCTATATGATTTAATTCAATAGCTATATTTATTGCTTTATCAACAAATTCTTCTGCCATATCAAATATTTCATTAACTTTAAGAAGCTTTACTCCATTAACAAAGAATTTTCCAAGTCTATAAAGATCATCATTAGGTAATATTTCTACAGCACCCTCTATTTCTTCTAAAGCTTTCTCTCTTTTGCCCATTTTAAAATATGATTCTGCAAAGTCTAATTTCATTTCTGATATTTTATTATCACTCGCTTTACAATATTTATATGCCATATCAACTTCTTCTTCAATTACATTACCATTTAATAATATATTTATTAAAGAACTTGCATAATAAATCCTATATTTTAATTTATTATCTATTACATACTCAATCTTTTCTTTTGCTATATCAATATGTTCTTTTGCAAGATTATATTCTCCACATTTTAAGTAACACATTCCCTCTCTATATCTGATACTAACATACAGTTCTTCTTTAATATTATTGTCTTCAATAAGCGTATCTAATACTCTTCTATAATAAGTTACAGCTTCTCTAAATTCCTTACTATAGTAAAGATAATTTCCCATATCTCTAAAATACATTATTGTATTTTCAGAAATGTTATTTCTCCTATATAAATCATAGTATCTAGGAATTATATCTAAAATATCATTTAATTTATTATTTTTTAAATAATAATTAAACAACTTATGTGTTAATTCAAAAGCCAAAGTAAAATATTCATAGTCTACTGCATATTCTAAATTTAACTTAATATCTTTCTCTAGCTGTTCATCTAACTCATCTCTTCCTTCAAAGAAATCGATATTCTCAATTATTTGTTCATATACATCTTTAGCTAAATAATCATAATCTAACTCTAATTTATCTGCAATGTATTTTAAAATATCCTTATCTGCTTTTACTTTTCCGTTCTCTATACAACTCATTTTAGAGATTGAAATCTCGTTAGCACATAATTCTTTTAATGTAACACCTTTATATATTCTTGACCTTTTTATCTTTTCACCTGTTGAAAGTATCTCCATACCTAACCACCCTTCTCTTTAGTTATTTAGTATTCCTATCTCCCTAAAAATACTAACCCCTTCATCTAAATATTTAGCTGCATTTTCATCATTTTTATTATCAAGATAGAATTTACCAATCATAATTGCAAGTTCACCAGCTCTTTGGTATAGTTCATTGCTCTTTGCAAATTTATAGCTATCTAATAATATTTGTTCAGCTTCTATATCCCTACCATTTATAATTGCCATTCTATATCTCACTAGGTTACATTCTATCATTTCATCTTTATTATTTTCTGTAAGTCTATCTTCAATATCATCTAGAATTTCAACACACTTATTTAAATCCTTTATCTTTAAATAATTTTTACTTATGTTTATTAATGTATCTATAACTTTATCATCATTATTTTGCATTCTAATATCTCTTGCAAGTTCATAATGTTTAAATGATTCTTCTATGTTTTCAAAATTATAGAATAACTTACCTAAATCATTCTCTATATTTGATATATTGTTTATGTCATTAAGCTCTTTGTATATTTTTAAAGTTTTCTTAGAGTATTTTATTGCATTTTCTAAATCACCTTTTTTGCTATACTCTTCTGATAGGAATAATAAAGTTTTTGCATACTTATCTTTATTATTTATTTTTTCAAACTTCTCTTTTGCTAAGAATGAATAATCTATCGCTTGTCCTATATTATCCATTTCAAAATATGTTTTAGCTAAATAGAAATAGATTTCTCCTAAAAGGTAATCCTCTCCAATTTCATTATCTATATATACTTTTTCTGCTTGTTTTAAATAACTGTTAGCAGAATAGTATGCTTTAAGTTCTAGCGTAATCTTTGCTAGGTTTAAAAACGTTTGTATTATATCTCTGTGTTTACTATTCTTAATAAAAATAACATTTGCAGATAGGAAATATTGTTGTGCTAATGTTATTTCTCCTTTACCAACATGTATTTTCGCTCTTAAATATAATATTTTTGCTTTTTTATTTTCAAGATTATATAACTCTGCATAATAAAGTGCATTCTCTATATATTTTTCTGCGACTAAGTATCCTTCATCTAATATATAAGCTTCCGCTATTTGTTCATAATAAGTACAAACCTTTTCAGCTTGACTCTCTTCTGATTCCATTAAATACTCTACTGTCGTATTTAAATTATTCGCTAAGTATTCTAATAAATCCATAGACGGATTTGACCTTCCTGACTCTACTAGACTTATTTGTCCCGGTGTTATTCTGTCTTTAGCTAAATCCTTTAACGTCATATTAAGTTCTTTTCTTTTTCTTTTAATCTTTTCTCCTAAAGATAGAATTTCCATATTTTCTCTTCCCCTTATAAATGCAAATTAAATTTGTTAATTATTTTTTTACTTTGTTTACATTTTGTATAAATTTAGATTTATTATAACATATTATATTAAAAATATACAAGATTCTTGTTAAACTTTGTTAATTTTTCTTACATTAAAATTTAATTTCAATAAAATTTTAATGATATAATTAGTATTTAAAATCATAAATTATAAAAAAAGAGCTTATTTTAAAAATAAGCTCTTTTTTAACTATTTCATCATTGTCATCATATGGTTGTATGTTTCACCTGCTGCATTAATAAATCTTTTTCCTGCTCTTTTCATATGTCTTCTTGTTCTTTTGTCCATTCTTGGTAACATAGCCATACTAATTGCAGTTCCTATTAAAGCTCCAGCTGCCATACCTTTGATCATCTTACCCATAAATAACACCTCTTTATAAAATTTATTTAAGATTGTATATTTAGGGTATGTATTTGGTAGCTTTTTAAACTATGAATTTGTTTCTTTTCCTTCTATTTTATCCCTAATGCTTCTTTAGCTAAAGCATCAACTCTATCGTTAAATTTATCTCCACTGTGACCTTTAACTTTTTTAAATAAAATCTTTATATCTTTCATTTTTTCTCTCATAAACTTATGATAATTAGATGTTATTTCATTGTTTCTCTTCCAAGTTCCAAGTGCCCATGACTCAATTCCTTGATAGTCAAAAACTATAGTAACCATTTTATGATTATTATTAATTGCATATTCTACAGCTTTCATAGCTCCTAAAACTTCACCTGATACATTTCTAAGTGGAATTGCTTTTTCATCGAATCCAACTCCATTATCTTCATAAATAACTTCTCCGTTCTCAATTGCTACAAGTCCATAAGAAAAATTCTTTTTTTCTAAAGAAAAACTTCCATCTACGTAAACAGTTAATCCTTCATCTGCAATAAAGCTTTCTTCTTTTTCTAATTTTGATGAAGATTTTTTTAACTTAGCACTACTTCCAGTTGTATTTATAAGAATAAATTCTTTTGCTTCATCTAATGTCTTAAAACTTTTATAAATAGCTCCACTACAACCTATAACTTCTTTTTTACACTCATCCCAAGAAGTTAAAATTTTAGGAACTCCTGATTTTCCTTTAAATACTGAATAATATTTTGCCATAATCGTCTCCTTTTGAATTTACAATAATCGTTATAAAGCTGCAACTTCTTGAGCTATATTATAAATTTTATCTATATTTCTTGCACCTGTAAAATTAGTTACATATTCTATTCCATTTTTTAATACTAAAATTAATTCATTTTTTCCTGACCAATTTTCAACAAGTACATTAAAAGGAACATCTGTTGCAATTCTATTTAATGCAAAGAAAATAACTGCTAGATCATCAATTGTTCCTATAAAAGGTATATTGTTTGGTATCATATCTGTTGGACATATTATATATGCTATTGAACCTGACACTGCAAGTTTTGTTTTTATAGGTACTCTATTATCTTTTAATAATCTAAAAATAAGTGCAACTAAGTCTGGTATTAAAAATAAATAATCTGAATATACCTTAGCATTATCAGGCAACTTTTCTTCAATTTTTTCTTTTGTAGTATCTCTACCTACTGTATAATAATCTTCTTTTTTCTTAGCATTTTCTAATATCTCTTCATATTCTGTACTTTCTTCTAAAGTTTCATCTTCTCTACTTTCATATACTAAGTTTTCTTCTTTTTCTTCTATATTATTAACAGAAGCTATATCTTCTACACACTCTTTTACATCTTCAATCTTTTCTTCTGTGTTTAATTTTGATAAATCTAAGTTTATATTTGAAACTTCTGCTGCTACAGTATTTTCTTTTATATAAACACCTTTCACATTAATTTTTATAAATGGGAATTTTTCTAAGACTTTATCAATATCAACAGTGATTACATCTTTATTTGTATGTATTCCAATATCTCCAATAACTTTTATTAATGTTTTTAAAGCTAAACTTCTAAATATTCTAAATATACCTAGCTTGTACACTTTTAACTTAGAAAGTTTTCCTACAACTTTACCATTAACTACATTTAATTCATCTATTAAAAGCTTAAAATCTATTTTTATTCCTTTTTTAAAGCTTCCTTTTATCTCTACACCATTATCTATCGTAACTTCATTAAGCGTTAATCCATTAATATTAACAAAGTCATTTATTATACTTAAAATATCTTGTCCTGTTAAATTTACACAAACTTTTGATATATTCATTACCCTTCCCTCCAAAAAATAGTTTATTCTCTTTATTTTACCCTTTTATGTTTCTAATGTAAATTAATATACCACCTAATAATATATACAAAAATTAAAAGGTAGCTATTTTTAGCTACCTTTTATATAATACTTCTTCATTAAAATACTGGAATTACTGCTCCATCGTATTTTTCATTTATAAAGTTTTTAACATCTTCTGAAGTTAAAGCTTCTGTTAAATCCTTTATCTTTTGGCTATCCTTATCTGATTCTTTTACAGCAATTATATTTGAGTATGGTTCTGCGGCTTTAGAATCTTTATCTTCTACTATTAATGCATCTTTTTTAACTGAAAAGCCTGAATCTATAGCATAATTTCCGTTAATTACAGCAGCATCGACATCTTCAACAGTTCTTGGAATTGATGCAGCTTCTAATTCTCTAAACTTTAAATTTTTAGTATTTTCTGTTATATCTTTAGGTGTTATAAGTTCTCCATCCTTTAGTTTTATAAGACCATTTGCTTCTAGAAGTCTTAATGCTCTAGCTTCGTTTGAAGGATCATTTGGTATTGCTATAGTAGACCCATCTTTTAACTCATTTATATTTTTTAATTTCTTTGAGTATAAACCAAGTGGCTCTAAATGTACTTTAGCCGTATATGTTAATCCTAAATTTTCTGATTTATTTTGTTCATTTAAATATGGAATGTGTTGGAAGAAGTTTGCATCTAAACTTCCTTCTGATAATGCTTTATTTGGAGTTACATAATCAGTAAATTCTTTTATTTCAACTTTATATCCTTTTTCCTCTAATTTAGGTTTTACATGTTCTACAATTTCCTTATGAGGAACTGGTGTAACACCTATTGTTATAGTCTTATCGTCCCCTTTACTATTTCCACCACAACCTACTAATGCTAATGATAATACTCCTACTAATATTGATGATATTATTATTCTTTTTTTCATATTAAAATCCCCCTTTTTATTATTTCACTTATTGCTTTTATATTTATTATTTTGAAAGTCTTTTATAAAAATAATTTCCTAGACTTTGTAGCCCTTGAACTATAATTATTAATAATATTACTGTTACAACCATGTAATCTGTTTGGTATCTATGATAACCATATCTTATAGCAACATCTCCTAGTCCACCTGCACCTATTGCCCCTGCCATTGCTGAATATCCAATTACACTAATTATAGTTAACGTTAATCCTGAAACTATTGATGGTACTGCTTCTTTAAGCATAACTTTAAATATTATTTGACTATCTGATGCACCAAAGGATTTTGCAGCTTCTACAACTCCTTTGTCCACTTCTCTTAATGCACTTTCTATGATTCTTGCAATAAAAGGTGCTGTTGCTATAGTTAATGGAACTATCATTGCTTCTTTGCCAACCGTTGTTCCAACTATTATTCTGCTTAGTGGGAATACTGCAACCATAAGTATTACAAATGGAAAGCTTCTTAATATATTAACTATAAAATCTAGTACACTATATATTCCTTTATTTGGCTTTAATCCATCTTTTGCTGTTAAAGTTAAAGCTATTGCAATAATAAATCCAACTATAAGTGCAAAAAATGTTGATAAAACAACCATATATCCTGTTTCCCACGTAGCTTTTAATATTTCTTCAAACATTTATAATACCTCCCACTGAACATTTTTTTCTTTTAGATAATTAAAAATAATATCTTTATCTTCATCATTTATGTTTATAACTAAATTTCCTAGAACACTTTCTCTAAACCTTTCTAGCTTGCCCCATACTATTGAAAAATCTATATTTGTGTCCCTTGCCATTTTAGTTATAAGTGCATTTTCTGATGAATCTTTCGGGAAAAATATTTTTATATTTATTCCGCTCTCTGGTAATAGGTCTATATCATTTTCACCAAGGAATTTTTTAAGTGATACTCCTGGCTTTAAAAATAATTCTTCCGCTTTACCTTGAGCTTTAATTTTTCCCCCTTCTAAAAGTGTTATTTTCTCGCAAACTTCTTTTACCACCTCCATTTGATGAGTAACCATTACTATAGTTATCCCAATTTCCTTATTTATTTTTAAAATTAATGACAGTATGTCCTTAGTTGTTTTAGGATCTAATGCTGAAGTTGCTTCATCACAAAACAGTATACTTGGTTTTAATGCTAATGCTCTTGCAATTGCAACTCTTTGCTTTTGACCACCACTTAATTCTGACGGCATACTTTTAATTTTATTTTCTAAATCTACAAGCTTTAATAATTCTAAAACCCTCTCTTTAACTTGTTCTTTTTTATATCCCCAAAGCTCTAATGGAAGTGCTATATTTTCATATACATTTTTTCTTTCTAATAGATTGAAATTTTGAAATATCATTCCTATATCTTTTCTAAGTTCCCTTATTTCTAATTTGTTTAAATCTTTAATTTCCTTATCTTTTATTAAAATGCTTCCTGTATCATAGCTTTCTAATCCATTTAAACATCTTAAAAGTGTTGATTTACCAGCTCCGCTATGGCCTATTATTCCGTATATCTCTCCTTTTTTAACTTCTAAGGATATATCTTTTAAAACTTCTATTTCTCCAAATTTCTTTTTTAAATTTTTAACCTTTATCATATACTTAAAGCCCCCTTTTTTAGAAAATAAAAAATGCACTAGAGAATAAATCTCTAGTGCATGAAAAGTTTCTTGCCCTATTAATGTATTCCCTTATCTATCAGACATTAAATCTGCAGGATTTAGCACCACACTAAAATAACACTTTAAATATAAAACTATATTTAAAACTTGCTATTAATTTAGCAGGTTGCCGGGCTTCATAGGGCCAGTCCCTCCACCACTCTTGATAAGAAGTCGATATTTTATTTGTAAATAAATTATTTCTTTTGAAATTTTATCCATAAACTACTTGTATATAATATATTATATTTTTAATACTTTGTCAATAACCTTTTATAAAAAATTTATATATATCAATTCTTTATATTAATTTCTAAAAATAATATAAATTTGTATTTTTAGCTTTATAAGGTCTATACTTTTTAATTTGTTATTTACCATTAATCTATGTATAACTAATTCTTATTGTTCATCATAATTTAGTAAATATTAAAATTTTTCTATGTCCCATAAAATATCTATAATTTCGCCTTCAACATTATCATCTACAAATTCTAATATTTTCTCCTTCATACTATCTGCTATTTTATTATTTCCACAAATAGCTGAAATCCCTATAGTAATTAGCTTATGATTATCCATATTATCTACTTCACCAAGGGAAATATTAAATTTATTTTTAAGCCTTTGACTTATACTTCTAACTATCATTCTTTTTTCTTTTAAAGAATTAACCCATTCACTTCTTATTGTTATTTTCATAAGTAAGATATTCATTTTTTCACCTCAACCTTTATATAATTTGTATTTAATATATACTATATATTTTTATAATATTCAGTATTTTTATTTATATAAATAACATTAACTTTAATTTATTTCTTTAATTAATTTATAGTGAAAAAGCCTAAGAATTCATTTTAAATTCTTAGGCTTTTTCACTATCTTAACATATAATTAAAATTGTAAAACAAATAATTACATAGTCGCAATTACTTCAATTTCAACTGGAGCATCTAGTGGTAATTTAGCCACTTGAACGCAACTTCTTGCTGGTGGTTCTCCCTCAAAGAAAGTAGCATAAACTTCATTAACTGCTGCAAAATCATTTAAATCTTTAACGAATACAGTAGTTTTAACAACCTTATTCATACTTGTTCCAGCTTCTTCTAATATGTTTTTAATGTTTGTTAGACTTTGTTTAGTTGCCTTCTTAATTTCAGTAACTAATTCTTTTGTTTCAGGGTTTATTGGAATTTGTCCTGATGTAAAAATCATATCTCCGATCTTGATAGCTTGTGAATATGGTCCTAATGCTTCTGGCGCATTCTTTGTATTGATTACTGTTTTTACCATAGTAAATTCCCTCCTTTTATATCTTCCATTTTCATTATAGAATTTTTTTCTACAAATGTCTAAATATTTTTATAATTTATTATTTTCCTTTTTTATGAAAATGTTATAATAATTGTGAGGATACAAAAGAGAGAGGTGTTTTTATGAATTTAGATAATATAAGGGTAGCTAAAGAACATATTAAAGATGTGGTAGTTAAGACTCCACTTCTTCACAGTAATTTCTTCTCGAAGCAAAGTAACAATAATGTTTATATGAAGTGTGAGAACTTACAACTTACTGGAGCTTATAAGCTAAGGGGCGCATTAAATAAAATGATGAGTTTAAGTGATGAAGAAAAAGAAAAAGGAGTTGTCTGCTCTTCTGCTGGAAATCATGCACAAGGAGTAGCATATGCAGCTAATCTTATGGGAATAAAAGCTACTATAGTTATGCCAACTACTACACCTTATTTAAAAGTAAAATCTACTAAAGATTTAGGTGGAAACGTTATTTTACATGGCTCTGTTTATGATGATGCATATAGTTATGCTAAAAAATTAGAAGAAGAAAAAGGATATACTTTCTTACATCCTTTTAATGATCTTAATGTAATATATGGTCAAGGTACAATCGCATTAGAAATATTAGAAGACTTAAAGGCTATTGATGTAATAGTTTGTCCAATTGGTGGCGGTGGACTTATAAGTGGAGTTGCACTTGCTGCTAAAGGGATAAATTCAAATATTAAAATAATTGGTGTTCAAGCAGCTGGGGCTAATGCCATGGAAACTAGTTTCCATCTTGGTAAATTAACACCGCTTACTTCTGTAAATACAATTGCAGATGGTATTGCCGTTAAATCCCCTGGAGATATTACATTCTCAATAATAAAAGAGTATGTTGATGAAATTATCACAGTAACTGATGATGAA
Organism: Clostridium baratii; assembly: GCF_900461085.1. GTDB lineage: Bacteria > Bacillota > Clostridia > Clostridiales > Clostridiaceae > Clostridium > Clostridium nitritogenes. The sequence continues at coordinate 2,091,652 of NZ_UFWF01000002.1, forward strand.
ATCGTTGATGCATTTTTAGCTCTTAGTGAAAAACATAAGTTAATTGCTGAAGCTTCAGGCGCAGCATCACTTGCAGCCCTTTCAAAGCTTAATTTTGAAGGCAAAAATATTGTTTCTATAATAAGTGGTGGAAATATTGATATGCTTACTATAACTTCTTTAATAAATAGTGGTTTAGTTTCTCGTGGACGTCTGTTTTGCTTCTCTATAGAACTTCCAAATATACCAGGAGAACTAAATAGAATTACCCATATTCTTAAAGAGTTAAATGCAAATGTTGTAAAGCTTGAGCATAATCAATTTAAAGCTGTTAATAAACTTAAGAATACTCTACTTGAAGTTACAGTAGAAACTAATGGTTATGAACATATAGATACAATAAAAAATAGATTTATATCTGATGGTTATTTGATAGAACAATTATACTAAATATAAAAAAGATTGAAACTAAATTTAGTTTCAATCTTTTTGTTTATATTTTACTTTTACATTTAAGTCCACATGTTTCAAGCTTGTCTTCTAAATCTCTATAATCAAATGGATTATGAAGCATAGCTTTAACGAACAATTGTGGATATGATCCTTTTAAATGTCTCATATATCTACACCATATTTTTGTAAGTTGTTCATAGGCTACATTTAAATCTTTTTCTATATGATTATCATCACAACAGTCACATATTAAATTATAATATCTATCATCAAACTCTTCTAATAAATGGAATAAAGACATTAGTAAATCTGAAAATACTTCATGCTCCATTAAAGTTGGATTTCCTATAAAAGAAATTAACATATCTTTTTTGTTTCTAAGTATATCTCTGATTTTATTTATATCTACCTTATTAACATCAATAGAAAAATTATGTTCTTTTATTGTATCTTCAAGTTCCTTAAACTCTTTCTTTCCCCATTCTTTATCAACAATCGCAATTTTTGATAAATTTGAAATATTTCTATCTCCTTTTGTAAGTTCTTCTAAAAGATCTGAACCAAATTCAGAGAAGAATACACCTTTTATCATATTTAATTTTTCCATGTTATGAACTTTTTCTCTACTTGCTAGAAGTTTTTCAATAACAAAAGCTGTAAAGAAAACATCCATTGGAATAAATGCAATATCTGCAAATAAGAAAATTAATGTATGATGTAAATCTTTAAATGTTAAGTAATGAAGATAATGTAAAAATATAGATAATAAAATTAAACCAATTCCAATTAAAATGGTTTCTTTTTTATGTTTTTTCATAAACTTCTCTCACTCTTTTCTTAATATATTATTTTTTTGAATTATACACTATTTCCTCTTTATTCTGCAAATTTTTCTATACAAAAATGGAATACTCACCATATTTTATTATGTTATAATATTTTTAACTATAACTTTAGGAGGGATAGATTTGAATAAAGAGCTGAAGCTAAAAAAAATTGACGAATTAATAAATGAGTTAAATGAATATAAAAACGCTTTAGAAAATGATGAAAGTTATTATCTTAGTAAAAAATTAGATAATATTATATATAGTAATGATAAAGATTTATCTGAGCTATTTAATTATAAAAATAAGAAAATAAAAATAGAATACGGTGAATTCCATAAAGAAAATAAAGAAACACTTTTAATGACTAGAATAAATAAATTATTTGCTAAGTGCACTCTAGATGGATATACATTAACTGATGATGATGGTAATACAATTATAAAACCTGTAGAGAAATTGCTTGATTTTCTAAATGAAATAAAACAAAGATACATAATTGAAGAAAAGTATATTCTAGAACTATGTAAACTTAATGAAAATAGGGAAATCATTATTGATTTTATGAAAGATTATAATTTTAATTCTATGCATGAATATCCAGGTGATTTAAGATTTGATTTTGATTACACTTACATATCATTTAAATACGATAATGAAGAAATAGAAGTTATAGATCCATCTCTAACTTTATTTGAACAATTTAAGGAAGTTTCTCCTCAAGCAGTTCTTAGTAGTATTAGTCCTCTATGTTTTTAACTTAATTTTTTAGTAGAAATTTTTATAAATTATCATATATTATAATATATTTCTATTACATAGAGGTGATTATTTGAATGAATCTAATGAATTCACTTCAGATTTCTTTAATCGACTAGATTTAGATATTGCTAATTACGAAATTTTCGGTTCAGCCTTATTAATATATGGGTACTATGAATTTATAATGGCTTCAAATTTAGATAAAGCTAGGAGCTATAATGAAATGGCCGGAATAGAATCTTCACTAGGGGATCCTATTTTAATATTAATTTCAGGAGAAACAAAAATTACTTTAGGACTTGTAATATTAAATTTTGTTGCTTATAAAAGGTTTTATGAGCAAAAACTCAAAGGCATTACTGGTTCTAACTTAGAACCTTATAATACATTAGTGCAGGCTTATATAGCTAGTGTTGTTGCTAACTTTAAAAGACTTGAAGCATTAAAAGAAATTGCAAACATAAATGCTTCTGGAGAAGGCTTTGTATAATAATTATATTTTGAGGTGATTATATGGCTACTTATAATAATACTACTGACTCCTCATTTAATACATTTAACACCTCTAATAACAATAACATTAATCCTGAATTAGATAGATATTTAACAGAACTTGAACTTCAAGTAGTTAATTGGGAAATTGTTGGAAGTTTCCTATTTACCTTATCTAGCATTTATTATTTAGAAGCTACCCTTATTGGACAAGAAATTTTAATTGATAGACTTAATAATATAGATGATAACCTAGATTCAACAGACTTAACTGATGCAGGTGAAATTTTCTCATTAGAAGGTGTAATAATATTTACAGTAACCGCTTTTGTAAGAGCTTATATAGAAAAAATGAGGAATACTAATACTTTATTAGATTTTGATGAAATAGCTAAGAGCTATTTAGTAACTCTTTGGGCAGTTTTAATTAGAATAAAAGATAGAGCTCATATATTAGGACGAATTCCTGACTTTTAAAAAAGATCTAGTGCTATAATTAAACTAATTAAATAAAAGGGATTAAAAGTCATAAATAGCTTTTAGTCCCTTTTTATATAAGCATTTACCTATCTAAGTCATAAAAACTATATATATTTTTTATATAGTTTTTAGATATATAATTAAATTAAAGTTAATTATAGGGAGATTTTAAAATGCGTAACAAACTAACGAGAGATGAAAAATTAAAATTAAAAAAGATGGGAATCATTAATCAAAAGCAAGAGGACTTTTATGTGATTAGATTCTTAAGTGATGTTGGATATTTTAAAGCAAAAGATATGCAAGCTTTAGTTCAAATAGCTAATGAATTTGGTAATGGCGAATTAAGTTTAACTAGTAGATTAACTATAGAAATTCCATATATAAAAGAAGAAAATATAAATGCTGTTATAGATAGAGCAAATAAAGAAAATCTTAGAATTGGAGGAGCTGGAAACACTGTTAGAGCTATAGTAGCTTGTAAAGGTACAGTATGTAAGCATGGAATGATAGATACTAGAAAATTATCTAAGAAAATTGAAGCTGAATTCTTAGGAAGAGAGGTTCCAGCAAAATTTAAAATTGGTATTTTCGGATGTATGAATAGCTATGGAAAGGCACAGAGCAACGATTTTGCAGTAATCCCCAAGTTCAATATAGTTATGAATCAAATGGAATTCTTAGTATTCTTAGGTGGAAGATCTGGAAGAAGGTCAAGAAAAGCTACGCCAATGAAGAAAAGATTTAAAGAAGAAGAGTTAAGTAGACTTATTGATAAAACTATAAATTTTTATAATGAAAATGCAATAAAAAAAGAAAGATTTGCAGAAGTTATAGAAAGATTAGGTCAGCGCAAAGTCGAATCTGAAATAATAAAAAGCTTTAAATCTAATATATAATAAAAATAAAGAAGTGTTGTTTATGAAATATAAAAAAATAATAATTCAAAATAATAAAGAATTAGATAGATTTTTTAATAGAAATAAAAAATATGAGGATTTTATAAAAGATACTATTAATAAAAATACAATTAACCTTATCGAAGAAAAGCCTTATAAAATAAAAACTTGTCGTGGATTAAAATACGAGGGCAAGACTATATACGAATATAAAATATCATACAATAAATTCTTAGAATGGAGAGTTGCATACATTTATAAAGATGATGAGATAATAATATTTTTCATATCAAACATAATTATTAAAAATGAATTTTTAAAGTTATTATCTAACGTTAGGGGTGTATCTAAATGATGGTGAGTAATTTAGATTTTATAAATATTGCAATGACATCTTTAAAGAGGATGACTCCAAACCAAAAGGTTGTATTCAAAACATTTAAAAAGGATAGAAAAGTTGAAGTGCTAAAATTAGAAAATAGTTATACTGTTATTGAAGATGGTTTTAAAAATAATATTATAAAAAACTTAGAATACAAAGAAATAAAAAAAATTCTTAAAGAAATTCAAAAAATTGAATTTCCAAGAAGTAATAAACTTTGGTATAGTATATCAACCGTTTTGCCTAAAAAATAAATCTAAAACTTTAAAAATTTTATATTTATTTATACAAAAAAGGCTGTCGCTAGTGGATTTTAATCTCCTACTACGACAGCCTCTTTTAATAATTGTTTTTCTCTATCTCTAAAAGTTTCTTCTTTATATTTATACCACCTAAATAGCCTGTTAAATTCCCATTACTTCCTACAATCCTATGACAAGGTATAAATATAGGAATTGGATTTTTGTTGCATGCAAGACCTATAGCACGGGCAGCCTTTGGTCTACCAATCTTTTCACCTAACTCCTTATATGATAAAGTTTCTCCATATGGAATTCTTAGTAGCCCACCCCAAACTTCCTGCATAAATTCAGTTCCATCTACTTTTAATGGAATAGTAAATTCTTTTATGTCCCCTTTTAAATAATTATTTAATTCTACATATGCTTTCTTTATTACATCTGTCTCTTTAATCTCCTCATCTTTAAAAGATGTATTACTACTAAAATGAACTTTAACTATAAAGCCATCTTTTTCTTCTATTCCTATCTTACCAATATCTGTATCATAAAAAAATATAGACATAACCTTTCATTTCTCCTTAAGTTCTTCTTTTCATCCAATTATAAACTTTATATAGCTTTGGATGTGTTTCTTCCTCTTCTTTTTCATACTTTAATTTACTCATAATCATTATTGGTTCTAAAAGTCCCATAGTATCTTCGTATCCCTCTTTAATTCTAGTTCTTTTAGATTCAGTATCAAGATTTAAAGTTCCTTTAAATGTATTTTCATTTAAATTTTTTGGAGCTAGTTCTAATATTCTAGTACCTGGATAAAGGGACTTATCAATACTTATATCCTTAGATAACAATACTACTATTATTATGTCACAATTTTCACCATAAACTGGCTGTATTGGTGTGTTATCCGTGACCCCTCCATCTACATACTTAACTCCTAACACTTCAGTACAATCATATATCATAGGTAATGATGCTGATGCTATTACCATATCTTTTGCTGTTTCATCATCATAATCATTAATCTTAAAATATTTTGGTGTAAATGATGGTAACTCAGTACAAGCAGCATAACATATTTTCTTTCTTCTCTTTACTTTCCCTACATCTAAATATGTATCTATTATTTCTTTTGCACCATCTTTAGGTACTCCGCCCTCTTCAAGTCTTTGAATCATATATTTTTTTGCTAAATTGATATGTCTTCCACCAATTACAAGCTCAAGTCCCCTTTTAATAAGTTCAAATTTACTTATTGGAACTAGCTTATCCATAGTTACTTCATCCCATAACTTTTCAGCAGCTTTCATATCATCCTGAGCAAATAAAACAGCATTAAAAGCTCCTATAGAAGTACCTGAAAAAACATCTATATATTTATCTAATTCTAATTCCTTTAGTGCCTTCCAAACACCAAGTTCATAGGCGCCTTTTCCGCCTCCACCTGATAATACTAATCCAATTTTCATAAAACTCTCCCTAAAATAGTTATTTCTTTAATATTTTCAATATTAACATTTTATCCCCTATTTATTCTAGCCTTTATAGTATTTTTAATAATAAATTTTTAATATTCAATTTTCATTGAAAGTTTATTATAAATTCATTGAATAATAAGTATATTTACCTTATATATGTGTAATTTTTTACAAAATTATGGTATATTGTTGTAAATGATTAAATGGAGGGGATTTTATGAGGAAACTTTTTTTTAATGGAGATATTTTAACTATGGAAAACGATCTTTATTGTGAAGCCATATTGATTGAAAATGGAATTATAAAAGAATTAGGTAACAAAGATGATATTTTAAGTAAAAATACAACTGATATAGAATTAATTGATTTAGAAGGAAAAACTTTAATGCCTTCTTTTATTGATTCACATAGTCACATAACAGCTTTTGCAAATACTCTTGCTTTTGTCTCTTTAACTTCTGCTAAAAGCTTTGACGATATTATAAATAAAATTAAAAATTTTAAACATATGAAAAAATTAGAAGATAATGATTGGATTGTTGGATTTGGCTATGATAATAATATATTAAATGAAAATAGACATCCAGATAAATATGTTTTAGATAAAGCATCATCTACTAATCCAATAATTATATCTCATGCATCTGGACATGCTGGTGTACTTAATTCTCTTGCACTAAAAAAACTTAATATTACACCAGAAACTAAAGATCCTAGTGGCGGCTTAATAGGAAGACTTCCTAATTCAGATGAACCAAATGGTTATTTAGAAGAAAATGCATTTATAAACTGTTCAAGAGGACTATCTACCCCTTCTCTGGAAAATTTAAATAAATTATTAATTGAAGCACAAAATGTTTATTTAAGCTATGGTATAACAACCGCACAGGATGGAATGGTTAATGAAAATGAATTTAATTTATTAAAACATGCCTCTACTGAAAATAATTTATTTATTGATGTTGTTGGTTATGTAGATTTAAAAAATAGTCCTGAAATAGTGAAAAATAATACTGAATACGTAAAAAATTATTTAAATAGATTTAAAATTGGTGGATATAAAATCTTTCTAGATGGATCACCTCAGGCAAAAACTGCTTGGCTTACAAAGCCTTATACAAGCGGGCCTAAAGATTATGTTGGATACCCTATATATAAAGATAATGAGGTAATAGATTTTATTAAAACTGCTTTAAGCGAAGATATTCAAATTTTATCTCACTGTAATGGGGATGCAGCTTGCAATCAATTTATAGATTCTTTTTATGAAGCTAAAAAGTCATTTACTAATCCTCCTAATATTAAGCCTGTTATGATACACGCACAAACTGTTAGAGAAGATCAATTAGATAAAATGACTGCAATAAATATGATACCATCTTTCTTTATTGCACATACTTACTATTGGGGTGATGTTCATATAAAAAATCTTGGAAAAGAAAGAGCTTATAAAATTAGTCCAGCTAAAAGTGCTTTAGATAGAAATATTCCTTATACATTCCACCAAGATACACCTGTTATACTACCTAATATGTTAGAAACTGTATGGTGTGCTGTTAATAGAATTACAAAAGACGGAATTGTATTAGGTGATTTTGAAAAAATAACTCCTTTAGATGCATTAAAGGGAGTTACTATAAATGCAGCTATGCAATATTTTGAAGAAGATAAAAAGGGTTCATTAAAACCTGGTAAATTAGCTGACTTAGTTATATTAGATAAAAATCCACTTAAAGTTAATCCTTTAAATATTAAAGATATAACTGTACTCGAAACTATAAAAGAAGGTAAAACACTTTATAAAAAAAGATAAATAATAAAAAAAGCTTAAATTTTAAATTTAAGCTTTTTTTATCTAAATACTAGATTTAAATATACTATTTAGTTTCATATAATTCTATTGGAAGTCCATCTGGATCCTCAAAAAAAGTAAATTTACAATTTGTAAATTCATCTATTCTTACTTCTTCTGTATCAATTCCATTTAAGTTAAGTTCATTTATAACCTCTTCTATATTATTAACTTCTAAAGCTAAATGTCTAAGCCCACACGCTTCTGGATAACTTAATCTCTTTGGTGGATTTCTAAATGAAAATAACTCTATTTGACTATTTCCAATCTTTAAATCTAATTTGTATGAATCTCTATCTTCTCTATAAACTTCTCTTATTATTTCAAGTCCTAATATTTTAGTATAAAAATTTTTTGACTTTTCATAATTAGAACTTATTATAGCAACATGATGAATATTTTTAAAATTCATAAATTCTCTCAATCCCCTCTACATTTTTAAAGTTCTTTTTTTCTTGTAATTAAACTTAAGAAAGTTCCCCCAATATCTGAAACATGACCAAGAATTCCACCACATATTAAAGAAATTATAACTAAAGACCAATTTCCACCTGCACCAAATGTAGCACACGCTCCACAAAAGGCTCCTGGAATAAACTCTAATAATTTTCCTTTAGCTTGGATACACATAATAAATGAGAAGAATCCAGTTAATATGTAAGAAATATATGTACCTCCAAGATATTTAGTTCCAAGTATAATACACATTGCCCAAAGAACACCTGATAAGTTAGCTAAAATAGATTTTTTTAATCCTTTAAACTTTCCCCCAGATGCAAAGTAACTTGTACAGCCTATAAATCCAACCCATGTTATAAGTCCAAATGAAGCACTAATCCAGGCCCATAATCCTGATAGAATACCTACACTAATGGCAACTGCTGTTAATAATTCCATATTGTTACCTCCTTTGTTTTTATAAATTTTATCTTATGTAAATTATCTTCTTATTGTAAATGTATCTTATTTAAGTTTTTTTTGCAAGATTATAATTAAATAAAAAAAGATATAAAATTACTAATAATTTTATATCTTTAAAATTCAATAAAACATTTAATTTAAACCTTAATTAATCTTGTGATTCGCATAATTTTTCTAATTCTTTCCTTAATATTGTTTCATAATTTTTATCAACTAATACCGTTAAATAATCTCCTGGACGTATAGTAGTATCTCCATTTGGAATAATTGTATTTCCTTCTCTTTCTATACTAGCTATAAGAGCATTATTTATAAGTTTAATATTTTTTATATTCTTTGAAACTATTGGTGACCCAAGTTCAACTATACAATTAACAACTCTTCTTTCACCTGAGATTTCTTCTTTTTCACAAGTATTTGAAGCAATTCTTCTCTTTAATAATGATGTATAAACTGGCTCACACTTGCAAATTTCTGCAACTAAATAAGCTGTTCCACAAACTGTTGCAAGAGGTCCAAGTTGTGATATCGAACCACTCATTTCGCATACAAGTATTAGACCAGTTATTGGAGCTCTTACTATTGATGCAAACATTCCCGCCATAGCAAGTAATACAAAGTTAATTATAAATGAACTATCAATTCCTAAAACATTTACTGCCACATGTCCAAAAATAACTCCAACTAAAGCTCCTAAAGTTAAAAGTGGAAATAATATTCCCCCTGGTGTATCAGAAGCAAAACTAATCATTGAGTATATAAATCTGCAAACTAATAATATTATTCCAAATTTAAGAACCATACCGTCTACTAATATTCTATTAATTAATGGATTTCCTCCTCCAAGAACTTCTGGAAGAAATAAACCAAAAATCATTGCACAAGCAAATGGAATCATCATTCTTATTCTTAATTTGACTTTAAGTTTTTTATATAAATCTTGAGTTTTAAGAAGTGTATTATTATATAACACTCCTCCAAGACCTACTATTATACCTAAAATTACAATAAGTATATAATAACTAGCTGGTATAGTTTTAAGTTTATCTACATGTAATATCGGTTCTGATCCGAAAAATACCCAAGTTACAAGATCTGATGAAACCGCAGCAGCTATCGTTGGTAATAAAATCAGAGGAGAAAAATCTTTATTTACTTCTTCAAGAGAAAACATAACACCAGCAAAAGGTGCATTAAAAGCTGCTGCAAGTCCAGCTCCAGCTCCACTTGATATTAAATATCTTTCCTCTAATTTTATTTTTTTAGTGATATTACTATAAAGGTTCCCAATACTTGCTCCTAATTGAATTGATGGGCCTTCTATCCCTAAGGATAATCCACAACCTATTGCAAGAACTCCTCCAATAAATTTATTAATTAGTATTGTAAGTGGATTTTTTATATTAAAATATCCTTTAAGTGATCCTTCTATTTGTGGTATACCACTACCACTTATCATTGGATTTTTCTCTACCATTCTTCCAACTATGTATCCAACAAACATTAAAAATAATAATCCTAAAAATATGTAAAGCTTATGTACATACATAAATTCATATATTTTTAAACTATAATCTCCAATATACTTTAAAACTAATCTATATAAAGAAACAATAAACCCAGCCCCTAAACCAACTAATATACTTTCTAGAACAACCCGTACCCTTAAGTTATCTAAAAAGATTAATTCTTTAAAAGATTCATTATTCATATTTGACTCCTTTCCTAAGTAGTTTTATTTATTAATTATATACTCATTACAAAGCCATACTATTAAAATCTCCTAAATATTTAGTTAATAAAAAATACCTCATGAAATAGATTAAAAAATCTATTCCATGGGGTATTTTAATTTTTAAAAACTAGTTTTTTAAATTTGTCAAAATATAAGGTTTTATTTTTATCCTCTTGGATTACAATCCCACATCATACCTGTAGGCATATTGCAATTTGGAAGTTCAAATTTACCTTTTACTGTTATTAAGCAATCATCTTTATCTTCACATACTTTTACATCTTTTACTTTTACGCATTTACAATTTTCTAACTTTTCTTCTAATATAAAACGTGCAACTGCAGCCTCATCACGTGTACATTTTACACAAATAGTCTTATTTACACACACACTATTACTGCAACATAAGAATATATGGTCTTTATGTGGGTATTTTAAAGTTTCTTCTTCTTTAATACCTTCTAAAGTCTCGGTTGCTTCTTCACAGCCTTCTTCCATTCCATTCCAGTGGTGACATTTAGTATCTACCTTTTCAATACATTGATCATCTTTCTTTCTTATTGGTACATTTACTGTAAATGGAATACATCCAACAATTTTTACTTCGTATTTAGGACATCCATTAATACATTTTTGAACTATTATAGCTTCAAGACAACTTAAATCAAATAGTATTTTAGTCTTTTCGTCTTTATCTAATATATGATGTTTTTTGTGTTGATTTGGTAAACCAATTGTACAGCAAAATTCTACTTTTTCTCTCATTGGTGGTCTGTGATGAGCACATGCTTCTTCAGCAACAGCTTCATCAACAACAAATTCTTCTTTAGCTTCTTCTTTTTCTTCAGCCATCTTTGTTGTAATTTCTTCACTTAAGTTATCCATTTCTATCATCACATCTTGTATATTTTTCATATCTATTCTCCTCTTTGAAAATATAATTTAAAGTTATTATTCTTAATACCATATTATTCATACTTTAAAAAAAGTTTACATTTATTGTGTTTTTTTATAGTTTTTATCATATTTTATATAAAGAGCACTTTTAAGAAGGAAAATTTATGTTTAAAGGTAAAAATCTCTATTTATTTAACGAATCAAGTAATATAATTTGGAATTTTGCTTCTCGCGAAAATTCATGTATTCTATGCAGAAATTTTAAAGAAGGTGATTGGTCTCCTTATGAAGTAATTGCTAAAAATTGCAGTCCAAAATTTTATTTAACATCTCTTCCAAATGACATTATTTATATTTTTTACAAAGACTTTAATGGTAATTTATTATTTAAAGTAAATAATAAATTGAAATGGAGTAAAGAGTTATTACTTCAAAAAACTATAAATGGTGCATATACAATAAAATTTAAAGTTATTCCATTAGATAATGAGGTAAACATTATTTATGCATTATTTAATAAAGCTACAAATAAAACTATACTTCTTCATCAAAAGTTACATGAGATTTATAAACTATCTGATATTAAATTAATAGATACAATCGATGGTTATCATAATACACCTATTAATATCTATATAACAAAAGATAACGAACTCCGTATTCTTTATCAAAGATTTAATGATTTCTATGAATTAGGATATAAAACATTTAATTTAACTACTGATTCTTGGTCTAATTTTAATCTTGTAGCTCGAGATGATAAACCATTTATAAATTATAATTTTTTACTACTTTCTAACAACAGAAATGTAGATGTTGATGATTCATCATCAAACTCTAATCTTCACGAAAAAATTTATTCATATACTAAACTAATAAATCAAAAAGACAAATTGATCTATAATCTTAATGCTAGTTTAGATATCGAAAAGAAAAATTCATTATCTTACAAATTAAAATTAGAAAAAATAGAGGAAAATTTAAAGAGATTTAATGAAAATAAAGAGCTTATTCAAGAATGCATAGACTATCTTAAAGAAAACTTAGCTATTAAAAATGAAGAAAACTTAAAATTAAAGGAAATGAGTTTACAGGATAATATTAAAATTCAAAATCTAACTAAAGAAGTTTTATCTTTAAGAGAAACTCTTAATAATCAAGATTCTAGATTATCAGAACTATTAGCCGATCTAGTTACAAGGATTTAATAATATATAAACTTAATTGAACTATAAAAATAAGGTTACCAAAATTAATGGTAACCTTATTTTTTATAATTATTTTATTCCTTGTTCAAAACTAAATATATTTAATGGATCATATTTTTTTCTTACATCTCTTAATCTTTTATAATTATCTCCATAATATTCTTTTTCATAATCAGAAAGATCACTAAATGGGAAATTTACAAATGAACCTTTTGTTATTTTTTCTATATGTTTAAAGTTTTCTTTTACCCATTCTATGTTTTCTTTTTTATATTCGTCCTCTTCAAATACAGATTGTATTCCCATAATGAATTTTGCATCTCTATAGTAAAATGCTGATGAGGTTTTATCTATATTTTTAATAGCTCCACCTAATCCATAAAATGAAATTGCAGTATAATACGAACCTTTTGCCTTATTTTTTACTATGTTAATAAGATCTTTTATTTCATCTTCTGTATAATCCCTACATACAAATCTTCCTGTTGATTTATATTTTTCATAGTCTGGATGACTATCTTGTATAATTCTGTTCGCTTCTAAAACAGTCATATATTCTAAACTATAATTAATTTTTGTAGGTATACTTTTAATTTTCTCTAATATTTTATTAGCCTCTTTTTCATCACCATAAAATAATCCTGTAGATTTAATTCCCATTCCTCTTTCACTTGAATTATAAATAGCAGTTTTAAGATTCATACGATTATCTAAAGTTTCAAACTCCTTAAATAAAACTTTAATTAAATCTACCATTTCTAAAGTATCCATATTAGGACAATCGAAATTTATAAGTGTTGCCATTTTTATTTTATCTGGTATTTTAAATGTCATAGAAGTAACTACTCCAAAATTACCTCCACCACATCCTTTAGATGCCCAAAATAAATCTTCATTCTCATTTTCATTTGCAACTATTTCATTACCACTATAATCTATGTAAGTTACTTCTAATAAATTATCACATCCAAGGCCAAAAAGTCTTCCAGAGTACCCCCAGCCTCCACCTAAAGTGTAAGCTACTGCGCCAACCGTTGGGCAACCTCCTCCTGGGAATGGATATCCAAGTTTACCTAGTGCTTCGTAAAGTTCTCTATTTCTTACTCCACCTTCTATCGTTACTGTTCCACTCTCTTCATCCACATTAATTTTATTCATAAGACTAACATCTATAACTATGATATCATTTCCTGTTGAATATCCTTCATAGTTATGACAACCAGATCTTATTCTAAATTCTATTTTATTTTCTCTTGCAAAAGCTATTGAATTTTTAACATCATCTTTATTCTTGCAATAAATTATAGCTAAAGGATATTTTTCTATTGCTCTATTCCATGATTTTCTACAATCTTCATATTTATAATCTTCTTTAGTTACTACTTCACAATGTAAACTAGAATAATTAATCTCTCTCATATGCTCACCTTCTATTTAACTTATATATTAGATAATAACATATATACTTATCAAATAAAATTTAAGCTTATATAAATTTATTCACTTAAGGCTTCTAAGTTTTTCTTTTCCCTTCTATCCTTCTTCTTTATAAATAAACATAATGAACAAATTAATCCTATCAAAAGAATAATAGATCCAACTAAGAATGTGAAATTAAAACCTCTTGTAAATGCTAAAGCTGATTGTTCTTTACTTATAGTTCCAGAAATAGATTCTAAATAAGAATTTTTATGAGTAGTCATTAAACTAACAAATAAAGATGATCCCATTGCAGCTGAAATTTGTTGTACTGTATTAATTATTGCTGTTCCATGTGGATATTCCTTTGGTTTTAATTGGTTTAAACTATTTGTTTGTGATGAAGTCATAACAAGTGGCATTCCTACATTTAATATGCAAAGTAATATTATTATTGTGCTATAACTTGTACTAACTTCAACTCTTGATAATAAATAAAAACATACAACTAATATAACAAATCCAAAAGGCACTACTTTTTTAGCACCTAATCTATCGTATATATTACCTGTTATGATTGAAGTTACTGCATTTATTAATCCGGCTGGAAGTATTGCAAACCCAACTTGAAGTGGTGTTAAATGATATGCTCCTTCTAAATACATTGGCATAACAACCAAAGTTTCAAATAAAGTCATCATAGATATCATTACAAATATTACACCTAAAGTATATGTTGGTGATTTAAAAACTTTTAAGTCAAGCATTGGTTCTTCTAATTTTAATTGTCTAATTGAGAAAAAAATAAGTGATATTATTCCTACTATAAATGCGATAATTGCTTTACTATTTCCAAGTAAACTAAAGCCCATTATAATTCCACCAAAACCTAAAGTTGATAAAATTATTGATAATATATCTATTTTAGGATTTGTTACTTCAGTAACTTTTTCTAAGTATTTGTATCCAATTAATATTGCAATAATTATTAAAGGTATTTCTATTATAAATAGATAACGCCATGAAAGAATTTCAAGTATAAATCCTGATATACTTGGTGCTATTGATGGTGCAAATAATATAACAAAAAGTCCAAGCCCTACTGCTGCTCCTCTTTTTTCTGGAGGATTTATTACAACTATTGTATTCATCATTATTGGCACTAACATTCCTGTACCTGAAGCTTGTACTAATCTACCACATAATAAAAAAGGAAAGCTTGGCGCACTTGCTGCTATGATAGTTCCAAGTAAACATAAACTCATTGCAGCTATGTAAAGTTGTTTAAGAGTAAACTTTTGTATCAAAAATGCTGTTACAGGTACTAATATTCCTATAACTAAAAGATAGCCAGTACTTAACCATTGTATTGTTTGAGCCGTTACATTAAGTTCTTCCATAAGTTTTGGAAGTGCAACATTTACTATTGTTTCATTGAAAAGAGCCATAAAGCCACCAAATAGTAATACTCCCATAATCTTAAATATTTTTTCTTTTGTGTTCATTTTTTAAACCTCTTTCTATAATTAGACCAGTCTATATAATTTTCTCCAAAATAATAAAGGGTATTATCTAAAATATCCTTTATTAAAATAAATCTATTTTATATATTTATTTATAATGCTAGTTATATTATCTTTAACTAATATAAGCGAACTATTATCCTTTTTTGTTAAAGACATTATAATAGCTCCTTCAATCATTATCTGAATCATTCTACTAACTTCTATCGCATCTTCTTTTTCTATATTTAGTTCTAATAACCTATCCTCATATAAGTTTTCCCAAGTTCTAAACGTTTCTACACATGCTTTTCTTAAAATTTCATTAGTTTGAGATGCCTCTAATGCTAAAAGGCTAACCGTTGTACCCTTTTCTATTTCATCTCTCCCTACTATATCAGCAACATTTAAAATTACTTTTTGTATTCCCTCTATTGGATTATTGCATGAATATAATTTTTCTTTTATCTCTTCTTTAATAGATTCTTTTACTACTTTTATAGCCTCTAATGCTAATTCCTCTTTTCCATTTGGAAAGTAATAATAAAGTGACCCCTTTGGAGACTCACTTTTTTTTAGAATTGCATTTAAGCCTGTTGCATGATATCCATTTGAGAAAAACATTTGCGATGCTGTCATTAGTATTTTTTCTCTAGTATCTATTTTGTTTCCCATATTATTTCTCCTAAAAATTATAACGATTGGTCTATATATAAAATACTTTTTAAATATCTAATTGTCAATAGGTTAAAAAACAAAGTATATCCCTAAGTATATTAGGGATATACTTAGGGATAATATCACAAATTTTTATTCACAAACTTTTCCTGGGTTTAAAATATTCTTTGGATCGAATGTTAGTTTTATACCTTTCATAAGACCTACTAATTCATCACTTAATGATTCATTTAAGTATCCTTTCTTAGCAAATCCTATACCGTGTTCACCTGAAACTTGTCCTCTTAATTCTTTTGATTTATCATACATACATTGCATAACTTTTTGAAGTTTTTCATTCCAAGCCTTTTCATCTAATTTATCTCTTAATATATAGATATGAAGATTACCGTCACCTGCATGGCCAAAGCTCTTAATTCTTATATCAAATTCTTTTTGTAGTTCATTAGTATACTTAACAAATTCAGCTACTTTATTTCTTGGAACAACTACGTCAACTTCATCCATTTCAGTAGTTGATGCTTTAATAGCTTCTAAGAATGCTCCTCTTGCAGACCATATTGATTCTTGTCTTTCTTCTGTATCTGAAATAAATGCATCAATTGCGCCTTCTTTTAAACATATATCAGCTACTTTTTCATAATCTTTTTCTATTTCTTCTCTTGAATTTCCATCGAAAGTTAAAAGTAAATATGCATCTGAAGTATGATCTGGGAATTTCTTTCCTAAGTATTCTTCTGCTGCAACAATTGCTTCTTTTTGCATAAATTCAATTGCTGTTGGTATTGATTTTGATTTTATAATCTTAGGAACTGTTTCTATTGCAGTTTCTAAATCTTCAAAAGGAACAAGTAAACTGATTGCCTTTTTAGGTAATGGTAATAGTTTAAGTGTAGCTTTTGTAATTATTGCTAAAGTTCCTTCTGCACCTACGATTAAATCTTTAATGCTATATCCTGAACTATTTTTAACAACTTTACCACCTAAGTTCATTACATGACCATTAGGTAATACAACTTCTAGTCCTCTAACATAGTCTCTAGTTACTCCGTATTTAACAGCTCTCATACCACCAGCATTTGTGCTAATGTTACCACCTATTGTAGCTGTTTTTTCTCCTGGATCTGGTGGGTAGAATAAATCATTTTCTTCTACGAATTTTGCAATTTCCATTAAAAGAACACCAGGTTCTACAGTTAATGTTAAGTTTTCTTCATCAAGTTCTAATATTTTATTCATTCCACTTAAATCTAATACTATACCTTTATGAAGTGCAACTGCAGCACCAACAAGTCCTGTTCCTGAACCTCTTGCTGTTACTGGAATATTGTGTTCATAAGCATACTTCATTATTTCTGATACTTCTTCTGTAGTATTTGCTTTAACTACTACATCAGGCATTTCTTTTATAGAGCCTAATTCATCATGACTATAATCTTCACTTATATTTTCGCCATAAAATACTCTATCCTCATCATTAATTATTGCTTTTATATCTTTTATAGTACTTTCTGAAACTTTGTTGTAACTCATGATTATTCCCCCTTATTTGCCTTTATTTCTTCTATTAATTTTGGAACTATATCGTATATATCTCCAACTATTCCATAGTGTGCTACTTTAAATATTGGAGCTTTGTCATCTTTATTTATTGCAAATATATAATCTGAATTGTTCATACCTGCTGTAAATTGTACTGCACCAGATACACCACAAGTTATTATAAGTTTTGGTCTTACTGTTCTACCACTTAATCCAACTTGCTTTTTAGCATCCTCCCATCCTGCTTCAACTAATGGTCTAGTAACTGCAACTTCTCCACCTAAAAGGTCTGCAAGTTCTTTTATCATTTCCATATCTTTTTCTGCTTTTACAGCTCTACCTGCAACTACTAATACATCAGCTTCTGATATACTATGTTCCTTTTCTTTAGGAATAACTTCTTTTACTTCTATATTAGAAGCTAATTTAGAATCATCTATATCACAAATTGTTAACTTACCTGAAGTTTTTTCACTTCTTTCAGGTGCTGACATTACTTTATATCTAACTGTTGCAAGTTGTGGTCTTGAATTTGGTGTAACGATTTGAGCCATTATATTACCACCAAATGCAGGTCTTATTTGTACTAAATCTGTATTATCTTTTATATCAAGTATTGTACAGTCCGCTGTTAAACCAGTTCTACATCTTGCAGCAACTCTTGGAGCTAATGATCTACCAACTGTTGTTGCACCGACAAGAAGCACAGCTGGTTTAACCTTCTTTATAAAGTCATCTATAACTGCTGCATATGGTTCTATTCTAAAGTTCTTAAGTTCTTTTTTATCATATACCATTACTTCATCTACACCATAGTGTAATAATTCTTCTGCTTTTTCTTTTATATTACTTCCTATAAATATACAGTAAACTTTTTGGTTTACTTTATTTGCAAGTTCTCTTGCTTTTCCTATTAATTCAAATGTAACTGGATGTATATCTCCATCAACATGGTCTACATATACTGCAACTCCGTTCCATTTGCTTTTATCTATCTTAACTACTTCTTCCTCTATGTATTCCACAGCTCCCTTAGGACCTTTTTTCACACACATTTTACACATTTTGCAGTTTGCATTTATTTCAAGTTTTCCATCTTTATTTTCTAGAGCTCCAAATGGACAAATCTTTATAATTTCTTCTATATTACCTACTTTATCTTGATTTACTACTAACTTTGCCATAACTTACTCCCCCTTAAATAAATTTTAATTCCTTTAATTTTTTAGACATTTTTTCACTTATCTCATCTGAATTACCTGTCCACATTTCATGGTCATCATTTGATTCTGGTGGGAATATTCTTTCAACTTGAGTAGGAGAACCATTTAATCCATACATTTTTTCATTTTTATCATCAAAATCTTTTAAAGAAATCATTCTTATTTCTCTATCTTTTGACTCTAAATGTTTCTTATATGAAGGTAGTCTTGGTTCAAATATATCTTTTTCTACTGTTATAAGGCATGGATATTTAATATTTACAATTTCTAATGTATTTGGCATATCCATTTCAACTGTTATAAAATCATCATTAACTTCTAGTATTCTTCTAACGTTTGCAACATGAGGAATTCCAAGGTATTCAGCCATTTCTGGTCCAACTTGTGCAGTATCACCATCTGTTGTTTGTTTACCACAGATTATTAAATCAAAATCTCCACATTGTCTTATTCCTTGTGATAATGTATAAGATGTTGCAAGTACATCCGCTCCCGCAAACTTTCTATCTGATACTAATGTTCCCTCATCTGCTCCCATTGAGAAAGCTTCTCTTATTACTTCCATAGCTTGAGGAGGTCCCATACTTATAACCTTTATTTTTCCACCTTTTTGTTCTTTTATATTTAAAGCAGTTTCTAGGGCATATAAGTCATAAGGATTCATCTTTGTATCTATTCCATCCCTCTTTAATACACCTGTTTTTTCATCAACTTCAACTTTTGATGTTCCTGGTACTTGTTTAATACAAACTATTGTATTCATAATACACATCCTCCATTTCTCTATATCATATAATTATTAATGTTCCCACATATGTCAGAACTCCTAAGAGTAGTACATAAGCTATGCAGAATTTTAATGTTGAACTTAATATTTTACCTTCTTCTCCTTCAATACCAGTAGCTGCTGTTGCAACTGCTATACTTTGTGGAGAAATCATTTTACCGGCCGTTGCACCACAAGTATTTGCTGCTGCAAGCCAATAAGGATCTACACCTAATGACCTGGCAGCTTCAACTTGAAGCCCACCGAATAATACATTTGCAGAAGTATCGCTTCCTGTTACGAATGTTCCAAGTGCTCCTATTAGTGGTGATATTGCAGGATAGAACCTTCCTGTTATCATTACTAAAACCAAAGCAATTGATTTTATCATTCCGCTATATCCCATTACCTTTGCTAATGCAATTATTGCTATTATTGTTATTGCTGATTTAAGCATCTGTTTAACTGTACTTATTAAAACCTTTACAATTTCACTAAACTTAGCTCCTTGTACTAAGCCTCCAATAAATGCAGCTATTATTATTAAGGTTCCTGGAGTTGCAAGCCAAACAAGGGTATAAGGCGTTGCACCTTCTCCTCTATAAAGGGTAACAGATGTCTTTACTGATGCTACCAAATCATATAGTTTTGGAAATAATGGACTAACTAAGATTATAAAAATAAATATCAAGATAAATGGTAGCCAGGCTATTAAGCCTTGTTTAAGTGTTATGTTTTCTCCGTTTTCATCTTCAGCTTTTTCTTCTTTATAAAACTTTTTAGCAATAAATATAGTAACACCCATTGAAATAACAGAGGCAAAAACTGCTGGAAGCTCTGCTCCTAAGTACTTTGCAACAATTAATTGAACTATAGCAAATGATGCACCAGAGGCAAATGTTATAAATGTTACTCCTTTTAATCCTTTTACTCCTTTTGAAGTTATAATAACTAAAATAAAAGGAAGAAGTATTATAAAAATAAATAATTGAATTCCTATAGTGTAGCTTAACTCTCCTGCTGAAATATCTGATACTTTTGCTAAAGTAGTAACGGGTAATCCAATCGCACCAAACGCTGTTGGTGTAGTATTAGCGATTAAACATAGTACGGCTGCAAATATTGGTTCAAATCCAAGGGCTGCCATTATACCTGCCGGAATTGCAACTGCAGTTCCAAATCCAGCAACTGCTTCTAAAAAACCACCAAAGCCGAAAGCCAGTATGAGTACTAATATCCTCTTATCAGTAGTTACACTTGTAAGCATCTTTTTTATAACTTCCATTCCTTTAGTATATATGGATAAGTTATACGTAAATACTGCTGCTATAATTACTATCATTATAGGCCAAACAGCAAGCACGATACCTTCTATAGCAGCTGATATTGTAATATAAGCTGGCATTTTCCAAACTAAAGTTGCTAGTATCATTGTAAAAATTAATGCTATTGGACATATTTTATGTCCAGGTACTTTAAATACCCCAAGCGCTACCATAAGTAATACTATTGGTAATAATGCAATTATAAATTTTAAATAAATATCCATTAGTTCCCCTCCTTGCAATATACTATCCAAGTGGTATGACCAATTTCAATTTAATTGTACTCCTATATTTTTCTAATTTCCAGTATAGTTAATTATTTAACAAATTATTTTTGAAAACGTATTACAAAAAAATGAAGTAGATTACCACTGATAACCTACTTCTCTATTATTTGTAAATAATTTATAAACAGATTTTTTAAAAACATTTCGTTATTTTTTTAACATTGCATATTCCTTTATTAAATCAAAGTGTTCTTTCATCACTTTATAAGCTTTATATCCGTCTCTTTCTGATATTGCCTCATATATTCTCTCATGTAGAGTTAGTAATTTTTCTCTATTTTCTTCACACTCTAGTATGTTTTTTCTTGAATAAGTTATGAATTGATCCATTAAGTCAGAAATTATGTTAAGTAAATTTGTTATTAATGGATTATCCGCTGCCTTAACTATAGTGCAGTGGAATTCTTTATCTATTAATGCACTATTTCTTTCTTGCTCAGATTTTCTAAATTCATTTTTTATACTCTTTAATTTTTCTAAATCCTCATCACTTATTCTTGCAGCAGAAAGCATTATAGTAGATAACTCTAATACTTCTCTTAATTCATATATGTCAAGCGGTGAGCCTTTCTCAAGCATAAACATTACTGATAATGGTTCTAAAAATAAATTTTCGAAATCATCTTTTATGTAATTTCCTGATCCTTGTCTGCATTCAATTAAACCAATAACTTCAAGTGACCTCATGGCCTCTCTTATTGAAGCTCTACTTACATTTAACTTTTCTGCTAACTTTCTCTCTGTTGGTAATTTATCACCCTTTTTTAATTCTCCATTTTCTACCATACTTTTTATATGTTCAACTATATCTTCATAAATCTTCTTATTCTTAACTGAGTTATCCAAAGACTTTTCATCTCCTCTCTACTTATTATCTTTATTATAAGACAATCTTTATCTTTAAACTATTAATTTTCTCTATTATAAAATTAATAATTAGTGATTATTAAAAAAAATTTTTCATATCTAAAAACAAGATTAATCATTTATTCTTATTTTTTGAAAATTGCACTTATTTTTCACTAATTTTTCTGTTCCATCTTTGCAAGCAATATCATAATATTCAACTTTTTTGTTTATTTTTTCAAGCTCTTCTTTTAACTTAGCTATTTCATTTTCTATATCATTTTTATGTTTATTTACTATTTTTCTTCTAACTTCTAAAGTTGAATCTCCTTCTTTTTTTAACTCCATATAAGTCTTTATATCTTTTATATGCATACCCGTATTTTTCAAACAACATATTGTTAAAATCCACTCTAGGTCTTCACTTGAAAAAACTCTATTTCCTGAGTTATCTCTTTTAATTGTCGGTAGGAGCCCTTCCTTTTCATAATACCTAATTGTATATGCTGGTAAGTTAGTTTTCTCTGATACCTCTTTAATTGTATACTCCAAAGCTGACCCCTCCTTAATTATAACTACTATCATAATATATTATATTACGTGTATTTATAAGTCAATTATTGCATTAAATTTTAAAATTAAACTCCTCTCTTTTATATTTCGAGAGGAGTTTTTTATTTAATATAAATTTATATATCAAATTTATGCAAACTATAAAGTTTTAATAACCATCTATTTTTAACTAATTTACTATTTTTCCATCTTGTACATGTATTATTTTCTTACAATTTTCTGCTATATTTAAGTCATGAGTTACTATAATTATAGTTTTTCCTCTCATATTTAAATCTTTAAGAATCTCTATTACTTTATCTCCAGTTTTTTGATCTAATGCTCCTGTAGGCTCATCAGCTAATATAACTTCAGGATTCTTTACAATAGCTCTTGCAATTGCAACTCTTTGAGCTTGTCCTCCAGATATTTCATTTGGATACTTATAAGCCTTATCTCTAATTTCTAATTGCTCTAAGACTTCTAATACTCGCTTTTTTATCTCTTTCCTTGAAATTTTTTGATACTCTAAAGGCAATGCTACATTATCAAATACAGTCATATTATTTATCAAGGCAAAATCCTGAACAATAAAACTTATATTTTCCCTACGAAATTTCACTAATTCCTTCTCTTTGTTTCCATTTATCTTTTTATTATTAAATATATACTCACCTTCATCAAACTTAATTAAACCTCCTAATATATTTAATAACGTTGATTTTCCTGAACCACTTTTGCCTATTATTGCTACCATATCGCCATTATCTATAAATAAATCTAATCCATTTAATGCTATAACAGTAGAATCATCTTTCCCATACTTCTTTATAATATTTTTTAATTCAATAAAACTCACAACTATTCCCTCCTTAATAATTTATCTGAATCTAGATTCTTTATACGATAAGCTATTGTAGCACTAGTTATAATTGCAACTATAAATGCTAATGCTGATAATAATAAGAGGAAGGTATAACTTATAGTTATTTCTTTTCTTAATAAATATCCACTAATGCCTAGCGATAGTAATATTACAATAAATGTTTCTAATAAATAGGTTACCATAATATGTTTTATAGATGCTCCTTGCAGTATCTGAATTAAATATCTTCTCATATTTTTTTCTATCTTATTATGCATATTCATTATAAATGTGAAAATACAAAAAGTGGTCATTACGACTAGCATAATAAACATTATTTTAACAGCTTGCTCAGATTCCCCTTTAAACATATCAAGTCCATTTGTTGAAGCTGTTATTGAAGGATCATATTTCATAAAATCGTATCTATTACATAAGTCATAAATCTTTCTTGTAATATCAACATTACTTGAATTAATAGAGGCTATAATATTAGCAGACAACATATCTGAATAGACAATGGACTGATTAAATTGTTCTTCACCGTCTTTAGCAATATATTTAAAATCTGCTAATGGTAGGATTATCCTATTGTCTAAAGGCATTGAATATTTATTGTCATTAAAGATAGCAGAGTTCTTTTCTAATATTCCAATTACTTCTCCTTCCATGACCTTTCCAGCATAAATATACTTAATTTTTTCTCCAATATTAAATATATCTTTATAATTATATCCAAGAATTATTGGTAATTTATCTAATTCAGATTCTAGTATATAATCATCATCACTAAAGCTTCTACCATCATACATTTTAAAATTAAAATATTCGAAACCTAATCTATCCATCTGATAACTAGCTAAATTTATTGAACTAAAATCATATAATTCACTATATATAAACTGATTTATATCTTTATCTTCTACACCTCTTTTTTCCATTTCATCACGATTAATAATTACATTCTGTTCTGCATTATATTTAGTATAAATAAAGTCATCTTGATTTCGTAACTCATTTATAAACTCCTTAGCATTCTCTAGACTTCTAGCATCACTATTTATAAGTGGTGGGGAAGAAAATGATAATTGATAATATATTTTACCATCTTTTATATACTCTTTATAATATTCTTTAAAACCCATATCAAAAAAACTATTACAAATCATACAGATTAACCAAAAACAAATTGAAAGTTGAAATATTAATATAATATTAGATATAAAACTTTGTTTAAAATTCCATATAACTTCTTTAATTATTCTTCTCATATATATCACCTACTTTCTTTATATTACGCTGAGAATTGCTATTGAAATAAGGCTTCCTACTATGCTCCCCATAATAGCTATTGCCATGTATTTTTTAATACATCTGAAAACAATTTCATTTTTATAAAAACCCAACATATTACAAACTATAATTTCTTTCTTCATCTTCTCATACCAATAAATACTTATTGAAATTACACAAAGCATAGCTGATACAAACATAATTAAATACATATATGAAGTCATAGAATTTTTATCTAAATCATTTGAGTTTATTACTTCCTCTGTACTCTTTCCTGTTAAAGGATCTAAAGTACTACTCATTATCTCTGTACCTTCAATTTTATTAAATTCAACTTTCCCGCCTGTCTCAGATTTAATTTTATCTATAAAAATTTCTGAATTTTTAATTCCATCTACTATAATATTTCCATTGATACTGTATATTTCATTAACTAATCTAAGTGGAATAAAAATCATAGAATCTAATCTACTCTCATATTCTGCACCAATAACCCCAATAACCTCATAACTATCTCCATTAATTTTTATCCATTCTTTGTTATCTTTTATTTCTATCCCATATTGTAAACCTTGTCCAATAACAGCACGCTTTTCATTTCCAAAGGATTCCTCTTCATCTAAAAACCTCCCCTTTATTAATGGTGGAGATTTAAACCCTTTTTTATTATAGATTCCTATAATCTCTTCCTGGTTAAAATCTTTTCTAAATACAGCTCCATTCTTAGGGAGATTCTCCTTTATAGCTTTTTCAAACTCTAAAGTATTTATATCTCCACTAACATTAAATTCTTGAGAATTTACAGTTAAAAACCCCCTTGCTATTGTATTTAGCTCTTTAGTTGATGAATAGTTGGATATCATCATAAATAAAAATATTGTTACTGAAATAAAGCATAGAAATAATGAACCATTTACTTTTATGAAATTATATAATCTTTTAATAAAACCCCTCAAGCTTCCTCCCCCTTATATTTATATAATTTAAATATACATATCAACGATTATATAATAAATTATCATATTTAATCTTACTTAACATTATTACATTTGATTGATAATATGTAAATATATAGAATTAATTTGATAAATACTATTTTTATTAAATTAATTCTGTATTCCATAACACTATTTTCAATTTACTTTTCTAAATATAATAAAAAATTAGGTTGCCTTAATAGGCAACCTAATTTATATAAAATCTAGTTCTTCTCCATTTAACTACACCTAACATATTTCCTTAAGTTTCATCTTATATTTAATTCTAGAAATTAATATACTATTATGACATCCCTATAATCATACCTACTATATAAGGTACTAACCATATGAACCATACTGCTATACTAAACTTATGAAATACAACTTTTTTAGCCTCATCATTTTTATACAATACCCAAGTTGCCCATACTGCATGAAATAACATTAATACTATCGCTAGAGCTCCTGTTATACCATGAATTAAAAGTTGAGTTGATGTAATTGATACACTACTTGTCCCGGCAATTTTCTCCATAGTTATTGTACCTGTAGTATCAAAAAATAAGCCTATCCAAAATATAATAACATGCCACTTTTTTAAAGTATTAGCTTTTCTCTCTGACCATACACCTATAGTATAAAATATTAACGCTAATGTAATTGTAATAATTGCAAATATTAATTTTCCATCCATTTTTAGTCTTCCCCTTTAATTTTATTTCTTAATTTTAATAAATTACTTTTTACTTCTATAATTTCTTCTTCTGTAAAGTTTCTAAATATTTCATCAAAACTTTTATTAATATCATTTCTAAATTTCTTCGCAAATTCCATTCCCTTATCTGAAAAAGTCACATAAGTATTTCTTTTATCTTCTTCATTCTTAATTTTTTTAACATAGCCAGCTTCTTCTAATCTTTTTACTATTCCTGATACTGTTCCTTTAGCTAGAAACATTTCATCACATAATTGTGATATAGTAACTTGTCCATTATGAGCAATTAATTTTATAACCATAATTTGTTGATTAGTAAATCCACTTTCTTTTAAATTTTCACTAACTATCCCCATAGTGTTTGCATATATCTCTTTTATAAGCATTGCTATCTCAAAAGAATCGTATTTCATATTTATATACCTCCCAAATTTAATTGCTATATTTAATTTTAGTATTTTCAAATTTTAATGAACTTATTAGGAAAAATACCCCTGCCATAAACAATGCAAATCCTAATCCCATATAAAATGTTCCTATATAAACAGGATTAATTAATTTTAAACTTCTTATAGTTATTCCAAAAGAAATCATAAATCCCATTATTAAATAACTCTTTATATCAAAAAATGAAAATATACAATGCTTTTCTAGTTTACTATTCACAATTCTAGTAGTATGTTTTTTAAACATTTTACTAAATATAAACTTAAAGAATATATAAAATATAACAGCTGCAAATATTAAACTAATAATCCATTTTCCATGATTACTTTGTATATCTTCTCCACCTAAAGTTAATACTCTAAATCCTGCAAACATCCAAACAATTCCTGCAATTAATAATAAAGTCCTTTTATTTACTCTAAATATATATTTTTTTAAATCCATAATCTCATCTCCTAAACCTTAAAATTTGTTCGCATGCAAACAAATTAGTTTCTATGCAAACTATATTATTCCTTTTATTAGATTTTGTCAATAGAGTTTTTTGTTTTTATTTAAATAAAAAAGAACGTCTAAATCTAAATAAACGTTCTTTCTTTACTCTATATTTAATTTAATTGAACAAAATAAAAACCATAAATAGATTTTTAATTATACCTAATCTATCTATGGTCTTAATATTATCTTATTATAGTGCACCCTCTAAAATTTTACGGCTTAAATCTAAAGTTACTATTCCATCTTCTCCAATAGCACTCATTTTATGCTCTTCTAATTGTTTAACTAAATCATCTATACTACTTTCATCTACACCATAATCTGAAAGTCTAGTTTGTATACCAAGGCTTTCAAAGAATTCTCTTGTTTTAGAAATAGCTAAATCTATTCTTTCTTCTTCTGTTCCTGAAGTTATATTTAGTACTCTTTCTCCATATTGAAGTAATTTTTCTTTCTTTTGCTCTCTCATTACATTCCAAAGAGAAGGTAATATTATTGCTAAAGTTCTACCATGATCTATTCCAAACTTTGCAGTAAGTTCATGACCTATCATATGAGTCGCCCAGTCTTGTGGAACTCCAGCTCCTATTAGTCCATTTAGACCCATTGTAGCACACCAAACAAGGTTTGCTCTTAAATCATAGTCAGTTGGATTTTCTATTGTTTTTGGTCCGATTTCCATTAATGTTTTAAGTATTCCTTCTGCAGTTCTATCTTGGAATCTTCCATCTACAGGATATGTTGCATATTGTTCTAATACGTGTATAAATGTATCTACTACACCATTAGCTACTTGTCTTTTTGGTAGTGAGAATGTTAATGTTGGATCTAAGAATGAAAACTTTGGAAATACTAATGGATTTCTAAATCCTCTTTTACCAATAGATGAATTTATAACTCCCCCACAATTCATTTCTGAACCTGTAGCTGGTAATGTAACTACAGTACCAAGTGGTAATGCTTTAGTTAAGTCATAAGCTGCCATTCTATCTCTTAATAAATCTAATGCATCTTTCCCATCATATTGTGATGCTAATGAAACAAATTTTGTTCCATCCATTACTGAACCTCCACCAACGGCTAGTAAAAAATCTATATTTTCTTTTTTAACTACTTCTACAGCTTTCATTAAAGTTTCATATCTTGGATTTGCTTCTATCCCTGAGAATTCAACAACTTTACGATCTTTAAGTCCATTTAATACTTTATCTAAAGTACCAAACTTTTTAACACTTCCTCCACCATAAAGTACTAAAACCTTAGCATCCTTAGGAATTAAATTATCTAATTCTTCTAAACGGTCTTTACCAAATACTATCTTTGTTGGATTATAAAAATCAAAATTATTCATTAAAAATTCCTCCTTAGTATAAATCATCTATTTTTTCCCATAGATTATATTATTTAAAATTAGTATAGCCCTTAGAGTATACTTTAAGTCAAGGATTTATATTTAAAAGTAAAAATAACACATATATTTTTACATATACGTGTTGTTTTTTTATTATTTATTTTGAACTATTTAATAAATCATTTAAAGCATCATAGGAGAAATCTATTATTTCACCACATCCTACTTTACTTCTCTTTAAATCTAAACAAATTTCTGAACTATACTTTTCTCTGATTCGTGTCATAAGCTCTTTTGAGTATGTTCTAGCTTCATTGCTTTCAAGCTTACTATTCCTACCCTTTATATATCCAATTATTAAAACTGACGCATTTACAGCACCGCATAGACTTCCGACAGTTACACCTGCCCCCATTCCACTTCCTAATGCAACTGGTATATCTGTACTATGCTCTTCATTATATGACTTTATTATTGCCTCAGCACATGTATACCCTTGTTTATGATATTCTGACGGTTTTGTCATCTTCTATTCTCCTCCTAGCATTTTAGTATATATTTATATAATATTCTTTTTTTATTTTTCTGTAAATTTGTATATATAATGAACTTTACGTATTATATAAAGGTTTTTTCCTAATAATATAGAAGTATATTATTAGAAATATATTTTAGGAGGTTTTTTTATGTTTTCAATTATGGTAATAAAGGTTTCAACAAGAAATAAGATTGCACCAACAGTTCAAGAGATTTTAACTAAACATGGATGTATTATAAAAACAAGACTTGGAATTCATGAAGCAACAAATGATACATGTTCTAGAGCTGGATTAATTATTTTAGATCTTCTTTCAGATAATAAAGATGATATTAATACTTTAAAAGAAGATTTAAATTCATTAGATGGTGTGTGTGCTAAATTAGTAGAAATATAATATTTACATAACTTAAGGGGATGTTTTTAAACATCCCCTTTTAAACTTATTATAAAACTGAATTCTCAGCAAATTTACCTATTACATCCGCTGTAGGTTGAACATTAACAAATGCATCTGGATCTATATCTAACACATTCTTTTTAACAAAAAACAATTCATGTTTTGATATAACTGTAACTATTGCAGTTAATGGTTCTTTAGTATATCCACCATATAAGTTTGGATTAACTGTTACCCCTCTTGTGTGTCCTTTTATTAAACTTTCAACTATTTCTTTTTCTTTTTTAGTAAATATCGTAACTGTTAATTTATATTGTTGAATATAAAATAAATCCATTATTTTTGTTGTTGCAAAAATTGCGACTAAACTATATAATGCAAGTTCCCACCCATACATTATTCCTGCAAGTGATACAATTATTCCATTTAATAAAAATCCAAGTTGTCCAACAGATTTTCCTGTAAGCTTTTGAACAACTAATACTATAATATCTGTTCCTCCTGTTGAAAAGCCTGCCCTAAAGCAAAGTCCAACTCCAGCCCCAGTTAAAAGTCCTCCAAAGATAGCAGCTAAAAGTGAATTATCTGTAATAACTGCATTTGGAATTATTCTTATAAATAATGATGATGAAAGGATTGCAAGTAAAGTATAGAATGTGAATTTCTTTCCAAGTTTTCTCCAAGATAAATAAACAAGGGGTAAGTTAATTATTAATACCCAAGTTGATATATCTATATTAACATTTAAAAAATCAGTTCCAATTGATGATAATAACTGTGATAAACCTGTAACTCCACCTGAATAAATATGTGCAGGTGTTAAAAAGAAATTAATACCTATTCCTGCTAGAAATCCATATAGTAGTATAGCAATTATTCTGTATAATATTTTTTTATTCAAATTAGCGCCTCCTCTGCAAAATCTTTCAATTAATATATAAATATTTACTTATAATACATTAATTTCTGATATTATAACAGTATTTTATTTATTTTGCTAATATTATTTTTATTTTTTATTATTTTTCCTTAAAATCTTAAATATTATAAAAAAATATAGTGTATATTAAATTCTAATTAATAAAAAACTTGTGTACTAAAAAAATACACAAGTTTTTTATATCATCAACATTTATTATTATCTTTTTTTCTCTATATTATATATATCTTTTGAAAGTTTCGCTATTTGCTCAGGATCTTCTCCTTTACTATAAACTACTAATATGTACGGTGACTTCGTATAAACAATCCCCGTATCATGTATGTATTCTTCATTATCTCCGACTTTATGTGCAACTTTCTCATAAGGAATATATTTATCAAGCCTATCGTGGAATTCAGTATTTTTCATCCATTTAATTATCTCATTGTAAATAGGATTTTTATCTGGATTTTTATATAATCTTTCTAGTAAAAGAGCTTGAGTTCTAGCAGTTAAATAATTATTTCCTTTTTTTCTAGTTACATTAACTGTATCCTTTATATAATCATCTACTCCATTATATTTAATCCACAACATATTAGTTGCAATATTATCAGAATGCTCTATTGCTAGTTTCATTAATTCTTTACACTTTATTGGTTCTTTTAATCTCTCTCTTTCATACTGTAATACACCTGTTCCACTTTCATCACACTTTGGTGTATACATTATACTAGCATTTTCATCTACTTTACCTGTATGCATTAAATCAGCTACTTTCATAACCAATGCTACTTTTATAGTACTTGCTGCAATATAATTTTTGTTATCATTTTTCATGCTAACTTTTCCATTACTTAAATCTTCAAAAAATACTCCCATATCTGTACCTTTTGTATCTCTATCAATTACATCTTGCACTTGTCTATCTATATCTTTAAATCTCTCAATATCATTATTAGTTTTATTTTCTGATTTTGTTTCTTTTGACATCACTTTATTTGTATCAACCGATTTTTTGTTATTAATTTTTTTAATTACATAAATAGAGCTTGTACCTAAAATTGCTAATGCTAATATAATAATTATTATTCTCTTAGTCTTACGCTTCATAGTCAAATGTTATCTTTTCCTCTCTATGTTTATTTTATTATTATATTAAAACAACATATCTCTTAAATCTTTTATAATTATATCATTTCTATTATATTTTTTCTAAAATATAGCTTAATATTTTTGTTTTTACTAATCCTAAAAACACCAACTTTTTCCTTCTCTTATTCTTCATTGAAACTTCAAATAATATATATAGTAATTGTATAAGATATAATATAGAATTATTTTTAATAAATATTGAGAGGAGTAATTATATGGAAAAAGATTTTTATGAAATTCTAAAAAATAGGCGTACTTATTATGGTATAGGTAAAGATTCTAAATTATCAGATGAAAGGATTGAGGAAGTTGTAAATGCAGCTGTAAAATACACACCTTCTGCATTTAATTCTCAAAGTGCTAATGTAGTTATTTTATTTGGAGAAAACCATAATAAATTATGGGATATTGCTAAAGAAACTTTAAGAAAAATTGTACCTAAAGATAGTTTTTCTAATACTGAAAATAAAATAAATTCCTTTAAAAATGGTCATGGAACAATTTTATTTTTTGAAGATACTAGCATAACAAAATCTCTTCAATCACAATTTGAACTTTACAAAGATAATTTCCCTGTATGGGCAGAACAATCAAATGGAATGCTTCAATATGTTATTTGGACATCATTAGAACATGAAGGACTTGGAGTATCACTTCAACACTATAATCCCCTTATAGATGAAGAAGTTAAAAAGACTTTTAATATTCCAGATGAGTGGAAGTTAATTGCCGAGATGCCTTTTGGTAATCCAACAGCAGAACCTGATGAAAAGAGTTTTAGACCTTTAGAAGAACGTGTTAAAGTATTTAAATAATATAAAAAGACATTTACTATCTTTTATAGTAAATGTCTTTTTATATTATCCACAACATAGTTCTAAAAAAGTTTATTTATTAACATATTTTTACTAATCATTTATAAATAATTATCTAACTATAACTGATACACCATCAGGTATTAATGCAACCTTTGCATCTCTTCCTTTAAGCTTGTAAGCCTTCTCTAATGCTTCTTCAAAAGTATATGCATGATTAATGTGCATACTTTCTATCATTTTAGGATCACACATATCTGTAACTATAAATACTGTATACTTATCAAGTATTCTAGCTAGTATTTGGAATTCCCATTGATCTGGTACAGTTTCATTTCTAGGTACTTTTGCTATTCTATCTAAAAGTTCTCTAGGTGATGCTGCATTTGCTAGATTATCATAAAATGATTGTCCACCATGACCATCATCACAAGCTGCTACCATAATTATTACTCCACCTGGATTACAGGTAGCCTCGGCAGCAGTCATTCCTTTTACTGCTTGATATATATTTTGATCTAGAGGATGCCCTCCATTAGTTACTATTGCAATATCACAATCTACCTTTTTAACTTCTGAAAGACTAAGTACAAATTTGCATCCTTCCTTATGTGCCTCTTCACTATCTCCAGCAAAAGCATTTATAACTTTCTTTTCGCTATCTATTACAACATTTAATATGAATGCTAAATTAGCTTTTTTAGCTGCATATAACATATCCTTATGAATTGGATTATGGAAAAGCTTTCCTGTTCTTGCATGTGGGCTTGATATAAATTCTCCACAATGATTTGCCATTATAGTTGTTGCAGAGGCTACCCCTGGTAATATACTCTTTCTTCCACCTGAGAAACCAGCAAAGAAGTGGGATTCTATGAATCCTTCTGCAATAAGAAGTTCAGCTTCCATTGCATACTTATTTAAAACTAAATCTCCACCTGATGGAAGTTTTCCCACATTTACTAACATATTTTCATCTGTTGATACATGAATAATTATATTTTCATTTTCTACTATTTCTTCACCAAACTTATTTATAAGTTCCTCTCTTGTAGTAGGTCTATGGAAACCTGTAGCTATTAATATTTTTATATCTATATCTGGATTCACTTCTCTTATTCTTCTTAAAAGAATAGGCATTGTAACTTTACTAGGTACAGGTCTTGTATGGTCACTAGTTATTATAACCATATCCTTCTTTCCCTTTACTAAGTCTTCTAATCTTTCACTTCCAATAGGATTATCTAAAGCTTTTTCAACTATTTCTTGCTCTGTTAAGTCAGTTTTATATTCATCAGCCTTAGATTCTAGAACTCCAACAAGATTGTTATCATCCACTTCTATACTCATCATTTTAGTATGATATGGTATTTTAAAATTTGCCATATTAACAACTCCTTCTCATTATGTATTTTTATATTAAATAAATTTTATGGAAATCTTATTAAAGTTTATTTATCATACTTGCAGTGTAAGCTGCACCAAAACCATTATCTATATTGACGACAGTAACTCCACTAGCACAGCTATTTAGCATTGTAAGCAAAGGAGCTAGTCCATTGAAATGAGCTCCATATCCAACGCTAGTTGGTACAGCTATTATTGGTTTATCTACAAGCCCACCAACTACACTAGCTAAAGCACCTTCCATTCCTGCAATTACTATTAAAACCTTTGCACCACGCAAAATATCTAACCTATCAAACAATCTGTGTATACCTGCAACTCCAACATCATATACTCTCTCTACTCTATTACCAAATATCTCACAAGTAACAGCTGCCTCTTCCGCTACTGGTATATCAGATGTTCCAGCAGTTACTATTGCTATATAAGAACTAGTAATATTTTTAGCTGATTTCTCTATCGTTATTGTTCTTCCAAGTTCATTGAATTTAGCATCACTACATATTGAAAGAACTGCCTTATACATATCTTCATTGGCTCTAGTTGCTAACATGCTTTTATTTCTTAAAATCATATTTTCAATTATTCCAACAACTTGTTTTGTAGTCTTACCTTCACAGTAAATAACTTCTGGATAACCATTTCTTAGTTCTCTATGATTATCTATCTTTGCATATCCTAAGTCTGTAAATGGTAATGTCGTAAGCTCTTCTAAAGCATCATTAATAGAAACTTCATCTTCTTTTACAGCTTTAAGTAAATTCTCTAAAGATTGTTTGTCCATATTTCTACCTCTATTCCTCTAATTTAAACTACCAACCTTGTATCCTTCTATATCTAATGTTATATATTTATATCCAATAGACTTTAATTCTAGTGCTATAGCTTCTAAAATCTCTTTATCTAAAATATTTTCAATATCTTTTGGCTGAACTTCAATTCTTGCAAGTTCTCCATGGTTTCTAACCCTAATTCCTTTAATTCCTAGTGATAAAATAAACACTTCTGCTTTTTCTGTCTTATCTAACTTTTCTTCTGTAACTTCTTCGCCAATTTGGAGTCTAGTTAATAAACAAGCATATGCTGGCTTATTCCAAGTTGGAAGATTTAACTCTTTAGAATATTTTCTTATATCATCTTTTCTAAATTCTAATTGTAATAATGGACTTTTTATTTCTAATTCCTTTAGAGCCACCATACCTGGTCTATAGTCGCTTTCATCATCTTTATTAGTTCCATCAATTATATTATCTATTCCAATACTATTTGCTTTTTCTATAATTTTAGAAAAAACTTTTTTCTTGCATTTATAACATCTATCTTTTGGATTGAATTTAATTTCTTCTGCTATAGGCATGTCTATAATTATATGCTCAACTCCTAATGAAGCAGTTAATTTCTTTGCCTCTTCAATTTCCCATTTTGGAATATATGGAGATGCAATTGTTATTGCTACAACATTTTCTTTTAGAACATCTTTGCATACCTTAACAAGAAATGTACTATCTACTCCCCCTGAAAATGCTATAGCTACCTTTCCTAATTCTTTTATATAATTCTTTAAGCTATTCATTTTATTATCAGACTCAGATTCAATATTTAAAGATTTATTGTCAGAGTATGATTTTATTGCCTCTCTTCTAACTTCTCCTAATGAAACACATCTTGCTTTAGCTATCTTTTTGCAAACATCATATTCAGGTTTCACATTTGACACTTTCCCTTTATAGAATGAGACCTTAACTGGCACATTCCCAAATTTACTTTTAACAATTTCTTCTTTTCTCTTTAACTTATCTCTTATCACTTCATATTGTCTAAGTCCTATTGTTGATGAGTTAAGAAAAATTATTTTCTTTAGCTCGTCTAAATTTTTATTATTACAAATAACTGATAATTTATATGCAGGTCTTCCCTTTTTCATAAATATCGGTGTATAAAATACATC
The DNA here is from genome assembly GCF_900461085.1 of Clostridium baratii. Lineage (GTDB taxonomy): Bacteria > Bacillota > Clostridia > Clostridiales > Clostridiaceae > Clostridium > Clostridium nitritogenes. The sequence continues at coordinate 2,127,733 of NZ_UFWF01000002.1, forward strand.
TAATGCACCCTTTTTAAATAATCTTTCCATAAGAAGTTCAAATTCTTCTCCTATCATGTCATCAATATTGCATTCTATTACATATTCTTTTGAAGAAGTTTCTTTATTCTCACCAATCATTACTCTTAATACATTAGGCATATTTACACCATCTTTATAACCTAAACCGTATCCTATATTTTTTATTTCTATATCTTTTTCATATGTAAATTTAGATGCAAGTGCCTTTAATATTGCTGCACCTGTTGGAGTAGTTGCTTCAAAAGGAACATTTTTAGCAATTATAGGAACCTCTTTTAATATTTCTGCTGTAGCTGGAGCTGGAACTGGTAATATACCATGTGCACAATGTAAAGTCCCATATCCAACTTCTATTGGTGATGATATTATTAAATCTACATTTAAATAATCAATACAAATAGCTGCTCCTACAATATCAACTATAGAATCAACTGCTCCTACCTCATGAAAATGAACTTCATCTATATTCTTGTTATGCACCCTACCTTCTGCTATAGCTACTTGATCAAATATTCTAAGCGCTAACATCTTTACATCATCGTTTAAACTTGAATTTAAAATAATGTCTTTTATATCCTTATAACTTCTACCATGATGGTGATTATGATGACTTTCTAAATCGTTATGTATAACACCATCATCTACTATTACACTAGTTCCTGTTATTCCTTGTTTTACTGATTTCTTTATACTAATTTTAAATTCATTTCGTATACTCAGTTTACTTAACTCATTTATTAGATATTCACTAGGTACTCCTAAATCAACTAATGCTCCTAAATTCATATCTCCACTTATTCCTGAAAAGCAATCATAATATAATATTCTCATATTGGTATGACCTCCTACTATTATACCTCGATTATATATGTAATCATTATCATTGTAAATCTTAGTAATTTATTCTAATTAGCTATTATAGACTGCTAATCACTAATACATTAATATAATACGATTATATATATTTTTTCTATTATCCTTAGATTTAAATAAAAAAGGACTCTTTCATTAATTGAAAAAACCCTTTATCAAAAAATTAAAGTTAGTCTATAACTAACTTTTTAAAATTATAATTATTATATTTTATATAACTATATATTTATTTTTCCCCATTAAATATATTTGTAAGATTTAAATTTTTAACTCTTTCCTTTATTTCATCTTTATCAGTAGTATATAGACCTGTTTCTTTCATTCTTTCAAAATATTCAGCACCTGAAAAAGTTGGCCTTTCATAAAGATCACCTTCTTCTATTTTATCATTTGCATATGCAATAATATCACCAGTAGTTAATTCTCTTGGCAATTCTAATAATTTATTTCCTTTTAAATATTGTGCTGCATTAAATCCTGCTAAAGCTCCAGTTGTCATAGCCTCTGTATGTCCAACAAAGAATCCAGATTTTTCACCTGCACAGAATAAATTTTCTATTCCATCAACCTTCATTTTATTATCTCTTTTAGAAGAAGCAAGATATCTTATTGAATTTCCATTACCAGCTGCTATGGGATCAATATATGTTGCATTTTCTAGCCCCTTAATCTTTCTTAATTTATCTATAGGATAATGTGAAGTCATTAACTTTATATGACCTGTATCTAATAATATAACATTTTCTCCAAAAGCTAATGTTGCATATTGCTGACATACTTTATTCTCTAACTTCTCTAAATGTATATCTTCTTTTGGTATAGGAATAATAGCAAGACCATCTTTTTTTAAAGTTTCAAGTAATTCCTCTGATAATGAATCTCTAGATATCTCACAAGATCCACTCATTGCGCCACTTAGTCCATTTTTTCTTTTTCCTACTATATCTTTTAATCCTGCTTTCTCACTTATACTTACTCTTGAGCCAAAGCTTGGGCATCTAAGTGTACACATTGCACATCCTTGTCCATACTTAACACAATTAGGCATTGAGCCAGTAGACCCAGTAGTTTCTATAAATACATCTCCACTTACTATACTTTTATCAGATAATATTATAGATTCTATTTTATTTCCATCCTTTTTAACATCTACAACCCTACTTTTAAAAAATATCTTTACACCTTTTTCTAAAAGATATTTTCTAACAATAGGCTCTGCTTTGCCTACATCACATAACCAGGCATGTTTATGTCCTGGAAACTCCATATTTTTATGAAGTGCAATTGAGTCCATAACTTTAATAAATTCACCAGCACCAAGATTTATTAATTCTTCTGCCGCTGTAAATCTACCGTTATTTCTCATAATTCCACCCACATTACCTACTCCTAGTAATAAGTCTGTTCTCTCATATAGCTCAACATCTACTCCACATTTAACTGCCTGAAGTGCTGCTTGACATCCAGACCATCCACCACCTATAACTATAACTTTCATATTTACTCCCTTTCATTTTAATTTTTATAATTTTATATTATTCAATTATTTTAATTAATTTCATATATTATTAAAAAATACTAAAATGGAGTGAAAAATTTGGATTATAATATTTTAATAGGTGGTAGTGCAGGTCAAGGTATGGATACTGTAAGTGACTTCCTTGAAAAAGCTTTAAAGAAAAAAGGATTCTATGTATTTTCTAATAAAGATTATATGTCAAGAGTCAGAGGTGGGCATAACTATACTCAAATAAGATTTGGAGTATCAGAGCCAATATATTCTCATAAAAATGAGTTAGATTTAATTTTAGCTCTAGATGAAAATACTGCTATTTCTCATATAAAAGATTTAAAAGAAGATGGAAAAATAATTGTTGATGAATCAATTAAATTTGACGATAAAAGAACACTAAAATTACCATTACTAAAAACTGCTACTACTCTTGGAATTTCACGTGGATTTACTTCTGTAGCTGCTGGAGCAATACTTAAATATTTTTCATTACATGGTGATGTTGATGAATTATTTAGTAAAAAATTAAAAGAACCAATAAGAAGCAAAAATATAGAGGCAATACATCTAGGTTATGACTTATTAGATTCAAAATATGTACTTAAGGGAAAAGATTTATCAAATCATATATTGATAAATGGCAATAATGCAATTGCCCTTGGCGCTATTGCTGGTGGATTAGATTTTTATTCTGCATATCCTATGACTCCAGCTACAAGTGTAATGACTTATTTATCTAAAAAGCAAAAAGATGTTGGTATAGTAGTTGACCAAGCTGAGGATGAAATAAGTGCAATAAACTTTGCTATTGGTGCCTCATATGCTGGTGCTCGTGCAATGACTGGTAGCTCTGGTGGAGGTTTTTCTTTAATGGTAGAATCTTTAGGATTTGCAGGGATAGCTGAAATTCCATTAGTTGTTATAGATTCTCAAAGACCAGGTCCTGCTACAGGACTTCCTACTAGAACTGAACAGAGTGATTTAAGTTTTATTCTAACAGCATCACATGGAGAATTCCCTAGAATTGTATTATGTGCAAGAAATGCTGAAGATGCTTTTACTCAAACTATTAAAGCTTTAAACCTTGCAGATAAATATCAAACTGTAGTCTTCTTATTAACTGATCAATATACTGCAGACTCTAATGTGACAATTCCTATGTATGATTTAAATAAAGTTAAAATAGAAAGACATATTTTATCTGAAGAAGATATTGTACCTTCCGAAGAATATAAAAGATATAAAGTTACTGAAAGCGGAATCTCAGAAAGATTAATACCTGGAAAATCAAAAGATCAAGTTGTTATAGTTGATAGTGATGAGCATACTGAGTCAGGACATATTACAGAAGATGCTGAAGTTAGAAATGCTCAAATGGAAAAGAGATTTAGAAAATTCACTTCAATTGAAGCTGATTTAGAAGAACCTGAATATTTTGGTGATGAAGATATTGATCTCCTTCTTGTAGGATGGGGTTCAACTTATGGTGCATTAAAAGATGCTGTGAAATTATTAAATGATAAAGGGATCAAAACAGGAGCTTTAAGTTTTGGAGATATCTATCCTCTTCCAAAGAAAAAGCTAATTGAATATAAAAATAAAGCTAAAAAAATAGTTAATGTTGAACAAAACTTTACAGGGCAACTAGGTAAATTAATAACTCAAGAAACAGGTATTTTAATGGATTCTAGTATATTAAAATATGATGGTCGTCAAATAATAGGTAGTGAAATTTCAGATAAATTTAAAAAGGAGGACTTTTAGATGATAGAATTAAAATCATTTAACAGTAATGATGAAAATACTTGGTGTCCTGGTTGTGGTAACTTTGCTATATTAGCTTCTATAAAAGAATCCTTATATGAATTAGGATTATCACCTGAAGAAGTTGTTATGGTATCAGGAATAGGGCAAGCTGCTAAAACTCCTCATTATTTAAAAGCAAATGTATTTAATGGCCTTCATGGTAGGGCTCTCCCTCCAGCTCAGGCTATTAAAATTGTAAATAAAAATCTTAATGTTATTGTAACTTCTGGTGATGGTGATGCTTATGGAGAAGGCGGAAATCACTTCTTACACAATATTAGGAGAAATGTTGATATAGTTCAGCTAGTTCATGATAATCAAATTTATGGATTAACAAAAGGACAAGGCTCTCCAACTACAACAAGAGGACAAAAAACTTCAATGCAATTTGATGGAACTTATACTGATCCTCTAAATCCATTAGCAATTGCTATAAGTGCAGGTGCAACCTTTGTAGCTAGAGGTTTTTCTGGTGAAAAAGAACATCTAAAAGCTCTTATTAAAAAAGCTATAAATCATAAAGGTTACGCTTTAATTGATATTCTTCAACCTTGCGTTTCTTTTAATAAAATAAATACTTTTAAATGGTATAAAGATAGAGTTTATAAATTAGATGAGACTTATAATCCTAATGATAAATTTGAAGCCTTTAAAAAGTCACAAGAATTTGGAGATGATGGTATTCCAATAGGAGTATTATATATTGATGAAACAAAGAAGACTTATGCTGAATCTCATCCTGTATTAGAATCTGGATATAACCTTATTGATAGACAATGGAAACCTACAGATGCACAAAAATTACTAGATGAATTCTTATAATTAATATTCTAATTTTAAATAAAAGCAGCACTTATGTGTTGCTTTTATTTTATCCAATTCTGCTTTGTATACTATATTTAGTAAAACTAAATAACTATTTTTTTGTTTCATAAAAGTAGATATTCAGTTAAATTGTATCTACTTTGATTTATTAATACATTATTAAAGGAATCTTTATTGATATTTTTATTAAATAGGACTGTAATATAAGTATGGACAGAAAAAGGAGTTGTTGAATATGAGTAATCTAAAAACATTATATGCAAACTGGAGAAAAAGTCATAAAAACACTTGCTATACTGCAGCTAATGATCCAGAAATAAAAAGAGACTTTGCAAAGTTTGCTAAACTTGAAAAAGAATTAGAAGATGATGAAATGTTAGAACTTGAAAAAAGTTATAATAAAGAACATAAATAATAAAAAGGAGCTGTTTTAAAAACTGCTCCTTTTTTTATTTTATACTACTTTTACTTCTTTTCTTGATTGTATTTTATTTATAATTTTCACTCCTAAAATTGCAGCTATTACTATAAAAATAGCCAAATTAAGTGGGAAAAATAATATAAGTAAAAATATTGCTACAATGTAATTTTGCATTAATGCACTTATAAATGTAGTTGCAACTACACAAGCTGAAAATACTGGATCTATATTAAATAAGTTTGAGAATGCAAATCCCATAGCTACCCCAGAAAACATTGTAGGGAAAATATGTCCACCTATCCATCCAGTTGAAATACATATCTCTGTCATTAAAAGCTTAGAAAAACATATTATAAAAAGCCAAGTTACTCCAATACCCTTCCAATCTGATATTAAATTTTTTAACTCATGCTCTCCTGAAAAGAATATATATGGTATTGTTAATCCAAATATAGCTAATAAAATTCCTCCAAGAATTGCTTTTATTATTTTATACTTTTCTAATGGTTTTAATATTTTCTTTAATATCTCTCCTATTTTTTCATAATAAATAGCTAATAACATTCCTATTATTAAAAGTGGAATGAAAAATAATAGTTCCCTTTTCCCTATAAAGGCTTTTGAAAATTTTGTTATAAAGGATGCTCTATTATCAATTTTAGATAGCAGTCCAAATATGTAAAATCCTGATAATATAGTTATAGTATATATTACTATTTTAACTTTCTTTATTCTTTCTTTTTTATTTATAATGTTATAAAATCCATAAAGTGGTGCTGCAAATATAATTGCTACAGTTGCTTCCATACTTGATTCTATTAATGTTTCATTTATATTTTTACTAATCTTTTTTCTCTTAAATCCATATTTAAGGAAATCACCAGCTAATGTAACTAATCCACCTATAATTCCACTTAAAGCAGCTTCTGGTCCAAGACTTGCTCCAAACCAAAGAATAATTAATGCTGATATTACTGACTTAGGTAAAGACTTGTATTCAACTCTCTTAGTATCCTTAAATTCCTTTAAAACAATCTGCATTGTCTTTGGATATTTACCAAAATATTTTTGAAATAAGCCCACAATAATTCCACCTAAAATACATGTAAATAAAATTAAATACTTATTGTTTTCTTTAAATAAAAAATCATACCATATTAAATGTATTCCACTGTAAACTAAAGTCAAAAATGTCCATGTTATAAATCCAACAGTTGCTCCTATTATCGCACTATAAAAAACTGCAACAAATAAACTCAAAAATTTTTTCATATACATTCATCCTTTGTTATAAAATTTATAAATTTATTTTTTAATTCCTAGTTAATTATATACTTTATTTTACTCAAATTAAAATAAATTTAAGTTATAATAAAGAACATAAATAAAATCACTAAAGATATTTTATATCCTTAGTGATTTTATTATTTGCTAATAATATATTTTTAATTTAACTACAATTTGTAATTATATTAATTTGCCTAATTATAATACTGAACTTATATAATCTGCTGCTCTAACTACATCCTTAGTTGATTCTTCATTAAGTGAGAATCTAACTCTTACTGGGAAATGAACATCAATCATACCAGTTGTTTTTATTATTGAAGATGTACTTAAAACATTAGCATTAGTTTCATTTAAATAATCTTGGATTATTTCAATAGGTTCTCCACTCCATCCAAATGATCCAAAAGCACCTGCTACCTTACCTTCTAAGTTCATTTCAGGTAATTTCTTTAATATATTTTCAATTGAACCTATTAAGTCACCATATTTTGTTGATGTACCAAATAGTATTGCATCTGACTTTTCAATAGATTCTAAAATTTCTTTTTCATCACTCTTATCTGCATTAAATATAGCTACTTCTATTTCTTCTGCTTCAAATTCTTCTTTGAACTTTTCAGCAATTCCTTTTGTAGAATTTCTCATTGTTGTATAAACTATTGTGGCTTTTTTGCCCTTTTTAGTTTCTTTACTCTTTTCATCATATATTGAAATATATTTATCAATATTTTCATCTAATATATATCCATGTGATGGTGCTATCATATCAATATCTAAATCTTTTACTATAGAAACCATAGGTCTTACATATTTTCTATGTGGTGACATTATAAGATCATAATACACAGTAAATGCTTCTGTAATATCTGATTTAGCCTTGCTTACAAAGTGCTCCTTTGCAGTTAAGTGTGTACTAAATATATCGCAAGGGAATAATATCTTATCTTGAGCACAGTAAGTAATCATTGTTTCTTCTGTATGAAGATATGGAGTCATTCTAAATAATAATGTTTTTCCTCCAATATCAAGGGTATCCCCATCATTTACAACTAAGAAATTTCTATCATGTAATTTATATAATTCCTTTAAATGATAAACAGCTTTTTCGCTACAAACTATAGTTGCATTAGTAGCTTGTCTTGCTAGTCCACCTAAAGCTCCTGAATGATCTGGTTCTGTATGATTTATTACTATATATTGTATATCTTTTAAATCAACAAGTGATTTTAAGTTTTCCATGTATTCTTTTGTATATATTAAATCTACTGTGTCTATAACTGTTGGCTTTTCTGTTTTTAATAAATAACTATTATATGTAGTTCCATCTTCTAATATTAATCTATGGAATGGTACCTTTCTATCGTCTATAACTCCTACTGAATAAATATCGTCTTTTAATTTAATTTCTCTACTCATTACTCTTCCTCCTATGTTAAGCAAAACTCATTTGCGTCTTAATCAATCTTATGTGCTTATTATATTTAAAAATTTTTTGATTTTATGTGATTCAAAACATAATTGGGAAAATAAATGTTTTTTATTTCAAATCACATTAATCTACTCTTTTACTTGATAATATGTACTCATACAAAGCGAAACGAAAATATTAGGAGTTGATTTTTAATGAAGAACTTAAGATTAGAACAAAAATTAGGAGATATTGTTTCTGAGTATCCAGGAGCAGCAAGAAAATTTAATGAATACGGAATAGACTACTGCTGCCACGGAAATAGAAGCTTAATGGAAGCATTAAGTGATAAAGATGTAAATAATAATGAATTTATAGATTCATTAAATAAAGATTATAATGATTTTTTAAATTCAAATGAAGTGTATGTAGATTGGAGAAAAGAAGATCCAAGAGACTTAATGAACCACATCGTTGAAGTACATCATAACTTTACATTTAATATATTAAAAGAATTAGATGAATTAATTTTAAAAGTAACAAGGGTTCACTACAAACATGCACCAGAACAATTATTAGTTGTTCATAAGTTATTTGGCGAATTAAAAATAGATTTAGAAGAACATTTAACAAAGGAAGAAAATGATTTATTCCCAATGATAGCTGAATATGTAGAAACTAAAGATTCAAAAACTAGAGATAAAATATTTGAATATATTGGTGTAATTGAAAGTGAACATAGAGGAGCAGGTCATATATTACAAGACTTATACAGAGAAACTGATGGTTATAAATTACCTGACTGGGCATGCACAAGCTTTAAGTTAGTATATATGAAACTTCAAGAATTAGAAAAAGATTTATATGTTCATATTCATAAAGAAAATAGTATTCTATTTGAAATGATTTAATAAGCACTCCCCTTAAACTTTAAATAAGTTAAAATATTAAAAAATCCAACAAATTTAATTTGTTGGATTTTTTTATTCATCATCCGTATTATTTGAGTTTAATATTATTTTCATCCCCCAAATAATAATTGCTATAGTAATACAAAATGCAAGTAACACAGGCAAATTAAATATATAGTCACTCAAAAGTCCATGTTCAATAGATTGAAGAATTTGTAATCCCATAAGTTCTAATGAAAATGTTAATCCTCCCAATATTACCGCTAAATACGCAAGAAATAATTTTTTACTCATATCCCCACTCCCCTTATTTATATAAAATATAATATTTACTTTATAAATTTGTTTTTTATAAACTTAATCATCTCATCTTTGTTTTGCTCCAATTGAGGAATCCTATTAACATTTGCTCCTGATGGATGTGGAAATCCTTTAAGAATTTGATTCTCATTTATAATTCCTTCCTCCTCTAATTTCACTAAAACTTCTTCAACTGCTCTACCTAATGGTACTAATAATATATCTTTAAAATTATCTAAACTTCTAAGTTCTTGTATAAAATTTTCATACACATACTTCATTAAGAAATCACTTTTTATTAATTTTGGTGTGTGTCCTGAATAATTTTGTTTCTTTACAAATACTGAATAAGGAATTAATGATACAGTATGCAATAAATAATCCTTTTCTTTAAATAACTCTGAAGTACTATTTATTTTTAATGCTTTATTTAGTTCTATTTCATCTAACATACTGATTATATTTTTTCTCAAAGTTCCGCTAAATCTTCCTGCTACTTTACATTTGTATTGAATAAGTTCTATATCATCACTTTTTTCTAATTCTTTTCTTGCAGTAGCTATTGCTGTGCTCATTTGTTGAAATCCTGGAGTTATTCCTATAATAAACACTTTAGCCTTAGGATTAATATACTCATTATGCGGTGCATAATAAATTTCTATATTATCTTTTTTATCAACTAAAAAGTCATCTACTAATAACTCATCTTTTGTATATTTATCTTTTAAAGGTAAGCTTTTAATTGATTCTTTATAATCATATAATGTCTTTCTCATACTAACACCTCTAAATAATATTCTTATATGTTATTTATAATTACTATATATTTTTTCACCTGTTATTTAAATTTGTACTATTTTAATATTTGCTTTATCTAATATTATTATAATGTATTTCCAATATTAAAATATATAAAAACAGACCCACATTAATGTAAGCCTGTTCTCCTGTTCTATAATAAAATAAATTTTATTTATTAAATTATTATACCTTCAAAATGATCCATTTCATGCTGAATAATTTGTGCAGTAAATCCAGTAAATATTTCTTTATGCTTCTTAAAGTTTCTATCAAAATATTCTACTTCTATTGTTTCATATCTCATTGTTTTTCTAAAACCTGTTAAAGATAAACAACTTTCTTCTGTCTCATAACTATTCTCTTTCTTTAGTATAACTGGGTTTACCATAGGAACTATAATATTACCTACAGCAAATACTAATATACGCTTTTTTATTCCTATCATATTAGCAGCCATACCAACACAATGTTCTAAATTTGCTCTTAATGTATCCACTAAATCATCAACTACTAACATATCCTCTTTAGTTGCAATTTCTGATTTTTGTCCTAAAAATAATATATCCTTTACAACTGGTCTTATCATCTTTATTCCAACCTTTCTATTTTGACTATTTTATATGTTCTAAATCACATACTCTCAATTATTTTCTGCTACAATGCCATGTGCTAAGTAATCTAAATCAATATATTAATTAGAATTATATCCCCACTTTCGACTTTGAAGTGTTTCTTTCCACCATGACTCTCTTTCTAAAATCACATTATCACTTACTTTTGCATTATAGTTTTCTAGTATTGAATATTGAAAGTTATCTTTAATATATTCAAATCCTTCTTTTTTAACTAGTTCCACTAGTTCTTTATTTCCTCCATGTCCATTATATATGTATGCTGTCCAACGTTGCAAAAGCATACCTTTATCACTTGTTGCTGATCCCACATACAATTTACCATTACTTTTATCAGTAATAAGATAAACTGCTTTTTGATTTTCTAGTGCAGCAATCCAATCTCTTTTTCCCCTATTAATTATAGTTTCAAGTTGTTTAAATGATACTTGTACCTTATCATAACCTGGGAAATCATCTCCATCAAAAATAGAAGGTAAAACTTGTGCAACTTCTAAATTATCCTTTATTTTTGAGAAGTAAATTCCTTGTGTTTGATGAGTCTTATGATATTTTATTATTATACGACCAAAGAATGGTTTATACTTATCAATCTCTTTGCCTTCATAATTCACACCATTATGTACTCCTAATTCTTTTGTAACTTTTTTAATAGTAGTTAATAGCCACATATCATAAGATAATTTTAATAAACATATTGCTATTTGACCTTCATAAAAATATCTTCTATCATTTCTCCAAAAAAGCCAATTATTATTAACTAAATCAGGATTTCTCATATATTCATCCATAGGATTTGAGATTCCATTATATTGATTAAATTTGATCTTAACATTTTCTATATTTAAATCATCTATTTTTAATAAGTCGTTTAAATATATTTTATCCTTCATATCCCTGTTCCCCCTTATCTTTAATCAATCATCAAAAGCAATCTTATACTCATTATCTTTATTTATATTATATCCTATTAATAATACAGGTACTAACGTTAATTCTATATATAATTAGACTAAAGTTACCTAATTAGATTATTTAATTATAAATCTTGAAAATAATAATTATGTATTAAGTACTACAATAAAATTTCATGAATTCACCAAATTTAAATTTCAATCTCAAATCGCATAAATTCTCTTATATTTCATATAACGTTCGTTATTTTATCTATAAATTATATTAAATGCTTATATTTCATATCTATATGAAATATAACTCTAATTAAAATTCTATTTTTTAACGTAAATCTTGCATAAACTAAACAAAATGAAAGATTGTCGTCAATCAACTTGCATGTAGTTTGAAATTTTTTCAAGTTTAATTTTAAAATACATATATTAAACTATATTTTTCAAAAAATATAAGGATTTTTTTGTCGTTTTATGTTATACTGTAGTCTGTAAATTGAAATTTTACATATGCAATTCTTGCATATATTTAATCTAATAAAATTCGTAGAAATAATTTTTGTAAATTACATACTACTGAAAGGGGCTATTAATCAAATGAAAAAATTAGGACTAGCATTTCAAATTATACTAGGGCTTATACTAGGTATTATAGTTGGGGCTGTTTTTTATGGTAATCCGGTTGTCACTTCATATCTGCAACCATTTGGCGATATTTTTATAAGATTAATTAAAATGATTGTTGTTCCTATCGTCTTTTCATCACTTGTCGTTGGTGTTGCTGGCGTAGGAGATATTAAAAAAGTTGGAAAAATTGGCGGGAAAACAATACTTTATTTTGAAGTTGTAACTACATTTGCTATTATAGTAGGTTTACTTGTAGCTAATTTAGTTCATCCAGGAAATGGGGTAAATATTAGTAATCTTGTAACTACTAGTATTGATAAATATATGCATACAGCAGAGACTGCATCTAGTCATGGACTTATGGATACATTTATAAATATTGTTCCAACTAATATTTTTGAATCTCTTTCAAAAGGAGATTTGCTTCCTATTATATTCTTTTCAGTTATGTTTGGGTTAGGTGTAGCTGCAATTGGGGAAAAAGGAAAACCTGTACTTGCAATATGTCAAGGCGTAGCTGATGCAATGTTTTGGATAACTAATCAAATTATGAAACTTGCACCACTTGGTGTATTTGGTTTAATAGGTGTAACAGTTTCTAAATTTGGATTAGCTTCATTAATTCCTTTAGGAAAATTAATTATTACTGTTTATGGTGCTATGATTTTATTTGTATTTTTTGTTCTTGGCTTTGTAGCAAAAATGGCAGGAACAAGCATTATATCACTTATAAGACTTTTAAAAGATGAACTTATTTTAGCTTTCACTACAGCAAGTTCAGAAGCAGTTTTACCAAAGTTAATGGAGAAGATGGAAAGGTTCGGATGTTCTAAGGCAATTACATCTTTTGTTATTCCAACAGGATACTCATTTAACTTAGATGGATCTACCTTATATCAATCTATTGCAGCACTTTTCATTGCTCAAATATATGGAATCCATCTGCCACTTTCTGCTCAAATTAACTTAGTACTTGTATTAATGCTTACTTCAAAAGGTATGGCAGGAGTTCCAGGTGCATCATTTGTTGTATTACTCGCAACTGTTGGTTCTGTCGGAATCCCAGTAGAAGGAGTTGCTTTTATTGCAGGTATAGACCGTATTGTTGATATGGCAAGAACTGTTGTTAATGTACTTGGAAATTCATTAGCTGTTGTTGTTATATCTAAGTGGGAAAAGGAATTTGATGCTGAAGAAGGACAAAAATATATTGAATCAGTTAGAGAAACAGCTTAATTTTAATTATAAATTATTATGAAAGATCCTACATATAATTGTATACTTAAATAAAACTTTAAATATACATCTTATAAAAAACAAAAAGCCCTGTAATTTAACAGGGCTTTTTTATCTATATTATTTTGCTATTAATTTTCCAAATTCAATACATCTAGCTTCATCTTCACCTTCTGGTAATTCCTTAACTGTTAAGCCTTCACCGATAAGTTCTGCACCGTATGATTCAATTCTTTCTTCTAAATCTTTCATCCATGCGCCGTCGCCCCAGCCCCATGAACCAAATAATGCAACCTTCTTACCATTTATATTACCTTCTAGTGATGCTACAAAAGGTTCAACTTCTGTTTCTTCAAGTTCTTCAGCACCATATGCTGGGCTACCAAATATAATAACTTCTTCATTCTTTAAATCATCAATAGAAACTCCTGATAATTCAACTAATTCTGCACTCTTTCCGCCTTCTTCAATACCCTTTGCAATTAATTCGGCCATCTTTTCTGTATTTCCTGTTTGACTCCAATAAATTACTTTCATCTTTCTTCTCTCCTTTTAAACATCTAATTTAAATTTATAACAACTGCTTTTGGTCTAGTCATTGATTCAATTGAATATCTTATTCCTTGTGTTCCCATACCAGAATTCTTAACTCCTAAGAATGGGAAATGGTCTGGTCCTCTTTCAGTCTTATTATTAACTTGTACAGTACCAACTTCTAATTTGTTAGCTATATAAAATGCATCATTTATATTTTGTGTAAATACTGAACTTTGAAGTCCATACTCTGATTCATTAGCAATTTTTATAGCTTCCTCAGTATCTTTAACTCTTATTATTGGTAACACTGGTCCAAATGGTTCTTCCCAAGCTACTCTCATATCTAATGTTACTTTATCTAATAAAGTTGGAGTAATTAAGTTATCTCCTCTTTCTCCACCTTTTAATATAACTGCTCCCTTTTCTGTTGCATCTTCAATTAATCCCATAACAAAATCTGCTGATTTTGAATCTATTAATGGTACTACGTCTATGCTTCCTTCATTTGAAAGAGGATTTCCTACTTTTAAGTTTTCTATTTCTTTAGATATTTTATCTACTAACTTATCTGCCACATTATCTAAAACTAAAACTCTCTTAACTGCTGTACATCTTTGTCCTGAATATGAGAATGCTCCTTTTACAATATTTTTAGCTGCTAAGTCTAAATCCGCATCTTCTAAAACTATTGCTGCATCCTTTCCTCCAAGTTCCATAAGAAGTGGTTTCATAGTAGTTATTTTTGATATTCTTTGTCCAACTTCTGTGCTACCAGTAAAGTTTACAAAGTTTATATCTTTATGAGATACTACATAGTCTCCTATTTCACTACCTCTTCCTGTAACTGTATTAATAACTCCTTCTGGTACACCTGCCATATGGAATATTTTCGCTAAGTATAATCCACTTAAAGCTCCTTGAGTTGCAGGTTTAAATACTACAGTATTTCCTGAAACTATAGCTGGTGCTATTTTAGAAGCTGCTAAGTTTACTGGATAATTAAATGGAGATATTGCAAGTACAACTCCAACTGGTTCCCTATTTACAACTACAACTTTATTTTTCTTATATCCTGGAAAGCCATCTCCATTAATGCTTTCCCCTCTAATACTTTTAGCTGTATCTGCAGTGAATTTTATAAAATCTGCCGTTCTAACAACCTCTGACTTTGCACTAGCTCTATCCTTACCAATTTCCATTACCATAAGATCAGTTAACTCTTCTTGGTTTTGAAGTAATATATCCGCTGCCTTATATAAAATTTCACATCTCTCATTTAAAGGCACATTATTCCATGATTTTTGTGCTAATTTAGCACCTTCAATCGCTTTATCAACATCTTCCTTTGACATAGCTTTAACTTTCCCAATAACACTGTTATCTAATGGAGAATTTATCGTAATTAAATTGTATTTATCTAAAATCCATTTACCATTTAGTAAATTCTTAAATGTATTATCATTATCTTTTATTGTATGTATCATATTTTATCCTTCCTTTTATAATCTTCTTCTTAAGTTAAATAATTATGTTTTGCTAAAACTTAATTTATGAGTTAATTATAAATGGCTTTTAATATTAAAAATATGATTCAAAATAAAAACTGAAAATTTATATATAATCTCTTAATCCTTCTTCATCTAATATAAGTATTTGCTTTATTTTTACTATTTTTATTAATCCTTCATCTTCAAAACTTCTAAGTTTTCTACTTAAAGTTTCTCTAGTTACACCAACACAGTTTGCCATATCTTCTCTTGACATTTGGATATTAATTTCTTTTTTATCTGAATTTATATTTCCGCTCTTTTCTAATAAATCAATTAATAGATATGCTACTCTTGAATCAGCATCATTTGTTGCTAAATTTTGTGCTAGATTTTCAATACTATCTAATCGTTCTCCAACACTTTGTAATAATTTTATTCCTATTTGAGGATTCTTCATTATTATATTTTTCATCTCTTCATTGCTAAGGCTACATATCTTACAATTTTTTATTGCCTGAGCATTAAAATTATGTATAGAACTATTTACTAAGTTAAGCTCTCCAAAGAACTCTCCTTCTGATAAAATATGTAATATTTGTTCTTTACCTTCTTTTGTATATTTATATAATTTAACTTTTCCTTCATTAACAAAAAACATATTATTTGCTACGCTTCCTTCAGAAAATAATACTTCACCTTTTGAATATCTATTATGATTAATACTCTTTACTATTTCTGAAAGCTCATCACAATCTAAATTTTCAAATATAGGGACCTTACTTGCACAGTATTTCCCTCTACAATCATTACAACAATTTGTACAATTATTATTCATATTAATCACCTTTTCATAAGTTATTTTTAAAATCACATAAAGAGTAATCAGTTTTAATTCCTAATTACTCTTTATCCTTAATTATATACTTTATTTAATTTTAATTAAGTAACATATATTACACTATTACTTTGTTATATCAGTACCTGCATCAAACATTTCAAAGTTTATGTCTTCTTTATTTATTCCCATAGATATTAGATTTTTATACACAGATCTCATAAATTCTGTTGGACCGCAGAAATAGAATTCACTATCTTTATCTAAATTTTCTTCCATCCATTCTCTACTCATTCTTCCAGCTATGTATTTAGAATTATCTTTTTCTTCATTTACTCTTGTATAAAATGTTGTGCTTTTTATGTTACTATTTTCATTACATAACTTTTCTATTTCATCTTTGAAACTATGATTTTCTGCATTTTGAGTGCTATATATTAATTCTACATTTTTAGATGTATTAGCTGCTTCATATGCCATAGTTAACATTGGTGTTATTCCTATTCCACCACCAATTAAAACAACATTTTTATTATTATCTTTTAAATAAAACTTTCCAAGTGGCATAGTTATCTCAATAGTATCTCCACTCTCAACTTCATCAACTAATTTCTTGCTGACGTATCCATTTTCTTCTCTCTTTATACTAACTCTATAAAAATCATCTTTATGATTCATAGATAAAGTATATTGTCTTGGAGATGTATATGTATTATCTTTATTTTTAACTCTTATTGCTATAAACTGACCTGCTAAAAATTCAGGTAAATTTTTATTATCTATATCTTTTAAATAAAATGAATATACGCCTTTGCTTTCTTTCACTTTATCTACAACTCTAACCTCTTTAAATCCCTTCCATTTTAATTGTTCCATCTTTATGTACCTCCAAAATTGTATTTTTATTTACATAACTATGGCATAATTATAGCTACAGCAACAGAAATATAATGTGATTTAAAATAAAAAACCTATATAAAAGGCTTTGTTATATAATTCCTTTTATATAAGTTTTACTTCTAAAAATTATACATTATTACTTAACATAATAGAACTATCAGAAATTTTCTTAGAGCATTTCCTTATTTAATTTCAAATATTATGCTTGTCCTAATTTACATATTTACATTCCTACCTTTATATAAAACTGGTATTGCCACTGCTATAAGGATCATGCCCATAAAAGCGGGTGCAGAATGACCAAGTATTATATAGATTTGACCTCCAATAATCGGTCCAATTATTCTTGCTAAAGCCTGAATAGATTGACTCCCTCCTTGAATCCTTCCTTGTTCACTAGAGTCAACAGACTTAGAAAGCATTCCATTAAATGATGGCCCAAAGATTGAATCACCAAAACCGAATATAAACATTCCAACAATAAGAGAAGGATAGAATGAAAATAACGAAGATAGTGCTATAAGACTGTAACCTAAAATCTCAGAAATCATTCCAAGAATCGCTATTTGTTTATCACTAAGTTTTATCAAAAGCTTTGGCATTATGAATCCCTGTGAAATGATGTCTTGGAAGCCCATAATTGAAAACATAAGTCCGATCAGTGCAGGTTTCCAATTAAAAGTATCCATTGTAAATTGTGAAAAAATCGCCTGTAAAGATCCGTTTGGTATCCAAAGCAAGAACGCTGAGACAAGTAACCTTTTTAAGTTTTTCATTGAAAGTATATCTGCAAGTTGCGTGAATGGGTTCAGCCTTACAAAAGTAATCTCTTTCAGTCTATTATTCTTGTTAAGACTCTCAGGCATATATAATAATCCATAAACAACATTCACTAAAGTTACTATTGCTCCAAAATACATAGGTACAGAATAACCAAACTTAGCAAGTAATCCGCCTAGTGTTGGACCAATTATAGTTCCTACACCTACAACAGCACTCACCCATCCAAAGTATTTGGTTCTCTGCTCCCTAGGAATAATGTCTGCAAAATATGCGAAGATAGTGCTTATACTTCCTCCTGTTATACCTTCTATTATCCGCCCAACAAATAGCACCCATAGAGCTCCTCCTATACCAAAAATTAAGTACCCGATTGCGGAACCTAAAAGGCATACTAAAAGCAATGGACGACGACCATATTTATCGCTTAACGCTCCAAGTCCTGGAGCCGCAAAAAATACACATACTGCATAAACAGATGTCAGCAGCGTAACGACTATAGCTTGTTCTCCTGGATTGCTTGTATAAGATTGTACTAAAAATGGAACAACAGGTGTAATAATACTGAAGCCTATTCCACAAAGAAACACAGAAATAAGACCAAATATTAAAGCGTGTTTATCTACAGTTTGTTCTGTGTTCTGTTCATTGTGTGATTTAAATTTTAACACTTAAATCCTCCTCTCAAAAAGTTATTATTTTGTTTCCTTGTAAATAAAATAATAACTCTTTTTTGTTTCCTAGTCAACAAAAAAAATATAAATAAAAATGCAGCCCGTTATAAATAGCTATGGGCTGCCTATGTTTTCATTTTAATTATTTAAATTTATTCCGACTTAATATCTATACACTGTTTCTTTATCTCTTCATCTAAATGCCTACTATAATTTTCCACGAAGCTAAGCATACTATCAAATTGTTCATCCGTTACCTGCTCAAATACAACTTTATCCCTCTCTTGAAACTCTTTGTGCAGTTCCTCATGGATTTTGTTAACTGCTTCACCTTGCTCAGTAAGCCTAAAATAAACTTCTTTTTTGTTATCCTGCTTTTTGTAACTTTCGATAAGCCCTTTTTCTATAAGCTTCTTAGTTAATTTACTTATGGCACCTCTAGTCATATAAAAGGACTCTGCAAGTTTTGTCACGTTGGAGTCTACATTTCTTCCAATGTATTCAATACAATGCACTTCAGAAGATTTATAACCCTTAAGACTCTTTTCCATTTTAAATTTATTTAGCCAAACCATCTTATTAAATAATTCCCTAAAACCAGTTATAACCTGTTCTTCTTTATTCATGGTCTGTCCTCCAATCCGTTGGTTTATTAACAATATTATATTAAACTTTTGTTTCTCTTTCAACAATATTAAAATAATGCTATTTTAATAAATAAAAAAATTAGTGTACCTTTTAAAGGTACACTAAAATTAAATATTTTTATGATAATACTACTTCACTTTCTAATTCTTCATCACATGATTCTATGACTATATCTTTTTCTTTTATTTCTTGTATCTTAGATTGAATTTCTTTCATCTTTTCTTCATCTAAAGGATAGAATTTCATAGCTATCAATGATGCTATCCACCCTAGCATTGGCATTCCTATAAATAATGCCATAGTAACTGCAAACATTCCTTCAATATTTGGATCAGTTGCTTGTGGCATTGAAGTTGTATATCCTAAATATGCTACTGCAAATCCTATTATAGTTGTTGCAAATGATGATACTATTTTATCTACAAATGAGAATAAAGTTCCCATCATACCTGGTACATATCTTCCTGATAGGTAAGTTTCATAGTCTGCACAATCTGCTATCATTGGTATAACTATACCACCTGATATACTAGTAAATCCTTTAGCTATGCAGAATGTTCCAATCCAAAGTATAGTCATTATTCCCATATTCTCTAATGATATTTTAGTTGGATCTCCTAATGATAATATTAAAAATAATGCCGTATAACCTAACATTGATAACCAAGTAAATAAAACTAGAGCTTTCTTAGAACCAAATTTACTTGCATACTTTGTTCCAAAAATTATTATAATAAATGTTGGTATTGCTGTTATAAGTGACATCTTACCATACAGAGCAAAGTTACCCATCACTATTCCATACAACATTATCATAACACTAGAATTACTAGATGTCTGAAGTGCTAATTTATCAGTAGCTGCTGCTATAGTAAGCATTTGCAATGCACGATTTCCTTTTAAAATTGATATATAATCTCTAAATTTAATTTTTGGTGCTTTCTTTCCTGTTCCGAAAAATTCTTCTCTATCTTTTTTCCATATAGCAAATATAGCTAGAGTTGTAAATATACCTGCTATTATAACGTAAGTTAATGAAAATTCTCTCATAGCTTCTAATGTAAATCCACCATATTTAGGTGCTATATAACCTGATGCATATTGGGCTGATACTGCAAATAATATCAAGTTATAGATTCCGTCAAATCTTGCAAATAAAGGTCTTTGTGCTGGATTGTTAGTTAAACACGCTTGACCTGCTTTAGTGCAAGCTGTTTGGAACGTATATCCAATTATATAAATAGCATATAAAATTATAAATCCTGGAAGTTTTAAGTTTTCTGGAAATAAGTGTAGTGTATTATATAATGTCAATATACTTACTGTCATTGTTGCATAACCTATAAAAATCATTGGTCTAAATTTACCAAGTTTAGTATTAGTTTTATCTATTACAAAACCTATTATTGGATCAGTAACTGCATCAAACATACGCATTGATGTTAATAGTGATGATACAAGAACAACAGCTAATCCTACAACCCCTGTTGCATAATATGATACATAAGTCATTAAAAGCATTATTACATTTGTAGCTGTATTATTAAATGCAAAACATGCAATTTGCCATATTTTAGCGCTATTATAATTAACCTTTTTATCTAAACCCATATTAATTCTCACCCAATCTTTCATTAGATTTTTAAACGTTTACAAAAATATCAAATATAATTCACAATAAAGACTTAAACTTTTAAGCAAGTAACAAGCTGTACTTACTTATTTGCTTCTATCTCTTTATCCATCGCTTCTTTTAATGCATTTAAATATACAGTATTTAATGCTTAATTTTTCAATATGTGTATCTTTTATTACTTATCCTAAAATATTTACATTAGTTTTTTCATTAAATTATAGAAATTATAATACTATTATTCTTATATAATCATCACTCCTTATATAATTAATTTAGTCATTTATATAAGGTTAGTTTTAGATATTGAAGTTTTCACTCTATCTAAAACTAACACTTACTTTACTTTAAATGATTATCTTTACTAAAAATTATTTTTAATCTAACTATTAAAGTCTTGTATCCCAAGCATCACAGAATGCATCAACTGGACTTACACCTTTAAATTCTGATTTACCCATTATCTTTTCTATTACTAAATCTAATGTTATATCATTATCAGTATAAGAATTTATATAAGTTGGAACCATTGGAACATCTATTAAATGGAATGGATTGCATACTGAAACGCAAACTGTTGGCAATTCTGTAACATACCAAGGAATATCTGGACCCATTGGCATAGCCCAACTTATACGTCTTACATTACTTTGAGAGAATCCATTTACATTAACAAATAACATAACAGCATCAAAGCTATCTACAAATTCTTTTATTGAAGTTGCTGCTAATAATTGCTTACCATTTAATCCAGCCTTAGGATCAAACACAGTAACTTCAAATCCTTTAGATTCTAATTTTTCCTTAACTCTCTCCTCTAATCCTACTGAACCCATACCCATTTTAGCTGCAAATCCAGTATTATCAACAGTATAAAGCATTATTCTTTTATGTTTTTCTGGAGTTATTGGTAATTGATTTTTAGTATTTTTAACTAAAGTTATTGCTTTATCTGCTATTTCTTTAGCTGCATTTAAATGTTCTTCACAGCCAACTATATCTAATCCTTCTTTAGAAGGAATTAAGCTTCCATCTTCTTTCTTTTTGTGTAACTTTAACATTGCTTTAAATGCTAATACACGAGTAACACATTCATCTAAACGTTCCATAGTTAATATTCCATTTTCTAAACCTTTTTTAACAGAATTAACATCCTCATCTTTATCTCTGTAATATAAAATCATATCACAACCTGCTGCTAATACATTTGGCATTATTTCTTCACGTCTCATAGCTGAAGTTAAGCCAACCATATGAGTTGCATCTGTTATTATAAGTCCATTGAATCCTAACTTATCACGAAGTAAATCTTGTAATAACTCTGGTGCTAAAGTAGCTGGCATTATTTCTGTATCTTTTATTCCAGGTCTTAATTTTCTAGAGTATTCAGGAAGTCTTATATGACCTATCATTACAGATTCTACTCCTGCATCTATCATTCCCTTATAAACTTTACCAAAGTTATCATCCCATTCCTCGCAGCTCATCAGATTATTAGTTGTAACTATATGTTGGTCTCTTTCATCTAATCCATCACCTGGGAAATGCTTCATACAACTAGCAAGTCCAGCATCCTTAGCACCCTTTAGATATTCTTTTGACATTTCAAGTACTACATCTGCTTCACTTGAGAAACAACGACTTGATACAACACAATTTCTCCAGTTTTTGTTTATATCAACGATTGGAGCAAATGTCCAGTTACATCCTATAGCTGCAGCTTCTTTGCATCCATAGTATCCTAATTTATAAGCATTCTCTTTATCTTGAGTTGCTCCTATTGTTACATGGTATCCTAAATGTGTTCCACCTTTAACTCCACCATCTCCACCAGCTTCTATATTAGCTGCTATTAATGCTGGTATTTTACTTGTTTCTTGTATTAATTTATTTTGTTCATATAGCTCTGCAGGTGACATATTATTATATCTAAATCCACCCATACCATACTTTTCTATACGTTCTTTTATTTCCTCATCGCTATTGTTCCAAAGCATATCAACAAATACTTGTCCTATTTTTTCATCTAATGATAAAGATTTTAATGTCTCTTCTACCCATTTTATATCTTCATCATTTAAATTAAATGGTTTTCCTTTTAAATTTATCATCTTAATCTCTCCCTTACCCCACTTATATTCTGTTATCGTTTTCAAATACGTAAAATAGTATACAAAATACTGTTATACTTGTATACTAACATACTAAAATCCTACTTTCAAGTGTATTTAACTTTATTTTTCTTTTATGGGATGATTTATTTAAAAAAAATCCCCCTTAGATTAAAATTACATAATCTAAAGGGGATTCTATACCTGTTATCTTACATCAAACATATATAATGATTGTGTTAAGAAATTATCTTTTTCATCTTCATATACTAAATATATACTATGAACGTATTTATCAAAATTTGAAATATCAAAAGAAATAACACCATTTTCATCTACTAATTCATCTAAAGATAAATCCATAGCTTCATCACTTCTATTGCTTTTTATAACTATTTGTTTTGGTTTTAATTTCTCACCATTTCTGTTTAATACTTTATAATCTAAAGTTATTTTATTATCTTTTGCATAAAGCATACCCTCTGTTATTATTTGAAGATTTGCATTTAAATTAGTTAACTTTTTAAGATTCTTAAGCGGTGATAAATCTTTTATCTCATTATATGATATATCTAATGATTCTAAGTTTTTAGCATATTCTAATCCTTCTAAACTTGAAATCCACTTATTTGAACATGATAACTTTGTTAACTTATACATATCACCTATAGTTATATTATCACTTGATAGATTAAGCTCTTTCTTTATAGCATCCTTAAGGGATTTATCTTTTATAGTTATAACTTCATTTAAATCTACCCTATTTTCTAAATTAGATATTGCTTTATTTAGTTCTTTAATCATGGAGTTTATCTCATCTTGATTGCTTATTTTATCCTCTAGCATAACTTCTGCTTTATTTAAAGCTTCTTCTAATACCTTAAATGATTCTTCAGTATACTTATCTTTCTCGTAATTCTTAGCCTCTTTTACTAATGATTCTAGTTCCTCATAATTTCCCTTTATATCATTTGCAAAATGAAGTTTAGCATCTCCCCATGTAGCATGATCTGATCCATTTCCGTTTCCACCATCTTTTACTACAAGTTTTAATTCTTTAGCTCCATTTATATAAACTTCTACATATTTTTGAGGATCTCTAGAGTTCATTATTCCACTATCAAACTTCTTTTCACCATCTACATATACTTCAAAGCTTATTGACCCAACACTTCCGTACATTTCTCTATCTACACCAACATATGAACTAAAGTACTCATAGTCTTTATCACTTAAGTCATATACTATTGTAGAAGTAGCATGAGTGCCTATTCCTCTATCATAGGAAATAGATTGTCCCTCTTCATCTGTTAATGTCAATTTATTATTATCTACAGATTTATCTTTATTAACAGTTTTCCATCCTGAATTTGCAGACTTCCAGTCATACTCTGTTAAGTATCTGTAATCCTTCATATCAACTACTGATATAGTTCTAGTTTTGATTACTTCATTACCATCACTATCTATAACTTTATAAGTTATTTTATACTTTCCTGTTTTATTAAAATTTACTTTACCAGTTACTTCAACCTTTGAAGTTATGTCTCCATCCTCTGCATCTATCGCGCTATATTCTTGCTTTAAGTCTATTTGTTGTCCAACTTTAGTTGATACTGATTCTGGTATAGTTAGATTTGGCTTAGAATTTGTTATTAAGAATTTAGCATCCGCAAAATCCCCATGATCGTATGCATTTCCATTGCCACCATTATCTATAACAAGCTTTAATTCATTAACTCCTTTTAATGGAATTCTTACAAGTTTAGCATCATTAGCCCATTTCATAAGACCACTATTATATACTTCCTTACCATCTGCAAGTACTTTAAATATAATACTTGAGTTATTTTGTTTTATAACATTTCTATCTACGCCTACATAGCTTTCAAAATACTCATAATTTGTACCTTCTAAGTTATATACTATTTCAGCATTTGCATGAGTACCAATACCTTTATCAAATACCTTTTCTTCACCATTTACACTAAGCTTAATCTTAGCTCCACTTGATGCTAGGTCTTTTCTTACTTGTCCATAATCAGTTCTTGCTGATTCCCAATCTAAATCACTTATATATCTAGAATCACTGTAAACAACAATAGTTCTTTTTTCTGCTATTTCATTTCCATCACTATCAGTTACTTTATATGTTATAGTGTATTCTCCTGTTTTATTTACAGTAAAATCACCTTTATCAACTGTGACCTTTTTAGTTATATCACCATCTTCTTGGTCATTAGCACTAACACCTAACATTACATTAAAGTCACTATTTAACTTAACATATGATACTTTTTCTAAGCTTAATGTTGGGAACTTAGCTATTATAATTTCTTCAGCTTTCTTTAAATCTTCTTCAAATAATTTAGATGCTGGATGTTCTTTAACCTCTTCTCTTAGAGCTTGTACTTTTTCTAAAGTATTATACTTTTCACTAACTTCAGTTTTAGTACTATCAGTAAATAAATCATTATTTACCTTATCTGCTAAAGTGTCTTCTTTATAGAATGCCATCTCCCCTATACTTGCCCAATCTTGATTAGCTTCTATAAACTTGAATTTAACTCTTCTTGCATTGGTTTTAGATATATTAAATTCAACAACATCATTAACATTTCCATTATACTCACCAATACCTGCTAGTATAAAATCATCACCTTCTGCTTCTGTTGAAACATATATTTCAAACTTTTTAGCAAATCCTTTTCCACCATTTCTAGCTGCAAAAGCCATTCTACTTATTTCAGTTGTTTCTCCTAAATCAAATATAACTTCATTTTTAAACGAACTACTATTTGGCTTTCCAGTTTCCCAATGAGTATTACGATTATTATCTATAGCATATTCTATAAAGCTACTGAAGTATCTTCCACCATTATTAGTTACTGAAACTATTGGTATTTTAAATTGTTTATTGTACTCATTTAGATTATCAAATTGTCCATATTTTGATTTAACAACTGAAAAATCTTCATATACTGTAATATAAGCTTTCTTTTCTACTGTATTATTATCACTGTCAGTTACCTTATATACAACTTCAAACCTTCCTGTTTTACCCTCTTTATATGAATTTGATATTATTTCTATATTAGAAGTTAAATCTCCATCTTCTGCATCCTTTGCACTAACCCCTTCTTTAAAATCTACAGTGTCACCAATTTTATAAACTTTATCGTTAGCAGTTATTCTAGGTTTAGCATTATTTGTAGTTAATTTAGGATTAGCTATTACTGCATGATCTGAAGTATTTCCATTTCCGGAATCAGTTACTTCTATTACTAGTTCCTTAACTCCTGAAACTGGAACATCTATTCCTACTAAGTTATCAGCATGCTTTAAAACTGAAGTTGAAGCTAAAGTTTTACCATCACCTATAATATTGAATGTTATGCTAGAGTTATTTTGCGCTGCTATTCCTGCATCTACACCAACTTGTGCTACAAATCTATCATATTCTTTACCTTCTAATGAATATACTATTTTACCATTCGCATGTATACCAAACCCTTTTTCAAATTCTTTTACTTCTCCATTTACTCTACCTTTAATATTGGTATTTCTTCTTGGAGTTCCCCATTGAGTTTCAGCAGAGTTCCATTCAAAATCAGATAAATAATCATACTCACTTACAACTTGAACTTTAAGTTTTTTTGTCTTTGTATCACCTTCGTCAGTTACTTGATAAGTTACATCGTATGAACCTTTTTTTGATGTATTAACATCGTTTTTAACTATTTTAATTTTGTTACTTATATCATTTCCTTCATAATTATAAGCTTTTACATAATCTAATGGATTAAAGCTTTCATTAAGAGCTAAAATAACATTTGATTCTACATTAATAGTTGGAGCGTGTAAATTTAAATCATAAGGCTTACTAGCATTTAACTCATTATCATAAGCTACTACTGTATAATTATGATTTTTACCTGCAGCAGCTTTTCTATCAGTAAAACTATTTGTTGATGTAAATCCTATTGCTTCACCATCTCTAAATATTTCATAACCTATAACATTATTTTTATTTGCTTCATCTATTGAGAAATTAAGCACTACCTCATTATCATTTACTATTTTTGCATTTGCTTCATATTTAACATCATCTGTAAATACTCCACCTTTATTTAAATACATTCTATCATTTGCATACCATAATTTCTTAGATGGTTTAGGATACTTAGATGTATACTCTTTAGTTTCTTCCCAAACATCCATTCCATGTCTTGCAAAATGTTCAGATAAATCTAATTTTAATACATCTGATGCTACTTTAACCCATGAATTATGCTTGTTATCCCAGTTTCCTCCACCTATATTTTTACTTCTAAATTCTTGTTCGAATTTTGGCCAGAATGTTTCATCATATAGTTGTAACTGCCATAATGGGGCTATATGAGATAATAAACTTGTATCACTTTCAGGATAATACTCATTATTAGAATAATCTTCTAGAGCTACCTTTGGTAATATATTTTTTTCCCATAAATTTTGTTTAGTTATCTTAGATGCTTCACCTTTTAGTCTTTCAAAATGAAGTGGAAGTATATTATTTGTTACTTCTCCTATACTTCTATTATTAGTATCAAAATTGTGGCCCATCTCATGCATGAATCCCCATCCTGTATTTACATCTAATGCTCCACCTTGCTCAGCTTTATTGAAACCTGTTATTCCATTTCCAGCATTCATAAAGCCTCCATTATCTAACCATTTAACCATAGTTATATACCTAAAGTTAAAGTCAGAATTAACTTCACTAGAGCCGTCAAATCCCCAGAATTTCATAGTTTCTTTAATTACTTCATCACTTTTATTTGCAGTTTCACTTGGTAATTTATTATTTTTCTTAAACCAGTCTAGAGCATACGTTGCCTTTACATTAACTAATGTTTTATCACTAAATACATCAAATACATCTGGAAGGCTAGGATCTTCATTTAATAGTTCCACATACTTTTCAAGATTTTTCATAACCTCTTCATCAGTATGAACACCTTTTATATAATGAGGGTATGTTCTTGCTCCTTCTATTCTAATCTTAGGCTTTCTTCCTTGTTCTTCAGGTGTATATGGATTACTTGTATAAAATACTCCAGATTTTGGAGTTCCTGGTCTTAACTGTTCAGTTGGTAATTCAGGCACTGTTATTACATTTCTACCTTTATTTAAGTTTATAACTACTTGTCCATTATGCTGACTATCCATTTGTTTAAATACTAACTGTGGTGTTGGCTTTCCATCTTCCACATCAACATAAACATTTATTACTTCTCCTGATTTTGCAGCATACCCTGTTGGTTGCCAGTCTTGGAAGTTCCATACCTTTCTCTTTTGAGATTCTTTAATAGAATTCCCTCTACTTTCTAGCTCCCAAACAGATGCTTCTGCTTTTCCTGGCTCATTTACGATTTTCTTAGCTAAATTTATAATAGTCATAAGTTCATTTTCTAATGGATGTCCTTTAACTTCTTCAGCTAGACCATCTAACTTTTCTATTGTGTTATATTCATCAGATACCTTAGTCATTAAAGTATCTTTAAATAAACTTTCTACTTTATCATTAAGCTTATCTTCCTTATATAAAGATATTTCAGAAGCAGTTGCCCAGTCTTCATATCCTTTTGCATATACAAATTTTATTCTTTTAAATTCAGTTGGATTAAATTTAAATTCTAATGTATCTTGTGTTGGACTAGTTGCGCCCTTTGATACTAATTTAAAATTATCTCCCTTAGATGTATTTGATGCATATATTTCAAACTTTTCAGGGAATCCTCTATTTGTTCCTATAGAAGCTTTAAATAATATTCTATTAAGTTTCATAACCTCTTTAAGTTCTATAATTACTTCATTTTTAAAAGTATCTGTATTTTGCTTGCCTGAATGCCATCTTGTATTTATATCGCCATCTATTGCATTCTCAATAACTAAGTTAGAATAACGACCACCATTATTGCTTATTTTATTTATTTTATCAGAAGGTACTTTGAACAGACTTTCATATTTTTTAAGTGTTTCCGTATCTAAATTAAAACTCTTTATTTTAGCATCAGTGTAAATTATTTCACTACTATTTAGTATTGTAATAGCATTCTCTATATCTTCTTTGTAGTCTTCATAAAATGGATGATTTTTAGCTTCCTCTTCTAATGCTTTTATTTTTTCAATAGTATTAAATTCTTCACTTACAGTACTCATTGTACTATCTGTAAATAATCTATCCATTTTTTCTGCTACTTTATCTTGAGTATATAGACCAAATTCTGCTGTACAAGCCCAGTCTTCATATCCTTTTTTAAATACAAACTTAACTCTCTTAAATTCTGTAGGATTAAATCTAATTTCTATAGAATCTTGTGTTACTTTTGATGATCCGCTTGATACTAATTCAAAAGTATCCCCTTTAGTAGTTCTTGATGCATAAATATCAAATTGCTCTGCAAATCCTCTCTTACTTCCACGAGGTGCAGTATATACTACTCTATTTAATTTTGTTAATTCATTTAACTCTATTATCACTTCATTAGTAAAGCTTGTACTATTTTGCTTTCCAGAATGCCATTTTGTATTTATATCTCCATCCATAGCTTTAGTTATAGCTTCGCTTGCATATTGACCACCATTTGTAGTTATTGATTTTACTTTACTCTTTGGCACTTTATAAATAGCATCGTATTTTGGAAGTACTTCACTATTCATATCTTTAAATTTAGATACATTTGCATCAGCATAATCAACCTTTTTATTTTCTACAATTAACTTTGCATTTTCTATATATTCTTCAAAATTGCTATATAGTGGATGACTTTTTGCTTCTTCATCTAAAGCATTTATCTTTTCTACACTATTAAATTCTTCACTAACTTTGCTCATTGTTGAATCAGTAAATAAGTTCTTTATTTTATCACTTATTTTATCTTCTTTATAAAACATAAATTCTGATGCTGAAGCCCAGTTTTCATTAGCTTTTGTAAACTTAAACTTTATTCTTTTAAATTTTGTATTATCAAATTTAATTTCTACTATATCTCCAGTAGACCCTGCATACTCGCCACTGCATACTAATCTAAAATCATCACCATCATCAGTAAGTGATCCGTAAACTTCTAACTCCTTAGCAAAACCTTTACCTTTAGCTGATGACTGCCTTGCTGCATATACTATCCTGTTTAAAGTTGTCTCTTCCTTTAATTTAAATACTACTTCATTTGTAAATTCAGAATTATTTGGATTTCCTGTTTCCCAATGGGTATTAAAATTTCCATCTATAGATTTATCAATAGTTGAATTACTATACCTACCACCATTGTTTGTTATAGATTCAATATTAGAGCTGTCCATTTTGAAAACATTATCATAAGAACCTATATTACTGTTATTTAACAGTTCAAATTTACTTATAGTCGCTTTAGTAGATTTAGTTTCTACTATTGCAGTTACCTTTTTTGATACTTCATCAGCTAAAACCTCTACTGATGGTGCTGAAAAATTAATAATTACTACTGATGCTATTAAAGCAGCTATTTTTCTTTTATTCATCTTTACCCCCTGATTGTTATTACCATAAAAAATACATTAAAAAAAGTTACTCTTTTAGAGTAACTTTATATTATCCTTATTAATTAAGTATTTTACATATTAAATGAATTCACTAATACTAATTAATTTTAAAACAAAAAGTATAATGTACTCTTTGGCAACTGGCTGACATAGTTATAAACCTTAGTCCCTATAGCTTTGCGTCTCTAGGTTTCCCTAAATTTGCCTATTAAATTTATATATTTAACATATTATCATCATTTTAGTCATACATCAACACTTTTGTAAAATTATACGATTTATTATCAGAATTTAATAAAAAAATGGCATGATTTTAATTATAAAATATTTTTTAAGCATATGACACTCTTTGCAAAGAACATCTTGTTTATTCTTTTCCTCAAAGTGGCTTTTATGTTATTAATAGTATAATAATAGAAGAATATTTATCTTTCTCAAGGTATCCTACAAGTTCTAACTATACTTTCCAAAATGCCGTTTCCAAATGGTAATGATCCAAATCTATGAAGAAGTGCTACGCCTTGCAAAAGAAGAATGGAATATCTAATAAAAAGAATACAAAAAAAACACATAAATAGCCATAAAACTATTTATGTGTTTTTAATATTTAAATCACCAATAATATTCTAAAAACTTATTTTTTAAATTTATTTAATCTTTCTTTAGTTTCTAATCTGTTAGCCCACATTTCTTCTTCTGTTTTATATCCTCTTGCCTTGGCTTGATCTTTAGTATATTTTGTTCCAAATATAAGATCTAAAATATGAATTGAATCTTTACCAGCAGCTTGCATAGTTCCTCTACATGAACCACAGTAAGTTACTATATTATCTTGATTAAAGTCATTAGCTCTTCTAGTGTATACTCTCTCGTATAACTCTGGATTTGAGCTACATACCATTCCACCAACACCACAGCATCTAGTGTTTTTACCATTTCTTTCGACTTCTTCCCAATTGTATCCTAACTCATCTAAAATCCATCTTACACTTTCATGATGTGAAGTTACATCTCTAGTTACACATGAATCATGTATGTTAAATATAACATCTGAACCTAATCCTACTCCTTTAGCCTCTGCTGGAATTCCTATTAAATCTTTCATTAAATCCCAGTAAGCTATAACTCTTTGATTCTTAGCTGTCTCGCTGAAAACTTTGTAACATGATGGACAAACAGTTATTATAACTTCTGCTCCCATTTCATCTAATATATCTACAGCTTTTTTATTTCTTTCTTCATATCTTTCTTCTTCACCAATTAAGTAAGTTACTTTACCACAACATTGAAGTAATGCCCCAACATTTTCTTCTCCTAAAGAATCTTTTAAATGTCTTAAAACATTTTCTACGCCATCTGGAGTATAAGCTGGTACTGTACATCCTGGTACAAATACATATTTAGTTTTCTTCTTAGCTTTTTTCTCTTCTTTTACTTTGTCAACTGAAGTAGCTTCAACTGTTGTACAGTATTCTTCTGAGCACTCTTTTTCTTGAGCGTCATCACTTACCTTTAATGATTCTAATGGTGTTATTCCACCATTTTCTTCAGAAAATGCTTCTTTTATAGCTCTAAAGTTCACTTTTAAATCTAACTCTTTTGGACATTTTAATGTACATTGGTTACATTCATTACATGAATATGCTATCATATCATCCATATTCTCATAGCCTTTTTCTAAATACTCTCTAAATAAAGCTTTTGGACAATCTGTGTAGTCATTAAGCATTATACATTCTTTCATACAAAGCTTACATTGACATTGTCTACATCTATCCGCTTCTCTTGTAGCTTCTTCTTTAGTATACCCTAAAGCAACTTCATCAAATGATTTAATTCTTTCTACTGGATTTAACTCTTCCATATCTTCTCTCTTACCAGTTATTGTTGACCAATCAGTTGGCATTTGTAACTTAGTTTCATAAGTCCAAGTATCTTTTAACTCTCTTCCTTCTGTTAAACTTTGTCCATTTAAGAATCTTATAACAGATTGAGCAGCTCTTCTACCAGTAGCCATAGCTTGGATAACTATTACTGATTCACCTGAAGCATCTCCTGCTAAGAATACTTTCTCATTTGAAGATGATTGTAATGTTTCTTTATTACATTCAAATGTAGTGTTTGGTCTTTGAACTAATATATCTTTAGCAAATCCTCCTTCAACACCTTGACCTATAGCAAATACTATCGTATCTACTTCTATTTCACTTTTAGCTTCATCATCAAATTTTGGAGCAAATCTTCCATTATCATCGAACATTGAAAGACATTTTTTTAATGTTACTCCTGAAACTCTTCCATTTTCATCTATATGTATATTTTTTATAGCTTGAGCATGATTAAATTTTATTCCTTCTGCTATAGCACCTTCTATTTCATGGTTTGATGATGCCATGTTATCAAAGCTGTCTTCTAAGCATATTGAATAAACTTTCTCAACACCATTTATTCTTAATGAAGTTCTAGCACAGTCCATAGCAACATCTCCGCCACCTACTACTAATACTACTTTGCCAGCATTTTCTACATTTCCAGTTAAAGATGCTTCTTTTAAATATGAAGCTGCACTAAATATACCTTCAGCATCGAAATTTTCTAAACTTCTATCGACCCTTCCTTGATGTTTACCAACAGCAACAACTACACTATCAAATTCATTAACTATATCACTAAACTCTTTATCTTTTCCGATTTCACAATTTAATTTAAAGTTAACACCTAACTTATCTAAGTAGCTTATTTCATGCTCTAATACTGTTCTTGGTAATCTGTAAGCAGGAATACCTACTCTCATCATACCGCCTCTAACAGGTAGTTTTTCAAATACAGTAACTTCGCATCCTTCTTTTCTTAAATCCAAAGCTGCTTGTAATCCTGAAGGACCAGCACCTATAACGGCAACTTTCTTACCATTACTCTCTTTTATTGAAAGATCCCAATCCTCTTCTTTGTCAAAGTTATCTGCTGCATATCTTTTTAATGAAGCTATTGCCATAGGGCTTTTTCCTTCATTCCATTTACATTGCTTTTCACATGGATGTGCACATATTCTTCCTAGAGTTCCTGGTATGAATAGTTTCTCCCTTATAACTTTTATAGCTTCTTTACCTTTTTCTTCTTTTATTAATCTAACATATTCTTTAACGTCAGTATGCATAGGACAAGTTGCAACACAAGCTGCTACCTCTTCCCCCATACAATTTTTAACTATCTTTTCCATATTAGCCACGATTTCTTTTTTTAACATTGCCATTCCTCCTATATCGTACTAACTCTCATCTTATGATGTTTTGTTAAAAATTCTTCAATCTCTATATATTAATCAAGGGGGTAGAATTTTAATAAAAACTAAACTTCTACACCCTTATTGATTACAAATTACTTATCATATTTATTTTTTATAATTACTCTTTTTTTCTAAATGTCTTTAGATCTATTGCGAATATGAATACACCTAAGACTATTACTATTCCCCATATTGCTAATGATGGAGTTATTTTATCTCCAAATAATAATGCACTGAATATTATTGTCCATAATGCTGCGGTACTGTTTAATGCAGTACCCATTGCTGCTCCTATTAAATCAACAGCTTTATACCATGAAAGATAAGTTATAGCCCCTAATATAGCGATTCCAGCATATTTAAATACTAATCCTCTTGAAATTATTTGACCAGCTAGTGGATATCCACCTATTAATGGTAAAACTATCACTGCATATGAAACCATTGAAATAAAATATCTTAAACATAAGAACTGTTGAGGTGATGCTTGTATATGATCTTCACCTTTTATATGCTTCATAGCAAATCCTATGATAACACCTTCTAAAGCCCATCCTAATACAGCTATTACTGCAAATAATATACCTTTAAAGAATGTTGGTGGTACATTACCTGATGGATTAAATCCTAACATGAATGATCCTAATAAACTAACTGCTATACCTATTACTGCTCTTAATGATAATTTTTCTTTAAGTATGAAATAAGATAATATTGCTCCTACTCCAGGATAAATAACTGAAATACTTGATGCATATGGTGCTGTAGCATATTTAATTCCTAATAAGTAAGCACTCATACCTATTGGTGAACCAACTAAAGCTGCTATAGCTGCTGCTTTACCTTTTTTAGTTTTAAATAGTAAATAGAATACATGTTTAAATTGCTTTCCAAATATTAATACCAATGCAACCCAAACGAAACAAAAACTTTCGTGGAAGAATGCAGTTACTAATGGTGAAAACTCAAAACTTATTTCTGAAACACCTTGTGCTAAAGCGAAAACTTTGTCTGTAAATATTTTATCCATACCTACTCTACCCATTAATACTCCATCAAGACCCCAAGCAAGACCAACTAAAATACCAAACATAAGACCTTTTTGAAATTTTCTTTTGTTTACTTCCATAATTACATTCCTTTCTTCTTTGTTATAAATTTCACTTTTTAAACTTTCAACTATAATTCTTATAGCAATTATCATGCCAAATTTATTATTAGCACTCAATACATTGAATTTGTTAATTTTTTATTTTTTAAAACTGCTTTCCATATGCAAACGAATAATCATTTTGCTCATATTTTTGTATCTTTTATGAGCATTGTCATCATTTTTGTCACTTTTAATATTCCATTTAATTTATTATTTTCCATATTTTATCAAACATTTTTTAATTTTATCTTTTAAGTTAATGTGTTAAAATTAATTTCAAATAGTAAATTTATAAAAAAAGGAGTATATATACTATGAATATAAATTTTGAAAAACTATTTTTATTAGAGAGCATAACAAATCACACTCCACTTGGATTAATTTTTATATCCCCAGAAAAAAAAATAGATTTCATTAACAAAAAAGCTAAGTCTTTTTTACATAATAAATGTAAGTCAGTTGAAACTATTGATATATTTTCATTTTTTCCTCAATTAAATGCACTTATTGATAATTTCTTTTCAAAAAAGGATAATAAAAAAGATGTGCTTGTAACTTCTTTAAATGGTAATAAATATAACCTTGACATTTGTCCTATATATAATAAAGATATATTTATGGGTTGGCTCTTAATTCTAAAAGACTTAAAAGAAATAATAAATACAGTAAACAAATATTCTAACCAAGAAGCTGCTTACACATTTAATGATATAATAGGTGAAAGTTCACAGTTAAAAAAGGTTTTAAAAGATGCTGAACTTATCGCAAAAAGTCCATCAACTGTGCTTATTACTGGTGAAAGTGGTTGTGGTAAAGAATTGCTTGCTCAATCAATTCACAATGCTAGCAATGTTTCAAATGGTCCTTTTGTCGCATTAAACTGTGGAGCTATTCCTAAAACTTTAATAGAAAGCGAACTTTTTGGTTATGAAGAAGCCTCCTTTACAGGATCTAAAAAGGGTGGGAAACCTGGAAAATTTGAATTAGCAGATGGTGGAACTATATTTCTAGATGAAATATGTGAAATGCCAATAGAAATGCAAGTAACACTTCTTAGAGTTATTCAAGAAGGAGTAGTAACAAGAATAGGCGGAAAGACTCAAATACCTATAAACGTAAGAATTATAGCTGCTACAAATAAAGTTTTAAAAGAAGAAATTAAAAAAGGTACTTTTAGAGAAGATTTGTATTATAGGTTAAATGTAATGCCACTTCACCTTCCTCCTTTAAAAGATAGATTAGGAGATATTCCTATTTTAATAGATTATTTTTTAAATATAAAAAGTCAAAAATTACATAAAGAAATTCCTCATATAAGTCAAAAACTTTATAAAAAAATGATTTCTTATTGTTGGCCTGGTAATATAAGAGAGCTTGAAAATTGTGTTGAAAATATAGTAAATCTAAATGGTTCTACTTCTTATGAAATTAATTTTGATGAATGTCACTGTCTTAAAACTGATAATTTAGGTAATCCTATTAAAATTAGTACATCAAATTCATCTGAAAATTATGATGAAGATTCAGTTAAACCATTAATAATTTTAGAAAAAGAAGCTATAGAAAAAGCTCTGTGTGTATTTGATGGAAATATAACCAAAGCTTCTAATGCTCTTGGAATTAGTAGAAATGCTCTATATAACAAAATGAAAAGATATGGAATAAATAATTAAGTTACTTAAGTAATATTTAATTTATATTTAAATATAGGACTTATAAATATTAAAGATATTTATAAGTCCTATATTTTTTTACCCTATATAATATTTTTATTTATCTCATCTATTTTCTTTAAAAGCTTATTTCTTACTTCTATATCATCTCCAAATAATTCTATTATAGTTCCAACTGTTCTAAATGGATCTTCTGTTAAAATTCTCTTATCTTCTATCATTCCATTTTTAACTATATAATCTACAATTAATTTTATAAAATGTATTTGTGAACTATTTAGACTTTCATCATTTAGAAACTCTGAAAACTCCTCTAAAGCTGCATTCCTATCAAGACCAGTTATCTTTCTTACAAGCTTTGCAACTGGAGTATCTTTAAATTCTCTTTCATAATCTGACTTTGTTCCAAGCTCATTAAACATTATATTTTCTAAGTGTTCTAAATCTTCCTTAGTTATTTTTTTGTTATTTCTAATTTTGTATATTACCAATTCATCTTGATGCTCTTTTAAATAATACTCTACTTTCTTTTTATAATTTTTTAGGTCATTTACATTATACATTGATGTATTAGTTTCTTCTGCAATTATCATATCTTTAAATTTAGTATAGTATATTTGTTGTTTCTCTTTTTCAAGATATTTTATAAGCTCCCTTAATGCTTGTCTTACTTCATCTATTTCAAATATATCTGCCTTTTCCCAAAACTCTTCTGTCATAACTTTTTCTATTATATATTTCTTTTCTTTTATTTGTGGTATTGTTCCAAGCTTTGAAAGATTTTCAGCTGTAGTTATAACTGACTTTATTCCTCTTGTTGCATTTGTTCCTTGTAAATATGCAAGCTGTATAGAATACATAACTAAATCAAATCTTTTTGCAAGTTCATCATCATTTTCTGATGGTATAGCCATTGCAATGTGGTTTTTTAAATCTTGCACAGATTCTGTTGTAAGAGCTTCCCACTCTTTTTCTTCTTTATATTTATGAACATACTTTAAAACCATTTTTACAAGGAAATTATCCTCATTAAGACTTTTTATTTTTTTTAGATTTTCTTCTACTAAAGATTTTCTTAAATTAATATAATCTGTATCTGAATATTGAATACTTTGAAGTTCTTTTATTATATTTATCTTTACATTAAATAATCTTTCTGTTAATGAAGCTCCTTCACTTCCATCAAACCCTTTAGGATTCATTCTAAAAAACTCAAAGTTATTACAAAAATCCATTATTAAGAATTCCTCTTTATCTTCTCCTATTCCTAAAAGATCCGGACAAAGTCTTGTTCCTCTTCCTATCATCTGCCAGAACTTTGTTTTACTTCTTACCTTTTTAAAGAATACAAGATTTAATATTTCAGGTATATCTATACCTGTATCTAGCATATCAACCGAAACTGCTATTTGAGGCATCTTATCTTTATCTGAAAAATCATCTATTAAAGTATCAACATAATTAATACTATAATCTATAACTTTAGCAAAATTTCCTCCCTTTTCTGGATATAAAGTGTTAAATCGTTCTACAATAGCTTTTGCATGTCTACTATTTTTAGCAAAAATTATAGTTTTTCCAAGCTTATCTCCACCTTCTATTTTTAAACCTTCAGTCATAAGCTTATTTAAAACCAAATCTATAGTATCTGCATTAAATAGCCACTGATTAATGGCAGTATTTCTTATTTCTTTATCAACACTTTCATCATCATCAAAGGTATTTTCAAACTCTTCTTTTTCATCCTCTGAAAGCTCATCATACTTTATTCCATCTTCCATTATTTTAGATTTAACCTCAATAGTTGAGTAATCTACTAAATATCCATCATCAACTGCTTTTTCATACTCATAAGCATATGTCGGAACCCCATTTTCTAATTTAAATACTTCATAAGTATTTTTATCTACTTCATCTTTTGGGGTAGCTGTAAGTCCTACTAAAAATGCATCAAAATACTCAAATATAGCTCTAAACTTTCTATATATACTTCTATGTGATTCATCTATAATAATTAAATCAAAGTGTCCTGGGGTAAATATTTTTTTACCTGACTTAGATTTTGTATCATCTATAGCATTCATCATTGTAGGATAAGTAGAAAATATCATTCTTGCTTCTTCTGGATTATCTCTATTATCTAAAAGGTTACATAAAGATAAATTAGGTAATAGCTTTGAAAAATTATTCTTAGCTTGCTTTACAAGAGCTTTTCTATCTGCAAGGAATAATACATTTTTAACCCAATTATGTCTTGAAAGTACATCAACTAAAGAGATAGCAGTTCTTGTCTTTCCTGTTCCTGTTGCACAAACAAGAAGCATTCTTCTCCTTCTGTTTTCCATTGCTTCACATACATTTATTATTGCTTCTTTTTGATAATATCTATTAGATATTTCATCTTTAATATATAAATTTTTAAGTGGAAGTCTACTGTTTCTTCTATCTATTAGAAGTTGTAATTCTTCTTTTTGATAAAAACCAAAAATTCTTCTTTCTGAATATCCATTATAGTCATCAAAAATAAATGTATCAAATCCATTAGTAAAGAATATAACTGGTCTTTGTCCACTTTGTTTTTCTAAACAATCAGCATAAAGCTTTGCTTGTTGTTGTCCTACTTTAGGGTCTTTAGAAGTTCTTTTAGCCTCAACTACTGCAAGAGGTTTACCATTATCTCCATAAAGGACATAATCAACATATCCAACTTCAGATTGATTTAACATTTTAGCTACTTCTACTTCTTCTCTTATATCCTTATTAAAATCCCATCCTGCAAGCTTTAACTCAACATCTATGTATCTTTTTCTTGTTTCATATTCATTAATTTCAGTTACGTTAAAATCATTTTTTCTACTATTGTCTTTTCTTTTACTAGTAAGTTCTTCTCTAAGTTCTTCGTTTTCTTTTCTAACTTCTTCTATTTTTTTATCTTTAGCACTTAATTTATCATATAATTCTTGAAGTTCCTGTGCTTTTATTCTTTTACTTGAACCTTCATCTAATAAGTCTTCATCAAATTTTCTTTCTATATATTCATCAGAATAACAATAATCTAAAAAGCTTATAAAATTAAATAAATTATTTAATGATAAAATAGCTTCTTCTCTCTTTATGTTTGAATTAGTATGAACTGCTACATTGCCAAGCTTGATAATATATTTAATCATTCTAAATAAGTCATACCCTACAATATCCATAAAGCTATTATCATGAATTAATGAACTAATATTATCTTGATAAGGTATGTTTAAATCATTATCAAAACTATACATCCATTTAACTGCAAGTTCTAACGCTCTTCTTGATAAAATGGCAGTTGTAGAAGGACTTATTAAAATACTTTTTTCTGCTTCTAAACATGCAAAGCTAAAACTATCAAATATCTTCTTATTATTTAAAAACTCAAAATTTCTACACATATTAAATCCCCTAAAATAAATTTTGTCTAAAATATTTTTATATACTATCTACATAAAATTGTAAATTGTTCATTATATATTATATCGTTAAATTATGTATTTAAAAATATTAAAATAAAAAAGGAAGTATACTTACTTCCTTTAATAAATAATATCTTAAATTTAATATTATAAATAATTTAAATTTTTCATTTTTAAATTAACAAATATCATTAATATAAGTATATAATTCTTGATTATTATCCAATATTAAAGTTTTCTGAATCGGGCCCTTTAATCCATGTTCTTTTAACTCATGAAATGTTAATAGATTAGTTTTTTCATCTGACAATCTTTCTGATAATTTAATTCTTGTATATCTAAATCCATTATTACATTTCTTATCAGATTCTTTTTTATAAAACCTACCATCTTCTATCATATCTTGAAACTTTACATTTACATCAGTTACTATACCTTTAAAAAGTATCTTTTTTATTGGTGCTGAACAATAAAAATAAACTTCATCTCCTATACTCATCTTAGCTCTGATTGTCCAATCAATTTCTTGTAATTCATTATATGCTCTTATTGCATCATAAAAATTAATATTAAATGGTGTTAAAAATTGTTTCATATAGATATCTCCCCCTATAAATTATACAATGCACTTTATATTATATTATTTAAATATAATTTCTAGTCCTCTATCACAAAGTCCAAAACTTCCAACTTCATATTCACTATATAATGCTCCAACATCTGATTTTATAAATACTCTAACTTTAAAATCCTTAAATCTTTCATAAAATTCCTTAGAGTATTCAATTCCATCTGCACATAATAAGGCTCTATTCTCTTTATAATAAATATAATTTAATTTTCCCCCATTTTCATTTAAAGCTTTTTCATTAATAAATAATCTAAGTTCGTCTTCAATAACTCTATACCATTTCATATAGCCTTTACATCCAGCTACTTTCTCTTTCTTTAAGGGCTCTCCTATTTTTCTCATATTTTAATTCTCCTTTTATTTAAAACTAGTCTTCTTTAAATAATTCTCCTTTAAAAGCTTTTTGCATTAAAGAATTGAAGTTATCTTCTAATTCTTTTAAACTATTCTCCATTTTAAATTTCAATTTGTCGACCTGCTTAACAAATTCAGCAAATTGATTTTGTAATTGAATATTTGGAATAGGCACAAGAATTTTTTGAAGTTCTTTACTTCTAATACCTTGTGCTGAACTACCGGTTTTATATTTATCTATTTCTATTTTAAATGGCATAGTTTGCATATATTGTGAAAGAAACGTATTATTTAATAATTCTTTATTTCCTTGTATTGTTATAACTCTTTGTCCCATTGCAAACTTTTCTAAATCACTTGGTATTCTACATACATTTCCAAATGTATGACCTTCTGTAACAAAAAGAACATCACCTGAAGTAGGAAACCCTCTTCTCATCCAAGAATTATAAGTTTCTTCTGATATATATTCATCAATATATTTAAAGAATCCATTTCCTACTGATTTTGCATTTATAATTCTAATTCCATTTTCAGAAAGAATAGGAGTTTTACCTCTATAATCTATAAAATTACAACACTTAGCTAATGACAAATGTTCTAGTTCTTTTAAATCTTTAAACATTTCACTAAATTTTGATTTAACTAATTCATCTAAAGCTTCTATTTGCTCTTTTCTTTTATCTATTAATTCTTGTGCTTTATCTAATACTTCTGATATTTTAAATTGTACATTTTTATCTGGCATTGGTACTTTAAGAGCTTTTAATATTGAAATATTTATATTATTTTGAGCTACACCTCTTCCAATGTTTAACACTTTATCTTTTTGACTTTTTAAAAAATAATATAGATAGTCTGTATCTATTTTTTCATTATTACTTAATCCTACTATAGCTTGATTAGTCGTAGCATCAATATCTAATATAGCAACCTCTCCAACTGTTGCAAATATTGTATATAAAATTGTTCCTTTTCTCAAAAGCTTAGCTGAAGAATTATTCAATCCATCTACTGTTATATATTCACTTGCATTTTTTACATATTTATTATTTATGTCTCCTATCTTTATCCACGGAATATCTCCATTATCCCAATACTCTTTCTTACTTCTTGAAGGTGTTCCACCTGCCTTTATTTCACATAACTCTTCCAATTTAACTTCATTATATTTCATAAATTACACCTCAAGCATTCTTTCTAATTCTTCTAAGCCATATGTTATTTCTTTTTCTAAAGAATTTATTCTTTCTAAAATAACTTCTGGTGCATCATAATGAACTTCTTCATATACTATTTCCTTATATTTATTTATTGAAAGATCATAACTATTCTCTACTATTTCCTCTTTAGTTACAAAGAAGCTTTGCTCTGTTCTTTTTCTTTCTTCTTCCTTATCAAGATTATTAAATCTTTCTATTATATCTGGAATATCATTTTCTTCTATTTCATTTCTCTTATCATCAAGTGAGAATCCATCTGCTTTCATATCATAGAACCATACTTTATCTGTTCCACCTGTTCCTGTTTTAGTAAATATCATTATAGCAGTACTTACTCCAGCATATGGCTTAAATACACCTGATGGCATACTTATTATTGCTTCTAATTTATGATTTTCTACTATTTCTTTTCTTATATCTTTATGTCCTTTAGTTGAACCAAATAAAACTCCATCTGGAACTATTGAAGCACATCTCCCACCAGTTTTTAATATTCTTAAAAATAATGCTAAAAATAATAATTCTGTCTTTTTAGTTTTAGTTACCTTTAAAAGATCTGCTGATACTGCCTCATAATCTAAACTTCCTTTAAATGGAGGATTAGCAAGTACAAGTGTAAATTTTTCACTATCTGTATTTACTTCTGATAATGAATCTTTATATTCAATATTAGGATTATCAACTCCATGAAGCATCATGTTCATAGCCCCAATTCTAAGCATAGTTCTATCCATATCAAAACCATAAAACATTGAATTATTAAAATGCTCCTTTAATCCTTGTACAAGGAAAAGGTCATTATGATTTTTTCTTAAATATTCCTGTGAAGATACTAAAAATCCTGCACTTCCCATGGCAGGGTCAACTATTATATCTTCTGGTGTAGGTTTCATTAATTTTACTATCATGTCTATAATGTGGCGTGGTGTTCTAAATTGTCCATTAGTACCAGCTGTAGCAACCTTTGATAGTAAATATTCATAAAGGTCTCCCTTTGTATCATTTTCTTTATTAAATTTTATATTATTAATTCCATCAACTATCTTTGAAAGCATAAGTGGAGTTGGTATTTTAAATATAGCATCTCCCATATATTTAGCATAAGCTGATTCTTTATCTCCATGTAAACTCTTTATAAAAGGAAATACTTCATTTTGTACTATAGTATACATTTTCTCTGTATCACCTTCATTTGAAAACTTACTCCATCTTAAATACTGTTTATCCTCTGAAAATATTCTCTCAAAATCTATCCCTAAAATTTCCGCTTCCGCTTCTTTATTCTTTTCAATATCATCTAGTCCTTTTATAAATAAAAGATATGTAAACTGTTCTATAACTTCTAACGGATTAGTTATTCCTCCAGTCCAAAAAGTTTCCCATATCTTATCTACTTTACTTTTTAATTCACCAGTTATCATTAATTTTATTCCCCTTTACATTTTTCTTTTGATATAAAATAATTGTACATTTTTATATTCTCAATATCCTAAAATTGCATAAACCAAAAAGAGATTCAAGTCTTTAATGTAAACTTGATATCTCTTTCAAATAATTTATTTACTTAGTTTAACTACTACTTCTCCATGAGGAGTGTTAGGGAACATATCCTTAACTCTTGTTCTTTCTATCTTATATCCATGAGCCATAAGATCCTTTAAATTATCAACTAAAGTCTTAGGATTACATGAAACATAAACAATTTCCTTAGCATCAAACTTAATAACATATTCTAAAGCTTTAGGACTTACACC
Organism: Clostridium baratii; assembly: GCF_900461085.1. GTDB lineage: Bacteria > Bacillota > Clostridia > Clostridiales > Clostridiaceae > Clostridium > Clostridium nitritogenes. The sequence goes on from NZ_UFWF01000002.1 coordinate 2,171,996, forward strand.
ACTTCTTGGTGGATCTAAAATTATAATATCTGGTTTATCTTTAACTTCTTTAATAGTTTCAGCAACATCACCAGCTATAAAAGTACAGTTATCAAGACCATTAAGCTTAGCATTTTCTTTAGCAGCTTCTACAGCTTCTTCTATAAGTTCAAGTCCAATAACTTTCTTAGCTTTAGGTGCAACTATTTGACCTATAGTTCCTGTACCACAATAAAGGTCAAATACAACTTTATTATCTGAATTTCCCATAAACTCTCTAACTATACTATAAAGCTCTTCTGCTCCTTTAGTATTAGTTTGGAAGAATGAGAATGGTGATATTTTAAACTTTAATCCTAGAAGTTCTTCCATTATATAATCTTTACCGAAAAGTACATTAACCTTTTCTGGAATTACAGCATCTGAGAATGAATTGTTCTCAGTATGAAGAATAGAAACTAATTCACCTTGGAAATCTAAGCCTTTTATTATATTTGTCCATTCAGTTAAATCAAAATCTGCTTGAGTTGTTGTAACTAGATTAACTAGAAGTTCTCCAGTATTTTTAGCTTTTCTTATAACTAAATGTCTTAAGTATCCTTCTCTTTTCATTACTCTATAGTAAGGAAGGTCTTTTCCTCTAAAGTACTCTACAGTAGCATTTATAACTTTTCTGAAATCTTCATCAACAAGCTTACATTCATTAACTGTTATAATACCAAAACTTTGATTTCTCATATGCATTCCAAGACAAAGTTCTCCACCTTTATATTCATCACCAAAAGTGAACTCCATCTTATTTCTATATTCAAACTGATCTACGCTTCCTACAACACCTTCATATTCTCCAGTTGTAACTTCAGCATTTTTAAATAGTTCTAAAACTTCATCACTTAATAATTCTAATTGCTTATCATAGCTTAAGTGTTGTGATGAGCATCCACCGCATATTCCAAAATGAGGGCATTTAGCTTCAATTTCATATGTTGCTTTCTCTACAACTTCTATAAGTTTTAAATCAGCATAGTCAGCTTTCTTTTTCTTAACTCTCCCTTTCACTGTTTCACCCGGGAAAGCATTTTTAACATAAATTTTCTTACCATCAAAACTTGATATTCCAACTGATGGAAATTCAGTTTTTTCTATCTTAACTGTTATTTCATTTCCTCTTCTCACTGTATGTTTTCTCCTATCACTTCATTTTATTGTTATTAATTTGTCTATTTTATTGCTAATATTCTCTTACCAAGAGTTCTCTTATTCTTTCCTTCAAAGATTGGTCTATATAATACATTTAATATACCAAAAATTATAAGAAGAATTCCTGTTGGCTCAACTACCATGTATCCCATGAAACCAATTAAAAAGTCGAATATTACTAATAAAAGAGCTGATACACCAATTAATATTGCTTGATCTAATAAACTTGCAAAGAATTTTTTTAAAAATGATGGATTAGAATCAATTTCTTCTAATTCTTCTTCTAAAATTTCCTTTTCTAATTCCTCGCCATTTAATAAATCTTTTATAGTGTTTTCATCTTTTTTGCTCATTATAATCCTCCTAAAATTTTACTTTATACCTTCACTAGGAGCTTTCTTAAACTCATAAATCTTAGTTGAAAGAGTATATACTATGTAATCTTTGCTTACTGCAAACTCTTCTTCTAATCCATTTATAGAATCTTTTACAACTCCTTCTGATTTCTCACCCTTAATTATATCCATGATTTTATTATTTATATCTTTATAATCCCTATTAGGAACTTTTGTCATTATTTCTGCATATTTTGCAATTGCAGTATCCCCTAAATTAAAGTTATTATCCTTTATCGCACCTTCACCATCAAATTTTAAAGAAAGCTTCATTTGTATTCTTCCATACTCCTGTGCCTTTCCTATAAACTGTGATTGGAATTGCATACTTTCAAGCTTATTATTTTCTGGGTTTTTATTGTCTAAATATATTGATTTTACATTAGCTGTATTACCATTAATATCTTGAACCTTTTCATCCTTTTGGTATTCTAATCCTAAGCTCTTAGTTGTTTCTTCTACTTTACCCATTAACTCATTTGTCTCTTTATTAAAGTCATCATATGTAAAGTCTCTAATCCAATCTCCCTTTAGATCTTTAAATTGTTCTTGATCATCTATATTTAGTTCTACTTTCTTAGCTGTATCTTGTTCTTTTTTATCATCCTTTTTACTGCCACAACCAGCTAATGAAAATACTATAGTAGTTGCAATTAATACTGCTATGGTTTTCTTAACCATCTTCATTACCTCCTAAAAGTACCCCTTTTTATTTAAATTTCTTCATATTATTTAATTATACCACTCAAACTTGCATTTTTACAACGTGCATAATTATGGATATCTTTTTATACTTAATTATTATAACTAACTTATATATTTTAATTATAATAATTCCCTTACAATTTTATAAGTTATAATTTTTTTTAGAAGGTAACTTAATATAAATTAAATTGATATAGAATCCTTTATCTTCTCAAAAGTTGCTTCTCCAAATCCACTTACATTTTTAATATCTTCTATACTTTTAAATAAGCCATTTTCTTCTCTATACTTAATTATTGCATTAGCTTTAGATGGACCTACCCCATTTAATTTATTTAACTCATCAGAATCTGCTGTATTTATGTTTACTTTATTATCCTCTTTTTTAGAACTATTATTTGTTAAGCTATTAGTAGATACCATTACATCATTACTCACATCATCAACATTTGGAATTACTATGCATTCATTTTCTTTGAGCTTCTGAGCTCTATTTATAGTATCCAAATTTGCTTTATTTGTAGTTCCACCTGATTCATTTATTAAATCTAATATTATACTTCCATCATTAACATAATAAACTCCAGGTTTTTTAACTTCACCTTTTATATCTACTGCTATCTTTTTATCTTTTAAAGGTATTTCCTCTTTAACACCTTTATCTTTACTTTTCTCTTGTTCTGTTTCTCCTTCATCAACAAACATAGTAGAAGTATCATTCTTTTTTAAAGTATCTCTACCATTTGTTATATAAATTGTAAATGTAACAGCACCAATTACTAATGCTATTAAAATTACTCCAATTCCCTTTTTATCAACTCTCATAACAACCTCTCCTTAATTTACAATATTCTGAATTATTAACAAATTTTAAACTTTTTATCCATTTTGTATGGCTAATCGATGTTTTTTTTGTTAAAATAAAAAAGTCTAAATATCACTTTTAAAGGAGCGCATATGAAGAAGAATTTAAAATTGGGAATAAAAATACTATTTTCCCTATTTATTTTTTATAATTTGATATATACAGGTGCTAATGCAGCAACTAATAATCCACCAGATATAAATGCTAAAGCTGCTATTTTAATAGATGCTAATACTGGTGATGTACTATACTCTAAAAATGGAGAAGATAAGCATTTCCCTGCATCAACAACCAAAGTTTTGACGGCTCTTATTACTTTAGAGCACACTAACTTAAATGATGTTGTAACGATTGGTAAGAATCCACCATTTGCAAAAGGAAGTTCAATAGGATTAAAAGAAGGTGAAAAATTCACAGTAGAAACTCTTTTAACTGGACTTTTACTTGAGTCTGGAAATGATTGTGCTGAGGCATTAGCTGAGCATGTTGGAGGATCTATAGAAAACTTTGTAAAAATGATGAATGAGAAAGCTAAAGAACTTGGTTGCACAAATTCTAATTTTGTAAATCCAAGTGGTTTACCTGATGATAATCATGTAACTACAGCTCATGATTTAGCTTTAATAATGCAGGCTGCACTTAAAAATAATGATTTTATAAGAATATCTCGTCTTGTATCAGTAGAACTTCCTGCAAGTAATCTAGATGGTCAAAAGAGATGGGCTAATAACCACAATTATTTAATAAATCCTAACTCAAAATATTTTTATAAATATGCTCTTGCTGGAAAAAGTGGTTATACAGATGTAGCAAGACATACATTTATAATATCTGGCGAGAAAGACGGTCAAAGATTAATTGCCGTTTTCTTAAAAGCAGAAGATAAAAATAAAAATTATGAAGATATGGCTAAATTATTGGATTATGGATTTAATAATTTTGAAAATATAAAATTATATTCAAAAGGTCAAGAAATAGATAGTATTAAAATAAATAAAGATACTAATATTCCTTTACTTACAGATGAAGATATATTTACAACAGTTAAAAGAGATGAAGCTAATTCTATTAAACCAATAATTAACTACGATTTACCTAAAAATATAGGTAAAATGACAATAAATAAAGGTGAAGAATTAACTAAAGGAAATGTTGTATTGAATGGACATGAAATAGGAAAAGTAAATTTAGTAAGTGGTACATCAAGAGAATATTCTACAAAAGTTGCAATTACTGAATTCTTAAAAAACAACTCTATATTAGTTATTGGAATAAGTATTTTAGTTATTATATGTATTTTAATAATTATAAGAATACATATAGTTAGAAAAAAACGTAAAAAACTTGCTTTTAACAAGAGATGGCAACACTTAAAAAATAGAAAAAGATATTAAAAAAACTTTAAAACTAATATTTATATATAAATAAAAGGACTTTTTTATTTACGAAAAAGTCCTTTTTTATATTTTAATATAATTTATAACTTTAAATTTTATTACATAATTTTTTAAACAATAAAATATAATTATAGTAATTCTTTATTTAAGCAATAAAAAATTATCAAGATCTACTTATTCATTTTCTTATAAGGAGGTTCTATTTTGTCTGTGGTTCAATGTTATATTTTTATGCTATTTATTCTTGGAACTATGTATTTAATAAAAAAATATATGGGAGATGACATCCTAGGTAAAATGTCTTGCATATTCTTATCAGTATTTGGCTTACTATTTGCATTTTATAATTTATTTATACTTCATTTTGAATTTATACATCTTCTAGAGAAAGCTAGCAACATATTAAAATAATGTTTAACATATTAAAAAGGTTGTCAATTAGACAACCTTTTTAATATGTTAAATCCTTAAATATACAAAACTAAATTCTATTTAAATACCATAATAAATGAAATTATTAGCATAATAGATATTGATGTACACCAAAAAATAAATATAAAATTGCTACATTTATTAATTAAAATTGCTTTAGCATGTAAATTTAATGATTTAAGTATTCCTTTTATAAAAGTAAATAATCCACATACGAAAACTACCATAATTAAACACTTTAAATTTATCATATTCATAGCTATAGCAATATCTAGTTTATTCATAATATCACCTCTCCATAAAATATATGATGATATTTAATAAATTAATCCTTTTTCTCTTAAATAATTATGTAAATTATTTTACTCTATAAAATAATAAAGAGTACAATCACTTGTACTCTTTATTTAATAGCTCTATTTTAACTTTTCAATTAATTCCTTAAAATCATATGGAAGATCAGCTCTTAAACTTAATTCTTTACCGCTTCTTGGTGATATAAAGTTTAATCCATAAGCATGTAGTGCCTGCCTTTTTATTAGGTGAAGCTCATTATCTCCATCACCGTAAATAAAGTCTCCATAGATTGGATGTCCTAAATGTGATAGGTGAACTCTTATTTGATGTGTTCTTCCAGTTTCAAGAAGACATTCAACAACATCTCCACCGTTAAAGCTTTCTAGAACTTTATAATGAGTTATACTTCTTTGTCCTCTATCATCCACAACTCTTTTTATGCTATCAAACCCATCTTCAGGTTGTGGTCTATATATTGGAAGATCTATAGTACCTTCCTTTTCTTTTAAATGTCCATGCACAATTGCAATATATCTTTTTTCCATTTCGCTTCTTTGTAATGTCATATGTGCATATTGACTTTTTGCAATTACTATAAGCCCTGAGGTATTCATATCTAATCTACTAACAAGTCTTACAATATGATTTTTACCACATTCTCTAAAGTAATTTATAACACCATTTGCAAGAGTCCCTGATTGATGACTTTTTGTTGGATGAACTACCATAAAAGGCTTTTTATTTACAACTAGTATATCCTCATCTTCATATACTATATCTAAGTCCATTTTTTCTGGTACAATATCTTGTTTTTCTTCTCTATCTAGTAAAACTGTAACCTTATCTCCAGTTTTAACTCTTAAGTTCATCATTGCAGCTTCGCCATTTACTAAAGCTCTATTTTCCACTGCTACTCTTTTTATAAATCTTGAAGATAATTCAAATCCTTCTTTTAAATAGTGTCTAAGTTTTATTCCATCGTATTCTAATGGTACACTTTTCTCTAAGGTACTCATACTGTCTTATGTCCTCCTATATAAAGATTTAATAACTCTTTGCGTCACTTCCTAATATAATTATTACATCATAACTTGGAGATGCAAACTTTGATTCTATATCATCATAATTGGTTATTGAAGTGAAATCTTTCTTAAGCATACTCTTAATGTTATTATCATCAACCATAATTACACTTTTCTCTCTAAGTGAATCAGTATTACCAACATCTACATTAGTGTATCCTAGTTGCTTAAGTTGTATTTGATAAGTTGCTGCAAGTCCACTTATCTTTGTTCCATTTAGTATTTTAATTCTAACTTCTTCTGGCTTCATATCCTTTGTACTATCTGATGACTCATGTAAGCTTCTAATAAGTCCTTCATTCGCTGCTTTATCAAATATGAAATAAGATTGACCACCTATCATCTTTGCAGAACCTTTTATAGTTTCCATAGATACATTGCTTGGTTTTAAAAGGGCTGCTTTTATTGCATATTCAAATATTCTTTTACCTGACATATTAGTTTCAACATTTTTCTCAACTACTTCTAATATTTTAGGCATTTTAAATATTATTGATGGACTAGTACATTTTTTAACTACCTGTTCTAAGAATGCATGTTGATTTTTTATTCTATCTATATCCCCATTAGGAAGACCAGTTCCGTCATTATTTTTTCTCCATCTAAAGAATTCTTCTGCTTTCTTACCATCAAGCTGTGCTACTTCGCCTTTATTAAACTTAATTCTAAGATTTTGTGATTTATCTGTGTAGTCCATATTATTTTCAATTTTCATACTAACTCCACCTATAGCATCTATAAAATCTCTAAATCCGGCATAATTTAATTTAGCTAAGTAATTTATTTTTATATTTAAAAGATTTTGTACTTCTGTTATAACTCTCTTATCTCCTCCAATTGGATAAGCGGCATTCATTTTCCAATTGTGTCCGTTTATCGTAATTAAAGTGTCTCTTGGTATTGAAACTATCTTAACTTTTTTTGTCTTAGGATTAAAGTTTATAACCATCATAGTATCAGTTCTCTTTTGAGACTCATCCTTTGGATTATCTATATTACCAACATCCATTCCAAGTAATAATATATTTACTGTTTGATCCATTGGAACTTCAACTGGAGCTGTCATATTGTCTGTACTTATATTATTAATAAGCTTAGCTACCCTAAACCCAAATATAACTATTATTGCTAATAAGGCTATTAATACTATTTTTAATATTCTTTTAAAAGTACTCTTTTTCTTCTTTTTCTTTTTTATATTCTTATTTGGTTTATCATCAATTCTTCTTCTTGGATCATTAATTGGTTTATCATCAATTCTTCTTCTTGAATCATTAAGAGGAATAGATTCTGAATTTAATCTTCTTCTAGATTTCCCCGTATTCATTTCTTCATTTCTTTGAGACATTCGTCTTTTTCTTCTTATACGTTCTTCTCTGTCAAGTTCGGCTCTTCTTCTCCTTGCCGAGTTGTTAGAGTTTCTATCATCAGCCATCTAACTTATACCCCCATATCCTTTAAGTATTCTAAATATTATTCTTCTCAATAATTAAATAATTTCTAGCTTCAATTGTATTTTTATCTACAATTTGTTCTTTATCTAAAAGATATCTTATTGTGTGCTCCATGCCCTTAAGAACTCCTAAATCTAAATCCTCTAAAACAGCTTCTCTTATACTATCTACTCCATTAAATACTCTTGATGGTTCAATCATATCAGAAATATAAATAATCTTTTCAAGTTTAGTCATATTTGGTTTTCCTGTTGTATGCCATCTTGCAGCTTCTAGTATTTCTTCATCATTTATATTAAACTCTTCTTTAGCAATTATTGGTGAAACAATAGCATGCCAAAGTTCTGGTGTTTTTTTCTCATCTAATGTTAATTTTATATTGTTCTTTTCTATAATATTTAATAACTGCTCTTTTGTTAAATTCTTTCCAGCATCATGGCAAAGTGCAGCAATCTCTGCTTTTTCTTCTGATACTCCATTTAATTTAGCTAACTTTTTAGCTGTAGATACTACACCTAATACGTGTATATATCTTTTTTCTTTTAAATTCTTTTTTAAATAATCATAAATATAAGTAATTTCCATATTAGTTCCTTTCATTATAGATATTTTCCTTCTCTATTAAGTTTATCACTCTTTTAGGTACAAAAAAATCTATTCTTTTTCCTTCTGAAATTCTTTTTCTAATATCTGTTGATGAAATTTCTAAATCTAATATATTTAAAAATATAATTTCTCCATTATATTTTTTCTCTGCTCTTTTCTTCTCTTCAATTAAATCTTCTTCTTTGAAACCAGGTCTTGTAAAAACAACAAATTTACATAAAGAAAAAATTTCACTTACGTTTTTCCATTTATCTAAATCAACAAGACAATCAGCTCCTGTTATAAAATAAAGCTCCACGTCATCTTCTTTAAAATGTTCTAACGTTTTATAAGTGTAACTTAGTTCTTTTTTTTCAATTTCATATTTTGAAACCTCAAAATCCTCAAAATCTTTAATAGCTTCTAAAACCATTCTATACCTTAAAGAAGCCCCCGTTATATTTTTATTATCTTTATGTGGGGGACTTCCATTTGGTATAAAAATAACCTTATCTAAACCTAGCAATTCTTTTGCTTCATAGGCTATGTAAAGATGTGCATTGTGGATAGGATCAAAGGTTCCACCTATAATCCCATACTTTTTCATGCTACTTATTTTTAATATTTTTAAATTTTCTTGGTATTTCTATTTTTGGTTTCTTTGAAGATCTCTTATATAAAACTATCTTGCTTCCTATTGCTTGAACGCCTTCACATTTTAGTTCATTACATATATAATCTGAAGCTTCTCTTGCTTCTAATCCACTATTTTCTAGAACTTTTATCTTTATAAGTTCTCTTTTTTCTAGGGCTTCTTTAACTTGGTTTAAGAAGCTAGCTTCTATACCATTTTTACCTATTTGAAATATTGGTTGCATATCATTAGCAAGCCCTCTTAAATATGCTCTTTGCTTTCCTATTAGCATACATTACCTCCTAAAATACATATTCGAATTCAAAGTCGTTAAGTCTAACCATGTCGCCATCTTGAATTCCAAGTTCTCTTAATTCATCCATAACACCCTTGTTCTTTAATACTTTATGGAAGTATCTTAAAGAATCCATGTCATATAAATTAACAGCATCTAATAATCTATCAACGAAGCTTCCTGAAACAACAAATACTTTATTGTCATCTTCTCCATCTTCAATGCTAATTTCATATGTGAATCTTTTCTCTTCTGGTATATATCTTTCTTCATCAGCTATTTCAAGTCCAGTTATTGGAATTTCCTTAAGCATTCTAGCTGCTTCTTTTAAAACTTCATCAACACCTTCTCTTGTTGCTGCTGACATTTTGAATACTTTATCATATCCTAATTCATTTAATTTCTTTTTGAAATCTTCATATACTGATTCATCATAAAGTAAATCTGTTTTATTAGCTACAACTATTTGTGGTCTATCCCAAAGTTTTACTGAGTACTTTTTAAGCTCTTCATTTATCTTTAAGAAGTCTTCAAAAGGATCTCTACCTTCTATTCCTGAGATATCAACAACATGTATAAGAAGTCTAGTTCTTTCAATGTGTCTTAAGAACTCAAGACCAAGACCTACACCCTCACTTGCACCTTCAATAATACCTGGGATGTCTGCCATAACAAATGGTTCAATACCTTCTGTCGCAACAACTCCTAAGTTTGGTTTTAAAGTTGTAAAGTGATAGTTTGCTATCTTTGGCTTAGCCTTTGTTGTCATAGATAAGAATGTTGACTTACCTACATTTGGGAATCCTAAAAGCCCAACATCAGCTAATAATTTTAATTCTAAAATGATGTTCATCTCTTCCCCTGGCATACCTGGTTCTGAGAAGTTTGGCGCTTGTCTTGTAGGTGTACAGAACTTACAGTTTCCTTTACCACCTCTACCACCTTTTAAAAGAAGATATTCATCATCTTTCTCTGAAAGGTCACAAATTATTTTGTTACTTTCAGCTTCTCTTATTATTGTTCCAAGTGGAACACTTATGTAAAGATCTTCTCCATCTCTACCATAGCACTTTGATGTACCACCATTTTCACCTGGCTCTGCTATAAATTTTCTTTTATATTTAAAATCCATTAATGTAGTTATTCCAGTGTCTACTTTAAAGATGATACTACCACCTTTTCCGCCGTCTCCACCATCTGGTCCTCCAAGTGGAACATACTTTTCTCTTCTAAAAGAAACTGCTCCGCCTCCACCTTGACCAGATTTTACAAATATTTTGGCTTTATCTATAAACATATACTCACCTCTCCTTGTGCAAAATCTACATATTCATATTATTCCATATAATATGAATATTAAGTCGGTATATTCTAAAATATTTTCTTCATTATATCACAAACATATTATAATAAAACAATAAAAAAATTACAAAATACTATATATAAGATATTCTTTAATTTTTTCCATTTAAAAAGCACCCATAAATATGGGTGCTCTTTATGCTTTATCTAATAACTATTCAGCTATTTCTTCAACGTTTATTGGATAAACAGAAGCTTTCTTCTTGTCTTTTCCAACTCTTTCGAACTTAACAACTCCATCAATTTTAGCAAATAGAGTGTCATCCTTACCTCTTCCAACGTTGTTTCCTGGGTGGATTTTAGTTCCTCTTTGTCTTACGATGATGTTTCCAGCTAAAACGAATTGTCCGTCTGCTGATTTAACACCAAGTCTCTTTGACTCAGAATCTCTACCATTCTTTGTACTACCCATTCCTTTTTTGTGGGCGAATAATTGAAGGTTCATTATCATCATGTCACTACACCTCCTCTTTCACTAATTTTATATATTCTCTACGTTTATTACATCCAAACATTTGATCCAAGCTAGAAATAACACTTTCTAAGCTCTTCTCGAAGGTTTTAAGTAAAACCTGTGATTTAGCTAGTTCTTCTTCTGAAAAATCAGATAAGTCTAGCTTAAGGTATCCGTCTGCAATCTCGTAAGTACAGTTAAGTTTTAAAACTTCATCTATACCTATAAGAACACTTTGTGATAAGACTGAAACTGAGTTACAAACCATATCAAAAGCTTCTCCTACTAATAAGACATCATTATTAAAATCTCTGTCTTCTGGCATTGCGTGACTATCAATGACGAAACCTAATATTTTATCATCTTTGAAATTAATCTTTGCTCTAATCATATGACTATGCTTCGATCTTTTCGATAACTAACTTAGTGTAAGGTTGTCTGTGACCAGCTTTTCTTCTGTAGTCCTTCTTAGCCTTATACTTGAATACTGTTACCTTCTTAGCTTTTCCTTGTGCTACAACTTTAGCTACAACTTTAGCTCCTTCAACCATTGGCTTTCCAACTGTTAAAGTTTCTCCATTTGATACAGCTAATACTTCTGTTAATTCAACTTGTGATTCAACAGCTGCGTCAAGCTTTTCAACGAATAATACGTCTCCTTCTTGAACTCTGTATTGCTTTCCTCCAGTTAATACTACTGCGTACATTTAAAAACACCTCCTCATAACGGTCTCGCCACTATGGGTACAGAATGTTAATTCTGTTTATAAAAAACCCTGTCGTGAGCGGTTTACCTACCTATCTTATCATATCCTACATTTTTTGTAAAGAAATTTAGTTAATATTTTTCTATGTTCTTAACTCTGTAGTTTTCTAGGTTTTCTTTTTGATTTTTAAAGATTAAAGGCTCTATTTTATATCCATTAATTCCATCTAAGTAATTTAAGAATATTTCCTTATCTAATCCTCCAATATTTTTTAAGAAACTAAATAAGTCACCTTGAACTCTTTCTTTATAAATGCTATCAAGTTCTATATAAAAACTTTCAATAGTATTATCTTCTACTGATCTTAAAATATCATTTTTTATTAAATCTTCTATATAAGATAATTTAAGTATATTTCCACTACCTTTACATAAATCACATTTTTCTTCAATAGAGTCATAAATACTTTTTCCTCTACGTCTTCTTGTAATTTGTACTAAATCTAGTTCAGTAAATGGATATATTTTGCTATTACCTTTATCTATTTTAAGGCTTTCTTTTAAAGCTTTCATAACTTCAAATCTATGACTTTTATCTCTCATATCAATAAAGTCAATTAAAATTATTCCACTTAAATTTCTAAGCATTATTTGCTTTCCAATTTCTTTTGCAGCTTCAACATTAGTTTGAAGTATTGTTTTCTCAAGACTTCTTCCCTTTATATTTTTTCCGCTATTAACATCTATAACATACATAGCTTCAGTCTTTTCAATTACAATATCTCCACCACAATTTAACGTAACCTTATTATGTCTAAGTTTTAAAATCTCTTTTTCTATGTTGTAATAATCAAAAAGTGTTCTAAGTCCTTCATACATTACTAAGCTAACATTTTCTTCTCCATCTATACATGAAGATACAAATTCATAGTCTTTAATATTGTCTACATATATCTTTACATTACCTTTAGTAATGTTATCTTTTAAAACTTTATTTAAAGAAATATCTTCTCCATATACTTTACCAAGTTCTATACTGTATAGAAGTTTTCTATTCATCTCTTCATATATTTCTTTAAGTTTTTCTCTCTCTTTTTTTAGAACTTCAATTGGAACATTTGCTCCTTCAGTTCTTACAACTATATTAATACCTTCTACTTCTTCAAGTTCTGCAAGTATTAGCTTTTTCTTGACTTCATCAGTTATTCTTTTTGAGAAAGATATATTAGTTTCTCCATAAGTAAAGACTAAATATTTTCCTGGTATGCTGTACTTATTAGTAACTTTTGCTCCCTTTTCATTTAAAGGTTCTTTTAAAACTTCAACTAAAAGCTCATCACCTTTTTTGATATTCGTTCTTTTAAGCTCTTCACTAAAGTACATATACCCTTCTTTTTCAAGTCCTAAATCTATAAATAAAGAATTTATTGCAGGAACTATATTTTTAACTCTACCTTTATATATTTCTCCAGTAGTTGGTTCATCAGTCTTCTCTTCAATAAAGCACTCTTCTAGTTCATTATTAAGTTTAACTGCAATTCTTAAAGATTTATCTCTTCTTTCAATAAAAATCTCTTTCATTAATTAAACACTTCCTATACACATTGATAAAGAGGTACAAATGTACCCTCTCTCATTAAATACATTTCTTCTCTCTTTATAGGAACAAAAGTATCTTCGTTATAGTTAGTTGTGTTATCTTTTATTGCTTTAACAAAAAGATCTGGTGATAAATGTTCTCTACTACCTGAACTTATAAGTATATTAAATACAGCTTCATTATCTACAGTCCAATACTTAAGTTCATGTACTAAAGGTTTTATGTCAACTTCTTTTTCACCTTTTTTACTCTTTTTAAGCATTACCCATTCTTCTTTATCTAAGAAAGCTTTAAGCTCTTCTTCAAATTTTGATATATCATTATATTCGATCTTTATTGTATATCTTGCTGCATCTATAAGTGCCATAGCTTGAGGTAACCTTTTTACATTTGGAATTATTTCAATACCTTTTGCATTTATAAACTTAATCCCACTTGCTGTACATTCATTTAACTTATTTATAATTTCTTCAGGATCTCTCTCTTCACTTAATACTACATCCATATATTCACCGCTTGAATATACTCCAACTGAAAGAGGTTGTGCTAGTGAAAGTGACATATGAGGATTGAATCCTTTTGAATATTCAACTGGTAAACCTGATCTTCTTATAACCTTTTGAATTGTTCTCATTAAATCTAAATGTGATATGAATTTTATATTTGCTTCTTTAGTAAATTTAATTAGATATCGCACCTTTAAAACACTCTCCTTCTTTAAAGTTTACGTTTATACCACAACCTGTACATCCTTTTCTACAGTTTTGAGTAAGTTCTTCATTTTTAGCTTTTTCGTTTTCTCTAACTAAATAATCTCTATTTACTCCTATATCAATGAAGTCCCAAGGTAGTATTTCATCATAGCTTCTTTCTCTATAAGTGTAGAAATCACCATCTACATTACACTCTTTAAGAGCTTCTTGCCATGCATCAAATTTGAAGTATTCTGACCATCCATCAAACTTACAACCTTTTTCAAATGCTTTAATTAAAACATCACAAAGTTTTCTATCTCCTCTTGCAAATACAGCTTCCATATATGAAGTTTTTTGAGCATGATAGTTATAAACTATACTTCTTGATTTTATTGATTCTTTAACTGCTTTTATCTTTTCAGTTACAACTTCCATTCTTTCCATTGGAGCCCATTGGAATGGAGTAAATGCTTTTGGTACAAGAATTGAAGTACTTACAGTAATTCTAAGACCTTTATTTCTAACATTCTTTGGAACAGCGTAATATTCATCTGCTATTTTATTTGCAAGTTCACCTATTCCTGCACAGTCTTCTATTCTTTCATAAGGAAGACCTATCATGAAGTAAAGCTTAAGTGTACTCCATCCTGATTCAAATGCACTTCTTGAAGCTTCAAGAATTCTTTCTTCTGTTAACCCCTTGTTTATTATGTCTCTCATTCTTTGAGAACCTGCTTCTGGTGCGAATGTTAAACCTGTTTTTCTAACCTTTTGAATTTCTTTTATTAAATCAACTGAGAATGCATCAATTCTTATTGAAGGCAATGCAATACCAACTTTATTCTTTTCATGTTCTTCCATTAATTCTTGTGTAAGATTTTTAATATCTGAATAGTCACATATACTTAATGAAGCAAGTGATATTTCTTGATATCCTGTTGATTTAACTAAACCTCTTGCTTGCTCTACTAATGTTTCTCTAGTCTTTTCTCTAACTGGTCTATAAATCATACCAGCTTGACAGAATCTACATCCATTAGTACATCCCCTTGATGTTTCAAGAACTATTCTATCGTGAACAACTTCTGTATAAGGTACTATCATATCTTCTATTGGAAAATCTACCTTATCAAAATCTGCAACAATTCTCTTCTTTACAACCTTTGGAACATCATCATACTTTGGTGTGAATTCTTTTATTGTTCCGTCTTCATTGTAAGTAACATCATATAATGAAGGTACATATATTCCTCTTATTTTTGATATTTCTCTTAAGAATTCTTTCTTCTTACCCTTTGTGCCTACGTACTTTTTATAAACATCAAGTACGTCATTCATCATTTCTTCTCCTTCTCCAAGTTCAAAGAAATCTACTATATCATATAAAGGCTCTGGGTTATATGCACAAGGACCACCTGCCATTACTATTGGCTCATCTTCTCCTCTTTCTGAAGCTCTTAAAGTAATACCTGACATATCAAGCATATTTAAAATGTTTGTATAACTCATTTCATATTGAAGAGTAAATCCTAATATATTAAATTCTTTTAATGAATCTTTACTTTCTAATGCATATAAAGGTACATTGTTCTTTCTCATTTCAGCTTCCATATCTGGCCATGGAGCAAATACTCTTTCACAATATGTATCTTGTCTGTTATTTATAGTATGATAAAGTATTCTTGTTCCTAAGTGGGACATTCCTACTTCATAAACATCTGGAAAACAAAAAGCAAATCTTATATCTACTTCTTTTGGATCTTTTATTATTTGGTTAAGCTCTCCCCCAACATATCTAGCTGGTTTCTCAACTTTACATAAGATGCTATCTGAAATTTTATTCATTAATTTACATCCTCCTAAAATTTAGTCTAATATATAAGGCTAAATTAAACCCAATATATACATCCCTATATTCTAGCATAAATTAAAATTTTGTTCTACTCTTATTAAAATACTAAAAAGGTAGAATAAACAAACTAAATTTTACAAATTAAATCCAAAATTTTTAATTTGTAAAAAGCTTTTGCTATCCTACCTTTTAAAAGTTAATTTATATTATTTTCATTAGAAATATTTATATATTCTTCAAGATTAATATTACCATAATTTTTAAGTGCTTCTAAAAGCTCATTTTCAGAAATGATTTTTAAAATTTTAAGCTCATCATCTAAAATATAAAATATATTAAATTTACTTTTATCAACTAGTCTCATTACATTAAGCAATTCATTTTTGTAATAAACAGATACCGTTCTATTTTCAATGAAATCATATTTTTTAAGCCTTCTTCGCTTTCTTATCATATCTCCCATTACTATATACATAGTACTTTTCTCTTCTAGAACAGTTGAATATACTATAAGCCCACTAATTAGGATTAAACTTATATTCACTTTATGTAATAATATTGATACAAAAAACACTACAATTAAAATACCTGCTATAAGGAAGCTTAAAATTCCAACTATCTTTTTACTTCTCTTATAAATAATATATTTAGAAAGCACTATTTCTAAAACCCTTGCTCCATCTAAGGGATAGGCAGGAAATAGATTGAATATAAAAAGTCCAATATTAATACTAGATGCTATACTAAATATATTTACGTTAGTTAATTTATAAATTATATATAATATAAATGCTAAAAATAAATTCATTAAAGGTCCACTTAAATATAGTATAAGTTTTTCATTTTCTGAAAGCTCTTCTATATCTGAAAGTTCCGCTTTTGCACCTGTTAATCCAAGCTTTACATTATATAATTTACACCCAAATCTATTTCCAAAAAATATATGTGTAAACTCATGTAATATTATTGATATAATCCCTATAAAAACTTCACTTCTAAAACTTATTGCAAGTACTAATAACATCAATTCTACTACTATTAATTTATATGATCTCATAAATATAAAACCTCAAATTCTTCTTTTTACATAATTTTATTCCCCTTTAAAATCAACATAATTACTAGGATCTTTAAATTGTCCCATATACCTTATCTTAAATTCTATTTCATAAGTACCATTTGATACTTTGCTACTTTTTCCTATAGGCGTACCTTTATTAATTTCATCTCCATTCTTTACCGAAGGATTGTTTATAAAGTTATAATAACTCTCCACACCATTTTCATGGTCTATTATAATTAAATTTCCTTTGTCTAATTTTTTAACCTCTTTTACTTTTCCATCACAAGTTGCAAGTACATCTTTTTCTTCCTTAGTTTTTATAGATACACCATCTTCAACTTCTTTTACTTCACCAGATGATACAGGATTTATAAAACTCTTATTTTTTTTAGCTGCATCATCTGCTATGTCTTTAAAATTATTTTTTAAGTTATTAAAAACTTCTACCACATCAATATCTTTTATATTTTCTATGTTTAAATCCATATTTAGTATCGGCTTTTCTTCATTACTCATTTCTTTAAATGCAGCATAGACATCATTTCCTTCTTTATAGGGTGCATATTTAAGACACATCATAATTAATAATAATGCTAATGCCCCTGTAGTTTGAGTTAAAAATATATAAGAAAAACTTCCTTTATTCTTCCTCCTTCCCCCTGTATTATAACTTCTACTATAACCTCCTAAGTTTGAATTTCTAGGTGTATCTTTTTTCTTACCATGTTTTTTGAGTATTCCGTCATAATAACTTTCATATTCTCTTCTATAACTTCCCATTTCTATTATCTCCTTGTTCTTTTACTATTCTATTTATATTAAAAAAACTATAAATTTATGAGAACTTTAATAGAAAGCAAAAAAGGTAAGTTAGACATTAAATCTAACTTACCTTTTTTTAATTTTAGAATCTAATTTTCTTTCTTCTCATACCTACATTTAATACTAATCCAATTGACATTATTGTAGTTAAAAGAGAACTACCTCCGTAACTAATAAGTGGAAGTGTGATACCTGTTATAGGAACTAATCCAATAGTCATACCTATATTTTGTAATAATGCAAATAGGAAATATGATACTAATCCTACACATATTATTGAACCAAATATATCTTTTGATGTTCGGGCTATAGTTATCATTCTACTTATCAATAATCCGTACAATAAAAGTAAGAATAATACTCCTATAAGTCCAAAATGTTCTGCAATGGCTGCAAAAATGAAATCCGTTTGAACTTCTGGAACGTGTTGCGCTGCATAGCCTGTACTTGCATCATTTGCAAGTGATGGAGTATTACCTAAAACTCCTCCAGATCCTATTGCAATTAACGATTGACTTAGATGGTAACCCGATCCCGACATATTAGCTTCCGGATTCATAAATGATGTAATTCTACCTTTTTGATAGTCTTGAATTAAACCTGAATTCCAAACTATTATTATTCCAAGGAATAAGGCAAGTAATCCTCCACCAATTACTCTTCCATCAAGTCCAGCTACATAAAATATACCAAGAACTATAAAGAATGATACCATTGTCATACCCATATCTGGTTGAACTATTATGAATACAACTGGTACTGCTGCATAAAATACAAGAGTAAAGAAATTTTTTAAATTATTTATTTCTAAATCCATCTCTTCTAGCTTTTTGGCGAGCATGAGTATCATACCAATCTTGGCAAGCTCAGCTGGTTGAAGTGAAACTGGACCAAAAGTAATCCATCCCTTTGCTCCCCCTCTAACTGACCCTACGAATCTAGTTAAAATAAGAAGTCCAACTCCACCCCAATAAAATATTGGTACATAGTTATAAAGAACTCTATAATCAATGGCCATAAATATATATAGAGCTACAAGTGAAACAATAAACCATATAAATTGTTTAGTAGCAAAATTTTCACCTTTTTTTGCAAGATATATGTTTAATATACCAAATAGTACTAGCAATATAGTAGAGATTAATAATACTTTATCTATATCTCTAATTTTTTTAAAGTCTAACTTATATTTGTTATAAGTACTCTGTCTATCGAACAATAAGTCACCTCGTAACAAAATCTTTCACCTCCTGAAAAACCTGTATTTTTATATTATATCTTATTATCTTTTTATTCTCTATATAAAAACATCTTATCCTAAAAAAAATAATAAAATTTTAATAAAAAAATTATATAAAATAAATTTTTATTTACTGTAGAATTTTTCTAAGTATTACTTAATATACAATAAGTAAAGGGGACGTTTTTATAACCTCCCCTTATACATGTATGTTATATTAGATTTTTATATGTTACTGTGTCCTATTGCCCTTTTATATTCTTTATTGGAATACTAGCAACTAATGATGATGCTCCTGGACCTTCTTCAATTTCACTCTTGCTTACAGATAATTCAACATCTTCTGCCTCTATTTCTACATACTTTGAAATAACCTCTAAAATTTCCATTCTAATCTTTTCTAAAGTTTCAGCCGGAAGATCTCCTCTATCATGAATAAGTATTAATCTTAATCTATCCTTAGCAACATCTTTTGGCTTAGGTTTACTATTTGTAAAACTACTAAAGAACCCCATCTCAAATACCCCCTACTTACGTTTGAATAACTTCATTATAGATCCAAAAAGACCTTGTGGCTCTTCACTTAAATCCATAATAGGTACTTTTTCACCAGTTATTCTCTTCGCTATATTTCTAAAAGCTTTTCCAGATTTTGCATTTTCTTCTAGAACTATAGGTTCACCTTTGTTTGTTGAAACAGTTATTTCTCTATCATCGGGTACAACTCCAAGTAATTCAATTGATAAAGTTTCAATTATATCACTTACATCAAGCATGTCCCCTCTTTGAGTCATTTCATGATTCAATCTATTTACTATAACTGAATGATCTTCAAGACCTTTAGCATCAAGTTTTCCAATAACTCTATCAGCATCTCTAACTGATGTTATTTCAGGATTTACTACAACTATAGCTTTATCAGCTCCTATTACTGAGTTTTCAAATCCTTGTTCTATTCCTGCTGGAGAATCTATTAACACATAATCAAATTGTTCTTTTAATTCTTTAACAAGCTTTAGCATATCTTGTGCACTTATATCATCTTTATCTTTAGTTTGAGCTGTTGGTAAAAGACATAGATTTGGGAATCTTTTATCTTTAATTAAAGCTTGCTTTAATCTACATCTACCTTCTATAGCATCAATAATTGTATATACAATTCTGTTTTCTAATCCCATTAATACATCTAAATTTCTAAGTCCTGTATCTCCATCTACAACTACAACTTTTTTGCCTAGTGCAGCTAAAGCAGTACCAATATTTGCTGTTGTTGTAGTTTTACCTACACCACCTTTTCCTGATGTAATAACAATAGATACTCCCATTTAACAATCCCTCCATGTTTTAATAAATATATTTATTTGGTAAGTATGGTTCCACAATTATAGCTCCATCTTTTACTTTCGCAACTTCTGGATATTCTGGCTCTTCTGAATCATCTGGTGATAATGTTACTATATTAGATATCTTTAAAATTTCAGGTTGAAGACTAAAAGCTGCAATAATAGCTTTAGTATTTCCATTTGCACCTGCACTAACATTTCCTTTAATAGCTCCTAAAACTATAATATTTCCAGCTGCTGTTACTTCAGCACCACTATTTATATCACCTATAATAACTATATTACCATTATACCTTATACTTTGTCCGCCTCTTACTGTCTTTCTTAAAAATTTTGTTTTCCCTTCATAGACACCTGAAAAAGTCTTCTTTTCCTTTTCTTTTTCTTTCTCTTTAGCATTATCATCTTGCCAGATGATATCCTTTATGTCTATTTCATCAAACAAAACTTTTTCTAAATGTTCTACGTCTTTATCGTTTATTAAGTTTAAACTTGTATTTATAGTTAATGTTGATCTTCTATAAAAGCGCTTTCCTTTTGATAGCCTCGCTAATAAAAGCTCTAGCATTTCTGTAAAATCACTAAATTTATGCATATTTATTTCAGCAATCAAGCCACTTTTATTTCCTTTTATAATTATTCTCTCATCCATCATTGGTTCCCTCCACCAATATTTGTCACTGTACATTATTCTACAAAACACAATAAAATCCTCTATTATTATATCATT
Source organism: Clostridium baratii (assembly GCF_900461085.1). Lineage (GTDB taxonomy): Bacteria > Bacillota > Clostridia > Clostridiales > Clostridiaceae > Clostridium > Clostridium nitritogenes. The sequence continues at coordinate 2,193,183 of NZ_UFWF01000002.1, forward strand.
AATATGTAAGTATTTGTAGATTTACTTTCCTTTTAAGATTAAAAGCGACATAAAGTACCCATTTACTCTATGCCGCTTTTTTATTGTCTTCTAATAATTATATATTATTGATTTTCAGCCTTATCTTTAGCTTCTTTTGCCTTATCTTTGTCTTGATCTTGTTGTTTATTTTTATCTTTGTTCTTTTCGGCTTCTTCTTTTGCCTTCTTTTCTGCCTCTTCTTGAGCCTTCTTTTGGCTTGCTTCTGAGTTATCTTTCGGTGCCTTTAGAACATATTTTTTGAAACTATCAGATGTATAATTTTTCTTTAATAATTCATCCTTAAAATAAGCTTCATATGTTGCTTTAGCAACTGGTGCTGTATATGAACCGTGACCACCATCATAAATAACTCCAACAAATGCTATTTCAGGATTATCAACAGGCGCAAAGCTGACATATGTTGCATATGGTGATCTACCATAATCTCTTTGAGTATTTGAGTAATCGGCTGTACCTGTCTTACCTGCTGTTTGTATTGGGAATGTGCTAAATATTGCTGATGCTGTACCGCCTTCTTCGTCATTAGCCCTTCTCATACCTTCTTTTATTGCATTTAATGTTGATTTACTAATATCTATTTTATCAAGAACTTTAGGCTTAAATTGTTCAACTACATTTCCTTGTACATCTGTTACACTATCAACTAAATGAAGTGCATATCTAGTACCACCATTTGCAAGTGTTGAAATATATGCTGCAAGTTGAAGTGGAGTATAATGGTTTATACCTTGACCTATAGCTGAGAATACAAGCTGTGCAGGTGATGTCATTTCTGCTGCTTTATTAACCACAACATATGTTGCAATGCACTTTGCAACTGTTGATGCTTGATCATTTATACTTACGCTTTTATTATACTTAGCTTCATATTTTTTTACATTTTCCTTATATTTATCAGAGTTTTCCATTATACCTTTTACATCTGGTAATATAGAAGCTGCAAATTCATCACTACTTGATTTCGGTTTATCTGTTCCAACAACCTCAAATCTTTCTTTTATTTTATTCTTTAAATCCACCTTTAAAGCTTTTAATTTTTCTGAATCATCATCACTACGTGAAAAATCAAATGGTATAAATTTTTCACTATTAGCAGGGTACATAGCTTGAGCTGATCCACTTGGATTTTCCTTCTCTAAGAAATCTGCAAGCTCGAAGTTTGCAAGACTTATCATACTTGCTTTCATAGATTCAAAGTTATATGTTTGACCTGTTGTGTTTTCTTCTATTTCTATTCCAGTTGAAGGATTTGCCTTACTATCTGGATCAACACCAAGTCCTAACTTCCATGCATATTTAGCAATTGCATCTAATGCATCTATATTTGCTCCTTCTTTCATATAAAGTCTATATGCAGTTTCATAGAAATAGAAGTTACATGATACTTGAAGTGCTTTTTCAACATTAGTTGGCCCGTGAGATCCTCCACCTTGTGAATATATCCAACAAACTGGTGCAAATCCATTACCAAATGTTTTAGGATGAATATTAAATTTACCTGTAGCATCTATAGTAGCACCTGGCGTTATAACACCTTCTTGAAGTCCAGCTAATGCTGTAACTGGTTTAAATATAGATCCTGGAGGTAGTGTACCAAGTGTTGCATAATTATAGAATGCTCTTGGATATAAATCATATGGATCTGTTCTGTATCCATTTTTATCTTTAGGGAATAATTCATCTAAAGATTTTTTAGCTCCAGTTCTCTTTATAAATTCTTTACCAAACTCTTCAAAGTTAGGTGCGAAATATTGCTCTGTTTGTTTTTTAGTAAGTTGTCCAGGTATTGCAAAAAGATTTGGATCAAAGTCTGGATAACTTGTAAGAGCAATTATCTTACCAGTTTTCACCTCAACTGCAAGCGCTGCCCCTCTTGTTGCATTAGGGAAGGTATGCCCTTCACTATCTTGATTTTTTGTTCTAACTTGATTTATTGTATCCTTTAATGCTTCTTGCATAGCATATTGAACATTTTTATCAATTGTTAAGTTAACATTATTTCCTGGGTAAGATTCAAGTTTAAATAACTCTTCTGTTTCTTTACCTTTAGAGTTAACCTTAATAGTTTTTCCACCTTTAACACCTTTAAGTTCATCTTCAAAAGCTGATTCTATACCAGATTTACCAATAAGGTCTGTTGATGGATCATACCCTCTTAATTTATAGTCTGATTCCAATGAACTATCTATTTGTCCAACATATCCTAAAACTGCTGATCCTAAAGTTCCATATGGATAACTTCTAACTGGTTGAAGATCAACATTAATACCAGGTAAATCATTAAGTTTTTGGTATATTATAAATGCTGTATTTTTGTTAATATTGCTTGTTATAGTTACTGATCTATAACCTTTAAAACTTTGCATTTTAATTGCATCTTTAACAACCATATAGTCCCTTATTTCTTTTTTAGAATACTTTTTAAGTATTAAATTAGTAAGTTCAGCCCCATCCATCTCATCATAAGCTTTCTTTTGATCTGTTGATGGATTTGGATCTACTAATCCAATTAAAGAATAGTTTTTAACTAAATATTCAAAAGCTTGTTCTGGAGTTACTGCAAGTAACTCTTGGTCTACTTGAGCTATTTGATCATCTGTTAAATCCTTTTTCTCATCGCCAAATTTCTTTCTCTCTATTTTTTCATTCATTCCCCTGTCTCTTAAAAATCTTATCTTTTCATATTGTTGATTATCAGGAGAAGAACTTTTATATGCAAAGTATAATTCACCATTATTATCTATCTTTAATAGTAAATCATCTTGAACACTTTCTTTATTATCTTTTAGAATCTTAAATACACTTGACATTGTATTATAGAAATTCTTTTCTGCCTCATCTGTACTTGTATATGTTAATGTATAAGTTTGTTTATTTGTTGCTAATACATTACCGTTTCTATCTAATATTTCTCCTCTTGGTGCTTTTTCGGCTACAAATCTCGTTGCATTTTCGTTCGCTCTATCTTTATAGTCATCATGCTTATATATTTGAAGGTATGCTAACTTAACCACTATAAGAGAAAATATAGTAAACATAACAATATAAAGTACTTTATATCTTGAGATCTTTTTCTTTTTATTTTTTGGTTTATTAACTATCATTTAAACCTCCACTTGCTACTTACATTTTCAACATTTGAAAGCATTAATACGAATTTATATGCCACAAATGCTATAACTGAATTGTAAATTGCAACTATAAGTATATTGTTTAATCTAACTTTATAATGTAAAAAGTAAAATATACAAAATACGGCTATATGTTTTACTATTGTAGCTCCAAAGACTGTTGAAACCGGAATTAACTTCTTATTTTTAAATACTCCATTTCCAACATAAGCTGCTATTAAACAAATTACCATATTAGTTAAAGCATTTATACCCATGCCCCCTGAGAAAAAAATATCTTGTAGTAATCCACTAACTACTCCAATAAACAAAGCATCCTCTGCTCCATTTATTATTGAATAAAGAACTGCAAAGGTGAATAATAAGCTTGGAAAGGCTCCATATATACTTAAAAATGGCATTACAGAATTATCTAATATCAATAGAAGTATTGATATTAAAACTAATATAACCTTCTTCATATTCTCACCTCTTAATTATATTTAATATCGCGTGTATCTTTTGGTACTACAATGAATAAGCTTTCTAATTTATTGAAATCTACTGCTGGTTCTACAACAGCACTTTTCATAACTTTCACTTTATCTTCTGTAACTGATGTTACTTTACCTACCATTATATCTTTTGGATATATTTGTCCAAGTCCAGAAGTAACAATAGTATCTCCCTCTTTGATTTGAGAGTCCATTGGAAGATTTTCCACTTTACAAACTGATGTACCATTACTATCTCTATATCCTCTTAATATTCCCGTATTTTCTTTAGTACTTTCTACTTTAACACTTACAGCAATATTTTCATTTAAAATACTTTGAATAATTGACCAATTTGTTCCTACGTTAGTTACTTGACCAACAAGTCCATTAGCAGCTATTACGATCATTCCTTTTTGTATACCACTATTTGAACCTTTATCAACAATATATCCATCTATTATATTTCCACCACTATATCCAATGATATTCGTAGCTATATAGTTATAATTTTTTCTTGAATCTTCAAAATCTAAAACTTTTCTAAGCTCATCATTTTGAGCCTTTAATCCTGAGTACTCAAGTAGCTCTTTTTTTAGCTTAGCATTTTCTTCAGTAAGGCTTTTATTCTCTTCCTTAACAGTTGAAAAGTTTAAGCATAAATCCACAAAACCTTTAAGCTTTGTATTTACTGTATACGCAATTCTTTGTAATGGGTTTAAAGCTATTCCTGCACCACTTTCCACCATATTTTTATCAGGATTTTTGAATGTAAAAACAATTAACCCTAAAAATGCAACTGACAGCACTATTATAGTGACTGCCAGTTTGTTCTTAAGACGCTTCATGCTCTTATCTATCTTCCTTGCTTATTCTGTCGAAATCTTCTAGTGCTTTTCCTGCTCCTAGAACAACACAATCTAATGGAGATTCGGCAATATGTACAGGCATATTTGTTTCTTTCATTATTAGAACATCTAATCCTTTAAGCATTGCTCCTCCACCTGCTAACATTATTCCTTTTTCCATTATATCAGCAGCTAATTCTGGTGGTGTTTTTTCAAGTGTTGTTTTGATTGATTCTATTATTGCATATACTGGCTCTTTTAAAGCCTCTCTTATTTGAACTTCTGAAACTTCAACTACTTTTGGTAATCCAGTAACTAAGTCTCTTCCCTTAATTTCCATTTCTTTAACTTCATCATCAACTTTGTATGCTGATCCAATTTCCATCTTGATTTGTTCAGCAGTTCTTTCACCTATCATTAAGTTGAATTCTTTTTTAATGTAAGCAATTATTGATTGATCTAATTCATCACCAGCAACTCTAAGTGATCTGCTAGTAACTATTCCGCCAAGTGAAATTATAGCAACTTCTGTAGTACCGCCTCCGATATCTACTATCATGCTTCCTGTTGGTTCACTAACTGGAAGTCCTGCTCCAATTGCAGCTGCCATTGGTTCTTCCATTAATATAACTTCTCTTGCTCCTGCAAGTTTTGTTGCTTCTTCTATAGCTCTCTTTTCAACTTCTGTAACTCCTGAAGGGTAACAAACTATTATTCTTGGTGCTTTAAATGCACTCTTGCTTGCTGCTTTTTCTATTAATGATTTTATCATTGTATGTGCAACATCAAAGTCAGCTATTACTCCATCTCTAAGTGGTCTTATAGCAACAATGTTTCCTGGTGTTCTACCTATCATCATTTTTGCTTCTGTACCTACTGCAAGTGGTTTTCTTGTTGTGCTATTTATTGCAACAACTGATGGTTCTCTAAGAACTACGCCTTTGCCTTTAACAAAAACAAGCGTATTAGCTGTTCCTAAATCTATTCCCATGTCTTTACTAGTTCCGAAAAATCCCATTTTTCATTCCCCTTTCGAATTATAATATTCCTTTTTCTTTTAAGCTTACATATTGTTCTCTACCTATTATAATGTGATCTACAAGATTTATTCCTATAATCTTTGACGCCTCATTAATTCTAGTAGTCACTGATATATCTTCACTACTTGGAGTTGGGTCTCCTGATGGATGATTATGACATATCACAATTGAAGCCGCACTATTTTTTATGGCCTCTTTGAAGATTTCTCTTGGATGGATTAGTGAAGAATTTAAACTTCCTTTAAAAACATCCTTTATTTTTATAATTTCATTTTTTGTATTTAATGTAATTAACTTTAATATCTCTTGGTTATATGTTACCATTTCACCATGTAATATATTAAAAATATCTCTTGGTGAATTTACCCTCTTAAACTCATTTAAAGATTTATATGTATTAAATCTTCTAAAAAGTTCAGCTATTGCAATTATTTGCGAAGCTTTTGCTTCTTTTACACCTTTTATTTTAGTCATTTCATGCATTGATGCATTAAGTATACCATTTAGTCCTTCTAGTTCTGCGATTATTCTTTGGCTTAAATTTAATACATTTTCACCTTTAGTTCCTGTTCTAAGAATTATTGCAAGTAGCTCAGAATTTGTTAAGGCTTCCTCACCGTATCTTAGTAGCTTTTCTTTAGGTCTTTCACTTTCAGGCATATCTAATATTTTAAGATTATTAATCATTAATTCTCTCCTTATATTATAATAGTACCTATCCCCCGTGAATTTATTTTATTATACTTTTAAGCATTTGATCTACTTTATTAAGTGGTAATCCAACCACATTATAGAAACATCCATTAATGCCCTCAACAAAAACTCCACCTTCATCTTGTATTCCATAAGCTCCGGCTTTGTCTAATGGACTTCCACTTTTAATATAATTAAGTTTATCTTCATCGCTTATTTCTGAAAAAGACACAATAGTCTTAAAGCTCTCATTTAGTATTTCATTTGTCTTTGTATTTATTATACAAACTCCTGAATATACTTCATGAGTATTTCCACTTAGCATTGTAAGCATTCTAAAAGCATCTTCTTCATCTTTAGGTTTTCCTAAAATTTTACCTTTAAATGAAACAACTGTATCCGCTGATATTATAATGCTATCATTGTCTACATCGTTTAAGATTGCTTTTGCTTTTCCAAGTGCTATCTCTTCCACATACTCTCCTACATCTCCTTTGAATTTAACTTTATCTTCATCAAAGCAGCTTATAGTTATATCAAAATCTTTTATGATTCTCTTTAATAATTCCTGTCTTCTTGCGGAAGCTGATGCTAAAATATATTTCATAATATCTCCTTTATGGCAATATTTTATATTTTTCGTCATTTTAATAATTTTTATATAAAATATTACATATTTTGAAATAATATTAGGTGTAGTATTCTTCATAGCACAAAGATTACTACACCTAATATAGTTTATCATTTTATTACATTATAAACAAGTGAAAACAAGTCATAATAATAGAATTAATTTTTTTTTAAGATTTACTTATAACCTATGTTTTATAAGGATTCCATATATAAATTCTAGCGCCTTTTTTGCCCCTTCTCTTTCCAATTCTTCCGGTAATTTCTCTATATATTCTTTGATAGATTTTAGCTCATCATTGTCTACATTTTCTTTATTCGAATTTTGTCCAAGCTCCTTAGTCCACTTCTTAAATTCTGTCGTATTTACACTTTTTACTTGTTCATTTTCTAATTCATTTAAAATTTTCATAAAACCATTTATAATTTCATAACTTTTTGCCTCTTCATCTTTTGATGTTTCATACCCACACTTTATCTTTACATTATCTATCTTTTTCTTAGCTAGTTCATCACTCATATTATTTGCGGCTTCTTCATTATAAATACCTGCAATTATTCTATATTTATCTCCATCTTTAATTATTAATTTATTAAAGCTTGATGGAATATCCTGTAATACCTTTTTTGCATTTTCTTCTTTTCCGTAATATCCACATTGTATAATTACAAAATTCTTTGAAGCTGAATTTGAACTACTATTATTATCTTTTACTGCACCTTCGCTACTATTGCCACCACTACCATTTGTATTGTTATTTTGCTCTTCTACAGTCTTTTGCCCATTATCTTCTCCATAAGGTATGTTACCTTTAAATAAATATTTTGCCATAAGCATTCCTATAACTATAGCGCATATTACTACTACTATTCCTATTGTGAATAAATTACCCTTTGGTTTTTTTCTTGGTCTGTAGTTATATCTTGTGTATCCCATCTTACCCCTCCTAAAAAATTACTTTAGTAAATTATATTAGAAGGTTATAATTAATATTCATTATGTAACAAAAAAATCTTCACTTACAATTTAGTGAAGATTTTTTATTTATTGTATGGAATTGTTTTAGCTAAAGTATTCAGTCTAAAATACATTAGTTGTTAAGTACGTAATAACATCTCTTTGGAGAAATTATTTTTTCTTCTTTTTTCATTTCTTTAATTGCCTTATCAATGTCTTTTTTATCAAGACCTGTGATTTCAACAATTTCACTAACCTTTAATGGGTTTTCTGCATTTTCTAGTGCTTCAATAATTTTTCCTTCTATATCCATAGTAATAGACCTCCCAATCAGTTAATTCTCATTACGAATTAATTTTACATCATGGAAGGTCCTTTTACAATACCTATTAACGAATAGTTATTATTATTTAATTTCTTTTAATACATTTAATAAATATTCCCATACATTTTGTATAGATTTTATACTAGCATGTTCTTGTGGACTATGTGCATCAAATACTGATGGCCCAAAACTTACCATATCTAATTCTCCAAGTCTTTCTTCGAATAATCCACATTCAACACCAGCATGTATAGCTACAACTTCTGGTTCTTTTCCATACATTTCTTTAAATACATTTACACATATATCTCTTATAGGTGATTCTTTTTTATATTCCCATCCTGGATATTCTGCATGAGTTCTAAATCCTCCACCTAACATTTCAGTTAAAGTTTTAGTTCTTAAAACTATTTCGTCTTTTAATGTTGCAACTGAACTTCTTACAGCACTATCAAATATAACTTCATCTTTATCAGTTATTACTATTCCAAGGTTAGTTGAACTTTCAACTAATCCTTCAATTGCCATACTCTTTGTATTTATTCCATTTGGATATAAATATAATGCATTTATAATATTTTCTGTGCTCTTCTTATCAAAAGTTTTGTCAATTTTCTTATTATCATTTACAACAATTTTTAAGTTTGGTTCTTGAATACTAAATTCATTTTTAACCATCTTTTCAAAACTTACAATATCATTCTTAACATCTTCAATAATAGCTTTATTTACAGTCATCATAAATTCTGATTCTCTTGGAATTGCATTATCCTTTGAACCACCAACTAAATTAGAAACTCTTATATCATGTTTTTCATAAAGACATCTTAATAATCTTCCCATAAGTTTATTTGCATTAACTCTTTCCTTGTTTATGTCCATTCCTGAATGTCCACCAGTTAAACCGCCAATTATAACTTCTAATCCAACATGATTTTCTTGTGCATCTTCAAAATTCATTTTAAATGTAGACTTAGTTCTAACTCCACCTGCACAACTTACTAAAATCTCGCCTTCTGTTTCTGAATCTAAATTTAATATGATTTTTCCATCTAAATCATCTGGATTTACGTTCATAGCACCAGTCATACCTGTTTCTTCATCTATAGTTAATAAAACTTCTATAGGTGGATGTGCTATTGTATCATCAGCTAATATTGCCATAGCATAAGCTACTGCTACTCCATCATCAGCTCCTAAAGTTGTTCCTGTTCCATAAATATAATCCCCATCGATTCTTAACTTTATAGGATCTTTTGTGAAATCATGTACTGTATCTTTATTTTTTTCACAAACCATATCCATATGACCTTGAAGTATTACTGTAGGTGCATTTTCATATCCCTTTGATGCTGGTTTTTTTATTATTATATTTAAAACCTCATCTTGTATAACTTCTAGTCCTAAGTCTTTTGCGAATTGTACTAGATAATCACTTATTCCTTTTTCGTTACCTGATCCTCTTGGTATTTTTGATATTTCTTCAAAATATTTAAATACTAATTTTGGTTCTAAATTTTCTAACACTGACATTTTTAGCCTACCTCCCGTAAATTTGTGGTAAAATTATCTTATAGATATTTTTAGTATAACACAGTCTATTTATTTTAACTCAACTAAATAAATTAGTTTATTAAAAATTTGCATATACTACTTGTTATACCGAAGAAATCTATAATACTTTAACGAGGTGATTCTATGCAAAAAACAAAAATGATTTTTACAATTGGTCCTGCAAGTGATTCAGAAGAAGTTTTAAGAGAGTTCATTAAAATAGGGATGAGCGCTGCAAGACTTAATTTTTCCCATGGAACTCACGAAACTCATAAAGAAAAAATTGATCTAATCAAAAGATTAAGGGAAGAAATGGGTTCATCAACAGCTATTATTCTTGATATTAAGGGTCCTAAGATAAGAACTCATAATTTTGAGAATGATGGTGTGGTATTAAAAGAAGGAGATGATTTTGCCTTTATTTGTGATGATGAAATTCTTGGTAATAACAAAAGATGCTCAGTCACTTATAAGGAACTTTACAAGGATGTTAAACCAGGTGGTACTATTCTTGTAGATGATGGTCTTTTAGTATTCAAAATAAAAGACGTATGCGATAAAACTATTAATTGTACAGTTGAAGTTGGAGGTATGATTAAAAATCATAAAGGTGTTAACGTACCAAATGTATCAATAAACCTTCCTTCAATTACAGAAAAAGATAAAGAAGATATAATCTTTGGATGTGAAAATGGAGTTGACTTTATAGCTGCATCATTCATAAGAAAAGCTTCTGATATTTTAGATGTTAAGAAAATTCTTAAAGAACATAATGGAGAACATATTAAAGTTATTGCTAAGATCGAAAGCAATGAGGGTGTTAACAACATAGACTCTATTATAGAAGTAACAGATGCTGTAATGGTTGCTAGAGGTGATATGGGAGTTGAAATTCCTATTGAACAAGTTCCAATAATCCAAAAGAAAATAATTAAAAAATGTAACTTAGCAGGTAAAGTTGTAATTACAGCTACTCAAATGCTTGATTCAATGATTAGAAATTCTATGCCAACAAGAGCTGAAGCTTGTGATATATGTAATGCAATCTTTGATGGAACAGATGGAATAATGCTTAGTGGTGAAAGTGCTTCTGGTAATTTCCCAATAGAAGCTGCAAAGATAATGTCTAAAATAGCAATGGAAACAGAAGCTAACTTAGATTACTCACACTTATCAAATAGTAATATTGATCCTAGAAGTTTATCATTTGCAGATGCAATTAGTTATTCAGCATGCAGAACTGCAACAGCTGTTGGCGCTGAAGCTATAGTTGCTGCAACTCAAAGTGGTGCAACTGCAAGATTACTTTCAAAATATAGACCAAAGGCTCCAATCATTGCAATTACTCCTAACGATTATGTTATGAGGGGACTTGCACTTAATTTTGGAGTAATTCCAGTACATTGTAAAATGTTTAACACAACTGATGAAATTCTAAACGAAGCTAAGAGAGTTGCTAAGAATTTTGATTTTATAAATTCAGGTGATGAAATAATAGTTGCAGCTGGTATGCCAACAACTCATACTGGTGGAACTAACATGTTAAAAATAGAAAAAGTTTAATTTCAAAAATTATAGGCTGTTTCTTTATGAAACAGCCTAATTTTTTAATTAGAATAAATCTTTAAATAAATCTCCTAAAGTAACTTCATCTTCATCATTATCTACATATTTAAGATATTCTTTGCTCTTTTCAGCAGCATCTTTTATGCTTAATGCTAATTTCTTTGAAGCCTTATCTACATTTAAAACCTTAACTTTAACTTTTTGTCCGATTTTTAATACTTCTTCTGGTTTAGCTATGTTTTCATCAGTTATTTCACTTATATGAACTAATCCTTCAATTCCTTTGAATACTTCCACGAATGCACCAAAGCTTGTAAGTCTTACAACAGTTCCTTCTAAAGTGTCTCCTACTTTCATACTATCCCCATGAACAGCCCAAGGTTCTTTATTATTATCCTTTAATATTAATGATAATTTTCTATTTTCTTTATCTACATTTCCAACATAAACTTCTACTTCATCACCTATGTTAACTACATCTGTAACTTTCTTAACTCTTTCCCAAGCTAAATCATTTATGTGTACTAAACCTTGAACTCCTCCAATATCAACAAAAGCTCCAAATTTAACTACATTTTTAACTACACCTTTTCTCTTTTCACCAGGTTTTATGCTATCCCATATAGCTTTTTGATTTTTTTCATAAATTTCATCTTCAATAACTCTTCTTGAAGCTACAACCTTATTTCTATTAAAGTCTAATTCTATTATTTTAACTTCTAATTCTTTTCCTATTAGAGATTTTAAATCTATCTTATCTCTACTTGCAAGTGAAGCTGGAATGAATACTCTTATTGATCCATAATAAGCAACTAATCCACCTTTAACTTCTTCTTTAACATTAATTTTTATTATTTCTTCATTATTGAAAGCTTTTCTTATATTTTCTCTTTCTTCTTTTAATAGAACTCTTTTTCTTGATAATGAAACAAATCCTTCTCCATCATTTGGTGAAAGTACAAGAACTTTAAATTCATCCCCTACTTTTACAACATCCATTGGATTTTGATCATTAGCTGTAAGTTCTTCTTTTGTTATTATTCCATCAAAGGCATATTTAACGTCAACAGTTACACCTTTATCATTAACATCGATAACCTTTGCATTTAATATATCACCTTTATTTATTCTCTTAACATCATATGAATTTAATAATTCACCCATAGTATTTTCAGTTGTCATTTAAAAACCACTCCTTTTATTTCCACATATCCGTTCATTTTAATTTTAATCTATCCTTTACTTTAATACAAGAAAAAGGCTAATTTAAAACCATCAACATTTACTTTTCCCCTCATATACTAAATATATAACACTTATCATGATTGGAGGTACTATGCCATTCTTTGATAAATTTAGATCCAAGAAAAAAATGGCGCTAAAACAGTATGATGAAATTAATGAAATAAAAGGCTTGTTAGATGAAAGTAAATTTGAAGTTCTTAGTCTATTTGAAACATTAAATTCATTAAATGATAACTTAAAAAAAGCCAAACTTGAAAGTAATGATTTAGATTTTAAAATAAAATTATCTATTGAAAAAGGAAATGAAAGATTATCTAAAAAGGCCATTGAAAAAAAATTATATAAAGATTATGAAATAAAATCATTAAAATTATCTATCTCATATATTGAAGATTCAAAATTCAACATAGAATCTTTTTTTAATGATTTAAATTCTGAATATAAAAAAATAATAACTATATATGAAGATGCAAAGGATCTTGCTTTATTTTCTAAGTTTAATAAAAATATGATTGATTCAATAAGTAATTTTAAGAAAATTTTATTTAACCTAAATATGATATTACTAGACGTAGAAGAAAAACTTAATGAATATAATAGCAAACCTTCACTTTCAATAGATTTCAATTCTGAAATTGAAAATTATAAGAATCTCCTTTAATAAAAAATAACTAGAATGTTAAAATTCTAGTTATTTTTATTTTATAAATAAAGTTTTGTTTCAATTCTTCTGTCATACTCTGACCAATTACCACTTTCAGTCTTATCTTTCAACTGACTTATTTTATTCATAGTTGCGTCTATAGAATCTGCATAATTTAAAATAAATGATTCTTCCATATTCATTTCTCTTGGAGATCCATATTCAAGTTTACCATGATGTTGGGTAATACATCCTTTTATTCTGCATACGAAATCTTCACTATAAAATCCCGGAGTTTTTCTTATAGCTTCATCAAGCATTTGCAACGCAATTACTATATGACCTTCAAGCTCTCCTCTTAAAGTGTATTTAAATGGACCATCATAATAAAGCTCATATATTTTACCTATATCATGTAATTTAGCTGCAAGAACTGCAACTTCACTTCTTCTACAACCATATCTTTCACAAAGCATAGCTGTTAAGTGCATAACGTTTAAAGTATGTTCTGCAAGTCCTCCAATATAGTTGTGATGCATTGATACTCCACCTATACCTTTTTTAAACTTTTCTAAAAACTCATCATCTTTAAAGAAATAATCATTTAATGCCTTTCCTTCTCTAGATAACACATATCTATTTGTATACTCTTCAATTTCATTCATTATGTCTTCAATTGGACGTTTTACAGTTGGAAGATAATCTTCTGCTTTATAGTTAGAAATAAACTCATATTTCTTAACATCTAAGTTGCCATCCTTACTTCCTTCTACATATAGAACTCTTCCCACTTTAAGTTCTTCATTTTTACTATGTATATTAGCCTTAACTTCTCCACTTTTATCTGCTAGTATACATACTGTTTTAGAGGCATCTTTATATATAATTTTCATTATCATCAATGATATTTTTACATTGTCTCCGTTTTTTATGTCGATTAAAAATTTGTCTTTTGTACTCATAGTACCCTCCAATTTATATATTTACTTAAAATAGTATATGTAAAATTACTATTATTTATAGTTATAAAAAACACTGTTTTAAACACTAATTACTAAATAAAAAAATAGTAGTACCACCACACTCTTGGATACTACTATTTACTATATTATATCAAATTTCCTTATCAAAAACATCTATATTATAAGTTTATACTATTTTGTAACTCCCTCTTTTCACTAAATATCTATACTAATTAACTCCACTTATTTTTATTTTTTTATTACTATCTACCTTATATTTGCTTATATCTACAGTCTTCATTATTCCTTTCTTCTCTGTAGCTTCTACAAATAGTTCATCATTTTCTATTGTTATTTTAGCTTTGTTACCTTTATTTAAATATCCCAATATTTCTATAGTATCAAAATATTTAGACTCCGAGCTACCACTTAATTTATAATTAAATATATTACCATTATTATCTTTAGAAGATAAAACTTCACTCATATCTACATACTTAAATTCATTAGAAGAAATTTTATTATAGTTATGTACCTCTAATTTTTCACCCATATCATCTTTAGATTTTACTAAAAACCTCTTTTCATTATCATTTTCCTTTGTTGCAATTATCTCTTGATTATCTAAATTATTAAATGTTTCTATTATTTCTTCTTCATTTAATATTAAACTTTTAAAATATTTTTCTCTATTAATTCCTACAAAAATTTGAAAAATAATAAATATTGGCATTAATATTATAAGTGTTTTCTTAATTAATCCGTTACTACTATCCCCTACTTCATTTATTATTTTATCTATAAATTTGTATCTACCTAATACCATAATTATTACTTTATATATTGCATATCCAATAACAGCACCTATTGTATTAAATATTATATCATCTACATCAGCTGCCCTATTTCCTTTTATAAAAAACTGATTAATCTCTATAAAAAATGATGCTAAAAATCCATATAACAGTATCCATGAAATTTTATCTTTTCTCTTAAATAATACAGGTATAAATACTCCTAATGGAACAAACATAAGAGTGTTACCAACAACATTATATAAAGCAATATTTATATTTCCTCTAAACATTTCTATAGTTTCTTTAATTGGTATTAAATTGAAATAAAACTTATTAATCTGATCACTTATAAATATAGAATCAAAAGTATAGTGAATAACCATTAAAAAGTAAATAAAGAAAAGAGCCTTAACTATCTCCCTAAACTTGCTTACTTTTTCTACTTTTCTCAATGTAATTATCTCATAAATTAGATAAACTATTAATGAAATAACCAAAAGAAAGTTATACGATTGTATCATCATTTTACTGTCCCCCCACAAATTAAAATTCAACATAAATTTACCATATTTTTATAATTAAGTAAATCAAAAAGATTTCATAAATAAAAGCCTACCTCTAAAAAGTAATCTTAAATCACTCTTTAAAGATAGGCTTTTTTATAATATATTAAGCTTTTGTTATACTTTCTACATCATACCCCGCATCTTCAATTATATCTTTTAATTTAGCTTCAGTTACATCTCCTTCAACTACAGCACTTCCAAGTTCTACAGTAAAGTCTTTAACTTCTACACAATCTTCTAAAGCTTCTTGAATGTGTCCTATACAATGAGCACATCCCATTCCACCAATTTTAACATTATATTTTGTCATAAAAATCACTCCTTTTATATTGCAATTTATTTAAAAATAAATTTATCTTAATTTAGAATTTTGGTTTAAATCCTTTTAATCTTAAAGCATTAAGAAGAACTGATACTGAACTTAAACTCATTGCAAATGCTCCAATCATAGGATTTAATAATGGGCCACCAAATATGTGTAGTATACCCATTGCAACTGGAATACCTAATACGTTATATCCAAATGCCCAGAATAAGTTTTCTTTTACATTCTTAATTGTTGCTCTACTTAATTGAATTGCAGTTACAACATCTAAAAGGTCACTTCTCATTAAAACTATATCAGCAGATTCTATTGCAACATCAGTACCTGATCCTATTGCTATACCAATTTCTGCTGTAACAAGTGCTGGTGCATCATTAATACCATCACCAACCATAGCAACTTTTTTACCTTCTTTTTGAATTTCTTTAACTACATTTGCTTTACCTTCTGGTAATACATCAGATACTACTCTGTCAATTCCAACTTGTTTTGCTATTGCCTTTGCAGTTCTTTCATTATCACCAGTTAACATAACTACTTCAATTCCCATTTTGTGAAGAGCACTAACTGCTTTAGCACTATTTTCTTTTACAGTATCTGCAACTGCAATAATACCTGCAAGACTTCCATCTATTCCAATAAACATTGGAGTTTTTCCTTCGCCTGCTAATTCATGTGCTTTTTCATCTAATGTAGAAACATCTATATTACTTCTAACCATCATCTTTCTATTACCAATTGAAATATTTTTATTTTCAATTATTGTTTTAATACCTTCTCCTGGTATTGATTTAAACTCATGAATTTCTGGAAGAATAATTGATTTGTCTTCTGCTTCCTTCACAATAGCTTCACCAAGTGGATGTTCTGATCCCTTTTCAGCAGCTGCTGCAAGTTTTAGTAATTCCATATTATCAAGTGAATTACTTATAATATCAGTTACTTTTGGTTTACCTTCTGTTATTGTACCTGTTTTATCAAAAATTATTGTGTTAATTTTATGTGCTTCTTCTAAAGCTACACCACTTTTAATTAATACACCATTTTCTGCACCCTTACCTGTGCTTACCATTATCGCAGTTGGTGTCGCTAATCCTAGCGCACAAGGACAAGCTATTACAAGTACAGAAATTAATATATTAAGAGAGAATTCTAAGTTTTCATTACCTATAAAGTACCAAGCAAGTGCTGATAATATTGAAAGAACTATTACTATTGGAACAAAGTATCCTGAAATAATATCTGCAAGTTTAGCTATAGGAGCTTTTGTTCCTTGAGCATCTTCAACTAAGTTTATTATTTTTGAAAGTACAGTATCATTACCAACCTTTGTAGCTTTATATCTAAACATTCCGTTTTTATTGATACTAGCTCCGTATACATCTGAACCTTCGTTCTTTTCAACTGGAATACTTTCACCTGTAAGCATTGATTCATCAACTGCTGATGAACCTGAAACTACGACCCCATCTACAGGAAGTCTTTCCCCTGGTTTAACGACAATTATATCATCAACTCTTACATCCTCAATTGGTATTACTTTTTCTTTTCCATCTATAATTACTGTTGCAGTCTTTGGTGCTAATCCCATTAATTTATTTATAGCATCAGATGTCTTACCTTTTGTAAGAGCTTCTAAAAATTTACCAAGACTTATAAATGCAACAATCATACCAGCTGATTCAAAGTATAAATGATGTACAAAGTGAACTTCTCCACCACCAATTTTAACTAATGCATATATACCATATAAAAGAGCAGCTGTACTACCTAATGCAATTAAACTGTCCATATTAGGACTTAAATGAGCTATATTCTTAAATCCATGAATGAAGAATTCTCTTCCAACATATATAATAAGCAATGTTAAAATAAGTTGTATCATAGCAAAATTATATGGATTTACACTTGGATTTATTATGCTTGGAAGTGTAAGTCCCATCATTGAACCCATAGAAATTACTATAAGTGGAATTGCAAATATTAAAGACCATATAAATCTATTTCTTGCCTTTTTGACTTTTTGTTCACTCTCTTTTTTAGAATCATCTTTATTTTCTTCTGTTACATATACTGCTTCATATCCTGCTTTTTTAACTGCATTTTCAATATCATCTATTGAAATTTTTCTACCATCATATTTAACATTCATATCTTCTACTGCAAGATTTACAGGAGCTTCTTCTACCCCGTCTAGTTTACTAACAACTTTTTCTATTCTAGATGCACATGATGCACAAGTCATACCTTTTATTTTAAAATGTGCATGAGATAATTTATTACTTTCTTTTATCTCTTCTGCATCATATCCAGCTTTTCTAACCTTTTCTATTATTTCTTCTGGTGAAATACTACTTTTATCATAAGATACTGTAGCTTTTTCAGTTGCTAAATTAACAGTGGCATTATCTATTCCTTCTGTTTTATTTAAAACTTTTTCTATTCTAACTGCACATGACGCACAAGTCATTCCGCTTATTTTAAAGCTTTCATTTGTAGCATCATTACTTTTTATTTCTGAAGCTTCATAACCTGCTTTTTTTACTTTTTCCTCTATATCCTTAGTATCTACTTTATCTTTATCATAATTAACTGTCATCTTTTCGGTTGCTAAATTAACAGTAGCATTATCCACTCCATCAATTTTATTAACAACCTTTTCCACTCTTGCGGCACATGATGCACAGGTCATACCTTTAACTGTGAATTGTTTTTTCATTGTTTCCCCTCCTCCTATACAAAACCTATATATAAATTAATATTTTCAATTATTTATCTATAAGCTTTGTAAGAATACTTATTATTTCTTCTACTTTCTTATCTTTAGTCTCTTCATTATCTAATGTTTCTCTTACACAATGGTGCATGTGTTGTGTAAGTATATGCTTATTTGCTTTCTTTAACAATCCTTGTGCTGCTATTATTTGATTTGATATATCAATGCAATATCTTTCATCTTCAAGCATTTTTATAATTCCATCTATTTGTCCTCTACATGTTTTTAATACTTGTAGTGCTTTTTTCTTATCTTCATTCATAATTTTCGCCTCCTACCCCTCCCATGGGGGGTGTATTTATCTTAATTAATATATTACTCTAGTTGATAAGTAATGTCAATAAGGTTTATATTTCCTTTTTAGAAACTTTATTTTATTCATATAGTCAGTACTTTTTTACATCAAATTAACAACTAACCCTTTTATAGTGCCCTAACCTAAATAATTATATTTATATACAAAAAGAGAGCTAAAAAATAGCTCTCTTAATAATTTTCTTTCTTTATTTCGTTATAACAATAATTTATAATATCACTTCTCTTTATTATTCCAATAAAGATTCCATCATCATCTACTACTGGAACAAAATTTTGATTTACTGCAAGTGATATTAAACTTTCAATATTTGCATTTATTGAAACACTTTTGTGTTTTCTTCTCGTTTTTATATCTTTGACTCTTACACTTTCTGTGTTTTTAAAGTTGAGGTCTGGAGTATTTTTAAGTTTCCACAGAAGATCACCTTCTGTTAATGTTGAAACATATCTACCATGCTTGTCTATTAACGGTATAGCCGTATAACCATGGTGCTCCATTCTCTCCATAACTTGTCTCATAGTTGCTTCTAAATTCTCACAGATTACTTCATTTTTAGGCGTAAGGAAAAATGCTATATTCATATTTCTTCATTCCTCTTCATAATAATTTATTTAAATACCTTATACTATTTTAACATAACTAAATAATTCTATCATGTCTATAGTGCTTTCTCTTTTTTAAGAAAATATTTATCTAATTTGTAGCTATAGTCGGAATAATCAATCTCATTTATCATACTTCCTATTTCAGAATACATTATATTTCCATGTAAACTTTTTTTAACTATAACTTCATTTAGTACTGAGCTATTGCATTTTGAACATCTTCCGACGGATATAAATCTCCATCTATATGGCATATAATCAAATGCTAATTGTATTTTCTTTTTACATCTAGGACATAACGATTTAATTTTATTGCATTCAAGAGTAATTCCATCTAACTCTTTAACTGTAATAGCTGGCATATCATATATATTTTGAATTAAGTAATTCTTAAGTATTCTATGATTATAAAGTTTTCTAAATACTTGAACTGTAAACTCTGCATCATTTAATGCATCATGTAATAGTGAATTATCTATTTTTATATTTAATCTCTTTAGGGCATTTTTTAAACTAAGTGATTTTTTAACACCTAAAACATTACTTGTATATTCTTGTATATCTAAATAGTTTCTAATCCATTTAAGATTTTCATAATTATGATGATGAGCATTTATTATTATTTGTGCAACATCATCTTTTGCCCAAGAACAAAGTATATCATCACTAACAAAGCTTTTAAGCTTATCCATTCCTTCTTCAAATGAAATTCCTTTTTCTAAATCCTTATTTGTTATATTCGTAATATCTATAATTTCAGGATTTAATATAGGAAGTATAGAAGGCTTTATATATGCCTTCCACTTTCCTATAACTTTCATATATTTATCTACTTTTATTGCACCTATTTCAATTATTTCATTTTGCACTTCTAAACTATTAATATACTCATACTTTTCATAAAAGTCTGGATAATACTTTGTTATATTATTTAAGTTATTAAATTCTAAGTCTATTATTACATACCCCATGGTAATTTTTCCTCTCTTCTATATCCCCTTTATTTAAATTTGATTCCTGCAAGCTTCATAAGATGTATTGCATTTTGAGTCTCACTTTTTCCTTTTCTAAGCTTATAATCAAATTTTATTTTGTTATTCTCATAGTACTCTCTAAAGTTGTAATTTTCTATTCTACTATCATGTTCTTCTAAATCACAAAGTTCTAAATCGTGTGTAGATACAAGTCCCATAGCACCACCATCAATCAATTGATTTATAAGCTCGGTAGCTCCGGTGTGTCTATCTACTGAATTTGTACCTTTAAATATTTCATCAAGTAAGAAGAATACATCCTCCCCCCTTTTAGTTGCTTCTATTAGAATCTTTATTCTAAGTATTTCTGCATAAAATGATGATATACTTTCTTCTAAGTTATCTTTAGTTCTCATACATGTATATATATTAAATATACCGCAAGTAAATTCTTCACTATAAACTGGCGCTCCAATATAAGCTAATAATAAATTAAGACCTATTGTTCTTAAGAATGTACTTTTACCTGACATATTAGAACCAGTTATTAGTGTAACTAGTTTTCCATTTGCAAGAGAATAATCATTTCTTACTGCTCTTTCTCCTATTAATGGATGCCCAATTTTCTTACCTCTTATTTCTTTTTTATCTGATATTGCTGGGAAGTTCCAATCTTCAAAATCAAAATAAAGATTAGATATACTTACTAAGGAATCAATTTCACTCATTACATCTATCCAATTTTCAAGTTCTTTTGAATTCTTTTTCTTCCACTCTTCTAAGTTTTCCATTATAAATACATCAGAAAAAATTAATATATTTAATATCAGATAATATGCATTACTTGAACTATCCCCAACCCAATCTAAAAGATTAGATAACTTTCTCATCTCTTCACTGCAAGAAATACCTTCTGAATTGTTTAATTTTTTCTTTATATCTTTTAGATATTTTGAATCAAATTCTTCGTCTTCTATCATTCTTAATATTTCAGAATAACTTTTAACAGTTCCTTTTATATCACTAATGAGTAATAAATCTTCTTTATAATCCTTTGTTAAAAGCTTAATTACTACAAAGTTAACCATAAGGAAAAGTAACACGTAACTAGGTGTTATAAATTTAAGTATTGCTGACACTATACTTGCAAAAGTTAACGCTATAAATATATACGCTATTATTTTTTTGCTTCCTCTTTTCTTACTACTAGAATTACTCCATTTTAATAAAGCTTCTAATTCATTTACTTCTCTTTTCTTACTCTTTAACTTACTTTTTCCTCTTACTAATAATTCTTGTCTCCACTCTATCTTTTTGCCAAGCTCTTCTATACCTTTTTGCTTGTTTTGGATTTCCTCTTTTGATGGAAGTTTTTCTAAGCTTAAAGACTTAACTAATTTTTCTCTTCCACCTTTAGTTAAAGTATCATTTATTAATTGGAAAAGAGAACTTTTCCCGAATATATCTATATCTGATGAGAAAGGATGAGAATCGTTTATATACTCACTTCCATCATCCTCTATACCTTTAAATTCACCATTTATTCTCTTAACACCCTTCTCATTAATTTCTAAAAATCTTTCTACCTTTTCTTTTTTATTTATAAGTTTATTATGATAAGTTGCTACTATTATAAAAGCAGCTATTAATAATACTTCTAATAATATAAGAGGTATTAAACTATTTTTGCTATATAGAAAATATCCTAGAGCTATCATAATAATAACTATAATTAGTCTACTCCAACCTACTTTAGTTATATTACTTTCCATATTTGAAATTTCATTTTTACTTTTTTCTATATTATTTTTATAGTATTTTAATGCATTAATGTATACCGCCTCCTCTTCCATTATTTACATAAATTATTATACCATATTAAAATAAAAAAATTCATAAATAATAATTAAGCATATAACAAATAAAAGATTTGATATAAACTCTAACCTACATCAAATCTTTTACTAAAATTATATTATTTATTTTCTTCTTCTAGACTCTTATATATAACATCTAAGTTATATTTCATTCCTTCTAAATAAGTTTTATCATCTTCACTTGATTCTAGACTATATATTTTTTCAACCTTAGTTCCAGCTTCTCTTGCTAAAGTTTCTGAAGTTTTTGGTTCCGCTAAGCTTTCTTGGAATATTGTTTTTATGTTGTTTTCCTTGCAGTATTTAGCAAGTTCTTCTAACTTTCTTGGAGTAGCTTCACCTTCTCCAAACACGTCTTTTATTGACTTTTGATTTAATCCAAATTCTTGACATAAGTATCCGAAAGCTGCATGACCTGTAACAAAATCTTTTCTTTTAAGTTTATCAAACTTTCCTTTATATTCATTGTATAAGTCATTAAACTCTTTTTGCATTTTTTTATAGTTTTCTTCGTAGTAATCTTTGTTACTTGGATCCTTAGCTATTAATGCATTCTTTATGTTTTCCCCTTCTATTTCTGCATCTTTTAAACTTAACCATACATGAGGGTCAACCTTATCTCCATTTTTTATTACATTAATACCTTTACTTGCTTCTACCATATAAATGTCTGTATCTTTTAATTGTGACATAGCATTATCAAGCCATGTTTCAAGACCTAATCCATTGTATACAAATATACTGCTTTTAGTAAGTTTCTCAAAATCTGCTGGTTTAAAATCAAAATCATGTGGTTCTTGCCCTGGTTTAACTAATGTAGTTACATTAACCTTATCTCCACCTATCATTTTTGTTAATTGCTCTAATGGATAAATTGAAGCTGTAACTTGAAGTTTACCATCATCTTCAGTCTTTTCAGCATTTTTTGAACATCCTATAAGAGCAAAAGATAAAATTAAAGCCATAACTATCCCTATAAACTTTTTCAAAAATCCGCACCTCTCTTGCATATGATTTGCATTTGCATATTGTAATTTTAATATTATTCATTATTATTGTCAATTCTATATAGAAATATAATTATTTTCTATGTTATTTTTATCTAGTATTTCCTTTTCAATAGATTGACATGTAAATATTATTGTCTGTGCAAATTTTCTATTTTTTATCATATTAATAGCTTTTTCTCTTCTAATATCGTCATATTGTATAAATGCATCATCTAAAATTACTACTACTTCAGAATTTTTAAATATTAGGTCAATAAATGCGATTCTAAGTGCTAAGTATAATTGATCATTTGCACCATTGCTTAAATATTTCCCAGAAAATATATTAAAATTGTCTCTTACTGTCATCTCATAATTTTCACCAAGTTTAATTTCTGAATATTTTTCACCTGTAATCTCTCTAAATATCTCTAGTATTTTATTATTAAGTGTCGGTCCAAAACTTTCTCTTAATTCTCTTCCTGCAATCTCTAAGTTTTCTATTGCCATATTTATAGCAAGAAGTCTTTTTTCTAAAGCATTTATATTTGTTACTAGGTTTTCTAAATCTTCTTCTATTGCATTTATTGTTCTTTTTCCTAAAAAGCTAGTTTTTATTGAATTTTCTAAGTCAGCTATTTCCTTTTCTATATCTATTAAACTATTTGATTTATTTTTAATTTCCTGTTCTATTTCTTCCTCTGACTCATAACTATAATCCATATTTCCCACTAATATTTCGGAAAGTTCTTCTTTTATACCTTCTATATCTCTATCTTTTAATAAAACATTATAAGTCTCTTCAACACTTTTTAGTGCTTTTTCCAAATCATTTTTATCTTGAATTTTCTTTCTAAAATCTTTTAGATACATTTCTAAATCAACTAATTTTATATTATCTAAGTCCATATATTTAAGTTTTTGTTTTATTTTCTTTTCCTTCTCTTCAAGTTCAAAAATAATTCTTTCTAAAGCTTCTTTTTTAGATTGAGATTCTAAATTTAAAAGTGATATTTTTTGTTTTACTTTTTCATATTCATCAAGTTCTTTATATATTTCATCTACAGTATCACAACCAAATAGTTTCATAACTTGTGATATCATCTTTTTGTTCTGGTTATATTTTTCAACATCACTTTCAGAATATGTTTGATTAAGCTGTAATGTTCTTTCTTCTATTCTTAATTTCACTTTAGTTTCTAAAACATAGAAGTTCTCTAATGAATTTACAGCTCTTAATAAATGCTCATAATCTTTACATTTAATTAAGTCTATATATTCATCAAGCTTATTTTCAATATTTTTTATTTTAATATTTAATTCTTCAATTGTTTCTTCATTTTCTTTACCATAATAGAAAACTTTAAGGTCTTTTTGAGCTTTGAATAAAAGCCCTCCCCCTAAAACTAAACATAATATAGATATAATATAAAACAGTATATTTCCTTTTAACGAAACATTATATATTAATAAACAAATACCTAATATACTTAATGCTCCAAATATGTTTCTTTTAAATTCTAATGATTTTTTATTATCATTAGTACTTTCATTAAAGTCACCCTCTTCTATTTTTCCTTTTAAATTATGAAGATTTTCCTCGTACTCTTTAAATAAGTCTTTTATTTTATCCATATATGGAGTTAATTTTATTATGTCACCTAAAAATCTTTTCTTTTGAGAAAGCTTTTTTTCTTCATCTTCAATTGACAGCTTTAAAGCTTTGCTTCTCATAATTTTATCTTTAAGTGCTTCTTGCTCTGCATTAAGTCTTATAATTTTTTCTTTTAATCCACTTTCCATTTCTTCAAATATTTCATATCTACTTACATTTAAAGATTCAGCTTTTATCTTTTCCTCTAACTCTTTTAAATCATATTCATTTTCTTTTTTTATATCTAAAAGAGTTAAGTATTTTTTATTTTCTTCACTTAATTCATTTATATACTCTTCACTTATAAATCCATTTTCTCTTTTTAGTTCGCTTTCTAATTCTTTTTCTTGTCTCTTTAGACTTTCACTTTTTTGAAGATAATTTGTAATTTCTCCATATTCCTTTTGAAGCTTACTTCTCTTTAAGTATTTTTTAAATAACTCTAACTTATCTATTTCTTCTCTTAAATTTTTTCTTAGCTCTTTTTTATTTATTAGTTTACTTTCATCTTCTAAATTTTCTTCAGCTATTTTATAAGCTTCATATCTTTCTTCTATAACTTTATTGTATCTACTCTTTAATATATCAAGTTCTCCATTACCTCTTGGAGTAGTTAATTCTTTTTTGTTATCTTTAAGTTTTAATACAGCTTTATACGCTGATACTTCACCTTCACCACACCCAAAGACATCAATAATTTTATCCATTATTTGTTCTTCTTTATCTTTAGATATTTCTACTCCAAGTTGAGGAATAAATAAAGTTTTTACAAATGTATTTCCGTTTACTCCTAAAAAATAAGTTCCCGGTTCATCTTTATTTATATCTTTTATTTCCTCACCAGTTAATCCATCATATATAGTAGAAGTGTCTTCTTTTTTTGTAAGACCAAAACTTCTACTTATTATATAATCTTTACCATTATGATTTACTAAAAGTTCACCTTGCATCTTTTCACCAGAAAAAGGCATATATTTCTTTCTTAAATTATTTTTGTTTCCCCTAACTGTAGAAAATCCAAATAACCATGCTCTAATAAAATTTTCTATTGTACTTTTTCCTTTTTCATTCTCACCATATACAAGGTTAATTCCCTCTTGTAAATCTATTTCTTTATCTTTAATTCCTCCAAATGATTTTATCCTAATCTTTTTAATAATCATCTAAGTTTACCTCCTCAGACGTTAAACTCTGTAGTCCTATCTTTAATGCAAGTTCTATTATTTCTTTTTCTTCTTTATTTGCTGATTTCATTTTTTCATTTAAATTACTTATAAAGATTCCTTTTATTGAATGTTCATTATAAACTTCATCCAAATTAGATATTACATTAGTATTATCTTTAATTTTTACAAAATAAAA
Source organism: Clostridium baratii (assembly GCF_900461085.1). Lineage (GTDB taxonomy): Bacteria > Bacillota > Clostridia > Clostridiales > Clostridiaceae > Clostridium > Clostridium nitritogenes. The sequence goes on from NZ_UFWF01000002.1 coordinate 2,219,537, forward strand.
ATCATTACTAAGCTTCTCATTAAGAATATTTTCATTAATTTTAAAGTTAGCTTCTATACTTCCTACTAAAGTTAATTTAAAAATATCTTTTCTTATATTAAAATCTTTAAGTTCTAATAAAATTTTATCCTTTACTTCCTTATATCCAAATAAAGATGATATATCAATTTCTTTTTCTATATACTCTCTCTTACAAGTTTTTATAAAGCTTAAATTAGTATATCCGATACTTACATCTCCAACTAATACACCTTTTTCTCCAGTTTCATCAAATCCTCTTCCTTGAGGACATCCACTGTATGCGTAGCTAGTTTTTCCCTCTTTAAATACTCCAGTAAACTTATGTCTATGTCCTAAAGCTAAATAATCTAATTTACTTTTCTCTATATCATTTAGTGTAATTGGATTATATTCATTTTTACTATTTCCATTTGCTATTTCTCCATGAATAACCCCAATATTTATATATCCATCATATAAATCTATATCTTTAAGCATAGATTCATTTATATAACTTTCTGTAAATCCACAGCCATGTACACAAAGATTTAATTCATCTAACACTACTCTCTCAACAGCATTTTCTTTAAATACATGTACATTTTCTGGCCAATCAATTAATTTATAAAAAGACTTAAAATTATAAGGATCATGATTACCTGGACTTATAAAGACTTTAGTTATTTCTAATTTTTCTAATGATTCTTTGATAAATGCTAAAGTACTTTTACTAACTGTGTAATTATCAAATATATCTCCTGCTAAAAGCATTACTTGAATTTTTTCATTATTACATATATCTATTATTCTGCTAAAAACTTCTTTAATTTCTTCTTTACTTTTTATTGCATACTCATTTGTGAATTCCTTAAAAGGTGTGTCAAAATGTATGTCTGCACAATGAAGTATTTTTATCGTTTTCATGAAAACCCCTCTCTTTTCCGAACTTTTGTTCTCATTTTAACATATATTTCCCATAAAAAGAAAGAGGGCGATTTATTAAATCGCCCTCTCGGTTGAAAATACTTTAGTTATTTGGTGGTGTAATTTCCATTACATTCTCCGAATACACTTTTTATTAGGTGTCTACTTTAGAGAATTTTCGTATTGTTCAACCATTCTCTTAACCATTTCGCCACCTACGGAGCCACATTGTTTTGAACTTAAGTCTCCATTGTAGTCAGAGAAAGGTACTCCTAATTCTCTAGCTACTTCATTTTTAAATGCACTTAATCCTTTTTTTGCTTCTGGAACTATTACTCTGTTATATGACATAATCGATCCCTCCTAAGGCTTATGGTATTTTGTAAAGTAAATATGTTCTATTAACCTTACACTAGTATTTTAACCGAATTAAGAATTTTAATTACATGTAATTTTTAAACATACATACATTTATTTCTATATTAAAGCCTTAAAAGTATAAAAGTCATTTTTTAGATTATCTATACTTTCAAATAAATCATCTTTATCCTCTTCATTTAAAACATTTTGACTACTGCTTAAGTCTACGAAAAATGCTATATCTTGATTTTTTGCATCTTTAAGATCGCTTTTTTCATCTATTATCTTTACATTGTTTTCTTTTAAAATATTTTTTACATTTATATAATTAGGTATTATAGTATGTCCATTTTCTTCTATAAGTTTAAAATATGGATTCTTTTTATCCGATATTTTTTCATTGCCAATAAATGTTAATCTTATTTTTGATTTATCTGCTAAATCTAGTATGCTATCTATATTACTTTCTACATTATCATTATCTAAATTTACTACTACATAAGCTTTTGAACCATTTTCTTCTTTTAAAGCTGTAATAGATTGATAATCTATTTCTGTTATAGCATTTACTACATCGTCTACTTTTTTACTATTATCATTACTCTCAAAAGATGATTCCACTATTTTCTTTTCATTTGCAACATTATTTGATACAACAAATCCAATAATACCAATGGCAATAAGAGCTGAAACAATAATTAAAATTTTCCTATTCATTTTTCTCATCTCCACCCTCCTGTCGAATCCTCTTGTTAAATTATATCATATTTTTTAAATAAATATTAATAAATTTATGTTTTTATTAAAATTTTTCGCACATTATTATTTTTTTCGCCATATTTTTTACTTTTATTACAAATTCAATTCTTTTATTGACAAATTTTAGTTTATAATCGACAGTTTTTTCTTTTTTTATAAATTTGGAGACTTTTTCATAAAATAATTACTATATTTTAATGATTTTTTATTATTTATATATTTAGAGACATAAAAAAAACACTTAGTATAATTACTAAGTGTTTGTGGCAGGGGCACTAGGACTTGAACCCAGAACCAATGGTTTTGGAGACCACTACTCTACCAATTGAGCCATACCCCTAAGACGTTATTTATTTTAACATGCTTATATATAGTATGTCAATAAAATTTTTTGGTGATTTTTTAATATTGTTTATTTATAAATTTTAGATTATAATATATTAAAATATGTTTTGATTATAAAAATATTTAAATTTCAAAGTAAATGAGGTGTATTATATGAATTTAACCCCTTTAAAAATAGGAAATTTAGTAGCACGACTTCCTATAATTCAAGGAGGAATGGGTGTTGGAGTTTCTCTTTCAGGTTTGGCATCAGCTGTTACAAATGCTGGTGGTATAGGAATTATATCATCTGCTCAAATAGGATTTAAGGAAAATGATTTTGACAAGAATCCACTTGAAGCTAACCTAAGAGCATTAAAAAAACATATAAAATTAGCAAAAGAGAAATGTAATAATGGAATAATAGGCGTAAATGTTATGGTAGCAACTAAAGAATACGCAGAATATATAAAAACAGCTGTAGAGAGTGGAATTGATCTTATAATATCAGGAGCTGGAATGCCAACTATGCTTCCAAAGCTTACAAAAGGATATAATGTTAAGATTGCTCCAATAGTATCATCACTAAAGGCTGCTAAAGTTATACTTAAATTATGGGATAAACATGATAATGTTACTCCTGATATGATTGTTGTTGAAGGGCCAAAAGCTGGTGGACATTTAGGTTTTAAAAAGGATGAAATTGAAACTGCTAGTGAAAGCTTCGATAATACTATAGTAGATATAGTAAATCATGTTAAAGAGTATGAAGAAAAATATGAGAAAAAGATACCTGTAATTGCAGCTGGTGGAATATTTGATGGTAATGATATTGCTAAATACTTAAATCTTGGCGCATCAGGTGTTCAAATGGCTACAAGATTCGTTACGACTCATGAATGTGATGCATCATTAGAATTTAAAAAAGCTTATGTAAATGCTGGTAAAGATGAAGTTGGTATTGTAAGCAGTCCTGTTGGAATGCCTGGAAGAGCTATACTTAATCCATTTGTAAATAAAACTAAAGAAGGTCCAATAAAGGTTGATAAATGTTTTAGATGTTTAACACCTTGTGACCCTAAAACAACACCTTACTGTATTACTAAAGCTCTTATTAATTCAGTAAATGGTGATATAGATAATGGTCTTATTTTCTGTGGAGAAAATGTAAGTAAGATTAAGGAGATTACATCTGTAAAATCTTTAATGACTGAATTAGAAAATGAAATAAAGGCAATGTAATTTTAACTAATAAAAAGCTGTATTGAAGATTTAAAAAGTCTTCAATACAGCTTTTTATATACTTTTTTTATTTATTTTCTTACTATCTTTGTCTTCTCTAATAAAATCTGAAATTTTATTTGCTAAATTAAAGTTTACTTCTTCTACTTCATCAGCTTTTTTTATTAAATCATCTTTATCTAAAATTTCAGCTTCAAGCTTTAAAATATCTTTGCTTTCTTTTAACGCTCCTTTAGATAAATCGTTATGAATATTATTTATACATAACGTTTCTAATTTTGAAAATTTATTATTATAGTCATAATTAAAATGAATAATCACACCTAGCATTATAAATATAGATAACAGTATTATACTAGTTAACTTTTTCTGATTAATCATAAAAGAGATCACCTCTTATACTATGTAATTTTTCCATTTTACTTAATTCTAATACTATATAATAAATATTCAAGTTAAAATATTGTAATCTTTACCTTTATATCTATTTAGTTAAATATAAATATAATAATTTTATTGTATTTTCTAAAGCACTATAATGAGTTCTTTCCATACCATGTGATGCATTTACTCCTGGTCCTATAAGTGCTCCCCTTATATCATTTCCACCTTTTAAAGCTGCCCCAACATCAGAACCATATCTTGGATATATATCAATTGCATAGTTTAAGTCATTTTCTTTAGCTAAATTTACAAGGTCTGTTGTCATATTATAATCATATGGTCCACCTGAATCTTTTGCACATATTGATACATCATATTCTGTACAATTTAAATCATCACCTATACATCCCATATCTACAGCTATAATTTCTGTAATATCTTGAGGTATATAAGAAGAACCATGTCCAACCTCTTCATATGTTGATATAAAAAGTTTTGTCTTATAACTTGGAACTATATTTTCTCTCTTAAATAATTCTAAAAGACTTAGAAGACAAGCAACACTTCCTTTATCATCAATAAATCTTGATTTTAAGAAACCACTTTCTGTTACTGTTGTCTTTGGATTAATAAAAATAAAGTCTCCTGACATTATTCCTAAATTTAAAACATCTTCTTTATTTTTTACTACTTCATCAATTCTAATTTCCATATTTTCTGGAGTTCTTTTCTTTGAAGATGCATCTTCATATACATGAATAGCCGCGCTATCACATAAAAATGTTCCTGTATACTCCCTTCCATCTCTTGTTCTTATAGTACAATATTCACTATCAAGCGTTGGCACAATTGGTCCTCCAACTAAAGTGAATTTTAAAGTACCTTTACTAGTAACTGACCTTACCATAGCCCCTAACGTATCAACATGAGATGATAATCCAATCACTTTATCATCACTTTTTCCTTCTATTGTTATTATTCCGCATCCCTTATTAGTCTTTTCAAACTTATATCCTAAATGCTTTACCTTCGCTTCAATTAGATCCATTATTTCAAAACAAAATCCACTTGGACTATTAAATTCTAATATTTCTTTTGCAGTATTTAGAACATAATCTTTATTAACTTTAATATTCATAACTTCAATCCCTCCTATATTTTTATTATACTATTTTTTATATTAATACTTGAAGTTCAAACTCTTCCTTTGGCATTGTATATAATATTACATTTAAGCATATACCTTTAGTTACTATATTATTATCTTTAATATATTTCCTTAACTTTTCTATAGCTTCTTTTCTATTATTTTCTTTATATGACAAACAAAGATATGTACCTTCTGGAATAACAAAATTATTATATTCTTCTCCGTCTTTAACTATAATAAATATATTCGTGCTTTTCTTTGATACGTTATTATAATCTTTAATATATATCCCTTTTTCTATTGTCCTCTTTTTAAGAACTTCTTTGTTTTCTGCCCTAAACTTTTCGAATATATCTTCCCTATTTTCAACAATAAATTCAGTGCTCTTATTTACTCTTTTGCATATTGCATATCTTTCTTCTATATTCTTTACGTACACATGAGGAATATTGCTTCTTTTCATACTATATTCCATATTATCTTTTAATTCGCTTATATCTTTTTTTATAACTTTTAAATTTTCTATCTCGTTTTCTATTTCATTTATCTTAGTATGAAGAAATAATATAAATTTTTCAGAGCTTGTTTCTTCATTAATTATCATTTCTATTTCTTTTAATGGAACACCTATTTTCCTTAAATATTTTATAAATCTAAGCCTTCTAAATTGATCACCTATATAGTATCTATAACCTGTTTTCTCATCTACATATGCTGGTTTTATTAAATTTATTTTATCGTAGTTTCTAAGTCTATCTATTGATATCCCTACTATATTTGAAGTTTCTCCAATAGAATAACGTTTTTTCATAATATATCGCCTTCTTAAAAAATTCTCTCTTTACTCTAGTATTATACTATAGTTTATAATTTATTTCCTGAGAATAATTTTTTAAAGGAGGCTTGTTTTTTGGATAAAAAATCAATACTTATAAGTTCAAGTAAAGCTATATTTACAGTATGTATGCTAATTTTATATAAAATTCTATTTGGTCCTGAAAATATAAGTATAGGACTTATGTTTGCATTTAGTGTAATAGCATTTTTAAAATTAGATCTTTCTTTATATCCATTATATAGGGGTACTGTTTTTGTAGCGCTAAGTTTCTTTTTATTAGTTATGTCATTTTTAGCTGGCCTTAATCCTTTCTTAGGATTAATAATAAATATATTTACTATTTTCATAGTTTCATATTTATATATGAAAGAATCTAAAAACATGGTATCTTATTTATTTTTATTTATATACATCTATATGGTTAGTATAAATGTTCCTGTAAATCTTTTACCTAAAAGATTTTTATCTTTAATGTTTGGTGTTCTAGTTATAATTATTAGTCAGTTATTATTCAATAAAAATAAATTTAGTAAGAAATCTTCAAAACTTTTATTAGATGGACTTTTAAGTATAAAAGAAGAAATAAATAATTTATTAGAGAATAACAAAAAATTTAATACTTCAATTTTAAATAATAAAATGAGAGAACTTCTAAATTTAATTAACGAACAAAATTCAAGTATTTTCTTTTCTACAATTTTATTTAAACATTATTTTAATATTGCAATTAGCTTAGAAAGACTAGCGATCACTATTGATAAAATTAACTTACTAGATGATTTAAATATTAGATGTTCATTCTTAAATGATTTAAATTTAGAAATTTCTAATTTAATAAATATAATTTCAAAGAAGAACCATAATACTATAGGTTTTTCTTTAAAGTATAAAGATAACTTTAAAAAGTATCCTTTACTTAAGGAATGCTCTGATTTACTAAACATATTAAATACTAATTTTCTATTTTTGAATGACTATAAATATAAAATAAAGATCACATTAAAAGATATAAAACTTAAGAAGAAAAATATAAATATTAATTCTTTAGACTGCAATTTCTCAATTAAAGTTGCACTTGCTGTTTCAATTCCACTTTTCTTTATAGAATTATTTAGTATTCCTAATGGAAAATGGATTATTATAACTATTTATGTGCTTTTGCAACCACTTTCAGATGATACTATCATAAAAACAAAAAAGAGAATTAAAGGAACGGTAATTGCAGTATCATTATTTATTTTAATTTTTGGAATACTTAGTATTAATATTCCTGAAACTTTATTCTTATTTGTAGTGTTGTTCTTTTACTTCTATGCAAAAGACTATTACATTAAAGTTATATTTACTTCTTTATTAGCTTTAAGTGTTAATTTAAGTAACTGCTCACTAGAATTTTTATCTACTACAAGATTTACTTTTATTATAGTCGGCTCCATTATAGCTCTTTTAGTTAATAAATATTTGTTACCATATACTAAAGTACACCACACAAATTCTTTAAAAGATAAGTATTTAATTTTATCTAATTCTTTAACTAAGGAGCTTTGCAATTTAGTAGATGGAAATATTAATGAAGATAGATTAATTAAATTAGCTCTACATTCTAATTTAATTGAATCTAAATTGCTATTAATAGCAAATAATTTAAATGATTCATCATTAAAAAATATTATAAGTTCTGAAAATAAAATTATAAAATCTATACGCTTTTCTATATTAAATATTTACTCATCAAAAATAAAAAGAAGTTTATCATAAGCTATGATAAACTTCTTTTTTAATTACTTATCTGCAGGGAATTTTAAACAAATCTCTTTTCTTATTTCATCCATTAACTCTATTGCACTTAATGAATTATTTAAAGAGTTTAATTTAGATTCTAGTTGTCCATTTTTTATACATCTTATAAATTCATCAATTTCATAATACATATCATTCTTTAATGGTTCTATTGATATCTTTTCTTCTCTTCCATCCCTATAAATTATTTTTACATCCTCAAAGTGAATATTGCTTATTAACATACTACCATCTTCACCTTGAATTTCTAGTGGAAGATTTGAATTACTTATTTTTGAGTACATTATTATTCCATCAAAATCATTATAATTAAATATAGCTGATCCTTCTCCATCAATTCCATTATTTAAAAATACACTATTTGAGACAACTTTGTTTGGCTTACCAAATAGGTTTATCATTGGATGAATACAATAAACTCCAATATCCATAAGTGCACCGTTTGAAAGATCTTTATTAAATGCATTTAATACAACGCCTTCTTTAAAAGAATCATATCGTGATGAATATTGGCAATAGCTTGCAAAATATTTTCTGATCTTTCCTATCTTATTTAAATTCTCTTTCACTTTTAAAAAGTTTGGAAGAACAGTAAGTCTCATAGCTTCCATTAATAGTACTCCATTGTCTTTTGAGGCCTTAATCATTCTACTAACTTCTTTTGAATTAGAAGCCATTGGTTTTTCACATAAAACGTGCTTTTTATTATTCATGCATAATATGCTTTGTGACTCATGTAAAAAGTTCGGTGATGCAATATATACAGCATCAATTTCATTACATTTAGAAAACTCCTCTAAATCATCAAAAAAATTTTTAGCCCCATAAGGCTTTCCAAATTCTTTTGCCTTGTTTATATCTCTTGAATATACAGATGTTAATTCAAACTCTTTATGCTTTAAAGCAGCATCTAAAAAATTATGAACTATCTTTCCCGTTCCTATAATTCCAAATCTTATTTTTCTCATTAAAATTCCCCTTTAAATATTATATTTAATAAACTTCAGGTATTATAATTAACGCACATTTTGCTCTCTTTGCTACATGTGCAGTAACTGAACCTACTAATAATGTAAATTTCTTTTTTGTATTTTTAGCCATAATAATTGTATCTACTTCCTCATCTTCTGCATATGCTAAGATTTCGTCTCCTGCATATCCAAATCTAAGTTCAGTTTTACATTCGTATTCTTTTATTTGTTCTTTAGCTTCTTTTAATATTCTCTTTCCTATAACCTCTGCATCTTTTATTTCTTCTGAAACAGCCATTCCATTAATAAATACTATCTCTCTTACATGTATTAAAGTAACTTCTACGTTATCTTTATTAAAATTATCTTTTAAATAGTTTAAAGAAACTAAACTTCTATCAGTTCCATCTATTGGTATTAAAATCTTTTTCTTTTGCATAAAAAACACCCTTCTTTCTCATAACTTATATATATTATTTTCTATATTATATATCTTTCTTCCTGCATATTTTCTTTGTATCAGTTCATTTAATATAAAATTTACTATTTATATTTATAATTGTTAAAGTATGTCTTAATACTAAGTAATGATTTTGAACATAATATATTTGAACAAACATACAAATTTAATTTTTATATAAGGGAGGTACTAATATGAATAGAGAACATTACATAGTTAACGGTTTAGTTAATGAAACTGTTAAAACCCAAATGAAAAATTCACTTGAAAAAATTGATGGTGTAAATAATGTATGCATTGACCTTGGACGTGGAAGTGTTGAAGTAATATATTCAGATCCAGCTACAAAATCTGAAATAGAAAATTGCATAGAGAAAACAGGACATCATATCGAAGATTAATTTTAAAATTTAATAAACACATATTAAAAAAGCTAGAAACTTTAAGTTTCTAGCTTTCTATTGTCATTATGGCAGGGGCACTAGGACTTGAACCCAGAACCAATGGTTTTGGAGACCACTACTCTACCAATTGAGCCATACCCCTTTAGGACAATAATGATTATAATATATATATTATAAAAAATCAACAGTTTTATTTTTTATAATTATTTATTTGCTTTATATTATAAGATATAAGCTCTTCATAGCTCATATTTTTATCAAAAGTTTTAAGATTTAAAATTTTATAATTGCCTTTATTTTTATCATCTTTATTTGATTCATTTTTTATATAAATAACAGAATCTTCTTTTAAATTATTTGATTTTATATAATCATTTATACTTTGATTTTTATCTAATATTTTAAAGTCTATTCCTAAACTTTTAAATAAATACTCAAAAGTACCATCTTCTGATACAAAAGTATATTTTTTTAGATTGCTAGAATCTTTATCAAAATCCTTTTTAATATCTTCAAGCTTTTTAACTATTTCCTCATAGTTTTTTTCATAGAAATCTCTATTTTGAGGATCTTTTTCCTGAAGAGCAGATTTTGCATTATATAACATTACTTTATATTCTGATATTCCAAGATAGTAATATGGATTAACTTTTTCTTTATCATCTAACTTATATTTTAATTCCCTTATACCTCTAGATAAATTAACAGTTCCAACTGAACTTTTATCAACTTTACTTACTAGTTCATTTATCCAATCATTTTCATTCCCAGATCCCTGATAGAAGAATAAGTCCATATTTGATATATTTTTTATTGTATTTTCATCATACTTATACTTTTTTGCTTCATCTAAATTATTAAACATATACTCTATATTATGCTTGTCCTTAGATAACTCTTTAATAATATTATATTGTTCTTTATTTGTTGTAATAATATTTAAGTAAACATCTCTAGTATCTTTATCACTATCTGCGGTATCTGCCATAAGTGGCTTAGAAAATCCTCCAAGGCCTAAAAAAAACGCTGCGGTTATGATTAGCATAGCAGCTGTTATTTTCTTCATGATTTCACCTCTCTAAAAACCCATTTCCATTATTAATTATATTTAAAAATTTATTTATTATACTGTAAATATTTGTTCTTTAATTTTACACTTTTTATTTTTATATTGCAATTACTTTTATATTACTTTTCTTTTTTTTGATTTTTGGATAGAATATAAGGATAGATTATGATTTTTAAGAAAGGAGACAAATCTTATGGAATTTGAAGTTAATAGTATTTCTGAAACTACAAACATTGGTGAAGCTTTAGGTAAACTTTTAAATGCCGGAGATATTATATGTTTAACTGGTGATCTTGGAACTGGTAAAACTCATATAACAAAAGGAATTGCTAAAGGACTTAACATTACTGATAATATAACAAGTCCAACTTTTAATATTGTAAATGAATATGATTCTGGAAGACTTAAGCTAAACCACTTTGATGTTTATAGAGTTAGTGATCCTGATGAAATTTACGCAATAGGTTTTGATGATTATATCTTTTCAGATGCAGTTTCAATTATTGAATGGGCAAACTATATAGAAGAAATTTTACCTAATGATTTTTTACATATATACATTCAAAAAGATTTATCTAAAGGAGAAAATTATAGAAAAATTACTTTAACTCCTTATGGTGAAAAATATCAATATATAAAGGAGTTGTCTTTATGATAGTTTTAAGTGTGGATTCATCCTCAAAGTGCGCAACTGCTGCATTACTTAAAGATGATATGCTTTTAGGAGAATATACATTAAATAATAAACGTGAACACTCTGTTCTTCTTATGGGAATTATAGAACAATTATTAAATGATACTGGTGTTTCAATAGATGATGTGGACGGTTTTGTTGTTTCTAAAGGACCTGGTTCATTTACAGGACTTCGTATAGGTATGGCTACAGTAAAAGGTCTTAGCTTTGGTTCTAACAAGCCTTACGTAAGTGTTTCAACTCTTGAAGGATTAGCATTCTCTATTTCATCATTTGATGGAATTATATGCCCTATTATGGATGCATTAAGAGAAAATGTTTATACAGCAATATACAAAGTTATAGATGGCAAAATGGAAGCTATAGTAGATTGTACTTCAATGGATATTGAAGATCTTGTAGAAAAGCTTAATTCAATGAATGAAAAAGTATTATTTACAGGTGATGGTGTTTCAAAACATAAGGAATATTTATTAGAACATATGCAAAATATATCATTTGCACCAGTTCATTTAAATACAGTAAGAGCATCTCAAATTGGTGAAATTGGTTTAAACCTTCTAAAGAATGGAATAAAGGATGATGAAAACTCTGCTCCTTTATACTTAAAGAAACCTCAGGCTGTAAGAGAACTTGAAAATAGATTAAAGATGACTAATGGAGAAAGTAACTCTTAAACTTATGGACAATATGGATGTAGAAGGTGTCCATAATGTAAGTAAGTTAAGTCTTAAAGAAGGTTGGAGCCTTAATGAAATCTCTAAAGAACTTTCTAATGAATTTGCTAATTATATTGTACTAAAAACTTCATCTGATGAAGTTATAGGCTTTGCAGGTGCTTGGATAATTGCATCAGAAGGTCAAATTACAAATGTAGCTATTCACCCAAGCTATAGAGGCATGGGCTATGGATTTAAGCTTATGGAAGCATTAATAAAACACTTAAATTCAAAAGATTGCTATGATATAACATTAGAAGTTAGAGAATCTAATATAATAGCTCAAAACCTTTATAAATCACTTGGTTTTAAAAGTGAAGGAATAAGAAAAAATTTCTATGAAGATAATAAAGAAAGCGCTGTTATAATGTGGCTTCATAAATAAGAAAATCCCCAGGACAATCAAGTAAGATCACTTTACTTGCCTCTCTTGGGGATTTTGATATTAAAATATATTATTTTTTATAATATATTATTTGCTAAACTTTTCTTTTTCTTTTATTTCTCTAGCCATCTTTTCTTCTTCTTTTCTAACTTCATCTAGCTTTGATTTATTATTCTTTATAACAACTTCATCATACCTCTTTTGTCCCATAAATCTCATCCCTTCCATACTACAAATATACAAATCTCTGTCCAAATCTTGATTTAATAGTAACACTAATCTATATAACAGTAAACCTTTAATATCTTAATTTTAGACTATATACTTTTAAATATACCAATATACATTTATATTTTAAATTTAAATACCATTTGCTATTGTTTTGTATTAATATCTCTTATTTTCTTTTAATTATTATTTATTTTACATATGATTTAAATTTGTAACAGATTATAATTTTTATTAATAATTATAAAAAGGAGGCATAAAAAATGCCTCCTTTTATTTTATATTAATGAATTTTTGCTGTGCTATTTTTGTGTTCTCCGAAGTTAGGTTCAACTTTAAATATTGCAACTGATACCTTCTTATATAGTATATATGTTAATCCAGATGCTATTGCACCTTTTACTCCATTAAAAGGTACTAAACCAACAGTTACATATCTCATAAGTTCTGTTGATGACATTTGCATTCCGTAAAGTGGTAATAATATATACACATTTGCTAAAATTCCAATGACACTCATTATAACTACACCTGTTACCATTCCTATTATAGCTGTCTTTTTTGACTTCTTTCTCCAATAAATAAATGCTGCTGGGAAAACTAATGAAGCGCCTATTATAAAGTTTGCAAATTCTCCAACTCCACCTGTTTGTGTTCCAGATAATAATAGATTCATTAATACTTTTAAAAATTCTATTAATACTCCTGCTAAAGGACCAAATGCAAAGCCCCCCATAAGAGCCGGAACATCACTTAAATCTAATTTAAGCCATGGAAATACCGGAAATGGGATTTCGATAAACATAAGTATAAAAGCAATTCCTGTTAGTAATGAGATTTTCACCATTTTGTTTAAATTTTTGGTCATTTTAATAATTCCTCCCCCAAATAATCTTCTTTTGGTGGGTAAGTATTAATTAAATTAATTTAAAATAAAAATCCCTGATATACCTATAAATATATCAGGGACGTAAAAATTCTAAACCAACTTAACTAATATTTTACCTTCTTTCATCCAGACTATACTGTCGGCCTCGGAGTTTCACCGAATCATGCTAAAAATTAGCTCGCGGGCTTTACCGCCGGTGGGGAATTACGCCCCGCCCTGAAGATATATGAATATTTTATTTACAGTTTTATATTACCTCTTCGTTATATATTTGTCAATAAAATTTATACTCTAGTTTTAATTTCATTTTTACCTTGATATTACATTTTATTAGTAGTAAAATTTAATTAAGTAATTACTTAATTAAAAACAAAATAGAGGTACCAATGAATAATATAGTTAAACTTTTTAAAGCTCTAGGTGATGAAACTAGATTAAAAATTCTATTTTTACTCGCTAGAAAAAACGTATGTGCTAAAGGTATATCTAGGCATCTTGGTATATCTGAAGCTGCTGTTTCTCAACATATTAAAGTATTAAAAGACTCTGGTATTATATTAGGTCACAAAAGAGGCTATTTTATTCACTATTCAGTTAATAATGAGATTCTAGATGATTTAATTCATTTTACAGATAGTCTTAAAGATCCTGAGGTTGTTATATTAAATGACCTTAATTTCTTAGACTTTAAATGTGAGAGAAAAGAAAATTGCTCTAAAAGATGTAATAAATCAAATTGTGAAAGGGGAAATTAAAATGAAAATTTGTATTCCTGTAAAAGAAAATAACGGCTTAGAAAGTATTCCTTATAACCACTTTGGTTCTGCACCATTTTTCTTAGTAGTAGATACTGAAACAAATGATGTTACTGCTATAAATAACGGAGATTTAAACCATGAACACGGTAAGTGTCAACCAATAAAAGCTATAGGTGGAGCTGATATAGATGTAGTTCTTGTCCTTGGTATTGGTGCTGGTGCTATTAATAAATTAAACTCTATGGGTGTTAAAGTGTTTAAAGCAAATCCTACTTCATTAAAAGAAAACATAGATCTTTTTAATGATAATAAATTAATTGAATTTAGCCCTGCAAACTCATGTACTGGTCATAACTGTGGCCATCATTAATTAAAAGTAAAAGAACGAAAATGAATCCTTTTTAAGCTTCATTTCCGTTCTTTTATTTATATTAAGCTCTATTATTACTTCCACATACCATTATTTTATGCTTAACTATGGCTTTCATTGCTTCCTTACCAGGTGTCATATATTTTCTTGGATCATTAGCTGTAGGATTTTCTATAAAATACTTTTTAACAGCATCTGAAAAAGGTATTTTTAAATCAGTTGCTACATTAACTTTACATATTCCAAGAGATATAGCTTTTTTTACTAATTCATCAGGTACATCTGATGCACCATGTAACACTAGAGGTATATCTACCTTTTCCCTAATTTCTTTTAATCTATCAAAGTCTAATTTAGCTTTTCCTTTATATAATCCATGGGCAGTTCCAATTGCAACTGCTAATGAATCTATTCCTGTCTTCTCCACAAAATCTTTTGCTTGTTCTGGATTTGTATACATAGTATCCTTTTCATCCACAACAAGATCATCTTCTTGTCCACCTAATCTTCCGAGTTCAGCTTCAACTGTTGCATCAAATTTGTGTGCATAGTCAACAACTTCTTTTACTATTCTTATATTATTTTCATAATTTTCATGTGATGCATCAATCATTGTTGATTTAAACCCAATATCTACATAATGTTTAATTGCATCAATATCTTCAAAGTGATCTAAATGAATAGCAATTGGTATATCATATTCCTTTGCAGCTACTTCTGCCATTGCTACTATATACTCTCCCCCAGCATATTTAATAGTTGATGGTGTTCCTGCTAATATAACTGGTGATCTAAGTTCTGCTGCTGTTTCAATAACAACTTGAAGCGTCTCTAAATTATGAATATTAAATGCAGGTACTGCATATCCTCCCTCTTGTGCCTTCTTTAACATTTCTCTAGTTGATAATATTTTATTCATACACTTTCTCTCCCTATATTTTTAATACCACTAAATATTTCTTATCATTAGTTTTAGAAAATCTATTTATTATATGGATGTATTATTACTCCTTTAACTACCCTATTTACAGTTCCATCTGGTCTTGGATTATCTGGTGAAATACCAAGATGTAATGAACTAAATAATCCAAACATTTGCCCAAATAACATGTAATTAAATAGAGTATAAATCTCTGGTATATCTTCCCCATTAATTTCTATATATCTATCACATAATGAATTTAATTCATCATTTTTCTTATAACTTATAACAGCCAATTTATGATTTCCTACATCCCCATGTATTTCTCTTATTAAATCCATATCGTAAAGATTTGTGTATTCATTAATGGAATTCATAAATATAACTAACGTATTATCATTTATTATAGATTTTGGACCATGTCTAAAGCCAAGAACAGATTCACAAACAGTTACTGTCTTTCCACTAGTTAGTTCTAAATTTTTAAGCGCCATTTCTTGACACAAACCTTTTAATGCTCCTGATCCTAAATAAACAACTCTCTCACAGCCTAGTTCCACTAATTCTATTATTTCTTTCCAATCATTATCTAATATAAAATCAGCCTTATCTGATATTATATCTACATACTTTTTATTTTGTTCTAAGTTTTTAATATCAAATGTTAAAAGTGTTGCAAGTAACATACAACTAAAGGAGCTTGTCATAGCAAAGCTTTTATCATTAGACTCTTTTGGCATAAGTAAACAAAGAGTGTTTTCATCCTCTAATGACTTTCTTGCTAATTGTCCTTCCTCATTACACGTAATTACCAGTTGTGCTATATCTTTTACATTATCTTTGAATATATCATAAGCTCCAATACTTTCAGGACTGTTACCTGATCTTGCATATGATACTAATATAGTTTTTGTATCTTCTTCTAAAAATTCATGTGGGTTTGATACTAAATCTGTTGTAGCTATAGCTTCAACTCTTAAATTTAAAGTTTTCGCAAGATGCAGATAAAGTGAATCTCCAACATAATCAGAAGTACCTGCTCCAGTTAATATTATTCTAGTGTTGCTCTTTAAATTCTTATTTAAAAATTCTTCTATTTTATTTTTATTCTGCTTTACTATATTGTATGTCTCTCTCCATAATTTTGGTTGTTGCCTAATCTCAGTTGCTGTAAACGTAGCTCCTAATTTTTTTAACATATCCTCTGAAAACCCAAAAATCATTTTATACCCTCCCCAACTGATAATGTTGTCATTACCAGTAGTTTTAAAAATTTTTATTTTTTTATTTATATTAATTATTTTTTAATTGAACTCTATATTTGAATTTGTCACCTCTTGCTATTCCTACGGTATACTCTATAAGTTTACTATTTTCATAAGTATATCTTTCTATTTTTAAGCTTGGTGCACCTTCATGTATCTCTAAATATATACTTTCAATCTTATTTGTAAGAATAGGTTCAAAATATTCTTCTGCGGATGTTAGCTTTACATTGTAATTTTCTGTGAAAACATCGTACATAGGCTTTTCTTCTAATTGTTCTTTTGATAATCCTTCAAATCTTGTAAAAGGTAAATATGTTATTTCATACATCATAGGTACATCATCAGCTTTTCTAATTCTTATTATCTTATATATTACATCATCTTCATTTATATTAAATTTTCTTGCTAATTTTTCACCTGATTGTATAATCTCAAATCCTATTATCTCTGATGAAGGTTTCTTTCCTATTTTTTTCATTTCTTCTGTAAATGAATAAAATGATACTAAATCTTGATTAACTTTCTTTGGTGCAACAAATGTACCTTTACCATGAACTTTATATATATATCCTTCTCTTTCAAGTTCATCTAGAGCTTGTCTTACAGTTGTTCTACTTACATCATAAAGTTCACATATTTCTCTTTCTGAAAGTAATTGCTCATTCTCTTCTAATCCATTATTAATTTTATCTATTAGTATATCCATAAGTTGCGAATATAGTGGAATTCTAGAATCCTTATTTATAATACTCACTTGTAACTACCACCTTAATCATTTATATAACTCTTTAATAATCTTATTTAAAAACAATAAAAAATATCTTTCTTATATTTAATTATAAGCAATTTCTCCCATAAATTGCAACAAAAATTTTCTATATTTTCAAAATTTGTAGTTACCAGTTAATAAAAAGGTATCTATATAATTATATAGATACCTTTTTTAAAATATTATATATTTTTTACTATTCTACATCCTTCATTGAAAGAGAAATTCTATTTCTCTTTTCATCAACCTCTAATATTTTAACCTTTACTATATCTCCAACTTTAACTATATCAAGTGGGTGTTTAACGAACTTATTAGCCATTTGGCTCTTATGAACAAGACCATCTTGGTGAACCCCAATATCAATAAATGCTCCAAAGTCTGAAACATTTCTTACTGTTCCCATTAAGACCATTCCTGGCTTTAAGTCTTTTATCTCTATTACTCCAGTTTTTAATATTGGCTTTGGCATATCTTCTCTTGGGTCTCTACCTGGTTTTTGAAGTTCTTTTATTATATCTTTTAAAGTAAGCTCTCCAATTTCTAATTCTTTAGAAATATTATTTAATCCAATATTTTTAACTCTGTTTTCAATATCACCTAATTTTTTATTTTTTAGATCATCCATAGTATAACCTAGCATTTCAATTAATTTTGTTGCAGCATCATAAGATTCTGGATGAACTGATGTATTATCTAGAGGGTTCTTGCTTTCCATAACTCTTAAGAATCCTGCGCATTGTTCAAATGCTTTTTGACCTAATCTCTTAACTTTAAGTAGTTCACGTCTACTCTTAAATTCTCCAACTTCTTCTCTATAAGCTACTATATTTTCAGCTATACTTGAGTTTATACCTGATATATGAGTTAGAAGACTTGGTGTCGCTGTATTTAAATCAACTCCAACTTTGTTAACTGAATCTTCTACAACTCCATTTAAAGATTCTTCTAGTCTTTTTTGAGTAACATCATGTTGATATTGTCCAACTCCAATCGCTTTTGGATCTATTTTAACAAGTTCTGCAAGTGGGTCTTGAAGTCTTCTTCCTATTGATATTGCACCTCTTACTGTTACATCTAAATCTGGATACTCTTTAGTTGCAAGTTTTGATGCAGAATAAACTGATGCTCCAGCTTCTGATACTATTACATAAGATACTTCACGTCCTGTTTCATTCTTAACTTCCTTTAAAACTTCACTTATTACTTCTTCTGATTCTCTTGATGCTGTACCATTACCAAGTGATATAACATCAACCCCATATTTATTAATAAGTTCTTTAAGCTTCTTCTTAGTTCCTATAACATCATTTTTAGGTGCTGTTGGATAAACTGCTGTATTTTCTAAGAATTTACCTGTACTATCTAATACAGCAATTTTACATCCTGTTCTAAATCCAGGGTCATATCCCATAACAACTTTACCTTTTATAGGTGCTTGTAATAATAATGCTTTAAGGTTTTCTTTAAATATATTTATAGCACCTTCTTCACCTTTATCAGTAAGTTCACTTCTAATTTCTCTTTCTATTGATGGGTAAATAAGTCTCTTTAAAGAATCTTTAATACTATCTTTTAATATTTTATCAGTTTCCTCATTGCCCTTTAAAATATTCTTTTCTAAATAAGCAATTATTTTATCTTCTGGTGATACAATTTTAACAGATAATATTTTCTCTTTTTCTCCTCTATTTATTGCAAGTATTCTATGTGGAGGAATCTTTTTAACTTCTTCTTTATAGTCATAATACATTTCATAAGGAGTTCTTTCCTCACTATCCCCTTTAGTTTCTATAGTACCTTCTTTAAATACAAAATTTCTAATCCATTTTCTATAATCAGCTTCATCTGATATAACTTCTGCAATTATATCCATAGCACCATTTATAGCTTCTTTTTCATCTTTAACCTCTTTTTCTTCATTTATATATTTTTTAGCTTCTTCTTCTATCTTTCCTTTATAGTTACCTTCTAAAATTATTTCAGAAAGAGGTTTTAATCCTTTTTCTAAAGCTATTGTTGCTCTAGTTCTCTTCTTTTTCTTATATGGTCTATATATATCTTCTACTTCAGTTAAAGTTTCAGCTTTATTTAAAGCTAACTTAATCTCTTCTGTAAGCTTTCCTTGTTCTTCTATTGATTTTAGAACTGCTTCTTTTCTTTCATCTAAATTTCTTAAATATGTTAATCTCTCTTCTAAATTTCTTAAAATTTCATCTGACAGACCACCTGTCATCTCTTTTCTATATCTAGCTATAAATGGAACAGTATTTCCTCCATCTAATAGTTCTATAACATTATCTATAACATTTAATTTAATGCCAAGTTCTTTTGATAATCTCTCATTTATATTCATACACTTACCTCCAAAAAAAATCATACATTTTCTATTATACCTCTCTTAATACTTTACATAAACTTTTTTTGTATTAATTTCCTTAAATTATACGTTATATATTGTAATTATGTTAAGTTCTAGTATAATTTAATTGTAAATATTTTACAATTAGGGGGGGTTCTATATGAATAGGTATATACAAAAAGTCATTTCATTATTATTAGTAATATTAATAACGCTTTTAACATTCAATCATTATAAAATATTAGTTTACTCTAACACACTACAAGATGTTTTTTCATTCTTAACTTTAGCTTTAATATTAATTTCATCTGTTAATGTCATTAATATATCTAAATCAGGACTTAATAAATTCATAAATTATATAATACTTATAAGTGCTGTAACTGGTGGCATTCTTCTTATTATTGACTATAAAACAAAAATAGTTGTATATATTTGTCTTTTATTTACTATAGTTTATGCAATAATGGACATGCTATATAAAAAAGCTTAACTTAAGTAATCATAAAGCTTATTTTATTTTAATACACTTTAATAAAACAATTTATTATGAGGTATTAAATGAAATCGAAAATTTATAAAATCTGTACTATTATTTCTGCTATTATATTTATTTTTTTTCTAGGTTTAAGATGCTCTATTAAGTACTTTGATTCTAATAATGTAAAAGAAACTATAGAATATTTAGCTTCAGATGAGTTTGAAGGACGACTTTGTGGCTCGAAAGAAAATGATTCTGTAGCTGATTACATAACTAAAACTTTTGAAAAATATAAACTTAATAAATTAGATAATAGTTATAAGCAAGGCTTTCAAGTAAATGCGCCTTTTAGAAATGATAATACTCCATCACTTACTATTTCTAAGAGTAATGGAGAAACAAAATCCTTTGAATATGGAAAAGATTTTAAAGAAGATATGATAAATTTTAATTCTTCATCTGAAACATTTTCTTCTGAAGATAGTGTAAACATATTTCCTTCTTCTATTTCCTTTAGGAAGGACAATAAACTTTTTTTATTTTATTTAAGTGAAGAAAAGAATTTTTCATTCCGTAGCTCATTTATTAATGACTCTCCAATTTCTTTTGCAGTAGTCATCACAAAGGATGTTTATAATACTATGGTTTCTTCTTTAAAAAATAAAGATACTATATCTATTACTCTTCCTTATTCAGTTAAGAAAACTGAAGTATTTAATGTTGTATCTAAAATAGATGGACGAGATAAAACACTAAAGCCTTTAATACTTACTGCACATTATGACCATCTAGGAAAAGATGTCCTAGGAAATACTTATCACGGTGCATTAGACAATGCTTCTGGAACTTCATTTTTAATTGAACTTTCTAAATATATATCATCTCTTCCAAGACCAAATAGAGATATTATATTCGTTGCACTAAATGCTGAAGAATTTGGACTTTTAGGCTCTAATGACTTTGCATCTAGGTATAAAGATGAATTAAAAGGAGCAGAAGTTATTAACTTTGATATGATCGGAGCGGAGAATTATCCTCTTACATTTATGAGTGGTGAAAACCTTAAAGATAAGGATTCAACTATACTTAATGATTTAAAAACTATATGTACTGATAATAATTTAGTTTTTAATGTTAAATATGAAGATTCTAGTGACCATGCAAGCTTCATAAAGAATGGATTTGATTCTTTAACGCTTTCTCATAGCGATGTTAGTAAAATCCATACTCCTAATGATAAAACTGATTTTATATCTGAAACTTCAATAGATAATGCTTTCTTATTAACTAATAAATATTTAATGGAAAATTGCTATGGAACTATTACAAAAATACTTATTAATCCTGTTTTACACGCAATATCTTTTATTGTATTTTTAATGTTAGTAAGTCATCCAATATTAAAAAAAATAGATATATATAAGAAAAAATCCTAAAAATAAAAAAGCCTAAGATTAATCTTAGGCTTTTATTTTTATACTATATATTTAAATCACTTGAAAGATATGCGTTAATAAATGAATCAATTTCACCATCCATAACAGCTTGAACATTTGATGTCTCTTCACCTGTTCTATGGTCTTTTACCATATTATATGGATGGAATACATATGATCTTATTTGGCTTCCCCATCCCATATCTTTAAGTTCTCCTGTTAAATCTTCTATTTTTTCTTTATGAGCTCTCTCTTTAAGCTCTATAAGCTTTGATTTTAACATAGCCATTGCTGTATCTCTATTTGAGAACTGACTTCTTTCATTTTGGCATTGAACAACTATTCCTGTAGGAATATGTGTTATTCTAACTGCTGATTCAGTTTTATTTACGTGCTGTCCTCCAGCCCCTCCAGCTCTATAAGTATCAATCCTTAAATCATCTGGTCTTATATCTATATCTTGATCTTTTGTAAGCTCTGGAAGTACTTCAACTGATGCAAAGGATGTTTGTCTTTTACCATTTGCATTATAAGGAGATATTCTAACTAATCTATGGATTCCTTTCTCAGCTTTTAAGTATCCATATGCAAAATCACCTTTAATTCTTAAAGTTACACTTTTAATACCAGCTTCATCACCTTGTATTAAATCTAAAGTTTCCACAGAGAAACCATGATTTTCTGCCCATCTTGTGTACATTCTTAAAAGCATCTCAGTCCAATCATTTGCGTCAGTTCCACCAACTCCAACATGAAGGGTAAATATTACATCATTTTTATCATATTCTCCTGATAAAAGTATTTCTATTCTATATTCCTCAACTGCTTTTTCTAAAAATGCAACACTTTCGATTATTTCATTGATTGATTCTTCATCATCTTCTTCCATGATATCATTTAAAACTTCTATATCATCAATCTTAGTTTCTAAAGTTTCAAATCTTTCAAGCTTACCTTTTAAAAACTTACTTTCTTTTGTTATTTCTTCAGCTCGTTTTATATCATCCCAAAAGCCATTTTCTTGCATCTTTAAATCAAGCTCTTGTATCTCTTTTATTAAAGCTTCTTTGTCAAAGTGAAGCCCTCATTTCATTTATTTTTTCCTTTAGGCCTGGCATTTTAGCTAATGCTTTTTCAAGCTCTATTCTCATATAAAATCACCTCTATATATTTGATTTTAAAAAGCATCGTTATTTATAATAACGATGCTTTTTATTTATAATAATCTTTAAACTTCTCTTCCGCAACAGTTTTTATACTTTTTACCACTTCCACAAGGACATGGTTCATTTCTTCCAACAGTTACTGCTTTCTTAGCTGGTTCCTTTTTCTTTGGAGCATCTCCTGCTCCTTCATGAACAGCTGCTGTTTCTTTAGCAACTCTTTCTCTTTCTGGAGCTTTTTCCATTTGAACGTGGAATAGATATTTAACAGTATCAACTTTAATTGATTCTATCATTTCCTCAAACATTGCACTACCTTCCATTTGGTATGCTTGAACTGGATCTTGTTGCTTAAATGCTCTAAGTCCAATACCTTGTTTTAAGTGATCCATATTATCTATATGATCCATCCATTTCGTATCAACGTTCTTTAGAAGGACAACTCTTTCGATTTCTCTAAGCTTTTCTTCTCCAAACTCAGCTTCTTTTCCATTATATATTTCTAATGATAAGTTTATTAATTTTTCTTTTATTTCTTCGTTTGAAAGATTAACTAAATCATCAATAGTTACTCTATTTGCTGGAAGGCAAATATCATCTAAGTAAAGAATTAAGTTTTTAAATTCTGTCTTATAATCCTCTTCCATACCAGTTATATGAGTATCAACTGCTGCGCTTATAACTTCTTTAATCATTTCTTCAATTTGTTCTTTTAAGTTTTCACCTTCAAGAACTTGAGCTCTTTGTTTATAGATGATTTCTCTTTGCATGTTCATAACATCATCATATCCTAGAAGGTTCTTTCTTATATCGAAGTTATGTCCTTCAACTTTCTTTTGAGCACTTTCTATTGATCTTGTTATTATCTTACTTTCTATAGCATCATCATCTTCTAAGCCTAATTTATCAACCATTGCATGAGTCTTTTCTGACATAAAGATTCTCATTAAATCATCTTCAAGTGATATAAAGAATGTTGATTCCCCGATATCTCCTTGTCTACCTGAACGTCCTCTAAGCTGATTATCTATTCTTCTTGATTCGTGTCTTTCAGTACCAATTATCTTAAGTCCACCTGCTTCTAATGCACCTTCACCTAACTTAATATCAGTACCTCTACCTGCCATGTTTGTTGCTATTGTTACTGAGTTAACTTCACCAGCATCTGCTATAATTTCAGCTTCTTGTTCATGATATTTAGCATTTAATACTTTATGCTTTATTCCTTGTTTCTTTAAAAGAGCTGATATTATTTCAGATTTCTCAATACTTGCTGTACCAACAAGGACTGGTTGACCTTTTGCATGTGCTTTCTTTATTTCTTCTACTATAGCATTATACTTACCTTTAGCAGTTTTATATACAATATCATGATTATCTACTCTTTGAATTGGTCTATGAGTTGGTATAACTATAACATCTAGTCCGTAAATTTCTCTAAATTCATTTTCTTCTGTTAAAGCTGTACCTGTCATACCTGATAATTTGTTGTACATTCTGAAGTAATTTTGGAAAGTTATTGTTGCTAGAGTTTTTGATTCTCTTGCAATCTTTACTCCTTCTTTAGCTTCAATAGCTTGGTGAAGACCATCTGAGTATCTTCTACCTTCCATAAGTCTTCCTGTGAATTCATCAACAATTATAACTTCTCCATCTTTAACCATATAATCTTTATCTAATTTCATGAAGTAGTTAGCTTTTAATGCTTGAGTTACATAATGTTGTAATTGCATATTTTCAGCATCTGCATAGTTTTCTACTTTAAATGCTCTTTCTGCTTTTTCTATACCTTTATCTGTAAGCATAACAGCATTTGCTTTTTCATCAATTGTATAATCTTCTTCTGCAATTAATGTTTTAACAAAGTAGTCTGCAACTTTATAGAATTCTGTTGATTTTTCACCTGCTCCAGAAATAATAAGCGGTGTTCTAGCTTCATCAATTAAAATTGAGTCAACTTCATCCACTATAACAAAGTTAAGTCCTCTTTGAACTCTTTCTTCCTTATATATAACCATATTATCTCTTAAGTAGTCGAAACCAAACTCATTATTTGTTCCGTAAGTTATATCAGCATTATATGCTTCTCTTCTTTGGTCATTATTTAAGTCATGAACTACAACACCTGTTGTAAGTCCTAAATATTCATATATTTGTCCCATCCACTCTCTATCTCTAGAAGCTAGATAATCATTAACTGTTATTACGTGAACCCCTTCACCAGAAATTGCGTTTAAGTATGCTGGTAATGTTGCAACTAATGTTTTACCTTCACCAGTTTTCATTTCCGCAATTCTTCCTTGATGAAGAACTATTCCACCTATTAATTGTTCTCTATAATGCTTCATCTTAAGTACTCTCCATGAAGCCTCTCTAACAACAGCGAATGCTTCTGGTAATAAATCATCTAAGCTCTCACCGTTTTTATATCTTTCTCTAAATTCTCCTGTCTTAGCCTTAAGCTGCTCTTCGCTAAGTTCTCCCATTGTTGAATCTAAACTTTCTATCTTATCAACTAATGGTTTTATCCTCTTAACCTCTCTTTCACTATATGTGCCAAATAAAGCCTTAAACATTCCCATATTTTCATCCTTTCAAATACTAAAAAAATTGTTAAGTAGTTTTACTTATATCTTAGTATACATTTATAAATTATACCATTTCTAATTAGTCTTTTTCAACTTAATAACAATTTTATTAAAATTATTTAAGTAATTCCCTATTTATTATAATAATCTTACTTTAAATTTTTTATTCAAAACCACATAAAAGCCTCATAAAGTATTACTTTATGAGGCACTACAAGTCTTATTTAATTTTATTGGTATTCAGGTTCAAGTAAACCGTAATTTCCATCTTTTCTCTTATACAAAACATTAATATCGTTTGTATCAGAATCTTTATATACAAAGAAGTTATGTCCTATAAGTTCCATTTGAAGGATTGCTTCATCAACGTTCATTGGTTTTACAGCAAATCTCTTTGTTTTGACAACTTCTCCTTCGTTTTCTTCATCATCTGTTGCGATTTCTAAGAACTTAATTGCTTCTTTATGCTTTTTAGCAAGTTTAGTTCTTTGCTTTCTTATTTGTCTCATAAGTTTTTCTTCCACACGATCTATTGATTTATACATATCGTCTGTTACTTCTTCTGCTCTTAGTAATATTCCGTTAAAAGGAATAGCTACTTCAATTCTATGTCTATTCTTTTGTACTGTTAATGTTGCTTTAGCACTAACATCTCCTTCGAAGTACTTGTCTAATTTTGAGATTTTCTTTTCTACGATATCTCTTAAAGCAGGAGTTAATTCAATGTTTTTTGTTACAACTGTTACTTTCATAAGTCCAGCTCCTCTCGTATGTTCTAAGTAAAACTTAGATAAAATAAATTTTATTTATTTATAAATATATTGTACACCTTTTCACATTATGTTGCAATGTTATTTTCTGAATTTACTGAAAATTTATGTTGTATTAAAAATTTATTTTAAAAACTATATTATTTTTCATTTTGTACTTATTTTATACATCAAAAAAGGATACTAAGAAACTTAGTATCCTTTTTTGTAAAGTTAGCTGACACTGGTTTTTGCCCCCACACTCGCCTACTGGAGATTTCGCTACCCGGAATTAACCTCTCACTACTAACCCTCTCAAGCTTTAATGCCTGGTAGGACTTACTTCTATACCGCACCATGCTCACTAGAATCTTTGCCTAGCTTAAGTGGATCGTTTTGCCTGCGACTAGCATCGACTTTCAACCACAGACCTAACTTTACATTAATATTATAAACGACTTTTCGCAATAGTCAACAATTTTATTTCTTTTGCTCCATTTTCTTTTAAAACTCTAATTCCTTCTTCTATAGTAGCACCTGTTGTTAAAACATCATCTATAAGAATAAACTTTTTATTTTTTATAATCTCTTTATCAATTACTCCAAAAGAATTTTTTATATTTTCTAATCTTTCTTTTTTAGTAAGCTGTTTTTGAGGTTTTGTTTCTTTTATTTTCTTTAATGTCTTTATACATTTTAATCCGTGAATTTTAGATAATTCTTTTGCTATATATTCACACTGGTTAAAACCTCTTTTTCTCATAGATTTCTTACCTATAGGAATATAAGTAATTATATAATCTTTTTCTATATCCTTTATCTTATCTTTTATTAAATCGACTAAGATTTCTCCTGCTAGGAAATCTTTATTAAATTTAAATAAAAATATAAGTTCTTTTAATGCACCTTTATAATATCCAAAATGTTCAGGCTCTGTACATTCTGTTATAGTACTCCTACATTCTCTACATAATCCTTCTTCTTCCGCTTCGTTACAAACTATGCATTTATAAGGTGCTGGAAATATAATTTCTAAAAAACAATCTTTTAAATATTCTAATGCTTTTAATATTCTTCCCATAATAACTTATTAAAACTCCTAGAGATCTCTCTTGCTTTATCGATCTCTTCTGTTTCAGTATTACAAACTAAAAGCATTTCTTTAAATTGTCCTTTGCTTTTAGATACCTTTGCACACATGAAAAGTATTTTTTTAAAATCAATATTATAATTATCTGCAAATAATAATATTATTCCATCAATATTCGGAGTTTCTAATACCTCTTCTATATTATTTGTTATTAGAAATATTGACTTATCTTTAAATTTTAATACGCTATCCTTTATTTTTTCCCCATATATTTTTATCTCTTTAGCATCACTTAATTTAACTTTTTTATTATAATAATGAAAAACATTTTCCACATCATCTTTGTAGGGAACATAAGTTATAACATTCTTTTTATTATTTTTAAACCATAATATATATTCATAAAGGACATATGGTATATCATTTTTTAAATCTATTCTAGTTGTAATAACTCTAGGTTCAATAAAAATTTTTTTATCTATATTTAAAGCATTTATAGTAACTCCTTCATCAAATTGAATCCAAGAGTATAATATTACTTTATCTGTATATCTTCTTATCTTTCTATATAAGCTTTCAAAACTTTCTTTTGATAATTTTGAGTAAGTAGAAACATCATCTACTATTATTAAGTCATAGTTTCCTTTTATATTATATAAATATTTAAAATTCATAAATACAAGATTTTTATTTGTAGTATCGCCCCTAGTATATGAATAGTACTCATTTTCCTTATTTATATAAGCTATTAACCTTTTATCAATCTTTGAATTACCCCATATATAAAGAACCTTCCCATTATTCTTTATTATATTTTTAATTGTATCGTATAATATTTCATTACTGTCTAATGGCTTTCCTAGTACAGTTATTAAATTTTCTTCACCTTGTAAGTAGTTGTTTATTTTTCGTTTTATATAAACTAGTTCCTTATAAGTTGAATTCATAAATACAATCAACTCCCATTTTATTATCCATATTTTAATTTTCTATAATATCATTATTTATAATATCCTTAATTCTATATTGAAGCGCTGAATACCTCTCCATACTTTGAGTATTAGATACCATATATTTTAAAGCTTTTGGCATACCAACAACTACAACTAATTTTTTAGCTCTAGTTATTCCTGTATATAAAAGATTTCTATTCATTAAAAATGGTGAGCCCATAAATGCAGGTATTATTATTACCTTAAATTCACTTCCTTGGCTCTTATGAATTGTTATTGCATATGCAAGTTCTAATTCATCTATATAAACATAATCGTAGTGTACCCTTTTTTCATCATCAAATACTACTGTTACTATTTTTTCTTCTTCATCTATTTTTTCGATAAATCCCATATCTCCATTAAATACACCAACGCCTTCTTCATCACCTTCACCTGAAATTCTATGCCACTTTAGAGAATAGTTGTTTTTGGTTTGCATAACTTTATCCCCTTCTCTAAATATCATATCTTTTATTTTCTTTTCTTTTTTGTACTTGCTTTCAGGATTTAAAACCTTTTGAATACTTTCATTTAAATTAAGTACCCCTAAAGTTCCTTTTCTCATAGGCGTAAGAACTTGTATATCTTTAAATTTATCGAAATCTTTATTGAAGTTTGGAAGTCTTCTATTTACTAAATCTATAATAGTATTTAATGTTGAGTCTACATCATTTTCTCTTATAAAATAAAAGTCATTTCCCTTTTTATTAAGATATGGCATTTCTCCACTATTAATTCTATGCGCATTTACTGTTATTAGACTTTCTGCACCTTGTCTAAATATTTCTCTTAACCTAACAACTTTAATTAATCCACTGTTTATTAAATCTTTTAAGACATTTCCTGGTCCAACTGAAGGTAATTGATCAACGTCTCCAACTATTATTATTCTAGTTCCAAGCTTTATCGCTTTTAAAAGATTATGCATTAAAGTTACATCAATCATTGATGCTTCATCTATAATTATTACATCAGCTTCTAAAGGTTCTGACTCACCTTTATTAAATAATGATTTATTGTTATCTTCATCATCTGATACTCCCATCTCTAGAAGTCTATGTATAGTTTTTGCTTCTCTTCCTGTTGATTCACTCATTCTTTTTGCAGCTCTTCCAGTTGGTGCCCCAAGTAAAACCTTCATTCCGTTCTTTTCGTATATATCAATAATACATTTTATTATTGTTGTTTTACCTGTTCCAGGTCCTCCTGTTATTATTTCTATCCC
This sequence comes from Clostridium baratii, assembly GCF_900461085.1. Taxonomy (GTDB): domain Bacteria; phylum Bacillota; class Clostridia; order Clostridiales; family Clostridiaceae; genus Clostridium; species Clostridium nitritogenes. The sequence goes on from NZ_UFWF01000002.1 coordinate 2,249,313, forward strand.
TTCAATAAAAGCATTTATTATTGCCTCTTTTTGAGACTCTGCAAGCGTTATTCCATATCTTTTTTCGAATATTTCTATTTCATGAGGTATATCTGTATTTATTGTTTGGAAGTTTTCAATACCTAATGTAATTATTTTATTTGTTATTCCAAGTTCACAATAATAATAAGGAAGTGTAAATACAGCATCTTCATCGCATACTTTTTCAGCTACAATTCTTCCTTCTAAAACAGAGTTATAAATATTTTCTTCTATTATCTTCCTATCTACAACTAAGGTATCGCAGGCTTCTTGTATTAGCTTTTCTTTTGGCATATATGTATTACCTGCTGCACAGAAACCGTTTATTACATATTCTATTCCACTTTTTATTCTAAATGGTGAATCAGCCTTTATCCCAAGACTCATAGCTATTTTGTCCGCTGTCTTAAAACCTATACCTGAGATTTCCTTACATAATATATATGGATTATCTGATACTACTTCCTTAGCATTTGCTCCAAATTTCTTATATATCTTTAAACACTGATTATTGCTAACTCCATGTGATTGAAAGAACATCATTATGTCTTTTAAGTCTTTTTGTTCTATGTATGATTCATATATGATAGTAAATTTTTTCTTACCAATCCCATCTACTTCCATAAGTCTTTCTATATTGTTTTCCATAACATTTAAAGTATCTTCACCAAAATGGCTAACTATCTTTTTTGCAGTTACAGGACCTATACCATATATAATTCCTGCACTTAAATATTTTTCTATAGCTTCAACTTTCGTAGGTAATATTTCTTCAAAATCTTCTATCTTAAACTGTTTTCCAAATTGTTTGTGAACTATCCATTCTCCAGTTAATTTAACTTGCTGACCATCTTTTATAAATGGAACAACACCTACAGCTGTAACAGTTTCTTTATTGACATTTATTTTAGAAACTGTATAACCTGTATCATCACTTTTAAAAACAATAGCTTCAACAACGCCAATAATGGTTTCCATATTATCTCTCCAAATCTTATCTTAATTATTTTTATTCTTGACTATATATTATATAATTATATCATACAAGATTAAACATATAATTTTATGGAGTCTTATTTAAATAAGATTGAATTTTGGGAGGTGCATTTATATGTTAATAAAAAATTGTAATATTATATATCTTGATAGAATTGAAAAAGGGTCAGTTCTTATCAAAGATGGAAAAATTAAAGAAATAAATCCTTTAGTTTGTGATGATAACGAAGTAATTGATGCTAAAGGAATGTATCTTTCACCTGGATTTGTAGATGTTCATATTCATGGTGCAGGCGGATACGATACTATGGACGGAACATTTGAAGCTATTAATGAAATAGCAAAAACAATTTCAAAATTTGGTACAACATCATTTACACCAACAACAATGACTGTTTCTATTGAAGATATAAAAAAATCAATGAAAGTTATTAAAGAAGCTAAGCTTAACGGAACTGATGGAGCAAACGTTTTAGGAGCTCACCTTGAAGGACCTTTTATAAGTCCTAATGCAATTGGTGCTCAAAACCCTAAATATGTTGAAGTTCCTTCAATAGAAACTTACAATGAAATGGTTGGAGATGCTTTTGATGCAGTTGTTTCAATAACTCTTGCTCCTGAAGTTGCAGGTGCTAAAGAACTTATTAAATACTTAAGTGAAAAAGGGGTTATTTGTTCAATAGGTCATACTAAAGCAACTTACGAAGAAGCTATTGAAGGAATTGAATGTGGATGTTGTCATTCAACTCACTTATTCAATGCAATGACACCATTTACTCATAGAGCACCTGGAGTTGTTGGAGCTGTATTTGATTCAGAAATAACTACTGAAACTATTTCAGATGGAATTCATATAGCATACCCTGCACTTAGAGTTGCTTATAACCAAAAAGGATTAGATAAAGTTCTTTTAGTAACTGATGCTATGATGGCTTGTGGTATGCCAAACGGAAAATATGCCCTTGGCGGACAAGACGTATTCGTTGAAAATGGTGCTGCAAGACTTGAAAATGGATCACTTGCAGGTTCAGTTTTAACTCTTGATAGAGCAGTTAAAAATGTATATGAAAATAGTTCTTATGCTCTTTACGATGTTGTAAAGATGGCTACATTTAATGGAGCTAAGCACTGTGGAGTTGCTGATAGAAAAGGTCTAATAAAAGAAGGTTACGATGCTGATTTAATTCTTTTTGATGAAGGAATTAACGTTAAAAAGGTTATAGTAAACGGAAAATTAATTCACGATAATGAAATTTAAATTTTCTATTAATTGCTAGAGGTGATTTCATGGAAGAAAAATGGTTAACCTGGGCTAAAAGATTACAATCAATAGCACAAGCTGGAATTACTTACTCTAAGGATAAATATGATATCGAGAGATTCCAAGAAATAAGAGATTTATCTTCTGAAATATTAAGTAACTATACTGATCTAAGTAATGAAAAAGTTAAAGATCTTTTTTGTAATGAAATTGGATATCAAACTCCTAAAGTAGATGTAAGATGTGCTATATTTATTAATGATAAAATACTCTTAGTTAAAGAAAATTTAGATAATAAATGGTCTCTTCCTGGAGGATGGGCAGAAGTTAATTTATCAATAAAGGAGAATGCTATAAAAGAAAGCTTTGAAGAAGCTGGTATTAATGTTAAACCTAAAAAGCTTATAGCTCTTTTAGATAAAAGTAAACATTCTAATACTTTAACTCCTTATGGAATATATAAAGCATTTGTTCTTTGTGAATTTATAAATGGAGATTTTAAAGAAAATATAGAAACGGATGAAAGCAGATTATTTTCTTTAGATAATCTTCCTACTCTTTCTACAGAAAGAAATAATTACGATCAAATAAAAATGTGTTTCGATTTTAATGAAGATCAAAATTTAGATACTATATTTGATTAATAATAAAAAGCGATAGGTCTTTATGACCTATCGCTTTTATTATATTATTTTGTATTTTCTTTTAATGGCTTTTTAAGTATTGCAAGTAATATCATACCTACAACTGATCCAACAGCTATTGCTATTAAGTATCCTAAAGGATGTTCTATAACAGGAACTACAAATATTCCACCGTGTGGTGCTCTTAATTGGCATCCAAGACCCATTGAAAGACCTCCAGCTACTGCTGAACCTATTGCACATGCTGGTATAACTCTTAGTGGATCTGATGCTGCAAAAGGTATTGCCCCTTCTGTTATAAATGAGAATCCCATAATGTAATTTGTAAGACCTGATTGTCTTTCTCTCTTTGTGAATCTATTTTTAAAGAATGTTGTACATAATGCTATTGAAAGTGGTGGAACCATACCTCCAATCATTACTGCTGCCATAATATCATATTGACTACTTGCAAGACTTGCAGTACCAAATACATATGCTGCCTTATTAATTGGACCACCCATATCAATTGCCATCATAGCTCCAAGTATTACTCCAAGTATTATTTTACTACTTTCACCCATTGAATTTAAGAAATTTGTTAATCCAGTATTTATTGCTGCAACTGGTGGATTAATAACAAATATTATTATCGCACCTATTAAAAGTATACCAAATAAAGGATATAATAAAACTGGCTTTAATCCTTCTAAGCTATCTGGTAACTTACTAAATATTTTCTTTAAGAATACTACTAAATATCCAGCTATAAAACCTGCAAGAAGCGCTCCTAAGAATCCTGAACCACCTTTATTTGCAAGCATACCACCAACAAAACCTACTGCAAGAGCTGGTCTGTCTCCAATACTCATAGCAATGTATCCAGCAAGAACAGGTAACATAAATCCAAATGCTGTATCTCCAACATTCTTTAAGAATGCTGCAAATGGTGTATTACTACCAAAGTTTGAAGGATTTATACTATAATCATCAAATAAGAATGCTAATGCAATTAATATACCTCCACCTATAACAAATGGTAACATGTGTGATACACCATTCATTAAATGCTTGTATATTTTATGTCCTACACCTTCATCATCAACTTTTTCATCAATGCTTCTAGCTTTTTCTTCTGCATGGTAAATTGCAGCTTTTCCACTTGTAGCTTCTTTTATAAGCTCTTCTGCTTTGTGTATACCATCAGCTACCTTTGTCTTTATAACTCTCTTACCATCAAATCTAGCCATTTCAACATTTTTATCTGCTGCTATTATTATACATTCAGCATTTTTTATTTCCTCTTCAGTTAAAACATTCTTAGCTCCACCAGAACCATTTGTTTCAACCTTTATGGAAACTCCCATTTCCTTACCTTTTTCTTCTAAGCTTTCAGCTGCCATATAAGTATGAGCTATACCTGTTGGACATGCTGTAACAGCTAATACTCTATATCCCTTTTTCTCATTGCTTTCTTCTTTTTCAAACTTTTCGCTTTCTTTATCATCTATAAGCTTTAAGAATTCTTTCTTATCCTTAGCATTTATAAGTGTATTTCTAAATTCTTCGTCCATAAGTATAGTTGATAATCTTGCAAGAACTTCTAAATGCAAGTTATTAGCTTCTTCAGGTGCTGCTATCATAAAGAATAGATTTGCTTTATTTCCGTCTAATGAATCAAAATCAACTCCATCTTTAACAACCATTGAACTAAGACCAGCACATTTTACTGCTTTTGTTTTACCGTGTGGTATTGCTATTCCATCCCCTATACCTGTTGTGCTTAACTCTTCTCTTTTTAAAACTTCATTTTTATATTCTTCTTTATCATTTAAGTAACCTTCTTTATCCATAAGGTCTACTAGTACTTCAATAGCTTCTTTTTTTGAGTTAACGTTTGCATTTAATAAAATTCCATCTTCTTTTAAAAGGTCAATTATACGCATATTTTCTCCTCCTCAAATTTTTATAATCCTGAAAAAATTTCCTCTATCTTTTCTTTAGTTGCTAAATCTTCTGAAAAAGCACTTGCACTTCCTGTAGCTATTCCAAGTTTTAGTGCTTCTTTGTAATCATTATTTTTTATATATCCAGCTATAAAACCTGCTACCATTGAATCTCCGGCTCCAACTGAATTTTTAACTTCTCCCTTTGGCGCTTTACTTTTTAATATTTCATTATTTTCATTTATTAATATAGCACCATCTCCAGCCATTGAAATAAGTACATTTCTTGCACCTTTTTCTTGAAGCTTTCTACCGTAAGAAATTAGTTCTTCTTCACTTTCTATTTTCACTTTAAATATTTCTTCTAACTCATCTTTATTAGGCTTTATTAAAAATGGTTTATATTTTAAAACATTTAAAAGTAAATCACATGTTGCATCAACTATGAAATTTATATTTTTATGATTTAATTTACTAATTATATTTTCATACATATCTTCTGGAAGAGTATTTGGTATACTTCCAGCTAAAACTAATAAATCTCCATTCTTTAATTCATCTAGCTTTTCATAAAGCTTTTCTATATCTTGTGGAGTTATCTTTGGACCTTGAGCATTTATTTCACTTTCTTCATTACTTTTAAGTTTTACATTTATTCTTGAAATTCCATCTTTTAATTTTATAAAATCAGCACTACATCCTGACTTTTTAACTTTCTTCTCAATTTCCTCTCCAGTAAAACCTGCAATAAATCCAAATGCTTTATTTTCTATTCCAAGATTACTCAAAACAGTTGATACATTAATCCCTTTTCCTCCTGGAAATATTTTTTCTTCATATGTTCTATTAACTGCACCTGTCTTAAAATCTTTAACTCTTACTATATAATCTAATGAAGGGTTAAATGTAATTGTATATATCATTTTTACTTCGCCTCCAAAACTTCTGTGTATTTTCTATATTTATCTTCTTCTAATTGTGTTGTTATTATTATTCCTTTGTTTATTTCTCCAAATGTTACTGATGATATATGGTTAAACTTTGATTTATCTGCTAATATATAGCCTTCCTTGCTTCTATTTAAAGCTTCTCTTTTAATTAATGCTTCTTTTATATCTGGAGTTGTAAATCCACTTTTAATATCAACTCCATTTGTTCCAAAAAATCCTTTAGTAAAGTTATATTTTTTTAAGCTATCTATAGCTTCTATACCAACTATTGCTTCAGTTGATAATTTGATTTCTCCACCAATTATATAAACGTTACATTTTTTTTGAAGTAATTTCTTTGCATGTACTATTCCATTAGTTATATAAATTGCTTTAGTTTCAGTTATATAATCTATCATCATTTCCGTTGTTGTTCCTGCATCTATATAAACAAAGTCACTTTCTTCTATTAAACTTGCTGCATATCTTGCTATTTTAGATTTATCATCTACATTAAGACTTTGTCTTACTAAAACCTCATCTTCTTTAGTGTCGTAAACAATATTTAATGATGTTGCACCACCATGAACCTTTTTTAATTTCTTTTCTTTATCTAAGTGATTTAAATCTCTTCTTATTGTTGATTCAGAAGTATTTAATTTTTCTACAAGTTCATTAACTGTTACCGTATTTTTTTCTTCTAATAATTTTAAAATAACTTCAAACCTTTCTTCTGATAACATTTACATCACCTCTTTGTCTATATAATATATCTTTTTTCATTCAAAGTCAATCATTTTCATTCAAAAACATTCAAAATTAATCAAAATTAATCTTAGACACTTTTTATTCTAAAACGACTTATTATTCAGCTCCTCAAGAAATAAATGTAAAATATGTTATAATAAGTATAATAGTGATAGAAGCTATTACTTAGGGGGTGTTATATGAAATAAAATCAAAAGAACTATATTTTATTAAAATGTTGCATATACTTTAAATATCATATATAGAAAGGATAATGATTTTATGAATAAGAAATTTAGATTACCTTTAATAATTTTAGCTATAATTGTAATTATTGCTCTACCTATTATTAGTAGCTATAATAATTTAGTTTCACTAGAACAAACAGTAAATACTGCTGAAGCTAATATAGATACTCAACTTCAAAGAAGGTCTGATTTAATACCTAACTTAGTTAATACTGTAAAAGGATATGCAAGTCAGGAAAAAGAGATATTTACTAATATAGCCGATGCAAGAAGTAAATTAGCTGGTGCTTCAAATGTTACTGATCGTGCTAATGCAGATAATGATTTATCTAATGCTTTATCAAGGTTATTAGTTGTTGTTGAAAGATATCCTGATTTAAAATCTAATCAAAATTTTAGAGATTTAACTGTTCAATTAGAAGGAACTGAGAATAGAATTGCAGTAGCTAGACAAGATTATAATGCTGCTGTAACTAAATATAATACTAAGAGAAGAAAATTCCCAACTTCAATTATATCCTCTTTATTTGGATTTGATGAAAAACCACTTTATAAAGCTAGCGAAGGCGCAAAAGAAGTTCCTTCAGTAGATTTTAGTAAATAAACATGTTTAAAAAATCTAATTTTTTTAAAATAGCTTTAACTTCTCTTTTTCTTATATTTTTAGTTTTTTCTTTTCCTGCAAATGCTTCAACTAACTATCCTGATCCCCTACCATCTAAATATTTAAATGATTATACAGGTAGGATTGATTCAGAGAGTACTAAATCAATTGTTTCCATTGGCAAGGAACTAGAAGACAAAACAGGCGCTCAAGCTGTTGTAGTTGTAATTAATTCAACTAACGGTGCACCAATTGAAGATTACGCAATTAATCTTTTTAGAGAATGGGGAATTGGTCAAAAGGATAAAAATAACGGTTTATTAGTCCTTCTAGCTTTAAATGATAAAAAATGGCGTGTTGAAGTTGGCTACGGACTAGAGGGTGCACTTCCTGATGCACTTACTAATAGAGTTATGGAATCTATTGCAAAACCTAACTTTAAAAATAATGATTTTGGAAAAGGTCTTTCAGAAAGCTATAGTGCTTTTTCTGATACTATAGCTAAAGAATACGGTGTTACTTTAACTAAATCTTTAAATGTAGAAATTCCATCTAAGGATACATCTTCTTATAGTTATACATTTCTATTTATAGTATTAGTAATTTTATTTCTATACGATTTAATATTTAATAATGGAAGAATTTTCTCAACTATTTTAACATTCATCTTCTTAAATGGAGGAAGAAATCATAGAGGAGGAGGCTTTGGCGGAGGCTCTTCCGGTGGTGGAGGCTTCGGCGGCTTTGGCGGAGGTTCTTCCGGTGGTGGAGGTTCATCTGGAGGATGGTAAAAAAAGGTGCTCTATTTAAGAGCACCTTTTATAATTACATGTATTTTTTGATTTCTTCTACTTTATCTAAGTTTTCCCATGGTAATTCAGCATCTGTTCTTCCGAAATGTCCGTAAGCTGCTGTTTGTTTGTATATAGGTCTTCTAAGATCTAAGTCTCTTATTATAGCACCTGGTCTTAAATCAAATACCTTTTGTACTATTTCAACTATTTCTTCTTCTGATTTCTTTCCTGTTCCAAATGTATCTACTTGAATTGAAACTGGCTTTGCAACACCTATAGCATAAGCTAATTGTATTTCTAACTTATCAGCTATTCCTGCTGCAACTAAGTTCTTAGCAACCCATCTTGCTGCGTATGCTGCTGATCTATCAACCTTTGTTGGGTCTTTTCCTGAGAATGCTCCACCACCGTGTCTTCCCATTCCGCCGTAAGTATCAACGATGATCTTTCTTCCTGTTAATCCACTATCTCCTTGTGGTCCACCAACAACGAATCTTCCTGTTGGGTTTATGTAATACTTAGTGTTTTCATCTAATAATTCAGCAGGTATTACATAATCAATAACATGCTTTCTTAAATCTTCTTGTATTTGTTCTAAAGTTACTTCTTCACCGTGTTGAGTTGAGATAACTATTGCATCTATTCTCTTTGGCTTGTCGTGTTCGTATTCAACTGTAACTTGAGTTTTTCCGTCTGGTCTTAAATATTCTAAAGTACCGTTCTTTCTTACTTCTGTAAGTCTTCTTGATAATCTGTGAGCCATTGCGATTGGAGCAGGCATGAATTCTTCTGTTTCATTTGTAGCGTATCCGAACATCATTCCTTGGTCTCCAGCACCTACTGCTTCAACATCATCTTTTTCACCTTGTCTTGATTCAAGAGCTTCGTCAACTCCCATAGCGATATCTGATGATTGTTCATCGATAGTTGTCATTACTGAACAAGTGTCACAGTCAAATCCGTATTTAGCTCTGTCATATCCGATTTCTCTTATTGTTTCTCTAACAACTTTTGGAATATCAACATAACAGTTAGTTGAGATTTCTCCCATAACCATTACCATACCTGTTGTTGTGCAAGTTTCACAAGCAACTCTAGCATGTGGATCCTTTGCTAAAATAGCATCTAATACTGAATCTGAGATTTGGTCACAGATTTTATCTGGATGTCCTTCAGTAACTGATTCTGATGTAAATAATCTTCTCATTCTTCTTCTCCTTATAATATATATTTTTTTAAATAAAAAAAACTCTTCGATAAGAAGAGAACTAGTTTCCTAATCTTTCTTATCTTGTAGATTACTCTACAGGAATTAGCACCACACTTTAATAATTAAATTATTTGTAGGTTGCTGGGTTTCAAAGGGCCATTTCCCTCCACCTCTCTTGATAAGAGTTTATGTATTTTATTTTTAACTGAATTTCTTTGAAAATTGTAACACATAGAATTTAGCTAGTCAATACATTTTATTCATGTAAAATTCTTCTATATTTTATAAGTTTACAATTTTTTTCTCATTAATTTTCAACTTAAATTTATCTAAGAATTGCCATATACTTAGCTTTACCTATATAGTGTATTTTTATAACATAATATTCTGTAAATATATAACTTAATATTTTATTGTTAGTATTTACTATTTATTAACACCCTAAATATTTTATAAAAATATTTATATAAAATAAAAAACATCAAGAATATTCTTGATGTTAATGGTGGTGGAGGAAGGATTCGAACCTTCGAAGTCGACTGACAACAGATTTACAGTCTGCCCCCTTTGGCCACTCGGGAACTCCACCTAAATTGGAGCTGATGATCGGACTTGAACCGATAACCTGCTGATTACAAGTCAGCTGCTCTGCCAATTGAGCCACATCAGCATATAAAGTTTTAATTATAAAATTCAAAAATGATATGGTGGGCACAACAGGGATCGAACCTGTGACCCCCTGCTTGTAAGGCAGGTGCTCTCCCAGCTGAGCTATGCGCCCATAAATGGTGGTGGAGGAAGGATTCGAACCTTCGAAGTCGACTGACAACAGATTTACAGTCTGCCCCCTTTGGCCACTCGGGAACTCCACCTAGTTTGGAGCTGATGATCGGACTTGAACCGATAACCTGCTGATTACAAGTCAGCTGCTCTGCCAATTGAGCCACATCAGCAATATATCATTTTTAAAATTTTATGGTGGGCACAACAGGGATCGAACCTGTGACCCCCTGCTTGTAAGGCAGGTGCTCTCCCAGCTGAGCTATGCGCCCATAAAATGGTGGTGGAGGAAGGATTCGAACCTTCGAAGTCAACTGACAACAGATTTACAGTCTGCCCCCTTTGGCCACTCGGGAACTCCACCAAAACTTTATTTATTTCTTATCCGTTAGGCGTTTCGCCCAACCGACAATAGTTAGTATATAGTCTCCTACCCTATATTTCAAATGACAAAACAGGTCAAATATGGAGATTATATTTTATATTCTGCCTATATCTCTAAAATACTCCTATTTTTATTAACAAACATATTTTTATGTTAATACATGCTTTCTAATAGCTTCATATTTATATAAGGCGATAATATTTCCTTGACCTGTTTATAGTCTTCATCTGTGAGTCTACGCTTAATTACCTTAAATACCTCTGCAGCTCCTTCTTTTTCATTATTCTTTTCTAAACTTTCCCTTATTCTTTCAACATCTACTGCCGACATTTTATTTGCTACTGATAATAGTTTTGTCTTATCTTTAAAGGATAACTTATCAAGTATCTCTTCTTTTTTCACTGTAAATAAAGATGCATTACTTTGAATTGCTTCTTTATTATTAATATTATTTGTATCCTTTTTTTCCAATTCTGTATTTTTATCTTCTTCATTTAATATCTTATTACTACTTTCATCTTCTGAATTTAAACTTTGTGATGAATTAGAATTATTCTCTTTATCTTCTTTATTATCTTCTTTAACATTTTCTTTCTTACTCACTTCATCAGCAGTTTCTTTTTTATCATTTTCATTCTCATCTAGAACTAAATTTTTATCTACATTATTTTCTGCATAACTATCTGGCTCCCAAATTACTATAAAATAAAATGATAATGATAATAAAATAGCTAAAAAACTAGTAATTACTATTTTTTTCATTATCTCACCTCCTATATAAAAATACTTTCCACCATAAAAGATTTTTATTCAATAAATTCTATTTATATATAGGTGGTCATATATATAACCATGGAGGTGCTTATATGGAAATAAAAATTCATCACACATCCCCTTTAGCATATTATGATATATCTCAATCTATTAAAAATTGCTTTTCTAAAGATACTATAATCGTATGTATTGGCACAGATAAATGTATTGGTGATTGTTTAGGTCCATTAGTTGGAAGTATTTTGAAAGATAGTCTATTCCCTATCCCTGTATATGGTTCGATTGATGCACCTATTCATGCTCTTAATATAGATAAAAAATTAAGTGAAATAACAAAAGCTCATCCAAATGCATACATAATAGGAATTGATGCTTGTCTTGGAGCTGAATCTTCTATAGGCGAAATTCATATTAGAAATTTTGCAATTCGTCCCGGAAAAGGAGTTGGCAAATCACTTCCAGACGTAGGAAGTAAATCTATTGTAGGAATAATCGACTCAAATGAAAATCCAGAGCTATTTTATACTCGTTCTATAAGGCTTTCTTTAGTACTATCTATGGCAAAAGTTATTGCAAAGGGCATAATCCATGGATATTATGAGTATAAAAATGCCAATAAACTTCCTCTTAAATCAGATTAAACCCATAGCATTAATGCCATGGGTTTAATTTAGTTAGTTATTCAATTAGTATTACTTCTCTACTATTAATATCTTTATCTAACTTATCAATATATCCTAAAACAGAGCCTGTACCTTCAGCAACTGCTTCAACAGAATTTTCTGCTATATTTACTGTAACTCCAGTTTCTGATTCTATAAGTTTATCTAATCCACTAAGTAAAGCTCCTCCACCTGTCATAAGAATTCCCTTTTCTACTATATCAGATGCTAGTTCAGGTGGTGTTTTTTCAAGCACAACCTTTACAGCTTCTACTATTAAATTTACCGTTTCTTTAAGAGCTTCCCTTATCTCTTCTGAATTTATAGTAATTTCATCTGGCAAACCAGTAACTAAATTTCTTCCTTTTATATTAGTTACTTTTTCTTCTCCACAGTTGTAGGCTGATCCTATTTCTACTTTTATATGCTCTGCTGTTTTTTCACCAATCATTATTTTATATTTTGATTTAATATATTTAATTATTGCCTCGTCAAACTTATCTCCAGCAACTTTAATTGACTTTCTAGCAACTATACCGCCTAATGATATTACTGCAACATCACATGTACCTCCACCAATGTCTACAATCATACTACCATCTGGTATTGTTATATCAAGTCCAGCTCCAATAGCTGCTGCTAAAGGCTCTTCTATAAGAAGTGCATCCTTCGCTCCTGCACTTCTTGCAGCATCAGTAACAGCTCTCTTTTCAACTTCTGTTGCTTGTGATGGAACACATATCATTATTTTTCCTGCTCTTACCTTCTTATTAGCAACAGCTTTTTTAATAAAAGCATCAAGCATTTTTTCTGTTACATTAAAATCTGATATAACTCCATCCCTTAAAGGTCTTACTGCAACTATATGACCTGGTGTTCTACCTATCATATTTCTTGCTTCTTCACCTACTGCTAAAACCTTTCCATTATTTGTGTTTATAGCAACAACTGAAGGTTCTTTTAATACTATTCCTTTACCTTTAATATATACAAGTACTGTAGCTGTCCCTAAGTCTATACCTAAATCAGTCTTTGATTTCCAAAACCACATACTAATTCCACTCCTAATTTAAAATATTTATACTTAAAATTCTACATTTTATAACCATAATTTAAATTATATATGGAATATGGTTTTTATTCAACTTTTTTCTATATTTTCTAAACTTTATAGATTATTCTGCTGATTTATATTTCATTTTAGTTGCTTTTCCACCTCTTATATGTCTTTCTGCCTTATTAAGCTCTAATATACTATGAGTTTGTTCTGCAATTGTTGGATTTATTTTTGGAAGTCTTTCTGTCATATCTTTATGAATTGTACTTTTACTAACCCCAAAAACTTTAGCAGTTTTTCTTATTGTAGCTTTTGAATCAATAATATATTGTGCTACCTCTAAAACTCTTTCTTCAATGTAGTCTTTCAAAACGCTACCTCCTTAAATTTATAATATTTTATTAATATGTTTTACTTTTAATACTTTTAGCTACCCCTTAGCTCTATTAGAGCTAAGGTTAGCTATATTAGGTTTATTTTTTATAACTGAAGTATTTTAATGGGTCTACTTCTGTATTATCTTTTGAGTATACTTTGATGTGTAAGAAATCATCTTTAACACACATTTTTAATGTGCTTGATGTATTTCCTGTTTTACCAATTTCTTGTCCTTTAGTAACTTTGTCACCTTTTTTAACTTTTGTTCCGTTAGCAAGATTTGAGTATGATGTCTTTATTCCATTTGAATGCTTTATTACTACAGTAACTCCATAAGTAACATCATTTTCTATAACGTTTTCTACAATACCTACTTCTGCAGCTTTAACTACTGTTCCTAATGGACATCCAACTGAGATTCCACCATATCCAAAACTTGAATCTCCTTTTTCTCCATCTTTAACTTGTTTACCATCTTTAAAAATGTATGGTTCTTTATGTCCCTTTAAAAGCTTACCTTCTACAGGGTTTGAAAAATTCATTTTGTTGTCATTTGAAACTGATTTTGCTGTAGTATTTTTATCTACTCTTTCAGAATTCTCCATAACATTTTCAGCTTTTTTCTCGTCATCTTTTGATTTATTTTCTTTATCTTCAACATTTAAAGTAACTTCATTATTGTTAGGATTTGTAGCTTGATTATTTTGATCTAAATTACTTTTACTATTTTTTATAGCTATAGCTCCAACTATAGTAAATATGCATAAACCTACAAATAAGGCTACATAGAATCCTTCCTTCTTTAAAAAGTTCTTGCTACTTTTTATCATTTGTTTAGATTTTTCTTTAAATCCGTTAGTTTTTTTGTTCATAATTAACACCTCCTTTAGTCATTTTGTCCCTTTCGGGAAAAATAATACATTTTATTTAAAAATTTCTTAGTATAAATTAAAAAAGGTGATATTTGTTAAAAAACAAATATCACCTTTAAAATTTTAAGTATTATTTTTATCTATAAACTACTTTTTTTACATCAACACCACTATAGTAATGCTTTAATATCTCATCATATTTTTTACCGTTCTTTGCCATAACATTAGCTCCCCATTGGCTCATTCCAACACCATGACCATTTCCTTTGCACACTATTTTTACTTTATCCTTTAAATACTCTATATTAAAGTTTGCAGATCTTAAATCAAATAACTTCCTAAATTCTGTTCCCTTTATCGTTACCCCACCTATTTGTATATCATTTACGGATCCACCTTCTGTTCTAGATTTTATAGATATCTTAGATTTTATATCTGATTCTTTTAGTGCTGCTTTTTTATAATTTGAATTTATAACATTTACAAATTCCTTATTTGATATCTCTTTTTCTGTTTGATAAACATTTGATATTTCTTCGCCTGGACTACTAGTTGATTTTAAATAAGGTACTGTATTTGAAAAAACATCCTCTGAATTTTCAGTTTTTCCTGAACTTGTTGAGAAAAATTGTGGATATTTAACTAATTCTCCACCATAACTAAGTACCATTCCACTTGTCTCTTGAACTGCCCTTTTTATTTTATTATAATTATCATTTTTTTCATCATTCGCCCACTTAGACATTCTTTCATTTTTACTCATGTAAGCTTGACAGTGAACCCCATCACATATCTCAGCACCTTTTGATAAATTACATTTTTTCTCCCTTTTGCTATAATAAAATGTTCTTGCTGCAACCGCCTGTGCTTTTAAGGCTTCAAGTTCAAATTTAGCTGGCATTTCACTTGATACAACTCCTAATATATATTCTTCAACATCCATTTCTTCAATCTTTTTTGTATTCGTTCTATATACTTTAACTTTATTATTTCCTTTTACTATTATCTCATTACTATTTGCTTCTCCTGTACCTTTAGGAGATGTAAAATCATCTATAGAAGCTCCCATAAGTATAAATGGTATTATTATCATAAATATAAATATAGCACTTGTTATAAGCCCAATTCTTTTTAGATTTTCTCTTATATCTCTTTCCCTCAAAAAAACACCCCCAAAATACACGTACAATTATTTATATGTGCAATAAAATCAAATATACTTACAGTTATAATTTTATGTAACTGTACCTTATATAAAAAAAGAGTAGAAGGCTTTTAAACCTTCTACTCTTTTACTCTATAAACTTCTGCACCAAGATTTCTAAATTTCTCTTCTATATTTAGATAACCTCTATCTATATGGTAAATATCACTTATCTCACTTTGTCCTTCTGCAACGAGACCAGCTAAAATCATGGCTGCTCCTGCTCTTAAATCTGTAGCTTTAACTTCACAACCTGTAAGTTTTGATGTGCCTTCTATAATTGCTGTTCTTCCATCAATTTTAATTTTAGCTCCCATTCTTACAAGTTCTGCAACATGCATAAATCTATTTTCAAATACAGTTTCTGTTATAATACTAGATCCTGGTATAACTGAAAGTAAAGCCATCATTTGAGGCTGCATATCAGTTGGGAAACCTGGATATGGTAATGTTTTTATATCTACTGGCCTTTTATCAAATCTACCATCTACTATTATTCCATCTTCCTCTTCTGTTAATATAATTCCACATTCTTTTAATTTCTCTATTAATGGTCTTAAATGATCTTCATTTACATCATTTATTTTTATAACACTATTTGTTATAGCTGCTGCCACCATAAATGTACCAGCTTCAATTCTATCATAAATTGGTTTATATCTTACTGGTTTTAAATGATCTACACCTTGAATAACAATCTTCCCAAGACCAGCTCCATCTATCTTTGCTCCCATTTTATTTAAGAAGTTAGCAAGATCCCATATTTCTGGCTCTTCTGCTGCATTTTCTATTATAGTTGTTCCACTTGCTAGAACAGCTGCCATCATTATATTTTCTGTAGCACCAACAGATGGAAAATCTAAATAAATTCTATTTCCTATTAACTTTTTTGCCTTTGCTTCTACAAATCCATGCCCCTGTACAATTTCTGCACCAAGCGCCTTTAATCCTTTTAAATGTAAATCTATTGGTCTGCTTCCTATGTTGCATCCTCCAGGCATTGATAACTTGCAATAGCCAAACCTTGCAAGCATAGGCCCAATTACTAAAAATGATGCTCTCATTTTCCTCACAAGTTCACTTGTCATATCAAAACATTTCATGTTTGCTGAATTTATTTTAAGCTCATTATTTATCTTTGAATAATTAACATCAACATTTAACTCCTGTAGTAATTCTAATATTACTTGAACATCCTCTAACATAGGAGTATTTTCTATAACTATATCATTAGGTGATAATATTGTTGACGCTATGATTGGTAAAACTGAATTTTTAGCTGAACTTATATTCACTTCTCCTTCTAGTTTTTTAACCCCTTTTACTATTATTTTTTCCATATTTTCCTCCATAATAAATTGTTAGTATGTTGTAAATATTATAGGAGTTCCAACAATAACATATACCCCTGTATCATATTCCATAATCCCATAACTAATTTTACTTCCACTTTTTAATTCATAATTGCCTACATATCCATTGTGTACTTTAGTAAATCCTTCTTCTTCTTTAATCTCTTTTAAGCTATTAATAGAATTTAATCTTCCTTTATAATACTCAAAATATTTTACTGAGTTTGTTTTTTTATTTTGCAGTTTTTTCAGATCATTTTTTAAAGAAATAGTATCTATATCTTTGTCATTATTTATAGATATAGCTTCAACAAATACAATACCATCCTCACACCATAGATTAACTTCAATATTTTTATCACCTACTATGTAAAAATGGCTATCATCTTCGGTTTCTTCTATTTTATTTTCTTTAATATAAATTTTTTTAATTCTCTCTATCTCTTTATCTAAACTACTTTTTATATTGTATTGAATCTTCACTCCATTTTCTTTAAAAGTTGTCTCTTTTATAACTTTATTCTCAATGCTTTGGTAATCTACGCTCTTCACTAAACCTGTACCCAGTAGAGATGATAAATTAAAGGTGCAGATTAGGAAATATAATATTATACTTTTTAATTCCATATTAATCCCCTTCCCTTCCCCTTAATTATTATCCATTTTTCCGAAACTTATACATATTGCCCCTATACTACAATATATAAATTTAATATTTTTTTGTGATACATTGTCATAAATTAGCTATAATAAACATATAAAAAAAGCCCATTAGGAATATTTCCTAATGGGCTTTCACGTGGGTTATATTTAACTTATTTACTTTTTAATTCTAATCTTGTTAAAGCTCTTGCTAAAGCAGCCTCAGCTCTCTTAGTATCGATATTTTCGTCCTTTAAGCGCTTTTCAGCTCTTTCTTTAGCAGCCTTTGCTCTTTCAATATCAATTTCATTCTTATGTTCTGAAGAATTACAGCAGAAATTTAGTTTATTATCTTTAAAACCAATTATTCCTTTTGAAGTAAAGAATTCTTCTCTCTCTCCATTTGCTTTAACTACTTCAGTAACACATGGAATTGTATTTATAACTATATCTGCGTGATTTGCAAGTAATTCAATCTTTCCATCTATAGTTTTTACAGTTATGCTGATTGCATCCTCATCTACTTTGATACTATCTGCTGTCATAATCTTTAATTTAAAGGTATTTGCCATAATGCATCATCCCCTTATGCTAAAGTTTTAGCTTTTTCTAAAGCGTCTTCTATAGTTCCTACGAATAAGAATGCTGATTCTGGTACATCATCATGTTTACCTTCTATTATTTCTTTGAAACCTTTTATAGTTTCTTCAATAGTAACATATCTTCCCTTCATTCCTGTGAATTGTTCAGCAACAGTGAATGGTTGTGATAAGAAGTTTTGTACCTTTCTTGCTCTGCTAACTGTTAATTTATCTTCATCTGATAATTCGTCAACACCTAGTATTGAGATTATATCTTGAAGTTCTCTATATCTTTCTAATATGAACTTAACTTTTGATGCAACTTCGTAATGTTCTTCTCCAACTATTCTTGGGTCTAGTATTCTTGAAGTTGAATCTAATGGGTCAACAGCAGGATAAATACCACGTTCAGATACTGCTCTTGATAAAACTGTTGTAGCATCTAAGTGTGAGAATGTTGTTGCTGGTGCTGGGTCAGTTAAGTCATCGGCAGGAACATATACAGCTTGAACAGATGTAATTGATCCGTGTGTTGTTGATGTGATTCTTTCTTGAAGAGCACCCATTTCAGTTGCAAGTGTTGGTTGGTAACCAACGGCTGATGGTATTCTACCAAGAAGGGCTGAAACTTCTGAACCAGCTTGTGAGAATCTGAATATGTTATCTATGAATAATAACACGTCTTGACCTTGATCTCTGAAGTATTCTGCCATTGTAAGTCCAGTAAGTGCAACTCTCATTCTTGCACCAGGTGGCTCATTCATTTGACCGAATACTAAAGCAGTCTTATCTATAACTCCTGATTCTTTCATTTCATAGTAAAGGTCATTACCTTCTCTTGATCTTTCTCCAACACCTGTGAATACTGATAATCCACCATGTTCTTTTGCTATATTGTTTATAAGTTCTTGGATAAGTACTGTTTTACCAACTCCAGCACCCCCAAATAGACCTATCTTACCACCTTTTTGATAAGGAGCTATAAGGTCAACAACTTTTATTCCTGTTTCAAACATTTCAGGTTCAACTGATTGTTCTGCAAAAGTAGGTGCTGGTCTATGTATTGGATAGAACTCCTTACTTTCTATTTCTCCTGCAATTTCTTTATCAACTGGATTTCCTAAAACGTTAAATAATCTACCTAGAACGCATTCTCCTACAGGAACTGATATTGGATGTCCTGTATCAACTGCCTTCATACCTCTTCTTAATCCTTCTGTCGCTTCCATAGCTATTGTTCTTACTATATCGTCACCGACATGTTGCTCAACTTCTGTAACTAGTACTTCATCTCCCATGTCTATTTCAATAGCATTATAGATGTTTGGAAGTGACTCAGTATCAAACTTTATATCAACTACTGGTCCAACAACTTGAACTACTTTTCCTATATTGTTAGGCATTACTGATACCTCCTTGCTATTTTTGAGCCGCTGCTCCACCTACTATTTCTGCAATTTCTTGAGTAATAGCACTTTGTCTAATTCTATTATATTTTGTATTTAATGAATCTAATAAGTCATCTGCATTTTTTGTGGCTCCGTCCATTGCAGTCATTCTTGAAGATTCTTCACTAGTCTTAGCATTTAATATGCAATTTACTAATTTTGATTGTAAATAAAAATCAAAAGTTGCCTCTACAGCGGACTCTCCATTTGGTTCTATAATAAATCCACTCTCTTCTTTTACATCATCAAATTTTAATGGTAACATTCTGTCTATCTTTACAACTTGAGATACTGGTGAGTTGAAGTGAGTATATACAACATTAATTTCTCCAACTTCATTTGATCTATATAATCTTAATGCATGATTGTATATTGTCATTACTTCTCTTACGTCGGCAGTTTCTTTAATATCAACATATTCAGCTACTGTATTAAATCCATATCTAGTCATGTATGATGAACATTTCTTTCCTATACACATAACTAAACTATCTGATTTATCTAATCCAACGTGTTCTTTTAATGATAATGCTACATTAACATTATATCCTCCACATAATCCAGAATCTGAAGCTATAACTATATATAATTTTCTCTTTGAGTGACTACCTGTAAAGTAAATACCATCTTTTATTACATCTATTGATGAATAAGCATCTTTAGCAATACTTTCAGTAGCTTCAAAGAACTTATTATTTTCATTTAGTTCCATTCTAACTCTTCTTAACTTAGAAGTGGCAACAAGTCCCATGGCTTTTGTTATTTTTTTAGTGTTTTGTACTGACTTAATTCTACGTTTTATTTCAATAAGTCCAGCTCCTGCCATACTTCCACCTCCTAAAAGATTGCATAGCTTATTTTAAGCTATGCTTGATTTAAGAATATTTTTTTAAATTCTGTAATTGCAGTTTCAAGTGATGATTTTATTTCATCATCTAAAACTTTCTTTTCTATTATTGATTTTCCAACTTCTCTATATTGAGTATTCATGTATTCTAAGAATTCTTTTTCAAACTTTCTTATATCTTCAACTTTAACGTCTGATAAATAGTCGTTAATAGCAACATAAAGAATCATTATTTGATCTTGTACTGGCATTGGTGAGTATTGGTCTTGCTTTAATACTTCAACTAATCTCTTACCTTTTTCAAGTCTTCTTGATGTATCTTGATCTAAATCTGATCCAAATTGAGCGAATGATGCTAGTTCTCTATATTGGGCAAGCTCTAATCTTAATGTACCTGAAACTTGTTTCATAGCTTTAATTTGAGCGTTACCCCCAACTCTTGATACAGAAATACCGGCATTAACCGCTGGTCTTTGTCCTGAATAGAAAAGATCTGATTCTAAGAATATTTGACCATCTGTTATTGATATAACATTTGTTGGAATATATGCAGTTACGTCCCCTGCTAATGTTTCTATTATTGGAAGTGCTGTTAAAGAACCTCCGCCATTCTTTTCTGAAAGTTTCGCTGCTCTTTCAAGCAATCTTGAATGGATGTAGAATACATCTCCAGGATAAGCTTCTCTGCCTGGTGGTCTCTTAAGTAATAGTGACATTGTTCTGTAAGCAACTGCATGCTTTGATAAGTCATCGTATATTACTAGTACATCTTTACCTTGATGCATGAAATGTTCTCCGATTGAACATCCAACATAAGGTGCTAAGTATTGTAATGGTGCTGATTCTGAAGCTGTTGCTGCAACAACTATTGTGTAATCCATAGCGCCCATTTCTGTTAGTGTATTAACTATATGTGCTACTGTTGATTGTTTTTGACCGATTGCTACATATATACAGATTACATCTTTATCTTTTTGATTTAATATTGTATCTATTGTAATTGCTGTCTTACCAATTTGTCTATCTCCGATGATAAGTTCTCTTTGTCCCTTACCTATTGGTATCATTGAGTCAATCGCTTTAATTCCTGTTTGTAATGGTTCATTAACTGAGCTTCTATCTAGGATACTAGGAGCATGAACTTCTATTGGTCTATACGCTTCTGGTTTTATTGGACCTTTACCATCAATAGGATTTCCAAGTCCGTTAACAACTCTTCCTATTAATTCAGCTCCAACGCCAACTTCCACGATTTTTCCAGTTCTCTTAACTATATCTCCTTCCTTGATTCCTTCTTCTGAACCAAGTAAAACACATCCTACATTATCTTGCTCAAGGTTTAATGCCATACCATAAACATCGTGTGGGAATTCTAGTAATTCACCTTCCATACAATCATCTAAACCATATACTCTGGCAATACCATCACCTATTTGTATGATTGTACCTGAATCGACAGTTTTGATTTGTTTATCATATTTTTCAATTTCACTCTTGATTATAGAAGTAATTTCTTCTGGTTTGATATTCATGGATTCACCTCTATTCCCTCTTAAGCATTAAGGCTCTCATATCGTCTAGCTTTGATTTTATTGATCCATCAATAACATCATTGCCAACTCTTACATAAAGTCCACCTATTATACTTTTATCTATTTCATGCTTTATAATTACAGTCTTGTTATACATTTTTTCTAATTTACTTTTTAATGTGGAAGTTTGTTCATCTGTCATTTCAATAACACTCTTTACTTGTGCTATAACAACATTTTTCTTTTCTAAATTAATTTGTTCAAATTGATTTAGCTTTTCTCTTAAGTATAAAATTCTTCCTTTTTCAATAAGTATTAGTAAAAATGATAATAACTCTTCATCGATTTTTCCTTTGAATATATCGATAAAAATTCTTTTCTTTTGTTTTGTACTTATTTGTGGATATTCAATAACTGCTTTTAATTCTTTGTTATTGTCAATAATATCACAAATTTCTCTTAAGTCTTGAAGATACTCATCTACTTTATTCTTTTCTTCAGCTACCTTATATAAGGCTAAGGCATACCTACGATCTAAATATTCGTACATAATTACATACCTACCTTGCTTATATACTCATCGATAAGTTCCTTATGCTTATTCATATCAATTGATTCTCCAAGCACTTTTTCTGAAATAGTCATTGCAAGATCAACAACTTGATTCTTTATATCATCTTCAGCTTTGTTTCTTTCTCTGTCTATTTCTACTTTAGATTTTTCAATGATAATACTTGCTTCTTTTCTAGCATCTTCAACGATTTCTTTGTAAATACTATCAGCCTTTGATTTGTATTGACTAACAATAGTTTTACCTTCTTCTCTAGCTGACTTTATTTCTCTTTGATTTTGAAGCTTTAATACTCTTGCTTTTTCTAAATCTTCATCAGCTTTATTAATTGTATCTTCTATAAGATTTTTTCTATCTTTTAAAATTTTATTTACCCTATCGAAAGCAAAATGCTTAACAATCCAAAATAATATTAGTAAATTTACTAATGTAACTATCATTTGTGGAATGTTAATATTCATATTTATTTCCAAATTTAAAGCCTCCCTTCCAGGCTTATTAAAACCCTACTTCTTTTCATAGTATTTTTTAAACTTAGCTTATTCCAACAAATAATAAGATGAATGAAATTAATAGTCCGTAAATTGCTGTTGTTTCTGCTAATGCACAACCAATGAAATAAGTTGACATAAGTTTACCACTTGCTTCTGGTTGTCTTGCGATACTCTTTAATAGGCTTGATGTTGCGTTACCTATACCTACTCCTGCACCTAATGCTGCTATAACAGCAAGTCCTGCACCTACTGCACGCATTCCTACTATAAATTCTGCTCCAGTCATAAATAATTCCTCCTTAAACTACTTGAAAGTTTTTCTTTTTCTCTTTGACTAAATTTTTGATTACTCTTCAGCTGTCATCTTAATATAAATCATAGTTAAGATTGTAAAGATGAATGTTTGAAGTAATCCATCGAATAAATCGAAGTATGCCATAAATGGCACTGGGATAGCAAATTGAGCAAACCATGTAAAATTACCTAATGCTTTTAGAAGTAATTCTATAATTACAGTTGCAACTGTGATATTACCAAAAAGTCTGAAACTTAATGTTACTGGTAACATTATTCTTTCTAATATGTTTATTGGTAATAATGCAGCACTTGGGCTTGCATATCCCTTTAAATATCCTAATCCACCATTCTTTATAATTGAATTTATTTGAACCATAAAGAAGGTTGTTAAAGATAACACTAATGCAACACTGTAGTTTGCAGTTGGTGGTGTAAGTCCTATAAGGTCTGTTACGTTCATAAAGAATAAGAATAATGCTAATGATCCTATATATGCTGCAAATCCAGTATACTGATCACCCATAGTGTTTTTAACCCAGTTACTGATACCTTCAACGAAGATTTCAATAATAGATTGACTCTTTTTCTTAGGTACAACTGAAAGGTTTCTTGTTAATAATAATATTACAATAGTAATTAAAATCATTATTCCCCATTGTTGTAATGCAATAGAACCAACATCCTTGATTAATGCTTCCACTCAATCACTTCCTTTCTTCATATTTAATTGCCATAAAAAGAGAAATGAAGTTGGACATATAACCTATGATGTAAGCTATTACGTTATATTGGTTTTGCAATAATAACAATCCCACTACAGCGATTAATATTATTCTCATTACAAAACTAACCATAATCATCATACTTTTGAATCCAATTTCACTTTTAACAACTTTCTCAGTAACTATTCCACTTATTAAAAAGTTTATAACACTAATTACTGATCCTAACACAAAAGGTAAACAATATTCTGTGTTTAATAAATATGTAATTATAAGACCAGTAGTTAAAATTATTCCGCTACTTTTAAAAGTTTGTTTTAGTATTCCATTTAAATCTCCAACCATAATTTACCCCCTTGGCAATTATCTTAATTATAGTTTATATGTTTTACTCGCCAAAACTTTAAATTTAAGCAAAACATTAGATTTATGTTTTTTATGCATAATTATTAGATAAATACATCAATTTACTGCTAGTAGCTTTATTTTTATACGATTTTTATATTTAACGAATTAAATAATTATTATTTATTCACTTGATAGAATTTTCTGAATTCTTTACTTTGCAATTTCTTTTTACTATTTTTAATGTATTTATATTCTTTTTTAATGTATTTATATCTATTTGTTATTTTTAATAGTTTTTTTATTTATATGTAATTAATTGAAATTTATGTTGTCAGACCAACTTTGAATTAGACAAATTTACTTTATTCAAAGCATTATCATATTGTTAATATTGTTTACATTTTGTTCATAAGTATAGACTCTAATTTTTAAATAATCTTGTAGGTTTTTAAATTTTATTATCATTTTTTTATATTTTTTAAATGTTTACATCATTTTTAATTAATTATATTTCATTTATATTATATTTTTTGTGCAAATAAATTTTATGTATTTTCATTATTTATTATACATGTAAAATTTAATCTTAATTTGAATATAAATCCTCTCTACTTAATATTATATACTTTTATTTTTAAATAGCTATAGTTTTTTGTAAACGTTTATTTTAATTTTACTATATTTTTAAAAAAAATATTATATAATAATAGATTTTTTATATAGCAAAAAAAGATATACTTCTAACGAAGTATATCTTTTCTATATAATATATGATTATCTTTCAACTATAAGAGCAGTTCCCATTCCGCCACCTATGCAAAGTGTTGCTAAACCTTTTTTAGCATCTCTCTTTTGCATTTCGTATAATAATGTAACTAAAATTCTAGCTCCTGAAGCTCCTACTGGGTGTCCTAATGCAATAGCTCCACCATTTACATTAACTTTGCTCATGTCGAATTTTAAATCTTTAGCTACAGCTAAACTTTGTGCTGCGAAAGCTTCGTTTGCTTCTATAAGATCCATATCATCAACTGTTAATCCAGTTCCTTCTAAAGCTTTCTTAGTTGCATGGAATGGTCCGTATCCCATTATTGCTGGATCTAATCCTTTTGAACCGTATGAAAGGATTTTAGCCATTGGCTTTAATCCTAAGCTTTCAGCTTTTTCTGCGCTCATTACTACAAATGCAGCAGCTCCATCATTTATACCTGAAGCATTACCAGCTGTTACTGTACCATCTTTAATGAATGCTGGTCTTAATTTTGATAATCCTTCTATTGTTGAACCGAATCTTGGGAATTCATCAGTATCAAATACTACTGGTTCTCCCTTTCTTTGAGGAATTACTACTGGAACTATTTCATCTTTGAATCTTCCTTCTTTTACTGCTTTTTCAGCTTTTAATTGTGATTGAAGAGCAAATTGATCTTGTTCTTCTCTTGTTAAGTTCCATTGTTTAGCTATGTTTTCAGCTGTTACACCCATATGGTAATTGTTGAAGGCGTCCCATAATGAATCGTTGATCATTGCATCAACCATTTTTCCGTCTCCCATTCTTTGACCCCATCTAGCAGTTTTTAAAAGGTATGGTGCTTGTGACATGCTTTCCATTCCACCTGCTACAATTATATCAGCATCTCCAGCTTTTATCATTTGAGCCGCTAAAGCAACTGTTCTTAAACCTGAACCACAAACTTTATTAATTGTCATAGCTGGTACTTCTTCTGGTAATCCAGCTTTTATTGTTGCTTGTCTTGCAACGTTTTGGCCAAGACCTGCTTGAATAACATTACCCATTAAAACTTCTTCTACCATTTCTGGCTTAATGCCAGCTCTCTTAACAGCTTCTTCTATAACTGTTGCTCCTAAATCTACTGCAGGAACGTTCTTTAAAGAACCTCCAAAAGAACCTATAGCAGTTCTTACTGCACTTACTATTACTACTTCTCTCATGAAATAAAACCTCCCGTATATATAGTTAACAAATTCTTTATCTTTGTTAAAGTCTTAACATACTTTTATTATAGCATTACTGCCAAAATAATCAATAGTTTTTTGTTAAAATTTAAACAATTAATTTTTTTATACTATTATATTTCCCAAAAATCTTTATTTTATATTATAATAAAGTAAATAGTTAAATTATTATGTCAAAAAGGAGTTTTCAGTATGAAAAGAACCGATTTTATATCTTGGGATGAATACTTTATGGGATTAGCTTTATTATCAGCTAAACGTAGCAAAGATCCAAGCACTCAAGTAGGTGCATGCATTGTAAGTCCTACTAACAGAGTACTTTCTGTTGGTTATAATGGATTTGCATTTGGCTGTTCTGATGATGATTATTCATGGGAAAGAGAAGGAGAATTTTTAGAAACTAAATATCCTTATGTAGTACATGCTGAATTAAATGCAATACTTAATAACAGAGGTGTTTCTTTAGAAAATGCTAAACTTTATGTAGCATTATTTCCCTGTAATGAATGTGCAAAAGCTATAATTCAATGTGGAATAAAAGAAGTTATATACTTAAGTAATAAATATGCTGATACTGATATTGTAAAAGCTTCAAAGAGAATGTTTGAATCTGCTGGAGTTAAACTTACTCAATTAAAACCATCTATAGATAAAATTGAATTATCATTTGACGTAAATAATATATAATTTCTTTAATTAAAAAAAATAAAAGCTCCCTTATTTAAGGGGGCTTTTATTATATATTAAAATTATTTTGTTCCAAATAATCTATCTCCAGCATCTCCAAGACCTGGTACTATATATCCATTTTCATTTAATTTTTCATCTATTTCAGCAACGAATATATCAACATCTGGATGTGCATCTTTTACTGCTTTTATTCCTTCTGGTGATGAGATTAAGCACATAAGTTTTAAGTACTTAGCTCCTCTGTTTTTAAGCATAGTTAATGCATCTACAGCTGATCCACCAGTAGCAAGCATTGGATCTACAACAATAATTTCTCTTTCAGCTATGTCTTGAGGTAACTTACAGAAATATTCAACTGGTTGTAGCGTTTCTTCATCTCTATATAGACCTATATGTCCAACCTTAGCTGCTGGTATTAATTTTAAAACACCATCTACCATTCCAAGACCTGCTCTTAATATTGGTACTATAGCTAATTTCTTTCCAGCTAATACCTTACATCTTGTCTTACATACTGGTGTTTCTATTTCAACACTTTCAGTTGGAAGGTTTCTTGTAACTTCATATGCCATTAACATTGAAACTTCTGATACTAATTCTCTAAAATCCTTTGAACCTGTATTCTTGCTTCTTATAAAAGCTAATTTGTGTAATATTAATGGGTGATTGATTTCTGTAACTTTACTCATTTTTTATTCCTCCAATTTATTTATTATATTTTTTTTCTATTTCTGAAATTTTATCTATTCTATTTTGGTGTCTTCCACCTTCAAATTCAGAATTTAAGAATGTTTTAACTATATCAATTGCAAGACCTGGTCCTACAACTCTTTCTCCTAATGCAAGTATGTTTGCATTATTGTGTTCTCTAGTTGCATGTGCACTGAATGTATCACTACATAAAGCTGCTCTTATTCCAGGAACTTTGTTTGCTGACATACTAATTCCTATACCAGTTCCGCAAACTAATATACCAAAATCGAATTCCTTATTAGCGACTACTTCTGCTACTTTTTGTGCATATTCAGGATAATCACATGATTCCGTAGTATATGTACCGAAATCTTTTATTTCATATCCGTTTTCTTTTAAATATGAAATTATTTCATTCTTTAGCTTAAATCCACCATGGTCTGAACCTAATGCTATCTTCATAACGCCACCTCCAAATATAATAATTAATTGATTTTAATTTATAAAAAAAGAAAGTAGTAGCATGTAATAAAAATATTACATACTTCCATCTTTCTTTAATTTAGCTAATAATAAGGATACTATACCTTCTAATTCTTTATAAATATTATTGTAAACAGAAATTGTGCTGCCATAAGGGTCAGTTACTTCCCCTTCAACGCCAGCATATTCACATAATGAGAACACTTTCTCTTTATATTTTGGATAATTTTCTCTTATAAAATTTTTACCAAAGTCAGTCATAGTTAAAACAAGATCTGATCTATCAATCAAATTTTCGTTTAATTGGATAGCTTCTTTATATTTTACATCTATATTTAATTCTTTCTTTAATAGCTCTGCTGAATTTTCGGACACAAAGCTACCTGGAACTATTGTAATTCCAGCTGATTTTGCCAAAAATCTTGGATCAGTATTTAATTTATTAAATATTTCCTCTGCCATTGGGCTTCTACATGTATTTGCTGTACATACGAAAAGCACCTTCATAAAAAAACCTCCAAACAATTATACATCTATAATATCGTAACCTGCTGCTTTGTTTAATCTATTCATTATCGCAACTCCAATACCTTCTTCATTAAATGCTTCAGCAAGTATTATGTCTACTCCTAAATCATTAAATTCTCTAAGTGCATTGAATAAATTTGATGCAATTTCTTCTAAGTTATTTTCTTCTCCTAAAATAACAACTTTTCCATTTGGATACTTGTTGCTATTTTCTTTCGTAGTTAATATTCCTACGCTTTTTTCTTCATCTATATAATTTTGTACCATTTCGTTGATTTTTTCAATAGTTTTTTTGTTATTTCCTCTTATAATTTTTAATTTTGCATTAGGAGCATAATGTCTATACTTCATCCCTGGTGCTTTAGGCTTAAATTCTTTAGAATTATTTAATAATCCCTTATCAATTTCAATATTTTCATCAACTTCTCTAAGCATTTCTAAAGTTATTCCACCTGGTCTTAAAACCATAGGAGGATATACTGTACAATCTACTATTGTTGATTCTAAACCAACTTCACTAATTTCTCCACCTAATATATAATCAACTCTTCCTTTTAAGTCTTCAACACATCTTTCTATATTAGTAGGACTTGGTCTTCCACTTATATTAGCAGATGGTGCTGCTATTGGAACGCCTGATTCTTTTATAAGTTCCATCGCTATTTTATTAGATGGCATTCTAATTCCTATTGTATCTAAGTTTGCACTAGTTTCCATAGGTATTATGTTTCTTTTTTCTAATATTAAAGTTAATGGACCTGGCCAAAACTTATCAATAAGTTTATTTGCTACATCTGGTATATTTTTTACATACTCGTTAATATCCTTAGATGCAACATGAACTATTAATGGATTATCCTGTGGTCTTCCTTTTGCTACAAATATTTTTTTAACACACTCTTCTTTTAATGCATTTGCGCCTAGACCATATACCGTTTCTGTTGGAAATGCAACAACTCCACCATTTTTTATGACTTCTGCCGCTTCTTTTATACATTGTTTAATATTATCCTCATTTGTGATAGCAATTTTTGTTTCCAAGGCTATATCCTTCTTTCTTAGTTTAAAGTTTGCCCTCTGGCAATTTTTATATTTTCAACACAGTTTTCTGTATAATGTGCTTTAACGCAATATGTAAATATCTCATTTAGTAATGGATATTTTTTAAGTCCACCTTTTTTTATTATTTGAAAATAATAAATTTCTTCTTGTTCTATTTTTTTTATTCTTATATATTCTTCGTTTATTTCAGGATATCTTTTTAAGAAAGCTTTAGTGACAGGCTTCATCCCCCTGTTTCTAATTCTTCCTTTACTAACTAATATTATTCTCATGTCATCTTCCATGCCTTCTGCATGAACGATAGCAATTTTATCGCAAATTATTAGACATCCTCTACTAAATAACCCACTTACAAATCTTAACTTATTATTTTTATATTTGAATTCTAGTTTAGTACTATCCCACTTCTTTAAAATAGCAAGTAATATTAAACATTCTAAAACTAATAAATATATTATAAAGAAATTATTTATTATACTAGTTAGCCATAATGCTGTTGGTAAGAATATTGCTAGGGTTATCATTAATATATAGAATCTTTTTATTGATTTTTTCTCTTTTTTTAATGCTTTATAAATATCCATAATTACCCCTTTATATATTCTAAAAGCCTTACATTTTTAATGCAAGGCTTTTTTAAAATTAAATTACATTTCTTCTGTATTTCCCATTTGCTTCATTTTTTCAGCTTGGTCAGCAGTTATAAGAGCATTTATAACTTCATCTATATCACCATCTAAGAATGACTCTAATTTATAAAGAGTTAATCCTATTCTGTGATCAGTTACTCTACCTTGTGGGTAGTTATATGTTCTTATTCTTTCACTTCTATCTCCAGTACCAACTTGAGATTTTCTATCTTCAGCTATTCCAGCTGCTCTTTCAGCTTCTGCTAATTCAAATAATCTTGCTCTTAAGACTTTCATAGCTTTTTCTTTGTTTTTAAGCTGTGATTTTTCATCTTGACATGAAATAACTATTCCAGTTGGAAGGTGAGTAAGTCTTACAGCTGAGTCTGTTGTATTAACGCATTGTCCTCCATTACCTGAAGCTCTGAATACGTCAAACTTAATATCCTTGTCATTTATTTCTACTTCTACATCATCTACTTCTGGTAAAACTGCAACTGTTGCTGTTGAAGTATGAATTCTACCACTTGATTCTGTATCTGGAACTCTTTGAACTCTATGAACTCCACTTTCATATTTAAGCTTTGAGTAAGCTCCGTTACCTTTAATCATAAATACAGCTTCTTTAAATCCACCTATTCCAGTTTCATTTGTGCTCATAAGTTCAACTGTCCATCTATTGTTTTCAGCATATCTTGTATACATTCTGAAAAGATTTGCTGCAAATAGTGCTGCTTCTTCTCCACCTGCACCTGCTCTGATTTCAACAAATACGTTCTTATCATCATTAGGATCTTTTGGTAATAATAATATTTGTATTTGAGTTTCTAATTCTGCTTCTCTTTCTTTTAAAGAATTTATTTCTTCATGAAGCATTTCTCTCATTTCTTTATCTGATTCAAGTTCAAGCATTTCTTTGTTATCTTGTAAATCTTCAATAACTTTTTTGTATTCTTTATAAGCTGCTACTATAACTTCTAGATCAGCGTGTTCTTTACATAGCTTTCTCCATTCATTTTGGTTAGCCATAATTGAAGGATCACTAATCTTTACTGATAATTCATCATATTTATTTTCTATGAATGCTAATTTATCTAATAACATTTTATCACTCCGTACTATCTAATTTCATATTTAAGTATTATATCACATATTATATTTCTTTTTCAACAATCCTTAAATTTCCTATAACAACTCTATCAAGTCCCGCTAAATCTTTTATTACTTTAACATTCTCAAAGTTGTTATCTTCCATAAGCTTTTTAACCTCTTCTCCTTGATCATATCCAATTTCAAAGGCTAATATACCTTTTCCTTTAAGAACTTCTTTACTTTCTGAAACTATTCTTCTATAGAATACAAGACCATCATCTCCACCACTTAGTGCTGTATGAGGCTCATAATCTTTTACATCATCCATTAAAGTTTTAATTTCTTCTTCCTTTATATATGGAGGATTTGAAACAACTATATCATATTTCTTTCCTAAATTTATTACTTCCTTTAATAAATCACTTTTTATGAAAGTCATTCTATCTTCTAAGTTGCATTTTTCTATATTTTTTAAAGTAACCTTCTCAGGTATTTCAAAATAATCAATAGAATCTACATTTATATGTTTTCTAAAATCAGCAAGTGCTATCCCAATAGCGCCACTTCCTGAGCAAAGATCACATACATTTAAACTTTCATCTTCATTTATATGTTTAAGTACTTCTTCTACTAATACTTCCGTATCTCCCCTAGGAATTAAAACACCTTTTTCAACATAAAGTTCTATTCCCATAAATTCAGCTGAATGTGTGATATATTTTATTGGCATCTTATTTTTTCTATCTTCTATTAATTGTAGATATTTTTTCTTATCATCATTACTTACTTTTTCATCTCCATGAGTTAATAAGTAAACTCTATCTTTTCCTATTACATGTCCTAATAAAATTGTCGCATCTAATCTTGCTGTATCTATATTAACTTCTTTAAGTGTTTTTGTCCCAATTTCTAAAAGTTTATCTATTGCCATCTTTTCCTCCGGTAAACCTTCTGCTGCTCTAAGGGCTGCTATTGCAACTTCTATTTGTGAATCATCTGGTTCTTTTGTTGTTAATTCTTGAAGTTTTAGTCCTGGAGCTGCAATTATTTTTGATATTTTACTATCTGATTTTCCAAGCCATTTTATAAGTTCATATGTTATACCTGATATTACAGGAATTAATATTATCCTTATTAAAAATCTTTCTAAAAAACTTCCCCATCCTGTGAATGCAAATACAATTATACTTACAAACATTATTAAAAATAAGAAGTTAGTCCCACATCTTGGATGAAATCTACTATGCTTTTTAACATTACTAACCGTTAATTCTTCTTCACTTTCATAACAGAAAATTGTCTTATGCTCCGCACCATGATATTGGAATAATCTATAAATATCTTCAAGTTTACTTATTATAACCATATATAATAGTAGTATTGATATTCTTATAAAAGCTTCTATAATATTTAAGACTATATCTGATGCTCCAATATACTTAAATAATGAAGCTACTCCAGTTGGTACTGCAATGAATAAAAATGCTGATATTATAAATGAAATAAACATAGTAAAACCTATGATTACATCATTACTTTTTTCACCAAACTTATCTCTAATCCAATCTTCAAAGGCAGATGGTTCTGTATCTTCAAAAAATGAAGCTGAATAGTTAAGTGATTTTATTCCTTGAACCATTGAATCTATAAGTACTAAAAAACCTCTTATTAACGGTATATTATATATACTTTTCTTCTTAGTAATTGGTATAGTTCTTTTAACATCGATAGCAATGTCTCCATTTTCTTTTCTAATTGCTGTCGCTATACCTTTAGAACCTCTCATCATTACACCTTCAATGACAGCTTGACCTCCAACATCACGTTTCTTCAATATATACCCCACCCTTATTTTTTATTTTTGTATTTAAAGTAACATTCTCCACATAATGATTCGTAAGTTACATCTCCCATATTATCTATTGCAACTTGTTCTCCTTCGAAGACAAACTCATCATTTATCTTTCTTGCATTTAATATTGCTTTATTTCCACATTTACATATAGTCTTCATTTCTTCTATACTATGTGCAATTAAAAGAAGTCTTTCGCTTCCTTCAAATCCATTCATTCTAAAGTCAGTTCTTAGTCCATAACATATTATAGGTACATCTAATGTTACTGCTATTTCAAATAAATCATCTACTTGCTCTTTCTTTAAAAATTGAACTTCATCTACTAATATACAGTCAAGTTTTCCATACTCTTTTATATTATCATTAACTGTTTTGTATATATTTTCATTTTTTTCAACTAATATATCAACTTCCCTAACAACTCCTAGTCTTGAAACAAGCTTGTTTCCACCCTTCTTATCTGTAGATGGTTTTAGTAATAAGACTCTCATACCTCTCTCTTCATAGTTGTGTGCCACTTGCATTAAATGCGTTGATTTTCCTGAGTTCATAGCCCCATATCTAAAATATAATTTGCTCAAATTGTCCCTCTCCTTTTATCATTTCAGTTATTACGATTATAGCATTTAAACTCATTTATAAAAAGTTTTTTTTAAGTTTGTCCATTGTTGACTCGCTATATTTCATATGATATACTTTAGTAGTTATTTATTGTAGAGATACAGTAAAATTTACGTTAAAAGAGGTGAAAAACATGAGACAAGGCATACATCCAGAATACCACCACGATGCAGTGGTTAAGTGTGCATGTGGAAATACTTTTACAACTGGTTCAGTTAAAGAAGAACTTAAAGTAGAAATATGCTCTAAATGCCACCCATTCTTCACTGGTAAGCAAAAAATCGTTGACGTTGGAGGAAGAGTTGACAAGTTCAACAAGAAATTCAACCTTAAGTAAGAAATTTAGGGAAAGACATTTACGTCTTTCCCATTTTCTTTTACTTATTTTAATTAAGTGAAATTAATGTTACTATATTTATATAAATTAAAAAAATTATGGAGCGAGTGAATTTAATGAAAAAGGTTCTTATATTAACCACTTCAACAGGCTTAGGCCATAATCAAGCAGCAAAATCACTTATTGATGTATTTGAAAAAAATGATTATAAATGCATTAAGTATGATTTCTTAGATAATTGCAGTAAACTTTTAAATGATTTTTTAGTTGCTGGATATGAAGTTTCAGCTATGAAGTTTCCAAAAGTTTATGGACTTTTCTATAAACTAACTAATATACCAATTATAAATGCTTTATCTATGACTATTTTTTTATTAGTGAAAAAAAGGCTTAAAAATTTAATAGACAAAGAACAGCCAGATCTAATAATAAGTACTCACCCCCTTAGTGTTAGTGTAATGAATAGCATAAAAAAGGATGGATTAAAAACTCCTTACTTTGTTGTTACAACTGACTTTAAGGCTCACTACACATACATAGGAAAAAAAGTAGATGCTTATATAACAGGCAGTGAATATACTAAGCAATCTTTAATCGCAAAAGGAATAAAAGAAGATATTATATTCCCTTATGGTATACCTATAAAGGAATCTTTCTTTGAACGTGATGAAAATATTCCACATATTAAAACACAAGATTACTTTAATATATTACTTATGAGCGGTAGCATGGGACTTGAAGATATATCTTATGTTTTAGAGGAACTTCTAAAAAATAAAAACAAACTTAGAATTACTGTAGTTTGTGGAAATAATAAAGCTCTAAAAAATAATTTGATGGAACGTTGTAATCATGAATTCCCAAATAAAAAATTACATATATTAGGTTTTTCAAATGACATAGCTTCTTTTATGGAATATTCAGATGTTATTATTTCAAAACCAGGTGGTCTTACAGTTACGGAATCAATTGCTAAGAATTTACCTTTAATAATTCCATTTGCAATTCCTGGACAGGAAAAAGAAAATACTGAATTTTTATCTAAAGAAGGATATGCAATTTGTGTTGATGATATAAAAGAAATCAATACTACTATTGATTCATTAATAGAAAATCCTGAAAAACTTAATTCTATGAGAGATAAATTAAAATCTTTAGCTTCAACTTATTCAGTCTTATCAATAGTTGAATTAGCAAATAAGTTTTTAAAAAAAGACTAATGCAAAGTTAAAATAAACTTTGCATTAGTCTTTTTTATATCTCGCTCTTTTCAAACATTCTTATAAACTCTTCGTTATTTTTTGTTTTTCCAAGCATTTTTATTAAATTTTCAGTTACTTTATCAGCATTTCCGTCTGTGTACATAACTTTTCTTATAGAATATGCAACTTCTCTTTCTTCATCGCTTAAAAGTAAATCTTCTTTTCTTGTTCCTGATTTATATATATCGATTGCAGGGAATATTCTTCTTTCTTGAAGTTTTCTATCTAAATGAACTTCCATATTACCTGTTCCTTTAAATTCTTCAAATATCATATCATCCATTCTTGAACCAGTTTCAACTAAAGCTGTTGCAAGTATTGTTAAACTTCCACCTTCTTCAATGTTTCTAGCTGCTCCAAAGAATTTTTTAGGCATTATTAATGATCCTGGATCTAAACCACCTGATAAAGTTCTTCCTGTTGGTGTTATTGTTAAGTTATAAGCTCTAGATAATCTTGTTAAACTATCTAAAAGAATTACAACATCTTGACCTTGCTCAACTCTTCTTTTTCCATGTTCTAAAATCATTTGAGCTACTCTTTCATGGTTTTGTGGTTCTTCATCAAAAGTAGAGTATACAACTTCTCCATTTATTGATCTTTGCATATCAGTTACTTCTTCTGGTCTTTCATCTATTAATAAAACTATTAATTTTACTTCTGGACAATTTTTTGAAATATTTTGAGCTAATTGTTTTAAAAGAGTTGTTTTACCTGCCTTTGGTGGTGCAACTATCATACCTCTTTGACCTTTTCCAATTGGGCATATTATATCCATAAGTCTTGTTGATAAATCATTTTGTCCGTTACCTTCTAATCTAATTCTTTCTTTAGGATATATTGGAGTTAATTTTTCAAAAGGTATTCTCTTAACTGCGTTTTCAGGATTTTCATCATTTACTTTTTCTAAATAAATTAAAGCCTTAAACTTTTCTCCTTCTTTTGGTTCTCTTACCTTACCTTCAAGCTTATCTCCTGTTGATAAATTAAATCTTCTTATTTGAGCTGGTGATACATATACATCTTCACTACTACTTAAACAGTTCTTTCCTCTTAAAAATCCAAAGCTATTGTTTTCTTGAATTTGTAATATTCCTGATATTGTTTCTGCTGAAGATAAATTTCTCTCACCTTGATTATTGTTTCTATTTGAATTTTGGTAATTATTTTGGTTATTGTAGTTATTATTTGAATTATTATAATTATTGTTGTTTTGATTATTGTAATTGTTGTTTGAATTATTATAATTATTATTTTGATTATTAGAATAATTACTATAGCTATTATTTTCTCTAGTTTTTGGTGATATTTTTTCTTTTAAAATTACTCCATCTTTTTCTATAGTATTTACTTTTTTATTTAATATTTCATCTATCAATTCACTTTTCTTGTATTTTGATATGTTCTTTATTTCTAATTCTTTAGCAATTTCTTTAAGTTTTGCTAAAGTCATGCTTTCGTAAACTTCTTTTGTCAAAATGACACCTCCGTATTAATCAGACTTTATATAAACTAATATTTTCAAATTTAATTTGGAAATTATTAAGGTAAGATTTTAAGACATTGACTTTAATTTTATTATCCTTCAATATTAATACTTTTGCAAGTTATATCAAATATTTATTTGAAAAAAATTGAAATAAAAGGTATCCCAAGCAAATTGGGATACCTCTTTAATTAGTTTTCTTTTGTTTTCTCTGCTACTGCAGCTTCTATAAATCCAGTGAATAATGGATGTGGTCTATTTGGTCTTGATTTTAATTCTGGGTGGAATTGTGCTGCAACAAACCATGGGTGATCTTCTATTTCAACTATTTCAACTAGTCTTCCATCTGGACTTGTTCCTGCAATTGTCATTCCATTTTCGATAATTTCTTTTTTGTATTCGTTGTTGAATTCGTATCTATGTCTGTGTCTTTCATAGATAACTTCATCTTTGTAGCAGTCATATGCTTTAGTTTCTTCATCTAACTTACATGGATAAACTCCAAGTCTCATTGTTCCACCTAAGTCTTCTATATCCTTTTGTTCTGGCATTATATCTATTACTGGATATTTAGTATCAGGATTTAATTCTGAACTGTGTGCACCTTCAAGTCCTAATACGTTTCTAGCAAACTCTATTACTGCACATTGCATTCCAAGACATATTCCAAGGAAAGGTACTTTGTTTTCTCTTGCCCATCTTATAGCATCGATTTTACCTTCTACTCCTCTATCTCCGAATCCACCTGGTACTAATATACCTTGAACTCCTTTTAATACTTCGTTAACGTCTTGGCTTTCTAATTCTTCTGAATTAACCCATTTTATGTTTACTTTAGTGTTGTTTGCAAGTCCACCGTGACTTAATGCTTCAACAACTGATATGTATGCATCATGTAATTCTACATACTTACCAACTAAAGCAATTGTTACTTCATCTTCTAAGTTCTTTATTCTTTGAACCATATCAATCCATTCGCTATTGTCTATATCTTTACATCCAAGGTGTAACTTTTCACATACTAAGTTATCTAATCCTTCAGCGTGTAACATTAAAGGAACTTCGTATAAATGATCTGCATCAAGATTTTGAATAACTGATTTTCCATCTATGTTACAGAATAATCCTATCTTATTCTTTATATCTTCTGATAATTCTTTTTCAGATCTACATACGATTATATCTGGTTGAATTCCTATAGTTCTTAATTCTTTAACTGAGTGTTGAGTTGGCTTAGTTTTAAGCTCTCCTGCTTTTCCAAGGTAAGGAACTAATGTTACGTGTATAAAGCAAACATTATCTCCACCAACTTCACTTCTTACTTGTCTAATAGCTTCTAAGAATGGTTGTGATTCGATATCTCCAACTGTTCCACCAATTTCAGTTATAACAACATCTACGTCTCTTTCTTTAGCTGCTCTATAAACTTTATCTTTTATAGCATTTGTTATGTGAGGGATTACTTGAACTGTTCCTCCTAAGTATTCTCCTCTTCTTTCTTTTGATATAACTGACCAGTATATTCTACCAGTTGTTATATTACTATTTTGAGTTAAGTTTTCATCAATGAATCTTTCATAGTGACCTAAATCTAAATCTGTTTCTGCTCCATCATCAGTTACGAAAACTTCTCCGTGTTGATATGGGCTCATTGTACCTGGGTCAACATTTAAATATGGGTCAAATTTTTGTATTGATACTTTAAGACCTCTATTTTTTAGTAGTCTTCCAAGTGATGCCGCTGTAATACCTTTACCTAATGCTGATACAACTCCGCCTGTTACGAAAATATACTTTGTTCTTTTGTTCATTATTAGCTCCTCCTATGAGAAAATTTTATTTTTAAACTTCTATTTTAGTTGACACTTATTAATTTATGAAGTATAATTGATATTACCCCATAAATTTAATTTATGGGGTAGTGGTGGTTATCGCGTTTTCATTCAATAACATAGATACTATAGTACCACAATTATTTTTTAATATCTAGTCATATTTTATTCATTTTTTATTTACATCTAAATAATCTCATCTATTTTCTTTTCAATCTCTAAATATTTGTCTCTAAAGTTTCTATTTATGAGAAATTTTTCTTCTGCTTTTTCATAATTATAATTAATACTTCTTCTTGTTCTAACATTAAGTAATTCCTTTAATTCTTCCTCAGAACAACAATTATATTTCTTTAAAAATAAAACTAATAAATATTTTGATTCTCTTTTCTTAAGTATTTCAACAAGCTCATCATTTGATATGTGGT
The DNA here is from genome assembly GCF_900461085.1 of Clostridium baratii. Taxonomy (GTDB): domain Bacteria; phylum Bacillota; class Clostridia; order Clostridiales; family Clostridiaceae; genus Clostridium; species Clostridium nitritogenes. The sequence continues at coordinate 2,288,613 of NZ_UFWF01000002.1, forward strand.
TAACTTCACAAATTTTGCTTATAATTTTGAAATATTTTTCTTCATTTATCATAAAAAAAATTCCTCCTATAACCTAAGTATCTCCAAACTATACTTTTTTAGACAAGTTAAATAAAAAAAAGTGAAACAATACTTTTTAATATTTATAAGTATCATTTCACTTAAATTTTAATTATGCTTTTATTTCTAGCTTTAATTCTGTTTTTATTGGTGGTTGACCTGCAACTTGCATATCATATTTTATTCTTACATTACCACCATTTTCATTCATTTCAATATCTAATTCTCTAGTATTCACAGTTAATTCTAGCATTCCATAAGGTGTATTATATAAAGATACTGTTTGCTTATTTTTTTCAAAATGCATCTTCGTTGTTGTACTTCCTTCTCTCTCAAGGATTATGTAATTTTCTCCGATTTTAAGTTTAGTATCAGTACCTTGCATTCCTGAAATCTCTGTTTCCTTATAAGTTGCGATGAATTCATCATTTTCTATAAGAAAATTACCTGGTGTAACAACTTCTATAAGTTCATTTTTTTCCATAGTAGCATTACTAATTATTTTAATAATTGCTTTTTTATCCAAAAAATCACCCCTTACTTACCTTGTATTATGTATTTATTAATTTCCTCTTCTGTTGCTGGTTTAACCTTTAAGCTTCCACTAAATTTAGCACCAAAGTTTCCATATGATATTTCAACTTCATCTAAATCTTTTCCTTTGCAATATCTTCCTGTTATCTTTGCAGCTAATTCTCTATCTTCTTCATTATACTTTCCAGTTATAATTCCCATAGCTCCATTGTGGCTTTTTGGATATAATATTATATCTTCTTTAGTTAATAAAGTCTTTACTATATCCCCTTCATCTTTAGTTCTAGTAATTATTATTTTACATCCATTATCACTTACAAAGTGTCTTCCATATCTTAATAATTCTATTTCCTTTGGTGTTGCATCACCATTTCTATCTAAAGATTCTTTAAGTCTCATTGAATAGTTTGGTTCAGTTAATCTACAACCTCCAGCAGGTGATGGATAATCTTTTATTCCCCACTTATCTGCAAGTTCCATTTGAACTTTTCTACTTCTACCTGATATGTTAAGTAATTTTTCTCTATCTACTAATCCGTCTTTTTCCATTTGAGTTTCATCTAGATTTTTAGCACATAAAGGTCTTAATATTTTTTCCTTAAATCCTGATTCTTTTGTTACTTTATTTAATGCTTGTCTATTTTGAGACATTGGTCTTTGATTTAATACTTCTCCTGTAATTATAAAGTCTGCATTAAACCTCTTTAAAAGTTCACCTGAATATCTCATCATCATTGCATGACAATCTATGCATGGGTTCATATTCTTTCCCCATCCATTCTTAGGATCCTTAACCATTTCAAAGTGCTCTTTTGAAAAATCAACAACTTCTAATGGTATATCTATTTGTTTAGTCATTCTTTTTGCATTTTCTTCATTAAAGAAATATGATCTAAAACATATTCCTATTACCTCTATCCCTTGATCCTTTATTAACTTTGCTGCTAATATACTATCTAATCCACCTGAAATCATAGCTAGTGCTCTAGTCATTAAAATTTCCTCCTAAAATCAATTTATTTAAACTAAATGTTAAACTTCAAATAACGTTACAAATTATAGTTTAAGATTCTTCTTTAGTTTTATCAAGTTAAAATTTATACTAATTACTAAAATGCATCTTTTAAAACTTCAACAATTTTAAATTTCAGCTCATACTCCTCATCAGTATTTTCTTCAGTTTTCTTATTCTTACTTATTTCATCCATCCTTCTTTCAGTTTCATTATAAGCAACTGAACCTTTAGTTACATCAACAAAACATAATGGTGGAAACATAACACACCACCAATTTTGACCTGATGCATCACCTATTAATATTCTATAAGCTTCATATTCCCCTTGTGGTAATACTATCTTTCCATATACCTTTTCAGGGAAATTTTCTCTTGATAATTCTGTTTGAACATTATAACTGTATCCATTATCTTTTACAACCTTTTTAGCTATATTAATTACCTTTTTATTGTTTTGTTTAATTATTTTTCTTGATTCTTCAATACTTTTAGAATTTTTTAATAATGGTTCTAAATGTTTTATTACTTCATCTCTTACTTTAAGTTTTAACTCTTGATCTTCTTTGCTATCACTGTTTGCAATTACATGAAATCTAATTAATTCGTCCTTTACACTATCATAGTCATAAACTACTTCCTCATTATTACTATTTTCATTTACTTCACTGCTTGTACATCCCGAAAGAAAAGTTAAACCTAAGCCAATCATTAATATATAAATAAATTTTTTCATACTAAAAACCCCCTTAATAGTAATGATTATTACCATTTAAGAGAGTTTTATACATATCTTTAAATTGTTCTTGTTATAAATACATCTTTATACTTTTTCTTCATTGCTTCATAACACTTTTGAGCTTTTAACATATCTTCAAAGAAAGCAAATACAGTTGGGCCACTACCGCTCATCATGCTACCTAAAGCTCCGTATTCCATCATTGATTGCTTTATTCCAATTATCTCTTTATATTTTAAAAGAGTAACATTTTCAAGAAGATTTTTCATATTCTTAGCAACAAACTCTAAATTATCATTTTCCATATTTTTAATTAGAGCTTCTGTGTTTGGATGGAATACAACTTTTGATAAATCAAATTCTTGATATACTCCTTTAGTTGATACTCCAAATGGTGGTTTTACAAGAACTAATATTTTATCCTTAAAAGATTTAAGTGGAGTTATTACCTCTCCAACACCTTCACAAAGTGCAGTTCCTCCATTTATACAATATGGTACATCCGCGCCTAGTTTTACACCAAGTTCCATAAGTTCTTTATCACTTAAGTTTTTATTGAATATTTTATTCATAAGTTTTAATACAGCAGCACAGTCTGTGCTTCCCCCTGCAAGCCCTGCTGAAACAGGTATGTTTTTATTAATTACTATTTTAACACCTGATTTTATATTAAATGTATCTATAAAAAGCTTCGCTGCCTTATAAGCTAAATTTCTCTCATCATTAGGTACATATGGTTTATTACATGAAATGCTTATACCTGAACTTATTTTCTCTACAGTTATTTCATCATATAAATCTATACCTTGCATTATCATTCTTAATAAATGATATCCATCTTCTCTTTTTCCAATAACATCTAATGATATATTGATTTTAGCATATGCTTTTATTTTCATTATATTTCCCTTCCCTTTGTTAAAGTCATTTTAATATTTTATCATAGCATATTAAATTCTGTCTAATTTTATTGTAATATAAAATCTTCTTATATTTCCATTTTAAATATATTAAAGTAATTATCACTTTGTAAATTTTTAAAATAAATAAAAGTCAGCTCACCCCTATACAGGTTAGAACTGACTTTATATATTACATATTAACTATATTTTCATTCATTCCATTATCACTTATATCTTTTATGACTTTTACTAAAGGAGCTAATTGTTCAAAGAACATAACTATTATGTCTCCCTTATCACTTATTTTTAATGCCTCTATAAGTGCTTCACTTTCATCTAATATTATTTTACAATCTTTTTCTTCATCTATACCTTCTTTTATAAGATTGCAAATCTCACCTTTTTCTCTTCCTCTTCTATCCTTATCTTCTTTTATTATAATCTTATCTAAGTTAGCACTACTAATCATGCCGATTTCTTTAGCCATATCATTACTCCTATCACCAGGAATTCCAATAACGCCTATTAAATTGTTATGATCTATTCCCTTTAGTGCTTTAAATATAGCTCTATACCCATCAGTATTATGACCATAATCTAATATAACTTTTCTTTCATTTATTTCATAAAGATTAAATCTTCCTGAATTATGCTTTGCATCTAACATAAATTTAGAAAAACCTCTAGCTATCATACAATAGTCTATTCCTATACCAACTAATGCAGCACATGCTGCTAAAGCATTTTCTATGTTGAAAGATAATTTACCATCTAATGTTATTGGTACATCACTTAATTTAATAACATTATATTTTTTATTGTTATTAACAACACAGATCATGTCACCTTCTATAAATACTGATATATTTCCATTATTAATGTTTTCTTTAATTAATTCATTATCCTTGTCTTTTGAAAAATAAATAGCATTTCCTTTAATTCTATCTATTATTTTTCTTGACCAAGGATCATCAACATTAATTACTGCATACCCATCTGGTTTTACAGCCTCTACTATCAATGATTTTACAAAGCTTAACTCTTCTAAATCATTTATATCATCTAAACCTAAATGATCACCTGTTATATTAGTTATAACACCAACATCTGCTAAGTCATAAGCTAAACCTTTTTTAATTATTCCACCTCTTGCCGTTTCTAAAACAGCTGCATCTACATCTTTATTTAATAATATAGCTTTTGCACTTTCATACCCCGTATCATCACCAATATCTATACATTCATCTCCTATATAAATCCCATCAGTAGATGTCATACCTACAGTATTCCCCATAAGTTTTAATACATAAGATATTAATCTTGTTGTTGTAGTCTTTCCATTAGTTCCTGTTACAGATATTACAGGAATATTTGTAACATTATCTTTATACAAATGTTTAACTATTTTTTCTCCAACATTACGAACTTTTCCTTCTGATGGATGATGATGCATTCTTATTCCAGGCGCTGCATTTATCTCCATAATAACGCCTTGATCATAAAGTGGTTCTTTAATAGTGTTAGCTGTTATATCTACTCCACATATATCTAATCCAATGGCCTTTGCAGCTCTTATACAAATTCTTTTATTTTCTTCACATATATCATCTGTACAATCTATCGCTTTTCCACCGGTAGATAAATTTGCATTATGTCTAAGTATTATCTTCTCATTAATATTTGGTATACTTTCTAAAGTATATCCACTTTCTTTTAATGTATTTTTCATTTCATCATCTATCTTTACTTTAGTTAAAGGTTTCTCGTGGTCTTCACCTCTTAACGGATCAGTATTTAAAATAGATATAAGTTCTTCTATTGTGCTTTTTCCATCTCCATATACAGTTGGTGGAATTCTTAAAGAAGCTGCAACAACTTCATTATTTACGACACAAACTCTATAATCATTTCCGATTATATATTTTTCAATAATTATGTCTTTAAATTCTTTTATTAATTTGTTGTAAGCTTCAACTAATTCTTTATCATTTTTTATATTTAATATTACACCTTTACCTTGATTTCCACACTGTGGTTTTAATACAACTGGATATCCAATGTATTCTGCTTCTTGTAATAAATCTATTACATTACATACTTTTTCTCCACAAGCAACAGGTATACTTTGATTTTTAAGAAGTTGTTTTGTTAACATTTTATCACAAGCAATATCTGCACCAATACAACTAGTATCACATCCTATTGTTGCTTCAATAATTTTACCTTGCTTTCCATAACCTATTTGATAATATCCTGAGTTTTCAATTTCAAACACTGGCATTTTAAGTCCTTCTGCAGCATTTTTTATTGCTTCTGTGCTAGGACCTATAGTTTCTTTACTTAATACTTCTTTTATTACCTTTATTCTCTCATCAAGATTGAATTTTTTCTGTACTATTAATGAATTTATTATATCAACTGCTAATTTTCCTATTTCAATTGCTGTTTTTTCATATATATATTCATAAATTATATAATAATGATCCCCTTCGCACTCTCTAGCTTTTCCATAGGCAATATCAATGCCTAGCATATTTTGAAGTCCAATTATCATATGCTCACATATATGTGCTAAGTATGTTCCTTCTCTTAATCTTATAGCAAAACCTCCAGGAACATCTATCCCACATCTATGCTCTTTTAATATAGGTAATAGTTCTAATAGTGTATCATTAAAATCTTCTATTTTATTACTTGGTGTTTCACAATATCCTTCAAGATCTACATCCATTCTGATACATCTTTTATGAGAATATATATTACGTCCCTTAAATATCCTCATTCCTGTTATCTTCATCTCTTAATACTTCCTCCTCAAAAGGTATCTTCTTAACTAAGTCAAATTTATTCCCTTCAATAAGCACATGTAATTTAACATTGAATATACTTAATGGTTTATCTCTATGTTGTTCTGAAACATTTGAATGAATTATTGAATTTCCATCCAATATGTATACAGCACCGCTTCCAATTACCGTTATAAGTTTTCGTTCATCTACAATTATTGCTGTATCTTCATCTATACCAATCCCTAAATTTTCTGGATTCTCAGCAACACCTGTTAATAATCTTCCTATTCTTCCTCGTTGTATAAAATGTTGGTCTATTATTGCATTTCTTATAAGTCCTAGACCAGGAGACATATTTATACTATGTTTATTAGGAGATTCCTCATCATCGCCTTCAAGTATCATAGTACCACTCATAACAGATGCCCCTGCTGAAGTTCCAACTATTATTTTTCCTTCATACATTCCATCTATAAGTTTTTTGTTAAGTGGGGTACCTCCTATTAAGCTTGTAATTTTAAGCTGGTCTCCCCCTGTAAAAAATATTAATTTAGCTTCCTTAACTAATTCTAAATTACTTTGTAAGTATGCTTCTTCTCTTTCTTCTATACTTAAAAATTTTAAGTTTTTAACCCCAATATTATTAAAAACTTTTCTATATATATCTTCCATCTCGCCTTGTACTTCTGATGCTATAGTTGCAACTAAAAGTGTATCTTTATCTTTATTTATTAAATTACATACTTCGTTTAATATTTTCTTTCTGCCTTTTTTATCTTCAGCTCCCCCAATTACAACTAATTTATAATTTAATCTAGATTTCATAATATTCACCTCTAATCTTGCGTTTATTAGTATTTCCCCGAGCATTATTATTTATTCAAAAACAAGAAAAATCCTACCAATTATTTTAATTGATAGGATTTTTTATTAATTTTTATAATTACATAGCTCTTCCAGGTATTAATAATTTTTGTCCAGGAACTAGAGAATCAGGATCTTCTAATTCATTTAATTTTATTATATCATCCATTGTTGTTCTATATCTCTTTGCTAACTCCCATAAAGTATCGCCTTTTCCAACAACATATATTGTAATACTAGATTTCTTTTTAACTTCTTCACCATCTCCAACTACAATATCATTTACAAAGTTTTTTTCAACTTCATATAATACTTTTGCAATTGTTACTAGTGTACATCTAACTGCAATAGTATTTGCTTCTATTGAAACATCTAAGTTTTCCATTGTAGCTTTTACTAATGCTTTCATTCTTTCATTTACACCACTTGCATCAATACTTATATTAAATGGAATATCACCTGATACTTTATCTAAGTATTTTGCTTCATCGTTAGTCTTGTATATAACATTAACCCTTATATATCCACCAATCATAATTTTATTTTCTTCAACTGATTTTTCAGTAATCATTACAGCTCCTGCTGCTGTTATTATCTTATCTGGCATCATGTTGTTTTCATTTATATATATATTATCTTTAACTATGGATTCGTTATTATATACTCCTTCAAGTATACCTAATCTAGAAGAATTTTTAGAAAGTTCTAAATTAACTTTAGGTGAATACGCATCTGTTACAACATCTATGCTCTTTTTAGAGAATGCTTTAACGTTGCATGCTATAGTTATTTCTGTATTTACTAATCTTGATTCACCTAAATCATCTTCTTCTACAGTTACATCTTTACCCTTTATATCATAATCTCCAGTAACTATCATATCTGATGTTACATTTGGCATTTCTACTTCTTTAGAAATATACACATTATCTTCTAAGCACTGTATATCTCTTCCTTCATTACTTAAATATAATACAAAAACTTTACAGTAGCACCCGCAGTATATTTTTTCTTCTAAAACTTTAATCTCTTTCTTTTGAAGTTCTAGTTTACTTTTTAATATTCTTGATACTTGTGGTTTATCCATACTTACTCTTATTAATGATTTACCTGCAAGTTCAACATTTTCATTAACATCTGTGCTATTTATTATTTCATTCTTTTTAAGAACTTCTATTTCATCAGTTCCATCAACATCTTTTATAAGTTCTACTTCTTTATTTTTGTACATTTCCCAATTGAAATTAAGAACACCATCAATTGATACCTTTCTTTCATTGATTATCTTTGTTTCAATATGTTCTACGTTACAGCAAACTTCACAGGTTATTTTATGTTCACTTTCATCTAAATCTAAATCACTTGAAAATTTTTGTGTATAATTTACTGATGAAACTACAAGCTCATCTTCTTTTGCTAAGTACAATAAATTATAATCTACTGTACCATCAAGTATAACTTTGTCACCTGAAATTTCTTTTGATAATATTGTAGGTTTTGCATCTACCATAAGTATTTCATGAACATCAGGATGAGTATCTGGTATAAGATATTCTTCATTTAACATAGTTGTAGTGTCGCTTTCTCTTAAAAGTTGCTCAAATTGAATATTTTCTTTTATAACATCTATATTTGACATTTTAATCCCTCCTATATTCTACCTACTACTATGTATATAAAAAGATTCATTTTTTATTACTATTTTTTGGATATTTTTATTATTTATTTTTTCAATCTTTATTATTTAAGTTTTCAATTTATCCATTTACTTCTAATAATATGGACTTTTTTAATTTTTTTTAATTTTTTTGTTGACAAAAGTAGTTTAATGTCGTAACATAGTAAATGGTTATTGACCATATAACCTCTCATAAATTCTCAATACCCTTTTATACCATAGTTGAAAGATGGAAACCCACCATCTTTCTTTTTTTTTACTTAATTAAAAAAAAAAATAAAAAAACTTCGATTTAATCGAAGTTTTTTTATTCTATCCTGGAAAATGTAATTGCACTGTTTGAGTTAATACATCTGAATAACTATATGTCACGGTTCTTTGGGTGTCGTTGTCTAATCTAATTACGAAAATGCTAGGATATGCACTTTCTAAAACTCCATCGTTAACCAGAATCTTTTTTCTTCCTCCGTTAGCTTTTAAAGTTACTTTTTCTCCAAGGTGCCCTTCAATACTCTTTTTTATTGAAGAGATAGTTCTAATAGTTTCCATAAAAACACCCTCTTTCCTAAAGAAATTATACCATTTTTTTGAAGATACGTCAAGCAAAAACTTAATTTTATCATTTACATATTCCATTGTCAATATTTTTCCTAAATTTTCTTTACCTTTTTTATTATTTGTAAAAAGGATTATATTTATGCACATTATTTATAATTAGTATTTTTTACCTATAAAAGGTAAGAAGACTTAGGATATCCTTCTCTATATTTACCTCTAGTTTGTAATCCACCTATTCCTCTTATTCCTGTTATTGTGTTTTCTATAACGTCCTGAATTGAAACAACTTCATTTATTTTTGTGTATGCTATTTTTTCACATACAAACACAGGGTCTAAACAATGTATTAAAACCCTATTAGGTGATGATGCAAAATTTGCTCCTGCATCTAACATACATTCATAACAACTTTGGCATGCACCTGCAAATATAACAAGCTCATCATAACTCGAATTATAATCTCTAAGAGCCTTTACAGCATCTCTATAAAATTTCGAATTTCTATAATTATCTAAGTCTAAATAATTTCTAGTATTTTTAATAACACTATCATGGCCTGTTAAGACTACTATATCTGGTTTTATTTCTTTAACTAGATCAACTATCTTATATGGTTGTTCCTCTTCTTTTATAGAAACACCAACTGCATCAAGTGATAGTTGTTTATAAACTTTAAGACATGTATCCATATAATCTTTATCTCCATCTACATGAAGTATCTTACCCGGCCTTCCAAAAAATAATTCTTTGCAGCTTGTATCTTTTTGATTCTTTACTACTTTATTTTCTTTTGAATTTCCCTTTCTTTCATCCATCGATCTGCTTGCTATAGCATTTTTTATAGATCTATTAACTCTACTATTTAATATTTTATCTTGCTCTCCATAATAATCGTCCCTTACTTCTTCTAAATCATCCTTTTCTGAGTCAGCAATTATTCTTATATTTATTCCTTTTAATATATATATCTTTTTACCATTTTCATCTTTTATATCTATTACTTTAAAAGTAACATCTTTATCATATGACTTTCTTACAACTACGTCTCCAATTTCCATAATTACCACCTAATAAATTTTGCTCTATTTTATTCTATGTAGAAAAACTTTTATATGATAATCAAATAAAATAAAACTCTATTAAAATAGAGTTTTATTTTAACTAGAGTTTTATTTTAGTTTATATTGTATTCTTTCTTAAAATCATCTAAGAATTTTAAATAAATTTCTCTTTCATCAATTATATTTTGTAGTTTGCTTGCAAAAGTATTTTGACCCCAATTAACTTCATTGTAATAGTATCTATTTGCAAGTCTCCAATACCTTTGTGGGAATTGTAAGTAAGATAATAATACTTTATACTCTTCATCTTCTAATTTTGACACACTATTATATGCATCTATTATTGCTTTAGCATATTCAAAATCCCAATCTACTCTCTTTAAAACTTTAGTTATGAAATTTGATATATCAAATGTTCTTATTTCTCTCTTACAATAATCAAAATCTATTACATTTACTTCTTCATTCTTATCAATTATTATATTATGATAAGTAAAATCATGGTGACAGAATCCTTTTTCTTCTTCTGCTATATCACAAAGTCTATTGTAATCTGAATTAATTAAAGTTTCATGAGCTTTCTTTCCCATTTCTTTATAAAATTCCATTGATTTAATATATAATAAATCAAAATCACTTTTATTGTTTTTCTTTCTAACCATATCTCTCATTTTATCTAACGATTTGATTCTTTTAGCCATTAAATTTGGCCATCTACCTAGGTCACTTTTAAGCTTTGAGTTTTCTGGTGGATCGTATCCTTTAGATGCCTCATGTAATCTGGCTAATGCTTCAGCTGCAAGTTTTACTTCTGATATTTTATGAAAATCACATTCTCTTCCTTCTAACCACATTGAAAGAGTGTATAAATCTTCATTTACTAGTGCATAAGGTTCACCATCTATGTTTAAAAAATATCTATCTACTTTATCAAAACCATTATTTATTAAATGTTCTTTAGCGCCGTATACAAATAATAATTTTTGTGGTCCATAGTTTATTTTCTTTAAACACCTTTCTCCTTTATTTGTTTTTAAATAATATATTCCTTTGTTTGCTTTTAATGTTTCGATTTCAATTCCGAATTGTCTTTCTATTTCAAACTCTCTCATCATTGTAACCACCCCCTTAATATCTATATGTATGTATTATTTCTTTTATTAACATTTTTTAACTTTATTAAATATAATAGTATTAATAATACTTTGAAAGGATTAAATCATGAAAATTGGCATTGATGGAAGAGCCGCAGAATGGTACAGAGGAACAGGTATTGGCACATACACATATCAACTAATAACTAGTTTAAATAGTGTTGATGCGATTAATGATTATTTAATTTTTACACCAGATAATAAAAATCTTAAAAATTTGAATGACAATTTTAATATCCAAAAAGTAGATACAGTAGTTAAGGAGAGTTTTTGGGATGATGTTAATGTTCCAAACATTCTTTCAAATAGCAATATGGAGTTATATCACGTTCCTCAAAATGGTGTAGGACTTTCTAATAATGTAGACTGTAAGAAAGTTATTACATTACATGATATAATCCCTCTTAGAATGCCTGAAACAGTTAGTGATAGATATCTTAGGATATTTAATGATGAAATGCCAGGTATTTTAAAAAATTGCGATGGAATAATAACAGTTTCAGAATTCTCAAAGAAAGATATTTCAGAAGAATTTAACTATCCTTTAGATAAAATTTTTGTAACACCTTTAGCTGCAGAACCAATTTATAAACCAATGAGTAAATGTTCATGCAAACAAAAACTTAAAGTTAAATACGGATTAACTTCAGATTTTATTTTATATGTTGGAGGATTTAGTCCAAGAAAAAATATACTTGGTCTAATAGAAGCATTTGCTCTAATACCTAAAATTGAAAGAAGAACTACAAAACTCGTAATTATAGGAAAAAAAGGTCCTTCTTACGATATTTATTTAAAGAGAGCTCGTCAACTTAAAATTGAAAAGGATATTATTTTTACTGGTTTTGTACCACTTGAAGATTTACCTATATTCTACAATGCATCTGAGATGTTAGTTTATCCTTCTTTCTACGAAGGTTTTGGACTTCCACCTATTGAAGCTATGGCTTGTGGAACACCAGTAATAACCTCCAATGTAACTTCAATACCAGAAGTATGTTATGACTCTGCAATACTAGTAGATCCAAAAAATACTGATGAACTTGCCTTTGCAATGAAACGCGTATTAAATGATAGCTTATTAGTTCTTACTATGGTTAAAAAAGCTATAGTAAGAAGTAGGTCATTCTCTTGGAGGAAAACTGCAATAAATACCGTCAAAGCTTATGAAAGTATTTTAAGATAACCTAAAAATAACTATTAATACACTTTAGCAATAATCTAAAGTGTATTTTTTATTTATATAATAAAAAGTATAGAGATTTATTCTCTATACTTTTTAATCTTTTTTATTTTAAGTATTTCTCTTTAAACTGCTCTATAAATTTCTTTCTAAACACTTCATTTTCTAACTTAATTTTAAACCTATGAAGAAATACTTCTTCATCCCATTCCTTTGCTTTATGATAATATGAAGATATAGTTGAATAAATATCTCTTGGGAAAGTCATTATTGCATATATCAAAGCATATTCATCATCTTTTAATTTAAATATATTATTATAACTATCTAAGAACATATCACCTTTAGTTATATCAAACACACTATTTTTTATCCATTTAAGTAAAAAGTCTGCCACATCTAGAGTTCTAAGCCCTATAGTTGCATAATCAAAATCGATTATATTAATCTTCTCATCTTCTATTAAAAAATTATGATTAGCTAAATCATTATGACATAAACAAATTAGTTCTTTATCATTTATAAGATTTTTATAATTAGTTGAAGCAAGTAACTTTCTAGATAGTCTTATATCCTCTAAACACTTATCACAGTTTTCTAAGAAAAGTTTATCAAACTCATTTTTATATTTATAATTTAAAACCCATTCTTTTATCTTTTTTATATCCTCTTCACATTCTTTATATTTATTAACTAAATCAGGGTTTCTAATAATAGTTTTTACTTTAGAACTTAAATAATCTTCTATCCCTATAGAAGATTTATGCATTAGTGCAACTGCTTCTCCACATAGTTCAAGTTCAATTGGATTTGTAACACAAGCTTCCCTTCCCTCAATCAAATCCATTAAAATATAATTATCATCATTCCATTTAACGAATGTATCATTATCTCTTAATTTATTCATTTTCATAATGTATGGGAAGTTTTTATTTACATAAGTAAGAGAATTATAAATAAATTCTATTTTGTTTTCATCATAATCTACTTTCTTTAAAACTTTCTTACCTTTATCTGGAGTTTTTAATACATATACTTTTCTCACTGGAGTTATATCTTCTATCTCTATACCTAAATTATCAAAGAACTCTTTACTTAAGTCATATCTACAAAGAAGTTTTTTTTCAACATATCTATTTTTCCTCATAATTACCTCCATTAAAACTCCAATTCATTTTCTGCAATGCTTTTAAATTCGCTATAATCTACATTCTCCTCTCCCCTAAATTTGTATAAGTATCTTAAACTTTCTTGTGGAATATCTAATATTATATTTATATAATTTAAACTGCTTTTTTCTAGATTAGATTTTTCTACATATTGCTTAACATAATCATCTATAATATTTTTCTTGTCTACTTTTTTTCTTTTCATCATATAATTTATAAAATCTTCTTCAACCGTATTAAAAGTAATTTTTTTTATTTTTCCAACTTGAATTTTATTATCTACTCTTAAATTAGCAGGATCCACTCTATCTATAGCAAACTCATTATTTAACATACCTCTTTTTAATATTTCTCTATAATCTATCTCTTTTATCTTTTTTAATCCTAAATTACACTTTTTTATTATTTCTTTCTCATATATATTTTTATCTTTATAAATAACCTCAAGCTTTTTAGTCATAACGTATATCCTATCTATTCTTTTGCCAAACTCACTTCTTATACAACCCTTATCTTTTGGAGTGTATCCTTTAAGTATTTTTTGAAAATTTATAATTAAATCTATTTGCTTTTCTATATCTATAAATTTTTTTCCATCTTTAAAATATTCATCTTTAATATAAACATCTTTATCTAAAAGATAGTTCTTTAAATCCAGCATATCTAAAGTAATCCCTCCTTAGAACTTAAAAAAAGTTATCTATAAACCTAGTCCTGTCTTCTATACTATTTAAATATTTGTTTAGCTTCTTTATAAAAAACTCTTCTCCCCAAGGTTGTTGCTCCCAATAAACTTGTAATCCTATTTGCCAAAATTCCTGTGGAAATCTAATAAATTCTTTCATAATATTTAGTTCATCTTCACACACAGTTATATTTTTAGAATATCCATCTAATACTATATTGGCTATATTAGTATCCCATCCATTGCTTTTCATACTTCTTATAATTAAGGATGATAAATCATGCAGATTACTATCTAATATACAGTAATCAAAATCTATGATTTTAATATTTTCATCCTCATCTATTAAAATATTATGATTTGCAAAATCATGATGGCAAAAGCCTCTTCTCATAATTTGCTCTTCCATAACACTTATATATTTACTATTTTCTAATCCATTTACACTTTTAAATCCTCTTTCTACTTCTTTATCTACATTACTTAAAAATAACTTATCAAATTCATTTTTATGAGCTTTTTGATTTATTCTATTTTCAAAATCTTTTATTTCATTTATTCTTGTCTTAAATGTTTTTATCCATGAAAACCAATATATCCTTGGATTCATCATAGGAGTGATTGTAAAGTCCCTACTAAAGACATGTAATTCAGAAAGCTTGCTTGAAACTTTACTTAATTCATCTAAGTTTTCAAAATCACTCTGCCTTGCTTTTATCCATTTTGTTAAGTACGCATACTTTCCTTCAAGCTCTATATACTTTACTTTATTTTTAGTTTCAATTATGTCTAATACTCCATCAAATCCTTTATTTAAAAGATGATTTATTGAAGATAATATAAAATAAAAATGAGGGAATTTATATTGTGAAACTTTTAAACAATATCCCTCATCTCCATTTATCTTATAAGTATTCTTAACTTTTTCAACCGTTTTTACCTTTATCTCATATTCTTCTTCTATCTTTAACTTTATTTTTTCTTTATCCATCCAAAAGCTCCCTTTCCAATAAATCCATTATTTCTTTTTATTATATGAATTCTAATAATTTAATGTGATTTCATTCACAAAAATTACCATATATAATATTTTATAATATAGAGCGTATTTCGAGGTGTTATTATGAAAGTCTGTATAGATGCTAGAAGCGTAAATTTACATGAAGGTACAGGTATAGGTACTTATACGAAAAATGTTATTTCAGAAATGATAAACATAGATAAGGAAGATAGTTTTGATTTAATTTGGACTGGAAAATCAAAAAAGGAATTTTTAAAAGATAATACTAAGTTAACTTTATGTTCTGGAAGGCGTGGAAGTTTCTTTGAAACTTACTATATTCCAAAATTAATTGAAGATAAAAATATAGATCTTTATCATATTCCCCAAAACGGAATTGGCTTTCCTTTTGAATATGATATAAATACAGTTGTTACAATACATGATTTAATCCCTTATATAATGCCTGAAACTGTTGGACCTGGTTACTTAAAGAGGTTTCTAAGAGATATGCCTAATATAATTGAAAACTCAAAAGGTATACTTACAGTTTCTGAGTATTCAAAAAAAGATATTTTAAAATTCTTTAGAGGATATCCTGAAGATAAAGTATTTGTAACTCCGCTTTCTGCAAATTATGATTTTAAACCTATGGATAAAAGACTCTGCAAAGAAATTATAAATAAAAGATTTTCTTTTGACTGTCCATATATTTTATATATAGGAGGATTTAGCGCTAGAAAGAATGTTAAAGGAATAATCGATGCATTTTCTTCTGTTTATAAGAGCCTTAATAAAAAATATAAATTATTACTTGGTGGTTCATTAAAAGATGAAGGATTAAACTTAAAAGAATATGCAAAAAGTCTTAACTTAGAAGATGATGTTATTTTTACAGGATTCTTAGAAAATAGTGACTTACCTATACTTTATAATGGAGCTGATTTATTTGTATATCCATCTTATTATGAAGGCTTTGGTCTCCCACCACTAGAGGCTATGAGATGTAAGACTGCTGTTATAACATCAAATCTTACATCTATTCCTGAAGTTACAGGTGATTCTGCTATTTTAATTAATCCTTATAATAATAGTGAATTAAATAATTCTTTATTTAGAGTTTTAAATGATGATACTTTTAGAAATGAATTAAGTGAAAAAGGCTATAAAAGAAGCCTCCAATTTTCATGGAGGCAAACAGCAGAAAATACATTAAAAGCTTATAATGATGTATTAAACTCAATTACTTAATATATCTTCTCTTAGTGATAAATAATCATTATATTCTTTGATTTTAGGAGCTTTCTTGTAAATGTTACTCATTACAACAAGAGGGCTCTTTCCTTCAAAATTTTTAACTTCTTTTTCTATTTCTTTATTTTTATATGTGTAAAGATAACTTGAGAAAAGTCTTCCTTCTCTAACATACTTTAATGCTAACTCAGTATCATTTGTTATATATTCTAAAAATGCATTTATTAAACCTATGTTACTTTCATCACTATTTAAAACAGCAAAATTTTCTCCTTCTGCATTAAAAAATCTATTATCAGCAGTTTTTGCCGCAGGCACATTATTGGCTGTCCAAATACACTTTTCATTAATAGCCATAAGCTCTTTCATTCCATTAATTGATGATATTCTTCCAAAGAAACCGTCCTTGTCATTCTTTCCTAAAATATTATCATCTTTTAATTTTTTTATAGTATTTTTAACATTATTTTCTATGTCGCTATTACTAACGTTATACTCCATGTTTTGCATTATAAGTAATGATTCTAAATCTTTTATATCTTCACTATATCCACTTAATCCTTTATACTTACCTTTACTCTTTTTATAAATGTCTTTTGATACATTTATAAGATCATCCCATGTATTAATCTCTGAATTAGTATGTCCATATTGTTTTAATACATCTTCCCTTAAATAAAGTACTAATGGTCTACTAGTAAATGGAACACCTAATATTTGATCATTTACAACTACTTGTTGGATTCTATTGTCTGGGAAATTCCTCTTATAAGTATTAACTAAATTACCTTCATCAGAAACTGATATCGTATGTTTATTAGCTAGATCACTTAACTTACTACTATTTAGTTCTACTATATTAGGTAAATCCTTTTTATTAGTATTTATTAAATCATTATAATAATTATTGCTATTTACATTAGAAACATTAATATTAACCCTTTTATGAGACTCTTCAAATTTCTTTGCAGCTTCCTCAATATAAGGATATGTATTTTCAGTTGCCCATATCGTTATTTTACCACTTAAATTTGTATTCTTATTTTGACTAAAATGATTTATAGTAAGTATTGATAAAAATACAGCTACTATAAATATTAGTATAGCTTTAAAATTTAACTTCATCTAATCAATCCCTTTTTCTTTTATCCATACATTTTTTATCCTTATATAAATTATACATACTATTACTGCTAAAAATCCACATATTAATTTTGTTGTAATATATATTGTTATTAATTCCTTTGCTTCGCTAGCTATAAAACCAAGTTGTCCACCAATCACATAGGCTCCTCCTACAGAAAAAGCTGTACATAATATTTTCCCCTTACTATCTAGCTCTTCAAATTTTGAAAAAACTACTATCGCTGATGCTAAGCTACCTAAAAATGCTACAATTGAGTTTTCACTTAAATTAAACTTCTTGCTTAAAAAATTCAATTTACTATTTAATGCTCTCTTTATAACTTCAAGTAGTACATAAGCTCCCCCTAAAAAGACTGCTATTTTCCAAACAACATATAAAACTTCATCTAGAGGCATTAAATTTTTAAATATAACTATACCACTTATAGATTGAACACCTTGAATTGTAATTCCAATAATACTTATAAAAAAGATTACTTTACTAAAAATATTTAGTATTTTTATAGTTATATCATTAAAATAAAATATTCCAATAGATAGCATTATAGCTATAAATATTATAGGTAATAAATTAATTATAAGTATTTTAATACTTATGTTAAGCATAAGCCCGCCTATTAATAAACCTATTGGAAGTGTTATAATTCCAAATACTATTCCTATAAATAATTCTTTTTTACTTTCTTTTTTTATTATCCCAATAGCTAATGGTAATGTAAAACTTAATGTACATCCAAGAGTTGATGCCATTAATATTCCTGAAAATTGTGCCATTTCATTAGTAGCTGCAATATTTTGAGATATATTAAAGCCTCCCATATCAACAGCTATTAAACTAGATATAAAAATCGATGGATCAATGCCTATTTTATACGATAAAGGAATTAGAAATAATTCTAATCCCTTTGTAATCACTGGTGTTAGTGATAATATTCCAACCATTGATATAGCAAGTGGTCCCATTGTTTTTATTCCATCTTCAAAATACTTTCCAAGTTTAAGTTTATTCCCAATTATATAGTCAATAGCTCCAATTAAAAAGAATATAGAAATACTATATAATATTAAATTTTCCATAACCCCTCCATACCATAAACCTAATTTATGAAACCAAATTTTTTATCCATTTTTTTGATCTTAATCTCTTGAAACAAGCTACTGCTTTAGTTAGTTCTTCAAAGGTACATAATGCATAAACTAAATAAACAGGAAGTTTTAATACAAAAGCACCAATTAAAGCAATAGGTACTCCTATACACCACATCGTTATTCCTTCTATCATAAAGGAAACTTTAACGTCTCCTCCACCTCTTAATACACCAACTATCGCTATAATATTATAAACTCTTACTATCATTATAAGAGATGTTACATAAATTATTAGCTTAGACCATAATTTAACTTGTTCTGATACGTCATATATAGATACGATTAAATTAGCAGAAAGAGATAGTGAAATTGCTATAATAATTCCTACAACAGTTCCAAGCACAAGAAAATTCTTTCCATAACTTTTAGCTACATCATTTTCACCTTTTCCTACCTTTGCACCAACCATAACTAACGCTGCATTACCTATACCAAATATAACAACCATAAATAAATTATTAATAGTAGTTGCTATTTGAACTGATGCTATTGCTTGAGTTCCTATTCGTCCATAAATAATATTATACATAACAGAGCCAAGCCCCCAACAAGCTTCATTTAATAATACAGGGATTATAGTAAACCATACCTTCTTCACAAATGAAAAATCAAAAGAAAATAATTCCTTGAAGTTTCCTGCTAACATATTCTTTTTATAATATACATATAAGATCATTATTAAAAATTCTATTATTCTTGCAATTAATGTTGCTACTGCTGCGCCTTTTACTCCAAGCCTTGGCATATTAAAGTTACCAAATATAAGGCAATAATTTAATACTGTATTTGTTATTAATGCAATTGAACTCGCAACCATCGGAATAGCTGTTTTCTCAATACACCTTGATGCTACTCCATAATTAAAAGCTATCGCCGTAAATATATAACTTAAAGAAACTATCACTAAATAATCAGCACCAAGCTGTATTACTTTTAAATCTTCATTAAAAATACCAATAATCTCTTCTGGAAAAACTTGAGCTATTATTGTAAATATTCCTCCAACTACGATTGCTGCTATAAGACCTATTCCAACTAACTTTTTAATATTTTTTTCATCTTTCTTACCAAAGTATTGGGATATGAATATCCCAATACCACTAAACAAACCCATTATTAAAATGTTTAAAAGAAAGAAATATTGATTTGCGATACCAACTGCTGCTATCTCATTCTCTCCAAGTTTTCCAATCATCATTGTATCCACTATATTAAGTGATGATGTTATAAAATTTTGTATTACAATAGGTAATGCAATTATCCCTACCTTCTTGTAAAAACTTTTATCCATTTTAAAAAATCTTGTCATTATTCCCTCGCTACTTTATTTAATTTTATTAATTTTTAGTATAATATACTACTCCTATACTTCCAGGCCCTACATGTAAACCTATTATAGGTCCAATTGATTCTACTAATATTGGAACTTCATATCCTTCTTCTTTAAGTTTTAATTGAAGTTCGTTTTTAAGATTTATTCCTTCTTTTTCGCAGTTTATATGGTGTACAGTTACCCCTAAAACTCCATTATTTTTAATGTCTGAAATTACACTATCAATAACAGTATTTATTGCTCTTTTTCTAGTTCTGACTTTATTGAATACCGTTGTTTCTCCATCTTTAACTGTAAGTATTGGTACTATTTTTAAAATTCCTCCCAGTAGTGCAGCTGCACTTCCTATTCTTCCACCTTTCTTTAAATATTTTAATGTCTCAGGCATAAATAAGAACTTACTATTTTCAATTACACTATTAGCTCTCTTTATTACTTCTTCTATACTTAAAGATTCTTTTGCAGCTCTTGCAGCTTCAATTACTGCATATCCAGTTTGCATACAGTTGCTTCTTGAATCTAAAATATAGATTTCACCATCTTCATATTCTTCTAATATCATATTCTTAATCATATTAGCAGTTTGATATGTTCCACTCATATCAGATGATATAAAAATTCCAACTACCACATCTCCATTTTTAACTATTTCTTCAAATACATTTTTAACTTCTTCTATACTAGGTTGTGATGATGTTGGTATCTCACCTAATCTTTCCATTTCTTCATAGAATTTTTCATTAACTAGTTCAACTTCCCTATAACTCTTCCCCCCCATAATTACATTTAAAGAAACTACCTTTATATCTAATTCTTTAGCTATATCTTTTGGAATATAGCTTGTACTATCTGTAACTATTTTTATTCCCATATTCCCCTCCATAATTCCTTTTTGAATAATTATATTATATTTATTAATATTTTTCATCACTCTATAAAATAACTCTTTATCTATAAATAAAAAGTCTCTAAACTTGCAAATTAAAAGTTTAGAGACTTTCTATTCCTTTATAAAAGTTCTCTTCTAAGTTCTTCCGCTGATTTAGGTGAAAGATAACTAAACGGAACATCTAAAACTGTAATTGCTCCTTTTTTTCCTTCTTTTGAAAGCCTATAACTTGCTCTAGCATACGCAACTAATACACTTGATGTAAATTCAGGATTACTATCTAACTTTAATGAAAATTCAATTCTTTGTTTATTCCCCTCAGAAGTACTTCCTGTTCTTATAACAAAACCTCCATGTGGCATTTTACTATGTTCTCTTTCTAGTTCTTCTTCTGTTATAAAATGTACAAATGTATCATAATCCTTAAAGTAATTCTCCATATTCTTTATGTCATTTTCTATTTTTTCTTTATCTGCACCATCTTTTGCTACAACATAACAAACTCTCTTATGTTTATCCCTAATCTCAAGTTTTGGATTTTCACCACTTCTAACTCTATCTAACGCTTCTTCTTTAGGAATTGTATATTGAATTGCATTTTTAACTCCATTAACTCTTCTTATTGCATCTGAATGTCCTTGACTTACACCTTTTCCCCAGAAAGTATAATCTACGCCATTTGGAAGTATTGCCTGTCCTAATACTCTGTTTAGTGAAAATAATCCCGGGTCCCAGCCAACTTATATAATACTTAATTTCTCTCCTTTTTTTGATACGTCATCCATTTTCTTAAAATATTCTGGAATTCTTGCATGAGTATCAAAACTATCTATAGTATTAAACATTTCACAAAGCATAGGTCCTTGTTCTGGTAGATCAGTTCTAGAGCCTCCACAAAGTATCATAACATCTATTTCATCCTTAAAATCCGAAATTTTTTGAATATGCATCATAGGTAATTTTTCCGTTCCTTCTATAATGCCTTCTCTTCTTGTAAAAATAACTTTTAACTCCATATCATTATTTTTTTCTATAGCCTTTATTACACCTTTTCCTAAATTGCCATATCCGACAACCCCAATTCTAATCTTCTCCCTCATAAACAAACCCCACTTTAAATTTTATCCATATTTTACATTATATCACTTGAGAAAATAAAAAAATACCTATAAGATATACACTTTTAGTATATTTCTTATAGGTACTTCTTTTATATTTAACTATAAATATTATTAAATGCTTTTAGTAATGTTAAAACCAAGTTTAATTAAATCTTGCTCACCTATATTTTCATCAAGATGCATACAATATACTGATTCTCTAAGTTCTTTTTTAAATGCATCACATAACTTATTAATTGATGTGTGAGGTGAATCTTTACTATCTATACTACTTACCTCATGGTATATCTCTGATATTTTTTCATTTTGAAGCATTTCTACAGCTTCTTTATTTACTTCACTAGTGTCTCCACTATAGAAGAACTTTTCAGTTTCCATTTTAAATATAAAGCTATATGCTGGAATTTCTTGAACATGTTTTGCATTAGAAAATTCTATTTCTATTCCTTTAAATTCTTTATCATAAAATTCATTTACATATCTACTTTCAAGATTATAAAGCTCTTTACTAACTCCCATGTATGAAAGTAAATCTTCTATTGTTTTTCTATGTGGGAAAAATATTTTTGGTTTAATTCCTTTTTTATAATGTGAATAAAAAATTAGATTACCAAGACTTCCTATATGATCTGGATGAGTATGCGTAATTATTATGTAAAGTCTCTTATAATTTAATAAATCTTTTTCTTTTAACTTTGTAAAAGTATCTCCTCCACAATCTATAAGTATTAAGCTTTCTTCCCCTTTAATAAAAGCACAATTATCTCCTAGTCTTGTATTAAAAGCACTTCCATTGCCGATGAATTGAATCATTATTTAACTCCCCTTATTTTTCATTATATATAAATATATTCCTATAATAACATATCAATCATTCATAAAGAAGTATCATAGTATTCTTATTGTTAAACATTATATAAAATTTATACTATCTTCATAATTTAATAAAAAAAGGTGCATGAAAATGCACCTTTTTATAAACTATTTACTTTCAAAATGACTTTTAAATTGTGGTAAATATTCTTTATGAGCTTCTAATAACTCATCTAATAATGTTTTAGCCATTTTTTCTGAAGGTATTAATGGATTTATGCAAAGAGCCATTAATGCAGTGTGATAATCTCCTGTTACAGCAGCATCAACAACTAATTTTTCAAATGATTTAACAGTTTGAATTAATCCATTTACTGATACAGGAATTTTACCCATAGCAATTGGCTTTGGACCATCCTTTGTTATAATACATGAAATTTCTACTGCTGAATTATCATCTATTCCTTCAATAGCACCATTATTTCTAACATCTACTGGTTGAATATCTCCCTTATCATTATAGATTGAGTATATTAATCTACATGCAGCATCTGAGTAGTAAGCTCCTCCTCTTTTTTCTAATTGAGGTGGTTTTATATCTAGATTTGGATCTTTGTATAATTCGAATAGATCTTTTTCTAATCTCTTAACTACTTCAGCTCTTGTTTCTCCCTTAGAGAATTCTTTTATTTCATCTTCTAACATATCTGCTGTTTGGAAGTAATATCTATGATATGGACATGGCATCATTCCTAAAGCTTTAATGAAATCTGCATCCCATCCAAAATCTTTAATATTTTTAACTATTGAACCAAGTTTACCCTCTGCTATTGCATTGATAACTTTGTCAGTTTCATTTACTCCATCAACATATATGTTTTTACCAAATACCATATGATTTAATCCAAAGAAATCAAATCTTACTCTTGAATGGTCAACATCTAGCATATCGGCTGCTGCTTTTTCCATTCCTATTGGTACATTACAAAGTCCTATAACTTTCTTATTGATACCGTATTTTAAAAGTGCTTCTGTTACCATTCCGGCTGGATTTGAGAAGTTTATAAGCCATGCATTAGGGCAAAGTTCTGCCATATCTTTATCAATATCTAATATTACTGGAATAGTTCTGAATGCTTTAAACATTCCTCCTGCACCATTAGTTTCTTGACCGATTACTCCATGACTTAAAGGAATTCTTTCATCCTTAATTCTTGCATCTAATTGTCCAACTCTTATTTGTGTTGTAACGAAATCAGCATCTTTTAAGGCTTCTCTTCTATCTAGAGTTAAATGAACTTCCATTGGTATTCCTGCTTTTTTAACCATTCTCTTTGCAAGGTTACCAACAATCTCAAGCTTTTCTTTTCCTTCTTCTATATCTACAAGCCAAAGTTCTCTAACTGGTAATTTATCATATCTTTTAATAAAGCCTTCCACAAGTTCTGGTGTATAACTTGATCCTCCACCAATTGTTACTATCTTTATACCTTTTTTACTCATTACTACACCTTCTTTTCTCTGTATTTATCTTAAGTCTAAATCTAATTTTTAAAATTTATTTTCTACTTTTTTAATTTGAATCCAAATTTGCTCCATGGTTCAATATAATCTAATAAGAATTGTTCCTCTTCTACAACTCTTCCAACTACATTTGTTTTACCACTGTTTTTCATTTCTTTTCTTGCAACTTGAAGTTCTCCTGCATATCTTGTATATAGATCTGATTCTATTAAGATATCACCTTTCTTCATGTCCTTAGTGTTAAATGGAACAAAACTTTCTCCTTTATATTTAACTCTTGATTGAGTTGATCTTATAACATAGTCTGAAACGTCTCCTCTGTTAAAGTGGAATTCATCTAAAACTATTGTCTTTTGAAGTTCTGGTATTCCATCTTCTAATTCAACAGAAAGTTCTAACATTTCTTTATTTATTTCACTTAATGCTTTAAGTTCTTCTTCTGATGCAAAGCAATTTGCTATTATTACATCATCAATTAAACCTGTAGCAAATAAATGTTTAGCTTGTACTTCTATTGGCATATCTCTATGCATTTCTAATGTACAAAGTCCTTCTGATACTGGCCATGGACCAAATTCTGCACTAGGAGAATTTACAAATGCAGCAGTCTTTATTCCAAGATCTTTAAATTGTTTGCTACATTTTATAAAGTGGTCATATGCAAGACCTGTATAAACATGAGGATAGAAGTTATGGCATCCATATAAATTATTTAAGTTTGGTTTATATGAAACTATGTTATCAACATATTTGGTACCATTACTCATATTAAGCTCTACTTTTAATCCATATTTATTAAAAGTCATTATAGCTTCTTCATTTCCTGCAAAGCCCATATCTAATCTTATTCCGCTTAGTCCCATTTCCTTAAATATTTTAAGATCTGTTATACTAGCTCCTAAATTATTAAATACAGTAGGGTCCAAATCCGCTATTACTTCCATGTTATGCTTATTTGCTACATCAAGCATAACTTTAAATTCTTTAACTACTTCTTCAGTAGTTTTTCCTTCCACTGATAGGAGACAAGTAAATATTCTTTCAAATCCATATTTTGCTGCAAGCTCAATATAATTTACTATATCCTCCATTGAACTATGACCTGGATATACTGAAATCCCTAATCTATTCATTTAATGTATCCTCCAATACTCTCTCAATACAATTACTGATTATTTTTGTAAATATAATATGCTCCTTTTGATGCTGAAACATCATCATCTACAAATTCAATAACGTTTATGTTCTCATTTAAATACTTTTCAAATGTCTCTCTTACTATTTTAGATTTTCTTATTACGCCGCCAACTAAGCCTATTTTGCAACTTTCAAAACCTAAACAGTTAAATACTCTCTCAGCATCTTTAGCAAGTAAAATACCTTCATTTACAAGTATTTCTCTTGCCTTATCATAACCAGCTTCTGCATATTTTGATACAAGTCCCGCAAAGCCTGCTATTTCGTCCTTTGTCGCTGAATAAATAAATGCTATTATTTCATCAACTTGCTTCATATTAAGCTCATCAAGTATAGCTTTTGAAAGCTCACTCATTTCTAATCCAAAGTCGTATTCATAAATCATATTTTTGAACGCTTCAATAGATATTTTATAAGCACTACCTTCATCTCCTAAAAGGTGTCCCCATCCACCACATCTAGCTTCTCTATCACCTTTTATTCCGAATGCTGTTGATCCAGTACCTGCAATAACTAATATTCCGTCTTCACCTTTTAATAATGCCTTTAATGCTAAATCTCCATCATTCATGATAACTGAATCTAGATCGAATCTATTCTTTATTTCGTTTTTTACAATTTTAGCATTATCTCCAACTTCAGAACCTGCAAGTCCAAGATATAATCCTTGTAAATCCTCTTTCCCAAGCTTATTTAATATAACCTCAAGTGAATCTATTATGTTCTTTAAAGCTTCTTTCTCATCGTTTACTAAATTTCCAAACCCTGTTAAGCTTTTTTCTAATACATTTCCATCTAAATCATAGGCTACAGCTTCAGTTTTAGTACCTCCACCATCAACACCAATTACATATTTCATAACATTTATCTCCTTAACATATAATCAATGAACTCTAATGATATACATTAGAGTTCATATTTAAGTCCTTTAATTATAATCTTGCATATATGTCAATTATTTCATTAGCTAAGTCTTTTAATGTCATAGTTGTCATTAAATGATCTTGAGCGTGTATTAATAATAATGAGAATTCTGCTTTTTCTCCCCCAGCTTCACCTTGGATAAGTTTTGTTTGTGAATGGTGAGCTTCTACTAATTGTTGACTAGATTTTTCAATTAAAGCTTTAGCTTCATCAATATTTCCTTTTTTAGCTTTTTCCATAGCTTCCATTGCATAACTTCTAGCTTCTCCACTATGCATAATTAAATTTAAAATGATTTCTTCCATATCTCTAACTCCCTTTCAAAACGCTCTAATCTTTAGTAGCATTCCCTTTAAACTCTGTATATTTTTACCTTTACCGTTTTCTATTTTTCGTCGATTAATTTTAATGCATGTGCTAATACTTTAGCTCCATTCATTGTTCCGTAATCTACTGTGTTTATTACTTCAACTGGGATTCCCATTGGTTCATATTTTGATTTCATTTTGTTAAGTAAGAATCTTACTTGTGGTCCAAGTAATAATACATCCATTTCATCTTCATGGTTTTTAACGTCTGCTTCTGAGTAAGCATTGATCATGCATTCTACTCCTTGTTCTTTTGCAGCTGCTTCCATTTTAGTTACTAAAAGACTTGTTGACATTCCTGCTGAACAGCATAATAATATTTTTTTCATATTGAATTCCCCCTCAATGGTTATTTATATTTTTTATTTTATTAATTTAAATAATTTATTTTTTACTTTACACTATTTATATATAGCAAATTGCATGCCAAATTATGATTGCATAATTATATTTTTTTTGTACTTTTTTTATTTTTTTGAAATGGCTTATTTACTAGGTTTTTAATGATTACAAAAAAAATATAGTGTGTACACTTTATTTACACACTATACCCTAAAAATATTACACACACTTTACACTCTACACAGAGATTACATTCTCTAAAAACATTCTTACAATGTAGGCTAAATCGTCATCTGTAATCTTTATATCGTAATTTAATTCTAGTTTTCTAAGGCTTTGACTTATAAGAATAAATTCTCTTCCTTTTTCACTTCTGAACTCATTTAATTTGTCGAATTTTTTCCTATTTTCGCCTTTTAATATTTTTTCTATTAAGAAACATATATGAATAACCATTCCAACAAAAACTTCATGAGAAATTTTAACTCCTAGACTTTCTTGCATTTCATATATTGCATCTCTTATAAGTTTTACTAAATATTCTCCATCAACATCATCAAGTTGTGAATCTATTGATATTGATATTTTTTGAAAATCTTCTTCTCTACTTATAATATTTTCTAATTCGCTTAATCCGTTTCCAGCTAAAAGATCTGTTACTGATATAAATGGTATGCCATGAACATTTAAATTCACAGTACCAACAATAGCTAATATTATATAATCTTTAGATAATACTTCAATTTCTTTTATGAATGCTTCTTTTTCTAAAATGTTTAAAGATTTTACTTTTACATTTTTATTATTTATTCCATTCACTATAAATTCTCGTATTTTCTTCGCAGAACCTTCTCCAGTAAAGCATGTTGTTAAAATTAACTTCTCTTTTTGTATTTTTGCTGGTTTCTCTGATTTAACTCCGAATCTACTTATTTCTTGGCAAGCCTTATAAATTTCATCTAAACCTCTTCCGTTTAATGCTTTTCTTCCAGCTTCAATTACAGTTAAAGTACTTACCATATCTATTGTTTTAACATTTATATATGTTTCATCTTTTATCATTTGTCCAAAGTTTGTTAAAGATCCCATATCAACTAGAAGAAGAACCCCTTTGCCTTTATTTAATTCTTTAACTTTATTCTTTGCAACTTCATACATTTTTTCAGCCTTCATGCTAAGAGGCATATCAAGTCCTACTACATGATCTTCTCCAATTAACTTATTTGCAACTTCTACCATACTAGAAGCAGTTGCATGTCCATGCATTATAACTAATACTCCTACCTTTTCATCTTTCTTCTCATCAAGTTCATAAGGTTTTGCTGCTAAAAACATTGTTAGATATCCTATTTCATCTAATGGTACTTGAACATTAAACTTATCATCTAACTTTTTAGCTGCTTCCATAGCAATCATAAATTCGTCTGCATATTGTACTCTTATGAAATTTAATTTTGGATGATATATTTCATTTCCTTGTTTTATTCTCTCTAAACTTCCTTGAAGATGAAGTGCTAAACCAAAATAAACTTTTTCGTCATAATGTCTTTTTAATTTTTTTGATGCCATATCTAATATTTCTTCTACCATATTGGCTATATCTTCGCTTACTATCTTAGTTATTTCTTCTTTTCTAACTTCTTCTGGAAGATCTCTTATATACTTCTTAAAATAACTTTCTATATCTATATTAATTATTTGATTTATTTCTTGTTCTTCCATACCTTTTCTTTTTAAGTATTCAAGTTTATTTTCTATAATGTCATAGAAGTATTCTCCTTTAACATTTTCTTCTTCCTCAATTAGATTAATAATATTATCATCATTGTATGAGAATCTTAAAACATCCCCTACATTTCCCAAAAGCTCATCTATTTCTTTTCTGTGATCTTGAAGCTTCATAAGACCTTTACTTACTCTTTGATGTATATCACTTAATTCTACTATTATAAATTCTTTCTTATTTGCTTTATAATTTAAAAATGCTTTTGCACAAGCTAATTGAATATCACTTTTTAATTGACCTATATTGTTTGGACAATCATATAAAAGGAATGATATTAATGCATTTTTATTAAAGTATATACTTTCTCCAAGTCTGTGCGATTCAGCCTTAATAAATTGTTCTAATAAATGATATCTTTCAGATACACTTCTTTCTTTAAGAGATGGTAATGTTATAGTCATTGGAATTCTTCTTGTAAATGTCTTTAGAAGATATGATTTTGGATCCTCTGTTGTTGCTGCTATTATTTGAGCATCAGAAAATACTGGATTGTCCGTATCTCCAAGTGGTCTAAAATATCCTTTATCTATATATGTAAACAACATTTCTTGACCTTGTGGTGTAAGTCTATGAATTTCATCTAAAAACATTATTCCACCATTAGCTTTTTTTAATAATCCATCCTTATCTTTATCGGCCCCTGTATATGCTCCTTTTTTAACACCAAATATTTGTGCAATTACAAGTTGAGGATTATCTGCATAATCTGCGCAGTTAAATCTTATAAATGGTGCATCTTTACTAATTAAATTGTCTTCTTTTGCAAATTGATACATAAGTTCTGCAAACATTGATTTACCAACTCCGGTTTCACCAAGTATCAATGTGTGTAATCCTCTTGGTGGATACATCATTGCTGCTTTTGCTTGCTGAATTGGTACTTGAAGACTATGGTTTGCTCCAACCATCATATCCAAACTATTTTCTGATTGATTTTCTTTAGATTTATTTTCTAAACTTATTATTTCTTTTTCTTTTATTATATCTATGTTAGCTGCGTATTTAACTGGTCTACCTTCTTCTTTAGTAACCTTACCTTCATTAAATAACTTATTTAAATATCTAGAAATATTTGCTCTATCTAATTTCATATAGTTACTTAGTTCACTGGCTGTTATACCTTTACCTTCTTCCTTTTGAAGGCTTAATAAAGCTTCATAAACCTCATTAATTTTACTCATATAGCCCTCCTTAAATTCTCAATAATTAAAACAATTATACTATATATGTAATGGTTTTGATACACAAATAAAAAGAATACACACTAATTTTTCTCTTTCTTAAAATTAGTGTGTATTTATTCATTCTTTTTATTTTAAGGCTACATCAGTAGTTTTTGTCTTACCGTCTCTTATAAATGTTACTTTTATAGTATCACCTGATGTTTTAGTATTTAACACTTCTGATAATTTATCAAATGTCTTAGTATCTTTTCCATCAATTTTTACTATTACGTCTCCAGCTTTTAATCCAGCCTTTTGAGCTGCTGAAAAATCATCAACTTCTGCTATATATATTCCTTCTGGTATATCATATTCTTTAGATAATGCTTTATCTATATTTTTAACCTTAACTCCAAGAGTTACTTTTTGTTTTGATAATATATCTAATTTAGCTTTAACTTCATCTATTGGAATTGCAAATCCTATTCCCTCTGTACCACCTGCAAGTTTTAAAGTGTTTATTCCAATAACTTTTCCTTCTGCATTTACTAAAGGTCCACCACTATTTCCTGGGTTTATAGCTGTATCTGTTTGAATTAAGTTTACTTGATTTCCTGTCTTAGTAGTTACAGTTCTTCCAATTGCACTTACAACACCCTTTGTAACAGTTTGTGCAAAATCTTTTGATAATGGAGTTCCTATAGCTATAACTTCTTCTCCTGGTGTTACTTTTGCTGAATCTCCAAGTTCTGCAACTGCTGGAACTTTAAAATCTCCTTGCATTCTTATAAGAGCAACATCTTGATTTTGATCGTAGTTTACTACTTTTGCCTTATATTCTTTTCCTGTACTTAAAGTTACTGTAACTTCTTGTGCTCCTTCTACAACGTGGTAGTTAGTTAAAATATCTCCTTCTTCATTTATAATAAATCCTGAACCTATTCCTTCTACTTCTTGAGGAATATATCCATTTTGCATTAATCCTTTAGTTGATACTATAACTACTGAAGGTGCAACCTTCTTAAATACTTCTTGAGTTGTCATTGTAGAGTCTGCTTTAAAATTTTGAGTTGAATAACTATTTTGATTTGTTTCTTTATTTTGATTATCCTGTTTACCAACCATATAATAAGTTATTCCGCTTCCTGCCATCCCCGATAATAATGCAATAACTATTACTATTACAACTGTAATTGCAGTTTTTCCGTTCTTCTTTTTCGTTTTTACCGGTTTATTATCATCCTCATTTTGCATATACCTATTATACCCAATGTTTTCATTATTAAATTCATTATTATTATTTTCAGTATTCATTAGATACCTCCCATTTTCTAACTTTATATTTTTAGTATAAAAACTTTTTGTGACAATGGTATGACATTCTGTAAAAGATTTAATTAATAAAAAAAAATAATACCGAAAGAGTAAAAAACTCTTTCGGTATTATTGTAACCATATATTCTATATATTAAGCTTTTTAATAGATATTAATTGTTTTGAGTATCTTTTTTCTTTTCTATTTTTCTAGCTGTCTCAACAACCTTTTTAATAGCTCCATAAACATTTTGACTATCATTTAAAGAATATACTGTTCCATCATATCCACTATTGTATTGGAAAGTTAAATCACTACTTCCAAGTCTTTTTAATGGATTGTCTTCATTTTTACTAAGAATATAGTATGGTATATCTTTAAACATTCCATCAGTTTGACTATCACTTACTCTATCATATACATTTTTTGTTTCATTATAAACAGCATCCCTGTAGTTACTCTTATTTATATTAAAATCAAATTGTTCTTTCGCATATCCTGATATATTATTGCTAAAATCTTCATTCATACTAGCTATACCTAGCTTGTCTAGTAATAATGTAAGTGAACAGTTTGAACCTACTGCTTCTATTTTTTTTCTTAATAAATCAAACGTACTTCCTATAGTATTTTTTTGATTTTTCATTTCCGCTTCATCATATGGGTTTATTAGAACTACACCTTTTACATCCTCTGGATAAAGTTTTGCAAAGTTTGTCATTACAAGACTTCCATATCCTTCTCCAACTAATATATATGGGCCATTTGCAGCAGCTTTTCTAAGTAATATTTTTAAATCACTAGCTTGATCTTTTGGTGCAATAGCGCTTCCTCCATCACTTAATCCATAACCTCTTCTATTATATATAAAAGTTTTTACTCCAAGTTCTTTACTAACTTCACTAGCTAGATCTTTCCATTCATCTGCACTAGCTCCAGTTGTTCCATCAAATATAACTGTAAAATCGCCACTTCCACCTGTCTTATACTCTAGTTTCTTTTCATTTACTCTCGTATAATCCATTCTTTGATTGGCTTTTTCCCCAGAATAAAAATTATATCCCCATTGGAATACCATCCCAACTCCAATAACGATTAAAATAGCTATTACTATTCTTTTAAATAATGTCATTCTAGGTACTTTCTCTTTCATATCAACTCTATGTAAGCTGTTAGATTCAGGTAATAATCTCATATTCATCCCCCTGTCATACTATAGCTTTAGATTTGGTTTAGCATTTAAATCTAATGATGATTCTTCACCTTTTATTAATTTAAAATATGCTGCACTTCCAATCATTGCTGCATTATCTGTACATAATATTGGTGCTGGGAATAGAATCTTTATTCCTCTCTTTTCACCTTCTGTCATTAAAGCTTCTCTAAGTGCTGAATTTGAAGCAACTCCTCCTGCTATAGCTATCTTATCTAGTTTTTTCTTTTCGCATGTCTTGAATACATTATCTTTTAAAACTTCAACAACTGCATATTGGAATGATGCAGCAACGTCAGCCTTGTTTACTTCAATATCTTTCATTTTAGCTTTATTTAAATAATTTAATACCGCTGATTTAACACCACTAAATGAGAAGTCTAATGTTTCATCATGGAATTTAGCTCTTGGGAACTCAATTGCATGTTTATTTCCTTCTTTAGCTAACTTATCAACTTTAGGTCCACCTGGATATCCAAGACCTATAGCTCTAGCTACTTTATCATATGCTTCCCCTGCAGCATCATCCCTAGTTTGACCTATTACTTCATAAACACCGTAATCTTTTACGTGAACTATGAAAGTATGTCCTCCTGAAACTACAAGTGAAACAAAAGGTGGTTTTAAATCTTTAGTTTGTATGTAATTTGCTGATATATGTCCTTCTATATGATTAACACCTATTAACGGTTTTTTTGACGCCATTGCAAGACCTTTAGCATATTGAAGACCAACTAATAAAGCTCCAACAAGTCCTGGGCCATAAGTAACCCCTATTGCATCTATATCATCTAAAGTTACATTAGCTTCTTTTAATGCTTCTTTAACTACTCCATCAATTACTTCTATATGCATTCTTGATGCAACCTCTGGAACTACTCCTCCAAACTTAGTATGAGTATCTATCTGTGAAGCTATTACATTAGATAAAACTTCTCTTCCATTTAACACAACAGCAGCTGATGTTTCATCACAACTTGATTCAATTGCTAAAATTAATTTTCTATCCATTTAAAATACCTCTTCTATATAAATTTAGTATAAAATCAACTATTTGTAATTATACTTCATTACAAATTCATTATCAATTAAACGTCCACTTGTTAAGTATTTTTTAATAATGTATATTTAAATTATATATTTTAAGCTATATAATTTCAGTAAATTTATATTTCAATAAATGTAAATAAATATATAAAAGGAGAATTTTTATGTCATCTTATGCAAAAGTTATTGTTAAAGGATCTCCTATAACAAAATCTAATTTTAAATTACATAATAAAGACGGAAGAGCTATACTTCCTTACAACTCAGGACAATATCATGATAGATATGCTCTTTATGAGCAAGAAATAGCATATACTGCAAGAGTTCAAAATCCAGGTATTGTTTTTACTGAAAGTTTAATTGCTATATTAAAAGTTTATTATAAAAGTGAAAAAAGACATCCTGATACAATAAACATTACAAAAAGTATATTTGATGGTATTGAAAAAAGCGGACTTATTATTAATGATGCCCAAATTGTAAAAATATTTACAGAAGAATACTATGATAAAGAAAATCCAAGGTTTGAACTTGAATTATATCCAAGTAGTGAGTTTGAAATTTCTTATTCAATTAATAAACGTGAAAAACAATTAGAGAAAAAAACTTATACTCCTATAAAAAAATCTAAAACTACAACTGAACTAAAACCTAAAGAAATAAAAAAAGAAACTTCTAGTGATATTTGTGAAATATGCAATAAAAAAGTTTCAGCTAAAGATTCTATAAAAGCAAATAAAGGTAAAACATTAATATGTAAAAGTTGCTTTAATAAATTATTTTAATATAAAAGAGGGTGTTTTAATGGATTCAAAAGAAAATTGCATTGTTTTATTAGGCGATAGCTTAACTTTTGGATATGGTGTTCCTAAAAAAGATTCTTGGAGCTATAAATTAAAAGAAAATTTAAAAGATTATACTGTTTTAAATAAAGGAATAAATGGTGATACTACTTCTTCTATGCTTACAAGATACTATAAAGATGTAATTAGTAATAATCCTAAAACTATATTTATTATGGGTGGAACAAATGATTTATTAAGTGGTAGAAATGTTGATTATATTATTGGTAATATTAGTCTCTTAATTAAAGAAGGTTTAGAATGTGGGGCTAATATAATAGTTGGCATTCCCCCTATAATAATAAAAGAAATGGCCGAAGAACTATTTATGGAGTCAGAACACTATAGGTTATGTGAGAAAAGTCTTCCTATATTAAGAGAAAAAATTATTTCACTTAATAAAAAATATCCTTTCAAATATGTTGACCTTTATAAATTAACTAAAGATCATATAAATGAAAAGATATTCTTAGATGGTATACATTTAAACAAAAAAGGAAATGAATTAATAACTAATTCTATTTTGGATGTATTTTGATGCAAACTTACCTGCATCACTTCCATCTACATTTTCAAAATCCATACATGAGTTTCCGTATATTACATTACCACATGCAAATATTCCTTCTACTGAAGTTTCATAATCTTTAAGCTTTAAAGTATTCTCGACTTCATTAAGCTCTAAATTCAATTCTTTAACTATCCCAAGCTCTGGATAATAACCTACTGACAAAAATACAGAATCACATTTTATATTTTTTATCTCATCTGTTTCAACATCTAATAATTTAACGTTATTTACTCTCTTACTTCCTTGAAGCTCTAATATTTTCCCTCTCTCTATAACGTTTATATCAAAATCTTCTATTATTTCCCTACATTCTTTATTAAGTACAAATCCACTTTCTTCATTTACAACAAGTGCTGCAACATTTCCACCTTCAATTTCTAATCTTCTAGCTAGAATTAAGGCCCACTTATTATTTGCTACTATTACTGGATTTTTTCCCGGTAATATTCCTTCAAGATTGATAAATCTATGAGCATTACCTATTGTAAATATTCCAGTATATTTACTTGTTGGTATAGATATATTTCCAGTATATCTTTCTCGACATCCAGTAGCTAATATTATACATCCTGCTTTTATATCCTTTATTCCTTCTTTTTCATTAACATACGTTATTACTTTATCTTCTGAAATGCTAAGTACATTAGTTTTATTTTTAATATCGAACTCATATTTTGATAGTCTTATTTTAATAAATTCAATAAACTCAGGTCCTGTAATCTCTTCTTCTAAATATGATCTCCCAAATCCGTTATGAATGCATTGATTAATTATTCCCCCAAGTTCTTCTTCTCTTTCTATTAAAAGTACATTAGTTATTCCATTTTTTAATGCTTCTAAAGTAGCTGTCATGCCTGCTATTCCACCACCAACAACTACTAAATCGTATTTTTTCATTATTTATGCACTCCCTTACCCTATGATTTTGGAACTATAACTTTAAGTTCTTTATATTTATTTAAAAAGTTATATTACTTAATTTTATCAATTGTTTTAATTATTGAAAATGTATTTTTCTATCTTTTCTTTATTTACCTATATATTATAACACTATCCATACTTTCCACCCCCTATTTGTTGCGATTTTAAATTGTATATAATATAATTTTAATTGATTATATTACTTAGGGGGGAACTTATGAAAAATTTCTTAGTAAGTCTAAAAAATCGTTTAGACAAAGATACCGTTTTCAGGATTATATTGTTTTTAATTCCTCTATTTTCAATAGTGTTTAAAGGAATATTATTTCAATGTTTCGTAACAAATACTAATCCTTATCAATTAAACTTTTCATCTGGATTTACTAGTGCTAGATATTTCTTAGATTATTATTACGCATTTGCACTAGTTTTTTTAAGTTTCGCATTACTTTTCAAAGGAAAAGGAAGAGTTATTTATCTATTTATAATAGATGCTTTAATAACAGCATTAATTTTAACAGATATAACTTACTTTAGAGGATTTTTAACAGTCCCTTCAGTACTTATTTTAACTCAAACTGCGAATCTTGATAATCTTTCAGGTAGCATAATGTCAATGTTTAGTCCATATGATATATTATTTTTACTAGACTTTGTAATTATGGGGGTTTATGTTTTCTTTACAAGAAAATCATATGTTAAGGTTCAAAGAAGAGCTATTAAAACATTCTTATTAACATTTATACTACCAATAATTTTTATTGCTTACGTACCATTTAATATTTATGTATTACATAACAAAGATGTAAAAAATGCATATCTTTTTGAGAATTATGACCCAACTAATACGGTTCAGTACTTCTCATCAACTGGATATCATATAATGGACATAATAAATGTGATTAAGGATTCTAAGCCTTATGAATTAACTTCAGAGGATAAAACTCAAATAGATGATTACTATAAGTTTAAAAACGAAAACTTACCTAATAATAAATATTTCGGTGAATTTAAAGGTAAAAACCTTATAGTAATACAAGTTGAATCTCTTGAGAGCTTCCTTATTGGCCATGAAATTAATGGACAAAAAATAACTCCAGTTCTAGATAGCTTAATAAAGAAAGGTATTTATTTCCCTAATATCTATGAACAAGTTAATGAAGGTACAAGCTCTGACTCAGACTTAATGGTAAATACATCAATGACACCATTAAGAAGAGGATCAACATTCTTTAGATATCCAAATAGAGCTTATAACTCAATGCCATTAATTTTAGAGCATAATGGATATAGTACAATTGCAATACATCCTGATAAAGGATCATTCTGGAACTATAAACAAGGATTAACTGGAATCGGATTCCAAACATTTACTGACTTCCACTCATTTAATCCTGATGAAATAGTTGGAATGGGCTTAAGTGATAGAACATACTTTAAGCAAGTTGTTCCTATGCTTGAAAAGTTAAAACAACCATTCTATTCATTTAATGTAACATTAACAAGCCATGGTCCATTTGATCTACCAAAGGATATGAGAAAGCTTAAACTTGATCCTGAATTAGACAATAGTGAACTTGGCGGATACTTCCAAAGTATTCATTACACAGATGCTCAAATAGGATATTTCCTAGAGCTTCTTGATAAAGCTCACTTATTAGATAATACTCTAATAGCAATTGAAGGTGACCATACTGGTGTTCATAAATACTATCAACATTCTATAGATAGTTTATCTAAGAAAGAAGATTGGTATTCAGATAACGGAAATCCTAGAATACCTCTTATAATGTATAATAAAAACACTGATATAGGTAAAACTTTTAAAACAGTAGGTGGACAAATTGACATTATGCCAACATTACTATATTCTCTTGGTGTTCCATCAAAAGAATATGAAAATACCGCTTTAGGTAGAAATCTTCTAAATACTAATAGAAATTACGCTATTCTTACTAACGGAAGACTTGTTGGAGACTTAAAGGATCTTTCAGATAAAGATAAGAAACTTATTGAAGGAACTCTTGAAATGTCT
Source organism: Clostridium baratii (assembly GCF_900461085.1). GTDB lineage: Bacteria > Bacillota > Clostridia > Clostridiales > Clostridiaceae > Clostridium > Clostridium nitritogenes. The sequence goes on from NZ_UFWF01000002.1 coordinate 2,326,954, forward strand.
GATAAAATGATTCGTGCAGATTACTTCAATATGAGTAAAAACTAATTAATATCTAATTATATATTAAAGCCTATAATAAAAGAGAAAGAATCAAGCTATTTAAATAGCTTTGTTCTTTCTCTTTTTTAATATCATGAATATAGTTATTCCTATGGCTACAATTATTGTAATAATAATTGAATATTTTGTTATAAAATAAGATATTAACTCAATATTATCTCCAACATAAAATCCTACTGTTACCATTACAGTTGTCCATAAAAAAATTCCCATTGCTGAAAAAATAGTATATTGTATTTTATTAATTCTTTCAGCTCCTGCAAAGAATGATACATATATACGTGTTAGTGGTAATATTCTTCCTAAAAACACTGCTGCTCTTCCATACTTATCAAATAATTTATGCAAAACATCAAAACCTTTTTTACTTGCTTTAAATTTTCCTTCTATCCACTTTATAACTGCATTTCCTCCATAGCTTCCAATTGTATAGCTAATTAAAGCGCCTATTGTACCTCCAATTGATGCAAATAGAATTACATATAAAAATCCATACTCGCCTTCAGCAACTCCGCATCCTATAAGTGGTATTATTACTTCAGTTGGAATTGGAATACAAGAATAATCTAATAACATAACCAACAATATTCCTATATATCCAAATTTATTAGTAATACCTATAGCTATATGAAATATTATATCTACCATATTCATATAAAAACCTTCTTTTACGTGTTATTTGTAAATATTATATCATTTAGTTATTATAAATTTATTAATACAAACAAAAAGAAATGAGAACTTCAAATTATACTGAAGTTCTCATATATATTATAAATATTTTATTTTCCTGCTACTGATAATTCTTTTACTAATACAGATGGTGAACCAAAACTGCTCATTGGGAATTTAACATCTGTACATACCTCTTCTATATCCTTTAAAAGAGTAAAGAAGTTTCCTGCAACAGTTATTTGTTCTATTGGATATGACTTCTTACCATCTTCTATCATAAATCCTTTTGCAGCTAGTGAGAAATCTCCAGTTATTGAGTTAGCTCCTGAATGAAGTCCTGAGAATTCAGTTATGATAACTCCTTCTTTAACCTCTTCTATAAGATCATTTAAATCTTTAGTTCCTTTTTCTATATAAAAGTTTGTAGGACCAACTGCAACTGGTGATGCATATGATGCTTTAAATCCACTTCCTGTTGATTTAATATTAGCTTTATTAGCTGTTTTCAAATTATGAAGTAATGTCTTAAGTTCTCCATCTTTAACTAACTCTTTTTTAAATGTTTTAACTCCTTCATCATCAAAAGCAACTGATGCTAATCCATCTTCTAAAAGAGGATTATCTATAATTGTTACTTTAGAAGATGCAATCATTTCTCCTTCTTTATCCTTTAAAAGTGATATACCTTTTTGTGCTGAATCTCCATCAAAGACTGACCAGAAAGCTTGAAGTAATGATACCATAGCTTCATTTCTTATAATTGTCTTATATTTATTAGAAGGTGCTATTTTACTTCCTACCTTCTCCATTGCTTCATCTATAGCTTGCTTTGCAATTTTATGTGGGACTATATCAGTAACCTTTTTAGCTACTCCATAACCAAATCCATCATACTTTTTACCTTCTATATCAAGTACTGGTACAACATATGCTGTTAAAAGATTTGATTTATCACTAAGGTCTAACCCTTTTGAATTTATAATTCCATACTTTACATTTACATAGCTTATTCCGCAGCCTATAAAGTTAGTAACTTTATCAGAAATTACTTTACATTCCTTTTCCATATTTAATGCTAAATTTATTAATTCTTGTGGATCTATATTTTCAAGTTCTTTATGATAATTATTTACATATTCGTAGTCTTTATCACCTTCATATATAAATTGTATATCATCATCTTCTATTGATTTTGCTGATTGTATCACATTATTGATTAACATTGGTATTGAATATTCATCAATTATTTCTGTATAAGAATAACCCATCTTTCCATCAACCATTGCTCTAAAAGATACACCTGAAGATTTTGTTAAGTTATATTTTTCCACTTCTTCTTTGTATATATTTATACTTAAACTTTCTTTATCTGAATAATATATTTCAAATTCTTTTAAGCCTTTTTTATAAGCTTCTTCAAATAACTTATCTTTAAACTCTTTAAATTCCATTATATTCCCTCCTATCTTCCACCTACAGTCATTTCTTTAACTCTAATCATTGGCTGACCAACATTAACTGGAATACTACCTGAAGATGAACCACACATTCCTTGTGCTTGGCTTAAGTTATCTGAAACCATATCTATATCCATTAAAATTTCACTACCTTTTCCTATAAGGCTAGCCCCTCTTACTGGCTCTACAATAACTCCATTTTTAACTAAATATCCTTCTGCAACTGCGAAATTAAACTCACCTGTTACTGGATTTACAGAACCACCACCAAGTTTCTTAGCATATAATCCATCTTGTACTGATTTTATTATGTCTTCGCTCTTATCAGTACCAGCTGCTATATATGTGTTTGTCATTCTAGAAGTTGGAGCAAATTTATAACTTTGTCTTCTAGCACTTCCTGTAGGCTTCATACCCATTCTTCTACCATTTAATTTATCAATCATATATCCTTTAAGAATACCATTTTCAATTAATACATTTTTAGCTGATTTAGTTCCTTCATCATCTACATTAATAGAACCCCATGCATTTTTAATAGTCCCATCATCAATTGCAGTAACTTTAGTTGATGCTATTTGCTGACCAATCTTATCCGCAAATTCTGAATTACCTTTTGCAACAGCTGTTGCTTCTAATGAATGACCACAAGCTTCATGGAATAATACTCCACCAAAACCATTATCAATTATAACTGGCATTCTACCTGCTGGACATTCTTTAGCATGTAGCATAGTAACTGCTGTTTTTGCAGCTTCTAATCCATAAAATTCTGGATCAATTTCATTAAACATTTCAAATCCCATAGAACGTCCTGGTCCTTCAAATCCCATTTGATTTTCTCCATTTTTTGATGCAACAGCGCTTATACCAAGTCTTGTTCTAACTCTTCTATCTTGAACTATAAGACCATCAGTATTAGCAATTAATATTTTCTGATCTTTATCGCTATAGCTAACACTTACTTTTGTTATATCACTACTATATTCTTTTGCACTTTTATATGCATTTTTCATTACTGCAATTCTTTTACTATACTCTATATCCTCTGGATAGTATTGTATAATATGATTATTTGGAACTATTATTTTATCATTTAAAAATATTTCTTTTTCTTCTTTTAATGAGCCAAGTGCTAATGCCGCTTTATATGCAGTATCTAAAAGACTTTCTAATGAATTATTATTTGTATATGCATATACACTCTTAAGTCCTTTAAAAATTCTAATACCAACACCATAACTTCTTCCACCTAAGGCATTTTCAACTTTATTATCTAAAATTCCTATTGAATTACTTATTGAATCTTCTTCATATATTTCTGCAAAGTCTCCTCCTGTAATCATACATTTAGATAAGACTTTACCTATAACATCTTTTGATAACATTTAATCACTCCTTAATTAACTTCCTTTTGGAATTCTTTAAAAAAGACACCCCAAAGTTCAACATAATCTCTCTCGCACCATTCAGCCATTATCACTTGTTCACCATCTTTTAATTTAATTCTTTCCATTGGCTTCTCTGAAATATTATTTCCATCTATTCCATAAACTAAAAGTTCATCTTCTACAATAACAATAAGCATCTTACCATCTGGAGATGTATATGCATCTTTTATAAATGGTATTTCATTTCTAAGAGTTCTCCAAGGTATCATTAATGCATCATATTTAACTAAATTATCATTTGGTTTTATAGATAATGTATAATCATATGATTTATTATTTTTATTAAGTGGTGAAATTTTTCCTTGTAGTATCCACTTGCCTGTTTCTCTTTTTAATGTAAAATTACTATAATCTATATATCTTTTATAATTTTGTTTTTGGATATTTGTAAAGTTAGAATATACTCTCTCATAATCACTTTTATATATTGAATTAACATCTTTAGGATATATATCTTGAATTACTAAGCCTTTTTCTACATACAAATTATCAACTGGTAATACTTGATACTGTGGAAAATTATTTTTAAATTTATCTCCCTCATATACTTCAGTTGCAATATAATTATTTCCTATGAAATTAATATTTCTATATATATTACTATCACTTTTTATATTTACAACCTCTTCTTTTGTTTTTCTATCTATAGTATTTGCTACAAAGTATTCCTGGTGCTTCCCTTTATCTGTTTTAACCTTTTTTTGAAGAGTCCATATTCCACTCATTCTTGGGAATATTATACCATTTGCACTCTCAATATCTTGATACTTATTATCTTTATAGCTAATCCATAGAGTTCTATACTTTTCATCTGAATATGTTCCATCTTCTTGTAATTTTCTAGGCTGCTTTAAACCTATATAAACTCCTTTATCTTCACTTTTTATAGCATTCTTATCTTTTGATTCAATATATTTACTTTGTATAAATGTATTATCATCTACACTTCCAACTTTCTTAACTGTTAAAAACACCCCTTGATAATAGACGTAGCTTTTACTATCACTTATATTAAAAAAGTCTAATACAGCATTATCTTTATCACTTGCTACAATAACATTAACTTCATCTTTATCCAAATTTAAATCTTTTATTTTAAAATCTGATTGATATGATATATAGTAATCAGATTTTACAACCTTTAATTTATAGGAAACTTTATTATAAGCTTTCCCATCTATATTTATATTTTTCTCCCCTATATCAATAACTTTACCTTTTAAATTCTTTAAATCTTTTTCTGGGTAAATACTTTTATCTAGTACTTTATAATCTGTTATTTCCCATTTTCCCTCTATTGCTAAATGATTATTTGTTGGTGATTTTATTTCAATAATCTCATTTGTATCAGAACCTCCGCAACCAGTAAGAGAAAATAAGGTAATAATCATAGATATAAATATCACTATCTTACTTCTCATCTATTTGTTTCAACCCCTTTGATTTAGGAATATTAATTATTATTTCAGTTCCAACATTTAATTTACTTTTTACTTTTAATTCTCCTCCATGAAGTCTTACTATTTCGTCTGCAATTGAAAGACCAATTCCCGCATTAGAGTTTGCATTACTTCCTTTATAGAATTTCTCTTTAACCCTCTCTAGTTCATCTTCATGAATTCCACATCCATTATCTTTTATATTTATTATTAAATCTTTTTCAGTCTCATTAAAAGTAACATCTATATTCCCTTGCTCATTAGTAAATTTAAATGAATTATCTAAGACATTAATCAAAACTTGTTTCATTCTATCTAAATCCATTAAAACAACACAATTCTTTGTATTATTATAAACATAGAAATTTATATTTTCTCTTTCAGCCCTTGGTGTCATATAAAGTTCTATATAGTCTGAGAATTTATCTACACTCATGCTTACTTTATTTAAAGTTATCTTATTATTTATAAGTCTTGAGAAATCTAATAATTCTTCTACCATATTTGATAATCTATCTGTTTCTTTTTCTATTATATTAAACCCTAAATTCAATGTTTCTCTATCAGTATTCTCATCATTTAAAGTAATAACCCATCCTTTTATCGCTGTAAGCGGTGTCCTTAATTCATGAGATATAGATGATATAAAATCATTCTTCATCTGTTCTCTCTCTGCAAGTTCTTCTGCCATATAATCTAAAGTATCTGCAAGTTGTCCTATTTCATCTTTAATCGTAAAATTACTTCTTTGATTTAGATCTCCATTTGCCATTTTTTCAGCTGTATCTTTAAGTTTTAAAATAGGATTAACTATTTTCTTTGCCATAAGTAAACTTAATATAACACCTATAATTAAAACACATATAGATATTCCTATGAAAAATGTTGTTATAGATCTAATTGATTCATCGATAGTCTTAAGTGATGTAATAAATCTAATTACACCAACTATCTTTCCATTAACCTCTAAAGGTTTAGTTACAGCCATTACTTTATAATCTGAATAAGCAACATTTCCAACCCAAGTGCTTGACTCACCTTTTAATGCTTTTTTTATTTCTATATTGTTATCTAATGATACTTCACTAGCAGCTATTGAGTCCATAAGTAACTTTCCCTTATCATCAAATATTTGAACTTGTGCTGTCGTTTGATTCCAAAATGCATCAACATTATCATAAACATTCCATACTAATGATGATGTTGAATAATATCTGTTATAAAAATTATTTGCTAAATCTATTTGATTTGTTAATATAGTTTGAGTATTATCATAATAATATTGCCTTACAAAGGCTATTAATAATACGTCTAATATAATTATTGTTGAAAGAATTACTGTTATAAAGTTTCTTATTATCCTAGTCTTTATACTTTTCATATTCTAACCTTTCCACCTATATCCAATACCCCATACTGTTTCAATAAATTGTGGTGTTGAAGCATTTTCCTCTATTTTAGATCTAAGTCTTCTAATATTTACATCTATTATTTTAGGATCTCCAAAATAATTGTATCCCCATACTTTATTTAAAAGCTCATCTCTTGAAAAAGCCTTGTTAGGATTTTCTATGAATGTTTTCATTATTAGATACTCTTTAGGAGTTAATTCAATTTCTACGTTATTTTTAGTTATTTTTTGTGAGTATAAATTTATAACAAATGGCCCATTTACTAACTCATTTAATTTGTTTTCCGTATTATTTTCTAATCTTCTAAGTAATGCTTTTATTCTAAGTACTACTTCTAATGGATTAAATGGTTTAACTATATAATCATCAGCTCCATATTCTAATCCCATTATTTTGTCCATATCTTGACCTTTTGCTGTAAGCATTATAATACCCATATTAGGAAATTCGCTTCTTAATTTATTACATACTTGAAATCCATCTATTCCAGGTAACATAACATCTAATATAGCTACATCAGGCTTTTCAATCATTGCCTTACTTATACCATCTTCACCATTACTTGCTTCTATTATCTCAAAATCATTTCTTGCTAAATTTATTTTTAAGAAACCTCTTATACTAACTTCATCTTCTACTAATAATATTTTAGCCAAAACTATAACACCTCTCTTTATTCATTCTAAAAAAGAAGCTTAAATATTAAGCTTCTTCTTTATATTATAATCCATAATTTTAATTATTAATAATAGAATTATTATTTCATTGTTCTAAATTCGAATCCTTTGCTCTTAAAGTATTCAATTATTTCTGGTAATGCTTTTACTGTATTTTCTTTTCCATAAGTATCATGCATTAAGAAAACAACACTATCTGCATTTGGTCCTAAAGCTTCAACAGTCTTCTTAGTTTTTGCAACTAGTTGTTCTGGTGTACTCTTTCCTGAACCCTCTGCATCTCCATTTAAAGCATCCCAATCAACTATTTCTATTCCATTCTTATCAAGAACTGGTCTAGCATTTTCTCTCCCATTCCAAGACCAATATCCGCCTGGGAATCTAACAGTTCTTGTTGAGAAATCTTTTCCTAGCATTTCTTTCATTAAAGCATTTGTTTTATTGTACTCTTCCATGAAGTTATTAATATTTATAACTCTATTAGGATATAAATATTTGTAGTCATGACTATAACTATGATTTGCTATAGCATGTCCCTCGCTTGCTTCTCTCTTTAATAATTCCTTTGCACCTGGATGATCTGCAAGACTTTTTCCCATAACAAAGAATGTTGCTTTAACATCATACTTTTTTAATATATCTAATACTTCTGGTGTATTAGTAGTTGATGGTCCATCATCAAAAGTTAGATAAACAACCTTCTTTCCATCATCTCTAACAGGATAATGTAATTTTCCTTTTAGAAGACCTGATGTACGTTCTGCAACTACTTTAGCATCATCTGCATTTTTATCATCTTTAAGTGGTATGTATCCTGAATTATCTAATTTACTTGCTTCAGTATTAACAGAATTATTATTATTTTCAGCTTGTCCAGGTTGTTGAGAAGAAGAACTTTGAGAAGCTGTAGCTTCTTTATTTTCTCCGTTTGATGATACCGCAGAATAAATTCCAAATCCCCCAATTATTAAAACTATAACTAGTCCAACTAATGCAACAACTTTTTTTCTGCGAGCCTTTTGTTGTTTTTCAAAATTTCTTCTAACATTCATGTTATAATTATGTACTTTCCCCTTTTTATTTTTCATTATCGCCTATCCTCCTATTAAGTCTATACTTATATAATAATATATTTATAAATTTTTGGGTATTACAAATAGCTTAATATTTATTACAAAAGAGTAATAAATATTTTTAGATAAAAAAAAATAAGCTATCATTAGCTTATAAAAAAAATGGCTCCGCGAAGAGGACTCGAACCTCCAACCTGTCGGTTAACAGCCGAATGCTCCACCATTGAGCTATCGCGGAATATTTTATTCAGATTTTATGTTCTCTGAAAATTGCATATGAATTTTGTTGATCGTCTGTTTTTATTGGTCAAGCCCTCGACCTATTAGTATCAGTCAGCTGAACATGTTACCATGCTTACACCTCTGACCTATCAACCTTGTGTTCTTCAAGGGGTCTTACTAGCTTATGCTATGGGAAATCTCATCTTGAGGTGGGCTTCACGCTTAGATGCTTTCAGCGTTTATCCCTTCCCGACTTAGCTACCCAGCTATGCTCTTGGCAGAACAACTGGTACACCAGAGGTCAGTCCATCCCGGTCCTCTCGTACTAAGGACAGCTCCTCTCAAATTTCCTACGCCCGCGACGGATAGGGACCGAACTGTCTCACGACGTTCTGAACCCAGCTCGCGTGCCGCTTTAATGGGCGAACAGCCCAACCCTTGGGACCTACTTCAGCCCCAGGATGCGACGAGCCGACATCGAGGTGCCAAACCTCCCCGTCGATGTGAACTCTTGGGGGAGATCAGCCTGTTATCCCCGAGGTAGCTTTTATCCGTTGAGCGATGGCCCTCCCACGAGGTACCACCGGATCACTAAGCCCGACTTTCGTCCCTGCTCCACTTGTGGGTGTCGCAGTCAGGCTCCCTTCTGCCTTTGCACTCTACGAACGATTTCCGACCGTTCTGAGGGAACCTTTGGGCGCCTCCGTTACTTTTTAGGAGGCGACCGCCCCAGTCAAACTGCCCACCTAACAATGTCCTGTCACCAGATTCATGGCGTCCAGTTAGAATTCCAGTAATATCAGGGTGGTATCCCAAGGACGACTCCATTAGGACTGACGTCCTAATTTCCCAGTCTCCCACCTATCCTGTACAGATAATACCGAAATTCAATGCTAAGCTACAGTAAAGCTCTACGGGGTCTTTCCGTCCAATCGCGGGTAGCGAGCATCTTCACTCGCACTACAACTTCGCCGGATTTGCAGTTGAGACAGTGCCCAAGTCATTACGCCATTCGTGCGGGTCAGAACTTACCTGACAAGGAATTTCGCTACCTTAGGACCGTTATAGTTACGGCCGCCGTTTACTGGGGCTTAAGTTCACACCTTCGCTTGCGCTAAGTGTTCCCCTTAACCTTCCAGCACCGGGCAGGCGTCAGCCCCTATACATCAGCTTTCGCTTTAGCAGAGACCTGTGTTTTTGCTAAACAGTTGCTTGGGCCTATTCTCTGCGACCTACTCTCGTAGGCACCCCTTCTCCCGAAGTTACGGGGTCAATTTGCCTAGTTCCTTAACTGCAATTCTTCCGCCGGCCTTAGGATTCTCTCCTCATCTACCTGTGTCGGTTTGCGGTACGGGCACTACTTCTCTCTCTAGATGCTTTTCTTGGAAGCATGGAATCAGATACTTCGGTTCCGTGGAACCTTCCCCATCACGCCTCAGGATTGTTAAAGCGGATTTGCCTACTCTAACTCCCTAAACGCTTAGACTAACATCCAATAGTTAGCACATCCTATCCTTCTCCGTCACACCATCGATAATAACGATTATAGTGGTATCGGAATATCAACCGATTGTCCATCACCTACGCCTTTCGGCCTCGGCTTAGGTCCCGACTAACCCTCAGCGGACGAACCTTCCTGAGGAAACCTTAGATATTCGGCCTGTAGGATTCTCACCTACATCTCGCTACTGATGCCAACATTCTCACTTGTAATCAGTCCACCGCTCCTTACGGTACGACTTCAGCCCGATTACAACGCTCCTCTACCGCTCACACTAAGTGTGAACCCGTAGCTTCGGTGGTAAGTTTAGCCCCGTTACATTTTCGGCGCAGGATCTCTCGACTAGTGAGCTATTACGCACTCTTTCAATGAGTGGCTGCTTCTAAGCCAACATCCTAGTTGTCTTAGAAATCCCACATCCTTTCCCACTTAACTTACACTTTGGGACCTTAGCTGACGATCTGGGCTGTTTCCCTTTTGACCATGGATCTTATCACTCACAGTCTGACTGCCGGATTAAAAGTATGTGGCATTCGGAGTTTGATAAGGTTCGGTAAGCGCTATGCCCCCTAGCCCATTC
>NZ_UFWF01000002.1:2342500-2865000 GCF_900461085.1 Clostridium baratii
TTTTTTATTGATAAATTCCTATTCACTAATACCTTTAAATTTTTAATTTAATACCGATATTATTATCTCATTTTGTTTTTAATTTTAAAATAATTTTTTAAAATTAAAAACAATTTATTTCATTTAAATCCATTTTATTATATATTTTCTTTTTTAACCCTTTTATGTGATATAATGAAATTGTAAAATTTACAAAGGAGGTTACGACTTAATGAAAGGTTTTGCAATGAAAAAAATAGGAGAAATTGGTTGGATAGAAAAGGAGGTTCCTTCAATAGGTGCAAGAGATGCACTTGTTAGACCTACAGCTATTTCACCATGTACATCAGATGTTCATACAGTATGGTCTGGTGCAATTGGTGATCGTAAAAATATGATTTTAGGACATGAAGCTGTTGGTATTGTAGAAGCTGTCGGAAACGAAGTAAAGGATTTCAAGCCTGGGGATAGAGTTGTTGTTCCTGCTATTACACCAGACTGGAGTTCTTTAGAAGCACAAGCTGGATATCCTATGCATTCTGGTGGAATGTTAGCTGGATGGAAATTTTCAAATTTCAAGGATGGTGTATTTGCTGAATACTTCCATGTAAATGATGCAGACGGAAATATGGCTATTCTTCCAGAATCTATTGATGATGAATCTGGTGTAATGCTTTGTGATATGATGCCTACTGGATTCCACGGGGTTGAACTTGCAGATGTTCAATTTGGAGATAAAGTACTTGTTATAGGAATTGGTCCAGTTGGACTTATGTCAGTAGCTGGCGCAGCAATCAGAGGTGCATCTGAAATCTATGCTGTTGGAAGTAGACCAAATTGTATAGAAATAGCTAAGGAGTATGGTGCTACACATATAATTAACTATAAGAATGGTTTAATTGAAGATCAAGTTATGAATCTAACTAATGGAAAAGGTGTAGATAAAGTTATTATCGCTGGTGGAGATGTAGATACTTTCAGTACAGCTATTAAAGTACTTAAGCCAGGAGGAAAAATTGGAAATGTAAATTATCTTGGCGAAGGCGACTATATAAAAATTCCACGTGTTGAATGGGGATGTGGAATGGCACATAAGCAAATTTCTGCTGGATTAATGCCTGGCGGACGTTTACGTATGGAAAAATTAATTTCATTAATTGAAACAAAGCGTATAGACCCATCTAAATTAATAACACACCGTTTCAATGGATTCGATAAAGTAGAAGATGCACTTCTTATGATGAAGGACAAGCCAAAAGATTTAATTAAACCGATTGTTTTTATTAAATAACAAAAATTTATGAAAAAAGTATAGATTTTTAACATTAAAAATCTATACTTTCTTATACTCCTTAAAATTATATTCTTGTAAGGATATAATGAAAGATAGATAAGTTAGATTATTTATTTAAACTAGGGTAAAAATACTCTAGTTTTATTTTTTTATTTTCTATTGCACAATTACTATAAAAATAAGAGCTATACAAATCGTATAACACTTTAATTAAATGCACCTAGAGGGATTTGAACCCCCGACCTTTGGATTCGAAGTCCACTACTCTATCCTAACTGAGTTATAAGTGCAAATTCATTTATAATTTTACTAACATTATACTTCATTTTTACGCACAGCTTAAGATAATGTTTACACAATAAAACAAAAGATATCCACAAGAAACAAATTTTTATAGTTGTTTATTGTGGATATCTTTTTATGATTTGTGGATTTTATCAAACATTTCTAGATTTTAAGGATAAAAAAAACAACTAATATTAGTTGTTTGTTGGAGCGGGTGAAGGGAATCGAACCCTCGTGACTAGCTTGGAAGGCTAGGGCTTTACCATTAAGCAACACCCGCATATATGGAGCGGAAGACGGGACTCGAACCCGCAACATCCACCTTGGCAAGGTGGCGCTCTACCATTGAGCCACTTCCGCATAATTTATATTTAATTAAATGGTGCAGATGAAGGGAGTCGAACCCCCACGCCTAAGGCGCTAGATCCTAAGTCTAGTGCGTCTGCCAATTCCGCCACATCTGCTTATTTAATTATTGGTGGCTCACCCGGGAATCGAACCCGGGACACCATGATTAAAAGTCATGTGCTCTACCGACTGAGCTAGTGAACCGTAAATTTGGCAGGGATAGCAGGATTTGAACCTACGAATACCACAGTCAAAGTGTGGTGCCTTACCGCTTGGCGATATCCCTACATGGGGTGAATGATGGGACTCGAACCCACGACAACCAGAACCACAATCTGGCGCTCTACCAACTGAACTACATTCACCAAATGGTGCGTCTTAAGAGATTCGAACTCCTGGCCCACGCCTTAGAAGGGCGTTGCTCTATCCAGCTGAGCTAAAGACGCATTGGAGCGGGTGAAGGGAATCGAACCCTCGTGACTAGCTTGGAAGGCTAGGGCTTTACCATTAAGCAACACCCGCATATATGGAGCGGAAGACGGGACTCGAACCCGCAACATCCACCTTGGCAAGGTGGCGCTCTACCATTGAGCCACTTCCGCATAATTTATATTTAATTAAATGGTGCAGGTGAAGGGAGTCGAACCCCCACGCCTAAGGCGCTAGATCCTAAGTCTAGTGCGTCTGCCAATTCCGCCACACCTGCTTATTTAATTAATTGGTGGCTCACCCGGGAATCGAACCCGGGACACCATGATTAAAAGTCATGTGCTCTACCGACTGAGCTAGTGAACCATAAATTTGGCAGGGATAGCAGGATTTGAACCTACGAATACCACAGTCAAAGTGTGGTGCCTTACCGCTTGGCGATATCCCTACATGGGGTGAATGATGGGACTCGAACCCACGACAACCAGAACCACAATCTGGCGCTCTACCAACTGAACTACATTCACCACTTATTTGGTGCGCCATCAGGGGGTCGAACCCTGGACACCCTGATTAAGAGTCAGGTGCTCTACCAACTGAGCTAATGGCACATATGGTGCGTCTTAAGAGATTCGAACTCCTGGCCCACGCCTTAGAAGGGCGTTGCTCTATCCAGCTGAGCTAAAGACGCATATTGGAGCGGGTGAAGGGAATCGAACCCTCGTGACTAGCTTGGAAGGCTAGGGCTTTACCATTAAGCAACACCCGCATAAAGTGTTTCTTTAAAATGTTTAATTTTAAATGGTCGGGGTGACAGGTCTCGAACCTGCGACCTCATGGTCCCAAACCATGCGCGCTACCATCTGCGCCACACCCCGAAAATGGTGCGTCTTAAGAGATTCGAACTCCTGGCCCACGCCTTAGAAGGGCGTTGCTCTATCCAGCTGAGCTAAAGACGCATTTCAGAACGTTTATTATTTTAAACCATTCAGTTTCGTTTGTCAAGTGCTTTTTTCAAAAGCTACTTGATAAAGTGGAGCGGGTGAAGGGAATCGAACCCTCGTGACTAGCTTGGAAGGCTAGGGCTTTACCATTAAGCAACACCCGCATGTTTGTTCTTCAACTTAAGTTTCTTTCTCAAGTTTTCTTAAGTTGTTGAAGCAACCTGCCTTATTAGTTATACAGGCTTTTGAGAAATTTGTCAAGTCTTTGTTTTGAACAATTTCTTGAAAAATTTAAGTGGTCGGGGTGACAGGTCTCGAACCTGCGACCTCATGGTCCCAAACCATGCGCGCTACCATCTGCGCCACACCCCGGTAAGTCATTCATCGTCGCTCACAAATCTCGTTTCCCGGTGTTGTCTCTCGCAACGACAATGACTATTCTACAGTATGATGCTTAATCCGTCAATACTTTTTTTGAAGAAATTCTAATAAAATTAAATCATTTATAATTTGAAAACTGGATGAGTATTATGTAATCAATCTGTTAACATAAACCACATTTCATTAATAAATTATCACCATAAGTAGTCTATTCTATACACTCTAACCTAGCCTCAATCTCTTTTTCGTCATTAATAGTCATAAACCCTATTGATCTCCCTCTACCTCTAGGCAGTGATGGGCTACCCGGATTCATTAATAAGATTCCATTTTCTCTAATTATTAATTCTTGATGCGTATGACCAAATAGACCTACATCTGCTCCAACTTCCCTTGTCTTATAGTATATATTGTTTAATCCATACTTCACATTATAATTATGACCGTGTGTTGCAAATATTTTAACTCCATTTATATCTATAACTCTTTCAGTTGGATATTCAGAGCTATAATCACAATTTCCTAATACAGCATATACTTCCCCATTAAATCCTTCGCTTAACTTCTCTACATCATCTACATTGTCTCCTAAATGTATAAGAATATCAGCAATCGCTATCTTCTTTTTAACTACATCTATATATCTATCTATTCTATGTGTATCACTAACAACTGCAATTAACACCTATATCACCTCGTAAATTCTCTCTTTTAATTTTTCTAGAGCTTTTCCTCTGTGACTTATCTTATTCTTTTCTTCTGCTGACATTTCTCCAAATGTTTTATCACAATCTTCGTAGTAGAATAATGGATCATATCCAAATCCTCCGCTACCATTTAGACTCTCTAATATTTTTCCTTTAACTTCTCCTCTAACGTTAAGCTCTCTTCCATCACTATTAATTAATGTTATATGGCAAACAAACTTAGCATCTCTCTTTTCCATAGGAACATTTTCTAATTCTCTAAGAAGCTTTTCGTTATTTTTAGTATCATTTCCATGTTCTCCAGAATATCTAGCTGAATATACTCCTGGCTCTCCATTTAAATAATCTACTTCTAATCCTGAGTCATCTGACATAACTATAAAGTCTTTATTACCTTTATTTATTAAATACTCTCTTATTTCAGTAGCCTTTTTTCTTGCATTACCTTCAAATGTATCTTTATCTTCAACTACATCTATATCTATATTTTCATCTTTTAATGATTTTACTTCTAAATCTATATTTGATAATATTTCTTTTATCTCTTTTATCTTTTTTTGATTATTACTTGCAAGTATAAGTTTTCTCATTTAATTTCCTCCTGTTCCAATCCATAATGCATCCATCTTTAAAGCATTTTTCTGAAGTGCTATCATTTGCTTTATTCCCTTTTCTCCTAAATCTAAAAGTTCATTAAGCTCTGATCTTTTCATTGGAGCCTCTTCACCTGTTCCTTGAACTTCAACAAATTCTCCTTCATCAGTTACTATTACATTCATATCAACTTTTGCATTTGAATCTTCTTCATAGCATAAATCTATTATCTTTTCATTGTTTACTATTCCTACGCTAGTTGCAGCAACAAAATTTCTTATAGGATATACTTTAAATGGTTTTTCTTTATGAAGTTTATTTACTGCATCAACCATAGCTATAAAAGCTCCTGTTATTGATGTAGTTCTAGTTCCCCCATCTGCTTGTATTACATCACAGTCTACCCAAAGAGTTTTTTCGCCTAAAGCTTTTAAGTCAACAACTGATCTTAATGCTCTACCTATTAATCTTTGAATCTCCATAGTTCTTCCATCTATTTTTAATCTTGCTATATCTCTAACTTTTCTTGTTCCTGTTGCTCTAGGAAGCATATTATATTCTGCGGTTATCCATCCTTCCCCACTTCCTTTTAAAAATGGTGGAACTTTATCTTCAATAGATACATTACATAAAACTTTTGTATCTCCAACTTCTATATAAACTGACCCTTCCGCATACTTAGTATAATTTCTAGTTATTTTAGTATTTCTAATTTGGTCGTTTTTTCTCCCATCACATCTCATTTAATACGCCTCCTTAAATATAATTATTAACATTTATGCACTTTTTTTAGACTTCACTCATATTAATTATTATAAGAAATATATATGAGGTGAAATATTTTGAGATATATAGGGCCATTTTTTCGAATGAATAGCCTATCACAAGATGAAATATGTGGTCAGCTTTTTCATTTATCAAAAGAAGCTGTTAAAATACTTACTTTAAATTCAAAATGTGGATATATTTTTTCATCAAGAAATTCTAAAAAAGGTACATCTACAAAAGATATTAGCATATTAAGTAAATTTTCTCCAGTATTATGCTTATATAAAAAATCATCACCACTATTTATGCATAGCAAGACTTCTCATGGCTTTGATTCATCAACTTTTAAAAGAGAAGTTAATCCAACCACAAATGCTTTTTTAACTCTTTCCCTTTTAGAACTTAGTGATTATTATTCTTGTTTTAGAAGAAAGAGTAAAGAAAATGAGTTAGCTTCAGCTTATAGAACTCTTGCTCATGAACAATTAGATTTTTATTATGAAAACTTAAGAAACTCAGAAGGAATATTCATTCCTAAAAAGAGTTTGTTTGATTCAAGCTCTAAAGATAGTAACTTAATCGAAAAGGATAGGAAGTTTGTATTTAGTGATCAAGCATTTATGATGAATGCTTACTATCTATATTCTCTTCATTCAGATGAAGCTGATACTAAAAAAGATTATGAAAATTTTGCTTTGCAAATACTTCAAATGTTTTTAGATTATAAAGAAGCTCTTTATAATGTTTCTTTCGATGAAGGATCTAAAATACTTTTTGCATTTAATTTATTCTATAGTTACTCAAAAAATGAAGATATAATGCCTTTAATAATTGACTTATCGGAATTCCTTATGAATAAATTTGATGAAAAAGATTATTATGTAGATTCACTAGATGAGTGTTCTTTATTTGCGATTAACTTAATATATTCATATGAACATACAAATTTAATAACTTTTAAAGAGAAATATACAGAAATAATGGATAAGCTTTTATCTCTTTATGATGAAGATAATAATATAATTCAAAAGCTTACAGATAAGAAAGATATCAAATATACTTCATTTGATATTTGTTTCTATTTAATAGCATTTATATTGTTCTCAAATAAATCAGGAAACTCTCGTGAATATAATCAAAGGATATCTAATATATACAAAAAATATATATTAAATTCCAATATAATTACTAGCTGGCCAGATGCACCTGATTTAGATAATGCAGAAAGATACAAAAAATCTAGTATGTTATCTAAAGATATGCTTGATGAAACATTCTTTAGAATGCCAAACCTACCAACGTTAAATAGCACTGGAATGTGTCCTATTTTCCTTAAAAATATAACTTATTCTAAAAAGAAAGATACTTTTGAAACTTCACGTAAATCTTTTGATAGTTATAAGAATATGTTTATATACTTTACTTTTATACATGTTTTTAAAGACATGTTTATAGATTCACTAGATTTTAATGAAGATAAAAAATTACTTACTAGAAATAGCACATCAAATCATTCTAATACCAAAACTAAAAATTCAATTGATGACTCTAAATCTGATGATGACGAAGAAATTGTATCTAATGAGAATGAAGATGCAAAAAACTCTGTAGATGATACTAATAATAGAGATGATGAAAATAATATTAAAGAAGATTAATTTTATTAAAATAAGGTGTTGAGTAAAAAACAACACCTTATTTTAATGTTTCAAAATTTATGTTTCCATAAAAATCGAATTCTATATTATTTATTGTTTTTGATATTGCTACATTTTTATTTTCAAATAATAAAGGTACTATAGTATAGTTGTTAAATAACTGCTCTTCTAAAGCATTAAAATCTTGTTTATTACTTTTTTTAATACTTTCATAAAGAGACTCTTCTTTTTCAGTATAATAACTCTCTAACGCTGAATAAAATTCTTCTTTATTTTTAGAATCTGCAACTTCACTAATTAATGTTATATCGTATCTTTTTCTAAGTTCTAAATTATTAAACTCTTCTGCACTTACTAATGTATACCTTACTTTACTTTCTGTATTCTCTTCAAACCATTTTTGAAGATGTTTAACTATTGATCTATTTTCATTATTATCTCTACCTAAAATAGTTATTACCTCTGGTAATTTACTTGATGTACTATTTGTCATAACTTTTCTACTTTGTAACTTATCTAAATTATCTTTATCTTCCCTAAAGTAACTTCCTTCTGCAAGTTCTAAGGAATTACTATTCTGCTCCTGATACTCTCCCATTGCTACATTTAAATTAAAATAAAGAGTCCTTCTAAGTGATAATGATAATTTATCATCATTTGAATTTAAACATACATACTTCCCATTATCTGAATTAAATGTTTTAAGCCTACCCTCTCCTTCTAATCTATTTAACTGATTAGCTGGAGGATTAACTACAACATCTCTATCTCCAACTTCAAATGCTGCCATTGATAACTCTTCATTTTCATCAGATATTATATTAATCTTTCCATTAGAACTTTCTACACTATTAGAATTTTTAATTAATTCTATTCCGTCTTTTGTTATATTGCTTATTTTATATTCACCTGAATATACTATTCTATTATAATTACTTGCAATATCATCCCACATCATTAAATATTTTCTTACTCTATATTGAGGTTTAGTTAATTCATCTAAAAATTTATCATCTTTCTTGTTAAGTCTTATATTAAGAATATTTTCTGTAGCTTTAATTGCTACTCCAGTTTCAAAAGTAACCTTTCCATCTCTAAATTCTTTAGCTCCATATACATTTAAGAAGCTTTGAATATTTTCATCCTTATCTTCTTTTAAAAGCTCCCTAAAAAACTCTCTAATATCTTCAGCCGTTATTCTGCTTCCATCACTCCAATATATATCTTCTCTTATTTTAAACTCATATTCTATTCCATCATCTTTGACATTTATCTCACTTGCTAAAGATGGAGTTATTTTACCTTCACTATCTTTAGTAACAAGGCCTTTGCTTGTTGCACAGATTATATCTTCATCTCTAATTGATAGTTTACTTACATCTTTAAGTTCATTCGGTATTGAGTTAACTGCATATACTATAGAATTATTACTTGAATCTTCATCTGAATTATCTATCTCAACAAAACTTAAAATAGTTATTATAACTATAACGGATAAAATAATAGATATTATTATCTTTTTCATGATCTACCGCCCCTTCTGTTTACTTATCATAATTATTGTCAAAGGGCTTATTTTCTAATCATTTATTGAATATTTTTTCGTGTCATGGTTAAATTTATAAAATAATTGTGCTATAATTATTCTATATTTTAGGAGGCGTTAAGATGGAATTTTTAACTGGTTCAGTGTGCATTATAGGCATAATCTTCATGCTAACTTTCATGTTTATTGGAATTTGGCTTTTCATTGTAGCCTTAAAGGCCTATAATCAACTTCGCTACAAAAATTATATTCTTGAGAAAATCAGTCACCATTTAGATTTACTTTGCAAAACAAATCAAGACTTTTCATTTGATGACTTTTTAACAGAAGAAAACGCTCAAAATTTTAATAAATCTGATATGAATAAAATTAGGGATTTTGAGAGTAACGATAATTAAAAAGACCTCTGTGATCATTTCACAGAAGTCTTTTTTTATCTTATCATACTAAAAATAAATGAAATTAATGCTAATGTAATACATCCACTAATAGCTGTATATAAATATTTTCTATTTCCTCTTTCATTCATCCAGAATCTAATAGTCCAAACAGCCATTGTTATAGCTAATATAACTTGAATCGCTAAATAGGAATCAAAAATATCTGCTACATAAGAAAATTGGTATGAAGTTAAAAATGTGCATATTATAACTATACAAGCTATAACACTTAAAGCTATGCTTAATATGTTTATAAATTTTTTCAAAATTAATTAGCCTCCTATCATTTCTTCAAACTCATCTTCTGATATTGTTTTAACTCCTAAATCTTGCGCTTTAGTAAGCTTTGATCCAGCTTCTTTTCCATAGACAACATAATCTGTTTTCTTACTTACACTTCCAGCTACTTTAGCTCCTAATGTTTCTAACTTTTCTTTTATTTCTTTTCTTGAGTATTTTTCCATAGTACCTGTTACTACAACAGTCTTACCTTCGAATACACTTTCTATTATTTCTTTTTCTTCATAAACTGGCTTTACTCCAAGACTTAAAAGCTCGTTTATAGTTTCAATTACTTTATCCTCATTAAAGAATTCAACAATACAACTTGCAACTATATCCCCAACATCAGGAACTTCCACTAATTGTTCAAATGTAGCACTCTTTAATCCATCAATTGATTTGAATCTATTTACTATATCTCTTGCAGTCTTTACACCAACATTTTTTATTCCAAGAGCATATATAAATGCTTCTAGCTTACAATCCTTACTATTTTCTATTGCGTCTAAAAGATTTTGAGCTTTCTTTGGTCCAAACTTCTCTAATTTTACTAAATCATCTTTATTAAGCTTATATAAATCACCTATTGATTTTATATTTAAAATTTCAAATAGTTGCTCTGCTGTTCTTTCTGAGAATCCTGCAATATTCATAGCTTCTCTTGATGCATAATGAACTATAGTTTTTACTAGTTGTGGCTTACAAGATAAAGTATTCTCACAGAATATATGAGCTCCTTCATCAATTAAGTGACTTCCACATGCAGGACAAGTAGTTGGTGGTATTATTTCTTCTGATCCTTCTAAACTCTCAGGAACTACTCCCATTATTTCAGGTATTACATCATTACTTCTTCTTACAAAGACGTCCGCGCCTATTCTAACACCTTTTCTTCTTATATCATCCATATTATTTAAAGTTGCTCTTTTTACAGTTACCCCTGCAAGTTCAACTGGATCTAAAATTGCAGTTGGAGATACTCTTCCACTTCTACCAACATTCCATTCAACTTCTAAAAGTTTTGTTGTTGCCTCTTGTGCTTCAAACTTATATGCAATTGCCCATTTTGGGAACTTAACTGTATATCCTAAAAGTTCCCTCGTTCTCATATCATCAATTGCAAGAACAAGTCCATCTATATCATAATTTAAATCAAATCTTATATCTCTTATATAATCAATTTCTCTTTGAATGTCTTCTATTGTAGAACATTCTTTAATATAATCATCTACTGGGAACCCCATATCTTTTATGAAATTCATCATTTCTAAATATGATTTAAATTGTGCTCCTTCTTTATATCCTACATCATAGAAAAATGCTGAAAGATTTCTTTTTGCAGTTTCACGTACATTAAGATTTCTAAGTGCTCCTGCTGCACCATTTCTTAAATTCTTTAAAGGAATTTCTGACTCTTCATTATACTTTTCAAAAGCTTCAGTAGTCATTATAGCTTCTCCGTGTACTTCAAAAACATCATTGCAGTCTACTTTAAGTGGAA
The DNA here is from genome assembly GCF_900461085.1 of Clostridium baratii. Classification (GTDB taxonomy): domain Bacteria; phylum Bacillota; class Clostridia; order Clostridiales; family Clostridiaceae; genus Clostridium; species Clostridium nitritogenes. The sequence continues at coordinate 2,353,657 of NZ_UFWF01000002.1, forward strand.
TACTCTTAATTGTTTTAACTTGAGCTGTTACATCTTCTCCAACTGCTCCAGTTCCTCTTGTTGCTGCAACTTTTAATATTCCATCTTCTCCATAAGTTAAATTTACAGTAAGACCATCAAATTTCTTTGTAGCAATATATTTTAAAGGAGGTAGGTCCTCTCCATTTCTTCTAGCCTCTTCTACAAACTTAACGTTTCTATTGTGCCATTCAATTATTTCTTCTATGCTTTGTGCTTTTCCTAGACTCCAAAGTCTTCCTTTATGTGTATACTTTTTAAAGCCTTCTAAAACCACATCACCAACTCTTACAGTTGGTGAATATGGTAATACAATTCCTAATTCTTTTTCTAAGGCTACAAGCTCATCATATTTTTTATCATAATCTTTATCGCTTACTGAAGGATTATCTAAAGTATAATATTCATACGCATACTTATTTAATTCCGCAACAAGTTCTTCCATTCTTATCTTTTTATCCATAAGCTACTTTTTGCCTCCTAAATTCTATAAAAGTTGTAAATTAGCCATTGATAACAATAATACTTTAACTCCTTGTTTATCAAAAGCTATTGTAAGCTTTTTATCATTTCCAGATGGTGCAACTGAAACTACAGTACCTTCTCCAAACTTTTCATGCTTAACTTTTCTTCCAAGAGTTATTTCTGATGTAAATGCTTGTGATGTACTAGAGGTACTAGGCTTATTCATGCTACTTTGTACACTACTAGCTCCATAACCTCTTGTCATTGAATTTCTTAAACTATGTGGATTATTAAATGATCCTCTAGGTGAAGTTCCAAACATTCCTTCTCTATGACTTGCACCAGTTGTGCTTCTTTCATTTATATACTCTTTTAAATCTGATTTTATTTCACCTATAAAGTCAGATTGACTATAAGACATAGTTCTTCCAAATATTCTTCTAACCTCTGCTGATGTCATATATAGAGTTTCTTTTGCTCTTGTTATTCCAACATAGCAAAGTCTTCTTGCTTCTTCCATTTGTGATTCTTTATCAAAGTCACTCATACTTGGGAATAATCCATTTTCCATTCCAACCATAAATACATTAGGGAACTCTAATCCTTTTGCACTATGTAAAGTCATAAGAACTACTGTATCATCTTCTTCATTTTCATTCTTTTCAGTATCTTGAACTAATGAAACTTTTTCTAAATAAGCACTTAAACTCTTATCATCACTATTTTTCTCAAAATCAACAGCATCAGAAACTAATTCTTGTAAGTTTTCTATTCTACTCTTATCTTCTATTTCATTTGACTTTTTAAGTTCTTCTAAGTATCCAGTATCTTTTAGTATTGTTTCTATAAGCATTGAAACTGACATACTTTCTGACATTATCATGAAGTTTTCCATAAGATTTGTGAATTTCTCTATTGAAGAACAATTTCTTGGAGTAAGTGTTGGAATTGTTCTAACTTCAAGTAATGAATCCCAAAGGTTTAATTCATAATTATCTGCAAAGTCTTGAACCTTATTAACTGTTGCATCACCTATACTTCTTTTTGGAACATTTATAATTCTCTTTATACTTATATCATCTTGTGGATTTATAAGAACTTTAAGGTATGCAAGCATATCTTTAATTTCTTTTCTATCGTAGAATTTAGTTCCTCCAACAATTTTATATGGAATGCCTCTTCTTCTAAAACTTTCTTCAAATATACGTGACTGTGCATTTGTTCTATATAAGACAGCAAAATCTTTATTTGCACAATCTGATTTAGATTTTATATCTAGTATCTGTCTAGCTACAAAATCTCCTTCTTCTTTATCTGAATATGCTCTATAAATTTTAATTTTATCTCCAGCTTCTTGGTTAGTTCTAAGTGCTTTGCTCTTTCTTCTTGAGTTATTAACTATAACTACATTAGCAGCATTTAATATGTTACCTTTTGATCTGTAGTTTTGCTCAAGCTTTATAACTTTACATTCTGGATAATCTTTCTCAAAATCTAGAATATTAGTTACATCTGCACCTCTCCATGCATATATACATTGGTCGTCATCTCCAACTACACATATATTCTTATACTTTTTAGCTAAAAGTCTAACGAATTCATATTGAGCACCATTTGTATCTTGATACTCATCAACCATAATATATTTAAATTTATTTTGATAAAACTCTAGTACATCTTCGTTGCTTTTAAAAAGCTCTACAGTTTTAAATATAAGGTCATCAAAATCTAGGGCGTTATTTTCTTTAAGCCTTTTTTGATACATTTCATAAACATCAGCAATTTTCTTTTCTCTAAAATTACTTTCATGTTCTCTCATGAAACTTGCTGGGCTTTGCATATTATCTTTTGCTCTACCTATCTTACCCATAATTTCTTGAATTGTTATATCTTTTTCATTTATATTTAAAGTCTTCATACATTCTTTTAGTAATGTTTTTTGATCTGCTGTATCATATATAGTAAAACTTGATTTATAACCAATTTTTTCAATTTCTCTTCTAAGTATTCTTACACAAGTTGAGTGGAAAGTTGATATCCACATGTCGTTAGCTTTTTCTCCAACAAGTGCTTCAACTCTTTCTTTCATTTCTCTAGCAGCTTTGTTTGTAAATGTAATAGCTAATATACTCCAAGGCTTAATTCCTAAATCCTCAATCATATGTGCCATTCTATATGTTAAAACTCTTGTTTTTCCTGAACCTGCACCTGCTAATATTAGAACTTGCCCATCAACAGTTACAGCACCTTCATACTGTTCCTTATTTAATAATGATTTTAAGTCCAAATCATCATCCTCCTTTCTTAGTATTAAAATATTATATCATACATCATATTTATATTGTTGCCTTTAAACTTAATTATTAGTAAAAATGTGGTATAATCTTTTTAACTATTTAATATATATAATCTTGGGGGATTTTTTTATGAAGATTAAAAAGTTTTTAACGTTTATTATAGGAGGTATTTTAGCTCTATCTTTAATATCATGTTCATCAAAATATGACTCTACTACTGTTAGGCAGTATTCTGATAACATAACAAAAAATATATTGAATTCTATGGCAGATTTAAACTATGAAGGTTTTTCAGAAAAATTCGATGATACAATGAAAGAGCTTACTCCAGACAATGCAGCATTTTTAAATTTAGTTATGCCAATTCAAAACGCAGTTGGAACTTACGAAAAGAACTCTTTAGAATTTATAGATGCAGAAGTTCAAAAAGGTACAATTAATGTTTTATATAAAGCAAAATTTACAAATGAAGATGAACCAGTTAGAATATCTATTTCCTTTAAGGAAGACGATCCTGACCATAAAGTATGTGGACTTCTTTTTAATTCACCTAAAATAGAAGAATTATCAAAAGAAAATAAATAAAAAAGACTAATATATAAGTGCTTAAACATTTATATATTAGTCTTTTTTTATTTGAAAGCTAAAATATTAAAATTTAAAACATAAATAAACTTCAAATATTGCAATTAATATTAAATAAATTCCTATTAGTATAGGTGTAAAGGCTAATGCTATTACTGGATATAGTATTACTAATAAACTTAATATTATTATTGCTATTGTATATAAAGTATTTATGTTAAATCCTGCTGTTTTATATTGGAATTCACCTACTAATAATGATATTCCTCTTATTAATCCCCAAACACCAAAGAATATAACTAACATTTCTGATGAATATATTGGTGAGAACCATAAAGTAAGTCCAAATAGAATATCAACTACCCCATTAAAGATATACATTCCTTTTCTATCTGCTTTAAATGATTTTATTATTGAAATAATACCTGCTACTAATATAAATATTCCAACAATCATTGTAAATTCAATTAATGATTCTAATGGATACATGAAAAATATTATTCCGACTATTGCAAGTAAAATTCCTTCAAGTACAAATAACCACTTCATTATAAATTCCTCCTATCTATATAACCTCTATAATTTAATTATATAGATACTAGAAGCTTTAGAGTGTAAACTTTCTTTTATTATTTTAAATACATCTTAAAATCTATTTTAATTATCTTAATAAAAAGTACATTCTTTAAAATATTTTACAGCATAATCAACACATTCTTTTTGACTAAATAATTTTATATCTGCATTACCTATCTTATCTAGTTTAACATTATAAAATTCCTCAAGCCCTTCTCCTGCAAACATAAATAGTTCTGTCTTAAATTCTATATCTTCATAAGATTTAAATACTCTTTCTCCATTTTCAATTATTGGAGATGCATTTATAGCTTTTGTATAATTTCCTGCTCTATACTCAGCTAAATGGAATGATGTATTACTATCATAATCAACACCAAGTAATAAAACTTTACCATCTAACTCATAAAATCTAGCAAGTGGTGATTTCTCTCCTAATGAATATTCAAGACTATGATTTTCTGTAATAAAATCAGCATTTTTTCCATAAGCTGCAAAAGATACTGTAGGATGATAACTTCTTTTTACTCCTTTGTAATTTCTAAAACATTCAACAATTCTGCCCATACCAAATGTAGGAGTAACTTCTGGATCAAATGCTGGCATCTCTTTTCTTATATCTTCAAACCATTCTTTTGGAACAGCAGGTTCTCCCCAAAATATTGGATCAGTATAATCAGCACTGTGTGTTGGCATAACTATAGTTCCATCTTCTCCAACTACGTCTATAAGAGCTTCTACAACAGCAACTTCTCCACCACATACATAACCTAATTTACTTAAAGAAGAATGAACCATTATATTATCTCCACGCTCTATTCCAATCCTCTTAAACTCTTCTATTAAAGTACTTTTTGTAAGAAGTTTTTTAGTACTTTTTACTATTTGTTCTAATCTACTCATCTTTAAAAATTCCCCTATCTAGTTTATTTAATAATAATATCAAATTCTTCTAAAAGATTTATAACTTCACTCATAGAAAATTTAGCCTTTTTTATATTATTTCTCTCAGGACTTATTCTATAATTTAATGAATCTATAAAATTTGCTTTAGATAAATTAGTATTTTCAAATATACTCTCCTCAAGACTTGATCTTGAAAAATCGGCACCTCTTAAATCCGCATTTATAAAATCACTTGAAAAAATATTACATTCTATAAATTTAGTCTTTGGAATTTTAAGTTCTGCAAAGCTACAACTTTGTATAATACATTTTGAAAATTCAAAGTCAATTATAAATCTATCGCACTTAGTAAAATCTACACCAACTATTTTGCAATCAACAAACTTAACTCCCCTAAGCTTTGAATGATAAAACTTAGTTAATGAAATATTACATTCTTTAAAAGTACAATCTTCAAAATTAGATTCTAAAAAATTACTTCCTGTAAAATCACATTTATCAAAAATACATTCTTCAAAATTTATTTCTCTTATTTCTTCATTTCTAATGTTTAACCTATCAAATACTTCTCTTTCATAATCTAATCTCGTGAAATTTTCCATAACAAAAAGCTCCTCTATTAAATACTATATTTATTAAAAGGGCTTTTTCTATAATTAAAACTTTATCTATGCCCTATTTTATATTTTAATTCTATATTTTTACTTTTATAAAAGCAACATGTTTAAAAACATACTTTGCTTAAATACTATATTAAGACTATAATCAACTTATGAGGTGATTATATTTGAATTATATGAACATGTTAAATAACTGCAATTTATGTATTCGTAATTGTGGTGTAAATAGATTAAAAGGTGAAACCGGCGCCTGTAATTCAACAGATAAAGTTAAAGCTTCAAAAGCTTATCTTCATATGTGGGAAGAGCCACCAATTTCATTAGATACCGGATCTGGAACAGTATTTTTCTCAAATTGTAATTTTAGATGTGTATTTTGTCAAAACCATGAAATTAGTCAAGAAAATAAAGGTGCTTTTATTAGCAACTTAGAACTTTCTAATATTTTTTTAAATCTTCAAGCTAAAGGAGCTAACAATATAAATTTAGTTACTCCAACTCATTATGTTCCACAAATAATTGAAGCTTTAAAAATTGCAAAAAGTAATGGTTTAACTATACCTATTTTATATAATACAAATGGTTATGATTCATTAGATACAATTAAAGCTCTTGATGGATATATTGATGTATATCTTCCAGACTTTAAGTACTATGATGATAAATATGCAATTAAATATTCAAAAGCACCTGGATATAGAGAGAATGTAATTAATATTTTAAAAGAAATGTATAAACAAGTTGGAAAGAATAAATTCGATGAAAAAGGAAGGATGACTAAAGGATTAATAATTAGACATCTTATGCTTCCAGGTCTTTTATTTGATTCAAAAAAGGTTATTGATACTATTTATTCACTATTTGGGGATAATGTTTATATAAGTATTATGAATCAATATACTCCTATGTTTAATGCTTTTAAATATAAAGAATTATCTAAGCCATTAAATCCAAAGCTTTATGATAGCTTAATTGATTATGCAGCGAGTATTGGTGTAAAGAATGCTTTCATTCAAGAAAGTGGAAGTAATACAACTGAATTTGTTCCCTCTTTTGATTTAGAAGGAATATTATAATTTGATATGTTTTTTTAAATTCATATAAATACTAAATAGAGGTGATATATTATGGAACAAAAAAAATTCACATTAAAACCATTACCTTATGCTTATGATGCGTTAGAGCCTTATATTGATGAAAGAACTGTAACTATTCATCATGACAAGCATCAAAAAACTTATGTTGATAATCTAAATAAAACTTTAGAAGGTCATGAAAAGTTACAATCTAAGTCTTTAGAAGACATACTTAAACACATTGATAAAGTTCCAAAGGAAATACGTCAAGCTGTAATCAATAATGGAGGCGGAGTATTTAACCATGAATTTTATTGGGATTCAATGGGTCCAAATAAAGGTGGAGAACCTACTGGAGAATTAAAAAAAGCAATTGATTGCGCTTTTGGGTCTTTTGAAGATTTCAAAAAGAAACTAGTAGCTACTTCCCTAGCTCAATTTGGTTCTGGATACGGATGGCTTGTTCTTAATAAGAAAAATAAGCTTGAAATAGTCTCTACACTTAATCAAAATTGCCCATTATCAAATGAACAAACACCACTACTTAATATTGATGTTTGGGAACATGCTTATTATTTAAAATATCAAAATTTACGTGTTGATTACTTAAACAACATCTTTAACCTTATAAACTGGGATGCTATAAACGAAAGATACTTAAAAGCATGCCATAAATAATAAAAAAGTTCTTTCTTAAGATAAAGTCCTTCTTAAGAAAGGACTTTTTTATTTAATATCATATATCTATATAATAAACTTTTAATTATATTCTACATTTTTTTCAATATATTAGTTTAAATTGCTTATTTTCTTGCTTTCCCTTATATAAAGGAAAAGTTTCACTTTATTTTTTTGCCGTATTGGATTAAAATTAAAGTTAAATGTGTAATATATAGACATAACTTAGAGATTGCTTATAGCAACCTTTTAAATATATTTAAGGAGGGGTAATATTTATGTCAAATGATGTAAATTCATCTAACTTCATTAGAAACATTATTATTGAAGATTTAGATAGCGGAAAACATGATTCTATAATAACTAGATTTCCACCTGAACCAAATGGTTATCTACACATAGGTCATGCTAAATCAATTCTTTTAAACTTTGGTCTTGGTGATGAGTTTAAAGGAAGAACAAATTTAAGATTTGATGATACAAATCCACTTAAAGAGGATACTGAATATGTAGAATCAATTAAGGAAGATGTACAGTGGCTTGGTTGTAACTGGGATGAATTACACTTTGCATCAAGTTATTTTGATGAAATGTATAAAAGAGCTCTTCTTTTAATAAATAAAGGATTAGCATACGTTTGTGACTTAACTCCTGAAGAAATGAAGGAATATAGAGGAACTTTAACTGAACCTGGTAAGGATAGTCCTTATAGAAATAGATCTGTAGAAGAAAATCTTGACCTTTTTGAAAGAATGAGAAAAGGTGAATTTAAAGATGGAGAAAAAGTTTTAAGAGCAAAAATTGATATGACTTCTCCAAACATGAACATGAGAGATCCTATAATTTATAGAATTTCACATGCAACTCACCATAATACAGGTGATAAATGGTGCATCTATCCAATGTATGACTTTGCTCATCCACTTGAAGATGCTATAGAAGGAATAACTCACTCAATTTGTACTCTTGAATTCGAGGATCATAGACCTTTATATGATTGGGTTGTTAGAGAATGTGAAATGGAAAGCATCCCAAGACAAATAGAGTTTGCAAGACTTAACATGACTAATACTGTTATGAGTAAGAGAAAACTTAAACAATTAGTTGATGAAAAAATAGTTGATGGATGGGATGACCCTAGAATGCCAACTATTTCAGGTCTTAGAAGAAGAGGATATACTCCAGAATCAATAAGAAACTTCTGCAGCGCTATTGGTGTTGCTAAAAATAATTCAGTAGTTGATGCTCAAATGCTTGATTACTTCTTAAGAGAAGATCTTCAAACTAAAGCTCCTACTGCTATGGCTGTTATGAACCCACTTAAGGTTGTAATAACAAACTATCCAGAAGGAAAAACTGAAATGCTACCAGTTCCTAATAATCCAAAGAATGAAGAACTTGGAACAAGAGAAGTTCCTTTCTCAAGAGAAATCTATGTTGAAAGAGATGATTTCATGGAAGTTCCAGTTAAAAAGTACTTTAGATTATTCCCTGGTAACGAAGTTAGACTTATGGGAGCTTACTTCATTAAGTGTAACGACGTTATAAAGGATGCTGATGGAAATGTAACAGAACTTCACTGTACTTATGATCCTGAAACTAAGAGTGGTTCTGGATTTACAGGAAGAAAAGTTAAAGGAACAATTCACTGGGTTGATGCAAAAAATGCTGTACCTGCTGAATTTAGATTATATGAACCTTTAATATTAGATGTTGAAGATGGAAATGTTGATAAGAACTTCTTAGAACAAATAAATCCAAATTCAATGCAAGTTTTAAATGGATTTATCGAACCAATTGCAATTAATGGAGCAAAACCACTAGATAAATTCCAAATGGTTAGAAACGGATTCTTCTCAGTAGATAAACATACTAAAGATGGTAAGTTAATCTTCAACAGAATCGTTCCACTTAAGAGTTCATTTAAATTAAAATAATATTTTAAATAAAAAAAAGTACCTTTAGAAAATTTCTAAAGGTACTTTATTTTTTTGCTTAAAATAAATATATTATTATTTATTAATTCTTTCTTTCAGTTACAAGTTTATTAGTAAATGTACTATTCATTTTTTCTGAAATGAATGTATTGTTAAAGAAGTTGCTCTTAGCTTCAAATCCTTCTTGAACTGTTTTAAGTCCATCTCTCTCTATTAATGTTTGTTTATCTGAGAAAAGATTTGTTCCAAGTCCTAGCTTATCTCCTTCTATTTGTACACCCATACTTGCTAAAATTGTTGGATACATATCAACTGGTGAGAATTTTCTATTGTTTACTCTAGTTGTTGTAGTAGCTGGATTAAGTATTAAGTTAAATACTGTTCTATGATATGATTTATCGAAATCCTTGAAGAATTTCTTATCCATACTTAAGTGGTCTCCTGTTACTACTATTGTTGTATCCTTATAGAATGGTTGTTTTTGAATCCATTTTATAAAGTTAACAGCTTCTTTTGTTGAGTAAGAAATAACATTTGCATATTGTGATGCATGTTTCTTAGTTGCATGTTTTGATAAATAACCATCTGGGAAGTGCGTATCCGCAGTTTCCATTGTGAAATTAAATGGCTTTCCAGTCTTTGATAAACGTGTTATTTCATCTTTAGCATATTTATATAGCTTATCATCTTCAAATCCCCACCAAACGTTATAGTCTTGTGGTATTAATTTCTTTTCTTTTGCAGCCTTATAGTCAAATATATTAAAATCACCATGTGTTCCAAAGAATGTAGTTAATCCTCCAAAGTCAGCATCTGCACCAAACATTATTGTTTGTTCGTATCCTTGTGCTTTTAATATATCTCCTATACTAACAGCACCTGGTAAGAAACTACCTGATTTACCATAAGAGTTCCCCCCCATTGGAATCTTAAGCGGAAGTCCTGTACTCATATTAACCATTGATGCTACTGACCAACTTGATCCATAAGTTTGATATGGTCCTCCAAATTTATTTGATTCTGAGAAGTGAATTCCTTCCTTAGATAATTCAGTAAGTTCTGGCATTAAGTTTTCTTTCATGTATCCACCTAAATCTTTAGATAGATATGAATTTTCTACTGATTCTAAATAAATGTGAATTAAATTTCTCTTCTTCTCTGGGAAAGACATCTTAACATTACGTGGATCAGCATAATTATCCTTTATATAACTTGAATCTGAAACATAGGCTTTATAAACTTTATCTAAGCTTAATTTCTTTGCTCCATATGTTACTCCACCAACAAGGCAAATAATTGAGAATATAAAAGTTACTATTCTTAAATATTTTTGATTTAATATTCTTCTTTTAACATTTTTAATATTTAAAAACATATCATATTTAAAGTTTAAAACTATTAAGAATATTACAATACAAGCCACACCTGTAAATACTGGTGTCATCATAATCTCTGCATACATATCAGAGCTTGTACCTTTAATTGGTGAATTTAAATTGAATAAGAATTGCTCTGGCGTGATATTTCCAAAGTAGTCAATAAACCATTTAGAAAATGATACGAAAAATACACCTATAGCAACAAATACAACTGATATAACTTTTATTAGTGTTAATTTCCAATTTCCTTTAACTTCTGCTTTAGTAAAAGTTACCCTTGAATTAATTATTCCTTTTACAGCTAAATATATTAATCCACAAATTAATGCAAATATAATATACTTAATTGAAAATGAAGTTTTATACACCATACCTTTAAGTACATTATGTTTATTTAATACAAACTTTAAAATACTTAACGATACTATATTAAGAAATACTAAGCACACAATGAAATCCTTTACAGCACTTGGAATGCTTTTCTTTCTTTCAAATATAAGATAATTCGCAAGAGCTATTATTACTCCAGGAATTAAATAACTTATTATTTGCATAAGTCCCCCTCCAAATTATTAAATTTAAAATTGTGTAAATTCATACACAATTATATCATAATGTACTTAATAAATATATATAATTCATTTGCCATTTAATTTATTCAAATATTTTTAAAATTTTATAATATCTTTTTTTAAATATATAAAAAAGGCACATTTAATTTTATTGTTTAAAACTAAATGTGCCTCTATTGCTTTTAATTTATATCATAAATTATATTTTTTCTTCTATAGGTTAATGAATTTCTTAAATCTATCTCTAACTTTATCTTCACCCATAATTTGCATTATTGTATAAAGATCAGGTGTGTTTGTTCTGTGAGTAAGAGCTGCTCTTACTGCTCCTGCAACATCTGAAACCATTCCTTTGAAGTTTTCTGGATTACTCTTATATTCTTTTCTATTTGTTGCGTATCCAAGTTCTACAGCTAAAGCTTTAAGTTCTTCAAACCAAGTTTCTTGATCTGTGTTAAAGTTATATACCTTAGCATAGTTTTCAATTATATTCTTAGCATCTTCTAAATTTAAAGTCTTTGGTAATTCTACATCTTCTGCTGTTTCTTTATCAAATAATTCGTCAAAGAAGTAGAATATCTTTTCACGAACTTCATTCCATTTACCAAAGTCTTTTCTTGGCTTTGGACCTTCTTTATCTATGTTGAATACTTCTTTCATCATAGCTTCATTTTTAGTTACTAAATCATACATTTCTTTATCAAAGTCTTTAGCCCAAGCTACATAGTAGTCATAAACTACTTCAGGTTTCATTTTACAGATTACATTTTTACTTACATCATGAAGTTTAACTATATCAAATAATGCTCCTGATTTACTCATCTTTTCAAGTGAAACTGGGAATTCATGATAATCTGCATCTGGATTTTCAGCTCTCCAATCTTCAAAGCTTGAGTTTATAATGTTTAGTAAGTATTCTATAACTGAAACTGATGGGTATCCTTCTTCTCTATAGTAACTTACAGCACTTTCTGGGTCTTTTCTCTTTGAAAGCTTTCTCTTTGAACCATTTTCTGTTTTCATTATTGTTGGAACGTGAGCATAGTTTGGTCTCTTAAATCCTAAAACATCAAATAATTGAAGATGTGTTGGAAGTGATGATAACCATTCTTCCCCTCTTATTACGTCTGTTGTATGCATTAAAGCATCATCAATAACGTGTGCGAAATGGTAAGTTGGAAGTCCATCTGATTTAATTATAACAACATCTTGAAGATTTTCTGGGAATGAAACATCTCCTTTTATTAAATCATGGAATTCTATTCTTGCATCTTCTTTTCCTGGTGATTTTAATCTTATGATATATTCTTCACCATTTTCAATTTTCTTTATTGCTTCTTCTACAGGAAGATCTCTATAGATTGCATATTTACCATAGTATCCTGTAGTAATTTTTTCAGCCATTTGCTTTTCTCTTATTTCATTTAATTCTTCTGTTGTACAGAAACATGGATAAGCAAGACCTTTTAATAATAAGTCTTTAGCAAAAGCTTGATATATATCTCTTCTTTCACTTTGCTTATATGGACCATAAGCTCCCTTATCAGTATTTTCTCCAGTTTGACCTTCATCAAAATCCATACCGAAATTATGCATTGTAGCTATTGTATCTTCTATAGCTCCTTCAACTTCTCTCTTTTGGTCAGTGTCTTCTATTCTTAAGTAGAATACTCCACCACTTTGATGAGCTAATCTTTCATTGATTATTGAAGTATAAACTCCACCTATATGTTGGAATCCTGTTGGAGATGGTGCATATCTTAAAACTCTTGCTCCTTCTTCTACTTTTCTATCTCCATATTCTTTTAAGTAATCTTCTCTAGTCTTTAAATCTTTTTTAAAGATTAAATTTGCTAATGCTTCTCTACTCATTACATTCATCACCTTTCTTATATTAAAAAAAGCCTTTTCGTCCTAAATCCTTTAGGACGAAAAGGCTACTAACTTCTCGCGGTACCACCTAAATTAACTAAAGAATATTATATATTCTTTAAGTTCACTTATCTTTCTCTATAAGGGGAGATAACCCAGAACTTACTACAAGAAAATTCTCTTTCAGTTCTACGCTCCAAAGCTTCCTTCTATGATTTTATTTATTAGGATCTCACCATTTCCTAACTCTCTTTGAAATAAAGGTTCATATACTCTTCTTCTTCATAGCACATATATTATTATTCTAACTTTCGTTTATAATTATACCCTTATTAAATATTATTGTAAACATCATAAATTATGAAATAATTATTTCATAATTTTATAATTGTGACTTTTTTTATTCACACATTATGTCATATTTTAAGTAAAATTGCATTATTAAAATATATAAATGTAATTATTTACACACTATATATTTTTACAACAAAAAAACGCAACCCTTGGGGCCAGGTTGCGCTTTAGCAATAAGCAATAAATAAAAAGGGGGCTATTTATTCCTTTTATTTATCCTTGCAATAGTATTATATGTTACTAGTTTATAAAATGCAAGTAATTTTATAACTTTTATTCATTTTATGGAAATTTATGAATGATTTTCTTGCAGTCTTTCCCATCATTCGTTAAAAGCTTTTTAATTGGGCTAATTCTTCTTCTGTTAGTTCTCTATATTCGCCTTCTTCTAACTCTTCATCTAAGCTTAATCCACCAAATTCTATTCTCTTAAGATATACAACTTTTTTATCAACAGCTTCAAACATTCTTTTGACTTGATGGAACTTTCCTTCTTGAATTGTTAAGTTAATTTCTGAACCTTCATCTGATGCATTTAATATTTCAAGCTTTGCTTCTTTACAAACATAACCATCATCTAATGTTATACCTTTCTTAAATGCTTCAACATCTTTTTCTGTAACTTTCTTATCTATTTTAGCATAATAAACTTTATCAACTTTCCATTTAGGAGATATTAATCTGTGATTTAATTCTCCATCATTAGTTAGTAATAATAACCCAACTGTATCTTTGTCTAGTCTTCCTACTGGGAACGGATCAAAAGCTTGATGGTCAATTTCTAAAAGGTCTATAACAGTTTCATCTCTATTATCATGAGTTGCAGATATAACACCATCTGGTTTATTCATCATAAGATATATGTATTCTCTATAGAAAATTTCTTCTCCATTTATCTTTATTACTGACTTTTCTGGATCAACATTCATAGAACTATCTTTTACTATAACTCCATCAACCTCTATTAAGCCTTTTCTTGCTATAGCTTTTATTTCTTTTCTACTTCCATATCCTAAATTTGATATAATTTTATCTAATCTTTGCACCTTTATAAACACCTCTTACTTTCCTTAATTAAGTTTCATCTTATTGTATTATTAATTTAATGAAAAAGCAATTTTACTTAGTTTAATACAAAAGTAAAAGAAAGTGGCATTTTAAACCACCTTCTTTTATACTTCAAATTCATATACTGAATAATCTTCATAATTAACTCTTTTATAAAAACTTTTTGCAAGAACCATAACTTTATACTTTCCTTTTGAGAACGGAATAAATGTATAATATCTTTTCTTACTATAACTTTGAGCTTTTACCCAATTTCCTTTTTCCATTAAATAAAACTCATAGCAAACATCTTTTCCGCCTGAACTTTCAGCCCAGAAATTAACTTCTTTATTTTGTATAATTCCTTCTTTGCCAACAGTTATCTTTGTATCAGTAACTGGAGTTGCTTCATGAACATATATACTTACTTCCTTTTTAGTATCATACATACCCTCACATTTAATATTTTTAGCATATACTTCAAAAGTATACTTACCTGCACACTTTGGTTTTACAACAAGCTTCTTATTATTCATAAAGCCTGTCTCTTCAACTTCATGTCCATTTATTTTAGTTGCAAAATTAACTAATACATTTTTAGTATTTTGAACTATAGCTTCAACATCAATCTTATCTCCAACTAAAAATGTTTCTTTACATGGCAGTAATATATAATCTATGCTAGCTGCTATATAATCTTTAATATTTATAAATAAACTTGATTGTGCATCATACTCTTCTAAAGAGAATTTATCTTTAACTCTTATATCAATTTCATAATCGCCCTTTTCTTCTGGAGTGAAGTTAAGCCAGTTTGTTTTACCATAATCTATTCTGTCAACTTCTATTCCATCTCTAAGTATTACAAACTCATATAAAAGTGTTGAGCCACCTTCTGCTATTACTCTAACGTTTATTGGCGTTTTTATTAACGCTTCTCTTCTTTGGTCTGAAATCACATCTAAAATTCTTATTGGTTTATCACTTTTTTTATCAATATCAAATAATATTACTTTCTTATCTTCATAGTCTCCTTCATAAGAAATATCTTTAGAATATAAGGTTACTTTGTATGACCCTTCCTCTTTAGGACACCAATAAAACTCTTTACTTCTCGTATAACATGAATCCTCTGCTATAGGCCCTTCAACTATATATCTATAAACTAACTCCCTACCCCCTTGCGCTTCAGCTTTAAATGTTATATCTGTTCCTGAAGCTTGTGGAGACTTTACATCAGCTTTAAAACTTCTTATTTTAACTTCATTATATGGAGTCACCTTATACACCATAACAGCTCTATCATCATACTCTTTATTTGAAAAAATATCTCTCATTAAACATAATAGCTTGTACTCACCAGGTTCAGTTTCTTGGAAGCTAACTATTCTTCTTGATGAGAAATCTTGTATACATACTACTCTTCCTTCACTATCCATTCTTACGAATTTAAATAAAAGAGGTCTTTCTTCTCCACAAGATGTTTCAACCTTAAATACTAGCTCTTCATTTAATAATAATTGTTCTGTTAAGCACTTAAAATCAGTAAGTTCAATTTTATTTTTTTCTTTTACATTAATTTTTATTATTTTAAAATCATCTACATTTTCTTTAGAATCAATTCTTTTACATTCTATTAGAATTTCTTCTTTGCCTTCTTTAGTAAGGGTATATAATAATATATTGTTTGTTGAATAGTCTCTAATTGGTTCCCAACCAACTTCAGCTCTTCTCCAAAATCTATATAATAACGTTCCCTCTTCTCCTATTACTTCTATATTTGCTTTTTCTCCAATAAAATATTCTTCTTTACCTATAATAATATCCTTAATCACTTTATCTTCCCCTGCGTACTTTCCTATTATATATTCTTCTCTTGCTAAATATTCAAATGGTTTATCCGAACCCTTTCTTTTACCTTGTACCATGACCATATAGTTTCCATCTTCTTTTGGAGTCCAAACGCAAGAACTTTTATTATTAAATTCCTTTATAGTATTCCATACTCCATCATTACCAATTATAACTTTAAAATCTATCTCTTCCTCAAACTCAACAGCAATCTCAATATTTTCATTAGCTTGCTGAGGACTTTTTTTATCAAATAAAATATTCATTCCACCCATACACTTCACCCCATATAAAAAACTCCTCTCATCTATTCTATTATACTACAATACCATTTTTTGTAAATATTTTTCCATAATTCTCTTTTTATTATACATCATTTCGTACTATGATTATATAAATAGATTATTTTCTTTATAATATATAAAAATAAGACTTATATAAAATATCAAAATTATTTTATATAAGTCTTATGAATTTAAATTATATTCTATTATTGCTCTTAAGTTATTTAGTAATCTTTCTTCATCTTCAAAGCTTCTTTTCTTAGGACCTTTAAATCTTCCACCAGCTTTTCTTATTTTTTGAGAGACATGTCTTTGTTCTAATAATAAATCTATATTTTCTTCTGAATAAATTTTTCCTTTAGGACTTATTACTGTAGAACCTCTTGGAAGGCACATTGCTGCAACTCCATAATCTTGAGTTATTACAATATCACCATCTTTAGAATTATTTACAACATACATATCTACACTTTGAAAGCCACTATCAACAACTATAACTTTTGAATAATCACTTTGTATATAATGATGGATATCAACAAATATATTTACTTCTATTGCATATTCTTTTGCTAAATTTTCAATTTTGGAGATGCTTGGACAAGCATCTCCATCAATTATTATCTTCATATATTATTTTAACTTTTCTTCTAAGTCAGCTTTAAGATCTTCATATCCTGGCTTTCCAAGTAAAGCGAACATGTTTTTCTTGTAAGCTTCAACACCTGGTTGGTTAAATGGATTAACACCTAAGATGTAACCACTTATTCCACATGCTTTTTCGAAGAAGTAAACCATTTGTCCAAAGTAGTATGGAGTTAATTCTGGAACGTTTAATACCATATTTGGAACTCCACCATCATTATGAGCTAATAATGTTCCTTGGAATGCTTTGTGGTTTACGAAGTTCATATCTTTTCCTGCTAAGAAGTTTAATCCATCTATATTGTCTTCTGTAGCTTCTATTATAACTGATTCTTGTGCTTCTTCTACATTTATAACAGTTTCGAAAAGATCTCTTCTTCCTTCTTGGATGTATTGTCCCATTGAGTGAAGGTCAGTTGAGAAATCAACAGCTGCTGGGAATATACCCTTGTTGTCTTTTCCTTCTGATTCTCCGTATAATTGTTTCCACCATTCGTTGAAGTAGTGAAGTGATGGTTCATAGTTAACTAATATTTCTATTAATTTTCCTTTATTGTATAAAGCATTTCTAGCTGCTGCATATTTGTAACAATCATTTTCCTTAACTGAAGGGTTCATGTATGTTTCTCTTGCATCAGCAGCACCTTTCATCATTTCATCAATGTCAACTCCAGCAGCTGCTATTGGAAGTAATCCAACTGCTGTTAAAACTGAGAATCTTCCCCCAACATTATCAGGTATTACGAATGTTTCGTATCCTTCTGCATCAGCTAATGTTTTAAGAGCTCCTTTTGAAGCATCTGTTGTAGCGTAAATTCTCTTCTTAGCTTCTTCTTTTCCATATTTCTTTTCTAAAAGGTCTTTAAATATTCTAAAAGCTATTGCAGGTTCTGTTGTAGTACCTGATTTTGATATTACGTTAACTGAAATATCCTTTCCTTCTATAGCTTGTAATAATTGTTTCATGTATGTTGCACTTATATTATTTCCTACATAGAATATTTGAGGTGCTTTTCTATCTTCTTTTGATAGTACATTATAGAAGTTATTTGTAAGCATTTCTATAGCTGCTCTAGCTCCTAAGTATGATCCACCTATTCCTATTACTACAAGAACTTCTGAAGTTTCTTGAATTCTCTTTGCTGCTTCTTTAATTCTTGAAAATTCTACTTTGTCATAATTAACTGGTAGGTCAATCCAACCTAAAAAGTCATTTCCTGCACCAGTACCTTCATGTAATTTCTTGTGTGCTGATTGTACTAAATCCTCCATGTATTCTATTTCTTCCATTTGTAGATATGGAGCTACTTTAGATAAGTCTAATGATAGTCCTTTAGTCATAATCGCGTCCTCCTTTTTTTATAAGTAGTTTATTCTCAGCATAAATTTATCTTATGCTGTAAAGTATATATTTATAACCCACAATTCCTTTTGATTAAAAAAATCTTATAAACTTTCTTAATTAAAAGGGCATTACTCATATATTGTACAACATATCCTTTACATATAAAAGCGTAATATTAACAATAATTTAAATTTTCAATACTTATAATCAACTTAATTAGCACATATTTCTATACCAACAAAATAATATAAAAATTTTTATTTTAATAGTAAAAATTTGTTTTTTATTTTATTAAATTTATACTTAATTTTTCAAATCAATATAGCTTAATTATTATTACTATCTTATAAAAATTTTAAAGAAAGGACGATTTTCATGAAAAATTCTAGATTTCAAACTATGATTATTTCATTAATTATTGGGTTAAGTGTAGGTAGCGGTACTACCTATATATTAGAAAATAACCATCATATAATTCCTAATGCAGTTGAAGTTAATACTTCTTCTGAAGCTACAAATAGGGATTTAGTTAATGGAAATCTTTTAGCTGTAGCTTGGCAGCAAAACTCTGGTGAGGTAAATGCCTTAAGATACCAAGCGTATAATTCAGCAATGAATTATGTAGATAAATTAGTAAAAGAAAAAACTACTAAACCTTATGCAGTTACTTTAGATATTGATGAAACTATTATTGATAATTCACCTCATGCTGGCTATGAAATAAAAAATAGTGACCCTTATTCAAGTGAAAACTTTAATAAATGGATTCAAAAAGCAGATGCTAAAGCGGTACCAGGCGCTAAAGAGTTTACTGATTATGCAAAAAGTAAAGGTATAGAGGTATTCTATGTGTCTAATAGAAAAGAAGGTATTCATTTAGATGCTACAATTAAAAACATGAAAAAATTAGGCTTTGTAAATTCTGATAAAGAACATATATTATTAAAAACAAATGATAGTGACAAAGCTCCTAGGTGGAATAAAATTGAGGAGAAATATAATCTTGCAATGTATTGTGGAGATAATTTAGGTGATTTTCCAAATGGTTATTATAATAAATCAAATGAAGAAAGAAATAAAATAGTAAAAGAACAAAGTGAATATTTTGGAAGTAAGTACATAGTATTGCCTAACCCAGTTTATGGAGATTTTGAAAATGCTATTTATAGCTATAATTTAAATAAAACTCCTAGTGAAAAAATACAAGATAGATTAAATTCTATAAAATCTTTTAAATAATTTATATAGGATAAATTCATATTATATTTTAATAAATTTATTTATAGAATATTAAAATAGCTGTTATAACACATAACAGCTATTAATCTATTTATAATATTATCTGCAACTTCCCATAGGGTCATCTTCCCCAATAGGATTTTCTATTAGAGTTGCAACAATAAATTCGTGTCTATGACCATCACTACATTCTGTAGTAGCATATACAAAGTGTACATGTCTATCATCTGATACTGGTATAGCTCTACCAAGACGAACTTTAATATCATGGAAGTGATCTTCATAAAAATCAGTTTTTGTATTTAACCTGTGGAAATGACTCATTCTATCTTCTGTTTGAATAGCTTCACCAGTCATACCTACAAAACGATGATTGTGTGGTTCTTCTCCTTCTTCTTCAAAAATTCTAACACTACCTAAAACTTCATGAACATGACGTTGTGGTTCACACATTGACATAAATAAACATCCCCTTTTTTTTACTTATGTAATATATTATTACGCTATGTCGAATTTTGTTACATAGAAAGAAAAAAAACTTTTTATAAAATTTATAATAAAATAAAAACATATATAATTATTCTAAAAACAAAAAGGAGTATGGTTAAATTCATACTCCTTTTTTATATTAAATTATTCTATTCCCACTCAATAGTTGCTGGTGGCTTAGAAGTTATATCATAAACGATTCTGTTAACTCCCTTAACTTCATTAACTATTCTTCTACTTACAAGGTCTAGTAAATCATATGGTATTCTAGCCCATTCTGATGTCATAGCATCATTTGAAGTAACAGCTCTAAGTGCTATTGTATGACAGTAAGTTCTTTCATCTCCCATAACTCCAACTGATCTTATGTTTGGAAGGCAAGCGAAGTATTGCCATATTGTTTCATCAAGATTTGCATTTGCAATTTCTTCTCTGAATATTGCATCAGCTTCTCTAACTATTTCAAGCTTTTCTTCTGTTATTTCTCCAAGAACTCTTATTGCAAGACCTGGTCCTGGGAATGGCTGTCTCCATACTAATTTGTGAGGTATTCCAAGTTCTTCTCCAACTGCTCTAACTTCATCTTTAAATAATTCTCTTAAAGGTTCTATTAGATCAAATTGCATATCTTCAGGAAGGCCTCCAACATTGTGGTGTGACTTGATTACAGCTGAAGTATCAGTTCCACTTTCAACTATATCAGGATAAATTGTTCCTTGAACTAAGTAGTCAATTTCTCCAACCTTTTTAGCTTCTTCTTCAAATACTCTTATGAATTCTTCTCCGATTATCTTTCTCTTAGTTTCAGGATCTGAAACTCCTTTAAGCTTACCTAAGAATCTATCTTGAGCATTAACTCTTATTATGTTCATATCGAACTCTTTCTTAAATACTCTTTCAACAGTATCTCCTTCATCTTTTCTAAGTAGACCATGGTCAACGAAGATACAAGTTAAGTTGTGTCCGATTGCTTTGTGTACTATCATAGCTGCAACTGATGAGTCAACTCCACCTGATAATGCACATAATACTTTTTTATCTCCAACTAATTCTTTAATTTCTTTTATTTTTTCTTCTGCGAATGAAGCCATTGTCCATGACTTTTCTAATCCACAAATTTCATATAAGAAGTTTTGAATCATTTTTTGTCCAAATAAAGTATGTTCTACTTCTGGATGGAATTGAACACCATAAAGTTTCTTTTCTTCATTTGCCATAGCACCAATTGGACATACTTCTGTATGAGCAATTATTTTGAAACCTTCTGGAGCTTTTTCTATGTAATCTGTATGACTCATGTAGCAGCTTCCTACATTTTCAATTCCCTTAAATAATTTTGAAGTACTATCTAAGTTAATTTCAGTTTTTCCGTATTCTCTAACTGGTGCAGTCTTAACTTCTCCACCTAATGTGTGAGCCATTAATTGGTCTCCGTAACATATTCCAAGTATAGGAACTCCCATGTTGAATATTTCTTTATCTAGCTTTGGAGCATTTTCTCCATAAACGCTGTTTGGTCCACCAGTAAATATTATTCCTTTAGGATTTTTTTCTTTTATTTTTTCAAGAGTATAAGTATAAGGGATTATTTCGCAATAAATTCCGCATTCTCTTACTCTTCTTGCTATTAATTGATTGTATTGTCCACCAAAGTCAATAACTAGAACTAAATCTTTTTTCATGCTTTCCTCCTAGACGTATAAATTATATTTTCTTACTTGTTTCTATATAATTATTATACCATATTAGAAGAGAAAATTCCCTTCTAATACGAATATTTTTTAAATTTTTAACCTTATATTTCGTTATATTTAATAATTATTTCATCACGCTGTAGTTTGGAGCCTCTTTTGTCATGTTTATATCATGTGGATGGCTCTCTCTAAGACCTGCTGAAGTCTGAACTACGAATGTTGCTGTATTATATAAAGTTTCAAGATCCTTTGATCCTAAGTATCCCATACCTGCTCTTATTCCTCCAAGCATTTGGAATATAGTATCTGAAACTAACCCTTTATATGCTATTCTTCCTTCAATTCCTTCTGGAACTAATTTCTTATTTCCATCTTGGAAATATCTATCTTTTGATCCTTTAGCCATAGCCCCTAAAGAACCCATTCCTCTGTATACTTTATAGCTTCTACCTTGGAATATTTCAACTTCTCCTGGAGCTTCTTCACATCCTGCAAATAATGATCCCATCATAGCAGCACAAGCACCAGCAGCTAAGGCTTTAACAACATCGCCTGAATATTTAATTCCACCATCTGCAATTACAGGAACTCCATATTTTCTACCTATTTCTACGCAATCCATAACTGCTGTAAGTTGTGGAACTCCAACACCTGCAACTATTCTTGTTGTACAGATTGATCCTGGTCCTATACCAACTTTAACACAGTCAGCACCAGCTTTTATTAAATCTTCTGTAGCTTCTTTAGTTGCCACATTACCTGCTATTACTTGAAGGTTTGGATATTTTTCTTTTACTCTTTTAACTGCTTCTAATACACCTCTTGAGTGTCCATGTGCAGTATCAATTGTAATAATATCTACTTTAGCTTTAACTAAAGCATCAACTCTTTCCATCATATCTTTAGTTACACCAACAGCAGCACCGCATAATAATCTTCCTTTGCTATCTTTAGCTGCATTTGGGAATATTCTTGCTTTTTCTATATCTTTTATAGTAATAAGTCCTTTTAAGTTTCCTTCATTATCTACTAGAGGAAGTTTTTCTATCTTATGCTTTTTTAATATTTCTTTAGCTTCTGTAATCGTAGTTCCTTCTGGTGCAGTTATTAAGTTTTCCTTTGTCATAACTTCTGATATCTTCTTTGTCATATCTTCTTCAAAAGTTACGTCTCTATTTGTAAGTATTCCAACTAGTTTTCCGTTAACTGTTATTGGAACACCTGATATTCTATATTGAGACATTAATTCTTCTGCATCTTGAAGTGTATGATCTGGTGATAAGTATATTGGATCTGTAATTACACCATTTTCTTGTCTCTTTACTTTATCTACTTCTTTAGCTTGTTCTTCTATGCTCATATTTTTATGAATAATTCCAAGACCACCTTCTCTTGCCATAGCAATTGCCATCTTAGATTCTGTTACAGTATCCATACTTGCACTTATTAAAGGAATATTTAATTTAATAGTTTTTGTTACATTAGTTTTTAATGAAACCTGATTTGGTAACACCTCTGATTTATTTGGAACTAATAGTACATCATCAAATGTATAAGCTTGTTTTAAAATTCTTGCCATAATTATTTTCCTCCCCTTCTAAACACTATGTAATATATTTGTATAATAAAAAAAGGCATATTAGCTTCATAAGTGAAGTCAATATGCCTTTAAACTAATTCTATGTTAAATTAGCACGGTACATCAATTTCACTCATAGTCAGAAATTTAAGGTTTCCGGTAGATACTCCCTGCCATATTCAGGGGATATATGAGTTTGTTCGTTTTTAAATTATGATAATTATAAATTAGTTGATGAATTAAGTCAATAGATTTATTTAACTTAAATGAAATAAAACAGTCATGAAAAAATTTCTATGACTGTTTTCTCTCATTTATTTATATTCTATGTCTCCAATTGTTACAGTTTCTCCACCTGGGGTACTTACAGAACTTCCCCAATTTGTACAATTTGCTCCTATTAAATTATTTAAGTTAGTTATATCATTTGTATTTAAAGCGTCATGACCTCCGTTTGGTGCATCATTTTGTATTAGTCTCCATTGTGATGCAAAAGAAGATATAATATACTCCATTTTATTTGCAAGTATAGTTGATTTATTTAAATCAACCGTAGGTGCTCCAACTAATGTTCCTGTATTATTATTTATCTTAATAGTTCTGTTAGTTACTATGATAGTTTTATCTAAATTTAATTGTGATGTTTTAAATTCTAAGTAATCATCTGGATCTTTTAAATT
This sequence comes from Clostridium baratii, assembly GCF_900461085.1. GTDB lineage: Bacteria > Bacillota > Clostridia > Clostridiales > Clostridiaceae > Clostridium > Clostridium nitritogenes. The sequence continues at coordinate 2,377,842 of NZ_UFWF01000002.1, forward strand.
TACTAAATAAACATGGAAATCCTCATTATTTTCTGACTTAAATAAGATTTTTTTAACTCCTGAATTAATATCTGCACTTTTAGTATCTAATTCTGAAACATTACTTACAATAATACTATCAGAAGCTGTAAAATTAAATTGCGGAACAGTGAAAGCATTATCAACTACATGACTATTTATTTCTGTTCCACTAGTTATATCATTAATATTTGATATATTGTGTATTATTTTACTAGTTGACTTATCTTTTACATTCCATAGTGTTATAGCATTTGATAATGGTCCCGTACATTTTATATTAACTTCATTTGAACATAAAATATATTTAAATACTTGATTAGTTGATGGAACATATGATTTTGTTATCTTTAAGGCTGCTTCTACTATTTTTTCTTTATTACCTTTTTTAGCAACACTTTTAACTAAATATTTGTCTGGTTGCCTATTTAATGTTATGTTAACTTCTATTCCTTGTGATACAAAATTACTATTTATATTATAGTTTACATCTGGGTCTCCTACTGCTAAGTTTATAACTTTACTTTTTACTCTACTAAACGCATCTTCAACCCCACTTTCTGCCGCATATAATAGATCTTCATAAGTTTTTACATTTTGATTCATCCCAGTCGTATTAATTATAGCTGATACCGTTACACCGCTAGCTACAGTTATTATTAATACTATAGCTAATACTAATAAGATTGTGTTCCCTTTCTTTTTTCTCTTCACCATACCTTTCCCCCTTTTATTTTAAGTGAATATTATAACAATATTTACAATATTATCCATAATATATTTATAAAAATACATCATACAATTTAATATATGATGTATTTTAAAAGTCTAATTATTCATATTCAAATGTTCCATCTACAAATTCAAAATCACTTGATGTTGAACCACTTCCATTATTACTTCCACCACCAGTTGATGGAGCGCCCCAATTTGTTATATATTGCTTTATAACATTACTTAGCTCTTTCATACTATCTTCTGATATTCCCCATCCTGCATCATACGTTGGCGTATGTTGAAAAGAACCATCAATAGTTAAAGATCCACCATTTGTAATTTTAATCTTATTTCCAAATATGGTTGAATCAACAGCGTGAACTGCTACTCCATCTAATAAAATATCAGCATTTGTTAATATAGCTGTTGTATTTAACATCTCAGGAGCTACATTTTTAATTACTAGTTCCTTTGCATTTATAATTAATACTGTATATGTATGAGCACTTCCACCATTCATCTTTCCATTAAAAATTATTTTACCTATTCCATTATTAGCTTTAATCCCACTTGTAATATCTTTAGCTTCAGTTAATAATTGTGAAAAAGAACTAACTTCTACTTTATCTTTGTGCTCAATTTTCGAATTATCGATTATAAACTTATTATATAATTGATTATTAACATTATTATCAAAAGGTTTCTTAGACGCCTCTGAATTACCTGAATAATCTGGTGTATTTGGCGAATTTATATTAGTATCATCTAAATCTATTTGCGATTTATTTCCACCTGAAATAACTAAATTTCCATCACCTACCCCTAATCCATTTTTCATAATATCCCCATCTGGATTAATTGAATTTGATATATTATTTTTTTGTATTTTAGTTTTTACCTTTTTAAATACATTTGTATTCCTTTTAGAATAGGCTATACTTTCAAGCTCATATTCAGTGTCTGATATTTTTGTAGATGATATGTCTACTCTATCTACTACATCAGTTTTTAATATTCCATCAAACCTTGTACCATCAGTTTTTTTACTCTCATTAAAAACTAAGTTTCCACTTCTTACTTCACCTATTCCAAGTTCTAACCCACTTTCACTTGCATATACTAGATCATCTATTATTTTAGAACTTTGATTTAATCTTGTTGTATTAAGTATACTAGTTACAGTTACCCCTGCCGTTAAAACTAAAATCATAGATATTGCAAGCACTAATAAAATAGTATTACCACGTTTTTTTCTTTTTTCTCTCATAATCGTTCTCCTTCCATAGCCCCCATCTTATGTTATTAATAACTTAATAAATACTATTTATTTCTAGGAACAACTACAGAAGAAAACTCATATTCTTCAGAACCACTTTTTAGTTTCAGGTAAATATTATAATGGTCACCTGCTCCTCCTGACGTGATCCTAAATTCTTCTACATTTTTTGATGGTGTTGATAATACATTTGAACCTTCTGTTTTTCTAATTTCATTTCCAACTTTAATATATTTATAAGTTTTCGTTGCTCCTGAAGCAGTTTTTGAAAATTCTACTCCATCTGTAGTAATACTAATTGGTTTTGCAGTTCTTAAATCATTTTCTATAGCATCCATTATTATTCTTGCTTCGTCCTGCATTATATTATCTTTACTTGCTCTTAAAATCATTCTATTTGATGAAGAAAATAATGAAATTATTAATGCTCCTAAAATGGTAGAAATGCATATAACTGCAATTAATTCAATTAATGTAAATCCCTTTTTCTTTTTCATAAAACCTCTTCACCTCATTATTTTTCTGTTGATATAAGAGCTTTTCTCTCTATAATGCTAGTTTCTCCTTTAGGAATGTTCCAAGTAGAAACATCAAATTCATATACTTTTTGAGTTGTATTTTTTTTAGCATTAACCTTTAATACATATTTCTTATCTATAACCCCTGGTTTTGCCTTTAATGCCCCTAATCCATCTCCACTATTGCATGTACCCATAACATATGAACTAGTTGAATTCAATGTATTCTTTAATAAATTATCTTTAGTTGCAACAACTAAATCATTATCATCATTAAATGCAATATAATAGTTATTATCAGATGGATAAGTATATATATCGCTTGGTCTATTTCCTCTAACTGTTTCAAAGAATATTTTTGACTTACTATTTGAATCGAAGGTCTCTTTATTTATACTATTATATTTAAATAATGTTATTATTAAGCTAGTTGCAGTTGTTAATACAATTACAAAAATAGCAAGTCCTGCTATCATTTCAATAAGAGTAAAACCCTTTTTCTTTTTTAACTTCATATATTAACCTCCGAATTAAATAAATATTTTATCTAAATATATTTCCTTTTCCATAGCTTCCATTATTAAAGTCAAATTCCTCTACTTCATCTCCACCTGCAATAAAGTATGCAATAGTTATACTAGTAGATTTATCAGTACTTGAAAAATCTTTAACTTCTAATATTCTACTATCATTTTCAAGTTCATCTATAAACTTCATAGCTTTATTAAAGTCACCTTCAATAGTTAAATTAACTGTAAAAGATGAAAGTCCACTCATTTGATTTAGTGTACTATTATTTTGTGATTGTGCTTGATCCGAGTTATTTTGATTTTCTTCTTCATTTGAAAATACAGCTGGCTTACTAAAACTTTCTGTTTTTATTTTAACTCCAGCTCTTCCTGCCATTTCCTCTAAATCTTTAACAACTTGTGGATATCTATCTGTTCTCGGTATAGTTTCAGATGCTTCATTATATTTATCTTTTAAAACTTTAAGTTCTTGTTCATTTTTTTCAATATCTAAATTAATTGTTTTTAAATTCGTTATTTGATTTTCCAATGTACTTATTTCACTTTTTAATGGTTTTAATTTTTTATTATTAGGTGCAATGATAAATGTATTAACTAAAAATGCAATACCAACTATACATAAACCTCCTAATAATATTTTTTCACTTTTAGAAAGTTCCCTATTACTTGTCTTCAGAGCCATCTTTAACTACTCCTTTCACAGATAAATCTATAGTAAATGCGTATCCATCTTTTCCTTCTGTTATACTTGCAATATGTGAGTCTTTAAATTGTTCATGTTCTCTTAAGTTAGCCCAGAAGTTTTCAATATCTCCTTTTGATTTAGCCGTTCCAGACATATTAATAGTTGCAATAACATTGCCATTATCTGAAGAAGCATTATTTTGATAATTTAAAGTACCAATCTTAACATCTCCAGGGAATAATTTTGATAACTCATTTATTACCCCATCTGTATCTTTATTTTTAATTCCTTTAAGTGTTTCAGCTTTTTCTATATGTTGCTTTGTTAATGCTATATCATTTACTAATTTTTCATTTTTAGCAACAAGTTCTCTACTTGTACTAATTTCATTTTGTAATTTTGATTTCTTAATATTTAAATAAGTTTCCTGTCCAAAAATAAATCCAGTAACACCTAAAACTACTACTCCTCCAATTAATGTTCCAGTAGCTATTTTCTTCTTTTGTTTTACTATTTTCTTATGACTTGCATAAGACTGCGGTAATAAATTTAACTCCTTCATCATTAATTACTCCCTTCTTAATAGTAGTCCATAGGAATTCATATATTCTTCTAATTCTATTTTCTTCGGTGCTTTTACATTGAATTTAAAATCTTTAAAGCTTGGAAGTTCTCCAAATTTAGTTCCAAAATTAACTTCTAAATATTGATTAATTCCTCTTACATTTCTTGCACTTCCTGCAACATATATTTTATCTAAATTTTTCTTTACTTTTCCTGATGTATAGAATTGAATAAGAGCATTATACTGAGATATTAAAGATTGGAAGAATCTATCATACTTTTCTTCTTCTTCTCTAACTTCTGTTAGATCTATGCTTTGTAAAAACTTATTATAAGAATCTTGATTTGTTATACCGTCTTCACTCGCTTTATACATACCATAACCTTGGTACTTTTCTAGTGAAAGTCTTCCCCATTCCATAATAATCATTGAGTTTGAATGACCATCTATTGTTATAACTCCTGATGATTTAACCCTTTTTATAAAACTTGTTTTTAAATATTTAAAAATTCTCGCTGTTGTATTAGCATAAATATCAATAGCCTTTACAGTAAGCTTTAAATTACTTGCAAGTTTCATTAATTTATCTACTTTATCTTTTTCTACTGCAACAAGTAATACATCTGCATTTCCACTATTTTGGTTTTTATCATAATGAACTATTTCATAATCAAAATAATATTCATCAATTCTTTCTCCTATAAATTGTTTAAGCTCAAATTCAATTGAATCTCTCATAGCTTCTTCTTTCATGTATGGAAGAACTAAATGTCTTGTAATTAAACTTTGACCTCTTACACAAAACGCTGCTTCTTTAACCTTACCTTTCACCTTTTTTATAAAAGGTGAAATTACTTCTTCTATCTTTTCAGCATTTATAATTTCATCATCCACATAAGCGCCTTTTGGCATATCAATTGTAATCCCATCACTTATTTTATATTTGTTTCCTATAAGAATTGATATCTTTTCTTCATTCATATCAATAGCTATAATATCTTTCTCAAACATTCTCATTCACCCTTTCTACTTCTAAAAAAAAGTCCCTAAATACCAGTCAAGCATTTGATTACCAAATAAAATAGTTATATATGTTGCACTCGCAATATATGGTCCAAATGCCATCTCCTCTTTTCCACTTTTCTTTTTAAAGATCATTAAATAAATTGCATAAATTCCCCCAATAACTATTGAGATAAATAAATTTAATAAATTTAGCTTTAGGCCTAAGAAAATACCTGTCATGAATATAATCTCTACATCTCCCCACCCCATTGCATTAGTTGTCCAAACTATTATTGCAAGTATTAATGCTGGAATAAATGCTCCTAGAACTACATTTATTAAGTCTACTTTCTCGCCTAAAATAAAGCTTAATATTATAAATACTCCTCCAAATATTATTCCTGTAATTATGTTCGAAGTATATACATATTGTGTTTTAAAATCTATAATTCCAATTACTATAAGTATTGCTGCTAATGTTATGTAACTAAGTAATTCTAATGTTAGTCCAAATTTTAAGTATAAAATTAAAAAAAGTATTCCTGTAAACCCTTCAATTAATGGATACTGAATTGATACTTTTTCTTTGCAGTACCTACATCTACCCTTTAGAAAAATATAACTAAATATCGGTACTAAATCTTTTGCTTTTAACCTTGTATTACAGTTTCCACAATGGCTTGGTGGAAATGAAATTGATTCTTCCTTCGGTATTCTAAATATACATACATTTAAGAAACTACCTATTACTATACCTAATAAAAATATTAAAATTCCTGTAATTATCTCCATTTTTTCTCCTTATTTTTATAAAAAGCCCCTTTAATTCCTTAAAGGAGCTTTTTTATATTGCTAGCTTATTCTAGTTCTTATGTTGTTGATGGTGCTGGTGTTGTTGATTCAGTTATAACCGCACCGAAACTATCTTTATTTCCACCTGCAGGAGAAGTTAACGTAAAATCTTTTCTTTCCTCTACAATTTTCACACAATCTCCTAATGTCATAGCTTGTGGTAACTTATCTAAAGCACCTCCAGCTGTGTATAAAGCAGCTGAATCAGCAGCATTCGGATCTATAAATGTTCTAACTGAATCTTTTGCGGTTACAGTTGATATTTGTGTAGCTGAATTATTTGCTATTAATCCCATAACTCCAGGAACTGTATCATTCATTGCTATTGGTGTATCATGTTTCATATTATATGTTTCTACTGCAAGTAATACCTTTCTTGCTTGGTCTATAACTTTAGTTTTCTTAGCTTCATTCATATACCCTGCTATCTTTGGTACTAATATAGCTGCAAGTATACCAATAATAGCAACTACTGCAACTAATTCAATAAGAGTAAACCCTTTCTTCTTTTTGTCTTTTCTTACAATCCTCATAAAAATTATACCTCCTAAAATATTTAATTTATATAAAGCAAACTTTAATTAAATTTATCAAAAACCCCTGAACTATTAACATTAAAATCTGCTCCATTTTCTACTATGTTATAAATATCATCTAACGTTATACTGTCTGGTATTTTATCTATTGTAATACCTTCAAAATATTTATTTGTTGGCTGATAATTTTTAACTGCACCAACAGTATTATTTATATGTCCACTAACAGAAATATCTTTAAATTCCTTATCATTTGAAGCTTCAAAAGTAACAACTGCCATTCTTATTTTTCTAGCTTGATCTATAACTTCTACTTTTTTTGCCTCCATAAAGAACCCTTGTATCTTAGGTAAAAATATTGCTATAATAACTGTTAAAATAGATATTACTGCAATTACTTCTATAATTGTAAAAGCTTTTTCCTTATTTTTTAACAATACTTCTACCTCCTTTAGTAACTACATCCCTTTAACCGCATCCATCATATTAAACATTGGAAGTAATAATGCCATTAAAATGAATAATACAACTACTGCAAGAACCATTATAAGTATTGGCTCTATCATTGTTGTCATTTTCTCTATTGCTGCTTCAACTTCACCATCATAAAACTCAGAAGTTTTAACTAAAATATCTTCTAATGCCCCTGTTTCTTCACCAACAGTTATCATTTGAGTTAACATTATTGGAAATATATTTAAATCCTCAATAGTTTTACCTATTGCATGACCTTTTTTAACATCTTCTTTTGCTTCATTAAGTTTTTTCTCAATATAAGCATTTTCAAGTACTTGTCCTGATATTTCTAAAGCTTGTATTACTCCAAGGCCTGATGAAGTAAGTATTGCAAAAGTATTTGCAAACCTCCCAGCAACAAGTTGTCTATTTATTCTTCCAAATACTCTTCCTTCGAGGCTTCTCTTTCCAGACTTTATTTTATAGGCTTCATCTTTATTCAGGAAAAATACTTTATATCCATAAGCAAGAAGTCCTGCTATTAAGAAGAATATCCATGTTTTTTTTGCAAATTCACCAACAATAACGAGTATTTGGGTAAATATAGGCAACTCACCTCCTGTTGAGGCCAAGTTTTGTACAAAATCTGGAACAACTTTTACAAGAAGGAATCCTACTACAACTACAGTGAAAACTACTATTATCTTAGGATACATTGTAGCTTGACTTACTTTTTGTTTTTGTTTATATTGTTTCCTATAATATTCTGAAAGCTCATTCATTATATATTCAAGTCTTCCTGAAGCTTCTCCCGCTGCAATCATATTAACCATTAAGTCGGGTATTTCTTCTTCAAATTTAAAAGCATCAGATAAACTTCTTCCTTTTTGAACTTGATCATAAACTCTTCCTAATATTTCTTTAAGTTTTTTATTTTCTGTCTGTTGCATCGATAATTCTACTGCCCTAAGCATCGGTGTTCCTGATTGAACTACAAAGGCGAATTGTCTACAAAATAGTGATAAATCTTTTAGCGTAACTTTATTAAATAATTCAATATTAATATCTTTACTTTTATCTTCTATAAATATCTTTGTTGGAAAGTATCCCCTTTGCCTAAGACTATTAACAACTTCACTTTTAGCCTGTGCTTCAAGTGTTCCACTTATAGCAACACCTTCAACATTTCTAGCTTCATATTTATAAATGGCCATATAAAACTTATTCCTTTCTCAGATTATTCTCTTAAGAAGGCAACTCTCATTAACTCGTCAATTGTTGTTACCTTATCTATAACATGCTCTTTGCAAGCACTATTTAATGTTTTCATACCATTTTTAATTGCTATATCCTTAACCATATCGGAAGTTTTACCTTCTGTGACTGCGTCTCTAATTTCTCTATCTACTTCCATGATTTCATATATACCAACTCTACCTTTATATCCTGTATTATTACAAGCTGGACAACCTTCGCCTTTAGCTAGTTTTAAATCTGTAGTAATTGGTACTCCAAGGACTTTTTTCTCGTACTCAGTTGCTTCATATTCCTTTAAACAGTTTGTACATATTCTTCTTACAAGTCTTTGAGCTATTATTCCTGTAACTGATGTAGATACAAGATAAGGTTCAACTCCCATATCTGCAAGTCTTGCGATACTTGATGGTGCATCATTTGTATGAAGTGTACTTAAAACTACGTGACCTGTAATTGCAGCTCTTATTGCAATTTCAGCCGTTTCTCCATCTCTTATTTCCCCAAGCATTATAATGTCAGGGTCTTGTCTAAGTATTGATCTAAGTCCAGATGCAAAAGTCATTCCTGCTTTTGCATTTACATTAACTTGATTAATGCCATCCATCATATACTCAACTGGATCTTCTACGGTAATTATATTTTTATCTATTGTATTAAGCTCACTTAATATTGTATAAAGTGTAGTAGATTTACCACTTCCTGTTGGGCCTGTTACTAAAATAATTCCATATGGTATACTCATTAATTTAACTAGCTTTTCCATATCATCCGGCTTCATTCCAAGGGCTTCTTTATTAATTAAAGCTTGTGATGAAGCAAGTATTCTAATAACTACCTTCTCACCATTTACAGTTGGAAGAACTGATACTCTAAGATCTATTTTCTTATCATCAATATTTTTTATTATTCTACCGTCTTGCGGCACTCTTTTTTCTGCAATATTTAAGTTAGCTAATATTTTTATTCTAGTTATTAATGTTGATTGAGATTCTTTTGGAATACTTAAAATACTTTGAAGTTCCCCATCAACTCTAACTCTAACTCTTATTTCTTTTTCAAATGGTTCAATGTGAATATCACTCCCACCCATTCTTACTGCATTTTGAATTAAAGTATCAACAAGTTTTACAACTGGAGCTTCTTTATTAATCTCTTCTTCTTCAAGATTTTCTTGCATATTTGCTTTTGCAAGTTCTTTTTCTTGTATTCCAAGAGCTGTTGCAACTTTTTCCGCATATTGCTTTGTATAATACTTATTTATGGCTTCTTCTATAGATTGTTTTGTATCCAAAGCTTTTATTATGTTCATTCCAGAAACTAACTTTAAATCTTCATCGGCCATTATATTAAATGGATCTGATGTAACTACTGTAAGATCATTACCATTCATTTTAAATGGCATTACCCCATGCTTTCTTGCTATTGCTTCTGGTATTTTTCTTATACTATTCGTATCAATAACTTCAAATTCTAGACTTACTCTTTGCAAGCCTAATTGCATCCCAAGAACAGCTAGTATATCCTCTTCTGAAACTAGTCCATCTTCAAGCAATATTTCCCCTAATCTTTTTCCTGTAACAGCTTGCTTTTTTAATGCATTAACTAAATCAAAATCTTTAATTTTACCTGCTTGAACTAATATGTCTCCTAATCTCATTTTTGTCTTCATAAAATTCACCAACCATTATTTTCTTCACTATTATTATACATTAGTTAACAGTTTATTAAAATATTATTTTGGAGTTTTTTGTCGATTCTTTTCGACAACCAAGCCATTTATAATAAATGACATTTGCAATAATTATTCTGTTAATGAATATTCTGTTAAAATTTTTATTAAACATTTACCTTTAGATAAATTACGACAAAAAAAGAAGGCCTATATATCACATAGACCTTCTTTAATATAAATTGTTCGATTTTAATACAATTAATTAATATTCATTTTCATTCTAGATAGAATGTTATATTTTAATACATTCCATCCATACCCATTCCTCCTGGTGGAGTCATAGGTTCTTCCTTTTTAGGAATATCAACAACAGCTGCTTCTGTTGTTAAGAATGTTGAAGCTACTGATGCAGCATTTTGAAGTGCTGATCTTGTAACCTTAGTCGGATCAACAATACCTGCTTTTATCATATTTTTATAATCTCCATGTAAAGCATCATATCCAATTCCAACTTCACTATTTCTAACCTTTTCTATTATTACTGAACCTTCAACACCTGCATTAGTTGCAATTTGTCTCATTGGTTCTTCTAATGCTCTAACTATAATATCAATACCTACTTTTGTATCATATATATCTGATGTTAACTCTGATACTTTATTTAATACATTAACATAAGCAGTTCCACCACCAGGTACTATACCTTCTTCAACAGCAGCCTTTGTTGCAGCTAATGCATCTTCTATTCTTAATTTTCTTTCTTTAAGTTCAGTTTCAGTTGCTGCACCAACTTTAATTACTGCAACTCCTCCTGATAATTTAGCAAGTCTTTCTTGTAATTTTTCTTTATCAAATTCTGAAGTTGTTTCTTCTAATTGACTCTTTATTTGATTAATTCTTGCTTTAATTTGTTCTGTAGCACCTTTTCCGTTTACTATAGTTGTATTATCTTTATTTACTTTTACGCTTTCGGCTTGACCTAAACTTTCTAATGAAACTTCTTTTAGATCTTTTCCAAGTTCTTCTGATATAACTTCTCCACCTGTAAGAGTTGCTATATCTTGAAGCATTTCTTTTCTTCTATCTCCAAATCCAGGAGCCTTAACTGCAACACAAGTAAATGTTCCTCTTAACTTATTAACAACTAATGTTGCCATAGCTTCAGCTTCAATATCTTCAGCTATAATTAAAAGCTTTTTACCTGCTTGAACTATTTGTTCCAATATAGGAAGTATTTCTTGTATGTTAGAAATCTTTTTATCTGTTATTAAAATATATGGATTATCTAATACAGCTTCCATTTTTTCTGTATCTGTTACCATATAAGCTGATACATATCCTCTATCAAATTGCATACCTTCAACTACATCTAATTCTGTTCCCATTGATTTTGATTCTTCAACAGTTATAACGCCTTCATTGCCTACCTTTTCCATAGCATCCGCAATAAGGCTTCCTATTGTTTCATCCGCTGCTGAAATTGCTGCAACTCTTGCAATATCTTCTTTACCATTTACAGGTCTTGATATATCTTTAATTTCTTTAACTGCTTTTTCAACAGCCATATTTATACCATTTCTTATAAGCATTGGATTTGCTCCAGCAGTAACATTTTTAAGACCTTCTCTTATTATAGCTTGAGCTAAAAGTGTTGCTGTAGTAGTACCATCCCCTGCAACATCGTTAGTTCTTGTTGCTACTTCCTTAACTAATTGTGCTCCCATATTTTCATATGGATCTTCAAGTTCTATTTCTCTTGCAATTGAAACACCATCATTTGTTATAAGTGGTGATCCAAACTTTTTATCTAATACAACATTTCTTCCTTTAGGACCAAGTGTTACTTTTACTGTATCTGCTAATTTATCAACACCTATTTGCATTGCTCTTCTTGATTCTTCACCAAATTTAATCATTTTAGCCATACTAACTCTCTCCTCCTATTCCACTATCGCAAGTATATCGTCTTGCTTTAATATTATAAATTCTTCTCCATCTACTTTAACTTCTGTACCTGCGTACTTTGAATAAAGTACTTTATCATTAACTTTAACTTCCATCTCTATTCTTTTTCCATCAGAAATAGCTCCAGGACCAACAGCAATAACTATTGCTTCTTGTGGTCTCTCTTTCGCAGTTCCTGTTAAAACTATTCCGCTCTTTGTTTTTTCTTCTGCTTCCATTCTTTTAATGACAACTCTGTCTCCTAATGGTTTTATCGCCATAATAAACCCTCCTAAACAATAATTATTTTTAGCACTCTATCCTTTAGAGTGCTAATTCTATTATTATAATATCTTTTATATCTATTTAATTCAAATATTTATTTAAATATTTTCACCTAAATATTTTTATTTATACCAGATTAGAGCAATATACTTCTATATTACTCTAATTTTCTTATATTTATAACTTATTCCTGTAATAAGTTATTTATTAAATTTCCCTTCCTTATTTTACCATAAATTAAATCATTTATATACAACTAAAATAGCAATTTATTCTTTTGATAAAAAAATATTTTCTTGTTATAATACACATATAAATTTCTTAAAAGGGGGAATTTATATGTCAGAAAAACATATTTGTGAATTATGTAATAGAGAGGTTCCTTTTATAACAGAACATCATTTAATTCCTAAAGAACGTGGTGGCAAACATTATGATACAGCAAAATTTTGCAAGATGTGCCACACTCAAATCCATGCACTTTATAGCAATAGAGAACTTGCTGCAAGACTATTTTCTATTAAAAGATTACAAAGTGATGATGGAATAAAAAAATATTTAAATTTTATAAAAAAAATGCCTGGAGATACAATTATCCCAATAAAAAAATCTAAAAATAGAAGATTTTAAAATAACAAAAGTCTAGAAGTAAAAATACCTCTAGACTTTTTATAATTTAATTATTAAATTCGCTTTAAATTTTTATATTATTTTCTCTTGCATAGTAGAATAAATATTGTTGTGCAAAACCTGATAAATCCCCAAATCTTTCTCTTGCAAATATTCTTATTTTATTTAAAGAACCTTCCTCTGCATTATAAAAATGCATCATAGCTCTTTTAACCCAAACATCTACAGGGAACGCTGAATGTTTTCCCATAGAAAATAACATAATACAATCTGAAACTTTAGCACCAACACCTTTAAATTCTTGAAGTGCAACATGACAATCATCATCACTTAAAGCTGTTATTCTTTCTAAATTAAATGTACCTTCATTATTTTCTAAATCTTCATTAACTCTTTCTATTGTATCAACTATATATTTACTTCTAAATGAAGCTCCTGTTTCTTGTATTTCTTCTAATGTTGCATCTTTTATCATTTCAGGTGATGGAAAAGTATAGAATGTCTCTCCATTATAATTAATTTCTTCACCCCAACGTTCGCTTATTTTCTTTATAGTCTTTTTAATTGAAGGTATACTATTTCTTGCTGAAACTATAAAACTTATAAGAAGTTCAAATGGCTCTTGATTTAATATTCTTATACCATAGCCATAATCTACAGACTTTCTTAGTATTTCATCTTTAGATAATTCTTCTTTTATCTTGCTATAGTCTCTTTCTAAATCAAAATAACTAATCCATATGTTTTTAAAATCATCTTCATTAGTATTTAATATAGTAACTATATCACCTTCTTGAACAACTTCAATTACTCTTCCAAATGCAATTATTATGTAATCTGTATCACTCTTTTTTTCCCATCTAAAACATTGACCACATTCTAATATTTGTTTTATGTTAAAGTTTTTAACTCCTTCTAATATAACTTTATTATCTTCATAAATAACATTTTTTAAATCCATTGTTTTTCACCTTCTCTATTGTATTTTATGTAATCTTTTCTCTCCCTTATTATCTCTTCAAGTATATTTGCAGATGTTCTAATCATATCAGTACATGTCTTTTCTCCTGAAATTTGATTAATTTTTATGTCTCTACAATCTAAGCTTCCAAATTTCTCATTAAATCTTTCCATAAATTCAACTGATAATTGTCTAACTATTGGACTTTCATGTCCTCTATCATTAGTAAACATAATTCCAATTACAGCTAATGCGCCTGTTGCTGCACCACACGTACTTCCAATTCCCATTCCACCACCGAATGCTGACATTATTTTAAGGCTTTCTTTAGATAACCATAAGTTATATTCTTCGTTAGCCGCATAAAGTATACACTCAGCACAGTTTAAGTCATATTTCTCATCCCATAATTTTATTGCCTTATCAATTAACATATTCAATTCTCCTACTAATAATTCTTTATTAATTATCTTTATTAATTATAACACAAATATTTAATTGATAACGCTTTTATGTTATGCAATTTGTTAATATTCTATTTCATAAGACTTATAAAAACTTCTTTCATTAATAAAAAAATTAGCTATATAGATTTTTTTCTACATCTATATAGCTAATTTAATAGTATTATTTATTACTTAAGTATTCATGAATTCCAATTGCAGCTTTCTTACCAGCTCCCATTGCAAGTATTACAGTTGCAGCACCTGTTACTGCATCTCCTCCTGCAAATACACCTTCTCTTGAAGTTAAGCCATTATTATCATCTGCAATTACACAGCCTCTTTTATTAATCGCAAGACCTTTAGTTGTTGATGAAATAAGTGGATTTGGTGAAGTACCAAGTGACATTATAACGGTATCAACATCCATAATAAATTCAGATCCTTCAATTTCAACAGGTCTTCTTCTTCCAGATTCATCAGCTTCTAAAAGTTTCATCTTAACACATTTCATACCTTTAACCCATCCATTTTCATCACTTAAAATTTCAACTGGATTAGTCAAAATATCAAATATTACACCTTCTTCCTTTGCATGATGAACTTCTTCTTTTCTTGCTGGAAGTTCCTCTTCACTTCTTCTATAAACAATATGCACTTCTGATCCAAGTCTTAATGCAGTTCTTGCTGCATCCATAGCAACGTTACCTCCACCAACTACAGCAACTTTACTCCCTGATTTAATTGGTGTACTATACCCTTCTTTAAAAGCTTTCATTAAATTACTTCTAGTTAAAAATTCATTTGCTGAAAATACACCATTTGAATTTTCACCCTTTATTCCCATAAATTTAGGAAGTCCCGCACCTGATCCTACAAATACAGCTTTAAAACCTTCTTCCTCAAATAGTTCATCTATAGTTACTGTTCTACCAACAATAACATTAGTCTCTATTTTAACTCCAAGCCTTTTAACATTTTCTATTTCACCTTTAACTACAGTATCTTTAGGTAATCTAAATTCAGGAATTCCATATACTAAAACGCCACCAGCTTCATGTAGTGCTTCAAATATTGTTACATCATAGCCCATCTTTGCTAGATCCCCAGCACAAGTAAGTCCTGCAGGTCCACTTCCTATAACCGCAACCTTTATTCCTTTATCTTTTTCTCTATTTGAAAGATCTATATTATTTTCTCTTGAAAAATCTGCAACAAACCTTTCAAGTTTTCCAATAGATACAGCTTCACCTTTTATTCCAAGTACGCACTGACCTTCACATTGATTTTCTTGAGGACAAACTCTACCACATATAGCAGGGAGTGCTGAATCTTTAGCTATAACCTTTGCTGCTTCTTCAAAGTTCCCACTCTTAATTTCATTAATAAAATTAGGTATCTCTATACTAACTGGACATTTAGATACACACCTTGGATTTTTGCATCCTAGGCATCTTGAAGCTTCTTTAATTGCTTCTTCTTTATCATATCCTAAACATACTTCATCAAAATTTTTAGCTCTAATTTTAGGTTCTTGTTCTCTTACTTTAACCCTTTTTAATCTATCTTCCATATTCATTAATTTTCACCTCCACAATGTCCACATCCACCGTGGTGGCTATCCCCTTCAATATCTTTAAGAATTTTTCTACCTTCTTCTGTCTTATACATTGCACTTCTTCTCATAGCTTCATCAAAGTTAACTAAATGACCATCAAATTCAGGCCCATCAACACAAGCAAATTTAACCTCATCTCCAACAGTAACTCTACATGCACCACACATACCTGTGCCATCTACCATTATTGGATTTAAACTAACTGTTGTAGGAATATTTAATTCCTTAGTTAAATTACACATAAACTTCATCATTATCATAGGACCTATGACAATTGCATGATCATATTTTTTACCTTTATTATTAACTAAATCTATAAGACAATCAGTAACTCTACCATTAAATCCATATGATCCATCATCAGTTGCAACATAAAGATTTTTTGAAACTTTCCTCATTTCATCTTCTAATATTAATAACTCTTTGTTTCTACTTCCTATAATTACATCAACATCTATGCCATGTTCTTTCATCCATTTTACTTGTGGATAAACTGGAGCTGCCCCTACTCCCCCACCTACAAATAAAATATTTTTATTTTTTAAACTTTCTAAATCCTCATAAATAAATTCACTTGGTCTTCCAAGCGGTCCCACAAAATCACTTACATAATCACCAACCTCAAAATTAGCAAGTTCTTTAGTGCTATCACCTATTGCTTGGAACACTATGCTTACAGTTCCTAGATCTTTATTAAAATCGGCTATTGTAAGCGGTATCCTCTCCCCATATTCATTATTTTTTATAATAATAAATTGTCCTGGTTTTGCTGATTTTGCTATTCTCTTTGCTTCAATATCCATAAGATATAAATTGTCTGCAAGGATTCTCTTATTAACTACTTTAAACATAAATTCCCCCCAATACTCTTTGTTAATTATTTGTTATTTTTATAAATTATACCACTTAATTCAATTTCATATCAAGTAAAATAGACAACCTTTAAAGGTTGTCTATTTTACTTCATATGTTACGTCCCCTGATAACCATATGTTTATATTCTTTTCGCATTGTACTTTCCCATTTGATATAACTTTTATATATTCAGGTTTCCAATCATCTCTTATAGCTGTGAATTTCTCTTTTCTTATCCACATATTTTTTATATCTTTATATTTAATATTATTATTTTTTAACTTTAAAGTATAAGTCCCCTCTTGTCCTTTAGTAAAATCGTCCCCTGGATTATCTAAAGTCCACTTTTCTTTTGTACCATCTTTAGTTTCAATTCCAAAATAAATTGAATCATCCGTTCCTGCATCTTTTTCATTTGATGTTTTTATCATAACTACTATTTCATCAATATCATTATTTTCATTATTAAATTCAGGCTTTGATACATCATTTAAAAATCTATATATATACCCAGCTGTACTTTTTTGAGCATTACCGACTCCAACAACAGCTGCATGTTCCCAATCATCATAAGTATGACTCATACTTGCAGAGCTATAATATAAATTTTTAGCTTCTTTTGCATAATGTCTGCAATATTCTTTTGACCACTTATTAAAATCATCATTTTTTAAAGTATCTTTATAAAATACATCGTCTGTATTATAACCTGTTGTATTTAATCTATATCTATCTTTTCTTTCTTCTACATAAGTTTCAAACTTAACATGTCCAGGACTATCTACAGCTGTTACATTTGCTGCATGATATGGAGTATTTAAATCTCCAAGATAGTGCATAGCTTGTCCAAGATACCAAGTTGCTTCAGTATAATTTCCTTTTCTCCATTCATTTTTAGCAAGCGCTGTAAATTTTCTAGTTTGTGATTCTGCTGTATCTGGCACTGCGTATGCAAGATACCATTTATTATCTTTAGAAAAATTATGATCTGTATCTGGATCCCAGAAATGATCTTGATATAATTGATATGCATTTTTATCATAGTCTGGATATGTAGACCCTAACTGAAATTTATGTAAGTTTTCTTCTAATATATCTAAATTTTTTCTTATAGCCTCTGGTTCGTTTTTAGATAAATCATTTTTTAACATTTTAATAGCTTGAGTTGCAATTACTGAATGCGTCCCTGTTCCATCAACTTTTCCATCCCATGCATATGTTTTAGTACTATATCCTATACATATAAGTCCCGTCAGTAAAGCTGTACCTAAAAATCTCTTTATTTTTTTATTCATATTATTTTCCCCTTTTTTCTTATCTTTTGTTTAAAAATTCCTTTATATTATAAAAAATTTACTTACCTTTGACTATATTATCGTAAAAAAAAGGGGTAATAAATTACCCCCGTATAAAAGTGTAGTGTAGTTATTAACTAGTTAATTTTATTTGCTGTAATCGAAGAATCCTTTTCCAGTCTTTCTTCCAAGCCATCCAGCTCTTACATATTTTCTTAATATGTTTGATGCTCTGTACTTAGTATCTCCTGTTTCATTATATAAAACATCCATGATAGCTAAGCAAACATCTAATCCGATTAAGTCTCCTAATGCTAGAGGTCCCATTGGGTGGTTAGCACCATATTTCATAGCAGTATCTATATCTTCTGGTGAAGCAATTCCTTCTTGAAGAATGAATGATGCTTCATTTATCATTGGAATTAAGATTCTGTTTACTACGAATCCTGGAGCTTCTGCAACTTCTACAGGTTCTTTTCCGATTGCTATTGATAATTCTTTAACTGCATCGAAAGTTTCTTGGCTTGTAGCTATTCCTCTTATAATTTCAACTAACTTCATTACTGGAGCTGGGTTGAAGAAGTGCATTCCGATAACTTTATCAGCTCTCTTAGTTGCTGATGCAACTTCTGTTATTGATAATGATGAAGTGTTTGAAGCTAAGATTGTTTCTGGCTTACATATTTCATCTAATTCAGCGAAGATTTCTTTCTTTATTTTCATGTTTTCTATAGCAGCTTCTACAACTAAATCGCAATCAGCAGCTAAAGCCATGTCAGTAGTTCCTGAAATTCTTCCTAAGATTTCTTCTTTAACTTCTTCAGTCATCTTTCCTTTAGTAACTAATCTTGAAAGATTTTTGTTGATTCCAGCGAT
Organism: Clostridium baratii; assembly: GCF_900461085.1. Lineage (GTDB taxonomy): Bacteria > Bacillota > Clostridia > Clostridiales > Clostridiaceae > Clostridium > Clostridium nitritogenes. The sequence continues at coordinate 2,396,836 of NZ_UFWF01000002.1, forward strand.
TCCTCTTTCAACAAATTCATCCTTTATATCTCTAACTATTACTTCGTATCCTTTTTGTGCGAAAGCTTGAACGATACCAGCTCCCATAGTTCCTGCACCTAAAACAAATATCTTTTTCATTTTAAATACCCTCCTAAATTCTAAGTTGAAAGTCTTATTAAATTAAACTCTTATTGAATTTCTTTAAATTGAGCAATTAATTCTGGTAATACTTTATTTACATCACCAACAATTGCATAATCTGCAAGTTTCATTATTGGAGCTGATTCATCTTTGTTGATTGCAATGATCATATCTGAATCTTGCATACCAGCAGCATGTTGAATTGCTCCTGAGATACCACATGCAATGTAGATGTTAGGTCTTACAGTTTTTCCTGTTTGGCCAACTTGGTAATCTCTTTCTATCCATCCTTTATCTATAGCTCCTCTTGAAGCTGCAACTGATCCACCAACTACTTCTGCTAATTCGTAAAGTTTATCAAAGTTTTCTTTGCTTCCAAGTCCTCTACCACCAGCTACGATGAAGTTAGCTTCACTTATATCTTCTATTTCTTTAGCTTCTTTAACTATTTCAACAACTTTAGTTCTTATGTCTTCACTAGTTAAATTAACATCTACGTCTTCAACTACGAATTCGCAGTTCTTTTCTTCAATTTTTGCGAAAACTCCAGGTCTTACAGTAGCCATTTGTGGTCTGTGATCTGGACATGCGATTGTTGCCATTAAGTTACCACCAAATGCTGGTCTTGTAGCTAAAAGATCTCCATTAGAAACTTCAACATCTAATTGAGTACAGTCAGCTGTTAATCCAGTTGATAATCTAGCTGCAACTCTTGGTCCTAAATCTCTTCCTATGAAAGTAGCACCTATGAATAATATTCCAGGTTTTCTTTCTGAAGCTAATTCACAAATAACTTTTGTGTAACCATCAGTTGTGTAGTGTTCTAATAATTTATTATCACAAACTATAACTTCGTCTGCTCCATGTTCTCCTAAAGTGTTTGCTAAGTCTTTAATATTATGACCTAATAATAAAGCTGTTAGCTTAACTCCTAATTTATCTGCAATTTTTCTTCCTTCGCCTAATAACTCTAATGATACTTTTTGTAATTCGCCTTCTCTTTGTTCAGCAAATACCCATACGCCTTTGTAATCTGCTATATTCATTTTAACTTACCTCCCAAAATTTAGATGTAGTGTTTTTCTTTTAATTTTCCGATAACATATTTAACTGCGTCCTTTGGACCTTCTTTAACTAATTCTCCAGCACCTTTAGCTTCCTTAGTCATTGATTTTTTAACCTTTGTTGGTGAACCTTTAAGTCCTAATTCTGCTTTATCTACATCTATATCATCTGCTGACCATATAGTTATTTCTTTGTCTTTTGTTTCGAATATTAATCCAACATTCATATATCTTGGATGATTTAATTCTTCTATTGCAGTTAAAAGACATGGTGTATTAACTTTAATTAATTCATATCCATCTTCTAATGCTCTATTTATTAATAATCCATCTTCTTCAACTTTAACGTCTTGTACATAAGTTACTTGTGGAATGTTTAAGTGTTCTGCGATTTCTGGTCCAACTTGAGCTGTATCTCCATCGATCGCTTGTCTTCCAGCAAATATTATGTCATAGTCTAATCTCTTAATTGCTCCAGCTAAAGCTTTTGAAGTAGCAAGTGTATCTGCTCCAGCGAATGCTCTATCTGTTATAAGAACTGCTTCATCAGCTCCCATACATAATGCTTCTCTTAAAGCTATTTGAGCTTGAGGAGGTCCCATACTAATTACTGTAATTTTTGCTCCATTGTTTTCTTTTATTTGAAGTGCAGCTTCTAAGGCATGCTTATCTTCTGGATTTATGATTGATGGTACACCATCTCTTATAAGTGTTCCTGTTTTTGGATCTATTTTTACTGCTGTTGTATCTGGAACTTGTTTTAAACAAACTAATATATTCATTATCTAAAGTCCTCCTCTATCTTAATATGCTTCCTGCGATAACCATCTTTTGAACTTCTGAAGTTCCTTCATATATTTCAGTTATCTTAGCATCTCTCATCATTCTTTCTACTGGATATTCCTTAGTATATCCGTATCCACCAAATAATTGTACTGCTTTAGTTGTTACTTCCATAGCTACGTCAGCTGCGAAAAGTTTAGCTCTTGCAGCATCTATTGAATATGGAATACCAGCTTGTTTATTGAAAGCTGCTTTATATACTAAGTATCTAGCTGCTTCGATTTTAGTGCTCATTTCAGCAACCATCCATTGTAATCCTTGGAATGCTGATAATGATCTTCCGAATTGTTTTCTTTCTTTTAAGTAGCTAACAGCTTCTTCTAAAGCACCTTCTGCAATTCCTAGTGCTTGAGCTGCGATACCAATTCTACCACCATCTAGAGTCTTCATTGCGATTCCGAATCCTCTACCTTCTTGACCGATTAAGTTTTCTTTTGGTACTATACAATTTTCCATAATAAGTTCAGTTGTTGAAGATGCTCTAATACCCATCTTTTCTTCTACTTTACCTATTGAGAATCCTGGGAAGTCTTTTTCAACTATGAATGCTGAAATTCCTTTTGTTCCCTTTGATTTATCTGTCATAGCAAATATTATGAAAGTTTCAGCAACTCCACCATTTGTTATGAATATTTTTGATCCGTTTAAAATGTAGTTATCTCCATCTAAAACTGCAGTAGTTTGTTGTCCTGCTGCATCTGTACCAGCTCCTGGTTCAGTTAAACCGAATGCTCCGATTTTTTCTCCCTTTGCAAGTGGAGTTAAGTATTTTTCTTTTTGTGCTGGCTTACCAAATTCATTTATTAATGAAGCACATAATGAAGTGTGAGCTGATAAGATAACTCCTGTTGTACCACATACTTTTGATAATTCTTCAACTGCTAAGATGTATGAAAGTACATCTCCGTTTGATCCGCCATATTCTTTGCTAAATGGTATTCCCATCATGCCAAGCTTAGCCATCTTTTCAACATTTTCCATTGGGAATCTTTCTGTTTCGTCGATTTCAGCTGCAATTGGTTTTACTTCGTTTATAGCGAATTCTCTAACCATTTGTCTTACTAATTCTTGTTCTCTAGTTAATTGGAAATTCATTTAAATTACCCTCCTAATCGATACACCCTAATATATTTATTAGTTATTTATAATTATTTTTAATTTATTTATTTTGGAAGTTCTTAGCTCTTCTTTCCATGAAAGCAGTCATTCCTTCAACTTGGTCTTCTGTACTAAAACATTTTCCAAAGTCTTCTGCTTCAATCATGATAGCTTCATCTATGTTAACTTGTAATCCTCTATCAATTGCATCTTTGCATAACTTAACAGCAATTGGTGCATTAGCCATGATCTTATTTGCCATTGCTTTTGCTTCTTCCATTAAGTTTTCTAAAGGTACTACTTTATTTACTAATCCTATTCTTAAAGCTTCATCAGCCTTAATCATGTCGCATGTATAAATAAGTTCTTTTGCTTTTCCAGCTCCAACTAATCTTGCAAGTCTTTGGGTTCCACCAAATCCTGGAGTAATTCCAAGTCCAGCTTCTGGTTGAGCAAATTTAGCTTTTTCTGAAGCTATTCTTATGTCACATGCCATTGAAAGTTCACATCCACCACCTAGAGCAAATCCTGAGATAGCAGCTATAACTGGTTTGTCTAATTTTTCTAATCTTCTAAATACCTTATTACCTAGAACTCCGAATTCTCTTCCTTGTTCTTCATTTAAGTCCTTCATTTCTGAAATATCAGCACCTGCAACAAAAGACTTTTCTCCAGCTCCTGTTAAAATAACACAAGTTATGTTGTTGTCTTTTTCTAGATCATCAATTACAGTGTTAAGATCTTTTAATGTTTCTGAATTTAAAGCATTTAATGCTTTTGGTCTGTTGATTGTTACAATAGCTAAATTTCCTTCTTTTTCAAGAAGCACATTCTTTAATTCCATTAACAAAGCCTCCCTCTCATAATTACGAGTTTTATTTTATATTTATTTTTATAACCTTCAAATTTAGACATAAATTTTGCTTAATTTTAATAAAATTATTAAAATTTTCATCATTGTTAATAATATAACAAATAATCTAAAAAAATAATTGAAGTCTTTCAACTTCAATTACAATTATAATACTTTGTTAAATTTTTTGCAATATAATTCTTACTTAGTATGAAAATTTTTATAAAAAACCTTTTATTTCCTAATTTTCATTGTCATATTTATCGTGTAGTAAATATATTAAAGTTAGTAAACTTTCACTTAAATGAACGTTTTCTACCATAACTCCTTCTGGAACTGCAAGATCTACAGGAGCAAAATTCCATATTCCATTTACTCCACCTTTAACTAATGAATCACAAACTTTTTGTGCATTAATTCTAGGTACACATATTACCCCTACATCAATGTTATGTTCTTTTAAGTAATCATCTAACGTATCGATATCTTGAATTTCTACATCTCTTATTCTCATTCCTAAAAGTTTTGGATTTGCATCAAAGATTCCCTTTAAATCAAATCTCATCTTACTAAATCTAGTGTAATTTGCAATTGCCTGACCTATGTTACCTGCACCAATTATTACTGCATTATATTGTCTATCTAATCCAAGAATCTTACTTATTTGATTTGTAAGTTCTCTAACATTATAGCCATAACCTTGTTGTCCAAAGTCACCAAAACAATTTAAATCTTGACGTATTTGAGATGCAGTAAAACCTATCTTTTCACCCAATTCTTTCGAAGATATTCTATCAACGTCATTATTTAATAGCTCATTTAAATATCTATGATATTTAGGCAGTCTTTTTATGACAGCCATAGAAATTTTCTTCTTTTTCTCCATACTGTATTCTCCTTAACTAATCTTTTTTTTAACAATGTTAATATGTATTTCTAACAATTTTCTTGTTTAAAAACTAAAACTATTACTTCTTTTTTTACTCTATCCTTTTTATATTACCATAAATTTAATAAATTTATCTATTTTTATATTAAAAAAATAAAGTTTATATATAAGATTATATACCTCATACATAAACTTTATTCAAGATATAAAGTCTAATATAGACTTTACAGCAGGAAAATCCTGCATGCTACCCTTCGTCTTTGCCTGGAAGTTTTAACGTAGTAATTATACTTACCTTTAAAGTCTTTGTCAATGGAATTACTTGTATGCTGAAACCCTTGTATTTTCTGGGTTTAAAGATGTATAATCTTCTTGTTAATAATATTTTACTTAGGAGCATTTTAATGGAAGTAATTAAATTTATACAACAATTTTCTAATCCGTTTTTAGATGTATTTTTTTCTATAGTCACAAATTTAGGTGGACAAACTATAGGAATTATTACATCATTAATTTTATTTTGGTGTATCAATAAAAAACTTGGCTTTAAATTTTTATATGCTATGTTATTTTCTTTTTCACTTAATAATATATTAAAGGGTTTTTTCAATGCAAAAAGGCCTATTGGAACAGAAGGTATTATAAGTGGCGAAATTAATACAGCAACAGGAAGCTCATTCCCATCTGGCCATTCACAAGGTAATGCTACTGCTTTTGCCTTTCTTATGAATCAATATAGGAATAAATTTGTATGGATATCTGGAATCGCTATGCTTATACTAGTACCGCTATCTAGACTATACTTTGGGGTACACTGGCCAATAGATGTTATTATGGGTACACTAATTGGGATCTTATCTGTATTTATCTCAAATAAAATATTTGATAAATCCTTTAATAACTCTTCCTATATTATTGTTTACACTACAATTATCTTTTTAATACTTGGAGTATTTCTACCAAGTGATGATTTATTAAAAGCATTAGGTTCATTATCAGCTTTAACTATTTCTTTATTACTAGAAAGAAAATTTTTAAATTTTGACCCTAAGGGTACTAAATACCAACATATAACAAAAATACTTATAGGAGTTATTGGAGCACTTATAATTTATTTAATTATTTCTCCACTTTTAACTGATGGTATTTTTCTATTTATAAAATATTTTATATTGATATTCTGGGCTACATTTATATGTCCAATAATTTTCTTAAAACTACACTTATGTAATAAATCTATATAAGAATATTAAAAAGGAGCGTTTAATAACGCTCCTTAATTTCTACTTTAATGCTCTCATTGAATTTATAACTGCAATTAATGTAACTCCAACATCAGCAAATACTGCTTCCCACATATTTGCATCTCCAATTGTAGCTAATATTAATACTATTATTTTAATTCCAAGAGCAAAAATAATATTTTGCCATAATATTTTATTTGTTTTTCTTCCTATCTTTATAGCATTTGCTAATGCTGTTGGCTCATCCTTCATTAAAACAACATCTGCTGCTTCAATAGCTGCATCTGAACCTATTCCACCCATTGCAACACCAACATCTGCTCTAGCAAGTACTGGGGCATCATTTATACCATCTCCAACAAATGCTAGTTTTCCTTTTCTCTCTTCTTTTAAAAGCGCTTCAACTTTTTCCACCTTATCTCCTGGAAGAAGTTCTGAATAAACATTTTCTATTCCAAGTTCACTTGCAACTGAATTTGCAACCTTTTTGCTATCACCAGTAAGCATTACTACCTTGTTTACGCCTAAAGCTTTAAGTTCACTTATAGCTTCTTTTGAATCGCTCTTAACTTCATCTGATATAATTATTGAACCTTTATATTCATCATTTATAGCAACATATACAACTGTTCCTATATAATCATCCTTTGGTACAACAATTCCATTACTACTCATAAGCTTGCTATTACCTGCAAGTATTTTCTTATCTTGAATTTGAGTTATTACACCCTTACCTGATACTTCTTCATGATTATCAATCTTAATTTCTTCTATATCACTATTATTTGAAGCATTATATTCTTCTAATATTGATTTTGCTATTGGGTGATTTGAATATCTTTCACAAATAGCTGCATATTTTAAAAGTTCACTCTTTGAAATTTCTACGTTATTAATTTGAGTTACTTTAAAAGCTCCTTTAGTTAGTGTTCCTGTTTTATCAAAAACAACTGTATCTATATTTTTTAAAGATTCTAAATAGTTACCACCCTTTACTAATATTCCTTTTTTAGAAGCTCCTCCAATACCTGCAAATAATCCAAGTGGTACAGATATTACTAATGCACAAGGACAAGAAACAACTAAGAATATTAATGCTCTATATATCCATTCATTAGGATTAGCTCCTTGTATAAATACTGATGGAATTATAGCTAATGCTAATGCGCATATAACAACTATAGGTGTATAGTATCTAGCAAACTTTGTAATAAATTTTTCTGTTGAAGCTTTTTTACTACTTGCATTTTGAACTAATTCTAATATTCTAGCAACAGTTGACTCTTCAAATTCATGTGTTACTTTAACTTCTATAACATTAGTATTATTTATACAACCTGCAAGTATTTCATCTCCTATTCTTTTATTAACTGGCATTGATTCTCCAGTAAGGGCTGATGAATCTACTGAAGTATCCCCTGAAACAATAACACCATCTAAAGGTACTCTTTCACCTGGCTTTATCATTATAATATCATCTATTTTAACTTCTTCTGGTAAAACTTTTTCTGTAGTATCACCTTTTACTAAGTTTGCATACTCAGCTTTTATATCCATTAATTCTGATATTGATTTTCTAGATCTATTTACAGCATAACTTTGGAACATTTCTCCTATTTCATAGAACACCATAACTGCTACCCCTTCAGGATATTGCCCTATAGCTATTGCTCCAAGAGTTGCTATACTCATTAAGAAGTTTTCATCAAAAACTTTACCTTTGCAAATATTTCTTACAGCACTTAAAAGTACTTCTATTCCAACAAAAGCATATGAAATTATTAGTATTATTGCATTTTCATCTAGTATCATACCAATTATAAATAGTATTATTCCAATTACTAATCTGTAATTTTCTTTTAAAAATCTTATAAATTTATTGCCATCTTCATCTTGTACAGATTTTTTACTATTATTATGATTGTGTTCATGATGATCATGTGCATGTCCATCACAACATCCATCTGTACAAACACTTTTATTATTTGCTCTAGCATTCTTATTTGAACTTAATGAATATTTTTCTACATCTACTTCTGGTTCTAAGTCTTTTACTACTTTTGTAATTTTATCTATAATATCTTTTTCATCAATATTAGCATCATATTTTATGATTAATAGCTTGAACGAAAAATTTAATGAAGCTTCGCTAACTTCTTTAAACTCACTAACCGCCTTTTCTATTTTCCCTGCGCAATTTGCGCAATCCAGACCATTTAAAGAAAGCTTAAGTTTCTTACTTTCCATAATGATATCCTCCCCTTTTTTTATTCATTAACGTGGTTTAATCCTTCATTGAAGATTCTCATAATGTGTTCGTCATCTAGTGAATAATATACAACCTTTCCTGCTCTTCTAAATTTAACTAATCTTGCTGCTTTTAAAGTTCTAAGTTGGTGTGATACTGCTGATTGAGTCATATTTAAAAGATTTGCTATATCGCAAACACATAATTCACTTTCATAAAGTGCACATATTATTTTAATTCTAGTTGTATCTCCGAATACTTTAAATAATTCTGCTAAATCATATAAAGTTTCTTCTTTTGGTAATCTACCTTTTGCATAATCAATTCTATCTTGGTGAATTACATTAGTGGAACATTTATCACTTGTACATTCTTCTATTACTGATTTTCCCATATTACTCCTCCTTCATATGAATGATTGTTCATATGTTCATTATATGCAGCTATCCTATAATAGTCAACTATTTTTTGACAAAAAAATAGAGTATAAAGTAAAATTTAAAATTACTTCATACTCTAGGTTATTCATTTAAAAATATTTTATAATCTACATAACTAATATATTGAAAACTATATTATATTTATGTAATTACATAGCTACTCTATTATTTATTTCATTTTGAACTATTGATTCTATTATCATCTCAAATACTGAGCTACATACATAATATGCAAAATTTAAGTCATTCTCAAAACTTTGCTTTTTGGAATATAGTTCTAAAGTTTCATCAATAAATCTTCTAACATTATTTGGTGTTAGACCATTATATTTTATTACACTTGCTTTATAAGATCTTGATATCTTTAAAAGTTCTCTCTCATAAGAAACATGTGGTCTCATAGCACTTTTAAATTCCCATCTTTGATAGTGTGGAAGACAATAATAGTCAGTTAAGAAGTGACACACTACCCCTAGTGCTCCACTAAATTTTCCTATACTACTTTCATTATTTATCTCGCTAATAGATAATGATGCTAATTTTTCTATCATTTCCACAATCATATCAATACTTTCATCATAATAATGTTTTTTAAATTTATATCTTGAAGCACAATCTGGCTTAATATTTCCCCAAATAAATCTTTTTCTATTTATTAAATGTAATCTATCTTCTCTCATATTATCTAAAATATGTTCTGCAATCATTTTATGATTGTTCATTAACATATAAATATCACTTCCTTATAACCTTTAGGATTTAAACTCATATTACTATAATATCTGCCTAAAATATATAGATGTTATTTGGGATAGCTTCTAAATTATTTCAGTAAAAACCCATTTATAAAATTCTCAAATTATCCCACGTTCCTATTTTACCACTTTTTTGTATATTTATTATTTAAATTTAAATTAAGTTTATTTTTCTTGTTAAATTATTTAAATAATAGTAACTTAACTATAAGCATAAAAAAATACATCTATAAGAAGTGTATCTTATAGATGTATTTTTTTAATGTTTATAAATACTTTTTATAATCTTCTTCCATTTCTAGCTTGTTTAATAGATGCTTTATTTCTTGATCCTTATTCTTATCCATAACCAATAGTACATCCCCTGCATCAACTACAACTAGATCTTTAACTCCTAATCCTATTATAAGATTTTTTCCTCCAAATATAGAACAATTCTCACATTCCTCTAAAAAAACATTTTCAGATATAGAATTGCTACTATGCTTGTTTAAAAATCTACTAAGAGCGTTAAAGCTACCTATATCATCCCAAGAAAAATCACATTTAATTACGTAAGCTTTTCTAGTTTTTTGCATAACTCCAAAATCTATAGATATTCCATCTATTAATTTATATTGTTCATTTATAACCTGTTCTTCATCTGCTTCACCTATATGCTTATATATTTCCATAAGTGGCTTATGCATTGATGGAAGATATTTTTCAATTTCTCTTAGTATTACATCTGCTCTAAATACAAACATGCCTGAATTCCATAAATAAGTTCCTTTATATATGAAATCTTTAGCAACTTCAACATTTGGCTTTTCAGTAAATCTTGCCACTTTATACGCAGGTCTATTTCCATTTACCCTGTTGCCCATCTCAATATATCCATATCCAGTCTCTGGCCTATCTGGATATATCCCTAAGGTTACTATACATCTTCTCCTATTTGCTAATTCTACAGCTTGGGCTAACGTCTCTATATATGCCTTTTCATTTTCTATATAGTGATCTGATGGCAATACAATCATTACTGCATCTCTATCTTTTTTTAAAAGTCTAACTGCTGAAAGTCCTATACATGTGGCAGTTTCTTTATTCATAGGCTCTGTAATAATATTTTCATTATCTATATCACCAAGTTCTTCTTCTATTTTTTCTTTATAGTCTTGATTTGTAACTACGTATATATTTTTTTTATCGATTAAAGGAGCAATTCTTTCAACCGTATTAACCAAAAAACTTTTATTATTTATAACATCTAAAAATTGTTTTGGTTTTTCAGCCCTAGACAAAGGATATAACCTACTCCCCTTACCGCCTGCTAAAATAAGCCCGTATATCACACACTTTCAACTCCATGTAATACTATAGTGTATTCTATGTTAATTTTCATTATATTGTGCAATGTGACTTTATATTTCTCTATCACTTAAAAAATTTAACTATTTTTGTTTATAAAATACCTATTGACATTTTAATTCCATAGATATATTCTTATATTAATAACTTAATAGTTTAAAAGGGAGTAGTTTAAAATATAACATCAACATTCTCGGTATAATTTTGTACCTGGTGTTATATACCCTTGTGGTTACGAGACTTTTAATATAAATTACGAAACACTTAATTTCGTAATTTATATTAAAAGTCTCTTTTTTTGTAAAAAAATTATTTTTGAAAGGAGAAATATTTAATGAAGACTTATTTTAACAAATCTATTTCAGATGTTTTAGATTTTTTTAAAACATCAAAAGAAGGTTTAACAAAAGAAAAAGTTCAAGAATCCAGAGAAAAATATGGTATTAATGCTTTAAGAGAAACAAAGAAAAAAAGCACATTCGAAGTATTCTTAGAACAATTTAAAGATTTACTAGTGATAATCCTAATAATTGCAGGTATTATTTCAATCGCTACTGGAAATGTAGAAAGTACAATTGTTATATTTGCAGTTATTATTTTAAATGCAATACTTGGAACCGTACAACATGTTAAAGCAGAGCAATCTTTAAGTAGCTTGAAAGCACTCTCTGCTCCTAATGCTAAGGTCATACGTAATGGTGAAAAAATTGAAGTTACATCTAAAGACGTTGTACCCGGTGATATATTAGTTCTTGAAGCTGGTGACTTAGTTGTTGCTGACGGTAGAATTATAGAAAGCTTTTCTCTTCAAGTTAATGAAAGTTCATTAACAGGTGAATCAGAAAGCGTAAATAAAACTTCTGAAATTATAAATTCAGATGAGGTTGCTTTAGGTGACCAAAAGAATATGGTCTTCTCAAGTTCACTTGTAACTTATGGACGTGCTCTTGTTGTTGTTACTTCAACTGGTATGGATACTGAGCTTGGTAAAATAGCTACTTTAATGGAAGAAACAAAAGAAAAGAAAACACCACTTCAAAAAAGTATGGATGACTTTTCTAAAAAGCTCGCCATCGCTATATTAGCAATTTGTATTGTTGTATTTTTATTAAGTATTTATAGAAATACTCCAGTACTAGATTCATTAATGTTTGCTGTTGCTCTTGCTGTTGCTGCTATTCCTGAAGCTTTAAGTTCTATAGTTACAATAGTTCTTGCACTTGGAACTCAAAAGATGGCAAAAGAAAATGCTATTATAAAATCACTTAAAGCTGTTGAAGGACTTGGTTCTGTATCTGTTATTTGTTCAGATAAGACTGGTACTTTAACTCAAAACAAAATGACAACACAAGAAATCTATGTTGATGGATCTTTAATAAAATCTGACGAAATAGACTTAAATAATAAAGTTGATGATTACTTATTAAAAGCTGCTGTTTTATGTAATGATTCAACTTCTGTTGATGGAAAAGAACTTGGCGATCCAACTGAAGTTGCTCTTGTAAATCTTGCTCATATATATGGATTAAAAGAAATTGTTATTAGAAATGAATTTAAAAGACTTAAAGAAATTCCATTTGACTCAGATAGAAAACTTATGAGTACAGTTCATACTATAGATAATAAAACTATAATGTTTACTAAAGGTGCTTTTGATGTTCTTTTAAACAGAGTTACTTCTATTATGACTAAAGAAGGGGTAAGACCTATAACAGAAGAAGATAAGCAAAATATTATAGATACAAATATGGAACTTTCACAAAAAGGATTAAGAGTTCTAGCCTTCTCATATAAAGAGCTTGATGGCGTTCGTGATTTAACTTTAGAAGATGAAGATAACTATACATTCTTAGGATTAATATCAATGATAGATCCACCAAGAGTAGAATCTGCTGAAGCAGTTTCTGATTGTATAAAAGCAGGAATAAAACCAATAATGATTACTGGTGACCATAAAATTACTGCATCTGCTATTGCTAAACAAATTGGAATACTTCAAGATGGAGACATGGCAATTAGCGGTTTAGAACTTAATAATATGAGTGATGAAGAACTTATGAGAAAACTTGATCATATTTCTGTATATGCTAGAGTTTCTCCAGAACATAAAATTAGAATCGTAAGAGCATGGCAAAGTAAAGATAAAATTGTTGCTATGACTGGTGATGGTGTTAATGATGCTCCAGCACTTAAGCAAGCTGATATCGGTATTGCAATGGGAATTACAGGTACAGAAGTTTCAAAAGATGCTGCATCTATGATACTTACAGATGATAACTTTGCTACAATAGTAAAAGCTATAACTAACGGAAGAAACGTTTATGAAAACATAAAGAACTCAATTAGATTCTTACTTTCAGGTAATACTTCTGGTATACTAGCTGTACTTTATGCTTCAATAGCAGCACTTCCTGTACCATTCATGCCAGTACACTTATTGTTTATAAACTTATTAACTGATAGTTTACCTGCTATTGCAATAGGTATGGAAAAGCCTAGAAAAGACCTTCTAAAAGAAAAACCTAGAGATAGTAAAGAATCAATATTAACTAAAGATTTTATAACTGCTATAGGTGTTGAAGGTTTAATTATAGCAATCTTTACTTTAATAGCATTCCATATTGGACTTGCTTCAGGTAATAATGCAGTTGCTAGCACTATGGCATTCTCAACACTTTGCTTAGGTAGACTATTCCACGGATTTAACTGTCGTAGTAAAGCTTCAATATTTAAACTTGGTTTAACAAGTAATAAATATTCAGTATACGCATTCTTAGGTGGTACAATACTTCTAAATTTAGTTTTATTTGTTAAGCCACTACAAAAATTATTTGAAGTTGCACCACTTACATTAACTCAAGTAGGTTTAATTTATTTATTAGCATTCCTACCAACAGTTATAATTCAAGGATATAAAGTATTTAGACAAGCTTTCTCTAAAGATGATTCTACAGAAGATAGTAAAGCTACTATTTAAAATAAAAAGTACCCTATAGTAATTCCTATAGGGTACTTTTTTATTTCATAACTTTTCTAAGTAGCTTTATTTTATTTTTATAAGGCGCAAACCTAAATGGGAATTCTATAAAATTGCTTCTCTTAACTACTGACTTTTTATGAGTAAATGTATCAAAGCTTGCTTTACCATGATAACTTCCTATCCCACTATTTCCTACTCCTCCAAAAGGAAGATTACAAAAACCAACATGTAGTATAGTATCATTTATAGTTACTCCACCTGAACTTATACTATTTAAAATATGTTCTACTTTATTATCATCATTTGAGAAATAATATAATGCTAATGGTTTTTCTCTATCATTTACAAACTCAATAGCATTATCTAAATCATCAAATTCTATTACAGGAAATATTGGTCCAAATATTTCATTCGTCATAACCTTACTATCTAAAGGCACGTCTGTAAGTATAGTTGGCATCATAAATCTATTTTCTACATTATATTTTCCACCATAATAAATCTTTCCATCATCTAAATAATTCTTAAGTCTTATAACTTCTGCTTCTCTTATTATTTTTGGATATTCATCATTACTCTCAATATTATCTCCAAATTGTTTTTTTATTTCTTCAACTAATAATTTTAAAAACTTTTCTTTAATTTCCTTATGAACCATTAAATAATCTGGAGCAATACAAGTTTGTCCTGCATTTAAAAGTTTTCCCCAAACTATTCTTTTAGCACTTAACTCTAAATTTGCATCCTTATCAACAATACAAGGACTCTTTCCACCAAGCTCTAATGTTACTGGAATTAAATTTTTAGATGCTTTTTCCATAACTATCTTTCCAACTTTAACACTTCCGGTAAAGAATATATAATCAAATCTTAATTCTAATAGCTTAGTTACTGCTTCTTTTCCTCCTGATGGCTCAACTACTTTTATATAATTACTTTCAAATCCATTATTTATTATTTCTTCTAAAACTTCAGATGTATATTTTGAATGTTCTGATGGTTTTAAAACAGCACAATTTCCTCCAGCTATTGCTCCAATAAGTGGTGCCATTATAAGTTGAAATGGATAATTAAACGGACCTATTATAAGTGTGACTCCGTATGGCTCTTTATATATATAAGCCTTACTTTTAAAATATATAATTGATCCCGATACCCTTTTTCTTCTTGTCCACTTTCTTAAATGCTTTATTTGATAATTTATTTCTTCATATACTATTCCAATTTCCGATTCATAACCCTCAAAGAAAGATTTATTCAAATCTTTCTTTAAGGCTTCTAATATTCTATCTTCATTTTCTTTTATAATTGATTTTAGTTTCTTTAATTGTTCTATTCTAAAATTTACATCTTTTGTTTTGTTAGTTTTGAAAAAATTTTTTTGTTCTTCTAAAACCTCTTCTAAATAACCCATCCTTATGATCTCCTTTTTATACGTTTAATTAAATTTTATCATATATAAAATTTTGATTAAACATACTTATTGGTATATTAAATTCTGGTATACCTGAAGCATATGGTGCTATTTCATATTGACTATAATAAATAACTATATTATCTCCCCTGATATAAAATTTCACATCATTATTAATTCCCTTAAAGTTTTTACCCTCATCAAAATACTTTTCTTTATCTTTAGATATCTGTTTTCTAATCTCTTTATCTATAATTGTCTTATAATCATATTCTTTTTTAAATAATTTATTTATTTTTAAATACTCTCCTGTTTTTCTATCCACAGCATATGCCTTCCTTGTTGTAATACCATGTGCTCCTCCTGTAAATTGATAATAATCTGTGTAAAAACTTATTAAATCCTCTGATTCTCTTGTTACAAAATACTCAGATACTAATTCAAACCCTACATTACATATGTAACCATGTTTTTTATAATCTTCTAATACATCCTTAGTTTCTTTAATCCAATTATCTGTATAATTTTTTATTTGATTATTTACTTTAGTTCCTATTTCGCTATTTATATAAGGATATTTAACGTTAATGTCTATACATTTATTCTTTTCTCTTATTTGTATTGGCTTTATTAAACTATTTCCATAATCCTCATTTTGAGCACTTATCCACACCCCCTGTGAACAACAAGTCACAAAAAAAGTTATCCACAATATAGCTAAACCCTTGAAAATACCACTTTTCATAAAATCAACTCCTACTTTTTCCAACAAATTCTGTTGAAAATTTTACTTTTTTTATAGTATTCCTCAAAAATCTTTAAATTATCTACATCACTATCAACAAGTTTGTAACAACTTATCCACAGGCACTTGTGGATTATGTTAGTAATATTTTGTATTTATTTTAAAATTTTAAAACTCTGATTAATATTTGTTTAAATATTTATAAATTACAATAACCAGATTATTTATTAAATAAAAAAGAGATGCTTAAAAAAGCATCTCTTTTAAAGATCAACATCTTTTGTTTTTACAGAGCCCTGTATTAATTCATTTAATCCTTTAAGTTCTTTTATAGTTAAGTCTCTCCACTCACCTATTTTTAAATCTCCTAAATTTATATTCATTATTCTTATTCTTTTAAGCTTCTTAACCTCATACCCTAAAGCTTCACTCATTCTTCTTATTTGTCTATTCATTCCTTGGGTTAATATTATTCTAAATGTATAATCATTCTCTTTCTTTACAAAACACTCTTTAGTTACAGTTCCAAGTATTCTAACACCACTTGCCATTTTCTTAATAAAATCATCTGTTATCTTTTTATCAACAGTAACAATATATTCTTTATCATGGTTATTTCCAGCTCTAAGTATTTTGTTTACTATATCACCATCATTAGTTAAAAGTATTAGACCTTGTGAATCTTTATCTAATCTTCCTATTGGAAAAATCCTCTTTTTATGATTAACAAAATCAACTATATTCCCTTTAACCTTCTTTTCAGTCGTACAAGTAATTCCAACTGGTTTATTTAAAACTATATATACAAGTTCCTCTTCTTTAGATATTTTTCTTCCATTTACTTTAACTACTTGGCCTTTAGAAACTTTAGTTCCCATAGTAGCTATCTTTCCATCTATTGTTACTTTTCCTTGTTCTATTAGCTTATCAGCTTCTCTTCTTGAACATATTCCTGTTTCACTTATATATTTATTTAGACGAATTTCATCGCTTCTATCATTATGGACTATTATATTATTTCTTTCTTTTTGTTTATTTTTATTGTTTTTCTTTTTACTATATCCATTATAGCCTTTTTTCATCTAGATCTTCCTTTTTCTATTTTTTCGAAGTTTAGAATAATTTTTGTTCATTTCCAGCATTATTTATTCTTAACCTAATATCATTATCATGTACAAACTCGCTAGTCTCTTCTAAAGTTCCATATTTTATAGGATCACCTGTTACAGTAACTAATATAGAACCCTCTGGAAGCATTTTATTATCCTTTGCATATTCTAATATATTTTTCATAGCATCATCTAATTTAGCATTTTTTGTATCTATCTTATTTAACATTTCTTGACCTTTCGTAGTTCCTGAATATGCATCAACAACTTTTCCAAAAGAATTCACATGGAGTTTAATTTGTGATGTTGTATTTATTAGTATTGTTCTATCCACACTTGTATATTTAAAATAAAAGCCACCTAAAATAGCAACAAGTATTACTATAGCAATTCCTATGTGTATTTTATATTCTTTGAATCCTTTTTTTATAGTTCCACTAACTTCTTCACCTACTATACATTCTTCACCTGACTTTATCTTCTTAAACTCTCCCATACTAGTTAATATAAACAATGTATTTTTCATCTTCTTAAGTACAATTCCCCTTACCCCTTTATCTTCTCCTTGATTAAAGGGAATTATGTTTTGTTCTTCTTTTTTATCATCATTTTCCGTATCTTCTATTTCATCTATTTTCATATAGTCTTGAATGAGTTTATAATTAGGATTTGAAAATATAACTGCATACGTAATTATATAATCACTATACTTTTCAATAAATATTTTTGATTGCTTAGTATGCTTTGAAAGTATATTTACAGGTATTCTTCTCTTTTCTTGAAAATATTCTATAAGTTCTGGTTGTTCTATTATGTAAAATGCTATATTTAAAATTAAATCTCTGTCTTTAGAATTTGGCTCTATAATAAATAAATCTTTAAGAATTACTTTATATAAATATAATTCTTTTATCATTAATGATATTTGTTCTCCCCTAATTTTATTTGCTTCTTCAGTTATTTCAAATAAACTAGGCAAATTTGAAAATCTATATTTATTTCTGTTAAAGACCTCCATTTTTCAATCCCCCCTATAAAAATTATATATTTCCCTAAAATTACTCTCTATTCTTCTATTTAATTATACCTAAATCCCTAATTTTTTTAAATCAAATTACAAATTAATAATCATTTATTACATACTTTTCTAATATATTATATTAAATACTAATAAATTTATGGTGATTTCAATGAAATCAAATGTAATTTATGTAGATTTTAAATACAAACGCGTAAAGGTTAGTAAGCCTTACTTCTTTGCTGTAAATTTTTATGTTAAAATTAAGGAAGATTTTTTAAAGAGGTGAAGGTATATGCGTATTGGATTAGGTTATGATGTGCATCGATTAGTTAAAGACAGAGATTTAATACTTGGTGGTGTTAAAATACCACATGAACTTGGGCTTCTTGGACATTCTGATGCTGATGTTCTTATACATGCTATTATGGATTCATTGCTTGGAGCTTCAGCTTTAGGTGATATAGGAAAACACTTCCCTGATACGGATCCAAAATATAAAGGTATATCTAGTGTAAAATTACTAGAAGAAGTCGGTAAATTACTTTATAAAAATAACTTTACAATTGGTAATATAGATGCAACAATCATCGCAGAAAAACCAAAGATGGCTCCTCATATTATGGAGATGAGAAATAATATTGCAAAAGCTCTAAAAATAGACGTAAATAAAATCAATGTAAAAGCTACAACAGAAGAAGGTCTTGGCTTTACTGGTGAAAAGCTTGGAATTTCTTCACAAGCTATTTGTCTATTAAATGATTAATTTCTAAAATAAAAACCTCTAAGGTAATTAGTCCTTAGAGGCTTTTTATTATTCTATTATATTTCTTTCCTTATTTCTGCTCCAATAAATAAATATAGCTATAACTACTGATATACCCATTAAATATGGATAGAATAGATATTTCATTATTTGGAATGGTGATATAGCTGCAAGTCCTGCTGCTGATATAAGTTGTGCACCATATGGTATTATACCTTGGAATGCACAAGAGAACATATCAAGTATTCCTGCAACTCTCTTTGGCTCTAGATCAAACTCATCTGATATATCTTTTGCTATAGGGCCAACTGTTACAATCGCAATAGTATTATTTGCAGTACAAATATCAACTAAACTTACTAATGCTCCTATTCCAAGTTCTGCTCCTCTTCTTGTTTTAAAATTCTTAAGCCCCTTGTGTAATATAAAATCAATTCCGCCATTATGCTTTATAATGCTTATTGTTCCTGCTATTAGTAATGAAATTATTATAAGTTCGCTCATTCCTGAAATTCCTTGGGCCATATTTTGAAATAACCCTATAATATCAAAACTCCCTGTTGCTATTCCAATTACTCCTGCAAGTATTATTCCAGATGATAATACAAATATAACATTAACTCCAATTAAAGCGAATATCAAAACTCCAACATAAGGTAATATCTTTATTAAACTATAATCATAATTTCCCAATGCATAAGAGCTTGTCCCTGATGTTATTACAGCAAATAATATAGCTGTTATTATTGCAGCTGGAAGAACTATTTTAAAATTCATCTTAAACTTATCTCTCATTTCGCATTTTTGTGTTCTTGTTGCTGCTATAGTTGTATCTGAAATCATAGATAAGTTATCACCAAACATAGCACCACTTACAACTGCTCCAACAACTATTCCAATCGCAATTCCTGTCTTATCTGATATTCCAACAGCTATAGGTACAAGTGCTACAATTGTTCCCATTGATGTTCCAACTGATAGTGCAATAAAACATGCAACTACAAATATTCCTGATACTAAAATACTAGCAGGTAACACTGAAAGTCCTAGATTAACTGTTGAATCAACAGCTCCCATAGCCTTTGCGATTTGTGCAAAAGCACCAGCTAAAACAAATATAAGTATCATAAGAATTATATCTGGGTTTCCAGCACCCTTACAAAAAATATGTAATTTTTCCTCAAACTTAATTTTTCTATTCATAATTAAAGCTACAATAGCCGAAATTAAAAACGGTATTATTACTGAAACAGCATAAAAATCTTTTGCAATTATAGATATTCCTAAATATACAACTATAAATACTAACAATGGTAATAATGCTAGTGGATTTCCTTTTCTCATTTTATTTCCCTCCTACTTTATGTAATAAAAAAAAGCTTCTGATAGAAATCAGAAGCTTTATATACTCTATAAACCACTACTTATCTATCAGTTTAATACTGCTGGAATTAGCACCACACTGTTAATAATTTGCATCAAAATATAACCATCAAAACTAATTGATAGTACACATTCATAACCTAATTACTAACTTAGTAGGTTGCCGGGTTTCATAGGGCCAGTCCCTCCACCACTCTTGATAAGACTTTATTTAATTTTAATTATTTACTATTTTAACAATGTTATTTATAAGTGTCAATTATTTTTATTTTAAAAACTATATTAAATTATATTAAAAGAAAAGATGATTAATACATCTTTCCTTTATGTTTAATTAATAAAGCTTTATAAATTCTTCTAATAATGAGCTTGCATTTTTAGATGCAATAGGTAAGAATTGTTCATAAGATAAATCTGCTGATCCATCCGCTTTATCTGATATTGAACGAATTATTACAAATGGTATATTGTTTAAATAAGCAACTTGAGCCATTGCAGCTCCTTCCATTTCTACAGCTCCAACATTTCCAAAATTCTTTTTAATTCTTTTAGAAACTTCTCCACCTGCAACAAATTGGTCTCCTGACGCTACACGACCTTCCTTAACAGTTACTCCATTAACATTTTTTGATGCTTTCTCTAAAGTATCTATCATACCTTTATCAGCTTTAAAGAATGTAATTCCAAGTCTTGATATCTCGCCAAGTGGATCTCCACAAGCTGTTGTATCAAAGTCATGTTGAACTGCATCTGTTGAAATAACTATATCCCCTTGCTTTAATTCTGGGTCCATAGTTCCAGCTACCCCTGAGTTTATAACCGCTGAAACATTAAATTTATCTACTAAAATTTGGGTGCAAGCTGCCATATTTACTTTACCTACACCTGAACGTACTAAAACTATTTCTTTTCCATCTAGATTACCTTTATAGAATTCCATTCCAGCTTCTTTTAAGGTATCTTCAATTTTCATTTTACCTTTAAGTATTGCTACTTCTTCTTCCATTGCACCTATAACTCCTAAAACTTTCTCTTTAGAAGCATCGTTCGTCTTACTGCATCCTAAAAAACTAAATAGCGATACAATTAATAATAATGTCATAACTAATAATGATTTCTTTTTCATCTTACGTCTCCATTCACGAATATTTTTCTAATTTTTATTTTTTTAGTTCGTTTTCCATACATTTTTATATCACATTATTTTTAATATATCAACTACTTTTTTATTTATTTTTTAAACTTTAAGTTATACTTTTAATTTTTATAAAATATTATATATAAATAATTATTATAATTATAAAAAGGACTTTCCTAAATATTTAGGAAAGTCCTTTAACTAATCTATTATTTAATTAAAGCGTTTCTGAAAGTTTATTTAGAAGTATATTTCTAAATACATTGCAGCATTCTTTATCTGTATAAACTTTTTTACATAAATCTTTGAAATCTTCAACTGAAAGGCCTATACCCTTTTTAAACTCTTCTTCCTTATCAGTTGTTTCAACAGTTTCTGCAACAAATTGTCCAAGTTCATCTGGAGTTTTAAATATTTTTAAATATAAGAATTCTGTATCATCGCCAAGCCATGCTCTATTAAATTCTTTTGAGAATTTAATTATGCCCTTTATTATTTCGTCGTCAGATTTATCCCATAGATTTTTTAATAAATTATACTGTTCTGTCATACACTGAAACTCTTCGTTTGTTATTTTACCCTTTGCCTTAAAATCTGAAATTAAATCTGTTACTGGAATAGGTGGAATTTTCATTATTAATTTTTTAGTTCCATTGACCCAATTATAGAAAACTTTCTGTAAAAATGCATGCTGTAAATATCCAAGTAATGCTCTTCCATTTGGGAAACTTGCGTATATATTCTCTATTCCATTCTTATTTGAAAACATCAATGTATGAATGTATACAGAATTTTTAGTTGGTAATTTTCCCATAAATATGTGAGCTCTTATAGCTCTGTGCTCATTTACATTTTGTGTCCAATAGTCAAATGAATTGTAATTATCTCTCATAAATATCACCTTTCTATATAGATTTTAATATAATATCTATATAGTATATTATACCATTTTAGATTATTTTTTACCCACTATTTTCAGAATATTTAGTAATTATTTTTGGTATCTTTTATTAATTGATTTTTTTGAAATATTTTCTTATAATTAACTATATTATTTAAGGGGGTTTATAATTGTATTATTGTGAAATATGCAATAAAAAAGCAGACATTCACCACATAGTTCATCGAAGTGAAGGTGGCTTTGATATGGAGATAAATTACATGTATCTTTGCGAAGAACACCATAGAGGAAAAAACGGTCCTCATCACTCTTTGGAAACTGATTTAATTTATAAAATCAGACTTCAAAAAAAATTATATAAGATTCTTCCTAAAAGATATTATTCATTTAAGGAATTATCATCTATATTAAACATTTCTTCAAACATTACTAAAAGAATAACCAAGGATATAAAATTATATAAAGAAGGTTACAGAAAAGATGATATAATATTGAAAATTATGGGTGGATCGTATTACGAAGAAGAGCTTTTAGAAAATTTAAAACTTGAAAAACTTTATGAGAGCATTTATTGACATCTGAAATTAGTATGATTATAATATAAACTAACTTAACAAGATAACACGTTGATGAGAAGAGTATGTTAAACCCTCACTTTCAGAGAGAAGATATATTAGCTGTAAATATCTTTATTTGAGATTAACAGAAAACTAACTCTGAGTGGCTCTAATCCAGCCCGTATTTGTCACGTTACGACATATTTGAGTGATTCTTAAAATTTTAAGAATAACTAGAGTGGAACCACGGATATTACACTTCGTCTCTATATTTTAGAGATGAAGTTTTTTTATTTTAACAATAAATTTTAGTTTAAATATATTAGAGAAAGGAGTTTTTTAAAATGATTAAAGTTACTTTAAAAGACGGTTCAGTTAAAGAATTTGAAAAAGGTGTATCAGTTTTAGACGTAGCAAGAGGCATAAGCGAAGGACTTGCAAGAAATGCACTTTGCGGAATAGTTAATGGAGAGGTTGTTGATTTACGTCATACATTAAATGATGATGTTGAACTTAGCATATGTACATTCGATTCAAAGGAAGGTAAAGATGCTTTAAGACATACTGCATCTCACGTATTAGCTTATGCAGTGAAGAGATTATTCCCAGAAGTTAAAATCGCTATAGGACCTGCAATAGACAATGGATTCTACTATGATTTTGATAAGGAAGTAGCTTTCACTACTGAAGATCTTCAAAAAATCGAAGCTGAAATGAAGAAAATAATAAAAGAAAATCCTGAAATAGAAAGATTCGAACTTCCAATAGACGAAGCTTTAGAACTTATGAAGGATGAACCTTATAAGGTTGAACTTATAAATGACTTAGGAGAAGATGAAGTTATTTCATTCTACAAAATTGGTGACTTTACAGATCTTTGCGCAGGTCCACATATAATGTCACTTAAACCAATGAAAGCTGTTAAACTTCTAAGAAGTGCTGGTGCTTACTGGAGAGGTGATGAAAATCACAAAATGCTTTCAAGAATATACGGTACTGCATTCTTAAAGAATAAAGATTTAGAAGAACACTTAGCTGCTTTAGAAGAAGCTAAAAAGAGAGACCACAACAAATTAGGTAGAGAATTAAAATTATTCACTACTGATGAAAATGTAGGTCAAGGTCTTCCTCTAATAATGCCAAGAGGTTCAAGAATAATCCAAACTCTACAAAGATGGATTGAAGATGAAGAAGAAAGAAGAGGTTATGTTTTAACTAAAACTCCTCTAATGGCTAAGAGTGATCTTTACAAAATTTCAGGTCACTGGGATCACTACAAAGATGGAATGTTCGTTTTAGGTGATGAAGAAAAAGACGATGAAGTATTTGCTTTAAGACCTATGACTTGCCCATTCCAATATGCAATATACAATTCAGAACAACACAGCTACAGAGATCTTCCTGTAAGATATGCTGAAACTTCTACTCTATTTAGAAATGAATCATCAGGAGAAATGCACGGACTTATAAGAGTTAGACAATTCACTCTAGCTGACGGTCATATAGTATGTACTCCAGAACAATTAGAAGAAGAATTTAAGGGTGCTGTTGACTTAATAAAACATGTAATGGCTACTTTAGGAATTGATGGAGATATATCATACAGATTCTCAAAATGGGATCCAAACAATACTAAGAAGTATATAAACGATCCAGAAGCTTGGGAAAGAACTCAAGATATAATGAAGAAGATATTAGATCACTTAGAAATAGATTACGTTGAAGCTGATGATGAAGCTGCATTCTACGGACCAAAACTTGATATCCAATTCAAGAACGTTCACGGAAAAGAAGATACTATTATAACTGTTCAAATAGACTTCGCTCTAGCTGAAAGATTCAACATGACTTACATCGATAAAGATGGCGAAAAGAAACGTCCATACATCATCCACAGATCATCAATCGGATGTTATGAAAGAACACTTGCAATGCTTATTGAAAAATATGCAGGAGCATTCCCAACTTGGCTTGCACCAGTTCAAGCAAAAGTTCTTCCATTATCAGATAAGTACAATGATTACGCTGAAAAAATCGTTAAAGATTTAAGAAATAATGGTGTAAGAGTTGAAGGAGACTACAGAGCTGAAAAACTTGGATACAAGATAAGAGAAGCAAGACTTGAAAGAACTCCTTACATCTTAGTTGTTGGTGAAAAAGAAATGGCTAACAATGAAGTTTCTGTAAGAAGCAGAAAGAATGACGATGAAGGTTCAATGAATTACGAAGCATTCAAGTCAAGATTATTATTAGAAATCTTAAATAAAGACCTTTAATAAAAAAACAGTGCTTTTAAAAGCACTGTTTTTTATTTAAATTTCAATCTTCTCTAAAGCTCTATCTAAATCTGCTATTATATCCTCTACTCGTTCAATTCCAACTGAAAATCTTATCAAATCAGGAGCTACCCCAGCAATTCTTTGTTCTTCTTCATTTAGTTGATTATGCGTAGTTGTTGCTGGATGTAATAGTGAAGTTCTTGCATCACCTAAATGAACTACAAGTGCAACTAACTTTAATTCTTTCATTAAAGTTTTAGCAGCAGGGATACCTCCCTTTACTCCAAATGTTAAAATTCCACTTGCTCCTCCATTTAGATATTTTTGTGCCTTTTCATACTCTGAGCTACCTTCTAAATACGGATAATTAACCCAAGTTATTTTTGGATGATTAATAAGCCATTTTGCTATTTCTAATGCATTTTTTGAATGTCTCTCCATTCTAAGTTCTAACGTTTCTAATCCTAGATTAGTTAAATATGCATTAAATGGAGTTTGAATTCCACCTAAATCTCTTATAAGTGTTACTCTTAATTTTGTTATATAAGCAGCTTCTTTAAATGTCTTTACATAACTTAACCCATGATAACTTGGATCTGGATCAACGAATTCATTGAATTTACCATTATCCCAATTAAAGTTTCCACCATCAACTATTATTCCACCTAATGCTTGTGCATGACCATCTGAATATTTTGAAGTTGAATGTATAACAATATTTGCGCCCAATTTTAATGGATTGCAATGAATAGGTGTTGCCACAGTGTTATCAACTATAAAAGGTACATCTAATTTCTTTGCTACTTTTGAAAACTTATCAAAATCTAATATATTAAGTCCTGGATTTCCTATAGTTTCACCGTATATAATCTTTGTATTTTCATTTGCAGCTTTAATAATATTCTCTTCACTATCATCAGGATCAACAAACGTTACATCAATCCCCATTTTCTTTAAATTAACCTTGAATAGATTTACAGTTCCACCATACAATGTTGATGCAGAAACTATATGATCCCCTGCCTTACAAATATTCAATATTGCAGTCAACACCGCTGCCTGTCCACTAGAAGTTGCAACTGCCCCAACGCCGCCTTCTAGTAATGCGAACTTTTCCTCTAATGCTGAAACTGTTGGATTCGATATTCTTGAATACAGATGTCCTTCATTCTCAAGATTAAATAATCCTTCAACAAAATCTGGATCATCATACTTGTAAGTTGTACTTTGATAAATAGGAAGTACCCTAGGTTCCCCATTACCTGGATTATAACCTCCTTGTACGCATATAGTTCCCTTTTTAAATTCTCTTTTCATAAATTTTGCCCCCTTAATTTTTATTATTTATTACTTATATCTATCTCATTATCTTCTGTTATTATTGAATCTATCTTAATATCATGTTTTTCACTAGGAACTTTATCTAATACTTGAAAATCATAAGCTAATGCTATTTTCTTAGTATCGATTTTATTACTACTTAAAAATTTATCATAATATCCTCCACCATATCCTAGCCTATTCCCTTGTTTATCAAAAGCTAAACCTGGCATTACAATTAAACCTAAATTATCAACATTAAAGTTACTCTTATCCCCAACTGGTTCTAATATTCCATAACTACTTGTGACTAAATTTTCTAAACTGTTGATTTTTATAAATACCATCTCTTTTTTTATAACCTTTGGTACATATACTTCCTTTCCATCCTTAAGTGCATCTTCTATTAATATTTTCGTATTTATTTCAGAACCAAATCCAATATAAACAAATATCCCTTTAGCCTCTTTATATTCTTTAGTATCTTTTAACTTTTCTATTATTTTTTTATCTTTAATTGCTTTCTCCATGCAATCTAGTTTATCTCTCTTTTTTATTATCTCTCTTCTAAGCTCTTTTTTCATATTTAAATCATCACCCTTTGTTTATATATAAAATTAAAGCACTAGAGAACAAATCTCCAGTGCTTAATTCACTAAACTCTTCATTCTCTTATCTATCAGTTTAACAAACCGCAGGATTTAGCACCACATATTAAATATTAAACATTAAATTTAATATAGGTTGCTGGGTTTCATAGGGCCAGTCCCTCCACCACTCTTAATAAGATTTCTTTATTTAATTTTATCTTCCTATAACAATTTCACCTTTTTTAATAACGCATGCATTTTCTTCTGTTATAACATAACGTTCTAAGTATTTATCAAAAATTTTGCTTGTTTCTTTTAAATAGAATTCATTTAAATCTACTTCAAATTCCACTTCACATCCTTGTATTGGACAGAAATAAACTACTTCATCTTCATAATTTTCTAGCATAAAGTTAAGTATTTTAGAATCTAAAGTTTCACTAACAACTAAGTATGCAACTTCCATTCCTTTTTTCTTATGAATTAATGAGAATATATTTGCATTTATATCAGTATTATTTTCTTTAACCTTTACTATATATTTGTTCTCATAGAACTTAACTATAGCTTTCTCTTTATTTTCATATTTATTTTCATCTGTAGTTTCTATCTTATGCTGAACTTCATGATTATATTCTGAAATTAATCTAATTAATTCATTATATTCAATATCAGATCCCTTTAACTCTGAAGTATCCTTAACTACAACAGTTTTCTCTACTATTTTCTCTACTTCATTAATATTTTCTGCTAATTCATTTATTTCTGTAGCTATAGCAATATTTTCTATAGAATCATTATTCACTTCTAAGTTACTATCTTCTTGAGTTTGCATTTTGCTTTCTCCTGAAACCTCTTTTGCTAACTCTTGAACATTAGCCCATATATTATCTATATCTTTACTTTGAAGCGTAACATCTTCGTCTACTTCTGAAACTTCTATATCTTCTATTATATCTTTTGACATATCTATTTCTACTATATTATCTTCATCAACAGAAACTTCTAAAAGTTCTATATCGTCATCATAATCTAATATATCTTCTACTTGATCTTCATCATCCATTAATTCTTTAAGTATATCTTTTTGTAGTTCTTCTTCATAAATTTCAGTTTCACTCTTTAAAGATACAACATCACCTTCTATTTTAAATTTTGGTGATTCAGATATAGCTTTTAAGACTTCATCTTTATTCATTTTTGGAAACCACGTAAATACAATATTAATCTTCATCTGCTTTAAGCCTACTAACATAAGTTCAAGCTTATTTAACATATCTTGCATATTTTGCATACCTTGCACCCCTCACAAATTCATATTATCCCCATAATTATGTTACATATTACTATTTTATATCACTGTGGTAAAATTTACAATATATTTTAATTTATTATAAATTTTTCATTTACATCACTCTATTTTTCGCTCTTTTTTTACTTGATATATTGTTCTTATAATTCCTATTGTAAATACAAACATAATTACTACTTCTAATATATAAATATTAATATTAAAAAAACGAAAGTAATTTTAATAATTCACTATTCATTTTCAGTCCCCATTTTACTTGTTTTACCACATATTAACTAATACATATATTATCTTTCTAAAATAAAAAAGTGCACTCTTTTATTAAGAGTGCACATAATTAACATTTATATTGTATCAGCTACTTTATCACGTAAGTTTTCAAGATCTTCAATTATAACCTTAATAACTTCTAGTTTTGCTTTTGCAAAATCGTTATCTGGTAGCCATTCTAACCCCATATTTAAACACTTTTCAGTTTCTTTGTATTCATTTAATAATCCTATTATTTCTTCCTTCATAAAATTTCTCTCCTTTTAACTTTTCTTTCTGATACCATATACCCTCTAAATTATAGGGGGATTATTATTCAATACTTTCCAAAATAATTAATCTTATTCAACAGTTACAGATTTAGCTAAGTTTCTAGGCTTGTCTATATCAAATCCCTTAAAGCTTGCAACATAATAAGCTAATAGTTGTAATTCTACTGCTGCAAGGATTGGTGCAAACATATCGTTAGCTTCTGGTATAAATATAGCCTTATCTAATACACCTTGAGCCTTTTCCTTTGATTTAAATGTAATACCAAAGTTTTTTGCTCCTCTTGATTTGATTTCAACAACATTACTAATCATCTTATCCATTAAGTCGCTTTGAGTTAGAACTGAAATAACTTTTGTTCCTTCTTCAATTAAAGCTATTGGTCCATGCTTTAATTCTCCTCCAGCATAAGCTTCTGAATGAATATATGAAATTTCTTTTAGTTTTAATGATCCTTCAAGTGCTAAAGCAAAGTCCATACCTCTTCCTAAGAAGAATATATCATCTTCATTTTTAACTTCTTCTGCAATAGCTTTAATACCTTCTTGATCTTTTAAAACTTCTTCTATTTTTTCTGGAATTAATAATAGTTCCTTCTTTAATTCTTCAATTTCTTCTTTGCTTACCTTTCCAAGTAATTGTGCAAAATACATTGCTATTGTATGCATTATAACTACTTGAGTTGTATAAGCTTTTGTTGATGCAACTGAAATTTCAGGACCTGCCATTGTATATATAACATAGTCAGCTTCTCTTGAAATTGTACTTCCAACAACGTTTGTAACAGCTAAAGTCTTAGCTCCAATCTTGTTACAATCTCTTAAAACAGCTAAAGTATCTGCTGTTTCTCCTGATTGACTTAATACAATAACAAGTGATTTTTCAGTTACTAATGGATTTCTATATCTAAATTCTGATGCTATATCAACTTCAACAGGTATTCTTGCAAGCTTTTCTATTGAGTATTTACCCATAAGTCCTGCATGATATGCTGTTCCACAAGCTACCATATATATTCTATCGATACCTTGTAATTCTTCTTTTGATATTTTAAAGTCATCAAATACTATGTCGTGTTCCATTGACACTCTTGAAGTCATAGTATCTCTTATAGCTTTTGGCTGTTCGTGTATTTCTTTTAACATAAATGAATCAAATCCACCCTTTTCAGCTGCATCTTCATTCCATGTTACATTAAATACTTCTTTATCTATATCATTACCGTTTTCATCAACAAGCTTTACTCCTTCACTTGTCATGATAACAAATTCATCATCTTCTAAAAGATACACGTTTCTAGTGTAATTTAAAACTGCTGGTATATCTGAAGCTATAAAGTTCTCATCTTCCTTTAATCCAACTATTAATGGACTATCATGTCTTACAGCAATAAGCTTGTCTGGTTCATGATTAGAAATAACTCCAATTGCAAAGCTTCCCTGTAATTCCTTTGATGCTTTAACTACTGCTTCAAATAAATCTCCTTTATAGTAATATTCTATAAGATTTGGAATAACCTCAGTATCTGTTTCAGAAACAAAAGTACATCCTTTTTCTTTTAAGAAATCTCTAAGTTCAATATAGTTTTCTATTATCCCATTATGAACAACAGCTATATCTCCTTTTGAACTTAAATGTGGATGTGAATTAATATCAGATGGTTCTCCATGAGTTGCCCATCTAGTGTGTCCAATTCCAATGTTTCCATTCATAGGATTTTTATCTAAGCTTTCTTCTAAATTAGCTAAACGACCTTTTTGCTTTCTAACATTTATAACGTCGTCTATTAATACAGCAACTCCTGCTGAATCATAACCTCTATACTCAAGCTTTGATAATCCTTCTACTAAAAAGTCTGTTGCCTTTCCTTTACCAACATATCCTACTATTCCGCACATAAAATTTCTTCCTTCCTTTTGCTCGTATAATCATATTCAGTTTTTCCTCTTTAAGATTTTCTCCTAGCTAAACTAAAAATAGGTATAATAATCCTAGGACTATAAAAACCTTAAAATGAAGGTTTTAACACCAGATTGGATTTGTACTACGAATCGCTCCATAGCTTTGCCAATCGTTAACGGTAGTGCGATACCGTGGGGCACCCGCCGAAAAGTTCGATAACTCCCAACCTCGTCAACTTAAGTGAGCCTCCAAATCTTCGATTTGGCTTAGGCGAACTTACTCAGAGAGAACATCGTGATCTATGAGTTTCTTATATTCTCCTCCAAATCTTTTATTTGGCTTGCATAACCTTAAGTTCTGGCGCTTTTAATTTTTTAATTTTTTCGTTTCTATAGCATTCACTTCCTTTTTTCTTGTACTTTATACCTTCGTACTAATTTTATCACAATTTATAAGTTTGTCTATATTTTTTGAATACAATATAATCAGAAATTACAATATACTACATATTATTCCACAAAATTATTTTTTGCTAATTAATTTAATCTTTTTTTCTCTACTCATTTTTTTAATTTCATATTCTCTCTTCATCGCTTGAACTTTAGTTTCATATTCCTCAAAATAAACTAATTCTAATGGTCCCCTTCCCCTAGTATACTTAGCACCCTTTCCTTCTTGGTGTTTTTTAAACCTTTTTTCTAAATCATTTGTCCAACCAGTGTAAAGGGAATCATCACTACATTTTATAATATATACATAATTCATATCTTCTTACTCCATAAATTAAATTCAAATAATATATTATCACATAAAACATTTACATTTAATTGAAATTTTTATATAAATTAACTATTTATTAAATTAATATAAAAACTTTAAATTTTAATAACCATAAAGCTTGTTTTTTATATAAAATAGTATTACAATATAAAAACAATTAGTCGTCTAATTAATTTATGAAAGGAGATTTTTTTATGGGATTAGATGAGGAATTTTCTTTTCACCGTTTATTAGGTGAAGTTGTTAGATTACATTTTTCTTTAACTCATTCTAACTTAGAAAAAGAAGGATTATATCCAGGACAACCTCCTCTACTGTATGCTTTACATCATCATGGAGGATTAAGTCAAAAAGACATTGCAAAGAAACTTAACCTAAAACCTGCAACTATTACTGTAATGATAAAGAGACTTGAGAAATCTGGATTTATAATAAAAACTCCTGATGAAAAAGATCAAAGAGTTTCAAGAATTTATTTAACTGATAAAGGCACAAAAGCATGTGAGTCTTTAAAATCTATAGTTAATAAAATAGATAATATTTGCTTAAATAATTTCTCTAAGGAAGAATTAGAAAACTTAAGTTTTTTACTTAATAAAGTAAAAATTAATCTTGAAAATCATAAAAACGAAATTGACTAAGGAGTGATAACTGTATGCTAAAGCTTTTTAAGCACTTAAAGCCATATTCGAAGCAATTAACATTTATACTTGTATTGCTATTTGTTCAAACTATGGCTCAACTATACTTACCAACCTTACTATCTGAAATAGTAGATACAGGTATAATAAATGGCGATGTTAACTACATTTTAAAAATTGGTGGATTAATGATACTTGTTGCATTTATCGGTAGTATTGCTACAATTTTTGCAAGCTTTGTCTCATCAAAAGTCGCAATGGGATTTGGTAGAGATATAAGAAGAAAAATATTTACTAAAGCAGAATCTTTTTCTCTAGGAGAATTTGATAAAGTAGGTACTGCTTCACTTATTACAAGAACAACTAATGATGTTAACCAAGTTCAACAAGTTCTTATAATGATTCTTAGAATGATGGTTACTGCCCCACTTACTTGTATAGGTGGTATTATAATGGCAATATCTGTTGATAAAGATCTATCATTAATACTATTAGTTTCAATGCCTCTTGTATTAATAGCTATTGGTTTAATTGGTAAAAAAGGTATGCCAAGATTTAAAGCTATGCAAGTTAAACTTGATAAAATAAACAAGATTCTAAGAGAAAATTTAACTGGTATTAGAGTTATTAGAGCATTTAATAAACAAAAATTCGAAGTAAAAAGATTTGAAGAAGCAAATAATGATTTCACTGAAAATGCAATAAAGGTAAATAAAATAATTGCATTATTAATGCCTATTTTAATGCTTATACTAAATGTAACTTCTGTTGCAATCCTTTGGTTTGGTGCTAAAAGAATAGATGTTAATGCTATGGAAGTTGGTAACCTTATGGCATTTTTACAATATGTAATGCAAATAATGTTCTCACTTATTATGGTAAGTATGTTATTTATAATGATTCCAAGAGCTTCTGCTTCAGCTGATAGAATAAATGAAGTTTTATCTATAAATCCTGAAATAGTAGATAAAGAATCTACTAATGATAAAACTACTAAAAAAGGGTATGTTAAGTTTGATAATGTATCATTCTTCTATCCTGGTGCTGAAAGTCCTGCAGTAAGCAATATTTCTTTCGAAACAAAACCTGGAGAAACTACAGCTATTATTGGTGGTACAGGATCTGGTAAATCAACTATATTAAATCTTCTTGAAAGATTTTATGATGCTTCAGAAGGTAAGATATTAGTTGATGATATAGACATTAAAGATATGTCTCAACAATCTTTAAGAGAAAAAATAGGATTTGTTCCTCAAAAAGCAGTACTGTTCTCAGGTACAATTGCTGAAAACTTAAGATATGGTAAAGAAGATGCTACTGCTGAAGATTTAGTTCATGCATCAAAAATTGCCCAAGCTTATGATTTTATTTCCGAAAAGGAAAATAATTTTGATTCAATAGTTGAACAAGGTGGTAGAAACTTCTCAGGTGGTCAAAAGCAACGTCTAGCAATAGCTCGTGCATTAATTAGAAAACCTGAAATCTATGTATTTGATGATAGCTTCTCAGCATTAGACTTTAAAACTGACTCAAAACTTAGAGCAGCTCTTAAGAGTGAAACTAAAGAATCAGCTGTAATTATAGTAGCTCAAAGAGTAAGTACTATTATGGATGCTGATAGAATTCTTGTTCTAGACGATGGTAATGTCGTTGGTATGGGAACTCATAAAGAGCTTCTTGATAACTGTGCAATTTATAAAGAAATTGCCTCATCACAACTTTCAGAGGAGGAACTTTCAAATGAGCATGGCAAATAATAAAAAAGGTTCAGCTCCAATGGGTGGCAACAGAGGTGGTCATGGAGTTGTAATCGGTGGTGAAAAAGCAAAAAACTTTAAAGGCTCTGCTAAGAGACTTTTAAGATACTTAAAACCAAATTCAGGTAAACTTATAGCTGTTATATTTATGTCTATAATAAGTACTGCTTTCACAGTATTTAGTCCTAGATTACTTGGAGATACAATTAACGTAATACTTGAAGGTATGATTGCAAAATTTAAAGGAGTACCTGGTGCTTCAATAGATTTTCATGAACTTACTAAATATATACTATTACTTCTAGGCTTCTATATTCTAAGTGCATTATTTATGTATTTACAACAATATATTATGGCAGGCGTTGCACAATCTACTGTTAGAGATATGAGACGTGATGTTGATGAGAAGTTAAATAGACTTCCTATTAAATATTTTGATGCTAACTCTAAAGGTGATATATTAAGTAGAGTTACAAATGACGTAGATAATATAAGTAGTACTCTTCAACAAAGTTTAACTCAGCTTATATCAGCAGTTGTAACTATAGTTGGTATTACAATAATGATGCTTACTATAAGCCCACTTTTAACTTTAATTTGCATAATCACTCTTCCAGTTTGTATTATTGCTACTAGACCTATTATTGGTAAGTCACAAAAGTTCTTCTTCAATCAACAAAAACAACTTGGTGAACTTAACGGACATGTTGAAGAAGTTTATACTGGTCATACTGTTGTAAAAGCTTTTGGACATGAAAAGAAAGCTATAAAAGAATTTGATGAAATAAATGAAAATTTATATGATTCAGCTTGGAAGGCACAATTCATGTCAGGACTTATAATGCCACTTATGCAATTTATTAATAATATAGGTTATGTAATTATTGCAGTTGTTGGTGGTATATTAGTTACTAAAAATAAACTTAGTGTTGGTTATATTCAATCATTTATCCAATATTCAAGACAATTTACACAAATGGTTAACCAAACAGCTAATATAGCAAATATTCTTCAATCAACTATGGCTTCTGCTGAAAGAGTATTTGAAGTTTTAGATGAAGAAGAAGTTATTCCAGATCCTGCAAACCCTATTACACTTGAAAATGCTCAAGGAACAGTTAAATTTAACAATGTTCAATTTGGATATAATAAAGATCAATTATTAATAGAAGATATGAACGTTACAGCTAAAACTGGTCAAACAGTTGCAATAGTTGGTCCTACAGGAGCTGGTAAAACAACTCTTATAAATCTTATGATGAGATTCTACGAATTAAATGGTGGGGATATCACATTTGATGGAGTTGATATTACTAAATTCTCTCGTGAATATTTAAGAAGTATGTTTGGTATGGTTCTTCAAGATACTTGGCTATTTAATGGTAGTATTAAAGATAATATAGCTTACGGAAAAGAAAATGCTACTTTTGAAGAAGTTGTTGAAGCGGCTAAAGCTGCTCATGCTGACCACTTTATAAGAACATTACCTGATGGTTATGATACTATATTAAATGAAGAAGCTTCTAATATTTCTCAAGGACAAAAGCAACTTTTAACTATTGCTAGAGCAATACTTGCTAATCCAAGAGTTTTAATCCTTGATGAAGCTACAAGTTCTGTTGATACAAGAACTGAAAGTTATATTCAAAATGCTATGACAAAACTTATGGAAGGTAGAACTAACTTCGTAATTGCTCATAGATTATCAACAATTAAAGATGCAGATTTAATTTTAGTAATGAATCATGGTAATGTTATAGAACAAGGAAATCATGAAGAATTACTTAAAAAGAATGGTTTCTATGCAGATCTTTATAACAGTCAATTTGCTCATGAAGATGAAGCAACTGCATAATATATCTTTATATAAAAAGACTACTGATAAAATTTCAGTAGTCCTTTTTATTTTTAAAAGAACCATACTTCTTTTCATTAGAAGTATGGTTCAAAAAAGCTTAAAGTTTTTTAATATTGACTATCTTTAACTTATTGATACTCCAGCACTTGCGTATCCTGCTACAGTATTAACTAAGCTAAGACCTGATGCTGTTGCTGAGAATACTAATAATAATCTGGTTTGTGGCTGTACTTGAATATTTAATCCAGTAGTAATACCATGTCTAACAGCTCCAAGTGTTATTGTATCTGTTAAAGTTAAATTTACTTCTGCACCTGAAACTGCTGAGAATTTATTGTCTGGTGTAGTTGATTGATATAATTGTGCCTTTATAGTTATTGTTGATCCTATAAGACTTAACCCTGCTGTTATACTAAAGTAAGCCGCAATCGAAGTTATAGTTCCTGCTCTAGGAACTGAGAATGACATATTAAGAAGTGTTCCAGCTGCACCTGTTAAATCTATAACGCCACCTACTATATTTACTCCAGTAGCTGAGTTACCAAATCCAACAAGAGATGTTGTTCCTACTAATCCACCTACAACAGTAGTTAAAGATACTGGTAATCCTGATGCATATGGAATAATTGCACTACTTCCAGCTACTCCAGTTGCACCTGTTGGTCCTATTAATCCTTGCGCTCCGGTTGCTCCAGTTGGTCCTATCAATCCTTGCGCTCCTGTCGCACCTGTCGGTCCTACTAATCCTTGAGCCCCTGTTGCTCCTGTCGGCCCTATTAATCCTTGCGCTCCGGTTGCTCCTGTCGGTCCTATTAATCCTTGCGCTCCAGTTGCACCTGTTGGTCCTATTAATCCTTGCGCTCCGGTTGCTCCAGTTGGTCCTATCAATCCTTGCGCTCCAGTTGCTCCAGTTGGTCCTATCAATCCTTGCGCTCCAGTTGCTCCTGTCGGTCCTGCTATTCCTTGTGCTCCGGTCGCTCCTGTTGGTCCTATCAATCCTTGGGGCCCTGTTGCTCCTGTCGGTCCTATCAATCCTTGTGCCCCTGTTGCTCCTGTCGGTCCTACTAGACCTTGTGGTCCTTGTAGTCCTATTAATCCTTGAGCTCCAGTTGCTCCGGTTGCTCCTGCTATTCCTTGTGCTCCAGTTGCACCTGTTGGTCCTATTAATCCTTGCGCTCCTGTTGCTCCAGTTGGTCCTACTAGACCTTGTGGTCCTTGTAATCCAGCTGCTGCAATTAATTGATAGTCCGGTGATTCTCCAGGTACTCCTGTTGGACTGTCATTGTTCACTATATAAGTGCTTCCTTTATAGGTTACAACTTGTCCTATTCTATATCCTGCTTCATCTTCTGGATTAAATGCTACTATTCCACTCAATCCTACTCCTGTTGCTCCGGTTGGCCCTATCAACCCTTGAGCTCCGGTTGCTCCTGTCGGTCCTACTAAACCTTGTGGTCCTTGAGGTCCTATTTCACCTTGAACTCCAGTTGCTCCTGTCGGTCCTACTAATCCTTGTGCTCCGGTTGCTCCTGTCGGTCCTATTAATCCTTGCGCTCCAGTTGCACCTGTTGGTCCTATTAATCCTTGTGCTCCGGTTGCTCCTGTCGGTCCTATTAATCCTTGCGCTCCAGTTGCACCTGTTGGTCCTATCAATCCTTGCGCTCCAGTTGCTCCTGTCGGTCCTGCTATTCCTTGTGCTCCGGTCGCTCCTGTTGGTCCTATCAATCCTTGGGGCCCTGTTGCTCCTGTCGGTCCTATCAATCCTTGTGCCCCTGTTGCTCCTGTCGGTCCTACTAGACCTTGTGGTCCTTGTAGTCCTATTAATCCTTGAGCTCCAGTTGCTCCGGTTGGTCCTGCTATTCCTTGCGCTCCTGTTGCTCCAGTTGGTCCTACTAGACCTTGTGGTCCTTGTAATCCAGCTGCTGCAATTAATTGATAGTCCGGTGATTCTCCAGGTACTCCTGTTGGACTGTCATTGTTCACTATATAAGTGCTTCCTTTATAGGTTACAACTTGTCCTATTCTATATCCTGCTTCATCTTCTGGATTAAATGCTACTATTCCACTCAATCCTACTCCAGTTGCTCCGGTTGGCCCTATCAACCCTTGAGCTCCGGTTGCTCCTGTCGGTCCTACTAAACCTTGTAGTCCTTGAGGTCCTATTTCACCTTGAACTCCAGTTGCTCCTGTTGGTCCTATCAATCCTTGTGCTCCGGTTGCTCCTGTCGGTCCTATTAATCCTTGCGCTCCTGTTGCTCCAGTTGGTCCTACTAAACCTTGTGGTCCTTGAGGTCCTATTTCACCTTGAACTCCAGTTGCTCCTGTTGGTCCTATCAATCCTTGAGCCCCTGTTGCTCCTGTCGGTCCTACTAGACCTTGCGGTCCTTGTAATCCAGCTGCTGCAATTAATTCATAATCTGCTAATTCTCCAGGTATTCCTGTTGGACTGTCATTGTTCACTATATAAGTGCTTCCATTATAGGTTACAACTTGTCCCACTCTATATCCTGCTTCATCTTCTGGATTAAAGGCTACTATTCCACTCAATCCTACTCCAGTTGGTCCGGTTGGTCCTATTAGGCCTTGTGGTCCTTGAGGTCCTACTTCACCTTGCACTCCTGTTGCACCCGTTGGCCCTATTAATCCTTGAGCTCCTGTTGCTCCGGTTGGTCCTACTAGACCTTGTGGTCCTTGTAATCCAGCTGCTGCAATTAATTGATAGTCTGGTGATTCTCCAGGTACTCCTGTTGGACTGTCATTGTTCACTATATAAGTGCTTCCTTTATAGGTTACAACTTGTCCTACTCTATATCCTGCTTCATCTTCTGGATTAAATGCTACTATTCCACTCAATCCTACTCCAGTTGCTCCAGTCGGTCCTATCAACCCTTGAGCTCCGGTTGGTCCTATTAATCCTTCAGCCCCTGTCGCACCCGTTGGACCAATTGGCCCTTGTTCTCCAGCAGCTGCAATTAATTCATAATCTGGTGATTCTCCAGGTATTCCTGTTGGTCTATCAGTCTTTACTATATAAGTGCTTCCTTTATAGATTACAACTTGCCCTTTTGAATATCCTGATTCATTACCTGGATTAAACCCTACTATTCCATCTAAGCCTACTCCAGTTGCTCCGGTTGATCCTACTAATCCTTGGGCTCCTGTCGCTCCTTTTGGTCCTATTAACCCTTGAGGTCCTCTCGGCCCTCTTGGTCCCATTGGTCCTCTTGGACCTGTTGGCCCCATCGGTCCTTGTTCTCCAGGTGGACAAACTGAACATTCACTATAATCAACGCATATAGTTGGCTCTATTTCTATACCATTTGCTGCAAATACAGCAATACCAATTGCTCTATTTGCTGAAACATATACTAAAACCCCACTAACTTTTTTTAAATTTTCGCTTATTATATTACTAATATCTATAGAAATATATCTATCTGCATCTGAATTATTAAACTTTTTTCTTATTACTTGTCTTGCAATTGTATTATTTTCAGAATCTTTTAGTATAATATTAAAATCAATTCCGAAACCTTTTTCAAATTCCAAATCCTCCATATAAAGTAATAGACTAGCTTTTCTTATTAAATTAACTCTACTACCATTAAATTCATATACTAATCCAAAACTATACTTGCTGTATTTGTTACTACACATATTGCCTAAATTACAAACATATAATTTGTCGTAGCTGGGTTTACTATACCCATCTATATATTGTCTTTTGTACTTAGGAGTAATTTTATATTGCATTTTGTATCCTCCTTCTTCATGTTACGTCTTTACTTATTATTATATTAAGTACACTTAAATAGTTTACAGTTTTTTGTATAAATATTTTATTTTGTAAATTTAATGCTTATATTTATTTTATGATAAATAAGTTTAATAAAGGATTAATCACTATATGTAAAAGAGGTATATCAAAATAACTGTATTATATTTTGATATACCTCTATTTGCATAAATATTTAATTTTTATTTTAAGCTATCTTTAAAATTGTAAAGTAAGCAATATTTTCTTCACTATCTACTTCAATTCTCTCAACATTACTTAGTCTTATTGATATAGTAGATCCAGCTTTTAGTGTTACTATACTATCATAGTACACTCCTTGTCCTTCGGATGCTTTTATAATATTTCCTCTATTGTTTCCACCTATTCCATCTATTATAATCCTATCTATAAATGTTTCAATTGGTATGAACATATAAAAAGTTATTCTGTAAACTCCATCATATATTATATTTAATTGATCATTTTCCTTACTGTGTGACACTCCTACTTCGGCATTTACTATATCTCCAAATAAATTTAAACGACTTGAAGTTTCTGGTGTAGCTTCAATGCTACCACGTTTAACATATGCCCCATAAGCATATAATTGTGCTACCCCAGTTGGTCCCATCGGTCCTATCGGAC
This sequence comes from Clostridium baratii, assembly GCF_900461085.1. Taxonomy (GTDB): domain Bacteria; phylum Bacillota; class Clostridia; order Clostridiales; family Clostridiaceae; genus Clostridium; species Clostridium nitritogenes. The sequence continues at coordinate 2,437,156 of NZ_UFWF01000002.1, forward strand.
CTTGTATTCCAGCTGGTCCTTCTGGCCCCATTAAACCTTGTGCTCCTGATTTACCTTGCGGTCCAACTGGTCCTTGTGGTCCTACTTCACCTCGTTCTCCTTGTATCCCTTGTGGACCTGTTGTTCCAGCTGCTGAAACTAATAAATAATCTTCTGATGTTATAGGAACCCCAGCCGGACTATCCTTCAAAGCTACATAACTACTTCCGTTATAAACTACAACTTGTCCTTCTAGATATTTTAAAGTCTCTTCTGCATTAAATATTTTTACTCCTAAGAATCCTAATCCTGTTGCTCCTCGTGGCCCTTGTTCTCCTTGTGGTCCTGTTGGACCTGTTGCTCCTGTTGGCCCTACCTCACCTCTTAATCCCTGTGGACCTGTATCACCTTTTTCACCTTTCATTCCTTGGAATCCTCTTGGACCGGTTGGTCCTATTGGTCCTTGTATACCTTGCGGACCTTCTGGTCCTACCCTTCCTTCTGGTCCTTGTACTCCTGGAGGTCCTTGTATTCCTTGTGGTCCTTGCTCACCTTTTAATCCTATTGGCCCAGTCTTACCTTGTGGTCCTTGTTCTCCTCTAGGTCCCTGTGGTCCAACCGTTCCTATTATGACTTGTTGACATTCTTCTCTATGTGAATACACAATACTTTCCTCATCTTCAATGGATATATATGGTGATACTCTTGTGTTTATTGAATCAAATGTAGCCACACCTCTTAGGCTATTCGGCAAAACATATACTAAAATAGTACTAATTTCATTAAGATTTTCATAGAAAATATCAGTAAAATCTATACTAATATATTCTTCCGAATTCTCGCAATATAGCTCCTTTCTTACTGTAAATTCTTTAATCTGTTCATTATTATAATCATTTGCCACAAATTTAAAATCAGCACAAAATTCTCTTGTATTTTTTAATCCTTTAAATCGAATTAATAACTTAGCATCTTGTACTAATTCAAATTCTCTATTACTAATATCAAATTCTAATAAAAAACTATATTTTTTTGATTTATCATTATATTTATCATATAAATTGCAAACACACAAAATATCACTACTTGATTTTAAATACCCATCAACATATTGTTTTGTATATTCTGGAATGATTTTATATTTCATTTAATATACTCCTTTTCATATGCTATCTCTACTTACCATTATATTAAGGAGCCTTCAATTAATTTACAATTTTATACAAAAATTTAGTCAAGTTTAGTAAAATAATATCTAAACTTGACTTTTCAATTAAAATACAACTACTTCTGTATTATTTATAGCTTTATCTATTAATTCTTCAATTTTTAAATTTTCTTCTGATTTTCTTATCTCTTTTAATCTAGGTTTTGTTTTTGGATGCTTTGGAACAAATATTGTACAACAATCTTCATATGGAAGTATTGATGTTTCAAATGTTCCAATATTTCTTGCAATATCCATTATATCTTCTTTATCCATTGCTATAAGGGGTCTGAATACTGGTCTATCTGCACAATCAGAACTTACAACAAGACCTTCCATTGTTTGACTTGCAACTTGACCTATACTTTCTCCACTTGAAACTGATTGTATACCTTCATTTTCAGCTACTTTACAAGCAACTCTCATCATGAATCTTCTCATAATAATTGTAAGTTCATCTTCTGGGCAGTTATTTATAATTTCCATTTGAATATCAGTAAATGGTACTATAAATAATCTAACCTTTTCAGTATATCCACTTAAAATTTTGGCAAGTTCTTTTACCTTATCTTTAGCTCTTTCTGATGTATATGGATGACTATGATAATATATACAATTTAATTCTACTCCACGTCTTGCCATTAAATATCCTGCAACTGGAGAATCTATTCCTCCAGATAACATAAGCATTGTACTTCCATTCATTCCATATGGAAGTCCTCCTACACCTTTTACTTTATCACTACTTGTATAAACGTAAGCATTTTCTCTTATTTCAACTTTAACTAGGCATTCTGGATTTTTTACATCTACTGAAAGCTCACCATCATAATTTTTTAATACATAAGCTCCAATCTCTCTTGAGATCTCTATTGATGTTTTATCAAAAACCTTATTAGCTCTATTTGTATCAATTTTAAATGTTTTAGGTTTAACTTCTTGTACCTTTCTTAATGCCTCTTCTTTAATGGTATCTAAATTTCTTTCAACCTCTGTTACTATAGAAACTTCTGAAACTCCAAATACTTTTCGTACTCTTTCTATTCCTTCATCTAAATCATCTATTTTTATAAAATATCTATTTTGATCATTTATTATTTCAAAATCTAATCCTTTTAATTTTTTCTTTATGTTATCTCTTAATCTTTTTTCAAACTTATTTTTGTTTAAACCTTTTAAAAATATCTCTGATGCATATTTAATTAATATTAGTTTTCTCATTTTTTAATCCTCCTTAAAAAAGTCAATGACCCTTTTAGTACTTCTATTACCTTATCTATCTCTTCTTTAGTATTCTCTTCTGAGAAAGAAAATCTTATCGCACCTATTGCCTCATCATCACATAACCCCATTGCTTTTATTACATAGCTTCCATTTGCAATGTTAGTTTTTGATGTGCATGCAGAACCTGTTGATACATATATCCCTTCTGCCTCTAAAAGGTGTAATACTACCTCAGCTCTAACTCCAATAAAAGATACATTTAAGATATATGGTGAATGGAACTCGTCATCTACACTATTTATTCGTATATCATCTATCCCTTCTAATCTTTTTATCATATATCTTTTTATTTCTAATACTTTTTTATAATTTTCTTCTCTATGCTCATTTGATATTTCACAAGCCTTTTCTAAAGCCATTATTCCCGGAACATTTTGAGTTCCTGCTCTAACGCCTTTTTCTTGCTCTCCACCATGAATAAGAGATGTTAAATTAATTCCTTTTTTTAAATATAAAAATCCAGTTCCCTTTGGTCCATGGAACTTATGTCCTGTTACAGTAAGTGCATCTATCTTCATTTTCTTTACATCAATTTTAAATTTTCCATAGCCCTGTACTGCATCAACATGAAATTTAGCTCTACTACTTTTCTCTTTTATTAGGTTCCCTATTCTTTCTAAATCTTGTATAGAACCTATCTCATTATTAACAAACATTATAGAAACTAAAACTGTGTCTTTACATATTGAATCTCTTAATTCTTCTAAAGAAATCATTCCATTTTTATCAACATTTAAATATGTAACTTTAACACCTAATTTTTCAAGTTCTTCATATACTTTTAAAACAGAATGATGTTCAAACTTAGTTGTAATAACATGATGATTAGGCTTTGCTATTCCTTTTATAACTAAATTATTTCCTTCACTTGCTCCTGAAGTAAAATATATTTCATCTCTTGATGCATTTATAGTTTTTGCTATAGTTTCTCTACTTTTATTAAGCATTCTTTCTGCTTCAATACCAAGCTTATGTAATGAAGATGGATTTCCATAATATTTTCTCATTCCATCTGCCATAACATTAATAACTTCTTCATAAGGTTTTGTTGTTGCAGAATTATCTAAATAAATCTCCACTCAATATCCCTCCTCTTTGTTATTATTCACTTTATTTTTCATTATATTTGTATAAATTAAACATAAAGTGCTTATAATATTTTAATTCTTACTATTTCTATAAGAATACTAAGAATTTTATCTTTTATATAATATCAATTTTTTCTTGATTTTAAAAGTTTTATTTATAATTTTCTTTATTTCTCTAATATATAAAAATAAAAGCTAGTCTTTTTGACTAGCTTTTATTTTATAAATCATTATATTTTAAATTTAATATGCTTTTTTCATTTAATAAATCTGTCGACTCTTTATTTTTAACTTTTAAATATAAATACTCTATTTCCTTCTTTTCATTTTCTACCTCTATTCTAATACTCGTATCGTAGTATTTCTCTAAATCTATAATATCTATATTATCTTTTTTAGCTGCTACAAATAAAAGTATCTTATCCTTTTTTATCTTGTATGGATATTTTATATTTTCAATAGATATTTTTTCCCTATCTTCATTTTCTCCACCTACTATTATATAAAAATCATAATATTTCTTTAATTCATCTAAATATTTACTTTCTATTTTATTTAAATAATATTCTTCATGAGCATAAAAATCTATACATTGTTCCTCATTATTTCCGTAACTGTTTAATTGCCTCATTTTTGATTCTTTATATCTATCTTTATTTGGATGTAATGTTATTTCCCCTAAATCCACATCATAGTTTTTATCTTTATCGATTATAATAGCCCTAGTTAATGTAATTGCTCCATTTTCATTTATATATTCACTTAAATCTTCCTCTTGATTCATGATTAAATTATACTTTAAAAGCTTATATTTATTTTTAATATCTCCATGATTATTCGCACTCATATAATAAGTCTTATTTATCTCAGGAAATTCTACAGTTATATTATCTGCTCCATCATAAAAAAGCCCTTCACTTTCTACTTCTGAATCAGTATTATTTTCTTTTATCATCTCTATAGTTAATCTATCATTAAAAAATAACTCTGAATACTTTTTGATGGCTATGGGTTTATCTACTCTACTTATTAAATAATAAGCCAAATTTATACAAACTATTATGCCAACAATAATTGATAATACTATATGTCTCTTAGTTAACTTCATTAAACTCTCCCCCTGCTAATCTTAGTAACATTAATAACATTACCGAAGTAAAAATTGAAAACATAAGTAATAACCCATTTGCAGTTAAAATTATTGCTCCTTCATTAAAATTAATCATAATAGATGTAATGGCTATGTAAAGCATAGTTCTTATAAATTCTAATTCCCATAATGCTTTAGCTTTGTTACTTAAATCTTCTTTGTTATATTTTATTCCTTCATTTTCAATCCCCTTACATATAGAATAAGTAACAAATAATCCTACAATAGCACTAAAAATATTTATTACAAATGAATATCTAGTTATAGCTTCTGCTGAAATACCTATATTAAATATTCCTACTGCTGCTAATATATAACTTGCATTCACTCCTTTTTTAAAAATCTTCTCCTTAATTGCAAGTTTAGTTAAAGCAAGTCCTATCATTATGTATCCAATGAAATCTGGTAATATATCTATACTTTTATATCCCATAGGAATATTAAAGTGTAAAAATATTAATAAATACCCCCAAAACATTTTTTTATAATATTTACCCATTAGCTTCCCCCTTATAATATATTCTCAATTATATTATGAAGCATAAACCATACTTTTCCAATATATTGTAAGTAATTAAGCTTAAATTTAATAAAAGAGTATAGAAAATAATATATATCATCTATACTCTTTCTTATATTTATTCTTTAATATCAATGTATACGGGATGATCTAATAAACTTATTTCTTCTGAATATACTCCTTCTGTTTCAAATACAGTTATAGTATTTTTTCCTTCCTTTAAGAAATCTCTAGGAATATATAGATATCCATGTGGTCCTACATTCCAGAACCTTCCTATATTAATTCCATTTACAAAAGCAACGCCTTTTCCAAAGTTTCTAGTATCTAAGAATGTATCATTTACATCTGATATTTCTACTTCATATTCATAAAATGCTGGTGTATTTTCCTTCCACTCACTTTCATAATTAATTGAATCTATATCTTTAAGCTCTAGGTTATATATATCCCAATCTGATTGGAAGTGAATATCTACTTTTAATCCACCTCTAATTCCTTTATACTGTTCAGGATTTTGTAATCTTTCACCGTAATTTACACGTCCCATATTCTCTACAAGAATATCTATTTTGTTATTTCCTTCTTTTAAATTTAATACAAACTCTCCATCAAAATCTTTTTTATAAGCAGTAAAAATCTTCTCTCCATTTAAGAAAACATGGGCTCTATCACTTACTCTGACTAGTCTTGCCTTAACATCTCTTCCTTCTGATTTAATGTTAGTACTGTATAATATATATCCATAATATTGGTCTAATTCTTCCATAGGTACTGTATATTTATATCTATGCTTCTCACTTATATTATCTAATGTATTTATAAGGGAAACTTTGTTAGATAATTTAAATGTTCCATAAGCTTTTTTACTTGGTGCTTTAGGCTCATTGAATTTCCAATCTTTTATTTTAGTCTTTAACACATCTTGAACTTTAAAGTATTTATCTGTAGGATCTCCCCATTCTGTAAGAAGTGCATCATAATCGTATGATGTTACTTGTGGTAAATCATTATTTAAACGTGCTGAGCATCCATTCATAAATCCAAAATTAGTTCCACCTTGGAACATATAGAAATTGAAACTTCCCATATCATATAATTTTTCAACTTCATTTGCTACATCTTGTCCATCACGTCTTATAATTTTTTCGTTATATCTATTAAACCAACCATCCCAAAATTCCATACACATTAAAGGATATTCTTTGTTGTTTTTATTCATAAATGTTTTAAGCTCATTAAAGTTCTCTTCTGTCTTTGAACCAAAATTAGCTGTTGGCATAATATCATTTTCTATTAAGCTACCAGCATCTAAAGCTTCTTGCCATCCTCCATCTGATGTAAATAGTGGAACAGTAACTCCATATTTTCTCATTAAGTCTGCAACCATATTTAAATAATCCTTATCATTCCCATATGATCCATATTCATTTTCAACTTGCATCATTAAAATATTACCACCATGATCAATTTGATATGGAACAACCATAGGAATAAGTTCTTTATAATAATTTTCAACCTTTTCTATAAAATCAGGATCACTTGTTCTAAATCTAATATCCTTATATTTTAAAAGCCATCCAGGTAATCCACCAAATTCCCATTCAGCACATATATAAGGAGTTGGTCTTAAAATAACATAAAGTCCTAACTTTTTTGCTACATCTAAGAAACCTAATAAATTTGCATTACCTTCAAAATACATTGTTCCTTCCTCTGGTTCATGTATATTCCAAGGTACATAAGTTTCTACAGTATTACATCCTAATGCTTTTAAGTTGTATAAACTGTCTTCCCAGTGACTTTCAGAAATACGAAAATAATGTATAGCTCCAGATATTATCTTAAATTCTTCTCCATCTAATAAAAACTCTTTAGAAACTTCAAACTTTCTCAAAATAATCCCTCCTAAAATTATAGAGATTAGGTAATATGCCCAATCTCTATATTAAATAAATCATCTATTAAACTTTATTTATGCCTAATCCTCATCATCTTCTAATACAGATAATATTTTTTCATTTACATATACAACATTATTTTGACCATCAGATACAAATTCAGCTTTAACTCCAGTAAGACTTTCATTAACATAGCTTATAACCATAGGCATATTCATCCCTGCATATAGATCAAATTTTTCTCCAGCTAATATCTTTTTAGATGCAATATTACATGGTGTTCCACCAAATAAGTCAGCAAAAATTGTTATATCACCTTCTAATTCATTTAATATAGTATCTAATTTTAATCTAAACTCACTTTCTCCTTCTTGTGGCAATAAACATACTGTATGTATATTTTCTTGTGGTCCAACAATCATCTCAACACTTTTTAAAAGTTCCTCAGCAAAACGTCCGTGGCTAATTAATATTAAATTTGACATATAACCCCTCCCAAAATTCTATAACAAAGTATCTTTATAAATAATGTGCTAAATAAATTAATTTATTTAGCACATTTAAAATAATATTATTTAATTACATTTTTCCGATTATTCCTAAAGCTGATAATATAATAGATCCAATAATAACTATAAATATAACTCTTGTTGAGTTCATACTCTTCTTACCTAATAACCAGTAAATTATTCCTACTAATGTAAGTGGAACTAATCTAGGTAAAATTAAATCTAATTTATCTTGAATGTTAACAGATAAATCTCCTAATTGAGCAACGTAAGTTATTTTAGTATTAACCATTGTTGCAACTAAAGCACCTACTACGAATACTCCTAGTAAAGTAGCTGCATTTGTTAATGCATTTAATTTGTGTTGTAATTTAGTTACTAAAACTACCCCTTCCCTATAAGCTAGTTTAAGTTGTGACCATCTAAATGCCATTATTCCGATACATACAGCAACCCATAAGAATACTCCGATAGGGCTACCTTCAATAGCCATATTTGCTGCTATTGCACCCATTATTGCAGGAACTAAAGCTCCAAAGATAGCATCACCAATTGCTGCAAAAGGTCCCATAAGTCCTGACTTAATACCAGCTACAGTGTCCTTTGATTTTACTCCTTCTTTTTCTTCGATAGCTAAATCTATACCTGTAATAATAGTATTGAAGAAGTTACTTGTATTAAAGAATTGATTATGCATTTTCATCATTTCTTTAAGCTCATCAGTATTATCCCCATACATTTTTCTTAATTGAGGTAATATCATCCATAGGTAACCTGAACCTTGCATACGTTCATAGTTCCATCCTAATTGGTTTGCAAATAAATTTCTTTTATTTATTTGTCTAAAATCCGCATCAGTTAATTTATAATTAGATTTCATCGTCATCTATCTCACCATCCTCAACACTTGATACACTTTCAGTAACTACCTTTTGGTCTACAGAACTTCTCTTATATTCCATCATAGCTAAGCTTAATCCGATAAGTGCTATTGCTAGCATTGGAAGACCTGTAAAGCTACCAACAAATTCTCCATTTGAAAGAGTTGATAATCCGCCTCCAATTGCTGAAATATTTCCATATACAGTTGTTAAAAGCGCTGTTACGATAAATCCTAAAATTAAATATGCAATATGTTTTTTTGCTGGTAAGTATCTTAAAAGTATTGCAAAACCTACTGCTGGTAATAATGCACCTGCTACTGATAGTCCATTACTTAACCATACTAAGTTAGTATTCATAAAGTCTACAACTTTTTCTACGAAAGGACCACCAAATGCTAATGCTAAGCATACTGGAATACCTCTTGATAATCCCCAAGGAAGTGCACCTAATAGATAATTAATAGTAATCTTTTTATATTCGTGATTTTCTATATTCTTATCTATTCTATGAACAAAGAATGTATTTGCAAATCTTGCTAGTATATCAGTTTGAATCATTAAACTTGCTACTGGTACTGCAATTGCAGATATAGCTAGTTCTGGATCCATTCCTAATCCTACTGAGAATGCTGTTGCTAAAACAGTACCTGAGTTAGCATCAATACGAGATGCTCCTCCGAATGTACCAACCCCTAGAACAGTTAATTGCATACTACCACCAATTAATAAACCTGTTGTTAAGTCTCCCATTACAAGTCCAGTAAATAATCCTGCAAAAACTGGAGAACCCGCACTAGAGTTTATTGTTAATTCATCAAGCAATTGATAACAAGCGTATAGTGTTAATAACGTTATTTGCCACCATTGAATCATAATAATTTCCCTCCCACATTATAATATTGTTTTAATAATTTATTACTTTAATAATTTCATAAAATCACTTTCTGGTTCACTAGGTACCATTCTTGCTGTTAATTTAATTCCTCTTTTATTAAGTTCTTCAAATATCTTAACATCATAATCAGTTACATTTATTGATTTACTTAATGATCTTGTTTCTTCAGTTTGAGACATATTACCTACATTTATTGCTTTAATAGGAACTCCAAGTTCTATTAATTTAAGTAATACTTCTGGTTTTCTTGCAATTAAAAATACCTTTTGTGAATTATATTTTCCTGCATTAATATTTGCTGCAGCTTTTTCAATTGGTAAAACACTTAATTTAACACCTGCAGGACATGCTAATTTTAGTCCAGCTTTTTCGATATCGTTTTCAGCGACGCTATTATCAACCACCATTATTCTTGTGATCCCTAATTGTGTTGTCCATAAATTTGCAACTTGTCCATGAATTAATCTTCCGTCTATTCTTACTGCTTCAATAGCCATATACTATACACCCCTTTAATTTATAAAAATCTTAAAATAACAGCTTGTACAATTATTTCTTATTAATACTTACTTTAGTGGGATATAAATATATCTTTTAAATATAATAGCTTTAAAAATATTTCTTATATGATTCCTAGTTCTGTAGACATATTATATCCAATTTTCAATGTTGAATTTGTATGAAATTTCATTTATTTTGATGAGGTAATTACCACCTACTTAAATTTTCTCATCTTTTATATTTTTTGTCAATATTTTCTTGTATATTTTTTAAGATTTTTTTAAATACTTTAATATAATTTTTGTTTGTATTTACGTTATACCAATCCTTATATTATTTCTTATTTATACGTCACCTCCTCTTTGTGAGGTAATTACCACTTTTAATATATTTTTATTATTTAAATAATTTTGATTACATTTATTTATATTTTTATATATTAAAATTTATTCTTACTTTTGCGAGGTAATTACCACTTTTAATATTCTTAAAAGCTTATTATTTTTTATTATAAATTTTTTCTATCGTTCTTCTATGGTGTTTTTAAATATTATAGGGCTATTGCTTTCTACATTTATATTTATATTGCCTAATGAAGAAAATATTCCTTTTTTTGTACTTTACTTATCAATTTAAAATATATTTTTTAGTATTCTTTTATTACATAAAAACTTTCATAATACTTTTTATATTTATAGTCCTTACTAAATTTAATTATTTTTATTTCATATAATTGGTTGACAAATGATTACTTTAAGCGTATATTAAGAACATAAACAGAATATCGCGGGGTGGAGCAGTTGGTAGCTCGTCGGGCTCATAACCCGAAGGTCGTAGGTTCAAGTCCTGCCCCCGCAACCAAAAATAAAGCTAATCAAATTTTTGATTAGCTTTTTTATTTATCTCTTTATTGCATATACCCTAGTTGGTGCACCATCACCTTCTGCTATTTTAAGTGGTGCTATAATTATTTCAAATGAATTATCCAAAACGTCTAGGTTACATAAGTTTTCTATTATTATCTTATTTTTTGACAATAAATTTTTATGATTATATAACTCCTCACTCTTTTCACTATCTATTGATATACAATCTGTGCCTATTCCTGTCAAACTTTTTATATTTCCGAGGAAATTTGAAGCTTCACAAGTTAATGCTGGATAATCCAAAAAATATTTTTCGCTATTAAAATACCTTTCCCATCCTGTTTTTAATATTAAATAATCACAATTTAATATATTATCTTTATATTTTTCTAGAACTTCTAAGTCTATAACACTTAAATGTCTACAATCTATTATGTAGGCATTACCTATGAATTCTTTTGTATCAAAATCATCTAAAGTATATCCATCTTCAAATATATGCTTCGGTACATCTATATGAGTTCCCGTATGAGTAGACAGATATAATGAAGATACATTATATCCATCTACCTTAACATTATATAAATTTTCTTTTTTAAAACTTTCCTCTTCTGAATAAGATGTCATTCCATTTTTATATGTTTGGGTTAAATCATATACTTCCATTAATTATATCCTATCCTTTTAAATTATTTTATTTGTCCACTCGAAAAGCTATCCATACTATATATTTCATCCACTTGTCTTATCTCATCCAATACCCATATATCTCCATTTCTAATAAATCTCCAAAACTCTTCAAAACTACTTCTTTTTCTTGGATCTCCAGATACTATTTCATTAGTATTTTCATTTAACATATAATCTATCATACGTGCTTTTATACTTACCCATAACACATCTTTTGAATTATCATCTGAATTTAATGCACTTATAGGATTAATACTTATAAGTTCTATTTCTCTTAATATATTCTTTTCACCTTTTAATTTCATCCATTCAGTCTTGCTTTTGTGAAGTCTATAAAGATTTTCACTCATATACTCTTTTGCTAAATCTTGATTTCTCTCTGTCCATGCATATTGTATTTTATAAAAGGCTTCATCAATATTGGATATAATTTTATCGTAATCCCAAGCCTTATCTAATTTAGCAAACTCCTTCATGGCTATTTTGCTTTGATGCTTTTTTTGCTTAACCTTAGCAGTATGCTTAATTCCAGCAGCACCACCACCTACTGTTAATATTCCAAACCCTACAAATACTATAAATCCTATTGGTGAGGTTCTAGTACTTCCACCAGAACTAGTGTGGCTACTACTTGAGGATCTTCCACCTCCTCCGCCTCCACCTCCACCTCCGCCACCGCCGCCTCCACCGCCGCCGGCTCTAGCAAATGCTAATGTAGAAGGTAATAATATACTCATTAACAACATCATCAAAATTATTTTTTTGAATCTTATTTTCAAATTCCTATCCCCCTATTTATATTATTAATTTTAATTATATTCCAATAAAAATGCTCACTTCAACCTTTTAGTATTTAATTCATAATTTGGTAACCATACTAATCCTATTTAGTCTTATCTTATAAATTTTAGACCTTATTTTAATATAATTCTGCTTTTAACCATTGCAAGTTTTGTATTTTATTGACATTCATTTCAATTAATATTAAAATAAATTTATAATTAAATATTTTAAAGATGTGCTAGGGGTGCCAAAAAGATTGGCTGAGAGATGTATTTATTACATTAACCCTTTAACCTGATCTGGGTAATACCAGCGTAGGAAAGCCGTGAGTAGTTTTTTCATACGTCCTTCTAGCACAATTATAGGAGGTTTTTTTATGGATTTTTTTACTGATTGGGGAGAGAGATTTAGTAAACTCTATACTAATATCCCTGAAAAATTTAAGGAGATTGTTTCAAGTCCCCTTACAATAGTGACTATCATAGGTTGCTTAGTTTTATTCTTTGCTTTATTTAAATTTAGAAAGATTAAGCTAAATGCTAAAATAATTACTCACATCTCAATCGCTTTAGCTCTTTCAGTTATATTAAATGTGTTTAGAATATATAGATTTCCTCAAGGAGGTAGTATAACTTTAGGTTGTATGCTACCAATTCTTATAATAACTTTTGCTTATGGGAAAGAAATAGGTTTCTTAACAGGCTTTTTATATGGCTTACTTAACCTTTTAACTGATCCATATATAATACATCCAGTTCAAATGTTATTTGACTATCCACTACCTTCAATGGCTATGGGACTTGCAGGATATTTTAGAGACAAGCGTACCTTAGGAATATTTGTAGCTTTCTTCGTAAAGTTTTTATGCCACTTTATATCAGGTGTTGTATTCTTTGCTTCATCTGCACCAGAGAGCATGGGACCTATAATTTACTCATTAGCAGTAAATGTTCCTATAGTATTTGGAGAAATGATTATATGTATGGTTTTAATTAAATTTATTCCTTTAAATAGATTAATTAAAACAATTAATCCTGATTATAAATTACAAACTGCATAATTAAAATAAAAGACCTATAAGCTAGTTATATTTTAGCTTATAGGTCTTATTTATATAATTAGATACACTTATTTGTATCATTTTCTCTATTTCTTTTTATTATATAGATTATCATAAATATTAAAGTTATTATAGTTACTATATCTCCTACTTTCATAAGAGCAGTCCCTGTATAGTCAACTTTTAAATGTCCTTCTTTTATATTACCCAAATTAACTCTAACAACCATATCTTTACTATGAGTTACTTGTCCCTTTTCTATTTCACTGCCATCTTTTGAAGTGATTTCAAAAGTATATCCTTTATAATATAAAAGTGGTACTTCTATATAACTTCCATCTTTACTAACTTTATAATCTAAATTTATAAGAGTTCCCTTTTTACTATAATCACTATATTTAAATTGTTTATCATTACTTGTTACAATAGAACCTCTTTTCTTAAGTTTGTTTTTAGAAGCACCTTCTGGCATATACTCACCAGCTCCTATTGATGCACTATGCTTTTGAGAAAAATTAGTAAGATCTATATTTTTAAGTCTATTTGCTTTTATATATTTAACTGTAGTCATTAAAGGTATAATTGAAATAATAGATATTAATATTACAACTATTGTCTTGTTTATCTTCTTAGGCATTAGAGCATCTACTGCATATCCAAGTGCTATTGCAAGTAATGGCGTTGCTATCAAATTGAGTCTCCATGCAAATTGTATATTATTGTAGATAGATATGTTATTAGATATAGCATGTAATAAAGGTGTTTTTAATGTTAATATAAATGATATAACACCAGCTATAAAACAAGTAGTTACAAATCTATTTTTCTTTTTAAATGGTACAAAAATATATATAAGTGATAAAAATAATAGTATGTATCCAACTGAATATATCATAACATCATTTAAAGTAAATAATTCTTTAAATACAGTTGACTTATTATATACAAATGGCTCTACTTCTTGTACAGAAAATTTACTACTTATCATCTGTTCTAATAACGGAATTAATGTATAACTAGTTAATAAAACTGTAGTAATAGCTGCAAGTATTGAATATAGTATTCTCTTTGGCTCTTTTATAAGTTTTCCTATATTTAATATGTATAAAAGTGCACACATTATTGAAACTATAAATACTGATAATAAATGTGATAAAATTATTCCACTCATTCCTATGGTTAATATATACCATTTTTTATAATCCTTACATACCAATTCATATACACCTAATATTACAATCGGTAAAAATATAAATGCTAAATATTCTCCAACTGCTGCCCTTACATATAAATCAGTTATTTTATATTGGGCAAAAATATAAAATATTGATATATATAACGCTTTATTATTGCTTTTTAATATTCTTCTTGCTGAAAAATACATAGTAAAAGTAGCAAGTAGCGTACATATAGACATAAATATTTTATAGGAGTTAAATAAACTTACTCCAAATAATCTTATTATAGCTGCAATATAAAGTAATAAATCTGGATAAAATAAACCATTTCCATATCCATATCCATATAATGATTCTGGCATTATACTAACCGGAAACTGCCCATAGCTTAATCCATTTTTTATATCCTCTATTCTAAGTAGATGAAAAAAATAGTCATCTCCTCTAATAGACTTAGATAATAGCATAGGTAAAAGTGTTATTCCTGTTGCAATCATAAGTATTATGTATATATATAATTGACTTTCTTTTTTATTCTTAATTGATCCTTTAGTCATTTAGACATTATCCCCCCTTATACTTCTACTAATATAATAATCTTTAAACCGTAATATAAATATGTACATTTATTAAACAATTTATTAATAAGCAAAAATAAAGGTCACATATAATATGCAACCTTTATTGTAATAAGTTATTAAACTATGTTTTTAGTCTAATTCCTTACTATCTATCCAACTCATCATACCTCTTAATTCTCTTCCTACCTTTTCAATTTGATGTTCTTTTTCAATTCTTCTCATAGCATTAAAGTGTGGTCTTCCTACCATATTTTCAGTAAGCCAATTTCTTGCGAATGTTCCATCTTGAATTTCTGAAAGAACCTTTTTCATTTCTTTCTTAGTTTCATCAGTAACTATTCTATTTCCAACAACATAATCTCCATATTCAGCAGTATCTGAAATTGAGTATCTCATCATACTCATTCCACCTTGATATAATAAATCAACTATTAATTTCATTTCATGTAAGCATTCAAAGTATGCATTTTCTGGTGCATATCCAGCTTCAACTAAAGTTTCAAAACCAGCTTTAATAAGCGCTGTACATCCTCCACATAAAACAGCTTGTTCTCCAAAAAGATCAGTTTCTGTTTCATCTTTAAATGTAGTTTCTAAAACTCCAGCTCTTGCACCACCAATACCATTTGCATAAGCTAATGCTAATTCTCTTGCATTACCTGTTGGATTTTGATATACAGCTATAAGACATGGAACCCCTGAACCTTCAGTATAAGTTCTTCTTACCATATGTCCTGGTCCTTTTGGTGCAACCATAAATACATCAACATCAGATGGTGGAATTATTTGATTGTAGTGAATATTAAAACCATGTGCAAATACTAATGCATTTCCAGGACTTAAATTTGGTGCAATTTCTTCCTTATATAATTTTGCTTGCTTTTCATCTGGTACTAAAATCATTATAATATCTGCTACCTTTGCAGCTTCTTTAACTGATAAAACCTCAAGTCCAGCTTCCTTTGCTCTATTTACTGATTTACTTCCTTCATATAAACCAACAACTACATCAATTCCACTTTCATGTAAATTTAATGCATGTGCATGCCCTTGGCTACCATAACCAATTACTGCAACCTTCTTTCCTTTTAATAATTCTAAATTTGTGTCCTTCTCATAAAACATCTTTGCCATAAATTTTCCCCCTTCTATTTTTAAGCATTTTCCTCATTTATTATTTGATTTATTGGCGCTCCAGGAGCAACCATTGGAAATACTTTCTTATCGCTATTTATTACATAATCTATTACAACTAATTTTTTACTATCTAAAGCCTCTCTTAATACTGGCTCTACTTCTTCTCTTTCAGTAATTCTATATCCAACTCCACCAAATGCTTCGGCTAGTTTTACAAAATCAGTCTTTCTATTTAAAGTTGTCTCTGAATATCTTTCTTCATAAAATAAACATTGCCACTGCCTTACCATTCCTAATGAGTTATTATTCATTACTATAACTATTATTGGAAGATCATTAGAAACTGCCGTTGCAAGTTCATTGCAATTCATACCGAAACTTCCATCACCAGCTATATTTATTACTTTTGCATTTGGTCTACCAAAGCTTGCCCCAATTGAAGCTCCAATTCCATATCCCATTGTTCCAAGTCCACCTGATGATAAAAAGCTTCTCTCTTTTCTTGTATTGAAATATTGAGCTGCCCACATTTGGTGTTGCCCAACCTCTGTTGTTATTAATATATTTCCATCCTTATTTAATTCATTTATCTTATCAAACAAATATTTTGGTGTTAAACTTTCATTATCTTCTTTATCTTTTACTTCCTTAAGTTTATTTACTGTGCTATTCCATTCTTCATGATTATTTTCTTTAACTAATGGGGTTAATTTTTCTAAAACTATTTTTAAGTCTCCAACAATAAATGAATCAACTTTAATATTTTTATTTATTTCAGCTGGGTCTACATCTATGTGTATAACTTTAGCATTAGAAATATTCTCAGGATCTACAATTACTCTATCTGAAAATCTAGCACCAAGAGCTATAAGCAAATCACACTTAGTAGCCGCAATATTAGACGCCCTAGTACCATGCATACCAATCATTCCAGTATATAAGCTATGCTTTTCACTTATTGCTCCTTTCCCCATTAAAGAAGTACATACTGGAGAATCTATTTTCTCTGCAAAAGCTTTAAGTTCCTCTGAAGAATTAGATAATACAATTCCGCCACCTGCATATATAAGAGGCTTTTCTGATTTATTTATCATATCTACTATAACTTCTAAATCTTCTTTATTTATAAACTTATATGCTCTTTCTTCTCCTACTTCCTCTTTTATCTCTATATAATTAGTCTTACTTGAAGTAATATCTTTAGGTATATCAATCAAAACCGGTCCTGGTCTTCCTGACTTTGCAATCTTAAATGCTTCTTTAATAACTTTTTGAAGATCCTTTATATCTTTTACAATATAGTTATGCTTAGTTATTGGCATTGTTATGCCCTGTATATCAACTTCCTGAAAGCTGTCTTTTCCAAGGAGTGGTTTATTTACATTACCTGTTATAGCAACTATAGGTATTGAATCCATATATGCAGTTGCTATTCCTGTGACTAAATTTGTTGCCCCCGGTCCTGAAGTTGCAATACAAACACCAACTTTTCCAGTTGCCCTTGCATATCCATCTGCAGCATGAGCAGCGTTTTGTTCATGACATGTTAAAACATGTTTTATCTCATCTTTATATTTATAAAGAGAATCGTATATATTAAGCACTGATCCACCTGGATATCCAAACAATGTATCAACACCTTCATCTATTAAGGATTTAACTAATATTTCTGCCCCTGTTAATAACATATAGCCCCCTCCTCTTAAATTTAAATATATAAAATTTACTTATATACTGCCCCAGTACTTGCTGAACTAACAAGATTTGCATACCTTGCTAAGTAACCATCCTTTATCTTAGGCTCAGGTACTACAAATTTTTCTCTTCTTTTATTAAGTTCCTCTTTGGAAACTTTAACGTTAAGTTCTCCTTTTTCTATATCAATTGATATAATATCTCCATCTTTAATTAAAGCAATTTCTCCACCTTCAGCAGCTTCTGGTGATACGTGACCTATAGCAGCTCCCCTAGTTGCTCCGCTAAATCTACCATCAGTTATAAGGGCTACAGTTTTATCAAGTCCCATACCTGATATCGCAGCAGTAGGTGAAAGCATTTCTCTCATTCCCGGTCCACCTTTTGGACCTTCATATCTAATAACTACTACATCACCTTCTATTATTTTTCCACCAAGTATTGCTTCTATCGCCTCTTCTTCTGAATTAAAAACTTTAGCTGGTCCTTCATGTTTTAGCATTTCAGCTCTAACTGCTGACTTTTTAACTACAGCACCATCTTTTGCTATATTTCCTTTTAATACTTTTATTCCACCAGTTTTACTGTATGGAGTTTCTATATTCTTAATTACAGCTCTATTCGCTACTGCCTTACCTTTAATATTTTCCCTTTGAGTTTTTCCTGTAACTGTAATGCACTCTAAATTTAATAAATCTTTTTTAGATAATTCATTCATAACAGCTGTAATTCCACCAGCCCAATATAAATCTTCAATATGTGTCTGAGATGCTGGTGCTAGCCTACAAAGATTTGGAGTTTTATCTGAAACTTCATCAATAATATCTAAATTCATCTCTACTTTAGCTTCATTTGCAATAGCAGTTAGGTGTAATACTGAATTAGTAGAACATCCAAGTGCCATATCAACTGTTAAAGCATTTTTTATTGAATTTTCATTTACTATATCTCTTGGTTTTATATCTTTTTCTAAAAGATTCATTACAGCCTTTCCAGCTTCTTTTGAAAGTCTTATTCTTTCTGAATATACTGCTGGAATTGTACCATTGCCAGGTAATCCTAGTCCTAAAACTTCAGTTAGACAATTCATTGAATTAGCTGTAAACATTCCTGAACATGATCCACATGTTGGGCATGCTCTGTTTTCCATTTCGCATAGTTCTTCTTTTGATATTTTATTAGCTTCATAAGCTCCAACTGCTTCAAACATAGTTGATAAAGATATTGCTTCATCTTTCATTTTTCCAGCAAGCATTGGCCCCCCACTAACTACAACAGATGGTATATTAAGCCTTAATGCGGCCATAATCATACCTGGAACTATCTTGTCACAGTTTGGTACTAATACTAATGCATCAAATCCATGTGCTTTAACCATACACTCTATTGAATCTGCAATAAGTTCTCTAGTTGCTAAAGAATACTTCATTCCGACATGTCCCATCGCAATACCATCACAAACTCCTATAGTTGGAAATACAAGAGGTGTTCCCCTATTTGCAAGGACTCCAGCTTTAACTCCTTCGACAATATTCCCTAAATGTATATGCCCTGGAATAATATCATTTTGAGAAGTAACTATACCAATTAAAGGTTTATCAAGTTCATCTTCTGTAAGACCTGCTCCTTTAAATAACGACCTATGTGGTGCTTTAGATGCCCCCTTTTTTACCGAATCACTCCTCATACTAATTTTCATTCCCTTCTATTTCTTTAATAATAAGTTTTGCCATATCTTTTGTTCCTACAGATTTCATATTTTCGCTCATTATATCTAAAGTTCTATATCCCTTTTCTAAAACTTTAATTACTGCATTTTCTAAAACTTTTGCTTCTTCCTCCAAATTAAAGCTATACTTAAGCATCATAGCTATTGATAATATTGCTGCTAAAGGATTCGCTATTCCTTTTCCTGCAATATCTGGAGCACTACCGTGTATTGGTTCATACATACCAAAACTACCTTCTCCAAGTGATGCTGATGGAAGCATTCCAATTGATCCTGTAATCATACTAGCTTCATCTGATAAAATGTCTCCAAACATATTGTCAGTTACAATTACATCGAATTGTTTTGGATCTTTTACTAATTGCATTGATGCATTATCTATATAAAGATGATTTACTGTAACTTCTGGATAATGCTTTGCCATTTCATTTACTATCCTTCTCCAAAGCCTTGAACTTTCAAGAATATTTGCCTTATCAACACTAGTTAACTTTTTATTTCTTTTCATTGCAGTTTCAAAGCCTATTTTAACTATTCTAATTATTTCTTCTTCGTTATACTGCAAAGTATCATATGCACTATCTATTCCATGTATTTTTTCTTTTCCTCTTTTTCCAAAATAAATTCCACCAGTAAGTTCTCTTACTACAAGGATATCTAATCCATCACCTATTATGCTTTCTTTTAATGGTGAAGCATCTTTAAGTGGCTTATATAAAGTAGCTGGTCTTAAATTACAATAAAGATTCAATCCACCTCTAAGTCCTAAAAGAGCTTGTTCTGGTCTTATAGCTGCCGTAGGGTCGTCCCACTTAGTTCCTCCAACTGCTCCTAATAAAACTGAATCATTTCTCTTGCAACCTTGTATAGTTTCTTCTGGAAGGGGATTATTAAATTCATCTATTGCACATCCTCCAGCCTTAAAATATTCATAGTCGAATCTATGTCCAAATTTATGCCCAATTGCATTTAAAACCTTTATACTTTCTTCCATTACTTCTTTACCTATTCCGTCCCCAGGAATAACTGCTATATTGTACTTCATTTTTGTACCTCCTAAATCTATTACTTATTGCTAAATTTTATCTGTTATTTATATATCCTATTAATCCATTATTATTTATTATCTTTTGCATGAATTCTGGAAATGCTTGCCCCTTATATTCTTCATTTTTAGTAATATTTTTTATTGTTCCACTACTAAAATCTATTTCTAGTTCATTTCCAGGTTCTATATTATCCACCGCTTCATCACATTCTAATATTGGAAGTCCTATATTTATTGCATTCCTATAAAATATTCTCGCAAACGTCTTTGCAATTACACAGCTAACCCCAGCTGCTTTTATAGCTATAGGTGCATGCTCTCTACTAGAGCCGCACCCAAAGTTTTTATTTGCAACAATTATATCTCCACACTTTACATTCTTTATAAAATCTTTATCTATATCTTCCATACAATGTAATGCAAGTTCTTTATGATCTGATGTATTTAAATATCTTGCAGGAATTATTACATCAGTATCAACATTATCCCCATACTTAAAAACTTTTCCTTTAGCTTTCATTTATTCCACCCCAATTTTTAATATTTTAAACTAAATCCGGATCGGTTATCTTACCTGTTATTGCAGATGCCGCAGCTACTGCTGGACTTGAAAGATATACTTCTGATTCAACGTGTCCCATTCTTCCAACAAAATTCCTATTTGTTGTTGAAATTGCTCTTTCTCCCTCTGCAAGTATACCCATATGACCTCCAAGACAAGGCCCACAAGTTGGCGTTGAAACAACTGCTCCTGATTTTATTAAGTCTTGAACTATTCCCTCTTCTATTGCTTCAAGATATATTTTTTGTGTTCCTGGGAATACAATACATCTTATTCCCTTCTTAACTCTCTTATCTTTTAATACATCTCTTGCTATTCTAAGATCTGATAATCTACCATTTGTACAAGAACCAATTACAACTTGATCTATAGTAACATCCCCTACATTATCAATAGTTTTTGTATTATCAGGTAAATGTGGAAATGCAACTGTTGGCCTTAAAGTACTTAAGTCTATTTCATAAATTTCATCATATTCTGCATCATCATCTGCTTTATATATTTTAAATTCCTTATTTGAATGATTTTTTATATAATCTATAGTCTTATCATCCACCTCAAAAATTCCATTTTTACCACCAGCTTCAATAGCCATATTTGCCATAGTAAATCTATCATCCATTGAAAGATACTTTAATCCATCACCTGTAAACTCCATTGATTTATACAGCGCTCCATCTACTCCAATCATTCCAATTATATGAAGTATAATATCTTTACCTGATACCCATTTTGCTGGTTTATTTTTTAATACAAACTTTAACGCACTAGGAACTTTAAACCAACACTTACCTGTTGCCATTCCAGCTGCCATATCTGTTGAGCCTATTCCAGTTGAAAATGCTCCAAGTGCTCCATATGTGCATGTATGTGAATCTGCACCTATTACTACATCACCAGCAACAACAAGACCTTTCTCTGGAATTAAACAATGTTCTATTCCCATTTCTCCAATTTCAAAGAAATTTTTAATTTCTTTATTTTTTGCAAATTGTCTTATATATTTACATTGTTCTGCTGCTTTGATATCTTTATTTGGAGTAAAATGATCTGGCACTATAGCTATTTTTTCTTTATCAAAAACTTCACATTCACCAAACTTTTTAAATTCTAAAGCTGCAACCGGAGTTGTTATATCATTTCCTAATACTAAATCTAAATTTGCCTCAATAAGTTCTCCTGCCTTTACACTTTTAAGTCCTGCATGTTCTGCTAGTATTTTTTGAGTCATTGTCATTCCCATCTCTTCTAAATCCTCCTTTTAAAAATATGTTTTTACTTCTCTTTCTATATCCTTTATTAACTTATACTCAATAGAATCTACAAGAGCTATCCAACTTGCCTGGATTACATCTCTAGATACCCCAACTGTACTCCAACTTTCAACTCCATCAGTTGATTCTATTAATACTCTAACTTTTGCACTGGTTGCACTTTCAGAATCTAAAACTCTAACTTTATAATCTACAAGCCTTACATCTTTAAACTTTGGATAAAATACTTCTAAGGCTTTTCTTAATGCTTTATCGAGTGCATTTACAGGTCCATCACCTAAAGCTGCACTTATCTCTTCTTTTCCATCTACATTTATATTAATCATTGCAGATGATCCGAATTCAGCATTAACTGAAGGTTGCTCCCCAATTATTTTGAAGTGATTTAATTTAAAGAACGGTTTATACTTACCAATTATTTTTCTAATTACTAGTTCTACCGTCCCCTCTGCTCCTTCAAACTTATAACCTTCATATTCTAATTTTTTAAGCTCTTCTGTTACATTAATAACTTCTTTACTGTTTTTCTGTAAATTTGGAAAAATCTTTTGAATCTCTTTTAATATAGTGCTCTTGCCACTCACTTCAGATATTAGAAATCTTCTATTGTTTCCTACTGTCTCTGGATCAATATGTTCGTATGATTTTGAATCCTTACACACTGCATCTATATGCATTCCTCCTTTATGAGAAAATGCAGAAGCACCGATATAAGGTGTTTCGTCTTTTAAAGAAATGTTTGATATTTCAGATATGAATCTTCCTGTTCCTGTTAACTTTTTTAGATTTTCTTTACTTATAACATCATAATTTAGTTTTAATTTTAATGTTGGAATTATTGAACTTAAGTTTGCATTACCACACCTTTCCCCAATTCCTAAAAATGTTCCTTGAATATGTGTTGCACCAGATATTACACTAATTACTGAGTTTGCAACTGCCATTCCAATATCGTTATGACAATGTATTCCTACTTTACAATCTACATTTTTTACTGCTATTTCTGTAATCTTTTTAATTTCTTCTGGTAATGTTCCTCCATTAGTATCACAGAGCACAACTGTAGATGCACCAGCATCTCTGGCAGCCTTTAATGTGGATAATGCATAATCTTTATTTTCTTTATATCCATCAAAGAAATGTTCACAATCAAATATTACCTTTTTGCCTTTATCAATTAAATAACTTATGGTGTCCTTTATCATATTAATATTTTCATCTAATTCAGTCTTTAAAATATTCTTAACTTGATAAGCTGATGATTTTCCAAATATAACAACAACATTAGTATTTGCTTCTAAAAGATTTTGTATGTTAGTATCTTTAGAAATTTCTATATTTGGCCTTCTAGTCGATCCGAAAGCTACTATCTCTGAGTTTAATAAATTTAAAGTCTTAACTCTTTTAAAAAACTCCATATCTTTTGGGTTTGATCCAGGATTTCCAGCCTCTATATACGTAATCTTTAGTTCATCGAGAGCTTTAACTATTTTTAGTTTATCTTCTAATGAAAAACTTATTCCTTGCCCCTGTGCTCCATCTCTTAAAGTCGAATCTAGAATTTCAATATTATTCCCCAAACCTTCCCCCCCTTTTATTTAAATTATCTATATTTTATAAATTGAATGATTATTTATGACTCTTTATTGTCTTATCTCCTCTTTCAAGAGCTGTCACGCCGGTTCTTACTATCTCCTTTATCCCATACTCTTCCATAAGATTTATAATTGCAGTAATTTTACTCTCATCACCTGTTAACTCTATCGTTAATGTTTCTTTTGAAATATCTATAATTTTACTTCTAAATATTTTTACTATTTCATTTATAGCTGCACGATTTTCTGAATCTGCTTTAACCTTTATTAAAACAAGTTCTCTATATACAGCATCTTCTGGTTTTAAATTTTCAACACTTATTGTTTCAACTAGTTTTGAAAGTTGCTTTTGGAATTGTTCTAAAATATCATCATCCCCATTTAATGATATTGTCATTCTAGATATTTCTGGATCATTAGTCTTTCCAACTGAAAGGCTGTCTATGTTATACCCTCTTCTTGAAAATAATCCTGAAACTCTACTAAGCACTCCAGAAGAATTCCTAACTAATACAGATAACACATGCTTTTTCATAAATATTCCCCCTTCAAACATTAAATTTATATAAAAAAAACACCCTTATCTTACTTATAAATAATAAGAAATGGGTATAATTATTTCCTGAACAAAACTAATTCTAGGTTCTATCAAACCCTTGCATATAACGGATGCCACCGGAATAATCTTACTAATCAGTTCAGACCTCTGCTCAAGAGTGATCATTATAAAACTAAAGTATCCATTTACACCAAACATGGACTCTCTTAAACTTATATTGTTTTATAAATATCTCTATCAAAGAATTTTTTCTTTGTTTAATTGTTATTTAAAATAATACCCTTATAACTTCCTCAAGTCAACAAATTATCAATTTTTTTACAGTGAGTTAATATTAGCATCTTTTTACAGTTATATTTTAACTATTTATTAACATTTTTCTATTATTTTTATTAAATTATCAATAAAAATAATAGCACCGTATATTATTATCATTAATACATTTAAAATATTTACTTTTTTAAAATTCATCTATTATTTTTTATAAATTTAATAAAAAAAGGATTATTCTTACCTCTAAGAATAATCCTTTTTCATCTTATTTATTACTTATATCTTTAAATATTACAATATAATTATCTAACTTTTATAATTAGCACTTAGATAATATCATATCTGCTAAATTATGAGCTAGTTTATCAATTTCTTCTTGGTTTTCTCCTTCTAACATAACTCTAACTAATGGCTCTGTACCTGAAGGTCTTATTAAAACTCTTCCTTTACCATCCATTAATTTTTCCATTCTTTCTATTTCTGCTACTATTTCAGCATCTTTTAAATAAATATCTTTTTTATCATTTGGAACTTTAGCATTAACTAATACTTGTGGAAGTTCTTTCATAATAGAACATAATTCACTTAAAGTTTTATTACTTCTTCTAACTATTGATGCAACTTGAAGTGCTGTAACTAATCCATCACCTGTTGTATTGCATTCTAAGAAAATTATATGTCCTGATTGTTCTCCACCTAGTACATATCCTTTATCAAGCATTTCTTCTAGAACGTATCTATCTCCAACTTTAGTCTTTGATAAGTTTATTCCAACTTCTTTACAAGCTATATCTAAACCTAAGTTACTCATTACAGTAACAACTAAAGTATCATCTTTAAGTCTTCCTAACTCCTTAAGGTGATTTGCACATAATGCTAATATAAAGTCTCCGTTTATTAAGTTTCCTTTTTCATCAACTGCTAGACATCTATCTGCATCTCCGTCAAAAGCAAATCCCATTTGGCATCCTTTTTTAACTACGTATTCCATTAATTCTTCTGGATGTGTTGAACCACAATTTTCATTTATATTAGTTCCATCTGGATTGTCATTTATAACATATACTTCAGCACCTAAATCTCTAAAAGCTTTAACAGCCGCTTTGTGTGCTGCACCATTTGCACAATCTAATGCAATTTTTACTCCTTCAAGATTTGATGATATAGTATTTTTAGCAAATTCTATATAATCATCTAAAGCTGCAACTTCTACTCTCTCTCTACCAAGAGAAACTCCTGTTGGACTTGGCACTCCTTCAAAACCATTTTCTATAGTTCTTTGGATTTCATCTTCTAATTCATCTGAAAGTTTATAACCTTTATTATTAAAGAATTTAATACCATTATATTCTACAGGATTATGTGATGCTGAAATCATTACTCCTGCATCTGCTCCATATTCTCTTGTTAAATGAGCTACTGCTGGTGTTGGAATTACTCCAAGTACTACAGCCTCTGCTCCAACTGATAATATACCTGCAACTAACGCAGCTTCTAACATATCTCCTGATATTCTTGTGTCTTTTGCAACTAATATTTTTGGCTTGTGAGCACCTTCTGTTAATACATAAGCACCTGCTCTACCAAGATTGTATGCAAGTTCTGCTGTAAGTTCAGTATTGGCTACTCCTCTTACTCCATCAGTTCCAAACATTCTACCCATAAAAAATTTACCTCTTTCTTTTGATTTATATTTACATCTATTTTTAACTTTTTTTCCCTACTATCATAGTATAATATTTTCTCTAATCATTGACAACTGTTTCAGTATTTATCCTATCTAGAACAATATTATACCCATCACTACCGTAGTTTAGACATCTGTTAACTCTACTTATTGTAGCAGTACTTGCTCCTGTTATTTCTGCAATTTCTGTATATGTTTTTTTATTCTTTAATAGCTTAGCAACATGTATTCTTTGTGCTAATGCTTTAATTTCTGTTATTGTAGCAACATCTTCAAAAAACTTATAACATTCTTCCTTATTTTCTAATGCTAAAATTGCATCAAAAAATAAATCCATTTCCTTACTTTGTATCTTTGAATCCATAAGTTACTCTCCACCTTTCATCTTAAGTTTTATTATACCATCTTACCATATCAATTCATAACTTTACTGTATAAAAGTTATCTTATTCCTCATTAAATTTTTCTTCTTTTATGTTTTGTTTGTCCTTTATATAAATAAGCTTATCATACACAGCTTTAGTTGGTACAAGCCATACATCACCAGTTCCTCTATAAACATTAAGTAAACCTTCTCCACTTGTAGCACTACCTAGTATTGTTGTTGCTGATTTCTCTACAGAAAATTCAATGTCTCCCGTTCTAAGTATTGCAAAGCTTCCATCTACTTTTAATACATCATTATTTAATTTGCATTTGAATATTTCTTCTTCTGGTACTGGAATTTCAAGTGCTACTATACCTGTCCCATATATTTTTGTTTGGAATAATCCTTCATCACCAAATAGCATTGAAGATATTGTTTTTTGACCTGAATGAGATACTTCTACACCCTCTTCACATGCAAGGAACATCCCATCATCAACTACTATTATATCGTCTTCAAGTTCGATTAAAGCATAATGTTTAAAAGACGGCTCTAGGAATATCTCTCCACAACCTTCATAGCTTGGCTTAAACATAGTCTCACCAGTTAATTTACTTGAAATAAATTTCTTTGATATACCTAATGGTCCATTAAACTTATTTACTATTTCTATATCACCTTTCATGTAGCTTAATGCTCCACTTTCTATTTTTACCTTACTATCATCTAGAATGATTCTAATTTGTTTTAATTTTATTTCTGCCCTATTCATAACGTTTAAATCAAATGCAGTGTCTACGTCTGTAGCTCCATTTAATTTATCATATTCTAATACTTGAAACCTTGAATCATTTGTCATTTGTGCTAACATAGTTAGCTGATTTTCAAATTTTAAACTTGTCCTCATATTAACTTCCCACCTTATAAAAAAAGAGATATATCTAAATTATAGACATATCTCTTTATATTATACACTAGTCAACAGGTTATAGATATTTATTTAGTATTAGTACTCTTTAGCTTTTTCTTCCCCGTCTAATACTCTTATAGCACCTTGTGCTAATGCAAGTAATTCGTCTTCTCCAGGATAAGTTTTAACTTCTGAAATCCAACCTACTCTTTTTGTTATGTCCCCTACAACTTTTTCTGAGTATGCCATTCCTCCAGTTAATATTATTTTATCAACATTTCCTTCTAATACAGTAGCCATAGCCCCTATTTCTTTAGCAACTTGATATATGAATGCATCATATATTAATTGTGCTTCTTTATTTCCTTCTTCTGAAAGTTTTAAAACGTCTCTAAAGTCATTAGTATTAAGATATGCAACACATCCACCCTTACCTACAAGTTTGCTATATACTTCTTTTTCTGAGTATTTACCGCTAAAGCACATTTTTACTAAATCCCCAACTGGAACTCCACCAGCTCTTTCTGGTGAGAATGGTCCATCTCCATCTAATGCGTTGTTTACGTCAACAACTTTTCCTTTTTTGTGAGCTCCAACAGAAACTCCACCACCCATATGAGTTACTATAAGATTTAGATTTTCATATCCTTTTCCGCTTTCTTTTCCAAATCTTTTAGCTACTGCTTTTTGGTTAAGAGCATGGAATTTACTCTTTCTTGGAAGTTCTGGTACTCCAGAAATTCTAGCTACTTCTTCTAATTCGTCAACAACAACTGGATCTACTATAAATGATGGAACATTTAATTCATTTCCGATTTCTTTAGCTAATATTCCACCTAAGTTTGAAGCATGTTGTCCTTGAACACCTTTCTTTAAATCTTCAACTAAAGCATCTGTTACTTCATAAGTTCCACCTGGAATTGGTTTAAGCATTCCACCTCTACCAACTACAGCATTTAACGTTTTTATATCGAAGTTCTTTTCTTCTAATACTTTTAAAATAACATCTTTTCTAAAGTCTAATTGGTCAACTATTGTAGGATACTTACCTATTTCATCTGATGAGTGTCTTAAAGTTTCTTCTAAGATTTCTCTTTCATCTTCATAAACTCCAATTTTTGTTGAAGTTGAGCCTGGGTTTATTATTAATAATTTGTATGACATAATATTAATTCCCTCCTAAATATATTACTTTAATGATTCAGCAACTAAAGCTGCTAAGGCTATTGAATTTACTTTTGTTTGGAATGAATCTGCTCTTGAAGTTAAGATAACTGGTGCTGATGTACCTACTAATAGTCCACCGTTCTTTGTTTTAGCTGTGTATGTTAAACATTTATACATTACATTTGCAGTTTCTATATCTGGAAGCATTATTATATCTGCCTTACCTGCAACTGGTCCTGTTATTCCCTTATGATGTGCTGCTTCTTCTGAAAGTGCATTATCAAGTGCTAATGGTCCATCAACTATACAACCTTTTATTTGTCCTCTATCATTCATTTTTGATAATAATGAAGCATCTAAAGTTGCTGGCATATCAGGATTTACAACTTCAACTGCACAAACTGGTGCTACTTTTGGCATTTCTAATCCACAAGCATGAGCTACTGATACTGCATTATCAATTATTTGCTTTTTAGCTTTTAAATCTGGATATGTGTTAAATGCTGCATCTGTTAAGTATATTAATCTTTCTATTCCTTCTATTTCGAAAACTGCAACATGTGACATAAGTTTTCCAGTTCTTAATCCGACCTCTTTATTTAATACACTTCTTAAGAAAGTAGCTGTATCTACTAATCCTTTCATAACCATATCAGCTTTTCCGCTCGAAACAAGTTGCACTGCAAAAAGAGCTGCTTTCTTTATGTCTTTTTCATGCATTATTTCATAACCTGTTAGGTCCATTCCGATTTTATCTGCTATTTTCTTTATCTCATGTTTATCTCCAACTAATATAGCGTCTGCTATTCCTTGTTCTTTTGCTGATTTTACCGCTTCTAATACCGGTTCATCTTGAGCTACGGCAACAGCTACTTTTTTTGGTTCAACCTTTCTAACCTTTGATAATAAATCATCAAAATTTCTACTCATTTTCAACGCACCTCTTTAAAATTTATTTAAAAAACCACTGTTTTTTAATACATTTAGTATTAATGGAATTTTCTATCGTTAATTTTGTAACAATTTCTATGTATATTGTATCAGAAAATTTGTAAGAATGGTAAATTGTCAGAAAATTTATATATAAAAAAAAGTGGTATAAAACCACTTAATTTTTTTTGTAATCTTCCATTATTCTTTCAGAAACCTTTATTCCATCAACTGCTGCTGATATTATTCCGCCTGCAAATCCAGCACCTTCTCCAGTTGGATAAAGTCCTTTAACATTTACACTTTGTAATCTTTCATCTCTTGGCATTTTTACTGGTGCTGAAGTTCTAGTCTCAACACCTGTTAAAAGTGCATCATCCATATCATATCCCTTAATTCTTCTACCAAATACAGTTATACCTTCTTTTAGTGTTTCTACTACATAATCTGGTAGGCATTCCTTAAGCTCCTTAAATTCATAACCTGGTCTATATGTTGGCTTAACTTTTCCAAATTTAGTTGATACTCTATCATTTAAGAAGTCTCCAACAAGTTGTATAGGTGCTTTATAGTTACCTCCACCTACTTTGAAAGCAAGACTTTCATAACGTCTTTGGAATTCCATGCCTGCAAGTGGATGATCACCATTAAAGTCATCCGGTCCAACAGTTACAACTAAAGCAGAGTTTGCATTTTCTAAATCTCTTGCATGATAACTCATTCCATTTGAAACAAGTCTTCCTTCTTCTGATGCCGCTCCAACGACTACACCACCAGGACACATACAGAATGAGTATACTCCTCTACCTTGTTTTTCACTTTGATAAGTTAATCTATAATCAGCTGCGCCAAGTCTTTTATGATCTTTAAACTTTCCATACTGGCTTTCATTGATAACTTCTTGTGGATGCTCTATTCTAACTCCTATTGCGAAAGCCTTTTGTTCCATAGAGACTCCTTCTTCATATAGCATTTCGTAAGTATCTCTTGAGCTATGACCAATTGCAAGTACTAAAACATTACATGGAATTTCTTCACCATTAACAATTATCTTTGTAAGTTTTCCATCCTTTGTTATTATCTTTTCAAGCTTTGAATTAAAATGTACTTCTCCACCTAAATTCTTTATTTCTTCTCTTATATTTTTTACAACATCTTTTAATATATCTGTTCCAACGTGAGGCTTACCTACAT
Source organism: Clostridium baratii (assembly GCF_900461085.1). Lineage (GTDB taxonomy): Bacteria > Bacillota > Clostridia > Clostridiales > Clostridiaceae > Clostridium > Clostridium nitritogenes. The sequence goes on from NZ_UFWF01000002.1 coordinate 2,468,359, forward strand.
AAGTTATTTCTTCAGGTGCTCCACTCTTTACAAGTTCTTCTAAAACAAATGCACATCTTTTATCTTTTATTCTAGTTGTAAGCTTTCCGTCTGAAAAGGCTCCTGCTCCACCTTCTCCAAATTGAACATTAGAATTAAGATTTAATTCCCCAGTCTCCCAAAACTTTTCCACAGTTTTTGTTCTATTATCAACATCTTCCCCTCTTTCAAAAACAATTGGTTTGTAACCATGTTTTGCTAAAGTTAATGCAGAAAATAAGCCGGCTGGTCCAAGACCTATAACAACAGGTCTATTTATTAATTCTTTTTCACCATATTTAAATGGCTCTTCTTTTTTATCTTCTTCTAATTTTATATTGTTATCTTTATTTCTTTTTAATATAAGTTTTTCATTTTCGCACCTTACATCAACGCAATAATTAAATCTTATATTATCTTTTTTTCTTGCATCTATACTTTCTTTTATTATTTTTAATGAATGTACATGCTCTTCTTTTATATTAAGCTTTTTTGCAGCTTTCTTTTTTAATATATTTTTATCATCTTCTATACTTAGAATAATATTATTTATTCTTATTGTCATACGATTTATACTCCTATGTTACTTTATTAGACTCCTTATCTTTACTCGGGTCTTTTGCGGTTGCTTTTTTGCTTAAAGTAAATTTAATTCCACCGACATTTGATATAGTAACCTTTGAAGCACTATTTATTATTTCTATCTTAGGACTTCCATCAAATGTTCCTTCATCTTTGTATTTACTTATATCAAAATTACAAGAAAAATTACTATCATTTAAGCTTTCAACATCAGTTTTGTTTCCTTCTATCTTAAAACTAATTGTTTTAGTTTCGTTTGAAATTTCTAGTGAATTATCAAGCCCTGTATAATTTACAGGTATTGATATTGTCTTAGATATTTTATTATTATCATTGTTATTATTAGTGTTATTATTCGTAGTCTCTTTATTTTCTTCTTTTTGAACCTCAAATTTTACAGTAACAGTACTTTCTCCTCCTAAAAGACTAACTCCATCTGGAACTATTATCTTAACTTGCTTTTCTGTGCTACTTGTTATATTTGATAAATCTATCTCTTCTGTCTTTAAAGATGTGATACTATTTATTTTTCTATCACTTCCTATTATTTGAGCTGTTTGTTTTGATAATGTTGTATTAATTAACTTGTATCCTACTGGAAGGTTTCCAACAGTATTAGCTACTATATTAACACTCTTTCCATTATTAACACCGATACTTATAACACCAGTATTTTTACTTAAAGTAACCCCATGCACAACTTTTCCATCAGCATCTAAAGGCTTAAATGGAAATTCTTTTGTAGTATTGCTACTAACATTTTCTAAGGTACCAACTAAAGCAACAGTTTCTACTCTATCAACTGCACTTTTAGGTCCAGATACAGATACTTTCTCAGAAGTAAACTGCTCTTTTTGCTTATAAGCACCTTGTGCAAATGTTACATTTACATCTGATGTAGTATTTACTTCTTTAGTTACTAGCTTCTCTAAATTTACTTGTATTGTTAAATTACTATTGTTTTTTATATTAATTTGTTCTGGATAGTTAATTACATTTACTGGTATATTATTAATTCCACTTTTTAAAGCATATTCTCCAATATCTGCTGTTAATGCAAACTGATCTTTAGAGACAGAATATATATACTTTACGTCTCCTTCAAGTTTTAAGTCTACGGAAAAGTTTTGATCTGGTGCCAAAGCGAGTCCATAGGACTTTAAACTCTCTGTGTTTAAAACTTTAACTGGTACATCCTTTAAAGTATATGTTCTTACTGAATTTTGAACATTTGAAACGTAAAGCCATAGAATAAAGGACAATAATAAACATAATAATTTTATACCTAGCGTTTGTTTTGTATTCCTTTTATCCATGATTTCACCCTCTCACCAGCTGATTTTACTTTCTTATTATCTTTACTCTTCATTATACTTAATAATGTCTTCTTTAATTTTTCTTTATCATAGTTTCTAGTAAGTCTTCCACCAATAGCTAAAGATATTACACCAGTTTCTTCTGAAACTATTATTACTAAAGCATCTGAGTTCTCTGAAAGCCCAATACCTGCCCTATGTCTTGTTCCTAATTTTTTATTTATACTATTATTGTTTGTCAGTGGTAGAACACATCCTGAAGCGTATATTCTATCTTCTCTTATTATAGTAGCTCCATCATGAAGTGGTGTATTTACAACAAATATATTCTCTAAAAGGGCTGAACTTACAACTGCATCTATTATAGTTCCTGATGCTAACACCTCACCAAGGCCTGTTCCTTGCTCTATAGCTATTAAAGCACCTGTTTTAGTCTCTGCTAAATTTTCCACAGCAGTTACTATTTCATCAACAACTACCTCTCTTTGTCTAACATCACTTATATTATGATTTTCATCAAAAGCACTTCTACCTAGGTGCTCAAGTGCACGCCTAATTTCTGGCTGAAAAATAATTACAACTGAAAGAACTCCAATTGTTAATGTTTTATTTAATATAAAATAAAGCATATCTAATTTTAAAAGATAACTTATAGGAATTAATGCAACAATAAGCAATATACCTTTTAAAAGCTGCTCTGCTCTTGTCTCCTTTATAAGCATATATCCTTTATAAAAAATATACGAAACAACTAAAATATCTACTATAGACCAAACCGAAATATGTTTAATCGAATTTAGCGCTCCGATGAAAAAATCTTGCATAATAAGTCTCACCTCTCTTAATATAATTTCTTTATAAATTATACACCAAATAACCCCTGCTTAGTATAATAGAAAATTACTTTTTTATGTATTTTAATAATATTTTCAAACCCTTCTTAATATAATCTATAGATTACTTTTTTTAGATTATGGAAAGGAGGATAAAAATGGAATCATATAAAGAAATTTTTACTAAATTTAAATCTAAATTTGAGTCTAACAAAAAATTATTCATAATTGCTTTAATAATTATAAGTCTCCCATTAATATTGCTTATTATAACCAAATTTTTGCCATCTAATATAAATCTTAGACATATTAATAAATTATCAAAAGAAATATTAGCTATAAATAGCGCTTTTGATGATTGTATTACTGAAGATAGCATAGATCCTGAAAAATCTAAAAATGCTACCTCTCAAAGCATAAATAGTCTTAAAGAGATCCGTACTAAATTAAATGATTTAGAAGTATCTGAAAATAATACTCATTTTAAAAATCTTCTAAGCGAAGCACTTACAAATAATATATCATTATGTGAAAAAGTTTTTTCTCTTTACAATAATGCATCTAATACTGAATTGAGTACTAGACTTAAGGATTATAATATTAATCTAGAGTCACTTAAAAGTTTAAATAAAGATTTAAACAATATAGGAATTAAGAGTATTCTTTCTGAAAAAAATTTAGAGTTTTTTGATAAAACAAATAAATACTTTGAAACTTTAATTCAAGTAAATATTATAAAAGATATAAATAGTGAGAAAAATTCTGCATATGTGTTAGCCGTAGATAAAATAATATTAAACTTTAAAGAAATTGATGAAGATCTTAAACCAGCACTTAACGATATTATTAATAATAATAGAGATATAAATGTATTAGTTTCTGATATTTCGAATAAAAAATCGTCTTTTGAGCATATTAAAAATGATTTTTATTCATTAAGCATTCCTGAAGAAGCTACAGAACTTCATACAAACTTAGTTAAAACTATAAGTTTGTATGAGGATTATATAAACTCACTTGATTCTTCTTTAAGTGATTATGATGCTACTACAAAAGATACTTCAATATTTGAAGATTCTTTCTCAAAATATAGTGATTTTGCTACTTACTTCAAAAATTTATGTGATAAACTGGATGATTTCAAAAGAAAATAGTATATAATCCTTCTTTTTAGTCGATAATATTACTTGACTGGGTTGTAAAAAGGAGGTTTTTATGAAAAAATTTTTCAGTATATTTTTATTATCTATCTTTTTCTTCTCATCAATAACTGCAGAAGCATCAGTTCTTACAATATTCGATTATATAAATGCTTCTGAAACTAAATTTGATGATTCCAAAAATATAGAAAAAGAAAAAACAAAAGCTAACGTTGATGTAAAAAAGACTACATCTACAAAAGCAACATCAGCCGCTAAAACATCAAACTCAAATAAAGCAAATTCACAAAATGATATACAAGTATTCAGCCAAAATGGGGCAACACTTAAAATAACAAAAGCTGATATTGACTTAATGGCAAAATTAGTTTACTGCGAAAGCAGAGGCGAACCATTTGAAGGTAAAATAGCAGTTGCATCAGTTGTTTTAAACAGGGTTATGAGCCCTAAATTCCCAAATACAATAAAAGAAGTAATATTCCAAAAGAATGCATTTTCATGTGTTCAAAATGGAAAGATAGTAGCCCAGCCTAATAAATCTTGTTATGATGCTGTTTATGAAGCAATTAGAGGTAAAGATCCTACTAATGAAGCTTTATTCTTCTATAATCCTGATATTGCAACTTGCACATGGATGAAGTCAACAGCTAAAAAAGATACTAAAACAATTGGAAATCACACATTTTTTAAACAATAAATGAAAGCCTTACTCTTCTGAGTAAGGCTTTTTATTTATTTTAAATTTATTACTGTTGCTTTTGGTCTTGACATTGCTTCAATTGAATATTGTACACCTTGTGTTCCCATACCAGATGCTTTAACTCCTAAGAATGGGAAGTGGTCAGGTCCCCTTTCAGTTTTATTATTTACTTGAACTGTACCAACTTCTAACTTATTAGCTACATTAAATGCCTTATTTATATCTTTTGTAAATACAGAAGATTGAAGTCCGTATTCAGATTCATTTGCAATCCTTATTGCTTCATCAACGCTTTTAACTCTTATAATTGGTAATATTGGTCCGAATGGTTCTTCCCATGCAATTCTCATATCTTCTGTAACATGATCAAATAAAGTTGGCATTATAGTATTTCCTTCTCTATTTCCACCTTTTAAGAGTGTAGCCCCTTTATCAACAGCATCTTTTATTAAACTTTCAACAAAGTCACATGCCTTACTATTTATTAATGGTCCTACAATATAGTCACCTTCTAATGGATTTCCTGTTGTTACAGTATCCATTGATTTTAATACCTTTGATACTAATTCATCAGCAACACTTTCTAATACTAAAACTCTTTTTACAGCTGTACATCTTTGACCTGAGTATGAGAAAGCACCTGCAACTATATTTTTAGCTGCTAATTCTAAATCTGCATCTTCTAAAACTATTGCTGCATCTTTTCCACCAAGCTCCATTAAAAGAGGTTTCATTTCAGTTATTCTTGAAATTCTTTTACCAACTTCACTACTTCCAGTAAAGTTTACGAAATCTATATCTTTATGAGTTACAACATAATCACCAATTTCGCTACCTCTTCCTGTTATAGTATTTAAAACACCATTAGGAATTCCGGATTCATTGAAAGCTTTTGCTAAATAAAGCCCTGAAATACTTCCTTGAGTTGCTGGTTTAAATACTACTGTATTTCCTGCCATAAGTGCTGGTGCTATCTTTGATGCTGCTAAATTAACAGGATAATTAAATGGAGATATTGCAAGAACAACTCCAAGTGGTTCCCTAGTAACTATTGATATTTTATCATTCTTAAATCCTGGGAAAGAATCTCCAGGTATTGATTCACCTTTAATATTTTCAGCAGTATCTGCTGTAAATCTTATTAAATCAGCAGTTCTTTTTATTTCTGACATGGCACTCTTTTTATCTTTACCAATCTCAACGATCATAACTTCTGCCATTTCTTCTATTCTTTCTTCCAATAAATCAGCCACGTTATGTAATAACTTTGACTTTTGATTTGTTGGTATCTCTCTCCAGCTCTTTTGAGCTTCTTTAGCTATACTAATTACATCATCGACTTCTTCTTTTGACATAGGGTGAACTACTCCAACAACTGATTGATCGATTGGAGATACTATTTTTATTCCATTTTCATCACCTTTGTTTACGAAAGTACCGTTTATTAGATTACCATAAACAGCTATGCCATTCTTTTCTTCTTTAAACATGTAATATCCTCCTTTTCTCATTAAACCTTATACCTTTATAATCTATAAATCTCTTAGTTTTTATTCTATAAATTTATCTCGTTAAATGATATCGCCTATTAATTAATATTCATTATTAATATGATACCACTAATTTAGATTTATAAAAACCCCTTTTGTATTATTTAACTATTTATTAATAATTATTATTAATTAGTTAAGGAAGATTATAAATTTTATTTTTTAATTTTTTTCTCTATTCCTTCTCTAAGATATTCAAGATAACTAATATTTGCTCCATTATTTTTTAAATTCTCTATCTTTTCTTTGGCTTTTTCTATGGATTCCCTAGCTTCTCTAAAATCTTTTTGTTTTATACATATGCTTGTGTATTCTAAAAGATAGTCTGCTTTCATAACTTCCTTAGCTAAATCTTCTCTATTATCATTTACTAAATCCAATATTATTTCATATATTTTATGAGAAGAGTTTTCTCTTGCTCTATATAAAAAATCATTATTTTTACTTGTTTTTTTCTTTGCCATAAATTAAAATCTCCTTTGTATTTAAATATCATTTATATTTTATCCTTTTATAATAAAAAAAAGTGGCAAAGCCACTTTTTTTATTAAATATTAAACTATATACTTTGATGCTAATTCTTTAAAGTTTTCTTTATTGTCTTTATACCAATCTTCAAACTTTAATCCTTCTTTTTCTAATACTTTATATAAATCATAGATAAAGTTTGGAACTTCGTCTTCAACTATGTCTCCATAGACATCTCCAAGTCTTGAACTTCCTACTTTAAAATCACCATTAACATTTAATTCAAAGCACTTTCTTGGAGCATCATTAACTCTTTTTGATTTACCAGCAAATCCAATTGAACCAATTTCATGTACTCCACAAGAATTTGTACATCCTGAAATGTGTATTTCAGGTAATAAATCTTTTTCTACATTTTCTTTTGAAAGCTTATCTAAAATGCTAATTAATAATCCTTGGCTATTAGCTATTCCCATTTGACATATTGGTACTCCAATACATGAAACAGATTGAGTAACTCTAATTTCGCCTCCACGACCTTTAGTTAATTCTATCATTTTTTCTGCTTCTTTACCATTAAGATTTATAATATAAAATCCTTCTTTTAAAGTAAATCTAAATTCAATGTCATCCATATCCTTAACAGCATTTAAAATATCATTTAAAAGAGATAATTCAAGTTTTCCTCCATATGGATGGAAATAAACGCTATAAAGCCCTTCTTGCTTTTGTGGTACTAATCTTGCATCTTTGAATTCTGTAACTATTCCTTGTTTATTTACTTTGTTTTCTTTTACATCTATTCTTAAATCTGCTTCGTTTAAAACTTCATTTACATATTTCTTATAGCATTTAACAAATTCTTCTTCGCCCATTCTTTCAACTATATATCTTATACGAGCTTTATTGTGATTTTTATAATCTCCTTCAGCTATAAAAAGTCTTACCATTGCTTCAAAATAATAAATGCAATCTTCAGGTTTTATAAGTTCATCATACTCTACAGAAAGTCTTGGATTTCTACCAAGTCCACCACCTAAATAAAGTTTGAAGAATTTCTCTCCATCTTTTTCAACAGCTAAAAATCCTAAATCAGTTACTGTTACGTGTGGATCATCCTCTTTATTTATTGCCATAGCAACTTTAATTTTTCTAGGTAATTTATAAGTATAAACTCTTTCCATAATATAAGAATTTAAAGCCTTTGCATAAGGAACTACATCAAATGCTTCTTCATTACTTACACCTGAAAGTGGTGATATAGCAACATTTCTTGGGAAGTTTCCACCTGAACCTCTTGTGTATATCCCATAATCTATTGCCTCTTCCATGATGTCACAAACATCATCTATTCCTAAACCATGAAGTTGGATAGCTTGTCTTGTTGTTGGATGTATCCATTTTAAGTTATATCTATTAGCCCATTCATATATCTTATTTGCATCTTCTTTTGACGCAATACCTGAAGGTGTTTTTAATCTTATCATGAACTCTTGTCCACCTCTATGTGCGTATACACCCATTCCACCAGATAATTTTTTAAATTGTGCAACATTTAATTCTTTATTTAAGAACTTATGTCCATTTTCTCTGAATTGTTTGATTTCGTCTCTTAGTATCTCTTTTAAATCATTCATTACATTCACCTCTAATTTAATTTTACTATTAAAAATTTATAAGGTAAAAGAGGTTTTTATTATAATAACCATAAGTATATACCTATGCTTTTATATTAATTAACTTCTTTTAATCTAATACTAAATATAATTACTGTTATTAACATACAACTTATTGATATAAATATCATTCCAATTACAATAAACTTGTTAAATCCATAATTGACTATATCCATTGCATTCATATTTTCAAATGGCGAAAATATTTTAAGTATTTCAAGCTTATATGTTAACCTTGAAGCTACTCCTAAAACGTATGTATATGCTAATACACATAGAACTACTAATACAGAATTCAACTCTTTCTTAATAAGTAAACATATTATAAAACCTATACTCATAAATAGTATACCTATTATAATTAATCCAAATATTAAGTAAACTTCTTCTAATAAAATAAGCTCTAATTTTGAATTCATTGGCGTAATTATAACAATTGCTATAAATGTTACCATTCCTATTATTAAAGAGTACGCAATATATTTTTCTAAATTTGCAATTATTTTAACTTTTATAAAGCCTTTATATTCTTTTCTTTTTAGCTTATAATTTTTTAGATTTGAGGTTGCCCCAAGTATCCCCCCATAAATTCCACCAATTATATATACATAATTAAATATATATCCTAAATAATTCGCTATACTTATATAATTTATAGTGCTATTTATGTTAAAAGAATCTGGAGTATTTATTAATGTCATATTAAGTAATCCACTAACCTCTTTACCTATAATAGGATATATAGATAAAAATAATACTGGTATTAATGCAGTGCATATACTACATAATATAACCGACTTTATATCCTTAGATATTTCCTTTTCTACTAAGTTCATAAAACTTTATTCTCCTTGCACAATTTAGATTTAATCTATATTAAAATTATAATTATAGAAAATAGACATGATTTTAACCCATTATAAATTTTGAATGAATAATGGGAATACTAATAAGTCATTATTAGTATTCCCATAGTTATAAACAAAATATCAAATTCTTACACATTATATCCACAGAACTTTATAATAATACACATTATATTGTTGTAAGTTGTGTATAAATCAAAATAAAAAGGTCTAAAAATATTTTTAGACCTTCTTTTAATGTATCTTATATATCTAGTTTTCAAATGTACCTAATACTTTAGCTTCTCCACCATCAACCATAACATTTCCCATAGCTATGACTTTATCTATATTAAGATTATTATCATCTACTATAACAATATCTGCATCCATATCTTTTTCTATTTTTCCTTTATGTTTGAATTTTAATATATGTGCTATATTAGATGTTATAACTTTAATTGCATCTTCAATTTTTATATTTTCCTCAAGTATTGCCTTTTTAACTTCCTCATAGAGAGACTCAACACTACATATTCCAAGACCTTTAAGCTTTCCACTTTCATCAAATAAAGGCATACTTCCATTACCATCTGATGTAAATGTTATTTGTTCTATTGGCACCCCTTTATCTAATGCATATTTAAGTGCTTTTGATGCTATTACTTCTCCCTCTTCTAAATGATCTGGATCAGAACTTGTAGTAAGATCTATATATCCCCCTCTTTTAGTCCACTCTATTCCAGCTTCTAGTAATTCACTAGTTCTACACATATGAGTTGGTAGTAATTGAGTCGCTGGTATTTCTGATTCATCTAGCATTTCAAATAAATAATTAAGTCTTCTAGCGCCTCCACCTAAATGAACATTTACTATACCTGATTTATTAGATAACAATCCTCCAACTCTTGCTTCAGCTACTAAATTTATAAACTGATCTACCCTTGGCTGAGAACTTCTATTATCAGATAAGGCAATTTCTCCAACTCCAATAACTTCATCAACTAGCATAATATCTCCCTTAATACTTTCTGTCATAGTATTTACTGGCACCTCATATGAACCTGTAAGACAATAGGCTGTTATTCCCTCTTCTTTTAATGCCTTAACTTTAGCAACAAGTCCTCTCATATCACGACAAACTCCATCTGTTCCAATACATCCAACTACAGTAGTTATACCACTTTTAGTTATTGTGCTTAATTGTAGTTCGGGCGTTCTAGTTTTAAAACCACCTTCGCCTCCGCCACCTGTTAGATGAACATGAGCATCTATAAAGCCTGGAAATGCTATTTTACCTGTTCCATCAATAATCTCTATATTTATAAAGTTATTTGGAATTTCTATATTTTCATAAATTCCTTCTATTTTATCTTTAACAATAACTATATCCTTAATTCCCATGTATTCTGGAGAATAAACTTTTATATTTTTTATTATTTTAATCATTTAACCAACTCCTAATATGCCATTCTAATTTATTATTACCCAATAACATTAATATAATCAAAACAAAATAAAAAAGCTATAGAAAACTTAATTGATTTTTCTATAGCCTTTTTTGATAGTTTTTTTTGCACATTAAATTGGTTATTTGACTTATACTTAACTTTATTATTAATTTTATTTACGATATACTATATAATCTAGTTCATTTGATATAGATATATTATAAATATAAGAATTTGACACTTCATCTAAGAATTTTTCTTTTAAAATGTCATCTAATTTAATTTTTCCAAGCTTTGCATGATACTCCATAATGAATTCTTTTCTTCCTTCATCTTCATTAAGAGCTTCATAATGATAGTAATTTAAAGCATTGTAGTCTACTTTATATACTTGTTCTAATGTTTTATATATTGTTCTTCCACCAAATAAATCAGCTAAATATCTAGTGTATGCATGAGCAACAAGTAGTTCTGGATTACTTCTACCAAGTTCATTTAGCTTATCTATATATGCTTTAGTTGAAGCTAGTAATTGCATTGAGTTCATTTTTTCTCCAAGTAAAACTTTTAAGTCCTTGTATATAGCTTCTGAACGATATACATCAACAGTTGTAAATTCTTTAACTACAGGATTATGAGAATATTTTTCTAAGTTAAATTCTATTGTTTTATATATTTCATATAAATTAAATAAATACTCTGCATATCCTTCAACTGATGCTTGTCCATCCATTAATCTTTTTAAAAAGCCAGTATTCTCTGCTACTGCATGTAAATCTTGACTATTTTTCTTAATAGTTCTCATAAATGTATTCATATTATCACCTTCATATTTATTAGCGTTTTATTTTCAACCCAATCACTAAGTATACTTAATGTCTTACCCGTTCCACGCTTACATCATAGTCCTACGCAATATAACAATCAATTCCCTAATTTTATTATTTAAACTTATAAATAAGTAAAAAACCTTATTTTTTATAGTTCTTCCTTTAAATTCTTACTCTAGCTTTAATTATTGTCTATTAATAATAATTATTAATATTTTATAAACTGTCTTTTTCCCCGATTTACTATTTATTAATAAATAAAAAAGTGAAGTTTATAGTTAATTTATAAACTCCACATTTATTTATATGAATCCGTAAAATACAACTCCAAGTATTCCAGCTATAACAATGGATATTATAGGATGAACTTTTTTTGATAATAAAATAGCTCCTATTATTAGGGTTATTATTACTGATGTTATATCCACATATGCATCTTTAGCTAAGTCAACAAAGGCCTGTATTATAAGTGCTATAAGTACTGGTCTCATACCAAGTAATGCAGCCTTTAAAACCTTTGATTCTTTAAACTTATTCATTGCTTTAGATGCAATAGAGACTAGTATAAATGACATTGTAACTACTCCAAGTGTTGCAGCTACACTACCAAATACTCCAGATACTTTGTATCCAACAAATGTAGCTGAGTTTATAGCAACAGGACCTGGTGTCATTTGAGATATACCTATTATATCCATGAATGTACTTGAATTTATCCAATTGTTATTAGTTATAATTTCTCTTTGTATGAATGGTATCATTGCATATCCACCACCAAAGCTAAATGTTCCAATCTTTAAGAAGGTAAAAAATAATTTTATTATTAAACTCATCTACTTCACCTTCTCTCTTAGGAAAATTGCGCCATATATAGCAGCAGCTATTATTACTATTACCGGATTAATTTTAAATATTATTAATGCAATTAACGCTATAATTATCATTATTCCATTTCTAATATTTTTTTCAATTCCTTTTGAAAGACTTATAACTCCTGTTAATACTAATATAGGAACTGCCGCTGATATTCCCTTAAATACAAGATTAACGTAATAGTTATTTCTAAATTGCATAAAGAATGCTGCTACAAATAAAATTATTAAAAATGATGGAAGTGCTACTCCAAGAAGTGCTATAACACCACCAAATACTCCCGCTATTTTGTATCCAATAAAAATAGAACAATTTATAGACATAGCTCCAGGGAAACTTTGTGATACAACTAGCATATCCATAAACTCTTCTTTAGTTATCCAACCTTGCTTATTTACAACTTCCTCTTCTATAATAGGAATCATTGCATATCCACCACCAAATGTAAATGCACCTATTTTGAAGAAAGAAATAAACATTTTCCAAACTTTATCCACATCTTTTCCTCCAAACCTTTTAAGATATACACATATTTTATCACAAATGTTACTACTTCACAGGGGACTAAGTTTATAATTTTGTAAAAAATAAAGCGTAGGTAATTTACCTACGCTTTACTTATAGTTTATATAATATTAAATATTATTCTTGTTCTAAAATTATTTTCTTAGCTCCTAAGATTGATGATGCACTCATTGAGAATTCATCTAATCCATATTCAACTAATGTTGGAATAGCAGCTTCATCTCCTGCCATTTCTCCACACATTCCAACCCATTTACCGTGTTTGTGAGCACCTTCAATTGTCATCTTAATTAATCTAAGAACTGCTGGGTGCATTGGGTTGTAAAGATATGATACTTTTTCGCTCATTCTATCTGCAGCTAATGTATATTGAATTAAGTCGTTTGTTCCTATTGAGAAGAAATCAACTTCTTTAGCTAATTCATCAGCCATAACAGCTGCTGCTGGGATTTCTACCATTATACCCCATTGGATTGAATCTGAGTATTCTTTTCCTTCTGCTTTAAGTTCAGCCATACATTCTTCTACAACTTCTTTAGCTGATCTGAATTCTTGTATTCCTGAAATCATTGGGAACATTACAGCTAGATTTCCGTAAACTGAAGCTCTAAGTAATGCTCTTAATTGAACTTTGAATAATTCTTTTCTATCTAAACATAATCTGATAGCTCTATATCCTAAGAATGGATTCATTTCTTGTGGTAATGGTAAGTATGGTAATGTCTTATCTCCACCGATATCAAGTGTTCTTATAACAACTTGTTTTCCATTCATATTTTCTAATACATATTTGTATGCTTCATATTGTTCTTCTTCAGTTGGAGCGTTATCTCTATCCATATATAAGAACTCTGTTCTGAATAGTCCTATTCCATCTCCTCCGTTTGCTATAACACCTTGAACATCTTCTGCTTTTCCGATGTTTCCGCAAACTTCTATTCTCTTACCTGATTTAGTTACAGTCTTAACTTCGATAAGCTTCTTAAGTTCTTCTTGTTCAGCTCTGAAGGCTTCTCTCTTAGCTTCGTATTCCTTAATTGTAGCTTCATCTGGATTTACGATTGCTATACCTTCAATACCATCAACTATTATTGTATCTCCATTTTTAACTGAAGTTGTAATGTCTCCAAGACCAACAACAGCTGGAATTTCTAATGTTCTAGCCATGATAGCTGAGTGAGAAGTTCTTCCTCCGATATTAGTTAAGAATGCAACAACTTTGCTTCTATCTAATTGAGCTGTATCTGATGGAGTTAAATCTTCAGCAACAACTACTGTATTGTTTTCTGTTATTGCAAAAGCATCTCCGCCTTTTCCAGCTAAGTTTGCTATTATTCTCTTTGAAACGTCTTTTATGTCAGCTGCTCTTTCTCTCATGTAATCATTGTCCATTGATTCGAAAATTGTAACGAATGTATTTGTTACATTTTCAACAGCTTTCATAGCATTTATATTATTATTTTCTATTTCCATATCCATAGCGCCAGTGAATTCTGGGTCATCAAGTAAAGTAATGTGTGCTTCAAACACAGCAGCTTTTTCTTCTCCCATTTCTTTAGCAGCTTTTTCTTTTATCTTTTCTAATTGTTCCTTTGAAGCGTCTAAAGCTTTCTTTAATTTTTCTTTTTCTGACGCAACATCAGTAATTTTCTCATCTGTTATAATTATTTCCTCATGCTCTTGTAAGAATACCTTACCAATAGCGTATCCCTTTGAAGCCGCAATACCTTTTTTCATAATAAAATCCTCCTTAATTACAGTACTTCATAATAAAATTAAGTACATAAAAAAACTATTCAACCGATATACATCTAATGATATCTTTTACATAGTTAAGTATAACCCTAAGTTATTATAACATAATTTAGTCAATTGTTAATACTAATCCACTCGTTTTTTATACAAGTTTGTAAAATATTTATAATTAAATGTTTACATTGCATACTTATTTATCCTTTTTATAATTATTCTGTAAATCATTTTCAAACTATTTAGAGTTTTTGCACAATTCAATTTCATTATTATGTTAATTTTTTTTGCATCTTTATGCAAAAAGGAAACTAAAAATTAATAATTTTAGTTTCCTTTTTTGTAATTTATTTATAGTATTTTGGCTTTTTAATTTTAGTATGGTTATATTAACTACTTTACATACTAATTATAATTGATTTGTATTTTAAAAAATAGTGATTAAATTTCATATTTATTGTACAAAAAATATATTTCTTATAAGTCATCAATAAGAGTTGCAGCTTTTGCATACGCAGTTGACTTAGCTTCAAAGAAATCTGTCTTAACTGAATTTGCATCCGCCTGTCTATCTACCCACTCTGCTGGGTTCTTATCATAACCTTCATAAAGCTTTCCTAACCCTATTGATGAAGCTCTCATATTTCCTAAATACTTAATATAATCATTAATAAGCTTTTTATTTATTCCTTGAATATTATCTCCAATTACATATTCTCCCCATGCAATTTCGTTTCTAACACCAGTTTTTATCATTTCCCTAAGTTCTTCTTTTATTTCTTCTGTAAAAAGTTCTGGTTCTTCTTTTTGAAGTTCTCTTATTATGCTTCTAAATAACCAAAGATGAGTATTTTCATCTCTATTTATATATCTTATTTCTTGTGCTGAACCTGGCATCTTTCCGTTTCTCTCTAAATTATAGAAGAACATAAATCCAGAATAGAAATAAACTCCTTCTAATATATAATTTGCCATTATAGTTCTTAATAAATTATGTTTTGTTGGCTCATTTAAAAATGTATTATATTGATCTCCGATAAATTTATTTCTTTCAAGTAATATTTTATCATCTTTCCATTGATATAATATTTCATTTCTCTTTTCAGGAGAACAAATAGTATCTAACATATAACTATAACTTTGGGAATGAACAGCCTCTTGGAAAGCTTGAATTGTTAAGCAAAGATTAACTTCACTTGCTGTTATATAATTATTTATATTTGAAAGATTTGCTGTTTGTATTGAATCTAAAAATATTAAGAAAGATAATATCTTATCATAAGCAGTTCTCTCTTCTTCTGTTAACTTTTTATAATCTTTTAAATCTTGGGCTAAGTTAATTTCTTCTGGTATCCAGAAATTATTCATTCCTTGTCTGTACCAATCTGAAACCCAAGAATATTTCATATTATTAAAATCATTAAGATTTGTTGTATTACCATTTATCATTCTCTTCTTTGAAGTTTCTGTGTCTCCAAATTCATTAAAAAGTGGCTTTTTATTTATATCTAACATTTCTAAACCTTCCCTCTAAAACTTCTTAAGCTGAACAGCTTTCACAATCTCCAACAGTTAGGGATTTACTTCTTACATAATAAACTGATTTAACTCCTGATTTACATGCTTCTATATAAAGATTCATTATACTTCTCATTGTGTAATTTGTTGTTATATAGAAGTTAAATGATTGACCTTGGTCTATATGTCTTTGTCTAACACCATTCATCTTCACACACCAATTTTGATCTATATTATATGCTGAATTATAGTACCAGTATGTTTCTTCTGAAAGACCTGGTGCAGTCTTTGGCACAATACTTCCCTTTTTCTCTTCAAGCCAAAATCTTGACATAACTGGATCTACTCCTTCTGATGTTCCAGCTAACGTTGCAGTTGAACCATTTGGAGCAACAGCTAATAAGTATCCATTTCTCATACCATATGTTCTAACTTCTTCTCTTAATTTGTTCCATCTATCTGAACTATATTCTCTAAGCTTAAAGTAAGCTCCATTATCCCAGTCTGAACCTTCAAACTCAGGATATCTTCCCTTTTCTTTAGCAATTTCCATACTTGCTTTAATAGCATAGTAATTTATATTTTCATAAACTTTATCTACAAAATCAGCATGTTCATCTGCTGTGAAGTGTATTCTATTATTTGCAAGCATATGATGATATCCTGATGTTCCAAGACCTACACCTCTATATTTTTTATTAGTAACTTCTGCATATGGAACTGAATAGTAGTTTAAATCAATAACATTATCCATAGCTCTTATTTGAGTTTCTACAACATATTCTATTTCTTTCTCATTTGTAACATCAACATTCCCTAGTACCACAGATGAAAGATTGCATACAACAAAATCTCCTGCCTTTGTTTTCTCTACGATTATTTTGTCTCCGTTTTCATCTATTATTTCTGTATTTTGAATATCCATAGCACTCATATTTTGCATTATTTCAGTACAAAGGTTTGATGAATATATCATTCCTTTATGCTTGTTAGGATTCATCTTATTTGCAGTATCTCTATAGAATGCAAATGGAGTTCCAGTTTCAGCTGCACTCTTTATTATAAGACGTACTATATCTTTGACTTTCATTACACGTTTATCAATTCTATCGTCATTTACACAATCAAAGTATCTTTTTTCCCATTCTTCCCCATAGTAGTCTTCTAATGAATAACCTTTAACCTGTTTTATTTCATGTGGACACATCATATACCAGTTACCATCAATGTCTTCTTCTGCCATCTTCCAGAAAAGATCTGGATAACAAAGTCCTGGGAATACATCATGTGCTTTCTTTCTATCATCCCCATTATTAGTTCTAACTTGTAAGAACTCTGGTATGTCTTTATGCCAAGCGTCAAGCCATATAGCAACAGAACCATTTCTAACTCCAAGCTGGTCTACAGCTATTGCAGTATCGTTAAATAATTTAACCCAAGGTATTACTCCACCTGATGCACCTTTAAATCCTCTAATTGGTGATCCAAGCGCTCTAATTTTACCTATATATATACCCATTCCACCACCAAACTTAGATACTTCTGAGAAATTATCAAGTGATTTATAAATTCCTTTTAAACTATCATTTACTGTATCAATAAAACAAGAACTTAATTGATAAAATGGCTTTCTTGCATTTGACATTGTTGGAGTGGCCATTGTTGCTTTAAGTGAACTTAAAACATCATAAAATCTCTTTGCATAATATAATCTTTTCTCTTTTTTCTCTGGTATTGCAAGATGCATTGCTATTCCCATAAACATTTGTTGTGGTAATTCTAATACTTCTCTATTAAAATTTTCTACTAAATATCTTTCACCTAATAATTTTATTCCGCTATATGTGAATAGGAAGTCTCTCTCTGGCTTTATCTCTTTTTCAAGCTCATCTATATCTTCCTTTGAATAATTTTCTAAAATATATTTTCCGTACAAATTCTTATCTACAAGATCTTTTACAAAACCATAAAGATTTTTATATAAGTCTACATCATTAGATAATCCTCTATTTTTTCTTACTTTATCATATAGCTTATGAACATATAGCTTTGCCGCTCCCTTTTGCCAATCTGGCTCCATGTCCGTTGTAAGCTCTAATGATACTTGTATTAATGATTCTCTAATTTCTTCATACTTCATTCCAGGTCTTATAATTAAATCTAATTTTTCTTTTAATATTTCTATGTTATATGTTCCGAATTCATCATCTATTGCTGATAATGCTAATTCTAAAAGCGATTGTATCTCTTTCACCCAAGTTCCCTCCAAAGCAATATATAGTATATTTATATTGTGTTTTCACCAAAACAACACAATATATTGACTTATTTATTATAGTTTTTAAATTTTACTATGTAAAATTATCTAAAGCTTACTATAGTATTATTATCCTCTTTTTTATTTAATAAGCTTTAAATATCTCTACTTTTTAATAATGTTTATCCTTTGACAAATCAAACTATTCAATATTTAATATCCATAGTTTTTTTAATAAAAGACCCCCATATAAGTAAACCCTTACTTATATGGAGGTCTAATTCTTTATACTATTTTAAATTACTTTCCCATTCTGGTTCCTTAAAACCAACTAAAACTTTATCTTCTCCTATTATTAATGGTCTCTTAACCATCATTCCATCAGATGCAAGTATATCTAAAAGTTCATCTTCTGATAAAGTTTTTATTTTATCTTTCATTCCTTGTTCTCTATAAAGAACGCCACTAGTGTTGAAGAATTTTTTTATATCTAACCCACTCTTATCTAACCAAAGTTTTAATTCTTCTTTAGTTGGATTATCAAGTTTTATATCTCTATCAATAAAATCAACACCATTTTGTTCTAACCATTTCTTTGCTCTCTTACAAGTTGTGCATTTTGGATATTCTACAAATAAGTAACTCATATATATTCTCTCCTTTTATTAAAAAGATTATCGTTTAATATTTATTATTAATTATATCATACCCAAATTATTTTTAAACACTTTCTTTTTCTTCATCTGAATCTGATGTTTTAAAAGGAAGGAATACATAAATTTTAAATAAATCTCCTTCTCTTTTTATTCTTGTTGTACCTTCATGAAGTTCAACAATACTCTTAGTAATTGCAAGACCAAGTCCTGAACCTTCAACAGCCGATGTTCTAGACTTATCCCCTCTTGCAAATCTTTCAAACATTTCAGCTTCATTAAATTCCATTTCATAGTTTGCAACATTTTTAAATGATATTAATACTCCGTCTTCTTCTTTTATAATGTTTGCATAAACTCTAGTGTTTTCTAATGAATACTTAAGAGCATTAATTACTATATTTTCTATAACTCTAGAAATCATTATTCCATCTAGTTCCATAATGATTTCATCTTCATCACAATCAACTTTAAATTCTATTCCTTTATCTTCATAAAGTGATGAGAATTCTCCAATAACTTGATATATAAGTGATACAACATCTATACTATCTTTCTTTAATTGAAGTTTTCCTGAATTTATCTTAGATACTTCAAATAAATCTTCAATAAGTGATTTTAATTTATTAGACTTTCTTTCTAGTATCTTTAGATAATCTTTTCTTTCCTCTTCTGAAATTCTATCATCTTGAAGTATATTTACATAATTTATTATTGATGTTAATGGAGTTTTTAAATCATGAGATACGTTAGATATAAGTTCTGTCTTTAGCTTTTCATTTTGAAGTGCTTCATCTACAGCAATATTATATCCTTCTTTCATTTTATTTATATTTTGAATAAGTTCTCTAATCTCAACTCCACCAATTTCTTTTATTGTATGTTCAAAATTTCCATCATTTATTATTTTAAGATCATCCTTTACCATTCCAATTTCTATATTTCTCTTTATAGAATACATTATCCCTATCATAGGAAGAATGATTATAAGGAAACTTCCCTTAAATGGATATTGTCTAAAGAAATTAGCTACTATATTATTTTGAGTTCCACCTATTGCTAATAAATATAAGTAAACTATATAAAATATAGTTCCTGCAATTATTGATATTACCATAGTCCTTCTTGGACCTCTATATTTAAAAGCATGCTTAAAAATATATATTATATCTTTTATTATATTACCTCTAATAACTACCTTTCCTTTTTTACTAAAGAATACGTATATTATTTTAAATAATAAGAATAATCCAATAACTAAAAGTATACAAAACATAGTTAATTCTTCGATTGCTCTTGTAACTTCAGGTTGATAAGTACTTTGAGGTGTATAGTATATTTCCTCAAAGTCTTTTAAAACTTTATTTGAATATTCTATATCTCCATCTTCTACTAATTTGTTATAAATATTTACGTTATTGCAACTATAAGTTATTATATGTTCACCTTTGAACTTTTCTTCTATTACTTTATATAAATTTTCTCCTTGTATTTTCTTAACACCTTGGAAAAAAGGATCATTTGTAAATATTTCATCAGTAAATTTATTTCTTATAATAAAATAAATATTTTCTGGTAATTTTCTATTTTGATCATTTATCTTTTTTGAATAAAAGCTATTATCGTATATGTTATTTCTAATTCCGTCTTTCTCTCTATCTGTAGCATATAAAAGCTTATTTAAACTATTAGTCCGGTCATAAATATCTGTACTTAATATTTTCCCTTCATTTTTAAGTGAGTTTTTATAAAATGATTGTCTATTAAAAACGGCCTGTATAACACCTGTTCCATCTTTTGAACTAGTGCTTTTAAAGTAGTTAATAGAAACATCTGCACATATTATTGAAACAACAATTACTATGATTATTTCAAGTAACCATACATTGTTAAAGTATGTTCTTAACTTACTTTTCAATCTTATATCCAATTCCCCATACCACCTTTATATATTCAGGCTCCTTAGTATTAATTTCTATTTTTTCTCTTATTCTTCTTATATGAACAGTAACTGTATTCTCACTCTTATAAAAAGGTTCTTCCCAAACTTTTTCGTATATTTCCTTTATTGAAAATACTCTTCCAAGGTTTGATGCTAGAAGTACTAATATTTTATATTCTGTTGCTGTAACTTTGATCTCTTCATCTCTTACAGTAACTCTTTTTGCCACTGTATCTATTTCTAAATCTTTTACTTTTATAAAGTCCTTATTTTCCATAGATAATGGATTTTCATATCTTCTAAGTTGTGATTTTACTCTTGCAACAAGTTCTAAATGGTTAAATGGTTTTGTTATATAATCATCTGCACCAACATTTAGTCCTAATATTTTATCTGAATCTTCTCCTTTAGCGGATAGCATTATTATTGGAATATTATTTGTCTCTCTTATCTTTAAACACGTCTTTATTCCATCCATCTTTGGCATCATTATATCTAAAACTATTAAATGAATATTCTTTTCTTCTAATATTTCTAATGCTTCAAGACCATTACTAGCATTAAAAACTTTTAGATTTTCTCCTCTTAGATAAATGTTTATGGCATCTCTTATTTCTTTTTCGTCATCTACAACTAAAACGTTAAACATATGTTAGACACTCCTTCCTATAAATATCTTATCGTAAATTTTATCAAAATAACACGTACCTTTGTTACGAAATTCTTAAAACTGTTATTTATTTTCCATGTGTATTTCCGTGTTATTATTATAATTTATCTCTTCCTTTTTATTATCCATATAAACCTTTATTAGTACTCCAATACTAATAATAATTAATATATATAATATTATTTTTTTCACCCTTAAACTACCTGGTAAATTAATTTTAAACATACATAATACCTCTTAAAAATTTAATTTCCCCTATATTATCCTTCAATATTAAAATAATGTCTATAAATCCTTTTTATCTATTATAGCTATTTAAACCTTTTTAAAGATATTAATTATATTAATGGCTTAATTAAATCACATCCCTTTTATTACTCATTTTCTCCTTATATTTCTAGTATTTAGATGTTAACTTTATTTAGTATTTTATATATAATGAACTGGTTATTACATAAATTTATAATTTTCTATAGGAGAACAATATGAATAATCTACTCAAAAGTAAAACCTTCATTCTAGATGTAATTCTAATATTTTTAGGATGCATTATTGCTTCACTTGGAGTTAATCTATTTTTAACTCATGCTAAATTACTAAGTGGTGGAGCTACTGGTATAGCTCTTATTTTTCAATACCTTTTAGCTGTACCTGCTGGTATCGTTGTATTTATAATCAACTTACCGCTATTTTTCTTAAGTTATAAAAAACTTAGTAAATCATTCACTTTATATTCTGCAATTGGAATGTTATCACTTTCAGCAGCGCTTATTATAACCAAGCCTCTTGCATCATTTGTTAAAGTTGATGATATGTTGTTATACTGCATATATGGTGGTGTCCTTTGTGGAATTGGATACGGTATAGTATTTTTAAGAAATGGTTCAACTGGTGGAACTGATATTATTACAATGCTAATTAGACAAAAGTATTCAAACTTTGAAATCGGTAAACTTGGATTTATAATAAACTGCATAATAGTTATTGTTGGAGCCATAATATTTGGTGTTCCAAGAGCACTTTATACTTTATTATCAATCTTTATTCAAGGTGCTGTTTTAGACAGAGTTTTAAGAGGTCTTAATAGTAAAAAGCTAATGCTTATAATAACAAAAGAAAGTCAAAACATTATTGATTTTGTAATTGAAGATATGAATAGAGGTGTTACTTCAATACCTATTGAAGGTGAATACACTCATATGAAAAAGAAAATGCTTTATTGCATCGTTACTACTAGCGAAATGCTTGTTTTAAAGAATAAAGTTTACGACATTGACCCTAAAGCATTTATTACTATAATGGATACATCTGAAGTTAAAGGTAAAGGCTTTAAAAGTATATAATATAAAAAAGCTATCTAATATAGATAGCTTTTTCTTATACTGTTTTTAAGTAATTTTCTTTTCCTATCTTATAAAGATTATTCCCTAAACTATCTATTATAACAACTAAAGGTAAATCTTTAACTTCTAATCTTCTGATAGCTTCAGAACCTAAATCTTCATAAGCAATAACTTCTGATTTAACAATACTTTTTCCAATAAGTGCAGCTGCACCACCAATTGCTCCAAAATAAATAGCTTTATTTCTCTTAATACTCTCTATAACTTCTTCATTTCTAAGACCTTTTCCTATCATTCCTTTAAGTCCTAAGTCTAAAAGTTTTGGAGCGTAAGCATCCATTCTATAACTCGTTGTTGGTCCAGCAGATCCAATAACCATACCAGGCTTTGGTGGAGTTGGTCCAACATAATATATAGTCTCTCCTTTTAAATCAAATGGAAGTTCTTCTCCCTTTTCTATGAGTTCTATAAGTCTTTTATGTGCTGCATCTCTAGCTGTATATATTGTCCCTGTTAAAAGAATAGAATCTCCACATTTTAATTCACTAATTTCTAAATCATTTAAAGGTGTTATAACTCTTTTTACCATAGCTTCTTCCCCCTTATATAACTTTCTCTTTATGTCTTGTAACATGACAACTTATATTAACAGCAACAGGCATTCCTGCAATATGAGTTGGATAAGTTTCAATATTTATCCCCAAAGCTGTTGTTAAACCACCAAACCCTTGTGGACCAATTCCTAAACTGTTGATATCTTTTAGAAGTTCCTCCTCAAGTTTTGCATAATCCTCATTTTTATTTCTTTCATTAATAGGTCTTAAAAGAGCCTTTTTAGCTAATAGAGCTACTTTATCAAATGTACCTCCAATACCTACTCCAACAACCATTGGCGGGCATGGATTAGGTCCTGCTTCTTCAACTGTCTTTAATATAAATTTTTTAACTCCTTCTATTCCATCAGATGGCTTAAGCATTGCTATCTTGCTCATATTTTCAGAGCCAAATCCCTTTGGTGAAACTGTAATTTTAACTTTATCCCCATCAACTATATTGTAATAAATTATAGCTGGAGTATTATCTTTTGTATTAACCCTATTTAAAACTGGATCTTTAACTATTGATTTTCTTAAATACCCATCTTCATATCCTCTTCTAACACCTTCATTTATAGCCTCTTCTAAATTCCCGTCAATAAAATGTACATCTTGTCCAATATCTAAAAATATACAAGCCATACCAGTATCCTGACAAATAGGCATATCTTCTTTTTTAGCTATATCATCATTTTCAATTATCTTTGATAATACTTCTTTTGCTATTTCGAATTTTTCTTTATTATTAGAATTTATAAGCTCTTCTTTAATATCATTACTAATGTAATAATTAGCTTCTATACATAACTCTTTTACTATATCCCTAATAGTATTAACACTAACCTCTCTCATAAAATAAATCCTCTCCCTTCTCTTATAGTTTATTTCTTATCCATAAATTTTTCAATATATTACTTTTATTTCAAAAATCACTATTTTTCTAATTATTAATACAAAAAGAGTTGTTTTATAAAACAACTCTTTCAATTTCCTAGGAAATATAACAAATTACTTTAATATTGGTTCTTTTTCTGGATTTCCTTCAAAATATTTATCTATTCCATTGCCGATTGCTGTAACAATTGATTTTTGATATTCTTCATTTTGTAACTTCTTCTCATCATCATAATTAGATAAGAATCCACACTCTACAATTACACAACCACCATCATATCCATCTCTAAGTATCTTATAAGCCTTCTTAGCATCTTTGGCTACTCTTTTATTACTTGGTTGAACATCTTTTATTACAGCTGATTGTATGCTCTCTGCAAGTGCCTTACTTTTTTCATTACTTGCATACCATACTTGGGTTCCTTTACAAGATTGACTTTGAAACATATTTTGATGTATAGAAATGAATATATCACATTCATTTTCTTTTTTCATTTCACATCTCTTAGTAAGGTCTTCTACTTTCTTGTTAGATAGTGCAATATCTTCTTCTCTAGTCATATAAACTTTATAGCCCTTTTCTTTTAAAATGTCCCTTAGCTTTAAACTTATCCCTAGGTTTATATCTTTTTCTACCGTTCCATTTTTTGATTTTGCTCCCCCATCATATCCACCATGACCTGGATCTATTAATACTTTATACTCTTTATTATTTTCAGCTGCATAAGCTACATAATTTCCCAAAAACAAAAATACACTTGCTAATAATATAGTCTTTAATATTTTCATACCTTCTATCCTCCTAATAAAATACTATAAAATTATTATGTGATTATGCAGTCTATTTATTCTTGTAAATATGTACTAGAAAATACAAAGCTTCTAAATAAAAAGAGAATTACATTTTAGTAATTCTCTTTAACTACATTTATATTGCATTATTTTCTATAACACTTTGTGCTATATTTTTAGAATGGTCACCAATTCTTTCAAAGTTTGAAACCATATCTAAGAATATTGCTCCAGCATATGCATTACATTTTCCATCATATAATCTCTTAATATGTTTTTCTCTATATTCTTTTTGTGAAGTATTTATTCTTTCTTCAACACTATTTATGCTATTTGCTTTTGCTACATCTCTATTTTCATAACTATCAATTGCAACTTGAAGAGCTGTAAGTGTGTAGTTGTATATTTGATGTAAATCTTCTATTGCATCATTACTATACTTTAATTCCCTATTTGCTCTTTGAACTGCAAGGTCTGCAATATTTTCAGCATGATCTCCTATTCTTTCTATATCATTAACTATATGGAATGTTGAAGCAACTATTCCTTTTTCTTTATCTGATAAGTCACATTTTGATAGTTTAACTAAATAATTAGTTATTGATTCTTCTAGAACATTTATTATTTGTTCGTTATTATATACATCTTTAACTAAATCTTCATTACTTTCATCAAATGCCTTCATTGATAATTCAAGATTATTCTTAGCTTTATTAGCCATTCTAATAGTTTCTTTTATAACTTGTCCAGCTGCTATTACTGGAGTTTCAAGTAATCTATCATCTATATACTTAGGACCGATTTTTTCAATTTCATCTTCACCTGGTATTATTTTATTAACTATTAATATTAGATACTTTCTAAGCGGTAACATAACGGCTGTATTTGCTATGTTAAATACAGTGTGTGAGTTTGCAATTTGTCTTTCAACATCTCCTGGACTCATAGCAGTTACTAATTCACCTAATACGTGTATAAGTGGTAAGAATATAATCGTACCTCCTATATTAAAGATAAGATGTAAAAGCGCTGCTTTATGAGCTGTTTTATTTGTTCCAACAGTTGAAAGAATCGCTGTAATACATGTCCCAATATTACATCCAAATAATATAGGTAATGCACCTTGAATATCTATTGCCCCTGTTGTTGCAAGAACTATTAATATTGCAGTTGTTGCTGAAGAACTTTGAAGAATTGCTGTAATTGCAGCTCCTGCTATAACTCCTATGGCAATATTACCACTAATTGCTACAACTAATTCTTTAAACATTGGTGTAGCTGCAAGAGGTTTCATTGCTCCACTCATCATACTCATTCCAGTAAATAATATACCAAAACCTAATATTATGTTTCCTATCTCTCTTCTCTTCTTTGCTTTAGCAAGCATAACTATTACAGTTCCGACAAACACACATATAGGTGCTATTCCATCAAACTTAAAAGCAACTAATTGAGCTGTAATTGTAGTACCTATATTAGCACCCATTATTACTCCAGCTGCTTGAGCTAAGTTCATAAGTCCTGCATTAACAAAACCAACAACCATTACAGTAGTAGCACTACTACTTTGTATTACAGCTGTAACTATAGCACCAACTATAACTGCTATTATTGGATTTGATGTTACTTTCTCAAGAACCTTTTTTAAGCCTTCTCCAGCTGCATTTTCAAGTCCATCTCCCATTAACTTCATTCCATAAAGGAAAAGTCCTAGACCTCCCATTAAACTTATAATCGTCATTATTATAGAATTCAAAGTTGTTTCCTCCATATCTCTTATATTTATACAAATTAATTAACTCCAAATTTTCGCCTTTGTAAGGTAAGTGTACATCATTTCTTTACATTTGTTAATATTATTTTCATTTATTTAACCTAGATTTAATATAACGTACCTTTTTATGGAAATAAAATCTTATAAAAGCTATTTTTTCGACTAATTTCATCATTTTTCAATGGTATTAATTATATATTTTTTTATATTAGATAAAAAATATCACATTTTTATGCTATTTTTATTCTTTATATGATAAATTTTTAAAGAAAAAAGAAATGTAACAACTTAATTGATACACTTCTTTTATTCTGTAATAAAAAAAAGAGAAGAGTAATAACTCTTCCCTTCATCCGTACTCCAAATACTATCTCTTTGAGAATTGTGGAGCTCTTCTTGCTTTCTTAAGACCGTATTTCTTTCTTTCAACCATTCTTGGGTCTCTAGTTAAGAATCCAGCTTTCTTTAATTCTGGCTTTAAAGCTTCGTCTGATTTAACTAATGCTCTTGAGATACCGTGTCTGATTGCTCCAGCTTGACCTGTGAATCCTCCACCGTGAACATTAACTAATACGTCGAACTTATCCTTAGTTCCTGTTAAAACTAAAGGTTGGTTTACGATAACTCTTAAAGTTTCTAAACCAAAGAAGTTTTCGATTTCTCTTTTATTTATAACTACTTTACCATTTCCTGGTACTAGTCTTACTCTTGCAACTGATTTCTTTCTTCTACCAGTTCCCATGTATTGAACTTTTGCCATTTTAAATCCTCCTCCCGAGTTTCGGTTATTAGTACTTTAATTCAAGTACTTCTGGTTTTTGAGCTTCGTGGTTGTGCTCTGAACCTCTAACTACGTTTAATTTCTTTAACATTTTTCTTCCTAAAACTCCGCTTGGAAGCATTCTTCTAACTGCTTCTTCAAAAGCAAATTCAGGTTTCTTGTCTAACACTTCTCTGTATGGGATTTCTTTTAATCCACCTACGTATAAGCTGTGCTTTCTCATCATTTTTTGATCTAACTTCTTACCAGTTAAAACAACTTTTTCAGCATTGATTACGATAACGAAATCTCCGCAGTCAACATTTGGTGTAAATGTTGGCTTATTTTTTCCTCTTAATATTGAAGCAACTTGGCTAGCTACTCTTCCTAGTGGCTTACCAGCAGCATCAACAACATACCATTTTCTTTCAACTTCTTGTGCTTTCGCAATGTATGATTTCATGTCTTTTCCCTCCTTGAACTTTCAGTACGCAATACTCTTAGTACTGCCTTTATGTCAAGATCCTGGGCTAAAGGATCTTCCGTACATAAATATTCTAACAAACATATATCATTATAATACACGCTTACGGGCGTGTCAACAAATTTTACATATTTTTTTATATTAATAATAAACTTTTTCTAATACTAATCCATTAGGTGGTGCACAATGACCTGATTCTTCCCTATTCCCAGTATTTATAGCACTTAGAACCTCCTCAGGCTTCTTCTTACCTAGTCCAACCTCTACTAATGTCCCTACTATTATTCTTACCATATTATATAAAAAACCATCAGCTGTAACAAAAATTTTTATAAATTCTTTATCTCTTTCTATATGTAAGTCACTTATTGTTCTAACTGTAGTTTTAACTGAGCTCCCATTAGTTTTGAAAGCACTAAAATCATGCTTTCCAATAAAATATTTGCATGTCTCTTCCATAAGCTTTACGTCTAATGGTTCTACAACATGATAAACATAATTTTTTAAAAGAGCCACTTTTTCTCTTCTATTAATTAATGTATAACAATATGTTTTTCCTTTGCTATTATATCTTGAATGAAACTCTAATGGTACTTCTTCAGATTTAATAATAGCAATATCATCTGGAAGTTTAGTATTTATAGCCTCTCTAAACCTTTCAGGGGGTACTCTGCTTTCTGTCATGAAGTTTGCTATCATTCCCTTTGCATGAACCCCTGAGTCCGTTCTAGAGCTTCCTGTTATGGATACTTCTTCTTTAACAATCTTTTCTATAGCTTTTTCTATACTCTCTTGAATTGTTTTTCCTTGTTTTTGCTTTTGCCAACCATTATATTTTGTTCCATCATATTCAATAGTTAACTTTATATTTTTCATCTTAACCGTGTCCAACTCCTAAAGAACTCTAATAATTATACTTGCTACAAATAATATACCAAATATACACCATGCAATAATATCATTCTTAGTAAAGACTAATTGTTTCATTCTAGTTCTTCCAGCTCCACCTCTATAGCATCTAGCTTCCATCGCCATAGCAAGCTCATCTGCTCTTCTAAATGAACTAATAAATAATGGAACTAAAAGTGGTACTAGGCTTTTTGCTTTTTGAATAACTCCACCTGATTCAAAATCTGCTCCTCTAGCTTTTTGAGCTTTCATGATCTTATCTGTTTCATCCATTAATGTTGGAATGAATCTTAAAGCTATTGTCATCATCATTGCAAGTTCATGTGCTAATTCTTTACCTATAGGTCTTAAAAGTCTTTCTATACCATCTGTAAGTTCTATAGGTGATGTTGTTAATGTAAGTAATGATGTACCTGCAACTAAGAATATTAGTCTTAACGCCATAAATATTGCAGTCCTAATACCTTCAACATATATCTTTAAAAATCCAAATTGGAATAATAATGTACTTGGTGTTCCTTTTATCATAAAAATATTTAAAATTGATGTAAATACTACCAAAATTATAATAGGCTTTAATCCTTTTAAAATAAATCTTGGTGGTACTTTAGAATTAATAATAACTGCTGCAAGAAACGCAACAACTAAAATATATCCAGCAAACTTATCTATTAAAAACAAAGAAACAATAAATAATAAAGATATTAAAATCTTTGTTCTAGGATCTAGCTTGTGAGTAAATGAGTTTCCTGGTATATATTGTCCAATAGTTATATCTTTTATCACCTATTTATCCTCCCCATGCTCTTCCTTTTTTCCAAATAGCTTCATTAACTCTTTTTTGCATTGCTCTATTGTATAAACTTCATCACTTACCTTATATCCTTTTTCTCTAAGCTTCATCATGAGATAAGTAACTTGAGGCACTCCAAGACCTATTTCTTCTAATTCTTTTACATGTTTAAACACCTCTGCTGGTGTTCCCTCTAAGGCAACTTTACCCTTGTTCATAACAATTACTCTCTGAGCAATTTTTGCAACATCCTCCATGCTATGACTTACTAATATAATTGTCATATTATACTTTGAATGAAGTAATTGAATTTGTTCTAATATATCATCTCTACCCTTTGGATCTAATCCTGCTGTTGGTTCATCTAATATAAGTGTCTTTGGTTCCATAGCAATAACTCCAGCTATAGCAACTCTTCTTTTTTGACCTCCACTTAAATCAAAAGGAGATTTATCCTTATACACTTCATAATCTAATCCAACCATCTCCATCGATTTTCTAACACGCTTATCAATCTCTTCTTCATCTAATCCTAGATTAGTAGGACCATATGCTATATCTTTAGCAATAGTCTCTTCAAAAAGTTGATATTCTGGATATTGGAATACAAGTCCTACTTTCTTTCTAACATCTGAAAGCTTAACTCCTTTTTGAGTTATATCTTCCCCATCGACTATTATCTTTCCTGAAGTAGCTTCTAAAAGTCCATTCATGTGTTGTATAAGAGTTGATTTTCCTGATCCTGTGTGTCCTATTAAAGCAATAAATTCTCCATCCTTTATGTCTAAGTTAACATTATCTAATGCTTTCTTTTCAAAAGGTCCATTAGCCATATATACATGTGTTAAATTTTCTATTTTAATTGACATAACGCATCCACCATCTCATCTACATTTATTATTTTACTATCTAAATCTATACCTTCTTTTCTAAGCTCATAACTAAGTTCTGTTACTTGTGGTACATCAAGTCCTATCTTTTTCATAAGCTCAACTTGAGAAAATACATCTTTAGGATTACCTTCAAGAATTAATTTTCCTTCATCCATTACAACAATTCTATCTGCTTGTGCAGCTTCATCCATATAATGAGTAATAAGAACTATAGTAATACCATATTCTTTATTTATTTCTTTAATATTTTTTAGTACTTCTTTTCTACCTGATGGATCTAGCATTGCTGTAGGTTCATCAAAAATTATACATTCAGGTTGCATTGCAAGTATACCAGCTATAGCAACTCTTTGCTTTTGACCACCTGATAAAAGATGTGGCGCATGTCTTTTATACTCGCTCATACCTACTTTTTCTAGACTTTCATCAACACGTTTTCTGATTTCTTTAGGATCAACCCCTAAGTTTTCTGGTCCAAAAGCAACATCTTCTTCTACTATAGTTGCGACCATTTGATTATCTGGATTTTGGAATACCATTCCAGCTTTTGATCTTACATCCCAAACATTATCTTTATCTTTAGTATTTAATCCATCAACATACACATAACCGTCACTTGGTATAAGTAATGCATTCATATGCTTTGCTAAAGTTGATTTTCCTGACCCATTATGGCCTAATACAACTAGAAATTCGCCTTTATTAACAGTTAAATCAACACCATTTATAGCATATTTCTCAATACCATCTTCATGTGATGTGTACTTAAAAACTAGATTCTCACATTTAATCATTTCTTGACTCATTTGGTCCTCCATAATTTATACTTATTTACTACCATTATTTATTGTATATTGATACCCAAAATAATAATTTCTATACAAATGTAGCATGTTACTGTATATACACTTTACCATTATTATTATATACCATAAATTACAACTTTCAACTCCAATATTAAATTTCCATTATTACAGTTCTATAGAAATTATTTAAATATAACAAAATGGGGATTAAGATTGCTCTTAATCCCCATGAATAATTATACTAATTCAAGTATAACCATTTCAGCTCCGTCTCCTCTTCTAGGACCTTTTTTATACATTCTTGTATATCCACCGTTTCTTTCAGTGTATTGTGGAGCTATATTTTCAAATAAGTGTTTAACTACTGCTTCTTCTTGAACAAATGATAAAACTTGTCTTCTAGCGTGAAGATCACCTCTTTTTGCAAGAGTAATCATTTTTTCAGCTATACTTCTAGTTTCTTTTGCTCTAGTTTCAGTTGTTTCGATTTTACCATGCTTTAAGAAACTAGTTACTAAATTTCTTAGCATAGCTCTTCTTTGGTCAGTAGGAAGACCTAACTTACGATAACCTGCCATGGATTTACCTCCTTACTCGTCGCTTAATTTTAAGCTTAAGCCTAATTCTTTAAGCTTCTTTTCAACTTCTTCTAAGGATTTCTTTCCTAGATTTCTTACTTTCATCATATCATCCATTGATCTGTTAGCAAGCTCTTGAACTGTATTTATTCCAGCTCTCTTTAAACAGTTATATGATCTAACTGATAAGTCTAGCTCTTCTACAGTCATTTCTAGTACTTTTTCCTTTTTATCTTCTTCTTTTTCAATCATTATTTCAACATCATTAGTTTCATCTGTTAATGACATAAATAGTTTGAAATGTTCTATTAAGATCTTTGATGAAAGACTTATAGCTTCATCAATTTTAATAGTACCATTAGTCCAAATTTCAAGTGTTAACTTATCGTAGTCAGTAATTTGACCAACTCTAGTATTTTCTACTTTAAAGTTAACTCTCTTAACTGGTGTATATATTGAATCAACAGCGATTGCTGATATTGGTAGATCTTCACTCTTATTCTTGTTTTGAGTAACGTATCCTCTACCTCTATTAACAGTTAACTCCATATAAAGTCTTCCGTCATTGTCTAAAGTTGCAATATGTAAATCCTTATTTACAACTTCAACATCTCCATCAGTCTTTATATCTGCTGCTGTAACAACACCAGGTCCTTTTGCATCTATATATATAGTTTTAGGACCTTCACCATTCATTTTTAAAGCTAAAGCTTTGATATTAAGAATTATTTCTGTAACATCTTCTTTAACTCCTTGGATTGTAGAAAACTCATGAAGTACACCATCAATTTTAACTGAAGTAGTTGCAACTCCTGGTAATGATGATAATAGTATTCTTCTTAGGGCGTTTCCTAAAGTTATACCGTATCCTCTTTCTAATGGCTCTACAACGTACTTACCATAAGTACCGTCTTCATTTGCCTCTACACATTCAATTATTGGCTTTTCGATTTCTAACATACGAACCCTCCTTATTATTAAAATGGCAACCTTATTTTGAGGGCAACTGATTCTATATTTGTACTAACAAATATTACAATTATTTGCTATATAACTCAACGATAAGAGTTTCATTAACTGGTACGTCAATGTCTTCTCTAGCTGGCATAGCAACTACTTTGCCTTCGTAGTTTTCAACGTTAGCTTCTAACCATTTTGGTAAAGTCTTTGGATTTTCAACGAAAGTCTTGAACTTTTCGCTTCCTCTGCTCTTCTCAGCAACAGTTATTACATCGTTAACTGATACTTGATATGAAGGAATGTCAACTCTCTTACCATTTACTAAGAAATGTCCGTGGTTAACTAATTGTCTTGCTTCGTTTCTTGAAGCACCGTATCCTAATCTATATGCAACGTTATCTAATCTTAATTCTAATAACATTAATAAGTTTTCACCAGTGATACCCTTCATGTGTTCAGCCTTTTCATAGTATGATCTGAATTGACCTTCTAACACTCCGTATATTCTTCTAGCTTTTTGCTTTTCTCTAAGTTGTACACCATAGTTTGATAATTTCTTTCTTGCTGCTCCGTGTTGTCCTGGTGCGTAACTTCTTCTTGCGAAAGCACATTTATCTGTATAACATCTATCCCCTTTAAGGAATAATTTCATACCTTCTCTTCTACATAATCTACATGTAGCTCCAGTATATCTTGCCATTAATTACACCTCCTATATGAATCTACTAGACTCTTCTTCTTTTTGGTGGTCTACATCCATTGTGTGGGATTGGAGTAACATCTTTGATTAGAGTTACTTCTAATCCAGCTGCTTGTAGAGATCTGATTGCTGCTTCTCTACCTGATCCTGGTCCCTTTACATATACTTCAATGCTCTTTAAACCATGTTCCATTGCTGCTTTAGCTGCAGTTTCTGCTGCCATTTGAGCTGCGAATGGTGTGCTCTTTCTTGATCCTCTGAAACCTAGAGCTCCAGCACTTGACCATGATAACGCATTTCCTTGTGCGTCTGTTAAAGTAACTATTGAGTTATTGAAAGTTGATTTGATGTGTGCAGCACCATGTTCAACATTTTTTCTATCTTTTTTTCTTCTAGTCTTTTTAACCTTTGCCATTGCCTTCCCTCCTAACTACTTCTTCTTGTTTGCGATAGTCTTTTTAGGACCTTTTCTTGTTCTCGCATTAGTCTTAGTTTTTTGTCCTCTTAATGGAAGACCTTTTCTATGTCTAATTCCTCTGTAGCATCCGATTTCTACTAATCTCTTAATATTTAAAGCTACTTCTCTTCTTAAGTCACCTTCGATTGTAAGGTCCTTAATGTAAGTTCTTAATGAATTTACTTCTTCTTCAGTAAGATCCTTAACTCTTGTATCAGGATTAATTCCTGTAGCTTTTAATATCTCATGTGAAGTAGGTAATCCTATTCCGTATATATAAGTTAAACCTATTTCAATTCTTTTTTCTCTTGGTAGGTCAATACCTGCTATTCTTGCCATTAAAATTTACACCTCCTGGTAATTGAAATGCCTAAAAGTTATTATTTTTATTTTAAAAATAATATTATATATATAATAAAATTTTAGGTCAATAGAGAATTTAAATTCTCTATCATCAGCCGCTCCTAAAATCTAATTATTAAATTAATTAAATGCCTATATAATGATAGGCGACTTTGACAAAAAAGTCAATAAAATTTAAATACCTAATTTGTATTTTTTGTCTAATATTTATTTATATTAGCCTTGTTTTTGCTTGTGCTTTGGATTTTCACAGATTACCATTACTCTTCCTTTTCTTCTTATTACTTTGCACTTTTCGCAAATAGGCTTAACTGATGGTCTTACTTTCATCGCTAACCCTCCTTGTAATATTTGATAGATCTCTCTATCCTATTTTGCTCTCCAAGTAATTCTACCTCTTGTTAAATCATATGGAGAAAGTTCAACTGTAACTTTATCTCCTGGTAGAATTCTGATGAAGTTCATTCTTAATTTTCCTGATATATGTGCTAGAATTGTATGCCCACTTTCAAGTTCAACTTGGAAGTTTGCATTTGGTAAAGATTCTAAAACTACACCTTGCATTTCTATAACATCATCTTTTGACATAAGGTAATCAACCCTCCTTAACAATGTATCTTAATTTTAAAAATCTCTTAATTTTTAAGTCTGTATCATTTCTGTCGCTGATTATGGCTGATTTGATATCGGCATCTATATCTTCTAAGAAAGTTAAATGTTTAATTTTCTTTTTCTTAGGTGTCTTAACCTTTTTAGTATCACCGTTTATAAGCAATACATACTGATCATCGACTATTTGTGTAATCACATATAAATTTCCTTTATCTCTACCAGCTAAAGAAAGAACAACTTTCCCAATCAAGTCATTGTTTTGCAAATTTTTCACCTCGATGATTACCTTAGTAATAAATAAGCCAAGTATTACTATACTACGCAAATTTAAAACTAAGCAACACTTTCTATTTAATCAGTGTTAATACCTCGGGACCATCTGGTAAAATTGCAACTGTATTTTCGTAATGTGCTGATAGGCTTCCATCACTTGTTACAACTGTCCAATCATTTCTCAATGTTCTTACTTTAAAAGTTCCTACGTTAACCATTGGTTCTATAGCTAGAACCATGCCTTTAGTAAGCACTGGACCTCTACCTGGTCTACCGAAGTTAGGTACTTCAGGATCCTCATGTAGATCTCTGCCTATCCCGTGTCCTACAAAATCTTTAACAACGGAAAATCCATTTGCTTCTATATGATCTTGTATGGCATGTGATATATCTGTTAATCTATTCCCAATTTGAGCGAATTTTATTCCCTCAAAGAAAGATTGTTCAGTAACTTTTATAAGTTTTGATGCATCTTCACTTACATTTCCTACTGGAAAAGTTCTAGCTGCATCCCCATGAAATCCATCTAAACATGCTCCACAGTCAATACTGACAATATCACCATCTTTTAAGATGTATCCACCTGGTATTCCATGTACAACTTCATTATTAACAGATATACAAAGTGTAGCTGGAAAACCATATAATCCTTTAAAGGAAGGTTTAGCTCCTTGCTCAGTTATAAACTGCTCTGCAATTGCATCTAATTCTTTTGTACTAATACCTGGTTTTATTTCATGTTCTAATAGTAGTAATGTTTCAGCTACTATTTTTCCTGCTTTTCTCATTAGATCAAGCTCTAAATCATTTTTAATAAAAATCATTATTTATTGCTTCCTAAGATATCGCAGATACTTTCAAATACTTCGTTAATAGCTTTAGTACCATCAACTGTTGAAAGTAAGTTTTTATTTCTATAAAAATCAATTAGTGGTTGTGTTTGTTTTTCATAAACGTCAAGTCTTTCTTTAACTGTTTCTTCAGTGTCGTCTTTTCTTTGAACAACATCGCTTCCACAAAGATCACATTTACCATCAACCGCTGGTGGATTGAATTTAACATGATAACTTGCTCCGCATGAAGGACAAACTCTTCTACCAGTCATTCTTTCAAGTATAAATGAACTTGGAACTTCTATACATAAAGCTGTATCTAAGTTTTCATTTCTACTTTCTAAAAATTCTTGTAATGCTTCCGCTTGAGCAACTGTTCTTGGGAATCCATCTAAAAGATATCCATTCTTACAATCATCTTGCGTAAGTCTATCTTTAACCATATCTATGGTAACTTGGTCTGGAACTAATTGTCCGTTATCCATATATCTTTTTGCTTCAATTCCTAATGGAGTATTTTCTGAAATGTTCTTTCTGAAAATATCTCCTGTAGAAATGTGTGGAATTGAATATCTATTACTAATTGATTTTGCCTGTGTTCCTTTTCCTGCTCCAGGAGGACCTAGTAAAATAATCTTCACGGGCATCATCTCCATTATCTAATCTTATTTAAGAAATCCTTTGTAGTGTCTCATTATCATTTGTGATTCTAGCTTTCTTGTGAAATCTAGAGCAACACTCACTACAATAAGAAGTGCTGTTCCCCCAAATTGTATTTCCTTGAATGAAGTATAGTTTGTTACTATTATTGGTGTAACAGCTAATAGTGCTGCAAATATTCCTCCTATGAAAGATATTCTATTAAGAATACTTTCAAAGTATTGTGTAGTTGGCTCTCCCGGTCTTATACCTGGTATAAATCCAGCAGATTTATGCAGATTCTCTGACATTTCATCTGGCTTGAATGTTACTTGTGTATAGAACCAATTGAAGAATATTGTTAATAGCGCATAGACAACTGGATACATCCAAGTCTTACTATTAAAAATACTTGCTGGGCTACTAGTAACCCAAACTGCCCACTCCTTGTCTGGGAAGAAACCAGCTATTGTTGGTAAGAATTGCATTACTGACATAGAGAATATTATCGCTATAACAGCAGATCCTACTATGCTTAATGGGATGTGAGTGGATTGACCTTTCATCATCTTATTACCAACTGCTTTTCCTGCATATTGAACAGGAATTCTTCTTTCAGCAAGTGAGAAATAAATTACTCCTGCAAGTAGTGCTAATGCAAATACTAGGAATAAAGCAATCTCAACAACATTTATATCTAATGACATAACTGAAGCAATTGTCATTGGTAATCTTGAAACTATATTTACAAAGATTAAGATTGATACACCGTTTCCGAAACCTTTAACAGTGATCTGGTCTCCTAACCACATACAGAATGTAGATCCAACAACTAATGCCAGTATGACAACCATCATTTGTGCAGTCTTCATACTTCCAGTTGCTCCC
Organism: Clostridium baratii; assembly: GCF_900461085.1. Classification (GTDB taxonomy): domain Bacteria; phylum Bacillota; class Clostridia; order Clostridiales; family Clostridiaceae; genus Clostridium; species Clostridium nitritogenes. The sequence goes on from NZ_UFWF01000002.1 coordinate 2,506,322, forward strand.
GTTTGAGCTATTGTCGCATACATACCAAATGCAAGAATTACAGCAATTACAATTGATACATACCTAGTGGCATTTTGTATCTTTTTCCTACCTTCTTCACCTTCTTTTGAAAGTTGCTCTAAAGATGGTATTGCTATTGTTAATAGCTGTGTAATAATTGATGCATTGATGTACGGCATTACACCAAGAGCAAAAATACTAAATCTACTTAAGGCTCCACCTGATATTAAATCATAGAAACCCATTAAATTTCCAGATTGAGTATACTGTCTAAGAAAATCAGTGCTAATCCCAGGAACAGGAATATGACTTCCCATCCTAAAGATTGCAACTAAAAATATTGTCCAGTAAAATCTCTTTCTCAATTCTGGAACCTTCCAGGCATTACGTAGGGTTGATAGCATTCTTATTTCACCTCAACTTTTCCTCCAGCTGCTTCGATCTTCTCTATTGCAGATTTTGAGAACTTACATCCTGTTACAGTTAAGTTCTTTTCTAAGTTTCCGTTTCCAAGAATCTTAACTCCGTCCATAACTTTTGAAATAACTCTTTTTTCTAAAAGTAATTCTGGAGTAACTTCTGTTCCATTTTCAAAAATGTTTAGTCTATCTACGTTTATGCTAACGATCTTTTTAGCGAAGATATTAGTGAATCCTCTCTTAGGAAGTCTTCTGTATAATGGCATTTGACCACCTTCGAATCCTGGTCTAACTCCACCACCTGATCTAGCGTTTTGTCCTTTTTCACCTTTACCAGCGTTTCTTCCTAAACCTGAACCAGTTCCTCTACCAACTCTCTTAGGAGCTTTTCTGCTTCCAGCTGCTGGCTTTAATTCATGAAGTTTCATAACTCAGTGCACCTCCTCTTATATTTCTTCTACTTTTAGTAAGTAATCAATCTTGTTTACCATACCGTTTATTTGAGGAGTTCCCTCATGTTCTACTGTCTTACCGATCTTCTTAAGTCCAAGGGCATTTGCAGTAGCGATATGATCTTTCTTTCTACCAATTAAGCTCTTTACTAGTGTAATTCTTAACTTAGCCATGCAATTTCCCTCCTAACCTAATATTTCCTCAACAGATTTTCCTCTTAATTTAGCTATTTGTTCAGCTGTTCTTAAGTTAGCTAATCCGTTGATTGTAGCTTTTACCATGTTGTTTGGATTGTTTGAACCTAATGATTTAGCTCTAACGTCCTTGATTCCTGCTAATTCAAGTACTATTCTAGCTGGACCTCCAGCGATAACTCCTGTACCTTCTTTAGCTGGCATTATTAGAACATCACTTGTTCCGAACTTACCATGGATTTCGTGTGGTATTGTAGTGCTAACTGTTGAAATTTCTACTAAATTCTTCTTAGCATCTTCAATTCCTTTTTTTATTGCTTCAGGTATTTCGATAGATTTTCCCATTCCTACTCCAACGTGTCCGTTTTCGTCTCCGACAACAACTAGAGCTGCGAATCTGAAGTTTCTACCACCTTTAACAACCTTAGTAACTCTGTTTATGTTAACAACCTTTTCTTTAAGGTCTAGTGTACTAGGATCGATTCTCATTTATTTCCCTCCTCGTTTCTTAGAATTTTAAGCCTGCTTCTCTAGCACCTTCAGCTAATGATTTAATTCTTCCGTGGTATATGAATCCACCTCTATCGAAAACAACTTCTGTTATTCCCTTATCAATAGCCTTCTTAGCAACTAATCCGCCTACTAATTTAGCGCCTTCTTTGTTTCCACCTTTAGCTGAGAAATCTTTTTCTAAGCTTGAAGCAGCAACTAAAGTTACAGCATTTATATCATCAATGATTTGTGCATAGATATTCTTTTCACTTCTGTATATTGAAAGTCTTGGTCTTTCAGGAGTACCGAAAACTTTCTTACGTACTCTAAGGTGACGTCTCTTTCTGCTTGCTTTTCTGTCTGCCTTCTTAAACATAAAGCTCACTCCTTTCTTTTATTACTTACCAGTTTTACCTTCTTTACGTCTGATCACTTCGTCTTCGTATCTTATACCTTTACCCTTGTATGGTTCTGGTTTTCTCCATGATCTGATCTTAGCAGCTGCTTCTCCAACTTTTTGCTTGTTGATTCCTTTAACAACTACTTTAGTAGCTTCAGGTATTTCGAATTCAACACCTTCCATTGCTTCTATTTCAACTGGATGTGAATATCCAAGATTCATTACAAGTTTGTTTCCTTGCTTTTGAGCTCTATAACCAACACCGTTTAATATTAATGTCTTTTGGAATCCTTTTTCAACTCCAACAACCATGTTGTTTATAAGTGCTCTAGTTAATCCGTGAAGAGCTCTATGCTCTTTATCGTCACTTGGTCTAGTTACAACTACTTCGTTGTTTTCAACCGCGATATTCATGTCTTTGTGCATAGCTTCTACTAGCTCACCCTTAGGTCCTTTTACAGTAACAACATTTTCTGGTGTTACTGTAACAGTTACGCCAGCAGGTATAGCTATTGGTAATCTACCTACTCTTGACATAATTGCACCTCCTGTATTTTATACATACATATATTCGAATGTTTTAGTTAATTACTTTTTAATACTGACTACCAAACGTAGCAAAGAACTTCTCCACCAACGCCGTTCTTTCTAGCTTCTCTATCAACCATTATTCCTTTTGAAGTTGAAATAATAGCTATTCCTAAACCATTAAGAACTCTTGGAGTTTCGTCTTTCTTGCAGTATACTCTTAATCCTGGCTTTGATATTCTCTTTAATCCAGTGATTACTCTTTCATTGTCAGCTCCATATTTAAGAGCTATTCTTAACATTGGAACTACTCCATCATTGTATTCATCAATTTCCTTGATGTATCCTTCTTGTAATAATATATTTGCAACGGCCTTCTTTACGTTAGAAGAAGGTACCTCTACTACTTCATGTTTAACAGCATTTGCATTTCTTATACGTGTTAGCAAATCTGCTATAGGATCTGTCATAACCATTTAATGTGCCTCCTTTCGCTATATCTCCGGTATTACCAGCTTGCTTTTTTACAACCAGGGATTTGGCCTTTATACGCAAGTTCTCTGAAACAGATACGGCATATACCGAATTTCTTTAATACAGAATGTGGTCTTCCACATATTCTACATCTAGTATAAGCTCTAGTCTTATACTTAGGAGTTTTACTCCACTTTTCTATCATCGCTTTACGTGCCATGTATTATCCCTCCTTATTATTGAGCAAATGGCATTCCAAGGAATCTTAATAATTCTCTTGCTTCTTCGTCAGTGTTAGCTGTTGTTACGAAGATTATATCCATTCCTCTTACTTTATCGATCTTATCGTACTCAATTTCTGGGAATATTAATTGTTCTTTAATTCCTAATGAGTAATTTCCTCTACCGTCAAATGACTTAGCTGAAATTCCTCTAAAGTCTCTAACTCTTGGTAAAGCAATTGACATTAACTTATCAGCAAATTCATACATCTTTGCTTTTCTTAATGTAACTTTACATCCTAATGCCATGTTTTCTCTTATCTTGAAGTTAGCAACTGATTTCTTAGCTCTTGTTAATATTGGCTTTTGACCACTTATTAGAGTTAAATCACTAACTGCTGATTCTAAAACCTTTTGATTTTCTTTAGCTTCACCAACACCCATGTTGATTACTATTTTTTCAAGTCTTGGGACTTGCATTACATTTTTATATCCGAACTTTTCCATCATAGCTGGAATTATCTCTTTTTCATACTTATCTTGAAGTCTTGTCATATTGTTAACCTCCTTTCAATTTCTAGAATGTTTCTCCGCACTTTTTGCATACTCTTACTTTAGCGCCATCTTCTAAGATTTTATTGCTAATTCTAGTAGCTTTTTTGCACTTTGTACAATATAACATTACCTTTGAGCTGTTTATAGCAGCTTCTCTTTCGATTATAGCACTTTCAGCTTGAGTTCTACCTGCTTTTTGGTGCTTCTTTACTATGTTAACTCCTTGAACTAGAACCTTTCCAGTTTTAGGGAATACTTTTAAAACTTCACCAGTTTTTCCTTTATCTTTTCCTGATATAACAACAACTGTGTCGTTCTTCTTTACGTGTATTTTCAAGTTAGCCACCTCCTTATTATAGAACTTCTGGTGCTAATGATAATATTTTATTGAATTCTTTATCTCTTAGCTCCCTAGCAACAGGTCCAAAGATACGTGTTCCTTTTGGTTGCTTATCATCTTTTATTATAACAGCAGCATTTTCATCGAATTTTACGTATGATCCGTCTGCTCTTCTTATTCCTTTTACTGATCTAACAATAACAGCTTTTACTACTTCGCCTTTTTTAACAACTCCGCCTGGTGTTGCACTTTTAACGCTAGCAACTATTATGTCTCCAATGTTACCGTACTTTCTCTTAGATCCGCCTAAAACTCTTATGCACATAATTTCCTTTGCACCTGAGTTATCAGCTACTTTTAATCTAGTTTGTTGTTGTATCATTGAAAATTACCCTCCTTTCAGTCTTTAAGCTATATTATTTAGCCTTTTCAACTATTTCAACAAGTCTCCATCTCTTGTCTTTTGATAAAGGTCTTGTTTCCATTATTAAAACTCTATCATTAACTTGTGCTTCATTTTTTTCATCATGAGCTTTGAACTTAGTAGTTCTGTTAACAGTCTTTCCGTATAGTGGATGTCTTACTTTAGTTTCAATAGCAACTACGATAGTTTTATCCATTTTATCAGAAACAACTCTTCCGATTTTCTTTTTTCTTAGTCCTCTTTCCATTAAGGCTTACCTCCTTCCAGATTACTGTTCAACAACCCTTAACTCTTCTTGTCTTAAGATGGTTTTTATTTGGGCTATAGACTTCTTTACTTCTCTTATTCTCATAGGATTTTCTAATTGTCCTGTAGCTAATTGGAATCTTAAGTTGAATAATTCAGCTTTAAGTTCTCCTAGCTTAGCTTTTAAATCTTGAGGATTACTTGCTCTTAATTCTTTTAATTCTCTAGCCTTCATTATTCTTCACCACCCATTTCCTCAAAATCTCTTCTTGTAACGAACTTAGTCTTTACAGGAAGTTTGTGTGATGCAAGTCTCATAGCTTCTCTTGCAACTTCTTCATTAACTCCAGATAATTCAAATAATACTCTACCTGGCTTAACTACTGCTACCCAGTATTCTACTGCCCCTTTACCTTTACCCATTCTAGTTTCGGCAGGTGTTGCAGTAACTGGCTTATCTGGGAAAATCTTTATCCAAAGTTTTCCTCCTCTTTTGATATATCTATTTATAGCAATTCTGGCAGCTTCTATTTGGTTACTTGTGATCCATCCACAAGTATTAGCTTGAATACCGAAATCTCCGTATGCTAGGAAATTTCCTCTTGTTGCTTTACCTTTCATTCTACCACGTTGTACCTTACGATGCTTAACTCTTTTAGGCATTAACATGATTTATTCCTCCTTTCTTATGCGTTAGCTTCTTCCTTTTCAACTTTTTTAGTTGGAAGAATTTCTCCATTATAAACCCAAACCTTAACTCCGATTTTACCGTATGTTGTATCTGCTTCTGCAAATCCATAATCGATATCAGCTCTTAAAGTTTGTAGTGGAATTGTACCTTCATGATATTGCTCAGTTCTAGCTATTTCAGCTCCACCTAATCTTCCTGAACAAGCAGTTTTAACACCTTTAACTCCTTGCTTCATTCCTCTTTGGATAACTTGCTTCATAGCTCTTCTGAATGATATTCTCTTTTCTAATTGTGCTGCTATATTTTCAGCCATTAATTGAGCGTCTGACTCAACATTTTTAACTTCTACTATGTTTATAAGAACGTTCTTTCCTGAAACAAATGAAGTTAATTTATTTTTTAAAGCTTCTATTCCTGATCCACCTTTTCCGATGACAACACCAGGTTTAGCAGTATATATATTTAACTTAACTCTTTTAGCTGCTCTTTCTATTTCGATTTTTGAAATACCAGCTGAGAAAAGTTCCTTTTTAACGAATTGTCTTATTTTGTTATCTTCTACAAGATTGTCAGCAAAATCTTTCTTGTTAGCGTACCATTTTGCGTCCCATCCTTTGATAACTCCTACTCTAAGTCCATGAGGATTTACTTTTTGACCCACTTCGAATTCCCTCCTTCTTCTATCTTTCTTTAACAACTACTGTTATGTGACTTGTTCTCTTGTTAATTCTGAATGCCTTACCGTGATCCATTGGTCTGAATCTCTTTAATGTTGGACCGTGGCCTACATATGCATCTGAAACGTATAATCTATCGGCATCTAATCCGTGATTATTTTCTGCATTAGCAACAGCTGAATGTAACACTTTCTTTATTGCTACTGCTGCTTCTCTTGGAGTATATTCTAAGATAGCTGATGCTTCTCTTACATTCTTTCCTCTTATTAAATCAAGAACAGCTCCTACCTTTATTGGAGACATTCTTACATATTTAGCTATAGCTCTAGCTTCCATTTATGATCCTCCTTTCCAGGCTCTACTACTTTCTTTTTGATGACTTATCGTCATGTCCTCTAAATGTTCTAGTTAGTGAAAATTCACCTAATTTGTGTCCTACCATATCTTCTGATACATATACAGGGATATGTTTTCTACCATCATGAACAGCTATTGTGTGTCCTATCATTTGAGGGAAAATTGTTGAACTTCTTGACCAAGTTTTTACAACTTTCTTTTCACCACTAGCATTCATTTCTTCTATTTTCTTTAATAGTCCCTTGTGGACGAAAGGTCCTTTTTTGATTGATCTACTCACTATAATTGCCTCCCTTCACATATTTAGGCTGTAGCCTTGAAGAGAATTAACATTCTCTTCAGACTATTTCTTATTTCTACCCTTGATAATGAATTTATCTGAGTATTTCTTGTTCTTTCTAGTCTTGTATCCAAGTGCTGGTTTACCCCATGGAGTCATTGGACTTGGTCTACCTACTGGTGACTTACCTTCACCACCACCGTGAGGGTGATCGCAAGGGTTCATTACTGATCCTCTAACTGTTGGTCTGATACCCATGTGTCTCTTTCTACCAGCTTTACCGATCTTAACGATATCGTTTGTTGAATTTGATACTGAACCAACTGTAGCTCTACATTCGATTCTAACATATCTCATTTCACCTGATGGTAATCTTAAAGTAGCATATTTACCTTCTTTAGCCATTAATTGTGCTGATCCACCAGCAGCTCTTACTAATTGAGCTCCTTTTCCTGCTTGTAATTCAACGTTGTGGATGAATGTACCAACTGGAATGTTAGCTAATGGTAAAGTGTTACCTGGCTTGATATCTGCTTCTGGTCCTGATACTACAACATCGCCAACTTTTAATCCTGCTGGAGCGATTATGTATCTCTTTTCTCCGTCTGCGTATACAACTAATGCAATGTATGCTGATCTATTTGGATCGTATTCTACAGTTGCAACCTTTGCTGGGATACCGTCCTTATTTCTCTTGAAATCAATTATTCTATATTTTCTCTTAGCGCCACCACCGTGGTGTCTTACAGTTATTTTACCTTGTGCATTTCTACCACCAGTTTTCTTTAAAGAAACTAAAAGTGACTTTTCAGGTACATTTGTAGTTATTTCTTCAAATGTTGGCATAGTCATGTTTCTTCTTGATGGTGTTGTAGGTCTAAATGTTTTAACTGCCATTTAATTTCCCTCCTTCTTTCAGCTTATCTGGTGTTATAAACACCAATAAATCACCTTATTGACGTCTATTGCATTCCTTCGAAGAATTCAATAGTGCTGCCTTCAGCTAATGTAACGATCGCTTTCTTGTAGTCAGCTCTCTTTCCTACATGTACGCCCATTCTCTTAGTTTTTCCCATAGTTCTGCTAGTCTTTACATCTGCAACTTTTACGTTGAAAACTTCTTCAACTGCTCTCTTTATTTGAGATTTGTTAGCACTTATGTGAACTATGAAAGTGTACTTATTTTCTGCCATTGCTGCCATACTCTTTTCAGTTATAACAGGCTTTCTTATTATATCATGGCTTGTTAAATTCATTATGCGTACACCTCCTCAATCTTTGATACAGCATCTTTAGTCATAACTACTTTTTCAAACTTAAGTAAGTCATATACATTGATGTTGTTTGCAGGGATAACTGCTACACCTTCAATGTTTCTAGCTGACTTGTAAACAACTTCGTTTGACTCAGCTGTTACGATTAAAGTCTTCTTAGCTTCCATTGCGTTTAGCATGTTAACTACATTCTTAGTTTTGATTGAATCGAATGCTAAATCTTCAACAACAAGCATTTGTCCTTCTTGAACTTTGCTTGATAATGCTGACATCATAGCAACTCTCTTCATGCTCTTTGGTATAGCCATTCTGTAATCTCTTGGCTTTGGTGCGAATACAATACCACCTTTGATCCATTGTGGAGCTCTGATTGAACCTTGTCTTGCTCTACCAGTTCCTTTTTGTCTCCAAGGCTTGATTCCGCCTCCTCTAACTTCAGCTCTTGTTTTAGCTGATTGAGTTCCTTGTCTCTTGTTAGCTAATAATGCAACAACTACTTGGTGCATAGCGTTTGCGTTTATTTCAGTTCCGAATATATTTTCGTTTAATTGGAAATCTCCAACTTTTTTACCTTCTTTATTGAATAATCCTACTGTAGGCATCCTGCTTCCTCCTTTCCTTAAGAAATTAAGCCTTAACTGTATTTCTTATTACTACTTTGCTCTTGTTTGGACCTGGAATTCCACCCTTAATTAATATTAAGTTCTTTTCTGCTATAACTTTAACTACTTCTAAGTTTAATACTGTAGTGTTAGCAGCTCCCATGTGTCCTGGCATTTTTTTGTTTTTGAATGTTCTTGATGGGTCTGAAGCAGCTCCCATTGAACCTGGTGCTCTCTTGAACTTAGAACCGTGTGTCATAGGACCTCTTTGTTGGTTCCATCTCTTGATAACCCCTTGGAATCCCTTACCTTTAGAAACTCCTGATACGTCTACCTTATCTCCTACTGCAAATACGTCAGCCTTGATTTCTTGGCCTACTTCGTATGCGCTAGTATCTTCTAATCTAAATTCTTTAAGAGTTCTTCTTAATGAAACTCCTGCTTTTGCGAAGTGTCCCTTTGCTGGCTTGTTAAGTAACTTTTCTCTTACTTCTCCAAAACCAACTTGTATTGCATCATAACCATCTTTTTCGATAGTTTTCTTTTGAGTTACAACACATGGACCTGCTTCTACAACTGTTACTGGAATTACTTTACCATTTTCATCGAAAATTTGAGTCATTCCTATTTTCTTACCAATTATAGCTTTTTTCATGTATTTACACCTCCCAAACTTATTAGCGGATTGCTAAGCAATCATAATAGTTCAATGTCTTTATTATAATTTTGCTATTATAGCTTTATTTCGATATCTACACCTGCTGGTAGATTTAATCTCATTAATGCATCAACAGTCTTAGGTGATGGATTAACGATATCTATAAGTCTCTTGTGAGTTCTTATTTCGAACTGTTCTCTTGAGTCCTTATATTTGTGAACTGCTCTTAATATAGTAACAACATCTTTTTCTGTTGGTAGAGGTACTGGCCCTACAACCTTAGCTCCTGTTGTCTTTGCAGTTTCAACGATTTTTTCTGCTGATTGATCTAATATTGTGTGATCAAAAGCCTTTAATCTGATTCTTATTTTTTGTTTTGACATCTTGGTTTCCCTCCTTTTCATGTACGCTTTACTTCTAACGTACAACAGCGGTTCTTCTATAAACTGTTCCTGGTGTTTCATAATAACTAGAAAAGCATAGAATCCCTGTCGTCGGATTCTAGATCCTGACTTACTCATCAAGAATTCCCCGGAAGTCCGGCAACCTCTTGACTCATCGCCGCATGCTATACAACTTCTATATTATACTATCTATTTAGTAAATTATCAAGTAATAATTTTTAATTTTTTTTAATTAAATTCATATATTTTTCTGTTAGAATTAACTCGCTTTTTATATTTTAATAGTATTTTTTTAATTTATCAAGCATTTTTTTCTGTAAATATTTATAATGCATGTGTAAACTTTTACCTCATTTTATAGTATTACATTATTTGTAATTTTCTATACAAAAAATAGCAGAGGACGTCTCCCCTGCTATTTTATATTAAAAGTAATTATTATCTTTTATAATTAAAGTTATTTACTATTTTAATAGAAATTATTCTATTATGCTAGTAACAACTCCTGAACCTACAGTTCTTCCACCTTCTCTGATAGCGAATCTTAATCCTTCGTCCATTGCTACTGGAGTGATTAATTCAACGTTCATGTCGATGTGGTCTCCTGGCATTACCATTTCCATTCCTTCTGGTAATTTGATTGATCCTGTAACGTCAGTTGTTCTGAAGTAGAATTGTGGTCTGTATCCATCGAAGAATGGAGTATGTCTTCCACCTTCTTCTTTCTTAAGTACGTATACTTGACCTACGAACTTCTTGTGTGGGTTAACTGTACCTGGTTTAGCAAGTACTTGACCTCTTTCGATTTCTGTTCTTTGGATACCTCTTAAAAGTACTCCAACGTTATCTCCAGCTTGCGCTTCGTCTAATAACTTTCTGAACATTTCGATTCCTGTTACTACAGTCTTCTTGATTTCTTCTTTGATTCCTACGATTTCAACTTCTGCTCCAACAGTTAAGATACCTCTTTCAACTCTTCCTGTTGCAACTGTTCCTCTACCAGTGATTGTGAATACATCTTCGATTGGCATTAAGAATGGCTTATCTGTTGCTCTTTCTGGAGTTGGGATGTAGCTATCTACTGCTGCCATTAATTCATCGATGCAAGCTGTTGCTTCTGGATCAGTTGGGTTTTCTAAAGCTCTTAAAGCTGATCCTGTTATTACTGGAATATCATCTCCTGGGAAGTTGTATTCGCTTAATAATTCTCTGATTTCCATTTCTACTAATTCTAGTAATTCTTCGTCATCAACCATATCTGCTTTGTTTAAGAATACTACGATGTGGTCAACTCCAACTCTTGAAGCTAGTAGGATGTGCTCTCTTGTTTGAGGCATTGGACCGTCTGCTGCTGAACAAACTAAGATAGCTCCGTCCATTTGAGCAGCTCCTGTGATCATGTTCTTAACGTAGTCAGCGTGTCCTGGACAGTCAACGTGAGCGTAGTGTCTGTTGTCTGTTTCGTATTCAACGTGAGCTGTGTTGATTGTGATTCCTCTTTCTTTTTCTTCTGGAGCCTTATCGATTTCGTCGTATTTGAATGATTCAGCGAATCCCTTGTTAGCTAATACTGTTGTAATAGCTGCTGTTAATGTAGTTTTACCGTGGTCTACGTGACCTATTGTTCCAATGTTAACGTGTGGTTTACTTCTTTCGAATTTTGCTTTTGACATTGTTATTCCTCCTTCATTGCCAAATAATAATGAATTTTCATTATTATAATAACCGTTTAATCAATATTATATATTTGATATGAAAAGTTTCCAAATATAATTTAGAAATCTTTACACCCTATTTATTGAGAGAAGTTACTTGATTTAAGTAACTCTCTCTAATTATTTTAAGAACTACTTAGCTTTCTTACCAGCTATTTCTTCTTGAATGTTCTTTGGTACTTCTTCATAGTGGTCAAATACCATTACGTAAGTTCCTCTACCTTGAGTTTTTGATCTTAATGCAGTTGCATATCCGAACATTTCTGATAGTGGAACGTATGCTCTGATAACTTGACGACCATTTCTTTGTTCCATACCTTCCATTCTACCTCTTCTTGAGTTGATGTCACCAATAACATCTCCCATGTACTCTTCTGGTACAATTACTTCAACCTTCATTGTAGGTTCTAGTAATGTAGGATCTGCTTTCTTCATAGCATTCTTGAATGCCATTGATCCAGCGATCTTGAAGGCCATTTCTGATGAATCGACATCATGGTATGAACCATCGAAACATTTAACTTTGAAGTTTATAGTTGGGAATCCAGCGATAACACCGCTTTCAGCAGCTTCTTGGATACCATTATCTACTGCTGGAATGTATTCTCTTGGAATTGCTCCCCCAACAATAGCATTTTCGAATTCATATTCTCCTTCTGTTGGCATCATTTCGATCCAGCAGTGTCCGTATTGTCCTCTACCACCTGATTGTCTTACGAACTTACCTTCAGCCTTAACAGCTTTTCTGATAGTTTCTTTGTAAGCAACTTGTGGAGCACCTACGTTACATTCAACTTTGAATTCTCTTTGTAATCTATCAACGATGATATCTAAGTGTAATTCACCCATACCAGCGATGATTGTTTGACCAGTTTCTTGATCAGTCCAAGTCTTGAATGTTGGATCTTCTTCAGCTAACTTAGCTAAAGCGATACCCATCTTTTCTTGACCAGCCTTAGTCTTTGGTTCGATAGCGATTGAGATAACTGGTTCTGGGAATTCCATACTTTCAAGGATGATTGGATTTGCTTCATCACATAAAGTATCTCCTGTAGTTGTATTCTTTAATCCAACTATAGCACCTAAGTCTCCAGCTCTTAATTCGCTTATTTCTTCTCTTGAGTTAGCGTGCATCTTAACTAATCTACCGATTCTTTCTTTCTTACCCTTAGTTGAGTTAAGAACGTAAGTACCACTTTCCATTATACCTGAGTAAACTCTTGTAAATGCAAGTCTTCCTACGAATGGGTCAGTAGCTATCTTGAATGCTAATGCTGACATTGGAGCATCATCGCTAGCTTCTCTTTCTAATTCTACGTCTGGGTCATCAACTGATATACCTTTAACCGCTGGTATATCTATTGGTGATGGTAAGTAATCAACAACTAAGTCGATCATTTCTTGAACACCTTTGTTCTTGTATGATGAACCACAGATTACAGGAACTATTTCATTGTTGATAGTAGCTTTTCTTAAAGCTGCTTTTAACTCTTCTTTAGTTAATTCTTCACCATCTAAGTATTTCATCATTAACTCTTCATCAGTTTCAGCTATTGCTTCTATCATTAAGTTTCTGTATTCTTCTGCTTTATCTTGTAATTCAGCTGGGATTTCTCCTCTTTCGATGTCTTTTCCTAAGTCATCTTTGTGTATAAGTGCTACATTTTCGATAAGGTCTATCATACCTACGAAAGTATCTTCAGCACCTATTGGTATTTGTATAGCTACAGCGTTAGCTTTTAATCTTTCTCTTACTGAGTTTATACATGCGTAGAAGTCAGCACCAGTAGCGTCCATCTTGTTTACATAGATAGCTCTTGGTACTCCATAGTTATCAGCTTGTGTCCAAACTGTTTCTGTTTGTGGTTCAACCCCACTCTTAGCATCTAGTACAGTGATAGCACTATCTAGACATCTTAATGATCTTTCAACCTCAACAGTAAAATCTACGTGTCCTGGAGTATCGATTATGTTTATAGCATAACCTTTCCATTGACAGAATGTAGCAGCAGAAGTGATTGTTATACCTCTTTCTTGCTCTTGTGCCATCCAGTCCATTTGTGAAGCACCATCATGTGTTTCTCCAATTTTATGAGTTCTACCAGTGTAGAATAATATACGCTCAGTAGTTGTTGTTTTACCAGCATCTATATGAGCCATGATTCCTATATTACGAAATTTATCTAAAGGAAACTCTCTTGTCACAATAATTCCTCCTCTCAATGAGTAATTTTAAATTCAACAAAACTGTTTTGGCTGAAGCCAAAACAGTCCTGAAATTAGTATCTGTAGTGAGCGAATGCTTTGTTAGCTTCAGCCATCTTGTGAGTATCTTCTCTCTTCTTAACGGCTGCTCCTGTATTATTAGCAGCGTCTAATAATTCACCTGCTAATCTCTCATACATTAACTTTTCTCCTCTTTTTCTAGCAGCATCTAGCATCCATCTGATACCTAAAGTCTGTCTTCTTTCTGCTCTAACTTCTATTGGAACTTGGTAAGTTGCCCCACCTATTCTTCTTGCCTTAACTTCTAGTAATGGCATTATATTGTTCATAGCTTCTTCGAATACTTCTAAAGCATCTCTGCCAGTCTTCTCTGCTATTGTTTCAAATGCTTGGTAGCATATTTTTTGTGCTACTCCTTTTTTACCGTCTAACATGATTCCGTTTATTAACTTAGTAACAACCTTTGAGTTGTACACTGGATCAGCTAAAACGTCTCTTTTTGCTATATGTCCTTTTCTTGGCACTTTTCTTCCCTCCTTAACAATTTAAATTTAAGTTCATCGGTACTCGATATTTAAAATATCGCAAAGTGCTTCTCTTTTACATCTATATAAACTTAAGTTATAAATCTATGTAAATGCCGAAGATAAGCACTACATTAGTTTAAGATTCCTATTTCTTAGGTCTCTTAGCACCGTACTTTGATCTTCCTTGCATTCTGTTAGCTACTCCAGCACAGTCTAGTGCTCCTCTTACGATATGGTATCTAACCCCAGGAAGGTCCTTAACTCTTCCACCTCTTATAAGAACAACACTATGTTCTTGTAAGTTGTGTCCTACACCACCAATGTATGCAGTTACTTCATATCCATTTGTAAGTCTTACTCTGGCAACCTTTCTTAGGGCTGAGTTAGGCTTTTTAGGAGTTGATGTTTTAACTACTGTACAAACTCCTCTTTTTTGTGGACAGTTTTTTAGAGCTGGTGCAGTTGATTGGTTAACAGCAGCTTTTCTTCCTTTTCTTACTAATTGGCTTATAGTTGGCATTTCTTCACCTCCTGAATTTTCATTTATCTATATAAAATATTAGATAAAACAACTTATGTTGCCTACATTACTATAAAAAGCTTCATGAGGCAAAGTTTAACTTTTGCCTCAGTGAAGCAATGTAGACATTGTTTTATATGTGTTTAATTAACACACAACACGTATTTTATCATTTAAAAATACTCATGTCAATAAATTTAATTTTTATTCAACATTTACAATAACATCTTCTTCTAAGATATTATCTTCGATATCTAATCTTTCAGATTTATATCTATTCATTCCAGTACCAGCTGGAATTAACTTACCTATTATTACATTTTCTTTTAATCCTACAAGTGGATCTATTTTTCCTTTGATTGCTGCTTCAGTAAGAACTCTTGTTGTTTCTTGGAATGATGCTGCTGATAAGAAACTATCAGTAGCAAGAGCTGCCTTAGTGATTCCAAGTAAAACTTGATCACCTTGTGCTTCTTCTCCTCCAAACTCTCTTACTTTTGCATTTGCTTCTTCAAAGTCAAATATATCTATAGTAGTACCTGGTAGAAGATCTGTATCCCCTGACTCAGTAACTTTTATCTTTCTAGTCATTTGTCTAACAACTACTTCTAAGTGCTTATCGTTGATATCAACACCTTGTAATCTATAAACTTTTTGAACTTCTGATAAAAGATATTTTCTAGCTCCATCAACGCCTTTAATAGCCATGATGTCGTGAGGGTTTACTGAACCTTCTGTAATTTCGTCTCCAGCTTCGATGTAATCATCATTTGAAACTTTAACTCTTGATCCAAATGGTATGTCATAGCTTACTTCTTCGCCGTCATCACCCATTACGTGAACAGTTCTCTTCTTCTTAGTTTCTTCAACTCTTACAGTACCGTTGATTTCACTTACTATTGCAAGACCCTTTGGTTTTCTAGCTTCGAATAATTCCTCAACTCTTGGAAGACCTTGAGTGATATCTCCAGCTGATGCAACCCCACCTGTATGGAAGGTTCTCATTGTAAGCTGTGTACCTGGTTCTCCGATTGATTGAGCAGCTATTATACCAACGGCTTCTCCAATATTTATTTTTTGAGCAGTTGCCATGTTCATACCGTAACATTTAGCACAAACACCAATTTTACATGAACATGTAAATACTGATCTAATCTTAACTTTCTTAACACCAGCATCTGAAACTTTTTCAGCTAGTTCAGGATCCATATAAGTATCATTTGGTACTAAAACTTCTCCTGTTTCTGGATGAATAACATCTTCAGCTGTGTATCTACCAGTTAATCTTTCTTTTAATTCTTCTACTATTTCGTTTCCTTCTTTTATTTCAGAAACTACTATACCTTCATGAGTACCACAATCTTCTTCTCTAACAATAACGTCTTGTGATACGTCAACAAGTCTTCTTGTTAAGTATCCTGAATCGGCTGTCTTAAGAGCTGTATCGGCATTACCTTTTCTAGCTCCGTGAGTTGAGATGAAGTACTCTAGGACATCAAGACCTTCTCTGAATGATGCTCTGATTGGTAATTCAAGGATTTTACCTGATGGACTTGCCATAAGTCCTCTCATACCTGCTAATTGTTTGATCTGTGACTTAGAACCTCTGGCTCCTGAGTCAGCCATCATGAATATTGGATTCCATTTATCCAAGCTATCCATTAGTGCATCGGCAACATCTTCTGTTGTCTTAGTCCATTTTTCTATAACTCTTTCATATCTTTCATCTTCTGATATGAAACCTCTCTTATACATCTTTTCTATCTTTTCTACTGTTTCATCAGCATCCTTTAATAGATCGTATTTAGCTTGAGGTACTATCATATCTGATGCAGCAACTGTAACCGCTCCGATTGATGAATAGTGATATCCTAATGCTTTTATTCTATCTAGCATTATTGAAGTTTTTGTTGAACCATGCTTCATGTAACACTTATCAATTATCTTTCCTAATGACTTTTTAGTTATTAAGAAGTCAACTTCTAAGTTAAACATTTCTTCTGGGTTTGTTCTATCAACAAATCCTAAATCTTGAGGAATTGATTCATTGAATATTAATTTACCTACAGTAGTCTTAATAATTCCTGATTTCATTTCTCCATCGATTTCTTTAAACATTTTTACATTTATATCAGCATGGATATCTATTGCTTTAACTTGATAAGCCATTATTGCTTCATCTTTTGATGAGAAGTACTTTCCACTTCCTAGTGCTCCGTCCTTTTCCATTGTCATGTAGTAAGAACCAAGAACCATATCTTGTGTAGGTACACAAACTGGCTTACCATCTGATGGTTTCATTATGTTTCCTGCTGCAAGCATTAAGAATCTAGCTTCTGCTTGAGCTTCAACTGATAGTGGTACGTGAATCGCCATTTGGTCACCATCGAAGTCAGCGTTGTATGCTGTACATACTAATGGGTGAAGTTTAATAGCTCTTCCTTCAACTAGTACAGGTTGGAAAGCTTGAATTCCAAGTCTGTGTAGAGTCGGAGCACGGTTAAGTAATACTGGATGGTCTGCAATAACTTCTTCTAATACATCCCAAACTTGTGGCATTACTCTTTCTACCATTCTCTTAGCACTCTTTATGTTGTGTGCTATTCCATCTTCAACTAGTTTCTTCATTACGAAAGGCTTGAATAATTCAATTGCCATTTCTTTTGGAAGACCACATTGGTACATTTGTAATTCTGGTCCAACAACGATAACTGATCTACCAGAATAGTCAACTCTCTTACCAAGTAAGTTTTGTCTAAATCTACCTTGCTTACCTTTAAGCATATCTGAAAGAGATTTTAAAGGTCTGTTTCCAGGTCCTGTAACAGCTCTTCCTCTTCTACCGTTATCTATTAAAGCATCAACAGCTTCTTGAAGCATTCTCTTTTCGTTTCTAACGATTATGTCAGGTGCTCCTAAATCTAATAACTTCTTTAATCTGTTATTTCTGTTGATAACTCTTCTGTATAGGTCATTTAAGTCTGATGTTGCAAATCTTCCACCATCTAATTGAACCATTGGTCTGATGTCTGGTGGGATTACAGGTAATACATTCACGATCATCCATCTTGGATCATTTCCTGAAGCTCTAAATGATTCTACAACTTCTAATCTTCTGATTATTCTTACTTTCTTTTGACCTGTACTTTGTTTTAATTCTTCTTTTAGTTCTTTTGAACTAGCTTCTAAGTCTATTTCACCTAAAAGTTGTTGTATAGCTTCAGCACCCATTCCAGCTACGAAGCTTTCTTCACCATATTTATCAACAGCTTCTCTATATTCTTTTTCGTTAAGAAGTTGTTTCTTTAATAATGGTGTTTCCTTTGGATCAACTACTACGTATGAAGCAAAGTAAAGAATCTTTTCTAATGATCTAGGTGACATATCAAGGATTAATCCCATTCTTGATGGAATTCCTTTGAAGTACCAAATGTGAGAAACTGGGGCAGCAAGTTCAATATGCCCCATTCTTTCTCTTCTTACTTTAGCTTTAGTAACTTCAACTCCACATCTGTCACAAACTATACCTTTATATCTAACTCTCTTATATTTACCACAGTGACATTCCCAGTCTTTCATAGGTCCGAATATTCTCTCACAGAATAAACCGTCTCTCTCTGGTTTTAAAGTTCTATAGTTAATTGTTTCTGGTTTTTTAACTTCTCCCCTTGACCATTCTCTGATTTGTTCAGGGGATGCTAAGCCTATTTGTATGGCATCAAAATTATTTAATTCAAACAAGGGTAATCCTCCCTTCAAAATTAGTGTTCATCGTTAAAATCATCAAGCTCTAAGTTATCTTGAAATTCTTCTAGTTGAAAACCGTCATAATCTTCTTCTTCAACTTCTATTTCTGAAGTATAATTGTCGTCACTTTCTACTGCTGGTTGTTCTTGAACAAACTCTTCTGTTCCTTCAATATTTACTTCTAAATCTGCTGAGTCATTTTCTTCAGTTAATTCTCTTAATTGAACTTCTTGGTTATTATCATTAAGTACTCTTACGTCTAAGCATAGTGCTTGTAATTCCTTTATAAGAACCTTGAATGATTCTGGAACTCCTGGTTCAGGGATATTTTCACCCTTAACTATTGCTTCGTAAGTCTTAACTCTACCAACAACGTCATCTGACTTAACTGTTAAAATTTCTTGTAATGTATGAGCTGCACCGTATGCTTCTAGTGCCCAAACTTCCATCTCACCAAATCTTTGACCACCGAATTGTGCTTTACCTCCAAGTGGTTGTTGAGTAACTAATGAGTATGGACCAGTTGATCTTGCGTGAATCTTATCATCAACTAAGTGAGCAAGTTTTAGGATATACATTATACCAACTGTAACTTCATTATCGAAGGCTTCTCCAGTTCTACCATCATATAAAACAGTCTTTCCGTTTGCATTGTATCCTGCATCTTGTAAGCATTGTTCTATATCTGATTCAGTAGCACCATCGAATACTGGTGTAGCAATGTGCCAACCTAATGCGCTTGCTGCCCATCCTAAGTGAACTTCTAGTACCTGACCGATGTTCATACGTGATGGAACCCCTAGTGGATTTAAGCATATTTGAAGTGGTCTACCATCTGGTAAGAAAGGCATATCTTCTTCAGGAAGTACTCTTGAAATAACCCCTTTGTTACCGTGACGTCCGGCCATCTTATCTCCAACTGATATTTTTCTCTTTTGAGCTATATAACATCTTACAAGTTCGTTAACTCCTGGATTTAATTCATCACCATTTTCTCTAGTGAATACTTTGATATCAACTATGATACCAGCTTCTCCATGAGGAACTCTTAATGAAGTATCTCTTACTTCTCTTGCTTTTTCTCCGAAAATAGCTCTTAATAATCTTTCTTCTGCTGTTAATTCAGTTTCACCCTTAGGAGTTACTTTACCAACTAAGATGTCTCCTGATCTTACTTCAGCACCGATTCTGATTATTCCTCTTTCATCTATATCTTTTAAAGCATCTTCACTTACATTTGGAATATCCCTAGTTATTTCTTCAGGTCCAAGTTTAGTGTCTCTTGCTTCACATTCATATTCTTCTATATGGATTGATGTAAATACGTCTTCTCTTACTAATTCTTCTGAGATTAACATGGCATCTTCGTAGTTATAACCTTCCCAAGTTATGAATCCCATTCTGATGTTCTTTCCTAATGCTATTTCTCCTAAATCAGTTGAAGGACCATCTGCAAGTACTTGGTTCTTAAATACCATTTCTCCCATTGAAACTAGAGGTCTTTGGTTTATACAAGTACCTTGGTTACTTCTCTTGAATTTAAGAAGTTTGTAAGTATCTATTCCACCATCTACATCTCTCTTAACTTTTATTTCACTTGCACTAACGTAGCTTACTACCCCTGCATTTTTAGCTTTAGGTAGTACCCCTGAGTCAGCTGCTGCTCTAAATTCTATTCCTGTACCAACTATTGGAGCTTGTGGCTTTAATAGTGGAACTGCTTGACGTTGCATGTTAGATCCCATAAGTGCTCTAGATGCGTCATCATTTTCAAGGAAAGGAATCATAGCTGTAGCAACAGATACTATTTGTCTTGGTGAAATATCCATTAAATCTACTTCATTTGAAGGTACTACTATTACTTCTTCCATGTATCTAACAGTAACCTTGTCATGTACGAAGTATCCTGATTCGTCTAATGGTTCGTTAGCTTTAGCTACTAAGTATTGATCTTCTTCATCTGCTGTGAAGTATCTTATTTCATCAGTTGCTCTTCTGTTTTCTTTATCTACAATTCTATATGGAGTTTCAATGAATCCATATTCATTAACTCTTGCATATGTAGCTAAAGAGTTTATAAGTCCTATGTTTGGTCCTTCTGGAGTTTCTATAGGACACATTCTACCATAATGTGAGTGGTGAACGTCTCTAACTTCGAAACCAGCTCTTTCTCTTGAAAGACCTCCTGGTCCTAAGGCAGATAATCTTCTCTTATGAGTTAATTCTGATAATGGATTTGTTTGATCCATGAATTGTGATAATTGTGAACTACCAAAGAATTCTTTAATAGCTGCAGCAACTGGTCTTATATTAATTAACATTTGTGGAGTGATTGCTTCTTGGTCTTGAATAGTCATTCTTTCTCTAACTACTCTTTCCATTCTTGATAAACCAATTCTGAATTGATTTTGTAGTAATTCTCCAACAGATCTTAATCTTCTATTACCTAAATGGTCTATATCATCAACATATCCGATTCCATAAGCTAATCCTAATTCATAACTTATAGTTGCAAATATATCATCTTTTATGATATGTTTTGGAATTAATCTTGTTATGTTTTTCTTTATTTCTTCTTTTATAGTTTCTTCATCACTATAATTTTCAAGAATTTCCATTAAAGTTGGATAGTGAACTAGTTCCTTAATGTTAAGATCGCTTATATCAAATGATACATGTTTAGCGATATCAACAAAGTGGTTACCAATTACTCTTATAACTTTTTCTTCAATTAATATATCTACAGAATTTATTCCGGCATTTTGAATTTCTTCTGCCATATCTCTGCTGATTTTTTGACCTTGCTCTACCATTATTTCTCCAGTTGCAGGATTTACTATGTCAACTGCAGCAATTTGGTTTGCAAGTCTTAAGTTAATTGCTAACTTTTTGTTAAATTTGTATCTACCAACTCTTGATAAATCATATCTCTTTGCATCAAAGAATAAAGAATCAATTAATGAAACTGCACTATCAACTGTTGGTGGTTCGCCTGGTCTTAATCTCTTATAGATTTCAAGTAAAGCTTCCTCTTTAGTCTTAGTGTTGTCTTTTTCTATTGTAGCTTTGAATCTTTCTTCTTCGCCAAAATAGTTAATTAATTCTTGGTCACTTCCGAATCCCATAGCTCTAGCTAATATTGAGATAGGAAGTTTTCTTGTTTTATCGATTCTTACTGAAATTATGTCATTAGAATCTGTTTCATACTCAAGCCAAGCACCTCTATTTGGTATAACAGTTGATGAGAATAATTTTTTACCACTCTTATCTCTGCTTTGGCTATAGTATACTCCTGGAGATCTTACTAATTGGCTGACGATAACTCTTTCAGCACCATTAATAATAAAAGTACCTTGTTCAGTCATTAATGGGAAATCTCCCATAAATACTTCTTGTTCTTTTATTTCTCCTGTTTCATTATTTGTAAGTCTTACTGAGACCTTTAGTGGTGCAGCATAAGTAGAATCTCTCTCCTTGCACTCTTCCACTGTGTACTTGATATTATCCATATCAAGCTTGTAATCAACGAATTCAAGTACTAAATTCCCTGTAAAGTTTCCGATTGGATTAATGTCATCAAAGACTTCATGTAACCCCTCTCTTAAAAACCATTGGTAGGAATCTAATTGTACTTCTATAAGATTTGGTATTTCTGTTACATCTTTAACCTTACCAAAACTCATTCTTGTTCTTTTTCCAGATTGGACAGGATGTACCATGAATTTTCACCCCTTGTATAAACTAAAATAACCAAAAGCGTAACTTCCCTAGGGACTTTAGCTTTCGGACAGCGTCATCTTTTTAGTATAACCAACTTTTATACGGTTATACTTATTTTTTCCAACTAAATATACTTATCCATATTGAACAGTACATTAAATGATAGTACCATAAGAAATTTATAATGTCAATATATTTCTATTTACTATCTTATATTTTTTTATTCTCTATTTATAAATAAAACTATATAAAGTATCCAATAAATTCAGGATAATTTATATAGTTTCAATTTTAAGATTAGAATATAAAAAGGTGCTAAAATTAGCACCTTTTATATCACTTTGAAATTAATTAAAGTTTAAATTACTTTAATTCTACTTCAGCTCCAACTTCAGCTAATTTAGCTTTCATGTCTTCAGCTTCTTCTTTAGCAACAGCTTCTTTGATTGTCTTAGGAGCTCCGTCAACTATTTCTTTAGCTTCCTTTAATCCTAATCCAGTTAATTCTCTTACAGCTTTGATAACTTTGATCTTGTTAGCTCCAGCGTTAGCTAAAACTACGTCAAATTCAGTCTTTTCTTCAGCTGCAGCTCCTCCAGCTACTGCTCCTGCTACTGCTACTGGTGCAGCAGCGCTTACTCCGAATTCTTCTTCGCAAGCAGTTACTAATTCATTTAATTCTAAAACGCTCATTTCTTTTATAGCTTGAATGATATCTTCTCTTGTCATTTTAATTGCACCTCCAAAATTTTAAAACACATTAACTATTTTTAGTTAATTATTCAGCTGATTCAGCTTCTTTCTTTTCTTTTATTGCATTTAATAAGTATGCAAGGTTTGATAATGGAGCCTTGATACTTCCAAGAAGTTTTGCAATAAGAACTTCTTTTGATGGAATTGAAGCGATCTTTGTGATCATTTCCTTGTCGTAGATTTGACCTTCAACTACACCTGCTTTTAATTCTAACTTCTTGTGATCCTTAGCGAAATCATTTAAGATTCTTGCTGGAGCTGTAGCATCTTCGTATCCGAATGCCATTGAAACAGGTCCTTCTAAGTATTCTTCTATACCTTCTAAACCTAATTCTCTAGCTGCTAAAGTAACTAAAGTATTTTTGTATACTTTGTACTCTACTCCTGCTTCTCTTAAGTTCTTTCTTAATGCTGTGTCTTCTTCAACAGTTAGACCTTGGTAGCTAGTTAAAACAACGCTTTGTGCTTTTTCTAACTTTTCCTTAATCTCAGCAACTCTTGCTTCCTTTAGTTGTCTATTCTTGTTCACTGTGTGTCCACCTCCTCACAGTATTAACTGCTTTTTCGTATTATAAAAGGTCTTCCCGTAGACAGAGGAAGACCTATAAAAATCATATATTTACAGAACCCCTCGGTAGGTAGTTATACGTTACGCGAAACCGCACCTACTGTCTACGGAACATCATTTCATTTTTTCAACGAAATTGATTATATCATCAAATTTCACTTAAGTCAACAATTATTCTGTAACTTTTACTGGGTTAATTTTTGCTCCTGGTCCCATTGTGCTAGTTACTGTTACTGACTTAATGTATTGGCCCTTAGCTGCTGCTGGTTTAGCTTTAACTAAAGCATCCATTAATGTTTTGAAGTTTTCGTGTAACTTTTCAGCTCCGAATGACTTCTTTCCGATTGGGCAGTGTACGATAGCAGTCTTATCTACTCTGTACTCAACCTTACCAGCTTTGATTTCAGCTATTGCTTTAGCAACATCAAATGTTACTGTTCCTGATTTAGGGTTTGGCATTAATCCCTTAGGTCCTAAAACTCTACCGATTCTACCAACTACACCCATCATATCTGGAGTAGCTACAACTACATCGTAGTCAAACCAGTTTTCTGATTGGATCTTTTGAACTAATTCTTCAGCTCCAACGAAATCTGCTCCCGCTTCTTGAGCTTCTTTAGCTTTGTCACCTTTAGCGAATACTAAAACTCTAACATTTTTACCAGTTCCGTTTGGTAAAACAACTGCTCCTCTAACTTGTTGGTCAGCATGTCTTGGATCTACTCCAAGTCTTACATGTAATTCGATTGTTTCATCGAAATTAGCTTTTGCAGTTTTAACAGCAAGCTCTAACGCTTCTGCTGGATTATATAAAGCACTTTTATCTATTAATTTTGCACTTTCAACATATTTCTTTCCCATAATAAGCCTCCTTTGTGGTATTAGCGGTTTTTACCTCCCACTATTTTTGTGAATTACTCTTCAATAGTTACACCCATACTCTTAGCTGTACCTTCGATCATTCTCATAGCACTTTCGATGTTTGCAGCATTTAAGTCTGGCATTTTTGTTTCTGCGATCTTTCTTAATTGATCTTTAGTTAATTTTCCAACCTTTGTTCTGTTTGGAACTCCTGATCCGCTTTCTAGTCCTAATTCTTTCTTAATTAGTACTGCAGCTGGAGGTGTTTTTAATATAAAACTAAAAGATCTGTCTTGGTAAACTGTGATTACTACTGGTATTATTAATCCAGCTTGATTAGCAGTCTTTGCATTAAACTCCTTACAGAATCCCATTATATTTACACCGTGTTGTCCTAAAGCTGGACCAACTGGTGGTGCTGGTGTTGCCTTTCCAGCAGCAAGTTGAAGTTTAATCATTCCAGTTACTTTCTTAGCCATTTTGTTATTCCTCCTATACTGTGGTGTATACGGACAATTATTTTTTTGTCCTCCCACTTAATTAAAAGATTAGTTTATAAATTAAATATTAAACTAATTTTTCTACTTGATTAAAATCTAGCTCAGCTAATGTTTCTCTTCCGAACATATCAACTAAAGCTTTAATTTTTTGTTTTTCAAGGTTTATCTCTTGGATTGTAGCTACGAATTCTCTAAGCGGTCCAGAGATAACTCTTATGCTTTCACCAACTTCAAGATCTGTTTCCATAGGTAATTCTACAACTCCCATTGATTCAATCTCATAGTCAGTAAGGGGAACTGGTTTAGATCCAGGTCCTACAAATCCAGTTACGCCTCTTGTGTTTCTAACAACATACCAAGATTCGTCTGTCATTAACATTTTGACAATTACATATCCTGGGAACTTCTTTTTAAGAGAAACTTTTTGCTTTCCATCTTTCTCTTCAATTACTTCCTCCATTGGTATTTGGATGTCATGAATTAAAGATTCAAGATGTCTATTTTCAACAACTTTCTCTATATTAACTTTGACTTTGTTTTCATATCCAGAATACGTATGTACTACGTACCATCTTGCATTTTCACTCATATTAATCGGTGATTAACACCCAAACCTCCTTTACTTAAGTTTCAAAACTACCTGAAAGAGGTTTTGAAAAATATAATCTAGTCCACCAACTAGTATAACATATACTATAGTGAACCCAAGAACTGCAATCAATGCTTTTTTTGTTTCTTGTTTTGATGGCCATGTTATTCTTTTGAACTCAGCCACAACATTCTTGAAAAATTGAATTACTCCACCTTTTTTAGCTGAAGCATTCTTTGCATTTGAATTATTACCAGTCATAGCCTCACATCCTTATTATATTGTAAGTCTGTGTCTTTACTTAATCGCTAACTATTTAGTTTCTCTATGAAGAGTGTGCTTTTTACAGAATTTGCAGTATTTTTGCATTTCTAATCTGTCTGGGTTATTTTTCTTGTTCTTCATTGAGCTATAGTTTCTTTGTTTACACTCTGTGCATGCTAAAGTTATCTTTACTCTCACGGTCTGCACCTCCAGTTTTAAATATATATTCTAAGAGGATTTGACACCTCTTACTTTATCTATTTTTGTGACTTTATGAGTTACTTTCTCACATTATCACAATTTATTTAAACTGTCAATAAAATGTCCTTGGTAAAGGACTAGGTAAATTACCCAGTCCTTATTAAAGTATTTTTGACAAATTTAATCTATTTAATTCAAATTGTTATTATATTCTAATAGATAATTATTCTATTATGCTAGTAACAACTCCTGAACCTACAGTTCTTCCACCTTCTCTGATAGCGAATCTTAATCCTTCGTCCATTGCTACTGGAGTGATTAATTCAACGTTCATGTCGATGTGGTCTCCTGGCATTACCATTTCCATTCCTTCTGGTAATTTGATTGATCCTGTAACGTCAGTTGTTCTGAAGTAGAATTGTGGTCTGTATCCATCGAAGAATGGAGTATGTCTTCCACCTTCTTCTTTCTTAAGTACGTATACTTGACCTACGAACTTCTTGTGTGGGTTAACTGTACCTGGTTTAGCAAGTACTTGACCTCTTTCGATTTCTGTTCTTTGGATACCTCTTAAAAGTACTCCAACGTTATCTCCAGCTTGCGCTTCGTCTAATAACTTTCTGAACATTTCGATTCCTGTTACTACAGTCTTCTTGATTTCTTCTTTGATTCCTACGATTTCAACTTCTGCTCCAACAGTTAAGATACCTCTTTCAACTCTTCCTGTTGCAACTGTTCCTCTACCAGTGATTGTGAATACATCTTCGATTGGCATTAAGAATGGCTTATCTGTTGCTCTTTCTGGAGTTGGGATGTAGCTATCTACTGCTGCCATTAATTCATCGATGCAAGCTGTTGCTTCTGGATCAGTTGGGTTTTCTAAAGCTCTTAAAGCTGATCCTGTTATTACTGGAATATCATCTCCTGGGAAGTTGTATTCGCTTAATAATTCTCTGATTTCCATTTCTACTAATTCTAGTAATTCTTCGTCATCAACCATATCTGCTTTGTTTAAGAATACTACGATGTGGTCAACTCCAACTCTTGAAGCTAGTAGGATGTGCTCTCTTGTTTGAGGCATTGGACCGTCTGCTGCTGAACAAACTAAGATAGCTCCGTCCATTTGAGCAGCTCCTGTGATCATGTTCTTAACGTAGTCAGCGTGTCCTGGACAGTCAACGTGAGCGTAGTGTCTGTTGTCTGTTTCGTATTCAACGTGAGCTGTGTTGATTGTGATTCCTCTTTCTTTTTCTTCTGGAGCCTTATCGATTTCGTCGTATTTGAATGATTCAGCGAATCCCTTGTTAGCTAATACTGTTGTAATAGCTGCTGTTAATGTAGTTTTACCGTGGTCTACGTGACCTATTGTTCCAATGTTAACGTGTGGTTTACTTCTTTCGAATTTTGCTTTTGACATTATAAATTCCTCCTTATCACTCTAATAAACCTTGCCTAGTGTTTTCTACTTTATTTGCGTTCTGGAGCTCACGATCGGGATTGAACCGACGACCTCCGCCTTACCAAGGCGACACTCTGCCAACTGAGCTACGTGAGCACTCATCGTGTGAGTTTTCTTTAATATACCAATTATAAAGTTTACTATCATTTTTTTTGTTTGTCAACAAAAATTAACTACTTTAGATCTAAGCATTTTTCAAGTTTTCTTTTTACTCTCTGTAATGCATTATCTATGGATTTTGCATGCCTATCAAGATCGCATGCAATCTCTTGATATGATTTACCATCAAGATACGAATTTAGTACTTTAAGTTCTAACTTAGATAATACTTTTTCTATTTCATCTTCTATTCTAATTTTTTCTTCTTGGCTTATAACAAGTTCTTCAGGGTCAGTTATCTTCAATCCTGCTAATACATCTAGGAGAGTTCTTTCTGATTCTTCCTCATATATAGGTTTGTTAAGCGATATATATGTGTTTAGTGGAATATGTTTCTGCCTTGTTGCAGTTTTTATAGCCGTAATTATTTGTCTTGTAACACAAAGCTCTGCAAAAGCTTTAAATGTTGAAAGCTTATCAGGGTTGAAGTCTCTAATAGCCTTATAAAGCCCTATCATTCCTTCTTGATATATATCTTCCCTATCAGCTCCAATTAAAAAGTATGATTTTGCCTTTGTTTTTACAAAACTCTCGTACTTATTTATTAAATACTCTTGGGCTATTACATTTCCAGCCTTAGCTTCAATAGCTATTTCTTCATCATTTTTTTCCTCAAACTCTAAATATTTCGTCATAGAATACCCACCATTCTCCACATATTACCCTCTTTAATAATCCCTTGTCATACTTGATATTATACATTAGTAAATTAAAGTAAGTCAACAAATCTAGTGACTCCTACGCATTTCTTCAAGTTTCATAAGTATATCTTCATTTATATTATCACCAAGGTGATTTTTTTGAGAAGTTATATTTTTTTGAGTCTTTACTCTTATTTTATCTTGTACTTTTATTACTTCATTATAAAATTCTAGAGATGACATTCTAACAGCACCTCTTTGGAATATAGTTTGCTGTTCTAACCAGTCTGATGTAACAACATAAACCTCATATTTTCTTCCTATATTGTGAACTTCTTTCTCAATATAGGCATCTGCTGTTTCTCCATCCTTTGTGAAAACTATAGATAGATTTTTATTTATTTCTTCTTTATTTTCTATATTGCCTGCTACTTTGTACCCATCAAATACTAATATTACCTTACAATTATTATAGCTACCATAATTATGAAGCACATCCACTAATCTATCTCTAGCTCCATCAAAACTTACATTTTTTAATTCTTTTAAATCTGGCCAGCAATTTAAAACATTATATCCATCTATAAATATTATTTTCACATTTCATCCCTCTTTTATTTCAATCTACCCTTTAGTACTTCATACATCATTATACCACCAGCAACTGATGCATTTAAAGAATTTATTCTTCCAATCATAGGAATTTTAACTAATTTGTCACATTTCTTAAGAGTTAATTTTGATATTCCTCTTCCTTCACTTCCTATTATTAGTGCACATGGTCCACTAAAATCTACTTCATAGCTATACTCTTTTCCTTCTATATCAGCACCATATACCCATATGCCTTCTTCTTTTAATTCATCTATTGTAGCATTTATATTAGTTACTTTTGCTATTTTTACATGTTCTACAGCACCAACAGATGATTTATATACAGTAGGAGTAACTCCAACATTTCTTCTCTTTGGAATTATAATACCATGTACTCCACATGTTTCCGCAGTTCTTATTATTGATCCTAAATTGTGTGGATCTTCTAATTCATCCAGTATAACTACAAATGGACTTTCTCCTTTTTCTTTTGCTGCATCTAATATATCTTTAACTTCAAAATATTTATAAGGAGTTATAACTGCTATTGCACCTTGGTGTACTTCTCCGTTTGACATAGAATCTAATTTCTTTTTATCAACTTCTTTAATTACTACTCTATTTTCTTTAGCTAAACTTAAAATAGCATTTATTGATCCTTCTCTTTGACCTTTTGTAACATATAAAGCTTCTATTGTCTTGTCACTTTTTAAAGCTTCCATTACAGCATTTCTACCAATTATTAAATCTTCTCTTACTGATTCTACTGCATTATTTCTTTCTATATTTTCTCTAGCTGGCTTTTCGTATGTTCTTCTTGTTTCTTTATATTCTCTTTTTTCTCTTACTGGCTTTTCAAATTTATTTATAACATTTTTATCTTCTTTAAATCTGTTTGATCTATTATCATCTCTTCTTCTGTTTCTATTTGTTTTCTTTATTCTTGTCATATTATATGGCTCCTTAAATTTATATTATATAAATATTATTTTTTACAAGTCTCTATACTTTTATTAAATACAAACTCTAGTCTTTCAATATCATTTATTAAATATAGATATCCAACTAATGCTTCAAACCCTGTTGCCATTCTATAATCTCTTACGTCTGCATTTTTAGGAACTGTAGCTGATTTTGCATTTCTTCCTCTTTTGAATATATATGATTCTTCTTCGTTTAGTAAATCTTCTATATTATGCATTATATCAGATTGACCTTTTGCTTTAACATAGTTTATAGCTTCTCTATGAATCTTATGAGCTGATAATTCTGTATTGTTTGCAATTACATATCCTCTTATAAATACTTCATAAACTGCATCACCTATTAATGCTAATTGAAGAGGATTTAATCTTCTAGCTTCATCCTTTGTAAACTCTCTTGTTCTAAAATTTTCTAACATAATAGTTCTCCTTTAAATAAGGGCTGCACTTAACGCACAGCCCTTTTTAATTAATTAACCTTTTTCCATCTAACCCCTTGTGGAGTATCTTCAAGGACTATTCCTCTGTCCTTTAAATCATCTCTTATTTTATCTGCAAGAGCAAAATCTCTATCTTTTCTTGCTTGTTGTCTTTGTTCTATTAAAGCTTCAACTTCAGCAGCTAAATCTCCACCTTTAGTTGATTCTTGTAGCATTCCAAGTGGTGCTCCAAGTTCTCTTATTAAGGCTAAAGCTCCCTCAGCTAATTCTTTTGATGATTCAGAATTTACATTTGTATTTATGTCTTTTATTAAATCAAATATTGCAGTTATTGCATCTGCTGTATTGAAATCATCATCCATCTTTTCAATGTATTTTTGTCTATACTTATCTAAGCTCTTTAAGTATTCTTTTTCTTCATCATTCATCTCTACTCTTGAAACTTCATCAATAAGATTTTCAAGATTTCCTATTGCATTGTACATTCTTTCAACTGATGCTTTAGCTGAATCTAATAAATCCTTGCTATAGTTTAGTTGAATTCTGTAATGACATGATAGCATTAAGAATCTAATTACATCTGAGCTATATTCTTTTAATACATCTCTTGCTGTGAAGAAATTATTTAATGACTTAGACATCTTTTTATTATTTACATTTACATATGCTGAATGTAACCAATAGTGAGCAAATGGTTCTCCTGTTAATGCTTCACTTTGTGCTATTTCATTTTCATGGTGAGGGAATGCTAAATCCATACCACCTGCGTGAATATCTATTGTATCCCCTAATATATTCTTTGCCATGCATGAACATTCTATGTGCCATCCTGGTCTTCCTTCTCCCCATGGGCATTTCCATGCTGGTTCACCTGGTTTCTTTGCTTTCCATATAGCAAAGTCCATTGGATCTTTCTTTCTTTCATCTACATTTATTCTAGCTCCAGCTTGAAGATCTTCTAAGTTTTGTCCTGATAACTTTCCATATCCTTCGAACTTCTTAGTGCTAAAGTATACATCTCCATCTACTTCATAAGCATATCCTTTATCAATTAATTCTTTTACGAACTTAATTATTTCATTCATATACTCAGTTGCTCTTGGATTAACTGTAGCTCTTTCTATGTTTAGGGCATCTGCATCTGTATAGTATTCAGATATATATTTGTCACCAACTTTTTTAACTGAAGTACCTTCTTCATTTGCTCTCTTTATCATTTTATCGTCTATATCTGTAAAGTTTTGAACAAATTTAACTTTGTATCCTCTGTATTCGAAGTATCTTCTTATAGTATCAAAAACTATAAAAGTTCTACCATTTCCTATATGGAAGAAGTTATATACTGTAGGTCCACAAACGTACATCTTAACCTCTCCTGGTGTTATAGGTACAAATTCTTCTTTTTTTCTTGTAAGCGTATTATAAAGCTTCATTCTATTTCCTCCTAACTATCTTAGTTTTAGGTTATTTTTTGCGAATTCTGCTCTGACTCTATCTTTAACTTCTTCTATTTTAATAGTTTCATTTTCTCCGCCAGCTCTTAATTTAAATTCAACTTCTCCATCACCTATTTTCTTACCTACTGTAACTCTCATTGGAATTCCCATAAGTTCTGAATCTTTGAATTTAACTCCTGCTCTTTCTTTTCTATCGTCTAGAAGTGCATCTACTCCAATTGCTCTTAATTCTTCATATATTTCTGTTGCTATTCTCATTTGCTCTTCATCTTTTGAGTTAACTGCAACTACAGATACATGATATGGAGCAACTTCTAAAGGCCATATGATTCCATTTTCATCATGATGTTGTTCTATTATTGAAGCAACTGTTCTTGTTACCCCGATTCCATAACAACCCATTATAAATGGCTTTTCCTTTCCATCTTCATCTATAAATTTAGCATTCATAGCTTCTGAGTATTTAGTTCCTAACTTGAAGATGTGTCCTACTTCAGTTCCTCTTGCTATTGCAACTTCTTTTCCACATCTTGGACAAGCTTCACCATTTTCAACATTTCTAAAGTCTCCAACTACACCTTCAAATTCTCTTCCGTAGTTAACTCCTGTTAAATGGTATCCTGTTTCATTAGCTCCAACAACCATATTGTACATGTTTGAAACTTCTTCATCTACTAATAATAAGTCTACTCTTAATCCTACTGGACCTGCAAAACCAGTTTCTGCATTAGTAGCTCTCATTACTTCTTCGTGAGATGCTAATTCTATATCACCTGAAGCATTAGCTGCATTAGCAACTTTAACTTCGTTAACTTCTCTATCTCCTCTAACTAAAACACCAACTAACTTTCCATCTACATTGTATATTAAAGTTTTTACTGTTTTCTTAGGAGAAACATTTAAGAATTCTGAAACTTCTTCAATAGTTCTAGTATTTGGAGTTTCTACTTTTTGCATAGCTACTAATTCTTCTGCTTCAGCTTTTTCTGCAACTGCTTCAGCTTTTTCAATGTTTGCTGCATAGTTACATTCTGTACAGAATACTACATCATCTTCTCCAACTTCTGATTTAACCATAAATTCAGCTGAATTTGATCCACCAATCGCTCCTGAATCAGCTTCAACACATTTGGCATCTAATCCACATCTGTTAAAGATATTTACATAAGCATCGTGCATTTTATTATATGCTAAATCTAATCCTTCTTGATCCTTATCAAAGCTATAAGCATCTTTCATTATGAATTCTCTTGATCTCATTACACCGAATCTTGGTCTAGTTTCATCTCTATACTTCGTTTGGATTTGGTATAAATTTAATGGTAGTTGCTTATATGATTTTATTTCATTTCTAGCAATGTTTGTGAAAACTTCTTCGTGTGTTGGCCCTAGACAGAATTCTCTAGCATTTCTATCAGTTACTCTAAACATTTCAGCACCATAAGCATCCCATCTTCCTGATTCTTGCCATAATTCTGCTGGTATTATAGCTGAAGCTAAAAGTTCTTGAGCTCCTGTATTATCCATTTCTTCTCTTACTATATTTTCAACCTTTTTAAGTACTTTTACTCCTAAAGGTAAGTGATTATACACTCCTGATGCCATCTTTCTTATTAATCCTGCTCTAAGCATTAATTGATGACTTGCTATTTCTGCTTCTGCTGGAACTTCTCTTAAAGTCGCAACTAACATATTAGACATTTTCATAATATTTTTCCTCCTAATTTTCAATAATTTAATATACAAAAAAGCCGCCCTATATTAACTATAGGGCGACTAACAAATCGCGGTACCACCTAAATTTCTTTCTCTAATAATGATAACGGTATTAAACCGATAGTTTTTTCCTATTACTCCGAAGCTGGTTCAAAATCTATTTGAGAATCTTACAGCCTATGAATTCTCTCTCTTAAAGTGGCGATTTCTACTATTCTTCTTCATAGTTTTTAACTAATATAAAATTATACTTTACTCATTATAACTTTTTAAAAATTTACTGTCAATATACTCTATTTACTGTAATTTATCTGCTAAATATTCAGCTAAAACTAAATCTTCTGGTGTTGTTATTTTTATATTAGTATACTCACCATCATATAAAAATACTTTATGTTTAAACATCTCAACTACCATAGTATCATCAGTAACTTGTATATTTCCTTCTGAAACCTTTTTATGACATTCTAATATAAGATTATAATCAAATACTTGCGGAGTTTGAACTGCTATAAGTTCTTCTCTCTTTAATGTCTCCTTAGAGAATGAATCATTATCTTTTATTTTTATTGTATCCTTTGGCATAACTCCAGGTGCTGCTGCTTTAAACTTTTTAGCACTTTCTATGCCTTCTTTTATTATTTTATTAGATACAAATGGTCTTGCGCCATCATGTATTAAAACAATATCAGTGTCTTTTAAAACCTTTAGCCCATTTAAAACTGAATCTTGTCTTTCTTTTCCGCCTTCTACTATTTTGTCAACTGATAACTCATATTTTTCTAATATCTCTTTTTTGCAATATTCAATCTCATCTTTAGGAAGCACTAATATAATCTCATTAATTAAATCATTTTCTATAAATTTTTTAAGAGTGTAATACAGAATTGGTTTTCCTTTAACTTCAATAAATTGCTTGCTTACTGAAGCTCCCATTCTTTTACCTCTTCCACCTGATAAAATTATAGCACTATTCATTATCTTTGCCTCACTTTAATTGTCTTTAGGTCTTGCAAATATCATTCTTCCTGCAGCAGTTTGAAGTACAGATGTAACTATGACTCCAATTGTTTTTGTCATGTATTTTCTTCCACCTTCTACTACTATCATAGTACCATCATCTAAATATGCTACACCTTGGCTTGCTTCTTTACCGTCTTTAACAACTTCTACTGTCATTTCTTCACCTGGTATAACAACTGGCTTAATAGCATTTGAAAGCTCGTTTATATTTAAAACTGGTACACCTTGAACTTCTGCAACTTTATTTAAGTTATAATCATTAGTTACAACTTTACCATTTAAAGTTTGAGCAAGCTTTAAAAGTTTAGCATCTACTTCTGCAATCTTTGGAAAATCTCCTTCCCAAATTTCAGTTTCTATTTCTAATTCTTTTTGAATTTTATTTAGTATATCTAATCCTCTTCTACCTCTAGTTCTCTTAAGAGAATCTGATGAGTCAGATATATGTCTTAATTCATCTAAAACAAAATTTGGTATAACTAGTGGTCCTTCAACAAATCCTGTTTCACAAATATCAAAAATTCTTCCATCAATTATTACTGAAGTATCTAATACTTTAGGAATTGTTTTTCCTGACTTTTGTGATGCTTTAGCCTTTTTATCTTTTGAAATTTTTTCTTTAGATAAATTAGCTTTTTTCATAGATGTTATAACATTATTTATATCATCCTTTTTTACAACCATTATTCTCATACCAATTACAGCACTTAATAGATTTAATAATACATAGAAAATAGAACCTATTAGAC
This sequence comes from Clostridium baratii, assembly GCF_900461085.1. Lineage (GTDB taxonomy): Bacteria > Bacillota > Clostridia > Clostridiales > Clostridiaceae > Clostridium > Clostridium nitritogenes. The sequence goes on from NZ_UFWF01000002.1 coordinate 2,541,423, forward strand.
CCATATCATTTAATGGTCTAGCCACGAAGAACATAATTATTAAAGCTATAACAGCTCCAACAGCTCCATATATTATCTCTGCTATAGTGAAGTTTTTCATATTCTTCTCTGTATATTCTATAAGGTCATAAATTAAATTGTAAATCATCGGAGATACTAAATAAAATATAATACCAAATAATAAAGAAATAAAAATAAGAAATAATACCGGACCAACTGTACCTGATAGATAACCTATCTCTCTTACAGTTTCAATTTTCAATACTGAATCTCCAATTATATAACCAAGTAACAGCCCCATTATTGTAAAAATGCCCCTAATAAATTTTTTGAACATCCTTTCACCTCCTTATTAAATTGTTGCCATTTTTATTATATAACATTCCTATCGCTTATAAAAAAATTAAACGATATCTTCATTTAATTATAGCATATTAAAATCTTCCCTTAAATGAAGATTTTCTTAAAATAATTAATCATATTATATTATTGAAAATACCCCCTATATTTTTAAATTAATCTATTATAATATTAGATTAACGCTTAGGAAAAAGAATAATTATTCACTTGAATGTACATTGACAAATATTGCCTAGTAATTTTATAATTAATTTAGACACATAAATATCAGCGAGGAGTTGAAACTAATGAAAGATATTATTTTTGATGATTTTCAAGACTCTGTAAACGGTTCATTATTAAGGCATAAAAGTATTCTTGATACACTAAGTAAATACACCGAATCTAATGCCAGAGTTAATAGAGCTGTTATAAAAGCTGTCACTACTTGTGGATGCATAAAGATAAATGCTAGCAAACAGTGTCTGCCAACAGATGAAGATTCATTTGAAAATCTTACTGATTGCTTTAAAAATCATATTGAAGGAGAGTTATGTGACAATTGTCGTGAAGTAATTGAGCGTGAAATGGGTAATAACCTTTTTTACCTTACATCCCTTTGCAACGTTTTAGACATAAACCTATATGATGTTTTACTAAAAGAAAATGACAAAGTTACTACACTTGGTAAATTTACATTTAGATAATATATACTATTGAGAATAAATTTAAAAGCGATATCTTACTAAGATATCGCTTTTTTATATTTAAATATATTTTATAATTCCACCTTTAATGAAATTTGCTCATTCATTCTTCTAAGTCCATTCTTTATAGCCTTAGCTCTTGCTTCTCCAATTCCATCTACTTTATCTAAATCATCAATATCTGCTTCAATTATTTTATTGAAACTTTCAAATTGATTTATTAAATTATCTCTAACAGTTGATGGTATTCTAGGGATTTTACTAAGCATTCTATAACCTTTTGGTGATATTAGTGTATCTACTAATGGTGCATATCCATATCCTAAAACCCTTGCTATAGCCTCTAAATCTATAAGCTCTTCAGATGTTAGATTTTGAATATTATTATATATTTCTTCGTAATCTTTATCTGCTTCAATGTAATCTCTTATTAAATATATTCCATCTCTTTCTATATTTTTAATAAGCTCATTTAGCTGCATTGAGATAAGTCTTCCTTCATTTCCAAGCTCTAATATATAAACTCTGATTTCCTCAACAATCCTCATGACCATTTCAGTTCTTTGAATTGCTGTAACAACATCAAATAGCGTTGTTAAGTCTTGGAATTCTAAAAGATTTAAATTATTTATTACCCTCTCAAGTACTGAAACATATTTTTCTAGCGTTTGAATAGCTTGATTTGATCTTCCAAGTATTACACTACTATCTCTTAGTACATATTTCATTTCACCTTTATAAACAGTTATTATATTTCTTCTTTGAGATATAGCAACAACTATTCTTCCAGTTTCTCTTGCAACTCTTTGTGCAGTTCTATGTCTAGTTCCTGTTTCAAATGTAGGAATTGAGGCACTAGGTACTAATTGTGCATTTGCACATACAATCTTTTTTAAGTCTTTACTTAATACAATTGCACCATCCATTTTAGCTAATTCATAAACATACGCAGGAGAGTATTCTGAATTAATTGTAAAACCACCATCTACAATTTTCATAACATCTTCATCATCTCCAAGAACTATAAGTCCTCCGGTTTTTGCTCTTAGAATATTTTCAAGTCCTTCCCTTAAGGGAGTACCAGGACACATGATTTTTAATATATTTTTGATTTCAACATCTCTTTCTAACCTCATATATTCACCTATTCTCCTAGAATATCTTACTTATTGCTTCTCTTATGTTATTTATGCCTATAATATTTATCGATTTATTCATTACTTTATCTTTATTTCTAAATGGTATTATCGCATTTTCAAATCCCATTTTTTCAGCTTCATTAACAAGCCTTTCCACTGAAGATATAGGTCTTATTTCTCCAGTTAAGCCAACCTCTCCAATTACAAGTACTTTAGGAAGTTTTATTCCCTTACCTTTCATACTTGATAAAAGTGCTATTGCTACTCCAAGGTCTGCCATTGTTCCATCTAAGTTAAGACCTCCAACTACGTTCACATACACATCATGATTATAAAAAGGTATTCGTAGTTTTTTCTCTAATACTGCAAGTATTAAACTTAATCTTTGATTATCAAGTCCTACTGCCGTTCTTCTTGGCATTACTGCTTTAGTTTCAGTAACTAATGCCTGAACTTCTACAAGTATTGGTCTAGTTCCTTCCATTATTCCAATTACAACTGAACCTTCTTGATTAAATGTTGTATCTTCAAGGAATATACTTGAAGGGTCATATATTTCAACAAGTCCTTCTTGTCTCATTTCAAATACACCAATCTCACTTGTAGTTCCAAATCTATTTTTCATAGTTCTTAAAATTCTAAACTCTTCTGTTCTTTCACCTTCAAAGTAAAGTACTGTATCTACCATATGCTCTAAAACTCTAGGTCCTGCAAGTTCCCCTTGTTTAGTAACGTGAGCTACTATAAATAATGGGATATTTTTTTGCTTACCAATTCTCATCATTTGATTAGAACATTCTTTAACTTGTGATACACTACCTGGAGCAGATGTAACGCCTTCTTTATAGACAGTTTGAATAGAGTCAATTATAACAAACTTAGGTTGAAGTTCATCTATGTATGCTTCTATCGTATCTAGGTTAGTTTCTGATACAATATATAATTCATTAGATGCAACACCTAACCTATCGCCTCTTATTTTTATTTGTTCTTCAGACTCTTCACCTGATACATATAATACTTTCCCATACTTTTTTGCAATATTATTTGCAGTTTGAAGTAAAAGTGTTGACTTACCGATACCAGGATCTCCTGAAATTAGAGTTAATGAACCTTTTACAAGTCCACCTCCAAGTACTCTATTTAATTCATTTATTCCTGTATCATATCTTTCTTTTTCTCCAGATTTTATATTTCCTATACTCTTTGGCATATTTTCTGGAGTAAGTCTTTTTACTATATCATTTTTAGCTTGAACTTTATTGTCTCTTACTTCTTCAACAAATGTATTCCATGAATTACAAGATGGACATTTTCCTAACCATTTTGCAGATTCATACCCACATTCTTGGCAAATAAAGATTGATTTTATCTTCGCCATTAAAACACCCTCTACTCTTTGTCTATTGTAGACTTATAACCTACTTATATTATAATACCATACAATTATAATAATATAATATGATAAAATTATTTTTTATATAGTTTAATTATACAAAAAAAGGATTATCAAGTAATTTTTTATTTCTTGATAATCCATTTATAATGTCCAGTTAATTATTTTACGTACTTAGCTGCTGCTTCATCTAAAACTACTACAACATCTCTGTGCATATTAAGCATTGTAACAGGACATTCACTAGTTATTTTTCCGCTAAATAACATCTTCATAGCTTCTGCTTTACTTTCTCCACTAGCTATTAATAAGATCTTCTTTGATTTCATTATTTGTCCAAGGCCCATAGTTATTGCTGTCTTTGGCACTTCATCCATTGATTCAAAGAATCTTGAGTTAGCTTCTATTGTGCTTTCTGTTAAATCAGTTAAATGAGTTCCAGAAACTAAACTGCTTCCTGGTTCATTGAATGCTATATGACCATTATTTCCAACTCCAAGTAATTGGATATCAGTTCCACCAAGTTCATCTATCATTCTATCGTACTCTCTACCTTCTTTAGCTATATCTTCAGCTAATCCGTTTGGTACAAAAGTATTCTTTTTATTTATATTTATATGATCAAATAAGTTTTTATTCATAAAGTATCTGTAGCTTTGTTCATGTTCTCCTGATAAACCTATATATTCATCAAGATTTACTGTAGTTATGTTTGAAAAATCAATTTTTCCTTCTTTGTTCATCTTGATTAATTCTTTATACATTCCAATTGGAGTTCCGCCTGTTGCAAGTCCTAAAACTGCATTTGGTTTATTATTTATAACTCTTGCCATTTCTAAAGCTGCTTCTTTGCTCATTGCATCATAATCTTTAACTACTATTAATTTCATTTAAATTTCCCCTCTCTCCTTGAAATATTGACTTGTAATACATATTTATCAGATCTATAAATAGATTCTTCTACAAATAAAACATTGTCATTTTCATCTAGAGTTGTACTAAATATACTTATTAATGGAAGAGTTTTTGAAACCTCAAACATCTTTTTATAATAATCATCCATAACAATTGCTTTAATTGATGATTCAGAATGATTTATAAAATGGCCATTCTCTTCTATTATTTTAAATAAAGATCCTGTAAGATCGGCACTCTCTAGATTTCCACATATCTTAGGTGATATATGTACAAGTTCCATTGCTATGCATTCACCATCAACTTTTCTAATTCTATTAATCCTATATACCTTGTCATCTTTTAAGATGTCTTTAAATTCCGATGGGGTATCTATAAACTCAAACTCTAGAACTTCTGTTTCTAGATTACCTCCAACTTTTTCTACAATGTCAGTAAAACTCATAACATCTTGTTGTTTTACTTTAGGTTCACAGACGAATGTTCCCTTCCCTTTTTCTCTTATTAATATTCCATCTTGAACTAATTCTCCTAAGGCTTGTCTAATTGTCATTCTGCTAACTTCATAGTGCTCTGCTAATTCTCTCTCACTATCAATGCATTCTCCAACTTTCCAATATCCTTCTGAGATTTTTCTTAAAATATCTTCTTTTAATTGAAAATAAACTGGGATTGGACTATTTTTATCTATCATATCTGTTCCTCCTTAATTAATTATATACCAGTAAACTATAGTTGTCTAGACCACTATACAAATAATATTTATTTTTAGCATAATAATTTTCTTTTATACAAATAATAATTATACAATTTATAAGGAGATGATGATACTATGATTGATAAAACAAAGCTTTTTAATTCAATTTCTAATGAAAGCCAGGGATATAATATATTAAAAAATCCTATAACAACAAATGTTAGTTCAACATATAATAGTTATATATCAGATAGTGACGTTACCAACTTTATAATGAATTCAAACTTAGAAAATGAAAATATTATAAAATAATTGTAATCTTTAATTAAGTTACACAATATACATATTAATAGCATTGAATTTTCTTAATTTTTGCGTTAAAATTAAGAAAATATATTTATTAATAATAATTATTAACCTAGGAGGGTTGACCTATGATAAAAGTATTTACAACTAACTCATGCCCTTGGTGTGTAAAAGCTAAAAGCTACTTACAAAAAAAAGGCGTTGACTATACTGAATTAAACGTACAAGATGATATGAATGCAAGAGAAGAAATGGTATCAAAATCAAAACAAATGGGAGTTCCTGTATTAGATATAAACGGAACTATCATAGTAGGTTTTGATAAGCCAGCTATCGATAAAGCATTATCAAAAAATTCTTAGTTAAATAAAAAAGGCTTCTAATTAAATTAATTAGAAGCTTTTTTATTGTTATTTGATAGCTGCATCTATTGCTCTTTTATCAAAACCAACAATTATTTCACCATTAATATCTAGTACTGGTACTGTTCTTTGTCCTGAAACTTTTTGCACTTCATTTCTATCTTCGTGCTTATCTGCTACATTTATTTCTTCGAATTCAATTCCCTTCATGTTTAAATATTTCTTAGCCTTTACACATGATGGACACCATGATGTTGAATAAATTTTTACCATATTAATCACCTTATCCTTTTATTTTATTAATATATTTTTCTGCTTCTAAAGCTGCAATTGTTCCATCTGCAACTGCTGTTGTTATTTGTCTATATTCTTTTTCTCTTACATCACCAACAGCATATATTCCTTCTACATTTGTTCTCATATGCTCGTCTGTTATTATAAAGTTTCTTTCATTTACATCTATATATTCTTTAAATAGATTAACCATTGGTTCATTACCTATTGAACCAAATATTCCATCTAGTTCTATCTTCTTTTCTTCTCCATTTAAAGTATTTTTGATTACTGCTCTTTCTAAGAATTCACTACCCTCAACAGCTATTAAATCTTCATTATAAAGAATTTCTATTTTTTCATTCTTTTCTACTGCTTCAAGTACAGCTTTTTCACCTCTAAAATAATCATATCTTCTTATGATATAAACCTTTTTTGCAAAGTTTGTTAAAAAGATTGCTTCTTCTAGTGCTGAATTTCCTCCGCCTACTACTGCAACAACTTTATCTTGATACATAGCACCATCACATACTGCACAATAATGTATTCCCTTACCTTCAAATTCTTCTGCATTCTTTGCAGGTAACTTTCTTGGAGATGCACCAGTTGCTATTATTACTGCTTTTGGTTTGTATATATAATCATCTGTTTCTACTATTTTTTCTGTATTTGTAAATTTAACTTTTTCTATAATATCAAATTCATCTATATTTGCTCCAAGTGCTTCTGCCTGTTCTTGCATTAAATCTGCAAGTTCTGCACCTGATATTTTTTTAAATCCTGGATAATTTTCTACTACAAAGCTATTTCTAACTTGGCCGCCCATAACTTTGTCTTCTAGTAATAACATATCCAGTCTAGCTCTTGATGCATATATAGCTGATGAAAGACCTGCTGGACCTCCACCAATTATCATTAAATCAATATTCTTTATTTCTTTTGACATAGGATTCTCCTCCTTACCCCCAGGGGGTATATTCTTATACTTCTATTATATCATTATATGAATTCTTTTCAATAGGTATTATTATTAATAATCATTTTCATGATATTCATCATTTATAAATATCTATAATATTTTTATCAAAAAAGGAGCTTTATATTAGCTCCTTTTTTCTCCAATTAACTTATATTTTTAAATTCTACACCACTACTATCTACGAATACTTCTAGACTTTCTCCTTTAATAACATTTCCTCTTAATATTTCTTCGCTTAATTTATCTTCTATTTCTTTAGTTATTATTCTCCTAAATGGTCTTGCCCCATATTCATTATCCTTACATTTATTCAGTAAATAATCTTTTATATCTTCCTTAAAGACTACTTTCATATCATTCTTTTCTAATCTATATTTCATATCATTAAGCATTACATCTAGTATATTTTTCATATCATTTCTTTCAAGTTTATGGAATACTATAGTATCATCGACTCTATTTAAAAACTCTGGCTTAAAACTCTTTTTTAAGTCTTCTAATATTTTTTCTTTCATAGAATCATAATCTTCTTTCTTATCTGAATTTAAGAATCCCATATTTCTTTGTTTATTAATACTATGAGCTCCTAAATTTGATGTCATTATTATTATTGTATTTTTAAAGTTTACTACTTTTCCTTTTCCATCTGTTAATCTTCCATCTTCTAATATTTGAAGTAGTATATTAAATACATCTGAATGTGCTTTTTCAATTTCATCTAACAATATAACTGAATATGGTCTTCTTCTAACTGCTTCAGTTAATTGTCCGCCTTCTTCATAGCCTATATATCCTGGAGGAGCTCCTATAAGTCTAGATACTGAATGTTTCTCCATATATTCTGACATATCTATTCTTATCATATTGTTCTCTTCTCCAAATACAGCCTCTGCTAATGCTTTACAAAGTTCACTTTTACCAACTCCAGTTGGTCCTAAGAATATAAAACTTCCTATAGGTCTATTTGGATCTTGAAGTCCAACTCTTGCTCTTCTTATTGCCCTTGCAATAGAAGTAACTGCATCTTCTTGGCCAATAACTCTTTTATGAAGTCTTTCTTCCAATTTTAATAATCTTTCGCTTTCCTTTTCAGTTATTCTTTCAACTGGTATATTAGTCCAACTTGAAACAACTTTTGCTATATCTTCAGCTTGCACAACTAATGTATTCACTGAATTATTTCTATTCCAAGCTCCAAGTCTATTATTTAATTCTTTCTTTAATCTCTTTTCTTCATCCCTAAGTGAGGCTGCTTTTTCAAATTCTTGAATTCTTATTGCTTCTTCTTTTTCTTTAATAATTACTTGAATCTCTTCTTCTAAATCTTTAAGATCCGTTGGTGTTACAAGAGTTTCTATTCTAACCTTTGCTGATGCCTCATCAATTAAATCTATTGCTTTATCAGGCATGAACCTGTCTACAATATATCTATCTGACATTTCAATAGAAGCATTTATAGCGTCATCTGTGATTTTAGTTCTATGATGAGCTTCATACTTATCTCTAAGTCCCATTAATATTCTTAATGTTTCTTCTTTAGTTGGTTCTCCAATAGTTACTGGCTGGAATCTTCTCTCTAGTGCTGAGTCCTTTTCTATATATTTTCTATATTCATCTATTGTTGTTGCTCCAATACATTGTATATCACCTCTTGCTAAAGATGGCTTTAATATATTTGAAGCATCTATTGCACCTTCTGCACCACCAGCTCCAATTATTGTGTGTATTTCATCTATAAATAATATTATATTTTTATTTCCCTTAACTTCTTCTACGATCTTTTTTAATCTATCTTCAAATTCACCTCTATATTTTGCCCCTGCAATTATATTAGTTAAATCTAAAGAGAATATTTGTTTATCTCTTAATATTTCAGGAATATTTCCACTTGAAATCTTTTGAGCTAATCCTTCAACCACAGCAGTTTTACCAACTCCAGGTTCTCCTATTAAACAAGGATTATTTTTTGCTCTTCTACATAATATCTCTAGAACCCTTTGAGTTTCTTTATCTCTTCCTATAACAGGATCATAGCCACATTCCTTTGCTATTTTAGTCATGTTTACACTATATTTTTTAAGGTTTGGCATATTATCAAATATATCTTCTTCCTCTTCATCTTGTATTAAAACTTCATCATCTTTTTCTTCAAGGAAAGTATAAATATCATTTTTTATACTTTTTATATCTGCTTGCAATTGAGTTAATATTGTATATGCAACCCCATCTTCTTCTTTTAATAAGGAAAGTAATATGTGCTCTGGATTTACATATTTATGATTAAAATTTTTGACTTCCTCAAAACTTACATCTAAAAGATGCTTTGTTCTAGGTGTTAATAATAAATCAGATGATAAAACTTCAATTTCTCCATATCCTAAATAAGATTCTATTTTTTCTCGTATATCTTTAGAGTATATATTATTTTTATTTAATACACTTGCTGCATATCCACCTTCATTTAAAATTCCAAGTAGTATATGTTCAGTTCCTATATACCCATGTTTAAAATCCCTAGATTCCTTTCTAGCTTCTAAGATCACAGTTTGAGTTCTCTCTGTAAATCTCCCATTACTCATTTTATAAAACCCTCCTTAGCCCTTTATGCCATATAGTCATCATATAAGTTCTTTTACTAGTTTAGCCCTTTCGATTCTAAGCTCCCTTGATGAAAGCATTTTATTTAGGTTTTCCTTCATAACAGAATCTCTAGTTAAAATCATAATTTTATCCAAATCACACTTATTCATATCTATTAAAGATAACTCTGCACCAAGTCTTAAATCTGATATAAGTGCCATGGCTTCTAACCAGTTTAGTATTCTAGCATTTTTTAATATTCCGTAAGCTCTAAATACCCTATCTTCTATCTCTTCAGAATATTTTTCTAGTACTTCTTCCCTTATATTGATTTCCTCATTTTTTATATTTTCTGATACTGTTAATAAGTTTTCTAAAATCTCTTCTTCACTAATTCCAGTTGTGATTTCATTATATATTTCGTATACATCTCCATAAGCTTTAGCTTTTTCTCCGTATAAGCCCTGCATTGCCATTCCAATTCTCTTCAATCCTTTATTAATATTTGATATTCTATCTCTTGAAGTTAACATTGGTAAATGCATTATGATTGAACAAGTAAAGGCTGTCCCTATATTCTTTATGTTTGGAGTTAGATATCCAAACTTTTCATCAAAAGAATAATTAAGATTTTCTTCTAACAAATCATCAATATCATTTAATGTATTATACATTTCTTTTATATTATTGCCACTATTTTCAATTTGTAATCTTATATGATTCTCTTCATTAACCATTACGTAGAAATTTTTTTCTTTACTGATTAAAAAAGATGCGAAATCTTTATTTTTATTAAATTTTTCAGTTATTATTCCACTTTCTTTATATATAGAACCATTTTCTATCTCTTCACCTTCCCACAAATTTATTACCTTAATACTTTCTATATTATTAGCTAATATATCTGTGACTTTTTCTGAAAGTCTTCTACCTTCTTCAACTTCTAATTTATTAGTAAATTTATAACCTTCTATGTTTCTATATAATTTTAATCTACTTCCCATGATAATATTAAAGCTATTGTCTTTATTCACATTATTACTTTGCATAACAGTTATAACCCTCCATTAAGTTCTTTTTCTAAAATCTTAATTTTATCCCTAATTACTGCTGCCTCTTCATAATCTTCAATGACAATAGCTTTTCTTAATTCTTCTTTTAATGTTTGTAAATTTTTATTTTTTCTTATTGTTTTTCCTGCTCTTTTAGGTATTTTACCTTTGTGCCTATTTTCTCCTTGGATATCTTTAATTTTTAAATCTAAGTCAATTCCAAAATATTTATAACATTTACTGCATCCAAGTAATCCTTTATCCATAAATCTCTTATAAGTCGTTCCACATGCCTTACATACTATTTCTTCTATATCATTATTATTATCAAATATATTATTTAACATATCTATAGTAGACGTATTATCATCTTTTAATAATTCAGTTAGTTGTAATTCACCAAATTCTCTTGCACATTTTTCGCATAACCATCTTCCAGTTCTTTTCCCTTTTATAACTTTAATAAGATGTATGTTTGCTTTATTTTTATTACACCTCTCACATAGCATAGATTAACCCCCTTTATTTAATTATTACCATCATCATACCCTTTAGTATATCTGCTCTTATACTATTTCTATTCACTGCGTTTCCTAAAGTTTTATCGTTCACTGCTATTTTTATGATTTCATACTCTTTTTTATTAATTAATTCTGATTCTAATAAGTTATCTAATAGTTCAACTGTATTATGATAAGTTATTGAATTACCTATTGATTCATCAATTAATTTTTTTCTACTTAGTGGAGTTTCATGCTCTATCTTTTTTATTAATATATATCCTCCCCCACCTCTTCTACTTTCTATTACATATCCTTTAGCATAAGTGAATCTTGTACTTAACACATAATTAATTTGTGATGGTGCACATCTAAATTGATCTGCTAAATCATTTCTTTGGATTAATACTTTATTATCCTCATCTTCTTTTATCATTTCTTTTATAAATTTTTCTATTATATCAGTTAGTCTTGCCAAGTTTACACCCTCTTAATCAATTTCGCTTTTTACTTACTTTGACCTTAAGATTATATTAATACTTTTTTTTACTTTATTCAAGCAAAGTAATTTCAATAAATATATTGGGTATAATTACTTTATTTTGCACATACTAAATTTATACATTTAGGAGGGATTTTTATGGATATAACTTGGCTTTGTAATTCAACTTTTCTTATAAAAAATTCTATGGGAAAAAGAATTCTTATAGATCCTTTAAATAGATTATTTTCTCATAATATTGATAATATAAAACCAAATATAATTACAATAAGTAACTTTTCTCCAGGTGTTTTCACTATACCAAGTATTGATCCAAGTACTACTTTAATTACATCAAGTGGGGAGTATGTAACTGACTTTTGTAAAATAATTGGATATGATACTTTTTCTGATCATTTTAAAGGCGCTAAACGTGGAAATAATATTATATACATATATGAAATAGATAATTTAAGATTATGTCACTTAGGATATTTAGGTGAAGATTTATCTGATGATATTTTAAAAAAGATAGGTGAAATAGATATATTATTTATTCCAATTGGTGGACATATTAATTTAAATGGAATTGAAGCTTTTAATTTATATAAAAAAATAAATCCCAAGGTAGTTATACCTATGAATTATAAACATTCATTATCATCGTTTCTTTTTAGTGGTCCTCAGGACTTTTTATTACTTACTAGAAACTCATATAAAATTAAAACAGATTCTTTTAATATTTCTAAAGACACTATTTTACAAACTGGATCATCTGTAGTTCTTAAACCGATTAGAGCAATTTAAAGCTTGTACTAAAAAAAGATCGCCATTATGACGATCTTTTTTTAGCTATATTATTCTTGAACTGGAGCTCCAACTGGACAAACGTTAGCACAGTTTCCACAATCGATACAAGTATCTGCATCTATTACGAATTGAGTATCTCCTTGGCTTATAGCGTTAACAGGACATTCTGGTGCACATGCTCCACAGCTTATGCATGTATCATTTATTACAAATGCCATTAAAAACACCTCCTAAAAATTTTCGTATTCTGGTAATTACACCACCATAATTTTAACACGTTTTACTTTTTTTTAAAAGTACTTTATTCAAATTTAAGATTAGGCTATATAACAGTATAGCCCATATCCTCTATCTTATCTATTATGTCATCTAACTTTGTAACAACATCATTGTATATTATTGTTACTTCTTTCTTATCTAAAGCCACTTCGCTAGCAATTACACCTTCATTACTAGCGATTGCTGATTGTACCTTTCTAACATCAATAGATTTGTGCATTCCGGCAACTTTTAATACTGACTTCATTAACGTCGCCCCCTATTTTTCTTTTATAAGTTGTTTTATAAGCTTCTTATCTTCAGGACTTTCAATTTCAAGCTTAATATCAGATTCATCTATAACATCTTCGAAGCTTCCTTTTATTAATTCTACTTCATCTATTTTAAATATCTCTAAAATTTCTTCATCTTTTTTCTTAAGCTTTACTTTAACATTTTCTTTTACAATGTTATTTTGTATTACTTCCCCATTACCCATAGGAGTTTTAACTATTGATCCTACCTTTGGAAGTACCTTTCTTATGCTCTCATATGTGCTTTGCTCATAATTTAAACAGCACATTAATCTTCCACAAATCCCTGAAATTTTTGTTGGATTTAATGATAAGTTTTGTTCTTTAGCCATCTTTATAGAAACAGATGCAAAGTCACCTAAAAATGATGAACAGCACATTGGTCTTCCGCATGGTCCAAGTCCACCTATCATTTTAGCTTCATCTCTAACACCAATTTGTCTAAGTTCTATTCTTGTTTTAAATATTGTAGCTAAATCTTTAACTAATTCTCTAAAGTCAACTCTTCCATCAGCTGTGAAATAGAATATAACTTTATTATTATCAAATGTATACTCAACATCTATTAATTTCATTTGAAGTCCATGTTCTTCTATTTTTTGAGTACAAATCTTTAAAGCATCTTCTTCTTTTGCTTTATTTTCATTATGTTTTTTAATGTCTTCTTCACTTGCTATTCTTAATACATTTTTAAGTGGTGCTATTATATCTTCTTCACTAACTTCTTTTATTCCAATAACACACTGTCCAAACTCTATTCCTCTAGCAGTTTCAACTATTACATAATCTTCTTTATGTATATCTAAATCATTAGGCCCAAAATAATATATTTTACCAGCCTTTTTGAATCTTACTCCTATTACTTTCATAATTAATCATACCTCCAAAAAACCCATAAGCATAATACTAATACTCATTTGGAAATTAGTATTATGCCTTAAATTTTCTCTTGCCTCTTCTATATATTTTAACATTCCGTTTAATTTTCTATATGACATCATTTCTATAAGTTCTTCTATATCCTTATATTTATCAGAATTGATTATTAATCTTTTATCTGTTACTTCTTTATAAAGAATTATATCTCTTATAAATGTAGATATTATATTTAGCAATTCTTCCTTTTCATCTTTAAACTTTAAAAATGCATTTTCATAATTTAAGGTTACATCTACCTCATTTTTGTTTATATCTTTTAGCATATTTATTATAGTATTTCTAAGTGATTGAAGCTCTGAATCTTTTAAAAACCTCTCTGCCCTTCCTGGTATTCCTTCAGAGTAAGCAAGTATTGATAAAATTTCTTCTTCACCTACATCATGATTTTCTTTTATATATTCTAACATCTCTTCATTATTTAAAGGAGTTAGTTTATATATCTGACATCTTGATTTTATAGTATCTAATATAACTTCTAAGTTAGTAGTAAGTAATATTATAAATACCCCAATTGGTGGTTCTTCTATTGTTTTAAGTAATGCATTTTGAGCTTGAACAGTTAATTTTTCTGCATCGTATATTACAATAACTTTCTTATCACCTTCATAAGGTCTTTTACTAACTTCTTCAATTATTTCTCTAACTTCTGATACTCCAATAGAAGCTTTATTATTCCTATAATGAATAGCATCAATATGCTCTTTCTTTGGTTCTTTATTAAGTATTTTAGATACAAATATATCTGCTAAAATACTTTTACCAATTCCATCTCTTCCTGAGATTAAATGAGCATGAGATAGTGTATTGCTTTCTGCTCTTTTCATAAATCCTTCTATGATTTTTTTATGTCCTATAAAATTGCTCAATACACTCGCTCCTTTAAAATGAAATTATATCTTTATGAATTGGTCAACATCTACAACAAAGATTGTTGCTCCTCCAACTTGAACTTCAATTGGATATTGCATATACATACCGTTGTTACCTGTAATTGGAGCTGGAGTTGTAATAACTTCTTTTCTCTCCTTACATACATCTTTTATTATATTTACGACCTCATCAACTTGTTCTTTTCTAACACCTATCATTAATGTTGTATTGCCCGCCTTTAAAAAGCCACCTGTAGTGGCAAGCTTGGTAACCCCTATCTCTTTCTCAGCTAAAGCATCTAGTAAATCTTCTGAATCATCATCATGTACTACAGCTATTAAAAGTTTCATATATATCCTCCCATTTATAATAAATACCCTAAATATATTCTACCACAAAGTAATATCTTTCCATAACAATTTATTTTGCCATTATATGTACTCTCTTACTACGTTATATACTTCATTGCTTATTGTATCGATTGACTTGATATTTTCGCCTTCATTACAATCAATTACTTTCCAATCATATTTATTTGCTATTTCTAGAGAATTGTTATAACACTTTACTAAGTATTCATCATTACATTCATGAATATCTTTTTCCTTTTCTCCAGTAAACTTATTTGCTCTATCTTCCATAAGCTTTTTACTTATCTCTGGAGCTAAATTTAAAAATACTACACAATCTGGTTTTGGTAATCCATATAACTCAAATTCTAATTCATATAACCAATTTAAATATTTTTCTCTCTCTAAATCATCATGCATTTTTACAGCTTGGTGAACCATATTAGATGTAGTGTATCTATCTGATAATATTATTCCACCATTATTATAGAATTCTCCCCAGTCAGTTTTAAATGAAGCAAATCTATCTATTGCATAAAATGTTGATGCTGCATACGCATTAACATCATCTGGCTTACTTCCAAATTCTCCGCTTAAATACATCTTAACTGGCATGCAAGCTGGACTATCGTAATTGGGGAATGTTATCTTTCTTACATTCTTTCCTTCAGCTATTAATTTATCATATAACTTCTGTGTTTGTGTTGCCTTTCCGCTTCCATCAGTTCCACTCTCTATTATTATTAACTTACCTTTTTTCATATCCTTCTTTAGTAAAGTACTTAAGCTTTACTAACCTATCCTCCATTCATATACTGTATATTACTATACTATATATATTATGAAGTATTTTCAATTGCTTTTTGAATGGAATACTGCTTGTTATAATCTTTTTAGACAAAAAATAGCAATACAATTAAGTATTGCTATATTATACATACTATATAAGTAATTAAAATATAATTAATATATCTTCTTAATTCCATCTACATAAGTATCATACTTAGGTTCTCCTGGATTTGAATTAACCATTTCATATTCACATGTAGGACAAACCAATTCACCTTTTATAACTATGCCGTTATCACTAACATTCCCACATATTACACATACATTTTCCCTAATGCTCTTACTATCAAAAATTTTCATAAACAATACCCCCAAAAATAAAATATTATCTAGATTATCTCCCTATATTGTTCTTTTTATACAATTAAATAATATAAATATTTTTTTATTTATTGGTAAAGATAATAAGGAATATTTTCTTGGGAGGGCAATATTATGAAACAAGAAATGATAAGTTATCTTTCAACTTGTGATACAGAGATTATAGACCTTTGTAAATTTCTTTATGATAATCCTGAAGATAGTTATGATGAGTCTAAATCTTCTAAATACATTTGCGATTTATTAGAAAAACATGATTTTTCAGTAGAACATAATTTTTTAAATTTAAATACTGCATTCTATGCCTCAAAAGGAAATGGTCATCCTAAGATTTGCTTTTTATGCGAATATGATGCTGTTCCTAAAGAAGGTCATATAACTGCTCATAATGCACTATCTACAATATCATATGGGGCCGCAATAGCTCTTGGGAAAGTTATTGATAAATTAGGAAGTGGATCCGTTATAATTATAGGCTGTCCTGGTGAATATGTAGGAGGAAGTAAGGATCTTATGATTAAGGAAGGTGTATTTAAAGATATTGATGTTATTATGACATCTCATCCTGATACATCAACTTGTGAAAGTGGAACATCATCAGCTGTAATTCCTCTTAGTGTAGAGTTTACTGGTAATGATGGACTTAGTTTTCTAAATGAAGCACCCTATACTTCTTTAGATGCTTTACTTTTAACTTTCAATACATTAAATGCTCTATCAAAAGGATTCTGCAAAGATGTTGAAATTAATTCAATACTTTCAAAGGGAGGTACTACCCCATTACTAGTACCTAAGGAATGTGAAGCTAAATTTTATATAAGAGCAAATAATATAAAGCTTGCAGAGGCTGCTGAACAAAAAATTAAAGATATTGCAACTTTTGTTGGAAATCTTATGAATGTAGATTATAAATCTTCTCTTTATCAGTTCCCTAGTGAAGAATTACTAACTAATAGAACTCTAAACAGGCTTTATAATCATAATCTAAAAGAATGTGGAATAATTGACATATGTCCACCTAAAGACGTTAATGCTTCATTAAGTATAGGAACATTAAGTAAACATGTACCAGTTATACATCCATACATATCAATTACAGAAGATAACACCATAAAATATGGTACTAAAGAATTTAGAGATGCAACAATAACAGATTATGCTTATGAGCAATACAAAAAGAGTGCTTTAGCACTTGCATTTACTGGTCTTGATTTATTAACTAATGAAGTTCTTTTAAGAGAAGTTAAAAAGGAATTCTTTGATAACATAAAATAATAAAAAAATGACTCCCTAAGCTAACTAGCTTGGGAGTTTTTAATTTCCATATGTCGTCTAACTTTATCTATAAAGCATTCACTTGGTTTAAAATAAAATTTATAGTAACTATCTTCAACTTTATATACGCAGCAATATGCTGTCATACTAAACTTATCGAAAGTATAATTACCGATATGTTTAGCATCATACTTCTTAGGTTGTTCATTTCTTTTACCTAAATAAACAATATCAGATATTTTTATACTAGATAGATTTTTTTCTTGTCTTTTTGAAATCTTATTTATTATAAGCTTGTTCGCTATTACAGCATGCTTATATGCTGTTCCACAACTAATAACCTCTTTAAATATAATGTAAATAGTTATTACCACTAAAGCAATATTACATATTTTTATAGTGTTACGGCTATCGAAATGGATAAATTTAAGCCCCTCATGTAAATACAGCATAATTGTTATTATTAATAATACTAATGCTATAACTGGAGCTTTTCTTCTTTCGATTATTTCTTTATGCATCATATTTTTATCCCCCATGATACTTGCAAATATTGATAAACATAGATTTGATTATACTAGCAAATATATTTTAAATCCATACTAATATTATTCAAAATTTATTATTATTATTTGATTCTATGTGTTTGTCTTTGCTTATCTCTTTTATTCTAACATTTATTGTCTTTTTCTCTTGAATACTTATTTTCATATAATATATTTAATATGTTATATCTATAATCTAAATATATTTTAAAATGCATTATTTTATATTTATATTTTTAAGAGTATAATATATTTGAATACACATGGAGGTTTGCTTATGATTCAAATATTTAAAACAATTAGCGAAGAGAATACAACATTAAAACAACTTGATAATATCGAACCTGGTTGTTGGATAAATATAGTTGCACCTTCTGATGAAGAACTTATACTAATTGCTAATAAAACTGGTGTTGATTTAGATTTTTTAAAAGCTTCATTAGATGATGAAGAAACATCTCGTATAGATATAGAGAATACTGACATTTCAATAATTGTCGATATTCCATTTACTGAGATGGAAGACAACTCTTTAACTTATGATACATATCCACTTTCAATAATTCATACAAGCAAATATCTTATAACTGTTTGCTTAAAAAACAGTAAGATACTTACTGACTTTATTAATGGAAGAATCAAGACTTTTTATACATTTAAGAAATCAAGATTCACGTTACAAATCTTAAATAGAATATCTACTTACTATTTACTATATTTAAGACAAATAGATAAAAAGAGTTTAATGATAGAAAAAAGACTTCATAAATCTATGAAGAATAGAGAACTTATACAATTACATTCATTAGAAAAATCTTTGGTTTACTTTTCAACATCATTAAAAGCAAATGAAATAACTTTAGAAAAAATGCTTAAATTAGATATAATCCAAAAATATGAGGATGATAAAGACGTTTTAGAAAATGTAATTATAGAAAATAAGCAGGCTATTGAGATGACAGAAATATATAGTAACATATTAGCTAGTACAATGGATTTCTTTGCATCAGTAATATCAAATAATCTTAATATAGTAATGAAAGTTCTTGCTTCTGTTACTATTTTAATGGCTATACCAACTATAATTGGTGGTATATTTGGTATGAATGTATGGCTTCCATTTGCACCTGACGATCCAATGGCATTTTACATTATAATGATTTTAACATTCTTAATTTGCGGTATTGTTGCATGGGTATTATATAAAAAGGATATGTTTAGATAACATTTTTTTAGATAAAACATATAAATATATTAAAACAATAGAGAGCTATTTAATAGGCTCTCTTTTTTTAGGAGGATTTATTTTTATGATAAAGGGGAAACTGTTAAAACCAGACTCAACTATAGGAATTATTTGTCCTGCTTCATGTAGTCCTAAAGAAGATATTGATATATTTATAAAACAATTTAAGAATTTTGGCTTTAATATAGTATTAGGCAATCATATTTATGATAAGAATGGATATTTAGCTGGTACAGATAAAGATAGAGCAAAAGATCTAGTAGATATGTTTAAAGATGATTCTATTGATGGAATCATTTGCTTTAGAGGTGGATATGGATCAATTAGAACATTACCTTATATAGATATGAACACAATAAAAAAACATCCTAAATTCTTCTGTGGTTATAGTGATATAACTATTCTTTTAAATTATTTTGCTGCAAATAAGTTAATAACATTTCATGGTCCAATGATAAAATCTAAATTTGATGATCTGTATACATTATCCTCCTTAAAAAAATTTATGACTAATCCAACTAAAGGATATATATATGATTTATCTAATTCAATAAGATATAACGAAGATTATTTCTCAGGCCGTTTAATGGGAGGAAATCTTTCTATGTTGTGTTCTTCTATTGGAACACCATTTGAAGTTAACTTTAACGACTCAATACTTATGATAGAAGAAATTGATGAATCTCCTTATGTAGTTGATAGGTTATTAACTCAGTTATTATTATCTTCAAAATTAAATAAATGTAATGGGATTTTAATTGGTCATATGACTGGATGTGATCCTAAAGATTCTAATAAAGACAATTTTACAATTAAAGAAATTATAGAAAAAAGATTAGTACCTCTTAATATACCAATTATATATGGGGTACCTTTTGGTCATTCTTATCCTAATTTAACTTTTCCAATAGGTTGCAATGCAAGTTACGAAAAGAATACTAATAAACTTATAATCTGTGAGAATCCTTTAAAATAATCCACAATATATATGTTATAAACATAGTTTTTCAACTTTTTAGTGGATAACTTGTTTATTTTCTAATTTTTTGTGGATAAATTTTATGTTTTATAAGTTTATTTTTATTTAATGGAAAAATAAAAACCTGTAAACTATGTTTACAGGTTCTCTGTATGGAGGCGCCACCCGGATTTGAACCGGGGAATAAAGGTTTTGCAGACCTCTGCCTTACCACTTGGCTATAGCGCCATACATGGTGGCTCGAGTAGGAATCGAACCTACGACACGCGGATCTTCAATCCGCTGCTCTACCAACTGAGCTATCGAGCCGTATTGTACCTGGCAACGTCTTACTCTCCCGCACGGTCACCCATGAAGTACCATCAGCGCTATAGAGCTTAACTTTCCTGTTCGGAATGGGAAGGAGTGTTTCCTCTATGCCATCATCACCAGATATCAGAGTGTTCTCTGAAAATTGCATATGAATTTTTGTTGATCGTCTGTTTTTATTGGTCAAGCCCTCGACCTATTAGTATCAGTCAGCTGAACATGTTACCATGCTTACACCTCTGACCTATCAACCTTGTGTTCTTCAAGGGGTCTTACTAGCTTATGCTATGGGAAATCTCATCTTGAGGTGGGCTTCACGCTTAGATGCTTTCAGCGTTTATCCCTTCCCGACTTAGCTACCCAGCTATGCTCTTGGCAGAACAACTGGTACACCAGAGGTCAGTCCATCCCGGTCCTCTCGTACTAAGGACAGCTCCTCTCAAATTTCCTACGCCCGCGACGGATAGGGACCGAACTGTCTCACGACGTTCTGAACCCAGCTCGCGTGCCGCTTTAATGGGCGAACAGCCCAACCCTTGGGACCTACTTCAGCCCCAGGATGCGACGAGCCGACATCGAGGTGCCAAACCTCCCCGTCGATGTGAACTCTTGGGGGAGATCAGCCTGTTATCCCCGAGGTAGCTTTTATCCGTTGAGCGATGGCCCTCCCACGAGGTACCACCGGATCACTAAGCCCGACTTTCGTCCCTGCTCCACTTGTGGGTGTCGCAGTCAGGCTCCCTTCTGCCTTTGCACTCTACGAACGATTTCCGACCGTTCTGAGGGAACCTTTGGGCGCCTCCGTTACTTTTTAGGAGGCGACCGCCCCAGTCAAACTGCCCACCTAACAATGTCCTGTCACCAGATTCATGGCGTCCAGTTAGAATTCCAGTAATATCAGGGTGGTATCCCAAGGACGACTCCATTAGGACTGACGTCCTAATTTCCCAGTCTCCCACCTATCCTGTACAGATAATACCGAAATTCAATGCTAAGCTACAGTAAAGCTCTACGGGGTCTTTCCGTCCAATCGCGGGTAGCGAGCATCTTCACTCGCACTACAACTTCGCCGGATTTGCAGTTGAGACAGTGCCCAAGTCATTACGCCATTCGTGCGGGTCAGAACTTACCTGACAAGGAATTTCGCTACCTTAGGACCGTTATAGTTACGGCCGCCGTTTACTGGGGCTTAAGTTCACACCTTCGCTTACGCTAAGTGTTCCCCTTAACCTTCCAGCACCGGGCAGGCGTCAGCCCCTATACATCAGCTTTCGCTTTAGCAGAGACCTGTGTTTTTGCTAAACAGTTGCTTGGGCCTATTCTCTGCGACCTACTCTCGTAGGCACCCCTTCTCCCGAAGTTACGGGGTCAATTTGCCTAGTTCCTTAACTGCAATTCTTCCGCCGGCCTTAGGATTCTCTCCTCATCTACCTGTGTCGGTTTGCGGTACGGGCACTACTTCTCTCTCTAGATGCTTTTCTTGGAAGCATGGAATCAGATACTTCGGTTCCGTAGAACCTTCCCCATCACGCCTCAGGATTGTTAAAGCGGATTTGCCTACTCTAACTCCCTAAACACTTAGACTAACATCCAATAGTTAGCACATCCTATCCTTCTCCGTCACACCATCGATAATAACGATTATAGTGGTATCGGAATATCAACCGATTGTCCATCACCTACGCCTTTCGGCCTCGGCTTAGGTCCCGACTAACCCTCAGCGGACGAACCTTCCTGAGGAAACCTTAGATATTCGGCCTGTAGGATTCTCACCTACATCTCGCTACTGATGCCAACATTCTCACTTGTAATCAGTCCACCGCTCCTTACGGTACGACTTCAGCCCGATTACAACGCTCCTCTACCGCTCACACTATTGTGTGAACCCGTAGCTTCGGTGGTAAGTTTAGCCCCGTTACATTTTCGGCGCAGGATCTCTCGACTAGTGAGCTATTACGCACTCTTTCAATGAGTGGCTGCTTCTAAGCCAACATCCTAGTTGTCTTAGAAATCCCACATCCTTTCCCACTTAACTTACACTTTGGGACCTTAGCTGACGATCTGGGCTGTTTCCCTTTTGACCATGGATCTTATCACTCACAGTCTGACTGCCGGATTAAAAGTATGTGGCATTCGGAGTTTGATAAGGTTCGGTAAGCGCTATGCCCCCTAGCCCATTCAGTGCTCTACCTCCACTACTCACATGTCCGACGCTAGCCCTAAAGCTATTTCGAGGAGAACCAGCTATCTCCGAGTTCGATTGGAATTTCTCCGCTATCCACAGCTCATCCCATGCTTTTTCAACAGCAACGTGGTTCGGTCCTCCACGAGGTTTTACCCTCGCTTCAACCTGGCCATGGATAGGTCACCCGGTTTCGGGTCTACGGCATGCAACTAGTCGCCCTATTAAGACTTGGTTTCCCTTCGGCTCCGTACCTTAAGTACTTAACCTTGCTACATACCGTAACTCGTTGGCTCGTTCTACAAAAAGCACATCATCACCCTCATAAGGGGCTTTGATCGGTTGTAGGCACACGGTTTCAGGTTCTATTTCACTCCCCTCCCGGGGTTCTTTTCACCTTTCCCTCACGGTACTGCTTCACTATCGGTCATCAGGTAGTATTTAGCCTTGGGAGGTGGTCCTCCCTGCTTCCCACAAGGTTTCACGTGTCTCGTGGTACTCTGGATCAGAACTTTAGGCTTTCTCGTTTTACCTACGTGACTATTACACTCTACGGTTTAACTTTCCAGTTATCTTCGGTTACAATAGCTTCCTAAGTTAATGTTCTGTCCGCAACCCCAAAGATAAATCTTTGGTTTGGGCTCTTTCCTTTTCGCTCGCCGCTACTAAGAAAATCGATTTTTCTTTCTCTTCCTCTAGGTACTTAGATGTTTCAGTTCCCTAGGTTACCCTCATATAGCTATGTATTCACTATATGATACATGGGGTTAACCCATGTGAGTTTCCTCATTCGGAAATCTCCGGATCTCTGGCTATGTGCGCCTACCCGAAGCTTATCGCAGCTTATCACGTCCTTCATCGGCTCCTGATGCCAAGGCATTCACCATGCGCCCTTTGTAGCTTGACCTATTTAGTCATTTTTTATCAAAATTATTACAATTCAGATCTAACAAAGAATAGTATTTGTAAAAATACATTTTTTCTTGGCTTGTTGTATCAACAATTTATATTCATATGCAATTTTCAAAGAACAATGTGGTGGGTCTAAGTGGACTCGAACCACCGACCTCACGCTTATCAGGCGTGCGCTCTAACCAGCTGAGCTATAGACCCATATTCTTTTGAGAGAAGATCTCTCAAAATTGAACAGAACTTAATACTTAAACCTTCTTTTTAAAGAAGAAATCCGAATTTCGAATTTTTTATTTACCAGTTAATCATCTTGTTAACTGAATTCTCCATAGAAAGGAGGTGATCCAGCCGCAGGTTCTCCTACGGCTACCTTGTTACGACTTCACCCCAATCGCTGACCCTACCTTAGGTCGCTGCCTCGCTTGCGCGTTAGCTCACGAACTTTGGGTATTGCCAACTCTCATGGTGTGACGGGCGGTGTGTACAAGGCCCGGGAACGTATTCACCGCGACATGCTGATTCGCGATTACTAGTAACTCCAGCTTCATGTAGGCGAGTTTCAGCCTACAATCCGAACTGAGACAAGTTTTGAAGTTTAGCTCCACCTCACGGTATTGCATCTCTCTGTACTTGCCATTGTAGCACGTGTGTAGCCCTAGACATAAGGGGCATGATGATTTGACGTCATCCCCACCTTCCTCCTGGTTAACCCAGGCAGTCTCGCTAGAGTGCTCAACTTAATGGTAGCAACTAACAATAGGGGTTGCGCTCGTTGCGGGACTTAACCCAACATCTCACGACACGAGCTGACGACAACCATGCACCACCTGTCACTCTGTTCCCGAAGGAACTTCCCCGATTAAGGGTAATGCAGAGGATGTCAAGTCTAGGTAAGGTTCTTCGCGTTGCTTCGAATTAAACCACATGCTCCGCTACTTGTGCGGGCCCCCGTCAATTCCTTTGAGTTTTAATCTTGCGACCGTACTCCCCAGGCGGGATACTTAATGCGTTAGCGGCGGCACGGAAGGAGTTGATACCTCCCACACCTAGTATCCATCGTTTACGGCGTGGACTACCAGGGTATCTAATCCTGTTCGCTCCCCACGCTTTCGAGCCTCAGCGTCAGTTACAGTCCAGAGAGTCGCCTTCGCCACTGGTGTTCTTCCTAATCTCTACGCATTTCACCGCTACACTAGGAATTCCACTCTCCCCTCCTGCACTCTAGATTCCCAGTTTGGAATGCAGCACCCAGGTTGAGCCCGGGTATTTCACATCCCACTTAAAAATCCGCCTACGCTCCCTTTACGCCCAGTAAATCCGGACAACGCTCGCCACCTACGTATTACCGCGGCTGCTGGCACGTAGTTAGCCGTGGCTTCCTCCTTGGGTACCGTCATTATCGTCCCCAAAGACAGAGCTTTACAATCCGAAGACCGTCATCACTCACGCGGCGTTGCTGCATCAGGGTTTCCCCCATTGTGCAATATTCCCCACTGCTGCCTCCCGTAGGAGTCTGGGCCGTGTCTCAGTCCCAATGTGGCCGATCACCCTCTCAGGTCGGCTACGCATCGTCGCCTTGGTAAGCCATTACCTTACCAACTAGCTAATGCGCCGCGGGTCCATCTCATAGCGGATTGCTCCTTTAATTGCTGTTTCATGCGAAACTGCAATGTTATGCGGTATTAATCTCCCTTTCGGGAGGCTATTCCCCTCTATGAGGCAGGTTACCCACGTGTTACTCACCCGTCCGCCGCTAATCCGTTTCCCGAAGGAAACTTCATCGCTCGACTTGCATGTGTTAGGCACGCCGCCAGCGTTCGTCCTGAGCCAGGATCAAACTCTCAATAAAAAGTTTAATCTGTTAACTCATAAAACTTACTTTAATAAAAGAATTGCTGGTTTAAATGTATTCTATATATTCTGTTCAATTTTCAAAGATCTAAGCAATCTCGTTGACTGCTTTATTATAATAACATTTGAACTCCTTATTGTCAACAACTTTTTTCAAAGTTCTTAAGTTGTTTTCAATGTTTTGTTCTCAGTTGCCGTCATCACCTGACGACGGATATTATAGTATCACGATTAGAGAACTTCATTCCCACTAAAATATATTATTATTTTAAATTATATTTATAATACTTTATTTTTCTCTACTTTTCTAACTTTAACTAATAATGATACACCTGGTTTCGTTATCATCATTATTCACTGGATAATTTATAAATACTTACAAAACTCCTTATTTATAACTAATCTCTTTCGTTATTATTTATAAAAAAGGAGCAATCTCCATATTAAAGATTGCTCCTTTTTTTATTTTATTTTAAATTCATAACCAATTCTTTAAACTTATTTCCTCTTTCCATAAAGTTAGGAAACATATCAAATGATGCACATGCAGGCGATAAAGTTACTATATCCCCCTCTTTTGCAATTTCTCTTGCTTTATTTACTGCATCTTCAAAAGTATCAACTTCTACCATATCTATTGATATTCCTTTTTCTTCTTTTAATTTATCAAATACAGCTTTTATCTTACCTTTAGTTGCTCCAACTAATATAAGTTCTTTTATGAATTTATGTCCTTGTTCTGCTAAAGGTTCAAATGGTATGTGTTTATCATATCCACCCGCTATTAATATAACTTTTTCGTCAAAAGCATTAAGTCCTGCTAACGTTCTTGTTGGACTTGATGCAATTGAATCATTATAATACTTAACTCCATCTAGTTCTCTAACAAATTCACATCTATGTTCAACTCCACTAAATGTTTCAAATACTTTTTTCATAGACTTTAATGAAACATCATCTTTTGTTGCTATAAATGCAGCTAAATAATTTTCTACATTATGCATGCCTTTTAAAACCATGTCTTTTTTATTGCAAACTGCTTTTCCTTCTAAATATAATATTCCATCTTCATAGTAAGCGCCATCTTTTAAAACTCTTTTAGAACTAAATTCTCTAACTTCACCTTTAGCTTCTTTTTCAAATCCATATGTTATATCATTTTCTCTATTTACAACAAGAACTCCGTCTTTTTCTCCATATAGGAATATATTTTTCTTTGCATCTATATATTCTTGCATATCCTTATGCATATCTAAATGGTTTGGTGCTAAATTTGTGCATATAGCAACATCTATTGGTAGGTCCATTGTCATAAGTTGAAAACTTGATAATTCTAAAACTACCATATCTTCTTCTTTTATGTCTTCAATTTGTGCAAATAATGGAGTTCCAATATTTCCACCTACCCAAGTTTTAAATCCCTCTTCCATTAATAACTTAGATATTATAGTAGTAGTTGTTGTTTTACCATCACTACCTGTAACTCCGTATATCTTTCCTTTACAATATCTAACGAACTCTTCCATTTCTGAAGTTATGTATGCGCCTTCTTCCTTAACTCTAATTAAAGCATCACAGTCTATTCTCATTGAAGGTGTTTTAAATACTACATCAAAACCTGTTAAATTATCTAAATAATTTTCTCCTAAAGAAAGATTAACTCCTTTACTTTTAAAATCTTTAGCTATTTCTCCAAGAGCTTCTTCACTTTTCATATCAAATGCAGTTACCTCTGCACCAAGGTCAACTAAGAAGTTTATAAGTGGTATATTACTTACTCCTATTCCTACAACTCCAACTTTCTTGCCTTTTATAAATTCTTTAAATTCTCCGAAATCTTTTTTCATACTATGCCTCCACGCTTACTACTCTTAACTTATATATTATGAATCATTTATAATTTTGTCCCATTTGTTTTTAATTATAACACTATAATTTGCTATTTTTAAGTACTTGGCGAATGACTAAAGCAATTTCTCACATTATATACGTAATTATACAAACCTATAATAGGATTCTCTTAATATTTCAAGGTTTTAAGGCCTGCTTTTATAACAATTCTTCCATCTATAAAAGACATATCTCTATCCACTCTCCCCTGAACTCTCATACCATAAAGAACTAATTAAACAACTATTTCTAGACATATAACCTATAACTACAAAATATTATTTTATACAAATAAAAAAGAGCATCTCCTAAAAGGAAATACTCTTTTTTAACTTATATTAAATTAAAATTCTAAGCTCTTTGCTATATATGCTTCTAAATCTTCGATTTTAATTCTTTCTTGTTCCATTGAATCTCTATCTCTTACAGTAACAGCTCCATCTTCTAATGTATCGAAGTCGATTGTTATACAGAATGGAGTTCCAATTTCATCTTGTCTTCTATATCTCTTACCGATACTTCCACCTTCATCGAAATCAACGTTAAACTTCTTAGCAAGTTCTCCATAAACTTCTAATGCTTTATCTGATAATTTCTTTGATAAAGGTAATATAGCAGCCTTAAATGGTGCAAGTGCTGGGTGAAGATGCATAACTACTCTTGAGTCTTTTCTATCTTCTGTTGATAAATCTTCTTCATCATATGCATCAACTAAGAATGCAAGTGCAACTCTATCAGCACCAAGTGATGGTTCTATACAGTATGGTATATATTTTTCGTTAGTCATTGGATCTAAGTACATTAAATCTTGACCTGAGTGTTCTGCATGCTTCTTTAAGTCATAGTCTGTTCTATCAGCTATTCCCCAAAGTTCTCCCCAACCAAATGGGAATAAATATTCTATATCTGAAGTTGCATTTGAATAGAATGAAAGCTCTTCTTGGTCATGGTCTCTTAATCTTAAGCAGTCTTTATTAACGCCTAAGTTTAATAAGAAGTTCCAGCAGTACTCTCTCCAGTATTCAAACCATTCCATATCAGTTCCTGGCTTACAGAAGAATTCTAATTCCATTTGTTCGAATTCCCTTGTTCTGAATGTGAAGTTACCTGGTGTAATTTCATTTCTAAATGATTTACCTATTTGAGCTATACCAAATGGTACTTTCTTTCTTGAGCTTCTTTGAACTTGCTTGAAGTTTACGAATATACCTTGAGCTGTTTCTGGTCTTAAGTATATTTCATTTTTAGCATCTTCAGTTACTCCTTGGAAAGTTTTGAACATAAGGTTGAATTGTCTTATGTCTGTATAGTTCATCTTTCCGCATTTAGGACATACTATATTGTGTTCTTCTATATAGCTCTTTAATTGTTCATTTGACATACCATCAGCTGAAGCAACTTCAACTCCACTTGCTGTCATATGATCTTCAACTAGCTTATCTGCTCTAAATCTAGCTTTACATTCTTTACAATCCATTAAAGGATCTGAGAATCCACCTAAGTGACCTGAAGCCACCCAAACTTCTTTATTCATTAAGATAGCACAGTCAACACCAACATTGTATGGACTTTCTTGAACGAATTTCTTCCACCATGCTTTTTTAACATTATTTTTGAATTCTACTCCTAAAGGACCGTAATCCCATGAGTTTGCAAGTCCACCATATATATCTGAACCTGGGAATATAAATCCTCTGTTCTTACATAGTGAAACTATTTTTTCCATAGTCTTTTCTACTGCCATTTTCTTACCTCCAAAAAAATTTATTAGTTTTATACATTAAAAAAAGCCTTACGCACAATAAAGGGACGAAAAATCTTTCCGCGGTTCCACCCTTCTTGGCTAAAGCCCAACTTTCTAAACTCTATACTCAAAAGCTCCCTTCATCCTACTTTATTAATGATTCACACCTAACATCATCTCTCTAAAAATAAAAATAGAACTACTCTTCTTTATCAATGTATATATTAAATTATATATCTAATTTTATCAAAAGCCTTATATATGTCAAGATACATACAAGCTTATTTTTCTGTTTACGTAAATTTAATTATATAAACATTTATATATTATATAATATAATTAAAGATTACTGAAAGGAGATTTCAATATGAGGTATATTTTAAATCCAAAATTAAATTCAACTGAACCATTCCTTTTAATAAAAGATGAAATGGGCGATGTATGTTACCAAATAGCTATTCCTAAAATTGCTATCGGCGAAAAATTTTACTTTGAAGATGCTAATGGTAATAAATTATTTAAATTAAAAAGAAAGTTATTACATGTAAATAATACTTTTATTATTGAACGAGCAAATGAGTACTATGGAAGAGTAAAAAAACATGTATGTGATTCATTAACTGAACATTTTGATATTGATACTCCATATGGCGAACTCGTAGCTAAAGGCGATTTTGACGATTATGATTTTACTTTTTACTATGAAGATAATAATATAGCAGCTAAAGTTTCAAAAGGAAATTGTGGTCTTGAAAAAAATTACATAGTTGATATCATTGATTTTAATGATGATGGTTTTATTTTAGCTTGTGCCGTAATTATAGATATAATTGTTCATCTTGAAGAGAATTTATAAAAATTAAAATGGATAGAAAAGTATTTATTCCTTTAACTTTTCTATCCATAAAAAAACAGCGCCTTCGACACTGTAAAACTTCTTAATAAAAAAAATGGCTCCGCGAAGAGGACTCGAACCTCCAACCTGTCGGTTAACAGCCGAATGCTCCACCATTGAGCTATCGCGGAATATTTTTTATAACAAATATATTATTTTTAAAAAGAAAAATGGCTCCGCGAAGAGGACTCGAACCTCCAACCTGTCGGTTAACAGCCGAATGCTCCACCATTGAGCTATCGCGGAATATTTCTTATAACAAATAATTATTTTCAAAAAGAAAAATGGCTCCGCGAAGAGGACTCGAACCTCCAACCTGTCGGTTAACAGCCGAATGCTCCACCATTGAGCTATCGCGGAATATTTGCTACATTTGATATTATATCACCTTTTTATTAAATTGCAAGACATTTTTATAAAAAAATTTTATTTTTATAAAAGCTTACTTATTCTATATATTAAGATACTTCTTTCAATTTTTCTTTATATCTATCTTTAAGCCTCATACCTTTATAGCAAGTAAACATTATGAACACTCCAATAATAATTAATATTATTGATTGAATATTAGAAAATCCTTCATTTAAAATATCTAATCTTAAAGTTAACTCATCAAACAAAGTAGCTATAGTGTTATAACTCATATGAAGAATTATAGTTGGAACTATACTTCTAGTATACGCATAGACAAATGAATAAACTATTGATCCGACGATAATGGCTAATACATTTTGTATATCAGGAAGATGTAAGATTGAAAACATTACTCCTCCAACTATAGCTGATTTTTTAAGAGAGTATTTCTTAAGAAGTCCTTTTAAAAGCATACCTCTAAATAATATCTCTTCTACAATCGGAGCCAATATACCTCCAATTATAAGAGTAACTAAAAAAGGATAAGCTACATCTTCACTGTTAATTAATTCTTGAATAAATTCAGGAATTGGTATCATATTTAAGAAATACGCTAATCCTAGGACAAAAGTAATCTCTCCTAAAGAAAATATAATAAGCTTAATATAATCATTATGTTTTAATTTAACTGCTGGAGTGTATTCTATACTAACATCATTATTACTTTTATCTATATATCTTTTTTTCATAAATGTAATAGTTGCGCAATATGCAAGTATTTGTACCCCAATCTCTGATATACCATTAATTATTTGAACAACTCCTAAATTTTCTTGTATACTTCCTAGAGTTTCTAATGCAGGTGTAATTATAAGCATTCCTAGTAGTGTTGTTATCGTTAATACTATAGTAAACAAAACTGAAAAACCTATTCCACCTAATATGCTAATAGACCTAACATTTACATTATCAAATTTATATATCCATTCTTTTATTCTTCTCATAAATCCCCCTATTAAATCCAATGTGAATATTTTACCACAAATACATAATATTACAAATAACCTAATAAAAAAGGATATCCTAAGGATATCCTTTTATAATAACTATTTAGTTGGTTTCATTGTTGGGAATAAGATTACGTCTCTTATTGATGGTGAGTCAGTTAAGAACATGATCATTCTATCAATACCTATTCCAAGTCCACCTGTTGGAGGCATACCTGTTTCTAAAGCACTCATGAATTCTTCGTCCATCATGTATGCTTCGTCATCTCCATATTCTCTTTCCTTAGCTTGTTGTTCAAATCTTTGTCTTTGAACAATTGGATCGTTAAGTTCTGAGTATGCATTACCTAATTCTCTACCAAATACAAAAGCTTCAAATCTTTCAGTAAATGCTTCATTTCCTCTCTTCTTCTTAGTAAGCGGAGAATTTTCTACTGGATAATCTATAACAAATGTTGGTTGAATCATATTAGCTTCACCAAATTCTTCATATAAAGCATTTAAAACTTCACCTTTAGTTACATTTTCTAATGATTTAGGGAATTCTAAATGTTTTTCTTTAGCTATAGCTTGAGCTTCTTCATCACTTTTGATTTCATTAAAGTCTATACCAGCATATTCTTTAACAGCATCAACCATTGTTATTCTTCTCCATGGTGGCTTAAAGTCTATTTCTGTTCCTTGGTATGTAACCTTAGTAGTTCCATTAACCTTTTCACATACGTAGGCAACCATATTTTCAGTAATTTCCATCATATCATTATAATCTGAATAAGCTTCATATAATTCAATAGCTGTAAATTCTGGGTTATGTCTTACAGACATTCCTTCATTTCTAAAGTTTCTTCCGATTTCATAAACTTTTTCAAATCCAGCAACTATTAATCTCTTAAGATATAATTCTGGTGCTATTCTTAAATACATATCTATATCTAATGTATTATGATGTGTTATAAATGGCTTAGCAGCAGCTCCACCTGCAATTGGTGCTAAAATTGGTGTTTCAACTTCCATGAATCCTCTATTATCTAAGAATTCTCTCATAGCCTTTATTATTTTTGATCTCTTTATGAAAGTATCTTTAACTTCTGGATTAGTTATTATATCTACTTCTCTTTGTCTATATCTTAAGTCTGGATCTTTTAATCCATGGAACTTTTCTGGTAGTGGCTTTAATGATTTACAAGTTAATTCGAATTCAGAAACTTTTACTGAAACTTCTCCAGTTCTAGTTTTGAAAACTTCACCTGTTGCATAAACCCAGTCACCTAAGTCAAAACTCTTATATGCTTTTAAATTTTCTTCTCCAACTGCATCAATCTTTATAAATAATTGGATCTTTCCATCTTTATCATGTATGTCTGAGAATACAACTTTTCCTTGTCCTCTCTTTGACATAATTCTTCCTGCTACTGTTACAGTCTTTCCTTCTAACTCTTCGTAGTTTGACTTAACTTCTTCAGAAGAATGTGTCTTTTCTACTTTATATACATCAAATGGGTCCTTACCAGCTGCTTGTAATTCTGCTAGTTTCTCTCTTCTTAATGCTTCTTGTTCACTGAACTGAGCTTCTAATTCTTTTATGTTCATTTCCTCAGTTGACATTAATTATCCCTCCGTTACGCTTTTCTTATTTCTAAGACTTCATATTTACTAATACCGTCTGGTACTGATATCTCTACTACATCTCCAACTTTTTTACCAATAAGACCTGCTCCTACTGGTGATTCGTTTGATATTTTAAATTCCATTGGATCTGCTTCTGCTGATCCTACTATTGTATATTCAACTTCTTCATCGAAATCATAATCTTTAACTTTAACTATTGCTCCTACTGAAACAACATCTGATGGTATTTCTGATTCATCTACAACTTCAGCATGTTTAAGCATATTTTCTAGTTGAATTATTCTACCTTCTGTAAATGCTTGCTCGTTTTTAGCTTCATCATATTCAGAGTTTTCACTTAAGTCTCCGTATCCTAATGCTACTTTTATCTTTTCTGTAATTTCTTTTCTTTTTACAGTTTTTAAATATTCTAACTCGTTTTCAAGTTTTTTAACACCTTCGTAAGTCATTACAAATTTTTTTTGATCACTCATATTTAACTCCCCTTCGATAACCTTATATTGGTCTATTTTAATTGTTAATTGTTGATTATATATTCATAAGCCCTATAATATTCAAATTCATTTAAAATATTATAAAGCAGTGCCTATAATATGTCAACAAATCAAACTTCTATAAACATTTCAGTAGTATATAATATCTATTATATAACCACTTTATTCATAATAATAGAGTTTAAACATAAATCCTTTTTTATATACCTTCATATTTAAACTCAATTATGTACTATTTTAAATTTTAGAAATTATTTAAAACTATTTTTATAGTCAATTAATACTTTCATAACATCTTTACTGTTATCTAATCTGTTCATAGTATCCCTAACTTCAGTACATTTTGGAAGTCCTTTTATGTACCATGAGGCATGTTTTCTCATTTCTCTAGTTGCCTTGTATTCTCCTTCATACTTTAACGCAAGTTCATAATGTCTTATGCACATATCTATTTTTTCTTCTGGAGTTACTTCCTTTACTGGTTCACCCTTAAGTGTTTTTTCAATTTGTTTGAAAAGCCATGGATTTCCCATACTACCTCTAGCTATCATTATTCCATCACAGTTAGTTAACTCTGTCATTTTTAGTGCATCTTCTGGAGTAAATATATCTCCATTTCCTATAACAGGAATTGAAACACTATCTTTAACTTCTTTTATTACATTCCAGTCAGCTTTTCCTTCGTACATTTGCTTTCTAGTTCTTCCATGAACTGCAATTGCATCAGCACCGGCTTCCTCTAAGGCTAAAGCAAATTCAACAGCATTTAAATTGTCATCATCAAACCCTTTTCTAAACTTTGCAGTTACAGGCTTTGTTGAAACTTCCTTTATCCTTCTTACAATCTCTGCTGCAAGTTTTGGATCTTTCATAAGAGCTGATCCTTCTCCATTTTTTACAATCTTAGGAGCCGGACATCCCATATTAATATCTATAATACAAATATCATCTCTTTGGTTAAAATGCTCT
The DNA here is from genome assembly GCF_900461085.1 of Clostridium baratii. Classification (GTDB taxonomy): domain Bacteria; phylum Bacillota; class Clostridia; order Clostridiales; family Clostridiaceae; genus Clostridium; species Clostridium nitritogenes. Next base: position 2,576,141 of record NZ_UFWF01000002.1, read on the forward strand.
TCTACTACTTCTGCCATTATATCTGGTTCATTACCAAATATTTGTACAGCAACTGGCATTTCTTCTTCTGAAATTCTAATAAGTTTTTTTGTATTCTCATTTCCATAGTACATAGCCTTTGCACTAACCATTTCTGTGTATACTAATCCACATCCTTGTTCTTTGCAAAGCCCTCTAAATGATATATCTGTAACTCCTGCCATAGGAGCTAAAAATACGTTATTTTTAAACTCTAGATTTCCTATTTTCATATCTTTATCTCTTCTTATGAGTATTACTCCTTATTTTTATTGTAAATTAATCTTAAGCCCTCTAGTGTTAAGTCGCTATCTACAATATTAATACAATCAGTTTCTTTTGCTATTAGATTAGCAAGTCCTCCTGTTGCAATTACGATAGGTTCTTCCTTACACTTGCTTCTCATCTCTTCTTTCATTTTTCTTACTATATATTCAACTTGCCCAATATATCCATATAAAATACCTGCTTGCATACTTTTTATAGTATTCTTACAAATAATGTTATCTGGAACTTCAAGCTCTATTCTTGGTAATTTGGCAGCTCTCTCAAATAATGCATCTGATGCTATGTTCACCCCTGGAACAATACATCCACCTAGGTAGTCTCCTTTTTCTGTTATAGCACAGAAAGTTGTAGCTGTACCAAAATCAATAACTATATTTGGTTTCTTGTATATTTCAAAAGTTGCAACAGCATTTACTATTCTATCTGCCCCAACTTCCTTAGGATTATCATATTTTATATTTATTCCTGTCTTTACACCTGGCCCTACAATTATAGGTTCCTTACAGAAACACTTTCTTATCATATTCTCTAATGAATGCATTATATTAGGAACAACGGATGATATTATAATCCCTTGAACTTTCTTTGGATCTAATCCATTTTGAGAGAATAATTGCATAACTTGAATACTGTATTCATCTGATGTTTTCTTTGCATCAGTTGAAATTCTCCAGCTAGCTATATAATTATCATCTTTGTGAACCCCTAAAACGATGTTTGTGTTCCCTACATCGATAAGCAATATCATAAAAGCACCACCTTAATATAATTAAAAGCAGCTATAATTAAAGCTGCTTTTATTTTGATAAAATAACTTAATTTTAACAATATAATTTTAACAATTCAGTAGTATTTGTCAAGAGTTTACACCTATTAGAATAGTCCTATAATCTCACCATTTTCTAATATATCCATTCTATTTGCAGCTGGAACTTTAGGAAGTCCTGGCATAGTCATTACATCTCCAGTTAATGCAACTATAAATCCTGCACCATTTGAAACCCTAACTTCCTTAACAGTTATATTAAAACCTTCAGGTTTTCCTAACAAACTAGCATCATCTGATAGAGAATATTGCGTTTTTGCCATACAAACTGGAAGTTTATCTAATGAGAACTTTTTAAGTTCTGCAATTTGCTTCTTAGCTTGCGCTGAATAATTTACTCCATCTGCACCATATATTTCTTTTGCTATTTTTAAAATCTTTTCTTCAATTTCCTCATTTATATCATATAAAACTTTAAAATTAGATTTTTCATTTTCTAATACATCTATAACTTCTTCTGCAAGTTCTATTCCACCTTCTCCGCCTTTTGCCCAAACATCTGAAAGTGCAACTCTAACACCTTTATCCTTACAGAAATCTTTTATAAATTGTACTTCCTCTTCACTATCTGAAGTAAATTTATTAATTGCTATAACTACAGGTACTCCATATTTTGAAATATTATCAATTTGCTTATCTAAGTTTGATACACCTAATTTTAGTGCTTCAACATTTGGTGTATTAAGTTCATACTTTTTAACTCCACCGTGATGTTTTAATGCTCTTATTGTAGCAACTATAACAACACAATCTGGTTTTAAATCACCATATCTACATTTTATATCTAGGAACTTCTCAGCTCCAAGGTCTGCCCCAAATCCAGCTTCTGTAATTGCTATATCACTAACCTTTTGAGCAAGTTTGGTTGCAATTATTGAGTTACATCCATGTGCAATATTAGCAAATGGTCCTCCATGTATTATTGCTGGTGTATTTTCAAGTGTTTGAACTAAATTAGGTTTTATAGCATCCTTCATTAAAAGTGCCATTGCCCCTTGTATTTCTAATTCTTTTGCATATACAGGTTCTCCATCTAAATTATAAGCAACTAATATATTACCCATTCTTTCTTTTAAATCATTTAGATCTTTAGCTAAACAAAGTATAGCCATTATTTCTGATGCAACAGTTATCATGAATCCATCTTCTCTTAGGAATCCATTAACCTTTCCACCCATTCCTACTACAACCTGTCTAAGAGCCCTATCATTCATATCTATAACTCTTTTAAATATAATTCTTCTTGAATCAATTCTTAATGCATTTCCTTGATGTATATGATTATCTATGGCTGCTGCTAATAAATTATTAGCTGATGTTATAGCATGCATATCTCCAGTAAAGTGTAAGTTTATATCTTCCATAGGTACAACTTGTGAATATCCACCACCTGCTGCTCCACCTTTAATACCGAATACAGGCCCAAGAGAAGGTTCCCTAAGAGCTATAACTGAGCTCTTACCCATTCTGCATAACGCTTGACCAAGCCCTACCGTTACAGTTGATTTTCCTTCACCTGCTGGAGTTGGATTTATAGCTGTAACTAATACAAGCTTTCCTTCTTTTTCATTTTCTTTTCTATTTAATACATCTAACGAAATTTTACATTTATATTTTCCATATAACTCTATATCATCTTCATTTAAATTAATCTTCTCTGCTATTTTAACTATTGGTTCCATCTTAGCTTCTTGTGCTATTTTAATATCACTTTTCATTACTACCACCTAGCCCCTCTGTTTTATAAAAGTTTTATTTTTTATTATACCCTATATAGTAAAAGTATACCATCGATCCAAAGATTTTAAAATATTATTATCGAATGTTTTATATATTTTTTGTATTATTATTCGTATTATTACATTAATTATTACATTTTCTCTTCAATTATTAACGTTAAACTATAAAAATCTATTTAAAACACAAAAATTGACACATTTCTTTCTAAATATACAATTAGATTCATATGTCTTTTTACTTTTAATAAAATAAATAATTTCCCGGGAATATAATTCTACATAAAAAAAATAAGAACTCTGTAAAAACAGAGTCCTTATTTTTATGCTTCATTAAATATTTGTTCGAATTCTGATCCTTCTAGTTTTTCTTTTTCTAGAAGTGCTCCAGCTACAGCATGTAGCTTATTAATGTTTTCTTTTAATATAGATTCAGCTCTTTCGTAAGCTTCATCAACAAATTTCTTAACTTCTCTATCTATTTCTGAACCAATTTCTTCTGAGAAGTTTCTTCCTCTTCCAAGATCTCTTCCTAGGAATACTTCATTTTGCTCTGAGCCGTATGAAATTGTTCCAAGTTTTTCACTCATACCATATTCCATAACCATACTTCTAGCAATAGCACTAGTTCTATCAATATCATTTTTAGCACCTGTACTTATATCACCTAGTATAAGTTGTTCCGCAACTCTTCCTCCTAGAAGTCCAACCATATCATCTTTAAGTCTTAACTTTGATGTATATGATCTATCTTCATCTGGTAAATGCATAGTATATCCACCAGCTCTACCTCTTGGAATTATACTTATTTCATGAACAGGATCTGAGTATTTTAATGATTTCATTACTACTGCGTGACCTGCTTCATGATAAGCTGTTAATCTTCTATCTTTTTCACTAATAACTCTACTCTTCTTTTCAGGTCCTGCTATTACTCTTGTAATGGCTTCTTCCATATCAACCATTGTGATTGATTTATCGCCTCTTCTAACCGCAAGTAATGCCGCTTCATTAGTAAGGTTTTCTAAGTCAGCTCCTGCAAATCCTGGAGTTCTTTTTGCTAATACATCTAATTTTACATCTTCTGCTAAAGGTTTCTTTCTTGTATGAACTTTAAGAATTTCTTCTCTTCCTTTAACATCTGGTGCTCCAACTACTATTTGTCTATCAAATCTACCTGGTCTTAAAAGGGCTGGGTCTAATATGTCTGGTCTATTTGTAGCTGCTATCATTATAATTCCTTCATTTGCTCCAAAACCATCCATCTCAACTAGTAATTGATTAAGAGTTTGTTCTCTTTCATCATGGCCACCGCCAAGACCTGCTCCTCTTTGTCTACCTACAGCATCTATTTCATCAATAAATACTATACAAGGTGCATTCTTTTTTGCATCTGCAAAAAGATCTCTAACTCTTGATGCACCAACACCAACAAACATTTCAACGAAGTCTGATCCTGATATACTAAAGAATGGTACTCCTGCTTCACCAGCTATTGCTTTAGCAAGTAATGTCTTACCTGTTCCTGGTGGTCCAACTAAAAGTACTCCCTTAGGTATTCTAGCTCCCATTTGAGTATATTTTGATGGTTCTTTTAAGAAATCAACGATTTCTTCTAATTCTTGCTTTTCTTCATCTGCTCCAGCAACATCTTTAAATGTTACCTTTTTAGAATCCGGTGTTGCAACTTTGGCTCTATTTTTACCAAAATTCATAACACCTCTTCCACCGCCGCCACCTTGTGACTGTTGTGTCATAACAAATAAAAGTACTAAGAATAAGATAACAGTAAGCACAGTAGGTATTAAAGATATCCATGCTCCACTATTTGATGGTTTTTCAAAATCTACTTTAACAGTACTCTTAGGATTATCAGTAACTAATTTTGAAATAATTTCTTGTGGTGCAATTGTAGTAAACTTCTTTCCATCTGTTAATACACCATCTATAGTCATATCATTTTCATGAACATATATGCTACTTACTTCATTAGCATTCCATTTTTGTTGGAAAGAACTGTATGAAATTGTTTCAGATTTATTGCCAGTTTCCCACAGCGCAAATGCCGCAAAAATTAGCACTGCTATAGTAACAATCCAAACAGCTGCACTTGAATATTTTTTCATTCAAGGCCCCCCTCTCTATTAATTTTTTTTAATTTTACTATATAGATTATATAATTACAATATTTTTATTCAATAATTTACCAATTACTTGTTATATACTTCTTCTTTTAAAACTCCTATAAATGGTAAATTTCTATACTTTTCAGCATAATCAATTCCATATCCAACTATAAATTCATTAGGTACTTCAAAACCTATGTATTTTACTTCTAAATCTGCTGTTCTTCTTTCAGGCTTATTAAGTAATGATACTATTTCTATACTTTCAGCCTTTCTAGCTTTTAAGTATTTTAAAAGATAAGTTAAAGTTATTCCGCTATCTACGATATCTTCAACAAGTAAAACGTGTTTTCCTTCTATACTATGGTCTAAATCTTTTAATATTCTTACTACTCCTGAACTTTCTGTTGAATTTCCATAACTTGATACAGCCATAAAATCTATCTCACAAGGAATATCAATACTCTTTATAAGATCTGCTGCAAATACAACTGAACCTTTTAAAACTCCAACTACTAATAAATCCTTTCCTTTATAGTCTTTACTTATTTGTTCTCCTAATTCTCTTACCTTATTTGATAATTGTTCTTCATCAAATAATACCTTTTTAACATCTTCTCTCATGCTATAATTCCTCTCTTTTACACATAACTTTTAGTATATTTTTTGTTTGGTTTGTAACTTTATATGTATTAGATGTTTTAACACCTAAGACCCAAGCAATCTCATCATCAAATTGTATAACCGGAATATTATCCCTATAATCTTTAGGAACTTTCATATTTATAAATATATCCTTTAACTTTTTGCTTCCAGTCATACCTAGCGGAATTATTCTATCCCCATTTTTTCTTTTTCTAACAGTAACATACTCATTAATTTTATCATAATCAAAATACTTAATTAAGTCATTATTGTTAAATTTTAAATTTTTTTCTTTATTCTCCACTTTAAATTGAATTAAGCATCCTAAGAAATCTACTTCTTTTCCATCAATATCATCTTTAGCTAATATTAAATTTTCAACTTCTGTTTCTTTCTTTAGTAATCTTTCTTTTTTCTTTATATAAATCTCGCCATATACATTCTCTGCATATATTCCATTTGGAAGATCCATTCTTTTATTAGTGCCTATATTACCAAGTTCTATAACTTCTTTTATATGTTTCATCTCAAAATCATAAACACTTTTAGATAAAGTAGTTAACGATTTTCTTACCACTCTAGTAATTATGGCCTTTTCTTTATTAAATAATTCTCTATTTATTATTATTTCATCTTTTTTTACTGTGCAATATTTTGAAAATGCCTTTATTGCTTCATTATTTATATATTCATTATCTTCTTGAAGAAGTAATGCCATTCTATTTATAGACTTTACTACATCTGGATTAAAATTTTCTTTCATATAAGGTAGAATATCTAATCTAATTTTATTTCTACTATATATATTTTCTAGGTTAGTTTTATCAATTCTAGGATTTAAATTATTTCCCTCGCAATAATCTTCTATTGCTTTTCTTTCAAGGAATAATATAGGTCTTATATATATCCCATCTCTCATCACTGGTATTCCGCCTAAACCTTCAAGTCCTGTACCTCTCATCATTCTCATGATTATTGTTTCTGCTTGATCGTTTGCATTATGCGCAGTTGCTATTTTAGTATAGCCTTCCTTATCTTTTACTTCGTTAAAAAATCTATACCTTTCATCTCTTCCTGCTGTTTCTGTAGATACGCCTCTTTCTTTTGCTATTTTTTCTATATCAAGTCTAGTGCTATAAAACTCTATCCCTAATGATTTGCATAAATTTTTAGCATATTCTTCGTCTTTTAATGCCTCATCACCCCTAAGCATGTGGTTTATATGTGCAGCTCCAATCTTTAGTGAATATGTATTCTTTATAGAATGAAGCAAGTGCAATAAACACACAGAATCTGGGCCTCCTGACAATCCAACTAAAACCTTATCACCGTTATCTAAAAGACTATTATCTTTTATATAATTTATAAATTTGTTAATCAACTATCTCACTTCCTACGTAATAAGTATTCTCTTATATAATACCTTAATATTCGTATTTTGTAATGTTAAAAAATTATAAAAGCTGACTAAACGCCAGCTTTTATTATTATATATAAACTTTTAATATACAGCATGAACCTTAGAAACTATTATACTCATATCATCTTTTATAGTACCATTATTAATTTTTTTAGATTCTTCTAAGATATCTTCTACAAGTTCTCTTGGATTATTTCCCTTTCCTTTTAAATATTTTTCAAGCCAAGCTGAATCTCCAACTCCATCCTTATCTACATCTAAGACACCATCACTTAATGTTATTATTATATCTCCACCTTTTAGATTTTCTTCAACGCTTTCAACTAATACTTTATCCATAAGTCCAAATGGAGGCATATTAGATGATATCTTCTTTATTTTATCTCCTCTCTTTATAAAACTAGCAGCTGCTCCAACCTTTATAAATGATGCTTTTCCTGTATATAAATCTATTGTACTTAAATCTAATGTTGAGAATTTTTCATCCTCCTCAAACTTCATACTCATTATTGAATTTACAGTATCTAACGCTGTTTCAATACTAAATCCAGCTTCAACAAATCTTTCAACTAATTCTACAGTCGCTTTACTTTCTTTTGATGCCTCTGGACCTGATCCCATTCCATCACTTAATAAAGTCATATATTTTCCACCATCTAGTCTTCCAAAACTATAAGTATCTCCTGTGTGTTCTTCACCTTCCTTAACTCTCATTCCTGCATAAGTAACTACCTTATACTTAGGCATTTCTTCTAAAACTATATAACAATCTTTATTATTTGGATTAATTCTACATCCATTATTATTTATACTCATAGGTGATCCTACAATTTCATTTACAACAGGAAGAACATTTTTTGCACAATAATCACACCCTGAGCATTTCTCCATACTTATCTTCAAATTAGCTCTTCCACCTTTATCTGTATAACAAAATACCTCCTTATAAGCTATAGAATTTTTATTAAGCTCCCTTCTTATAACTCTTTCTAACTCTTCACACCATGTAATATCTCTCTTAAAATCTGTAACCATAGTATCAAGATTATACGAAATATTATTTATATGATTTGCTACTATCTTCCTTCCCTCTTCTAATTTCCTCCTAATTATTTCATTTCCATTTAAAATATTTATTATTTCTTCTGAATTAAATATTAAATCAGATTTCCTAATACACTTTTTTTCAAGCTCTGATGGGAAAGTATGCTTACCTTGTTCTTTTTCTTTAAGCAATACCTCAAAAGCTGTATACGTTTGATTAAATTCTCTATTCCAGCATCTACTACAATTTGAACATACACTGCAAACTCTATCTGCAAGATTCTCAATAAGTCCTGTACTTTTATTTTTGTAGCATAACTTATCATTATCAGACATATTGTTTAATGAAGTAGATATCGCACCTAATGCTAATCCAAAGTTTTGAACTTTATTAGAAAACTCCTCCTTAACTTGTTCTAAATGTTCTTCATTTATCTTTTCTATTTTACTATCAGCACATATCTCTATTTCTAACATCTTTAAGAACTTTTTAGGTATTATTAAAAATATCATTCCGCCAATTAATATCTCAGATATACCTTGCATATTAAGTCCATTAGAATAAAAGGATATAATTAAAAATATTAGTATTGATGAAATAAATGAAAATACTTTTCCTGTCTCCTTAAATAATCCTGCTATTAAACCTACACTTCCATATAACCCTATACAGCCTATCATATCTCCAGTAGTCACACCAACTACTACCCCCATAGCAATTCCTATAGTTGCTCCATTTGTTGCTCCACCAACATAGGCTATAGAAATTACAATTGCTAAAGATAATATATTTCTAATACTAATTCCAACTATTGAAAAACTGCCAATTCCGGCTACCATTAAACATATTATAAAAGCTATACTAATTAATTCTTCTACATTAAAGAAATAATTTGTGTTATACTCTCCTACGCATTTAATTCCGTATCTAATAACATAATAAATTGGTACAGATATTAAAGTGTTTAACGCTGCCATAGTTATGTTAACGCCCATATCATAATTACTTATAAATAATCCATAAATTAAATAACTTAAAAATAAAATTGCAAACATCTGCTTATCGCTAATTCTTTTTTTTAATTTATCAAATAGTAAACTGTATCCTAACATAAACAATATAATTAGAGCATAAACGAAACCATCTTTTAGCATATTATTTATTGTAAAGTATCCAACCAAACCTCCTATTGAAGCTGTTAAAACTTTACTTTGATTTTTCTCAAGAACTATACTAATAAGAAATGCTATACCAAACGGAGAGATTCCAACTATGTCTCCTTCTCCAACCATTATAGTTACTCTACTTAGTAACAATGTGGTAATAAAAATCAAAGCTAATTTTATCGGCTCCGTTCTCGTTATAACTGCTCCCTTTTCAAAACCTTTTATTGCACTTCCATTAAGTCTATATTGCATAATCTCTCCTCCTATTAATTTTCATATTATGTAAAATATTATAACAGGTTTGATTTTCGATTTATGTCAATATATAGTCTGGTTCTAAAGTTTCGTAAGACATTATTCATTTATATTTTTAAAATTCTTCTTTTAATAATATTTTTCGATGCTTTTATATATTATAGAAAAAATCATTCTAAACTCTTTATTTATCAAGAAAACTAAAGAATTTTATTAATTATTGTACATGTCACTATATAAAATAATTTGTTATATATTACGATATTTTTTATGAATAAAAAACCCCTAAAAGTAATATCCTTTTAATTTATGGATATTTCCTTTAGAGGTCTATATATATTTTAAGTTTTACATATAAAAAAAGAACTAAGAATTAATTCTTAGTTCTTTGGTGCCGAAGACCGGAATCGAACCGGTACGGTGTTTAACCACCGCAGGATTTTAAGTCCTGTGCGTCTGCCAGTTCCGCCACTTCGGCAGGCATGGTAGCGGAAATAGGACTTGAACCTACGACACTTCGGGTATGAACCGAATGCTCTAGCCAGCTGAGCTATTCCGCCACGTGTGGTTGCGGGGGCAGGACTTGAACCTACGACCTTCGGGTTATGAGCCCGACGAGCTACCAACTGCTCCACCCCGCGTTATTATATTGTATGCCTTTTGTAAAATTAACTTGGTGCCGAAGACCGGAATCGAACCGGTACGGTGTTTAACCACCGCAGGATTTTAAGTCCTGTGCGTCTGCCAGTTCCGCCACTTCGGCAAGTTAATGGTAGCGGAAATAGGACTTGAACCTACGACACTTCGGGTATGAACCGAATGCTCTAGCCAGCTGAGCTATTCCGCCACGTTATGGTTGCGGGGGCAGGACTTGAACCTACGACCTTCGGGTTATGAGCCCGACGAGCTACCAACTGCTCCACCCCGCGTTATTATGTTTTGAAAAAACTTGGTGCCGAAGACCGGAATCGAACCGGTACGGTGTTTAACCACCGCAGGATTTTAAGTCCTGTGCGTCTGCCAGTTCCGCCACTTCGGCATGCGTTTTTTCTGAATCATTTCTGACGACAATAGTTATTATATAGTATGATTATTATACTGTCAACAACTTTTTTCATTTTATTTTGTTTTTCTGTAATAAAAGTGGACAAAACGGCTAATTTAGAGGCTTCACGTCCTAAAACTTTTTTATTATTTTCTAATTTATATATGTATATATTAATAATTATGTTGATATTTTTCTTTAAATATAAAATAAAAAGCCATCAGTTTATTAACTAACAGCTCTTTATTTATAGATTTATATATTAAATTTATATGATGTCTTAATTTTTAAAATCCTTTTTTACCGCTTTTGCTCTTGAAGTCTTGATGTCTTTTAACATCTTGCATTCTTTCTTCGCTTTCCTTTAAGAATTTTGACATTTGGTCTTCGAAACTTACTGTAGGTTTCTTCTTTTCTTTTCCCCATTCGAATTCTGCTGGTCTGCTTGATCTCTTAGGCTTTACTTCAGCTTGCTTTATTGATAAGCTGATTTTTCCGTTATCATCAATTGATATAACTTTTACCTTTACTTTATCTTGTTCTTTTAAATGTTGTCTTATGTCCTTTACAAAAGAATCTGCTACTTCTGATATGTGAACTAGACCTGTCTTTCCGCCTTCTAATTCAACGAAAGCTCCGAAATTTGTGATATTTACCACTGTACCCTCTAATATGTTTCCTGCCTCTAAGGTCATGTTTAAAAGACTCCTCCTTAATTTTTAAAATAAATATATATGTTATTATTATAATAACCTAATTTTTAGACGTTGAGTCACCTTTTTTATCATTTATGACTTTTTCTCCGGGCTTAACCATGTTAAGTCTCTCTCTAGCCAATGTTTCATTATACTCTTCAGAATTAGCACTTTTAACTTGTTCTTCAAGTTCCCTGTTTTTTTCTTTTATTTGTTCTAATTCTGTCTTTTTATTAGCTATTTCTTTTTCAATTCTTTTCATAGCTCTTTCTTGTCTAACAAAACCAAGTAAAAAAACAAGGCATAATATTAAGATTATTAAATTCTTCCCTCTTAATTTCTTTATCATCCCATAGTACCTCATTTTTTTCAAATTCTATACATCTATTTTAAACACTATGAGATTTTAATTCAAGTTATTTTTAATTATATTTATCTTTTGTTATTAATTTTGTTAAAAAACAATCTAAAAGGATAACTTGCATTTTTATAGCCCCTTCTTATTGTAATTTTTGTGCCAGTTACAATTCCATTTTCGACCTTAAAAATAAAGTTACTAAATAACTTAAGATATATAAAAAGTGAAACTCCCATACATAAATAAACATATGGTCCTAAAAAAGCATAATTTGTGTAAAGTAAAAAAGTAAATATTGCTATAGCACTAAATATCCAAAATAAAATATCTTGTATTGCTATTATTAATTTATGCCCACTTTTTCCTCTTATCATTCTGTAAAGATCAAAGAGCATTCCTAAAATTAATCCTGCTAATAAAGCATAAACAACAATATCAAATTGAACATCTAACTCTAACGGCATAAAATCACCTATTAAATATCCTTTTTAATATCTTCTTTTTTCTTTTTACTTTTACTTTTCCACCATAAATCATACTCTCTATATATCCGTCTATCATAACATCGCCATTTTTTACATCTAGCTTATCCATCTTTAGATTTCTTCCATCGATTTTAAGCTTTCCTAGTACGGTGTTTAATATTATTTTTTCGTCATTAAAGCTCATCACTTCAACGACACCTGTTAAAGATAGTTTTTTCCTATCTTCTAATTGTATACTACTTTTTTGAGTTTGTATAATATCAGATTTCCTTTCCATTAATATAATCTCCTTTAGATATTAATCTTACTAAAAAATATATGTTTGTAATATTTTCTATATTCTTAAATATAATATCTTTAGGTGATTATTATTAAATTATTCTATTTCTTCTCCATCTAATATTTTATACATATCTTTTGCATCATCTTTTTTCACATGCTCTGCTATATTTAAAACTTGTGCACGTAAGGATCTACTTGCGAATGTTATTTCTATGATGTCGCCTTCTTTTACTTGTGTTCCTGATTTTGCAACTTTTCCATTTATAGTTACTCTTGAACTCTCACAAGCTTCTTTTGCAACAGTTCTTCTTTTTATAAGTCTTGATACTTTTAAATATTTATCTAATCTCATAAAGAGTTTATCCTCCACTTTAAACATAATTTTATAAAAGAACCCGAGTTACCTCGGGTTCAAAAAAATTACTTATTAACTTTTTCTTTAAATTCTTTACCTGCTTTGAATACTGGAACAGTTGAAGCTGGTATTTTGATTATTTCTTTTGTTCTTGGATTTCTTCCTTCTCTAGCAGCTCTTTCTCTAGTTTCGAAAGTTCCGAATCCAACTAATTGAACTCTTTCTCCATTTTCTAATGCTTCTTCAACGCTTTCTATAAATGCTTTTAAAGCCGCTTCTGCATCTTTTTTAGTTAATTTTGACTTTTCAGCCATACTAGTAATTAATTCTGCTTTATTCACAATTACATCCTCCTTAAATAACTAGTTATATATTTATAGTACTAACTAATCTTATATGTACTACACTTACATTATCTTATTATATTATTACTTTCAAGTCCCGTCTACACTGAATATATAAATATTTATATATTTTTGTAAAAAAAAGCAAATTTAATACAATAATATGGAAGAGTAGTATTTATTAATTAAATATATTCTATAAAAATTACGAAAATCCTCCTAAAGCTAATGTTTTTCTTCCTTTTTAGCTTTATTCCATAAGGCATCCATCTCCTCTAAAGTCATATCTTCTAATTTTCTGTTAGACTTTAAGGCTTCTTTTTCTATATAACTAAATCTCTTTATAAATTTATCCGTAGTCCTATTTAAAGCTTCCTCTTCATCTACATCTAAAAATCTTGAGACATTAACACAAGAGAATAACAAATCCCCGACTTCTTCTGTTATTCTTTCCCTATTTTCAGTTTTATATACATCTAATACTTCATTTAATTCTTCTATAACCTTCTTTGATGCATCTTCTACATTATCCCAGTCAAATCCGACCTTTCTAGCTTTATTTTGCACCTTATGAGCTCTTATTAATGCTGGAAGTGCCTTTGCTATGCCTCCCAGTTCATCAGTCATTGTATCAAAGCCTTTTTCCTCTTTTTTAATCTCATCCCAACTTTTTGTGCTTTCTTCTTTTTTAAATATATTAGGATGTCTAAATACCATTTTATTGTATATTCCTTCTACAACATCATTGAAATTAAATTTACATTCATCTTTTCCTATTGATGAGTGGAATACAACATGCAATAGAACATCTCCAAGTTCCTCAATTAAAGCTTCTTCATCCTCTTGCTCTATTGCATCTTTAACTTCATAACTTTCTTCAACTATGGCATTTTTTATACTTTCATGAGTTTGAACTCTATCCCAAGGACAACCATTTTCTCCCCTAAGCATATCTATTAAATCAATAAACTCATATATATCTTTTCTATTTTTAATACTCTTAGGAATATATAAATATACCGAATTATCTATATCTTCTCTATCTAAATCTTTTAATTCTATTTCTTTTATTATTTCACTATTATCTATTCCTAAATTTTTTATAAATATAATTTTTTCATTATCACTATAAGATTCTAGTAATTTACTTTTTACTTCTTTAGCAATAAATTCATTATATAAACATGTTATTATTGTTTGATTTCTATTATCTAATATTTCATTTTTTATATTGCTACTATCAATAACTTTAATCCCATCACTTATATCTACATCTAACTTTTCTATAATAGTATCTACAAGACTTATAGCAGTAAACACCTTATATTCTATCTTTTCTTTTTTGCATCTATCTATAAGTAATTTTACTGTTATATCGCCTATTAATGGATTTCCCAAGACTCCATATACTACGTCATTATCTTCTTTATGAATATGAATTAAATCTTCTACTATTTTCTCATTAATATCACATGAATTCTTTTCTTTATTATAAAAATGATCATATGTTTTAAAATCTATATTTTTACTATTTAGAGTTTTAATTAGTTTATCATTTAAAATTTTAAAATAAATATTTTCTTCCGTTTCTAAAATTTTTAATGTCCCTACTGTAATGTCATTAATATCTCCTGTTCCTAAGCCAATAATCTTAATCATTAGGTATTTCTCCTTATATTCAATTTATTTTCTATATACTCTATCCATTATTTCTTGAGCACTAAATACTTTCATAACCACGATTGATATCATATATATTATAGCACCTAATGCTATTGATACTATACACGCTATACCATTACTGTTTGTATAATTTAATATTTGAATATAACTAAATAATACTCCTGCAATCATTATGCATGAACATAAAATTGGTTTTACTATGTTACCTAGTACTCCAATCTTTGTTTTAAGAGTTATTTTTAATAAAATTATATTAAGAAGTGTTGTAACCATATATGCTGCTATACTTGCAATTACAGCTCCATATATATTAAATTGTGGCATTGATACTAAAGATACTGTTAATATTAATTTTATTACGCATCCTATAAATAAATTTACTACTGGTAATATATATTTTCCAACACCTTGTAATATTGATGTTGTTGTTTGCGTTAAAATAATAAACGGTAAACTAAGTGATAAATATCTTAGTATCTCGAATCCTTCATATCTTCCTGGGAATATAAGCTTCATTATAGGCTCTGCCATAAAGAACATTCCAAACATGCATGGTATTGCAATTATTGATGATAGCTTTATTGAAAGATTAACTTTATTTTCTACTTCTCTTCTTCTTCCTAGTATAAATTGTTCCGCTATTATAGGAATTACTGATATACTAAGTGCCATTGAAAGCGTCATTGGAATATTAACAATAACTGATGCTTTCCCTGTTAATTGGGCATATAAAATAGTAGACTGTTGAGTTGTAAATCCTGCATTTAATAATTCTCTTGGAATGAATATAGAATCTATAAGATTCATAACAGTACCTACTGTAGCCCCAAGTGATATAGGAATTGCTATTTTAAGTATTCTATTCATCACAGCTGTATCACTTTTAACTTTTTTAATACCGTAACTTCTTTTTGTAAATAAATACTTTATATAAAGATATATACCCCCTAGAAGGCCTCCAGCAGCTGCTCCAAATGCTGCTCCACCGGCTGCATACTCTATTCCCTTTGGTAATAATAAAACTGCTAGTCCTACTCCAAATACCACTCTTCCTACTTGTTCTAAAATTTGTGATATACCTGAAGGAGTCATATTCTGAAGTCCTTGGAAGAATCCCCTAAAGATTGTCATAATAGAAATTATAAGTGGCGCAAATGATATACCTATAAGTGAATAATATGCTTTTGCATCCCATTTTAAAAAGCTTATTATTGAATCTGCAAAAAAGAATAAGAAGAATGTAGTTCCAGCACCTAGAATCAGCATTAAATATGTTGATTCCTTAACTACTTTAAAACTTCCTTCTATATCACCTACAGCATTATTCTCTGATACTATTTTAGATATAGCAACTGGTATTCCGGACGCTATAGCTACAAAGAACATATATAAAGGAAATGACATTTGATAAAGTCCTATCCCCTCATCACCTATTAACATAATAAGAGGCCATCTAAAGAATAATCCTAGAACTTTTGCAAATATTCCTGCTAGTCCAAGTATTAGACTTCCTTTAATTAAAGACTGTTTATTCATAAAATACCTCCAAACTTTCTTTTACTAATAATTATTATTGTAAGTTTGGAGGTATTATTACTTTATTTATCGTTTTATTATAAATAAATTTTATTGTTCCATTTGCTTTCCTAAGAAAGCCGCTGCAGTTTCTGCAAGTTTAAGTTCTAATTCACCAAGTTTTGTTCCTTCTTGTTTTGATAATATAACTACTGTTCCAATAGCATCACCTTCAGCTATAATTGGAGCTATAACTTGTGATACCATTTCTGTCACTTCTTCATCATTATGTAATGGAATTAACTTATCTGTTCCTTCACCTAATAATACAGGTTTTCTGCCTTCCATAACATCTTCAAGCTCATTGCTTATTTTTCTGTCTATGTAATCTTTCTTTGGTGCTCCACTTGCTGAAATGAATGCATCCTTATCACTTATTAAAATTATGTTTCCTACAACTTGTTGTAGGCTTTCTGCATATTCTTTAGAAAAATCAGTAAGTTCTCCTATTGGTGAATATTTTTTAAGGATTACTCCACCTTCTCTATCTGTGAATATTTCAAGTGGATCTCCTTCTCTGATCCTTAATGTTCTTCTTATTTCTTTTGGTATAACAACTCTACCCAGGTCGTCTATACGTCTTACAATTCCTGTAGCTTTCATTTTATAATCAAACCTCCTCTAAAATACTATTAAAATTAGTAGCACTATTATTATTTGACTAGATAGAAATTTTATACACATATAACCATTATTTAAAAGAAAAAGAGTACTAATAAATTTATTAGTACTCTTTTCCATATAATTTTTATTGTAATCTATCTTCGTAAAGTTTAACTCCGATTTCTTCTTTCCATGTTTTAAGTTTTTCTTCGTAAGCTTTATTTTGCTTTTGTTGTAATAGTGTTTGTTTTATCTTATCTTTTACATCCTTAAATGGTGTATATTCTGTCTTAGTATTTACATTTTCAGCTTTTATTAAATGATATCCAAATTGACTCTTAACTGGTTGTGATATTTCTCCATTTTTAAGCTTCTTAAATGCATCCATAAATTCTGAAATAAGTTGTGTTGAATCATAATCAACATATCCTAATGATCCACCTTTATCTTTTGTAGCATCAGTGTTATATTTTTTAGCCATTTCAGCAAATGTAGCTTTTCCTGATACTATTTCTTCTCTTACCTTTTTAGCTGTTGCTTCAGCATCTTTTCCATCTGGAATTACTATATTATAAGCATCTGCACCTGGTTTCTTTGATGCAAATTGAGACTTGTTATCTTCATAATACTTTTTAACTTCATCATCAGAAACATTAATACCTTTTATTATATGTTCCTTAATTACATTTTCAACTATTAAATCATCTTTGAATTGTTCTTTTACTGCAGCTTCATCTTTAAATCCTTGTGCTTCATAAGCTTCTTTAAACTTATCTGCACCACCGAAGTTCTTGTTTGCTTCTTCTATTCTTTCATTAACTTGTTTGTTTAGTTCTTCTTCTGATGGTCCCCAATTATTTTTCTTAGCTTCTGCAAGCATAACATCTCTTTCAACTAATGTATTTAATGCTGACTTTTCTTCTTCTAGTAATTGTGATTTTATTTGAGCATTATTTTTATAGTCTTTTCCATATTGTTGTTCTAATTGACTATAAACTGTGCTCATTGCTCTATCTAAGTCACCTCTTGTGATTTTTTGATCTCCAACTTTAGCTAATACTTCATTTTTTATTGCTTCTGGTGTCTTTTCAATCATCTTACAGCCTACGAATGACATACTAGCTACTGCAACTAATCCTAAGGCTATTAATTTTTTAACTTTTCCCACGCTACTTACCTCACTTTACTATTTATTTGTAAAAATTTACACTTATTAAGTATATCAATATTATATACTTAATTCAATTAACTATGTTTTAAGTATTTATTACTTTTATTATGTTATCTAACATTTCCTTGAAGAAAGGTAACATATCATCCTTTTTAATACTATTTTGTTTAAATGAGAATTCTGGATTATTTCCAAATTTTAAAATAACATTATCTTTATATTTTTCAAGAAGAACTTTAAATATTTTAATATGTTCTTTATCGCCTTCTTCAAATTTAAAGAATAATCCTTTTGGTGTTTCTTTTATTTCTTCTATATTAAGTTGTTTTGCCTTACTTTTAATATATGCTATATCCATTAGGTTATAAACTGAATCTGGAATTTCTGAGTATCTATCTTCTAACTCATCTTTAATTTCCATATATTCATCTAAGCTTTCTATAGCTGCAATCTTCTTATAAACCTCAATTTTTTGATTTTCATCTTTTATATATGATGATGGTATATATGCATCTACCTTTATATCAACAGTTGTTTCAACAGGTTCTTTTGTAATTTCACCTTTAATAATTTTTATTGTATCTTCAAGCATTCTACAATATAAATCATATCCTATTGTCGCCATATGTCCATGTTGAGATGATCCCATCATGTTACCTGCCCCTCTAATTTCAAGGTCTCTCATGGCAATCTTAAAGCCTGAACCAAGCTCTGTAAAATCTTTTAATGCCTTTAACCTCTTTTCAGCTACTTCAGTTAATACTTTATCCTTAGTATATAAAAGATATGCATAAGCTATTTTATTTGATCTTCCAACTCTACCTCTTAATTGATAAAGCTGTGAAAGGCCCATCTTATCTGCATCATTTACTATTATTGTATTTACATTCGGTATATCAATACCTGTTTCTATAATAGTTGTACAAACAAGTACATCATATTCTTTATTCATAAATTCCATCATTTCAGCTTCAAGTTGTCTTTCCGTCATTCTACCATGCGCAAATGTTACTCTACTTTCAGGCACTAAATCTTTAATATAGTTTGCCATATTCTCGATATTTTCAACTCTATTAAATACAAAGAATACTTGACCTCCCCTATTCATTTCTCTTAAAATAGCATCTCTTATAAGCTGATCATTTTGTTCTATAACATATGTCTGAACAGGATATCTTTCTTCTGGTGGCGTTTCAATAACAGATATATCACGTGCTCCAGTCAAGGACATATGAAGAGTTCTTGGAATTGGTGTAGCACTAAGTGTAAGTACATCAACATTCTTCTTTAACTCTTTAATCTTTTCTTTTTGTTTAACCCCAAATCTTTGCTCTTCATCAATTATTAGAAGACCTAGATCTTTAAATTGAATATCTTTAGCAACTAACTTATGAGTTCCTACAAGTATATCTACATTACCCTCTTTAGCTGCTTGAATAGTAGCCTTTTGCTGTTTTGCAGTTCTAAATCTACTAATCATATCAATCTTTATTGGGAAATCTGAGAATCTCTTTATCATGTTCTTATAATGCTGCTCTGCAAGTATTGTAGTTGGAACTAAGAATGCAACTTGCTTTCCATCCATAACAGCTTTAAATGCAGCTCTTAGTGCAACTTCTGTCTTACCATATCCAACATCACCACATAAAAGTCTATCCATTGATTTTGAAGATTCCATATCTTTCTTTATTTCTTCTAATGAAGTTAATTGATCTGGTGTTTCTTCATATGGGAATTCATCTTCAAATTGTCTTTGCCATTCTGTATCCTTGCTAAATTTATGACCCTTTAATGTTGCTCTAGTTGCGTAAAGTTTTATTAAATCTTCTGCTATTTCATTTATAGATTTTCTTACTTTACTCTTAGCTTTTTGCCATTCCATTCCCCCAAGCTTATTAACTTTAGGAGACTTTCCTTCACTACCTATATACTTTTGAACTAAGTCTAATTGTTCTACCGGTACATAAAGCTTATCACCTTTTTGATATACAATATCAAGATAATCTCTAGTGTTTCCACCTACTTCTATCTGCTTTATTCCTTTATATACACCAACACCATGATTTACATGTACAACATAATCTCCAATTTTAAGTTCAGCAAAGGAGTTAATTTTAGCAACACCTTTTCTATTTTTTCTTTTTTTAGTAAGCTTTCTCTTAGCCTCACCAAATACTTCTTTATCAGATATAAGGCATAATTTCTCATTAGGATACTCAAACCCTCTTAAAAGATTACCAAAGGTTATTACAACTTCTCCACATTGTATATCTGATACATCATCTTTATATACACTTTCTATTCCTCTATCTCTTAGAGTATCAACAAGTCTTTCTCCCCTTGTTCTAGTTCCTGATAATATTAGTGTTCTAAAGCCACTACTCTTTTTATTATTTATTTCTTCTATTAAAAACTCTAATTGTCCTTGATAATTATTAAGTGTTAATTGTTTTATGTTTGCCATTGATATAGGTCTAAAAATATCCCTTACCTTTGCAAATGGATCTAATGTTATTAAATCACATCTTTCAAACTGTTCTATTAGCTTATCATATTCAATTAATAATTCTGAATGCTTTGGTAATATATTACCTTTTTGAAGGAACATTGAGAAGTTTTCTCTAAACTCTGAGTAAGTACTTTCAACTTTACCAAGTACCCTTGATGTATCATCAATTATAAAAGTATAATCTTTAAAATAATCAAATAAAGTTTCTAACTTCTCATAGAAAAATGGTAAATATGAATCTATAGTTTCAAAGTTAGATAAGTTATTTAAACTTTCTAAGTTTCTATTTATAATCTCAGTTAATTTTTCTCTAGTCTCTTTATCTTTATTATTTTGAAGTGCTTTTTCAAGTTCATTTTTAAGAGATTCATTAGCATATTTTATACTTTCATCATCTACTATTATTTCTTTTGCTGGGAATATCTTTACAGTCTTAACCTTTTCAATACTTCTTTGAGATTCAGTATTAAATGTTCTTATTGAGTCAATTTCATCTCCAAATAGTTCAATTCTATAAGGGTATGCTGAATCTGGCGGATACACATCTAATATCCCACCTCTTAACGCAAATTCACCTTTACCTTCAACTATTTCTACTCTTTCATATCCACCTTCAACTAAAAGCTTTGCTATATTATTAAAGTCTACTTCATCTGAAACTTTTAAGTTTATTTTATGATTCTCATAAAACTTTCTAGGCGTATATCCAGCTGCAAAGGCTTCAACAGAAGTTACTATAATCTTTTTCTTTTTGTTTAGTATCTCCTTTATTACCTTAAGTCTAGCCCATCTTAAATCCCCAGATATTGCATCAATATTATAAAAAACAACCTCTCTTACAGGGAAATAATAAACATCTGTTGAGTAAAAGCTAAGATCTTCATATAAATTCTTAGCTTCCATATCACTATGAGTTACAATAACTATAGGCTTATCATATTGTTCATATAAAGCATCAATTAAATAAGTCCTTCCTGAATCAGCTAGCCCATATATAGCTAATGGAAATTTCTTATTCTCTATATTATTTTTAATATTATTAAATTCCCTACTCTCATATAAGGGCTTCATTAACCCTTCTAACCTCATTCTATGCACCATCCTTAAATACTTTTCTTTGCCTTAAATCCGTTAAATTTGTTCATTCCAGCTTGTGTATCTTCTTTTATTATTGTTTCTGTTGCAAGTTTTGTAGCTTCTAAGCTTTCTTCTAAAACTTCATTTTCTTCTTTAGAGAACTTACCTAAAACGTGGTTTACTAAATCTCCTTTAGGTTGTCCTACCCCTATTTTAATTCTTGAGAACTCATCAGTCCCTAAATGATTTATAATGCTCTTTATTCCATTATGACCACCAGCACTACCCTTAGGTCTTATTCTAATTCTTCCTACATCTAAGCTTATATCATCATATATAACTAATATATCCTCATTGCTTAATTTATAAAAATCTATAACTTCTCTTATACACTCACCACTTAAGTTCATATAAGTAGTTGGCTTCATAAGTATTACTTTCTCATTACCTATAAAGCCTTCTCCGTACACACCTTTAAATTTTTTCCTATTTATATCTATATTATACTTATCAGCTATATAATCTACAGCTTCAAATCCTATATTATGTCTAGTATTATTATATTTCTCTTCTGGATTTCCAAGTCCAACTATTAAAAACATGTCTTTCTCCTCTTTATCTTAAAATATTTTTATATTATAAGTGTTACCATATAACACTTTATAATTCAAATACTACTTAATATTATACTAAATTTTAACAATAATAAAGAGACTTTTAAAAAAAGCCTCTTTACTATTATACACTATAAAGTTATATTTATATTTTTTTCAATTCCATTTCTTAGAATTGTAAAATCTACTTTTTCACCTTGCTTAGTAGTTTTAATAATATCTATCAAATCTTCATAAGATGATATCTTCTTATTATTAGCCTTTATTATTATGTCTGTTACCTTCATGCCTGCTTTTTCCGCTCTACCGCCATCAACTATACCTTCTATATAAAATCCATTTTCCTCTTCTCTATCAGATACCTTTACTTGTGATCCTTTTATTCCGAGTACATCTGAGGATTTTATTATTTCATTTTCAGCAGCTTTTAAGGCTTCACTTCCTATCGCAAAGTACAAGTTATCTTTTTTATATAAATCAGTGAATAATTTACTATTCATGCCGACCATTTCACCTTTAGTATTACTAAGAATACCACCAAAGTTTTCATCATTCATAACAGCACTAGTCTGAATAGTTCTAAACTTATCATTGTTAATACTTATTGTATGATTAGTTGAAGTTATTATACCAGGTGTGATTACACCTATATAATTATCTGAAGTACTATTACCTAATGCAAATACTATATTACCTTCTTTAATCTCAGCATCTTTTGCCATTTTAATAGGAGTTAAATCATCGCCTGGAATTTTTATTAATTCTAAATCTAATTTAGCATCTTTACCTAATAATATTCCTTTTATAGGTTTTGCACCCTTAGCTGTTAATTTAACATATATACCCTTAAAATCCTTTATAGCTGAATATGAAGTAAGTATAAGACCATCTTTATTAGTGATTACACCAGAAACATTCTTATTAGGAAGCTCATGACTTTCCAATGCCTTAGCACTATTTCCAATTGTAACTATAGATGGTCCAACTGTATCTATTACCTTCTTTGTATCTGAATCAACCAAGATCCCAAACTTATCCTCTGAGGTCTTTTTATAATTACTGATGTCTAATTTATTTAATACATAAAATACAGATGTTATACCAGTTATTATCGCAAGTAATATTATAGCTATCGCTATGAATATATTTTTCTTTGTGAAAATATTAGTCTTACGCTTAAAGTTTATATTACCTGATTTATCATTATTATCTATCATAGCAATCACCAAGCCTATTTCTTAGTTAAAGTAAAAGTGAATTTCACTCCACTATCTTTATAATTTTCAACCCAGATATCTTCACCATGTTCAGTAAGTATTAGCCTTACTATTGGAAGTCCAAGCCCTGTACTTACTTTATTTGTTCTAGAAACATCAGCTTTGTAGAATCTATCCCAAATCTTAACTAGTTGTTCTTTTGTTAATAATGGACCATCATTATAAACACTTACATATACCTTATTTCCTTTAGATGTAGTATCTATCTCAACATTTCCATTTTCTGAACCATATTTAATAGCATTATCTATTAAATTAGTAACTACCTGAGTTATTCTATCATTATCTCCAATTACATATTGATGTTCCTTTTCTAAAACCACATCAACATTTAATCCTTTTTGATTTATAGTTCCTTCAAATTTCGCAACTGTATGCTTTAGTAAATTGCTTATATCTATCTCTTGTTTATTAAGCTTCATCTTGCCTGATTCTAATGCAGAAATATCAAGCAAATCATTTATAAGTCTTGATAATCTATCAGTTTCTTCATAAACAATATTTAAATAATAGCCTTCTCTATCTTTAGGGATTACTCCATCTAATATACCTGATATAAAGCCTTTTATAGATGTGATTGGTGATCTTAACTCATGAGATACATTAGATATAAATATTCTTCTGTTTTCATCAACCTGTTGTAAGGATTCTGCCATTATATTAAATGACTCTGCAAGCTCTCCTATTTCGTTGTTTGATTTTATCTCTAGTCTTTGATTTACCTCTCCTTTAGCTAATCTCTTAGCTACAGTTGTAACCTTGTCTATAGGTTCTATAAGCGATTTTTTACTGTATATATATACTACAATTCCTCCAACTATAATAGCTATTATGGCAGTTATCCATATAACTTCATTAACTCTTATTATTGGGGCTACAATACTTTCAGCAGGTATAATCATAACGATAACTCCACTAAAATATTCTTTATTGAATATTGGTTTTAAGTATACATAATCGCTTTTATCACCTGTTTTTACATTGCCATACTCTATTGATTTACCTTCTTTTAAGATTTCCATATCTTCTTTAGGAATTCCTAAATTCGTAAACTTATAATCTTCGTGCTCGCTTTTAGATACAGCATATGTATATCCCATATTATCTGCAACTAATATGTCTGCATCAACCGTCTTACCTACGAAATCCATAACATTTTTAAGTGTTGTAAGATTAGAACTCTTATCCAAGGTTAAGTACGTTATTGCAGCACTCTCTATTATTGTACTTTCTTTATTTAGTTGTTCTTTATTTTCATTGAAATAATATTGTTTAAACCAAACAGATAAAACTCCAGCAACAACTATAAGTGCAGTAGCTAAAATTAAAGTGAATGTAATTATAAGCCTATATGCTAAGCTATTCTTTTTCATCTATTTCACCTCGAATTTGTAGCCTACCCCCCAAACAGTTTCTATTTGCCATGTATCTCCTGAATGAAGTTTTTCTCTTAATCTCTTAACGTGAACGTCAACAGTTCTTGAGTCTCCTGGATAATCATATCCCCAAACTTCACATAGTAACTGTTCTCTTGTGAATACTCTATTTTTATTACATGCTAAGTAATATAATAGTTCGAATTCTTTAGGTGGCATTTTAACTTCATTATTCTTATAAATTACTCTATATGAATTTGCATCTATTGTTAAATCATTGTATTGGATTACTTCTTTATTTGTGTTATCAGCTGTGTATCTTCTCATTACAGCTTTAACTCTTGCAAGTAATTCCTTTGGTTCAAATGGCTTAACTATGTAATCATCTGCTCCAAGTTCTAATGCTAATACCTTATCGAATGTATCTCCTTTTGCAGTAAGCATTATTACAGGAGTTGTACCTTCTTTTCTTATCCATTTTAAAACATCTATTCCATCTATGTTTGGAATCATTACGTCTAATAATACTATGTCTGGTTTATAATCTAAGAATTGTTCTTCTGCTTCTTTACCATTGTGAGCAACTCTTGTATCATAACCTGCACTTTTAACGTACATATTTATAACTTCGCAAATATTTTCATCATCATCAACTATTAATACTTTCCCTAAAACGCCTTCCATAACGGCACCTCCGTATTTTTTTAAATATTGTTAATTTTGTATTATTCATGTTAACTAACAAATATAAATTTATCATTTTTTTGTACTTTTTAATATAGTTTCCTCAAATAAGTTACAAATTATTAACTATAAATTATCATTATCCAAAGATTATAAAAAAACCTCTAGAAAATTTCCTAGAGGCTCATTTACTTAAGTTGCTATGTATTATGCTTCGAATAATTTACTTATTGGTTCGTCGTCGTATATTCTCTTAATTGCTTCAGCAAATAATGGCGCTACTGATATTGATTTGAACTTTTCTTTATCTACACCTTCTGGTAATTTTATAGTATTTAACATTACTAATTCTTCTATTGCTGAATTATTTATTCTTTCAAATGCTGGGCCTGATAATACTCCATGAGTACAGCAAGCATATACATTTTTAGCTCCTAAATCTTTAAGTGCATTTGCTGCATTTGAAATAGTTCCTGCTGTATCTATCATATCATCTATTAAGATACATTTCTTGCCTTCAACATCACCTATAATATTCATTATTTCTGATACATTTGCTTTTGGTCTTCTCTTATCTATTATAGCTATTGGTGCGTGTAATCTATCCGCAAATTTTCTAGCTCTAGTAACACTTCCAAGGTCTGGTGAAACTACTACTACATCATCTTGATCTGCTAATCCTTTTTCTACAAAGTATTTTGAAAGTATTGGTGATCCAACTAAGTGGTCAACTGGTATATTGAAATAACCTTGTATTTGTGATGCGTGTAAATCCATTGTAAGTACTCTATCAGCTCCTGCAGCTTGTAAAAGATCTGCAACTAACTTTGCAGTTATTGGATCTCTTGATTTAGCCTTTCTATCTTGTCTTGCATATCCATAGTATGGCATAACTGCTGTTATTCTACCTGCTGATGCTCTCTTAAATGCATCTATCATTATTAATAATTCCATTAAGTTATTATTAACTGGTGAACAAGTTGATTGTACTATAAATACATCAGCACCTCTTACAGATTCATTAATATCTACTGATATTTCACCATCGCTGAAAGTTCCTACTTTAGCATTACCTACTTCTAATCCTAGTATGCTAGCTACTTCCTCAGCTAATTCTGGGTGTGAATTCCCTGTGAATATTTTAATATTCTTTACATGACTTAACATAATTGTTGAAGACCTCCTCAAATTTTAGCTCTTTTTGTATATAAATTTTAATTATCTACTTCTTTAGGCCTTTTTTTTCTACCCAACCTTTAATGTTTCTTTGCTTAGCTCTTGCAACAGCAAGTTCTCCTTCTAAAACATCATTAGTTATTGTAGATCCTGCCGCAATATAAGTGTTATCATGAACTTCAACTGGTGAAACTAAATTAGTATTACATCCTATAAAGCTATGATCACCTATTATTGTTTTGTTTTTAACTTTTCCATCATAATTAACTACGACTGTACCACAACCAAAGTTACATCCTTCTCCAACTTCAGCATCTCCGATATAAGTTAAATGTGAAACCTTAGTTCCATTGCCTATAGTTGATTTCTTAATTTCTACGAAATCTCCTATTCTTGCTTTTTCACCAATTTTGCTTTCTGGTCTAATATAAGCAAATGGTCCAACTGTAGTATTTTTTCCGATTTCACTATCTAATATTACTGATGATTCAACTGTTACACCATCATTTATAGTACTATCTTTGATTCTACAATTTTGCATAATTAGACAGTCTGATCCTATAACAGTATTTCCTTCTAATATTGTTCCTGGATATACTATTGTATCTTTTCCGATTTCAACATCTATTCCTATATATGTTGCTTTAGGATCAATTAAAGTTACACCATTTTCTAAATGTGTATTATTTATTCTATTTCTTAATAGTTCTTCAGCTTCAGCTAATTGAACTCTTGAGTTAACTCCTATTGTATCTTCATAATCAGTAACTACTGCCCCTATCTTTTTACCTTCTTCTTTTAAGATTCCAATTACATCAGTAAGGTAGTATTCACCTTGATTATTATTATTTGAAAGTTTATCTAATGAATTAACTAATTCTTCTATATCAAAGCAGTACATTGCTGCATTCATTTCATTAACTAGTAATTCTTCTTCATTACAATCTTTATGTTCTACAATCTTTAAAACATTTCCGTTTTCATCTCTTATTATTCTTCCATATCCTGTTGGATCTTCTACCATTGCACTTAATAATGTAGCAGCATTTTTATTTTCTTCATGCTCTTTCATTAAGTTTTCTATAGTGGCTTTCTTTGTTAGTGGTGCATCTCCTGGAAAGATGACTACAGTTCCTTTTTTCCCTTTTAAGAAATCACTAGCACACTTAACTGCGTGTCCAGTTCCTAGCTGTTCTTCTTGTAGTGAATAGAATACATTTCTATCTTTAGTACCTTCTTTTACTCTTTCAGCACCTTTTCCTACAATTACATCTATTTCTTCTATGCCGGCTTTTCTCATATTATCTATAACATGATTTACCATTTCTTTTCCACATACCTTATGTAGAACTTTTGGAATGTCAGATTTTATTCTCTTACCTTGTCCAGCTGCAAGTATTAACGCACATTTATACACTTTACCACCTCATATTATGCAAATTATTCATTATTAGTATATATTTTTAATCTTTTAGTATATATTATTTAATTTTTTTTAATAATAAGATATATCTATCTTATTATATTTCAATCACTAATTCATTTCAAGCATTGCAATCCTTTAAATTCGGGAAAGACAAAAAAAATAAAAGGGAATTCCCTTTTATTTTTATGTCTTATAGATTATTCTGCATTTACATCTTCTGTTAATGCTTTATCATATGCTTCAAGAATAGCTTTTTGAATTGTTTCTCTTGAATCAGTGTTTATAGGATGTGCTATATCCTTAAACTCTCCATCTGGTGTCTTTCTACTTGGCATTGCTATAAATAACCCGTTTTGCCCTTCGATCACCTTAATGTCATGTACTACAAATTGATCATCAAAAGTAACAGATACTATCGCTTTCATCTTTCCATCTGTAGCTATCTTTCTAATTCTCACGTCTGTGATTTGCATTTGACTACACCTCCAGTTGCCTTGATGATATTATATTTCTCCATAGATTGGCAATTTCCTCTTTTTATTTGGAAATATTTAAAAAATTATGTTTATTTTCTACTTTTGGTGTAATCTTTGTATTTTTTCATTATATTTCTATTCAAATATCTTCGATGGACGTATGTCAATAATTGAAGATTTATCTACTGAATGTAATTCAACTATTGATACATATTCATCAACTAATTTCTTATCTACTTCTTTATTATCAACTAAAACTCCAATACCAACTAATTCACTTTCAAATTCTCTTAAAAGATCCTTTATTCCAATTGCAGTTCCGCCACCTTTCATAAAGTCATCAATGAATATACATTTTGAATTACTCTTCATTGATTTTTTAGATAAGGACATTTGCTGAAGTCTTCCACTTGTACCTGAAACATAATTTATTGTCATAGTAGTTCCTTCAGTAAATTTATTTTCTCTTCTTGCAATTACAAGTTGAACACCTAAGTTTCTAGCAACTTCATAAGCAAGAGGTATCCCCTTAGTTTCAACTGTAATAACATAATCCACTTCTTGGTTTTCAAACCATGAAGAAAGAAGTGTTCCTGCATTACTTATAATCTCAGGATTATACATTAAATCTGTCATATAAATTATATTACCTGCAATAACTCTTTCATCATCTTTTAATAGTTCACATAGCTTTGCTGCAAACTCTTTTCCTTTAGATATACTCATATCAGGAATGTACTTTATTCCACCTGCTGCACCTGATATTGTTTCTACCTTCCCCATTTGAAGTTTTTCTAAAACTTCTCTTACTATAACTATATCTTCACTTATTGTTGATTTTGCTGCGTTTAATAGTTCTGAAAATTTATTTAGTCCAATAATTTTATTCGGATTTTCTATTAATATTTTAGTTATTATAACAACTCTACTATTTCTGCTTAACTTTTCCATAAAAATCACCTACATATTTATTATTTTACGAATTATTTTTTACATTTAAGCCCTTAATATTCATATTTTATTCTATATTTTTATATAGTGCAATATCTTTTGTTTTTTAGATTATATAAATGTTTTTAAATAAATTTTAAATTTGGATTATATTTCAAAAATTTTTTTAAATATTCACCTTTTTATTGTGTTCAATTAATTAAAAATGTATATAATTATAAATGAACTAATAAAAAGGGGTTGATCTCATGTCATTTGATTTTTTAAAAGATACACATAAAAAAGTTCACTTTATTGGAATTGGTGGTATAAGTATGAGCGGTCTTGCTGCTGTACTTTTAAATAACGGATTTAAAGTTTCAGGATCTGATTCTAAAGAATCACACATCACTAATAGTTTAAAAGAAAAAGGGGCAGAAATTTATATAGGACATAAAAAAGAAAACATCCAAGATGTTGACTTAGTTGTATATACAGCTGCAATTCCTCAAGATAATCCTGAAATAGTTGAAGCTAAAGATAAAAATATCCACCTAATGGATAGAGCTGAATTTTTAGGACTTATAATGAAGGGGCATAAGTATAATGTAGCAGTTTCAGGTACTCATGGTAAAACTACAACTACTAGCATGATTACTAATATGACTTTAAAAGCTGATTTAGATCCAACAATTTTAGTTGGAGGAGAACTTGATGTTATTGGGGGTAATTATAGAATAGGAAGCAGTGAATATTTCGTTACTGAAGCATGCGAATATAAAGAGTCATTCTTAAAATTCTTCCCTTACATAGGAATTATTTTAAATATAGATGCTGACCATCTTGATTACTATAGAGACTTAAACCACATAACTGAAACATTTAAGAAGTTCTCAACACTTATCCCTGAAGATGGATACCTAATAGGATATAACGGAGATGAAAATGTATCTAATATATTAAAAGAAGCAAAATGCAATACTATAAGCTATGGCTTTGAAAATGCAGATATAGTTGCAAAAAATATAGAATACAACAATAGAGGTTGTGCTTCATTTACTGTATGCAAAGATAATAAGGATTTATTCTCTTTACAATTAAATATGCCAGGTAAGCATAACGTATTAAATGCTTTATCAAGTATTGCTGTTGGTTTAATATTTGGTCTTCCATACGAAAATATAATTGAAGGATTAGCTGAATGCAAAGGAGCTCACAAGAGATTTGAATATAAAGGTGAAATAGATGGAATCACTGTAATAGATGATTATGCTCATCACCCTGTTGAAATCAAAGCTACTTTAAGCACAGCTAAGAAAATACCTCACAAGAAAACTATATGTGTATTCCAACCACATACTTACACAAGAACAAAAACTTTATTCAATGAATTTACAGAAGCATTTAACGAAGCTGATGAATTAGTATTAATGGACATTTATGCTGCAAGAGAAAAAGACACTGGTCTTGTTTCTTCTGATGAATTAGGAGATGCTATAAGAGCTAAAGGAGTTAAATGTACAAATGTACATTCACATGATGAAGCAGTTCAATATGTAAAAACAATATTAGAACCTGGAGACATGCTATTAACAGTAGGTGCTGGTGATGTTGTTTTAGTTGGTGAAAAACTACTATCTAAATAATAAAAATAAGAAGTGACTATTTTAGTCACTTCTTATTTTTTTAAACTTACTAATAAAAAAATCTTTTATATAAGCAGGTATTTCTCTAAGTATTGCTCGTATTTCATACTTACTATAGTACTTACACTGTTCTCCGTAGACAGTAACTTCCATTCCAATGTTTTTAGCTATCATTTTTATTCGTGCTAAGTGATATGAGTCGGATACTATTATTGCACTACTTAGTTTTTTTCTATCCATTATGTCTTTTGAGAATTTAAGATTCTCATAAGTGTTTTTAGCATTATTTTCGACTAATATAATATTTTCATCTACGCCTTTACTAACCAGTATATTTTTCATGCCCTCTCCTTCTGTTAAAAGACCAGTTCCCTTACCAGTAACTATTATATATTTCCCCATATTCTTTTTATAAAGCTCTTCACCTTTTTTAAGTCTTTGAGTCATAAAGATACTATTTAAATTACATCCTAATATTATTATTACATCACTTCTCTTAGGCTTAGAAATCTTGTGTGTAATTGTTATCTTTAAAATCAGAATAAGAAATATAACGACTATTACCAAAAATATTATTTTGCACACCACCTAACAATAGTATATACTATTATATGCATTAGACTACATTTATTGTGATTTCGACATTATTTTATTTATTACGCTTAAATTCTATATATTTTATATTTTTTTATATATTGTATTTTAATTTTAATGAATTTATTTTATAATTTAAATAATAAACGTTTTTTTAATTAATGTTTTTTGTCAAAAATAAATATAGAGGTGATACAAAATGGATTTATCAAACACCGCGAAAAGTACGGCAGATTTTATACTTGAAAAAAGTAAGTATAAACCTCAAATAGGACTTATCCTAGGATCTGGTTTAGGATCTCTTGCAGATTTAATTGAAGACCCTGAATATTATCCTTATGAAGAACTGCCTAATTTTCCAGTATCAACAGTGCAAGGGCATGAAGGTCGTTTAGTCATCGGAAAACTTGAAGGGAAAATCGTTATAGCGATGCAAGGAAGATTCCATTATTATGAAGGTTATCCAATGAGCGTAGTTACCTTCCCAATAAGAGTAATGAAAAAGCTTGGCGTTGAAAAGTTAATCGTTACCAATGCGGCCGGCTCTGTTAATACATCATTTAAACCTGGAGATTTAATGATTATAAAGGATCATATCAATTTCTCTGGTACTAGTCCTTTAATTGGGAAAAATTTAGATGATTTTGGACCTAGATTCCTTGATATGTCAGCAGCTTATAATCCTAATCTTATAAAAATTGCAAAAGATACTGCAAAAGATTTAGGAATAGACATAAAAGAAGGAGTTTACACTATGTTTAGTGGACCTACTTATGAAACTCCTGCCGAGGTTAGAATGGCAAGAGTATTAGGTGCTGATGCAGTTGGAATGTCTACTGTTCCAGAAGTAATTGTAGCTAGACACTCAGACATTGAAGTTTTAGGTATATCATGCCTAACTAATATGGCTGCTGGAATACTAGATCAACCACTTGACCATGAAGAAGTTATTGAAACTTCAAATAAAGCTAAAGAAAGCTTCATGGCTTTAACTAAAGGGATTATAAAAAATTTATAAAAATTTTTTAATATATATCAAACATACAACTAAATTTTAAACACAAAGGAGAACGAACATTGAGTAGATTTATAGGATTAATCGGTATTGTAGCTATATTAGCAATAGCAGCAATATTCTCAGAAAACAGAAAAAAAATCAACTGGCGATTAGTTGCAACAGGGCTTGGTCTTCAAGTTATATTTGCACTTATCATTTTAAAGGTCCCAGCTGGTAGAACATTCTTTGAATTTTGTAGTAAAGCTATAACTAAATTACTTGACTTCACTAAAGAAGGTTCAAGCTTCTTATTTGGTAGCTTACTAGACCAAAATACTTTTGGTAGCATTTTCGCATTACAAGTTTTACCAACTATTATTTTCTTCTCAGCTTTAATGGGAATACTTTATTACTTAGGAATCATGCAATTTATAGTTAAAATTATAGCTAAATTCATATGTAAGTTACTTGGTACATCAGGTGCTGAAACACTAAGTGCTGTTGGTAACATCTTCTTAGGTCAAACAGAAGCACCACTTCTAGTTAAGCCTTTCATTAAAGATATGACTAGATCAGAGCTTATGGCTATCATGGTAGGTGGTATGGCTACTGTTGCTGGTGGTGTTATGGCAGGATATGTTGCTATGGGTGTTAACGCTGGTGACTTACTTGCTGCAAGTATTATGGCTGCTCCTGCAGGACTTATATTAGCTAAAATATTAGTTCCTGAAACAGAAGAACCAAAAACTAAGAACACTACTGATATTCAAATAGAACAAACAGCTTCAAACGTAGTTGAAGCTGCTGCAAATGGTGCTAGTGAAGGTCTTGGTCTTGCATTAAATGTTGCTGCTATGCTTTTAGCATTCGTTGCACTTATTGCATTACTTAACTACATCTTAGCTGCTATTGGTGGATTATTTGGATTCCCAACTCTTAGCTTCCAATGGATACTTGGTAAGATATTCTCACCATTAACATTTGCAATGGGTATACCAACTTCAGATATATCAACTGCTGGTAGCTTACTTGGACAAAAGATTATGATCAACGAATTCGTTGCATACTCAGAATTATCTAAGTTCATCGCAGCTGGTACTCTACAACCTAAGACAATACTTATACTTACTTACGCATTATGTGGATTCGCTAACATCAGTTCAGTTGCTATCCAAATCGGTGGTATAGGTGCTTTAGCTCCAGACAAAAAGGGAGTAATCGCTAAATTAGGATTCAAAGCATTATTAGGTGGTGCTCTTGCTACTTTTTTAACAGGTACAATTGCAGGTGTACTATTCTCAATGTAATATATAAAAAGTGTTTAGACAAAAGTCTAAACACTTTTTTAATTTAACTATATTATATATTTAGCTTAGTTTCTAGATTTTTAAGCTCCCCACCTTTATAAAATACCTTCACTTTAGCTTCATCTAAATTTTTAATATTATTATTAAATTCAATTCTAAAATTACTTTTTCCAAAGTTTCTCTTTATGTCCGAAGAGACAAATTCACGCTCCTTACCTTGCTTATCTTCTAATACAACTTTAAAATCTTCATAGTCCTTACTAAGAGTTCCTTTTACATATACAGCTAATGGAGTTATAATTATTGATTCTAAATTTATTCCATCTTCATTTTTATCTACTTTATACTCTTTTATACTACTCTTTAACTTTTCATTAGATATTGGAATGTTAAACTTCCACTTTGCATTTTTGCCATCTATATTTTTATTGATATCTATTTCTATATTAAAATCTTTAGCGTTTTTTCCTATAAACTTATTTGATATATTATTATTTAATATATCAAAAGTTGCTCCTTCATCCATATCGTAACTAAGTACACCTATTTGATTTCCTTCTTCATCAAATTTCCACTGTTCGCCTGATGAAGTACTTATTTCTTTATCATCTATTTTTATTATGGTACTTCCTAAATGGTTTGTTTGAAGATTAAATTTATTATCTTCTAATAAATGACGTTTATCTTTATTAGCCTCGACCTTATATGCAACATTCACTTTATAACCATCAAATACAACACTTGTAATAGTTATTTTCATACCTTCACTACTTTGTGCTTCATTAAGACCTGTCGCATATTTATTATAATTATCATTAAATCCTATAAATGAATATACTATATCTTTAATATTTCGTCCTGTCGCATAGCTTGTAATACTTATACCAGATCCTGAAATTAATATACATCCAATAGCTGCAACTGCTATATTCCTTTTCCATCTAATTCTTTTCTTTTTAAATTTTAATAACTCTTCTATTTTATTGTCTAAACTACTTGGTATATCTTTAAACTCATTATTTATTCTATTTTTAAATTCCCTATCAAAGTTATCCATATTAAAACTATTCCCCTTCATTTAAAATATCTTTTAACTTCTTTTTTGCCCTAAGAAGTCTGGTCCTGACAGTACCTTCCTTTATACCTAAAATCTCTGCAATATCTTTTTGTTTAAAATCTTCAAAATAATAAAGTGCTACTACTTCCCTAAGTTCAATCTCTAGAGTATTTACCGCATTTAGAACATCTAAATTCTCGTATTTATCACTATATTTGAGTTCTTTAAAATCGTTTGATACATCAACTAAATTTTCTCTTTTATTATTTTTTATTATCAGATTACACTCGTTTATAAGTATCCTTATAATCCAAGTCTTGAAATACTCATTATTTCTTAGACTAGATATTCCTTCAAAAGATTTTACTATAGTGTTTTGAATTGCATCTTCAATATCACATTCCCTTTTAAGCATTCCTTTAGCTACTTTATACAAAGAAAGCTTATTTTCTCTTATAAGTTCACTAAAAGCTTCACCCTCTCCACTTTTAGCTTTTCTAACCAATCTCTCTCTTCTAAATATTGCAAATTGCACTATATCATCCTCCACAATAAACCCTAATAGTTACGTAACTACTTATTAGATAACTTTATATACTAAAATGTTCTCACAAATAATAATTTTTTTAAATAAAAAAAGCTAAAAGATAACTATTAATTATCTTTTAGCTCTATTATTGCTTTTATTTAATAAATAAATATATCAGTTTATTATTTTATGACTGTTAATTCCTTAGTTACTTTATTTAATCTTTCGCATCCATCCTCAGTAACTAATACTAAATCTTCTATTCTAACTCCAAAGTTATCCTTTAAGTATACACCAGGTTCAATTGAGAAAATCATACCAGGTTCAACAGTATTTTCGTTAGTTCCACTTACATCCCCAGCATCATGACATTCTATTCCTATACAATGTCCTGTTCTGTGAGTGAAGTATTCTCCATATCCATTCTCTGCTATGTAGCTTCTTGCTGCATTATCTATATCTTTAAACTTAACTCCTGGCTTTATCATAGCAATAGCTCTTTCGTTAGCTTCTTTTACTATGTTATAAATCTTCTTATGTTCTTCTGAAGGTTCTTCACCAAAGAATACAGTTCTTGTCATATCTGAGCAGTAGTCTTTATAAACTCCTCCCATATCTATAACAATACTTTGACCTTTTTTAAGTTTAGTATCATCTGTTTCATGGTGAGGATCTGCACCATTTGGACAGAATGCAATAATTGGTGTGAATGAAACTTCATTAACGCCTTGCTTTGCATATATATCTTTTAAAACTTCAGCATAGTAGTTTTCTGTCTTTCCTTCTTCAAATTTAGTCCATAGCTCTTCCATTGCTTCATCATTTAATCTTGAAGCTTCTTTCATTATAGCTATTTCTTCTGCATCTTTTATTCTTCTTAAATCATCAACTATAGGAGATGCATTTTCATAATCTTTAGCTGCATTTAATTTCATTAAGCTTATTAAGAAATGAGCTGGCCATTTTTTATCTACTCCTAAAGTTTTATCTTTATTAATATATTTTGCTAAAATTTCTGTAGGGTTATCAGTGTCTTCGAATCTAACTACATCTACTCCTATTTGTTCGTCTACAGGAAACATTTTATTTATTATTAATTTATGATTTCCATCCTCTCTTATAAGTAATGCTATCATTCTTTCTCCTGTATGAAACCATTTACCTGTTAGATAAAATAAAGAATCTGATGATGAAACTAGCATTTGTGATAAATTGTTTTCTTTCATCTTTTCAATTGCTCTTTGTACTCTATTTTGTTTCATAATTTATCCCTCCGTAAAATTAATTCTTTTATACTATTATAATATACTGAAAATAAATAACAACTTAATCTATTATTTATTTTTTGCATGTTTCTAGAGTGATATAATATTAATTAAGAAAACCTTTAGGAGGATATGTACATGAAAATAGCAGTAATATCAGATATACACGGAAATCTTTATGCCCTTATGAGAGTGCTTGAAGATATCGAAGATAAAAAAGTTGATACAATAATATGTTTAGGTGATTTAGTTGGCTACGGTCCTCATCCTAATGAAGTTATAGCAATGATAAAGAGAAGAAATATTATATGTTTAAAAGGTAATTATGACGCATCTGTTGTAGATGAAAGCTTTACTTATATAAGAGAAACAAGAACTAATTCATTCTCTCTTCCATTTACTGTAGGCGAACTTAGAATGGCTAATAAGTTTTATTTAAATTCACTTCCAACATCTTTAACTTTAGAATTTGAAGGAAAGAAAGTTTTATTTGTTCATGGTAGTCCAAATAAAATTAATGAATATATGTTAGAAGAAGGAGACAATACAGCTTCTATAATGGGGAATTTAGATGCAGATGTATTAGTATGTGCTCATACTCATATACCTTCAGTTAAGAAATTTGGACAAAAGCTTTTTGTTAATGACGGTAGTGTGGGCAAACCTAAAATAGGTCGTCCAAATCCAACTTACTGCGTTTTAGATATTGAAAAAGATAGGGATGTTAAAGCTCAAATATTTGAAATTGAATATGAAGTAAAAAGAATAATAAAAGATATGACTATGCTTAAATTCCCAGAGAGTCTAATAAGATCTTTTGAAACTGGTGTTGAATAAATCTATTTAACAATGAACTAAGACCTAGCTTAATTAGCTAGGTCTTAACTTTTATAAAAATCTATTCATCTTTAAGTTCTTTAGTTGTTGGACTATCAATTATATATCCTTTATAATCAAATCTTGAACCATGACATGGACAGTCCCAAGTTAATTCATCAGCATTCCAATGAAGCTGACATCCTAAGTGAGTACATTTTGTTTTTACAATATATTTCTCACCATTTTCATCTTTATAAACTCCAAGTTTCTCGCCATTATATTCTACAAGACCACCATGCCCATTTTTAATATGTTCTACTTTACTATCTGGTATATCAACTATTTGTGCTATAAAATTCTTTACAGTCTCTTTAGTGTTTTTTAGTAAACTATCAACTGACTCTGACATATCAAATCTATCTGGAGAAAATATATTTGAAAAATCATTTTTTCTTCCTAAAATCTTATCTGATATTATCATTGCAGCCACCATAGAAGTTGTCATTCCCCACTTTTTAAATCCTGTAGCTACATAAAGATTATCTGTTTTTAATGAATATTCTCCTATGTAAGGCAAGTTATCTAAGCTAATACAATCTTGAGCTGACCAATGATACTTTTCTTTTGCATTAGGATAAAGCTCCTTTGCTCTCTTTCTTAGAACTTCGTAGCATCCCCCCTCTTCATTTTCTCCAGTTCTTTGTGAAATTCCACCTAGTAATAATAAATTTTTATAATTTCTAAATGAATTTCCTGTGCTCTTATCGATATCAATGTACATTCCATCAACATCTTGAGCATTTTCTAGTGCTATAACATATGATCTATCTTGATACATTCTCATAAAATAGTATCCAGGCGTATTAAAGATTGGGAAATGAGTCGCAACTACTATTTTATTTGCCTTTATCTCTCCCCTATTAGTAATTATAGTTTTATCTTTAAGATCTAACGCTCTAGTATCTTCGTATATATTAAGCTCTTCTGCTATCTTATTTAAAAACTTAATTGGGTTAAACTGTGCTTGATTATTAAATTTTAATCCAAGTTTTATATCAAATGGAAGCTTAGTTTCATTTACAAGTTCTGCATCAATCCCAAGTTTTATTGCTGCATCAAACTCATTTTTAATTTCATCTTCTCTATCTCTTGAATATATATAAGCTGACTTTTCTTCAAAATCACAGTCTATTTTTTCATCTTCAATTATTTCTTTAAATTTCTTTATAGCAAGCTCATTAGCTTTTGCATATTCTCTTGCTCCATCTTCTCCAAATTCTTTTATTAAAGTGTCATAAATTAATCCATGCTGTGATGTTATCTTTGCAGTTGTATTTTTAGTATTTCCTCCTGCAATTCTATCAGCTTCTATTATAATTGGCTCTATTCCTTCTTTTTTTAACATATAACCTATTAATAATCCGGTAATACCAGCCCCTATAATAACAACGTCTGCTTCAATATCTCCTGGTAGAGAATTTCTTTTTTTAAAATTATAGTCTTCATTCCATAACGATTTCATAATTTCACCTCATATTTATTGTTCCATTTTATATAACAAAATACTCATAAAAACTTTAATTAATGCTACATTAATTAAATATAGTAAACACTAAAGTAAAATTTTATAAAAAAATATAACTGAAATTAATTCCAGTTATATTAAATAAATAGTATTATGTTTTACTGCCTTAAAACACCTACAATCCTGAGATCTCCTAACATTTCTCTTTTATTATCATGGCATCTTCTAAAGTTATCAGTTGCATCAGTACCAGCTTTAACTCCAAAATGTTGTCCATTCATAAATCCTTGCACTCCTGTCACATCATAAACTGATCCATTAACAGCTACATAAGCAGGTCTATTATTTCTTCCATCATACATAGATAGCTCTTCTAATGTAAATTCTTTAGTTCTAGCTCTAAATCCCTCTCTTTGTTCTTCAAGTAATACCTCTAAATCCCCTACAATATACTTAATTTCATTTATAATATCTTCTCTATATTCTCCTCCTCTATAAAAGAGCATTCCCTTTAGTTCATTTAACTCTCTCATTTTTTTTATTATAATCTTATCAAATAACATTCTTTCACTCCTGACATATAGTAATATATAATCAATATATGCTAACTGTGTTGCATTTGCTCAAAAAGTATTGTAAAATCAATTTAATATAACATTAACATTATGACTATGACGAGAAGAGTAGCATTAGGACGTAGTTCTAGCGAGTAAGGGATGGTGTAAGCCTTATACGAAGCCTATTAGTGAAGAACATCTCTGAGTTTCTAACCGAAAGTAAATTTTTATTTATTAGTAGACTTAGACGGATAATCTAGACCGTTAACTTCTAGATTAAGCATAATATTGTGCTTAAATTTGAGTTGGCTATAAATTTTTATAGCAATTTGGGTGGTACCGCGAATGTATCCTTTCGTCCCATATTTTTGGGATGAAAGGTTTTTTTATTTTCTAAAAAGATAATTATAAATTACAGGAGGTAATATTAATGGATAAAAACATTTTAGTAAAGTCACTTTACAGAAACACTTCTGAGTATTTAAACAAAGAAGTATCAATAACTGGTTGGATTAGAACTTTAAGAGCTTCAAACGCTTTTGGTTTTATTGAAATCAATGATGGTTCTTTCTTTAAGAACATTCAAGTTGTTTTTGACAATAACTTAAGTAACTTTAAAGAAATATCAAAATTACCAATAAGCTCATCATTAAAGGTTGTTGGTACTTTAGTTGAAACTCCAAATGCAAAACAACCATTTGAAATTCAAGCTAAAGAAGTAATCATCGAAGGTATGTCAGATTCAGATTACCCACTACAAAAGAAAAGACATACTTTTGAATACTTAAGAACAATAGCTCACTTAAGACCAAGAAGTAATGCTTTCTCAGCTGTATTTAGAGTAAGATCAGTTGCTGCTTACGCTATTCATAAGTTCTTCCAAGATAAAGGATTCGTATACACAAACACTCCTCTTTTAACTGGAAGTGACTGTGAAGGTGCAGGAGAAATGTTCAGAGTAACAACTTTTGATTTAGACAACGTGCCAATGACAGAAGAAGGTGCTGTAGATTATTCAAAAGATTTCTTTGGAAAAGAAACTAACCTTACAGTTTCAGGTCAATTAAATGCCGAAACTTTTGCATTAGCATTTAGAGATGTTTATACATTTGGACCAACATTCAGAGCTGAAAATTCAAACACTGCAAGACACGCAGCAGAATTCTGGATGGTAGAACCTGAAATATCATTTGCTGATTTAAATGATGACATGAAACTTGCTGAAGAAATGCTTACTTACGTAATCAAATACGTAATGAAAGAATGTCCTGAAGAAATAGAATTCTTCAACAAATTCATCGATAAAGGATTAGTTGAAAGATTAAACCACGTAGCAAACTCAGAATTTGCTAAGGTTACTTACACTGAAGCTGTTGAAATATTAAAGGCTTGTGATAAGAAATTTGAATATCCAGTTGAATGGGGAATCGATCTTCAAACAGAACATGAAAGATATTTAACAGAAGAACACTTCAAGAGACCTTTATTCGTAACTGACTATCCAAAAGATATCAAAGCATTCTACATGAGAATGAACGATG
Organism: Clostridium baratii; assembly: GCF_900461085.1. Classification (GTDB taxonomy): domain Bacteria; phylum Bacillota; class Clostridia; order Clostridiales; family Clostridiaceae; genus Clostridium; species Clostridium nitritogenes. The sequence continues at coordinate 2,617,644 of NZ_UFWF01000002.1, forward strand.
ATAATAAGACAGTTGCAGCTATGGACCTTTTAGTTCCTGGAATAGGAGAAATTATAGGTGGTAGCCAAAGAGAAGAAAGACTTGACGTTCTTAAGAAGAGAATGGCTGAACTTAACTTAAGCGAAGAAGATTACTGGTGGTACTTAGAGCTTAGAAAGTACGGAGAAACTAAGCACGCTGGATTTGGTCTTGGATTTGAAAGACTTATCATGTACATCACTGGAATGACAAATATTAGAGACGTTATACCATTCCCAAGAACAACTGGTCAATCAGACTTCTAATAAATAAAAAAGAATGAGTAAATATTTACTCATTCTTTTTTAATTTGCTTTCTAAAATATTCTTAAATCTATTCAATGATTCTTCTGATTTAAATATTTTCTTAGGAATAATAATAATAGCTCTCTTCTTTGTATGCTTTGAACCAGTAACTACAATTCCTATAATATTATCCAAATCCATTACTTCTTTCAAGACATTATTATTTAAAGTTCTCTTTACTCTGCTAGGTCCTAAATAATATATTTCATCATTTTCAATTCCTACTGTATGAGTATACTCTTCTTTCCAATATTTAAGCCAAATTTTATTAATATAAAATTTACCAAATACAACTTCAATAGTTACAGCAATAATAAGTATTAAAATGTATTCTAAAACTAAATAAATAATATCTTCATTATATATATTTGAGTTAATTTTTCTACCAAGAAGTATAACCCAAAGTATAACCTGGGCAAATATTGCCTGTAATAATGTATTTAATCTAATTTTTTTTAAAACAATACTATTTTTTAAAAAATAATTTATTTCTTCAATATATAATTTACTGTCCACTGAATAATTGTAGCTCATTCCCCTAACCCCCATACCAAATTTTATATATTTTAACATCTCAAGGGTAGCTCTACAAGATTATTTAGATAACAATATTTTTAATTTCTCTTAAAATAGTTATCCACAATTTTAATTTTTGAACTTCACTTTTCCACATACATTAAAGGCTTTTATGGGGATATGTTTATAAAAGTCTAACAACATTCTCCACAGTTTTCTCTAAGTTAATACTTCCATCCTTTAATGCTTCATCTAATGTTATAACTCCAGGCGTGATAGAAAATATAGCATTTATTCCTATACCATAAAGGTTTTCAGATCCTTCTAATACTCTTCCTCCAAAGGCAATTGACTTTACCCCTTTAGCTTTTGCAACTACAGATACCCCCATAGGTGTTTTACCATATATAGTTTGATCATCAATACTTCCCTCACCTGTAAATAAAAAGTCTGCATCTTCTAGTTTTTCTTCTAATTTAGTATGTTCTATTACAATATCAATACCTCTTTTAAGTTTACCATCTAAAAATGCTAAAAGTGCAGCCCCAAGGCCTCCAGCAGCTCCAGCTCCTTCTACATCCTTTATATCCTTACCTAAATATTCTTTAATCTTTTCTGCATAGTGTTCTAAATTTTTATCAAGCTCTAACACCATCTCTTCTGTTGCACCCTTTTGTGGTCCAAACACATGAGATGCTCCAAACTCTCCGCAAAGAGGATTAGTTACATCACAAGCAACTTCTATGTCTATATCATTTAATCTTTTATCTAATCCTGATATATCAATTTTAGAAAGCTTACCTAATTCTCCACCACCAAAAGAAAGTTCATTACCATCTTTATCAAGTAATCTTCCTCCTAGTGCTTGAATCATACCAGCTCCACCATCATTAGTAGCACTTCCTCCAATTCCAATAACAATTCTCTTGGCACCTAAATCTAATGCTTTTTTTATTATCTGTCCTGTACCATATGTTGTTGAAATCATAGGATTTCTTTTATCCCTATCTACAAGTCCAATTCCACTTGCTTCTGCCATTTCAATTACTGCAGTCTTTGAGTCTCCAAGCATTCCAAACTTAGCTTCTACTTCATTTCCTAAAGGACCCTTTACCATGACTTTTAAAATTGAGCCATTTGTTGCCCAAACAAGAGCTTCAACAGTTCCTTCTCCTCCATCTGCCATAGGTACCTTAATACATTCTGCATCTTTTATTACTTTTTTTATTCCTCTTTCCATTGCATCACATGCTTCTTTTGAAGTCATGCTTTCTTTAAAAGAATCTGGTGCTAATACAAATTTCATGGTAACTTTTCTCCTTCCTTTAACTATATCTTAAAGTATGAATCCAAAAATTATTGTTGATACAATTGTCATTGTTAAACCAACTAGTGATTCATATGGTATAAGTTTTAATCTCTCTTTCATATCCATTGATACACTTCCTCCTGTTGCGTGGAAGAAACTACCGTGTGGTAGATGATCTAACACTGTTGCTCCAACATGAATCATTGCCGCTGTTGCAAGTGGCGTTACTCCAAGTCCAACAATTGTAGGTCCAAATACTGATGTTGCAACTGCTGTACCTGATGTTGTTGAAGCTGTTGCAGCTGACATTAATATACCTGATATAGGTGCTAATGCAAAGCTTGGTAATCCTAATGCATTAACTCCTTGTATTATTACATCTTTAAGTCCTGAATTTGCAATTATTCCAGCTAACGTACCAGTTCCTATTAAAAGAACTGCAACCCCTGTCATCTTTGCAAGTCCAAATGTAGCATATCTATTTAAATATCTTATTTTACCCATTGCTAATATTCCACATATTCCTCCAACTGGAAGTGCTATTAATGGATCAATAGCTATTCCTGCTATTGGTCTTAACATTAAAAGTACTATTGCAACTATAGGTCCTAATATAGATGCAAAGAAACTTGGCATATTTTCTACTTCTTTTAATTTTTCGTCTTCATTTACAAAACTCCCTTTTTGTTTTAATCTCTTTGAAATAATACATGTTATTATAATTCCGAAAATAGCTGGTATAATACCTGCAATCATTACTGAAGTTAATGGAACTCCAAGATTATCTGCTGCTGCAATAGTGTTTGGATTTGGAGACATTATGTTTCCTGCCTTTCCTCCACCAACCATTGCTATTAATATAGCTGTCTTACTTAAATTTGATTTTTGAGCTATAGCAAGTGCTATAGGTGAAACAGTTATTACTGCTACATCAACAAACACACCAACCATAGTAAGTACTGTTGTTGCAATCGTTAATGCGATAAGTGCTCTTGATTCTCCTATTTTTTCTACAATAGTTTCTGCAATCTTAGCAGCTGCTCCTGATTCTATTAATACACCAGCAAGAACACCAGCTGTTAATATTCTAAGTATTGCAGGAATCATTCCTTTAGCGCCATCCATCATTAATGACACTGTTCCTGTAAGTCCCGCACCTCCAACTAATCCTCCAACTATTGCTCCAAGAATTAATCCATAAGCTGGATGTACTTTCTTTATAATTAATACTATTGCTACAATTAATGCAACTACTGCTCCTAATGCTGTAACTGTAATGTCCATTACTATCTCTCCCTTCACCTCATTTTATTTATTTATTGTAAAGGTTTTAGTAATCAATTTCATTATTAGGTAAGACAAACTTTATTAAATATTTTTGTTCAATTGCACAATTAATTATTGAGCTTATAACTTATATAGCTTGATAAATATTGAAATAAATCAATATAATTTTCTAAATTTAAAGATGTTGCCTCTTCAATTTTCTTTAATCTATAATTTAATGTATTTCTGTGTATGTGAAGCTTATCTGCTATTTTATTTTTTTCTCCATTCATATCAAAATAAGCAATAAAAGTTTCAAGTAACTCTTCTCCTTCATTTCTAATCCTATTCATTATCTCCTCATTTTCATCTTGAAAGAAAAAATCATCCATATAATAAAAAAGCTTTATTTTGCTATAGAAATTCACTCTATTTTTTTCATATAGCTTTTGACCAATATTTAATGCTTCAATTCCTTCTATTAATGAATTTTGTAGTATTTTATGAGGACTTCCAACTCCAATTGATATCTTATATTTATTTAAACTCTTATCTATTCTATTTACTTTTTCATTAAATCTATCATCAACTACAGCAATTATTGCAAATCTATTATTTGATATATTTATAAAATGCTCATTACTGCTTATTATCTTATCCAACTTTACTTTTATAAAATTTTCATCTTCTCTCTCATAATCTAAAATTATAACAGCTCTCTTTTTAGTTAAATCTATACCTAATGATTTTCCTCTTTGGATAAAGTCATTATCATATTCTTTGTTAGAATACAGTAATTCATATATATACTCTTCCTCTATTTTTTTCTTTATTATATATTCATTTAATGTATATTCTTGATTTATCAAAAGCTCTGCCGTTATAGAAACAAGTTTTGAGAACTGTCTAACATCTTCTGGATCTCCAGTTATTCCTATAACTCCAATAACATTACCTCTAAAAAATATAGGAGTGTTAACACCAGATTTAACTCCTCCTACATCTTTATATACTTCAGTAACACATTTTTTCTCTAATGTTTCAACTGCACCTTTATGAATATTACCTATTCTATTTTTATCTCCACTTCCAATAATAACGCCTTTTTCATTCATTATGTTTACATTATACGGTATGACTTCCATCATCTTTTTTGAAATATTTTGAGCCAATTCTCTGCTAAGCATATAGACTCCTCCTAATAATTATAAATTTATTAATTGAATATATTTTATAATATTATTTGCTTTAGTACATTCTATCATATACCTATATATTCCACATAAAAAAAGCAGCCAAAAAGCCACTTTCTTTATAAGATAATTTATAAAACTTATAAATCTTCTATCTCTTTAAAAAGACTTGGTGCTGCTTTTGGAGACCAATCCTCTTGTGATTTATGTGCTTGAAGACATTCAAAATTCTTACCTTCAAAACTTACTTTATCTCCTTGCCTGTATTCAACACCTTTTCCACTCCAAAGTTCTTCTAAATCCTTACTCTTTGAAGTTTCTATTTCCTCATCTTTAATATCTTTTTCATTCTCTTCTTTATTGCCCTCTATTATTACTTGCACATTTTTCTCAACAATATTTCCATCTTCATCGCTGCAAACTAATTTATAATTATAAGTTTCAGGCTTTTTATCTAATACTGAAATTACTGTTTTATTTGCTCCATCTATTTGTCCTGATGTATATTTAATCTCTTCTTCATTTTCTTCTGTTTTTGTATAAATAGTATAATCTATCTTACCTTCATAGTTAGTTACATCGATAGTTAAATCAATATCTTTTCCATTTTCTTTTTTCTCAGATGAAAAACTAACATCTTCTTCAGTAAGTTTTTTATCCTCGCTACATCCAACAAAAATAAATACTGGTATCAATATAGATACTAGCATTAATAATTTCCCTTTAAAATTTTTCATTATAACTTCCTCCCCCACAAACTAAGCATTCCCATACGCTTTACTATATTTTAACATATAGAGTTATTTAATTGCATAAAAAAAGTAGCCTTTAAAAGGCTACCTTTTATAAACTATTGATTTTCTCTTTCTTTTACAAATTCATATATTGAATTAACAGGAACTCCTGTACCACCAGCTGCTTTATAAGGCATTGGTGAATCTGTCCATGCTGTTCCTGCAATATCTAAATGTAAGAATGCTACTCCATCTTCTACAAACTCTCCTACAAATAATCCAGCTGTTATTGTACCTGCATTTCTTCCACCAATATTTTTTAAATCTGCTATATCTGATTTAATAAGTTCCTTATATTCAGGGAATGATGGTAATTCCCATACTTTTTCACCAGTATATTCTGTAACTTCTTTATATTCTTTATATAAATCTTTGTCATTAGTTACAGCAGCTGTTGTAGTTTCTCCAAGTGCTACAAGTGCTGCACCTGTAAGAGTTGACATTTCAATAACTTCATTTACCTTTTCTTTTGTTGTTATATAAGTTACTGCATCAGCTAAAGTTAATCTTCCTTCTGCATCTGTATTTAAAACTTCTATAGTCTTTCCAGCCATACTGCTTATAATATCACCTGGTTTATACGCTTTTCCTGAAATCATATTTTCACAAGCTGCTACAACACCTATTACATTTACTTTTAACTTTCTCTTTGCAATTACAGACATTGCTCCAATTACAGCAGCTGCACCACCCATATCTGATTTCATAGTTTTCATACCATCTGTTGGTTTTATTGAATATCCACCTGAATCATATGTTAATCCCTTACCAACAAGACCTAATCTATCACTCTTATTATGCTTATCTCCAAAGTATCTCATAACGATAAGCTTTGGTTCTTTACTAGAGCCTTTTGCTACAGAAAGGAATGCTTCCATTCCAAGAGCACCTATTTTACCTTCATCAAATACTTCTACTTCGAATCCACATTCTTTTCCAGCTATTATTGCTTCATCAGCTAGCATTTCTGGATACATTTCGTTAGCTGGTTCATTAACTAAATCTCTTGCCTTTATTATACCTTTTGATATTTCCATTCCTTCATTTATAAATTCTTCAACATCATTAACTATTGAATCTTCTATATCATATCCTGACATTGAAACAAAAACATCTTTTCTAGGTTTTTTATCTGTTTTATACTTATCAAATTCATAATCAGAAAGCATTAATGATATTGTCATAGCTTTAGCTATTTCACAAGTATCTAGGTTATTAGTATTAACCATTCTTACTACTATATCATCATTTTTAAGTTCTTTCATTTTTTTATAGGCCTTTGAAAGATTAACTTTAATCTTTTCTAAAGTTACATCATTTTCTTTACCTAATCCTAATAAGATAATATCTTCTATATTACCTTCTACATCCATAGTGAAAGAATAAATTTCTCCTTCTTTTCCACTGAATTTATCAGTTTCTTTTAGATGCTTTATCATTGTATTTATTTCAGGGGTTTTTAACTCTAAATTCTCTTCAAATAAAGAAATGATAACACCTTGTACTTCAGACCATCTTTTTGCATTTACTGCACTTATCTTCATACTATTCTCTCCCTTCTAAACTAGTACTTTTTTATATTAATCCATATATTTATGAACTAGTACAATCTTATTTTGTTTTAAACTCTCTTTAACATCTATGATTCTTTGATTTTTAGACCCTCTAAATCTTAATCCATCTTCCATTTTATCTTGTTCAAATCTACCATCTATTAATACATCGATGTTATTAATAAATTCTCTAAAGCCTTTTCTATCATCTAAATGATCTAATATATACTCAAAAGTATATCCTGTAAATGACCAAACATTTAACCCATTTTCTCTAAACCTTTTTGCCATATAAGAGAATTCTTCAGCTCTCTCCATAGGGTCTCCACCACTAAAGGTAACCCCCTTAATCATAGGATTTTGTAATACATCTTCAATAAGTTCATCCATATCTCTTTCTTCCCCACCATTAAAATCATGGGTATCTGGATTAAAACATCCTTTACAGTTATGGTTACACCCTTGAGAGAAAAATACCCTTCTCATACCAGGCCCGTTTACTAAACTTTCATAGGCTATACCTGAAAGTCTAATTTTCTTAGACATAAACTCACTCCTCCAATTAATATAAATTATATCACTCTAAATTTCCTTATCTCTATATAATACAAAATATTTATTACTTAATTAATTTTTTTAATAAATTTATCATATAGTTTCACTTACTTATTATAAACCATTTAAGTATATTATTATTATTCTAATTCATTATAATATTCATATATATTAGCTTATTATCAGCCTCATATTCTTTTAACCTCTGTTTTATAAAAGCTCTTAAATTATATAATTGTTTATAAAATACAGCCATTATATAATATACATATATTGCAAAATTTCGGAGGTATAGTATGAAATTGTGTCCTGCATGTGGAGAGCTAAACGATGATAATGCTGCAGTCTGCAAAAATCAAGACTGCTGTAGTACTCTATTATTTGATGACTATGAAGAAACAAAAGAAAAAACTATATTAAATCTAACTTTAAAAGATAAAAAGAAAAAAATATTAAAAATAATCGCTACAATATCTTATATATCTTTTTTAATTTTATTATCTATATTAAATTTAGCTACTAACTCTTTAACTTTAATTCAATTAGTTAAACCTATTTTTCTTATATTTATAGGTTATTTATGTATCTTTCATTCAGAAATCATATTTACTTTTGCTTACTTGTTTAAATTAAAAGATAGTAGTGAATGCGAAATATCAGATATATATAAAAGCTTAATAACTCTATTGGGTTATTTATTATTGATATATTCTTTAACTATATTCTTCTAAAATAAAAACTACCTGTACACGTAAAATAATATACAGGTAGTTTTAACTTTTTAAGTCTATTTTAAATAATTTAATCTTCCACCAGCTTTTATAACTTCTCTTTCTTTTTCTGTTAAATCAGCTTTTAATTTATACTCTGACTCCTTAGTTACATTAATAGCTTTAACTTCGCCTTTTACTAAAGCGTCTTTAATATCATTTATAATAATTTCGTTCATTAACTCTATATCTTCATAATCATCTTCATTAATAAATTCTAATGGAACTATACCATTATTAATAAGATTTGCTTTATGGATTCTTGCAAATGATTTTGCTATTACTCCTTTAATTCCTAAATAAAGTGGTGCTAAAGCTGCATGTTCCCTACTAGAGCCTTGTCCATAATTAGATCCAGCTACTATTATTCCTCCACCATTTTCTTTTGCTCTCTTTGGGAATTCGCTATCAACTGTATTAAAACAGAACTCTGAAAGATATGGAATATTGGATCTAAATGGTAGAAGTTTTGAGTTAGAAGGCATTATATGGTCTGTTGTTATGTTATCACTAACCTTTATAACAACTTTTCCTTCAATTTTTTCTCCTAAAGGTTTATTAATTGGGAATGGTTTTATATTCGGTCCCCTTTTAACCTCTACTTCTTCTCCATCTTTTGCTGGTTTAATTATCATTGAATCATCAATTAAGAATTCCTTTGGCATCTCAAAATCCAAATCAACATCTAATTCTCTTGGATCTGTAAGAACACCAGTTATTGCAGAAACTGCAGCAGTCTCTGGGCTTACTAAATAAACTTTAGCTGATAATGTTCCACTTCTTCCATAAAAGTTTCTATTAAATGTCCTAAGTGATACACCATCTGTACCAGGTGCTTGTCCCATTCCGATACAAGGTCCACATGAATTTTCTAATATTCTAGCTCCTGCACTTATAATATCTCCTAAAGCTCCATTCCTAGCTAACATCTCCATAACTTGTCTAGAGCCTGGTGCTATTACTAAGCTAACATCTTTATGAACCTTTTTTCCCTTTAAAATTTTAGAAACCTTCATTAAATCTGCATATGAAGAATTAGTGCAACTTCCGATTGCAACTTGATCTACTTTTATCTTGCCGATATTTTCTACTTCATCTACATTATCTGGTGAATGTGGTTTTGCAGCTAACGGTTTTAGTTTAGATAAGTCTATAGTTATCTCTTCATCATATACAGCATCTTTATCAGGTTTAAACTCTATCCATTCATCTTCTCTTCCTTGAGCTTTAAAGAATTCTAGAGTTCTTTCATCACTTGGGAATATGGATGTTGTAGCTCCAAGTTCTGCCCCCATGTTAGTTATTGTAGCTCTCTCTGGAACTGAAAGACTTAATACTCCTTCTCCACCATATTCAAATACTCTACCTACTCCACCTTTAACTGAAAGTCTTCTTAAAACTTCTAATATTATATCCTTGGCTGCAACCATTTTATTTAACTTATTTATCAGATTAACTTTGCAAACCTTTGGAGTGTTTATATTGTAAGCCACTCCCCCCATAGCAAGTGCAACATCTAGTCCACCAGCACCAATTGCTAACATTCCTACACCGCCAGCTGTTGGTGTGTGACTATCAGAACCTATTAATGTTTCGCCTGGTTTTGAAAATCTTTCTAAGAAAACTTGATGGCATATACCATTACCTGGCTTTGAAAAATAAATTCCATGTTTTGATGCAACTGTTTGTATAAATTTATGATCATCTGCATTTTCAAATCCTTGTTGAAGCATATTATGATCTACAAAAGCAACTGATCTTTTAGTTTTAACTTTGTCTATTCCCATGGCTTCAAGTTGAAGATATGCCATAGTTCCAGTTGAATCTTGTGTTAGAGTTTGATCTATTTTAATTGATATTGGCATTGACGTTTTAATCTCTCCATCTACCAAATGGCTTTTTAGAATTTTATTTACTAAATTATCTCCCATCTTCTCATTCCTCCTAATTAACCTTTTGCTTTGATAAAGCTTTATATTCTTTATATATTTGAACTAATTCTTTATCAAATAGGCTTCTCTTTAATCTCACAGAGGTTGCCCTTATAATTTCTAATATTCCACTTGCCTCATCATTTGAAAGGTTAATTCCATATTCTTTGAATTTATTAAGTATTGCAGCTTTTCCTGAATGTTTTCCTATTATTATTTGTCTTTCAAGTCCTACTACTGAAGGATCAAATGCTTCATAATTTTTAGGATTCTTTATTGCACCATCTGCATGTATTCCAGATTCGTGAGCAAACATATTATCTCCAACTATTGCCTTCCATGGAGGAAGTGCTCTTCCTGATGCTCTAGATACATATTCAGATGCTTCTCTAAATTTAGTTGTATCAATATCAACATCATATCCAAATACATATTTAAAACTCATAATAACTTCTTCAAGTGCTGCATTTCCTGCTCTTTCACCAAGACCATTTACTGTTACACCAACGTAATTAGCACCAGCTTTTACCCCAGCAACTGCATTAGCCGTAGCCATACCAAAGTCATTATGAGTATGCATTTCTATATCAAATCCAGTTTTTTCTTCTAAATATTTAATATCTGTATATATTTTAAATGGATCCATTATTCCAACAGTATCACAATACCTAAACCTATCAGCACCAGCTTCTTTTGCAGCATTTATAAACTCTACTAAAAAGTCTCTATCTGCTCTTGATGCATCTTCCCCATTTACTGATACATAAAGACCATTCTTCTTAGCATATAACACTGCCTTAACCATGTTTTCTAAAACCCATTCTCTAGAGGTTTTAAGCTTATGCTTAATATGAATATCAGATACTGATATAGAAATTGCAACTGCATCTACTCCACAATCAATCGATTGTTCTATATCAGATATAACAGCTCTATTCCAAGCCATTATGCTACTTTTTAAATTCCTTTTTACAATTTGCTTTATTGCTTCTTTTTCATCTCCACCCATTGTTGGTATCCCAACTTCTAATTGATCTATCCCCATATTGCTTAATATTTCAGCTATTGCAATCTTCTCTGCATTTGCAAATACAACTCCAGCAGTTTGTTCACCATCCCTTAAAGTTGTATCTACTATATAAATTTGTTTTCCATCTGTAAGCTTCTTTACTGTCATCTAAATACCCCCTTTTATTTATATATTTTATTTTAATTCCCCAATTTGTTTAATTTTACCATTATATTTTAGCATATCCCTCTTTGAAACTCAATAATTATTGCAAGATTACTTTAACTTACCTTCATTTTATTATTGTAATTATTATATTTTAATTTACCAGCGACATTTATTTGCAAGTTTTTTAATATAAATTGCAAATAGGTATAAAAAAAGAACCTCTTTAAAGAGGTTCCTTAACATATTTATTAGCATTGTTGATAATGATTTGTATTTGTTCCTGTATGAGTAACTCTATCTTGTCTTTCTTGGTATTTACCAGGACCAAATCTTTCATCTAATGAAAGGTATCCTGTTACTCTTGAAATACCTTGTATATCTGTGCTTCCACAGCTAGGGCACTTTCCTTCATTGTTGTGTAGGTAAGTTCCACAATTTTTACAATATCTTATATGGAAGTTGACTCCTAAGTAACTTATATTAGTATTCTTATAAGCATAGTTTAATATGCTCATTATATCTTCACCTGATGGTGAATCATCTACTTCTAAGTAACTTATATGTCCTCCGTTACATAACTTGTGGTATGGTGCTTCTATATCAATCTTGTCTTTTATTGAAATAGCACATCCAACTGGAACATGATAACTATTAGTATAGTATTCTTTATCAGTTACTCCATCAATTATTCCAAAAACTTTTTGGTCTTGCTTTATAAATTTACCTGATAATCCTTCAGCTGGTGTTGCGTATGCACTCCAGTTAAGTTTAGTTTCTTCAGTTAATCTATCACAGTAAGCTCTTAAATGTTCTACTATCTTAACACCTAATTCTCTAGCTTCTTTATCTTCACCATGGTGCTTACCAACTAAAGCTACTAAAGTTTCAGCAAGTCCTATGAATCCAATTCCCCAAGTACCTTGTTTTAATATTGGTTCGATTGAATCATCAGGGCTAAGTCCTTCTGCGCCTTTCATAAGACCTTGACCTGCTACAAATGGTAAATCCTTAACTCTTAAGTTCTTTAATACACCATATCTGTGCATTAATGATTCTTTTGCTAAAGCCATTCTTTCATCTAGTAATTCAAAGAATTTTTCTACGCTACCTTTAGCTTGTATTCCTATTCTAGGTAAGTTTATTGTTGTAGGAGCTATATTTCCTCTACCTTTACAACCTGGTTCACCATTAACATTTTTCATAAGGTATGTTCTACATCCCATTGTTGCTGGCATATATCCTTTATCATAATATTCTTTATTGAAGTCTGCATCTATATTCATAAATGTAGGATTCATTCTCTTAGCTGCAACTCTACAAGCTAATTCATAAAGATAGAAGTAAGGATCATTAGGTTCTCTATTTACTCCTTCTTTAACTCTAAATATTATATTAGGGAATATAGGTTGTTCTCCTTTACCTAATCCTTTTTCATATTCTAGTAAGAATATTTCACATACTAATGCAGCATCACTTGTATATGGTATTCCAAGGTTCATTGAACTGAATGGAACTTGTGATCCTGCTCTTGAATGCATTGTGTTTAAGTTATAAACAACTCCTTGCATTGCTTGATGAATTCTTTTTCTTAATCTTTTTTCCGCTATCTCTTCGACCTTTTCTGACGGTACTCCTAATTCCTTTAGTTCTTCAATGATTTCTTGTCTTGTTGGTTCAACGAAGATTCCCATATCATTATCGAAATCTGGGTGACTTTGACCTCCAAACATATCATTTTGAGTTGATTGTAATAAAATGCATGATAATTCAGCTGCTGTTTCTATTCTTTTTGGTGCATTTATTGTTCCGTATCCAGTGTTAAATCCATTTTCAAGAATTTCTCTAGTTGGGATATGAAGACAATTTGTTGTTAAATTGTAGCTATCTAAATCGTGGTAATAAAGATCTCCTATTTCATGAGCCTTTGATAAATGCTTTGGCATTGATGCTAAGTTATGCCACTTATTTGATTCAGATGCTATTCTTAATAATTTTGAACTGAAGTTGTTACCTACATTTGCATTATCTCTATCAGTTTCAACTCCAATTTTGCTTATAGCTCTCATAAGGTCTGATTTTATTTCTCTAACCTTAGTTCTTTCTTTTCTGTAATTTTGGTAAGCCATAACTACTTCATTAAGTTCTGAATTTTTTAGAGCCTTCTCTACAAGATTTTGAACTTGTTCAACTGAGATTCTATTTTCTCCAGAAACCTCTATATATTTTATTACCTTTTGAACTATGTCTAAAACCTCGCTAGTTTTTAAATTTACATTTATTTCTCTAGCCGCACCTTTTATAGCATTAGCTATTTTATCAGCATTGAATTCTACTTCTCTACCGTCTCTTTTCACAACATATAGCATTTAAAATACCCCCATTACACAATATATAGTACCGTTTTTTGTACCGTATTATTATACTTCAAAAGATATTTGAGTGCAATTACATTCTAAATATAATAATTTAATATATTTATCCTTTATGTCTATTTATCTCTCTTTTTTGGTTTTTCTTGTACTTTTACTAAGTAAATTTATTTTATATTACGGTATGTTTTACCATAGGCCTTTAATATAAATAGATAAGAATTAATTAAACTGAGGTGAGTTTATGAGAAAAAAAATATTATTATCACTACTATCAATTTTTGTAATTTCTTCCCTTTTTATATCTTGCAAAGATGGTGAAACTCTCCCATCTTCAAGTAATAACGTAGAAGTTTCTAAAACATATTCTTATCCTTTCACAGGATTAGAAACCACAGAAGATCCTTCAAATAATACACCATTTATGGCTGTTGTAGAAAATTCTAAACAGGCAAGACCTCAAAGTGGTCTTTCTTTTGCAGACATAGTATATGAAACTTCAGCTGAAGGTGGTATCCCAAGATTTATCGCAGTATATCATAGTAAAATGTCTGAGAAAATAGGACCTATTAGAAGTATAAGACCTTACTTTTTAACAATATCAAAGGAATATACATTACCAATAGCTCATTGCGGTGGCTCTAAAGAAGCTTTAAGCGAAGTTAAAAATGATACTGCTTTAATGAGCTTAAATGAAATGAGTAACGGAAAATATTATTATAGAGATAATAGCAGAAAAGCTCCTCATAATTTATATACTTCTAGCGATAAAATTTTAGAAGCTATTTCTGACAAGCAATATAACCTATCAACTAAAACACCACTAAAATTTAATAAGGAATATTTTAATAATGATAATTTTAAAACATCCGATAATATAACTGTAACCCCAAATAAAGTATATGAAACAATATATAAGTATAAAGATGGTGTGTATACAAAGTATATGGACGGTGAAGTAGCTAAAGATGCCGTTACAAATAATGATTTAACATTCTCTAATGTTATTGTTCAAAAAACTGATATAACTTTGCAAACAGATAATTCTCACTTAAACATTGATTTAGTTAAAGACGGAGAAGGTTATCTATTCTCTCAAGGAAAAGTTATTGAAATAAAATGGAGTAAAGACTCTGAGTTTTCAAGCACTAAGCTTTATGACTTAGAAAATAACGAAGTATTTTTATCCCCTGGTAATACTATATGGAATATAGTAGACTCTGACTCAAAAATCGTTTTCTAAAATAAGATTAAAAAAGGCAATTTTTTCAAGAAAATAATTGCCTTTTTTATTGCATAACTATATCAGTAGTGATATAGTTTATATTATCATAACTGATATAGTTTAATATTATTAAAGGTAAATTTAGGAGGACATTTATATGGAGAAGATTGCTATTTTAACTGATAGTGGATCAGATTTAACATTAGAAGAATTACGAGAAAATAACGTATACCTTGCACCACTAAATATAATTTATTCAGATGGTGAATTTGAAGATAAAATAGATATAACACCTAATGAAGTTTATGCTTCATTAGAAAGGGAAATCCCTAAAACTTCACTACCTAGCACAGCTAAGATAGAAGAAATTTTAAACAAATTAGAAGAAGAAGGATATACTCACTTAATTGTAATAACAATATCTAGTGGACTTTCTGGAACAGCTAATGCTATAAGATTAGCTTTAGAAGATCATCCAAAGTTAAAATCATTTGTATATGATACTAAGATTCTTAGTATGGGTGAAGGAGTTTTAGTATTAAATACAGCTCAAATGATTAAGGAAGGAAAGAGCTTTGATGAAATCGTCGAAGAACTTCCTAAGTTACGTGCTAAGACTCATGGATATTTCACAATCAATACACTAGAATACTTAAAAAAAGGTGGTAGAATTGGTAAAGTTGCAGGAACTATAGGCGAAATATTAAATTTAAAACCTATAATAACTGTTGATGAAGACGGAATTTACTACACTTATGCAAAAGTACGTGGTAGAAAACAATCAATTAATAGACTTGCTAAGATCACTAAGGGACATTTAGACAATGGTAAATTTAATGTATGGATATTAAATGGTGGTTCATCAAAAGAAGAAGAAGATGCTTTGTTTAATGCTGTAAAAGATTTTGATAATATAGCATCAATTTCTACAGCAGAGATAGGTCCAGCACTTGGCGTACATGCAGGCCCTGGTCTATTAGGAGTTGTAGTTCAAGAGGTGTAATTCAATTATGAATGAATTTAATTTTTCTGATTTAAGAGATATAAAAGCTGAAGAAAAACGTCTTTATGAGGAATATAAAAGTAAAATAAATGAGCTTAAAAAAGTAAAAAAGGAACGTGATGCAGTAGGTCATGTATTTACTAAAGGTCTTTTGCCTATTTATGTTCTTCATATATTAACACTTGGACCTTCAACCGGTAATTATATATCTCATGAAATTGGTAATCGTACAAAAGGTAAATGGGTCCCTAGCACCGGAGGAATATATCCTCTTTTAAAAACATTAGAAAAACAAGGTTTAGTTGTTGGTATATGGGATGATCCTAAAAAGAAATTCAGAAAAATATATTCTCTAACACCTGCTGGAAAGCAAGAGTATTTAAGAAAAAAGGCATTACTTAAACCTAAAATTGAAGAAGCCTTAGAAGTTTTTAAAATTATTTATAAGGATATATATTAAAGCATTGATTTTTCAATGCTTTTTTTTGCATATATAATTAAATTTCTAGGAAAACTACTCTTAATAAAGGAGTGATTTTCTATGCGTGGCCATATAATTGATATTAATAACTTAGAAGCTTTCGTTGAATTTGATGATTCAACTATAGCATCAGTTCCAATTTTCCTTATAGGAAAGTCAGCTATAGGTGATTATGTTGATATTTCTTCTAGTAATATTAAATCATCTCACATTACCTTATCTAACTACATAAGCCCATTTTTAAATAACTTATACTAAATAAAAAATAGCAAGTTTTAAATTAAAACTTGCTATTTTTTATATTTGTTATACTACTGAACTTCTATAGCATTAACTGGGCAGCTTTCTTCAGCTTCTTTTGCAGCATCTTGATTTCCTTCTGCCACTTCGTCTACTATTTCCTTTGCTTTTCCGTCATCATCCATGTCAAAAACTTCTGGTGCTATTGATGGACATAATCCGCAACCTATACAAGTATCCTTATCTACATGTGCTTTCATTTAAACTTACTCCTCTCAAATTTGTTAATTTAAATTTACGTATGTAGTAAGTATATCTTAGTATAATCCTTCAAAGATTAATGAATATAGAGGATCATCTAATACATACTCCTCAGCTATTCCTTTTTCTAATGCTTCTGTTAGCTCTAGATTTATAGGAAGTTCTCCTATTAGTGGTAATCCTAGATATTCTGCATGTTCCTCTGCTGACTTTTTGCTAAATACCCTTATTTTCTTTTGACAGTCATCACAAGTTATGTAAGACATGTTTTCTACGACACCTCTTACTGGTACTTTGACTTTCTCTGCCATTTTAACAACCTTTTTAACAATCATTGAAACCATATCTTGAGGAGTAGACACAATTATTAATTCTTTGATATTAAACTCATTCATAACTGTAAGAGCTATATCTCCAGTTCCTGGAGGCATATCTATTAATAAATAGTCTAACTCTTCCCATGCAGTGTCATAGTACATTTGTTGAAGTACTCCTGTTATAACAGGTCCTCTCCAAATTACTGGATCATCTTCTACTTGAGTTAGAAGATTCATTGACATAACCTTTATACCACTTTTAGTAGTAGCTGGGATGAACTTTACGTTTTGTTCATCTAATGATATTATTTGCGCTCTTTGATTATTTATACCAAAAAATCTTGGCATTGATGGTCCTGTTATATCTGCATCAAGAACTCCAACCTTATATCCTTTTTTTCTTAGCATTGTAGCCATAATACCTGTAACTGTAGATTTACCTACTCCACCTTTACCACTTATAACTCCAATTACATTTTTTATATTGCCGTATTTAGGCATTTTCTTTGATGGGCATGATGTTATCCCCTTTGATGCACAAGTATTTTTACTTGCACAATTTGAACAATCACTCATATTTATCCTCCTAAGTTTACCATTTTTCTGGCTTTTTACCGTCCTTACCTACTGATATCTCCCAATTCTTGAATTCATAATGTCCAACGACATAGTATGTTTCATAAATATTATCAAGTTTATTATCAATAGTGATAACAGTTCTAAATGTATCACTGTTATATCCTTTATTTTGAACCTTAACAATTACATTAAATTGATCTTCATTATTTTTAACTAACTCAGCACCTGGAATTTCTTTTTGAAGCTCTGATACGAAACTTTTTAAATCTACTGAGAATAGATATTTAACACAGTCTAAGTCTCCTAATATATCGATTCCTACCTTGTGTTTTCCATCACCTAATTTATCTTTATTCATATCAATAACCTTCATTATTGTTCCATAATATATAGAAGTAAAATCTCTAGGTCTTCTTATAAATGATAAATTATTTATTATTGTTTGGTCTAAATTCTTTGGAACTTCATATGCATGATCTTCATCATAAAAATTCCCTTTTCCTTTTTCATTAACACCAACGACATAGTCATATGTCTTTACTTGATCCCCCATATGTATTTCAAATACGTAATCTGGGTCTAATGAACTCTTTTCTTTTCTAGGGCTACCATCTGCTAATATACTATATATTTCTTCTATTGCTTTTGGATCTGTAACCTTAAATCTAAATCCAGTATCTCTAGTACTTTTAATTACAATCTCATCAACTTTGTTTGATTTCATATAATCAAAGTCGTTATTTCTAAAACCAAGCTTAACCATAACATCATTTACTGGTGAACATCCAACCATTGTTACTCCAAGTATAAGCATAACGCATATTACTAATAGCCTAGCAATCTTACCTTTTCTCATTTTGCTTATCTCTCCTTTTTTATTTTATCTAAATTGTATATTATAATACCAAATATTAATGTGAAAATAGCTATGAATTGTGATGTTGATAAAAGCCAAACATTCCCTCTTGGGTCATTTCTTAAAAATTCAACAATAAATCTTCCTATACTATATATAATTATATAAGAAGCAAGTACTTTCCCATTCTTTCTTTTCTTTCTACTATACCAAAATAAAAATGCCGCTAAAGCAAAATCAAAGATAGAACTAAATATTTGTGTAGGGAGTAGTGGTACCCCACTTTGTGCTAATGAATCTGCTGGGAATATTACTCCTATAGGAAGATGTGTCTCTCTTCCATAGCAGCATCCTGCTAAGAAACATCCTATTCTCCCAAATCCTTGTGCTAATGCAAGTGAAGGAGCTGCTAAATCTAATAACTGCAATGAATCATACTTACACTTTCTAGAATAAAGATATAATCCAAGTGCTCCTAAAATTATGGCTCCATAAATTACAAAACCATTTCCGAAGTTTAACAATATCTCTGGATTGTTAAGTATGTCTTTAAATTCTGTTATTATAAATAATAATTTACCTCCAAGCACTCCAGCTATAACAGTTATAATTATAAGATTTAATAATTTATCTTCATCATAACCTAGAGCCTTTGCCCTTTTTATAAACAAAATAGAAGCTAATACAATCCCTATAGCTATCATAAAACCATAACTATAAACCTTAAAGTTTCCAATTTGAAATAATATTAATCTCATACATCCTCCAAAAAAACTTATATAAGTAATTAGGAGAAGCATAAGGCTTCTCCTAATTATATTTAAATTATAATACTTTAATTTCTCACTTGCAAACTATTGTTATATTACAAATTTCTTACTTTGAAGGCACTACAATAGTTGAGTTTTTATAATCATAGAACATTAACCAATATCCCATTTCATCATTACCTCTAGCTCTACACCATGTAACGAATCCTGATTTTCCTCCATAAGGTTGATCTTCTCTGTCTCTTCTTCCTGGTATTGCATAAACTAAATATTTAAGTTCCCCTTTAGAATCACATTTGTATCCAAACATAAAGTGACGATGCTTTCTAATATATGGATAATAATTTAGCATAGGATAGAAAATTATTGAATATCTATCATGATTGCTAGAGTCACACATATCTTCAATATCTAAAACAGGAATCTTAAACCACTTGCAGTATTTTAATTCTTTAATTTTTCCTTTAACTTCTTCGAATCCTTGTACTAATCCTTCAAAGTATTCGCCAATACCACCTCTTAGCTTGAAGTCATATGGATCAATATTTTCTTCTTCAATTTTCTTAGCTATTTCTTTTTCGTAATCATTAAATTGATTTAATGTACTCTCGCTCTCGTTAGCCTCATTTAATGTATTATCACTAACCTCAACATCATTTAATGTACTATCTCTCTCTACAGATTCATTTAATACATTATCACTCTCACAAGGAGTATTTAATGTATTATTGCTTTCATCTTCTTCTCTGCATACATTACATTTATCCTTTTTATCTTTTTCTTTATGTTCTTTCTTTTCTTCATGATCCTTTTTCTTGTGATCTTCGCAATCTTTTTCCTTATGATCATCTTTGTTATATTCCTTCATCTTATGACCATCTTCACATAACTCATAATCCTTATGATGTTCTTTTTCCTTATGCTCTTCTTTCTTAGGCATTTCTTTGCAGTGTTCTTTTTCTTTGTGTTCTTCCTTCTTAGGCATTTCTTTGTGATATTCTTTTTCCTTATGTTCTTCCTTCTTAGGCATTTCTTTGCAATGTTCTTTTTCTTTATGCTCTTCCATCTTAGGTATTTCTTTATGGTATTCTTTTTCTTTATGCTCTTCCTTCTTAGGCATTTCTTTATGCTTTTCCATCAACTTATCGCTTTCTTTTTTAGTATAAGTTTTTGCTTTAGAGCCTTCTTCAGCACACTTTGTAATTTTACACTTTTTCCAACCTGATTCAGGTTTCTCTCCGTTCATAAATCCGTACATTAGGTATACAGGGTCACTATTTATATTTTTGCAAATTCCAGCACCTGAGATTTTATCATATGACATATCAAGGCCAGCTATGTTATCAACATAATACTCTTTGCATGCTTCTCCCTTTCCAACCTCATTAACGTTAATTTTACCCATATCAATAATTTTTTTCATATCTTTTTTGTGGCAAATAAGTACTATAGAGTAATCTCCATCTCTTTTTAAGTTTTGTGCATAAAAAGTGATCTTACACTTGTCTCCTTTTGCTTCTATTTTTGCATATCCTGATAGGGCCTTTTCATTAGAAGAAGATTTTTTATTCTCATCTTCCTGTAATATTATAAAATTTCTATATAATTTGTTATGTGCCAAGTTCCCATTACCTCCACATATATTTATTCAATATAGTATATGCGTGAAGGTTCCTATTATGATAATGGAAATTTATTTATACTCGCAAATTTTGTTAGAAAGCGCTGCAAATTCTTCTAATGATAAAGTTTCTCCTCTTCTCTTAGGGTCAATTCCCGCTTCTTCAAAAGCTTTCTTTAGATCATCTTTATTTACACCTATATTTTTTACACCATTCCATAAAGTTTTTCTTCTCATATTAAATGAATTTCTTATTAATTCAAACATGAACTTTTCATCTGTTACTTCAACTCTTGGTTTTTCTAATCTATCTAGTCTTATTACTATTGACTCAACTTTAGGTCTTGGTATAAATGAACTTGGGGCAACCTTTCTTACTATCTTTGTATTACAATAATATTGTACTAATAGTGATAGTGCTCCATACTCTTTGCAATTTGGCTCTGCATCAATTCTTTCTGCAACTTCTTTTTGAATCATAATAGTTAAACTTTTGAAATTATAACCATTCTTTAATAAGTTTACTATTATAGGAGTTGTAACATAATAAGGTAAGTTTGCTACTAACTTTACACTCTTCTCATCTCCTATAATTTCATTAAAATCTACCTTTAAGGCATCATTATGTATAAGAGAAAAGTGTTCATTATCTCCAAGTTCTTCTTTTAATATAGGAATTAAGTCATTATCTAATTCTATTGATGTAACTTTCTTTGCCTTGTTTAAAAGATGAGCTGTTAAAGTACCAACCCCTGGACCTATTTCTATTACAAAATCTTCTTCGTTTACGTCAGCACCTTTAACTATGTCATTTAAAACAGAATCATCTATAAGGAAATTCTGTCCTAAGCTTTTTGAAAATTTAAAGTTGTATTTTTTAACAAGTTCTTGCGTTTTATAATCTTTTATATCCATACTATTTTACTCCTATTTCTTTTTCTACCTTTTGTATAGCCTTTACAAATTCATCTCTATCTATTCCATAATTATTTAATCTTGATATCATTTGTTTAGCATTTCCGTATCCAATTCCAAGTTCTTTACCTAATGCCATTCTTCTATCTTTTGCTCTACTATCTGCTGCTAACTTAAAGTAAAGCATATCTTCCATATTATATATCTCTTGTTTTTCTTCTACTGTAACTTTAGCTCCTTCTAAAGCTTTTATTATTACTTCTGGACATGCATTTTCTACTCCGATATCTCCATCCTTTAGTCCATCTTCTTGTGCTATGTATGCGTGTTTTATTCCTTGAACTCTTTTTGAGATTATACTTCTTATCTTCTCTCCTGCAAAATCTGGATCAGTAAATACTATTACACCTTTTCTCTTTTGAGCTTCTTTAATTCTATCTATAACTCTTTTATTTATTCCAAATCCTCCAACAGCAATAAGCTCTGCATTTACAGCTTTTTTAACTGCATCTATGTCATCTCTACCTTCTACTACTATAACTTCTTTTATAATCTTCTTATCCACCATGTACATCCTTTCACGACACCCTATTTATTCATGTGCTTTTCTATATAAATAATTTACCTATATATAATGAATGTGTCAAATAAGCCTATCCTATTATTATACACAAAAAAATAGGAGATAACTAAAATGCTATCTCCTTAATATTCTACCATTCACCTGGATAAGATACTATATAAACATCTACTCCATATTTTCTTCCCCAACTTGTACACTTTGATTCGCTATTAAAGAAAACGTCTATTATATTTCCTTTTATAGCTCCACCAGTATCAGCTGCTCTTGCATACCCGTAGCCCTCTACGTAAACTAAGCTGCCTAGTGGTATTACTCTTGGGTCAACTGCAATTGTACTTACACCACCTGGGTTGTACACTGGCTTTATTCCAGTCGCAGTATTATTATGTCCTGTATATGCTGTTGATTCTACAACTAAATGTTTCTTGTAGGCAATTGATTCTCCACCTCTATTAGGTACATATTGTACTGGGTTTTTTGTACCTTGTACAACAACTGCATTTACTGGTGTTGCAATAACTTTGCTGCTTACTTCTTTCTTTTCAGCTTCTTCACCATCTTTATATACTACTTGGTAAGTAACCTCTTGCTCTCCATGCTTACCATTTGATTCAACTTTCTTTTTACCTTTTTCTAAAGATGAATCTTTTTTAGTTATAGTGTCATAAGGTATTTTTTTACTTTCCGTTACATTCTTAACTTCTACCTTAGTGACATCAACGTTCATATTTTCCTTAACAGGGGTATCTGGTTTTGGTTCAACTTCATCTACGCCTTTAACGTATTCTACTCCCTGCTCTTTTAGCTGATCATTTCCAACTATTAATGCTTCCTCAACAGTTTCCTCTGCTGAAATGATTTTGACATCCTTCTTTGCAAATTTAACGTTAATAGGTACAGCTTTTTTAACTTCGATTTGATCATCCTCATTGATTTTGGATTCTAAGGATGGTTGCACCTTATCGTGGTCTGAGATTTCTAGACCCTTATCTTGCAATACATCTTTAACAGTCCCTTTATATGTGATAAATGTTTCTTCTTCTCCGTCAATGCTTAATTTTACTGTCTTTCTCATTGTCGCAACCGTAGTTGCTGCAACTGCCACAACAAAGGCCGTGGCTAATATCACTATTTTTGCCTTCGGACCGTTAGAAAAACTTCGCTTAATAAAAGTTTTAAATTTTTCTACCATTGTTTTACCTCCTTTAGGCAAGAGTGTCTTTTGCATTATATCTTAGAATTTAACAATTTGTCAAATTTCAGGCCTCTTGCTTATATGAACTGATAATAAAATGCCTCAATATGCATAATATAGTAATTTGGGTTTTACTATAGATTTCAGTCCTTTATGGAGTCTCCTTATTCCATTGGTTTCGTAGTGAATAGTGCATTAAATGTTTTCCATATTTTATAAAATATTCATTTAATTGTATTCTATTTTACTTTAAATATTCCTTTTAATCAAATTGTAAAAGTTGTTATTTAACTGAATATTTAAAGTTTTAGGGTCAATACTTCTTATCTCTGCTATTTTCTCTATGATATATCTTATGTAATCTGATCTATTTCTTTTTCCTCTATTTGGAGCAGGTGCCATGTAAGGCGCATCAGTCTCTACAAGCATTCTATCTAAAGGAATTTCTTTTGCAACTTCAACTATTTTCTTTGCATTTTTAAAAGTTACAACTCCTGTAAATCCTATATAATATCCAAGTTTAATACATTCTTTTGCAAACTCAACACTTCCTGAGAAACAATGAACTATCCCCTTAACTTCTTGATATTCTTTTAAAATATCAAGAGTATCTTTATGAGCATCTCTATCATGAATTATAATTGGAAGATTAAGCTCTTTTGCCATTTCCATATGAGCTCTTAAATTTTCTTTTTGAATTTCTTTATCAGGATTCTCATCCCAGTAATAATCTAATCCTGTTTCTCCTACAGCAACTATTTTTTCATTAGATTTTATCATTTCTTTTATTTCTTCTAATCTTTCTTTTGTAAATTCATCAGCATTCTCTGGATGTATTCCTAATGCCCCATATATGAAATCATATTTTTTTGTAATTTCATCTACTATTTTATTGCTTTCATAAGATGAAGCACAATCTAATATTCCTATAACTCCATTATCTTTTAATTCGTTTATTATTTCATCTCTATCTAAATCATATTCTTCTGCATCATAATGAGCATGTGTATCAAATATTTTATAAATTTGTTCCATATCTTCTTCCTACCTCTTTAAATAAATTTTTATATATATTATTATACATTATAAGTACTTTGCACAAAATATATACAGTTAGAGAGGATGTGTGCTTATGTCTAATATTAATATAATTAATGCTTTAAAGTCCTGCATATTATTTGAAAAATTTAATGAAGAATCATTAAATTCCTTATTGTCAGATCCATATTGCTCAATTAGACATTATTCTAAGGAGGAAGTTGTTTTCTTTCAAATGGATAAATGTGAACACTTAAGTGTAGTAATAGATGGAACTATTGAGATACAACAAAATAACGAAAATGGTAATACATTAGTCGTTACTAGTCTTGTTAAAGGAAATATGTTCGGAGAAAGCCTTTTATTTGGAGATAAAAATTCGTATCCTATGGATGTTGTAAGTAAAGATAGCAGTACAGTTCTTCACATAAATAAAGCAAAAGTAACTTCACTTCTTCAAGATAATCAAGATTTCTTAGTATCGTTACTTAAACTTTTATCAAATAAAGCTATGTTGCTCAGTCAAAAATTAAGACAGGTAACTTCTAAATCACTAAAATCTATGATTTGTGAATTTTTATTAAGTGAGTATAAAAAACAGAATTCATTAGAAATAAAATTAAATATGACAAAACAAGCTTTAGCAGATAGATTTGGAGTTCAAAGACCTTCCTTATCTAGGGAATTAATTAAAATGAAAAATGAGAATATTATAAATTTCGACAGAAAGACAATTACTATCCTTGATATTGATGAAATAAAATCCTATTAATACTTATTTTGGATTTTTTAATATTTTTATTATTATCTATTAATAGTTTATTATGTTTTTTGACACATAAATGACATATTACTAAGGTATTATTTAATTGTAAAGTAGTTAAAGCATTATTATTTACCCCTTATAACCATCTTAATTGATTGGTTACCTAGAATATCTCGTCCCCCTATTGTAGATATTCTAGGTTTTTTTTATACTTTTTTATCTTTTAAAAACTTAATTTCATCATTAAGTTTTTTTCTATCTATAAATTTAAATAATGGTTTATAATGTATATTTCTTGGAAGCTTATACTCATCTATAAAACTCCATATACTCTTATCTATTCCAAATTCTTTTTTTATTCTCATGCTTGTCTTTGGAATAAACGGTTCTAGCATATTAGCTACATTTATCAATGTAATTATTGAAGCTTTATTTTTCTTATTTTCTTCTCTTATTAATTTAAATATATCCTTTAATGCCTCTTTAAAACTTCCTGATTCTATTTTATCTGAAAGCTCAAAATACATATTAAGTAGTCTATCTTTATCTGTCTTCTTAATCTCTTCTCTTTTTAGATTTAATATAGTATTTCTATATAAAGCATCAAGTTCACCAACTAAATCATAATTGTTAGCATTTATAAAGTTTCTCCACTTAAAATCAGTATCTTTATTTTCCGGTCCATTTAAAATTAAATAATATCTTATTGTATCAACGTAATATCTTTTGCATATATCATCTACCCAAATTGCCCAATTTTTGTTTGTAGAAAAATCTTTACCTTCAAGCTTTAAATGTTCACTTGAGATTATACTTAGATTAACATTCTTAAATCCAAGTGCTGATAAAAGCCCTGGGAAGATTGTTGTATGGAATGGAATATTGTCTTTTCCATGGACTAAATAAACTTTACTTTCTTCATCACTCCAATAATCTTCTACAGTTTCATTTGTATTTTCTAAACACTTACTTGTAGCTGTAATATATCCCATAAGTGCCTCAATCCAAACGAATATTTTCTTATCTTCAAAACCTTCTAGAGGAACATCAACCCCCCAATCAATTTCCTTTGTAACTGATTTATCTCTAAGACCTTCATCTACATATTTTTTCGTTATACTTTGAGCATTTTCTCGCCAAGATTGTTGTTTTATAAATATCTTTTTGACATCATTTTCGAATTTTGAAAGAGAAAAAAATAACTCTTTATCGTCTCCTTCATATATATATCCTTTATCATAGAGTTCTTTAATAAACTTCATTACTTCTTTCTTATGATAATCAGTATCTGTGCTAGTAAATAAATCAAAGGAAAAATTAAGCTTATTAAAGCATTCTACAAATTCCTTATGGTATTTTTCTAAAATTTCTCCTGGTGTTTTATTTTCTTCTAAAGCTTTCATAGTCACTGGTCTTCCATGTGCATCACTTCCTGAAATAAATAAAACATTATCTCCCATCATTCTATGGTACCTTGCAAGTATATCCCCAGGAAGAAGTACAGCAATTCTTCCTAAATGAAGTTTGCCATTGGCATAAGGCCAAGCATTTCCTACAATTATATTCATATAAAACCTCACATTTTAATTCTTAAATTTATACAAAAGGAAGTTAACTTAAAAATTTAAGTCAACTTCCTCTTTAGTTTATATTTGTATTAAATTATCTAACTTCGCTTCCAGTTGGTAAGTCTCCTGGATTTACTAAGTTTAATATACTGTCATCATAATTTGATGCTGCAAGTATCATACCTTGTGATAATTCTCCTCTTAACTTAACTGGCTTAAGGTTTGCTACAAGAACAACATTCTTTCCTACAAGTTCTTCTGGTTTGTAGTGTTTAGCTATTCCTGAAACTACCTGTCTAACTTCTCCACCTAAATCTACTTTTAGTTTAAGTAATTTGTTTGCCTTTTTGATTGGTTCACATTCTAATACTTTTACTACTCTTAAATCTAGCTTTTCGAAATCATCTATAGTTATTTCTTCTTTTATTGGTTTCATTGGTTTTACTTCTTTTGCTTTTACAGCTTCCATTTGAGCTTTTCTAAGTTCTTCAAGTTCAGCAAGCTTTTTCTCAACATCTATTCTTGGGAATAAGTTATCTCCCTTTTTAACTGTTGTTCCTGATGCTGTTCCATCAAATCCTTCTAATGAAGCCCAGTCATTAGCTGTTATAGCTAATTGCTCATTAATCTTTTCAGCAGTTGTTGGTAAGAATGATGAGATTAAAACTGAAGTAAATCTTAAACTTTCTGCTAAGTTATAAAGTACAGTTCCAAGTCTATCTTTCTTTTCTTCATCTTTAGCTAATATCCAAGGAGTTGTTTCATCGATGTATTTATTAGCTCTTCCAACTAATTCAAATATGTGTTCTAAAGCTTCTGGAAGCTTAAGAGCATTTACTGCTTCTTCTACTTTCTTTGGAGTTTGTAGTGCAAGTTCTATAAGTTCATCATCTACAGCTTCTTTTTCTAATGGTGTTGGTATTACTCCATCAAAGTATTTTTCTATCATTGCAACTGTTCTTGAAAGTAAGTTTCCAAGATCATTACAAAGGTCTGAATTAATCTTCTTTATGAATATTTCATTGTTGAATAATCCATCTGCTCCGAAAGGTATTTCTCTTAATAAGTAGTATCTAACTGCATCAACACCAAAGTTTTCAACAAGTGCAACTGGATCTACTACATTACCTTTTGATTTACTCATCTTACCACCATCAACAAGTAACCATCCGTGTCCGAATACTTTCTTTGGTAGTGGTAAGTCAAGAGCCATTAACATTATTGGCCAGTATATTGTATGGAATCTTAATATATCTTTACCTATAAGATGTACATCTGCAGGCCAATATTTATCAAATAATTCTGTGTTGTCGCTTCCATATCCTAAAGCAGTTATATAGTTTGATAATGCATCTATCCAAACATATACTACGTGTTTTTCATCGAAAGTTACTGGAACTCCCCAGTCAAAGCTTGTTCTTGAAACACAAAGATCTTGTAGTCCTGGTCTTAAGAAGTTATTTAGCATTTCATTCTTTCTTGATTCTGGTTGTATAAAGTCTGGGTGATCTTCAATATACTTTATTAATCTATCAGCATATTTACTCATCTTAAAGAAGTAAGCTTCTTCTTTTGATGTTTCAACTGGTCTTCCACAGTCTGGGCACTTTCCATCTACTAATTGGCTTTCTGTCCAGAATGATTCACATGGAGTACAGTATAATCCTTCATATGAACTCTTATATATATCTCCTTGATCATATAATTTTTTGAAAATCTTTTGAACTGCTTCTACGTGATAATCATCAGTTGTTCTTATGAATTTATCATAGCTGATGTCCATCATCTTCCAAAGATCTTTAATTCCTGCAACTATTTCATTAACGTGTTCTATTGGCTTAATACCTTTTTCTTCCGCTATTCTTTGGATTTTTTGACCATGTTCATCTGTTCCTGTTAAGAACATTACATCATATCCTGTTAATCTTTTGAATCTTGAGATTGCATCTGCTGCAACTGTTGTGTAAGTATTACCTATATGTAGTTTTGTTGATGGGTAGTATATAGGCGTTGTTATATAATATGGTTTTTTACACATCCTAAAATCCTCCTTTTTGTTTAATAATGATAAATTTATATCATTTATTTTTACTAATTAAAAAACCTCTATGCAATTTTAAATTGCATAGAGGCGTTAATTTACGCGTTACCACTCTATTTCTTTTTTACCTTACAGTAAAAAACTCACTAGGTTATTATAAACCTTGCAATATAACGGTTGCATCCGTGATTCTCTAACTTTAATTTTAAGCTCAAGAAACCTGCTCAAAGGCCATCTTCATAAAACTCCATAACACTAACTTTCACCAAATTATTAGCTCTCTTTCGATACTTTGTTTTACTACTCTTCTTTTCATAGCATTTCTACTTTAATTAATATCATTTCCATTTTAAATATATAATATTCTATATATTTTTATATGTCAATTAATATTTAAATTCACTAACTTTTTATTATTAATAAGGGCTTATTTTATAACCATTACTAATTCTATATGCTATAATATGATATTATAATAATTATTAATAGGAGGAATTTTGTATGAAATTAAACGTACATAGGATAGGCCTTCGTAATATAAAAACAGCATTAGCAGTAGCTATATGTATGGTAATATTTCAAGTTATAGGAAGAGAAAATGCCTTTTATGCTTGTATAGCAGCTGTAATATGTATGAAAGATACTGTATCTAGCTCATTTACTATGGGAAAAAATAGACTTATTGGAACTATAATAGGTGGTTTATTTGGAATATGTGTTATATATATTATGATTAGATTACCTTTCTTATATACCTACAACTCGTTTGTAACTGGTCTTGGAATTGTTGCAGTTATATACGCATGTAACTTATTTTATAAACCTGGCGCTGTAACTATTGCTTGTATAGTATTTATCGGTATAATGATAAATTATAGCGGACCTCAATCTTATGCTTATGCAGTAGGTAGAAGTATAGATACTGCTATTGGAATAATAGTTGCTATCTTAATTAATAAATACTTCAATCCACCAGAAGAAGAAAAAGAAGAATAATTATATTTTTATATTTAGGTGACCACAATGTGGTCGCCTTTTTATTTACTTTTTATTCATTTATTGTTTACTTTTCATTCTTATTTTACTAAAATTAAATTTGGGGTAATACTGAGAGGGGGAGGTTTATGGGGCATAAATATATTTATCTAGTATTTTCTTATACTGGTTCAAATCTATCTAATGTTATAAGACTTGCTACAAAAGATACATATACTCATGTTTCATTAAGTTTAGATGATACATTTACAGAAATGTACTCATTCGGAAGGAAGATTCCTAATAATCCTTTTATTGCGGGTTTAGTTAAGGAAAATCTTTATGACGGTACATTTAAATTATTTACTAAAAGCAAATGCTTAATATATAAAATTAGAATAACAGATAGTCAATTTTTTGGACTTAAACATGACTTAGAATCTCATTTTTCAAATAAGGACAATTATAAATATAATTTCTTAGGCTTATTTCTAGTTAAATTAAGATTTCCTTATAAACGAAATAATTATTATTTTTGTTCTCAATTTGTGTCCGAGCTACTTATGAATAATAATATTTATTATTTTAATAAGAAACCTGAATTTATAAAGCCAAGCGATATTCAAAAAATTAATTACGATGATATTTTATATGAAGGATTAGTTACTAACTTTTCAATATAAAATATAAAAATTAAAGGCTCCTATATTTATAGGAACCTTTTTTTCTAAATCTCTTTAGTTTCAATACGTAAAAATTCTTTTTCTTCTTCATTTAAGTATGGGCATAGTGTATTAAACACCCACTTATGATAATCATTTATCCATTCCTTCTCTTCTTTATTTAATAAGGAAACTTCTATTCCATTTAAATCTATAGGACATAAAGAAATAACTTCAAATTTATAAAACTCTCCAAACTCTTTTGAAGATATATCCTCTACAACAAGCATTGTATTCTCTGTTCTTATTCCATGCTTTCCTTCCCTATATATTCCTGGTTCATTAGTTAAAATCATTCCTGGTTCTAATGCAATATTATTTGGAACTGGACTTATTCTTTGAGGTCCTTCATGGACATTTAAGAAGAATCCTACCCCATGACCTGTTCCACACTTATAATCAATTCCTTCTTTCCATAATGGTTCTCTTGCTTTTATATCAATGTTTGATCCACTAGTTCCTTTTAAGAATTTTGTATTCATTAAACTTATGTGTCCTTTTAAAACTAATGTGAAATCTCTTCTTTCCTCTTCTGTAAGCTCTCCAAGTACAATGGTTCTTGTTATATCAGTTGTACCATCTAAATATTGCCCACCTGAATCTATAAGTAAAAATCCTTTACTTTCTAAATTATAATCACTTTCTTTAGTTGGGAAGTAATGCATCATTGCTCCATGTTCCTTATGACCTGCTATAGTATCAAAGCTTATTCCCTTAAATAATTCACCATTGCTTCTAAACTCAGTTAATTTATCTGATGCTGATACCTCACTTATCTCTATCTTACCTAAGTTTTCTTTAAGCCATTTAATAAACTTAACCATAGCAACACCATCTCTTACTTGGCATTTTTTTAAGTTTTCTATTTCGATATTATTTTTAACTGCTTTTAAATTTGTTGTTATATTAGTATCTTGAACAACCTTAAGATTTTTATCTATATTCTCATAAATAAAAGCACTAACTCTTTCTGGATCTATAAGTACACTACCTTTTAAGTCATTGATTCCTTGCTTTATTTCATTATAATCCTTGATTTCTATTCCTTCATTATTTAAGGCCTCTGATACTTTTTCACTTACCTTTCTTTTGTCTATATAAAGATACGCATTATTTAAAGTAATAATTGCATAACTAATAACAACAGGATTACAGTGAACATCATTTCCTCTTATATTATAAAGCCATGCTATATCATCTAGTGATGAGATTACATAATTTAATACTTCTTTTTTTCTCATATAACTTCTTACTTCTTCTATTTTTTCTTTAGCACTTTTACCACAATATATAATGTCATGTATAAAGATATTCTCACTAGGAAGATTAGGTCTATAACTCCATATTAGTTCTAATAGATCTTCATCTATTTTTAGATTTATTGATTTTTCCTTTGCTATATTTTTAATTTCTTTATACTGCTCTAATGAAACTACTTTTCCATCAAAAGCTATAGTTTCATCTGATTTAACATTTTCAAAAATCCATTCTTCTAATGTTGGCCACCCTGGAATTCTCATCTTAAATAGCTTTATACCTGAACCTTTAAGTTCATTTTCAGCTTGTATGAAATATCTACCATCCGTCCAAAGTATTCCTTCATTAAGCCCAATAAGAACAGTTCCAGCTGAACCCGTAAATCCTGATATATATTCTCTTCCTTTATAGTAATCACTTACATACTCACTTTGATGTGCATCAGAACTTGGAATAATTACATAATCTATATTCCTATCTATCATTAATTTTCTTAAAGATTCTATTCTTTCTATTACTTTCATAACTCATGCCCCCTTTTCTATATTTTCCCATAAGGGTATCCTTATATCAAGTTAATAAAAAAATAAACTTAAGATGCAAAAGCACCTTAAGTTTATTCTTCCTTATAATCTACGACATCTATAATTACACTATCATTTTCTAATAAATCATTATTAGAAGTTCCCTCTATTACATCCCTATACTTTGGAAGCTCAAGTTTTAATTTATAATTTCTATAAGATACTTTAAGTCTTGTAGCATCTGCTTCTGGAACATAAAACTCTCTACTAAATTCATTACCAAATTGCATTACTGTCATAGTCATATTATATCCATTAGAATATACCCTATTATTTTTGATGTTTAGATAAATATATCCATCTTTATAATCTATTCTTATATTATCTTTATCAATACCAGGGAAATTCCCTTCAATTAAGTACTTGTCCTCTTTATCTATCATATTTGCGCTCATTGCAGAATTCATATTATTAAATCCCTGATTAAACCCTTGGTTAAATCCTTGATTAAAATTGTATGAAAAACCCGAACTAAATAAATTATTTACTACACTATCAATAATATTACTATTATTCATAAAAGCATTAAATGTTTGCGTGAATATGTTAGTAAAATCATTGCCTCTATTTATAGGATTTCTATTCATATTAAAATCTCCAAATATAAGTTTTCCTCTATATAAAGTATTATAAAAGGGATAAAAATGGTACAAATTATATATAATTTATTCTAAATAAAAAACTATAGCCTTAATAAGCTATAGTTTTTATGTTTATACTTCTTCTACAGTATCTATAGGCTTTCCAACAAACCTTACTGCAATTGTTAATGCTATTATCGCTATAGGCAATATAATGTAAATTGGAATATTAAGTCCTGCTGGGATATATCCAAATAAGATTGTAAATCCTCCAACAAATAATGCATACCACATTTGAGTTTTTACGTGATCAATATGATCACATCCAGCTCCCATTGAAGAAAGTATTGTTGTATCTGAAATTGGAGAACAGTGATCTCCAAATATAGCTCCTGTTAAAACTGCACTTGTACTTACTATAATATATCCCATATCTGGTGATATTGAATAAGAAAGTGGAATTGCAAGAGGCATTAATATCCCCATAGTTCCATAAGCTGTTCCTGTCGCAAATGAAATTACTGCCCCAAGTATAAATATTATGCTTGGAAGTAAGAATAATGGAATTGAATCTGATAATAATGTTACTAAATATTTAGCCGTCCCTAAGTCCTTAATAACAGAACTTAATGACCATGCAAGAAGAAGAATTACTCCTGTAATTATAAGCCCCTTCATACCATCTATCCATACATCTATAGCTTCTGAAATTGTGAATATCTTCTTTAAAACAGCCATTAAAATCGCTACTATTGAAGCAAATATTGCTGATTGGAAAAGTGCTGTTGAAGCATCTGCTGCACTAAATGTTTGTTGAATTGCTTCAAATGAGAAAGGTGAATTATTTAATAAACTTATAAGTGCAGAATCATCTCCTGCCATTATTGCTGAATATCCACTATAATAAAAGCTTATAAGCGCTGATATTATAAGAATTCCAATAGGAATTATTGCATTCCAAACACTTAGTTTAACCCCTTCTTTAGCTTCCATTTCTTCACTTAACTTTGAATCGTTATTCTCTACTTCTTTACTTTTTATTCCCTTTCTTGCTCTTATCTCAGCAGTTCTCATTGGACCAAACTCTCTAAGCATAAGAGTTGTTATAACAACAAAGGCAAGAATTAATATATTATAAAATCTAAAAGGTATTGTATTTAAAAATACTCCGAAAGCATCTACATCCATACCTATTTGAGTAAATGAATCTTTTATAAGTCCAACTTCAAGTCCTATCCATGTTGAAATTATTGCAAGACCTGCAATTGGTGCTGCTGTTGCATCTATTATAAATGCTAATCTTTCTCTAGAAATTCTTAACTTATCAGCAACTGGTTTCATAATAGGTCCAACTATTAAAGAGTTTGCATAATCATCAAAGAAAACTAGTAGTCCTAAAAACCACGTTACCATCTGAGCACTTCTTGGAGTTTTTGCTCTTCTAGCTAATGCCTCTGCAATAGCTCTAGCTCCCCCCATCTTTGAAACTAAATTGATAACTCCTCCAATAGCCAAAACTTGAAGTATTATACCTGCATTCCAAGGGTCTGCTAATGAATTTAAAACTCTTTGTATAAAATCTAAAAATGCTTGAATTAATGAACTAAAGGCATTATGATCAATTATTTGAAGCATAAAACATCCAGCCAAAGTTCCTATAAATAATGAAACAACAACATTTTTAGTTATAAATGCTAATATAATTGCAACTAATGGTGGAATTATAGTTAAAATCCCAAACTTTTCTGCATTAAGCGCTCCCTGATCAACTTCTGCTGCAAAAGCAACAGTTGTCATACAAAGCGTAAGAATAATCGTAATACCTAACACTAAATAATTTCTACTTTTTCTCATATATAAATCCCCCTTAAACTTTTCTGTGAATATTTAAAGGTTCATATCTATTTAGAAAATAAAAAAGAACCTTGAGATAGCACCCAAGGTTCTACTTATATACAGTAAAATCTACTTGAATGATAGCTCACCACAAATTCAATCTGTGACAGTCTTATGAATATTATCCATAAACCCAGGATTACAACTTTAAAGCATTAGTTATATCCTTCGGCGATATCCCCTTTCCTATTACATCACTGTGCTTAACTCAGTAATAGTACTCTTGAATCTCGCGCCTCTATCTCTTCTAATTATTCACTTATCATATTAATGTGATTATATACTCACTTCAAATTTTTGTCAATGATAAATTTAGCACATTTTACTATATTATTTTAATGATTTTGCATAAACTCTTCTATTTCTTTAACACTTTTTATCATATTTCTTGTAAGAACTTCATTTCCATCAGCTGTTATTAAAACATCATCTTCAATTCTTACACCGATACTTTCTTCTTCTATATATATACCTGGTTCTACAGTATATACCATCCCAGCTTCTAACACAGTATCTCTTCCTGGATTATCTATATCATGTGTATCAAGACCTAAACTATGTCCTATGCTATGCCAATAGTATTTTGAAACTTCTTCTTTATTTTTAATAACACCAAGTTTAATACATTCTTCAGCAATCCATTCTCTTGATAATTTATTAATTTCTAAGAATTTAACTCCAGGTTTTAAATATTCAATAACTCTCTTGTTAACTCTAAGAACTGCTTCATATACTTCTTTTTGTCTTTCTGTAAATTTACCATTCACAGGTATAGTTCTTGAAATGTCACCGTTATAATAATTAACTTGTGCACCTAGGTCAAAAAGAATTAAATCTCCATCTTTAGCTTCTGAATTATTATCTACATAATGAAGTATTGTTGCATTTTTACCAGCTGCTGCAATAGTATTAAATGCATAATCACGTACCCCTCTTTTTCTGCATTCAAACTCAAAATATGCTTCTAATTCATATTCCTTCATTCCTGGCTTTATATTTTTCATTATTGATTCTACACCTTTAATTGTTATATCAATAGCTTTTTGCATTTCTGAAACTTCATCTGGACTCTTAACAAGTCTTAAAGGTGCCATTATTGGAAATATATTTTTTATACTTACATGTGGATACTTATCTCTTAATTCTTTACAGAATTCATTACTTACTGATGGAGTACTATTAAATCCATCTCTCTCTAAATCAACATAAACAGTAAGTTCTTCACTTTCATTTAGAAGCTTATTTAAGAATGCTTTGAAGTCACCTAAATAAGCTACATCCTTTATTCCGTTTATATCATATACTTCTTCTTTTCTTATAGTCTTTCCATACCATCTCTCTTTTTCTGCATCAGTTTCCTTGATAAACATCTTGGCAGTTAGTTCACCTTTTTTCTTAAATAAAACTAAAATATGATCTTCTTCATCGATACCTGTTAAATAATAAAAATTTCTATTTGGAGTAAATCTATATTGTTCATCTGCTGTTTTCTTAGGTGCATTTCCAGCAAATAATATTACTACAGACTCATCTTTTATCTTTTCTCTAAGTCTTTCCCTATTTAATTTGAAAACTTCTTTGTTCATAATTCTCATTCCTTCCAAAACTTTATTCAACAGCTAATACTCTAACCTTTATAACATCTTCAACTTCACTTAACTTATATAAAAACTTTTTTACATCTCCTTTTATCTTTGATACGTCAAGAGTTATAGTTACATTGGCTGTCATATTTATAGGTATATCTTGATTTATTGTTAATATATTTAACTCTCTTGTTGCTATAAAATCTAATACTCTTGATAGTGCCCCAAACTTATGAGCTAATAATAACACTATTGTTATCTTTTTGCTATTAACCCCATCCGCCATAGGATATATTGAATCCTTATATTTATAATAAGTACTTCTACTTATTCCAACCTTTTTAACACCTTCAGATATATCTTTAACCTTTCCAGTGTGTATAAGTTCTTTTACCTCCATAACCTTATAAAAGATATCCGGAAGTACGGATTCATTTACAACATAAAACTTTTCTTCTGACATAATAAATTTCCCCCTTTAATTTTTTGAACAAATAATATAATGTGTTTTTAATCGAAATGATTTTTTCTTTTAAATTTATAAATTCATTTCGTATTATCCCCAAAATCACACTTATTACTTGTTATTCTTTATTTTCTGCTCATTTCCTCTAATTATCATCTATTTTCAATAAATGAATGGACGATAGACTAGTTATGTATATATAATATCATATAAAAGACACTTGTGCACGAAGGGAGAACACAAATTATGAAAAATTTAGGACTTATTCCAAAATT
This sequence comes from Clostridium baratii, assembly GCF_900461085.1. Taxonomy (GTDB): domain Bacteria; phylum Bacillota; class Clostridia; order Clostridiales; family Clostridiaceae; genus Clostridium; species Clostridium nitritogenes. Next base: position 2,655,202 of record NZ_UFWF01000002.1, read on the forward strand.
AATAATAGCGATTATCTTAGGATTGCTTATTGGAACCTTTATGCCAAAGGAAATTGTAAGTATATTAGCTACTTTTAATTCTATATTCGGAAACTTTTTAGGATTTATAATTCCACTTATTATATTAGGCTTTGTTGTGTGTGGTATAGCAGACCTTGGAGGCGCTGCTGGTAAGATGCTTGGTCTTACAACACTTCTAGCCTATGGTTCAACACTTATTTCTGGTTTCTTAGCTTTCTTTATTTCATCAAAAATATTCCCAAGCTTTATTAAAGCTTCAATATCTTTTGATGCAAATAATCCAGAACAAAGCTTATTGCCACCTATTTTTAAAATTGATATGCCACCTGTTATGTCTGTAATGAGTGCATTAATCTTAGCATTCCTATTAGGACTTGGTATTGCATCAATAAAAGGTAAAACTTTATATAACATGTGCTTTGAATTTCAAGAGATAATTCAAAAGGTTATAAAGAATATTATTATTCCTCTTATTCCAATTCATATATTAGGGATATTTGCTAACATGACTTATGCCGGAGAAGTTAAAAGTATTTTCTCAGTATTTTGGAAAGTATTTTTAATTATAATACTTATACAGTTTGGAATAATATTATTCCAATTCACAGTTGCAGGAGCTTTAAATAAGAAAAATATATTTAAACTTCTAAGAAATCAGGTTTCAGGATACTTAACAGCCCTTGGTACTCAATCTTCTGCTGCTACAATCCCAGTAAATCTTGATGTTGCAGAGAAAAATGGAGTATCAAAAGGAGTTCGTGAATTCGTAATTCCACTATGTGCTACTATCCATTTATCAGGTAGTACAATCACTTTAACTTGTTGTTCTATTGCTGTAATGCTTCTAAATAATATGCCTTTTTCGTTTACTACATTTGCAGGATTTATCGCAATGCTTGGAATCACAATGGTAGCAGCACCTGGTGTTCCTGGTGGTGCTGTTATGGCAGCCCTTGGAGTACTTCAATCTAATTTAGGATTTAGTGAAGCACAGCTTGCATTAATGATTGCACTTTATATTGCTCAAGATAGTTTCGGAACTGCTTGTAATATATCAGGTGATAATGCTATCGCATTAATAGTAGATAAATTTAAATTCAAAAATAAATAAGTTTTTCCTTAATACATTAAATGCTGATTTCTCAGTATAAATTACTATATAAACTAAAAAACGAACCTCTTATCTATGAGGTTCGCTTTTTTATAATTTATAATTTTCAATGTCTATTACTTAAATTACAAAATATAATTTACATTTAATTTATTGGTATATGGATTTACATATATATGAGTATCTACCTCAAAAACTTCTTTAAACATATCTTTAGTAAAAACTTCTTCTACAGTACCATTACTAGCTATTTTTCCATCTTTAATTACATATATGTAATCACAAAATGCGGCTGCTAAATTCATATCATGAATAGTAGTAAAAATAGTTATATTTGAATCTTTTAGCATATTCATTATTTGAATCTGATTCTTTATATCCAAATGATTAGTTGGTTCATCTAAAACTATGAAATCTGTATCCTGACAAAGAGCTAGTGCAATCATAACTCTTTGTTTTTCTCCCCCAGATAAACTAAAAAAGCTATTATCTTTATGTTTAATTAATTCTACTTTCCTTAAAGATCTATCTATAATCTCTTCATCTTCTGAACTTATCTCTGAAAATCTACTCGTATAAGAAAGTCTCCCCATTGCTACAATTTCTTTTACAGTAAAATCAAATTCTAAATGATTCTCTTGCATAACAACAGCCATTAGTTTAGAAAATTCCTTATTTTTAAGTCCTTTTATATTTTTGTCATCTATAAATATACTTCCTTTTTTAGGCTCTAAAGTTCTATAAATATTTTTCAGTAGTGTAGTTTTTCCACAACCATTTGGACCTATTAGCCCGACAAATTGACCTTTTTCTATGTTTAAATTTATATTAGATAAAAGAGGTAAATCTTTAATGTTATAATTCAAATTTTTTATTTCTAACTTCAATTATTTATTACCTCCAAAATCATAATTATTTAGGCTTATTAAATACAAGAAAAATGGTGCTCCTAAAAGAGCTGTTACAATTCCAATTGGTATCTCTTCAGGGGATAGTACAGTTCTAGCAATAGTATCTGTAACTACCATTAATATAGATCCAATTACCATGCTAAGAGGAATTAATCTCTTATGCTTAGCTCCTATAAATTGCCTTGCTATATGTGGTACTATAAGTCCAACAAATCCAATAACGCCTGTAAATGCAACTATAATTCCAGTTAATAATGTTGATATAACTAATATATATCTAATTAAAATTTTAGTATTAACCCCTAAATTTCTAGCCATAACTTCTCCAAGAAGTAATGCATCTAAATCTTTATAAAATATAGTAGTTATTAAAAAAGCTATTATTAATGCTACTGCTGAAAATTTAACTTGATTATAATTTGCACCAGCCAAACTTCCCATAGACCAAAACACAGCATTTTTTACTAAACTATCATTCTTAGCATATACTATTACGAAATTTGTAATAGCGGTGAATATAAATGATATAGCGACGCCTGTTAGTATAAGTCTATTTTTTAAATATCTTTTAGTTACTCCTGATATATTAAATACCATTAATGCTGATAACATTGCTCCTAAAAATGCTCCAACTGTTATTCCAAAGCTCCCTAGAAATGAAAAGAAACCTAATACTATTGATATTGTTGCTCCTGTACTTGCACCAGAAGATATTCCTAGAATATATGGATCTGATAAGGAGTTTCTAGTTAATGTTTGCATCAATACTCCAACAAATGATAATACACTTCCAGATATAATAGCTAAAAATATTCTTGGAAGCCTTAAATTAAATATTATAGATTCTAAACTATTTTCCCAAGTTTTTTGGTAGATCTCTCTACCGAATATTTTATTCGTAAATGCTTTAAAAATTATATTAGTATCTATCTTTACTGAACCTAAAGTTATACAAATTATACTTACTAATACTAATATTAATATTAGTATTAGTAAGTATTTCTTAAAACCTTTTTTAATCATTTTAATCTTTGAATTTATTAGGATAGAACTCTTTCGCTAATTTTTTAACTGTTCCAGGAATTCTCTCACCAGGATATAATTCAGCTAAATCCACTTTTATAAACCTATTATTTTTTATAGCACTTACATCTTTTAAGGCATCATTTGATTTTAATTCTTTTACTTTTTCTTCAAATGTTTTTCCACCATTATTAGTAGAATATTCTAAAACCATTATTACGTCTGGATTCTTTTTAACTATATCTTCAAATGATACTTGAGGATAAGTTTTATCCATATTCCCGAATATATTTTCACCTTGTGCTAATTCTATAATATTATTGCTTAATCCTCCGCCTACTACAACAGCTTTATCGGTTCCTGAATCATATCCTAGCACTTTTACCTTCTTATCAACTTTACCTATCTTACTTGTAGTTTCCTTTAATTCTGACTTGATCTTATTTATTACTTCATCAGCCTTATTTGGTACTTCAAAAATTGTTCCAAGATTCTTAAAATCCTCATACACAGAATCAATATTTGCATTATTGTCTGTAGACCTCGGTATGTATGCTTTTATATTATTTTCTTTTAACCATTCAATACTTCCAACACCTTTGTCTGTAAAGTCTCCACCCCATCCAATTATAAAATCAACATTATTTGATAGTATTTGCTCTTTAGATGGATAAGTTTTACTCATTACTGGTACTTCATCATAAGCTTTCTTCAATGGTGGCCATATGTTATTTTCAGCATATGCTGTTCCAGCCATATCCTTTTGTAAATCAAGAGAAAGCATCATCTCTATCATAGCATTTGTTATTGCTAGAGCTCTTGTAGGCTTAGTGTCATATGTCATAGCGAATTTATTTACACTATCGTCATGTCTATTAGTTTGAACAAAATCTAGTGTTAATGACTTATTACTCTCTTCTTTCTTATCAGTACTATTTGTACATCCTACTAAAAATATTAATGTACAACATATTAATGAAACAGATGTGATAATTTTTTTTATTCTATTCATAAAATTCGTCCTTCTTCCTAGTTATACCTCAATATTATAGCGCTAAATATCTAATATTTTGAGATTTCACCTAAATTATACCATGTAATCGGTTAAATTTTTCACATTTGTATATTAACTTTTTATTAACGTATTTCTTTAAAGAAATAAAAAAATGTTTCTAATGTAACTATACTAATTACTTAGAAACATTCTTCTTATTTTTATTTCATTAAATATTTACTCTATTTTCTTATATGCATTTACTCCACTTTTCATCAATAATTTATAAATTAAAGCTGATATAACAGAAATACAAACTATATTAACTATAAATAAAATTAATAAATTTTCTATTTTCATATATATAATCGTTAAAAAGCCACCAACTCCAAAGAAAATTAAGAGTAATATAAGTGGTCTAAAATTTTTATCAAATAAAGCTTTTTCATCTTCCCAATTAATTGTTGGCGACTTATAATCTAGTAAAACTCCAGAAAGAGATACCATAATTATAGTTAGTACTTGAATTATTAAACTCATTATAAAAGTAATAATATCTGCTTTTATATATACTAAAATTGCAATTCCTATTAAAATAGCAATACTATTTATAATAATTGATGATAAAATTTTAGATTTTATTTGAGTTTTATAACTGACAGGTATATATTTTGAAACAATTATATTTTTTCCTTCTCTACTTAAACAAGTTGTTGCAGCATTTCCTCCGATAATAGAGCAAATTATTGTAGCCATCGTTAGTGAAACTATCATATTATTTGAGATATTTCCTACAAATCCTGAAACATTTCCTCCTATAAAAGCTACTCCAATTATAAGTGGAAAATATAAAAGCATAACAACACAATTTATAAAAAATGTAGGTGTTCTAAATATCATCTTTACATCTTTAACTGCTAACGTAACTATAGGTGATTTCTCTTTTATAAAATCTTTATCCTTTTCTAATATGTTTTCTCTCTTACCTGATGTTTCAGACATTCCAACTATACTCTTAAAGTATAATTTATCTCCAATATAATAAAGTGCAACTATAAGAAGTACTAATGAAATTAGTAAAAATAATAAATTTATTACTCCTTTTATTTCTCCACTATAAAGTAATACTTTAGCACCGAATATATTAGTAAAAAATATACTGCTTATACTATTCATAAGTCCATTATTTTCTGAAAGTAAAGTAGTCATATCTACTGACCCTGTAGAACTATTTGCAAAGAAGTTTATCAATACAATAAAAAGTATTGATATAATCCCTGATATTGTTTTAAACATATCTTTATGCTTTGATAAGTTAGTAACTCTCATTATTATTAATGAAATTATTAAGCATAACGCTAAAGGTAAAATAGGGTTGGCTAATATTATAAATATAGAAAATAAATAATATAAAACTCCAGCTTTTGATATCACTCCATATACTATAAGTGGTGCAATAATTATTCCTGTGTATATATACATATTTATTAAAGCAACTACAAACTTACTAATCATTATCTCACTCATTTTAAATGGCATTGGCATTAATATTTCTATATCTTCTGCGAAGAAGAAAACATTAAGCACTGTGTATATTCCCATAATAAAAGTTGAAAGACTTCCTATAAGTAGTATGAGAGAAAGAAGGTATCCTTCTTGGTTAATCTGTTTAAATAAATCATAGCTCATAACTATAGTTGAACATATAGGAATAGATAATATAAGTACTAAAAATCCCATAAAAAGCATCATGAGAGTTGATGACATTTTATTATTAAACATTTCTCCTAATGAATTCTTTAAGAAAAATCTTGTTGCGACTTTAATTCTATTCATTCTCTGTCATCTCCAAGAACATCTTTTCTAACGATTCACTGCCTTTAAATTCCTCTCTCATCTCATTTAAAGTTCCAACAAATATTAATTTACCTTTATTTATTATTCCAACTCTGTCACATACTTTTTCTGCAACTTCTAATACATGTGTTGAAAATAACACAGTATTTCCTTCATCAGCATGTTCTCTCATCATTTCCTTTAATATAAATGCTGACTTTGGATCTAATCCAGTTAATGGTTCATCTAATATCCAAACTTTAGGTTTATGAATTAAAACTCCCATTATAATAATTTTCTGTCTCATTCCATGTGAGTAACTTTGTATTTTATCCCCTAAAGCTTGTTCCATACCAAATCTTTTTGCTAATTCACTAATTCTTGGCTTTCTATCTTCTTTAGGAACTTTATAAACATCTCCCATGAAGTTTAAGTATTCAATTCCTGTAAATCTTAAAAACATATCAGGATTATCTGGTACATAACCAAATTGTTCTTTTGCCTTTACAGGATCTACTGATATATCCATATCATTTATTGTTATATTACCTTTTGTTATTTCAGAAATTCCAGTAATCATTTTAATAGTAGTTGTCTTACCCGCTCCATTTGGTCCTAAAAGTCCAAATATTTCTCCATCTTTAATTTGTAAAGTCATATCATCCACAGCATTATATTTTTTGTTATAAGTTTTAGAAACATGGTTAATATTAATCATAATTCATCCCCCTTTTAGTAAATAATACCATGGGGCGAATTTATTTACAATAACATCCAATTAACCACAAAAATTGCTACTATTATAGCTGTTATATCAGCAATTACAGCAGCCCATAGAGTATGTCTTATCTTCTTTATTTTTGCTGCTCCATAATAAACTGTTATTGTATAAAAAATAGTTTCTGTAGTTCCCATTATTACTGATGCTACAAGTCCTATAAATGTATCTGCACCATATGTTTTAATAATATCTGTAAACATACCAATTGCTCCACTTCCTGATATAGGTTTAATAAGAACTAATGGTACAACTTCCTGTGGAAGCCCTATTGCTCCGGATAATGGAGCAACTAACTTATTTACTAAGTCTAAAAGATTAGCATTTTTAAATATTTGAACAGCAACTAGCATTGCTAAAAGACACGGAAATATCTTAAGACAAACCATAAGTCCATCTTTTGCACCTTCAAGGAACCATTCATAAACTTTTCTACCTTTTATCATTCCATAACCTAATATTATAACTACAGTTATAGGTATAATACTCTTTGTAAAATTAAAAAGCATAATACTTCCCCCCTAAAAATATTTTTGGAGTATTTTACAACAGACTATGCCAACTATTAAGGCAACCCCTGTTGATATTATTGCTGGAATTATTATTATTCCGGGGTTTTGTGACCCAGCTGCTGCTCTTATCGAAATTATGGTTGTGGGCACAAGCTGTATACATGCTGCATTCATTACTAGAAATAATGCCATATCATTTGAGGCAATACTACTTTTCTTATTGATTCTATCCATTTCCTCCATCGCTTTTATACCAAATGGAGTTGCTGCATTTGATAATCCCATCATATTAGCAGTTAAATTCATAACTATAGCACCAAGTGCTTTTTCATCCTTTGCCGCATCTTTAAATAAAACTTTAAGTACTGGTCTTAACATTTTAGCTAATATTTTTGTAAGACCACTCTTTTCTGCAACTTTCATAACACCGCACCAAAAACACATTATGCCTGTAAGTTCAATAACAAAATTAACGGTATTATTGCTTCCTCCTACAATAGCTTCAGTAATTTTATCTGCATTTCCTGTAAATAGTGCAAATATAATTCCAAAGAATATCATTGCAAACCAAATATAATTAATCATCCTATCCTCCATAAAATAAGTACTGTTAACATTTAAATATATGCCTTGCACAAGAGTTTTAGTAGTGATACGATAAATATGTATATAAGATTTTTTAACTAATCTTACATAACTACAGGTACATTAAAGGAGACAATCATATGAGAGAAGAAAACCTTAAATTAGCTCAACAAGATATTGAAGAAGCTTTAAAAACAGTAGAAGATTTAGAAAAGAGTATTGATACAGATGCTATATCAAAAGATGCTATAAAAGAAAAATTTGTATCATTAAGTGATAAACTTCAAAAGTTAGAAAATATCTTAAAGACTGAAGGTATATTATAGAATTTTTAAATTAGAAAATTTAAGAAGCTTATTTTATAAGCTTCTTTTGTTTATTTTCACTTAGGAGGAGATTTTTATGAGAGTTGTTAAAAGAGATAACAGGGTTGTTCCATTTGAATTTTCAAAACTAAAAAAGAGTATAGAAGGTGCATTTTTAGATGCTAACTATTCTTATACTGAAGCTGATTTACAGCTAGTTTCAGAGGGTGCTGAAACTATTTTAGAAGAAACTACTAATGGTTGTAGGGCTGCATCTTACAAAGAAATAATAGAAGCTTGCTCTAAATCACTAAAAGATAATGGTTTTAGTTCAGTCGAACAAGCTTATAAGAAAATATATATAACTGATAAATAGTAGCTTCTGTCCTAACGTTATCTTTCTATTTATAGTAGAAATATAGCGTTAGGAATGAAGTAAATAAAAAAGTGGAATTATATAATTCCACTTTAAAATTATCTATATGTTGTTTTTGATAGTTCAGGGATGTGGCCATTATCTTCAATTTGTTTTCCATTAAGAGTAAATCTAACTCCATCAACCCAGTATCCTTTATATTCTCTTTGAAGAACATTTTCTATAAGTGTATACTCTGTAATCTGACCACCAGCAGAACCTTGCATTTTTTGATTCCAATACTTTTCATCGCCAGTTAAATTAATAACTGCAATTTTCTTATTATCTACAGTATCGATTGTTTTTAACTCTATTTTATTACCATCAAAATATTTGCTTGATACAGTATCCAATATCTTTTTTATATTTTCAGCAACGCCCAGACCTACTGTTTTAACTTCTCCTCCATTAACAACTTTATAATCTACGTTCTTAGTAACTATTTTAAAAACTCTTTCAGTTTTATCAACTTCATCAGATTTGTCATTTGGTTTTTCTGTAGTCTCACCTTCAGATTTATCCTCAGGAGTTTTAGTTGTTTCTTCAGGCTTTTCTTTATCGTTGCTCTCTTCGATTGCTGGTTTGTTATTTTCTACATCAGCCTCTTTCTTATTTTCGCCACAACCAACAAAAGATACAGCAGTTATCCCTATTAATCCTATACATAATACTCTCTTCATAAATTGCCCCTTTACTCAAATTATATATATAGTCTAGCAAACCACATAATCCCAGTCAATAAATTACTTTTATTTAAAATAAAGGGTTGTAAGAGTTATTTAATTTAAAAGAAAAACAACGAGTATTAACTCGTTGCTTCTTTTACTTATTAAAGCACTTTATCTTTAAAAATATCTAATCCGATTCTGTCTATGAAGTCACCAAGTTTCTCTCCTGGCTCACCTTCGGCCTTATAAACTTCAAATATTTTATCAACTATTTTAATAGCTTCTTTTTCATCAATATCTTGAATTATTATGTCTGCCATTCTTGGATTATATCCAGCTGAGCCGCCTGCTGTAACCATAAATCCGGTCTTATCTGCTATAACTCCAACATCTTTTGAATATACTCCACCGCAAGCATTTCTGCATCCTGCAACTCCAATTTTTGTTCTACAAGGGACTTCCATATACTGATACTTATTTAAAAGTTTCATTCCTGTACCAATAGTGTTAAATTTAGATCTCTTACAAAATCCTGCTGGGCACATCTCAACATTTTTAACTGTATTTTGTTTCTTAACAGCTGGTTCCATTCCAAGTTCTTCCCATATACTTGGTAAATCTTCTCCATTTAAGTTAGTTATAAGAAGCCTTTGACCTGATGTTATTTTAATTACTCCGTTATACTTTTTAGCAACTTTAGTGATTTTCTCTAATTGTTCTACTGTAATAAATCCACCTGGAATATGTGGTGTTATCCCAAAAGTTCTTTTTCCGTCTCTTACCTTTTGAAGATTTCCATAATGAGTTCCACTAACCATAGTAGGTATACCTGGTTTTATATTATCTGCCATAAAATCCTCCTATAAAATCTACATAATCTATATGAATTTTGCGTTTCTCCTAATTTTAATTATATTATATATTACCCTTTAAATTAATGTAGTAACCTGAGTTACATAATATTACTGTAAAATATTTGAACTTGTAATATCATTTGCTTTTTTATATAATATTATCTTCAGATGATAACTATTTTCAATCACTAACCCTTAAAATCAAAGGAGATTATTAAATGGAGAATATAAATAAGTTTCAGAGTTTTACTATTTTTGTGATGATTTTATTAGGAATTCTACTAGGTCAAATAGATTCTATAAAGACTTATTCAGAATATTTAATTATGCCATCATTAACAATAATGTTATTTTTAGTCTTTATACAAATACCTTTAAGTGAGATAAGAAATTCATTTAAAAATATAAAATTTACATCAACATCACTTATCATAAATTTTGTGTGGACCCCAATAATAGTATTTATCTTAGGTAGATTATTTTTAAATAACCATCCGGAACTATTAATAGGTTTTATTATGCTTATGGTAACTCCTTGTACGGATTGGTACTTAATATTTACTGGGATTTCTAAAGGAAATATAGCTTTAGGATCTTCTATACTTCCTTTAAATATAATACTTCAATTACTTTTGTTACCAGTGTATATATTACTTATAGGTGGAACTAGCGTATCCATAGATATTGTAAGCTTAGGCAAAGGAGTTATTTTTAGTTTAATGACTCCACTATTACTATCAGTAATCGCTAGAAAGCTTATTATAAGTAAAATAGGTAATAGCACATTTGAAGATAAGTTGCTTCCTAAGGCATGTGATTATCAAGGATATTTTTTAAATATAGCAATTATAGCGATGTTTGCTTCACAGGGAAAAATTTTACTAGAAAATTATCAAGTATTATTCATTTTATTAGTGCCAATATTAGCATTCTTTACAATTAATTTTATAGTTGGAAGATTAGTAGGCAGGGCTATTAAACTAAATTACCAAGATAGTGTTTCTTTAAGTTTAACTACTCTTGCTAGAAATTCTCCTGTTGCATTAGCAATCGCTGTTGCATCATTTCCAGACAAGCCTTTAATCTCATTAGCTCTTGTAATCGGGCCACTGATAGAATTACCTGTATTATTTTTAATATCCAAAATTTTATTAGTTATAAAATCAAGACGAGAATCATATCAGTATAATTAAATACTTAATTCTTTAGAAATAAAAATAATAGCTATCTAATATTAATCTGTAATATTAGATAGCTATTTGAATTTTTAATAGTGGAAATCACTTATATACCTTTAATAAATTGATGTCTTTCTTTATTATGATACTTCTAACCCTTCTTTTATTTCTACTTCTTCTATCTTTAACTTTTTAACTGAATAGAAGAATATGATTCCTGTTATAAGAGATGAAAGTCCATCACAAACTGCTCCTGAAAGCCATATTCCATTTAACCCGAATATTTTTGGCAAGATTAAAATGCATGGAATTAATAATATTACTTGTCTAAGTAAACTTAAGAACATTGATATTTTAGCCTTACCTATTGATTGGAAGTAATTTGAACTAATTACTTGGAATCCAACTAAAGGCATCATCAATAAATAAATTTTTATTCCATTTGTTGCAATTCCTACAAGTTCTGGATCATTATTAAATATTGCTATAAGTACTTGTGGTGCTGATTGAGTTACAATCCATCCAATCACTACTATTATAGTGGCTGCTATTGCTCCATACTTAACTGTTTCTTTTACTCTATCATATTGCTTTGCTCCATAATTATAACCTATTATAGGTTGTGAACCTTGATTTATTCCGAAAATAGGCATTAAGAATATCATAGAGACGCTTGATATTATAGTCATTGCACCAATTGCTAAATCTCCCCCATATTCCTTTAATGAGTTATTAGCTAATACTTGTACAACACTTGCTGCAAGTTGCATGCTAAATGGACTCATTCCAATTGAAAATATACTAATTATTATAGGAAGTTTAAGTTTTAAATTATTCATTTTAAGTTTAATAATACTTTTTCCTACAGTGAAATATTGAAGTATCCATACTGTTGTTAAAATTTGAGATATTACAGTTGCAATTGCTGCTCCTCTAACTCCCATACCAAAACCAAATATAAATACAGGGTCTAAAATTATATTAGTTATTGCTCCAATTAACATTGAAAGCATTGCTACTTTAGGACTCCCATCACTTCTTATTGAATGATTAAGTCCAAAGCTTAACATATTAACTATTGTGCCAATAAATATTATTTGCATATATTGTCTAGCATAAATTTCTGTATTTTCACTAGCTCCAAATACTCCAAGTATCGGATCTAAAAACATAAGTCCTAATATAGTTATTGCTATACTTATTATAATTATTAAAGTAAATGCATTACCTAAATGCTCTTCAGCAGAATCTTTGTTGTGTTCACCAAGTTTTAAAGAAACCCTTGCTGCTGTTCCTATTCCAACAAGCATACCAAAAGCTAATATTATAGTCATTATTGGCATTGTTATTCCAACACCAGTTAAAGCTAGAGGTCCTATCCCCTCTATTCTTCCAATATACATTCTATCTATTATATTATATAAAGTATTTACAACCATCCCAACGATAGCTGGTATCGAGAAACTCAATAAAAGTTTTAATATTGGTTCTTCCCCAAGTCTTTTTTGTTTATTCATAGAAACTAACCCCTCCTTATTAATGTCAATACTAATTCCTTTATCCATATAGTGATTATAAAAATATAATAATTTATAAAATCATATTTACTTTTTATTAATATTTTTTTCACAAATATAATAATATCACAAATAAAAAAATAAGCCACCCTTATTAAAATAAGGATGACTTATAATATTTACTATTTTACACTATCTCTTTCAACAATTCTGTATGGTAATACATATTGCGCTTGTTCAAGCTCTTGCTTATTTAGAAGCTTTATTAACATTCTCATAGCAACAGAACCCATATCGTAACTTGGTTGACCAACTGTTGTTAACTTTGGATAGAATATTTCTCCAACATAGTTGTTATTAAATCCAATAACACTTACATCTTCTGGGACTCTAATTCCGTTATCTCTTAATCCATTTATTACTCCCATAGCTAATTCATCAGTTGCACAAACAATACCTTCTACTTTTTTACCTTTACTTATGAATTGTTTTGCAGCTTCGTAACCACTCTTAACTTTAAGATCTGCTAAATGAACTAAGTCTTCATCTATACTTATTGAAGCATCCTCCATAGCTTTTTCAAATCCTATGTATCTATCGCTCCAAGCGTTCATTTCGTTCTTTTGAACCCCAACGAATCCTATGTTTTTTATTCCTTTATCTATTAAGTACTTTGTTCCATCATAAGCACCTTGAACATTATCTATAGTAACACTTGGAAGTTTTCCTTCCTTATCTTTAGTCTCAACAAGAACTGTTTTTAAATCTAATTCATTGATTAAATCTAATATTTCGTCTTGAAGTGAACTACTCATGTAGATAACTCCGTCTACCATTTTTTCTTTAAGAACTCTTAAATATTCTTTTTCTTTTTCAACATCAAAGTCTGAATTACCAAGTATTATATTATAGTCGTATATGTTAGATACGTCTTCAGCACCTCTAACTATTTCAGGATAAAATTGACTTGATATGTCTGGGATTAATATACCTATAGTCTTTGTTCTTTGTGTCTTTAAACTTCTAGCAACTATATTTGGTCTATATCCAAGCTTTTTGATTGCGTCTAAAACTTTCTTTTTCGTGTCCTCGTTTACAACGTCTATGTCATTTAATACTCTAGAAACTGTAGCGATTGAGACACCAGCTTCTCTAGCAACATCTTTTATTGAAGTAGCCATTCTTCTATCACTCCTAACCACCTTTGATAATTTATTATACTAATATATTCGCCTTATTTCAATGAAAACCCTTCTTTAATTATAGTTTTCCTAAAATTTTTGTAAATATATATTAAAATATTAAAAACAGGCTAGAACTTTAATATTTTAAATCTAGCCTGCTTTATTTTAATTAAATGTTATTTTACAACCTCAACAGTCATATCTAACTTTTCACCGTTAATAGTTACTTCTACGAAGTCAGCTTCTCCATTAAATACTATTTCCTTAGTTAAAGTTTCTTTCTTAATAGTATCTTGGAATTTCTTAATTACATCTATTAACATATCGTTGTTTGCAACATAAAGTTTTATGTTGTCTAAAACTTCGAATCCTTTTTCTTTTCTCATATTTTGAATTTTTGAGATGATTTCTCTTACGTGACCTTCTTCTCTTAATTCTTCTGTTATATGAGTATCTAAAACTACTCCTGTTGAACCTTCACCTGCGAATGCAAATCCATCAAGACCTTGCATTGTTACAAGAATGCTATCAGCATTAAGTTCAATTTCAGTTCCGTCAACATTTATTACTTCTACTCCACCATTTTTAATCTTTTGAGCTAATTCCATTTGGTCTCTTGAAGCAATTTCTTTTCTGATTCCTGGAATTAACTTACCGTAAGCTCTTCCTAGTACTGGTAAGTTAGGTTTTATTTCGAAGTTAACATATTTAGAAAGGTCTGCACCGAATTCTATTTCTTTAATGTTAAGTTCGTTAGCTATAATATCACCATAGTATTCTGGAAGTGATGTTGTTGATACAAGTATCTTTGAAAGTGGCTGTCTATTCTTAACGTTAGCACCATTTCTTGCACTTCTTCCAAGTTTAACTATTGTGTAAGCTAAGTCCATATCATTTTCTAATTCTTTATCTATAGCTTCAGTATCAACTTTTGGCCAGCTACATAAGTGAATACTTTCTGGAGCAGTCTCATCTAAGTTAACCACTAAGTTTTGATAAATTTCTTCTGTTATGAATGGAACAAATGGAGCTGCAACTTTTGCTAAAGTAACAAGTACCTTATTAAGAGTTACGTAAGCACCTATCTTATCTTCAGTTAATTCTGATGACCAGAATCTTGATCTATTTCTTCTTACATACCAGTTTGATAATTCATCTGTGAATTCTTCAATTGCAAGAGCTGATCCTGTTATATTGTAGTCATCTAATCCATCTTCAACAGTTTTAATTAATGTATTTAATTTTGACATTATCCATTTATCCATTACATTGTCTGATACAAAATCAGTGTAATCCATTGGATTGAAGTTGTCTAAGTCAGCATATAATACGTAGAATGAGTATACATTCCATAATGTACTTAAGAACTTTCTTGAAGCTTCTCCAACATCATCAATTGAGAATCTAGTTGGTAACCATGGTGCACTTGCAGTGTAGAAATGCCATCTTGTAGCATCAGCACCTTGAGCATCTAGTACATCGAATGGATCAACAACGTTACCCTTTGATTTACTCATCTTTAAGCCCTTCTTATCAAGAACGTGACCTAAAACTATACAGTTTTCAAATGGATTTCTATCAAATATTGCAGTTGAAATTGCAAGTAATGTGTAGAACCATCCTCTAGTTTGGTCAACAGCTTCTGATATAAATTGAGCTGGGAAGTTTTGATCAAATAATTCTTTATTTTCAAATGGGTAGTGAAGTTGTGCAAATGGCATTGATCCTGAGTCAAACCAACAGTCAATAACTTCATGAGTTCTCTTCATTTCTTTATTACAATGAGGACAAGTTAAATTAACTTTATCTATAAATGGTTTGTGTAATTCTATATCATCTGGAACATTAATTCCTTTTTCTTTTAATTCTTCAATGCTTCCGATACATTCTTTATGTCCGCATTCACATTCCCATATTGGAAGTGGTGTACCCCAGTATCTATCTCTTGAAATACCCCAGTCAATAACATTTTCTAAGAACTTACCGAATCTACCAGTTCTTATGTTGTCTGGTAACCAGTTAATCTTATTGTTATTTGCTAATAATTTATCTCTTAAAGTTGTCATAGCTACAAACCAGCTATCTTTTGGATAGTAAAGAAGTGGTGTGTCACATCTCCAGCAGTGTGGATATGAGTGAGTATGTCTCTCAGCTTTAAATAATTTATTTTCATTTTCTAAGTAATCACAAATTTGTTGATCGCACTTTTTAACGAATTTTCCTGCCCATGGAGTTACTTCTTCAACGAATTTACCTTCTGTATCAACTAAGTTGATAAATGCCATATTGTTCTTTTTAGCAACTAAGCTATCATCTTCACCATAAGCTGGTGCTATATGAACTATTCCAGTACCATCTGAAAGTGTTACGAAATCTCCGTGGATTACTTCAAATGCCTTTCCTTCTGGTTTGTGGAATGGTAGTAATTGTTCATACTTCATTCCAAGTAAATCTGCACCCTTGAATTCTTTAACTACTTCATAGTCTTCTCCAAGTACCTTTGGTGCTAATTCTTTAGCTAAAATGTAAGTTTCATCTCCTACTTTAGCTTCAATATAATCATATGCTTTGTTTAAACATAAAGCTACGTTTGAAGGTAGTGTCCAAGGAGTTGTTGTCCAAGCTAGTATGTATTTATTTTCTTCTCCTGAAACTTTAAACTTAGCTACTGCAGTTAAGTCTTTAACATCTTTGTATCCTTGTGATACTTCGTGTGATGAAAGAGCTGTTCCACATCTTGGGCAGTAAGGCATAACCTTGTGTCCTTTATATAGAAGATCTTTTTCCCACATTTGTTTTAATGCCCACCATACTGATTCAATGTATGGGTTATGGTATGTTACATATGGATCATCCATATCAACCCAATAACCGATCTTGTCAGTCATCTTTTCCCACATGTTTACATATGTGAATACACTATCTTTACATTCTTTAACGAATTTTTCTACGCCATAATCTTCAATTTGTTCTTTACCTGAGATTCCAAGTTTCTTTTCTATTTCAAGTTCAACTGGAAGTCCATGAGTATCCCAACCTGCTTTTCTTATAACTTTGAAGCCTCTCATAACTTTATATCTTGGAATTATATCCTTCATAACTCTTGTAAGGATATGACCTACGTGTGGTCTTCCGTTAGCTGTTGGAGGTCCATCATAAAAAGTGAAATATTCACCATCTTGGTTCATATCAAAATTCTTTTTGATTACATTTCTTGCTTTCCAAAGGTTAGCAATCTCTTGTTCCATACCTACAAAACCATTTGTAAGTTCTACTTTTTTGTACATGTAAAATCTCCTTTCTTTATATATAAATTTTATTTTTTTGTATAAAAAAAACCTCACCCTACTATAGGACGAAGTAAATACTCGCTATACCACCCATGGTAATAATACAATTATTAATGTTATAAAAAATAACGTTATAATAACAGATTTTCTCTTCTATTATTTAATTAATAATTGGCTAAATTCAAGTACAATCATACTCTATTCTTTAACGCAGAATTACGGGTTAACTTAATAAGCAATAATATGCCTTTAGGCCACCAACTCCTAGGTGATTTTCATTAATACCTACTATAGTTTTGCACCAAACAACTACTCTCTTTAAATAAGTTTATTAACTACTTTTCCTAATCATTGTCTTTATTAAAAACATTATATATTATGCCCCTAAAAAAGTCAATTAAACCCTATTTTTAAATTTTTATAATTTAATTAATAAAAATTATTAATTAGTATTGATTTTCTTTCATTTTAGTGTTTAAATTATTATATAAAATCAAATTGAAATTTAATCGAAAAGTTATATAAATGAATTTAAAATCGGAGGAATACTTATGGAAAATAATAATGTAAATCCAGAAATAATGGATAAATTAACTAAGGTTTGTATTTGCAAAGCAATTTCTAGAGCAAAGATTAAAGATGCTATAAGAGATGGTGCTAGAACAATGGATGAAGTTAAAAAGGCAACTGGTGCTGGAACTGGCTGTTGCGGTGGTTCTAGATGTGTATTTAAAATACAACAATTAATCGAACAATATAATAATGGTGAATACAAATAAATTCCTAGAATTAAATCTTCTATAATGCAGAAACTAATTGTGTTATAGGAAGGAGGAATTTATATGAAACAAGAAAAGAGCGCAACTAATAATCAATGGGTTTCAACTCCAGTAGAATCAAAAGGTGATGCTACTTGCAGTAAAGAAAAGACTGCCGGTAACAATCAATGGACATCAACTAACAAAAACCCAATTGACAACAAATAAAATTAAGACTATTGCATAATTGATTTTAAATCATTTTTGTAATAGTCTTTTTTATTATGTTAAATTTGTTCTTATTTTTTTAATCAAGCTATTGATTCTAGTCATATTATTATTCTTACAGAAGTTATATGTTATTAGTATAGTAAATAACTAATTTGAGGTGAGCTTTATGGAAAGAGAAAAAATAAATTTATTTGAAAAAACTGATTCAGTTAAAAATTTAGTAGTAAAAAATGATAGTTTTATGTCTATATATTTAAACTGTAAGGTAGGCGAGGGATTACCAAATCATACTCATAAGAAAATGGCTCAATTATTAGTCTTTGAGGGCAAATTAAAAGTTGAATTTGAAGATGGTGGAAAATATGAACTATTACCAGGTGAATTGCTTTCATTTGATTCAAGAGTTATGCATAACGTAGTTGCATTAGAGCCTACTAAAGCTTTAGTAACAGTAGGTCTTTAATTTAATATATAAGAAAAGCTACAGGCACTTTTTGTATCTGTAGCTTTTTTATTTTATTTATTATTTATGTTCTTCACAATATTTTTCCATAGAATCTGCAACCACCTTAGCTTGTGCTACAGCTTGAACTACAGTCTTAGCCCCTGTAACAACATCTCCTGATGCAAATACACCCTCTTTAGTAGTACTTCCGTCTACATCAGTTATAACAAGTCCCCATTTATTTGTTTCAAGTTTTTCAGTACTTGAAACTATATATGTTCTTGGTTCTTGGCTTATTGCAACTATAACAGAATCACACTTTATAAACTCTTCCTGACCATCTAAAGTTTTTGTTTGTATTCTTCCGTCAACTTCTACATTTTCAGTTTTAACGACTTTAATTCCATCTTCTAATATTTCAACTGGAGCTTTAAATAAATCAAATTCAACTCCGTCTTCTTTTGCTTCTTCAATTTCTTTCTTAGTTGCAGTCATTTGATCGAAATGCTTTCTATAAACTATGCATACTTCTTTAGCTCCGTTTCTCTTTGCAGTTCTTGCAGCATCCATAGCAACATTACCTGCTCCAATAACGCATACCTTTTCTCCTAAATCATATACATCTGGTGCTTTTAAGTAATCAATAGCATAATGAACATTACCTAAAGTTTCACCTTTTATATTTAACTTCTTAGCATTCCATACTCCAGTACCGATAAATATTGCCTTATATCCGTCTTCAAATAATCTATCTAATGTGATAACAGAACCTATCATTATGTTAGGTCTTATCTTAACTCCAAGTTCAACTAACTTTTCTGATATTTTATCAACTATTTTGTTTGGAAGTCTATATTCTGGTATTCCGTATCTTAATACTCCCCCGATTTTTTCATGTGCTTCAAATATTGTAACTTTAAAGCCTCTCTTAGCTAGTATAAATGCAATTGTTATTCCAGCCGGACCTCCGCCAACTATTGCTATTCTATCTTTATTAGCTTCTGGCTTTTCAAATTTTACACTATTTAGGTATTTTAATGACAACTCTTCCTCCATCTCATAGAAATGGATTGGTTCTCCTTTAATTCCTCTAATACAATTTCCTGCACATTGATCTTCATGAGGACAAACAATAGAGCAAACTGCTGAAAGCGGATTGTTTTCAAATAATATTTTTCCTGCTTCATCAAACTTTTCTTCTCTATATAATTTTATTATCTCTGGGATGTCAGTACTTATAGGACACGCTGCCTTACATCTGGCATTTTTACATACTAAACATCTATTTGCTTCCTCATTTAAAAATAAATTCATAATTTCCTCCTAATACCTACTCTCTTTTGTTAATCTTTTATATAATATATTATCTATTTAAGAAAAAAACAAGTGCTTTTATAATTATTTTATTTCCATAAGTTTTATATGTACTTATGTTATAATCTTAAAAGAATTAATTTGAAAGGAGCTAATTTAAATGGCTAGTAAATTCTACTTACATAAATTAAGCAAAAGAGCGAAAGCAGAACAAGGCAGACCTTGGATATATACAGACGAAATTAAAGAATATGATGGTGATTACCAAAATGGAGATATAGTTGAAGTTTATAATCATAAACATTACTTCATAGGTAAAGGGTACATAAATGATGCAAGTAAAATTGCAATTAGAATAATGACAAGAGATATAAATGAAGAAATAAATGAAGAGTTCTTCAATAAAAGATTTAAAGCTGCCTGGGATTACAGAAATACAGTAATTGATACTTCATCTTGTAGATTTATATTCGGTGAAGCTGACTTCTTACCTGGCCTTACAGTTGATAAATTTGAAGATTATTACGTAATTCAAATCTCAACACTTGGAATGGATAAATATAGAGATATAATAGTTAAAATATTAGTTGAAGAATATGGTGCTAAAGGTGTTTATGAAAGAAGTGACCTTAAGACTAGAGAGATTGAAGGACTTGAACAAACTAAAGGTTTCTTAACTGAACCATTTGATACTAATATTCAAATAATAGAAAATGGAGTTAAATATATTGTAGATTTAGAAAACGGTCAAAAAACTGGCTTCTTCTTAGACCAAAAAGAAAACAGAAAAGCTATCCATAGAATATGTAAAGATAAAGATGTATTAGATTGCTTTACTCATACTGGTTCTTTTGCACTTAATGCTGGAATTGCAGGTGCAAAATCAGTTCTTGGTATTGATGTATCACAACATGCTGTTGATTGTGCAACAAGAAATGCAGAAATAAATAATCTTCAAGATACAGTTAAATTTGAATGCCATAACGCTTTTGATGTTTTATCATCATGGTCAAAAGAAGGCAAAAAGTTTGATGTTGTTATATTAGATCCACCAGCATTTACAAAATCAAGAGATACAGTAAGTGGTGCAAAGAGAGGTTATAAAGAAATTAACCTTAGAGGATTAAAGATGGTTAAAGAAGGCGGATACTTTGTTACATGCTCATGTTCTCACTATATGTCTGAAGAATTATTAAAAGAAACTATAGCTCAAGCTGCACACGATGCACATAGAACATTAAGACAAATAGAATTTAGAACACAATCATCAGACCATCCAATTCTTTGGAATTCTGACGAATCTTACTACTTAAAGTTCTTTGTATTTCAAGTAGTTTAATAACATTTGCATATATTCAATATTATTCACATATACTTATTATATGACTCATAATGTTAACTTAAAATCCATTGATTATAATTCTTAATAGTCATATAATTTAATCATAGCGTGACGGAAAACAATTATTAATAAATATTTATTGTGTGTAATGCGTGATACTAAAAGGAGTGAATAATTATGAAGAGTTTAAAAGGAACAGAAACAGCTAAAAATTTAATGAAATCATTCGCAGGTGAATGCCAAGCCAGAACAAGATATACTTATTTTGCTAGTAAAGCAAGAAAAGATGGATATGTTCAAATTTCTAACATATTTATGGAAACTGCTGAAAATGAAAAGGAACATGCAAAGAGATTTTATAGTTTCTTAGAAAATGACTTCCAAGGGGAACCTTTAAAGATCGAAGCAGAATATCCAGTAGAATACCCAACTGATACAAAGACAAATCTTTTATATGCTGCTGAAGGAGAACATGATGAAAATTCAAATCTTTATCCTACATTTGCAAAAGTAGCAGAAGAAGAAGGATTCCCTGAAATTGCTGCATGCTTTAGAATGATTACAATTGCTGAAAAAGCACATGAAAAGAGATATAGAAAATTAGCAGCTAATATAGAAAACGGAACAGTATTTAAAAAAGATGAAACTATTCTTTGGAAATGCGATAACTGTGGATTTATATTTGAAGGCGCTCAAGCTCCAGCTAAATGCCCAGCTTGCTTACATCCACAAGCATTCTTCGAAGTATTTAAAGAAAACTACTAAAAAAATAGAGGAACTACCCTCTACCATTGTAAAAAAGGTCAATCTCAAATCTATTTTGAGATTGACCTTTTCTTTATTTTAAAATACGTCCATTTTTATATTCTGGAACTATTTTTGTAATATCTTTTTGCATTGCATAATGTATATCTTCCATTAAATCTAAGTCCTTCATAACTCCATAATGTCTTGCACTATGTATAAAGCTTTCTATTGAAGGATTACTTTCATATATATAGTTTGCAGTTTTAGCTATATCAGTTAAATCTACTTTATTAGTTAATTTTAATATTTCATTTATTATATATCCTGAGCAAATAAAATCATCCATAGAGAACTCGCCGTTAGTTCCTGCATTAACTATACATACATCATCGCCAAGCTCAACTAATTTCTCTGCAACAGACTTCCCATTTATCATAGCCCCAACAAATATTCTTTTTGCTTCTGTACATTCAGTTAATGTTCTAGTTCCATTTGTTGTTGTTATAATAACAGTTTTATTATTTACCGTATCTTTTGTATATTCTAGTGGTGAATTACTTAAATCAAAGCCTTCTATCTTCATGGCTTTTCTTTCTCCACCAAGAACATAACTGTCTCTCTTTAGTGTTTTACCTTTATTTAAAGCTTCATCAATAGTTAGATATGGGATAACTTCACTACATCCATTCATAAAAGCTGTTGTTATAACTGTTGTAGCTCTTAACATATCAATAACTACTATATTCTTATTCTTAATTTTACTTTCTTGTATATCATCTGCTGAAATGATGATATCTATCTTCATAAAAATCTCCCCCATCCTTTACTTTCTGTAAGGCAAATTATTTAAAATCTTTTCCTTGGTATATTTCATTATCAACTAAAGCTTTATCTATTGCGTTTAAAACTTCCCATTTTTTAAGACTCCACATTGGTCCTATTAAGAGATCTCTCGGTGCATCTCCTGTAAGTCTATGTACAACCATATCTTCTGGAAGCATTGCAATTGACTTACAAATTAAATCTATATAGTCGTCTTGAGATAAAAATTCAAGCTCTCCTCTTTCATATAATTTAACCATAGGTGTGTGTTTCATTAAGTGCAATAAATGAAATTTTATACCCTTTGAACCTGAATGTGCTATGTAATCTACACTTCTAAGCATATCTTCTTTAGTCTCTCCTGGAAGACCAAATATACAATGTGTTACAAAGTCTATATTTCTTTCCTTTAGCCTTCTTATCGCATCCTCATAAACTTCTAATTTATATCCTCTGTTTATTTTTCTTGCTGTTTCATCAGATACAGTTTGAAGTCCAAGTTCTACCCATACATAAAATTTCTTATTTATTTCTTCTAAAAGTTCTAAAACTTCATCTTGAAGACAATCAGGTCTAGTTGCTATTGCGATTGCAACAACACCTTCTTGCTTTAAAGCCTCGTTATATTTTCTTTTTAGCTCCTCTACAGGTGCATAAGTGTTAGTAAATGCTTGGAAATAGGCAATATACTTACCTTCCTTCCACTTTTTATTCATCATTTCTTTTATATCACAAAATTGCTTTGTTATTGATAATTCTCTATCACCTGCATAATCTCCAGAACCACTTTCGCTACAGAAAAGGCATCCGCCCTTACTTATAGTGCCATCTCTATTGGGGCATGAGAATCCTCCATCTAGTGATATTTTAAATACTTTTTCCTTAAATCTATCTCTTAAAAAATAATTTAAACTATGATATCTTTTTCCATTCCATTCCTTAATCATATTTTCCTCCATAGTACTTTTAAAGAACCTTTTTTCTTTTATAATATCATAAGTAAAAATTTATTTCTCCCATACTATTTTATAGCTTACTTAATTCTTCTTTATTTAGATCAATTGCATAGTCTCCTATCGCATCTTGATATATATCTTTAGCTCCACTTGAACTATTAACAGTTATAATTAATTTAGATTGACTTCCACCTTTATATGTAACTTCATATTTATCTATAGGAAATAATTTTTCAAAGTCTATATTTAAAGGTTCTCCATCTGGAGTTTTATAAATTTTTAATCCCATATTTTTACCCTTCGTATACTGTACAATTAGCTCACTACCTTCTTCTGTAAACATCATCTTTTTTATAATACAATCTTTTAATATATCATATCCAATTATGTTTTGAGCTATAGGCTTTTCTACTATTTTTCTTAATTTATTTTCGTCTATTTGTTTACTGTCATCCTGAGCTAACATATTACTAGTAGATGCGAATGTTTGCTGTGCATCTTCTATCATAGCAATTCCTATAAAACTATCTTTTCCATTGTCTGTACTTAATGCAATTGTACCTCCTTTAAAGTCCATAGACATTACCCCAAATTTATCTTTTGGTACTGTAACCTTTTGAAGTGGAACTTTATCATCTTTAGTGTATAACTCTAATGGTAAATCTTTTAGTCTTAAAATTAAGTCACTATCACCAGTGCCCTTATTAACACTTCTAAGTTCAGTATCCCTTTGATATATTTGTCTTAAGTTCTCACTTTTTATATCAGCTATTTTATATTCTTTTCCACTCTTTTCAACCTTTACTGTGTATTGATCTAAATCTGCACCCTTATTTTTATTATTTAATCTTATAGTATTAAAAATTATATAAGCACTTTGACCAGTTTCAGTTAAATTACCTGCTGAAAAAGCAATTATAGGTTCCTCTTTAATCTTTTTTACTTTATTATTAGCAGCAACACTAGGTGATGATATAGCATTTGCACCTTCTATATCATTTGATACTAGTCTTTGCATATATTCTAATGCTGTAAGCTTAGCTGTTTGAACATTAAACATACCATTGATATTCGCTCCATCATTATTCTTCGAACATCCTACTATAAAAATAATACATATAATAAAACCAATTAATAATCTCTTTCTTCTCAATCTTTTCTTCCTCCTTTTAATTTAATTCTTTTATAAAATTAGTTTTCCTTAGAAAATACAGCTTATTCATTTATAAATAGAATAAATCTTAAGTTTACTTTGTATATTTGTTAATAAGAATAATTTTAAGGAGGTTTATTTTGAAAAAAGAATGGTCAAAGGTTTTTCAAGTTGCAGTTGTATTTATTGGAACAATTGTAGGTGCTGGACTTGCTTCTGGTAAGGAAATTTCTAATTTCTTTACATCATTTGGACCTTTAAGTTTCATATGTATACTTTTTTGTGGAACATTTTACATTATAATAAGTAATATGATATCTAAGATTAGTATAAAATATGAGCTTGAATCCTATAGTGATGTAATAAATAAAATAAGTCCAAACTTTTTTGGAAAAATAACTGGTTTAATAACTACTTTTTATCTAATATGTAGTGCATCAATAATACTTGCAGGTAGTGGTGCTTTGATAAATCAATTTTTTGGTATTCCAAAGATAGTTGGCTCAATAATTATGATTGTAATCGCTCTATTTTTCTTACTTCGTGGTACTGATGGATTAATAGAAGTTAATTCTTTTATAGTGCCAACTTTAATAATAACAATCTCTACAATCACAATTCTTTATTTTGTTTTTTGTGGAGACGTATTTTCGATTGAAAACATATTAAGCTTTACTCCAAAAAAAGAAAGTGGACTTGCTTTATCTACAATACTTTATATGGGATATAATGTACTTTGTTTTTCTGGAGTTCTTGTTCCATTAAGTACAAGAATTAAAAAAACAAAGACTATGACTTTAGGAGTATTCTTTGGAGCATTAGGACTTACTTTACTTTGCTTAATGATAAATTTACTTCTTACAGTAAATCAACCATATATATATGATTTAGAGATACCACTTCTTTTTGTTGCAAAGAGGTTTAGTCCAATCATTCAAGCATTACTTTTAATGGTTATTTTACTTGAGATGTTCTCAACTGAAGTATCAGATATATACTCCATAGCAAAAACTTTGGAAAAAATATTTAAGATTAGTTTTAAAAAGGGTGCATTATTAATCATATTAATAGCATTCCCTATCTCTCAAATAGGTTTTGGTAATTTAATTGCGACCCTTTACCCACTATTTGGTTTATTAAGCTTAATCTTTATTTCGCAAAGTATTTACTTCTATTTTAAAAATATAAAAGTTTTAAATAATCAAAAATAAGAGTCTGGAATTTTTTCAGACTCTTATTTTTATTATCTTAATTCTGCTATTCTAGTTACTCCAACATATACTTCAGATATCTTATACCAAGTTGCAAAATCTACTATACCTGATTGTGGAAGTTTAAATATACTTTGGAACACTTTAACTTGCTGTGAAGAGCTATTTCCAAATATTCCGTCTACAGCTACCTTAGGTATTAATGGATAATTATCAGCTATCCTATTTAAAAATTCTTGAATAGAACGTACTGGTTCTCCCCTAGAACCAATTATTAGGGCAAATCCTGGATAAGACTTTGGACTTCCTTTCACTTGCTCTGCTGTTGTAAGTTCTATATCAGTTCCATAATACCTAGTTAATATATTAAATGGTGCGACACCTTGGTCTCCTAATACTTTACTTCCCCATTGACTAAGCCATTCTGGACAAATAACATTTTTACCATCGCAATATTGAGTTAAAAGTGGTTGCTTTCTTCCTATTCTTCTTACATATGTTGAAAAGATTTCATCAACAATATTACTTATATTTTCGTAAATATTTCTACCAAAAGAGAATGCATGATCATAAGCTGTTGAATTTGTAATATCAAAATTCTTTCCTTTAGATCTATACCATTCTGTATATATTCTATTTAATGTAAATGATATAATACAAAATGCATTTGCAGTTATTGTACTTCTAGACCAAGTTGAATATATTTCACTTGAAGCAACATTTTTAATATATTCCTTAAATGGTACTGTACGATTTGGCCCAGGTGAATTAGGTACTCCTTCATGAACTACTATAAATTCTGGTATTACAGGCTTAGGTAATACAACCCCACTAGATGGTGGTGGAAGTAATTTATCTACTTCTTCTGGTATTTTTTTTGGGAACTTCCCAAATAATCTATTATCAGGTATTTCTATTATCTCTGCTCTGCTACTTCTAGTATTTGATGTTTCTACTAAATTACATCTTTGGTATGCTGTCTCCCTCGGAAAAATTTGACATCCTCTAATTGTAAGTGGATTAAATCCTTCTCTAGTTACAGTTATATCACATAGACTATAAGGTCTAACCTCATTTTGTGGGGTTTGGGAATATTCAAAATTTGGTGCATCTAACTGTATAGGTTGCGTAAGACCTGATGAGTCAGTGACTAAATCAAATTCCATAGGTTGAGGATTTGGAGATTCTGTTTGAACCACTGTTGCCTTGGTTCCATCTACAGGTATGAAATCATCTCCATTAAAACATTGAATTATTAAATTTCCTTTTTCGGCCATAATATGCTCCTTAACATTACTTTTATAATCAATTTATGCACAATATAATTTATTTGTGCCTTAATTATCTGGTCTTCTTATAAATAAATTGTCTATATAAAATTCAGTATCTATTTTCTTAGGTAATTCTGATTTCACACTTCTAGTACTTTCAAATATTCCTCTTAAGCTTAATATTCCATATCCCCATTCCCTATTTGGATAAATTTCTCCTTCTCTCTTTTCAGTTCCTCTTATTATATAAGTTCTCATTTTTACAGAATACATATCTGGGTCATTCTCATCTACTATTCCCCATTGAAGTAATAGTGCACATATTCCAGCAAGAACAGCCCCTGCAATAGATGAACCACTAGCTATTTTAGTTTGTCCACCAGGTGCTAATACCAGTGCATTAACTCCTCCAGCAACGACATCCGGCTTAACTCTTCCATCTCTAGTATTCCCTCTTCCTGAAGCTCCAACTGTTGCATTATTATTTTGATTATAGAATCCTGCAACAAGTATTCTTTGGCTTGTTGAAGGCAACATAGTTGTTGTATATTGATTTGAATTTAAGAATTTAGTATCTCCTTCTAATAATTCTCTCTGTGGAATCCAAGCATTATAATTTCCATCAACTATATATTCTCCTATTAATTTAAATTGCCATATTCCTTCCCTTAGGTTACTCATTCTTATAACAATAAGTTCATCACCACTTATTTCCTCCGGTATAAAATATTGTATTTTCATAATTGTGCCTTCAAATACAAATTTAATTGTTTCTACTTCTTGTAATTTTGCTGGTATATATTTTATTACTTCCCCAGAGGGTGATGTTATTGATAATGCTACCTTATCAGGTTTATTGCACCATATTTGCATAATCAACTCTTTTTGTGAATTTGATGCTAAAAGTTCAATAGTTTTAGTATCTCCAGTTGCACTTAATGTCCCTGTCGTATGGGTATCTGTATTTCCTTCATTACCTGTAGAAGTAACTACTACAAGACCTCTTCTCTTAGATACATCATCAATATACCTTTCAAGTATTGCAGTACCATCATGTCCACCTATATTATTACCAAGAGGAATATATATAACGACTGGCTGAATAAGCCTTAGGGCTTCCCCAAGAATATATTTTATTGCTAATAAAATATCTACATTTTCATATCCTATTACATTTTCTTTAGTAACTCCAAAATCTCTTAAATATGATCTAGATGCTTGTCTTAATTTAACGATACAAAGGTCACAATCTGGCGCAGCTCCAATAAATCTAGGATCAACGCCTCTTCCAGCAATAAGACCTGCAACCATAGTTCCATGTCCAATTTCATCTCTACTATTAACTATAGTATATGGATCCCCTCCAGCCATTCCAACTTTTATAGCTTCATCTATTTGCTCTGGATAATAATTTGTGCCATAAAAGTTTATGTTTCCGCCTCCTACACTTTGATCCCATATAGATACTATTCTAGTGGTATTATCCTCTCTCATAAATTCTTTACTCATATAATCAATTCCAGTATCTATTATTCCAACTAATACTCCTCGTCCATTAAGGTTTAGGTACGGATTATTATGGAATAAAGTTGCTCCTGATGCTTCAACAGGGCTTATATCAGTTAATGTATATACTGGCGATGACTCAACGTGAACTATTACTGTTTTATTATCACTTATTATCTGATCAATTCTATCTGCTGGTGCCTCTATTATTGCGAAATTTTCATCAAGTTTATTAACAATTAATCCTGGAGTAATACTAGCTACTTCATCAATATTACCTGCATACTCAACAATTCTTCTTACAGTTCCATTCTGCTGTCTAGATTCATTATTATCATTTTCATTCTCCTGACTAGGCTCACTATAATCATTTTTATTCTTCTGCCTAAACTTACTATCATCATTTCTAAAAATAGCTGGAGTCTGAGGTACATTTAATATTAACCTAACTAGTTCTAAAGCATCATAAGCACAAACTTTTCCATATCCCCATAATGGATTTGGATAAATTAAATTTACTCTATCCCTATTCGATCCTCTAACCAGATAATTTTTTAACCTTTCTCCATATAAGAATCTATCATTATTTTTAAGAATTCCCCATTGCATCATAAGTGCTGCAATTCCAGTAACATGAGGTGTAGCCATTGAAGTTCCACTTTTAGTATCAAAGCTTCTATTTGGTATAGGGGCTCTTATCCCTTCACCAGGTGCTACTATATCCGGCTTAGTATCACCAAGTTCTACAACTTCTTTACCTCTTCCACTAAAACTTGATATTGTATTAGTTACATAATTATAACTACCTACAGATATAACATTTTGTACAGTTGCTGGTATTCCTAATGTATTATATAGTGTTGGCCTTAGAAATTTCGTATCCACATTAAGACCTTCTGCAATAGGAATCCACAAGTCATATTCTCCACCATAATTATTTCTCAATCTTAAAGTTATTTTCCATTCTCCAGGAATCAAATAAGTTGATCCTGCAATTATACTTATTAAGACTTCACCAAGTAAGTCAAATGGCTTTGGTCCAGTCATAAAGAATATTACTCTATCTGCATCTAAAAATGCCTCATTTAACCCTTCTCTTATTTCTATTTCTCCAGTTGATATTCCAGTTG
Source organism: Clostridium baratii (assembly GCF_900461085.1). Classification (GTDB taxonomy): domain Bacteria; phylum Bacillota; class Clostridia; order Clostridiales; family Clostridiaceae; genus Clostridium; species Clostridium nitritogenes. The sequence goes on from NZ_UFWF01000002.1 coordinate 2,685,270, forward strand.
CATTAGTTATTTCTATACTTATTCTTGATAACACTTCATGGTATAGCGATATTTGAAGTGATGTCTCATCATCAGCAATATTTAATGCTATAGTCTGTGTGCTCCTAAGTTCTCCTGATACATGATGTGATGCTGCACCCTCATTACCAGCTGCAATACACATAGTTATTCTTTCTAAATCACATACAGTACTAATATATTTTTCTAAAAGTGAACTTCCATTATGTGCTCCATCATTAGTGCTTAAACTTAAATTAACAACAAGAGGCATATTTAGTTCCTTACCTTTATCTACTAAAAATTTAAGGCCTCTCATTACTTGAGTACTTAATGCAAATCTTCCTCTAGTCGATTTGACCATTATAATTGAACTTTTTGGTGCAACTCCATAATCCGATGTAGGTATAGCTCCACCAGCACATGCTATTCCAGCTACATGAGTACCATGCTCAATAATATCATTTGATGGCACTATACTAAATGGATCATTGCTCCTTAATGCCTCATTAATTTGAGTTTTATTGTACACAGCTCCATTTAAACTAAGATCATAAATATATTCTATTCTAGTTGTTCCATCATCTAATCTAAATGCTGGATGAGTATAGTCTATTCCAGTATCAATGAAGCCTATTAACATTCCCTCACCAAGTAATTCAAAACTGTTTTGCGCTCTTTGTACACAAGCTGCTCTATTACTACCACTATCAGATGTATATAATGATTTTGGAAGTTCAATATATCTTATACTATCTACATTTGCTAAATCTCTTAACTTATCCACAGGTATATTAGCAATTCCGTATCCATATCCTAAATCTTCATATGTTCCTCCCAAGTTATCCACAATTTGTGATATATTGTCCACATTATCCCCAGTTAATATTGAAACTTCTATAGTATTTTGTTCACTTAATCCATTCTTACTAAAGTAGTTTAATCTATTTATCATATCATCAGTTAAAGATCTATATAGTTCTAAATAAGTATCTAACTTACTTTCCACTAAGTTTTCACCTCGAAATTATATTTCTCCTACAATATCTTATGACTGTTTATAAATTTGGATAATAAAAAAAGTCACTTAATTACTTAAGTGACTTTTTATTAATTAAAGTTTTATTTCTACTGATTCTAGTTTAGCTATAACTTTAAGATTTCTAACTTCTAGTGTTTCTGTCATCATACTTCCTCTATTACTCATAAGAAGTACCTTTGAATTATCTAATTTCTTAACTTCTCTTATTTTAGTTTCTCCTTTGTAATTTACAAGGTAGAAACCATTTTGAGTAAGCTCAGTTACTAAATATCCAAATACTAAATCTCCTTTTAGCATTCTAAATCCGCTCATTTCATCATCTGAAACCTCAATATATAATACCTTGTCTTGAGGATGTCCAAGAACCTTATTAGAATGAATAGGAAGTTCTTTGTGTCCCTTTATATTTTTTAAATTATAATCATATATTGGAACATTTTTAAGTACAAAAGAGAATGCATTTTCCCAAACCTCATTTGCTTTATTATCCTTTTTGAAGTTTTTAGTTAATTCTCTTTGTGCTTTTTTTTCTTCCATTAAATCTTCATCAGTTACTACCATACTTATATCATTTAAATCAGTATTTAATATTTTTGAAGCTTTATTTATAAAAGATTCTTGCGCTATCTTTCTTCCAAGTTCAACTTCATTTATATACTTTTCTGAAACACCAAGCTTTTTAGCTAATACTTTTTGAGGAATATTAGCTTTAAGTCTTGCTTCTTTTATTCTTTCTCCAACTCTACTCAAGGTTACTTACTCTCCTTTTGGTTTTTAGCATACCATTCTCTTTCTTCAAGTAAATGTCCTAATAAATATCTAAATGACCAGTTACGTGAAATTGGTGTTACAACCGCAAGTACACCGCCTTTAACAGCGCTTCTTATCTTCTTGATTGATGCACTAACTTCTTTATCTGAGAAGCCATTAAATAATATAGCTTTCTCATTCATTCCGTCAACTATTTCAATAACCTCTTCATTTAACTTCCCACTTGCTATTTCGTGAACTTTTAAATCCACCATTTCTGGTTTTATTTCTATAACCTTAGATATTAATCTTAATGAATTTATCTCATCTTTTGATAATCCATACACTAATAATGCTTTATTATTGTTCACTCAGCTCACCTCTTATTTCTATATTAATCTTCTTTTATATTTGGCTCTTTTGCAGAGTAATCTCCTAAATCAACAGATACTTTCTTGATTCTTTGATCTTCATATGGTCTATCGTTATAATCTCTCTTTTGGTTTACTATTTCATCACAAACATCTAAACCTTCGATTACTTTACCAAATGAAGCATACTGACCATCTAAGTGTGGTGCATCTGATGTCATTATGAAGAATTGGCTTCCAGCTGAATCTGGGTGCATAGCTCTAGCCATTGATAATACTCCTCTTGTATGTTTTAAATCATTTTTGAATCCATTTCTTGAGAATTCTCCTTTGATTGAGTATCCAGGACCACCCATTCCTGTTCCTTCTGGACATCCACCTTGGATCATGAATCCAGGTATTACTCTATGGAATATTAAATCATCATAGAATCCCATATTTATTAAATGTATAAAATTATTAACTGTATTTTCTGCTACTTCTGGGTATAATTCGGCTTTTATAACGCCTCCGTTTTCCATTTCAATTGTTACTATTGGATTTTTCATAACAAATTCTCCTTTCAAAGTTAAACCTAGTATTTATTATTGTCAAAAAAATCATATAAATTCATACATTTCTTTAACTATAATATTAATACATATACTGAAATTATATATTATTTGGGTTTATTAAACAATTATTATTAGCTACTCATTTTCTTCAAGCTGCACATTTTTATTGTTAGATAATTTAGCTTTTAATATACTAATCACACCAGGTAAAACAGATATAAATATAATTGCTATTATAACTACTGAGAAGTTTTTTGCTACAAATGGTATGTTACCAAAGAAAAAGCCTAAAGCTGCTACTATACATACCCAAAGTGCTCCCCCTATTGCATTAAATGTTATGAAATGCTTATAATTCATTTTTCCTATTCCTGCAACAAAAGGTGCGAATGTACGAACTATCGGTATAAACCTAGCTATAACTATTGTTTTACCACCATATTTATCATAATATGCATTCGTTTTTTCAATATACTCCTTTTTTATAAACCTAGAATTTTCTCTATTTATAAGTTTCTGTCCAATATGTCTTCCAATTTCATAATTACTAGTATCACCAAGTATTGCGGCTACTGCTAGTACAACTAAAAGTATTCCTATATTTAATGCTCCAGTAGCTGCAAAAGCCGCTGCTGCAAATATTAGTGAATCTCCTGGTAAAATTGGAGTTACTACAAGGCCTGTCTCTAAAAATATTATTAAAAATAATATTAGATATGTTGCTAAGCCATAATTACTTATAAGAACTCCTAAATACTTATCTAGATGAAGTACTATATCAATGAATTGATTTATAAAACTCATTTTTTACACTTCCTTATTTGATTATATTAATTATTTTTCTTTCAACGCATTCATATATATTTGAAACTATATTTTTTAAGAATCTGTTATATATTAAGCTTGTAATAATAACTAATATGTATGCTCCAATTACATCTGTTGGGTAGTGATGTCCAACATAAATTCTTGAAAAACCAACCAAAACTGATAAGATTGTGTATATCCACCCCATAGCTTTACTAAACATTCCAAAACCTAATGCTATACTCATTGTTGCAGTTGCATGATCACTTGGGAATGATGTATCTGCAGCATGATAATAAAGCACATTAGCTCTATGTCCTACAAATGGTCTTGGTGAATACACTAACTTACCTATAATAAAACTTAAAATTAAGTTTATTATTGTAAATACTACTGTACTTACAGCCATCTTTCTATATTTTATCTCTCCTTTAATCATTCCTACTATGAATGTAACGACTATAGTAAGTGCAAATATATAAGGTAAATACTTAGAACAAAAAATCATTATATGATCTAAAGTAGCATTTTTATTTGCTAAATCGTTAATCATATGGAATACTCCCATGTTTAAACTCATATCATTATCCTTTCTTTATTTAATTTATTCCTATGGATATTATATACTTTTTTTATTAAATATAAATTAATTAAAAATTAATTAAAAATAATAACTTTAAAATTGGTTATTTTGGTTATTTTGTAAAATAAAAAAAAGCCACCTCCTTAATCTTTAAGGATGGTGGCTTTTTAAATTGCTTTAAAAATTCACTCATATTTTACCCCATATTATTAATTTAAGAATGTTGTTCCCATTACAACTCTTGCAAAATCATTGTAGTTTGTTAAGTTCTTAACATTTACAGCATTAAAAATTTCATCTCTACCCTTTTCATTTATTAATTGATTGAAAAGACAAGTTAAGAATGTGCTTGGTACTCTATTTAAACCTTCAAAATCTAAAGTTACTTCTTTTCCTAAGTTGTTCTTTATTTGATCTCTTAGTACTATAGCGTCCTCAACAGCAAAGTTTTCTCCTAAAAATTCTTTTACATTTATCATCATAATAATCACCTCTAGTTATTTTTTCATTCTCAATTATGTTTCCTTTTTATAATTTTCTGAAAATTCTTTCTACACTTATAATATACCAAGCACCCTATTCTTTGTCAAGTATTTAACAAAGTTTTTTTATAAAATTTCTTTTCATTTTTATTTTGGGTAAATAACTTAGTATGTTATATAAATAAAGATGTATTTTTCTAAAATACATCTTTATTTATATATATTCTTTTATATTTACATTCCAATTAAATTTTTACTTAGATTTATTACTTCATCTCTACCGCAGGAATTATAAAATTCTACTGTACCTTTTTCATTACTATCATTTATAAGATCTGCCTCTTTAAGTCTTCTTCTAAGTTCCCTTACAGTACCTTCTCCACCATCTATTATAGGAATATCTTTTCCTACAATTTCTCCTAATGTCTCCTTTATAAAAGGATAATGAGTACATCCAAGTACTATTGCAGCTATATTCTTATCTTCACTTTCATATTTCTTGAACTTATCTTTTAGATAATTTTTTACTCTATCACTTTTTAATTCTCCACTTTCAATAAACTCTACTAGTCCATCACAAGGCATTTTTTCTATAGTTGCAACTTCGTTATATTTATCCATAAGTCTTTCGAATTTATCATGTGATAATGTAAAAGGAGTTGCCATTATAACAATATCTCCTTCTCTATTTAATTCTACAGCTGGCTTAACTGCTGGTTCTATTCCTACTATAGGAATATCTTTATATACTCTTCTAAGTTCAGCTACAGCAGCACTAGTTGCAGTATTACAAGCAACTACAATAGCCTTGGCCCCTTTATCTAATAAAAATTTAACTGCATCAAAAGTTAAATCCCTAACCTCACTCATTTCCCTTGTACCGTATGGAGCATTTTTGGAATCTCCAAAATATATGTAATTTTCATTTGGCATAAGTCTTAGTGCTTCTCTCATTACACTCAATCCGCCTACTCCTGAATCAAAAAAACCTATTGGCAATTGTTTTCTATTCAAAGCATTCACTCCACTCTTTTTTTATTTACTTCATATTTTATAACTTTATAAAAAATAAATCTATATGCACCTATTATTTTGTGCATTTTAAAAACGTAATATTTTATGAAGTTTATTGACTGTGCTGTAATATTGTAGTAAAATTCTTCTAAGATTTTATTTAACGAATATTTTCCAAATAGTTAATAATTTAATTCGACTTTATATTAGAAAGGATGTGAATTTATTCTAGATGTACAAACCATATGTCTAGGGTGATTTTATGATTAATGATTTAATTTACACAATACCAAGCAATAATCACAATAAAAAGGATATAGTAGATATACTATCAAAAAATACTCAGATCAAATTTGTATCTTTAGTAGGAATAGACTTATCAGGAAATGATACTGATGAAAAGATTCCTACTAAACTATTTTTAGAAGATTTAGACTCATTTTTAGGCGGTGTTGCTGTTCAGACAGATGGTTCTTCTGTTGTACTACCAGGAATTGCAACCTTAAATAACGCAAAAGTAGATATGGTTGCAGACTTAGACTGTAACTGGTTCGTTGACTATAATTACGATAATATAGATGAAGAAACAAACAGACCAATAGGTACACTTAGAATACCTTGCTTCCTTTACCATGATGGTATCGCAGTTGATTCAAGATTTTTATTAAAATCTTCAGTTCAAACCTTTAAAGATTCTCTATGGGATATCTTAGATAAAAATCCTAAATTATTAGAAGTTTTTGATATTAAAAAAGATGATATAGAAGATATAATTCTTACATCAGCTACTGAATTAGAATTTTGGGTTAAAACACCAAATGATACTGCTGAAATTGAAGAATTATCAACTTCTCAAGTGTTACATGAACATTATTGGACAAGAACTAAAGGTAATGTTAGAACTGCCTTAGAACAAACTCTAGTACTTATGGATAAGTATGGTTTTGAACCTGAAATGGGACACAAAGAAGTGGGTGGAATTAAAGCTAAACTTGAAAGCACAGGTAAGTTCAATCATATAACAGAGCAACTTGAGGTCGACTGGAAGTTCTCTTCAGCACTACAAGCTGCTGATAACGAACTTTTCGTTAGAATACTTATACAAGAAGTATTTAGAAGAAACGGACTTGAAGTTACTTTCATGGCTAAACCAATTGACGGTGTTGCAGGATCAGGAATGCATATACACTTAGGCGTTAGCGTTAAATTAAAGAACGGAAAAAGAGTTAACCTATTCCACGTTCCTAAAGATCACTTCTTAAGCGAACTAGGATATGGAGCTATTATGGGAATGCTTAATAATTATGAAGTTATGAATCCATTTATATCTTCAACAAATAACGCTCTTAAGAGATTAAAACCAGGATTTGAAGCACCAGTTTGTACTGTAACTTCATTAGGTTTAACTCCTGATAATCCTTCAAGAAATAGAACTGTTCTTATTGGATTAATAAGAGACTTTGAAAGCCCTATGGCAACTAGATTTGAACTTAGATCACCAAATCCACATACAAATACTTATATAGCAATAGCTGTATCATACTTAGCTATGTTAGATGGTATCTTATATGCTGGAAACTCAAAAAAATCAATGGATGATTTATTAAAAGAATTATCTAAGAAACCTGGTGAACACGCTGAATATCTTGAAGATAGTAGATCCTATAGAAGTGAAGAAGATGTATTTGAACACTTCACTGAAGAAGAAAGAAATGAATACTTTGGAAAAGCACCAGCTACTGTTTATGAAAATTTATCACAACTTGAAACTTTCAAGGATAAACTTTCAATATTACAAAGAAATCCATCATTCACAGATCAAATAATAGAAAGCTTTAAAATTGCTGCTATGGAAAGATGGGCAACAGAAATAGAACACAGAGTAATGAACAACTACTCTAACCAAATAAGAGGTTATAGAGTTCTTCATGCTCTTGATAAAGCACAAGATTTAGATATATCAAATTGGAACGAAATAAATAAATTAAGATATTATTTAATGAAAGATACATTTAATAGTAAGTGCTTATTTACTAGAACAAAAAATGCATTTAAAGATGGCGATTATAAATTAGCTTCTAAGCTGTATTTAGAAATTGAAGAAAAAATGACTATATTAAGAGAATTATATTCAACATATGAAAAAAATCTTTTAGATTTATAATATTTTCTTACTAAAAAGCTGACTAGTATTAAATATAATGCTAGCCAGCTTTTTTATTTTTGTTTGCATATCTTTCCCCCTTTAAATCAGATTACATTATACAATATTTAGCCAAGTATCATTGCCGAAATATATATATTTCTATTTAGTAAAAATTTTAACATTAATTGTAGAATTATACATATAGGTGTAGTATAATTTTAGTAACTGATTAATTATTATTGAGGTGTGGGTAATGGGGGTTATTCCAATAGATATAACATTTTCTATAGTTCCGTATATAAGAAATAGGCTTAATATGGTATTAAGCGATATATTTAAAGATTATAAAATAATATCTATTCTTTCAGAAAATATAGTAGATGAGATAGTAGATAATGATTTAATTTTATTTACTCTATTAGAATTGAAAAATAAGGATGAGTATACATATAGACATTCCGTAAGCGTTGCTACTTTTTCATTAGCCATTGGAATATCAATAAATTTAACTATTAAAGATTTGAAGGAATTATTTATAGGTGCACTACTTCACGATATTGGGAAGTTATTTATTCCATCTTCTATTTTATTAAAGAAAGGTTCATTAACTACAGAGGAATTCGAAATAATGAAAAGTCATCCACGAAAAGGTTATAATTATCTAATACTAAAAAACCTAGGAATTTCTAATAAGGCTTTAAGAATATGTCTCGAGCACCATGAACGCATAGATGGTACGGGATATCCTAATAACTTAAAAGAAAATGAAATCGGTATCCTTTCTAAGATAGTATCAATTGCAGACGTTTATGATGCCTTAACATCTAATAGATCTTATAGGACACCATTAAGTACCACTGAAGCATTAGATTATATCAAATTAAATATCAATTCAACTTTTGATGAAATTTTATCTAAAATATTCTCTAAACTAATTAAATCAAATCCTAAAGATAAATCTTTAATTTCAATAAATCCAAATATTTTAGAAATTAATCCCCAAATTCATAACACCTCATTATTAAGACCTACTATAAAATTAATCAATAATTCTAACTCTAAGCTTAAATATACAGCTAAATTCATAAAAAAATTTAATGTTAATTAATTTGTTTATTAAAAGGATACATTAATAAATTATTGTATCCTTTTTTGTTGCAAACGGCTTAATTAGTGTAAACACTAGCTGAATATCCTTTGTTATGTATAAAAGGATTATTATTTACTATATCTTGAGCTTCTTCAAAATTCTTTGCTCTAAATACTATAGTCCATCCATTTTTATCATACTTCCCTGCACACATTAAATACTTATCTGAATGTCTAAAATCTCCTGGTCTATCTATTATTAAGCTTTTACTTTCACTAATACTCTTATAATTTAATTTAACAAAAACATTTGATTTTAATTGCATAAATAACACTCCTTTTATACGAACATCCGTTTGTCTAAACCCATTTTATCGAACACAGGTTCGCATGTCAACATATTTTTTTCTTATGTTAACAATATATGTCATGTATTTTTTTATATGCATCTTTTTAAAAATTATTTTTAATTCATCTTTATAAACGTAAAATATAAATGTAATTTTTAACTTTTATTCATATTAATTACTTTTAAAATTTTTATTTATTTTCAACAATAATTTTTAAAGTAAATAAAAAATAGGCGCCCATAAGCACCTATTTTTTTATTAAATTTCTGCTATATTAAATATCTCTAAATCTTCGTTCTTCTCAAAGTGTTCTTTCTTTACATCTATTATAGCCTTTAAAGTATCAAGTGCTGTTATAACACCTATATTTCTCTCTACAGCAGCTCTTCTTATTAAAAATCCATCTCTCTTTGAATCATTACCCTTTGTTGGAGTATTAATTACAAGGTCAACTTCTTTATTTTTAACAACATCTAATATGTTTGGTTCTTCTTCATTTAGTTTTCTAACCTCTTCGGCATCTACTCCATTTTCTCTTAAAAGCTTACATGTACCTTCAGTTGATACAAACTTATATCCAAGTTTAGAAAGCTCTATTGCCATTGGTAGAAACTCTTTCTTATCATGCTTTTTAACTGTAGCAAGTATTTTTCCCTTTTCCATCCCTGGGAACATACTAGCTGCTAAGAAGCCTTTATATAAAGCTTCATGAACATTTCTTCCAACACCTAAAACTTCTCCTGTTGATCTCATTTCAGGTCCTAAAGAAACTTCTACATTTGGAAGCTTTTGAGTTGAGAATACTGGTACTTTTACTGATACTAACTCTGGTTCTTTGTATACATCTACCCCGTATCCTAAGTCTCTTAACTTATATCCAAGCATTGTCTTTGTAGCAAGATCTACTATTGGAACCCCTGATACCTTACTTATATATGGTACAGTTCTTGATGCTCTTGGGTTAACTTCTATTACATATAGCTTACCTTCAAACTCTATAAATTGTATGTTAATCATACCTTTTATTCCTATAGCTAATGCTAATTTCTTAGTATAATCTAGTACTCTATCCTTAATATCTTGTGAAATATTTTGGCTTGGATACATAGTTACACTATCCCCAGAGTGAACCCCTGCTCTCTCTAAATGCTCCATTATACCTGGTATTAATATATCTTCACCATCAGATATTGCGTCAACTTCTATTTCTCTTCCCATTAAGTATTTATCTATAAGTATTGGATTTTTTGTATCCTTTAAGAAAGCATTTTTTAAGTAGTATGTTAACTCTTCTTCATCATGAGTTATTTCCATACCTTGTCCTCCAAGTACATATGAAGGTCTAACTAGTACTGGGAATCCAAGTCTTCTAGCCTCTTCTAATCCTTCCTCAAGTGACCATACCCCTTTACCCTTAGGTCTTGAAACTCCAAGTCTTTCAAGTAATTCATCAAACTTTTCTCTATCTTCAGCCATATCAATTTGATCTGCTGTTGTTCCTAAAGTATTTATTCCTTTTTCTTTTAGGAAGTTAGCAAGTTTGATTGCTGTTTGCCCACCGAATTGAAGTATAACTCCATCTGGGTTTTCTTTTTCAATTATATTTAGTACATCTTCTTCAGTTAGTGGTTCAAAGTATAGCTTATCTGATATATCAAAGTCTGTACTTACTGTCTCTGGATTATTATTTATTATAATTGTTTCTATATCCATACTCTTTAATGCTTTTACACAGTGAACTGAAGCATAGTCAAACTCAATTCCTTGTCCTATTCTAATTGGCCCTGATCCTATAACTATGATCTTCTTTCTATCCTTAGTTATATTAACTTCATCATACTCATCGTATGTTGAATAATAGTATGGTGATAATGCTTCGAATTCTCCTGCACATGTATCAACCATTTTATATACTGGCTTTATATTCCATATATCTCTTAATCTATTTACATCTTCAGGGCTTATATTTAAGAAATCTGCTATAGCCTTATCTGAGAATCCTTTTTTCTTTAGGTTTAGAAGCCATTCTTTATCTAAATCTTCAACTTTGCTTAATTTTAGTCTTTGTTCTTCCTCAACAATCCACTTAATTTTCTCAACAAAGAATTCATCTATTCCTGTTATTTTTGATACTTTATCAACTCTATAATCTCTTCTAAGCATTTCTGCTAAAGCAAATATTCTTTCATCATCAGGAGTTACAACTCTTTCTTTTAGTTCTCTCATGCTTAAATCTCTAAATTTCTTAAAGTCTAATGAGTATCTTCCTATTTCTAAACTTCTTATTCCTTTTAGGAATGCTTGTTCAAAGTTAGAACCAATGGCCATAACTTCCCCTGTTGCCATCATCTTTGTTCCAAGTGCTCTATCTGCACCGAAGAACTTATCAAATGGCCACTTTGGAATTTTGCATACTACATAGTCTAAGCTAGGTTCAAAGCATGCATAAGTTTTTTGAGTTACTGCATTCTTTATTTCATCTAATCCATATCCTAAAGATATTTTTGCTGCAAGTTTTGCTATTGGATATCCAGTTGCTTTTGATGCTAATGCAGATGATCTTGAAACTCTTGGATTTATTTCTATTACTGCATATTCAAAACTTTCTGGGTTAAGGGCAAACTGTACGTTACATCCTCCTTCAATTCCTACTGCATTTATTATATTTATTGATGCTGTTCTAAGCATTTGATATTCTTTATCTGATAATGTTTGAGACGGTGCAACAACTATACTGTCACCTGTATGTATTCCAACCGGATCTATGTTTTCCATATTACATACTGTTATACAGTTTCCATATGAATCTCTCATAACTTCATATTCTACTTCTTTCCAACCTTTAACTGACTTCTCAAGAAGTACTTGGCCTATTGAACTTAATTGAAGACCTGATTTTAAAATTTCGCTAAGTTCTTCCTTGTTCTCAGCTATTCCGCCTCCAGTTCCTCCTAAAGTATATGCAGGTCTAACTATAACAGGGTAACCTATTTTCTCTGCAAATTTCATTCCAGCTTCAAAATCAGTTACAATTTCACTTTGTATAACTGGTTCATTTATTCTGTTCATCATATCTCTAAATAGTTCTCTATCTTCACCTTCTTTTATAGATTCGATAGATGTTCCTATTACTTTTACATTGTATTTATCTAAAATTCCACTTTCATATAGCTCTACTGCAAGATTTAGTCCTGTTTGACCTCCCATTCCTGCAAGTAAACTATCTGGTCTTTCTTTCTCTATTACTTTTTCTACAAATTCTAATGTTAATGGTTCTAAGTAAACTTTATCTGCAACTTCCTTATCAGTCATTATTGTTGCTGGATTTGAATTTATTAATACAACTTCAAGTCCTTCTTCTTTTAGAGCTTCACAAGCTTGAGTTCCTGAATAATCGAATTCAGCTGCTTGTCCTATAACTATTGGTCCTGATCCTATAACTAAAACTTTTTTTATATCCTTATTTAATGGCATATATAAACCCTCCTAATATCCTATAGTGCATAACTTAAAAATCTATCAAAAATGTATTCAGAATCCTTTGGCCCTGCTGATGCCTCTGGGTGGAATTGAACTGAGTATACTGGCATTGTCTTATGCTTTAATCCCTCAACTGTTCCATCATTTATATTTACATGAGTTATTTCAACATCTTCTGGAACTTCATTTACTACATATCCATGATTTTGTGATGTTATATGAACTCTTCCTGTTTCTAAGTCTTTTACTGGATGATTACATCCTCTATGTCCGAATTTTAATTTAGTTGTACTTCCACCTAAGCTTAATGCTAAAAGCTGATGTCCTAAACAAATTCCTACTATAGGTTTCTTTCCTATTATCTTTTTAATATTTTCTATTTCTGTTTCTAAATCTTCTGGATCCCCTGGTCCGTTTGATAAGAATACTAAGTCTGGATTTATATTAAGCACTTCTTCTGCTGTAACATTTGATGGGAATACAGTAATTTTGCATCCTCTCTTTTTGAAGCAATTTAATATATTATTTTTTATTCCATAATCTATTATTGCTACATGTTTTCCTTCGCCATCTATTTCATATATCTTGTCTGTAGTTACATTGCTTACTGCATCTTTATTTGAAAATGCTTCTATCTCTTTCTTTACTTCTGAAAGCTCCGAATGGTCTAATGTTATTATCCCTTTCATTGTTCCATTGTTTCTTAATATCTTTGTTAATGCTCTTGTATCTATGCCTTCTATTCCAACAATTTTGTTTTGTTTTAAGTAATCATCTAAATTCATTTCACATCTGAAATTATTTGGTATATTACATTTTTCTCTGACTATGAAACCTTTAACCTGTGGCTTATTTGATTCCATATCATCAAGGTTTATTCCATAATTCCCTATTAGAGGATATGTCATTGTTACTATTTGTCCATGATAAGATGGATCTGTTAAAACTTCTTGATATCCTGTCATTCCTGTTGTGAATACTACTTCCCCAACACTTTCTCCTAAGTAGCCGAAAGATTTTCCTTCAAAAATCATACCATTTTCTAATATAAGCTTCGCTTTCATGCTGAGCCCTCCTTAAAATTTTTAACTTTTATATTTAAGCTAAAAATACACTTTATAAAGACAAAATTTTATAAAAAAAAGGACAATAAAGAGACCACAATACTTTAAATTGCTCTCTTAATCATCCTCGTATGTTTATTATTTAAATTTATCCTTAAAGACAAAGCTATGATTCTTCTATTACTTATAGATAACATAGTTGCATACTCCTTTCTGGCCTCACGGGACCAATTTAAAGTGTATATTAACCTTAAAATTTATTCTTTTTTAATATTGTAGTTTATTGGAATTTGTATGTCAAGAAATTTTCACTTTTAGATATTAATTACTTTTTTAAATTTATATGGTTACTATATAAAAAGTTTTTAATTACTATTTACAAATTTTATCTTTAATGTTATTATTTATTAAAAGCTAGTTTCATGGTAATATATTACATATTATGTGGACTATAAATTTATTTAAATTCAAATAATAGAGAGGTATTTAGGGGGTATTATGTTAGAAATTAAAAATTTAACTAAAAAATTCAAAAAGTCAACTGTAGTTGATGATGTTTCCTTTAAGGTTAATCCTGGAGAAATAGTTGGACTTCTTGGTGAAAATGGAGCAGGTAAAACAACAACACTTAGAATGATATCAACTATGTTAAAAATTACATCTGGAGAAGCAATAGTAAATAATTTCTCTGCAGATAAAGAACCTATTAAAGTAAGAAATGAAATAGGAATTCTTTTTGGAGGGGATGTTGGACTATATGATAGACTAACAGCTAGAGAAAATATAAAATATTTTGCTAATCTTTATGGAATGTCAGATAAAGATGCTGATGTTAGAATCGATGAACTAGCTAAAAAATTTAATATGGAAGAATATATAGATAAAAGAGTGTCTAAATTCTCTAGGGGGATGAAGCAAAAGGTTTCAATAGCACGCTCTATTGTTCATAGTCCAAGTGTTATGTTATTTGATGAACCTAGTACAGGCCTTGATGTAACAGCAGCAAGAACTATACAAGATTTTATTCTTGACTGTAAAAAAGAAAATAAAACAATTCTATTTTCAAGTCACTCTATGAGAGAAGTTGAAAAACTTTGTGATAGAGTTGTTATTATAAACAAAGGAAAACTTTTAGAAGATTGTTCAATAGATGATCTTAAAGAAAAATACAATAATGATGACCTCGAAGAAGTATTCGTATCTTTAATTGGAGGTGGAAGCCATGAATAATTTTCTAATTGTTTTTAAGAAAGAACTTAAAGATATATTCCGTGATAGAAAAACTATAATCTTTTCAATTTTACTTCCTATTTTAGTTTTCCCACTAATATTTAATGTTATGTTTAAAGGTATGGAAGATACATCAAAAAAAGCTACAGAAAATATAAATATAGCTATTAAAGGTGATAAAAATTCTAGTATAAACAATATTTTAAAATCACAAGAAAATATAACTATAAAAGATGTTGAAGATCCAAGTAAGGAATTAAAAGATGGTAATATCCAACTTATAATAGATATTCCAAAAGATTTTGATAAGCAAATAGCTGAAGGTAAAAAAGTTGATGTCCAAATGTTAGTTGATGAAAGCTCTAATAATTCATCTGTTGCTTCTAACTTTGTAGAACATTTATTTAATGGTCTTTCAGATAAAATTGTAGCTGATAAACTAACTGCTGCACATATTAATCCGGATATACTTAAACCATTTGAAGTTACAGTTAAATCTGGAGTAAGTGAAGGTGATATTAATCCTATGGCTGCTGGATTTATGAATATGATACCATCACTTATAATAATTCTTATGATTTCTCCAACTCTTGCAATTGCAGCTGACCTTGGTGCTGGAGAAAAAGAAAGAAATACTTTAGAACCATTACTATCAACTTCATGTAATAGAAATTCTCTTCTTTGGGGTAAAATAGTTGCTATGAGTATAGTATCTGCAATTGCTTTAGTATTAAGTCTAGGATCAATGTATTTTGCAATGCAAAAATTACCTGGGCTAGAAGATGGCTTCTCACTATCACTTACTCCAACTAGTTTTTCATTTATACTTTTAATTTCATTACTTTTATTAGTTGCCATATGTTCACTTGAAACTTGTGTAAGTGTATATGCAAAATCAGTAAAAGAAGCAGGTACTTATTTATCAGGCTTAATTACTCCATTTATGATACTTTCATACGTTCCAGTATTTATGGATGCAAAAAATACATCAATGTTAATATTTAATATTCCTGTTGCAAACTCTGTTGCATTAATGAAAGAAGTTATGGCTGGTGTATTTAATCCAACTCATATAGGAATAGTATTTGCATGGCATGTGGCATATGTTATTTTAGCAGTATTATGTGCTAAATATATGTTCTCTAAAGAAGAAGTTGTATTTAGAGCTTAATTAGACTAAAAGAAGGCTATTTTTTAATAGTCTTCTTTTTATTTAAATTATTAATTTTTATAATAAAACCTCGAATTTCTTAGATACTATATACTGTAAACTTCAATTTTTTATTAAATTAATTTGAAATTTATAAAATTTAATGATATACTACCTACTAACAACTTAAATTTAATTAATGGGTTGTCAGTTGTCGAAAAGGAGGAAATTTTGTGATAGAAATAAAAAACGTATCAAAGAAACTCGGTAATAGAACAATATTAGATAATATTTCACTTACTATTGAGAGTGGTAGTTTAGTTGTTTTAATAGGTTCTAGTGGATGCGGTAAAACAACTACACTTAAACTTATAAATAAGTTAATTACTCCAACATCAGGTGAAATATTTATTGATGATAAACCATTATCTAAAGAAAATACAATAAACTTAAGAAGAAAAATTGGTTATGTAATACAAAATACAGGGTTATTCCCTCACCTAACTATAAAAGAAAATATAGAACTTATTCCTAGACTTAAAAAGGAAAAGTCTATTAAAGATATTAAAAAAACAACTATTGATCTTTTAAATATGGTAGGACTTAATCCTGAGACGTATTTAAATAAATATCCATCAGAACTTAGTGGAGGTCAGCAACAAAGAGTTGGTGTTGCAAGAGCATTTGCAACTGATGCTGAAATAATACTAATGGATGAGCCCTTTAGTGCATTAGACCCGATTACTCGTACTTCACTTCAAGAGGAATTGTTCTCTCTTCAAGAAGAATTAAAAAAGACAATAATATTTGTTACTCACGATATGGACGAAGCATTAAAAATTGCTGATAAAATATGTATTATGAAAGACGGTAAGGTAGCTCAATACGATACCCCTGAAAATATCTTAAGAAATCCTGCAAATGATTTTGTTAGAGATTTTATTGGCTCTGATAGAGTTTGGAATAATCCAGAATTTATTAAGGCTAAAGATATTATGATTAAAGATCCGGTTGCTGTTAAAGGAAAAAGAAATATACTTCAAGGTATTGAAATAATGAGGAGTAGTAAGGTAGATAGTCTTTTAGTCGTTGATAAGGACAATTTATTAAAAGGAATTGTTACAGTAAAAGATATAAAATCTACTCATGATAAATCTACACCATTAGAAAAAGTTATGAGTATAGAACCTCTTTCTGTAAATGAAGATGATAACTTAGTAGATATACTTGCTGTTATGAATGAACATTCAGTAGGATATATTCCAGTTACTAATTCATCTAATAAACTAGTTGGTTTAATAACTAGAAGTAGTTTACTTTCAGTATTAAGTGAACAATTCCTTGAGATGGAGGTGACTGTCCTTGGATAATTTCTTTAATTTTGTAGTTTCGCAGAAAAGCCAAATACTAGATCTTTTAATGCAACACATTTCATTAACACTTACTGCTATATTAATTGCTATATTAGTTGGTGTTCCGCTTGGAATAATTGTATCTAGGGTAAAATTCCTTAGAAAGCCTATAATTGGTTTCGTAAATTTAATACAAGCTGTACCTTCAATGGCATTACTTGGTTTACTTATCCCATTACTTGGTATAGGTAGTACACCTGCAATATTTATGGTTGTAATATATTCATTACTTCCTATTGTAAAAAATACTTATACAGGACTTACTAGTATAGATCCAGTAATTTTGGAATCAGCTAAAGGTATTGGACTTACTAGAAACCAAACATTATTTAGAATTCAGTTACCACTTGCGCTTCCAATAATTATGGCCGGTGTTAGAATTTCAGCTGTTACTGCTGTAGGTCTTATGACACTTGCTGCATTTATCGGTGCTGGCGGTCTTGGTTACTTAGTATTCTCAGGAGTTCAAACTGTTAATAACAGTATGATACTTGCAGGTGCTATCCCAGCTTGTATATTAGCTTTAATTGTAGATTTTATATTCGGTAAAATTGAAACTGCTGTTACTCCAAAAGGATTAAATCCTACTGCTCCAAGAAAAAATCTTATAGCACTTAAAGTTATCGGAGTTATAGCTGCTATATTAGTACTATTTACTACATTTAGTTCATTATTTTCAAATAAGAAAGATACAATAACTATAGGTTCAAAAAACTTTACAGAGCAACTTATACTTGGAAATATGTACGCTGACTTAGTTGAAGCTAAAACTGACCTAAATGTTCAAAGAAAGCTTAATCTTGGAGGTACATCAGTTGCATTTGGAGCAGTTCAATCTGGTGACTTAGATATGTATGCAGATTATACTGGTACTCTTTTACTAAGTGTTATGAAAGAGCAACCAATTAAAGATAAAGAAAAATCTTTTGAGCATATAAAAGATGTTATGAATACTAAATATGGATTAACTTTATTAGATCCAATTGGTTTTAACAACACTTATACATTGGCTATGATGCCTGATGTTGCTAAAAAATATAATATAAATACATTATCTGATTTAGCTAAGCATAGTAAAGATTTCACTCTATCTCCAACTATAGAATTTGAGAACAGAGAAGATGGATTAGTTGGATTATCTAAAACTTATAATATGAACTTTAAAAATGTTAAAGCTATGGACGGAAGTCTTAGATATT
Organism: Clostridium baratii; assembly: GCF_900461085.1. Lineage (GTDB taxonomy): Bacteria > Bacillota > Clostridia > Clostridiales > Clostridiaceae > Clostridium > Clostridium nitritogenes. Next base: position 2,703,990 of record NZ_UFWF01000002.1, read on the forward strand.
CAGCATTATCAAACAACGAATCTCAAGTTGTTGATGCATTCTCAACAGATGGTCTTTTAAAGAAATTTAATCTTAAGGTATTAGAAGATGATAAAGGATTCTTTTCACCTTATAACGCTGTACCTTTAGTTAATAATAAAACTTTAGAAAACCATCCTGAACTTAAAGATGTTCTTAATTCATTAGCTGGTAAGATAGATGAAAAGACTATGATAGACTTAAATTATCAAGTAGATGAGCTTGGTAAATCTCCTGAAGAAGTTGCACATCAGTTCTTAGTTGATAATGGTTTAATTTAATAAAAAACCTCTCTATTTCTAGAGAGGTTTTTTTATATAATATTATTTTCTATAAATTTCACTATATAGCTTATTGGACTATCATTATTACTTGGAGCTATATAATTTGCTAGCTTTAATAATCTTTCATTACCGTTCTTAACTACAAACCCATAATGAGCCTCTTCTATAAGCTCCTTATCATTCATATTATCTCCAACAGTAACTAACTTAAATTTATCTAATTCATATTTCTTCATAAGATCCTTAAGCGCTTGACCTTTAGATGTATATTTAGGAACAACTTCTAAGTATTTATCTCCACTTCTTATTGGTATTTCACTATCATATTTTTCTTTAAAATTATCTTCTAAATAATCAATTGTGTCTTTATCACCTACGATTAAAATTTTAGTCCATTTCTTATTCCATACATCTTCATCTATATCATAGATTACATCATAACCAAGCTTTGTAAATCTATCTGTATACTTACAAGATTTAAATATATATATATTCTCCTCTGAATATACTTCAATCCCTATATCATCTCTATCTTCAAGCAATTTATTTATTACTTTTTTTCTTTCTTCTTCTAATGAATATTCTAAAACTACTTCATCCTTTAAATAATCATAAACTTTACTTCCGTTATAAAGTATTATTGGTAGACTAAGATTTAATTCCTTTGCAAATCTATTAGCTGAAGGAAGCATTCTACCTGTTGCTATAGTAAATAGTCCACCATTTTGAGTAAAATATTCTATAGCATCTCTATCATCCTTTGAAATCTTCCTCTCACCATTTATTAAAGTCCCATCCATATCTGAAACTAAAATATACCCATTAAAAATTCCCAATATACTCATCCCCTTATTTATTTGTACTTAAAATTATTTTTCTTATTATACTTCTTGGAGCTATCTTTGTAGCTATAATCATAAGCTTATTTTTAAATCCAGGTACTATTATTGCTTTACCCTTTTCAAAACCTTCATACCCTTCCTTTGCAACATCTTTTGCATCCATCAAATACTTTTTAGCCTTCTCTGATTTAACTATCCCTGCGCTTTCTTGAAAATCTGTTTTAACTGGTCCAGGACAAAGACAACATACATTAACTCCAAACATTTTTCCTTCTTCATATAATGCTTCTGATAGTGTAAGTACATAAGCTTTTGAAGAATAGTAAGTACTCATCTTAGGACCTCCAACAAAAGCAGCTGTTGATGCTACATTTAAAATTCCACCATGCCTTTTTGATTTCATTTTAGGAAGAAAATATTTAATTAATTTCGTAATAGCTACAATGTTTATATCTATTAAATTTAAATCCTTATTCTCATCTACTTCATCAAAATATCCAAAACTTCCGACTCCTGCATTGTTAATTAAGTTATCCACAATGAGTTTTTTTTCTTCCACAAATTCTATAAGTTTTCCTACAGAATTATCCACAGCAAGATCTAAACTTAAAGTTTCCACATATATTCCATACTCTTTTTCTAATTCTTCTTTTACCCTTTTAAGTTCTTCCTCTTTCCTTGCTACTATAATTAAATTATTTTTATCTTTTGCAAATAACCTTGCAAGTTCTAAACCTATTCCTTTAGTTCCTCCAGTTATTAGAGTATAAGATTTATTAATCATATTTTAAATTCACTCCATATATTTCATATATCAATTATTAAACACATTTCTTTTCATAATTCTAACATTTAAGGCGTTTTATTTCTATTATATTATCTAGCAAAATTAAAAAATAAAATTTTACATAAAAAAGGTGATTCTTAAAAGAATCACCTTTTAACTTATTCCATTCTAGTAACTGTATAACCTTTATTCTCCATCAATTTAACTATTCCATCATCACCAAAGAAATGTAATGCTCCAACAGCTATTGTATAAGTTTCATCCCCCTTAAAATATCCTTCAATCTTTTTAACCATTTCATCATTTCTATCTTTTATCATGGCCTTATAACTTTCAGGATTTTCTTTTTGAAGTTTCACTGCATCTTCCATAACTTTAGCATCACCTTTAGCGTAACCATCCATTAATCCTTTAGAATAGTCTATAACTTCTTTTCCACTTTCAATAAACTTGCCATCTTTATGTTCATCTAATAATTGTCTTAATGAGTTTATACCATTTACCTTATCTAAAAGTTTCATTTGGAATTCCATACTTTCTAATTGAACTACTTGCTTTTTATCATTTTTAGTCTTTTCTATAAGCATATTATCAAAAGTATCCATTGATAACTCTGCTCTATTATATAAAACTGCTTGTAGGTTATTGACTATCATATGAGGCTTTAGAACCTTTAATTTATCATACTCTATCCCAGATTCTTTACAGATTGATTTTAAATTCTCTATTTGTTTATCATTAAGTTCATCCTCAATTGTTGCGGATCCAGTATAGACCCCATCTGCATTTGCTTTTAACATTTCTTCTGGAGTTAAATCTACTTCTACTCCAAGCACATCTGTTTCTTCCATAATTTTATTTACATTTGATGAAAAATACTCATAGTCTGTATTTATTGGATGCATTGTTCCTATAAGGTACATCTTTTTATCATCTTTTTTTACTTCCCATTGAAAACCTTTAGCTTCAGGCTTTGTCTCTACCTCTTTTTCCTTTCCACATCCTACTAATAATGTTGTGAAAAATGAACCCACTATAAGCATTGAAGCTATTATTCTCTTTCTATTTTTGCTTAACATACCCCTACACTCTCCCTATTTTATTATAATAAACCCCAAATTTATTATAACATATTTTACCATGCAGCATAGTATAATAATATATAATTTGATTTTATCTTTAATTTATAGTATAATTTATTTGAATATTCAGATAATTTATTTAGTAAAAGGCAGTTACTAGTATTAGAGCTGACCTATGCTTACTATTTTAATATTTTAAAAAGACTCGGGTTCATCGCTCCCGAGTCTTTTTCTATTCTATAGTATATGTCATCTCAACATGAGGAATCCCAGCTTCATCATAAACATCTGAAGATACTTTAAATCCAACTGATTCATAAAGATTCTTAACATATTCCTGTGCTGAAAGTTTTATTATATTATTATCAAAATTCTCTTTGATATATCTTATTGCAGCTCTTAACATTATTTTTCCTATACCCATTTTTCTGAATTCTTTAGTAATAAGAACTCTTCCAATTGCAGGTGCATCATCATATTCTAATCCTTTAGGTAATATTCTAAGATATCCTACGAATTTTTCACCTTCTTGTATATAAATATGAATGCACTCTTCATCTCTATTATCAAATTCATTTTCACATGTTATTTTCTGCTCACATACAAATACTTCAAATCTTTCTCTAGAGATCATATAAAGCTCTTTTAATGTTAATTCATTGAACTTTTTTGTAGTTAATCTCATAACAATTCCTCCTTACTTGAGTTTAATATCTATATTTCATATACTATTCTCTTATTTGTCCATTACCAAAAATTATATACTTAGTTGTTGTAAGTTCTTTAAGTCCCATAGGTCCTCTTGCGTGAAGCTTTTGAGTGCTTATTCCAATTTCCGCTCCAAATCCAAATTCTGCTCCATCAGTGAATCTAGTTGATGCATTTACATAAACAGCTGCAGCATCTACTCTTTGTAAGAACTTTTGTGAGCTATCATAATTTTTTGTTACTATAGCCTCTGAGTGTCCTGTATTATGTTTATTGATATGACTTATAGCTTCATCAATATCCTTAACTATTTTCACACTCATAATATAATCTAAAAACTCAGTGTAGTAATCTTCTTCTGTAGCTTCTTCTATATAATCCACTATTTCAGTAGACTTCTTATCTCCCCTTAATATAACACCTTTTTCTTTTAATGCATTTGCTATTACAGGAAGTGCCTCATTTGCAATAGCTTCATGTATAACTAGACTTTCTGCTGCATTACATACTGATGGTCTTGATGTCTTTGCATTGACTACAATGTCTTTTGCCATATCTATATCACATTCTGAATCTATATATATGTGACAATTTCCTGTACCTGTTTCTATTACTGGAACTGTTGCATTTTGAACTACTGCTTTTATAAGACCTGCTCCACCTCTTGGAATTAATACATCTATATAATCATTTAATCTCATCATTTCAGTTGCTATTTCTCTTCTTGTATCATATATAAGCTGAACAGCATCTTCTGGAATATTTGTTTCTTTAAGACCTTCTCTTAAAGTTTCTATTATTGCTATATTAGAATTTATAGCTTCTTTTCCGCCTCTTAAAATAACTGCATTACCAGTCTTTAAACAAAGTCCTGCCGCATCACACGTAACGTTTGGTCTTGCTTCATATATTATTCCTATAACTCCAATTGGAACTCTTTTTTGACCTATTTGTAGTCCATTTGGTCTATTCCACATTCCTAAAACTTCGCCAACTGGATCATTAAGATTTATTATATCTCTTAATCCATCTGCCATACCTTTTATTCTATCTTCATTTAAAGATAGTCTATCAAGCATAGATTCACTCATACCTTTAAGTTTTGCTTCTTCTAAGTCTTTCTTATTTGCATTTATTATATAATCACTTTTTTCTAAAAGTTTTTTAGCCATACTTTCTAATGCTTCATTTTTTCTAGTAGTACTTAAATTTGATAAAATGTATGATGCTTCTTTAGCATTTTGACCTTTTGTTATTAATTCTCCCATTTTAATTCTCTCCTTTACTCTTTATAAATAAAGTTCCTATATTTTCACCATTTAATATATTCAATAAAATACTTGGTTCTTCCCCATTTGCAAGAATCATATTAACTCCATTTTTATTGGCTGTTTTTGCTGCTGCAAGCTTCGTTATCATTCCGCCTGTTCCAAAGTTTGTTCCTGCACCACCTGCTGCATTCTCTAACTCTTCTGTTATCTCACTAACTTCTGATAAAAGTTTTGCATCATCATATTCTCTTGGGTTTTTATTATAGAATCCATCTATATCTGAAAGTATTATAAGAAGATCTGCACTACTAAGCCATGCTACTATAGCTGATAGGTTATCATTATCTCCAAACTTAACTATATTCTCTATTTCATCAATTGATACTGTATCATTTTCATTTACTATTGGAACTACGCCCATCTCTAACAATGTATTGAATGTATTACATACATTATTTCTAATATGATCATCTTCTACAACATCTCTTGTAAGTAATACTTGTCCTACTGTATGACTATATTCTCCAAAGAACTTACTGTATATATGCATAAGTTCACATTGTCCTATAGCTGCCACTGCCTGTTTTTCTCTAATACTTTGGGGTTTTTCTTTAAGCTTTAGCTTGCTACTTCCAACACCAATTGCTCCTGATGTTACAAGCACAACTTCTTTGCCTGAATTCATTAAATCTGAAATAACTCTAGCTAATTTTTCAATTCTAGTTAAATTGATATTTCCATTACTATAAGTTAAGGTAGATGTTCCAACCTTTATAACTATTCTTTTTGCATTTTTTATTTCATTTCTATTGTTCATTTTGTACAACCCCTTGTATTAAATAATTTTTAAACTGATTTTATTATATCTTTTTCTATAATTATTTACCATATTCTTTTAACATTCACTTCAATTTATGTAATAAGTTAATAAATAAATTACTTTGTAAATATTCATTACATATTCCATTAATCTTAATTAAAAGTAGTTTTTTATACAAAATTTATTGATATAATGTATATATACAAAAGAAATAACTAATTTTTATTAATCATAAATAAATAAGAATACCTACTAAGTAGACATATATTGCCTATTTAGTAGGTATTTTTGCTCTAAATATTATTTTTAGCTTTCTTTGTAATTACTTATTGTTGATTCTACTTCCTTTATTGTATTACATACAGAATCTAATGAGTTTTGGATTAAGTTTTTATTTTCTGGCTTTTCTACTGTTCCTATAGCAGCTTGTAATTTTGATTTAGCTTGGTTTAGTTCGTCTAGAGAACATTTTACGTTTTCTATTGCGTTATTTTTCATTTACACTCACTCCTTTATCATGGTACAAATATAGTTTCTGCAAATTTCATTTATTGATACATGGTTATTTAAGTATATATGGTTTATATTTCATGAATATCTTTTGAATATTTTTCTCAAAAAGACTATCTTTTTTTATATTTTTGTATTAATATAATAAATATAATGTATATTTATTTATTTTTTATGCATTTTAAAAGGAGTGTTTTTATGAGTAAAAAAGATAAATCATATAGTGTGGAATCATTATTAAAGTTTATAATTCCCTCTATAGTTGGTATAACAATATTTATGATTCCTATGAAGTTAGGTGGGCAAATTACAATTCCAATAGCTTATTTAGCTAACTTTATTGAAGGAAATTTCACGGAATTATTAAAATTTATGGCACTTATATTAATTTCAATTTCTGTTATAGGAAGTGTAGCAATAAAAACTATCAAACCTAAATTTATGGTTGAAAATGAGTATTTAAATAATTTATTTAATGTTACACCTTTATGGTTTTTAGCTAGAATATTAGGTATGATTTTTATAATCTGTGCTTACTTTAAAATTGGACCAGAATTTATTTGGTCAGCAGATACAGCAGGCCTTGTATTAAATGATTTATTACCAATATTAATTGCTGTTTTCTTATTTGCAGGATTTTTACTTCCTCTACTTTTAGATTTTGGTCTATTAGAATTTGTTGGTTCATTACTTACTAAATTTATGAGACCAATATTTAACTTACCAGGAAGATCATCAATAGACTGTATTGCTTCATGGCTTGGTGATGGAAGTATCGGAATCTTACTTACTTCAAAGCAATATGAACAAGGATTTTATACAAAAAGAGAAGCTGCTGTAATAGGTACAACTTTCTCAGCTGTTTCAATTACATTTTGTTTAGTTATAATTTCACAAGTCGGACTAGCTCACATGTTCTTACCATTTTATTTAACAGTAACTCTTTCAGGAGTTGTTGCTGCAATTATCATTCCAAGAATACCACCTCTTTCAAGAAAAGAAGACAAGTATTTTGGTGATAAAGAATCAAAGAACTTAGAGATTATTCCAGAAGGATATACTCCATTTAGTTGGGGAGTTGAAAAAGCTGTAGAAAAAGCTTCAGAAAATACTCACCCAAAAGAATTTGTTATTTCAGGAATTAAAAATGTTTTAGATATGTGGATCGGAGTTCTTGCTATTGTTATGGCAATGGGCGGTATAGCTCTTATGATTGCAGAATATACTTCAATATTCCAAGTAATGGGTACACCATTTATTCCATTATTAAAATTACTTGGTGTTCCAGAAGCTGCAGCTGCATCTCAAACACTAGTTGTTGGATTTGCTGATATGTTTATACCATCAGTTCTTGCAACTTCAATCACTAGTGAAATGACAAGATTTATAGTTGCATGTATATCTGTAACTCAACTTATATATATGTCTGAGGTTGGAGGACTTTTACTTGGATCAAAGATACCAGTTGGTATTAAAGACTTAGTAATTCTGTTTATAGAAAGAACACTTATAACATTACCTGTTATAGTTTTAATGGCTAATTTATTCTTTTAATAAATAAAAAAACTACCTAGAAAATCCTAGGTAGTTTTTTCATATGGTTTTTTAAGTTTTGTTATAAGTTATTTATCTTTTGCATAAAGTGTGCCGCCTATAATCTCTTCTTCTTTTTCCATATAATCTCCTAATCTAGGATTTATAGCTTTAACAAAAAGAGTTAGGAAGTTTATCAATATAAATAACACTACATATGTTGCTATGAATATTTCTATATTGCCTAATAACTCAAATAAATTTCCTAGCTTTATATTTCCTAATTGAATGCAATAAGCTGATAGTTTGTAGGCTGCTAATGTAGCTATTGCAAGCGGGAATGTAAATGCTGCGTATGTTGGTTTAAATCCTTCTTTGAATAATTTTAATATATATCCATAAACAACTACAAGAAGAATTAAACCTGTTATAACAAGCCATGCAAGCATATATTTATTTGGATTTGGCTCAATAGTTAATATTCCAACTACTCCAAGTGGTGCTGGGGAACAAATTATGCCCACTGTAGGTAGTTTGTGGTCATCTAATTTTTCACTTCTAAATACAATATATAAAACTACTGGTAGAAGTGCTGTATAGAATATAAATCCAAACATAAGCATAAAGTGTGCGATTGCAGGAATTTGTGGAATAACCCCATCCATACCTTTGCTAGCTACACTACCTGTTATCATACCTGTATATACGATAAAGCAAGTTGGCATTATATTGCTAAATTTTCTTTCCTTTATTCTTATTATTGTATAGAAAACTACTATAGCATAATGATATATAGCTGCCCCTATCCAAAGATAGCTACATGTTCTTGGGAAGTATGGGTAGAAAAATGATGATACTAACCAAACTACCATACCTATAGTTGGATAGAATGTGCCAGTAACAGGATTTTTTAATTCTTCAAGCATTACCTTTGGGAATCTAATAACTCTTATAAACATAAGTGTTAACATACATACTGCAAGTGTTATTGCTATTGGTTTAAAATATCCTATTCCTTTAATAAGCCAAGAGTTACTTAGTGTTATGAAAGCTAAGCAAGTCCCACTAATTCCTATAGGATAATGTTTAAGTTTATCTAAATACTTCTTCATATATCCTCCTTTATCTTCTGTTCGATTTGTTTTTCTATCTGTAATTAGTATAATTCAATCTTATTAATAAGTAAAATACATTATTTTTATAAATATAATAAGTAAATACCTATATATAAAAAAACGGTGAATTTTTATATTCACCGTTTTCTCTAAATGCATTTTTCTATATCTACAAAAGTTTCATTATATGTTATCTGTCCACCTATATCTGATATACCAGAGTTAGTTAATATGTTAGGATTACCATGTTTATTCCACCAACCTACATACATCATAACAATATTGTCTCCCACAGATTCATCTATATTAATTTTAACCTTTATAGATCCATCTTCTGATTTTAAATTTACTACTTCATTATCGTATATACCTTTTTTAAGTGCTAATCTTTTATTTATATAAGCATTAGATATACCTTCTATATCCATAAAATGTTGGCTTGATAAAGAATCTCTGCCATGATTAGTTAATAATCTAATTTTATCTTCATCATTATATGATAAGCTATCTTTATATAATGCAATCTCAAACTTTCCTGAATGTGTTAAAAACTTTTTATCTTCCCATGCAACACTTTTATGAATAGTTATATATTCATCTTTTATTTTATCTAGTGATATATCTTCATAATAATCTTTAAGTGGTTCTATTATTTTAGTTAAATACTCTCTTTTTGAAACATTCGGATACTCTTTTATTCCCATTCTCTTTGCAAGTTCCATAAAGAAATAATATTCATCCATATAAATATTTTTAGGCTCTAAAGCTTTCTCATTGTATGTTATATAAGGATTAGTCATTGAACTATATATTAAGTCTTCACTTTCTAACGTACTCGTTGTTGGTATGAACATATCACATTCCTTTGCAGTATCTGTCATAAACATATCAAAACAAACTTTAAACTCTATATTATCCATTGAAGACTTTAGCTTATTTAAATTAGGTAATTGATTTAGTAAATTACTTTTAGTTATAATAGCCATTTTTACTGGAATATCTAAACTTTCTAAGTCTTCTTCATTACTTATATTTTTAGTAAATATTCCATCTTCATAATAAGTTTGTCCTTTTATTGAATAGTCAATAAAATCACTTATATCACTTGTATAGAACTTTCTATTATCTCCTAAGCTTTCACTATTATAAGGATCTCCATTTATAACACTTGGATAAACTTTATTTGCGTAATTTACTCCACCTCCACTAAAGCCTATTTGACCTGTTATAGCTCCTAAAGTATTTATTGCTTTAATAGTATTTCCACCTGATTTATATTTTTGCATTCCATAACCTAATAGAAATGTTGAATATTTTTCAGTATATAATGAGACTAGACTTTCTAATTCATCCATAGAAACTCCTGATATTTCTAAGAGATTATTTAAATCTAATGATTCAACATATCTTTTATAATCATCAAAACCTAATACATAAGAAGCTATATATTCTTTATCATATAAATTCTTTCCTATTATTATCTTTCCAATTGCCAAAGCTAATGCTAAATCTCCACCTGGTTTAACTCTTATATATAAATCTGAAATCTCTGCAGTTTTTGTATATATAGGATCTATAACAATTATCTTGCTACCGTTTGCTTTAGCTTTTCTTATCATTTGCATAGTATGGATAGTTGTAAATGCAGGATTTTTGCCCCAAACGAATATGTTTTTACTATTTAACATATCATCTAATGAATGACTTCTAACATCTCCAAAGTTCTCTTTCTGCGCAGCTATTCCAGCGCTCCAACAAGGACCTCCTTTTGATACGCTTGCTCCTCCATACATATTAAGAAATATATTTCCTATACTTTTTAATATTGAGCCATTTCCGTACTGCTCATAATACATAATTGATTTTGAGCCAAACTTTTCTTTATACTCTTTTAATTTTTCTGCCATTATATTTAATGCTTCATCAAAAGATATTTCTATCCATTTATTATCTTTTTTTATCATAGGATTATATATCCTATCTTTATGATTTAACCTATCTAAATGGGCTAACCCCTTCTTACATATAAAGCCCTTAGTATATGGGTGATTCTTATCACCCTCTATTTTAACTATACTATTATCTTTAACATACACATTAAATTTACAACAATCAAAACAGTCAAGTGTACAACCATGACTTAATTTTTTCATAAATTGCCCCCTCTTCTAGACGCTTCTAAATATTTTTACTCATAAAGTTTTCTATTGTACTCCAATAAAGTTTAGGATCTACAGTTGCTGCCCTAGCATGTCCAGCTCCCTTTATTATTAGCTTTTCTTTCTTACAATTTGCAGCATTATAAAGCTCGTCTAACATATAATAAGGAACAAAGCAATCATCATCACCATGTATAAATAACATAGGTACTTTAGATCTTTTAACTGAATCTATTGATGCACCATCTTTAAGATAGTAGCCTGCACGTAATTTACATATTAAACTTGAAACATTCATAATAGGGAATGATGGTAGTTTAAATAATTCTTTAAGTTGGTAAGAAAACTCATTCCAAGTTGATGTATATCCGCAATCTTCTATTATTGCCTTTATGTTTCTAGGTAAATCCTTATCTGATGCGGTCATTACAGTTGCAGCTCCCATTGATATTCCAAATAGAATTATTTTTGAGTTCTTATATTCCTTAGCTATATAATTTGCCCAATTTACTACATCTAAGCTATCGTAATACCCCATACCTATATAATCACACTTACTTAGCCCTTGCCCTCTTAAATCTGGAACAAGGACATTATATCCCATGTCATAAAAGTGTTTTGCAAAATTCCCCATAAGCATCCCACAGCTTGTATATCCATGAACTGCAATAACCCATTTATCTGTCTTTTCCTCATTTATTATTTTATATCCATGAAGCTTTAATCCATCAAAAGATGTTATATATTCATCTTTATAATTTGATTCATCTAAAAGCCATTTTCTATAATCTTCTCTATTTTCTCCACTAGTTTCATCTTGAGAAACCTTATCTTCATCTGATGAAAATTCATTCTTAAATAAAGCATCTTTTGATGTACGAGAATCAATTGCTAATTTATAAAAATAGTTTCCTACATAAAGTAAAGCCAAAACTATAAGAATTAATACTATTATGATTATCCAAAGTACCATAACCATACCTCCCATCATTTAAAACATATACTTAAAGTTATTTTATTTTAAGTTTTCTATATCTATTAAATGCTGCCATTATCTCTTGTTTTCTTGGAAGTGCTAAATTACCTGATCCACCTTTCATTCCACTCATTTGTATTAAACCTTTTTCTTTTACTTCATCTAAAATTCTATCAGTTACTTCTATTAAAGTAAGGTTATTGTTTATAATTTTATCTTCAGCCCACTTCATCATATTTCCCATTGAAGTAACTTGTTCTCTATCCACAATTTGTTCTACGCTTCTTAAATTAATATCTTCTTTATTTATACTAAGTCCATCAATACCTAAAGTTTTGATTTTAACCCCTTTAGGACCTTTTTCAATTGAACCTTTAAGTACTTTTCTATCAAAATCTATATTTACTTTTATATCTCTATTCTTTATTCTATTTAATATCGCACCCGTAGATAATTCTTTAGCTTTTAAAGTTACATCTTTAGGTTCATAGTTATCCATTTGTATTACAGTGTCTGCAATATCAAAGTATTCTCCTGAACTTCCAACTACTATAATAGTTGATATATCTTTTTCTTCATATATTGATCTAACAAGCTCTATAAATGGAGTTATTGGTTCTTCTTCATTTGATACTAAGCTTTGCATAACATCATCTCTTATCATAAAGTTTGTTGCTGAAGTATCTTCATCAATAAGTAAAAGGTTTGTATTTGATTCTATAGCTTCTACTATATTAGCTGCTTGTGATGTACTTCCACTTGCATTTTCACTTATAAACTTTTTAGTGTCTTTACCATTTGGAAGATTATTTATAAATAATGATATATCATCTCTTATAATTGATCTTCCATCCTCTGCTCTAACTTTCATTGAAGTGTTATCAGCTATTACATATTCTCTTCCGTCGCCTTCAATGTGGTTATAAACACCAACTTCTAAGGCATTTAAAAGAGTAGATTTCCCATGATATCCTCCACCTACAATTAAAGTTATACCTTTTTTTATGCCTAATCCTTTAATTAAACCTTTATGAGGAAGATTTATTTCTATTTCTAATTCTTTTGGTGATATAAATTTCTTAGCTGATTTTAAAGGTTTTGTTGATACTCCACTTTCTCTTGGTAGTATTGATCCATTTCCTATAAATGCAACTAATCCTCTTTCTTTTAGTTCTTTTCTTATAAATTCTTGGTCGCAAACTAGTTTTACTCTTCTCTCAAGTTTGTTTTTATCTATATTTTCATACTTTAAGCTATTATTAACTATTTTAGGTAAGAAATCATATAGTATTTTTTGAAGTTCTCTTGATAGTACACTTCTTCCTCTTGCTGGGAATCCAACTTCAAATCTTGCTTCTATTTTATTATCATCAATTACAACTGATGTTCTATCTAATATTTCTTGTGGACATTTACTTATACTAATCATTCCACTTTTTCCTGAACCCATTACTCTATCACCATATTTATTTATATTTTGATAGAAAAGTCTAGTTATAAAATCTTGAACAGCTATTCTCTTATGGTTTTCATTAAATAATTCTTTTGGTATTTTATTTATATTACTTTTCATAGTAACTCTTATCCTTGAAGGGGCTGCAAATGGGTCACCTTGTACGTGATCTATATGCAAAATATAATCATTAAAATCATATTCACCTTCTAAAGACTTATACGCTTTATAGCCTTTACCATTAATAGAATCAATCTCTTTTCTTAAGTAGTTTAAATCTCTCATAATTTTATTTCTCCTTTTTATCTTTTATAAAGAATTCGTCTATAATCTTCTCTCCCATTCTTCTATACATATTACTCATATTAATCATAGAGCATAATAATAAAAATCTTTCTTCAAAAGTTTTTTCATCATCTTCTTTTACTTTTTCTCTTATTGATACAGTTTTATCTAGTACATCTTTTTTAAATACTTCTAAATCGTCCTTTGATTGCTCTAAATAATCCGTATATATTTGTCTTAATGGATAATCCTTATTTTCTTCATAGCCTTTTATTATAGTATCTAAAGAACTTTTTATATCACTTAATGATAATGATCCTTTTAAGTTATAAATAAAACTCATAAGTATTAAATGCTCTTTTGAATATTTTTTGTTCTCTATAGGCATTAAAAGCTTCCCTTTTGCATAATTATTTATCATTGTTTTAGTTAATACTTTATCGTCTTCATATCTTTTAGCTTCATTATACTTATTTTCAAATAGCTGAATTACCTGATCCATATATAAGTCTATCTCTGGTATTTCTTCTAATTTGATATTTTTGTCTAAAGCTAATTGCTCAATTAAAGATGATATTTCATTCTTTTCCATTGTAACACTTCCTAACCTAGTTATTAAAACTACATCTTAAAACATATATATTTTAATAATAGTAGTAATTTAAAGATATTTCAACATTATTACATAAAATTAAGTATTTTCATTCAAATTTGAGTCAATAATAACTTTGACCATTTACATATCATATTCATATAATAATATTATAGTAAGTAGTTATTAAAACTACGTGGGATTTTTTGGAGGTTTATTATGGAAAAATATTTTAGGGAACCATTAAATGGATTAACACATCTTATTGGTGCAGTTTTATCACTAATAGGTTTAATTGCTCTTATCGCAAAGGCTGTTTTAATCAAAAGCCCTCCTACTACTATAATTTCAGTTATAGTTTTTGGAGTTAGTATGATTTTGCTTTATACAGCTTCTACTACTTATCACTCAGTAATTTCAACTGATAAAGTTATTTATAGATTAAAAAAATTAGATCACTCAATGATATTTGTACTTATTACTGGCTCTTATGCCCCATTTTGCTTAATTGCTCTTAATAATAAAGCAGGATTTATTTTATTTGCTGCTGTAGCTATTTCAGCAGTTCTTGGAATAACATTTAAGCTATTTTGGGTAACATGTCCTAAGTGGATATCAAGTGTTATGTATATTGCTGTTGGTTGGTTTGCCATATTTGCAATATATCCTTTATCTAAAGTTCTTGCTCCTATGGCTCTATTCTTATTAGTCCTTGGTGGTATTATGTACACTATTGGTGGTGTAATCTATGCTTTTAAGGATGATAAATTCAAAATAGGTGCTTTTGGAACACATGAAATATTCCATGTATTTATACTTCTTGGAACTCTATGTCATTTCATTGCAGTATTTGCTTATGTTTTACAATAAAAAAATAGCTATATGTATCAAAGTACATATAGCTATTTTCATCTAATCATTTACTCTTTTTATTAAACCTTCTTTTTTCAAATTCTTAAATACAACTTTAAGTAATGAATAAATAGGAACTATACAAAATGCTACTATAGGTCCTCCAATAGCTGCACCTCCAACAACTAAGAAAATATCTGTTATTGGGTGTATTTTCATAGCTCTTCCCATAATAAATGGCACCACTACTCTTCCTTTTAAGGTTTGTGCTATTATAAATAAAATAGTTAATTTTATTATCATATTAAAGCCCATTGCAATTGCTATTACATATGGAACTATCATGGATATAAAAAATCCAAGGAAAGGTATAAAAGCTAATATAAATGTTGTAAACGCTAAAAATAAAGCACTTGGCATTCCTATTATTAAATATCCTACAAAAATCATTAATGCTAGAGATAATGCAACAGTCGCCTGACCTATAATATAAGTTGATAAAACAGTATCTCCTTCGCTTAATATTTTACTAGTTAAATCTTTATTTTCTTTTTTAGAAAATTTTAATACAAAATCTTTAAATTTATATCCATCTTTTAATAAGAAAAATGTAATTAAAAAAACTAGTATTATATCTGAAAAAATCATCATACCTTTATTGAATATATTTTTTACATTGTAAAATAAACTTAGTACATAGCCCATTATTTTTTCAGAAAAACCACTTAAATATTTCTCTATATTTTGAGCATTCATTTGTTCTAATGTAATATGATTATTTTTTATTAGTAGGTTTATGTAATCTTTAAGCTTCATAAGTTGAGATACGAAATACCCCCCAAAGAAGTACATTATAACTCCCATTACAACTATAAATATTAAAAGAGTTAAAATAGCTGAAGTATTTTTCTTTATTCCTCTTTTATTAAAGACGTTACTTAAAGGCCTTAATATATAAAATAAGAAAATACCAAATATAGTTGGGGCAAATATTACAAGAATAAATACATTCAAAAACTCATGAACTACTGTAAATTTATTTAATAAAAACAAGAAGATTAATGTTAGATTTCCTATAAGTAAGTAGGAGATAACCTTTCTATTATTCATGGATAAACACCTCTTTCATTTAGAGTTAGTTTATCCTAAATAAAATCCATTTATCCTAATTATTACTATCTCTTAATTACATCTTCAAACTTAACTTTTATTACTTTTTCTAAATCCTTTGGATCCATTTCTATTTGAAGACCTATCTTACCTCCACTAAATACTATTTTATCTAGTTTTAGGGCTTCTTCTTGCACAAAAGTATCATATTGTTTTTTCATTCCTAAAGGAGAACAACCTCCTCTTATATATCCAGTAAATTTATTTATATCTTTAACGTGAATCATTTCAAGCTTCTTTTCGCCTGAAACCTTTGCACATTTTTTTAAATCAAGCTCTTCTAATACTGGAATGACAAAAACATAAAGATTTCTTGAGTTACCCATAGTAACTAATGTTTTATAAACTGTTTCAGGGTCTTGACCTGTCTTTTTAGCTACCGCTGCTCCATCTATATGTCCATCTGATGCATCATATGTTAATGCATTGTACTCAATTTTGCTTTTATCTAATATCCTCATAGCATTTGTTTTTTGCATAAATTTACTCTCCTTTTCTTTATTAGTTATTTATATTATACACCGTTACCTATTTGTAATGATATTTCAGTAAATTTTTACCTTTATAATCAAATTATTATGTACTATTAAATTATACTACTTTACATTTTGGGAGGGGATTTTAAATGAGAAAGTTTATAATGGTATTATCTTTAGTTCTAGTATTTTCATTTACTGGTTGCTCTATTGATAATTCTCCTATAGAAGAAAGGAATTTTATTACTACTGATGATTTAATATCAACTAAAGATTTGAATAAGTTAATATCAGATTATTTAAAAGAATATGTTGGATCTATAGCCGGAGATAATGCAAAGGTATTTGAAAGCCATAAGATTATTGGAACTGAAGTTGATGATGATACTATATTAGCTTACATAACCTCAGCTGTTGATTCTTATAAAGTGAAAAATAATAAAGCTTATAGCAGTACTGGTGGCGACTTTACAGGAATTGTTTATCTCCAAAAGGATAATGAACAATTTAAAGTTGTTAAGTCAGATTTTCCTGCTGAATCTAGTGCCTGCAAGGCGTTATTTCCTAGAAAATTATTAAAAGAACTTGAAAGTATATCTTATGACTGGCTAAGAAAAGATGCAAATAATCAAGCTGAAGAATACTTTAATAAAAATAATATTAATATGATAGAAAATTAAATAGAATAGAAAATTAAAGGTTAGAGCTTATTTAAACTCTAACCTTATATTTTTAAGCTCTATTTTTTCTTTTTAATAAATATAACACTACTAAAATAGCTAAAATTAATATTAAGCTTGTAATTAATCCGCCTTCTGGACCAAAATTACCACCATTTATAATATTTCCTTCAGATATTTTTGTAGTTATTATTTGACCACCATTAGTCTTTATACCACTTACTAAGAATCCAAAAAGATTTCCTTGAGCAAAATTCCATGCACTATGAATTGCACAAACACCCCAAAGACTTCTTTTATATATTGCAAAAACTGATGCAAATATTCCAAATAGAATTAGGTTAACTATAGCAAGTACAGATATCCCATTATTTAATAAATGAAGTGCTCCAAAATATGAAGATGATATTAATATACCTGCGATAGGACCAAATCTATTGCCAAGAACAGGCATCATATGTCCTCTCATCATTATTTCTTCTGAGGCTCCTTGTATACACCATCCTATTATGACTAATATAAATGGTCCTACAAATGATAAGTCTATACTTTTATTAAATTCAAAACTTCCGTTTCCTGTTATAACTATTAATACTGCTATTATTCCTATAAGTAATATACCAATTAAAAATCCACTTAAATACTCATATAATGTACTTTTATTAAGTTTAAATCCAATTGATGCTATACTTCTTTTTTCCTTATATTTAACTATTAAGAAGTAAAATATAATAATGGCCCCTGTATTTAATATAAGATCTAATTGGAATCCATATACATTATAAAATGATGGATTAATAAGCAAATACATTTGTATTATAAGTATTGGTATTAATAAAATTGGTAAAGCAGCTAGATTAGATATTATAGGCATAAATAAAGTAAATATAGGCCCTGATGGTTTACCTTCTCTTGCTTCTTTAAAAAGGCCTACATTCATATCAAATAAATTTTTCATTATATACCTCTTATTTAACAACTACTGCTGTTCCATAGGCTACCATTTCAGCAGCACCTTGGGCTACTGATGATGACATCATTCTAAAAGTAACTATAGCATTAGCTCCCAATTTCTCAGCTTCATCGATCATTCTCTGTGTGGCTATTTCTCTTGCTTCATCAAGCATTTCTTTATAAGATACCATTTCTCCACCAACTAAATTTTTAAATGCAGATCCAATATCTCTACCTACATTTTTGCATCTTACTGTGCTTCCTTTTACTAAACCTTTAACTTCTACAATTTCTTTTCCCGGATAACTATCCATTGTTAAAATAACCATATTAACCTCTCCCCCTCATTCTATATAATTTTATATTCTATTAATTCTATCCAATCCCTCCATAAATAATTCCAAGTATTATTACTATTACTGTTGTTATAGTAAACACATATTTCCCCATGAATATAAATCCATTAGAAAGCTTTCTTTTTGCTCCAATATTAACTTCCTCTAAAACTTTCTTTTCACCACATACATAGTAGAATACAACTGCAACTATAAGCGCTCCTATAGGAGATATAATAACAGTTATAAAGTTAGTAAAGTTATCAAAAGTACTCATACTTAAATTAAGAGGTATTGAAAGTATAAATCCAATAAGAGCAAGTAAAATTGATGCTTTCTTTCTACTTAATTTAACTCTTTCCATTAAAGCTTCTACAGGTCCCTCAAGCATATTTATTGATGAACTTATTGCTGCAAATAATATGCTTAAGAAGAATACTATGCTTATTATATGACCACCTGGCATAGCCTTAAATATTGTTGGCATTGTTATAAATAGTAATGGTGGTCCAGCTTGTGGATCAAGTCCAAATGAAAATACTGCTGGCATTATTACAAATGAAACTAAAAGTGCTGCTGATGTATCTAGGATAGCTGTACTTAAAGCTGATTTCGGTATGTCAAATTCATTATCAATATAGCTACCATAAACAACCATGCCACACCCATTAAGTGATACTGTAAAGAATGCTTGTCCCAAGGCCATAACCCAAGTATCTACTTTAAGAAGGTAATTCCAATTTGGAGTTAGTAAGTATTTTATTCCTTCGCTAGCTCCTGGAAGTGTGAGTGATCTTATTGCTAACAATATAAATATTACAAAAAGTGCTGGCATTATTATTTTATTTATATTTTCAATTCCTTTTGCCACTCCTAAATATACAATTCCAAGAGTAATTATGATTGCTATAAAATTAAAAACTACTGTACTACTACTTCCTGCAAAAGAATCAAAATATGTGCTTATATCAATCTCATTAATCTTTCCTGTAATACTCATATTAAAGTATTTAATAATCCACCCTACAACAACATTATAGAACATGAATACTCCCATTAATCCAATGGCTGGAATAATGGATATTAGTTTACTTCCCTTTATCTTTTTTTCTTCAAGTACTTTTCTTATTCCGGTTGATGAACCGCCTCTAAACTTTCTTCCAAATGCGAATTCTGTCATAAGCCCTACTGTCCCAAGTAAAAATACAAATATGAAGTATGGTATTAAGAATGCTGCTCCCCCATACTGTCCAAGTCTGTATGGAAACATCCATATGTTCCCGAGTCCTATTGCGGCTCCTATACACGATAGTACAAAGCCTGCCCTACTTTTAAATCTTTCCCTTTTCATCCTACATATCCTCCTGTACTAATAAATTAATATATAAAAAAAAACCACATAGGATTTTTATCCTATGTGGTATTATTATAAAATTTAAAAATACCACATAGTAATTTCGTCCTATGTGGCTAATATATGAATTCCGAACAAGTCATTAAACCATAACCATCATAGACACAAACTAACGTCTCCGCAAAGTTTGCATCTATAATTTTTACAAATGCAAACTTTATCTATAATAGTTATAGTAATATGTTGTATTAACTTTTTTTGTTAAACTTAAGTTAATGCAAATCTTCATGACTATTCTCCCAACCTACTTATTTATAAACTAATTTTACCATCATTTTAAAATCCTTGTCAATAAAAATTATTCTTTTAATTCCTTTATATTCCTCATAAATTCAATGGTTTTAGACCATATTACTTAATGTTTATTTTGTTATGGAATTTATTTTAAATTATATGTTATAATAGGCAAATAAATATATTTATGAAATGAGGTAGAATAAGATTGATAACTGTATCAAATGTTAGTCTAAGATATGGTGGACGTAAGCTTTTTGAAGATGTTAACTTAAAGTTCACTGCTGGAAACTGTTATGGCGTAATTGGAGCTAATGGTGCTGGAAAAAGTACTTTCTTAAAAATTCTTTCTGGAGAAGTTGAACCAAATACAGGAGAAGTTTCAATTGCTCCAAATACAAGAATGTCTGTTTTAAAACAAGATCACTTCCAATATGATGAGTTCGAAGTTTTAGAAACAGTAATAATGGGAAATGAAAGACTATATCAAATCATGAAAGAAAAGGATGCATTATATGCAAAGCCTGACTTTACTGATGAAGATGGAATTAAAGCATCAGAACTTGAAGGAGAATTTGCTGATCTTAATGGATGGGAAGCTGAATCAGAAGCTTCATCATTACTTCAAGGACTTGGTATCACAACTGATATGCACTATAAAAAAGTTTCAGAATTAACTGGTGCAGAAAAGGTTAAAGTTCTTTTAGCTCAAGCCTTATTCGGTAACCCTGGAATACTTATCCTAGATGAGCCTACAAACCATCTAGATATTAAATCAATAAACTGGCTTGAAGAGTTCTTAATAAACTTTGAAGGAACTGTTATCGTAGTATCCCACGATAGACACTTCTTAAATAAAGTTTGTACTAACATAGCTGACGTTGACTTTGGTAAGATTAAAATCTTCACTGGTAACTATGATTTCTGGTATGAATCAAGCCAATTAGCTCTTCAAATGGCTAAGGACCAAAATAAGAAAAAAG
Organism: Clostridium baratii; assembly: GCF_900461085.1. Classification (GTDB taxonomy): domain Bacteria; phylum Bacillota; class Clostridia; order Clostridiales; family Clostridiaceae; genus Clostridium; species Clostridium nitritogenes. The sequence continues at coordinate 2,725,523 of NZ_UFWF01000002.1, forward strand.
AAGAAAAGATTAAAGAACTTCAAGACTTCATTGCTAGATTCAGTGCTAACGCTTCAAAATCTAAGCAAGCAACTTCAAGAAAGAAGTTATTAGATAAAATTACTTTAGATGATATTCAACCTTCTACTAGAAGATATCCATTCGTTGGATTTAAACCTGAAAGAGAAGTTGGTAATGATATATTAGTTGTTGAAGGCTTAAGTAAGACTATAGATGGAGTTAAAGTTTTAGACAACATAAGCTTCAGAGTTAATAAAGATGATAAAATAGCTTTAGTTGGAGCTAATGAAATAGCTATTACTACATTATTTAAAATATTAAATGGGGAAATGGAACCAGATAGCGGTTCATTCAAATGGGGTATTACAATATCAACTTCATACTTCCCTAAAGATAACTCAGAATTCTTCAATGATTGCAACCTTTCACTTGTTGATTGGCTTAGACAATTCTCTGATGAAAAATCTGAAAGTTATATAAGAGGATTCCTTGGAAGAATGTTATTCTCAGGAGAAGAAGCATTAAAAGAAGCTTCAGTTCTTTCAGGAGGAGAAAAGGTTAGATGTATGTTATCTAGAATGATGCTTTCAAATGCAAATGTATTAATGTTAGATCAACCTACTAACCACTTAGACCTTGAATCAATAACTGCAGTAAATAACGGACTTAAAGACTTTAAGAGCGTTATCTTATTTGCATCACATGACCATGAATTCGTTCAAACTATAGCAAACAGAATCTTTGATATTAAAGAAGATGGTAGCTTAGTTGATAGAACTATGACTTATGATGAATACTTAGAAACTATGAAATAATTATTTCAATAATAAAAGCCCTAAAGCTTAGCTTTAGGGCTTTTTCTTATTTCTTTTTAAATAAGTCTTTGAATCTACTTTCTATATCATTTTTATTCTTCTTTTTCTTTCCATCTAACTTTCTATATTTACGTACAAATAATAATACTGAAAGTATTAATATTATTGCTATTACTACAAGCACCATTAACAGAATCTTTTCTTTTCCGCCCATGGTATTTACTTGCTCAAATATAGGCTTATCTTTAGGCGCATTCATAACAAAGCTCTTTATATTACCAAACTTATCTATTACTTCTGAATCTCCATTCAGTTCAAATACCTTATCTGATGTTAAGAAGTAATTTATAGATTGATTTAATAAACTATTATCTGGTGATGTTAAAACTAACATTCCAAATTGCTTATTAAATGGCGAATCACATAACTGATATGTTGTTATTTGTGAATTAAATGGTGATGTTAAATAAAGTTTTTCATTAGATTCAAATCCTGTGAAATCATTATTATATTTAAACCATAAGTCTTTATTTAATTCCTTTATAAATGGATTATTTTCTGGTGTTCCATATACAACTAAGTTATGACTATCTTTCTCATCTCCTAAGTTTTTGGAACCAGCCTTAACAAATAAATCTCCATTATTATACTTTAAGTCTTTTCCCCAATAAGCAACCATGTTACCAATTGTTGATATATCATCTGATGTCATACTAGTTGGGACAACTAATAAAGTATTATTAAACTGATTATTTTTTATAAATGGATTCGGATACTTATCAAAATAGTAATTAAGTTCTTCTGAACTTGGAAGGTAAAGATATGAATCTCCTGTGACTACTGCCCATGGAGTTTGCTCTTCTCTCTTTTGACACCACTGACCTTGCATTTCTAAATCAAATGCAATTTGTATATTAAGATAACTTGTATCCTTAACATCATTTGGTATTGTAAGTTCAACACTATCACCATTTGCATTATCCATTGTAAGCTTTTTACTTCCTATTGGTATTCCATTTATATAAACACTAACTAATGATCTATCGAAATCTAGATTTTTTGAGTATCTCATATTTAATTTTATTTTTCCACCATTAGCTAAAACCTTATTTCTTGGAATATAGTAATTTAAATTTGCAGTTCTTCTAAATAGTCCTTTTAGTAAAATATCATCATATCCAAGACTCTTAAATGTAACTTCATTTGAAGACTCATAAGCTTTATCAAGTTCTTCTGTATTTCCATTTACTATATATTGATCCTTAAATAGTTGACTTACTAAATTATCATTCATCATGAATTTAACTGCCTTTTTCATCATTGCAGCATTATTTGAAACTATAGATAATACCTTAGTGTTTTCATTCTTTGAATATGGTGAATTTATAATCTTAATAAGAGAACCATCTTTGAAATTTCCATCATCAACTCCATTAAATTGCGATTTTAGTTCATTTGGTAAAGTATCTTTTTCACCTATATATATAAGATTATAATCTTTATATTTACTGATATCCGAATATTTTATTATAGGTTGATTATAATTGCTATCTGCAGAATTATTTTTATAAATGCTACTTAAATACGCATTAAGCATGAATGCAGATTCTAAATCTGAATCACTATAGTTATCTGGTATTACAATTGCTGTTCCTGTATCTTTACTATCATTTTCTTTTATAAATGGATAAGGGAAATTAGCTATATCATTATTTGCAGCAACTTCATTGTACTTTACTACAATTTTAGAATCTTTAAATATATCTAACCAGTTTGCTGGATTAACATCATCTACACAAGGCAAATCCGAAACTCTAGCATAAGCATTTACAGTAAATTTATTACTACCTTCTTTAAACAGTTTCTTTGGTATTGTAAATCTTAATGTTTGTCTTTCCTCTTTTGGATTATATGCTATCTTTTCAGATTTAAATGGAACATCATTTACTGAAAAAGTTAAATATGTTTCTACTCCTTTTTGTACAACTTGATTTATACTAAATGTTATTTCTCCAGTAACCTCATTAGTACTCCACCATTTATCTACATCAAAGAACCAACTATGTGATGAAAATACACCTCTAAATACTACATCAGAATCTATATTAAAAGTTTTCTGATTCGCCACCTTTGTAATACTATTACTAGGGGCTGCTTCTGCCTTTTTGCTATTTATATTAATTTGTAATAAAAATGCAAAACTAAATACTATTACTATTGTAGTAATAAATTTAAATATTCTTTTATTCCCCATGGGAAAATCCTCCCTCCTAAAATCTTTGTGTTTTATACCATGTTACTTTTCTTTTGAATACTATATCCATTATATAGTTGTATAGACCAAGGACAGCTACAAGTGCCCAAAGCTTACAATATATAAAATACATAAGAAATATTATGCATACATTTTTAAAAGTAAGTTCTCCTTTTTCTGTTGATATTGCAACCATTATGGACAATATAAACATAAGTATTGCAACTATCCATAGTGCAGAACCATACCCTTGTATATTAAGATGAATGACTCCAGCCATTCCAAGTACGAATAAACCATCTGATATTATGCTTGCTGATAAAAATAAAAAATATGTAGTTGCATAATATAAGATATCAAACCTAGTTACACCTGCATCCCTTTTAAATAAATACCTAAAATTTTTTATTACAACATAGGTGTTTCCTTTTGCCCATCTTGTTCTTTGTTTTATCCAAACATTAAGTGTTTGGGGTTCTTGCTCCCATGTAACTGCACGTGGCATAAATTTTATTTTATATCCCATTCTATACATTCTAAAGCTCATTTCAGTATCTTCTGTTATTGCTTTAGTATCCCATCCATTCATCTCTTCTATTATGCTTCTTCTTACTACATAATTAGTTCCTGGAATAGTACATAAATTTAAAAGTTGCCACCTTCCAGCTTGAGCCATCCATTGAAATGTTAATGTTTCTATATTTATAAATTTTGTAAGTAAATTTCTTGCTCTATTTCTACATCTGAACTTCCCTATTACTGCACCAAGACTATCATCTTTAATAAGAGTTTGGACTAAATACTTTAGTGCTTTCTTTTCTGGAGTGTTATCAGCATCATAGATTGCTAAAATTTCACCTTTACTTGCATTGAATCCAATATTTAAAGAATTGGACTTTCCCTTCCCTCCATTTGTACTATCTGTACTTATTACAATCAAGTTCCTATCTGGATTTTTCTTTTGCATGTTAGTTAATATTTCATGCGAATTATCACTTGAATTATCATTCACAACTATAATTTCATATCTATCATCTGGATAATCTAGATTAAGAAGTGATTGAACGGTTCTTTCTATAACTAAAGCTTCATTATGTGCTGGAACCATAATTGATACAAAGGGAAACTCTTTAAGATCTTCTTCCATTTTAATTTTTTCAACCTTAGTATAATAAACATAGCCTGCTACTACTAAAATTACATTAATAAAAATTATTATCCATATTACCGCTAATGAGTATAGGGCTAAATAATCAAATATATTCATTGTATCCCCCTTATTTAAAGTATTTTTTCCTATCAATTTTTCTACTTAAAATAACTATTACAAGGAAAATGATACATGCTATTATTGCTACTACCACTATGACTTTTCTTGGACTAGAAATATTTATATATTCATTCTCTTCCCTTGGAGCTTCAACATTTTTATTGCTCTTTGAAATAGCCTCTTCAAAACCTTTTTCATCAACAAAAGTGTTTTGAGTTACTGGTTTATTATTTAAATAAATTCCACTTCCTCCTGATGTTAAAACATCATTACCTAAAGTTACTTTAGAATTTATATAACTAGGATTATTAAAGTAAACTCCATTATATATAAGATTGCTTACTATCTTTTTAAAATCTTTATAAGAATTTTTATTATCTATAGATATCGCAGTATTTCTAAAGTCTTTATAATTACTTTTATCTATGTTTTCATAATTTATCTTCTGTATTACATTACTAAATTTATTATTTTGAAAACTCATAAAATCTAATATACCTGTATCTTCAGATTCTTGAAGAAATATTGTATTACTTTTACTTAAAAGTGGCTTCATATCATCTCTATATAAATATGCCTTAGGCATATCCAAAGCCACTGGATACACCCAATAATCTAAGTAATTTTTATATCCTATTATGCACTTACTTATAATATCTTCAGCTGGAGCATTCTCGACTTCTAAGTATGGATTATGCATTATTATAGTTCCACCTCTAGCTTCAGCATATCTTAAAACTTCTGCATATCTTTTCATTGCATTAAAATCTGTATTTTCAAATACAGGTATTGTACTTATTACAAATTGTATTCCATTTTGATATAAGTAAGATATCTTATCAACTAAATCATTTAAGTCTATAAAGGGAGTTACATTATCTATCAAAATATATCTATTTTTATTAAATTCATTTCTATATCCAAATGCATTAAATAGCTTTTCTTCGGAAGAACTATTTAAATCATCCAAATCAATATGTGATATTTTCTTTTGATTTTTAAATTCATCATAGTTCTTACCAACCCAAAATATATCTCCATTAAATTTCATTATGTTTTCTTTTAAATTATCCTTAATACTTCCTTCTAAATTGCACAGAATAATAACTTTATTGTAGTTATAAATATCACTATCTTTATAAGACCTAATATTTACTATATCTACTATATTTCCAGTAGATATAGCCATATCATTTATATAACCTAGTTCGTTATTTTTCCCTCCATACTGTTTATAAGTATCATAAAGAATTAATATCTTATCATTGTTATCACTTGCATATACATTTATATTAATCATTGATGTAATTAAAATAGCTATAAATGATATGAAAATTATGCTTTTTTTGAAGCACTTATACATCATAGTCACCAGCACTCTCTGCTTTCTTTAGGAAGTCAGCAGCATCTACAATTTCATCATTTAGAGTTTCAAATCCAATTTGAACTTCTAAGTTTATTCCACCTAAAATACTATCTTCATCTAAAACTATTTTACTTATATCATCCTTTAATCTTTTTCTTACTACTTCAGCGCCTTCTTTTGGAGCAAGTAATATATATGCAAAGGTTGCATCATTTAATATATATTTTCTATCTTCATCCCTTAATAGATTCCCTATTCTAGATGAAAATGATATTATTATTTGCTCATACTTTTCATCACCAATAAGTCTTCTAAGTCTATCACTGTACTTTACTCTAGTAACCATTAGCGTTACAGGAATTTCCTTATGTCTCCTTGACATACTCATATATATTGGCATTTCATTCATAAACGCTCTTGAATTTCTCATTCCAGTTTTATGATCTATCATTACGAGCTTATCATTTCTCTCTTTTACTTCAGTTAACTCTTTTTGAATATCATAAATTTGTCTAGATAAAATCGATGTAATAAGAGCCGCTATTACAACCATAATAATCCAAAAATAAGTAGACGAAGTTATCGCTGTTTCTCCTCCTAAACTTAAATATAATTTAATACTTATATATATAAAATCTACTACAAGAGTTATTATTAAAGCTAATGTAGTTGTTGTATAATATGAAACTAACATTACAACTATTAAGACTAAAAACATAGCATAGTTTTCAAAGTTTTTTTGAAATTTAAGTACGTTAAATATTACTCCCATAGAAAAGAAAAAAGCCATTAACATAGTTATAGTTATATCTATCTTTTTTCTAACATCTAGTGATCCCATTTTATACCTCCTTTTTATCCCTTTTTTTGATTATATTCACGACAAAATATAAGAACATCATATCCCAAGACATATTGTACATAAGTTCATGTTTTGAAAGATCGGCGTCCCCTGCACCGACCAATGATATTACTATTTGAGAAAAACCAACTAAAAAGATATATAAATACGCTTCTTCAAATAGGCAATCATCGTCTCTATCGTAGTTTCTAGCATTAATGTACCTCTTTATTGAATAAAAAAAGAATAATCCTATATACGCTAATGAAGCAAGTAAATTATGTGGGAGAATATCTGCTTTAAACAAACTCCATCCACTAAAGAAATATGATTTTTCTCCTGGTAATTTACCAGCACTCTTTTCATAATTACCTTGAACCATAGGTCTTATATAATATGCATTACCAAATCCTATTTTAGCCATCTTAATCATGTCTTTGGGATGAAAAGCATAATACTTTAATATATCAAGTATTGTAAAGTGATCATAATATTTCTCTTTTAATGATTTATCATTTAAATCTATTTGAGATACATCTGAAAAATATATTGTATTTTCTAAAAGAGAATATTGATTATTTATTCCCATATCTTCTAATATCTTATCTGGATCTCCTTCATCCAATAGTATTCCTCTATTTAATGAATGGTATCTATTTATAAAATTAAAATCTCCTTCTATTGATTTATAGAAAAATACTGCACCAATAACAAATATTCCAATCATCATTATCGATATTATTTTTATTGATTTTTTATTATTCTTATAACATATTATTCTCCATGTTAATATAGCTAACAAAATCCCAGTTGGTGCAAGTTGTTGCTTTGCTCCGAAGAATATAAATGATGTTAATAAAAATGCTAGTAAGTTATACCACTTAAACTTATTAAACTTTATCATATACAGAAGAATTCCTACACTTAATAGGAAAAAGGGAATATTAACTCCTTCTCCATAAAAAGAATTAAAGTAGGCTATATATCCTGTATCCATAAATATAAAAATATATAATAATGTTATTATTAATTTTAACGTTGGTCTTTTTACATCATTAGTAAATACTTTTACTAATAAATAAGCAGCTATTGCTTGAAAAACTAGTAATATTGCTGCTAAAAATCTAATATCAAATACTTTATCATTTCCTGTTACTAATTCACTTAAAAATATAGCTGGCCTTATCAATAGAGATTGAGTGGATACTAAAAGTCTTTGAGAATTATTATAAAATTGATTTATTCCGTAATCTTTTTGAAAATAACTAATAAACCGTTCATTTTCATCTGCTGGATTATTATTCAAATAGTGTAAATCGTTTTGACTTATTATTCTAAAGAAATCACCGTTATCAGCAACTCCAATAATAGGCTTTATAAATAAAGTCATAGAGCCTATTAAAATAACAAGTATAACTGCTAACATTGGAAAGTTAACTTTTAATAGTAATTTATCTATTTTTTTTATTAAACTTCTAAGCTTCTCACTAATATAAACCACTTCCTCCCTTTATATAAATAATACCTTATTCTCAAAGTTTTTCATCAATTTACACATATATTTTAAAGAAAGTTAATTTACGAGAAAAAAATAAATCTCATACTAATAGATAGTATGAGATTTACTGTAAATATATATTATTGTAATCCTAAAAAACTTTTATTTTTCGCCTTTTTTCTTATATTTAAGATGTAGTAATTCATGAGCCTTTCCATGTCCTGGTTCTCCCATGTAATTCTTGTACATATTTAATAAAGCTTCGTTTTTATGAGATTTTCTCTTAGCGAAATGTTTGTCTTGGTTATATAATACTGATGCTCTTACTGCTCTTACATCAATTTTTTCTCTATCTGATGCGCTTACATGAGGTTGTCCACCACCATCTACACATCCACCTGGGCAAGCCATTACTTCGATAAAGTGATAATCTTTTTCGTTCATTTTTCCACTTTCAATGAATTTGAAAAGATTTGCTGAACCATTTATTACAGCTACGTTATAGTCATTTCCGCCTATATTTACAGTAGCTTCTTTGATTCCATCTAAACCTCTAACTTGTTCATATTCAATGTTTTCAATATCTTTATTTTCAACAAAATCTTTAGCTGTTCTTATAGCAGCTTCCATAACTCCACCAGTTGCTCCGAAAATTACACCTGCACCAGTGTATTCTCCCATAGCAGGGTCTTGAACACCATCTTCAAGATTAGCAAAGTCAATTTTTCTTGCTTTAATCATTCTTGCTAATTCTCTTGTTGTTATAACAGCATCTATATTTCTTAGTCCGTTATTTTCCATCTCTGGTCTATCTGCTTCGTATTTTTTAGCTACACAAGGCATAACTGTTACTGTAAATACATTTTTAGGATCTATATCAGCTATTTCTGGATAGTATGTTTTTGATGCAGTACCAAATATTTGTTGTGGTGACTTAGCTGATGATAAATTATCTATAAGTTCTGGATAATAATTTTCAACTTGTCTTACCCATCCTGGACAGCATGAAGTAAACATTGGGAATGGACCACCTGCATTTATTCTTTGAATAAGTTCAGTAGCTTCTTCCATTATTGTCATATCAGCACCAAAGTTTATATCAAATACTTTATCAAATCCAATTTCTCTTAATGCAGTATATAACTTACCTGTTACGTCTACCCCGTAACCCATTTTGAATAATTCACCCATTGAAGTTCTTACAGCTGGAGCCATTGCAACTATTACATGCTTGTTTGGATCTGCTAAGGCTTCTTCAACTCTTTCAATATGTGACTTTTCTTCTAAAGCAGCAACTGGACATGCAGATACACATTGTCCACATAGTAAACAGTTTGTATCATCGAAACATTTGTTATCTGTTGGTGCAACCATTCTAGTTCCGTCAAAGTTAGCTACTTTAATAACTTCTGTACCTGATTTAACTTTACAGCTTGCTTGACATCTACCACATAACACACACTTTGTTCTATCTATAGTTATTGATGCACTTCTTTCATCAACAAATTCACTTTTATCTTTTGGTAGGAAAGGCGTTGTAGCTCTTCCTTTACTTTTAATAACTAATTTTAAGAATTCACAAGTTTCTCTTCTTGAGCATGGACCACATTTGAATTCATGCTTATTAAGTAGTGTTGAAACTCTTGATTTAACTCTTTCTTGTACTTTTTCAGTATTAGTTCTAACAACCATACCGTCTTCTACTTTTGCAAGACATGCTAGTACAAGATTTGGTTTACCTTCCACTTCAACAGCACATACTCCACACTTTCCAACATTACCACATTCTTTTAAATAGCAAAGAGTTGCTATATCGTCTATCCCGTTTGCTCTTGCTGCTTCAAGTATAGTAGTACCTTCAGCAACTTGGATTTCTTTTTCATTAATAATTATTTTTTTCATCCTAAAAGACGTACCTCCATCAATATAAATTTAAAGCCTTTTAACAAAACTTCGTTATATTTTTAACTAATATTACCATATGGTTTCAAATTTAAACAACCTACTTATTTATCTCACAAATTAAATTTTACCTTATTATAACCACAATATCAATTGGAATTTCCTATAACTTGCATTTAGGATTGCTTTCTACTATACTTTTATTATGAAAATTCCTAAAATATTAACAAAAAGGAGTCAATAATGATACTTGTATATAATAGAACTACAAAATCATATGAAGAAGAAAAAGTTGCTGGTAAGAAATACTTAGATTGGTGCTATGAATCCCCTGCTGGTAAAAGATTAACAGAACTAGTATTTAAAAAGAAATTATGTTCTAAGGTTTATGGTTTTTTCTGTGATACTAGATCAAGTAAAAAGAAAATACCACAGTTTATTAATGACTTTAATATCGATATGAAAATGTATTCAAAGTCAGCATCAGAATTCACTACATTTAATGATTTCTTTGCAAGAACTGTTATTCCAAGTGCAAGACCTATAGCTAAATCAAAAGACATTTTAATATCTCCAGTTGATGGTAGAGTTTTAGCATATGAACATATAGATATGAATAACCTTGTTCAAGTAAAAGGTATAACTTATAGTCTAAGTGAATTATTAGGAGACGAGAAAGTTGCTAATGAGTATGAAGGGGGAACCTGCTTAATCTTTAGATTATGTCCAACTGATTACCATAGATATCACTTTATCGATTCTGGTATTTCAGGAGAAAATCATTACATAAAAGGAAATTACTATTCCGTAAATCCAGTTGCTGTAGATAAAATACCAAAACTATTTTGCCAAAATAAGCGTGAATGGTCTGTATTTAAATCTGATAATTTTGATAATGTGTTATATGTAGAAGTTGGAGCGACTTGTGTTGGTAGCATAATTCAAAGTTGTCCTTCTGGCAAAAGAGTTTCTAAAGGTGATGAAAAAGGATACTTCAAATTTGGTGGTTCAACTGTAATTTTATTCTTTAAAAAAAATATTGTAGAAATTGATGAAGATATTATAGAACAAACTAAACTAGGATATGAAACTAAAGTACTTATGGGTGAAAAAATAGGTGCTAAAGTATTAAATAAAACTTTTAAGTTATAAACAGATAAAAGCTCAGGAGCCATATTAACTCCTGAGCTTTTACTTGTTTATTATTTTTTCTAAAGTTTTTTTAAATATATTTATATCATTATCCACTATAACTAAATGTATATCCATTTCTCTTGCCCTATCTCTAACTGATGATTTTAATGGTTGTTTTGTTGCTACTAATATTTTTCTAGCATTAGTTCCCCCAATTTTATTGCTATATACTTCTAATTCATTTAGGGCATTTTCATCATATTTAGCACTATCTTTGCAAGATATACAAACTATAGTGGAATCCTTAACAGCAACTACATCTAATTCATTTTTTATATTGTTATGCTTACTATCCCAAAGAAAGACTACTCCACTTTTGACTTCATCTACAGAGCTTATTTCTTCTACTATGCTTTCAGTTAACACTTCAAGCCATGTTCCACTTTTAAATATAAATCCTTTAAGATATTCATTTAAAAACTTTACATGTATCTTCGTGTCTTCTTCAATCTCTATTAAATTAAATTCCTTTAGCTTTTTCAAAATTTTATTTAAAAGATCTTTTTCTTCATTATTTAAACCTTCTTTATTTATATGTATAAGTGTGTTATTTTCAATATCATGTTCAAACAGTCTATTATCATAAAGTCTTTGTTTGTATTTGTGCCAAACTTCTAAGTTATTATATATTGCTTTTGCAAATTCTAATATGTATTTATCTTTTTTGTACTTACATTCATGTGCTATTATATTATTCCCTGATGCTTCAAACATATCATCAATATCTAAATCAATAGGTTCTTCCTTTAATACTTTCATATCATTATTAAACCAATATTCTTTTTTTCCTATTATATCAACGTATACTCCATAATTATTTGTTGCATTACATAAATTAAGTAACTTTAATGCTTTTAAAGTATCATCTAGTGTTAAATTTATTGTGAGTTTATTATTATCATTATTAGAGATATAGTCTTCAAAATCTTTAAATACAATATCAATTTTAAGCTTATTATTTTTATTTAAATAGCTTTCTTTAAGCTTTAATGCTTTACTCTCATTCTCTTTATCTGCAATTATTATTATATCTTTGAAGTTATACTTATTTGCTAATATTATCCCACTCTCATTATGTTCTCCTAAAATCGTAATTAGTGTACTTTCTTTCATAAGATAATCTCCTTACCTTCTATACTAATATTAATTTACCCTTTTAGGATTTATTTAATCTATAAAATATATACGAAAAATGGGATGTTTTAGAACATCCCATTACTTTTTATATATTTTTTATTGTTTCATCTATAAAATTTACTAACTCATCATTATTGAAGATATATGGTTTAAGTTCTATATCTTTATAATTATAAATAGCTTCTTTTAATGATTCAAAATCTGTACAGTTAATTGTATATCCTTCTTTTGAAAGCTTATTACATATTTCTAGTTGATGATCATCATTATGCTCATTATAATTTGAAAGTCTAGCCATTGTTATAACTTTTTTATTGTGTTTAAGTCCTGTAAGTATTGAACCTACACCTCCATGAGTTATTATAAGCTCACTTTCATCTATATATTTATCAAAATCACCTTGAGATAAAAACGGTATTATTTCATATTTTTCTGAAGAAAATTGTGTATTTCCTGACTGTATTACAACTTTTTCTTTTATATCCATATCCTCTAAATATTTAAGTAATCTCTTAAACTCTAATTCATGCGTTCCTAAAATAACGAATATCATTAATATAAATCTCCTTTATAAGTCGAATTCTCATATACATCTAGTAACTCTTTATGTTGTACTAAAAATACATCAGCAATCTTATTAATCATTTTACCTGACATACTTTTAGAATTAACTCTAGCAAAAGATTCAACGAATATAATTTTCTTCTTAAAGAATTTTGCTATATAACAAATTGGAACTGCGGTATGAGCCCCTGTTGTTACAATGACATCAGGTCTTATTTTTAAATATAAGAAAAATGATTTTATTACATTATAAGAGAATTTAAAAATATAACTAAACAAATAATTTCTAGCACCATATACTAAATAATCTATTCTTTTACCATACTCACTTTTTAACTTTATAGTTGTATCAGTCTTTTCCGTTATTATATGATAATCATAGTTATTAAATATTCTTTTTAGCTGCATTAATTCAGATAGGTGTCCTCCAGTTGATGATATAAATATAACCTTTTTCATATGTATCACCTAGTTATCTTTCTTTAAAATAATTCTATCTACGAATCTTTTTGACGCAAGTCCATCAACATCATCAAAGAATTTATTTTTAAACTCTTTAATTTTTTCATAATCACAATTACTGTTATTTAAAACTTCAACAAGTTCTTCTGTATTTGTTGTTATAGGGCCTGGCACAAAGCTTTCATATGGATAATAAAAATCTCTTTCATGTTCATATGAATTTAAATCATCTGCATAGAAAATCATCGGTCTTTCTAGTAATGAATATTCAAATACAATTGATGAGTAATCTGTTATAAGTAAATCAGTCATAACTAAAATATCATTTATTGCAGGATAATCTGATAAATCCACAACTCTCTTATTATCAGTTTTAACTCCATCTTTTACGAATGGGTGCATTTTAAGTGCTAGTATATAATCTTCTGGTAATGTATCAACTACTTTATCTATATCAAAGCTTAAGGCAGCCTTTGCATCTGACTGACTATTTCCCCTAAATGTTGGAGCATATAAAACAATTTTCTTTCCTCTTATTTCTGGGTATTTATTATAAACCTTTTCTTTTGCAGAATCTTGCATTTCTTCATTAAAGAATATATCAGTTCTTGGTATTCCAATTGGATCTATATTATCTTCGCTCATATTAAATGCTTCTGCATAATATTTAGCTACTTCTTTTGAACTTACTAAAACATGTGAATAATTGCTGTGTATTGGAATATATTTTACATAATTATTATCTGCACCAAAATTTTTATCTAATATACTGAATCCAAATTTCTTAAATGCACCACATGCATGCCAAACTTGAACTACTTCAGTTCCTTTTCTAAGTTTATTTACTGTGTAAACAGGGAAGTAAAAATCATCTATAAGAAAATATTCTGATGTAGCCATATAAAAAGTTGCTTTCATCATATGTAGAAAATATTTTATAGTTCCACTCAATCCACCACTATATTTTTCATATAGAAATTTGCATTCATATCCTGTATCTCTTCTCATTATTTCATCATGTATATATTTGAAATTACCATTCATAGTATCATTTCTATAAGTTGCAAATACTATTCTCTTTTTAACAGAAAATATACATGAAAATACATATATGATTCTTAATACGTATTTAAGTATTACTCTTTCTAATGTTTTCATTTATTAATATCCTCACCTTAAGATATATTTAAAGGCCCTTTAATTAAAGGGCCTTCATTCTAATATTAAACTCTCCAATTTAAAACAGTCTTAAACGGAGTTGTTAAATCATGCTCAAATCCCTTTATTATATCTGAAATTTCTCTTACATCAATTACTGCTGAAATTAACTTTTGTAATTGATTTTGAGCATCTTCATGTTCTTCTAAGAAATCTACTGCTTCTTGGAAGTCACTTCTTCCACTTCTACTACTTCCTATAATAGATAAACCTTTTTCTAGAACCATTCTAGTATTTATTGGCACTCTATTTTCTGAAACACCAAGTATTGCAATAGTTCCTTCCGGATTAATATAATCAATTATTTGGTCAATAGCATATTCACTTGCTTTTCCTCCAACAGCTTCGAATGCGTGGTCAACCATTACACCTTCTGGAATATTATCAATTGAATATGTTTCATCAACGAATGAGAAGAAATTAAGCTTCTCTTCATTTTTACCAAATACAACTATTTTTGATTCTGGGAATTTCTTTTTAAGTATTAATGCAGTAATAAATCCTACACTTCCGTCTCCCCAAACTCCTATTACATCTCTTCTTTTATGAGCTTTCATATCAAATCTATGAATTGCATGAGCTGATACACTTATAAGTTCTAAGAATGATGCAACATCGTGATTTATATTATCGTATTTTATAATACGATCTCTTCCCATAAATACATATTGTTGCATGAATCCATCGTATCCACTTGCTCTAAACTTACTTGTTCTTAAATAATTTTCTGCTATTATGTTGTCTGTTTGAGTTGGAGTATTTGGGATCATAACTACTGTATCCCCTGGTTTAAACTCTCCCTTTGGATCATAAATAACTTCTCCAACCCCTTCATGAATAAGAGCCATAGGAAGTTTCTTTTTCATAGCTTCCTTTCCTCTAGATCCAGTATAATATCTTTGGTCTGCTGCACATACTGATAATCTTGTAGGTCTTACGATGATACCTTCACCATCTAAATTTCTTTCCTCAAATTCTACAGTTATTTGTTTAGGGGCAATTAATCTATATACTTTATTTATCATTTAAATCATCCTTCACTAAAGCATTTGCTAATTTTAAGTCATATGGAGTTGTTATCTTCATATTAAATACTTCCCCTTGAACTAACTTAACATTCTTACCTTTAACAACAAATATCTTTGCAGCATCTGTTAACACTTCTTTTTCTTCATTAGTTAATGAATTATAAAGTGAAACTAATTCCTTTATGTTGAAACTTTGAGGTGTTTGACCTTGATACATAAAATC
The DNA here is from genome assembly GCF_900461085.1 of Clostridium baratii. GTDB lineage: Bacteria > Bacillota > Clostridia > Clostridiales > Clostridiaceae > Clostridium > Clostridium nitritogenes. The sequence goes on from NZ_UFWF01000002.1 coordinate 2,741,295, forward strand.
ACGTCTTGGTATATCACTTATTACATCCCCATCTACTGATTTTACTATTGTATCAAAAGCTGGAACTACTGTGTCACATGCTCCGAATTCTAAAGCAGAATCTATATTGTCATTTATTATTCTATGAGTTAAAAATGGTCTAACTGCATCATGAGTAACTATAACGTCATCATCGTTTAGTCCGAATTCTTTTTCTATATATCTAATACCACTCATTATTGATTCATTTCTATCTGTACCACCGGCACATACTACTATGTTTTCTTTTAAATTGCTTGGTATATATTTATTTATTAAATCATTTGTATGTTGTATCCATTGTTTTGGTGTTGTTATTATTATTTTATTAAATCTAGTGTTTAGTAAAAAAGTCTCTAATGTATGTATTATTATTGGCTTTTCTCCAATTTTTAAAAATTGCTTAGGCATTTCAGTGTTTCCCATACGAGTACCTTTTCCACCTGCTAATATCTCTGCGTAAATCACAATATCACTCCTTTGTGCTTATGTTCATAATTTTATTTCCATATTATTATAATTGTATCATAATTCTTAAGTATTTTATTACATTAATTTTAATATTTAATACTTAAAAACCACTAAAGAAAGTAGTCTTTACTTATCTTTAGCGGTTTTTTATATTTATATCTAATCTTTTTTTATCTTTAGTCTATTGTTTTTAATGATTAATGATATATTGTGTTCTTTAGCCATAAATTGTCCGACCTTATTCGTACACCATGCTTGCCTAATATATGGCTCTCCTTGTACATCAATATCTAATTCTACATTATAGTATCCTTTTTCGATATCTTTAAAGTTTATAGTAGCTGCATAATATAATTTATTTGCATCTTTCTTATACTCTGTTTTAACATCTCCGAATTTAACTATATTATCATCTTGATGTAACATAATATTTAAAAGGTCATACTTTTTATTATTAGGTTCTACTTGAATATATCCTTTAAATTCTACATAATCATCATACATATCAATATCTGTAAGGCTTTGTTTTATTTCTACTAAGTCTTTGTATTTATCTACATCTTCTAGTATCTTTTCAACAGATACTCCGTTTAAATAATGCTTATACATATTAGCTATTTCATCGATTTCTCCTTCAGCTATCATTTTTCCTTGATGTAGCCAAACACCTTTTGTACAGAAATCCCTCATTTGAGGTAATGAGTGTGATACGAATAATATAGTCTTTCCTTCATCTCTGAATTTATCCATTCTATTCATACACTTTTCTCTAAATATTTCATCACCAACTGCTAATGCTTCATCGACAACTAATATATCCGGATCAATATTAACTGCTACAGCAAAACCTAAACGAGCCTTCATACCACTTGAATACATTCTTACTGGTTGCTCTATATAATCTCCAAGCTCTGAGAATTCGATTATATCATCAATTTTTTCATTTACTTCACTTCTAATCATTCCCATAGAGTAACCTTTAAGGTATATATTTTCTCTACCTGTAAGTTCAAGGTCAAATCCAGCTGTTAATTCTAGCAAAGCTGATACTTTACCATTTACAACTATTTCTCCTTCTGTTGGATAAACAACTCCTGTTACCATTTTAAGAATTGTTGATTTACCTGAACCATTTTTACCAAGTATACCAATAACTTCCCCCTTTGGTAACTTTAAATTTAGTTTATCTATAGCTCTATATGGAGTGTATCTCTTTCCCCAAAATAGATCCTTAAATCTATCTTTATCATCTTTATATAGTTTATATTCTTTAACTACATTATTAAACTCAACTGCATATTCCATAACTCTTCTCCTTATAAAACGTCCGCAAAATCTTTGTATAGTTTCTTATAAATACGACTTCCAATTAGCGCTACAATTATAATTACAATCCATATGTATATTGAATATGTGCTTTCAAAAAACCATTGTTTATAAAGTAGTGTATTTCTATATCCTTCAACAAAGTAGTTAACTGGATTTAGTTTAAGTATAAACTTTAATACAGGGGAATGTACGCTTTTTATATTCCAAAGTATTGGTGTTAACCATAATACTGCTTGAATTGCTGCTTTAACTAAATTTTCAAAGTCTCTACTAATTACTGATAGTGATGATAACGTCCATGAAAGTACTAAGAAGAATATATACATTACAGGAATATAATATAGGAACTGTAAATAGTATATATCAGGGTAGTATCCAAAAAACGCAAATATAACCATAGCTAATAAAAGTAACATAACTTGAACATATAGTTTTGATAGTATTACAAATGTCGGTATAGTTGATATTGGAAACTTCATCTTAGTTACAAAATGTCTGTACTGTCTAATAGACATAGCTCCTCCAACTATTGCATCATTAACAAAAAACCATGGACATAAACCTGCAATTAGCCATATAAAGTATTCAAATCCATCAACTTTTGAACTTGTTCTTATAAATGTAAATGCAAAAAGGTAAACAAGTATTGTTACCATAGGTCTTATAACAGCCCAAGAATACCCTAAAGCAGCACCTTTATAAAATTTAACTAAATCTGCTTTAGATATAAGTATCGTTTGTTTAATGTTTTGAACATTTTCTTTTATTATATTTTTTAACATAAAATCACCTATTTATTTTCATTAGTTATATAATCAACTAATCTTTTACTTGCCTTTCCATCATTATGGTCAAAAAATCTATTTTTAAAACTTCTGACCTTATTAATATCAAATTTACCCTCCTTTATTATTTCTATTATATCTTCATTATTATAAGCTATAGGGCCTGGAACAAAATCATCATAATCATAGTAGAAATCTCTTTCTCCAAGATATTCTTCCTTGTCATAAGCATATAATAATATTTTCTTATCTAATAATGCTGCTTCAAATAAAACAGATGAATAGTCTGTTATTAATATATCTGTTATTATTAATAACTCATTTACATCAACACTACTATCTAAATTAAGTATTCTATTAGATAGATGTTCTGGTATATTCATTGATCCACTAAGTCCATTTTTTACGCTTGGGTGTAATTTAAATACTATTACATAATCATCATCTATTGAATTTAGTATTTCAACTGGATCTAATTCTAACTTAAAGTCTTGTCTTTCTTTAGCTCCACCTCTAAATGTAGGTGCATAAGTTATTATCTTCTTACCAACTAATTCTGGGTATTCTTTTAATAATTTATTTTCTATATCTTTTTTATAATTTTCATCAAATAATATATCTGTTCTTGGCACTCCAAGTGGAAGAACATTTTCTTCTTTTATATGAAATGCTTCTGCATAGTGTTTATTTATTTCTTTAGCACTTGTAATTACTTTAGTGTAATGTAAGTGTGCATTTTCTTCGAATTTTTGTGAGTTTCCGTCTCTCTTTCCTATTGCACTAAATCCAAATTTCTTAAATGCACCACATGCATGCCATACCTGAACTACTTCAGTTCCACTTCTAAATTTTAATCCATAAAGTTGTCTATAATAATCATCTAATAATATTGTTTTTGCTGTTGCAAAATTATAATACATACTTAGTCTTTCTGATTTACTTCTCTTTTTATCTAAATAAGTAACAATCTCTACATTACCTCTTTTTAATAATTCATCATAGATTGCTTTTAAGTTTCCAGTTAAATTTTCTGATTTATTACTAGCTAAAATAACCTTATTCTTTTTAAGCGGAAGTAAACTACATAAATAGAAGAATGCTTTATCAGTTCTTCTAGATAACGTATTTTTCATTCTTATTAATCTTCTTTTAGTAAGATACTTGTATATATATTTTTTATTATTAGTTTTGACTGCTTTTTCTATATAATCAATCATGTAAGTATAGTGTCTTCTTAACTCCTCTATACTTTCATTATTTAACTTATTAAATGTTTTTGATAAAAGGCTTATGTATTCTGTCTTAGCATTCTTACCTAAGAATAAGTATCTTTCTATTACACCTCTTGTTAACATCCATTTTAATTTTTCAAAATCATTAAGTATTTCAGAATCAATCGTATCTAATAATTGTTCCATACTCTTAAAGGCTTTAACTTGCACTTCATCATTCTTACTTATTATAGCCTGTTTAAATGGTGGCCAAATATTTATATCAACTAATCTAATTAAGTAAGCTTCTTCTAATTTTATTGCAATATTTCTATCTTTTATATATGAGTTTATTTCATCTAATGCTAAAATCCATGACTTTCTAACATCTTCTATTACCTTATGTGGGTTTACAAATACTTGTTGTGTTAGTGATTCTCCTGGATTATTTCTTATTCTATAATAATATGCAACATATTGAGTACTAAATATTTTCTTTGCTCTTATGTACGCTCTTGTTACAAATACTTGGTCTTCCCCATAGTTTATTCCTGATGGGAATTCCAAATTCTTTATAAGATCTGTGCTGTATAACTTATTACATGGACCCATCATCCAAAATAATTCGAAATTTTTTCTTATATCTTTTGGACCTTCTTCAAAGAAGTGAGTTTTTACTGGCCATGTTTCCTCTCCGTTATACATACATGTTGCACATACAACCATATCAGCATTGTTTTCTTCTGCAAGATTATATCTAACTTCTAGTGAATCCTCTGGTAGAAGATCATCAGAGTCAACAAAGGCTATGTATTTTCCTGTTGCTGCTTTTATCCCTCTATTTCTCGCTTGCCCTGGGCCTGCGTTATCTTGATATATACTAACTATATTTTTAAATTTTTCACTATACTCATCTATTATCTTTTGACTACCATCTGTAGAACCATCATTCACTAATATTATTTCTACATCTTTTAATGTCTGACTCATTATTGAATCAAGTGTTTCTCTAAGATAAGACTCTACATTATATACAGGTATTATTACACTAACTTTATATTGATTATCCAACTCAGTTTCCTCCTATAATAAAACACAATTATCCCCTACTTAAGTTTCTCTTTAGTTTGTTAATATCTTTTCTTAATTCTGCTGCTTTATAACTTATATAGATAAGAGATGTTATTTTAATAATTGATATTTTATTTGCTGATGAATTCTTATTATCATATATCATATTAAATACAATCTTTTTTATTTTACCTAGTTTCTCAAATTGCTCTTTATCTACTATATTTATTAATTTAAGCATACTTTCATAAACTTTATCTTTATCTGAAGTTTTATCTCCTATAAATGCTTCTTTAAATGGTGGCCATATATTAACATTAACCAATCTATAGAAATAAGCATTTTTTAGATTTTTTCTTATGTTTTCATCATCTATTTCATAATTTATATCATTAGAGACAAGCCCCCATAATACTGTTACATTATCAATTACTTTAGATGGATTAACAAAAACTTGTTGAGTTAATGATCCTCCATTTTCTTTTCTCATTCTGTAATAATATCCAACATATTGTGAACTATATATTTTATTTGCTTTAAGATAAGCTTTTAAAACAAATACTTGATCTTCTCCGTAATTTATATTTTCTGGGAACCTTATATCTTGTAGAAGTTCTCTTTTGTATATTTTATTACACGGTCCCATCATCCATAATAACTCTAAGTCATTTCTTATATCCTTAGGTCCTTCTTCTAAGAAATGGCTCTTTATTGGCCAATCCTTTTCTCCATCATATAGATGAGTAGCGCATACAGCTATATCAGCATTATTATCTATGGCATGATTATACCTTTTTAAAAGAGAATCCTCTGGTATTATGTCATCAGAATCAACAAATATTATGTATTCTCCCCTAGAGACCTCTATCCCCTTATTTCTAGCCTTACCAGGACCAGAATTTTCTTGATATATACTTACTATGTTCTCATACCTTTTTGCATAATCATCTATAATAGATTGACTATTATCTGTTGATCCGTCATTTACTAATATTATTTCATAATTATCCATAGTTTGATTGACAACAGAGTCTAGCGTTTCCACTAGATATTCTTCTACATTATACACAGGTATTATTACGCTTAATTTGTACTCTTTATTCAATGTATACCTCCTCTAGGCACATATATAACATTCCCAAATTATTCAATAAATTAATATATATAATTATAATATATATTATAAACTATGTACAGTTGGGCTATTTTGTAATCAAATTTTTGGAAAAAATAAAAAACTCTAAAAGATTTTACTTTTAGAGTTTTGGTAGGGCGTATAGGAATCGAACCCATAATGTACCGTCCGTAGCGGTATGTTATATCCATTTAACTAACGCCCCGTATATTTACTTTTACTAACAGACCTATATTATCATAAAATCTATTATAGTGCAAATAAATTTATCAAAGCTAATAAGGAAATAACTATCTAATAAATACTTCTCATAATATTTCCTATAAGTATATATCTGAGAATTCTATTTCTAATAATTGTACATTATTACTACTGTGTTCTACCTTATTTTCTTCTTTTTCTAATTTAGTATTTGGAATAATAACTGTAAAGTCTGATCCTTTTAAAGGCTCACTTTTCAAAGTTATTACACCGTCATGTAAATTAACAAGAGATTTAACTAAATCAAGACCAATTCCACTCCCTTTATACTCAGTCTTTGCCTTTGTTGTTTGAGTAAACCTATTAAATATATTTTCTTGATCTTCTTTAGCTATTCCTATTCCATTATCTACAACACTAATTTTTACATTCTTATCATCTACCATTAGCGTTATATAAATACATTCTCCACTATTTGAAAATTTTATTGCATTAGATAATAAATTAATAAATATCCTATCAAATGCATCTGGATCTACAGAAATTATACATTCTTCTTTATTTGTGTCAAATACAAGTGTTATATCTTTCTGTTTTGCGTATTTATCAATAGATGCTATAGTATTTTCTAGAAAACTTACTAGCTCTATATTTTTCTTGTTTATGTTAAAGTAATTTCTATCTAGCTTTGATACATCTATTAAGTTGTCAATTAACTTAAGCATTTTATAACTATTTCTCTTTAACATATTTAAATATTCTTTTTCTTTTAAATCCATATTTTCAGCCTTCATAGCTTCTAACATTTGATAAATGCTCATTATAACATTCAATGGTGATCTTAAATCATGAGAAATATTAGAAATAAATCTTTCTAACTTTTCCTCTCTATCTTTTAAATCACAAATAAGATCAAGCATTTCATCTTTTGATAAGTTTTCATAATCACTCTTATTTGTATAATTAAACATACTTTCCCTTCCTACCTTAACCCCTAATTACTACACATAGATTTTAACATTTTTTACATTAAGTTACAACTACTTTTTGTATAAAATACTTAAATTATATTTTATTTTGAATTTAAATTATTTCTATATACCAAATTATAATATTTTTCTTATTATTTCAAATAATATATATACTTATGGCTATAATTATAATATTATTACATTAAACATTTTAAAACATTTTTAAAGGAGGTTTTTGTTATAGAGAATTTTATTATCATAACAGATTCAGGTTCTGATTTACCAAAAGAAATAATTGATAAGTTTTCTATTCATTCAATGGGTCTTATATGTAATTTTAATGATAAAGAATATATAGATGAATATGGTAAATCAATTGATTATAAAACTTTTTACGATGGATTAAGAAATGGTGCTATGCCAATCACATCACAAATAAATAGTTTTAGGTTTTTTGAAACATTTGAAAAATATGCAAAAGAAAATATCCCAATAATTTATATAGCATTTTCTTCAGCACTTAGTGGAACCTATAATAGTTCTTTAATTGCAAGAGAAGAAATTTTAGAAAAATATCCAAATGCAGATATTTCAATAATAGATACTAGATGCGCTTCTTTAGGGGAAGGCCTACTTGTTTATGAAGCTTGTAAATTAAGAGAAAATGGTGCTTCAAAAGAAGATGTAGTAAATCATATAGAAAATATCAAACTTAAGGTAAATAATATATTTACAGTAGATGATTTAAATCATTTAAAGCGTGGTGGTAGAATTTCACCTACCGTTGCAACAATAGGTTCATTACTTCAAGTTAAACCTATTCTTTATATACCAGAAGATGGTACTCTTCAAAGTTTTAGCAAAGTTAAGGGTAGAAAAAAAGCAATAAAGACTTTGTATAATTATTTTGAAGAAAAATTTGATTATTCAAAAGATGATACTATCTTTATATCACATGGTGATTGTATAGAAGAAGCTCAAAAATTAGCTTCTATTATAAAAGAGAAATTTGATGTAAATATAATAATAAATTATATTGGTCCTGCAATTGGAAGTCATTCAGGTCCTAATACGCTAGCGATTTTCTTTAAAAGCTTAGACCGTAACTTATAAAACATTAAGCATAATCTCCTTTCAAATAGTTAATACTAATTATAACTTATTTGAAAGGGGATTTTTTATTTATGAAAAGTTTAAAAGGAAGTAAAACTGCTGATAATTTAGCTAAAGCGTTTGCTGGAGAGTCTCAAGCAAGAAATAGATATACATTTTATTCAAGAATTGCTGCAAAGGAAGGTCACAAACAAATCGAAGCTGTTTTTCTAGAAACTGCTGATAATGAAAGAGCTCACGCCAAAGTCTTTTATGATTTATTAGTTGAAGGATTAGGTCATACTGATATAACTGTAAATGCAGATTATCCAATAGGACTTGGTACTACGTTAGATAATTTAAAATATGCAGCTGAAGGAGAAAGAGATGAATGGGGAACCGCTTATCCTGAGTTTGCTAAAATTGCTAAAGAAGAAGGATATCCTGAAGTTTATAATGCTTTCTCTCAAATATTATCAGTAGAAAAGCATCATGAACAAAGATACTTAGACCTTTATGCAAATCTTAAAGACAATCTTCTTTATGTTAGCGAAACACCTCAATATTGGAAATGTAGAAATTGCGGATATATTTTTGAGGGAACTGAAGCTCCTAAAAAATGTCCTGCTTGCTATCATCCTCAAGGATTCTTTGAAATTGCTTATGATACTAAAGCATACGGACCTAGTAAAGAACATGCTAAATAAAAAAGAGCGAGATACTAATCTCGCTCTTTTTTTAAAGAATATTAAAGTTAGCTGTACTACCTTCTTTTGTTGATATTACTTCGATTTTTGCATCTACTCTTTCTTTAAGTTCTTGAACGTGAGATATTATTCCAACTAAACGTCCACCCTTTTGTAATTCTAATAAACTATCAATTGCATTATCTAATGATTGTGGATCTAGAGTCCCAAATCCTTCATCAACAAACATAGTTTCTAATGATACTCCACCAGAACTTGCTTGAACTACATCTGATAAACCAAGTGCAAGAGATAAAGAAGCCTTAAAGCTTTCCCCTCCTGATAAAGAACTTACATCTCTTGAACTTGCAGTATAATTATCATATATTTCAAGTTCTAATCCTTTTTGACCTGCACCCTTGCTTTTACTAGTTTTTCTCTTTAATGAGAATCTCTCTCCAGTCATCTTCTCAAGTCTTAAATTAGCAGCATCGATTATATCTTGGAAATATGATGCTAACACATATCTTTCAAAAGATATATAAGGACTCTTCTTTCCGTTTGCTAAATCAGCAAGTTCTCCTATTACCCTATATTCTTCTTCCTTTTTGTTAAATTCTTTATTAAGTTCTATTACCTTTTTAAGTACATTTTTATTATTTTGAAGTATTGAATGTTCATTCTTAACTTCTTCTGTTTTTAATTCTTCCTCTTTTCTTATTTTCTCAATTTCTTCGTCTATAATGCTAATGTTTATTGAAATTAAATCTTTGCATTTTTCTTTAAGATCTTTATTTTTTTCTTTCATCAGTGAAAGTTTATTATTATAAATCTCTATTTCATTATCTAAATCATCTATTTTTTCAATATACTCTTTAGCTTCAATATAATCTTCTTTGCTTTCAAATCCATTAGTTCTAATTGAATCTATAAGTATCTCATTTTTTTCCTTAAGTTCTATAGAAGCTTCTTTTATATTCTTTATTATTTCTTTTACCTTAGCTTTTTCTCCTTCAAGCATATTTAAACTTTCATCTCTATTTTTAATTACTAGTTTTAATTTATTCTTACTGTTTTCAAGTTCTAATACCTTATTATTTATTGTTTTATTTAAACAATCTACTGATATTATATCTTTAGGTATATCTTTTTCTAACTCCTCTAATGAAGCCTTATTTGCTTGTAATTTTGCATATATATCTTTATCACTTTCTTTTAAAGAATTAATTAATTCCTCATTTTTGTTTAAAGCTTCATCTATCTTTAATACGTCACTTTCTATACCTTCTTTTTTATTTATTTTATTTTCTATTTCTTTTATTTCTTTATTTAAAACTTCAATATTACTTTTTAAGTTAATTCCTATATTTTTAACTTCTTCTTTTGAAGAGAAATCATACTCAGGATTAATACTTATATCATTAGAAAGTTTACTTAATGATTTGTTACAGTTTTCCAATAAGTTATTAGCTTCTGAATTAATTTTAGTTAATTCAAGCATTATATTATTATTTTCTAGTTGATATTTTTCAAATTCACCTTTCTTATTTTTTAATTCTTCTTCTGTTGGTATATTCGCGTTACCCTTAACTGCTTTATTTGGATGATTTAATGAACCACAAACAGGACACGCCTCTCCATTTCTTAAACTATGAGCTAATATTCCTGCCTGTTCTTTTCTATAGACCTCTTCCATATGCTCATATTCATGCTTTATCTTTTTAAATGCCTCTTCTTGTTTTAAATATTTACTTTTTATTTTACTATGCTCTACTTTAAGCTTTTCATATAAATCTATAGTTTTAAAAGTATCTCTTGCCTCATTTATAAGCTTTGTTTTATTTTCTATTTCGTTATCTAAATTAACTTTTCTTAATTGGAGCTCATTTATATCTTTTAGTTCTTGCTCTCTCTTATCTTTGTTAATTTTAAGAAGTTTTGTTTCCTCATCTTTTTTATTGATTAATTCTTTAACTTCTACGCTCTTTTTTTCTAATTGTAATATTAGTTTTTTAATACTGTCATAGTCTTTTATTTTAGGTTCTAAAGTTTTAAGCTGTCCAATTTCTTCTGAAAGTTTATCTCTATAACTACCTTTATTTTCTTCATTTTTAACTGCTTCTTCTAATTCTAATAGTTTTTCTTTAAGAGTTTCTATATTTTTATTACATTCATTTTCCTCTATCTCTTTTCTTGATAGATAATTTGCTTTTTCTATATATTCTTTTTCTATATAATTTACTTCTTTAGCTTTCTTTGCTCTATCACTTAAAAGTTTGCTCTTTTCGATTGATTCTTTCTTAAGTAATAATTCATCTAATGCTTTTAATGATTGTTCTTTTTCAATTAACATTTCATTATTTTGAATTGCTATAAGTTTTTCTTTATTTTTCTCTTCTAATTTAGCTTTAATTCCTTTTATATTAGATTCATTATCTTTATATGATTCCTCTTCCTTATCAATTAGTTCATTAAGCTCATTAATGACTCCTAAAAAATCAATATACTCACCAATTTGAATATTATGTTCACCTTGTATGTTGTTAAGGTGTGTTTTCATTCTATCTTTACAAAGGTTTCTATCCTTACTAAGATTTAAAGCTTTTTCTTTTAATGATTTTTGTATACTTTCAAAATTATAAGTATTAAATATTTTTCTAAATACATCTTCACGTTCAACTGAATTAGCTAATAATAACTTTTTAAATTCTCCTTGTGGAAGCATAACAATTTGCTTAAATTGAGCTTTATTAATTCCAAGTATCTCGTTTATCTTTTCATTTACATTATTTACTCCGTTTATAACTTTTCCGTTTGGCATTTCAAGAACTGCTTCGGCATCTTTATCTGTAAAGCCTTCTCCTCTAACCTTTTTCTTAGGTTGCTTTGGGCTTCTACGAATCTTATATACCTCTCCCCTAAGTTCAAAGTCTAACTCTACAAATGTCTCAACATCACTTTCTGCAAAGTGACTTCTTAGAGAGTCATTTTCTCTACTTTCTCCACTTGCTTCTCCATATAAAGCATAGCTTATAGCATCAAATATAGTTGTTTTACCAGCTCCTGTCGTACCTGTAATTACAAATATATTTCTTCCGTTTAACTTTTCAAAATCTAACTCCTGCTTTTTAGCATAAGGTCCAAATGCTGATATAATTAAATTTACTGGTCTCATATGTTACACCTCCTTCTTTAGAATTTCATTTATTGTGCTATCTATAACATTCTCTTTTTCTAAAGTGTATTCTCCGTTTCCTAACGCCTCATAAAATTCTTTAAATAATTCTTTTTCTGACTTACTCTTATAACCTTTTTTAGCTGATGTATTACTTTCATCATATTGCTTTTTATTTTCCCTAGTTATAAGCATAACGTTAGGATATACAGTTCTTAATTTTTCTATTGGATTTATTATTTCTCCTTCATCTGTAAGAACTGCTTGTATATAATCTTCTTTTCCTTCTGAGCACTCTCTTCCTTCACTTATTAAATCTTCTATTTCACCTTTTATTATTCTTAAGTCTCTAAGTGGCTTAAATTCTTTTAATTCTATTTCAACATTTTTATTACTATCAATCTTTAAAAGTGTAACACCCTTTTTTTGATTAACTTCTGAAAATGAATATTTAAGTAAAGATCCCGAATACCTAACTTCATCTCTTCCTATTTTTTGTCTTCCGTGAAGGTGACCTAAAGCAACATAATCAAAATCATTAAATAAATTACAATCTATAAGTTCTGTACCACCAATAGATAAAGGTCTTTCAGATTCTGATACTTCAAGATGAGCTATCTTATATTCATCTTCAAAGGAATCCTTAGCTTCTTCTCTATACATAGTTACATAACCGTGGGCAATTAATATATTTCTTTCATCATAATTCATATTTTCTTTTATAATCTCTATAATAGCTTCCATTGAATCATTGTGATTTTTTATGTTTTTATTTTCTGTAAGCTTTCTTATTACTGCTGGGTCCTTATATGGAACTAAGTAAAAATTAACAGCACCATCTTCTCCATCTATAGTAACCTTTTTAAATAATTCATTATCACGACCACATATATATAAACCTTGCTTTTCTAGAAGTTCTGCTCCAAAACTAATTCTTTCACCGCTATCATGATTTCCCGATATAGATATAACTTTAACCTCATTATCTACTACTATTTTATTTAGAGTATCATTTAAAAGCTCAACTGCATCAACAGGTGGAATTGATCTATCATACATATCCCCTGCTATTATTAATACTTCTGGCTTTTCATCTTCTATAAATTTAACTAGTTTATCTAACATATACTTTTGATCTTCTATCATAGAAAAATCATTTACTATCTTTCCAATATGCCAATCACTTGTATGAATTATTTTCATATAACTACCCCCATAATTTTAAATATATAGTTTAATTATAACAAAAAAGATGATTTCTAAATCATAGAAATCATCTTAAAAATATTATAGTTTAATATTATTTATTATCTCATTTTTTATATATTTTAATATGAAAATCATATATATTGTTGTTCCAATAACAAATGGTACATCAAACATTATATAAGGTCTTACTATACTTAATGGTAATAATATAAGACTTGGAAGAGTTGATGCATATATTGCTAAAGAATATATAGCAGATACCTTCATTCTCAATCCCATGAATGTTCCAATTATTATAGCTATTGCTGTTGCCATTAAGCAATTTAATAGCATGTCAACTAAATGCTGTACCATATTAACTAAAGTCATTACAGGAACTATAATAACTCCCATAGTATTTAACTGATTTGCAAGTTCTTCATTATTTAAATTATCCATCATTAAAGTTTTATAAGTAAAGTCTTTGCTCATTTCTCCAGAACCAATTCTAAGTCCATCTTTAAGAACTAATATATATGAATCTCCATGGATATATATATTTCTAAGTTCTTCTGAATGTTTTAAGTCTATATTGCTATCTACATAAATTATAGTATTTCCTACATCTATATTAGTAGGATTTCTCTTAATACTTAATTCACCATTTTTTATACTAAACTCATTGCTTGGGTCTTTAATTTCTTGAACGCTTTCTGAAATTTGATTTCTCGTTTGTACTCCAACATAAAAACCTTTTATCCCACCTAAGATTAAACTTAATATTAATGCATATAAAATCGCACTTAAAAATCCATCTTTAACATACTTTTGGAAAGTGCTCATGTTATATATATTATTTTTTAATTTAACAAAAAAATTGTCTTTCTTCACTATTTATACTCCTTTTAGCTTATCTCTGTATATTATTATATCCTAAATCTTCTTTAACTATAGTAACATACTAATTTATATTATTAAATATTTTATGTTTAATATTACAGAATATGGTTAATAATTAAATATAAATTATTGTTAGGAGGAGTTATAATTGTCACATAATATTAAAAATATAAAAAATGAGAATTTTAAAGAAATTAATCTCGTTCCTAGAGAAGTAAAGATTAAGAAAAAGAGAAAATTTAATATACCTCTAATTCCACTTACAGCTTTTATAATAGTTTTAGTTTGTGTATTAGGCTTCCAAGCTTTTAGTTATAAGAAATTAGTATCTAACTTTAAAGGATACTTTGACTCAAGTAGTTATGCAGAAGCAAATAATTACTTAGTTACCGAAGGTAACTTTAATGTATTTAAAGCATTATTTCTTAAAAATGACTTAGAAGGCTATTTTAGAACTAAGGCTAATTCAGTTAAAGAGCATGTAAACTTAAATGAATTAACCCCAGATGAAGCATTATTAGTTATGAATGAGATAAATAGATATAACATAATAACAAGTTCTACAGATAAAAGTGTATCTGTAACATCCGATAACATAACAGATAATACTCCATTGTCTAAAGGTATTATGGCATTTAACAAGAATAATTTTGAGGAAGCATTATCAATTTTTAGTACAATTCCAAGTAGTGATAAAAATTCTAGCACAGCCTTAGATTACGTAGTTAAATGTAAAGCAAAAATTAAAGAAGACTTACTTAATACAGTTAAGGAAAAGCAATCTATAGATCACTTTACAGAGGCAATTAATTTAATAGAAAGTAAACTATCCTTGCTTGATAATGATAAAGATTTAGTCTCTAAAGTTGATGAATTAAAGAAACTTAGAGAGGATTATAATAAATCTAATCCAAGTAACTCTTCAGCACTTGAATCATCAGCTAAGATTGTATCTACTATAAATACAGAAAATATTAATACATTAGGTTTACAAAGTAGCAGTAATTATTTATTATACGTAGATACTAATACCCAATTAACTCACATATATAAAGGATCTAATAATAATTGGAAACTTTTTAAATCACTAAAATGTGCTACTGGTAAAGAAGGTTCTGAGACACCATCTGGAGTTTATACTATAAAAAATAGAGATACCTGGTTCTTCTCTAAGAAATTTAACCAAGGCGGTAAGTATTGGGTTCAATTTGATGGAGATTATTTATTCCACTCAATCCCCTTTGCTGAAGATCAAAAAACTATAGTTGATTATACTTTGGGTGAACCCGTTTCTCATGGTTGTATTCGCCTTTCTTTAGAGGATTCTAAATGGCTATATGACAACATACCAACAGATACAAAGCTAATAATAAAATAGTTAAACTTATATTTTAATACCTTATCTATTTCCCCTATAATATAGATAAGGTATTTTTTATTATAGGAGGAAATGATGAATATAACTATTCCGAGTAACGTTAAATATATAATAGATGAGTTTTATAAAAATAATTATGAAGCCTTCATGGTAGGGGGCTGCATAAGGGATACCCTACTTTGTAAGACTCCTAAAGATTATGATATTGCAACATCTGCTAAACCTGAAATCACAGAGAAACTATTTGAAAAAACTATTCCAACTGGAATAAAACATGGTACTGTAACTGTACTTATAGATAATGAACCATATGAAGTTACAACTTATAGAACTGAAGGTGAATATAAAGATAATAGAAGACCTGATGAAGTCTATTTTGTAAGTGATATAAAAGAAGATTTATCTAGACGTGATTTTACTATAAATGCTTTCGCTTATAACTCTAGGGAAGGTCTTAAGGATTTCTTTGGAGGATTAGATGATTTAAACAATAGACTAATAAGATCTGTTGGCGATGCTAATAAAAGATTTAATGAGGATGCCCTTAGAATGCTTCGTGCTATACGTTTTTCTACGCAATTAAATTTTGATATCGAAGAAAACACTTTAAATGCTATAAAGGATAATAAAGATCTTATTAAGAATATAAGTGCTGAAAGAATACGTGATGAACTATGTAAAATACTTATTTCTAACAATGTTAGAACTGGACTTAATTTACTTAAAGAATGTGGTCTTCTTCAAATAGTAATTCCAGAAATAGTTCCTTCAATAGGATTTGATCAGAAGAATATGCACCACTTTGAAGATGTTTTTAATCATACTCTTTCAGTTATTGAAAAATGTCCTGAAGATTTAAATATAAGATTAGCCGCATTATTACATGATATAGGTAAGCCTGATGTATTCTTTATAGATGATAAAGGGAATGGTCGTTTCTTTGGACATAATACTAAAAGTGAAAAAATAACTAGAGATATTTTGAATAGGTTAAGATTCGATAATAAAACTATAAAATCCGTTTGCATTCTTGTTAGAGAACATATGAATGTTTTAGATAATGCATCTAACCTTGCAATAAAAAGACTTATAAATAGAGTTTCTAAAGAAAATATTTATTCTTTATTAGCACTTCAAAAAGCAGATATATTATCATTAAAAGATCCTAATGTGGCATTATATAAAGTTTCTGATATGAGAACTAAAATAGACAATATAATTGATTCTAATACACCTCTAACAGTTAAAGATTTAGCTATAGATGGCGGAAAACTAATAAAGGAACTTCAAATAAAACCTGGTAAGTTAGTTGGTGATATTCTTAATTATCTTTTGGAATTAGTTTTAAAAAATCCAGAGCTTAATAATTATGATTCTTTAATAACTGAAGCAAGAAAATATAAGGAAAATAGTTAATACTATTTTCCTTATATTTATCTAAAAATCTATTTTTTATCTTTAAATACATATACTTTGCTTAATATGTAATTTAATATTATAACTATTATATTTATTACAATTTTACTTATCATATCTTCTATTCCAATTACTGAAACAAAAAGATACATTAACCCTAAATCTAAAAGTCCAGTAGCACCTCTAGATACAGTAAAATCAATAAGTTCTCTTAAAACTACAGGCACAGTATAATTTCTACTATCAAAAACATATATTTTATTTGTTACAAACGCAAATAAAACTGATAATATCCAAGCTATTATATTACTTGAGATTAATCCTAATCCTATTACCCTTGTGCAAGCAAAAAAACTAACAATATTTATAGCAGTAGTTAACACACCAAATACTATATATAATATTTGTTCTTTAAATTGTTTATATATATCAAATATCTTTTCTACCATAAGTTCCTCCTAGAATTAATTAAATTTTCATACTTAAATATAATATCACAAATTTTTGTAACTTGTATTAATAAAAAAATAATAATAGGGTGCATAGACTTAATCTACGCACCTATCAGTTAAATTTACAGTTCTATTGCCTTATCTATATAAAATAAGTATAAATATCTCTTATTTACTACCTTACCTGTTATTTTTTTTATTGCATCACTATAATAATCAAGTTGAATTTTATATCTTTTATTCATCTCTTCTTCAATATTATCTTCTACGTAATCAGTTTTATAATCTACAAGTATAATCTCCCCATCTAATTCAAAGAAAAGGTCAATTACACCTTGAAGCCTTACCTCTTCACTATAAGATTCTTTAAATATATCTTCTTTTACTTTAGATGCACTTATTCTTGTAAAGAAAGGTAATTCTCTATGAATAATACCTCCCTCATTATATACTTTAAGAATATTTTTCCCTAAATCGCACTTAAAGAAGTTATATATCTTGTATGGATTTATAGCTTTAAATTCATCTTTAGTAAGTAATTCATTTTGAAGCATTTCTTCAAGCTGAATTTTTATATTTTCTAAAGAGTCTACCCTATCATAATCGATCTTTTGCATAACAAAATGCATTGCAGTACCTCTTTCTGCAGCAGATAATCCTTTTTTCTCTTGAAGGAATCTAGGTTTTAGAACTGGTTTTTCTTTAAATAAACTTTCTCCTCTATATTCATCAGAAGGTTCATATCCAGCTTTCTTTAAATCTGATACTGAAATATTACTCTTTATTATCGTACTATCTAAATACTTATATTCATATCCTAATCTTCTTGCAATTTCTTTATCCACAGTTTCAGCTCTAGAATTTATAAACAGTTCTTCATCAATCGAAATTTCATCCACAGCCTCTAAATTTTTTTCCACAAATAGATTATTACTATCCCACAAATTTACCTTCCATGTGGATAAGTCATCTTTAGCAATTCCACTTGAAACACCGATTCTTTCTCTAAGTGGCTCTCCATCTTTATGTTGACATAAGGCCATTCCAATCCAATCTAGATAGCTTTTTCCCTTTAAAACTTCTGCTGGAGAAATCTTAGATTTTTCCACACTTGCAGCTTGAACCCACTTTTCCACAGTTTTATCTATGTCTCTAGTAGCTCCAGTTATTATTAATTTTTCTTTTGCTCTAGTAAATGCCACATAAAGTATTCTCATTTCTTCTGAAAGAGTTTCTAATCTTATCTTTTTCTTTATAGCCTCCTTAGGAAGAGTACTATAACTTATTCTTTTCTCTAAATCTATATAATCTGGTCCAAATCCTAAATCATCATGATGAAGTATTCTATTATTTAGATCCATTAAATTAAATTGCTTTCCAGCTCCAGCTAAGAATACTACTGGGAATTCTAATCCCTTACTTTTATGGATACTCATAATTCTAACTACATCCTCATTTTCTCCAAGGATCTTCGCACTTCCCATATCCCCTGATGATTTTCTAAGTTTATTTATGAAGTTTATAAAATTAAATAATCCTTTAAAGCTAGTTTCTTCATATTGCTTTGCTCTTTGGAATAATATTTTTAAATTCGCCTGCCTTAAAACTCCATTCGGCATTGCACCTACATAGCCATAGTAAGACGTATCCATGTATAAATACCATATAAACTCATCAATAGGAGTATATACAGATTTATTTCTCCACTTATTTAAATTTTCAATAAAGATACTGCATTTTTTCTTTAATTCCTCTGAAACTTCAATATCTCCATTTACTATTTCAAGTATATTTTCATAGAAATATTTACTCTTATCAATCATTCTTATGTCTGCAAGCTCTTCTGCATTAAATCTAGCAAAGGGTGCTTTTAAAACTGCAATCATTGGAACATCTTGAAGTGGATTATCTATTATTTTTAAAAGAGACATTATTGTTCTAATCTCTATTGATTCAAAATAACCTGATCCTGTATCTGCATAAACCGGTATTCCTGAAAGACCTAGTTCATCTAAAAATATTTCTGACCAATTTTTAGTCGCTCTTAATAAGATAACTATATCTTTATACTTTAATGGTCTATATTCACCAGTTTCTTTATCTAAAACCCTAAATTTTTCTTCATTAGCCTGTGACATAAGTTCATTAATTCTTCTTGCTACAACTCTAGCTTCAAGATTTATTGAATCAATATCCTCTTCATCCTCATCTTCATTTTCACTTGTAATATTTTTATCTAATATATGAAGCTCTACTTCTCCACCTTTATAAGCTCCTTCTTCATTTAATTCCTTAAAGTTAGCTCCTAAGTTTAAGGCCTCATCTTCTGTATATTCAAGTTCTCCAACATTTAGAGACATAACTTCTTTAAAAATATAGTTAACTGCATTTATAACTTCTTCCCTACTTCTGAAGTTTTTGTATAACTGAATTACTTTATTTTTTCCTTCATCATTTCTTGAATAAGTATTGTATTTTTCTAAGAAAAGTTCTGGTTTTGCTTGTCTAAATCTATAAATACTTTGTTTTACATCTCCAACCATAAATACATTTGGATTATCTGTATTTTTCCTAGATACAAGGTTTATAATAGCTTCTTGAACATTATTTGAATCTTGATATTCATCTACTAAAACTTCATCAAATAACTTTCTAAAGTTTTCAGACACCTTTGATGGTATTGTATCTCCATCTTCTGTTTTATCAATTAATATCCTTAAGCAAAGATGCTCTAAGTCATTAAAATCTAGCATGTTTTTCTCTTTTTTTCTTTCACTAAATCTTTTAGAGAACTCTAAAGTTATTTCAGATAATTTTTTCATAAAAGGATATGTTAAATTAATTCCTTCTAGCATTTCAGTAGGACTTAACATAAATATATCATCTTGAAGTTTACAAATTTTCTTCTTAACTTCATCTCTTATGGACTTGACTAGGTTTTGAGCATCTACATCACTTACTTTATTCTTTCTTATTGATTTAAGTCTTCCAAAAGATATTTTAAAAAGTTTATCATATATCTCTGAAAGTCCTAAATTTAATGATTCTTTAAGACTTATAATTCTTGATAATTCATCATTAAATGTATCTAAATATTCCTCTATACCTTCTGTGTCATTAATCATTTCAATAGCTTTATAATATAAATTTATAAAGCTATCAACTTCCATATTAATGTCATTCTTCAAAACTTCTACCCATACAGTTTTATCTAATTCTTCTAATGAAAATATATTAAATTCTTCTGCTTTCTCTATTAACCATTTTTCTGGCCAAGGTCCACTCATAGAGAATCTATAAAGGTCTAAGACCATTTCTTTTAACTTCTCATCATCCTTGCTTCCAGAATAAGCTTCTACTAAGTTGAAAAATTCCATATCATCTTTTTCATAATAATCTTCAAACATTTCATCTAGTATTTCATTTTTAAGAAGTGTACCTTCAGTTTCATCCCCAATTCTAAAAGCTGGGTCTAAATCTATAGTATGAAAGTTATTTTTTATTACATCTAAACAAAATGAATGCATAGTTGTTATATTTGCTCTGCTTAAAAGAGTTAATTGTCTTTGTAAGCTTTTTGAGCTAGGATTTCTTTCTAATGCTTTTGTTATTGCAGCTGCGATTCTTTCTCTCATTTCAGCAGCTGCTGCACTTGTAAATGTAACAACTAAAAGTTTATCTATATCAACAGGATTTTTTTCATCTGTAACTATTTTTATTATTCTCTCAACTAAAACAGCCGTTTTCCCTGAACCTGCTGCGGCTGCAACTAAAAGATTGCATCTTCTAGTATCTATAGCTTTAAGTTGCTCTTTGGTCCATTTAGTTTCTCCCATTATAAATCCTCCTTTCCTTTTACTTCATCAGTTATTCTCTTCCACATTTCATCGTCGCTCTTTTTTAGAACTATTCTATATTTATTGTCTTTTATACTTGTATCAAATTGGCAAACAGCTGAATAATCACAGTACTCACAATAAGCTTTTTTATTATTTTTAGTTGGGAATATTTTTATTTTTCCACTAAGCATATCAGTACAAAGTTCAATCATTTTCTTATTTACATATTCTCTTAAAATATCAAACTGCTCTTCTGTTGCAACTGAACTAGTCTTGGAGAAATCCCCATCCTTTTTAAATGATGCTGGTATTATAAGTGAATATGTCTCCATAGTTTCATCCATTGATCTTATAAGCTTAGCATCTTTAAGTAATAGCCCATTCATTTTTAGTTTCTTTAGAACCTCATTTTGCACTTCTTCATCATCAAGCTCACTATTACCTTTTATAATTGGGTCATCTATTTTAAAGTAAAGTATTGCCCCAGGTATTGCACCTGTATTTAAGATATATTCAGAGTTTCTTAAAAGTGCATCTAAATATACTAAAAGCTGCATTTGTATTCCATAATAAAGTTCTGTTAAGCTAAATTCTTTTGAACCTGATTTATAATCTATTATTCTTAAGTAAGTGTTTCCGTCTAGTTCAATTTTATCTATTCTATCAATTCTTCCTGTAAGGTATACTCTCTCACCTGATGGTAAATCAATTTTTATTGGCTCTCCACCGTCCATAGAACCAAATTCAAATTCATTTCTAAATACTTCGAATTTTCCTCTTTTCATTTGCTCTGCTATAACTGAAACAGACTTAGTTATTACTCTTTTAAATCTATCAGTGAAATACTTATATCTCTTTGTACTATTTAAAATTGAATTGTTATCTTCCTTAAGTTTAATATCTATAAGTTCTGATACTATCTCCTTACATTTATCCTTATTTAATTCTGACCATAGAATTTTTTCATTCTTAACCTTGTTCGTAAACTTATCTAATATCTCATGCATAAATGAACCTAAATCCGGTGCTGAGAACTCATATATTTTTCTATCTTTAGCTTTTAATCCATATTGAACAAAATATGAGAATGGACATTCTGCATACTTTTCTAATCTTGAAACACTAAATCTTAAATTTCCATTATCATTTTCATATAATTTACGTAGCTTATCTCTAGGTATCTCTTCACCTATATTTGAATAAGTTATTCCTTTAAAAATTGTTCTTGTTCTTTCTTCAAATCCTTCATGACTGCTATACCAACTAAATACTTCTTTCCAATAATCATTTACTTCTTCTTTATCAACTTGTTTTCTAAGTGCTAATATTAATTCATTAAATGTTGGAACTTTTGTTGTAACTTTGCTGAACTTATCATACTTATCAGCATAATTAAACATATCACTCTCTTCTTTTACATTACTTAATACTCTCTTTAATCTAGGTATTATAATAGATGGTCTTAAAGATTTACCTTCAAAATCAGCCATAGGATAAGTTATCATTAAATATCTACTTGGTATTGTAAGTGCAGTATAAACCATGAACTGTTCTTCAAAGGCTCTAGTTCTAGTTGTAGACGCTAATTCAATTCCTTTTTCCTTAAGAATATCTCTATCTCTATCTGATAATATTCCTTCTTCCTTACTTGCTGATGGAAGTACACCATCATTTACACCAACAACATATAATGCCTTAACTTCTCTACCTTTTATTCTTGCAATATCTCCTATATTTACTTGATCTAGTGCAACAGGTATAACCCCTATTTCTTTATTTTCAAAACCTGCATTTAATACCTTATAAAATTCCCTAGGCGATAGTTTATCATCTCCAATTACATCAACAGCTTGATCTAATATTTCTATAACCATTGCAGGAACTTGCTCATATTCACGTACCTTTGCTTCTAATCCAATTTCTTTAAAGCCTTCAATCCATTCATCTATTTTATTGAATACATCTAATTCCATAAGAAACTCATATATAGCACTACAAATTTCTCTAACGGATTTCTCTCCTTTAATCTTGGTATGGAAGTTAATAAGCGGTTCTCTTACTTCTTCCATTATTTCTTTTATAAATAATTCATCTGGATTTTCATTTACATCATCGCATTCAAAGAATCCATCATTTACTTCTTCAGTAGTCCATCTATATCCCTTTAATCCATGAGCTAATATATAATTTTCTAGCCTATCTACATATTCTCTTTCAATATTTATAAGACCACTTTTCAAGTATTTAAATACAGCTTCATAAGACCAATTATTTAGTAAAACCTCAAAAGAAGACATTATTAATATAACTAAAGGATTACTCAATACTTCTATTTTTTTATCTAAGAAATATGGTATTTCATATTGATTAAATATAACTGTCATTACTTTTTCATAGAGATTAATATCTCTACATACAACAGAAATATCTTTATATCTATAACCATTATCTCTAACAAGTCTTATTATATCTTTAGCTATCATATCTACTTCATCATAAGTATTGTTTCCCTTATATATTCTTATATCTTTATTTTTTCCACTATATATTTTAAATGGATACGTAAAAAAGTGTTTTTCTAAGTGTTTTAATTCCTCACTATCTTTAAACCTATATGGATATTCTTTGTTTAAATTTATAGGTTCTAAATATCCTATGTGATTCTCTTCCATAAGCTTAATAATTCTATTCTCAGTATTTTTTATAGCATTAAATATATCTGTTTCTTCATTTGCTTTTGTATTACTGTTACCATCCATACATAATGTGATATTTATTGTTTTCACCTTAGATGCTAACTCGCTTATTATATCAAGCTGCTGTGGAGTAAATGTTGTAAATTCATCTATCCATATTTCTGCACCTTCGTATATATTGCAATGTTTAAGCTTATTCTTAAGTATAGTTAATTCATCGTCACCATCAACTACATTATTTTCTATTCTGCTATTATATTTATTATAAAGATCTGTTAAGTCAATTAATTTATCCTTTAACTCATCATCTTCTAAATTATCTAATTCTTCTACTAATATTTCCGGAGAAATATTATATTTTTTAAATTCAGTTAAAGTTTTTGAGACTACCTCTATAAAACCTTGCTTTCTTGATATTCTATTAAAATATTTAAGGTCATCACTTTTTTCTTGAAGTAGCTTATATATAAGCATACTCTTTCCTTCATCTTTCATTATTTGATGAGTTCTCCCTCCACATTCCTCAAATACTCTACTACACATAGTCTTAAAACTTAAAATTTCAGTTCTAAGTAAGGCTTTTTCCCCTACTATATCAAGTAATTTATTTTCTGTTTGGAATGTATATTGTTCTGGAACTATAAGTACTAATTTATTATTTTTATTATTTTCTATCTTTTTTCTTATTTGATCTAGACAAAATCTACTTTTGCCGCTTCCCGCTCTCCCATAAATAAATCTAATTCCCATAATAAAACTCCTAATTTCTTATTCTTTTATTTTACATATTATAATTATATCCTAATTAATATATTTATCTAACAATTATTAAAACTAAAGGGATTAATCTAAAAGATTAATCCCTTATCTAAATCATATTAAATTAAAATAAAAAAAACATCTAACATAAGTTAGATGTTTTTGGCGGAGAATCCGGGATTTGAACCCGGGCGCCGGTTGCCCGACCTACGCCCTTAGCAGGGGCGCCTCTTCAGCCACTTGAGTAATTCTCCATGTGCCCTCTATATAAAATATATATGTGGCGGAGAGAGTGGGATTCGAACCCACGGTACGCTCTCACGTACGCCGGTTTTCAAGACCGGTGCCTTAAACCAACTCGACCATCTCTCCGTATCAAAGACATTTATTATTATAGCAACAAGGTATATAGCTGTCAACACTTTTTTGAAAACTTTTTTATTATTAAGTAAATAAAAGCATCAAATATTTAATTTGATGCTTTTATAAAAATTATTCTCTTCTTTTCTTTCTATTTACTATACAAACAAGTATTAATAATACTAATGATGCTCCTGAAATTATAGCTCCTATTTTTAAACCTTGAGGCATATATTTAAATTCAACTTTATGAGTTCCTTTAGGAATTTCCACTCCTATAAATGCATTTAATAATTCAACTTTATCAGCCTTCTTGCCATCAATAGTTACGCTCCATCCGTCATCATATGGTATTGAAGTATAAAGCATACTCTTATCTTCAGTAGAAGTGACATCTCCAATAATGTTAGTATCATTATACTTTGATATTTCATATTCATTTTCTGAAAGATTATTATATAAATTATTGAATTGTCTTAAATTTAATGAATATATTCTATTCATTAGCCAGTATCCTTCTGCATTCTTAAAGTTAAGTCTTACAGTTATATCTTTTTCTCTATTATATTTTCCTAAGTTAATTACCTCTACAGTACCTTCAGTTTCGTACTTTTTAGCTACTTCACCGTCTGATATTACCTCTATATTTTTTAATCCTCTAGTCTGTAGTTGCATATATATTGGCTGATATCTTCTAGTTCTTATTTTAATATCAATATAAGCTCTATCGTCTTTATTTATTATTGAATACTTATGATCTTTTTTACCTAAGTTATATGTTGTTACATCCGTAGTTCTAATTTTGTTAAAGTATTTAACATTTTCACCTGATGACATACTATTTAATATTTCATTTTGTATCTCAAATGTTACATCATCATTATTTATTACATCAATGTTTCTTATTTTATCATTGACCATAAATCCTAATGGTAACCAATAAGGATTATTGTATACCGTCATATCCTTGTAGTTATATCCCTTTTCATATGAACTATTAAAATTATATTTTGATATAACATTTCTTACTGAAAGAATTGAGTCTACAGGTATAGTAGATCCTGCTCCATAAAACTCATAGAATTTAGTTTCAGAAAGTCCTAATTTCCCTAATACCTTTCTCAAATCAACTTTATAAATTGAACTAAAATGAGATAAACTATTATAATCTAAAAGCATTGCATCATTATGATTAAATTCAAATGTCTTTTCTGTTCTATAGAATCCATCATTATTTTCTTTTATATTATCTATTACCTTACCTACATCTTGTTTAAAGTTTATAAATTTACTTCTATCTTCATAAGAAATACTTTGTAATGTTGCTTTACCGTTATAAGATATTTCAAACACAAATAATATAGAACAAAATAGTATAAGAATATTTCTATATGATATTTTATATTTATATATAACTAACGCTATACTATATAAAACCGTTAATATAATTGCAAATAGAACTTCATGCATTGAAAGATTAATATAATCTGCTTTAATAACAAATATTGAAGTACCAATTACTATTATATTTACTATAATAAAAGCTATATTTTTTATTCCTTCTAAGTTTAAGTATGACTTATAAGCTAGTATTATTAAGAATAAGCATAATGCAAATGTATATCTATATGGGAATCCAATTGGTTTATTAAATCCGTGCCATATTAAATTAAATGTACTTATATACATACTTAAAACAAATATTAATATAACGATAGCAGAAAGAATCTTTTCTTTTATTTTTATTCTTCTGTTAAAGAAGTACAACATCGCTAATAATATAATAAAAATACTACAATAAACATTAGGTAATCCACTAAGCATATCTTTATCACCTTTAAATGCTCCTGGATAAAATTTTGATACTAAATCAAATAGACTAAAATTTATTTTAGGAATTAAATTCTCTAATGAAAGAGTTGCCTTTCCACCTTGTAATGCATACAAAACAGGTATTGCCACAATTGCACTTAGGGCACCTGCCATTACTGATGACCCTATAAAATTTAAAATCCTTTTTAGTATTTCGCCTTTATTAAGCTTTAATATTCCTCTATAAGCAAAGTATATACATGAGAAAATGCATATTATAAATCCAATATAAAAGTTTGTTGTTATAGCTAAGAATAAAGTAATTATGTATAGTAAACTTTTATTTTTTTCTATTATTCTGTCTATACCAATTAATATTAGAGGTAATAAAATTACTCCATCTAACCACATTATATTTTGCTGATATGCTATGTTATATGCTGATAATGCATATGCAGTTGAAAATATAATTGATGCATATTTAGTCTTAAAAGTCTTATTTATAAATATAGATGCTGTAAGCCCACAAGCTCCAATCTTTAATAATGTCATAATAAATATTGCTTCTGTTATCATATTACTTGGGAAAAGTAACAATATTAGATTAAAAGGACTTATTAAATAATAATATGCTAGGCCTAGCATATTACCTCCCATCTCTTTTGTAAATGAATATAATATACTACCTTTTCCAAGTAATATATCTCTAAATTCACTGAAGTAGCTTACATATTGACCTTTTAAATCTCTAGTTAAGATAGATCCATCTCCAAAAGGATAAATTTTTATCATAGCATATATTCCGATCATTATTATTATCGGAACTATAAATGCTAATAAATAAATAATTCTCTTTTTATTTTTTGTTACGCTATTCATATATTTCTCCTTAAATTAGATATAATATAATTTTTGCCATATTCGATTAAATTTTTACAATAAAAATTAAAATTAAACAAAAAAAAACCTGTTTGAAAACAAACAGGTTTCTTTGGCGGAGAGAGTGGGATTCGAACCCACGGTACGCTCTCACGTACGCCGGTTTTCAAGACCGGTGCCTTAAACCAACTCGACCATCTCTCCATGCGAAATACAAGTAAGATTATAGCAACATATTTTTTTAATGTCAACATTTTTTTATAAAAAACAAAAAAATATTTGTATTTCTATATAAAAATATGGATAAACCTATTAATACAAATAGTTTATCCATATTCCATAAATATTACTTAGCCTTTTTTCTTCTAGTTAAAGCCCATACTATAAATATTACAGCTAGTGTAATAATAGAAATTGTGCTTCCAATCGCAAGTCCTTTTGGCATAAAAGTAAAATCTATATTATGTTTTCCTTCTGGGACCTTAACTCCAATAAGTGAATCCATAATCTTTATTTTATCTGCCTTCTTTCCATCAATAGTTACTTTCCAACCATCATCCCATGGAATTGAAGTATATAAAATATCATTGTCGCCAGTTGAGATTACTTCACCTTTAATATCACTATTGTCATAATAATTTATTTTATAAGCATTTTTTGATAACTCTTCATATGTTTTATTAAATTTAGAGTTATTTAAGCTATATAAATATAAGTTATCTATATTAAATTTCTTTTCTTTAAGATCTATTCTTATATCTAAGCTTTCTCCAGACTTAAATGAACCAAGTGGCATTATCTTTTGATTATTTTTTGAGAAATAGCTTATCTTTTTATTATTTAAATATATTTCTGCTTGTTTTAAATCGTCCACCCCTATATATAAATACATAGGATCTTCATTTTTAGCTTTTAGATTTATATTTATACTTGCTTTTTTCTTACTATCAACTTTATTATAAGTATTTCCGTCTCTAGTAACGTTATTAAGTTTTAAATTATAGTCTTCTATTCTTTCAAAATAATTTTCTTTCTTTCCAGTCATTGAATTAAGAATGTTATCTTGAACCTTAAATAAGTTTTCTTCATTGTTTATATCAAGTTTTGATATATCATTATTAACCATAAATCCTAATGGTAACACCTTTGTATTCTCATATATATTCATATCTTTTTCTTTATCTATAAGTTTATATGATTCATTGTATAATGGTGCTTCTTTATCTTTCGTTATTATATATTTTATGTTTAATAATGAATTTGCAGGTACAGTTGAACCCATGTCATAAAGGAACCAAACATCAGTTGATATAAATCCTAGTTTTCTTATAAAATCTCTAGTTTCTGTCTTATATACTGAACTAAAGTGAGTTATTCCATTATAATTTAATAGCATTGGATCATTTAAATTATAATTAAATGTTTTATCCATTCTATAGAAACTGTTGTCCCCTGCCTTAACACTATCAATTACACTTTGTGTATTATTTATATAATCTACAAATCCACTTCTTGAATTATATTTTAAAGTATTGAATACTTGATATCCATTAACTCCAAGTTCAAAAAATAATATTAATGCTAATAATACATTTATTATATTTTTAAATTTAAAATCTAACTTTTTAATAAATAGTAATACGCAATATACTATCATAAATATAACTGAAATCTTTATTTGTCTATGTGTTAAATATACATACTTACCTCTATATACGAGAGCTGATACACATAATATTCCTATTAAAGTTATAATAATAGAATTTTTAGATAAATGTTTTAAGTTTATAAATGATTTATATGCTAAAAGTATAATAAAGAAACTAAATACAAATGAATACCTATACGGGAATCCTACTGGTTTATTAAAACCATGCCATATAAGATCTATTTTATTTATATAGAAACTTATAATTAAAATAAAAATCATTATACCTGAACTGATTTTTTCAAATAATTTTATATTTCTATTACAGAAATATAAAATACCTAATATTGCAATTAGTATTCCGCAATATATATTTGGTAGTCCAACTAATATATCTTTCTCACCTAGTCCATTAATATAGAATTTTGTAACTATATCAAAGAACTTATAGTTAGCCTCAATGCTAGATGTGAAGAATTCAAATTTTGCCTTACCACCAGATAATGCAAAAATAGTTGGAAGTGTTACAAATGCACTTAATAGTCCACCGCATAAAGAACCTATTATAAAGTACTTTATTCTTTCAATTATCTCTTTTCTTGCCATTACCTCTTCTTTAATAGTTAATACTAATTTGTATATGAAATACAATGTTATGAATATACAGATTATAAATCCTATGTAGAAATTAGTTATAAGAGATAATGCTAAAGTAGCTACATAAAGCTTAATCTTTTTCTCTCTTATTAAATTATTCATTCCTAGCATAACTAATGGCAATAATATAACACCATCAAGCCACATTATATTAGATTGATATATTATGTTATATCCAATAAGAGCATATGCAGTTGAGAATATTAATGAGAAATATCCAAATTTCTTAAAATTATTCTTAAAGAATATTGATGAAGTAAGTCCACATAATCCTGTCTTAATTAAAATTAAAACTAAAACAGCTTCATTTAACATATTCTTTGGGAATAGTGCAAAAATAAGATTTAGCGGGCTCATAGTGTAATATGCT
This sequence comes from Clostridium baratii, assembly GCF_900461085.1. Classification (GTDB taxonomy): domain Bacteria; phylum Bacillota; class Clostridia; order Clostridiales; family Clostridiaceae; genus Clostridium; species Clostridium nitritogenes. The sequence continues at coordinate 2,771,794 of NZ_UFWF01000002.1, forward strand.
GATAATCCAAACATATTACCTCCCATCTCTTTTGTAAATGAATATAATAAACTTCCGTCTCCGACTAATGCATTTCTAAACTCACTAAAATAACTAATATATTGACCCCTTAAATCTCTAAATAATATACTTTTATCTCCAAATGGATATATTTTAGAAAGATAATATGCAAAGAGTAATATTATTATCGGAATTATAAATGCTAATAAATATGTAAATTTATTGCTTAAATTTTTCTTATTCAATTCTAATTCCTCTCCTTATCCTTGAATTTTATATTAAACACATAACTAATTATATAATTCCCTAAATTTAATAGCTATTAACATTTATTGAATTATATCTTATGTCATTATATAATTAGTTAAATATTATAATCTATAGGGGGAAAATAAATGAATATATACATATCTGATTTAGACGGAACTCTTTTAAATAATAATGGAGCACTTTCTGAATATACTATCTCTATCTTAAATAAATTAAATGAGAATAATATTAACTTTTCAGTAGCTACAGCTAGAACTCCAGCTACAGTTGTTCCAATACTATCAGAAGTTAATATAAACTTGCCTATCATTGTAATGAATGGTGCAGCTATATATGACTTAAAATCAAATAAATATATAACATATAATTCAATTCCTAAAACTACTACATATAAAATATTAGATGTTTTAAAAAACAATAATATTTCTGGGTTTTGTTATACTATAGATGATAACCACATCTTCGCTTATTATGATAAAATTTCTAATATTTGTCAAGCAAATTTCATGAATAGTAGATTAGGTAGTCCATTAAAAACATTTATAAATGGACCTATCCCTAAAGATAGTAATATAATACATTTTTTCTTAATGGATAATAAAGAAACTATTATGAACGTATATGAAAAAATAAAACATATTGATGGATTATATTTAATAGCATATGAGGACGTCTATAATAAAGAAGTATATACTTTAGAAATATATAACGAAAAATCATCAAAGGCTAATGCTATTAAATATTTAATGAATGAATTTAAATTTAACAGTCTTACATGCTTCGGTGATAACTTAAATGATATACCAATGTTTGAATTAGCAGATGAATGTTTTGCAGTTGATAATGCAACGGATGAATTAAAAAGTATATCAACGTCTATTATAGAATCTAACATGAATAATGGTGTTGCTAAATATTTAGAATCATTATATAAAAAAGAATCCTTATAAAAGGATTCTTTTTTATTATTTCTTATATATCTATACAAATAAAACTGCATATGCTAATGCACCAAGTATCCCCCCTATAATAGGTCCAACTACAGGTATCCATGCATAATCAAATTGACTGCCACCTTTATTTTTGATAGGTAATACAGCATGTGCTATTCTTGGTCCTAAGTCTCTTGCTGGATTTATAGCATATCCTGTTGGTCCTCCAAGTGATAAACCAATAGCCCAAACTATAATACCGACTACGAATGGTGTAAGACCTGCAGTTATTTCACTAGCTTGTGCCCCCATAATAGCAAATACTAATACAAATGTTCCTATTATTTCTGTAATTAAATTTGATATATTATCTCTTTTTGCTGGTATTGTTGCAAATGACCCTAAAATTGCATCTTTATCAGTAGTCTCTTCGTATTGTAGTCTATATGTAATCCATACTAATACCGCCCCAACGAAAGCACCTAAAAATTGTGCTGATAAGTATATTGGAACTTCACCCCAAGGGAAAAGACCTGCTACAGCTAATCCTACTGTTACTGCTGGATTAAAATGTGCACCACTTGTTGCTGCAAATATATATACTGGTACAGCAACTGCAAAAGCCCATCCAGTTGTTATAACCATCCAACCAGCGTTTTCTCCTTTAGATTTTTTTAAAACAACATTGGCAACTACGCCATCCCCTAAAAGTATAAGAATTAAAGTACCTAAAAATTCTGCTATAAAATGTGTCATTTATAATACCTCCTCGGTTGATTATATTTGTTTATATATACATCTATATGATATATATATAAATATATAGCAATTTCTATGCAAACTTTTACATTGGCTATATAACTTATATTCACTAATATTATAAGTAACACATAAATTGATAAAAATAATGCTTCTTGATATTTTTTATCAAGATTAATAAAAAATATCAAGATACCTTATTAGATATCTTGATATTTAAATTAAAATTATTTAATTACATCTACGCCCATGTATCTCTTTAATGCATCTGGAACTCTTACAGTACCATCTTCATTTTGATAGTTTTCAAGTATAGCAGCTACTGTTCTACCAACTGCAAGACCTGAACCATTTAATGTATGAACGAATTGAGGTTTTTCCTTACCTTCTCTATATTTAATATTAGCTCTTCTAGCTTGGAAATCTTCAAAGTTTGAACAACTTGATATTTCAACATATCTATTGTAACTTGGCATCCAAACTTCTAAATCATATTTTAATGCAGCTGTGAATCCTAAGTCACCCTTACATATTCTAACTTTTCTATATGGTAATCCTAATTCTTCTAATACTTCTTCAGCATCTCTAACTAGCTTTTCTAATTCATTGTATGATTCTTCTGGTTTAACGAATTTAACTAATTCAACTTTATTGAATTGGTGTTGTCTTATAAGACCTCTAGTATCTCTACCAGCTGATCCTGCTTCTGCTCTAAAACAAGCTGAATATGCAACATGCTTTACTGGAAGTTCTTCTGCATTTAAAACCTCATCTCTATACATATTAGTTACTGGAACTTCTGCTGTTGGTATTAAGAAGAATCCGTTATTTTCTACTTTGAATGCATCTTCTTCAAACTTAGGTAATTGTCCTGTACCTGTCATACTTGCTCTATTAACCATATATGGAGGTAAAATTTCTGTATATCCATGTTCATCTGAATGTTTATCCATGAAGTAGTTAAGAACAGCTCTTTCAAGTCTTGCTCCTAATCCTTTATAGAAAGTAAATCTTGAACCTGCAACCTTTCCGCCTCTTTCAGCATCTAATATTCCAAGGTCTATACCTAAATCCCAGTGAGCTTTTGGTTCACCATTAAAGTTTGGAGTTTCTCCCCATCTTTTAATTTCAACATTATCAGCATCTGATTCACCTTCAGGTACTTGTGGGTTTGGTATGTTAGGAATTCTAAGCATTATATATTCTATTTTTTCATTAACTGAAGCAAGATTACTATCATGTTCCTTTATTTCATTTCCTAATTCCTTCATTTCAGCCATTATAGGAGCTACATCTTCTCCTGCTTTTTTTAATTTTGGAATTTCTGCTGAAACTTGATTTCTCTTACTCTTTAAAACTTCAACTTCACTTAATATATTTCTTCTTTCTTCATCTAACTTAACTAATTCATCTATTACAGATACATCAAAATCTTCTCCTCTATTAGTTAAAGCTAATTTTATTTCTTCTGGATTATTTCTGATTCTTTTTAAATCTAACATTTATTTTCCTCCTGTTATTTTATTATTTTTTACATATAAAAAGAGCCTATACTATCCCTTATAAAAAGGGACGAATAGACTCCGCGTTGCCACCCTAATTGATAAAACCTTAAAGGTTAATATCCTCTCTTTACAGATTTAACGATTCTTCACCGTACTGCTTATGTTCACAGTCCCTCCAAGGTGGATTCATTATAATTAAAATATTAGTTCACACCAAACCACTAACTCTCTTAAATATTAATTAAAACTACTTATCCTCTTCAACGGTTTATTATTCTAAATATGATTAACTCTAATATATTACATTTAAAGCTTCTTTGTCAATATTTAACTAAGCATTTTCTAGCCATTATCTACTCTTTTTGCACATACAATATCAATTCCTGTATTTAATATATTCTTACATATAATTTCTCCCGTATTAATTGGAGTACTTATATATATTCTACCAATTACCTTAGAGAATTCCTTCCATAAGGATATATCTACTTTATCACTACTTTTTACAGGAACAACTTTATGCTTAATATCGCCTTTTACTCTAACTATGCTTGTAAAAATATCTTTTCTACTCAAAGTTATCCCTCCTATACCTCATCAAATTCCTTTATTCTTCCTGATACAATTTTAGAATTTTTAGAATTTCTAACTATTTCAATTGGACTCTTATCCATTTCTCTAGCTAATATTTTCATTATTTTTCTTATACAATAAGACCCATGACAATCTCCATATCCAGCTCCAGTTCTTTTTTTAACTCCTTCAACAGTTCTTGCACCAAGTGGTCTTCTAATACAATCTACAATCTCACCTTCACTAACATTGTTACAATTGCAAATTATATTACCATATCTCTTATCTAATTTTATAATTTCATTTATCTCTTCTCTATCTAAATCTCTGAATCTATAAAATTCTCTTCTTTTATCAATAAAGTTTTTCTTAGATGATGAGTTCATAAGGTCAACAATAGCTTCTCTTATACTTTGTGCTATTGCCGGGGCAATAGTCATCTTACCATAATGCTTTCCTGTGACTCTTATATATCCATTTTCTATATCACTATTATCTATTACCATTTCATCTCTTTTATATGATTCTCTAATCATTTCACTGATCTTTTCTTTATATATGTTAGGTGTTATATGTTTACTGAACTTTACACCCTCATCTATGCTTAAAACATTAGTATTCTTAACTCCTAGCATAGTTCCACCATTAATCATTGGAGAATTCATTACAAATGTTTGCTCATCTATAACATTAACAACAACTCTTTTTAGCTTACACTTAAGTTTCCCTTCCATTAGAAAATAATTCATCTTTTTAGGAATTGTATATTCAGCTTCTATAGATTCTAGTGCATTGTCACAAGTTTTATTGTTTTCTACATAGAATTCATCTGGAATAGTATTTATTACTACTCTACATTTAAATCTATTTTTATTTGTAACAACATCAAAACCTTTATTTATTTTCTTTATGCTTATAACTTCTTCTTCTAATCTAAAGTTAACTCCATTGTCAGCTGCAACTTCTGCATATGCTATTGATAGGTCATAAGGCGCTATTATCGCAGTATTTTTAGAATATAATGCTTTTTTAATATCAACTTCTAAATTAGGTTCTATATCTTTTATTCCTTCATTATCTACTAATTTAACACCTTTTATTCCTCTTTTTTGAGCTGCTAAATACATTTCTTCAACTTTTAGACTTTGCTCTTCCGTTGTAGCAATTCTAACATAACCTATCTTTTTATATGGAACATTAAACTTTTCACATGCTTCCTTTATAAGTGTACTACCTATATTTTCTAACTCAGCCATTACAGCATTTGAAGTCTCAGATCCATCATAAACAATTGCAGTATTAACCACAGCTATATCATCAGCTACATCATATCCCTTTTCAATTAATGCTATATTAAGGTTATATTTAGATAGCTCATATGCTACAGCACATCCAACTATACCTCCACCTAATATCAATACATCATAATCCATAATTACTTTATATACCTCCACATTTGTAACTACTTTAAGAAATAATAAATCCGCTTTCCCTTAATTCCTTCTTAATTAGTTCCATGTTTTCTTCATTATCAGCTGATATTGTATGTATATGTACTCCATTAGTTAATACTGATAATGGCTTAGCTTTATTATTTTCATATCTTTTAATAAAATTATTTAAGTCATTAAGATTTTTTATCATAAGTATTCCCTTTATCTCTCCATATAAAGGATGCTCTACTATTACATCTTCTATTATTCCACCATATTTAATTATAATTTCAAGTTCTTCTTCAATACGATTACTTTCATGACATACAGCTAATATAGTTCTAACTCTATTATCTTCACTTGTTATTATATATCCATCTGGTGTCGCTATTATTTTATTTCCCTTTGCTCTTAAAATAGCTATATCTTTAACTATTATCTGTCTTGTTACATTATATAGTTTTGCAAAATCAGTCCCTTTTATAGGAGTTACACTTTCTATAAGTCTAACTAGTATATCTTCTCTTCTACTCTTTGAATCCATACTTCCCCCTCATTATTTATATTTAATTCATGTTATCACACTTTTTTATTATCTCAAGGTATTTATTCTTTTCTGTATAACTCTTCTCATGATGCCTTGCTATGGCCTCTAAAAACTCATCATCATAAGAACTTATTTTTTTTAATATTTTTGCACTTTTTAATGGGTGATTATAATAAGTGTCTACTTTTTTTAAATGAGTATAATTTTTTAATTTTCCTTTAGTAAATCTATCTAATAAAACCATTATAGATTTTTCAAATACATTTAAAGGAGTTCCGCACTTACCCACATCATGTAATAATGCAATTTTAGCTAATTTTTTTTCATTTATATTATTATCTTCTTTTGCCATATTAATAGCATCATTACATACTCTTACACAATGATGTTTCTCGGAAGTCTTCAATTTATTGAAAGCTTCTTTTTCTTCTTTATTTAAATATTTTGAAATTATATTACTATCAACTTCTTTTAAATTTGAAGTAATTGCCCAATAAAATTGTTTAATCCTATATCTCATATTCATTCCTCAATAATTTAAAATTTAAATTCACCTTATTTTATAATACCATTTACTTTATACATTATCAATTTTAGAACAACAAAAAAAGCTATGAACTAATGTTCATAGCTTTAAATATGGTGGAGATAAAGAGATTCGAACTCTTGACCCCCTGCGTGCAAGGCAGGTGCTCTCCCAACTGAGCTATACCCCCAAAAATGGTGGACCTTCAGGGACTCGAACCCCGGACCTACCGGTTATGAGCCGGTTGCTCTAACCAACTGAGCTAAAGATCCTCATTGGACCTGGCAACGTCTTACTCTCCCGCACGGTCACCCATGAAGTACCATCAGCGCTATAGAGCTTAACTTTCCTGTTCGGAATGGGAAGGAGTGTTTCCTCTATGCCATCATCACCAGATATCAGAGTGTTCTCTGAAAATTGCATATGAATTTTTGTTGATCGTCTGTTTTTTATTGGTCAAGCCCTCGACCTATTAGTATCAGTCAGCTGAACATGTTACCATGCTTACACCTCTGACCTATCAACCTTGTGTTCTTCAAGGGGTCTTACTAGCTTATGCTATGGGAAATCTCATCTTGAGGTGGGCTTCACGCTTAGATGCTTTCAGCGTTTATCCCTTCCCGACTTAGCTACCCAGCTATGCTCTTGGCAGAACAACTGGTACACCAGAGGTCAGTCCATCCCGGTCCTCTCGTACTAAGGACAGCTCCTCTCAAATTTCCTACGCCCGCGACGGATAGGGACCGAACTGTCTCACGACGTTCTGAACCCAGCTCGCGTGCCGCTTTAATGGGCGAACAGCCCAACCCTTGGGACCTACTTCAGCCCCAGGATGCGACGAGCCGACATCGAGGTGCCAAACCTCCCCGTCGATGTGAACTCTTGGGGGAGATCAGCCTGTTATCCCCGAGGTAGCTTTTATCCGTTGAGCGATGGCCCTCCCACGAGGTACCACCGGATCACTAAGCCCGACTTTCGTCCCTGCTCCACTTGTGGGTGTCGCAGTCAGGCTCCCTTCTGCCTTTGCACTCTACGAACGATTTCCGACCGTTCTGAGGGAACCTTTGGGCGCCTCCGTTACTTTTTAGGAGGCGACCGCCCCAGTCAAACTGCCCACCTAACAATGTCCTGTCACCAGATTCATGGCGTCCAGTTAGAATTCCAGTAATATCAGGGTGGTATCCCAAGGACGACTCCATTAGGACTGACGTCCTAATTTCCCAGTCTCCCACCTATCCTGTACAGATAATACCGAAATTCAATGCTAAGCTACAGTAAAGCTCTACGGGGTCTTTCCGTCCAATCGCGGGTAGCGAGCATCTTCACTCGCACTACAACTTCGCCGGATTTGCAGTTGAGACAGTGCCCAAGTCATTACGCCATTCGTGCGGGTCAGAACTTACCTGACAAGGAATTTCGCTACCTTAGGACCGTTATAGTTACGGCCGCCGTTTACTGGGGCTTAAGTTCACACCTTCGCTTGCGCTAAGTGTTCCCCTTAACCTTCCAGCACCGGGCAGGCGTCAGCCCCTATACATCAGCTTTCGCTTTAGCAGAGACCTGTGTTTTTGCTAAACAGTTGCTTGGGCCTATTCTCTGCGACCTACTCTCGTAGGCACCCCTTCTCCCGAAGTTACGGGGTCAATTTGCCTAGTTCCTTAACTGCAATTCTTCCGCCGGCCTTAGGATTCTCTCCTCATCTACCTGTGTCGGTTTGCGGTACGGGCACTACTTCTCTCTCTAGATGCTTTTCTTGGAAGCATGGAATCAGATACTTCGGTTCCGTAGAACCTTCCCCATCACGCCTCAGGATTGTTAAAGCGGATTTGCCTACTCTAACTCCCTAAACGCTTAGACTAACATCCAATAGTTAGCACATCCTATCCTTCTCCGTCACACCATCGATAATAACGATTATAGTGGTATCGGAATATCAACCGATTGTCCATCACCTACGCCTTTCGGCCTCGGCTTAGGTCCCGACTAACCCTCAGCGGACGAACCTTCCTGAGGAAACCTTAGATATTCGGCCTGTAGGATTCTCACCTACATCTCGCTACTGATGCCAACATTCTCACTTGTAATCAGTCCACCGCTCCTTACGGTACGACTTCAGCCCGATTACAACGCTCCTCTACCGCTCACACTATTGTGTGAACCCGTAGCTTCGGTGGTAAGTTTAGCCCCGTTACATTTTCGGCGCAGGATCTCTCGACTAGTGAGCTATTACGCACTCTTTCAATGAGTGGCTGCTTCTAAGCCAACATCCTAGTTGTCTTAGAAATCCCACATCCTTTCCCACTTAACTTACACTTTGGGACCTTAGCTGACGATCTGGGCTGTTTCCCTTTTGACCATGGATCTTATCACTCACAGTCTGACTGCCGGATTAAAAGTATGTGGCATTCGGAGTTTGATAAGGTTCGGTAAGCGCTATGCCCCCTAGCCCATTCAGTGCTCTACCTCCACTACTCACATGTCCGACGCTAGCCCTAAAGCTATTTCGAGGAGAACCAGCTATCTCCGAGTTCGATTGGAATTTCTCCGCTATCCACAGCTCATCCCATGCTTTTTCAACAGCAACGTGGTTCGGTCCTCCACGAGGTTTTACCCTCGCTTCAACCTGGCCATGGATAGGTCACCCGGTTTCGGGTCTACGGCATGCAACTAGTCGCCCTATTAAGACTTGGTTTCCCTTCGGCTCCGTACCTTAAGTACTTAACCTTGCTACATACCGTAACTCGTTGGCTCGTTCTACAAAAAGCACATCATCACCCTCATAAGGGGCTTTGATCGGTTGTAGGCACACGGTTTCAGGTTCTATTTCACTCCCCTCCCGGGGTTCTTTTCACCTTTCCCTCACGGTACTGCTTCACTATCGGTCATCAGGTAGTATTTAGCCTTGGGAGGTGGTCCTCCCTGCTTCCCACAAGGTTTCACGTGTCTCGTGGTACTCTGGATCAGAACTTTAGGCTTTCTCGTTTCACCTACGTGACTATTACACTCTACGGTTTAACTTTCCAGTTATCTTCGGTTACAATAGCTTCCTAAGTTAATGTTCTGTCCGCAACCCCAAAGATAAATCTTTGGTTTGGGCTCTTTCCTTTTCGCTCGCCGCTACTAAGAAAATCGATTTTTCTTTCTCTTCCTCTAGGTACTTAGATGTTTCAGTTCCCTAGGTTACCCTCATATAGCTATGTATTCACTATATGATACATGGGGTTAACCCATGTGAGTTTCCTCATTCGGAAATCTCCGGATCTCTGGCTATGTGCGCCTACCCGAAGCTTATCGCAGCTTATCACGTCCTTCATCGGCTCCTGATGCCAAGGCATTCACCATGCGCCCTTTGTAGCTTGACCTATTTAGTCATTTATATCAAAATTATTACAATTCAGATCTAACAAAGAATAGTATTTGTAAAAATACATTTTTTCTTGGCTTGTTGTATCAACAATTTATATTCATATGCAATTTCCAAAGAACATTTTATTTTGAGAAACTTGGTTTCTCAAAATTGAACAGAATTTTTTAAACCTTCTTTTAAAGAAGAAATCCGAATTTCGAATTTTTTATTTACCAGTTAATCATCTTGTTAACTGAATTCTCCATAGAAAGGAGGTGATCCAGCCGCAGGTTCTCCTACGGCTACCTTGTTACGACTTCACCCCAATCGCTGACCCTACCTTAGGTCGCTGCCTCGCTTACGCGTTAGCTCACGAACTTTGGGTATTGCCAACTCTCATGGTGTGACGGGCGGTGTGTACAAGGCCCGGGAACGTATTCACCGCGACATGCTGATTCGCGATTACTAGTAACTCCAGCTTCATGTAGGCGAGTTTCAGCCTACAATCCGAACTGAGACAAGTTTTGAAGTTTAGCTCCACCTCGCGGTATTGCATCTCTCTGTACTTGCCATTGTAGCACGTGTGTAGCCCTAGACATAAGGGGCATGATGATTTGACGTCATCCCCACCTTCCTCCTGGTTAACCCAGGCAGTCTCGCTAGAGTGCTCAACTTAATGGTAGCAACTAACAATAGGGGTTGCGCTCGTTGCGGGACTTAACCCAACATCTCACGACACGAGCTGACGACAACCATGCACCACCTGTCACTCTGTTCCCGAAGGAACTTCCCCGATTAAGGGTAATGCAGAGGATGTCAAGTCTAGGTAAGGTTCTTCGCGTTGCTTCGAATTAAACCACATGCTCCGCTACTTGTGCGGGCCCCCGTCAATTCCTTTGAGTTTTAATCTTGCGACCGTACTCCCCAGGCGGGATACTTAATGCGTTAGCGGCGGCACGGAAGGAGTTGATACCTCCCACACCTAGTATCCATCGTTTACGGCGTGGACTACCAGGGTATCTAATCCTGTTCGCTCCCCACGCTTTCGAGCCTCAGCGTCAGTTACAGTCCAGAGAGTCGCCTTCGCCACTGGTGTTCTTCCTAATCTCTACGCATTTCACCGCTACACTAGGAATTCCACTCTCCCCTCCTGCACTCTAGATTCCCAGTTTGGAATGCAGCACCCAGGTTGAGCCCGGGTATTTCACATCCCACTTAAAAATCCGCCTACGCTCCCTTTACGCCCAGTAAATCCGGACAACGCTCGCCACCTACGTATTACCGCGGCTGCTGGCACGTAGTTAGCCGTGGCTTCCTCCTTGGGTACCGTCATTATCGTCCCCAAAGACAGAGCTTTACAATCCGAAGACCGTCATCACTCACGCGGCGTTGCTGCATCAGGGTTTCCCCCATTGTGCAATATTCCCCACTGCTGCCTCCCGTAGGAGTCTGGGCCGTGTCTCAGTCCCAATGTGGCCGATCACCCTCTCAGGTCGGCTACGCATCGTCGCCTTGGTAAGCCATTACCTTACCAACTAGCTAATGCGCCGCGGGTCCATCTCATAGCGGATTGCTCCTTTAATTGCTGTTTCATGCGAAACTGCAATGTTATGCGGTATTAATCTCCCTTTCGGGAGGCTATTCCCCTCTACGAGGCAGGTTACCCACGTGTTACTCACCCGTCCGCCGCTAATCCGTTTCCCGAAGGAAACTTCATCGCTCGACTTGCATGTGTTAGGCACGCCGCCAGCGTTCGTCCTGAGCCAGGATCAAACTCTCAATAAAAAGTTTAATCTTTTAACTCATAAAACTTACTCTAATAAAAGAATTGCTGGTTTAAATGTATTCTATATATTCTGTTCAATTTTCAAAGACCAAATTTTCCTTGTCGCCCTCAAGCGACTATTAAATCTTATCACCGTTTCGACATCTTGTCAACAACTTTTTAAAAACTTTTTTTCAAGTTTGTTTCGTTGTTTTCGTGTCGTCATCAGCGACGAGATTTATATTATCATATATCTCATTATGTATAATCCATATTATCTTTATTTTTATAATTTATATCTGTATTTCTCTATATTTCTTTTAAATACTTATTATTTCTAATAATGATACACCAGGCAAAGAGTATATTGTTTTTTTATATAGTAACTATACAACTTAATAAAAATCATGCTTTTAAACTATCATTAATCTATAAAAACTTTCTGTTCTATCGTATAAAAATATAATTATTTAATATATTTTCTAAAAAAAATAGGCCCATAGTACAAAATTTTGTACCATGAACCTATTTATTAAATATTATTCATCTTCTTCACTTGCTCTATCTAAAAGCTTATCTAATGAATTATCATTAGTATCTTCTGAATTAACTTCTGATTTTTCATCTACAACTAATTCAGTTTGAACTAATTCCTCTTTCTCGTCATTTTCATCGCTAGTTATTTTAGTTATTGTAACTACTTGTTCTTCTTCAAGAGTTCTCATTAACTTAACTCCCATAGTAGCTCTTCCTGTTACTGAAACATCTTCTATGTTTATTCTTATGGCAACACCACTGTTATTTATAAGCATAAGTTCATCTTCAGCCTTACACATAGTAGCTCCAATTAACTTACCTGTTTTATCATTTATCTTGTAAGTTAATAATCCTTTACCGCCTCTGTTTTGAACCTTATATTCACTTATTGGAGTTCTCTTACCAAATCCATTTTCACTAACTACTAATAAATCTTCATCATCAACAGCTATATCCATACATACAGCTATGTCATCATCACTTAGACTTATAGCCTTAACACCTGATGCTGTTCTACCCATTGGTCTAACATCTTGTTCATTGAACTTAATAGCTAAACCATTTTGAGTAACCATTATGATATTAGCATCTCCTCTTGTCATCTTAACTTTTAGAAGTTCATCCCCTTCTCTTAAGTTAATTGCAATAAGACCATTCTTTCTTAAGTTCTTGAATTCGTTAAGGTTAGTTTTCTTAACTATACCATTCTTAGTTCCCATAAATAGATATCCATTTTCATAAACATCATTTACAGTTAGAACTGTTTCTATTCTTTCATCTGGTTCTATAGCTATAAGATTTATTACATTAGTTCCCTTAGCTGCTCTTCCAGCTTCAGGTATTTGATATCCTCTTAATTTGTATACTCTACCTCTATTTGTGAAGAATAGTATATCTGAGTGAGTTGATGTTACCATAACATGTTCTACGAAGTCATCTTCCTTAGTAGACATTGCTTGTATTCCCTTACCCCCTCTTTTTTGAGCTGAGTATACATCTGATGAAATTCTCTTAATATAACCTGAATGAGTTAATGTAATTACGATTTCCTTCTCTTGAATTAAATCTTCTACATCAATTTCATTTACATTAGTTTCTATCTTAGTTCTTCTTTCATCGTTATATTTATTTTTAATTTCTATTAATTCTTCTTTTATTACTGAAAGAAGCTTTTCTTCACTTGCAAGAATTGATTTTAAATATTCAATTTCTTTCATAAGTTCAGCATATTCTTCTTCAATTTTATCTCTTTCTAATCCTGTAAGTCTTCTAAGTCTCATTTCAAGAATAGATTGAGCTTGTTTTTCTGAAAGATTAAATCTTTCCATAAGAGTATTCTTAGCTATTTCTGAAGTCTTTGATCCTCTTATAATATTTATAACTTCATCGATATTATCTAAAGCTATTCTTAATCCTTCTAAGATATGTGCTCTAGCTTCTGCTTTATTTAATTCAAATACAGTTCTTCTAGTAATAACATCTTTTTGGAAGTTAATATAATGACCTAATATTTGTTTTAAATTAAGTATTTGTGGTTCATTATCAACTAATGCAAGCATAGTTACACCGAATGTATCTTGCATCTTTGTATGCTTGTATAGAAGGTTTAAAACTACATTAGGATTTGCATCTCTCTTAAGTTCTATAACGATTCTCATACCTTCTCTATCAGATTCATCTCTTAAGTCTGATATTCCATTTATTTTTTTATCTTTAACTAAATCCGCAATATTTTCTATAAGTCTAGCTTTATTAACTTGGTAAGGTAATTCTGTAACAACTATTCTATGTCTGTTGTTCTCCTCTTCTATCTCAGCTTCTGCTCTAACGATAACTTTCCCCTTACCTGTTTCGTAAGCTGATCTAATTCCTGATTTACCCATTATAGTTGATCCTGTTGGGAAATCAGGTCCTTTTATTGCAGTCATTAAATCTAAAATTTCAGCTTCTGGATTATCTATAAGCATTATTGTTCCATCTATAACTTCACCTAAGTTATGTGGAGGTATGTTTGTTGCCATACCAACTGCTATACCAGATGATCCATTAACTAAAAGATTAGGGAATCTTGAAGGTAGTACTGATGGTTCTTTTTCTTCACCATCGAAGTTTGGAATAAAATCAACTGTATTTTTTGTTATATCTCTTAACATTTGACTTGCGATTTTATTCATCTTTGCTTCTGTATATCTCATTGCCGCAGCGCTATCACCATCAACTGATCCAAAGTTACCGTGACCATCTACTAGCATATATCTCATTGAGAAATCTTGAGCCATTCTAACTAAAGCATCATATACTGAAGAATCACCATGTGGATGATATTTACCAAGTACTTCCCCAACTATTCTGGCACATTTTCTATAACCTTTCTCAGGCGCTAATCCTAATTCTTGCATTGAATAAAGAATTCTTCTGTGAACAGGTTTTAATCCATCTCTAACGTCTGGAAGCGCACGACCAACTATAACACTCATGGCATAGTCAATATAACACTTCTTCATTTCGTTCTTTATATCTACGGGTATTACTCTTCCCTCATTAAAACTCATGTACTTCACCTCATATTTAGTACTAAATGTCTAAGTTACTTACTTGCTTAGCATTATCTTGAATAAATTCTCTTCTTGGTTCAACTTTTTCTCCCATAAGTATAGTGAATATTTCATCTGCAGCCATAGCATCTTCTACAGTTGCTTTTAGTAATATTCTTTGTTCTGGGTCCATTGTTGTTTCCCATAATTGAGTTGCATTCATTTCTCCAAGACCCTTATATCTTTGAATATTAGTTGAATTATCTTTTCCACCAATCTCAGTTAATATGTTATCAAGTTCTTGGTCTGAGTAAGCATAGTATTCTTTCTTAGATTTTGCAACTTTATATAATGGTGGTTGTGCTATATAAACATGACCGCCATCTATTAATTCTCTCATGTATCTGTAGAAGAAAGTTAATAATAATGTTCTTATATGAGCTCCATCTACGTCGGCATCTGTCATTATTATTATTCTGTTATATCTTATTTTTGATATATCAAAATCCTTTCCTATACCTGCCCCAAAGGCTGTTACCATTGATCTTATAGTATCTGAATTTAAGATCTTATCTAGTCTTTGTTTCTCAACGTTCATTATCTTACCTCTTAGTGGTAATATAGCTTGGAATTTTCTATCTCTTCCTTGCTTTGCTGATCCTCCCGCTGAGTCCCCTTCGACTATATAGATTTCGCATTCCATAGGATCTTTTGATGAACAATCTGCAAGCTTACCTGGAAGTGCTGATCTTTCTAATACAGTCTTTCTTGTAAGTTCTCTTGCCTTTCTTGCTGCATCTCTTGCTCTAGCTGCCATTAATGCTTTATCTATTATAATCTTAGCTATTGCTGGATTTTCTTCTAAGAAAGTTCCAACACCTTCACCAACAACTGAATCAACTATTCCTCTAACTTCACTATTACCTAGTTTAGTTTTTGTTTGTCCTTCAAATTGTGGTTCACCTATCTTAACTGATATTACACATGTTAATCCTTCTCTTATATCTTCACCTGAAAGATTCTTATCATTTTCTTTTAAGTGACCAAATCTCTTTGCATAATCATTAAATACTCTAGTTAATGCAGTTTTAAACCCAACTAAGTGTGTACCACCTTCTATAGTATCTATATTGTTTGCAAAGGTAAAAATATTTTCAGTATATCCATCATTGTATTGAAGTGCTACTTCAACCATTATGTCATCTTTTAAACCTTCTACGTATATTGGTTCTTCATGTAATGGTTGCTTATTTCTATTTAAGTAAGTTACGAAAGATTTTATACCACCTTCATAATGGTATGATTCTTCTTTATCGTATCTTTTATCTACTAACGTTATATTAATTCCTTTGTTTAAGAAAGCAAGTTCTCTTAATCTTTGTGAAAGAATTTCAAAATCATATATTAATTCATCAAAGATTTCTTTATCAGGTTTAAAGTAAACTGTTGTACCAGTACTATCACTTACTCCGATTTCTTCTAAGTCAGTAACAACATTTCCTCTTTTATATTCTTGTCTCCAAACCTTACCTTCTCTTTTAACTGTTACTCTACATTCTTCTGAAAGAGCATTAACAACAGATGCACCAACCCCGTGTAGACCACCTGATACTTTGTATCCGCCTCCACCGAATTTACCACCTGCATGAAGAACAGTCATAATGACTTCTACTGTTGGTTTACCCATTTTAGGGTGCATACCAACTGGCATACCTCTACCATCATCTTCTACTGTTACTGAATTATCTTCGTTTATTGTAACTCTAATATTTTTACAGTATCCAGCAAGCGCTTCGTCTATACTATTATCAACTATTTCATAAACTAAATGGTGTAATCCTCTAGAACTAGTACTACCTATGTACATACCAGGTCTTTTTCTTACAGCTTCTAGTCCTTCAAGAACTTGTATCTGATTTTCATCATAACTTTGTTTTTTTTGTTCCAACATAGATTCCTCCTAAATATTTATTTTTTCCTGTCTTATTGAAGGTTAATATTGGACTTACGGATTATACTCCAAATCTGTTCTTTTAGTTAATGTTGATGAAGAAATAGGTGATAAATATATCTTACTTTTCTTATCAACTTCAGCTATAACAAATGATTTTGGTTTGTCATCTGTTATTCTTTCCACAAATCCATCTTCTTCTGCCATTCTTAAAAATTGAATTGTATCAGAGCTATACATTGTTGTCTGTAAATCAAATATTCCAATAACATCTTTTATTGGAACTACAACATTTTCTCCTAAGTGTAAAAACATTTAGAATTCCTCCTTTTATTTAGAGACCTTTCCCTCTTTTACTTTAAATAGCTTTGAATCTTTATCTAAATAATCATTCAAATCTTCAATTCCAGTACAAGTTATTATTGTCTGTATATCTCCAATTGAACTTAAAACGTATCTTTTTCTATTAAAATCTAATTCCGATAATACATCATCTAATAATAAGACTGGATATTCTCCTGTTATTTCTTTTATAATCCTCAAAGATGCAAACTTCATAGTAAGTACAGCAGTTCTCTGTTGACCTTGTGAACCAAAGCTTTTCGTATCAACATTGTTTATATAAACAGAGAAATCATCTCTATGAGGTCCGTGACTTGTTATACCTTTTTCTAAATCACGCTTTCTGTTTTTTCTTAATGTTTCATAGAATTCATCTTGGATATTATCAAGATTCCTTATGGTAGAATTGTATTTAAACTCTATATTTTCCTTACCTGAAGTAATTTCCTTATGTATATCTTCAGAATACTGATTTAGAGATTTTAGATAGGACAATCTTCGTTCAATTATGTATGATCCAAAGTTAGCTAACTGAAGATCATATATATCTAGCATTTCTAAATCTAGATTTCTATTTTTAAGTATACTATTTCTCTCATTCATCACTTTATTGTATTGAACTAAATTGTAGTAGTACTTAGAATCTAATTGGCATAGTTCCATATCTATAAATTTTCTTCTAATCCCTGGCGAATCTTTAATTATCTTTAAATCTTCTGGTGAAAACATAACAACATTAAAAGTACCAAAGAGCTCTCCAATTTTACTTATCTTTATGGAATTTACCTTAATAATTTTTTTACCGTCCTTTAGGATGTTCATATCAATTTTCTTATCTAATCTATTTTTGCCAACACTAATACTTACAAACGAGACATCTCCATTCCAATTTATAAGTTCTCTATCTCTTGATGTTCTATGAGATTTAGCAAAAGCACAATAATATATTGCTTCTAAAATGTTAGTTTTACCTTGAGCATTATCACCCATAAAAACATTGACATGCTTTCCTAAATTTATTTCTAGGTTTTCGTAATTTCTATAATTAATTAATTTAAGCTTTTTTACATACATCTATAAACACCCATTTAATTATATCATATTAACAGAATAAAAGCTTATATTTAAATTACTTCATCAATTAGAGTGTTTTTGAATTTATACTATTTTATATATTTCGCCTTCAAATTCAACTGTATCGTTAACTCTTAATTTTTTTCCTCTTTGAGTGCAAACTTCACCATTTACTTTTACCATTTCTTCTAAAATGTAAATTTTTGCCTCAGAACCTAATGAAGCAATACCTGCCCATTTTAAAAATGCATCTAATTTTATAAATTCTGTATTAATATTAATTTCTTTCATAATGTAGTTAAGAGAAAACTTGCATAAATCCTTGTATATTTATACAAGTTTCCTTCCTCCTTTTCTATCTTATTAATCTAACTGGTAATACTAAGTATTTATAATTATCGGCTTCTTTTGCTTTAATTATACAAGGACTTACACTTGAAGTCATTTCTAGTATAACCTCTTCTTCTTCAAAATTCTTTAATACATCAATTAAGTATCTTGAGTTAAATGCAATTTGAATCTTGTCACCTTGCAGATTTATCAAAACTTCTTCTCTAACCTTTCCCAATTGAGAATTAGAAGTTATAATTACAGCTTCATCTTGGATGTCTAATTTTATTAAATTGTTATTTCCATCCTTAGCCATAAGTGAAGCTCTTTCTATTCCATTTTGAAGATCTTGTTTTTTAACTATAACTGTTAATTTATGTTCTTGTGGAAGTAATGATTTATAATTTACATACTTTCCTTCTAATAATCTTGAAATAATTCTAGTTTTATTTAAGTTAAATAAAATATGATTGTTAGTAAAGTTTATTTCTACTATATCGTTAGTATCTTCTAATATCTTTGATACCTCATTTAAAGTCTTCCCAGGAATTACTTTTTCTATATCAATTTCGCTATCTAAATATTCACTTCTAATTGCAAGTCTGTATCCATCTAATGCAACAAGATTTAATGTCTTATCTTTAACTTCAAATAAAACCCCTTGTAATATTGGTCTAGTTTCATCTTGAGCTATAGCAAATGATGTTCCTTTTATCATATTTTTTAATATGTTTTGTGGAACTTCAACTTTCATGTCTTGATTTATTTGAGGTAATTCAGGGAATTCATCAGCATTCATATAAACAACATTAAATACTGATTTTTCACATGTTATTTGAACTGTATCATTTTCTAAAGTTTCTATTTTTATATCTGAATTAGGTAACTTACGTATAATTTCACCAAAGATTTTAGCATCTATTACAATGCTTCCTTCATTCATAACATCAGCTTCAACCTTAGTTTCTATACTAACGTCCATATCAGATCCAATTAGTGTTAAGCCTTCTTTACTTGCATTTATGTAAATACCTTCTAGAACTGACATTGTTGATTTACCAGTTATAGCTTTTTGAACTATTGAAATACCTTCTTGTAATTTTTGTTTTTCACATATAAAAATCATTTATGATCCTCCTTACTTATTCACAGATAAGATTGGTTTAGTTTAGTTAGATAAATATAAAATTTATAGTAATAATAGTAGTAGGGACTGTGGATATGTTGATAAGTCCCTCTAACCCTTTAAACATGCGAACATTTTGTAAAAAAATAGTGTGGATAAGTAAGTAACTTTTAGTATAACTTATCCACAGTAATTCACAGGAACTTTATTTATAACATTTATCCACAGGTTATTCTAGAGTTATTATCTACAATTGTTGATAATTAAATTTTTTTTAAATTTAACCTTGAGTTAGCTTTTTAGTTAAATCATCAATAGTGTGTTGTAGACTTTCATCTCTATTTAAATTATCAGATATCTTTTCGTAAGCATGTATTACAGTAGTGTGGTCTCTACCCCCAAACTCTTCGCCGATCTTTGGAAGAGACATATCCGTAAGTTTTCTACTTAAATACATAGCAATTTGTCTAGGATAAGATACGTTACGTGTTCTTCTTTGGGATTTTAAGTCTTCTACTCTAAGATTGAAATAATTTGCGACTACATCTTGTATTATTTCTATAGTAATATGCTTTCCTTGCTTTTTAGAGATTATGTCTTTTAAAGCTTCAGATGCTAAGTCTACAGTTATTTCTCTATTAGTAAGAGATGAATAGGCCACTATTCTAATTAATGCCCCTTCTAATTCTCTAATATTCGATTTTATTTTAGTAGCTATATATACCATAACTTCGTTAGCTACATTTAACTTCTCTACATCTGCCTTCTTTTTTAAGATTGCCATCCTAGTTTCAAAGTCTGGAACTTGGATATCAGCAATTAAACCCCATTCGAATCTAGATCTTAATCTGTCTTCTAATGTAGGGATTTCTTTTGGTGGTCTATCAGATGATAGAATTATTTGTTTATTGGCATCATGCAAAGCATTAAATGTATGGAAGAATTCTTCTTGAGTTCTTTCTTTTCCAGCTATAAATTGGATATCGTCTATAAGAAGAACATCTACATTTCTATATTTTGTTCTAAATTCTTCATTTTTATCGTCTTTTATAGCATTAATAAGCTCATTAGTAAACTTTTCTGAAGATACGTAAACTACTTTAGCACTAGGATTGTTTTGTAATACATAATGTCCGATAGCATGCATTAAGTGGGTTTTTCCAAGCCCAACTCCTCCATATATGAATAAAGGATTGTAAGCTTTAGCTGGTGATTCAGCTACCGCTAATGAAGCTGCATGAGCAAATCTGTTACTATTACCAATTACAAAAGAATCAAAAGTATACTTAGGATTTAGGTTAGTATTCATCTCATCGCTTACTATAACCTTAGTATTTTCTTTGATTTTTTTATTAGATTGTTTTTCTGATTTTTCTTCTTCAGTATTTTGAATTTCAGAAGCTATTAAAAATTCAATATTATATAGCTTAGAACATATAGCTCTTATTGAATTTGCCACTAAATCTTTATATCTTTTTTCAAGTATTTCTTGGGTGAATGCATTAGGCACGCTTATTCTTATAGTATCAGAAGACATAGAAATTGGTTCGCAGCTTTTAATCCATGTATTAAAGCTTACCTCACTCAATTCACCTTTAATAATATTTAGTGTTTTTTCCCATAATTCTTTCAGCTCTGCATCCATTTCTAATCCTCCAGTCGAAATTTTTTTTAAATTTTATTATTTAAAAATTATGTTAATAACAGGGTAATAACAGAATATCAACAAATTATTAACAAAGCCGATTTTTTTAAAAAATATGTATATAAATTTATCCACATGTTAATAATTATGTGGAATTAAAACTGGATATAAACTTATCCACAAGTGAATATAAAGTCTTTTTCAATAACTAAATTTGTACAAATAGTGCTTATTTCAAGGAAAATTGCACCTATATACATAGTTTATCAAGAAAAAGGGAACAAGTTATCAACAAATATATCCACAGCTGTGGATAAATTCAATTAAATAACAAGTTATTCACAATACATTATCTATGATACCATAAGTAAATGAAGGGATTCAACAAGTTATCCACAATTTTTATAATATGAAAGAAAGATTTATCAACAGAAGGCTATATTCTTGACATAAGAAGTGTATATATATATAATGATAAGGTAAATCTAAAATATAAAGAGAAGTATAGTCATTTGACTGTATTGACTTAAAAAAACTTAAAGGGGGTGTAGTGTAAATGTTCATGACATACCAACCTAAAAAAAGACAAAGAAAAAAAGAACATGGCTTCAGAAAGAGAATGAAGACTGCTTCAGGAAGAAACATTCTTAGAAAAAGAAGACAAAAAGGTAGAAAAAAATTAACAGCATAAGGGCCGCACTTTAGTGGCCTTTTTTCTACAATGTAGGAAAAAAGGAGTATTAAAATACCCATGATATATAGATTAAAAAAGAACAATGAATTTAGAACAGTATATAGAAGAGGAAAATCATTAGCTAATAATCTTTTGGTATTATATACTTATAATAATAGAAAAAATAATGATCCAAAGAATGGATCTTATAATAGAGTAGGAGTTTCTGTTAGTAAGAAAGTTGGAAATAGCGTAGTAAGAAGTAGAAGTAAGAGATTGATTATGGAAAGTTACAGATTAAATGAAACTTCTATTAAAAAGGGTTTTGACTTTATATTTATTGCAAGAACAAATATAAAAGATAGAAATTTTCACGATGTTGAAAAAGCTATGCTAAGTTTATTTAAGAAAGCAGGCCTATATTATAATGAAGAAAGTGATAATAAATCTAATTAGATTTTATAGGAAAAATATATCACCCTTAAAAACTCCATGTTGTAGATATGTTCCTACTTGTTCACAATATGCTATTGAAGCTATTGAAAAACATGGGGCATTCAGGGGGAGCCTTATGGCTATTTGGAGAATTTTAAGGTGTAATCCTTTAAGTAAAGGTGGATATGATCCTGTTAAATAGAGTATGGGAGGATAAAAGAATATGATGACACTGTTCAAACCAATAATTGATTTTTTTACTATCATATTTGATAAGCTTCATACGCTAATTACATCTGTAGGTATAACAGATCCAGGATTAGCATATGTACTATCAGTTGTTGTTTTAACAATAATAATTAAAACAGCTGTGTTACCATTTAGTATAAAATCAATAAAATCAACTAGAAAAATGCAGGAATTCCAGCCTGTAATAAAGAAGGTTCAAGAAAAGTATAAAAATGACCCTCAAAAAGCTAATATGGAAATGATGAAAATCTACAAAGAAAACAACATAAGTATGACAGGTGGATGTTTACCTATGTTAATTCCACTTCCAATATTAATGGCTCTTTACTATACATTTAGTAATCCAGATGTTGTTGCACAAATTAAGAATGTTAGTTTCTTATGGTTACCTGATTTAAGTGGAAGAGACCCAATGGTTATATTACCGGTATTAGCAGCACTTAGTACTTTTATACCATCATATATGATGACAAAAGCTAATCCAGCAGCAGAATCTTCAGGAATGAACATGATGCCAATGAATATTGGTATGTCATTAATGATGGGGGTAATGTCATTTAACTTCCCTTCATTACTTGTTATTTACTGGATAACTAGTGGAGTATATCAATTAATACAAACATACTTCTTAAATGTTAAACCTGTAATGGCTAAAAAGAAAGAACAAGAGCAAGAAGAAATGGAAAAGGTAGAACAAAAGAATAAGTTTGCGATGCCTGAAGACTATAACAAGAAAAAGAAAAAGAAATAATTATATAAATTAATATTCTGTGAGAGTTGGTGAATAGGGTATATGAAGTTTATTGAAGTAACTGGTAAGAGTGTTGATGATGCAATACAAAACGCACTTAATGAATTAAACGTTACTAAAGATAATGTTATAATCGATGTAATTGATGAAGGCTCAAAAGGATTTTTAAGTCTTATAGGAACAAAACCTGCAAAGGTTAAAGTAACTGTTAAGAGAAATTACATTGATGATGCTAAAGAATTTATTAGAAGTATATTAGATTCTATGGGTGTTTTAGCAGAAATTAAAATAACCGAAGAAAACAATACAGTAAAGATTAATCTTACGGGTCCTAAAATGGGTTTAATAATAGGATACAGAGGAGAAACTTTAGATTCACTTCAATATCTAATATCTTTAGTTATAAATAAAGGTCATGATATTCCTTATAAAAAGGTTGTATTAGATACTGAAAATTATAGAGCTAAAAGAGAAGAAACTCTAAAGAGAGTTGCACTTAAAACTGCTAGCAAAGTAAAAAGAAGTAAGAGACCTTTTAAATTAGAACCAATGAATCCATATGAACGAAGAATAATACACGCTGCTCTTCAAAATGATGATGTAATAAGCACTCATAGCGAAGGTGAAGAACCTTTCAGAAGAGTAGTCGTAACAATAAAGAAGTAAAAGAAAGCCAAGTAATTGGCTTTCTTTTTTTCAATTAGAATTTTTATTAAAAAGAAGTAATATATAGCTTTGACTTATTAAATATAATTCTGTAAAATTGATATTAGTTTTAGTTGGATTATACTATGTGAAAGTAGAAAATTCCAAGGAGGATAATATATGAAAGAATTCGATACTATATGTGGTATTGCCACTGCTCAAGGCGAGGGTGGAATAGCAATAATAAGAGTTTCAGGAAATAAGGCATTAGAAATAGTTGGCCGTATATTTGTAGGAAAAAATAACTTTGATATAAATACAATGAAAACTTACACTATGAAGTACGGGAACATTATAGATAGTGAAAGTGGAGAAATTATAGACGAAGTAATAATAAGTTACATGAAAGGTCCAAGAAGTTTTACAGCTGAAGATGTTGTTGAAATTAACTGCCATGGTGGAGTTGTATCAACTAATAGAGTACTTGAAGAAGTTATTAAAAGTGGTGCAAGAATCGCAGAACCAGGTGAATTTACAAAGAGAGCATTCTTAAATGGAAGAATAGATTTAAGTCAAGCTGAAGCTGTAATGGACATTATTAGAGCAAAAACTGACTTAGCTATGAAATCAGCAGTTATGCAAAGTGGAGGTTCTCTTTCCCAGGAAATAAACAAACTTAGAGAATACCTTTTAGATGTTTTAGCTCTTATTGAATATGATGTAGATTTCACAGAAGATGATGAAGAACCTGATGAAACTGTTCCTGTAAGGGTTAATGAAAGCCTGGAAAAGGCAATAGCTGATATGAAGAAGTTATTAAAAGGAGCAAATGAGGGTAAGATTATAAGAGATGGATTGAAAATGACAATAATAGGAAAACCTAATGTTGGTAAATCATCTCTTATGAATGCACTTCTGCAAGAAAAAAGAGCTATAGTAACTGATATACCAGGTACAACTAGAGATGTAATAGAAGAATTTATAAATCTTGATGGAATACCAGTAAAAATAACAGATACAGCAGGTATTAGAGAAACTGAAGATGTTGTTGAAAAGATTGGTGTTGAAAGATCAAGAGAAAAGATCGAAGAGGCTGATTTAGTTGTATTAATGTTAGATACATCAAGAGATCTAGAAGAAGAAGATAGAGAAATAATAAAGGCTATAGAAAATAAGAAAACAATAGTACTTTTAAATAAAGTAGATTTAGAACGTAAGCTTGATATAGATGATGTTGAAGGATTAGATAACTTTATAGAAATATCAGCTATGACTGGATTTGGAATAAATGATTTAAAAGCTAAAATTAAAGAGTTATTCTTCAATGGAGAAGTAGACAATGAAAGCTTAATTATAACAAATAGTAGACATAAGCAAGCTTTATATAGAGCATTAGAGAATTGTGAAAATGCACAGGATAGATTAAAAATGAATGAGTTCTTAGACTTAATTTCAATATATGTTACTTCAGGACTTAGAGCACTTGGAGAAATTACAGGAGCAGAACTTGAAGAAGATTTAGTTAATAAGATATTTACTGAATTCTGTGTAGGAAAATAGGAGGAATCAGATGAGATACAATGCTGAAGAATATGATGTAGTTGTTGTTGGAGCAGGTCATGCTGGATGTGAAGCTGCCCTAGCTTCAGCAAGAATGGGATTAAAGACATTAATATGTACAATTAATTTAGAATCAATTGGAATGATGCCTTGTAATCCTAATATAGGGGGAACAGCTAAAGGTCATTTAGTTAGAGAAGTAGATGCATTAGGTGGAGAAATGGGTGTTAATATCGATGCTACATTCATACAATCAAGAATGCTTAACACTTCAAAAGGACCAGCAGTTCACTCATTAAGAGCACAAGCAGATAAATTAAAATATCAAGAGAGAATGAAAAGAGTTCTTGAGGCACAAGATAACCTTTATGTAAGACAGGTTGAAATAGTTGATTTAGTAGTTGAGGACGGAAAAGTAACAGGTGCCGTATCTAAAAATGGAGCTATATTTGGATGTAAGGCAGTAATACTTGCAACAGGAACATACTTAAAAGCTAAAATAATAATAGGTGAAGTAAGTTATAACAGTGGTCCAAATGGATTATTACCTGCAAATGACTTATCACAAACATTATTAGATCTTGGAATAGAACTTAGAAGATTTAAGACTGGTACACCACCAAGAGTTAATAGAAGATCAGTTAACTTTACAAATATGATAGAACAAAAAGGTGACGAAAAGATAGTTCCATTCTCATTTATGAATGACAATATAGATAGAGAACAAATATCATGTTATTTAACATATACTAACGAAGGAACTCACGAAGTTATACAAAACAACATAGATAGATCACCAATATATAATGGTTCAATAAAGGGAATAGGACCAAGATACTGTCCATCAGTAGAAGATAAGGTTATGAGATTCCCAGATAAAACAAGACACCAAATATTCGTAGAGCCAGAAGGTGAAGATACACTTGAAATGTACATTGGAGGATTCTCATCATCACTTCCAGAAGATGTACAATTAAAAATGCTTAGAACTATTGAAGGTCTTGAAAATGCAGAAGTTATGAGATCAGCTTATGCAATTGAGTATGATTCAATAAATCCAACTCAATTAAAGCCAACACTTGAATTTAAGCACATAGAAGGGCTTTATGGAGCAGGACAATTAAACGGTAGCTCAGGATATGAAGAAGCAGCATCACAAGGTATAGTAGCTGGTATAAACGCTGCATTGAAGGTACAAGGTAAAGAGCCTATGATACTTACTCGTTCAGATGCTTATATTGGAGTTTTAGTTGATGATTTAGTTACTAAAGGTACAAATGAACCATATAGAATGATGACATCAAGAGCTGAATACAGACTTCTTTTAAGACAAGATAATGCTGATTTTAGATTAACTGAAATTGGACATAATGTAGGTCTTGTAACTGAAGAAAGATACAATAGATTTTTAACTAGAAAAAATAATATAGATACAGAACTTGAAAGATTAAAAAATCTTCAAATAACAAATAAGAAAGAAAATAATGAGATATTAGTTAAACTTGGTTCAACAGAACTTAAGAAGCCTATAAGCTTCTATGAGTTAATAAAGAGACCAGAAGTTGATTACTTCTCATTAATAGAACTTGATCCTGAAAGACCAGAATACCCAGATAACGTAGGAGAGCAAATAAACATAATGGCTAAGTACGAAGGGTATATAGTTAATCAACTTGAACAAGTTGATCAATTTAAAAAGTTCGAAAAGAAACTTTTACCTGGTGATATAGATTATAATGATGTTAAGGGATTAAGAACTGAAGCAATGCAAAAACTAAATGCAGTAAGACCTATAAGTGTAGGGCAAGCATCAAGAATTTCAGGGGTATCACCTGCTGATATATCTGTTTTATTAGTTTACTTAGAATATCATTATGGAAAGAAAGCAAATAGTGATAATTAGAGCCATAAAGGAGGATAATATGGACTTTTACAATATAATGAAAACAGCTGCAGATGAGGTTAATATAGAATTTAATGAAGATATGTATAATAAATTCATTAAATATATGAGATTAGTTCAAGAATGGAACCAAAAGATTAACTTAACTGCAATTACTGAAGATGAAGATTTTATAAAGAAACACTTTATAGATTGTATTAAAGCTTTTAAGAGCCCAGAATTAAAGAATGCTAAGACTGTAATTGATGTTGGGACTGGAGCAGGTTTTCCAGGTATGCCAATAGCTATATTAAGGGAAGATATAGAAGTTACATTATTAGATTCTTTAAACAAAAGAATAAACTTCTTAGATTTAGTTGTTAGGGAATTAGGATTAAAGAATGTAACAACTATACATTCAAGAGCAGAAGATGGCGCAAGAAATAAAAATCTTAGAGAGAGTTTTGATATAGCAACTTCAAGAGCTGTTGCAAATATGGCAGTATTGTCAGAGTTCTGTCTTCCTTATGTTAAGATATCAGGATACTTCGTTGCTTTAAAGGGACCTGCAATTGAAGAAGAATTAGAGAACAGCAAAAAGGCATTAAGCGTACTTGGGGGAAAACTATTAAGAGTTGATGAAACTATAATAGAAGATACAGATTTAAATCATAATATAGTAGTTGTTGAAAAGATAAAGGAATGTCCTAAGACATATCCAAGAAAAGCAGGAACAGTTACGAAAAAACCTATAAAATAGTATATAATATTATGTGAGAAATATACCATTTTGAATCGATAAATGACGGAATTTATGTATAATAAAAAGAAGGAAAAAAATGGTATACATCGAATTTTAATATATAGAGATAAAAGATTGGAAATTTATAAGGGATGGGTTGTGTCAATATGAATAACGAAATACTAAAAATTGATATTAAAGATATAATACCAAATACATATCAGCCAAGAAAATATTTTAATGATGAGGCTTTAATTGAATTATCTGAATCTATAAAAACGCATGGTATAATTCAACCAATAACAGTGAGAAAAAGGGGAGAATTTTATGAACTAGTTGCAGGGGAAAGAAGATGGAGAGCTGCAAAACTTGCAGAGCTTGAAAAAGTACCTTGTAACATAATAGATATAACAGATGTTCAATCAGCGGAAATAGCATTATTAGAAAACTTACAAAGAGAAGATTTAAATTTCATAGAAGAGGCTGAAGCGTATTATAATTTAATTCATGATCATAGATTTACTCAAGAACAATTAGCAACTAGGATGGGCAAAAAACAATCAACAATAGCGAATAAATTAAGAATTTTAAAGCTAAGTGAAAAAGTAAGAGAATTATGTGTAACTAACAATTTAACAGAGAGACATGCAAGAGCATTACTTTCTGTTCAAGATGAAAAGTTACAGCTAAGTATAATAAAAAAAGTTATAAAAGGTAACTTAAATGTAAGACAGACTGAGGAGCTAATTAATAAAGAGTTATTAAAACTTGCAGGCAAAGAACTAAACGGAAAAAGCAAAAAGAAAATAACAACAGTATTCCCTGCAAAATTATATGTAAATACAATAAAGCAAGTATTTGATAAGTTTAATATACCTGCAAAATATAAGATGGAAGATCACGAGGAATATATACAAGTAACTGTTAATATCCCTAAAAATAAAAAATAATTTACTTAAAAATCCACTAAAAAACAAAGTTTTTTAGTGGATTTTTTTTATGTATTATTAATAGTAAAATATTCATCAAAAAAACCTGAAAAAATTATTAAGAATGTATTGTTTTGTCAGTTTTATCTTTAATTATTTTTTTAAAAAATATATAATATAGTATAGGAGAGGGGGTGTAAGGCTCTAGGAATAAAATAGAGCTAAATATGAAGAAAATTTGTATATTTAATCAAAAAGGTGGAGTTGGTAAAACAACCACAAATATTAATTTAGCTTCTTATCTTGCAATGGCAGGTTATAAGGTTTTAACAATAGATATTGATCCTCAGGGAAATACTACAAGTGGGTTAGGAATAGATAAAAGAAATTTAGAATTTTCAATGTATGATGTAATAACATCAGATGTTAGTTTAAGAGACGTTATAATACATAGTGATCTTATTTCTAATCTATACATAGCGCCATCTACAATGGAGCTTGCTGGAGCTGAAGTTGAAGTTATAACAAAAGATAATCGAGAAAAAATACTTACAGAAAAAATAGATGAAGTAAAAGATGAATTTGATTTTGTTTTTATAGACTGTCCACCATCATTAGGGGTTTTAACCATTAATGCATTGACAGCCTGCGATTCAGTATTAATTCCTATTCAATGTGAGTTTTACGCTTTAGAAGGGGTCGGACAATTAATTAACACAATTAAGTTAATTAAAAAATCTTTAAATCCAAAGATAAAAATCGAAGGTGTAATCATGACTATGTATGATTATAGAACTAACCTTAGTAACGAAGTTTATAACGAAGTTAAAAAGTTCTTTGAAGATAAGGTTTATGAAAATACAATACCAAGAAATATTAGATTAGCAGAGTCCCCAAGTTTTGGACTACCAATAATGCTTTATGATGAAAAGTGTAGGGGTGCAGGTGCTTATTCAAAATTAACTAAAGAATTCTTAAAAAGGCAGAAGGTGAAGGGTGAGAAGAAATGAGTAAAAAGTTTGGATTAGGTAAGGGTTTAGGTGCATTAATTCCAGATGAAGTAAAGATAGAAACAATCGAGGCAAAAGAGATTGAAAAAGGTAATAAAGCAGAAGAAAGAACATTAATACCTTTAAATAAAATTAAAAATAATTCAGATCAGCCAAGAAGATTCTTTGACAGTGAAAACATAGCAGAACTTGCAGAATCAATAAAAAATCATGGTATAATTCAACCGCTAATATTAAGACAAGAAGGTAAAAAATATGTTATTGTTGCTGGAGAAAGAAGATGGAGAGCAGCTAAGATGCTTAGTCTTAAAGAAGTACCTGCAATAGTAATGGACTTAACAGATAAAGAAGTTTTAGAAATATCTTTAATTGAAAATATTCAAAGACAAGATTTAAATCCAATTGAAGAAGCTTTAGCTTATAGAAAATTAATAGATGATTTTAATTTAACTCAACAAGAGTTAAGTAATAGAATAGGTAAATCTAGAGTTGCAATTACTAATACAATGAGATTAATTAATTTAGATGAGAGAGTTCAACAATATTTAATCGAAAGTGTAATTTCAGAAGGTCACGGAAGAGCATTGCTTTCTATAGACGATAAAGACCTACAGTATGAAATTGCTCAAAAAATAATTGATGAAAAATTATCAGTTAGAGAACTTGAAAGATTAATAAAATCATTAGCAAACAAAAAAGAAGACAAACCTAAAAAAGAAAAAGAAGAAATTAATCCTTACTTTAAGGATGTTCAAAATAGATTACAAGATTATTTTGGAACAAAAGTAAATATTAATTCAAAAAATAAAAAGGGTAAAATTGAAATAGAATACTATTCAGATGATGACTTAAATAGAATTTTAGATCTAATTAATATGTAATGTTTCACGTGAAACATTTTTTGAAGAAGGAAGGACGGAAAAGAAGTGGAAAATTTAATAGCGAATTTAGAAAATTATTTACCTTTTATATTAATAGGAGCGGGAATAATAATTCTATTACTTTTAATTTTTGTCATAGTCTTATGGAGATCAGTTAACAGACTAGAAAAGAAATATAGAAAGCTTATGAGAGGTACTAGCAATAAAAACTTAGAAGAGCTTATAAATGCTAAATTAGATGAGGTTGAAAATGCAGCAAATGCAGCAACAGAAGCAGCTAAATTATGTGAAGATTTAAGAGTTGAAGTTAAAGGTTGCGTTCAAAAGGTAGGAATAATGAGATATAAAGCTTTCGAGGATGTAGGAAGCGATTTAAGTTTCTCAATAGCAATGCTTGATGGACATAATGATGGAATAGTATTAACAGGATTATATGGAAGACATGATAGTACAACTTATGCT
The DNA here is from genome assembly GCF_900461085.1 of Clostridium baratii. Lineage (GTDB taxonomy): Bacteria > Bacillota > Clostridia > Clostridiales > Clostridiaceae > Clostridium > Clostridium nitritogenes. Next base: position 2,803,208 of record NZ_UFWF01000002.1, read on the forward strand.
AAACCAGTTGATAAGGGAATATCAAGATATGGTTTATCAGAAGAAGAAGCTCATGTATTAAAAGAAGCAATGAATAGTAAGTAAAATAAAAAGTCATTTATCGTTTTAAGATAAATGACTTTTTCTATTATAGGAGATATAGTCTTTTTGCCCATAATGCAAATATATAAATGTGGAATAATCCACCCGATTTAAACTAAGATTTAAAGTTTTGAATTACATCAATATCATTATCTGATAATTTATCTATTGAATAAGATATACCCTTAGCGATTGTTTCAGCTAAGGCATTAACTGTATAAAGCCTAGTATTTTGTAATACCATAAATTCAAACTTACCTGAAACATTAACTATTCCTGTGATACTTAAATCACCAACACAAGGTAAATCTTTATCTAAGGCTAATCCTGGGTAAAGAGGTTTATTTTCTATAAATATCTTTCCTATGTTATTGAATGAACCAAGAGATGCATCAATTGCAATTATATATGGATCATTAAAATTATTATATATTTTATCTATTGTATCTTGTAAGTTTTGAGAATGAACTGGATACTCTAGAGAACCATATACATAAATATTTTTTTTCTTTATATTTTTTAAATGATATCCAACAAGTGGACCTAAGGAATCTCCTGTACATCTATCTGATCCAACACATAAAAAAATTACAGTCCTATTAACATCGACAATTGGTTTTAAAATTTTATAAATATAGTTTCCTATATCATTAAATGAATCATATTCTATACCATCTATTGAAAAAGAATTTTGCATAAAAATAACCTCCTTACATAGAAATTATTTCCATATAAGAAGGTTTTTATTCAAGTTTAAATTAATTCTTTCGCTGCATTTTTTAATACTGATAATGTATAATCTATTTCTTCTTCAGTGTTAAAATAAGAAATACTTAATCTAACAGAACCAGTAGGGAATGTACCGATTGTTTCGTGACACTTAGGTGCACAATGTAATCCAGAACGGTTACTTATACCGTGGTCATCTAAGTAGAAAGAAAGTTCAGATGTATCAACACCTTTTAGATTTAATGATAAAGATGTTGTTGCATTTTCTCCTGTTTTATCTCCATAAACTTCATAGTTGTCGATAGATAATATACCATTTAATAGTTTTTTGTATAAATAACTATTCTTTTCTTTTATATTAGAAATACCTACCTCGTTTATGAAATTGATAGCATTTGATAATCCAACTATTCCAGGAATATTTAATGTACCACATTCAAATTTATCTGGCATAAAACTAGGCTGATGTATATCGTGAGATAGGCTACCAGTACCTCCCTCGATTATAGTAGAGCAATGTTTATTAAGTTCATCATCAATTATGAATCCGCCAATTCCTTGTGGACCTAATAAACTTTTATGTCCAGTAAAAGCTAAAGCATTTACACCTATTTCTTTAAAATCAATAGGAATAGTTCCAGCAGATTGTGCTGTATCTATTATAAAAAATATCCCATGTTTTTTGCATATTTCTCCAACCTCTTTAATTGGTTGAATGCATCCAGTTACATTGGATGCATGAGTTAAAACAATAAGTTTAGTATTTTCTTTTATACATTTTTCAAAATCATTTGGATTAATAAAACCTGTAGAGTTACCTTTTATAAAATCAACTTCAACTCCTAAATTTTCCTTACATGAAATTATAGGCCTTATAACAGAGTTATGTTCTAATGATGAAGTTATAACATGATCTCCAGATTTTAAGGTTCCTTTAATTAACATATTTAAAGAAGATGTAATATTATTTGTAAATACTACATTTTCAATTTTATCGTAATTAAAAAATTTAGCGATTCTTTCTCTTGCTATAAAAATTTCTCTATTACTCTCTAAAGTATTTGAATTATTAGAGCGATTTGCATTTCCCCCAACATTAACTAAGTAATTGTAAATAGAATCTACAACAACTTTTGGTTTAGGAAATGTTGTACTAGCGTTATCTAAATATACTTTCATATTCGACATCCTTTAACAAATTAATACATAAAAGCCATAAATTATGAAACAAATTCCAATAATATATAAAACATATGTTAAAAGTTTAGATGCTATACCACCAACATCTTTTTTCATTAATTTTAGGCCTCTAGATGCTAATAAATTTAATATGGAAAACCAAGTTATACTACCTAGTAACATAAAGAAAAATGCTACATAAAAAAATAGAGTCCCATTAGTTCTCCAAAAATTAATTACGGTTTCGCTGAATGCTAACCAAAATGAAAAAGTAACTGGATTTATGAATGTAATTAAAAATCCAGATAATACTCCTCCGAGCTTTGAATTTTGTAAAAGTCTAGTTATACTTGATTCGTTCTTCGAGTGTTTAGCAAATAATATAAGCACTATACCAGATAAAAGCCAGAATATTCCCTTATACAAATGATTTTCATCTAGTATTGAGAATAATCCTAAATTTATTATCGTTAAATATAAATAGTCAGCGAATATTGCTCCTACAGATACTTTAAAGCCTTGACGGAATCCTTTGCTTATGGATCTATTTACAGATTCTAGTCCAGCAGGGCCTAATGGAACTGAGGCGAATATACCGGTTACAAGGCCTACACAAGCTGCTTTTATAATATGTATCATAGTATTCTCCTTTTAATATTAAAATTCACCTAACCTCATTATAAAACAAATAATAATATAATTCACTAAATAAGGTTAAAAAGCATATTATATTTTCTTTATAAAATATGAAAATTATTATAATATTATTTATGAATATAAATTTTATGAAAAGGAGAATAAGATGAGATATTATATTGTAGTATTTAAAAACACACATGATGCAATGGCTGGTGAAAAATTTTTAAAAGAAAAAGAGTATAATTTTAGAATTATGCCAACACCAACTTCAATAACTCAAAGTTGTGGGATTTGTATAAGAGTAGAAAATGAAGATGACATTAAAAAGATAAAAGACGAGAATTTCGAATATAAAAATATATATTGCAGAGATGGGGCAAGCTATATAGAATTCAATTAATATGTGGAGGTTTAAAGCGTAAATGAATTACTTGTTATTGATTGAGGCGAATAATTTTGATTTAGTAAAATCTAAAGTATTTAGCTTTTTAGAAAATAATTTAGATTTCATAGTTAAAAAAGGTATTAAAGCTTTAATTGTCATATTTTTAATGTTTATAACAATTAAAATAGGAAATAGAGCAATAAAAAAGTTTGTTGAAAGACAAATAAAAAATCCAAATTCTAAATTGACTATGAATCCACAGAAAGCCAAAACTGTTGGTGCTGTAATGCATAGTATATTAAAATATACGGTTTATTTTGTTGGTATAGCAATTTTACTTGCTGACCTATTTAGTGGTATATCATTAACTTTTGCAGGTATTGGTGGATTTGCTGTAGGTTTTGGAGCGCAGGCTTTAGTTAAAGATCTTATAAATGGATTCTTTATATTATTTGAAGATCAATATGGGGTTGGGGATTATGTTACTATAGGAAACTTTAGTGGAATAATAGAAAACATAGGTATAAGAACTACAGTACTTAAAGATTTTAATGGTGATTTACACCTAATTCCTAATGGTTCAGTAAATATAGTAACAAATCATTCAAGGACCAATATGAGATTTATGGTAGACGTATCAATAGCATATGAAGAAGATATAGATAATGCAATAAAAGTAATTGAAGAAGTAAGTAAGGAATTTGAAAATACTCATGAAGAAGTTGTTACTCCAATTGATGTATGGGGAGTTACAGAACTTGGTGCTTCAGGTATTAATATAAGAACAGTTGGATTTAGTACTCCAATGTCACAATGGTCAATGGAAAGAAAGCTTAGAAAAGCAATAAAAGAAGCTTTAGATGCTGCTAATATAGAAATACCTTATAACAAATTGGATATAATTATGAATAAAGAAGCTAATTAGAGGAGGAATAGACTTGGTAGAAAATTTTGATTTAGGCGATATAGTTGAAATGAAAAAACAACATCCTTGTGGAGAAAAAAATTTCGAAGTAACAAGAGTTGGGGCAGATGTTAAGATAAAATGTGTCGGATGTGGAAGAATAATCATGTTACCAAGAAATAAGTTCCAAAAAGGAGCAAAAAAAATAGTGCAAAAAGCAAAAAATTAATAAAAATCCTTGAAAAAGTAAATATGTAATGTTAAAATTAGAAATTGAAATCCCTGCTGTGCAAAGCACAGCCGTTAGTCCGAGGGGAGGAGGTGAAAATGATGAGAAAGTACGAAGCTATATTCATACAACACCCATCACTTGACGAAGAAGTTACTAAAGCTAACATCGAAAAGTTCAAAGGTGTAATAGAAAATGGTGGAGGAACTGTAGAAAACGTTGATGTTTGGGGTAAGAGAAAACTTGCTTACGAAATAGAAAAAGTTAACGAAGGATTCTATACTTTAGTAGAATTCACTGCAGACCCAGAATTACCAAGAGAATTAGAAAGAATATTCAGAATCACTGACGGTGTTATGAGACACATCGTAGTAAGAAAAGAAGCGTAAGAGAGGTGATATTGTAATGAACAAAGTTATACTTTTAGGTAGACTTACAAGAGATCCTGAATTAAGATTTGCAGCTGGAAGTGGTAACGCAGTTACTAGATTCTCAATTGCAGTTACAAGACAATTCAAGAGAGATGAAGCTGATTTCATCAATTGCGTAGCTTTTGGTAAAACAGCTGAGACAATAGCACAATATCTTACAAAAGGTGGTCAAATTGCAATCACTGGTAACATCAGAACTGGTAGTTATGATGCACAAGATGGTTCAAAGAGATACACTACTGATGTAGTTGTAGAAAGCTTTGAATTCGTAGGTGGAGGCAAAGGCCAAAACGCTGGTCCAGATAATGGATTTGGCGGAAATTCTGATTATTCAAAGCCATCAAATGATTCATTTGGTGGATTTGATGATGACATGACTCCTGTAGATGATGGAGATATGCCGTTTTAATTTATCGAGGTAAGGAGGGAAAATCATGAGAGAAAACAACAACAGAAGATCTGGCGGAAGAATGAGAAGATCTAAGAGAAAAGTATGTGCTTTCTGTGTTGACAAAGCTGATTCAATAGATTACAAAGATGTAGCTAAGTTAAGAAAGTATGTTACTGAAAGAGGAAAGATACTTCCAAGAAGAATTTCAGGAACATGTGCTAAGCACCAAAGACAATTAACAGAAGCAATAAAGAGAGCTAGAAACGTAGCTTTATTACCATTCACAACTGAATAGTAATAGTTAAATGAAGCATAATAGAAATTATATTTCTATTATGCTTCTTATTTTTTTGGAAAAAACTCTCATCGCCTTGCATTAATATTAGAAAAAAATTAAAATATACATACAAGGGTATTTAAGAGGTGAGGGTATGAAGAAAAAAGATTTAAATATTATGGGAAATGTAAAGATCATAGAAAGTTTAAAAGCTCAATTAATAAGAGTTATAGGAGATTTTTATACGTTATTAACAAGAGGTGGCAATGTTGCAGAAGAGGCCATCGTTGAATGTATATCAGGAGCCATAATAATCTTATACGTACTAGGAGATAAGCTAGGATATTCATTACCTGAAATAGATCATGAGATGAAAAAGAAACTTGATAGAGGAATAAGAGCTGAAGATGAAGTAGAAAAAGAAGGTAGAAGTTTAAGTAAGCTTAAGGAGTATATTTCAAACAGAAGAGACTAATAATTAAATAGGAGGCGTTTTATGGAGGTAGGATTATTAATAAAGAAACTCATAAAGCCAATTGGATTAATATTAGCCTCTGTAATATTTTTTTCCTTAGGATATAGCCAGATTGGATTACTATTTGCAATAATATATTTTATAGATAACTTTTATCAGCTAAATAATTATTGGAAAAAAGAAGAAAACATAAACCAATTTACTAAAGATATAAATAAGGCTATAGAATTTAATGTAGCAAGCACCATATTACCAATAGCACTAATAGCAGAGAGCGGTAATATAATGTGGCACAATGATATATTTGATGAATTGAAATCGGGAAAGAATTTTGCTGGGGAAAATATTTTAAGTATCGCCAGAGGTCTTAATCTTAAGAAAATACTAGAATCAGATAAAGATTTACATCAAAGATTAAAGCTAAATGGTAGGCTATATGATGTATATAGTAAAGAGATATTTAGAAATAAGAAAAGATTATTTTTAGTATATTTTAATGATATTAGTGAATTTATAGGATTAGATACAACTAAAGAGAGCATAATGCTTATAGAGGTAGATAATTTTAATGAAGCATTAGATACAACTGATGATGCTAATAAACCTTTAGTAATAGCAGAAATAGATAGAGAAATAAATTCTTATGCACATAGATTAGAAGCTATGGTAAAAAAATATGAAAATAATATGTATGTACTATCAATACAGGATAAATACATAGATGAAGAAATAAATGATAATTTCTCAATACTAGACAAAATTTCTAATATCAATAAAGGAAATAAGCTAGAAATAACACTTAGTATTGGTGTTGGTAGAGGCGGTATGTCCCCTGAAGAAAATCATAATTTTGCTGTTGTTGCAAAAGAACTTTCTTTAGGTAGAGGTGGAGATCAGGCTGTTATAAAGAGTGGTGAGGGAATAAAAATCTTTGGTGGTAATACTAAAGAGATTGAAAAAAGAACCAGAGTAAGAGCAAGAGTTGTATCTCATGCACTAAAGGAACTTATTTACGAGAGTAGCAAAGTATATATTATGGGACATAAAAATCCTGATATGGATTGTTTCGGATCATCTGTTGGTATGGCAAGTGTTATTAAACAACTTGGTAAACCTTGCAGCATAGTATTAGATGATGATACTAGTGCAATAGAATATTATCTAAATGAATTGAAAAGAGACTCAAAATATGCTAATCTAGTTGAAACATCAGAAGCTGTAAAAAAAGAAATGGATGATGAAGCATTATTTATTATAGTTGATGTACACAATAGGAATTATGTTAATAATTTAAAGCTTGTTGAACAAGCAAAGAGAAAAGTTATAATAGATCATCATAGAAGAAGTGCAGATATAATAGAGGATACTCTTTTAAACTATATAGAAGTTTATGCATCATCTACTTCAGAGATGGTAACAGAAATAATTCAATACATGGTTGAAAGACCAAATCTTACTGAATTAGAGGCAGAAGGATTACTTGCTGGTATTTACATGGATACTAAAGGCTTCTCATTTAAAACGGGAGTAAGAACTTTTGAAGCTGCTTCATTTTTAAGAAAATCAGGTGCAGAAACAACTGAAGTTAAAAAAATGTTTACTGATAACCTCACTGATTTTATACAAATTTCGGATATAATAAAATCTGCTGAAATAGAAAATCAAATTGCTATAGCAGTTTGTCCAGACACAGTTAAAGATACTGTTATAATTGCAAAATCAGCAGATGAATTACTTAATATATCAGGTATTTTAGCTAGCTTTGTTTTAGCCGACATTGATGGTAGTATATATATAAGTGCAAGATCAATTGGTGAGATCAATGTTCAAATTGTATTAGAAGCACTTGGCGGTGGAGGTCATATGAATATGGCAGGTGCTAAAATATCTAATGAACCTATTGAAAAGGTCGTAGAAGACCTAAAAGACGCAATGAAAAAATACTTAAGGGTGGGTGAATAAAATGAAAGTTATTTTATTAAAGGATGTTAAAAAATTAGGAAAAGCAGGAGATGTAATAAATGCATCAGACGGATATGCAAGAAACTTCTTATTCCCAAAGGGATTAGCAAAAGAAGCTACAGACAACAACATGCATATATTAAACAACCAAAAGGAAAACGAAAGAAAGAAAAAGCTTGCTGAATTAGAAGCAGCTCAAAAGTTAGCTTCAGAATTAAAGGGCAAGGAAATAAAAATCACTGGAAAAACTGGAGATAACGGAAAGTTATTTGGAGCAATAACAAGTAAAGATGTTGCAAAGAAGATAAAAGAACTATACAAGGTAGAAATAGATAAGAAGAAAATTGTTATGGAAACAATAAAAGTAGCTGGAGGATATGAAATAGAAGTTAAATTATATCCAGAAGTTTCAACAAAAATGAAGGTTATTATTGTTCCACAAGCGTAGGGAGGAAAAGACTTGAAGTTACGTGAGGAAATAAGCTTCTTACAGGATATAATAAACGGTGACTTACCTCAAGAATCTCAAATTAATGTTTTATTTGATATACTAAAAAATGTATTAGATGAAGGGGCTATAAGAGCTAGAACTGTAAGATTTAAATTAAAAAATTATGTTAGTTCAAAGAAAGTTACAGAAAGAGCATATGCATTAAATATGATAGCTTCTGATGGTGCTGGAATAGAAGTAGTTCCACCTGAGGATAAAGTTGATGAAGTTATAGAAGATGCTGTTATGTGGATTTCAGAAGAAATAGCAAAGAGATATGTTCAAAATCAAATAGAGTCAAAAGTTGAAAAAGCTATAATGGAAAAGCAAGAAAAATACATTGATGAAATGAGATTATCCATTATAAAGAAAGAAAAAGGCAGCGAAAATCAAAAAACTAAGAAGAAGTATGAAGAGCTTAAGGAATTAGATGAAAGAGTAACTAGTAAAAATATTATGAGCTTTTTAAGACCAGAAACTTTAGATGAAATAGTTGGTCAAGAAAGAGCTATAAAATCATTAATATCAAAGTTATCATCACCATATCCTCAGCACATAATTCTTTACGGACCACCTGGGGTTGGTAAAACAACAGCAGCTAGAATTGCATTAAATGCAGCTAAAAATTTAGAATTTACACCATTTGATGATAAATCTAAATTCGTTGAAGTTGATGGAACAACATTAAGATGGGACCCAAGAGAAATTACAAATCCTTTATTAGGTTCAGTTCATGATCCTATATATCAAGGTAGTAAAAGAGATTTAGCTGATATTGGAGTACCAGAACCAAAGCCAGGTTTAGTTACTGAAGCTCATGGTGGAGTACTATTTATAGACGAAATTGGAGAACTTGATAATATACTTCAAAATAAATTACTTAAAGTATTAGAAGATAAGAGAGTTGAATTCTCATCATCATACTATGATCCAGATGATGAAAAGACTCCAGCTTACATTAAATACTTATTTGAAAAAGGAGCTCCAGCAGACTTTGTTTTAATAGGTGCAACAACAAGAGAGCCAGGAGAAATTAATCCAGCTCTTAGATCAAGATGTACTGAAGTTTACTTTGAACCATTAGGCGCAAAGGATATAGAAAACATAGTTAAGAATGCTGCAAAGAAGCTTGAAGTATCATTAGAGAAAGAAGTTCCTGAATATATAAGTAGATTCACTATAGAAGGTAGAAAAGCTGTAAATATACTTACAGATGCATATGGATATGCTCTATATAAGAGAAAATCTAAACCAAAGAAGCTTAAAATCACATTAAAAGATGTTGAAGAAGTAGTTTCAGTTGGTAGATATGTACCTTTTGAAAGAAACGTAAATAATTCAGAATATGAAGTAGGTCATATTCATGGATTAGGAGTTAGTGGATTTATAGGATCAACTATAGAAATTGAAGCTGCAGTATTCCCTGCAAAGAAAAAAGGTGCAGGTACAGTTAGATTCAATGAAACAGCTGGAAGTATGGCAAAAGATTCAGTTTATAATGCTGCATCTGTAATAAGAAAAATTACAGATAAAGATATAAGAGATTATGATATACATGTAAATGTAATTGGTGGTGGAAAGATAGACGGACCATCAGCAGGTACAGCTATAACTGTATGTATCATAAGTGCATTATTAGATAAGCCATTAAGACAAGATGTTGCTATTACCGGGGAAATATCATTAAGAGGTGAAGTTAAACCGGTTGGAGGAATATTCGAAAAAATTTATGGTGCAAGAAGAAAAGGAATTAAACTTGCAATTGTACCAGAAGATAATAGAAATGATGTTCCACAAGGATTAACAGATATAGAAGTTAAGCCAGTTAGAAAAATTGAAGAAGTAATGGACTTAGTTTTTTAATATAAGGAAGAGAAGATGTATATACATCTTCTCTTCTTTTAGTAACAATATACTAAATTATGTATTCCCATTTTTATTTTTTTGATATAATATGATAAGGTAACTTCTTTAGAAGGAGGTAAAAACTTTGGAGACAACGGTAAATAGAACATTACCACAGAGTATTGAGGCAGAACAATCAGTAATAGGATCTATGATTATAGATAGAAATGCTATAGCACAGGCAGCTGAGGGTTTAGAAGAAGAGGATTTTTATAGAGATAGTCATAAAGTTTTATATAGAAGTATTATTGAAATGTTTAAAAGGGATATGGCTGTTGACTTAGTTACTGTACTAGAATACTTAAAGGCTACAGATACCCTTGAAAGAGCAGGTGGAGTAACATACGTATCAGAAATAACATCATCTGTACCAACAACAGCAAACTTAGCATCATATATACAAATAGTTCAAGAGAAATCAACTCTTAGAAAGCTTATAAAAGCTTCAACATCAATAATAGAAGAAAGTTATAATAAGCAAGGTGAAGTTGAAGATGTATTAGATTCAGCAGAAAAAAGAATATTTGATATAGCTGAAAAGAGAACAACAAGTGATTTTGAACCTTTAAATCAAGTTCTTGAAAGAGGATTTATTGAAATAGAAAGATTATTTAATAATAAGGGTGAAATAACAGGAGTAAGTTCTGGATTTATTGATTTAGATTCAAAGACATCAGGTTTCCAAAAAGGTGATATGGTACTTATTGCAGCGAGACCTTCAATGGGTAAAACAACATTTGCTTTAAATATAGCAGAAAATGCAGCTCTTAGAGGTGGAAAAAGTGTTGTTATATTCTCACTGGAAATGTCTAAGGAGCAGCTAGCATATAAGTTATTATGTTCAGAAGCTAATGTTGATATGTTAAAGCTTAGAACAGGTAACCTAGACGATAAGGACTGGGAAAACATAGCTAGAGCTACAGGACCTTTATCAAAGGCTAAAATATATATAGATGATACTGCTGGGGTTTCTGTTATGGAAATGAGATCAAAATGCAGAAGACTTAAAATGGAATATGGAATAGATTTAATAATGATAGATTACCTTCAACTTATGTCAGGGTCATCAGGATCAGAGAGTAGACAACAAGAGGTATCAGAAATATCAAGATCAATAAAAGCACTTGCAAAAGAAATGGAATGCCCAGTAATTGCATTATCACAGTTATCACGTGCTCCAGAACAAAGAGCAGACCATAGACCAATGTTATCTGACCTTAGAGAATCAGGATCAATAGAGCAGGATGCCGACCTTGTTATGTTCTTATATAGAGATGAGTATTATAACAAGGAAACTGAAGATAAAAATGTAGGTGAATGCATTATAGCTAAGCAAAGAAACGGTCCAGTTGGAACCGTTAAATTAGCATGGCTTGGTCAATTCAGTAAATTTGGTAATCTTGATACAATACATCAAGAGTAATTAGAATAAAATTTAGAAACTCACCGATTAAGGTGAGTTTCTTTCTATAGAGAAAATAATTATGTATATAAAGAGGAGGATTTTAAATGAGTAAAAAAATAGGTTTTGTTGGATGCGGAAATATGGGAAGTTCTATGCTTGGAGGATTAATAAATAAGGGTTTTCAAGGTAAAGAAAATTTTATAGTATCAACAAGAAGTGAAGGTTCTAGAAAAAAATTAGAAGATAAATATGGGGTAAAAGCAGTTTTAAGTAATATTGAAGTTGCAAATGAAAGTGATGTTTTAATATTAGCTGTAAAACCATATATGTATAAAGATGTTATAGATGAAATAAAAGAGGCTTTAAGAAAAGATCAAATTATAATAAGTATAGCAGCTGGAATAGATATTAAAGATCTTACTGAAATGATAGGGGAAGGATTTAAAATAGTAAAAACTATGCCAAATACACCTGCTTTAGTTGGAGAAGGTATGGCTGCTATATGTACTAATGATAATGTATCTAAAGAAGAATTAGACTATGTATGTAGCATGTTTGAGTCTTTCGGACGATATGAAATATTAAACGAAGAAGATTTCCATGGATTTATAGCATTATGTGGGTCATCACCAGCTTATGTATTTATGTTTATAGAAGCAATGGCAGATAGTGCAGTAAAGCTTGGAATACCAAGAAATAAAGCTTATAATATGGCAGCACAAAGCGTATTAGGATCAGCTAAGATGGTATTAGATACAGGTAAACATCCAGGAGAATTAAAAGATATGGTATGCTCACCTAGAGGAACTACAATAGAAGCTGTATGTGAGCTTGAAAATACAGGTTTTAGAAATTCCGTAATAAAAGCAATGGATAAATGTGCTGAGAAGTCAAAAAATATGTAGTATAAAAAATAAAAATAATTAAAAAATATATGTTGACAAAGTTAAATTAGTTTTATATACTAATGTTAGTGATAATCAATATCAATTATGAATGCGTGATAAATCTTGATATGGTTATCTAACTGGACACACACATAAAAACACACATAAATCAAAATTACACTAAAGACTCCTCTTAATTATTTGAGAATTAAGGAGAAACACCCTTAGATATCCACAGATCTAAGGGTGTTTTGCTTTAGATTTATAATATACATATATTTAGAGATAAATAGAATATATAGGTAAAATAATGGACAAAATAAGAGTGATATGCAAAAAATGACGAACTATTTATTAATAAAATAGGAAAACATTCGAGAAAATGTTGACCTAGCACTAGCATTTTGCTACTATAATTAATGGAGATTATAAAAATCCAAGTAAATTTATATTAACAAATAAGTTAGTATAAATGATGTAATTAAAGAAATAACTCCATTAAATTTAAGGGAAGACTAAAAGTAAAATAGTCTAAAGGAGGAAAATAATATGTCAGCATTTATAGTAATAGGAGCTCAATGGGGAGACGAAGGAAAAGGAAAAATGACAGATTATCTAGCAGAAGAGGCAGATGTTGTTGTTAGATTCCAAGGAGGAAACAATGCAGGTCATACTGTAGTAGTTGGAGATAAGGAATATAAACTTAGATTAATACCTTCAGGAATACTATATGATGATAAGACAAATGTTATTGGAAACGGAGTAGTTGTTGATCCAAAAGCATTATTTGAAGAAATAGAATATTTAGAAGGTGTTGGAGTTAAAATAACACCAGAAAAATTAATAATAAGTGATAGAGCACACTTAATAATGCCATATCATAAGGTATTAGATAAGTTAAAGGAAAAAGCAAGAGGTAAGAATGACATAGGTACAACTGGAAGAGGAATTGGACCATGTTATACAGATAAATTTGAAAGATGTGGTATAAGAGTTTGTGACCTTATGCACGAAAATGTATTTAAAGAAAAATTAGAACAAAATATAGAAGCAAAAAATGCTTATATAACAAAAGTATTAGGTGGAGAACCTTTAAACTATGAAGAAATCTTAAAAGAATATCTTGAATTAGCTAAGAAGTTAAGACCATTCGTTGCTGATACTTCAGTTAAAGTTTATGATTCAATATTAGCAGATAAAACTGTATTATTTGAAGGTGCACAAGGTATGCTTCTTGATATAGATTACGGAACATATCCATATGTAACATCATCAAATACAACAGCAGGTGGAGTAGCATCAGGTTCAGGTATAGGACCTAGAATGATAACAAATGCTGTTGGTATAGCTAAAGCTTACACAACAAGAGTTGGTAAGGGACCTTTCCCAACAGAATTAGATAATGAAGTTGGTGAATGGATAAGAGAAAAAGGACATGAATACGGAGTTAATACTGGAAGATCAAGAAGATGTGGATGGCTTGACCTTGTAATCTTAAAGACTTCAGTAAGAGTTAGCGGATTAACTTCACTTGCAGTAACTAAGATAGATACACTAGCTGGATTGGATAAGATTAAGGTTTGTGTTGGATACAAATTCAATGGAGAAATCATTGACTACTTCCCAGCAAGCTTAGAAGATTTAGCATTATGCGAACCAGTTTATGAAGAATTTGATGGATGGGATGATAGCGTAGCAAATGCTAGAAGCTATGATGAACTTCCAGAAAACGCAAAGAAATATATTGAAAGAATAGAAGAATTCACAGGTACAAGAGTATCAATAGTTTCAGTTGGTCCAAAGAGAGATCAAACTATGAGAGTTAAAGAACTTTAATTCCGACTATTTGACTTGACTTTAATAATTTTATAAAATATAATCTTTTTATATAACATAATTATGCAAATACTATTTATTAAAGAGGTGAATCAAATGATAACTAAAGATATGACAATCGGAGAAATAATACGTAAGCAACCATCAGCTGCAGAAACATTAATGGCTTTCGGAATGGGTTGTGTTGGATGCCCATCAGCTCAAGCTGAAACATTAGAAGAAGCTGCAAGCGTACATGGAATAAATTTAGATGCTTTAGTAGAAGCTTTAAATAACAGAGAAATGTAATCAAATTAATAAGGTGTAGAGTTAAATTACTAACTCTACACCTTATTTTTTATTAATTATATAAAAAATATTTCCATATATTGTAAATTAACTCGAGAGATTGTACAATATAATTGTATTAATTTTTAGGGGGAAAATAATGCTTTACGAATATTATGGGGAAAAGATTAAAATAAAAGAAAAAGGAAATAGGTTATTAAATTTTATACTAGATCCAGTAGAAAATAATATAGAATCAAAGAGAAGACTGACTGTTTTAAGTATTATAGTTATAAGTATATTGACTATATTAGGTTCAATAATAGATTTTAAGTATAAGATAAGGGAGTCATTTATGACTATAATGATGTGGGAGTTAGTATTTAATTTATTCAAGATATCAATTGCTACATTAATTATATATATATTATTTGATGATGATATAAGGGATAAAAATGGCATTAAAGGGGCATTAAATTTGATTTTAATACCTTCTATAGCAAGAATTATTATATTATTTGCAGGGATACTCCTTTCACCAATAAGTCTACAGATTATGAATATCTCAAGCATATTAGGATTAGCTTCATTTATCATAATTTTATATATAAATTTAACTAAAATGAAAGCATTATCAAGAAATAAAGGAGTATTTGCATCGATTATTATGATGGGTTTTATATAAAAAAATTTAAATTAAGATTTTGTAAAAAAAGATAAGTCTATAGGCAAACATAATATATTTGGTATACAATTAAGATAGTAAAATTTTGAGGTGAGCAAATGGATAATGGATATACCAAACAATATGAAGTTATGTATCGTGATTCAAATTACAAATTAAGATGTAAGTTGGCATCAATTGTAGACTTTTTCTGTGATGTTGGAAATGTTCAGGCAGAATATGTAGGGGATACTATAGATTTTCAATTATCACATGGATGTACTTGGGTATTTTATAAGTATGATATAAAAATTCACAAATATCCAAAATATAGAGAAAAAATTAATGTTACTACAATTCCAGTAGGATTTAAGAAGTTTTATGCATTTAGAAAATACCTTATAACTAATGAAGAAGGAGAACTTCTTGCAGAAGCTATGGCATTATTCTTCTTAATAAATATAGAAAAGAGAAGACCTGCTAGAATCTTAAAAGAGCAGTATAAAATGTATGGTGCAGATGGAGATATGGATAAAGCACTAGATATGGATAAAGTTCAAAAAATGGAACGTGAGGACTATTATAAAGAATTCCAAATCAGATATAGTGATATAGATTCAAATACCCATGTAAATAACGTAAAGTATATAGAATGGGCTATAGAATCAGTGCCAGTTGAAGTAGTCAAAGACTATGAAATAAAGAGAATAAAAATAGTATTTGAAAAAGAGACTAAATATGGTGACGCTATACATGTATCAGCAGAAGTCAATGAACAAGAAGATGGAAGCTTAGTTACTCTTCATAGAATAACTAATAGAGATGGAGATGAGCTAACTGTTTTAGAAGCTCATTGGGAAAAAGAAGAAAAATAAAAAATGCTACGGCTTTAGCCGTAGCATTTTTTTTATTTATTAATTGAATTTACTGCAAGATATGCAGAGCTCCATGCCCATTGAAGATTAAATCCACCACAATCTCCATCAACATCTAAGATTTCTCCTGCAAAATATAAATCTTTAACTATTTTAGATTCTAAAGTTTTTTCATTAACTTCACGAGTATCAACTCCACCTACTGTTACTTGAGCGTTAGAAAATTCTTTAGTACCAATACATTTAAATTTCCAATCTTTCATACGATTTATTAAATTATTTTGATATTTCCAATCAATATCGTAGCAAGGGGTATGTATATCGTTAAGTCCGATATCTTTTAGTAAAATAGGAATTAATTTTTTATTTATTACACCAATTAAAGAATTAGATATACTTCTATGAGAAAACATTGCTAAATGACCATAGAAAAAGTTACTAACATCATCTAAATTTCTATCTTCCATCATATCTAATTTTATCCACAGGTCACAATTGTTTTTTAGACATCTAGAAACTGTGGATGAAATTTGTAAAATTGGTGGTCCTGAAATTCCGTAATCTGTGAATAAAATTTCTCCACTTTCTTCTCTAATAATTTTATTATTAGAAATTAATGATACCTTACCATCAAATTTTACTCCTGAAAGAGCTTTTAATCTAGGGTAATCAAGCTTAAGCTGCACTATACCAGGCATTGTAGGAGTAATTGAATGCCCTAAATTCTCAGCTAATTTAAAGCCAGAACCATCAGATCCAGTTTTAACAGCAGATTTACCACCACAGCAAAGTAGAAGTTTATTTGAAGAAAAATCTTTAAATTCATCATTATCTGTGGATAAAATAAATTTTTTCTTCTTGTGGATAGTTTTCACTTTGCAATTTGTGTATACTGGAATATTTTTATCCTCTAAGGCTAATCTAAAAATATCCACAACTGAAGAAGCTTGTAATGACTGTGGATAAAGTTTACTATTTTCTAGTTCTATAATAGGAAGCCCTATTGATAAGAAAAAGTTTCTTGTATCTTCTATAGAGAAACTTTCTAGTGCATCTATAAAAAAGTTTTTATTTGAACTATGATAATTTACAAATGGATATTTAATTGAAGCATTTGAAATATTACATCTACCATTACCAGTAGTTAATATTTTTTTTCCGACTCTATCTGTTCCTTCAACAATAGCAACATCTATTCCAAGATCCTTAGCTAAAATTGCAGACATAAGACCAGAAGCTCCACCTCCAACTATTATTAAATCATGATGTATCATATTTAAAATCTTCTCCTTAAAATATACTTTAAATAAATTCTACCATAGTAATAATTATCATTAAAGAAAGGAACAATAAATAAAGAGAGGTAACTTAAGAAAAATATTGTTAAAGTGGATATAATAGAAGTCCTTTATAAAATTAAATCTACATATAAATAGCTTTTTATTTTACCTAATGAAAAATTTTTGTTAAAAATAATCTTAATAGGAAATTTAGAGAAATAATTGAGGCTATTTAAATACAAACAATAATAAAGCGAAATTTATAATGATGAAATTGTACGAATAAGAAAAGAATTTAAAAATAAAAATATATTTTTATAGAAATAAAGGAATTATTGTTCAAGCCTTGGTATGGCTAGTCTAAGAGATAATAGATTAATTAAAAAATACCTACAAATATAAAGTATCACGAATAAAAAAAGAAAAAAAATAAAAATTATTTAAAAAAAGTGTTGACACTTAAAATGATTTTATGTAATATAGTCTATGTGATTAGCGCACTTATGTGAAGAGCGGGTCACAGGAAAAGATTCTTAACATGGCTCCTTGGTCAAGCGGTTAAGACACCACCCTTTCACGGTGGTAACAGGGGTTCGATTCCCCTAGGAGTCACCATTTATTTTGGGCGCATAGCTCAGCTGGGAGAGCACCTGCCTTACAAGCAGGGGGTCACAGGTTCGATCCCTGTTGTGCCCACCAAAATAAATTTAAATTGTAATATGGCTCAGTAGCTCAGTTGGTTAGAGTGCCGGCCTGTCACGCCGGAGGTCGAGGGTTCGAGCCCCTTCTGAGTCGCCAATTTAAATTTATTAAAAGCTATAATGATAAGCTGGCGTGGCTCAATTGGCAGAGCAGCTGACTTGTAATCAGCAGGTTATCGGTTCAAGTCCGATCGCCAGCTCCATTTAAACTTTTAACTTAATATGGCTCCTTGGTCAAGCGGTTAAGACACCACCCTTTCACGGTGGTAACAGGGGTTCGATTCCCCTAGGAGTCACCATTTTATTTTGGGCGCATAGCTCAGCTGGGAGAGCACCTGCCTTACAAGCAGGGGGTCACAGGTTCGATCCCTGTTGTGCCCACCAAAATAAATTTAAATTAAATATGGCTCAGTAGCTCAGTTGGTTAGAGTGCCGGCCTGTCACGCCGGAGGTCGAGGGTTCGAGCCCCTTCTGAGTCGCCAATTTAAATTTTAAAAAACTATAGATGATAAGCTGGCGTGGCTCAATTGGCAGAGCAGCTGACTTGTAATCAGCAGGTTATCGGTTCAAGTCCGATCGCCAGCTCCATTTAAACTTTTAACTTAATATGGCTCCTTGGTCAAGCGGTTAAGACACCACCCTTTCACGGTGGTAACAGGGGTTCGATTCCCCTAGGAGTCACCATTTTTTTTTTGCTTATATTTTGGGCGCATAGCTCAGCTGGGAGAGCACCTGCCTTACAAGCAGGGGGTCACAGGTTCGATCCCTGTTGTGCCCACCAGAATAATTTAAATTAAATATGGCTCAGTAGCTCAGTTGGTTAGAGTGCCGGCCTGTCACGCCGGAGGTCGAGGGTTCGAGCCCCTTCTGAGTCGCCAATTTAAATTTAAAAAATTATAGATGATAAGCTGGCGTGGCTCAATTGGCAGAGCAGCTGACTTGTAATCAGCAGGTTATCGGTTCAAGTCCGATCGCCAGCTCCATTTAAACTTTTTAACTTAATATGGCTCCTTGGTCAAGCGGTTAAGACACCACCCTTTCACGGTGGTAACAGGGGTTCGATTCCCCTAGGAGTCACCATTTTATTTTGGGCGCATAGCTCAGCTGGGAGAGCACCTGCCTTACAAGCAGGGGGTCACAGGTTCGATCCCTGTTGTGCCCACCAGAATAATTTAAATTAAATATGGCTCAGTAGCTCAGTTGGTTAGAGTGCCGGCCTGTCACGCCGGAGGTCGAGGGTTCGAGCCCCTTCTGAGTCGCCAAAGAAGTAAGGTTTACCTTACTTCTTTTTTTATATAAATTTTTAGAAGTACTAACTTTCAATACAACAAATAATATTGTATTGAAAGTTAGTATTTCTTTTTTATATGTAAAAATAGAATAGTATTAATCACATTAGCAATTTTTTTGTCATATATTAATAATAACTAGAAATACGTAGTAAAAAAATCAAAGATACTTCTTTAGAAAAGGCCTAAGATATACATACATTTTTATATCTTAGAAAGGAGATTTACAAAGATGAAATTAAAGGAAGCAAATTTAAACTCTGTAGTAAGAGTTATAAATATAAATGCAAGAGGTGAACTTAGAAGAAGGTTTTTTGATTTAGGAATAATAGAAGGAACAAATATAGAAGTTTTGTTTAAAGGACCATTTGGAGATCCTGTAGCCTACTCAATAAGAGGAACAGTAATAGCTCTAAGAGAAGAGGATGGTGAAAAGATAGAAGTAATAGATTGCTAAAGGAGACGATATGGGTTTAACAAAAAACTCTACAGGAATAAAAATAGTATCTTCTAAGAAAGGTAGTGAAAAAAGCGAAGATTTAGTAATTGCATTAGCAGGAAACCCTAATGTAGGAAAAAGTACAGTATTTAATGCATTAACAGGAATGAATCAGCATACTGGAAATTGGCCAGGTAAAACAGTAGCAAATGCTGAAGGTTTCTTTGAGCATAAAGGTTCTACTATAAAGGTGGTAGACCTTCCTGGAACGTATTCATTATTATCTAATTCAGAAGAAGAAGAAATAGCTAGGGATTATATATGTTTTAATAATCCTGACATTGTAGTAGTTATATGTGATGCTACTTCATTAGAAAGAAACTTAAATCTATTTTTTCAAATATCTGAAATAACTAAGGATGTTATCTTATGTGTAAATTTAATGGATGAAGCAGAGAAGAAAGGAATAAACATAGACCTTGATGAATTATCAAAACAAGTTCATGCAAAAGTTATAGGTTCTTCTGCGAGAGATGGAAAAGGTATTGATGAACTAAAGAATGCAATATTAGAAAAACAGAATATAGGTGATCATATTTTAATAAAATATGATTCTGAAATAGAAGAGAATGCAGAGAGAATAGAAAATGATTTAATTAATCTAATAGATCAGGAAGATATGACTAAGAGAAGGCTTAGGTGGATATCTATTAGATTATTAGAAGGAAATGAAAAGATAAGACAATCAATAATTAATAATTATAATATAGATGAGGAATCAATTAAAAAAATATTAGATAAAATTGAAATACTAAAATCTAAAGAAAAAACAAAATTAATAGAAGATAAAATAGTAAAGCAGCTGGTTGTTGAATCAGAAAGAATAAAAGATAAGGTAGTAAAAGCAAATTCAGGATATGATAAGTTCCAAAGAAAAATTGATAAAATATTAGTTTCTAAGAGGACAGGAATTCCAATAATGATACTAACTTTATTAGTAGTTTTATGGATAACCATAACTCTTGCAAACTATCCATCACAATTATTATCAAACATGTTTGGTAAGGGGGAAGACTTCCTTAGAGAAGCTTTTATGAATATACAAACACCTGCATTTGTAAGTGGAATATTAATTGATGGTATATATGTAACTTTGGCGTGGGTTGTATCAGTAATGTTACCACCAATGGCAATATTCTTCCCAATGTTTACTTTACTAGAGGACTTAGGTTATCTTCCAAGAATAGCTTTTAATTTAGATAAGTGCTTTAAAAAATGTTGTTCTTGTGGTAAACAAGCACTTACTATGTGTATGGGACTTGGATGTAATGCAGCAGGGATAATTGGATGTAGGATAATCAATTCTCCTAGAGAAAGGCTTATAGCTATAATAACTAACGTATTTATGCCTTGTAATGGACGATTCCCTATGCTTATAACTATATCTTCAATATTTATTGGTGGAATGGTTGGAGGTATAAAGGGTGGATTTATTTCTGCACTAACAGTAACATGTGTAATTATATTAGGTGTATTTATGACTTTAATTGTATCTAAGATATTATCTAAAACTGTTTTAAAAGGTGTGCCATCTAGCTTTATACTTGAACTTCCAAGCTACAGAAAACCTCAAATAGGCAAGGTTATAGTAAGATCAATATTTGATAGGACCTTATATGTTTTAGGAAGAGCTATAGCTGTTGCTGCTCCAGCCGGAATTGTAATATGGGTATTTTCTAATATATCAATTGGAGACGGAACACTTTTATCAGTATGTGCTGATTTCTTAAATCCATTTGCAAATATGATAGGGGTAGACGGCTATATATTAATGGCTCTTATCTTAGGATTCCCTGCAAATGAAATAGTAATGCCAATTATTATAATGAGTTATTTAAGAGCGAATAAAATGCTTGAACTAGAAAGCTTAGTAGAACTTAAACAATTATTAGTTGCTAATGGATGGACATTATTAACTGCTATAAATACAATGATACTTTGTCTTATGCATTATCCATGTGGCACTACTGTATGGACAATTAAGAAAGAAACAAAGAGTATTAAGTGGACAGCTTTATCTGTAATATTACCAACTATATTAGGAATTTTAGTTTGTTTTGTAGTAACTCAAATCTGGAGACTGGTAGTATGATTTTTAAAATAAAAATTTCTCCTCCACTAACGTGGAGGAGAAATTAATTATCTTTTTGATAGATTTAACTTAATTCTTATATCATCAGAATAAAACTTTTGTAATTTAAAATTACCTAATAATCTGGATGATATTCTTTCACTATAATGCTTAGCAAGATCCGCTAATGTAAAATTAGTCGATATAAGCATTTTCTTTTTCTTTAATAATTTTCTATTGATTAAATTAAATAATTCAGTAGCAGCAAAATCATTTAATTGCTCTGAGCCTAAATCATCAATTATAAGTAAATCACAGTCTATCAATAACTTTTCTAAGTATTCATTATTATTAAATTTAATATCTCTAAGTGCTCTTATTAATTCATCAGATGTTTTGTATACAACTAAATATCCTCTATCTAAAAGTTCCTTAGCAATGCAGTAAGAAAGAAAAGTTTTACCGCTTCCTGCTGTTCCATAAAATAATAGATTATCTGAACTTTTACTGAAGTTTGGAATGAAATCTTTCATAATAAAGTTTAAGTTGTTTTTCATATTAGTCTTAGCTGAATATTTTTCTCTTGAATCTTCTCTTGAAGAAGAGAACAAATCTATATTAAATTTACTAAAGTTATTATCCTTTAAGATTTCTTGAAGCTCTGAATCTTTATAATATAGTTTAACTAATTTATCTTTATAGCAATCACATTTTTCTACGCCAATGTATCCTGTGTCTTGGCACTTATTACATCTATAATGCATATTAAGATATTCAGGTGAATATCCACGTTCAACTAATGCTTCACATTTCTTTGCTCTTAGGTCAGTTATTTCGTCTTTAATTTTTTCGATATCCTCTTCAGTAGTATTAGCTTTTAAAATAGTCATAGTAAGTTTTAATGAAAGTTTATGAATTTCATTATCTAATTCTAATATTTGAGGATATAGAGCTTTTATTTCAGCACGTCTTTCTCTTAACTGCTTTTCTTCATTAGCCCTTATTTTTTGATAAACATCCATTAGTTCAGATTGATATCCTTTAATCATCGCTATCCCATCCTAACAATTTCTTTTCAAGAGAATCATAATCATATTCTCTTTGTTTAAAGTCATTAAACCTTAATGCTTTACCGTTATTATTGTTATTGTAGTTATTTTTATATTGTTTATTATTAGCTTTATTAGTATTTTTATCTTTAAGTGCAATGTCCTCTAATGTTCTAATATTGTTTTGATTCCATTTAGATAAAATACCGTCTATATATTTAAAATCAGCTCTATTTAATCTTTCAAAACAAATATCACAAGCTTTTTGTATTATATCCATATTGAATTTATAAATAAATAACCATTTTTCAAGCATTTCTTCTTGAGGTTTCATAACTTCAGAAGTGTTCATTCCAAGGTAAGAAAGAATTCTTCTTATTTTAGACCATTTATCTTCGTTTTGTTTTATATGATGTTGTGCTTCTTCAACAGTTTTTATATTCATATCATGCCAAGACTCTGCAACTTTTTCGATATATCTAAAATTATTTTTACCCTTAGATGAGCAATACTCAATTAGAATAAGAATAAGTTCAGATGGGAATGCAAAATCACGTTGCCATCCTAAATATATCTCCATCTCCTTGCTAGATAAAGGTCTTGCAAGAATCTTTTCTATATCTTTAAGCATATCAGTTGTTTCACTGTTATTTAAAGCTTCTAATATATTTATATTTTCTCTTGAATTTTCAATACTTTCTTCATCAAGAGATAAAAATTCTATACTAAAATTATTCATTTTATCTATAGGAACAAGTTTAATAACACCTTCATCATTCCAATAGTTTAGTGCATTCATAATATCTGATTCCAGCAAGTTTAATGTTGATGCTAATACAGAAGAATTAACCCCTGGCTCACTAGAAATATTATATTTTAACATTAACAGATAAACCTTAACAAATTCACCACGAGCTTTTGGCATGTATTTTTCTAAAAATACATTACTTACAGGTGTGAAGTTTAAGGCATTGTTTTTAAGCATAAAAGTGCTCATGGCGCATATCTCTACCTTTCAAGTTATATTTAAAGCAATAATATCTTTATTATTGCATATATGTAAACTAATTATAACAAAGTGATGTAAGGATAACAACTTAGCGAAAAATAGAAATGTATAAAATTTGTTTTATTGGATAAGTTAAGAGATGTGTTAAAAATTTTAAGTAAGGAGACATTTATGAGTTCGAGTAAGAAAAAGAAAATAATTTTAACCATAACATCATTTTTAATGATTAGTACTTGGCTTTATGCTTATTTAGAATCAAGTACAAAATCTTTTGCAGCATATTTAGGGGATGTGTTTATAGGATATTCTTTAAATAAAGAAAGTATGGAGGAGAATTATAAAAGTATAATAGAGAATTTAAATAGCAATTTAGGTGAGAATGAAAAGATTGAGGCTTCAAGAGTATCTTTTAAGAGATTAAATGAAGAGAAAAGTCAAAGTACATATAATGAAATCAAACAAAATATAGTAAGTTCAATAGAAAAAGATGTAACATTAAAAGCATTAAATATAGACGGTAAGAACATAGGATATGTAACAAATAAAGAAGAATTTAATAATGCTATTAAAAAGGTAGCAAGTGCATATTCAACTAACTTAAATATAGATGAAAGCAAAATAACATCTATTAATGTTAAAGGGAATATATCTTTTAAAGATGAGAAGGTCAATATATCTAAACTTAGCAGTGAAGAAGAACTTGCAGATAATATTATTAAAAATAAATCATTAATTGATGTTGATATTGTAGTAAATGATACTAGATTAGTTGATATTGAGCCATCAGTAAAAATAGAGAGATCTGAGGAACTATTAATTGGTGAAAGCAAAGTTACAGAAGGTAAAAAGGGTAAAAAAGAGCAGAATATAAATATAACTTATAGAAATGGTGAGAAGAAATCTGTAAGTGTATTATCGGAGAATATAATAGAGCAAAGTAGTAGTAAGGTTATTACAAAAGGTACAAAAAGTATATTAAATGGAACTAGTGCAGTACTGACAAGTCCAACTAGGGGAGGGACTATAACATCCACTTTCGGAGAAAGGTGGGGTAAGAATCATAATGGGTTAGATATAGCAGGAAATACAGGGGATCCAGTTATGGCTGCTTTAGATGGTAAAGTAAAAAGTACATTTTATGAGAGAAATGGTTATGGGAATGTAGTAATTCTAGAGCATGAAGGTGGAGTTGAGACTAGATATGCTCATATGAGCAAAATAGGTGTAAAAACAGGTGATACTGTTAAAAAGGGTGATATAGTAGGTGAAGTAGGAAGCACAGGAAGAAGTACAGGGCCCCATCTACACTTTGAAGTAAGAGTAAATGGAAGCCCTATGGATCCACAAAAATATATAGGTTAATTATTGAAGAAGCTTATTAAAATCAAAAATACCGACTCCTACATTTGCTTTAGGAAGCTCTTTAGGATCGCAAGCTAATTCTAATACGGATAAAACATCACTAAAACTGAATGATTCTTTAAATTCAAAAATCAGTGCACATACAGCAGATATAAAAGCAACGGATAATGACGTACCGCTAAAGGTTTTATAATTGGCATCAAGTTTTTTAGGATATAATTTGATGCCATCTTTTTCTGAAATGAAGTTTTTATCAGAATTCAATGTTGTTATATTAATGCAAGCTGAAACTAAGTTTGGTTTATGAACTTTTCCGTAAGGTCCCCTTGAAGAATAAAGGTATGGTGATGAAGATTTCTGATTAATTCCACCTACCGTTATGCAATTTTTTAAAGTTGCAATACCCATAATATTATTATAATTAGAATTTGTACTTCCACTTGGGACAATAGGTACAACTTTGTGTTTGACAGCAAAATCAAATACTTTATCGAAAGCATCAATTATATAAGTATTATGGTTTAAAAGTTCAAAGGGAAGGCATAAAACCTTAATATTTTTATCTTTTGATAGCTTCACAAGACTTTCTATGCTGTAAAGTATATCAGAGGCATATCCTTTACCTAAGGCGTCAAAGGCTTTAAAACAAACCAGATTACTAGAGGGTGCTATACCCCTATACATTCCATCTGATGATATACCGCTTCCACATATAATCCCAGCCATTGCAGTACCATGTCCATTATCGTCATATGGATGTTCCAATCCATTAATTACATCATAGAAACTATCTATTGAATTATGAGGGCTTAGTAGATCAGTGTGAGGATAAACTCCACTATCTACTAGGCCTATTTTTATGTTAGTCCCTGAATATTTATTATTAAATTTACTCAAAGAATGACAATTGTTTGCGGAAGCTACGCTCATTCCACATAAAAATAAGTAGTCATCAAAAAAAATCTTTTCAACTTCAGGATATTCTAAAATTGATTTAATTTCATATTTATTTAAATTGGCTACAATCATATTGCAAGATTCTAATGGATAAATCAAAGCATTCTTGTAATGAGAAACCTTTTTTACCATAGAAGAGAAGAGATTTTTACATTTAATAAAAACCCTATATCTTTGATAAGCATTCTGCTTTAAAGCAATATTTAGATTGTAATCAAGTTTGCTTCTAAGATTAAACATAAAGTACTCCTATAATAGTTATTACAATACCATATTATAGTTTTACCCTAATATTTGTTAATACTTTTTAAAGCTTATATGTTTGACCAACGTTTAATATTTTTACAGAGTCATCTTTAAAGTTAATTAATGTCTCATGAGTTTCATTAAAGTCCTCTAAAGATATTTTAAAAGTCTTATAATGAATAGGAATCATAATCTTAGAATTCATCATCTTAAACATCTTATAGCCTTCTTCAGGAGAACAATGCATATGTTGGAATCTTGCAGGCTTATAACATCCTACAGGCATTAATGCAACATCACATTCTATATTTTTAAAGTTTTCAGTATAAGCAGTATCACCACCAAAGAAAATTACTTTATCGTTTCTTTCAATTAAGTATGAGTGGCTTTCGTTATCTATACCAACATAAAATCTACGTCCATCATGATTAGCCTCAACAGAAGTAATTTTAATATCTTCATCTGCATAACATTCGCCTGTTCTTATAAGGTGAACGTTAGTAAAACCAAGTAATGAAAGTATTTTTTTATAACCTCTAGGCACTATGATTTTAGTATCTTTATTTAATTTCTTTAACTTTCTTAATGATGGAAAGTGCATATGGTCCATATGACCATGTGAAAGAAGTATATAGTCAAATTTAATTTTTGTTATATCATAAGGTTTATCAATAACTCTTTTAAAGTATCCTAAAGTATTAGAAACAACAGGATCTGTTACGATTAATTTACCAGATAAATTCATAATTGTTGTGGCATGACCATACCAGTTAATAGAATCCTCATATATTTCATCTTTATCAGATGCTTCTCTATCTTTAAAATATTCTCTTAAATTATTATAAGTTAATCTAGTTAAAAACTGGATGTTTTTAAAAAAATTCATAGTATTATCTCCTTAGTAAATCGTTATCTTTTCCATTTAAATACTATAATACCTATGATCATAATTGCAACACCTAATGTTTTTAAAAAAATTCATAGTATTATCTCCTTAGTAAATCGTTATCTTTTCCATTTAAATACTATAATACCTATGATCATAATTGCAACACCTATATATTCTTTTAAGGTAAATTTAACACATTCACATCCAAATAAACCAAAGCAATCAATTACAGCAGCGGCTATAAGTTGTGATACAAGTATTATTGAAATAGCATATGTAGGACCAAGGGAACCAATTCCCATCATTACCGTGAAAATTATAATAACTCCTAAAACACCACCTAATAGATAAATTTTACTAGTGTGCTGAAGTTCTTTAAAATCTCCTTTTCCAAAGAATACGGTAATAATAAGAGTAAGTATAAGACCTGTAAGCTGAACTAAAGTGTTAGTTTCCCACACGCCTATCTTATCACTAAGTTTTGTGTTAAATACGCCTTGCAAACTCATTGCAACGCCTGATATTATAGAAAGAATTATTCCTAACAATTAAATCACCTCAAGGTTAGTATTACCATTGAAGCACTAATTATAATAAAAAAGCTATAAGAAATTACTTCTTATAGCAAAAAAATTAATTAAATGTCTTTTCTAATCCGCCTTTTATCTTATCTTCGGAAAAACCTAAAGTACTTCCAAGAGTCAATAAATCTTCAAATAAAGTTTTAAAATGATCCTCAGAACGAGAAATAATTAAGTCGTTTATATCTATGTACAAATTAAGAAATTGATCACTTAAACAATCTTCTGTAGGTTGAGCAAAAAGCTCAGCTAAGTTGTCGTAATGATTAGTTATACCTATAGAAAGCACTTGTCTTAAACAATCCAAGTATTTTGAAAAAATAGTAGTATCATTGATACTAGGTAATACATCCTCAGTATAAGCAAAGCATTGAGTTGCATTTGCAAGGTCACTTAATTTAACGTGAAGTTCTAAATTCTTTCTAGCTTTAATTTTGTATTCAGTCAATTCTGGGTTTATACGTAACTTTTCATCAAATTCTTTTTGTTCTTTAAATAAATCATTAACAAACATAAAAAAATCCCCCTGTTCTTAAGGCAATTATCTTTATATATTTTACAAAATCTTTTAAATATTGAAAAGGGTAGTAAACGAATACAAATAAAATTTGTTTGAAAATTTTTAAAAATTAAAAAAAATATACTAAAAAAGAGCCGCATTCTTTAAAAATTGGCTCTTTTAATAGAAAGTATATATTAAAAAGTTTTAAGTTCAAAATCTTTAAGTTTAAGTTCTCTTTTATTATTTGGAACTTTCCAAAGTTGAAATCTGTCTACTTTTAGCGTTTTATTTTCTAATTTATAATTAGGAAAACTTGGTCCCTCATTAGTTTTTTTTCTGTCCTTAGGAATATAGTTTAAATTAGCTAAAGATATAGAAATATTATCTAAACTATTTTCTCTAATATTAAAACCATAAAGCTTTAATGTATCTTTAAGAGAACGTTCTATCTTTTTAATATAACCACGTTCATTTATCTTCAGGTTTATAGTTTTTGTGTCTTCACATAATGAGAAATCATCAGAAAGTTCTACTTTAAACTTCTTATACGGTTTAAGAATCTTTTCTACAACAACGCTTAACTTCTCTACAT
Source organism: Clostridium baratii (assembly GCF_900461085.1). Taxonomy (GTDB): domain Bacteria; phylum Bacillota; class Clostridia; order Clostridiales; family Clostridiaceae; genus Clostridium; species Clostridium nitritogenes. The sequence continues at coordinate 2,832,246 of NZ_UFWF01000002.1, forward strand.
TAGGATTATCTAGAACTTCTAAGGCTATATAAGGTGCCGGTGAATTTCTATTTCCTTTAAATCTTTTTGAAACGTTTTTTTGAATTGGATTAATGATCTCATAGGATGAATTATCAAATAATGCAACAATGTAATATTTCATATCTTACCTCTCTAAAGTATATTCTGTAAGGATTTATTATCCAAACTTTTCTATAAATTATAACATAATACTTTATAGAAAAAAACAGATAGCATAAATAAAGAGAAGAAAGCCATAATAATATTGAAATAAATTTAAGGAGGGATTATCATGAATCACAACCCAAGCATAGGATGTACAGTTAACGAATGTAAATATCACTGCAAGGATGATAATTACTGCACACTACAATCAATCGAAGTAGGTAAACACGAAGCACACGCTAAAGATGTTAAATGTACAGATTGTAATTCATTTGAATTAGAAAAATAGTATCATATTAGTTTAATATGATAAAAATGATAAGATAGATGAAATTAGAAAAAATTTCATCTATCTTATTTTTTAATAAAGTTAAAAAAATTATTTCAATAATACGAGTTTGTGTTATAATGATAATCGAAATAAAAAAATGATAATAGGATTATAATGTCTATACGATATTATTTTGGATAATTTAGAATAGATTTGGGAATTTTATTTATATAGAAACTAATAAAAAACAAGGGTGAATTGGATGGAAAGATTAGTTATAAGTGGAGGCAATCCGCTAAAAGGATCAGTTGATATAAATGGCGCTAAAAATGCTGCAGTTGCAATTTTACCAGCAGCAGTTGTAGCTAGTGAAGGAAAGTGTGTTATAGATAACATACCAGATATAGAAGATGTACATTGCTTAGAAAGAATACTTTTAAGCTTAGGATGTAAAGTAAATAAGATTAATAATAATACATTAGAAATAGATAGTACAGAAGTACATACATACGATGCTTGCACTGAAGATGTAAGAAGAATGAGAGCTTCATATTATTTTATAGGAGCACTTCTTGCAAGATTTAAAGAAGCTAGAGTAGAACTTCCAGGGGGATGTCCTATAGGAGTAAGACCTATAGACCAACACATAAAAGGATTCGAAGCTTTAGGTGCAGACGTAATAATAGAACATGGAGCAGTAAAAGTTAAAGCAGATAGATTAATAGGAACAAATATCTTCTTTGATGTTGTTTCAGTTGGAGCAACAATTAACGTTATGATAGCAGCTACTTTAGCTGAAGGAATAACAACTTTAGAGAATGTTGCAAAAGAACCTCACGTTGTTGATGTTGCTAACTTCTTAAACTCAATGGGAGCAAACATTAAAGGTGCAGGTACTGATATTATAAGAATACAAGGTGTAGAAAAGTTACAAGGATGCGCATATAGCGTAATACCAGATCAAATAGAAGCAGGAACATTTATGATAGCTGCGGCAGCTACAAAAGGTGATGTAACAATCACAAATGTAATTCCAAAGCATTTAGAATCAATTACTGCAAAGCTTAATGAAATGGGAGCAATTGTTGAAGAAGGAGACGACTCAGTAAGAGTTTATTATGATGGAAAACTTAAAGGAGTAAATGTAAAAACAGCTCCATATCCAGGTTTCCCAACAGATATTCAACAACCAATGTCAACTTTATTAAGTATAGTACCAGGAAGAAGTTTAATTACAGAGTCAATATGGGAAAGCAGACATAAGCATATTGATGAGCTTAAGAAAATGGGTGCTAACATAAAGGTTGAAGGAAGAGTTGCTATAATTGATGGAGTTTCAAACCTTACAGGAGCAGTTGTAAAGGCTACAGACTTAAGAGCTGGAGCGGCTATGGTTATAGCAGGACTTATAGCTGATGGAATTACAGAAATAACTAGTATAGAACACATAGACAGAGGATACCCACACATTGAAGATAAGTTCAAGAGACTAGGTGCTGACGTAAGAAGAGTTAATGATTAAGAATAGAATTTGGGGGAACAACAAATGATATTTTGTTCACTTTATAGCGGGAGTAGTGGGAATAGTATACTTGTTGGAAATGACTCAACAAAGGTACTAATAGATGCTGGAATGCCAGGCAAGAAGATAGATGAGGCATTAGCAAAGATAGATCAAAATCCTAAAGAGATTGATGGTATTTTTGTTACTCACGAACATTCAGATCATGTAAAAGGTGTAGGGGTTTTATCAAGAAAATATGATATACCTGTATACGCAAATAGTGACACTTGGGAAGCCATGTCAAAAACAGTTGGAAAAATAAAAGAAAAAAATATAAAGATAATGGATAAACGTAGTACAGTTGAGATTAATGATTTATCCATTAAATCTTTTATTATACCTCATGATGCATCAGGACCAGTTGGATATACAATAAAGTCTAAGGATAAGACTGCAAGTATAGCAACTGATTTTGGTACCTTTACAGAAGAAATAAAAGATAACATTAAAGAGTCAGACATAATACTTTTAGAGAGTAATCATGATGTTAGCATGTTAAAGTTTGGACCATACCCGTATAACCTTAAGAGAAGAATCTTAAGTGAAATAGGTCATCTTTCAAATGATGACTGTGCAAAAGCTATTTTAGAGCTTGTTAAGTATGGTAGAGAAAAGCATGTAATATTAGGACACTTAAGTGGAACAAATAATCATCCAGATTTAGCTTATCAGACAGTTATTAATATACTAGAAGAAAAAGGGCTAAAATTGGGTGAAGATATTAATATAAAAATGGCGAGTAGACATGAGCCTAGCTCATTAATTAATTTATAATTTTTTTAGAAAGAAAGAGGAGAATGATATGAGTTTATACAAAGATTGGACAGATATGGTTGTTGAATATGTTAAAACTAAAGGAGAAAAAGCATTCTGGCAAGAATACGGAGATATAGAAACAAAAGTATACAAAGACCTGTTATCAGCTCATACAGAAGTTAAGACAGGTACTATAAAAGAACTAGCTAAGAAATATGATACAACAAATGAATTCATAATGGGATTTGTTGATGGAATAAACGATAGTTTAAAAACTTCATATGACTTAGAAAGTATCGATGAAAATACTGAATTAGCTTTCGATATAGATCTAGAAAAATTATACTTCAATATGCTTGATGCTAAAGCTGAGTACTTATACACATTACCACAATGGGACGGAATATTCTCAGAAGAAAAGAGAAAAGAAATCCAAAAGCAATACAGAGAATCAGGTATAGTTAGAAACGAAGAAAAGATCGGTAGAAATGATCCATGTCCATGCGGAAGTGGAAAGAAATATAAGAAGTGCTGTGGAAGATAATTAACCTAAAATAGAATATAAAAAAGCTCATAAAATTCATTATGAGCTTTTTGTTATACATAATTTTTAGGAGGTATATGCAAAATGAATGATTATGAAATTTGGTCAAATGAATTAAAGATTGAAAGAACTATAAAAGCTCTTGAAGAAAATAATATGAATGGATATTATGCTAGAACAAGGGAAGATCTTATAGATAAGATAAAAGAACTTGTAGATGAAGGGGCAATCGTAACTTGCGGAGGTTCAGAAACTTTATTTAAGACAGGTGTTATAGATCATTTAAGAAGTGGCAGATACGATTTCTTAGATAGATATAAAGAGGGCATAACTAGAGAAGAAGTAACTGAAATATTCAGACAAGCCTTCCTTGCAGATGCATACTTTGTAAGTAGTAATGCAATTACTGAAGACGGAGAAATATACAATGTTGATGGTAACGGAAACAGAGTAGCGGCAATGCTTTTTGGTCCTGATAAGGTAATTATAATTTGTGGTGTTAATAAGATAGTTAAAGATTTAGATGCTGCAATTAAAAGAAATAGAGAGTTAGCAGCTCCTATGAATACTAAGAGATTAAATAAAAAGACACCGTGTGCAAAGGTTGGATACTGTATGGATTGTAGAAGTCCAGAAAGAATCTGCAATGAGTATACATTAATTAAGAGACAACGTGATAAAGATAGAATACATGTAATATTCTTAAATGAAAATCTAGGATTCTAAAAATTAATTGCACTAGTTATAAAAGTATAACTATACTTAAGAGAAATAAGGAGACTATTTCGAATTTTTTCAATAACTAGTGCACATCTTATAATATATTTATGCATATACATAGTAGATTTATTACATAATAAACATAAGTAAGCGGAATTTATTAGCCAATAGTTATTTTATACTATTGGCTAATTGTCGTAATATTGGAGGAGACAAATGAACATAACTTTAGTAACTGTAGGAAAATTAAAAGAAAAATATTTAAAACAAGCAATCGATGAGTACTCAAAAAGACTTAGTAGGTACTGTAAGCTTGATATAATAGAGCTTCAAGATGAAAAGACTCCAGATAATGCATCAGAGAAGGAAGAAGCACAAATTAAGGAAAAGGAAGGTAGAGCAATACTTTCTAAAATAAAGGATAATGCATATGTTGTTGCAATGGATTTAAAGGGTAAACAGTTAACATCTGAGGAGCTTTCTTCTTTTGTTGAGAGATGTGGAGTTACAGGTAATTCGAATATTGTATTTGTTATTGGAGGAAGTCTTGGACTTTCTGATGAAGTAATTAAGAGAGCAGACTATAAGTTATGTTTCTCTAAGATGACTTTCCCACATCAATTATTTAGAGTTATGCTTTTAGAACAAGTTTATAGAGCATTTAGAATAATGAAGAATGAACCGTACCATAAATAGGTGCGGTTTTTATTAAATTTGGATAAAGTATTTTAGATCTAGTTATAATAATTTAAGAATTAATTTTAGATAAATTATATGTAGATTTAATGTAATGAAGATATTAATCAATTTAGAAAGAGCTTATGATTTGGAGGGTTATACTATAAAATAATTTGATAGATCATACTGTTTTGGATACTTTAAAATTGAGTATCGTTGGGTATTTGTAGAAAGGAGAAACTATAATGAAAAAAATAGTTGTAATATCAGCAGGTATTGTTGGGATAATAGGAATATGGTTCTATCATCGTGATAAGAAATACCCTTTGACGAAAGGCTATTATTTCATGAATAAATTCAGTATACCAGATAAAGTATTAACATTGCCTAATATTAAGCTAGCTAATAGATTATTATCTAAGGTTGAATTACCACAAACACCTGATGATATTATTAGAGAAATACGCTATATTAAGACTAAGGATGAAGAAAAGATACCCTTAAGTATTTATAAATTAAAGGATATGGATGACAATATGCCTTGTCTTATTTATTTTCATGGTGGTGGATTTTTCTTTAAAGATGAAGGATATATGCATAAGCTTGTTTGTGAGTATGTTAGGAAAGCAAAATGTATAGCTGTATTTGTTCATTATAGAACTGCAGATAAATATCCATTTCCAACACCTTTTAAAGATTGTTGTAATACCATTCAATATGTGTGGGAAAATGCTGAACAACTTAATGTGAATAAAAAGAAAATTGCACTAGGTGGAGATAGTGCCGGCGGTACATTAACAGGTGCGTGTACATTATGGTGTAGAGATGAAACTGACATAAAACTGTGTTTTCAAATGTTGATTTATCCAGTAATTGATTCACGTATGGAAACTGAAACTATGAAAAGATATGTTGACTCCCCACTGTTTAATTCTACTTTAATAAAAAAGATGTGGGGATTTTATCTAAGAAATGGTGTTAAAGAAAAGAAAGAGTATGCAAGTCCAATTTTAGCAGATGATTTTTCAGAACTACCACCTGCATATATAGAGACAGCTGAATACGATTGTCTTCATGATGAAGGCATAGATTATGCTAAATCGTTAATATCAGTAGGAGTAAAAGTTAATCTGGAAGATGTAAAAAATGTTTTTCATGGTTATGATGCATTTTTAAATACTGAAATAACAAAGAGAATGGTTGAAAAACGTTCTAAAGCTCTTTATTCTGCATTTTATGAGTAACATAATGATATAGGATAACCCATTTATCTTTAGTTAATGAAATTAATTTTATACTGCTTGTCCTTAAATACTTTATATTATTTTTATTATAAGATGACTTTAAAGAAGATGTTTCATTTAATAGATTAAAATTTTCTAAAAACTCCTTTCAAATTATATGAAAGGAGTTTTTTGTTTGCTTTAATTTACCTAATAATTAAAATTTATTTCTACAATTTCACTTTTTGTTCCTATCCTTATAGGTGGTCCCCATGTACCTAGCCCTGAAGTTACAATTGCGTGTGTATCCTCTTCAAAAATATCATAGCCATAATCTATTCTAAAAATTCTTTGAGTTATATAATTCAATGGATATACTTGTCCTTTATGAGTATGACCGGATAACATTAAATCATATTTGCCTATGTATTCATCTATATTAGAAGGCTGATGATCTAAAACTATTATTGGTTTCTCTTTATTAAACTTATCACCCTGTAAAGAAGTCGCACGAGTTTTTTCACCTTGATATCCTATTGGTGATGAATCTAATCTTCCAGCTAACAAAACTTTATTGTCTATGTCTATTACTTCATCTTCTAAAACCTTTATATTAGATTTCATAATAAATTCTTTCATTTGTGTAAAATTAATACCTGCATCATGGTTTCCCCAACATAAGTAAGTTCCGTAAGTTGATTTTATACTATTTAATATTTCTAAAGTTTCCTCATTATTCTGAACAGCTAAGAAATTACTATCAAATAAATCCCCTAAAATAACTACTAAATCTGGATTAATATCATTTATTCTATTAACTGATTCCTGTAGTTTTTTATTATTGTTTATATATCCTAAATGTAAATCACTGATAGCTATTATTTTAATACTTTCTCCTTTATTATACTTATCTATATTTACATCATAAGAGGTAAGAGCTACCTTACTACTGTTATAAGCTCCATATACTGTAATAACTGTAACTAGAATTAAAGATATAATTGTTACATTGTTTTTTGATATATTAGCCATATTTAAACGGTTTAATATTCCACCTAAAGCCCCAATACCTGCAAATGATACTACTAGCATTAATGAAATACCCATCCAATATGAACCTAGCGTTCCGACTATACTTCCAACATTATATGGCATACCATATGTTACTAAAGTTGACAGTGTTAATAATCCCATAACAATGCTAATAAAAATAGCAATAGTAGAATTTGTATTACTTACAATACAATTAGATATTCTTCTGCCTACATATAAATTCATTAATCCATATAACAGTGATACAACTATTATTCCTACATATTTCATTTATTCCCTTCAACCCCATTTCTTATAAGTTACTAAAAAGTTTGCTTACAAATTTATCTGTAACTAATCTACTAAAAAGTATAGTTTATTGTATTTACTTCTTCAATAGGAACCTTACTGCGCTTATACAATATTTTTAATATAGACATAAAATAGATTTAATTATATATTACTTGGAAAAAATTTTATTAAATTTTTATTATTTACAAAAATAATAGAAAAAGGTTGCAATTAAATAAATAGTATGTTATTATAAATGAGTAGCAAAGATGCTAACAAAAAAAGTTTCATTTAGGTAAATAGTTTCTCGAAAATTAGAGATTATTATATCAATTTAGAATCTTTAATTTTAGGAGGAATGTTTATGACAGATAAAACATTAGAATGTAGAGATTGTGGAAGTGAATTCGTATTTTCAGTAGGAGAGCAAGAATTCTATAAAGAAAAAGGATTCACAAATGAGCCAACAAGATGTATATCTTGTAGAAGAGCTAAAAAAGAACAAAATAGAAGATAATTTTAGATTGTTAAAGGTTGTAGTTTAAACTACAACCTTTTTTTATATTTAGAAAACCTCTTATTAGATGTTAAAGCTAAAAGAGATTATAGCTATGATTAATAATAAAATTATCAGTGTATTAATTAAAGCATAAGTGTATCATAACAACAATTAAATAAAAAATTTAATAACATTATAAGTATTAGATTAAGTATTTATATAGGATGTGCTATTGAAAAAGCTATTGTCTGGACAGTTTAATATAGGAAATTATAGAAATATATTAAATAAAACCACAATAAAAGTTATTGATAAAACGAATAATATATTGAACATCATGCTAAATGAGAATGAAATTTGTTATAAGGATTAAATGTTTAAATAAGTATATCAAAACAACTTGAAACTAAAAAGAACAGTATCAAAAAATGATTAAAGTGTATTAAAGAAAAAGATTTCAATAGACGAAATTAAAGCAAAATCATTGAATTACATAGCTTTAAGCACATTGAAGGGGCTTAATACATTTTATTGGCACAATATTTGCTAATAATATAGGTATAGATAATTAAAATTGATTTGTAAAAATTAATTTTAATTATAAGTTTTTAGAACTTATTTATAAATTTATCGTAGCAAATGAAAATAGGAGGTATATTATGGTAGGAATTATTCTTGCTAGTCACGGTGAATTTGCTAAAGGCATTTTGCAATCTGGTTCAATGATTTTTGGAGAACAAGAAAACGTACAAGCTGTTACGTTAATGCCTAGTGAAGGACCTGATGATATTAAAGCAAAAATGAAAGATGCAATTGCATCCTTTGACAACCAAGATGAGGTTTTATTCTTAGTTGACCTTTGGGGTGGTACACCATTTAACCAAGCTAATAGTCTATTTGAAGAACACAAAGATAAATGGGCAATCGTAGCTGGTATGAATCTACCAATGGTAATTGAAGCTTATGGTGCACGTTTTTCAATGGAATCTGCACAAGAAATTGCTTCTAGCATCATAAAATCAGCTAGAGAAGGAGTTAAAATTAAACCAGAAGCATTAGAGCCAGTAGATGAAGATAAGTCTTCAGTAGATTCTGCTAAGCAGCCTTCTAATGCAGGTGCACCAGGATCATTCGAATATGTTTTAGCTCGTATCGATTCTCGTTTACTTCATGGTCAAGTAGCAACTGCTTGGACAAAAACTGTACAACCAACAAGAATTATTGTTGTATCAGACGATGTAGCTAGAGATGAACTTCGTAAGAAATTAATTCAACAAGCTGCTCCTCCAGGAGTTAAAGCTCATGTTGTTCCTATTGAGCAAATGATTAAACTTGCAAAAGATGATCAACATTTTGGTGGACAACGTGCATTACTTCTTTTTGAAAATCCAGAAGATGTACTTAGAGCAGTAGAAGGAGGAGTCCCTCTAAAGACAATTAATGTTGGTTCTATGGCGCATTCTCCAGGTAAGGTTCAACCAAATAAAGTACTTGCTTTCAGCCAAGAAGATATTGATACTTTCGATAAGCTTAAAAAAGCTGGATTGAATTTTGATGTTCGTAAAGTTCCAAGTGATTCAAAAGGAAATATGGACGAAATTCTTAAAAAGGCACAAGAAGAATTAAATAAGTTAAAATAACCTAAATTATTTTAATAGAAAAAGGAGGATTAACATAGTGGATCTAAATATAGTTCAAATAATATTAGTTATTATTATTGCATTTTTAGCTGGGATGGGAGGTATCCTAGATGAATTCCAATTTCACCAACCTCTAGTTGCTTGTACTTTAATCGGATTGGTTACAGGTAACTTAATGCCATGTCTAATCTTAGGTGGTACTCTTCAAATGATTGCCTTAGGTTGGGCAAATATAGGTGCTGCCGTAGCACCTGATGCAGCATTAGCATCTGTTGCATCTGCAATTATTCTAGTTCTTGGTGGTCAAGGTAGAGCTGGAGTTGATTCAGCTATTGCTATAGCAATTTCATTAGCAGTTGCAGGATTATTATTAACAATTATTTGTCGTACAATTGCTACAGCATTCGTACACTTCATGGACGCTGCTGCAAGAGAAGGAAATATTAGAAAAGTTGAAATGTGGCAAATTATTGCTATTTGTATGCAAGGTGTACGTATAGCACTTCCAGCTGCACTAATCTTATTAATTGGTTCTGGTCCTATTAGTGCAATGCTTGCTGCTATGCCAGCTTGGTTAACAGACGGATTAGCAGTAGGTGGTGGAATGGTTGTAGCTGTTGGTTATGCAATGGTAATCAACATGATGGCAACAAAAGAAGTATGGCCATTCTTTGCAATTGGTTTTGTACTAGCAACTATTCCTCAACTTACACTTATGGGATTAGGTGCAATCGGTGTATCTATAGCTCTTGTTTACCTAGCACTTAGCAAAAAAGGCGGTTCAGGTAATGGTGGATCAAATACAGGAGATCCAATAGGCGATATCATCGATAACTATTAAGAAGGGAGAGAAGACGAAATGGAGAATAAATTAAAGTTAACAAAAAAAGATCGTCTTTCTATTTGGTGGCGTTCAACTTTCATTCAAGGATCTTGGAACTATGAAAGAATGCAAAACGGTGGTTGGGCATTTTCATTAATTCCTGCAATCAAGAAATTATATAAAACTAAAGAAGATAGAGCAGCGGCATTAACACGTCACTTAGAATTCTTTAATACTCACCCATATGTAGCTTCACCTATTATTGGGGTAACATTAGCATTAGAAGAAGATCGTGCAAATGGATCACCTGTGGATGATGTAACTATTCAAGGTGTTAAAGTTGGTATGATGGGACCTTTAGCAGGTATTGGGGATCCAGTTTTCTGGTTTACTGTTAGACCTATATTAGGAGCATTAGGTGCTTCACTTGCTATGGCTGGTAATATATTAGGACCAATTATATTCTTCTTAGGTTGGAATATTATACGTATGGCATTTACTTGGTACACACAAGAACTTGGTTACAAAGCAGGTTCTCGTATTACAGAAGACCTATCAGGTAATTTACTACAAGATATTACAAAGGGAGCATCTATACTTGGTATGTTCATCCTAGGGTCATTAGTTAATAGATGGGTATCTATTAAGTTTATACCAGTAATATCAACTGTTCAGTTAAGTAAAGGTGCTTACATTGATTGGAGTAGCCTTCCAGCTGGGGCAGAAGGTGTTAAAGAAGCTTTATTACAACAAGCATCTGGCTTATCATTAACTGCTGATAAGGTTACAACATTACAAGGTAACTTAGATTCATTAATTCCTGGACTTGCAGGATTATTATTAACACTTCTTTGTATGTGGTTACTTAAGAAGAAGGTATCTCCAATTGTAATTATTCTTGCTTTATTCGTAATCGGAATTATATTCCACGTAATAGGGTTAATGTAATATTTTTTACTCAGCCTGGGTTAATGTAATATTTTTTACTTAGCCTAGGCTCTTTTTAAAGATAAATAAGTTAAAGTAAAGTGAAAAAATAATTTTTATGATATTATAAAAATGGAAGAATGGATACTTAATTTAGAAGTTTTCCTAAAGAATTATAGAAGTTTGAATTAAATTTAATAAGTGTACTAAATAGAAAAGAGGTAGAATGTATGGTTAAATCACTTAATACAAAGGTAGATCTAGTAGTTGATGCAACTGCTTTTACAGGTCTTACGGATTATGGGAAAATAATGATTGGTGATAAAGGTTTTGAATTTTACAATTCTAATAATGTTCAAAAATTCATTCAAATTCCTTGGGAAGAGGTTGACTATGTAATTGTATCCGTAATACTAAATGGCAAGTGGATTCCAAGGTATGCAATTCAAACAAAGAAAAATGGTACGTATTCTTTTGCATCTAAAGAAACAAAGAAAGTACTTCGTACTATTAGAAATTATGTTGATCCAAATCATATAGTTAAGTCGTTAGGTTTTTTTGATGTTGTCAAAAGAGGGGTAACATCTATATTTAAGAAGAAATAATATTAAAGGATTTTTTACTTGGTATAATAACTGGACAGAAAGATAATAGAAAGTGAGGAACCAGGTTATGTCAAGATATTCATTTGATAAGGCATTTAATATTCATGTAAATATCTTGTATCATTGGATTCAAGAATATGTAAAGTATGGAGGTAGAGCGTTTCCGTGTAAAGGAAGCGTTCTTTTTTGATGTTCAATATATAGACTTTAAAAAGACATTAAAGGAATAAAAACTTTTGCCCTATAGATAGTGATATATTAAATTTAGAAGAGAAAATATTAAATATATAATATAAGGATAGGGATGCCTATATGGAATAATTTAGAAGAAAGGTATAGAATAATAATATAAATATTGTTTAATGGTATGGACAAACAAAGGGAGGGGATTAAAATGATTAAAGGAATTATATTACTAGCACTATTCACAGGTATAGCATTATTAGTTGGAAAATTAGTTTCAAAGCTTAATTTACCATCTATACTTGGGTGGTTAATAACAGGTATGGTAATAGGACCACATGCATTAAACTGGATGAATAGTAGCATAATGGATGCAGGATGGTTTCATGTTATAAGTAATGTTGGGGAAGTTTTAGTAGGTATGATGATAGGTAGTGAGCTAATACTGAGAGAACTTAAAAAGTCAGGAAAACAAATAGTAGGTATATGTTTTTTTGAAGGTATGGCAGCATTTATATTAGTTGCAGCTGCATTTTTCATATTTGCAGATCTTCCAATTTCTATAGCTTTAATATTTGGAGCAATTGCATTAGCAACAGCACCAGCGCCATCTTTATCAATAGTTAAAGAATATAATGCTAAGGGGCCAGTTGCAAAAACTTTAATACCTCTTGCAGCATTAGATGACGTATTAGGACTGATTGTATTTTTCTTAGTTATAGGGGTAGTTTCAGGAAGTATGACTGGAGAATCAGTAAATATTCTTTCAATAATAATGATGATAGTATTACCATTAGGTATTGGAGCATTTACAGGTTTTATAGGAGCAAAAATATTACAAAATAAGTCATCTAAAGAAGTAGCTGATAATGGAATTACAAAAGATAAAACTTTAGCTCGGGAAAATTCTAAGATTAAAATTTTATTGAAAATTTCATTACTTATAGCACTTACAGTTATTATTGGAAGATATGTAAATGATAATATACTATCAATAAATTTATTACTATCTGGTATAGCTTTCTTTTCTATTATTGTAAACAAAGTTGAAAAAGAGACATTAATTGAGATAATGGATATCTTTAATCCTATAATAGGGATAGGATTGGTTATAATGGTAGTAAACTTAGGAGCACCATTAGATTATAATTTAATATTTGGTGCAGGGCTTCTTACTGTTATATATATAGTAGCTCGTGCCGTTGGTAAAATATTAGGTGCTTACACAGGAGGCAAGCTATTTAAGGCTGATGATAAGGTATGTAAATATTTAGGTCTTTCTCTTTTACCTCATTCAGGGGTATCACTTATATTTACTGGAATTGCAGTTACTGCATTATTACCATTTGAACCTGAATATGCTACTATGATACAAGGAACTATAGCGGCAGCTGCTGTTATAAATGAGATTATAGCAGTATTTTTAGCTAAGCAAGCATTTAAAATGGCAGGAGAAATTGGAGAAAAAAAAGAAATTGAAAAAAATGAAATAAAAGAAGAGTTAGTTGTAGATTAGTAGTTAACTAGAGAGACCTCACTTAGAATAGTTACGGATAACCATACTATAATTAAGTGAGGTTTTTATATTATCATTATTTTATATTATTTACATTCTTTAAAATATCCTCAAGCTTTTCAGTTGATACAATTCTTTCATTACATTTTTCACTATCTAAACATACATGAAATCCTATTGATCTATAAGCATCTTTCCCAGCATTAGAAGTTTTACATATAGGTGAAACAAATGCAACCTCATCTTCACCACCTATATGATTACAAAGAACACATATATTAGTATTATTAGAATTAAAATTTTGAATTCTACACGACATTCCAATAAATTTACTATCCATATTATAAACTACAAGTAATTTTCTTATAGATTGATCAATCCAACCTAAATATACATTCTTTGAATCGTCTTTATTTAAATCAGGTAATTTTAATTTTTTTTCTTTCCTAAATAACTTACTAATTTGTGAGGCTGTAATGTTTGGCATTCCATATGTGTATTCATCTAATTTAGTTAAATACGGACTAATATGCAATGAATCAGTTATTTTACTAATATCAAGTAAATCTCTTTCTTCATCAGATAAATTATCAAAAATATTCAATATTTTATCTTGTATATATGCTTTAGTTGTTTCGACAGTATCAATATCTATGCAGTTTCTAAAGGCATTATTTAAATCATATAAACATTTCTTTATATAATTATATTCATGTTTTTTTATAAAAGCTTTCATAAAATCTAGCACCTCTTTCCTAACATATTTCATTTTTATTATTTATATAAATCAATAAGACAATAGTCTAAATTTCACCTGTTTATAAGCGAAAAAGATGATTATTATCACTCCAAATGAAAGTAATAATAATCATCTAAATTAAAATATATTAAATACTCATAATTATTCTATCTTTAAATCGTATCTTAAATTAGAAATGATAACTTTCACTGGATTAATACAATGAAAGAATAACATGACTCTAAATAAGTATTCAATCTAATAAATAGTTCTGTAACGATTATGAGCATAGTCGTTTTTCTTGACCTATTATTCTTCTAATACTCTTTTCTGACAGATAATATTCTTGAGCTAGTTCATTAATAGTAGCTCCATTAAGATACTTTTTATAAATTTCATTGTTTCTTATCTTAAGACTATCCTTTATGCCGCTCTTTTCTCCCCAAGATTTATGATTTTCATTTTTCCTAGGTATATAAATATATTCTCCGTCTATATATTCTTGTATTATTTTAAGAATTTCCTCTGGTAACACATCTTGCGCCTTTTTATAACTCATTTCCTTACTCCTTCACTTTAAATTACAGTATTAAAGCAAAGAATACTAAGAAAGCTATGTGCTACAGAGCCTAAAACATGTACGCACTCCAGCTAACTAATAGATTAGGCTCCAGACAAAGCATAGCTGACTTTGTTGTAGTCTTTGCAAGGAGCAAGCTGATTTAGAGCTGAATGTATCATAAACCTTCATAAAATCACCTCCAATATGTTATGCATATTATATCATGGTTAACATAAAAGTATGAAATTATAATATAGGGTACGAAAATTCTAATGATGTAAACCTATAATATTTTTTTATACTTTCGATATTAACTATAAAAATGACGTAAGTCAGTATGTAAAATATAAGTATAAGACTAATAAATCATAATAAATCATTAACAATCTAATTTTAAGGGCTAGCTGTCCTAGCTAGTCCTCAAAAATTAGATAGGGGAAATTTTAAAAATAAAAGATGGTTAGATTTAAATAGGGGTAGATTTATTAGAAAAGCCGTATCTTAAATAGATACGGCTTTTAAATTTAACTTTTATATATTTTTGTAACATAATTCAACTTCCTAAATATTATGAAGTATAGGGAAATTATAATTATAAGCAAAGGAGGAAAACCTTAATGCTAATTGAAAAAACAAATGAGACAAAAAAGGAAAACACAGAAATTAATGAAATTAAGCACGAGATAGAAGAAGAACCATCTATTAATGAAGATTTATTAGATTTTTGGAAAAGGTTTTGTGAAAGTGGAGATAAATGCAATGATACTTGCTGTGGCTTTAACGGAGTATTTGCTCCAGTATGTACAAATGGAGTATGTATAATTCCAAGACCTGATAATAGTATAGAACTTGTAAAGGGCTATGGATTAATTAAAGTTAAATCTCGTAAACACTGCGGAGACGATGAATATTTAGTATTTAGACTATATATAAAAAAAGAATACAGTAAGTGTAGTGGAGAATTAACAACAATTAATTATGATAGCAGAGAAGTTATTTGTTCTAATGATTTAGTATTTTATCATACTGATGATAACCAAAGATTTATTGCTATATTCCATATAAAGTCTATGAGTGGTAAATTAAGAGAATTAGCTGTATTTGGAAGTGTAAAGCATCCAGCAGATTGTCATAAACCTAATTCAGTAAAATATTCTTCCCTTTATTTTTATTCTGCACCATATCTTGATGAAAAAGAAATTTCAATGGGCGGAAAAATTATAAAAGGTAACTTAGAGATAATGAGCCATTCTGAAGAACATGATGGCATGGATATGTAAGGAGGGATATTTTATGGAATTTTTAAATGAATTATTATCAAGGCCTGCTCTGGCTAAAGAAATAGATGAGCATAGAAATGAAAATTTAGTATTTATATTAAAACCAACTCAGCTAAATATTTTAGGTCAATTATTTAGACCAATATTAACTGGAAAAATAGTTGAGGTTAGTAATCAATATGTACGCTTAGAGAATGTCAATATAAAGATGACTAATGCACCAGAATATATTTTCTCAAGGCCTTTAACTATACCACTAAATGAAATAGTGAACTTTTTCAGCTTCCCAGCTGGCGAAAGATTCCCATTAGTATAAAGGAGGGGAAAGATTATGGTAGTTGAAAAAACATTATCAGAAGCACTAAGTGAATTAATTGGTCAAAAAGATAGAATAATTATGCTAGAACAATTTCCATTTTTCATTGTTGGTGAAGTTCTAGAAGTTTATGATGAATGCCTTATTATGAGAGCTGACTTTGGCGTTCCGGTAGAATTGCAAGGAAAAGAATTTTTTATAAGCATTGAAAAAATAGTAACGTTCTATTAGGGTGTGTTTAACAAAGGAGGAATAGTATATGTTAAGAAAATATTATATTTCTGCTATACACATTCCAATAGTTTATAATAAATTTGGTGATGTAGACCCTAATGGTCTTATGTATGTGCTTGCAGAAAATGAAGACACAGTAAAAAAACTAGTATGTAATAATCACGATACCTTTGAAAATTTAGTACAACCTCTTGTTATTAGAGCTAATCTAGGAGATGTTGTAGAAATTAAATTTACAAATAAACTTTGTTTCCCAGCGTCAATAAATGTAAAAGCTTTATCTTATGATGTTATGACTTCTGATGGAGCTATTGCAGGTGATAACGAAAATACTGTTGCAAAGCCTAATGAAAGTATAACCTATAGATGGTATGCAGATATAGAAGGTGCTTTTCATTTTGGCGATCTTGGGAATTCTTTAAGCTCTGAAGTAGGAAGTAATATTCATGGATTGTTTGGTGCGATTGTTGTTGAAGCACCTGGCAGTACTTGGACTGACCCGCAAACTGGTTATGAATTAAAATCTGGTGTTTTTGCAGATATTCATAATCCGTATATGCCCCACTTTAGAGAATATGTAACTATATTTCACGATGAAGCACCAGTTAAGGATAAGTTTGGGAATCCTCCAAGGGATCCTATGACTGATGCAATAGAGATGACTCACTCTATTAATTATAGGGCTGAACCTATGAGAAATAGAATGAGATTAATTATGGAAGGAAAAGCTTGTAGTGACTGTGTTGGTGAAGAGGTTCACCATGATTCATGGGCTTTTGGTGACCCACCGGACACAATAATCCCAAGAGCTTATGTTGGTGATCCTGTAAGATGGCACGCCATTCATGGTGGCGTTAAGGAGACTCATATGTTCCATTTACACCTTCATCAATGGCTTCATGAAAGACAGGATTTAGATTCAGAACAAAACGATTCAAGAGGTCTTAGCCCTCAACAAACAATAACCTTTGATATTCTTTATGGAGCAGGTAGCTTACAAAAAGCTTATGGAGACGTTATTTATCATTGCCACTTATATCCTCACTTTGGTGAAGGTATGTGGGGAATTTTTAGAATTCATGATGTACTAGAAGATGGTACTAGAAAATACCCTGATGGCACTCCTATAACCAAGCTTATGCCTCTTCCAGATAGAGAAGCTCCACCAAAACCAACAAAAGATAAACCTGGATTCCCATTTTTCATACCTGGAACAGTTGGTAAAAGGTCTCCAGTACCACCTATTGGATGGAAAAGAGATTTTCCTATGACAAAGCTTGAGAAAAATGCATTAGCCCCTAATTATAAAGAAGGCGCATTGTTTGTAAATTCATGCCCACCTAATGCCAAAATAAGAAGGATAGATATAGTAGCAATTCAAATGCCTTTGATTTATAATACGGCCGGTTGGCACGACCCCCAAGGGAGATTATATGTTCTAGCAGAAGATGAAAAGGATGTATTATCTGGTAAAAAGAAACCGGAGCCTTTATTTATAAGAGCTAATGCTGGTGAATGTATAGAGATTCACTTTACTAATAAACTTCCGAATGAAATAGGTGGTAATGCATTCCAAGAGTTAACTGAAACTATATTCGCATCAACTCATGTTCACTTTGTAAAATTTGATGTATTATCTTCAGATGGTGCAAATACTGGTTGGAACTACTTGACTGGTGCTAGAAAAGATCAAACAGTTGTATTCAGATGGTATGCAGATGTTCAATTGAAGGTTACTTTCTTCCATGATCACCTTTTCGCAAATACTCATCAACTTCATGGCTTATATGGAGGAATAATGATTGAGGCATCTGGTTCAGAATTCTTTGATAGTTTCACTGGAAAACCTACAATTGCAGGAAGTCAAGTAATGGTTACTAACCCTTATATACCTGACTTTAGAGAATATTGCCTTGCTGTTCAAGACTGGACACCTATGTTTGATAGAAAAGGTACTCCTTTAGAACCACCACCAGCACCTAGTGTTATGGATGATATGGGGGTAATGGCATTTAACTATACTAATGAGCCATTCCAAATAAGAGGTGGAGACCCAGCTTATGTATTCAGTTCTTGGGTTCATGGGGATCCTTATACACCAGTATTCCAAGGGTATGCTGGTGATCCGGTTAGACTCAGAGTAATAGATGGTGCCCATGAAGAATCCCATGCTATAAATCTTAATAGGTATTTCTGGCATAAAGAACGTAGTGATATAGAATCAAAGATGGTTCAGCAACGTCATTTAGGAATATCTGAAGTATTTACTTCTGAATTTGCATTAGAATCATTTAGTGGAGAAAATGATTTTGATGTTTTATATTATTCAGGTGGTATGGATGATTTCTGGCTTGGAGTTTGGGGATTATTAAGAGTTAGAGGAACAAAAGTACCTTTCCTACAAACCTTACCAGATAGAAAGCCTTTAAGAGATAGAGTATTACCTCTACCATGTCCTAACGGATGTGCTCCTAAACCTCCACTTTCTCCTGGAAATGCATGTCCTAAAAATGCTAAAGTAATAAAAGTTCATGTTGCAGCTATACACGTTCCTATAAAATATAATAAGTTTGGAGACTATGATCCATTTGGCATGATTTTTGTTCCATATGATGATGCAAAGAAAGTACTAGCTGGTGAAATGGATCCTAAACCATTTATATTAACTGTAAATTCCGGAGAGTGTGTAGAATTAACTTTAACAAATATGATGCCTAAGAAACTTGATGTACCACAATTCCCAGAGGTACCAGTTAAAGCACCTTGGCCTTATTCATCTAGAGTATCTATGCATTCACAATTTGCTCAATATGATTCTCTTGGTTCTGATGGAGCAACAGTTGGATATAATCCTGACCAAACTATAGGTGTAGGTGAAAGCATAACTTATAGATGGTATTATAGCGATTTAGTTAACCAAGCTTTACTTTTTGATTTTGGTGATGTTATGAATCATAGAAAACATGGTTTATTTGGAGCTATATCTGCTGTAGAACAAAATGCTATTCATCGAAATTCATTTACAGGAGAAAATACTAGTATTGGTGAACAATTAGATATAATCAATCAATATAATCCTAACTATAGACAGTTTGTAATATTACAACAAAACGGAATATATTTGGTGGATAAGGATGGAAACTTGCTTCCTAAGTTCTTCTTTAATCCAGAATTAGAACCAGATGGAGAGGAATTTGACACAGAAGACCAAGGGATGAAGGGAATTAATTTAAGAAGTGAACCATTCTTTAATAGATTGAAAGCTGGTTCTACTATTGCTGAAGTATTTAGTAATGAATCAGGTGAACCATCTACTCCTAACTTTAAGGCTCATGTAGGAGATACTGTAACTATAAAAGTATTAATGCCTGCTGATAAACCAAGAGCAAGTAGTTTCATACTTCATGAACATGCTCATCGTCAACAAACAGAAGATGTTAATTCAGAAGTTATAGGAACTCAAGGAGAAGTAAGTGTCGGTGGTTCATATAAACAAGAAATTTTCCGTGGGGCTGGTGGTAATCAACTAAAAGCTGGAGATTATATGTATAGATCAGGAAATATAACTTGGGATGTAGAATCAGGAATGTGGGGATATGTAACTGTATTAGATAAGGAATCTGATGAGATTGAAAAGTTATAATTAAAGAATAATTAAAAAGGTATATATTTTTAAACTGCACACCTTGTATTTGTAAGGGTGCAGTTTTTTTTATATATACGAATTTTGATATATATATATAAATTTAATTGCTTTTTAAGTCTCTAAATTGACGTTGGTGCCAATAATGTTTCTTTCCTTTTTATGTAATATATAATAAAAGTATAAGGAGGGGTTAATATGAGAAAATCAAAGAAAATATTTGTTATTGGGAGAAAACCAACAAAATTTAAATTAGCTTTAACTACTATAATATGCATTATTTTTAGTGTTATATTTGGTGGCTTTCTAAATGAGATATTTGATCTTAAGGGGGCAGAGAGTTTTATCACTATAATAATAGTATTTGTATTATTTGAGCTTTTGTATATTCCGACTGCAGCTGTATGTACCAAGCATTGGGATATAAGCGATGAATATTTAGAGTACTATTTTATTACTAATTATTTTGAGCAATTAAAATATTCAATAAGTGTTTTAAGTGGTAATGAAGAAAAGTTTGCGTGTAAAATTAAATTAGATCAGATAGAAAAGATTAGAATCTTTTGGACAACTGAACTTTGTGTATTTTCATCAGTTGCGCATTCAATTTATTTTGGAGTAACTTTAAAGGATGGATCAATTATAAAGTTTAGAGCTTCAGTTGTTACATCATCAACAGATGAATAT
Organism: Clostridium baratii; assembly: GCF_900461085.1. Lineage (GTDB taxonomy): Bacteria > Bacillota > Clostridia > Clostridiales > Clostridiaceae > Clostridium > Clostridium nitritogenes. Next base: position 2,853,144 of record NZ_UFWF01000002.1, read on the forward strand.
GCAGGTGCATTACAATATTTAAAAGATAAATTTGATATTGTTATAGAAGATGAATACGGTTTATTAAATGTATTAAGAGATAAAAATATAAATATTGTTGATTATATTGATAATATAGAAAAACAAAGTGAGAGGAATGGAGTATAGAAATGATTAAGATTAATTTGATTTTAAAAAATAAAAAACTAATAGAAACTTTAAAATCAGAGCTTAAATCATTTTTTATACAAGAACCTAAAATAGTAATTAAAGATGGATTAAGTAAAGAAGTTAATAATAATGATATAGTAATTTTTTTCGTTGAATTAAAGAATAGTGATGACATAAAGTTTGCGAGAAAAGTAAAGGATAACACCATAAATGGATGTATTATCTTTATAAGTGAAAATGAATCTTTAGTATTTGAGTCATTGAGTGTACAACCTCTACAGTTTATAAGGATAAATAATTTTGATGAGGATTTTAAAAATATGCTTAAAGTATTAGGGGATTATCTTAACAATATAAATAGAACAATAACGCTAAAGACGGGTTTAGCAACAATAAGACTTAATATAAATAATATTATATTTATAGAGTCCTTTGGACATTATTTAATAGTTCATTCTACAAATGGAGAGTATAAGGTTCGTGGAAAGATATCAAATATTATAGATGAAATTAATAATCCTATTATGATAAGAGTTCATAAATCGTATATTATAAACACTAAATTTGTTGAAGAAGTTTTATCTAATAGATTAATTTTAAAAAGTAATATTGATATTCCTATAGGAAGATCTTTTAAGGAGACAGTTATAAAAAATTGTTTATAGATACAATATGATAAAGATAGGTTATAAATGAAATAAAAAGAATCACATCTTAATGGATGAGATTCTTTTTTATACTTATATATCAGCATGATTTACATTTTCTTTTATTAGTTTCATGAAATTATTAGGGGTAACAACTCTAACTTTAGGATTTTCATTTAATTTACTAATTACATATTGCACGTTATTCATTGTATTACTCCAAACATGAACATAAACAAATGTATATGAATTAATATCTTTTTTATTTGTAAAACCATTATTTACTCTATCATTAATATTCTTAATAAGTGTATTCTCATCCTCTAATCCACCCCAAAGTAAATCGCGACAAGACACTACAGGTTTATTATTTGACCATATAGTTTTGCCAGAATAACTATTATTTTTGTTATAGTTAAGATAAAATAATCCGTCTATATTATTATGCTTAGTGTATTTATCCCATATATCTTTTCTATATAGAGTTTCATCATCAAGTATTAGAACATAATTTTGATCACATTTTCCCATATAATCATTTAATATTTCTGTATAGCTATTTAGTTTATCTGAAGGAAATTTACTAGGATACATATAACCATTACCAGATGGAGGGACAATATAATTATCACTGTATTTTAATGAACTTGCACTTTCATAGTATCTATTAAAAACTGTAGGTGCTAAGTAATATAATGAAGGACTTAAAGACCAACCTAAATTAAAGTTTCCTCTATAAGGAGAGCCAAACCAATCTTTAGAACTATAGTTACTTCCAAGTAACCATTGCTGATTATCCCCGTCAGACATTATAAAAGTTACATAATGAACCCCATCTTCATCTATCAAATTATTATTAGTTTTTTGTTTTATTGGATTTGATGGAAATGAACTTAAAACAGAAAGATTATAAGACCAATCAGCTGCAACAACATCAATGCCATATTTAGAAGCTATAGATACATTAGTATGTTCATCAGGGCCCCAACCTAAACAATGTGAATTATCATCCATTGATTCAAAAATTTTTGATCTTAAAGTTTCATCTTTAACACTGTCTTCGTAAAACATTAGGGATTTAGACATTATGGCATAATCTCTTAAAGGCATAGCTTTTTCAGGTGATAACTCTATAACTATAGAGTGATTAAGACCAGAGTTCCATAAATTTTTATATCCCCATTCTTTATCTGTATTTCTGCAATCTCCAGTTAAATCTGTTATTCCGTATTCTTTAATTTTATTTTCTAAAGTTTCATCAATAGCGATAGAATCTTTAAGAGATGCAAGAGAGCACGCATTATTTATAGAATGAAAATTTTTATTGCTATATAGTACATACCCGCCTACATCATTTTTAAATTTTTTTAGTAGTTTCCAAGGATCTTTAAAGGTTTTATATTTAACTTTATAATTCTTTTTTAAATCTTTGAGCCAGATATTATAATCTGGCTCACTAGATGTAGTTATATAAATTTGTTTAGTGGACTTGGTTGCTACTAATCCTTGAAGAGTAGCTATCATTGTTCTTTCTTCTTTGGTCATGTCATTTTCTGATATTACATATAAGTACTTTGGCATTATTGAATTCTTTATGTAGGAGTCCGTAGTATTTAAATTAGTAGATGAAGTATTTTTAGTGGATGCACTAAAATTATTAGATTTACACTTGTTATAAAAACTTTTTAGAAAATCAAATCTACTTCCACTAAAGAATCCTTTAGCATTAGATTCACTCATATTTGAAAGTATAACTTGTCGAGTAATAATATCATTTAGACTAACGTCTTTACAGTTTTTCATAATATCATACATTATCATGAAAGTAGTTGTTCTTCCTAAACCCGCTTTACAATGGAAGTGAAGCCAACTATTCTCTGGTTGATTTTTAACGAAATTGACGAAGTAATTAACCATATCTTCTGATGGTAACTTCCCATCTGTTACTGGAATTCTAATGTAGGATAGTCCTTTATCTTTAACTAAAGTAGCCTCGTTTTCGACTTTAGTCGGAATGATTTGCTTTTTAACATCTTTATTGCTGTAAAAAGTTAGAGGTTCATTAAGTTTTATTGATTGTAATTTTTGATTTTCATCATTTGTAATCTCGCTTAGGCTTAAACCTGCGTTTGCATTATTCAATTTATTTTCCCAGCTTACAGCAAGACCATTTATAAAACCATGAGATTCTTCTCTTAGATCAATGACAATAATATTTTTATCTCCTATTGAATCTTTAATTAATGATAGGGAACCATCAGTAAATTGAGAGCTTCCTGAAATATTAAGTTTATCAAGACCAGTTAAATTTAAATTTGGATTTTTACTAAGATCAATTGGATCTGTACTTTTGCGAAAATGTTTATTTAGCTTATTAGTAGTAGAAGAATCCAAAACGAGATTTACGTCATTTGGTAATGCATTAGGATATATGGTAAATCCTAAAGAGCATATAAAAGTTAAAGCTATAATTAAAAGTGATTTTAAATATTTTTTCATTAGTATTTACTCCTTTTATAAAAGTTAGTTTCTATTAGGTTTGGCTATAAGGATAAGGTTTATTCATAAGAAGGTGTGTATTTATATTTAACATAGCAAATAAAAATGTTAACAAAATAGAAACTTACATGAGGTCAAAAAAAGCTGATATAATTCTTCATATTGAGTACAAAGGAGGAAAAAATTATGCCAACAACAAAAAAAGAAAGTTTAATTTTTACTATTATGATGTGTGCATTTATGGTATTTTGCATGAGTATTTATAATGTGTCATTACATACTGGAGGGTTTTCAAAACAGGTTATTATAGATTCATTAATTGGATTTCCACTTGCATTTATAGTTGCAATGGTATGTGATTGGTTTATTGTATCAAGACCTGCAAAGGCAATAGCATTTAAATTTATAAAAGAAGAGGACAAGCAGATAAAAATAGCTGTTTTAATATCAGTATTTATGGTATGTGGTATGGTGTTATGCATGTCAATGTTTGGAGCGTTACATAATGTTGGACTAACAGCAGATTTACCATCAGCTTATATAACAGCTATAGGAATGAATTTTATTGTAGCACTTCCATTACAATTATTAATTGCGGGACCTATTATAAGATTTATATTTGGTAAAGTATTTAATAAATAAAAAGAACATAAAATTAGCCATATATTTGAATAGAAGAATTACCACTAATAATTATTAATGCTATTGTACAAACTACTTTTGAGGTGATATTTATGGGCAAAAAGAAAGGAAAAAAGAAGCATATAAATCATAATCCACAAGTAGAAAGTGCAAAAGCAGCCTTTGGAGAACCAAAAGCAAAGGATCATGATGCAAGAGATTTTAATATGTTTTATTAAATCAATTAAAGGTATGTATATCTAAGATATACATACCTTTTTGCTTGCTTTATAAAATACTGAATTAAATATATGTAAATGGATATAATTTGAAATAATTGGCATATAAAAATTAGGGGGATTATAATGAAAAAAATAAATAAAATTAAGAATCCAATTTTAATTTATACAATATTATTTACTAGTATATTTTTAGCATACTATAGTATTTTCATATTAAATAATAAGTCACTTATCTGGAATGCTGATGGTATTAATCAGCATTTTTCTATTCTTTATGATTTCAATGAAATGATTAGAGAGTTTATAAAGAATCCATCGAGTGGACTAGCAGAGTGGTCGTGGAATATAGGATATGGTAGCGATATTATAGGAGCTTATTCATATTATGTAATTGGAGATCCGTTTGCATATCTATCATTACTATTTCCATTAGATAAACTAGAACTAGTTTATGATTTACTAATAGCGCTTAGACTTTACTTTGCGGGTCTTGCATTTTTAATGTATGGAAGAAGAATGAAATTTTCCAATTATGCAATCATTTTAGGAAGTATTCCTTATGCATTCTCTGGATTTGCTTTAATGACAGCACTTAGACATCCATATTTTATAAACCCATTAATATTATTACCAATAGCCTTTATAGGAATAGAAAATATTTTAGATAATAGAAAAAAATATGTGTTTTCTATTATCGTTACAATATCAATGATATCCAATTTTTATTTTTGTTATATGATTGCAATTATAAGTGTATTATATGCAATGCTTAGATACTTTGAAGTCAGAAAACTAAGGAATATATCATTTATAAAATATTTCTCAAGGTTATTTTTATATTTTTTAATTGGTATTATGATATCTTGCGTTATATTATTGCCTACATTATATTCAATAACTACATCATCTAGAATTACCTCTGATGATACGCAAAAAAGTATATTGCTTTACCCAATTAGTTATTATGTAAATTTATTATATACATCAATCTCATCAGGAAGTTATCCATTCTGGACTGTCCTTACTTTTCCTATAATTACAACTGTGTTACTTCCTCTATTTATAAAAGTTAGAAAGAAGTATTTCTCATATTTTAGTATGTTTATTATATTTTCAATAATGGTTTTATTACCTTTCTTTGGATCAATGATGAATGGATTTTCATCTATTAGCAATAGGTGGACATTTGCATTTGCTTTTGTATCTAGTATTATTATTGCAGTTTGCTTTGATAACTTAAAATTTATAGGGAAAAAGGAGATATATTTAGGTGGATTAATACTATTTTGTTATGGAATTTTAGGTGTTATAAGAATTATGTTCCCTAAGATAAAAAGTCAAGTTTTCCCAAGTGTATTTATAGGGATAATAATAATTTTAATACTATACAGATATTTAAAAGTAGAAAGAAAGACTGATTTAGATAATAAAAAGGTTTTTAGAGCTATGTTAGTTTTAGTGTTGATAAATGTGATTTTTAATAATTTTTATAGATACAGTTCAGTTGGTAATGACTACGTAAAAGAATTTTTAAAAAGAGGTACTGCATTTTCATATTATGAAGATTCTTTTGGTGGGGCTGAACAATATATTAAAGAAAATGATAAAGGCTTTTATAGAATTGCTAAAGCTGACAATATATCTAGAGATAGAACAAGAAATAATTCATTCTTCCTAAATTATAATGGAATAGATGCTTTTTTATCTATTAACAATGGATATTTAGCAGAATTCTCAAGAACACTTAATAATAGAGCATTTACTCCTAATAGTCCTATAATAAATTTTGATAATAGACCTATAGTAAGTGATGTAATGGGGGTTAAATATTATATAAGTAGAGTTGACAAAAATTCGCGTATAAATTCAGCGGCAGTAAAAGTAAAAGATATAGGAAAATACTCTATATATGAAAATAAAGATGTATTACCATTTGGATATGTATATTCAAATGTATTAGGTAAAGAGATATTTGATAAATTGAATGGAATAGAAAAAGAGGAATCACTAATTTATGCAGCAAGTGTTGATTCAAAATATACAGGAAGCAATATTAATAGTATTAAGTCTAAAATAAATAAAATATCTTTCGAAATAGAAAAAAGTGAACCTACGGTTAAAGAAAACAAGATAAAAGTTAGTAAACCTAATGAGAAAATTATATTTAAGATTAAAGACAGGTCAATAGGTGAAGGAAATATATATCTTAATATAAGTAATTTAAAATATAAACCACTAGTAAAAGAAACTAACGAAGATAGTCTTTATAGAACGGTAAAAAATAAAATTAAAAATTTTGCTGGATGGAGTAGTGGAGATAAGTTTACAGTTAGTGCTTCATATAAAGGTATTACTAAGAATTTTCATAAAACAGATTCATTAAATGCATCAGAATATTTTGAGATGGATAGTGTTCTATATAACTTAGGATATTTTGATCAAAGAAAAAATTTAAATGATACTATAGAGCTAACATTTAAAAATGCTGGTGAATATACTTTCGATGATATAGAAATATTTAATATGCCAACTTATAAAGATGAAATAAAAAAGCTTAAAGAGAATTCATTCAATATAGATAAAGTAAATAATGATGAAGTCTTAGGCAATATAACATCTTCTACAGATGGAGTATTAATGTTTCAAATTCCATATTCAAGAGGGTGGAAGCTTAATATAGATGGAGAAGAGGTAAAAACATTCCCTGTAAATGGAGCATTTATAGGATGTAATATAGACCGTGGAAAACATGAGGTACAATTAGTATACAAAACTCCGTTTTTAAGAAGTGGTCTAATTATAACGATTGCTGGAATAGGTATACTTATATTTTTAGAAAACTCACAAAAAAGAAATAAATATAAATCCCACAAGTAGAATATTTTTAGACAAAGTAGAGATTTTGTCTAAATACAATTAAAGCCTATTAAACTATAATAGATGTATGGTAATAAATAATTTTAAACGGAAAGTTGAGGGGATTTATATGAGAAAAAAGGTCAATAAGAAAAATTATAATAAAAAAGCATTATTAACAGCAGGTGCAATAGCAGGAGTTGCTACAATAGCTGCAGTTAAGGCAAAGAAAATGAAAGATAAATCAAGACAACCTCAAATTACTAGACCAATGATAGACAGTGAAGAAAATCAAGTTTATTTAGTTGGTGGTGGATTAGCATCATTAGCAGCTGCTGCTTATCTTATAAGAGATTGTAATTTCAAAGGAGAAAATATTCATATATATGAAGGATTAAAAGTACTAGGTGGTAGTAATGATGGTGCAGGAAGTGCAACTGAAGGATTTGTATGTCGTGGAGGTAGGATGTTAAATGAAGAAACATATGAAAACTTCTGGGAACTATTCTCTAGCATTCCATCATTAGATTTCCCGGGAAAGAGTGTAACAGAAGAAATTCTTAATTTCGACCATTTACACCCAACACATGCACAAGCACGTTTAATTGATAAATATGGTTCAATTTTAAATGCTCATACTATGGGATTTGATAATACTGATCGTATGTTATTAAGTAAATTATGGTTTACACCTGAAGATAAATTAGATAATTTAACTATTGAAGATTGGTTCGGAAAGAGTAAAAACTTCTTCCAAACAAACTTCTGGCATATGTGGCAAACAACATTTGCATTCCAAAAATGGTCTAGTTTATTTGAATTTAAGCGTTACATTGGTCGTATGATATTAGAATACTCACGTATAGATACATTAGCAGGGGTTACACGTACACCATATAATCAATATGATTCTGTAATACTTCCAATAAAATCATACTTAAGTGGATTTGGTGTTGATTTTAATACTAGCGCTATAGTAACCGATATAGATTTTAATAAAGGAGAAGGAATTACAGCTACTGCAATTCATATAGAAGAAGATGGAGAAGAAAAAGTAATAACATTAGAAGATGGTGATGTTTGTATTGCTACATTAGGATGTATGACAGATTCTTCAACTTTAGGAGATATGAATACAGCACCAGAATATAAACCAAACAACCCAATATCAGGAGACCTTTGGGCTAAGATTGCAGGAAAGAAACCTGGGCTTGGTAATCCTGAACCTTTCTTTGGTAATCCAGAAAGAACAAATTGGGAAAGCTTTAATGTAACATTTAAAGGAGATAAGATGTTAAAGCTTATAGAACAATTCTCTGGTAATATTCCGGGAAGTGGTGCTTTAATGACATTTAAAGATTCAAGCTGGCTAATGAGCATAGTTATTGCAGCGCAACCATACTTTAGAAGTCAACCAATGGATACAACAATGCTATGGGCATATGGATTATATACAGATAGAATTGGAGATTATGTAAAGAAACCTATGCGTGAATGCACAGGTGAAGAATTATTAACAGAACTTATATGTCAATTGCATATGGAAGAACATTTAGATGAAATTATGAAATCAGTAGTAAATGTTATTCCATGTATGATGCCATATATAGATTCTCAATTTGAACCTCGTAAGATGAGTGATCGTCCAAAGGTAGTACCAGATGGATCAACAAACTTTGCTATGATAGGTCAATATGTTGAAATTCCAGAAGATATGGTGTTCACAGAAGAGTACTCAGTTCGTGGTGCAAGAATTGCGGTATATGAACTATTTGGAGTGAAGAATAAAAAGATTTGTCCAGTAACTGAATATAAGAAAGATCCAAAAATATTAATGAAAGCTGTTAAGACATCATTTAGATAAAATAAATTAAGATTTAAAGAACATTCTAATCTTAGATTAGAATGTTCTTTTTGTTTTTCATACATATGATAGAATATATAATAGGAGATTTATAGGTTAATTAGTAGCAAATAGGATAAAAGGACTTGGGAGGTAAAATTATGTATATAGTAGATGTATTTTTAGATAAAAGATCGTCAAGGTATATAAAATCTATTTGGTCACAGTTAAGTGAAAAAGGGATTGATTCAAGCTTAATAAATACAGATGGATTATTTCCTCATATAACTCTTGCTATTTATGAAGAGATAGATGAAGAAAAGTTTATAGATAAGATGAAAGAATTTAAATCTAAAATGCAAATTATAGATACTAGATTTGATGTGTTAGGGGTATTTCCCGATACAGGTGCATGTTTCGTAACACCTGTAGTTACGGAAGAGTTACTTAGTCTTCATAGAGATTACTATGAATATTTTAAAGAATTTGAAGATACGGCGAGAAAATATTATCGTCCTGGAATGTGGAATCCACATTGTAGCCTAGCTATGGGTCTTAATAAAGAAAAGATGAAGGAAGCGTTTAATTTTATATTAGATATATTTGAACCTTTTGAAGCAAGTTTAGATGGAATTGCATTATACAAAGTAGAAATGGAAGATGGAAAGTTTACTGATAGTATAAGATTATTTTAGTATTTAACGATTGTATAAAAACACTAATCATTTTAGGTTAGTGTTTTTTATTTGTGCAAAAAAGATATGATAAAAATTACAAATTGACAATAAATCAATTGGTTTATTGACAATTAATGTAACAGCTATATAATTAATGTATATAATAATTAATAAATTAGATGGAATATTATTAAAATGAAAATTATTGGGGTGAATATTTTAGTAATATTAACGATGGCAATTATAAAAAGTGAATTTATAGCTTCATATTTGATATGAGGCTTTTTATTTAACTATATCATGTAAAATTTTAACAATAAATTAGGGGGTATCATAATGGAGGAAAATAGAGAACAATGGGGCAGTAAAATTGGATTTATTCTTGCAGCAGTAGGTTCGGCAGTTGGATTAGGGAACATATGGAGATTTCCATATGTAGTTTATTCAAGTGGAGGAGGAGCTTTTTTAATTCCGTACTTTGTAGCAATATTTACAGCTGGAATACCACTATTAATATTAGAATATAGTATGGGACATAAATATAGGGGTTCAACACCACTTGCATTGGCAAGAGCAAACAAAAAGTTTGAATGGTTTGGATGGTGGCCGGTAATTAGTTCGGGAGTTATACTATGCTACTATTCTATGATTTTAAGTTGGGCTATCAAATATTTAACTATGAGTTTTACTAAGTCTTGGGGAAATGATACAAACGCTTATTTTTATAATGATTTTCTAAAGTTATCAGATTCACCATTACATTTTGGCGGAATTGTTTGGCCAATACTAATAGGAATTGCTTTAATATGGGCTGTTAATTGGTATGTATGTTATAAAGGGGTTAAAGCTGGAATTGAAAAGATAAGCAAAATATTATTACCTGCTTTATTAATAATAATGATAATAATAGTTATAAGAGGGGTTACATTAGATGGAGCTTCTATTGGACTTAATAAGTTATTTACACCAGATTGGGAAAAGGTTAGAGATCCTCAAGTTTGGATTTCAGCATATGGACAAGTATTTTTCTCGTTAAGTTTAGCAACAGGTATTATGATGACATATTCAAGTTATCTTCCAAAGAAAACAGATATTAATAATAGTGCATTTATGACTGCGTTTGCAAATTGCGGATTTGAATTTTTATCAGCTATAGGTGTATTCGCTATACTTGGGGTTATGGCATCAGCTCAAGGAGTTGCAATTGAAGAGGTTGTATCAAGTGGAATAGGATTAGCTTTCATTGCATTCCCTAAAGTATTTACTATTATGGGACCTTGGGGAAATATACTTGGAGTATTATTCTTTACATGTTTAATTTTTGCAGGGCTTACATCCTCAGTTTCGTTAGTTGAAGCTATATCATCAGCTATAATAGATAAAACAGGTTGGGGACGTAAAAAAGTAGTAACTGTTATGTGTTCAGTAGGTTTTTTAATAAGTATAGCTTTTGCAACAAACGCTGGATTATATTTATTAGATATCATGGATAATTTCATAAACAATTATGGAATAGTAGTAGTTGGTTTATTAGAGGCCTTTGTAATTGGATGGATCGTAAAGCCAAAGACAATACGTGATCATGCTAATAGTATTTCATATTTTAGAATTGGAAAGTGGTGGGATATAATAATTAAATATGTTACACCTATCATACTATTTATAACATTAGTACAAAGTGTTATAACAGAACTTAAAACTCCTTATGGAGGATATGATACTATTTCATTATTATTATATGGATGGGGAGTAATAGGACTTGGAATTATAGGAGCGTTATTAATAAGTAAAAGACCATGGCAAAAGAAAAATCAATTAGATTATAAATACGAAGATGATAGTGATGAAAATAATAGTAAGATGGAATTAGAGGAGGTTTTTTAAATGACAGGAAGTGCAATAGCTTTTTTAGTAATTGGAGCAACAGTATTATGGGGAGGTTTATTGTTAACATTAATGATAACAATAAAAAATGAAAGAGCAGCAAATTAATGATAAAGAAAATATTTAAATATATATTACTCCTTGTATTAGGCTTTGGTATTATATTGGCATTTAATATAAAATGTCTTATAAAAACATCAATCGGAATTCCATGTCCAGGTTGCGGAATGACAAGAGCATGGATAGAAGCTATAAATTTGAACTTTTATGAGGCTTTTAAATTTCATCCATTATTTCTACTAGCACCTATACTTATTATATTAATAATTATTAGGGGTAAGGAATCTGTAGGTAAGTATACAAAGTATATAGATATATCAATAGTAATTATTATAGTTTTATTTTTAGGGGTATATGCTTTTAGGATGTATATGTATT
>NZ_UFWF01000003.1 GCF_900461085.1 Clostridium baratii
CTGCATCAGGGTTCCCCCATTGTGCAATATTCCCCACTGCTGCCTCCCGTAGGAGTCTGGGCCGTGTCTCAGTCCCAATGTGGCCGATCACCCTCTCAGGTCGGCTACGCATCGTCGCCTTGGTAAGCCATTACCTTACCAACTAGCTAATGCGCCGCGGGTCCATCTCATAGCGGATTGCTCCTTTAATTGCTGCTTCATGCGAAACTGCAATGTTATGCGGTATTAATCTCCCTTTCGGGAGGCTATTCCCCTCTATGAGGCAGGTTACCCACGTGTTACTCACCCGTCCGCCGCTAATCCATTTCCCGAAGGAAACTTCATCGCTCGACTTGCATGTGTTTAGGCACGCCGCCAGCGTTCGTCCTGAGCCAGGATCAAACTCTCAATAAAAAGTTTAATCTTTTAACTCATAAAACTTACTTTTCAAAAGAATTGCTGGTTTAAATGTATTCTATATATTCTGTTCAATTTTCAAAGACCAATTTTTCTCTGTCGCACTCAAGCGACTTGATTATCTTATCACTTAGAAACTTCATTGTCAACATGTTTTTTAAATCTTTTTAAGACTTAAAATTTCTTGTTAACTCCACTCTTTGCGACGTTTTTCATCTTATCATCTAATGCCTTAGTTGTCAATAAGTTTTTCTATTAAGTAAATCGATTGACTACTTGTCTGTGCATCAGCGACGTGTTCTATAATATCATAATTTATAATACCTAATATATTAATGCATCTATTTAAGTAAACTGTACTTAATATGCTCCATATTATTCTATATAACTCCATTTTAATAGTATAGACACTCTAGGGGTAGTGTGTGCATTTTTATATGATATTTATACTATATTTATATCTTTTAATACTAAATCACACTCTTCCACTAACATTTTATATTTTTCTAAGTTACTTTCTTCATTAAAGAATATAACAAATTTATAATCATAATTACTCCATATAGTAAGTTTATCTTACTAAATAAAAAGTACTAAATAAAATACTTCTTAATGATAACTTAAGAAATAAATTTAGTTCTTCTACATTTTCTATTTTAAAATATACACTACTATTATTTTTATCTTCTCTTATTCTATTTAAAAATTCGGCTTCATCTTTATTTAAATTGCTTATCATATTATCAAACTCTTCATTAGAAATTTTATTTCCATAATATCTACTATAACTTCTTCATCTTCATATAATTTGTTTAATAAGTTATAGAACTTAACTTCCGTATCATTTTCTTTACTCCCACTATAGTCGCTTATTATTGCACTATTAAAATTATCGAATCCTTCTATTATGTTTACAGGCTTTACTTTAATAACATTATCAAAACTTCTTTCTCTATATTTATCATAAATCCTCCTAAAAAAATAAAAGCTATTTTAAATAGCTTTTTATTTTATCTTTATTAATAACAACTTTTATTATAACTACAATTAGTATTATTATCATAACTATAATAGAATATTTTTTTAATAATGCCCTATAATTTCTGTATTATCTCCAAATATAAATCCTAATGTAATTAAAATCGCATTCCATATAGTGATTCCTATTGATGAATACAATACAAATGGTACTGGCTTCATTCTAACTGTACCTGCAACTATTGATATAAATGTTCTAGCAAGTGGGATAACCCTTGATATTAAAACAGCAAAATTATTATTTGTTAAGCCAATTATAAGATGCATTTATTGATTTTCTTGTCTTTGGGAATCTTCTTTCTATGTATGATATAGCTCTATCTCCAAAATAATATCCAAGTAGATAGTTTATTGTAGATCCAACTATTCCTGCAATAACAGAAACTATTAGAATTTTAAATATCCAATTCCATTCACTGCCCCTATAATACCCATTAAAGGTAATACACTTCACTTGGCATCGGGAAACTTGCATACTCTAAAAGTACTAATATAAATACGCTAATAACCCCATAGTCTAATATGAAACCTCTTATAAATTCTTCTAACGCCATAACCCTATACCTCTTTTATTATTTAGTAATTAGTACTAAGAATACCAAATCAACATTCTTAGTTCAACAGAATTAATGTTAATTCATTATTATCTTATGTTAAATCTATATTAAATATAAAAAAATGAAGGGAAAACCCTTCACTTTTTATTGTCTACATTATTTTTTTGATATGAGTTACTATTGGATCTGCTAATGTTCCAACAACTACTTGAATATTCTTATCATCTAATTTCATTATTCCAGTAGCACAACTCTTTTTAATGCTTTTTCATTAACTTTGCTTGAATCTTTAACTGTTAATCTTATTCTTGTTACACAAGCATCTTATTTTCAATATTTGAGCTTCCGCCTAGAGCTTCTAATACTAAAGCTGCTTTTTCTTCAATAGGTGAAGCCTTGCTATGTACTTTTCCAAGTTGTGAATCATCTTCTACAACTTCATCTAATATATCTTCATCATCATCTTCTTCTCTACCTGGAGTTGGTAAATTGAATTTCTTTATTGCAAAGTAGAATACTACAAAATAAATTGCTGCAATATCAATCCTACTAATGCTACTAAAACCGGTTTTGTTGATATACCAAAACTTAATCCATAATCTAATATCCTGCTGAGAAACCAAATCCCATCTTCATTCCAAAAATATTAGCAACAGCTAGTGCTACACCTGTCATTATAGCATGGAAAACATATAATACTGGTGCTAAGAACATGAATGTAAATTCGATTGGTTCTGTGATACCTGTTAAAAATGCTGTTAATGCTATACTAACTAACATACCTGTAACAGCTTTTCTCTTTTCCTTCTTTGCTGCTAAAATCATAGCTATACATGCTGCTGGTAATGCAAACATCATAATAAAGTAGAATCCAGTCATATAAGTTCCAGCAGTAGGATCTCCTGCAAAGAATCTAGCTATATCACCATGAACAACTACTCCATCAGCGCCAGTATATGAACCAAATTGGAACCAGAATATTGTATTAAGTACGTGATGTAACCCAATTGGAATAAGTAATCTATTTAATACTCCAAATATAAATGCTCCTATTGCTCCTGCATTAGCCATTGAGTTACCAAATGAATCTAGTCCACCTTGGATAACAGGCCAAACATATCCTGCTACAAATCCTAATATTAGACAAGTAAAAGCTGTCACTATAGGTACGAAACGCTTACCACCAAAGAATCCTAAGAATTGAGGTAATTGAATATCTCTAAATCTATTGTAAAGTAATCCTGCAACTATACCGACTATTACTCCAGCTAAAATTCCCATATTAATTGTTTCATCAAATGTAATTGCTACATTTGTAATAGTAAAGTAACCAACGGCTGCTGCAAGTCCTGCAACCCCGTTATTTTCTTTAGCAAGTCCTATTGCTATACCGATAGCAAATAAAATTGCTAAATTATCAAATATTGCGGCACCAGCTTTATTCATCCATACAATATTTAAAACATCTGGCGCTCCAAGTCTTAATAGAAGTGCTGCTGCTGGTAAACATGCAACGGGTGTCATAAGTGCTTTACCTAATTTTTGTAATCCACCAAGGACCTTATTGTTTCCTTTTGACATATAATTTCCTCCAATATAAATTATTTTCATTTGTAAATCGGTATTTATAATAATATAGAATAAAAATAATGACAAACAAAAAAAGCCGAAAAGAACATAACTGTAGTATATTCTTTCCGGCTAATGCCCAAATTATTACGTGCAACACGCCTATTTATAGACTAATTTTGATTTGTTTATCTCATTTTGATATATTTACACTGACTTGCTAACGATTTCATAAATATTTTTTAATTTTTTTTGAATAAAGTTTAAACTAAATAAATATTTATTTTTGATTGACACAATATTCCTTATAATATATAATATTCTTAACGTGTAACTGAGTAATATCAGGCATAAGTTTAATCTTTTAAACTTATGCCTTTTTTTATTTTTTACACTTATGTGGTATACTAAGCTTATTAAATAAGCTATGAAAACGATAATTAAACTTTAATACGAAAGGACTTGAAAATTATGTTTGGATTATTCAAAAAGAATAAAAATGAGAAAAAAAATACATTAAACTTTGTTGCTCCAGTTGATGGAAAAACAATGGATTTATCTGAAGTTCCAGATCCAGTATTTGCACAAAAGATGGCTGGAGACGGATTAGCAATCGATGCAACAGGCGATGTTATAGTTGCACCATGCGATGGAGATTTAACTTTAGTATTTAAAACTAAGCATGCATTTGCTATGACTTTAGATAACGGAATTGAACTTTTAGTTCACATAGGAATTGAAACTGTTTCTTTAAATGGTGAAGGATTTGAACAATTAGCTGAAGCTGGTACAAAAGTAAAAGCTGGTACTCCTATAATTAAAATAGATAGAGAGTTTATTAAGAGCAAAAACTTACCTTTAGTAACTCCAATTCTTATAACAAATCCTGATGTAGTTAAATCAATGGATGCTAAAACAGGATTAGATGCTAAAGCTGGCGAAACTGTAGTTTTAGAATATTCACTTTAATAAAAAAAGTAGGAGAAATCTCCTACTTTTTTACTTTCTTCTTACCAATATAATTAATATAGCCCCGACTATTATTAATCCACTTCCATATAAAAGATAATTATATATAGCCTTACTAGTTTGAGGTAACACTGTTTCTGGATTAACATTTTCACTATCCTTATATAAAGCTATATTAACTATTTCTTCACTATCCCCTGATTTAATATTTATATTTTTACTTCTATATAAATCAGATTGTGCTAGATCATTATTTACTGCTTTATAGCTTTCTGGTATCTTTGCCTTTACGTAATAATTGCCTGGCTCTAAATTATCAAATTTATATTCACCATTTTTATTAGTTTCTACTAAGGATATTAATCTATCATTACCATCATATAATGATACTTCTATTCCTTCTAAACCTTCTTCATATTTATCTATACGTCCGTTTTTATTTCTATCATTCCATATTTTATTAAGTATACTGCCATATTTAATCATTCCAGCATTAACATAATTAACTCCATGTTCTTTAGAAACACTTATATTATCAGTAAATCCATTTGAGTTAACATTACTATATCTAGAATTTATTTTTGCATTTTGTTTAGTAAAGTCATTGTATCCTTTAGCCATAGAAATATTAACTTTATATTTTCCTTCTGGAAGTTTTACAAAATATACGCTTCCATCTTCATCAGTAATTTCAGGTCTTACTATATCTCCAAATATATCTTTAACTTCATTTCCATTTGAGTCTAATAAGGAAACTTGTACTCCTTTTAGTAATTTCTCATTTTCATCTCTAACTCCATTAGAGTTTTTATCATTCCAAACAGTTGTTACTATCTCACCAAAGAATGTAAGGCCAGCATTAGCTTTATCAAAATTCTCTCCTTTTGATAAATATATATTATCTGTCTTGCCTGTAGAATTCACATTACTTGCGATTTGTCCTTCATTATCTCTTGGTGAAAAATGATTATATCCTTCTGGTTTTATTACTCTTACATAATAACTACCTGGAGATATATTATTAAACTCATATCTACCATTTGCATCTGTCTTAGTTTCCTTTATTAAAGTTCCATCAGATAAATATAATTTAACCTGTACTCCTTCTATTCCATCTTCATCTTTATCTTTTATTCCATTAAAGTTTTTATCTTCGAATACTATATTTCCTATTCTTCCTTTATGAAATCCTGCATCTATATCAGTTTTTACATCACCTGAACGTAATGTATAAATTGGTGTTTTTCCGCTACTATCTATAACATTAACTATTTTATCTTTTATATTAGCTTTTTCTGTTGGTATGTATTTTTCTCTATTATCTATAAACTGTAAACTATATTTTCCTGGAATTAGCTGATTGAATTTGTAATGCCCTGATGAATCTGTTATAGTTTTAGAAATTAGGTTATCATCTTTAAATAAATTTACTTGTATTCCTCCTAATCCTTTTTCATCATCATCATAAATACCGTTCCAATTCTTATCGTTCCATACAAAATCACCGATAGAAATTAGTTTTAATAATCCGCAGTCAATACTATAATCTGAATTTCCATCTTTAACTTCTATTTGCTTTGTTAGTCCATTATTATTAAAATCATTATTTATACTATTATCTGTTCCAACATCATTTTTAGTAAATGTATCATATCCATTACTTAGGTTTACTCTTACAAAGTATGTCCCATCATTAAGATTATCAAAAGAATATCTACCAAAAATATCAGTCTTAGTTGTTTTTAAAACATTTTTATTTTGGTCTAATAGTGATACATCTATATCTTTTAGTAAAGTTTCATTAGTATCTTGTATTCCGTCACCATTTAAGTCATCCCAGACTTTACCTCCTAAAGCGGCTAAAGTATTCTGTGTACCTTCGTGTGAATCTTTATTTA
Source organism: Clostridium baratii (assembly GCF_900461085.1). Classification (GTDB taxonomy): domain Bacteria; phylum Bacillota; class Clostridia; order Clostridiales; family Clostridiaceae; genus Clostridium; species Clostridium nitritogenes. The sequence goes on from NZ_UFWF01000003.1 coordinate 6,428, forward strand.
AATTAGATAAATTCATTTTTGATAATATATTTTCGTAATCTCCAACTGTAAATTTATCCTTTTTTAAATCACTTAAATCTATTAACTTTTTAGGTGAAATATAGTACTTTCCATTCTCTAAGTATGGAAATATATAACTCAATCCTTTATTAATATCATCATTATTTTCTTCACCTTTTGCAGTTTCAGAACTATTATCGGCATAAACTTTAGTCATAGCTACACTTGGAGCTAACTGCATTAATGCAGCTAGAACTAAAAGCGTACCTAACCGCCTTATACCAGTTTTATTTTTTTTCATATTTATCACCCTAGTTTTGATTATTTCCTGAATCTATTTAATCAACTCTAGCTTTGCAATAAATCTATCAGGTGCCGGACCCACATATCTAAATGGATAACATGTAACTAAAGTAAGATTTAGATCTTTTTCCTGTGCTAGTATTGACTTATCTTCAGGATTTGTAATATATGTTTTCTTAAGTTTAAATTTGTATGTACCTGTTACAGTCTCAACATCAATTTCATCGCCTATATTTACATCTTCTAAAAATCCAAATGTTGTTTCTCTATGTCCAAGTACTATTGCTGTTCCTTCTTCGCCTGGAAATACTCCATTATCATAAAGAGTAGCTCCACCCCTTAAATTTTCTTCTGTTGCACCCATAAGTATGGGAATCTGCTCTCCAGTTTTTACAACAATTATTTTCCCAATTATATCTTTACCATCTATATTAACGGTTGGATATTTCTGATTGCTCTTATTATTTGTTTTTACCTCTTTAGCTACTTCTACTTTTTTCTTATCCCATTCACTTATGTTTTTTGAAATATCTTTTTCATCAAGCTTAATTTCTATAAAAGGATATGCAATAAGTGCTAATCCACAAATAACTAGTAAAATCCCTAAAATAGTCACAAACTTACTTTTCTTCTTACCAGTACCTTTCAAAAACTATACCTCCTTTCTTTATAAATTGTTATCTATTTATCAATCGATAGTATAACTCTCTTAATGTGCATAACTAAATATTCTATTTCATCTTTAACTATCTTTATATCTAATTCATATACTAATATTTAGTCTATATCAATAGCTATTTTATAAAATTTCTTATATTTCTTTTTAACAACTGAAATTAAAGCATTTTTATGTTGTTCCCAGTCATTATTCTCTTAGTTTGTAATAAGTTATATGATCTTGCCACATTCCATTAATAAATAAATATTTTTCATTAATCCCAAGCTTCTTAAATCCAGTCTTTATTAAAACACCCTGTGATCTCTCATTTTCTAAAAGCGCTGAAGCTTCAATTCTATGAAGACCTAATTCTTTAAAAGCATAATTAACAATTAAATTAACAGCTTCCTTCATATATCCTAAACCTTGATAATCTTCATCTATTGAATATCCAAGTATTCCACTTTTAAATACTCCATAAACTATATTAGATAATCTAAGTTTTCCTATTATTTTATTTTCTTTTATTATTGCTAAATCTATAGAGGTCCCATTTAGAAATTGCTTATAGCTCTCATTTAAACTGTTTCTTTGAGCTTCAATTGTAAAGAAGTCATTGTCACGAGTAGGCTCAAATTTCTCAAGATGTTTTTTATTCTTTTTATAATAATTTAATAATTCCTCTGCATCACTAGGATTTAAATTTCTAAGAGAAATATTCTTTCCTTGAATTTGAATCATCGACGCACAATTCTTATAACGATAATCTTCTCTATTTATTCCAAGTAATAATTCGCTTTTATAAACACCATTAGAAAAAGTATTATCTGATAATATTCCTTCTAATATAAATCCTAAATCTAGGAATGGAGAAAGATTTATCTCTTCACTAACTTTTATATTTACTTTAAAAATATCTTTATCCTTAAATGTTGCAGATAATAATAATTCTAAAGTTTCCTTTAACAGTTCATAATGATATTCCCTGTAAAAATTTAAATTTATATTGCATCTTCTACTGCTTTTATTTAATTCGACTATAGAAAATCTTCCAATACTTATGTTGTTCTTGTCTCTAATAAGATATTCTGTCTTACTTCCAGTATTTAATGCGATATTTACATTATGATTTGGTGACATATTAAATTTCTCCTAAAATTATAGTCTTATAACAATATTATATATTATACTAGCTTGTTTACAAGTTATAACTTAGTATATTTATAAATAATATTCTTATAACTGTCATTTTTTCCTTTTTAATATAATCATTAGGTTAAATAAAAAAGGTTAAAGAATAATTTATATAAACTATTCTTTAACCTTATACATTTATCTATTTACTACATATATTAATTTCTTTGAAACAAATGCTACTATAATCGCTTTTAATATATCTCCAACTATAGTTACTAAAAATCCATAATACAATACACTCCAAACTGATGTAGCTTGTCCTAAATATAAGTTCTTTATTGAATATAAATGTACTAATCCAAATATATAGATTACTCCTATTCCAACCATAGAAATTAAGAATAATTTTAATATGGTTATATGCTCCATATTTTCTCTAAGCTTTCCAACTATGTAAGCTGCAAATATCATTCCTATTAAATACCCAAATGTAGGACTTAAAATATATTGAGGGCCTCCTCCTGAAGTAAATACAGGCAATCCTATAAGTCCAAGAATAATATAAAGCAATTGAGATAACATTCCTCTTTTAGCTCCAAGAACTATTCCACTCATAAGTGCAAAAACTATTTGAAGTGTTATTGGAACTACCGGTATTGGGATTTTTATAAATGCCCCTATTCCCGTAAGTGCTGCAAATAAAGCTATTAATATCATATCTTTTGGTTTTAAATTTAATTTCATATTCCCTCCAAATTACTTTGATTATCAAAATATATTTTAAATAATATGCTACTTTACTTTTTTTGTCAACTTCTTCTTTACGACAAAAAAACCTACCATGATTTTTTAATGCATCATAGTAGGCTTTTTAAAAAATTTCAAAGTTATCCCCAATTTTATCAACATGTTGTTGATAACTTTTCTAAAGATACAATATATAGTGGCGAACATACTGTTGCATATTGTGGTTTTATGTTGTGATTAATCAACAAAAGTCATATTTTATCCAAAAATTGTAATTTATTTTCAGAAGTTATCCACAGTCTTTAGATTATTTACTATTCATACCTATTAAATCTTTAATTACTTCTCCACCAATGATCATTCCTGCAACTGGTGGAACAAAAGAGATACTTCCCGGTATTTGTCTTTTTTCTGCACATTTTTTAGTACCTCCAGTACAAACACATCCTGTTTTACAAGTAACTACATCTTCTGTTCTTGGTTTTGTTGGTTGTTCTTCTGAATAAACAACTTTAAGTTTTTTTACTCCTCTATTTTTAAGTTCTCTTCTCATAACTTTAGCAAGAGGACAAACTCTTGTCTTAAATACATCACTTACTTTAAATAAAGTTGGATCAAATTTATTTCCAGTTCCCATTGAACTTATTATTTTTATATCATTTTCATAACAATACTTTGCAAGTGCAATTTTTGCAGTTACGGTATCAATTGCATCTACTACATAATCAACATCATCTGTAATAAAATCAGTAATATTTTCAGGTGTTACAAATGCTTGATGAGTAATAACATTACATTTATGATTTATACTTAATACTCTTTCTTTCATAACATCAACTTTAACTTTACTAATAGTATTATATGTTGCATGTATTTGTCTGTTTAAGTTAGTTAGACATACTGTATCATCATCAACTAAAACTAAATTTCCAACTCCAGCTCTAGTTAATGCTTCAACTGTAAAACTTCCAACTCCTCCAACTCCAAATACAACTACTTTTGAATTTTTTAATATATCTAAACCTTCTTTTCCTATAAGCAATTCTGTTCTTGATAGTGAATGTTGTGCCATATAATCTTATCTCCTTTGTTTTCTCAAAAATATTTATTTCTATTTTATTGTATATTATCATCTTATACAAGTTTTTTAATTTATTATATGCTTAACTTCTATAATATATTAGTATGTTTACTATACATAATATTAAGTCTATAATATTATGTATATTACTTATTTTCAAAATGGAGGAATGACTTATGGTAATAGGAATAATAAGTGCTATGGAAGAAGAATTAGCAATTCTTCTAGATGATATGGAAGTAGCTGAAAAAAAAGTTAAAGCAAATATGACTTTCTACAAGGGTAAACTTTGGAATAAAGACGTTGTTGCAGTTGTTTCAGGAATTGGAAAGGTTAATGCTGCAGTATGCACTCAAATACTTATTTCAGAATATAAAGTTGACCACGTTATAAACGTTGGTGTTGCTGGTGGTATTGGAATGGATATTTATCCTGGAGATGTTGTTATCGCTGAAAATTTAGTTCAATACGATATGGATACAACAGCTTTTGGAGATAGACACGGTCAAATCCCAAGATTAGATACTTTTGATTTCATATGTGATAAACATTTAGTAAATGTATGTAAAGAAGCTTGTGATGAAATCGAAGGATTTAATACTTTCTCAGGTAGAATAGTATCAGGTGACCAGTTCGTTGCTAGTTTAGAAAAAATCAAATGGCTTGAAAAAGAATTTGAAGCTAAAGCAGTTGAAATGGAGGGAGCAAGTATCGCTCACGTTTGTTACTTAAACAATATTCCATTTGTAGTTATAAGATCAATTTCTGATAATGCTAATAATGGAGCTCATATGGATTATGAAAAATTCACTCCAATTGGTGTTAGAAATTCAACTACAATACTTAAAGCTATGATAGAAAAACTATAAAAAAAGAGTTGTACTTATATTTTAAGTACAACTCTTTTATTTAATCTATAAATCTTCTAGTATGATCCCATACATTTTTCTCTTATGATTAAATGAATTTATGCCGCCCTCAAGATAATTCATAATATGTCCTGTAATTACTTCATCTGATGGATATCCACTTTTCTCAATCCACCCATTTTTTCCATCTGATTTCATAACTATTACTTCTTCTGCATCTGCATTAGTTACTATAGTAGAACTATGAGTAACTATTATAACTTGTCTACTATTTTTTATCTTCTTCAAACTTTCTACTAACGTTTTATATATATACACATTATCTAAATTATCTTCTGGTTGATCTATTATCAACGGTGTATTATCACCTGCAATACTACCAAAATTAAATACAAATGTTAGTAATGCTACTACTTTTTGACCTAATGATAATTTATTTAATGGTTTAAAATTAGTAGTATTATTTCTTACATCTTCTTTAAAATTTATATTGAATTCTATATTAAAATTATCCATCACTTTAAAGCACTTAATTATACTTTCAACTAATATATTTTTATTTTCCTTTACCTTATTAAATATTTCGGTATATACTTTTCTTTTATTAGAATTATTTATCTCTACCAAGCCTTTGTTAACTACATTATAAGTAATTTCTATATTTTGAAACTTTTCAATAGGTAGTATTTTATTCATATCAGTAAATTTTTTATTTAATATTAATTCTAGAATTTCAAAATAATTTCGTCCTCTTATCATTTCTGAAAAATAATCTTGAACATCTCCCCAAGTTAAATATGTGCTGCAAATATGTTTATCTAATACCTTCTCTTTTGAATTACCAAACTCATCTTTATCAAAAATACTTAAAAAACATTCAAAATACTCATTTATTTCATACATCGGCTCATACGTTATATGTAATACTTTTTGATTTGCAGAGTTAAAATCTTTTACTATATAACTAAATTGCTCTCTTCTACTTTTAATCATAGAAATAATATCTTTTAAACTTTCCCTTATTACTTTTAAAACTTTTGTTGAAGGTGAATACCTTATCTGTCTTATATAATTATTAATATTAGTATAATTTACATTATACATTACTACATCTCTAATATACTCTGATATTTGCTTATTATTTATCTTATCAACTAATTTATTTATATTATATCCTCTTCTAAATACATCTTTTAATATATATTTTATATCATCATGATTTATTTCAGTATATTCTCTTACGCCTTCATTATAGACTATTTTAAAAATATTATACCATTGTGGTTTTAATTTATATGCATTTCCTTTTTTAAAGTACGATCCTCTAAATACTATTGGATATTCTCTATATGAACCTTTAAGACTTACTTGTGGAATAAATTCCACCAAGTATTCTTCATTATCTTTAATAAATAAAGAATATATCTTTTTATGTTGAGATATATAGTTTAATAGTTCTAAGTTATCACATTCCATTGAATATATTATTTCAAGTATATTTAATATCGTACTTTTTCCTGATCCTCTCCCCCCAATTATACAATTTAAATCTTGAGAAAAATCTATAATCAATCTTTCCTTTTTATGCTCGTATGTCTTTTTAGGATCACTTCCTAAAAAACCATTTTCTCCACGTTCTATAACTAATCCTTTTATATATTTACTTACTGGCAACTGCTCTCTAGTATAAATACTTACTCTATGATTAATAAATGCTTTTTTTAATGATTTAAACCTCATATTACTTAATTTTATCCAAGTATTTTTTATTCCTATTTCATCTATTGCATGTGAATCGCCTTCATATACAAATGCTATATCTGATATATCGTGCCTAAACTTTTTTATTCTTTCTTTCTCTCTTTCCATTTTCTCAATATTACTTAGACCTATTCCATTTAATCCATTACTATTAAATAGCTTTTTTTTGTAAGCAGCATTGCCTAATAAATCAGAAGTATTTATATGTGCAATATATGTAATTGCATTATGTTTCCTCATATCCTCTATGACTTTTCTTGTATCATAATATGTCCCAAGTTCTTCTTTCATTATTATCTCTTTTAAATATTTATCTAAATCTTCTATTTTATTTTCATCATATATAACCATAAGATGATTTTTATCTGAACACGATATTTCAACCCCTAAAAATAACTTTATTAACTTTTTAAAATCATTGTACGTTTCCTTACAGTATTTCTCTATTGCATAATATAACTTTTTATATCCCTTTACAGTATTATGATCACTTACAACTGCAACTTTTATATCTTCTTTGTATAATTTATATGCAATTGTCATATATGTAATATACTCTTTAAATGAATCATATGGAGCATCAAATCTAATTTTCAAATTTTTTTTATATTCTTCACTATTATACTGGTCCAAATTTTTAATAATATCATTATATACATTTAAAGATAAATATCCTATTTTATAAGAATAATCCACTATTTCTTTTGTTGATAGATTACTATATAAATACTCTCCTTCTAAATCTTTTTTATCAGTATTCTCTGGATTAATAAATCTATAGCATGCTGATGCAGGCGTATGTATATGGAATTCACACTTTTTTAATTCTCCATATTTCTTTCTTGAACCATTTATTTTATTATATATATCATCTAAAAAATTTTTTCTTTCACTATATTTATTATCCATATATCCTCCCTATATTCTAAAATATACTAACTTATATTATTAATTTACAAACTACTATCATTACAATATATATAATACCAAATATGGATAATTTTTAAATGATTATAATCAAACTACTAATTTTTACTTCTATTACTTATTTTTATATAGAAATCCTAACAAAAAAAGTAGAAATATATTGAATTTTAATATATTTCTACTTTTCTATATAAAACATTTATTTTAACTTATGAATGAAAAGACCACTTCTAAGTTTTGGTTCAAACCATGTAGATTTCGGAGGCATAACTTCTCCAATGTCTGCAACATCCATAACATCTTGTATTTCTGTTGGATACATTGAAAAAGCCAGCTTCATACCTTTGTTAACCCTAAGCTCTAATTCGTTGATACCTCTTATGCCTCCAATAAAATCTATTCTATCTGAAGTTCTTATATCACCTATCTTAAGAATCTTCTTAAGAAGATTTTCTTGAAGTATTGATACATCAAGTCTATATATAGGATGATTTTCATTAAAACTTCCGTCTTTAGCCTTTAGAATATACCACTTATTATTTAAATACATTCCAAAGGTATGCTTCTTATTAGGTTTATATCCACCTTCACCATCATATATTGATATTTCAAAATCCTTACTTACTTCTTTTAAGAATTCTTCCTCAGTGAATTCACCTAAGTCTTTAACTACTCTGTTATAGTCCATAACATAAAGATCTCTATCCCTAAAAGCTACTGCTAAAAAATAATTAAACTCTTCTTCACCAGTAAACTCTGGATTTTCTTTTCTTCTCATTTTAGAAACTTCTACTGCAGAGGCACTTCTATGATGTCCATCTGCAATATATAAACTATCTATATTACTAAATAATTCTTCTAATCTTTTAATTATTTTATCATCATCTACAATCCAAACAATCTGACTTACTCCATCCTCTGATTTAAAATCATATTCTGGAGTTTTTAATGTCCATTCATCAATAATTTTGGATATTTCTTTATTTTCTCTATAAGTTAAAAATATAGGTCCAGTATTTGCATCACAATAATCAACATGATTTATTCTATCAATTTCTTTATCTTTTCTTGTGAATTCATGTTTTTTAATTACATTATTTATATAATCATCAACAGATGCACAAATAACTAATCCTGTTTGACTTCTTCCATTCATTATCTGTCTGTAAATATAAAAATTTTCTCTACTGTCTTGGATAAGTTCTTTATTATCAATCATTTGATTTAGGTTATCTCTTGCTTTTTCATATACCTTTTTATCATATACATCTATATCTTCAGGTAAATCAATTTCAGCTCTATCTATATGAAGAAAAGAATATGGATTATTCTTTGTTATTTCTCTTGCCTCTCTACTACTTACAGTATCATAAGGTAAAGCTGCAATTTTTTCTGCCAAATCTTTTCTTGGTCTTATAGCCTTAAAAGGCTTAATCTTAGCCACTTTAATTTCCTCCTTTATCTTATGCGAAAAAATCTTTAATTATATTAACTACTTCTTCTCCAATTCTATCTTGTGCTTCTCTTGTTGATGCACCAATATGAGGAGTTACGCTAACTCTTGGATGATTAATTAAAGTTTCATTTGCTGTTGGTTCTTGTTCAAATACATCTATACCTGCACCACATACTTTTCCACTATCTAGTGCTCTAATTAATGCTTCTTCAGAAACAACCTTTCCTCTAGCACAATTTATAAGATATACACCGTCCTTCATTAATTCAAATTCTTTATCACCTATTAAAGTTCCTTTTTCTTTATCATATGGAACATGTAATGATAAGAAATCTGATTTTTTAAGCACATCTTCAAAACTTAGACATTCATATTCTAAATCATCATGTTTTCCTTCAATTGTGTAGTAAATAATCTTCATTCCTAAAGCTTTAGCTTTATTTGCCAAGCTTTGTCCAATTCTACCCATGCCAATTATTCCAAGAGTTTTTCCTGCAATTTCAGTACCCTGATATTTTTTCTTATTCCATTGACCATCTCTCATAGTACAATTTGAATCACACAAAAATCTTGCAACTGCAAATATATGTGCAAGTGCAAGTTCTGCAACAGAATCTGAACTTGCATTTGGTGTATTTCTAACATCTATTCCAATGCCCTTTGCATGAATAACATCAATATTATCTATTCCAACTCCAGCTCTTATTGCAAGTTTAAGCTTACCTTCTACAGCCTCGTCTAAAATCTCTTTAGTAAGTTTAGTTGCACTTCTAATTACTATAGCATCAAATTCTTTTAATTCTTTTCCTAAAACATCTTGATTATAGTGAGTGTTTACAACTTCAAATCCTAACTTTTCTAGTTTATCAATTGCCCCTTGTTGTAAACCGTCGTTAGTTAATACTCTATACAATTTTTTTGCCCCCTTATAAAAAATTATAACCCTAATATATCTTCAATATTTTCAAGTAACTCATCTATATCTTCCATTTGACAATCTGCCATATGTGCTATTCTAAATGTCTTTTCCTTTAAATCCCCATAACCATTTGAAATAGCGAATCCTCTTTCACCTAGCTTTTCATTCAATTCTTTAATACTAATTCCTCTTGTATTTTTAATTGTTGTTAATGTATTTGATAGTAATTCATCTTTCTCTGGGAATAACTCAAAATACTTCTTGCCCCATTCTCTAACTCTCTTTGCCATTTCTATATGTCTATTAAATCTATTTTCAAGACCTTCTTTATTTAAAATACAGTCAAGTTGATAATCTAATGCAAACATATGTGATAATGATGGAGTTGATGGATATTGATAATCTTTCTTTTGAATATATTTATAAAGTGATAAAAGATCTAGATAAAATCCTCTATTTGGAACTTTTTCTGCTCTTTCCTTTGCTTTATTTGAGAAGGTACATACTGCCATTCCTGGAGGAAGACCTAACGCTTTTTGACTTGATGTTATACATATGTCTATTCCCCACTTATCAACTTCTATTTTTGTTCCAGCAGCAGAACTTACAGCATCTACTATAAATACAACATCAGGATATTTTTTAATTACTTCTCCAATTTCCTTAATTGGATTCATAACACCTGTTGATGTTTCATTATGTGTAACTGCAACTAAGTCGTACTCTCCTGTCTTTAATGCATCATCTACCATTTCTGGTGTTATGCCCTTTCCCATTTCAACTTCAAACAAATCAGCTTGTACATTATTATTTAAAGCCATGTTATACCATCTTTTTCCGAATGCCCCAACAGAAAAAACAGCTGCTTTTTTTAATGTACATGATCTTATGGCCCCTTCCATAAGTCCACTTCCTGACGTTGTTGATAATAAAATTTCACTTTCTGTAAAAAATAGCTTCCTTAAATTATCACTTATTCTTCTTTGAAGAATTGAAGCATCTTTGCTTCTATGTCCAATCATTGGAGTAGCCATCTTTTCAAGGACTTCAGGTCTAACTTCAACGGGACCTGGAATAAATAACTTCTTATGCATAATGCATTCCCCCTTAAATTATTATTTTTTGGATCTTTTTATTTTTGCTTATTCCTATATATTACCATTTTATTGTTAAAATTACAATTATTGTGTGTAATTTTTTTTCAAATAAAAAAACCACATTCTACAATATGTAGAATGTGGTAAAAATGATTAGTTAAATTTATTTAATTCAAACTAGTGAGTGAATCCATATTTTCCTTTAGCTTCTTTTCCATGGCATAATAGAGTAGCTTTATTAAGATCTTCTATACCAGTCTTCATATCAGCTATTAATTGTTCAGCCATGCTGTGTCCTAAGTCTGCACGACAAACGATACGTTGGATTGTTGTATCTTGTAAGTTTTCTGGTAATGGATAAGCAGGTACTTGCCATCCTTTCATTGCTAATCTATCAGCTAAATCATATGATGTCCAATTTACATTAGCATCATCTTTTAATTTGAAGCATACTATTGGTAAATTTTCACCATCGTTGTATATTTCAAATAAGCCCATATTTTCTATTTCTTTTGATAAATACATTGCAACATCTTTTGTTCTTTGATGTATTCTTCTGTATCCTTCGAATCCATATCTTAAGAAGTTGTAGTATTGTCCAATTATTTGGCTTGCACTTCTTGAGAAGTTAATTGCCATTGTAGGTAATTGTCCACCTAAGTAGCTTACTTCAAATATTAATTCTTTTGGTAAGTATTCTTCATCTTTCCACATAACCCAACCTATTCCTGGGTAAACTAGTCCATATTTATGACCTGAAGTACTAATTGATACTACATTCTTTAATCTGAAATCCCATTCAAGATCTGGTTCAATAAATGGTGCGAATAATCCACCTGAAGCTGCATCTACGTGAATTGGAACTGAGATTTTTGCAGTCTTATTATATTCTTCTAATACTGCATCTAACTTCTTAATGTCATCATATTTACCAGTGTAAGTTATACCAAGTATACCAACTACACCGATTGTGTAATCATCAACATAGTCTAAAACTTTATCTACATCTAAGCTCATGTGTTCTTCATCTAATGGAACTAATCTCATTTCGATATCCCAGTATACACAGAACTTTTCCCAACAAACTTGGAATCCTGATGAAACTACTAAGTTTGGCTTTCTATTGTTTACATCCATTCCTAAAGCTTTTGCTCTATTTCTCCATCTGAATTTCATTGCCATACCACCTAGCATACAAGCTTCTGATGATCCAACTGTTGAAGTTCCAAGATAGTTCATGTTTTCTGGTGCATGCCATAAGTCAGCAATAATATTTACACAACGGTTCTCGAGTTCAGTAGTTTGAGGATATTCTGATTTATCTATTGCATTCTTTTCTAAAGTTTCTGACATTAATTTTGTAGCTTCATCTTCCATATAAGTTTGGCAGAATGTTGCTAAGTTTAATCTAGCATTACCTTCGTCCATTAATTGGTCTTTTACTAATCTGTAAGCTATTCTAGGTTCTACTGGTTCCTTAGCTAATTTATATTTTGGTAAATCTACATCTTCTTCTAATGATCCAAATACTGGTGTTCTGTAAGTGTCATTTCCTATTCTATTTTCCTTTGTGAATAACATAATTTATTCCTCCCTAATTTATAAATTATTTATCCGATATTGAAATTTTATAATGAATTTTTTTCACTTACACAATTTCAATATCGTATTTTCTATATAAAAAATTTTATATACATATTAATTATTTATTTTCTTCTATTTTTCCTTTGCGTCCTTTATGACTTGCTGCATAAATTGCAAATGGAATTATTATTGTTACTATGAAACTTATTATTAATATAGTTTCGTATTGATGTGCACTTGATGCATTTAATGAGCTTGGTGGTACAAATGATATACATAATGCAAAGATTGACATTACAAATCCAACTATACCAACTATCATTTTGAAAGTTGTTCCACCAGGAATTTGATATGCTCTATTTAAATTTTTCTTCTTTAATACTAATATGAAGTATCCAATGAAGAATAATAAGTAACCAACTAAGTAAATTACAACTGTAAGTGAAATAGCTGTTAAGAATGAAACGTTGTTTCCACCGCCTCCGAATGTTAGAACAGCTGCCCAAATTGTAACTACAACACCTTGTACCATTATTAATGGAACTGGTACATCATGTTTATTTACTTTAGTAAATACTTTTGGTAATATACCATTTTTAGCTGCTGCATATATTCCTCTTGATGGTCCAACAACCCAAGCACTAACTTCACCCATAACACCAACTGCAATTAATATTGCAATTAATTTTACAAGCCAATCTAAACTTGTGCTAAAGTGTCCTATTAATGCTGCAAATGTTTGAACAACACCTGAACTTAAGTTTAAGTCTGATTGTGGAATAACTGCTGCTACTGAAAGTCCTCCAATAGTATTAAGTACTATTGCTAATATTACTAATATAAACATTGCTAATGGATAATTCTTTTTAGCATTTTCCATTTCATTAACGTGTGATGCTGATGCTTCAACACCCATGTAACCTAATATGAATGATACGAATACAACTAAAGTATTTACTTTAGAGAAATCTGGTATAAATGCTTTTCCACTGATTTCAACATCAATTGGATTTCCACCAACTACGTATGCTATTGATAAAACAAAAAGAATAACTGCTGGTATTAATATACCTATAATAAATCCAATTTTTGCAATTGTTGCTGTATTCTTAGTTCCACCTAATTGTGAGAATGTTAATGCCCAAAATACTACTAATACTCCGATAAATTTAATTACTGGATTTGTATTTAGTGCTGGGAAATTAAATACATATGATAGCGCTCCTAATATAAAGTAGATCATTGTAACGAATCCAACTGTTATTTGGAACCATTGAAAGAATATTGCTGCAAAACCGAACTTTTCTCCTAAAGTATTACCTACCCAAGCAAATATACCACCTTCTTGCCAACCGTCTACAGTTGCCATTTCAGCTGCACATAATGCTACTGGTAAAAACCATAGGAAACCTCCTAATAGTAAGAAGAACACTAAATGGAATCCTGATGTTGCGAATGTAGGATATTCATAAACTGTCATTACCATTGATGCTGTCATTGCAAAAAATCCGAATAAAGTTAGTGACTTCTTGTTCACTGCTCCAGTGCCCATAATTTACACGACCCTTCATTATTTTATTTTTTATTTATGAGGGCTTAAATATGTCGACATGTTTAAGCAAAGAGTAAAAACTTTGTTTCCCTCTTCTCGCCTCCAAGTATAACAACCTTGTTTTTATGTGTAAATTTCCAAAATTCTTCTTAAAATTCCATATAATTCAGATTTAGCTATTTTTATTGATATAAAACATATATTTACTCGTGAAAACTCTCTTAATCACAATATACCTTTCATTTTCTAGTTATTTTTTTCTAACAAACCTCTAACCCCTCTATTTTACTGGCCTAGAGGATATTTTTCAGTATTATTTCTATTTTATTAAATTTAGAATTCCCTTATTTTCAATGTGTTAAACGTTTTCAACGTGTCCAGAAAAATTTGTCTTACCAATTCTTTATTCCTTTATTAAAAAACTTTACATCTCTTTACTATTATTTTCAAAAACTACATTTGAGATTGAAATTTTATATATTTTTTCCATTTTCACAATATATATATTTTAAAACCTCCCTATTTACCTCATTTAAGCCTTTTTGAACTGAATTTCATAAAGTTTATATTTGATTTTTAATATTATATATGTAAAAAAATTACACAAAAAAGATCGTATTCTCTTAATAGAAAGTACGATCTTTTTTATTTAACATAAAGAGTTTTATAGATTAATGAGTGAATCCATATGCTCCTTTATTCTTAACAGTGTTATCACTTACTACATTTGCATTATTTAATGCTTCTATACCAGCTTTCATATCTGCTATTAATTGTTCGGCCATGCTATGTCCTAAATCAGCACGACAAACTATACGTTGAATTATAGTGTTTTGTAAATTTTCTGGTAGTGGATAAGCAGGTACTTGCCATCCTTTCATTGCTAATCTATCAGCAACATCATATAATGTCCATTTTACTCCTGCATCATCTTTTAATTTGAAGCATACTATTGGTAAGTTTTCACCATCATTATATATTTCAAATAAGCCCATATTTTCTATTTCTTTTGCTAAATACATTGCAACATCTTTTGTTCTTTGATGTATTCTTCTATATCCTTCAAATCCATATCTTAAGAAGTTGTAATATTGTCCAATTATTTGGCTTGCACTTCTTGAGAAGTTAATTGCCATTGTTGGTAATTGTCCACCTAGGTAACTTACTTCAAATATCAATTCTTTTGGTAGGTATTCTTCATCCTTCCACATAACCCAACCTATTCCTGGATAAACTAATCCATACTTATGACCTGAAGTACTGATTGATACTACATTCTTTAATCTGAAGTCCCATTCAAGATTTGGTTCAATAAATGGTGCAAATAATCCACCTGAAGCTGCATCTACATGAATTGGTACTGAAATTTTTGCAGTTTTATTATATTTTTCTAAAACATCATTTAATTTCTTAATGTCATCATATTTACCAGTGTAAGTTATACCAAGTATACCAACTACACCGATTGTGTAATCATCAACATAGTCTAAAACTTTATCTACATCTAAACTCATGTGTTCTTCATCTAATGGAACTAATCTCATTTCGATATCCCAGTATACACAGAATTTTTCCCAGCAAACTTGATATCCTGATGAAATTACTAAATTAGGTTTTTTACTATTTACATCCATTCCTAAAGCTTTTGCTCTATTTCTCCATCTGAATTTCATTGCCATACCACCAAGCATACAAGCTTCTGATGATCCAACTGTTGAAGTTCCAAGATATTTCATATCATCTGGCGCATGCCATAATCCTGCAATTATATTTACACAACGATTTTCAAGTTCAGTAGTTTGAGGATATTCTGACTTATCTATTGCATTCTTTTCTAAAGTTTCTGCCATTAATTTTGTAGCTTCATCTTCCATGAAAGTTTGGCAGAATGTTGCTAAATTTAATCTAGCATTACCTTCGTCCATAAGCTGGTCTTTTATCAATCTATAAGCTATCCTTGGTTCTACTGGTTCCTTGGATAACTTATACTTTGGTAAATCCACATCTTCTTCCATTGCTCCAAAAATTGGTGTTTTATAAGTATCTGTTCCTATCTTATCATCTCTACTAAATAACATAGTAATACCTCCCTTTATTTTTAACTATTTATTTTAACTGTTCATCTAAGCGGGCTGTAAATTTGTATTTTCAGTCTGACTAGCAAGGTGGACAAAGTTATTCTATATTTTTATAAACTATCAACTTTTCTTTTCGTATAAAAGAAATCCTTCTTGACCAAATAAATTATCTGTATCTTTTCTAATTTGATAATGTCCTCCTGCAGTTCGAGGAACAAAATTCTTTGCAGTTCTTGTTTTCACTTCAACAGGTTCTTTAGTGTGTTTATCTCCATGTGGATGTCCATGTTTATTATGAATTGCATATATTGCAAATGGAATTACAAGTACTATTAAGAATCCTATTATAAGAATAGTTTCATATTCTTTTGCACTTGCTGTATTTAAAGATGCTGGTGGCACAAAGGATATAACGAATGCAAATATTGACATTACAAGCCCCACTATACCAACTATCATCTTAACAACAGTTCCTCCAGGTATTTGATATGCTCTCTTTAAATCTTTTTTCTTTAATACTAAATTGAAGTATGCAAAGAAGAATAAGAAATACCCAACTAAATAAACTACAACTGTAAGTGACATTGCAGTTAAGAATGAAACGTTGTTTCCACCGCCTCCGAATGTTAAAACGGCTGCCCATATTGTACATAATGCACCTTGTACTAAAATTAGTGGAACTGGAACGTTATGTTTATTAACTTTTTTAAATGGTGCTGGTAAAATTCCCTTTTGAGCTGCTACATATAATCCTCTTGAAGGACCAACAACCCAAGAACTAACTTCTCCCATAACACCAACTGCTACCATTAATGAAATTATTTTCACAATCCAATCTCCATGAGTAGTAAAGTGAGAAATTAATGCTGCAAATGTTTGTATAAATCCTGAACTTAAATTTAATTCAGATTCAGGTACAACTGCTGCAACTGATAATCCACCCATAGTATCTAAAATTATTGCACAAACAACTAAAAGTAACATTGCTAATGGATAATCTCTTTTTGGGTTTTCCATTTCGTTAGCATGTGTAGCTGATGCTTCAACCCCCATATATGCTAATATAAATGAAACAAATACAACTAAAGTATTTAATTTTGTAAAATCAGGGAAGAAAGTACTTGCACTAATTTTTACATCTATAGGATTACCTTGTACTACGTAAGCTATTGCTAATCCAAATAGAATTAATGATGGTATTAAGATACCTACTATAAATCCTGTTTTAGCAATTTTTGCTGTATATTTTGTTCCTGCCATTTGAGTAAGTGTTAATGCCCAGAAAACAACTAGTACACCAATAAATTTAATTACTGGATTTGTATTTAATGCTGGGAAATTAAACACATAAGACAATGCTCCTAATATGAAATATAACATTGTTATAAATCCTATTGAGATTTCAAAATACTGAAATGAGATTGCGGCAAAACCAAATCTTTCTCCAAGTGTTTTTCCAACCCATGAGAAAACACCACCTTCTTGCCAACCTTCTACTGTTGCCATTTCAGCAGCACATAGGGCTACTGGTATAAACCATAAGAATCCTCCAGCTAATAAGTAAAAGACTAAAGTAAATCCGGATGTTGCAAATGTTGGATATTCATATGAAGCCATTACCATAGATGCTGTTATTGCAAAAAATCCAAATAAACCTAAAGTCTTGCCGCTACTTTGCTTTGAAACATTATCCATAATTTCACGACCCTTCAAATATTTATTTTCATTTGTTGCAGGTCTTAACGTTGTCGACAATATTAAGAGAATTAAGAACGTTTTCTATTCTGTTCTATGGCTCAAGTATAGCAACTGGAATTTTACGTGTAAAATGCCATTTTTCATCCTAAAATGTTCATTTTTACATTTATATTGCATTATATCAAAAATTTCCTATAAATAATCTCAGAATCTCTTTCGTTCGTAGTTTTACTATAAAATTCATTCTTATTTTTTTATAAATATATTCCAAACCGCGTAATATAGCCATTTTGATAATATTTTAATAGAAAATTTAAAATTATTAATTTTATAAACCTAGTCTATACCTCATATTAATCGTTTACAAATAAAACTCTTTCAATCTATTTCTATCTAAATATTACTTTTTATTCAAAAACTTTACTAATATGTATATATAGTTATAATTTTATTCAATATATGTACATATTAGTTGCTTTAATTAAATTAACTTAATAGTTTTTACAGTTATGTCCTTATAATCTGTATAATTCCCTATATTTTAAATAAAAAGGCTAATATTATTCTTTATTTACAATAATATTAGCCTTAATAAACTTTACTTATATATACTTAAATATTTCTTTGATAGGTATTCTAAAAAATACTTACAATTTAATTCTTCATTAGTTATATTCTTTATTAATTCACTTGGTGAATATAATGCAGCACTCTTATGAACATTCTCATAAAGCCACATCTTAACTCCACCAAATTCTCCATTTCTTATATCATCATACATTCCTGTATATTCTTTTTCCATTTGATGAAGAATTTGAGCACCATATATATTACCTAATGCATAACTTGGAAAATATCCAAAGGATCCATCTGACCAATGTACATCTTGAAGAATTCCTTCACTATCATCTCTTGGTTCTACACCTAGATACTCTTTGTATTTTTTATTCCACTCCTCTTTTACATCGTCTATATCTAAATCTCCATTTATAAGAGCTTTCTCAATTTCATATCTAATAATTATATGAAGGCTATATGTTAATTCATCAGCTTCTGTTCTTATAAGAGATGGTTTTACATAATTTATAGCTTCATAAAATTCCTCTAAATTTAAATGAGCAAATTCTTTAAACTCATATTTTAAAAATGGGAAGAAATATTCCCAGAATGCTTTACTTCTACCTAATATATTTTCATAAAATCTTGATTGAGACTCATGTATACTCATAGAAAGATCTGTATCAAGTCCTGTTCTTTGAAGTTCATCTGGAACACTTTGATCAAATATGCCATGACCACCTTCATGAATTGAACTAAATAGGGCTGATGTAAAATCATCATTACTATAATTAGTCGTTATTCTTACATCCCGATTTCCAAAGCTTGTTGTAAATGGATGAATACTTTCATCTATCCTTCCATATTCAAAACTATAACCCATTTTTTTTAATACAAATAAAGCAAACTTTTCTTGAGATTCTTTATTAAAGTTTCCAATAAAAAAGCTTTTATCAACTTTTTTATTGCTATTTTGCACTTTATTTAATATCTCAATTATCCCATCTTTAAGTTCACTAAATATTTTATCTAGTTTTCTTACAGTAAGTCCTTCTTCGTACTTATCTAATAAAGTATCATATTTATTATCTTTATATCCCCAGTACTCTACAAACTCTCTTTGAAAATCTATCATCTTCTTTAGATGTGGCTTAAATATTTCAAAATTCTTTTGTTCTTTAGCCTCTTCCCATGCATTTTCTGATAGAGCCTGAGCCACTACATAGTCTCTATATCTATCTTCTGGAATCTTTTTTGTTTCATCATAATCTTTTCTAGCATGTTTTACTATTAATTTATCTACTTCTGATAATCCATCTGTATCTTTAAAATAATCTAAAAGTTCTCTCATTTTATCTGAAGTTGTCATCTTAAATATTTCACCTGATAAATATTCTATAATACCTGACCTTTGTTCTATCGCTTTCTTAGGCATTTTAGTTTGTGTATCCCAATAAATAATCTCTAATGCTGAATTCATTTTAGATATATCTTCAATATATCTTTTTAGCTCATTTAATTTATTTTCTTTCATAAGCCTCAATTCCATCTCCTTAATCTAATATTCAGGACCAAAATATAATACGGATTCTGTTTCTCTGCAATATTTAGTTATCATACATTCACTTAATTTTCTTGGACATTTAAAACAAACGCATTGTAAGTCCTTTCCATCGCAATTTCCATTCTTCTTTTCTGGACATTCTGCACAATTTACTGCAATTCCTGCTGACATAAAAACACTCCTCTTTTCATTTATATAATTATTATAACAAATAAATTAATATGTTTTTTTTAAAACTTTTTAATTTATTAACTTATATATTTACGTTATAACTATATATAAAATCTTTACACCCTCCTAGTTTTCTTACTTATATACATGCATTATTTATTAAAAAAATTATCAACGCACTTTTTATTCGAATTTATCATTCTTATTATTTTTACAAATATATGCAAATATTCATAAATAGTTTGTTGAATAGCAAAATTTAAAGTGCTATGCTTTGGGCAAACACTTAAATATGCAAATATACAAAATAATGGCACGAGGTGATTTTTGTGATTAGTAATAGCGAATTAGAAATGTTAGTAGAAAAGAATAAAAAGTATATTAAGGATGGTCATGTGGCGACATATATTCCTGGTCTTGCAACCGTAGATCCTAATCAATTAGGTGTTGCAATTTATGATTTAGATACTAATAAGCAGTTCTTTGCAGGTGATTATGATAAAAGATTTGCTGTAGAAAGTATTTCTAAGGTCCCTACTCTTATTCTTGCAACCTTAGATAATGGTTTAGATGAAGTCTTTGATAAAATAGGCACAGAACCTACAGGTTTTCCTTTCAATTCAATTATGAATATGCAAATAAACCGTAGTAAAAAGCCAACAAATCCTTTTGTAAATGCTGGAGCTATAGCTACAACTTCATTAATTAAAGGAAAAGATACAGAAGAACGTTCTGCTAGAATCTTAGACTTCTTCAAAAAGATTATGGGTGATGATGGTGTAAAACTAAATACAGAAATTTATTTATCAGAAAAAAGAACTGGTGATATTAATAGATCTCTTGCTTATTATATGAAAGGTAATGGTATGTTAGAAGGAGATGTTCCAGACATACTAGACACATACTTTAGACAATGCTCTATGGAAGTAACAGCTCTTGGACTTGCTAGAATGGGTGCTGTCCTTGCAAATGAAGGGGTCTGCCCTTGGAATAATGAAAGATTATTCCCTGTAAAAACAGCAACAGTTGTTAAATCCTTAATGGTTACTTGTGGACTTTATGATGAATCTGGTGATTTCTCAGTTCATATTGGTATACCGTCAAAAAGTGGTGTAGGTGGAGGAATTCTTTCATCTGTTCCTAATAGATGTGGAATTGGATTATTTAGTCCTAACCTTGATAAGCAGGGTAATAGTGTGGCTAGTATGAAACTGCTTAAAGATATCTCCGATGAATTAAAATTAGATATATTTAGATAATAATCCATACAAATAAATTCCACTTATCTTTTGATAAGTGGAATTTTTTTTATGCTAACATATCTCTCTTTGTAAATACAAAATGAGCAATTATATATGAAATTATTATAGTTCCAATCATAAGTCCTATTCCAAGTTGCAAGCTAAAGTTAACATTATTATGATACGAAAATGCTATATCTCCCGCAAGTACTGATGGTGTATTACCATAGCTTAAGAAACTTAAGTGTGCATATTCAGCAATCTTTGAACTTGCTGAAGGTAACATTACAGCTGCAACAGATATAATAACAGATACTGCCATTGTTATCATACTACTTTTAAATAATGAAGATATCATAAATATAAATGCACAACATGCAATTATAAATAATATTTGAAGTAAGAATCCCTTAAGTACTAAATCTCCCATAGTAGTTTGATATCCTGAACCTGCAACTAAATCTAGTTGTTTAAATCCTTCCTTAATTAGAACTTCTTGATTTATAACATATTTTTGACCTAAAGTAACTGGCATTTTAGCTGCATCAAATCCTGTAAATGCCCCAACTATTCCAAAAGCAGCTAATTCAACTCCACATATCATTGATACTACTGTAAGCACTATTGCAATAAATTTAGAAAGTAGAACCTTTGCTCTTGATACTGGCTGAACTAATAAGAATTTAATTGTAGCTGGAGTACATTCTCCTGACACAATATCACTCATAAATACTGCAATACCTGCAACTAATATTCCCATACCTAGTATCATCATAATTTGAACTGCAATATTACTTGGAAAGAACTTCCAGCTTTCTACTGGTTCAATATTATTATCTAAATAATATTGTTTTTGTGAAATTTGTTCTTCTAAACTTTTTATAACATCTTTATTTTCGTTGCTTTTAATTGATTCCGCTTCCTTAATTTGTGCTTTTAAATCAGTTATTTCACCTTTAATTTCCTCTCTCCAATCAACTGTCTCTGGAGATTCAATTTTCTTTTCCTGAATTTTTATTTGACCTTCTAATTCCTTAATTCTTTCTTTATTATAGTTAATTTGTTCTTTAATATTATTTGTAGTTTCTTTATCTAATTTACCATCTTTAATCTGTGATTCTGAACGATTAATCTCTTCCTTAATCCAGCTTATTTCATGATTCATATTTTCAATTTTTCCTTGTGGAGAGTTCCAGTGTTCCATTTGATTGGCACTTACTTTTCCCATGCATATAAATCCTATTATTGCAGCTGTAAATAAACCAAATACTATCCACGTCTTAGATCTTCTTGATATTTTTATAAGTTCGTTTTTTACTAAAGTAAATAACATTATCTTATACCCCCTTCCACAAGTTCCATATATCTTTGTTCTAATCCTTCTCTATTTCTATAAATTTCTTCTACTAATACATCTGATTTTACTAAAGCTTTTACAAGTTCTGGAGTCGTTCCTGATTGAACTACTATATTTATTCCAGCTTCATTTATTTCTGATGTAAGTACAAATGGTTGATTTCTTAATATATCTATAACCTTTTCTTTTTTACTTGAAGTAACTAAAGTTAAGCTTTCTTTTTCTGTTCCAGTTACTGCTTGATTCATATCTTCTACAGCTTTAATAACACCATTATTTATAAAAGCAACTCTATCACAAAGTTGTTGAACTTCACTTAATATATGTGAAGATACAAATACAGCCATTCCTCTTTCTTTAGCTGCTTGTTTAACTATTTTTCTAAAATCTATAATTCCTGATGGATCAAGTCCATTTGTTGGTTCATCTAGTATAAGTAATTTTGGATTTCCTATAAGTGCTGCCGCAAGTCCAAGTCTTTGTTTCATTCCTAAAGAATATTTCTTAACTTTATCATTGATTCTATTTTCTAATCCAACTAGCTTTATAAGATCTTGTACTTCTTCTTTAGATACCCCTCTTATTCTAGCAATTTGCATAAGGTTTTCTCTTCCTGAAAGATATTTATAAAGTTCTGGATTTTCAACAACTGCTCCAACATCTTTTAAGGCTTTTTCCTTATTATTCTTAAGATTTTCTCCGCATATTTTTACTTCTCCAGCAGTAGGAAGTATAAGGCCTACAAGCATTCTTATTGTAGTTGTCTTACCTGCACCATTTGGACCTAAGAAACCATATATTTCCCCTTCTTTAACCGAGAAGTTTAAATCTTTTATTATTTCTCTTTTACCAATAACCTTTTTAAGTCCTTTGACTTCTAAAACATTCATTGTTTACCCCTCCAATATTTTCTATATTTTAATAATAACTTCAAAATCTTAATTTTAAATAATACTAATTCTTATTAATTTCTTAACAAATTCTTAATAACAATACAATATTTAAGTAAATATAAAAAAAACGTGATATTAACTTTAAGATATTTAAAGTTAATATCACGTTTTTATATTTGTGTGAAAAGCTAAAAACTAAACTAAATAGGTTCTATTTAAAATTTTAAATTATAATCTTCTAAAAATTGTTTTACGAATCCTTCTATATTTTTCACTCCATTTTTTACATCTGATTGTATATTTAAAGCAAGTAAAGGTTCATGTAATGATAATCTAAGTAAAAACCATCCATTATGCTTTGGAGAATCACATATTACCCTAACCCCTTCATAATTTTTCTCTGGTAATTTAAATTCATTGCTATTCTTTATACATTCTTCTAGGTCTTTTAATATTCCCTCTCCAAAATCTCTATAATTTTCTCTATCTATATTTATTCTGTATTCGATACTTTCTAGTGGTTCTTCAAGCTCTTTTATAAGCTCACCAATATCCTTTCCTTGTTCTGCTAACTTTGCAACATAAACTAATATTTTAGATACTAAGAATGCACCATCATCTAAGAAATAATTTTCTTTTATAGCGGCATGTCCAGATGTTTCTATTGCTAAATGACATTCTTCATTCTCTCCATTAAGTCTTATGCCTTCATTAATTACATTTTTATATCCTCTTTTAAATCTATGATGCTTTCCGCCTAGTTTTTCTATAAATCTACTAAGTCCATCTGTTGTTATTGAATCAGTGACTATTGCTGAACCCGGATACTCATTAAGAATTATAACTGATATTAATGCAATAAGAGCATCTTTATTAATAGGATTACCATACTTATCAACTATCGCAGCCCTATCTACATCAGTATCAAATATTATTCCAAGATCACTTTTATTTTTAATTACAGCTTGGCAAATTGACTCTATTGCTTCTTTATTTTCTGGATTTGGAATATGATTTGGGAAGTTTCCATCAGGATTTAAAAATTGACTTCCTTTAGTACTTGCTCCAAGTTCCTCTAATACTTTACTTGCAAAAAATCCGCCTGAACCATTACCAGCATCAACAATTATATTAAGACCTTCTAATGGCTTGTTATAATTTTTTTTGCTATTTACTGCTGCTCTTATCTTATCTACTAGTATCTTTGAATAATCATCAATTAATCTTTTAGCTTCTAGTCTACCATCATTACTTTCTTCTAAACTATTATTAACTGAAAGATTTATTATTGCATCTATATCCTTTTTATCCACTCCGCCATCTTTAGTGAAAAATTTCAAGCCATTATAATAATAAGGTAAATGACTTGCTGTTATCATTATAGCCCCGTCACAATTATAATCTTCCATAACAGTTGTCATAAACATCGCTGGAGTTGTTGCCATTTTGCAATCGTATACTTTAGCTCCATAAGCTAATAAAGTATTTATTACTTCTTTTTTAAAGTCTTCTCCAGATAATCTTGAATCACATCCAACAGCCACTTTTAAATTCTTCTCTTTTTTATTATTTTGTAGCCATTCATAAAAACCTTTAGATATAAGTCTAACTTCATTTACAGTAAGATTTACAGGTCTTTCTTTATTATCTAAAGATACTCCTCTTATATCTGTTCCATTTTTAAGTTCATGTAATCTTTCCATTATTCGCTCCTTACTAGAGAGGGTCATGTTATTATTTATATAATATATGACCCCTCATTCCTCTTTCGTTACTCCTATCCCCAGAAAACCTTTTCATAAAGGTGATAAATAAGAGTTAACCCTATACATATTTAATATATAACATTTTGTAAATGTTTTCTAGTATTATTTAAATAATATTTAATAATAAATAAAAAATAAAGGTAGTTATCATTAACTACCTTTATTTTTCTTATTTATAACTGCTCATCTTTAAGCTACTAAAAAAATAATTGGAATATTATAAGTATTACAATTCCAGGTATACCAAGTATACCTGCTATTAAAGCATTTATTATATTTATTGGTATAGAAAAATCAAAATATACTCCTACCATATTTACTAAGTACAACATTACGACTCCAAGTATTCCATTTAATAATAATTTTATTGGCCATTTTAATAGCTTAATAATTACATACAGAATAACTAGTCCAATTATTCCATATATAAGTAAGTTCATATCCATAGTACACCTCATCTATTCAGCAAATTTAATATTTTTTGATAAAATATAGTTTCTATTTACTGTAATTCCTCTTTGTTTTGCCAAAGTCATTAAATGAGAGTATCTTTTTCTTGCTGCTTCTTCTGCATATATTGCAGCTTCAATTAATAACGGATCATCTACACTATCAAAAACACTTTTAGCTGCTTCAATTTCTAATTTAGTTTCATCTATAGCTTTTAGTATTCTTGCATTTTCATGATTCCCATTTAAGACACTCTTAATGTAATCCACTAAACTATCCTTACTCATACATAGCCCCCCAAAATATATTACTCTTACTATAAGTCTATCCAAAAGTACAAGCTAGTATACGAATTTTAGGAAATTTTTAGGAACATATTTTTAATAACTTCATAACCTATTACTATAAGAAGCTTTTCACTCATTCTCAAACAAAACTTCTAACTCCCATCTATATTGGAGACTCATTTATTTGAGTCTCTTTTTTTATATTTGAGTTCTTCCTTCTAATGCCTTTGAAAGTGTCACTTCATCTGCATATTCTAAGTCTCCTCCAACTGGAATACCTGCAGCTATTCTTGTTACCTTAACATCTAGCGGTTTAAGAATCTTTGCAATATACATTGCTGTTGCCTCTCCTTCTATATTAGGATTTGTTGCTATTATTACTTCTTTAATCTCTTCTCTCATTCTTGCAACTAATTCTCTAATTTTAATATCTTGAGGCCCTCTTCCTTGCATTGGAGAAAGATTACCATGAAGTACATGATAAAGCCCGTTATATTCTTTTACTTTTTCCATTGTCATTATATCCTTTGGTTGTTCCACAACACAGATAGTACCCTTATCTCTACTTGGGTTAGAACATATTGCACACGGATCTGAGTCTGTAAAGTTTCCACATACTGAACAATATTTTATTGTTCCTCTAGCTTTAACTAGAGCGTCTGCAAATTCTTTAACCTCATCTTCTGGTAAATTTAATATATGAAGTGTTAGTCTTTGAGCTGTCTTTTGACCAACACTTGGTAACTTTGCGAATTCTTCTATAAGTTTTTCTATTGCAACTGGATAAAATTCCATTACTTCTCTCCCTTTCAAACATATGATTCTATATTTAAATATTTAATTGTAGTCTTTAGTTTAATACAATTATTTCAAATTATCAATTATTATAATCTTAAATTTAAATAATAAAAGAGTCAGTTTAAAACCGACTCTTAAAATCTAAATTTAACTTATTAGAATAGTCCTGGTATGTTCATTCCACCAGTTACTTTACCCATTTGGTTTGCAGTTTCTTGTTCTGCTTTTCTTAATGCTTCATTTACAGCACTTAATACTAAGTCCTCTAACATTTCAACATCATCTTCATCTACTACTTCTGGTTTTATGTTAATAGCTAATATATCTTTTTTACCATTTGCAGTTACAGTTACAGCTCCGCCTCCAACTGATGCTACAAATTCTTTTTCTTCAAGCTCTTTTTGCATTTGCTCCATTTGCTTTTGCATTTTTTGCGCTTGTTTCATTAAATTATTCATTCCTCCCATACCGCCTGGGAATCCGCCTCTTGCCATATATATTTCCTCCTTAATAATAAAATCTAATTTTAATTATATAGTATTTTTTATTACTTTACTATACATAACATATTAGTATTTAATTATCTATACTTATTTTATAATTTATGCTTTAACTAAAATAATGTACCTTAATTTATAATCTATTATTCATCAATTATCTCTAAAAATTCGTCACCTATCATATCACTTAATACTTCTTCTGTAGGCTTATTTTCATGAGATCCTTCTAGAACTGTAAATTTTACTCTTACGTTATTTCTTAAAACTTCTGAGAAAACTTCGTTTACTAATTTATTATTTTCTGGCTTTTCAAGCCTATTTTTATTAAATGAATATTCATCAGTATATTGAACATTTATTACTCCATTTTTACACTCCACAGGTTTTCCTGTTGTAATTGAAGCATATAGTATCATAGCTCTTCTATTTTTAAATTCTTCTAATATATCTTTCCAAGCTGATTTTACTATTTGTAATGTTACGTCACTTGACAGATTTAAGTCAGCCTCTATTTTATTCATAGCTTCCTCTGGAGTAGTTTGATTATTTTGTGTTGGCTTTCTTAAAGTATTTGCACTTTGTGAATTTGTATTTGCATCTCTACCTTGAGCATTTTTAACTACTTGGATTTTACCAGCCTTTATAGCTGATTCTAATCTATTTAATCTACCAAGTATTACTTCATTTGATGTATCATACTCTATCTTGCAAATTTTTATTATTGAAAGTTCTAAATATAATCTTGCTTGTTTTGACATCTTTGCATTATTTTCAGCTTCTTGAAGTATTCTTATACTTCTCATAATCTCTTCTACTCTTATTCTATCGCCTTGTTCTTTTATTAAAGCAATATTTTCAAGAGACATATCAAGAACTTCTTCAGGATTATTTGTAACTTTAATCATTAAAAGATTTCTATAATGAGCTATTAAATCTTTAATAAATAAAAATACATCTTTTCCTGCATAAACTATTTTTTCAATTATAGTCATTGCTTTTTCTATATTTCTCTCTATTGTGGCCTCTGTTAACTCAAATAAATATTCGTTTGTAACAAGTCCAAGCATTGAGACAACTTCATCGTAATCTACATTTCCATCTCCCATTGCAATTGCCTGATCTAATATACTTAATGAATCTCTCATGGCCCCATCTGAAACTCTTGCTATAAGGTCTAAGCTTTTATCTTCTGCAAAAACACCTTTATTTTCAACAATCTTTCTAAGTCTTGCTGTTATTTCTGTATTGTTTATTCTTCTAAAATCAAATCTTTGACATCTTGAAAGTATTGTTATAGGAAGTTTTTGTGGATCTGTTGTTGCTAATATAAATATTACATTCGCTGGTGGTTCTTCAAGAGTTTTAAGGAATGCATTTACGGCTCCTGTTGATAGCATGTGAACCTCATCCATTATATATACTTTATACTTAGCTTCTTGAGGTGGATATTTAGAATCTTCTATAATATCTCTTATTTTATCAACCCCATTATTTGAAGCAGCATCAAGCTCTGTAACATCTATTGCTAGACCTTCATTTATCTTTTTACACATCTCGCATTCATTGCAAGGTTCTCCATCTTTTAAGTCAAGGCAATTTAAAGCCTTTGCAAATACCTTTGCTGTTGATGTCTTTCCTGTTCCTCTAGTACCACAGAAAAGATATGCATGTGCAATTCTTTCGTTTAATATTTGATTTTTAAGTGTTGTTGTTATATGTTCTTGACCTATTACATCTTCAAATGTTTTTGGTCTCCACTCTCTATATAACGCTGTATATGCCAAGGTTTTGTCACCTCTTTTTCTAAAGTTAGATTCTATATCAATTATACACTAATAAAGGCTTTATTAATAGAAGTCTATTATCATTATTCCATAGTATCATAATTAAAATTCAAAAGCTATTTACGGCTATATTTTAATTATGGTATCAAATTTAAAACAGAAAAATATTATTAACTATTTTTTCTTTGACAAAATTCTTCTCTATTGTGTTAAAATTATATGTAAATATTTTAGAAAGGGGCTAATTAATTATGAGTTTATACGATAAACAATATCTTAATATAGTAGAAAACATACTAGAGAACGGTTATTATGACCAAAATAGAACTGGTGTTGCAACATATAAGTTACCTCACCAAATAATGCAATTTGACCTTGAAAAGGAATTTCCTATTTTAACAACTAAATTTGTAGCTTTTAAAACTGCTGTAAAGGAACTTTTATGGATATATAAAGATCAATCAAACAGCGTTAAGAAATTACAAGAACAAAACGTTAAGATCTGGAACGAATGGATGATGGATGATGGAACTATCGGAACATCTTACGGATGGGTTGTTAAAAAATTTGATCAATTAGATAAATTAATAGATGCACTTAAAAATAATCCTCAAGATAGAAGAATGATGATAAATCTATGGCAAATTCCATATCTTGATACAGGTGCACTTCATCCTTGCTGCTTCTTAACTATGTGGGATGTAACAGATGGAAGATTAAACTGTATGCTTGTTCAACGTTCAGGAGATATTCCACTAGGAGTACCATTTAACACAAGTCAATACGCTGTACTTGTACATCTTCTAGCACAAGTAACAGGATTAAAGCCTGGATTATTTACTCATGTTATAAATAATGCTCACATTTATGAAAATCAAGTTGAAGGAATGAAACTTCAATTAACTAGAAAAGATGAAGCATATGAAGCTCCAAAACTTTGGATTAATCCTGAAATCAAAGATTTCTATGACTTTACACCAGAAGACATTAAACTTGTAGACTACAAACACCATGAAGCAATCAAGATGGAGGTATCAGTTTAATGTTATCAATTATTGTTGCAACAGCTTCTAATAATGCAATAGGAAAAGATAATAATCTTTTATGGCATATTTCAGAAGATCTTAAAAGATTTAAAGAAATAACTTCAGGTCATAAAATTCTTATGGGAAGAAAAACTTTTGAGTCTCTTCCTGGAATACTACCAAATAGACCTCATATAGTTCTAACTAGGGATACTAGCTTTAAAGTAGATTCTGATAAAGTTACTGTAATTCACAACTTAGATGAGGTTATTAATAATTATAAAGATTCAGATGAAGAAGTATTTATAATTGGTGGCGGAGAAATTTATAATTTACTTATTCCTTATGCAAAGAAGTTATATTTAACAAAAGTTAAAAAGGAATTTGATGCAGATACATATTTTCCACAGATTGCTTTAAACGAATGGGAAGTTATCCACAAATCTGATGATAAAACTGATGAAAAAAGTGGATTAATTTTTGAGTTTATAGATCTTATTAGAAAATAAAATTAAACTACCCTATATTACTAGGGTAGTTTTTTATTTTTATAACAAGAAAAAGAGGGTTCTTTATAAACTTAATAGTCTATAAAGATCCCTCTCTTTCTTATCCTATTGTTTTGTATCCTATATTGTTAATCCTATTGAAGAGTAACCTAATTTAATTAATTATTTTATTGAATATAATCTATATTTGAATATTCAAAATTTACATTAAAAAACCGTGCACCCCGCTTCGACAGTAGTTTATATGCGTTACCTATGCAGTTAGCTCAGGCCAGATTGATCCACGGCACACGGAAGGAACCACTTATTGCTGCTTCCTTCCGGATCTGACAAGGTTCATGGGCTCCCGTTGCGTGGGACCCAGCCATCAACACCACTTACATAGGGCAGGCCATACAAACTAAAGCCTCCCCGAGGAATTCGATCCTGCTGTAGCGGATTGCAGGTTACAGGGCACCGCTAACTCCCCATCTAGCACGGTCTGGCGGAGAGAGTGGGATTTGAACCCACGGTAGAGTTTCCCCTACACACGCGTTCCAGGCGTGCTCCTTCGACCACTCGGACATCTCTCCATATCTTACTGGTATCACTTGCTTTCACAAAGAATACACCCGATTATTTTAAAAACAAGGGACACAATTTAACACTTGTTCTATCCTTTTTTTAATCCTAAAGCGTGTATATTCAAGATACTCATTCATAATACCATATATACTTTTTAAATTCAATAAAATATTAATTAATTCTTATAATGAAAATATAAACTTAAAGGGAATATCTTATACTTCCTATGTATACAGATATTGATTTCCCTAATAATTTCTTATTTCTATTATTATTCTTATTTAATTGCATTTTTTAATTCATATATAATTTTTCTAATTACTATACATCTTCACTCCTATATTCATAATTAAATTTCCAATATTAATTTGTCACATATAAATTCTTGTATAACTTTTACTATGAAAATTAGAATATAATTCATTTGTTTATTTATTAAGTAAATGTACGGTATATTACTAATAATATAATAATATAATTTATATTGTTAGTAAGAAATAGGAGACTTTTATGGAGAATAATAGAATTAGGAAAAAACTTAAACAAGTAATAAAAGGGCAAAAAACATATGTTGAAAAAACAAGGAAGAATAGGAATATTTCTTTTACTATTGACCTAAATAAGATTAATGATATTCCAAACAATATAGATATAAAGTTTGGTGAAAAATATACATTAGATTGTATAGACATTCATGATAAAAAAGATAAAGAATATTATTTTCAAATGAAATTAGTAGATGAAAAGTACGTTTATGAACTTATTGGAAAAGTTTGTCGAATTAAAACAAAATGGATAGGTGATAATTATAATAAAGATAGATTAGTAATATTATCAGGTTTATATGCAGATAGCTATGACCCACCAGCATATCTAAGATATATATCAGAAGATAAATTGATAGAAATGGAGTATATAATAAAGAAAGACTTGCTTAAATTATTAGAATAATATTAAAATGGCTGGTATTTTCCAGCCATTTATTCTGTAAATTTAATTAAAAGATAATTGTGATTTTTTCTGTTAAAATTAAAATTCTACTTCAAAACTGAACTGGTTGGTCTTTTTTTATACTTTTTATTTTTCCGCACCTATTATATTATCTTTATAATTTTATACTGTTATAAATTAATATTTATCTACATTGTATAACTTATAAAAGAATTTATTGCCATTAAACAAAAGTTGGGTAAAAATCAATATGAATTAGTTTTATATTAAAAAGTTCAATATAGAAAATAAACTAATTCTTTTATCTTAAAAAATAGTTCTATTTAAATCAAGTATTATATCATATTCACTTTTATAATCATAAAAATCAATTATTATCTCTAAATCTATTAATTCCTGTAAACAATAATTAATAATTTTTTTATTAGATATATGCTCATACATATTTTCGAAAACATCCTTATATAATTTAAATCTTATAATATTATTTTTAAATTTATTTCTTATATAACTTACAATTGCATTATATTGGATTTGCAAATATACCATTTTACAAATTTTATTGCTTAAACTATTAAATATTTGAATATTTGATTTTATAATTAGTATACTTATTATTTCAAAAAATAACTCATCACTTACAGATATTCTTATATCATTATTTCTTGTATCAACGTATGTAAAAATTTTATTTCCATAATAGGACTTACCATCATCATATGTTAAGTGTTGCGCAAATATTTTTACTAATGATAGTCTTATATCTCTATCACTATTATTGTTTCTTAGTTTATCTATTGGTATATTTATAATCCCTACGGTATACATATCAATTAATTCAAATTCAATACATTTAAAAATATTATAAATAATTATCCTATTGCAATGTTCTGCATATAAAAACCATTTTTCAAATAATTTTTTAAAACTATCGTAACGTTTATTTAACTTTTTATCTAAGTCTAAATACAGTCTTTCAAAAATTCTCTTAGCATATTCATTTGTTATTAAATAATTTTCATTCATAAAATATATTACTCCTTCTAAAAGATTAATTAATAAAACAAAAAGCATTGACTTTTGTCAATCATTAATCTTTTTTTTATGACTTACAAAAATCAGTGCTTTCTTTATTTCTAATATATTTTAAATTACTATATCTTTCCTTATCATTTTGCCAATTTGTCTCTCCGGGTTTTGTTCTATAATTAATACCCTTAAATATTCTATTTTATTTTACTCAATTATTCTATAAATTATACATATTATTTCGTTGAATTTAAAGACCTTGAAAAACATAAGTTTATTTTTATAAAATAAAACAATAATTGAACTAAAATTTAGATTAATTATTTAAATTAAGGTATAATCCATACAATATATATAACATACAAAAACATATAATATATTTTTGCACGCCTATCTTTTAAAACTAAATTTTAAGAATAATTATTTTCTAAGGTTATTTGAATAACTTTAGAAACATAAAACTCCAATACTACTTTCTATATTTTTACATAAAAAAATAGGACTGGAATTACCGTTCCAATCCTATTATGATTGATTATACTCTAATAATAATTATTACTTAAAATTTTTAAATCACTTTTTATTATTATACCATAGATAATTCCTTATACAACTCTCTATTTCTATTTAACCCCCAATTTAATATGATTTCATAAAAACTTTTAAGCTCTAAATCCTACCTATTAAACTTATAATCAATAAAATTTTTAAAGAATCCGTGTACTAAAATGCTTCTTGAAATTGTTTTGAAAATTTTTCTTTGTCTTTCCCTATTTTTTCTATTAAATATTTCTTCATGTTCATTATATTTTATAAAATTTATATTTATTTCCTTTTTATATGATGATTCTTCTATTTAATTTAGCTATTATAGTAACAAATTTTATAAGAGAAGCTTTTTATTTTAATATGGTATCCCAACTTAGAGAAACACCGCAATTCCAACATACCCCACCTTCATCAGCTATAAAATTTTCAAATTCTTTTAAATCTTTCAAAATTATAAAATCCCCCATATTTAAATAAGGCTTAACATCAAATAAAATCTTTTCTTTTGTATTTAATTTTAATTGCAAAATATAATCATCTTTAGGTATTACTTCTTTAACCAATGCATCATCCCCTATAACTTATATATTAAATTTTTGCTATTAATTAATTTTATAAAGAAAAAAGATGCTTAATAAGCACCCTAATTTCAATACAACTATTGTTTAATATAAAATTTTAAATGATTAATTCATTTCAATACAACTATTGTTTATGTATTTATTATACATCATTTTGCACTTTATGCCAACTTTTTTTATCCATATATTTAATATAATTCAATAATTTCAAATATTTTCATTGCATTCTTTTAATATGTGATGTAATAACATCCTTCTATTATCAGATCTTTCTATAGCTTTTAAAAATACCGCTCTACTACCAATACCTATAAATCTTTCTTTTGCTCTTGTAACTGCAACATATAATAAATTTCTATTTAACATTTTATCGTTCCTATCCACCAAAAGAATTACTACTCTATATTCACTTCCTTGCATTTTATGTATAGTATTTGCATAACTTAATTTAAGCATTTTCAATGCTTCCTCATATGTATATACTATAGTTTTATTATTAAACTCTACTAAAATATTCCTTAAGTTAATTTCCATTATAATTCCTTCTTCACCATTAAATACATTTTTTTTATAATCATTTTTTATATTCATCACTCTGTCTAATACAACAAATGTCTTTTCTTCCCTATATTCTCTATTGTTTATTGCATTTGCTATTTCTTTATTTATAATATTTACTCCTAATTCACCATCATTTTTGGTATTTAATATAACTATATCTTCCTTATCATATCCACAATCTAAAAGTTCTCTAAATTTATTTATCGCTACTCTCTTTATTTCATCTGTGTCATTAACATCATAAAATTCAAATTCATCTTTTTTATTTTTTATCCAATTTTTCTTTTTAATTAAAATATTTTCTGCATTCTTTAATATCAAGGAATTTTCTGCTTGTCTAATTACTTTTCTTAAATTTATAACTTTTATTAACTTACTTTTTATAAGCTCTTTAAATACATTTCCATAATTTATAGGATTAAGCTGATTAGTATCTCCTAACATTACAATTCTTATATCATCATTATCTTTTATACTTTTCAATAATCCGTGGAATAATTCCAAATCCACCATAGCTGCCTCATCTATTATTAATAAATTTGTCTTTTTAAATATATCTTTTTTATTTTTAATATTATTAATGTTTAACTCTAAAAACTTATGTATAGTCTGTGCTCCTTTTATATCTTCTAAAGCTATTCTATTTACAGCTTTACCTGTAAAAGAAACTATATCTACTACCCCATTATTATTTATACTTCTGTATATTGATAATATAGCTTTTACTATGGTAGTCTTACCAGTACCGGCCTTTCCCTTTATTATACTTATACTTTCACTTAAAGCATTAAATACAGCATCTTTTTGTTCTTTATTTAGGTTAACATAATCTACTTTATTTATATATTCGTTTAAACTTTTATCATCAATTTTATTTTCCTTTTTTTTGATTTCGATTATAAAATCTATAATTTCTTTTTCTAATTTATATAACTCTTCTAAAACTATAACTTTTCTATTGTCATATTCTTTTATTATTATTTTTTTCTCATCAATTAATATATTTAGAATTTTTTTCATATAATTTTCATCATACCTAAGCATTTTTGTAAAAATATCTAATTCTATATATGTACTTCCTTTTAAATTAATATTTAATATTTTTATAAATTCTTGCTTTATCTTTTCCAATTCATTAATGTTTTCTTTAGTATTCATATAATTAAAACTTCCCCTAATATCTTATATACACTTATATTAAAATATATAATAAATAATCTAATATGCTAACAATTTTCTTGCTTTATGATCTCTCATAATTTTTAAAGTAGTTTCCTTTCCCAAAACCTTAGCTATATGTTTAGCTGTAACTTTAGTAGGAGATACATTCAACTCTAAAAATTTACTACATAAGTAATCTGCTTCATTTAATACATTTTCTGTCCAACGTGGAATTCTATAATAAGTTATATTATTATAACTTGTCTTCTTTTCTTTAATATTATCAACTTTTTCAATTAACCCAATTGCCGTAAATATATTTATTACAGGAGATAAGGTTTTTTTACTTATTCCTATATTATTCGCTAAGAATTCTAACGAAACACTGAAAATAGAAGCATCTTTATAATTTTTATATAATCCGTTAACACCTTCATCTAATAATATTTGTAGCTTATTTAAATGCCTCTCAATAAATTTATTAAGTGATGGGTAATGAACTTTATATTTATCCCAAAAGCAAATTCTACTATAATTAAAAAGATAGTTATCTCCTATATCATATATATCCCTAACAAAAATATTTGTTAACAATATCAGTTCCTTTAATGCTGTATAATAATCAACTTTCATTATTATTTCATATAGGTCTACTATTCCATAAGAATATTCCCCATCTAAAATTTCCATCTTATATGTTTTATCTCTATTATTTAAAATTATTTTTGCCTTTTTATTCTTTCTTAAAAACTTAAGTTCAGCCACTTCTTTACCAAAACGAAAATATTTGTTTAAAGTGTAATCTTCAATTTCATTTTTCCATTTTAATTTCAATATTTTTTCTTCTAAATCATCTTCACTTTTAACTATAAATGCTACAACTCCAGTATCCACATCTAAATCTGTTTCAAATTCCTCTCCTAATATAGTCTTTATATTTAAAAGCTTTCGTATATCTATTTTTTCTAATTCTTTTATTGCTTCTTCTAATGTATCAACTTGTATGTTTAAACATATCTTAGATTTTAATTTTTCATAATTATTATTAATATATTCCTGGTATTTATTATTTACTTTTATATATTCCTTAGCTCTATTTTTATTTTTATTTATATATTCATTATCATTAACTCTATTTATTATAATCACCTCATTTATTTACTCCGGACAATAATCCATACGCTTTTATTTGTTTGTTGAAACTAATATTAAAAGTTGCTTTAAGAAATCATTAAGCGTATGGAAGTTATGGGGTTTCACCCCTTTCTGTCTAAGAGAAATTTTATTGATGTTTTACCCAGAGTCTTTCATTAAATTTAAGTATATTATTTTAATTTATATGCTTTTTTAAATTTATTAATAAAACACTAAAAAACTTAATACTCCCCATAACTACACTATAATTACATTTTTATATTTATTAAAATACTTACTCTCATATCCAATTTTATATTTTTATACTATTTTTTTCAATTATTTTTAGTTTTATTAAAATATAATATATATTTCTTAGTTTGAAAATTAAACTTAAAGCTCATTATTTATTTTTCAAAAATTTATAGCATAAAAAATGAAGTAGTATCATATATATATCTACTTCACTTATAAAATATAAAAACTTTAAATTATACCATTAAATATATTATTTCAATAAAATCTAATTTATAAAAATCACATATTCTTTTTATTATTTTTATTGAAGGATTTTTTCTTTCACCTTCCTCAATTCTATATATATAAGCTGCATTTACACCTGTTTTTTCCTCCATATATTGTAAACTTAATCCTAACTTTAATCTTTCATCTTTTAATCTTTTACCTATTTTACTCATAATCAACTTCCTCCTTAATGTATACTTTTTAGTAATCCCTTTTTATCTTTTTATATAATACTTTTATTACTTAATATTAATAACTTTCTTTTATTAATATTAAGTAAACTTTCATCAACTATTTCATTTTATTATCTTACTTATTTAATTTAATCCTTAACATAAAAAAGAAGCTTAATCTCTATTAAGCTTCCATAAAATCACGCACTGTTACATCTATTAATTCAATTGTGCTAATAATATCTTTAACTGTTCATCTATATCATCTCTTATTTCTTGATCTGTTAAGCAGTGTCCACTACTAAACATTGTTAAACATATGCCACTTGCAGGATATGCTAATGTTTCAACATAATTTTCTATATAACCATTCTCAAACATCCATGTATAACATCTCCACCCTTCACAAATCTCCCTTGCTTCTTGTGCAGACTCAAATGCCATTTCCCTAATCTCTTGTAAATTTTTTTTTATTAATTCTTTCATAATAGATTCTCCTTAGTATTTAAAATATTTATATTATATTTTAGTACTTAATTTGATTTGTTATAACTTAAAAATGCTTCAATCTATTTTTCATTATAAAATTATATTATTTTTATAATATTAAATTTATAATTTCTTTATAGAACTACTTTCAAATACGCTTTTATCTAAATTAATTAATTTCTTTATTTCACTTTTATCTAATAATATAATGTCATTTCTTAATAATATATCTTTAGTCTCTTCTGATATAGTGCTTTTATCACAAATAACAATAGGAGTATACTCTTTATTAAGCTCCTCATAATACATAATCATATTATTTATAAGAGCTTTATTAACTTTTTCTGATTTTATCTTGTAATCCTTTATTTCTACAATAAATTTATTTCCGTATTTTTCTAAAAGCATATCTGGATAGATAACTTTTCTTCCTCCTCCAACTTTATACCCCCTTCCCATATAAACATTAAATCCATTATTCTTAAATACCTTTGAAATTATTTTTTCTTGTGTTATCCCATCGTATTTTTCAATTAGTTTTAAAGCTTGATTTAACTTCGAAGCTCTTATTTTTATAAAAGCCATATCATCATCATATTTATTTTTATCCCTAAATATAACTAAATCATTAATAGTTACAAAGCTTCCATGAGCAATAGAATTCCTAATATGTCTAAGCATTGCTCTTGTAATAGTTTCTCTTTTACCAGTTTTATAATTTTTCCCAATAGTTAGAATTATCTTCTGACATGATACACAAATCTTATATTCATAATTTTTTATATATTGCTTTAATTCATCTCTATTTATTATATTTATATCTTTATTTTTATCTATACCTATATATTCTAAAATAAATTCAAATACAGCATCTGAATATAGTAGGTCATCTATTAACTCATGCTCATACGATTGCATAGAATCAATCCCGGGTACATACCATAACAATCGTCCTATACTTTCTCTTAAATCATCATTCATTAATATAGGCTTTGGGTTGTGATTTAAATTATATTTACGTTCATCCTTGTTCTCACAACATAACTTAAATTTACTATAATTATTCATAAAACTCCTCCCTAACATCAATCATTCATGTAACATTTTTATCCATATTTTTAATTTTATATACCATTCTATGCATTTCCTTATAAAGTTATATAAATAACTTTATATATACAAAAAAAGAGCTTAAATCAAGCTCTTTTAATTATAATCCAGTATATTTTTATATAATAACTTACTTTCTTTTAAGTCTTAATGTTAATGGATCTTTTGAAAATTCTATCACATCATATCCCGTACACACTGCGATAACTAATGTTATCCCGATAAATATTACCGCTATTATAACTGCTATTTCAATTCCTGTTAATGTAGCTATAGGAGCTGCTGCAGCAAACGATAATCCCCCGGTCATCGGGGCTGTTACTGCCCCTGCCGCTAATGCTGTCGATAATATACCAAGTTTTGTCTTGCTAAGTTTATTTATCTTTTTAGCCTTATTTAATTTTTTTGCTAATTCACCTTTTACTATTATTTCATCATACTTATCATCTATGGCTTTTTTTAACTCTTCTTTTGTATTTACTTCTATACTTCTCATCTTATTCTCCTATTTAATATATATCTATATTTACTCAATTTTATATATATACTTCTTAAATCATAATATATTCCAGATAACCTACTTATTGCTTTTCTTCTAATAAAGCTACATTTTTATCTTCAAATAAACACTTTTCTTCATTTATTGTATCAGTTATATACTTATTCTTGCCTATATATTCACTTCCTATATTATTAAGCATTCCTTCAGTAATTTGATTCGTTTCTTCAATTATACGTTCCTTACCTTTTAAAAAACTTTCAATAACTTGACTTTGACGCTTTGATAATGCATCAATTTGCATAATATAATGCTTGGTTTGCATACTCATATCATCTTCAATTCTTTTCATATATAAGGTATGTGCTGCACTTCCTACTTCATATCTCTCTAAAACAGCTAATAATTGTGGCAACTTTTCTTCACTATACTTATAGTTATCAGCATTAACTCTATCACTAAATTCATTATAAACTGATTCTATTTCCTTAACTATCTGTAAAGAACCTTTTTCTATAATTTGCATTCTCTTTTCAGCTACTTCATTTAACTTTTCTTGCATTGCTACAATCGTTTGAGCCATAAAATTTAATCCTTTGGCCCTTGCTTCTTCTAATGCAATATTGCTTTGAGTTTCAAACTCAAGAATTTCTATTCTTGCATTTTTCATTATATCTACACGCTCTTTCTCCATTCCTGCCAAACGTAATTTTGTATCTGCCTCTATTTCTGCTATTCTTGCTTTATCTGGTTCGTATGAAACAGATGATGTACTTCTATTTCCACCATTGCTTCCCCCAAATAAATTTTTAAAAAATCCTCCTACACTACCTAAAAAACTCATCTTTTCACTCCCCTTATAAGTTCCTTCCAATATGGCATTAAACACTTTTTCAACTTGCCTACTTCTAAACTTACCTAATGTACATACATTTGCAAAATGCTCACAGTTATTGAAAATTAAATTATATCCCTTGTCTCCTAAACAAGCTCTTGCATATTTTATTATATGTTCAACTGGATATAAATAATTTAATTCTTCATCATTATATTCTTTAACTTCAAGCATTCCTTCCTTTAAGAAATACTTTAAATCTGTTTTTATTACTTCTGGTTTTGACCAATCCAGTATATTATCATCTTCTCTGCCTGTAAAATGTATTACTTCATCATTAGATATATAAATTCCATGATGATAATATAGACCTCTATTTACTCTTATATGAAATCCACTCTTAGGTATTTTTTCGCACCAAATTTCATCTGGTTCTTTATGTAAAAACTCATAGTTCATTCGTGAAGTTATACTCATAACTTTATTCTCCTATTTCATAAGTTCTTTACGCATCTTAAATATTAAAGAATTATATTGTTTATCCCTATTAGCCACTTCTTCACTATATAATTTTGCATCTGCAATAAAATTTTGATAATTTTTTCTTTTAAGTTCAGAAAATTGAATTAATATATCGGAAGATATTTTATCTAATTCTTTATCTTTTACAAAATTAATTATTTCATCAATTTGAATATCAAATAAATCACTTGCCCATTTTAGTAAGAATATTCTATCTTCTTCCTTATGTAATGAAAATATAATATCTTGTAAATCCTTTTGAAGTTTAGATGTAGCCTTATATAGCTCACTTTCAACTTCAAATTTTTCTTGCAAATCTCCACCAACCTGAAAAACAAATTTTTGATATATGTTCGTTCTTTCTTCATTATAAAACTTGTCTATATTTTCTTTATATTCTTTTAAAATATAAATGATTTTTTCAATAATAGTTATCTCATCATTAACACTATTAATCAGATTATCCTTTATTCCATATTCAACCAATGATAATAAATGCTTTTCAATAAATAAACGTTTATTTTGCCATTCATTATACCAAATCATATATACTTTATTTTCAATGCTCTCTTCTTCACATAATGATATAAAGTCATTTTTTTTATTTTTCTTAAATGCTTTATAATCATCATTCCACTCATCAAATAAATTTAATATATTTATAGCAAACTCTTTATTCCTTTCAAAGAATTCTATTTTCAATAAAGCATTTTTAATTATATTAGCTATATTTTCAATAATAAATTCAAAACTTACTCGTTGTTCCTTTTCTAAAATTGCAAGCTCTTTTATTGAATTGTCCCCTTCATTAATAATATCTATTCTTTCCTCAATTTCTTCTGCTTGTTTT
This sequence comes from Clostridium baratii, assembly GCF_900461085.1. GTDB lineage: Bacteria > Bacillota > Clostridia > Clostridiales > Clostridiaceae > Clostridium > Clostridium nitritogenes. Next base: position 48,731 of record NZ_UFWF01000003.1, read on the forward strand.
TTTATTGATAACAACTTACTTTTTACATTATTCATTTCTAAATTAAAGTTCTTCTTTAAAAATTCTTTTCTCATTTTTAATATAATATTTTCTTCATCAGTCAAGTCCTTATCATTCTCATATTTCTTTGAAATCTTTATACTCATAATATTATAACTGTTAATTATATCTCTTTTAGCTTCTTCATAATAGTCAATTTTATCACTAAAATCATCTACTATTGATTTAATCGCTTTATAATATTTTATTACTGATTTATTTATAGACTTAACATCATATTTTGATAATATTACTTTATAATCAAATGTTGATGATAGTAATTCTATCCTCTGTAAATTATCAATTTTTTCTTGCAATGAATTTAATCTTTGTACTAATTTAGGCTTATCAAAATAAATTCTTTTATACAATTCCGTTATCTCTTCATTATTAAAAATTGGTTGTAATTCATTGTCTAAAAAAATATCTAATGTAAATTGTTGTTTTTCTTTTTCATTATAAATTTTATTATCTTTCCCTATATTATTCTGATAATCTTTCCCTACTAATTCATCAGAATACGGTAATACATATGCTATTGTATATATTGAATGAACACAGTTATTATAAAACTCAAATATTTCAAGTGCACCATTATTCTTAATCCATCCACAAGTACCCCAACTTCCCATAATTTTTTTAAATGAAACATTCTCATCATCCATTAAATTTTTAACCTTTTCTTTATTTGGAATTTTCCAGTTTCTATATCCATTAATCGAAAGATTTTTAATTAATTCTTTTACTTCTTCACAAGTATATCCACTATTTTCTTTTTTATATTCAAAGTAATCTAAATTGGGCCATAAAAAACCAGTTTCTTTATCCATAATAACTTTCGGCTTATTTTTAAAGAAAAACCAACGTTGTTTATCTATAGCCTCTAAAATCTTATCTATACCTACACTTGATAATTTATTAATCTCTTCATTTATTTCATTTAATTGAACTTCTAAATCTGCTAATCTATTATTTATATTAATCTTTTCAGCAACTAACTCTGACTTTTTCTTATTAAGTTCTAATATTCTTTTTGAATTATTTTCATTATCTATTCCTTCACAAACTTCTTCTATTTCTTTTATACTGTTAATTAAATTCTCTTTTTCTAAAAGTAAATCATCTATTGAAACGCTATCCATTTCACACCTCATAATAATATTTATAAAAATCTGTTTATTATTTATATAATTTAAGGATAATTATATAAAATAAAACAATTTATACTATAATTATACAAAATATTCCCCTATATTACCATTTTAACTTTTTACTTAAAATTATCTATATAACTTTAAGCATAAAAAAAGAGCTAAAAAAGCTCTTCTTTATCAATTATCTCTTTAATTCTTTATACACACTCATTAAAAGATATTCTTTTATTTCTTCTCTAAATTCTTCATCCGCAAGTAACTTAGTAAAGAATTTTTTATTTTGTCCCATTCTACCTATAACTATATCCATGAACTTACTATCATATGAAAATTTAAAATTTTCTACAGTATTGTTTTGCGCTTTCACCTTAAGCTCCTCATTGTTAATCATATCTTCTTTAATTTGATAAATTGAAAGTTTATCTGTATCCGTAAAATCCGTTCCAAATCTTTCATTTATTTTATCTATTATAGTTGATAACTTCTCTTTTTCTTCTTTACCTGAACCTTTTCCAAAACTTGTTGGATCTAAATCAACTTTCCCTTCTTTAATTAAAGATATATTTCCTTCAAATGTTTTTGTATTCTTATAATATTCTAATGCTACTTCATCACTCAATACAAATTTATCTTTTTTTCCCTTAGGCAATTTCTTTAATAAAAAAGTTAAATAAATATATAACTTATGCAGTGATATATCTGAAAATGGACCTATTTGTAATATAAATGCATATAACCTTATATATTTTGCAGCTGTACTTTTAAACTCATCTTTTTCATCTTCTATCTCTAATCTTTTAAACCTTTCAACTGCTTCATCTATTATTCCATTTACCTTTTCTGCACCTTTATGACTTTTATGTGTTCCTCTAAAAAATACATCATTTACTTTATTTATTTCTTCTTCCGTAAAAAGTTGATATCCTCTTAATATATCATCTAAATCATATAATAGATTTGGGTCTGTTTCTCCTGATATTCCTGTAACCTCATAGTATGGCTGAAATGCTTTTTGAATGTCTTCCCAATCATTAACAAAATCCAATACAAATGTTCCATCTTTACCTGTACACGTTCTATTAAGTCGTGATAATGTTTGTACTGCCTTTATTCCATCTAACTTCTTATCTACATACATCGCATATAATAATGGTTCATCAAAACCAGTTTGATACTTTTCAGCAACTATAAGCACTTTATACTCATCTGTGTGAAATTTATCTGGTAATTCATTTTCTGAAAATCCATTTAATTCAGATTCCGTTACGTCAACTCCATCATCATTTATACTACCCGAAAAGGCTACTAATGCATTTATATGCGAATATCCCTTTTCCTTTATATATTTATCAAATGCTCTTTTATATTTGACTGCCTGTAATCTTGATGATGTAACAACCATGGCTTTAGCTCTTCCGTTAATTTTATGCATAACACATTGTCTAAAATGTTCTATTATTATCTCTGTCTTTTGAGCTATATTGTGTGGATGTAAAGTCATAGCTCTAACTATAGCAGTTGTTGCTTGTTTTTTTGATACTTTTGGATCATCTTCTATTGATTTAGCTATCTTATAAAAAGTTTTATATGTTGTATAGTTAACAAGTGGATCTAATATAAAGCCTTCTTCAATCGCCTGCCTCATTGTATAGTGATGAAATGCTTCTGGTTTTCCACTCTTTCCAATTTGACCAAACATCTCGATTGTCTTAGCTTTAGGTGTTGCAGTAAATGCAAAAAATGATATGTTATCTTGCTTACCACTTTTAGCAATTATTTCTCTTATTTTATCTTCTGTATCATCTTCATTATCAAATTCGTTGTCTATTTCTCTAACTTTTTCAACTTCTTTAGAACTCAAAGCTTCTTTAACAGCCGTTGCTGATTTTCCAGTTTGAGAACTATGAGCCTCATCTATAACTATTGCATAGTTCTTTTCTCCAAGTCCTTCCCCATTAACCTTTTCTAATATAAATGGGAATTTTTGAAGAGTTGTTATTATAATTTTTGTTCCACTAAGTAAAGCATTTGCAAGCTGATTTGAATCTTTATCTATTTTCTCTACCATACCTGCTTTATGTTCTAATTGATATACAGCATCTTGTAATTGTTTATCTAAAACTCTTCTATCTGTTATAACAATAACTGTATTAAAAATTGCATTATCATTTTTATCATGTAATTTAGCTAATCTGTGACTAAGCCAAGAAATTGAGTTTGTTTTGCCAGAACCTGCACTATGTTGTACTAAATAATTATTTCCCGCTCCATTTTCTTTAGCATGTGCTTCTATTTTTCTTACTGCATCAAGTTGATGATATCTTGGAAATATTACTGTTTCTTTAGTCTCAATAACCTTACCATCGCAATCTTTTATTTCTTCCTTCTTTACATACACAAATCTAAATAATATATCCATTAAACTGTCTTTTTGCAATATATCTTCCCAAAGATAAGAAGTCCTAAAGTTATCTCCATTAGGTGGATTTCCAGCTCCACCTTCATTCCCCTTATTAAAAGGCAAGAAGAAAGTCTTATTTTTATTAAGTCTTGTAGTCATATATATTTCATCAGTGTCGACAGCAAAGAAAACTATAGCTCTTTCTTTAAATTTAAATAATATTTCATTTGGATTTCTATCTTCCTTAAACTGTTTCTTTGAATTTTCTACACTTTGCCCTGTAAATTGATTTTTAAGTTCTATAACTGCAATAGGTAATCCATTTAAGCTAATCATCATGTCAATTGAGTTATTATTATCTATACTATAATAAATTTGTCTACTAACAGTAAAAATATTTTTATTATACTGCTCTAAAATAGTATAATTCATTGATGATGCAGGTTTATTATACGCAAGTCTTAGTGTTTCACCATAATCCCTTATTCCATGCCTTAAGCAATCAATCATTCCTCTATTATAAAGCTCTTTACTTAACCTGTCTAAAATCTTTTCTTTATAATTATCTTTATATACTTTTTTTAATTTATTAAGAGCTTTTTCCTGAGTATTTTCTAAAAATCTAAATAATACTTCTGCATCAATTGCATATTTCTTAAAAAGAGTTAAATCAAATCTATTATTTACTTTGTCATCAGCTAAAACTCTTTTTTCATATCCACTTGATAGTAAATACTCTTCTATTTGCTCTTCAAAATTTTTTTCTGAATAATCTAAAGCCATTCTCGTCTCCCCTTATTTAAATTCAAATACTTAAATTTAATTATATAAAATTATATAGATAATTTTATTAAATATCTTATGCCATTAAAAATTAACTCTCTGAAACAATCTCTTCTATAGTAAATGTATAATTTAAAAAATCATATAAAAATTTATATAATATGTCACTTTTCTTATCTTCATCTAATAGTTCATCTTTTTTTATAATAGATACACACATCCATTCATCATTATTGTATACTATTGTCTTTGCATCTAATCTTTTAACTAATTCCATTCTTCTTTTTTCTTTTTCTTCTTTGTTAGCACCTAATCCTTTATTTAATCTTGCAATAGTTCCTCTACCGGCCAATTTATTTAATTTTTTAACTATATAAATATAATTATCATCTTCTAAAGCTTGAGATATTTCTAATTCCGCAAAATCATTAGATAATCCTTTATAATTACTGCTCAAAGCCAAGTGCATATTTTTAATTTTATAATCATAATCCCATGCTCCAGAAATTAAAAATAGATAATATTTTTTATTATTTACTGTTAGGCATAGAGTATTTTTATCTAAATTATTATTTAAAAAATAAATTCCTTCTACATTTTTTTCTTCATTATATATAGTTTCTGATAATCCATTAACATCAACTCTTATTCCTAATCCTTCAAAGTTCAACTCTATATTTTTATTTATATTGCTCTCAAGCAATATTTCTTTTATCTTTTCAGCATTATTTCTTGTTATTGACTCCATAACTTATTTCATCTCCAAATTTAATATTTTATCTTTAATAAAAAGATTATTTACCAAATCTACTTATATATCTTGTAAATACCCACCCTCTTATTTGTGCTTCATCTTCTTCATATTCTATAAAAGACCAATTCTTATTCTTTTTTAATATTTTTACTACATCTCCATACTTTAGTTCGTATATTTTATTAGATTTTGTATTGTTCCTAACCCTTACACTTAATGAATTAGTATTAACGAACCTATATATATTTAAAATATATTCTTTATTATTTTTAGCTTCCTTATCTATATTTTTAACTACATTATCTTTAATCTCTTTATTTATTTTTATATTACTTTCATTGGCTTGAACTGCAATAATAGAACTCTTTATAATTCCTTTTCCAATATCATCTATATAAGATTGAATAGATGAAAATATAAAAATAACTAAAAACATAACTATTATAGGATGCTTGTCTCTAAATTGCTCTATAATAGAATATAACTTCTGCTCTATATTAAGGGTTTCATCATTTAAAATTTCATTTGCTATTTCTAATTCCTTTGTCCCATTCATATATTCATTATTCAAAGAAACTGTTCCTTGATTACTAACTTGATATTCTAATCCTGATATAACAATACTATTTATACTACTAATAAATATATCTGGATCAATATCTATTTTAGTTATAAATTCACTTAATATTTCCAATAAATTATTTAGCTCTATCGAACCTATATTAGCAAATTTGCTTAGATTATATAATTGCTCTGGAATAGCATTATTAAACTTTGCAAAATTACTCAAATTATTAAAACAGTTTATCATATTCTTATTAAAATCTATTGTAAATTTATTTGATGCGTCCACTATAGTATTTATATAATTTGATGTACTATTTAAAAATTTATATCCATTTGTTAAAATTTTATTTATCTCAATTGATAATTTAGTAATTTGAGAAATATTATTACTAATTGATAGGTTCAATTTATTAAGTGACTCTATCATAGCTGTATTATATAATGGCTTATTTAATGACTCTATACTTTTCGCCAAACCATATATTAAACTTCTACTATATACTAAATCATTAGATTCTTTATTCAATTAAAATACTCACTCCTTACCTCTCCATACTATAGATACATTTTATCTTTTATATAAAATCTAAAAATAATAATTCTTTTTTAGCTGAATCATTCTCAAATTTTATATTCCATCTTCTTTCCATAAATTCAAGAAGCTTAAGTCCTCTATCTAATATTTCTTCAGCTCCCCATTTATCATACATAGATACTTCTATTTCACTATGTGAACCATCTATATATCCAGTATGTTCTTTCTCAATATTTCTTTTCTTTTTCTCAAAACTATCATTTTGCATACTTGAATTTTTACTTTTTGATAAAGGTAATAAATTTCCTAAAGAGCCACCTAATAAATTTTTTTGCTCTTCAGTATATTGTTCAAACTCTTTAATCCATTCATCATTATTTGGTGTTTGAGGATATATATGCTCTATAGACACCTTGTCCTTTTCACTTCTAACAAAAAATTCCCACTCTATTTTTTTATTTCCATCTTTTAATACTTTTTCATTTTCATACTCATATAAAAAATATTGTAGCCCATTCCAACCATAAAAACCGTTTCCCTCTTTATATCTTTTAGATATATAATCCCTAAAAGGTTTTATATCAAATTTAGTTGAAGGACTTAACCACCATTCAATTCTATCCCTAAGAGTTTTACATATCTCATCTATAGTAGCTTCCCCTTTACTAAGCTTTCTCGCAAACCCGTAATATTCGCTGCTTCTATAATTCGATACTGCTCTACCCAATTTAAATGCAATAAAAATAAATCTCTCTATTTCTTTAAATAACATAACCCTATCTTTACTTGTTATACTTTTATTAAGAAATGATGCTACTACAAGAGGTCTAAAATATGCAATTTTAATCCTATTTAATCTATCAATCCATAACTTTTCTTCATTAGTTAACTCATTACTTTCCATAGGATTAAATGAGTTATACCAATACTTCGCAGTTATATTTAAGCTATTTACATAATCAAATATTTCACTTGAAGAAAGTTTAGCTCTTTTTACTACTTTTTCTATAATTTCTTCATCTACTTCTTCATTTTCTAATTCATTTTCATCTATTATTTCATTCACTTCTTGAATTGAATTTTCAATTATTTCTTCCTTAAGAAATACATTCTTAGGATTAAATTTTTCATCTAATAAAAATGTTATATAATCATCACCCTTTTTTCTCTTATATTGAAAATAAATTATCCAATGTGCTTTTAAATATTCATCATCTGACAATGGATTTTTCTTATTTCTTCCTAATTGCATATAAATTTCTTTCCACGCCTTATTTATATCATTTCTAAGTAATATTCTTGTATCATTATCAATTTCATTTTTATCATATAATGTAGTTAAATAAATTAATCTATTCTTTAATAACTCTAAATTTGAAAGCTTCTTTCCTCTATTGTTCATAGTTTCAAAAGCGACATAAACATCAAAATTGTCTTCAATTTCATGCAAATTAAACATTAAATTTTGAGTTACTTTCCTAAATAATTCTTCTATACCTTCTTTACCATATTTACTATAATAATTCTCTATATTATCTCTAAAGAATTTTTTAGCATTATCAAGATTCAATGTATAAAAAGTTTCTTCTAAATCTCCACCTACTTCTTTTTCTAAAATTTTATACTTTAGATACTCAAAGCTTGGATTATCTATTTCATATCCAAACTTATAACTATTAACTTTAAATTCTGGAGGCCTCTTTATTACTAAGTATTCCTCACAAATTTCTTTTAAGCTATATCCGCCAAAATATATATCATTCTCTGTCTTTTTCTTATTTTCTGGAATTCTTTTTAAAAATTCTACTATTTCATTTATAAATATAATTATAGTTGTTAACCTTTGTTGCCCATCAACTATGTGGAATGGAGTATATCCTCTGTCATTAATAAGCCATCTCTCAGCTAACCAATTATCATTTAAATATTCATCTTTTGATACTTCTTTTAAAGATAAAAGACCTGTATAATGAAATCTATCTATTGGTAAGTTAATTATATCCTCCCAAAACTCAATTAACTGTTTCTTTTGCCATGCGTACCCTCTTTGATAATCAGGTATTTTAAAAATTCTCTTCTGAAATATACTATTTAATGATTCTAATGATTTCATATTTCTTCAATACCACCTTTAATCTAAAGTAAATTTATAATTATTCTTAAAGTTATCCATATAACTTAAAAAAATAAACATAATTAACTATTCATTTTTTCTTTGGCTATTTCTCTTAAAAGTTCGTTATATTCTTTTATCTTAAATGAATCACTTTCTTTATCATAAAACACAATATGCTTTCCTTTTTCATTATAATATTGCTTTGATAACTCAAATGCATTATCTATAAATTTCTCTTTTAAATCGTCCGAAAAATCATTGGGCATCTTAAAATCTAAATTTCCTATTTTAAAAGATAAAGATATATCTTCATTTTCTTTAATTTCATTTCCTTTAATAATAGCCATTTTTTTATCCTGAACATTTTTCCAAATAAATATTAAACTTGATTTAACTAAATCCCATAATCCCGCACAAATCATAGCATCTAAATAATGATTACCTATAATAATTTCTATAGAACTAATTAAGCCATTAACATCTAATTGATTAAAGAAACCTGTTGTTGATACTTTCTTGAAGTTAACTTCATCAGTATTTTTATTTAAATCTTCAATTATCTTATCAATAAAATTAAATCTCCCTTTTTCTAATATGACTATATCTATTTCTCTCATTCTAAACTCTCCCCTATTTGTTTATGCTTCGTTTCTCACATCAATTTTTCCAGTAACAATCTCTGATATTAATGATTTCTTATATTCATTTAAATTATTTATTTGGACTCCTATATCTATAATTAACTTATCTATATCTGATATTTTTCTATTAAGAAAATTATATATTTTCTTTTGCTCATTAATAGGCGGAATAAGTACAGGTAATTGTTTTAATAACTCTTGACTCAAAGAAGCTCTTGTAACAATATTCATTTCTTTCACAAAAAATCTTCTATGTATATTACTTCTAAAATAATATTTAGAAAATCCTTTATATAGCATTTTTTCATTTGGTCTAAATCTTATTAAAAAGCCCGCAAAAGTTGAATCCTCGATGCTTGAAAAGCAAGTAGATGCAAAGCCTATTTCTTCAATTGTTTCAGATGTTCGAGTAAAAAACACATCACCTTCTTTAACAGAATATAATTCCCGCTCACTTGTTGTAGACTCTAACTTCCCATTTACTTCATTAGGAATCTCTTCATTTTTATATACATCACTATAACTTACAAAAGGAAAACCTTTCCCAAAGTATTGAGCCGATTTACTAATACCATTTTGTAACTCTCCTAAATATCTTAGCTTTTTAGCATTCCACTGTTCCGGAATTTCTCCAATCCACTCAACACCACTATCTTTCATTTTTACATTCTTATCTAAACCTTTTGTTACCGCCTCTGTTATTATAGCTTCACGTTTCTCTTTTAATAATTCTATTAATTTTTCTTTTTCCTCAATCAATTTATCAATTTCAGAAGTTTTTTTGTCAAGAAACTCAACTATTTTTTCTTGTTCCTCTATAGGTGGTAATAAAAATTTTATACTCCTAAAATCTTCTTTATTTAATTTAGGTTGTGCACTTGATGAATTTGCTTTCAATGAAAATTGTTGTTTTATATATTCACTTTGACCTAAATGAATCATAAATCTATTTAATACTTTTTCATTAAATTTTGCCATCATCATATTTGGGCCTAATGTTGCTTTATAATTTATATTTGGCATTTGTAAAATTAAACCAGAATATGCTCCAACATTAGATATTAAAAACTCTCCACCAGCTAATGATGATTTACTTAAAAAATTATAAGCATCCTCATTAACATATATACCTTCATTTTTCATATTTTTTCTTAAATCGGTTAAACGAACAACTCTCGCATAACTTTTATAATCTAAATATTTAACATTATCAGCTAAATCTTTAAAAGAACCATTTGCAGTATAATCTGTTAGTATTTTTGTTATATATCTCCATGAACAAATTGTCCAATGGCTCGGAATTTTTTTTACATAATCAAATTTAATATTTCTATACTCTTCATATTCCTTGTATCTCATTCCAGTCACCTATCCCAAAAGCTTCTCTAATCTTTCACTTATATTCTTTTCAAGCTCTCTTATATCATCCATTATTTCTTCAGAACTTCTTAATTCACTGTACCTATAGAAATGTCTTGTAAATGGTATCTCATATCCGACCTTTGTTTTACTTTCATCTACCCAAGCATCTTTTACATGCGGAAGTACTTCCCTTTCCATATATTCTTGTATATCTTCCTTTAGTGGTACATTTTCCGTATCTCTTAACTCTGTATCTGGCTCTAAGTTTCCTTTAGAATCTCTTGAAGCTTCTGCATTTTCATCTTTTTCACCAAGACCTTGAAGTATTCCTTTTAATACTCCTGCACTTACTTTAAGACTTTCTTTTTTAAATGTTTTCTTCACTTTTTCAGTAAATTCTTCTTTATTTAAGTAAATTTCTTCACTTTTTAGCTCATTTAATATAGAAATTATACTATTTTGAAGTTTTTTACCTTCTTCTATTTCAAATTCACCAGCTTCACCTTTTTTTCTTGAAGTTGCAATCTTTTCAAATGTAGGATTTTCTTTAACTTTACTTATAGTTTCATCTGTTATTTTAAAACTCATTTTTAAAGGTCTTTCAACTGTTATCTTTTTATATCCAAAATCCTCATTATAAAATTTCTTACAGTATTCATTTTCTTTAAAATCACCATATATTCTAACTATTTCATCTATTTGGCTATCTGAAATTTGATTTCTTTTATTTCCCATAGATTTTCTCATCTTTTCATAAAAATCTACTCCATTTACAAGCTGAACTTTTCCTTTTCTTTCATCAGACTTCTTATTAGTTAATATCCAAATATATGTTGATATTCCTGTGTTATAAAAAAGTTGTTCTGGCATAGCTACTATACCTTCTACTAAATCATTTTCTAAAAGGTATCTTCTTATTTCACTTTCTCCACTTCCTGCATCTCCTGTAAATAATGGAGAACCATTCATTATAATTGCTATTCTTGATCCTTCTTCATCATTCTTCATCTTACTAACTAAATGTTCAACAAATAATAACTGTCCGTCTGATATTCTTGGAAGACCTGCTCCAAATCTACCACTTGCTCCTTGCTCTTCAAACTCTTTTTTAACAGCTTTTTCAGCATTTTTCCACTCTACTCCATAAGGTGGATTAGTAATCATATAATTAAATTTCATATCTTTAAACTTATCATCTGATAACGTATTTCCATGAGTTATATGATTAGCATTTTGTCCTTTAATTAATATATCAGCCTTACATATTGCATAAGACTGCTCATTAAGCTCTTGAGCATAAAACTCTAAGTCTGCTGTTGGATTAAGCTCTTTTAAATAACTTTGAGCTACTGAACCCATTCCCCCTGTTCCTGCACAACAATCGTATATAGTTTGTGTTATACCTTCCTTAGTTAATATTTCATCATCATTCATAAATAAAAGATTGACCATAAGCTTTATAACTTCTCTCGGAGTATAGTGGTCACCAGCCTCTGCACCTTCTGAAAATCTTCTTATAAGTTCTTCAAATATATATCCCATTTCAACATTTGAAACAACTTCAGGATGTAGATCTATTTCATTAAACTCTTTAACTATAAGATAAAGAACATCATTTCTATCCATCTTATCTATTTCTTTATCAAAGTCAAAATACTCTATTATTTCTCTTGCACTCTTAGAAAATCCATTTATATAATCTCTTAAATTATCAGCTATATTATCTGAATCATTTAAAAGTTTACTAAAATCAAACTTACTTGTATTAAAGAAACTTTCATTTGCAACTCTTATTAATATTTGCTCTCTTGCTTCTTCTGGAAGTGCTTTATATTTTTCATTTTCCTTTAAAACTTCTTCTTTTGTTTTAGATAGTACACAATCAAATCTTCTTAATACACACATTGGAAGAATAACATTCCCGTATTGCTCCTTTTTGTATGCGCCTCTTAGCTTTTCTGCATTATTCCATATGAAATTAACCTTATCTTGAAAATTTATCATTATCTATATTCAACTCCTAAATTTGCAAATTTATATATATCTATATTTTAATCTAATCAACCTTACTTAACAAACATTTTGGCTTTTTTAAATAACCAAAAAGGTTCTTAATAATTATAAAAATTTATAATTATTAAGAACCTTTTATTTAATCTATATATTTTTCAACTTGTTCATAACCTCTAAAACTATAATATCTAAATGTATTATCCTATATCTTTCCTTCTTCTATCATCATATCAATTAAATAGTCAAAGTTCTCATCAATTAGTCCCATAAAATCATTTTCCATATACTTATCATAAAGTTCATCAAGGACTTCTTTTTTTTCAATATCTTTTTCAATTGAAATAAGTGCCTTTATGAAATTACCATAGTCTTCTTTCTGTAAATTTAAAATTGTATCTTTCATTTTTTCGAAACTCATAATCTACACCTTATCCTTCCTATTCTTTTAATTTATAGTTTCTACTATTTTCTCTTTTATTTTTAAATACTTATACAATATTTTTAATATTAATAAATAATCTTTTATTTTATATTATTTATAATTATATTATTTTATAACTTTTATTGATTAATTTTTCAAAAAACATTATATCCACTTTTATATAAAGATAATTTGCGCTATATTTTAATTGAATTTATTAACTTCTATCACAATATAATTATAGTAAATACTTTATAAAATTAATTCTAATATTTATAAATATAAAGTTTCATCCTTAATCAATACATTATCTTATTATTCTTATATATTCTTTTTTCTTTTTCTGTACAGTTTCTAATGGATTAAATCTATCAAAGTTTTCTTGTAAATCAGTTGCAAACATATTTACATAGTTTTTAACTATTGACATATCACTGTGACCTAACATCTTTTGTAATCTAAATACATCCGCTCCATTTAAAATCATCATTTTAGCAAAAGTATGTCTCCACCTGTGACATCCTGTTTTCTCTATACCTCGTCTACGATTATAATTCATAAGAGTATGAGATAAACTTTTAGCCTTTAATTGTTCTCCATAAGCATTTGGAAATAGATATTCATTTCTACCAATATAAGCTATATATTCAACTAAAATTACTTGTAATGTTCCACTAATAGGAACCGCTTGCTGTTTTCTATTTTTAGTGTGACTATAATATATTAATCCATTATCTAAATCTACATCCGTAACCTTTATATTAACTAATGTACTTGCTCTACATCCTGTTGCTAATAAGAAGTTGCAAATAACCCAATTTCTATACTCATAGAATGGACATTTTTTAATATTAGGCTTTTTTAATAAAACTTCTATTTCCTCCTTTGTATAAGTTTCTATAATTTCTTTATTTTCTTTTATTTCAGATATTTTAAATTCATCTAAATAATCCATCTTCATAAAGTAATATAATACCGCCCTAATCCCTCTAAGATTCGTATTAATAGTTACTTCTTTTTGCCCTTTTCCTTTACAATAAATTATGAACCCTTCTATTGTCTTTAAACTTATTTCATCTATATATCTATCCTTATCAAAATAACTATTCCAAGTATATTTGATAATATCCTCATAATGTTTTATAGTTGCTGGTCTTAGGTTTCTAACCTTACAATAATTTATAAATTCATCATAGCCTTCACTAAACTTTTTTCTGTTATTTTTTAATGATAATTTCTTTCTCATATCCATCTCTCCTAAAACTAATTTTTAGTATCCTAAACTTTAATTTTAGGTATCAAAAAAGGAACACTATTATTTGATTTTTATTCAAACAATCGTGTCCCGTATATATTTCTTATTTATAATCAAATTCTTTGTAAACCCTTGATTTATCAACGAAGTTGGATTGCCCACGGTAGAGTTTCCCCTACACACGCGTTCCAGGCGTGCTCCTTCGACCACTCGGACATCTCTCCATAAAAGTGTTAAAATTATTAAAGCTAAATAGCTTATTTGTTTAAGATTAATATACAATTCACATCTTAAACTGTGAATTCTCTATTAATACTTTCTCATTCTAACACAAATATTATTTTAGTTCAATAGTTAAGTGAACTATTCATTTCACTTACCTAGTTATGAATATATTCCCTTTTTTCTTTTTAAAATATAAATTATAAATATAGCTCCTAAAATCATTAATGCTAATGATATAAGTTGTGCTACTCTAAGACCCATAAACATTAAACTATCAGTTCTAAGTCCTTCTATAAAAAATCTTCCTAAGGAGTAAAGTATCATATAAGAACTAATTACGATACCTTCATATCCTTTTTTAAGCTTATTTAATATTATAACTAATACAATACAAACTAATATATCCCAAATAGATTCATATAAAAATGTTGGATGATAATATTGTCCATTTATATGCATTCCATTTTGAATAAACTTAGGAAACTTTGATATAAATTCATAAGATACAACATCTCCATGTGCTTCACTATTCATAAAGTTTCCCCATCTTCCCATTGCTTGGGCAAGTATTATTGATGGTGCAACTAAATCTGCATAAGCTAAAAAATTTATCTTTTTTATTCTTGTATATATGTATGCTGCTAGAAAAGCTCCTATAAGCCCTCCATGTATTGCAAGCCCACCTTGTCTTATATTAAATATATCGACTAAATTATCTTTATAATTGTTCCACTCAAATATAACATAATACGCTCTTGCTCCTACTATAGCACAAGGAAAACAAACTAAAAATAAATCAATTAATATATCAAAATTTAGATTTTTTCTTTTTGCATTAAAATACGCAAGTATAAATGCCAATACAACTCCAATTCCAATCAGAATTCCATACCACATAACTTCAAATCCGAAAACTTCAAAAGCAACTGGATTATTCATTATACCCCTCCCTTTTTCTTCTTTAAAAATTTATTTTCTTTTCTACGGTTTTTAAAAAAATTCGTTATTATATCACTACATTCTTTATTATAAAGCCAATTAACATTCAAATATGAATTTAAATGTCTATCATTTACCAAATCAACAATAGAACCACAGGCCCCCATATCCCTATTAAAAGTTCCTATATGTAATTTTGATATCCTACTTTGTATTATTGCTCCCGCACACATAGGACAAGGTTCTAAAGTTACATACATTTCACAACCTGTAAGTCTCCAATCACCAGTATTTCTACAAGCCTCTTCTATTGCTATTATTTCTGCATGTGAAATTACACTTTTGTTATTTTCCTTTAAGTTATGTCCTCTGCCAACCACTTTATCATCTTTAACAATTATTGCTCCAACAGGAATTTCACCAAGTTCTAGCGCTTTATAACCTTCTTTAATTGCTAATTCTATATATTTCAAAAAATCACCACGCTATGATTATGTTAAAAAAGGACAGTTTATCTGTCCTTTTTAAGTATATATCCTTACTTTCATAATTCTATTTTTTTCAACTTCTTCTACAACAAATCTTATTTTACCTATTGTAACTTCTTCTTGTGCTTCAGGAATTCTTCCAAGCTCTCCTATAACAAGACCTCCAACAGAATCAAATTCTTCTGATTCCATATTAACCCCTATAAGATCACTTATATCATCGAGTCTAGCACTTCCTTCTACTATATATTCATCTTCTTTAATTACTTCAATCATTTCTCTTTCTTTATCATATTCATCCTCAATATCACCAACAATTTCCTCAACAACGTCTTCAATTGTTACGATACCAACAGTTCCACCATATTCATCAAGCACAACTGCCATATGATTTCTTGATTTTTTCATTTCATTAAATAATTCTGTTATTTTCTTAAATTCAAAGGTATATAAAGGTTCTCTCATATAATCAGTAACTTTAAATTTACAATCTCTTTTGTCGGCTATTATAAGATCTTTTACATTAAGTACACCAACTATATCATCTATAGTATCATCATATACTGGAATTCTTGAGAATTGGTCTTCTTGTATTACTTTAAGTATATCCTCATATCCATCATTAACATCAATAGCTGTTACATCTACTCTTTGCACCATTACATCTTTAACTTGAAGATCTGCAAAATCGAATACATTAAATATCATTTCTTTTTCAACATCTTCAAGTACACCTTCTTCTTCACTAACGCCAACCATTGTCTTAAGCTCTTCCTCTGTAATAAATGGTTCTGTTGCTTTTGGATCTCCTCCAAATAATCTAATGAATACTGATGAAATAGCAGTAAACATAGCAACAAATGGCTTAAATACAGCTACGCAGAATTGTACTGGTTTGCTTACTTTAAGAGCAACTTGCTCTGATTTTTGCTTTGCTATAGATTTTGGAGTAATTTCTCCAAAAATAAGTACAAGTACAGTCATAATTGCAGTTGATACTGCTACAGCACTTTCACTACCGTTAAATATTTTTACGGCTAATGATGTTGCAATTGCTGATGCACCTATATTAACAATATTATTACCTATTAAAATGGCTCCTAAAAGCCTATTTGGATCTTCAATTAACTTTTCTACCAATTTAGATCCTTTTACACCCTCTTCAACCATATGTCTTATTCTTATCTTGCTTAGAGACATAAGAGCTGTCTCCGACATTGAAAAAAATCCAGACAATACAAGTAAAATTACTAATAGAATAATTTGCCCCGTATAACTAGAGTCCAAAAATTATCACTCTCCCATAAATTGTAATTTTTATAAATATATTATTTTTAATTATATCATATACAAAAAAAATTATATATATTCTCTATATAAAAAGGAGCAATAATAATTTGCTCCACTTTTATAAATAAACACTATTTAAAATCAAAAATTTTCATATTTGATAAAGATCCTGGATAATACATCATTATAACTATATCAGGATTATAATTTTTTATATAATCGTACTCCTTACCATTATAATATCTAAGATCTAGTACTCTAGTTTCTTTAGCACTTAAACTTAAATATGAGGCAACAGGAAGCACAAAAGAATCCTTTAATATCAATACTTTTTTATTGTTGCTTACTTTATTATTTATTATTCTAAATTCATTATCTCCACCTAAATAAGATGCGTATTTATTTTCATAAATATCTCCCTTTAATAAAGATTTCTCTATTATGGTGTCTTCAAAGTTTCCTTTTTTTGTTTTCATAACTTTACTATCATTATTATATTTTGTAACTGTAAGGTTTGTAGCAAATTTTGGTATATACATATTAAAGTTATCAATTTCTGTATAATACTTACCAACTCTTTTTCCTTGACTTCCTACAAAACTTTTATTGTAACTAATCTCTTTATAATTATTTATATCCCTGTTTATACTATCTTTATCTAAATTCATTCCATAATCTGAATTAAGCTTATTTATTAATTCTCCTGTAGCCCAAAATCCCGTTTTAGGCTTCCAATGATGATCCGTTATAAAGAATGCATCTTTATAATCTATATTATCTTTTTTCATTTCCTCTCTTAAATCTAATGTATTTATATTATTTTCTCTTAAGTTTTTTAAAAAGTTATCTGCTACCTGATTTGAATAATCATCAACCCCAATTGGTAATTGACCTACTTCTCCAGTAACCTTAAATGGTGATTGTACATACATAAAATCAATATTATTTTTCTTAGTAAAATCTCTAAGTTTAATAATACTTTCGGTTTGTTTTGTTAAATCTATAGGATTGCTAGTTAAATTAAAGTGCAAATAATTATTCTTATCTTTAATAACTGTACGCCATGATTCAACATCTTCTACGACTTTTTTATTCATAGATCTTTGAACTAATCCATTGAATTCTATAAACTTCATCTTGTTATATACATTTTCATTTAATATATTATCAACATCAGAAATAGCCTTTTTCATATTATTTTTAGATATTTTTAAATCTTTTTCATTATAAATATTTTTAAACGTTCCTATAGTAATGACCCCTACTATAGTCAAAAATGCCACTGCCATTATTTTATTTCTTCTGTTTACACCACTCATAATCAGTTCTCCTTAAAAATTAAAATATATAAATGGATTATATGCACCTTTAATTATGAAAGACATCGTAATTAAAAATACTCCTATATATAAAGCAACGTATCCAAAGTCGTAACATATTTCTAAAATTCCGTATCCTTTATCTATTTCTCTTTTATCCATTAAAGCTTTATATTTTTTCTTTACATATTCTACAATTGGCATACTGAATATTATTGAACATATTAAAAATACAATATTCTCATTTACATAAAGTATTGTTAAGTTATCCATTAAACTATTTCCGTTAAGACCAAGCATAGATTTAATATATTGAACTGCATACTCTATAGTGTCTGATCTAAATAAAACCCATCCAAATACTGCAACTAATACTGCATAAGTATGCTTAAGTACTAATATAGGTATACTGTCTTTTCCATCCTCATCTTTGCGCTTTTTCTTATTTCTAATATCTATAAATTTTTCTATTGCAATAAAAATAAAGAAATACATCCCCCATGACATAAATGTCCAATTAGCACCATGCCAAAATCCTGTTAAGAACCATACCACTGAAAGATTAAATATAGTTCTTTTTATACCCTTTCTACTTCCACCTAAAGGAAAATAAACATAATCCCTAAACCAGCTTCCAAGCGAAATATGCCATCTTCTCCAAAACTCTGAGACAGATTTTGATATGTAAGGATAATTAAAGTTCTCTAAGAAGTGGAATCCAAACATTTTTCCAAGTCCTATTGCCATATCTGAGTATCCTGAGAAATCAAAAAATATCTGTAATGAGTAACATATAGCACCAAGCCAAGCAAATGATACTGATATCTCATCAGGTTGAACAGAAAACGCTCTATCTGCAATTAAAGCAAGGTTATTTGATAAAAGCACCTTCTTTGAAAGCCCAATTATAAAACGCCTAACCCCTTCGCTAAAATCATTAAAATTTTCATGTCTTTTATTAATTTGTTCCGCAACAGTTTTATATCTAACAATAGGTCCCGCAATAAGCTGAGGAAATAACGCAATATAAAGTCCTACATTCACAGGATTTTTTTGAGCTCTTATTACATCTCCATCTGAGTCAGTTCTTCTATAAACATCTATAACATAAGATATTGCTTGGAATGTAAAGAATGAAATTCCTATAGGAAGTGGAATCTTTGGAACATATAAATTTAAATTAAATATTTCATTTATATTGGTTACAAAAAATCCTATATATTTAAATACAAATAAAATTCCAAGATTAAAAATAAGCATGATAACAATTAATATTTTGCTTGTTCGCTTATTATAATTATATTTTTCAACTAACATACCAAATATATAATTAAGTATTATGGACGAAAGCATTATTAGTACGAATACCGGCTCTCCCCACGCATAAAACAATATACTAGCCAAAAACAGAAATAAATTTCTAATTTTTCTATTTGGAATTAAATAATAGAATATTAAGCATATTGGCAAAAAACCAAATACAAATATTGAACTACTAAATAGCATATTAACCCTCCCATTTTTTCAAAAGTCATACACATTTTAACACTTTATTAACTATTTATCCATTATTTTAAATATTTATTAACTTGTCCTTCTATTCCCTACATTAAAACTAATACTATAACAACTTAACTCTCCCTTAGTAATCTCCAATGAATTATACTTGAATTTAAATCTTATTCTTTGTTATTTTTTTAACTAAATATACCTCCATTGTTAAAGTATTAACAATAGAGGTATATTTTAAACGCTATTATCGCACATAATCCTAGTTGTACCAACACTTCGAACCTTGTCGAATTTTGTTTGTTATTTTTTTAACTATACTTTTTTAGAGCATCATCTAACTGTTTTTCTATAGTTTTTACGACGCATTCTAAATCTGTCTTTCCTTTACTAGCTATCAAATCTGAATTTTTAATTCCTATACGTCTTACTTCTTCAGCCCAATCTATAACTTTATTAACATCTTGCTCATCTTCATTAAAACTTACAGTTATTTTCCCCTCTTTCATATCCACATATACCTTTTTTATTCCTTTCAACTTTTTAAGTGCCTGATGAAGAAACTCTTCGTATATTTCAAACTCTTTAGATACCATCTTTAAGCACTTCATTTCAAATATTATTTCGCCTCCTGTTATTTCCTTTACTTTTATCTTTATTATCTGATTCATCATCTTCTCTTTTATTCCCATATTAAAAACTCCTAAAACATTTTTGCCTAAATTAATTAGTGCATTTATAAAACCTATGCAATATTTGTAGTACTAATGATAATTTAATATAATTATTTTTAGCTTATAAATATAAAAAACCTAGGAATTTAAAATTCCTAAGTTTTTTATTATAGTTCTTTACGTTTAAAGAGAACATATTTAACTTTTGCATTTACATATATCCTCTGTGTTTGCTCAGCTATAACCTCTTAATTATAGGATATATATTTAGGCTTAATATTATTATATTTTAATTGTTTTATCTTTCTTTACTAATATTTTTATTTATTATTTCCATAATATCTTTAATCTTTTTTTCTTGTACGGAAGTTAAGTCTTTATTTCTTATTATCTTTAAAGTATCTTTTGCTTCTATATATTCATTATTTTCAATTAAATTTTGTGCATTTTCTATTTCTTCATCTACCTTTTCTTTATTTCCAAGTTTAATTCTAATTTTATCTTTTAATGCTCCTAAATCATTTCTTATATTATAATCCTCATATTCCTTTGGGGTACTTTCTATAAACTTTAACGCATCTTCTAAATTATTTTTCTCATATAAGCTTTTAGCTTCATTATAATTTATAACTATATCTCTTAATGTCTTTGCTTCATTATTTTCCTTATCTTCATCCAATGCTTTATTAAAATCATCCATTGCATCATTATATTCTGCATTATTCAATGCTAACTTTCCTTCTTGTATGTACTTATTAACTCTACTTCCACATCCGTAAACGTTAACATTAATAAAAAAAATAATACCACCTAGATAAAGAATTCTCTTTAGTTCTTTTTTCATACTACTCCCCCTTAATAAAAAACTTCTTACTATAACATTCTACTAAGAAAATTTTATTTATCATCACCTCTAATTTAATTTTACATTCTAATAAATTCCTATATATTTATATTATCATATATATCAGCCGTATATTTTCACAATTTTATAATTATTGTAAAATAAACAAAATAATTTTTCTGTTTTATGTCTGTATTTGTTTATTTATTAATAAACTCTTAAATTGAAATTTATTAATTTTTACTTATCATTTCCTAATTTTAACTAAAAATTTTTCCTATACACCTCAACTTCTTCAATTATTTTTAAATTTTCCTACAATATTCAGAATGTAAGAAAAATTAACAAATCGTAAACTGTATTTAATTGTTTTATAATTTGATATACAATGAAAACGTAATCTTATTACTTAACATAATAGATTGTTAATTTTATTATTTTAAAAACTAAGACAATAAAATATAAAAAAATTAGTACTAATTAATTAAAAAATATAAATATTATAATTTTACACTTTAAGTAAACGTTTTAAAGATGAATTTCTTTAATTCTAAGGAGGAAAAGTTATGCAAGTTTTAATAGGAACAGGACTCTTATTATTAGTTTTAGGTTTATTTACATTATTTAGTTACAAAGCTCCACAAGGGATGAAGGCTATGGGCGCACTTGCAAGTGCTGCTTGTGCAAGTTTCTTAGTCGAAGCATTTCATTCATCATTCTTTGGAAATATATTAAATATAGAATTCTTAAAAAAGGTCGGAGATGCTAACGGTAGCTTAGGTGGAGTTGCTGCTGCAGTTCTTGTACCTTTAGCTCTTGGTGTTTCACCAGTATATTCAGTATTGATTGGATTAACCTGTTCAGGCCTAGGAATATTACCTGGATTCATTGCAGGATATTTAATGTCATTTGTAGTTAAATTCCTTGAAAAGAAATTACCTGGTGGATTAGATTTAATCGTTATAATAGTAATAGCTGCACCTCTTACTAGACTTATAGGTGATGTTGCAACTCCAATAGTAGATTCTACACTATTAAAAATTGGTCAAGTATTAATCGCTTCAGCTGATTCAAATCCAATAGTAATGGGAATAATTCTTGGAGGAATCATAACAGTTGTTGCAACTGCACCACTTAGTTCTATGGCATTAACAGCTATGCTTGGTCTTACAGGAGCTCCAATGGCAATAGGTGCATTATCAGTATTTGGTTCATCTTTCTTAAATTTAGTTTTATTTAAGAAAATGAAATTTGGAAGCAAAAAGGATACTATATCAGTTGCTATAGAGCCTCTTACTCAGGCAGATATAATTACAGCTAATCCTATTCCAGTTTATATAACCAACTTTATAGGTGGCTCTTTATGCGGAATAATAATAATTTTAATGGGACTTACAAATATGTCTCCTGGTACAGCAACTCCTATTGCTGGTTTTGCAGTAATGTTTGCATATAATCCTGCCATTAAAGTACTATTAACAGCCTTAGGATGTGTCGTTGTAAGTGCTGGAAGTGGTTATATAGGTTATCTTCTATTTAAAAATTATAAAATACACACAGCTGATGAAATTCGCGGAACTGCTGTGAAAAATGAAGAGGTAGCCTAAATATAATAATCTTATAATTTTAAATAAAAAGGATGATTTAAATAATCATCCTTTTTTATTACTTAAATTTAATTTTATACAAATAACTTAATTAGACTTAATTATGTTCCCATTATCATCATAGTAACTATAATGTTTTGGTATAAGAACCTCTCTTTGTTCAAATGGATCATATCCTCCATTTCCATAATCCTCATATATCCTTATTCTATTTCCTCTTATAAACGGATTTATATAATCGTAATATCCTACTCTAACCTGTAAAAAACTCTCTACACTAGCTACCATCTTTTTACCGTCTTTTTCTACAATATGCTCTGGTTCAGTAAATGCATAAAAAATAAATCCAATGAATATGTAAATACCTATACTTAAAACTATAAAGAAAATTCCAAGTCTACATATAATTCGTGTAGGTGTCTTTGTATCACTCTTGCATGTAATATTATATAAGAAAATAATTATTTGAATTAAAATTGAAAATAACAATATAGTAAAAATAGCAGCGACTGTAATATTAATATAATTTAAAAACCTAAGATTATTTAATCTTAGTATATACTCAAAAGCTTTATATAGTAGCACTAAAGAAAATAATAAAATACAGTTAATAATAAAAAACTTTTTTCTTCTCATAACTTCCTCCCCCTTTTAAATTCAATTATTCAAATATAAGACTTTTCTTAAATAAAAAATTATTTCTAAAAAATAAAGCGACTTAACTCTTAAAGTTAAGTCGCTTCTCCATCGTAGATGGCACCCCTAGTAGGAATCGAACCTGCATCTATCCCTTAGGAGGGGATTATTCTATCCATTAAACTATAGGGGCTTATCATTTTAATTTTATTACAATATAATCCACCTGTCAATTTAATATATGCATTTAAAAAATAGATTAGAATATAAAATTATATACGTAATTCAAAGTATTAAAACTCAAATAAATACTAAATTATATCATTCTAACTTCAAATATATAGTAAAATGAATATAAATAAAACGGTTTATTTTTAGTGTTTTTAATTAATAACATAAAGAGTGCTATGTGTATGGAGGGGGAAATGAGAAAAAATAAAATAGCTCTAAGTAATAAGCTAATAATAATTTTGATTGGATTATTAATTGTGGTTGGATTATTTATATATAATTTTATAAAAGAAGCTAATAACTATTCTAATATTATTAAGTCAAATTGGAAAATTGAATTATCATCATCATACAAGGAAATTTATTCATCAGATAGCGGCCCTAGCTTTTAGGTGATGGTTATAGATATCATATCTTTGAATATAGGACCAGTAATGATATAAAAAATTCTTTGGATTGGAAAACTTACAAAAATCCATCTATGGAATTAGATATTAATAACATCTTATCAGAATTAAAAGCTCCAAATGAATACTTACCATCTTTTGAATATGAGTATAAGCATTTCCTTAAAACAGAGGATGACTTCTCTAAATTATACATTCTCTTTAATGAAAATAAAAATAGGATATATGTTGTTGAAAGTTTTCAATAATATATTTAATAATTTTAAATTGCTGTAATACAAAGAATACTAATTTTAGTATTATTTTTTATTGTTAACTATTATTATTAATATGTTTTTAGGATAAAAAAATAAGATAAATCATAAATTATATGATTTATCTTACTATTATTTTTAACTTATTGTTCTACATGTTTTCTAACTCTAACTAAACTAACTATTGTCGCAAGTAATGGAGCTGATAATGCTATTGCTCCAGCTGATACTAGCCATTCCATTTTATTTAATTTAGTTAAAGTAAATATTTCTCTACCTATTGGTGTAATAAACGCTAAAGATACTATTCCCATCATTATTACAACCAATATAACTTTAAATGGAGTAAGAGGTAATGCAACCTTAAATAAGATTACCATACTAACCCCGGATAACATTAATACTGCAAGTGTTCTACAATGCTCTATATCTATACCTAATTTATACGAAATAACAAATGTGGCGGATACAAATAATGCAATGAGTACACCATTTGGTATACTTGCGGTTAATATTCTTCCTAAGAAACCATGCTTTACTCTTTCTTGGTTTGGAAGTAATGCTAAGAATAATGCAGGTATACCTATTGCACAACTACCAACTAAAGAAAGTTGAATCGGTTGTATTGGGAATGGTAGTAATAATATTGAGAAAACAACTGCAAGTATAATTGAATATGTTGTCTTTGATAAGAATAACTGTGCTACTCTCTCTAAATTATTTATTTGTTGTCTTCCCTCTGCAACAACCTTTGGAAGTGCACTAAAGTTTGATTTCATTAGTACAAGCTGTGCTACTGCTTTTGTTGCATCTGAACCATTTGCCATTGCAATACCACAATCTGCTTCTTTAAGTGCTAATACGTCATTTACACCATCTCCAGTCATAGCAACTGTATGACCATTTTGTTGAAGTGCTATAACTAAATCTTTCTTTTGGTGTGGTGTAACTCTACCAAATATACTGTACTTTTCTACTTCCTTCTTTAATTCTTCCATATCTTTTGGAAGTTCTCTTGCATCAATATAGTTCTCAGCACCTTCAATACCAGCTCTTCTACCCACAGCTGAAACCGTAACAGGATTATCTCCTGAAATTACTTTAATTTGAACACCCTCATTTTTAAAGAATTCTATTGTTGCTGGCGCATCTTCTCTTATTATATCCTCTATTAGAACTAACGCCACTTTCTCTACATCTTTAATTTTTTCTCCTTTTAATGAGTTTAAAGATGATTTAGCAAGTAATAATACTCTTCTTCCCTTGCTAGCTTCTTCTTCTACCTTATTCTTTATTTCCATATACTTAGGTCCCATAACAATTTCCGGTGCTCCAAGTATCCATGCTCCCTTATCCTTAAGAACAATTCCACCCCATTTTCTCTTTGATGAGAATGGAACTTTTTCTATTATTTCAAGATTAGAGTCTTCTTTGTATTTATCTAATATCGCTTGTTGAGTAGGGTTCTTACTTGGAAGGTTATGAGATATACTAGCTAATACTTCATCTATCTCTTTATCTTCAAATTCTGATAAATTTACAACATCAATTAATTTTAAAGCACCCTCTGTAACTGTACCAGTTTTATCAACACATAAAACATCGACTCTTGCAAGTACTTCTGTTGCTGAAAGTTCTTGTACTAAAGTATCATATTGAGATAACTTTATTATGGCAACTATGAATGTTGCACTAGTTAATAAAACAAGTCCTTCTGGAACCATTCCAATAATACCTGATACTGTTCCTATAACAGCATCCTGCCAACTAGCATTTATAAATATTAATTGAGTAGCTGCAAGTAATATACCAATTGGAACTATTAAGAATAATAATACCTTAAGTATTTTATTCAATGCATTTTGCAATTCTGAATTAGTTATCTTAAATCTTCTAGCTTCATCTGCAAGTTTTGAGGAATATGTATTAGCTCCAACCTTTGTTACTTTCATATATCCTTCACCAGCAACAACAAAGCTACCTGATAATATTTTATCTTCATGCTTTTTAGGAACTGGATCTGCTTCTCCTGTAAGCATTGATTCATCTATTTCCAGCTCATCGCCTTCATATAAAACACCATCTGCTAAAATCTGATCTCCTGATGTTATGTACACTATATCATCTTTTACTATTTCTTCGATTCCTATCCTTTTAATCGATCCATCTCTGACTACATTACAATTTGCTTCACTAATTACAGATAGCTTTTCTATTATATTTTTAGCTTTAACTTCTTGAATAACACCAATTAAGCTGTTTACGATTATTACTCCTGCAAATATTGCATTTTTAGGAGAACCTGCAATTATTACTGCCACCGCAAGGACAAGATTAAGCGCATTAAACATAGTGAAAAAATTTGCTCTTAAAATTTGTAGAAAAGTCTTTGATGGAGCCTTTGGTAATTTGTTCACCTCTCCTCTTAGAACTCTTTCTTCTACCTGTTTCTCTGTAAGTCCGGTTATTTTACCTACTACTTCTTGATTGTAGTCATCTCTACATTCCATGCCATTTCTCCTTTTTAGTTTGATTTCATAAGTAATAGTTTAATTCACTAATCTTAAAATACTCTTAAAATTTTGAAAATATATATTAAATTTCTTTTAATTTCTTTTAATCTCTTTTAATTTCTTAATTTATTTATGCTTTCTATTATAATTCTACTATTTTCCTTCAAATCCTCTTTAAAATTTCTATCGCAGTAATAAATATCATTAGACTCTAAACGAACTAAATCATTACATAATAGGAGTTCTGCTTTTTTATCATTTTTTATCTTTTCATAAAAATTAGTTGCGGACACTTTTCCTTCCTCTTCCCCTCCAATAACCCAATTTGTTATTGATGGATTTAATGATACTATATCTTTTCCTATATTATCTGTATTTAAATTTTTATGAAACACAGTTTTCATTATATAAACATTAAAGCCTCGTTCTGCTATTTTAGACATTATAGGAATATATGATGCTTCATCCACATTATTTTTAGGATAAAAAATATATCCCACACATCCATCTCTTCCTTTTGGCTTTATAAGTATGCTATTTCTATAGTTATTCACATCTACAAATTGTTTATCCACAAGTGACTCTACTTTTTCTCTATCTAACTGTGAATAATTTATATTAGAATAAATAAATATCCCTACAAACATCATAATTATTGAAATAATAACGTAAAAAGAAAATTTTTTTCTCATAATTTTCACCCCTCTTTTTCATTACTATTTATTATTGCCAAAAGTAACGTTAATTTATCATAAGCTCTCTTTAGTTCTTTAAAATTTCCATCATTTATAATATACTTTTTCTATAGCACTTATTTATATTAGAGAGGATTGGTATTATGTTTAGAACAATACTTTTCTATCCTGGAATAATTATTAGCTTAATCGTTTCTTATCTTTGCTTAATTTGGGTTAAATTTTTAGAACTTAGAGGAAAAGATAAAGAAAGAACACAAGCTATATTTAAAATAACCTCAACGTGGGCAAAATTTGTAATGTGGCTTAGTGGTGCTAAAGTTAAAGTCTATGGAACAGAAAATATTCCTAAAGATGAAGCTGTATTATTCGTTGGAAACCATCAAAGTAACTTTGATATTCCACTACTTCTTAGCAGCATAGATGTACCTAGAGGATTTATCGCAAAAAAAGAATTAGAAAAATGGCCTATTATAAGCATGTGGATGAGATATATTAATTGTATCTTCATGGATAGAAGTAATATTAGAAAATCAGCTGAGGCAATTGTTCAAGGTATCCAAATTTTAAAAAAGGGATATTCAATGGTTATATTCCCTGAAGGGACAAGAAGTAAAGGTAAAAAAGTTGCTGAATTTAAAGCAGGTAGCTTTAAATTAGCTCTTAAGTCTAAAGTTAAAATAATTCCAGTTACTATTAATGGTTCATATAAACTTTTAGAAGCTAATGGCGGTAAAATACGTCCAGCTGATATAGAAGTTTATTTCCATAAACCTATTGATGTAACTAATCTATCTAAGGAAGAAATAGCAGAACTTCATAATGATGTTAGAAATATTATTGTTTCTGATCTTCCTGAAAGTCAAAGATAAATCAAAAAGGAGCATTATTCATTAATGCTTCTTTTTTTTGATTTATTATTGTAATATTTTATTCTTATAATTATTGTATAATGGAATAAATAACTATTTTACATATGGAGGGTGAAATTTATGAAAAAAACACTTATAGGCTTACTTATAGCCTCATGTTTTGTTGTTTTAGCTGGATGTAGCGATAATTCAAATTCAAGTGCTAGTACAAGCAATCCACAGCCACAAGTTGAAGCAACTAAAACATCAGATAATGTATCAAAAAATACTGAAGCTAAGGAACAAACTAATAAAGAAGATGTATCAAAAGATACTAATAAAACTTCTGATAAATCTTCTACTGAAAGCTCAGATACTAATATAAAACAAGATAATAAAGAAGATTCTGTTAAAGCAAATACTACAGTAAAAAAAGAATCTTCTGAATCTATAAAGAAGAAAGATGTACATATAAAAAATAC
Source organism: Clostridium baratii (assembly GCF_900461085.1). Classification (GTDB taxonomy): domain Bacteria; phylum Bacillota; class Clostridia; order Clostridiales; family Clostridiaceae; genus Clostridium; species Clostridium nitritogenes. The sequence goes on from NZ_UFWF01000003.1 coordinate 77,736, forward strand.
TGAAAAACCAATGATTACTCCAAGTAATAATTTAGTCGTTGAAAAAAGAGTAAAAAATAATGATACATCTTCTGATTCAACTGAAATATCTAAATATTATGGAACTTGGAAGATAGCAGAACTTATAGGAAGAACACCATTAAATACTGGTAGTACTGTTCCTTTAAATAAGACAATAACAATAAGTAAAGATAATTACGTTAATAACTCTTTTGGAGTTAATATAAAAAATCCAATATATAATATAGCTAAAGTTTCTGAATCAGATTTTTGCCGTGGATTTAAGATGGAATCCCTTAAGGGAACTGGATTAGATAGTGGTACAGTTACTGCACTTGATGTTTCTAGTCCTAATAAAAACAATCCACAATTTGATGAAATATATCTTCAAGATGGATATATCGTTTATTTAGAAGGCGGTATGTTCTTTAAATGTATTAAGGAATAGAAAATAATAAGGCTAATAGATATTTTTAAATAAAGTATCTATTAGCCTTTATATTTATATTTTTAAACTACTGCTTTTATCCATTTACCTGATCTTAACCTTGATAATTCAAATACTATCTTAACAACTTCTTCTGTGCATATTAAGAAGTATACTGTCGTTATAGGTAATCCTAATGATACTGCACCAATAAGAGAAACTGGAACTGCATATCCCCATATAGTACCTGCTTGTACTAGCATTGAGTATGTAGTGTCTCCACCGCCTCTAAACACTCCAACTATCATTACAACATTAAAGAACCTTATAGGGCAAAATATTGCCATAATATATAATACATTCAATGTATCTTTATAAGTTTCTGGTGTTACGTTAAATTGAGCCACGATTACTCTAGCTAAAGTAAATATTCCAATACCTATTAAAAGTCCAATTATAGGTGATAAAATTCCAATCTTTTTTGAATAATCAACTGCAACATCACCTTCATCTGCTCCAATTTTATTTCCAACCATAATTGAAGCTGCTGTTGCAAGACCTATACATAAAACCATAAACATATTATTTATAGTTGTTGCTATTTGCATTGTTGCAACTGCACTTGTTCCAATTTGGGCATATGCTATTGAAAATGCAGTCATTCCAAAAGACCATACAAGTTCATTTATTATTGTTGGTGTTGCTGTTTTAAAGTATCTTCTTACAAACTCCATATCAAAATCAAATAATTCTTTTATTCTTGCAGCAACTTTATTTTTCTTTATATATGTAACGTTTATTATAAATATCATTTCGATTCCACGTGCTGCTGTCGTTGCAATTGCAGCTCCACTTACACCCATCTTAGGCATTCCTAAATTTCCAAATATAAATACCCAGTTTAAAAATGCATTACTTAAAACCCCGATTAAGCTTGCATACATTGGTATTTTAGGCTGCTCTGTGCTTCTAAGAGCTGAAGAAAATGCCATAGTTAAATTAGTAAATATGTAACTTATTGAAACTATTCTTAAATACTCACTTCCAAGGTTTATTACATTTGGATCATTAGATAATATACTCATTATAGGAGTAGCAAATAACAATGCCCCTATTCCAAAGATAATAGTCGCTATAAAACCTACTGATATATCAAGCCCAAGTACACCCTTAATTCTCTTTACATCCCTCTTTCCCCAATATTGAGCCATAAATACACTTGCTCCAGCGTTTATACCAGTTAAAGCTAGCATAAAAATAAAGAAGTATTGGTTAGCTAGTCCAACTGATGCTATTGCATCTTCTCCAAGCTTACCAATCATTAAATTATCAACTAAATTTAATGAAGATGTTATAAAGCTTTGAAGAGTTATTGGTAATGCTAGAGTTAGCATAGTTTTTATAAACTTTTTGTCTTTAAAAATCCCCTTCATTTAATCATCCCTTTCTGATAAAAAAAGAGCACACGGGTAGTCTAGCCGCCCATCTGCTCACATTAATTTACTATGATTTTTTGCCTTTTTTATTTTCTAATATTTAATAAATTATGTCAATAGTTAATGTTATATTAATATTTTTTAAATTTAATTAATATTTTATCTTCAAGTATTTTATTTCAAATTATGTATTTAAATGTTATTAAGGTTAAAGATAGTCTATATCAGTTTACTCAGTAAGATTTGAAAGACTTTATTGTATTATTTTACATATTTTATAATATTTTCATATGTATTTTTCTTCTATTTTTCTTACTTTTTAAGGAATTTATTATGTTTTTAATTGATATTTCAAATATATTTATCATCTTATCTATTATATTTATTGTTTTTAGCTATTAAAATTTTGCTTCTCTTAACTTTTTACTACTAATGCTGTACAATATAAAGGTTGATTTTTATAAATCTTTACAAAAGGTGGTGGTATTTATGGTTATGCAAAAGCTTTTAAGTAAAGCTAGACAAGCTATAAATGACTTTGAGTTAATAGAAAATGGTGATAAGATTGCTGTTGGCTTATCTGGAGGCAAAGATAGCCTTACTTTATTACATATTTTAAAGAATTATCAGCGTTTTTCACCTCAAAAATTTGATCTTATTGCAATAACATTAAATCCTGGAGGTGTTGACAACTCTCCATTACATAAACTTTGCAATGATATTGATGTAGAATTCCATGAGATACAAACAAATATAAATGAAATAGTATTTGATATTAGAAAAGAAAAAAATCCTTGCTCTCTTTGCGCAAATTTAAGACGTGGTGCTCTAAATGATACCGCTAGAAAATTAGGTTGTAACAAAGTTGCCCTAGGTCATCATAAAGATGATGCTATAGAGACATTAATGCTTTCTATAAGCTATGAAGGAAGAATTAATTGTTTTTCTCCCAAAAGCACTATGGAAAAGTACGATATAACCTTAATTAGACCTATGGTGTATATTGATGAATCAATGATAAGAAAAGCCGTTCGTACATATGAATATCCTGTTATCCATAATCCTTGTCCTGCTGATGGAAAGACTAAGAGACAAGATATTAAAGAATTAATAAGGACTATGGATAAAGAGATGCCTGGATTTAGAAAAAATCTTTTCAAATGTCTAAATAATTCTGATCAGCTATTTATATGGGATAAAAATACTGTTAGGAGGATGTAAATTGAATACAAATAATAAGAAAAAAGCTATATTTTTTATGATATTAGCTTCATTCTTTTTTACAACAATGAATATGTTTGGTAAGTTAGCATCTGGTGTTACCCCTTACCAAAAAACATTTATAACAAACGCTGTAGCAACTGTTATTGTATGTATAATTATTTTTAAAAGAGGTGCTTCTTTCTTTGGGCATAAAGGCACTAGAAAGTACTTATTTTTAAGAGGAATTATGGGTACTGTATCTATTTGTGCATTTTATTTTTCATTAGATTATTTATTATTATCTGATGCAACAATGATTAATAAATTAAGCCCATTTTTTGCAATTATATGTTCATTTATTTATCTTAAAGAGAAACTTACACTTAAACAAGGTACTCTATTAATTTTAGCTTTCTTAGGAAGTTTATTTGTAATTAAGCCTCACTTTGATGCCTCAATAATTCCATCAATTATGGGAATAGTTGCGGCAGCTTGTGCAGGACTTGCTTACACTATGATTAGAGTTATTGGAGATAAGGAAGACTTCTTCACTGTTATACTTTCATTTACAGGTATCGCTACTATAGTTTGCTTACCATTTATGTTTATTGATACTTCTGGTCTTACATTAGCTAATATAAGCTATATGGTGCTTGCTGGGCTTTGTTTTGTACTTGGACAGGTATTTCTAACATTAGCATATAGAAACGCTCCTGCAAGCGAAATTTCAATGTTTGACTATGTAGGATTAATAATAGCTGCAATTTATGGTTTTATATTATTTGCAGAAATTCCTGATTACTTATCTGTAATTGGATATATTGTTATAATACTTGCTTCTTTCTTAAATATAATTTCAGGAAAAAAGCAAGATATAAAACAAGAGGAAAGTGCTTAAAGCACTCTCCTCTTTTATTTTAGTTGTTTTTAAGTCTATATTTAAAATTACCTTTAATCTTTTTGGTTGAGTAAATAATACATATTACTGCTAATATCATGCATATATACACACTTATAGGAAATGCACCATATAACTTGGATAATACTACTGCCCCTAATAAATTATATATTATATGCATTAGCATAGATCCATATAATGAATTAGTATAAATATATATTATTCCAAGTACTAATCCTAGTATAAATGTATAAATACCTTGTACTATGTTTCCATGCATAAAAGCAAATGCTAAAGCTTGAATTATTAAGGACACTACTAAATTATATCTTTTCTTTAAATATCCAAATATAACTCCCCTAAATATTATTTCCTCACATATTGGTATAAGAACTATAATTGAAATTAAACTAAAAATTGAATCTGTACTTGATGATATTGTTTTTGCAACTTCATTATAACTCGTGAAAATTTGCATTAATAATGCAACTAATATTCCTAAAATCACAGCTAGTCCAAATGATAATAAAGCTATGTATAAGTAATCTTTTTTACTTATATTTTTAAACCTACACTCTTTTATAGAACCTCTTTTAACAAATAAACATATTACAAATATAATATCTGCGATTAATGAAATTATGTATACATTATTCCTAATAAAATTATCTATTGCTGTAGAATTAAGAGAACCTACTCCACTTATAATAAAATATGCTAAACCAGCTACTATTCCCACAGCAAAACTAATTAAACTGTATACTATAAATAATATAATTAAAAAACCTATAAGCTTTAATGCTTTTTTCATCTTTTGTCCCCCTTTTTATTTACTTAAATACAAATTTATTGAATTTTTTGTTTTTCTATATTACAGTACCATATTATGTATAAAAAAGAGGTTTATTAAATAAATGTTTACATACATTTTTCTATTTGTTCTAATTCTAGGAGTATTCTAAAAGTGTATATACTAAAAATTAAAGTGAAATCTTCTAAAAAGAGCCATGTTAGATTTAAAATCTAACATGGCTCTTTTTTTGATTAATATCATCAATATACACCATTATCGTGTATCTTATTAAATTTTTAGAAAAATTATTAATATTTTATTCATTTTTGTATTGATTTTGATTATTATGTATTATATTATAATATTTGTAAGAAACAGATTGATTTTAAAAGTATTTAAGCAAAATTTAATAGGCAAACTTAGAGAAATTTAAGGATGCAAAGCTATAGGGGTTAAGGTTTTAAAACTATACCAGCCAGTTGCCGAAGAGTTAATAAACTTTTTGTATATCATTATTGATAGAAGATTTATGCCCTCTTTGAGGGTATTTTTTATTGCAAAGTTATTATATTAATTATTAATCTACGTATAAAAATCGTATAAATATGCAAACAAAATTTTAGACAACAACTTTTTTTAATATACAACCTTTTTACTAAAAATAAGTAAAACCCATCATCTTAAAGATGATGGGTTTTATATTTAATTAAAAGTGTACTTGTATTAGAAGAAGTACTGCTGCAAATATTGCTATATATATCATTAAAGGCATAATAAATTTAAGCCATTTATTATATGTTACATCTACCATTTCAAGTGTTGCTAATATAAGTCCAGTTGGTGTTATGAATGAAATTAAACCTTGACCAAATTGATATGAACTTACTATAACATCTCTTGGAAGTCCCACAGTATCTGCAAGTGGTGCCATAATAGGTATTGCAAGTACTGCAAGCCCAGATGATGATGGAATAAAGAATCCTAATATAACAAATATTATGAGCATTATTATAATAAATACTGAACCATTCATTCCATTTACTATTCCTGAGAAATAATGCAATAATGTATCTGAAATTTGACCATTTTCAAGAATTAAATTAATTGATCTTGCAACACCAATTATCAATGCAACTCCTACAAGATCTGCTGCTCCAGCTACAAAATTATTTACAAAAGCTTTTTCTCCAATTCCTGAAATAACTCCTATTATTATTCCTACAACTAAGAATAATGCTGTCATTTCAGTAAAGCTCCAACCTCTAGCTGCAACACCATATATCATTACTACAAAAGCTAATGCAAATATTATAAGCATTATCTTTAATCTAATTGTAAACTCTGGTACCTCTTTATTTGATTCATGAAGATATTTATTTTCTATCTCCTCTTTTTGATCATATATAAGAGACTTTGTAGGATCTTTCTTTATCTTATTTGCGTATCTAATTATATAAACTAAAGCTATTATTGTTGCTGCTACAAGTCCAACTGCTCTAAATGATAATCCTTCTGTAAAGTTAATACCTGCTGCATTAGATGCAATAACAGATGAAAAAGGATTTACTGTTGAGAACATTGTACCAATTGCTGATCCCATATATATAGTAGCTATACATACAATAGCATCATATCCCGCCGCTAAAAATACCGAAATTAAAATAGGATAAAGAGCAATTGTTTCTTCTGCAAGACCAAATGTAGTTCCCCCAATAGCAATTAAAATATTTAATAAAATTATAAGTATATATTCTTTTCCTTTTGTAACTCTAGATAATTCTGCAATTCCAGCATTAAACGCTCCAGTTACGTTTAATATTCCCATTACTCCACCAATTATTAATATGAACATAATAATTTCTATTGTATTATAAGTTCCTTCAATTGGTGCTTGTATTATTTGCACTATTCCTTGTGGTTTTTGTTCTACTCTTTCATACGTATTAGGAATAGCAATTGGTTTATTTATGCTACCGTCTTCAAATTTTTCTAAACCAATTTTTATTCCAAGCTTATTTAATGTATTTTCAGTTGCAGGCTCTTTAACTACATCACCCTTTGGAGTAGTTATATTAAAAGCCTTATCTTCTGAGTTATATGATAATTTAGAATAAGCTCCTGCTGGCACTATATAAGTTAACACTGCTGATAATATAAGAACTATAAATAATACCGTAAAAGCTGTAGGGAAACTCAGTTTCTTTTTCTTTTTCATAGACTCTCCTCCTTCGTTTTGTGTATATTATTGGAATTATAGCAAATTTCTTTTACAAATTAATGAACAATTAGAATACTTTGCTTGAATTTTTATGCATGATTATTATAATAATAAAAAAGAATATAGGAGGTGTTTTGAATTATGAGAGAAATAGTTCTAGGTGGAGGCTGCTTCTGGGGGGTACAAGAATTTATGTCACGTTTAAAAGGTATCAAAAAAACTGAAGTTGGTTATGCAAATGGAAGAGGCGAAAATCCGACATACGAAGATATATGTAATAACAACACTTATTATGCAGAAGTATGTAAAATATTATACGACGAAAATGAAATATCTTTAGAGATTATTTTAGAAGAATTTTGGAGTATTATAGATCCGACAATTTTAAACAGACAAGGTAATGACATAGGTAGTCAATATAGAACAGGAATCTACTATACTGATAAAAATGATATTGAAATTATAGAAACAAGTAAAAATAAAGAACAACAAAAATATTCAAAGAAAATAGTAACTGAAGTTAAACCACTTGAAAAATATTATAAAGCTGAAGAATATCATCAAGATTATCTTAAGAAAAATCCAGGTGGATACTGCCATATAAAATTAGATTAAGTTTGCTCTTATAAAAAAGTATGGATAAATCAAATAGTTGATTTATCCATACTTTTTTATAATATTCTATTTTGCAGATATTATAGTTTCTTAAGTTAATTTAGCTTATCTAAAATATTGTATTTCAAATATTTTACTATAATTATAAATATTTTCTGTTACATATATGTATATTTTATTATTTGTATTTATATTTATTTTTAAGAAATATTTTACATAACCCTAGGCTATTTCTAGTTTTTTTAATAAATCTTATAATTATCCTAGTCCATACTCTTAAAATAAATTCAAAATATGTAACAAAGCTTTTACTAAATATTCCCTTGTAATTAATTCCTTTACTAAAATCATTATTACATTTACTTGTTATCAATAAAACTATATTTTTTTTATAAATGTTTAGTTTTTTATCCATTCTTAGTAATTTCCATTTAATTTTAAACCTTTGCACTAACACTAATTTACATATATTATGAAACTGTGCTCAAGAAGTAGAGCATACATGTTTTTTTTGAAATATTGAGGAAATTCCAAACTTGATGTTTTGTTTTAAGCTAATAGCTTTTAGCATTACTAGACTCTCAAAACCCCATTGATTGTTATAAACTTAAAATTAAAAAAGTTCGATTACATTTTAATATAATTAACACTGCTCATATTAAATATAGTTTACCCTTTAATATAATTTTACGTTTATATACACCTCACAAATTTGAAGTTTCCTCAATATTATTTTTGCATCCCCTTTATTTTAATATAAATTAATATATATATAATTAATCCCTACTACGTGCTTTCAGTCGATAGGAAAAAGCATCCGAAAAAACCAGTCATTTTTCGGATGTTTTTTCTTTGACATACTAATTTATCTTAATAAAAAAGTGTGGCTATTAAAAACCACACTTTTCATATAATTATCTATACACTTATATCTTTATTTATATATTTACTACAATAATATCCCATTGATATTACACCTAATATAGGAAGTGCAGCATAAAATATATTTAATATTGTTTCTGAACTTTTAAAAATAGTTACACTAGAAGTAACCGCTGTGAATAATACCGTAAATGCTATGCATACTCCAATTAGCATACCTTCTGATTTTCCTTTGATTAATACAATAGTAAGGGGCAATAATACTGCCATTGATACTCCTACTACATTTAAACATATTCTTGGTAAGTATTCTTTAATAACTTCCATATTTATTGCTGAACCTTCTATAGGGAATATTTTAGAAACTGCAACTATTACTACAATTTGAACTGCTACAAATATTAATGTAAATACAAAATTTAATAATACATAAAAGATAACTTTAGATAGTATTATTTTTTCTCTCTTTATTGGTGATGTAAATAATGTTTTTATAGTTCCATTTTTATATTCTTTTAAAAATATTTGTCCACCTAAAATACCACAAAAAATAAACATAAATTGATATATTGTTCCACTAATAGATTCTAAGTTTGTAGCGTAAATATTACCACTAACTCCTGAAGATTGTCCCATTTGCATTACTAGATCTCTCATACTTTCATTAGTATACATATACCCTGTAATTATTAATGATACACTTGCAAATACCACTATCGCAAGTAATACAATTAAATAACCTTTTAGATTTGCTTTTTTCCATTCTATTTTTAATAAATTAAGCATTCATATCCCCTCCAACTTTCTTGATATAATACTCTTCAAGACTTTCTATCTTTCTATTGAAAGAGTCTATCTTAAATCCATTATCAATTAATTCTTTTAATACTTTCGTACCATCAAGATTTGGATGATATATTCTGATGCTCGTATCATCTAATATTTTATAATTATTTATATTGAATATTTTTTCTAATAATATCGCTGCCTTTTTACTATCACTTAAAGTTAATTCTATATATTCTCCACATTTTCTTCTAAGGTCTTCCATAGATATTTCTTCAAGTATTTTTCCTTTATTTATTATTCCAATTCTATCGGCAATGCTTTCAACTTCTGATAATATATGACTTGATATGAAAATTGTTATTCCATATTCTTTTGATAATTTTAATAATAATTCTCTTATTTCTTTTATACCTACTGGATCTAATCCATTTATAGGTTCATCTAGTATTAATATCTCTGGCATTGTAACTAACGCTTGTGCAATCCCAAGCCTTTGCTTATTTCCCAGGGAAAGTTTACTAGCTTTTAACTTTCTATATTCTTCTAATCCAAATAATTTAATTATTTTATCAATCTCACTCTTGTCATAAAATCCACGATAATCACAATATATTTTTATATTTTCTTCTAACGTCATATTTTTATAAAAACTTGGACTTTCTATTAAGCTTCCAATCCTTTTGAAATACTCATAATCACCTGGTTGTACATCTTCCCCAAAAATTATTATGTTTCCTGAATCCTTCTTTATTAAATTAGTTATCATCTTCATTATAGTTGTTTTACCTGCTCCGTTTGGACCTACAAAGCCATATATCTCTCCTTTTTTTAGTGATATATATGCATTATCAACAACTTTTTTGTTTCCATAAGACTTAGATACTCCTTCTAATCTTAAAATATCTTGCACTTTATTACACCTCTCTTATTTATAAATGCTATTTTTTCTTTGATTAAATGCTACTTATACTTTTATTATAGAGAGCAATATTTTCTTTTTTATTATCCAATTCTTACTTGTTTCTTAAGTTGTCTTTCTTAATTATTACCTTAAATGAAGTTTTCTCATACGGAATACTATTTACCTCTATTTCTCCACCAATTTTCTCACATAATTTCTTCGTTATAGTAAGACCAAGTCCACTGCCTGAGAATTCTTTACTTCTTGAATCTTCTAATGTATATAATCTATCAAATATTTTTTCCTTTTCAATTTCATCAATACCTTTTCCTTTGTCCCACACCTCTATAGTTATACTTTTCTTTTCTTCAGTTAAACTAAGTCCTATAATATTACCTTCATATCCATATTTAAAGCTATTAGAAATAAGATTTGATAATATTCTACTTAAGTAAAGTCCATCAGTATAAATATATATCTCCTTATCTGGTATATTTATATCTACATCTATTCCATTACTATTTAATATATCGTAATACTCTAATATACTCTTCCTACATATTTCACTTATATTAACCTTTTCTATATCTATATCATTATCTCCACTTTCAAGTTTTGAGAGGTTAAAAAATTTGTTTATTATAAGTACTACCTCTTCCCCCTTATCTTTTATAAGTTTTAATAAATCATTCTTTTGCTCTTCACTTAAGTTGTTTCCTTCCCTAAGCATCTCGGCATATCCTAATATAACGGTTAAAGGCGTTTTTATATCATGAGAAATATTTGAAAGCATCTTTCTCATTTTTTCTTCATTATTTATAAATATACTTTCATTCTTCTGATTCTTTTCTAATATCTTATTTAAATTTATAAGTAATTCTTTCATATCTTTATTATTTGTTCTAAGTAAAACTCGCTCACTTGTTGAATTGTTATATATACTATTTATTTTATTAGCTATATACTTAATTTCATTATCCCTCTTTATATTATTTAGTAATAATCTAAAACATATTACTAAAAGTACTATTATGGCTATTATTAAACTAATAGTAACACCACTCATAATTAATTCTCCTCATACTTATATCCTATACCCCATAGTGTTTTTATTATTTGAGGTTTAGATGGAATATCCTCAATCTTTTCTCTAAGCCTTCTCATGTGTACATTTATAGCATTATCATCGCCATAATACTCCTCATTCCATACTAAGTTATATATCTGGGCTTTAGTAAATACTCTATTAGGTCTCGTTACAAATAGTTTTAGTATTTCAAATTCTTTATTAGTCAAAGATACATCTTTTCCGCCCTTTGTTACACTAATTGAATTAAAATCTATTACTAAATCTCCTATAACTTTTTTATGTTCATCATTATAGTTTTTCTTTTTTATATAATCATTATTTCTTCTTAAAATTGCTTTTATTCTAGCTGAAAATTCTATTATTGAAAAAGGTTTTTCTATATAATCATCCGCTCCAAGTCCTAGTCCTAATACTTTATCTAAATCACTATTTTTTGCTGACATTATAAGAATTGGAACTATGCTTTTTTCTCTTATTTTTCTTAAACATTCCATACCATCAACTACTGGTAACATTAAATCTAATAATATTAATTCAGGATTTATTTCTAATGCCTTATCTATACCATCTTGTCCATTAAACGCTTGTATAATATCATATCCTTCATTTTTTAAGTACATAGTAACCATATTACTTATCTCTTTATCATCTTCTATTATTAAAATTTTATAATTCAAAAAACCTTCCTCCTAAATTTTTAACCTTTATATTTAATGATATCATCTTAAAGATAAATATACAAAATATTGGAATATTAAAATTCAAATATAAATAATAAAAAAAGGCTATAGGAAAGTATAAAATTTTATACTTCCTATAGCTTTTCATTTATATAATAATTTCTACTTAAGTAATAATACTTTTTTAATCTTATCTCCAAGCTTATAAAATACTAAAACTCCTATTATAGAAACTACTCCAAATTCTCCTATAGCTACTTGTCCTCCAAGCACCCACATTGATTCTGCCCCTTCTGTAAAGAAGTGTGATATCATCCAACCTATTATTAATCCATTTACTATTACAGGCCAAAGTGATGCAATAAATAATTTAGGTAATTCCTTTATTTTTAATTTACCTGTAAAGTATATAAGAACTACACTTATAAATGTTGCTAAAGTACCAAATATAGCATCTATAACTCCACTACCAAATATATTTGCTAAAAAACATCCTAAAGTTAATCCTATTATGTATAATGGATCAAAGATAGCTAAAAGTACCATAACTTCTGATAATCTAAATTGTACTGGACCGTAGCTAATTGGTGCTAGCACTAAAGTTAGAGCTGCGTAAATCGCCGCTATAATTGCTGCATAAACAATTCTTGTTGTTTTATCATTTCTCATACAAACTTCTCCTTCAATCTATTTAGATTTCAGTTCAATTCCCCCACACATTATAATCAAAAATATTTATACTATATTTTATCCACATTTAATCTAAAAAAAATGATAAAGCTAACAATTTCAGTGGATAACTTGTTTATTAATCCACTAATTCTATTAACTCTACCATTTTTAATACTTATCTTTGATTAATTTGCTCGCATTAAAAAAGGTAGGATTATATATTAATCCTACGCATAATAATTCTATTTAAATTATAATGCCGTAGTTTTGTTTTAAGACAGGAGGCTTCCGAACTGTCGTCTATATTATTTTCAATATATATTTTATTTCAATTAATTGTATAAAGCAATATAAATTTTCACAAAAAAAATAAGTAAGATACCCCTACATATCTTACTTAAAATATAAATTTGTATAATTAAGATTTGGCTGTGTTATTTACTTAATTTTTCTCCCATCATTACACCCATAGCTGAAGCCATCATAAGTCCTCTAGTCCATCCACTAGAATCACCTAGACAGTGTAACCCATTAATGTTTGTCTCAAAATTCTCATCTAATATAACTTTATTGCTATAGAACTTTATCTCTGGTCCATAAAGAAGTGTTTCATCACTTGCAAATCCAGGAACAACAACATTTAATGCCTCCATAAAATTAATTATGTTTGTCATTGTTCTATAAGGCATTGCTGATGTTAAATCTCCTGCAACTGCATCAGGAAGTGTATACTTAACATTTGACCTATCAAGTTCTTTTTGCCAAGTTCTCTTACCAGCTAAGATATCCCCATATCTTTGAACTATTATACTTCCATTACCAAGCATATTAACAAGCTCTGCAACTTTTTTACCATATTCTATTGGCTCATTAAATGGTTCTTCAAAGTTGTGTGAACTTAAAATAGCAAGGTTTGTATTATTTGATTTTTTATCTTTATATGAGTGACCATTAACTATAGCCATATTGTTATCATAATTCTCTTGTGATACGAATCCACCTGGATTTTGGCAGAATGTTCTTACCCTATCCTTAAATGGTGCTGGGTATCCTATAAGTTTTGATTCATATAGAACATTGTTTACGCTTTCCATAACTTCATTTCTAAGCTCAACACGAACTCCAATATCAACTGTTCCAGCTTTATGTGCTATATTATGTCTTGTACACATATCACTAAGCCAGTCTGCTCCTTTTCTTCCTGTTGCAACAACAACTTTGTCACTGAAAAGTTCTTCTTTTTGAGTTTTTGTTCTTGAATCTGTTACTATTACACCTTTTATATTCTCATTTTCTATTATTAAATCTTCTACTAGTGTATTAAATCTTATCTCAATTCCATTCTCTAATAAATACTCTTGAATCTTTAAATATATTTCTTGAGCTTTTTCTGTTCCTAAATGTCTTATAGGGCAGTCAACAAGTTTTAAGTTACCTTGTATTGCTTTTCTTCTTATCTCTTTTACAGCTTCAGGGTTATCCACACCTTCGACTCTTGTATCTGCTCCAAACTCAAGATATATCTTATCTGTATAATCGATATACTTTTGAGCTATATTACCTCCTATAAGATCTGGTAAATCTCCACCTACTTCATGATTAAGTGATAGCTTACCATCTGAGAAAGCACCTGCTCCAGAAAATCCTGTTGTTATGTGACAGTAAGGTTTACATGATACACATTTATTAGTCTTTTCTTTTGGACATCTTCTCTTGTCTATGCTTGTACCTGATTCTATTAATAAAATCTTTTTATCTTTATCTCTCTTATTTAATTCTAATGCAGTAAAAATTCCTGCTGGTCCTGCTCCTACGATTATAACATCATAATTCATCAAATATATCTCCTTTTTACATATAAATGTACGTTTATTATCCATCAATATTCGATTTTTTCTTTTAAATTTCCCTTATAAGGAAATATTAATATATATATGTCTAAAAATCAAGGATTTTTACGAATTTTATTTAAATTTTAATGTAAAATGTACGTAAATTTAAAATATGTCATAAATTAATAAGAACTATTTTTAAGTGGCATTACCAATCACTTAAAAATAGCTCTTATTTTTGAAAATAGTTTATTGTATTTTGTGTATTACCTATATTGCTATAATTCTATTAATTTATTATAACTTTTCTATTAAAGGCATAATATCTTGTTTTAAGTTTGAAGGAACCTTTCTAATTTCTAATTCTATTCCTTTATCATTAAGCTTCTTAAATGCTTCTATATCTTTATTATCAACAGAAACTGCATTTGTTATCTGCTTCTTTCCTACTTTAAATGACATTCCTCCAATGTTTACACTTTTAATATCAACACCTTGGTCTACCATTCTTAAAACATCTTCTGGATTTGTGAAAAGTAATAATACTTTATCATCTATATCTTTATGATCATTGTATACCCTTACTGCTTTATCTACACTAAGAACATGTGCCTTTATTCCTGAAGGTGCACCTTGTACTAATAATGTCTTTCTTATTTCATTATTTGCAACATCATCATTACAAACAATTATTCTTTGACATCCTGTTTGTCTACTCCAAATTGTTGCAACTTGTCCATGTATTAATCTATCATCTATTCTTGCCAAAACGATTTTCATTATAAATTATTCCCCTTAGTTATCTTTTAATGATTTGATGCTTGCGAGTCCAGCAGTTATTGCGACATCTTTTAACTCTTTTACAGTTGAAAAACTCATACTTTCGAATGTTTCAATCAGCATTGGTAAGTTTACTCCTGTTACTACATCCATATTTTCATTTTTAAGTGCTATCATACTAGCTGCATTATACGGACTACCTCCAAATAAATCTACCATGAATAACACTCCGTCATCTGTATATAACTGATCCATAGCCACATTGTATTTAGCAGCTAATTCTTCAAGTCCTTCCCCTTGTTTAAAAGTTATATATGAAACATTTGATTGTTTCCCAAAAATCATTTCTGAAGAACGTACTAATTCTTCTGAAAAATTTCCATGAGTTCCTATAATTATAGCAACCATAAAATTACCTCTTTTCTCTTATTTTTTTCTTATATGTATAATAAAAGCAACTTTTATACCAAATTGTATATTATATTAAAAAAAATCACGAAAACCCTTTTATAACTTAACTTCAAGCTGCAAAAAATTTCCCGTGATTTTTAAGTAATACACTTATTCAGTTTTTAATACACTTATTTTGTCATATTAATATACATATTTGCATATTTGATACTATAATAATATCATATCAGCCATATAGCATATTTCATCTTCACTAAGACTTAAATTAATACTTTCTTTAAAGATATTAAGTGCACTTTTTATCTTATTTATAATAGTAGTATCTATTTTTTCTTTATCATCTATATACTTTAGTTCATCTTTTAATATCACTCTTTCTAACGCACAAGCAGTATGAAGAACTATTCTAAGTTTCATTGAATTATTAAAGTCTCTATTTAAATTCTTTTCTAATACACTAACAAATTCTAAAAGTAAATTTAAAATTTTATCTGGATTTAAATATGTTAGAGTTTCTTTTAAGCTGTCATAACAAAGACTACTTAAAACTATATCCTCATGTATTTCATCTTCTATTTCAATACATTCACCTTTAAATATATTTTCTATAATCTTCTCACCAGTATCAGAAATTAAGCTTTCAAGAGATATAAATGGTATATTCATCTTTGGATCCATAACGCCAACTACAGCAAGTACTTTTTTGCTATTTGATATTTCTTGTATTTTAGGTTTATGATTCTTTATTCCAATTGGTATAACCTCAATGTTTTCTTCTGATATCTTGTGTATTATATCTAAAACAAGCTCTTTAAGTTTAAGCGCAGCTCCATTGCCACTTGAGCATAGCGTAATTATTACGCCTTCAGTATTTTGGGAATTAGTTTGAGTTGCACTAGCTCCATAGCCCTTAAAATTCTTTAAATATTGATACAGTCCTTCTAATTCTAAATCATTTAAGGATGATTTTCTTGCAGCTTCTAATACAGTTGGAGTTGATACCATATCTAAAGTTTTTATATTTATTCCTGTTTGCTCATATATAATATTTCCAAAACTATTTAATGATCCCATGTCAACTAATAACATTACCCCTTTACCCCTATCAACTTCTCTAACCTTCTTAGTTACTATCTCTAGAGTATCTTTAGGGCTTATTTCAAGCGGCATATCAACAGCAGTTATATTATCACTATCAAACAACTTAATTGCAACATTTACCATACTACTTGCTGTACTACTTCCATGAGCTGCAACTACAACTCCAACTTTTCCTGCAGAATCTGTTTCCTCTATTGAATTAAGCAATAGTGTTATATAAGTTATTTCACCATCTGGAATTTTAGTATTAAAATATTGTTCTGCAAGATCACATATCTTTTCTGCAGTACTATATTCCTTAGAGTGCTCTTGTATCATACTCTCCATATTCTCATAGTCTGGATTTAAATTTTTATTTATTCTAGTAAAGAATGCACTCATATGAAGACTTATTGCATATAAAAATCTATCATTATACTTCCTTCCAAGTTCTCTTTCAGCTAAATCCCTAGCCTTTTCTGCAAAATCTACTATTTTAGAATCTACTATTTTAAGAAGACCATCTACTGAATATTTATCGTTTTTAAATTTATCATAAAAGCATTTAATGTGTACCATTATATCTGTTGTTATAAATTTATTTATAGCTTCTTCATCCATACCTTCATCTCTAAGGACAGAAGCTTTATCTTCTATAATTTTATAAAGATTAAATGGTGGTTCGTAATTACTACTTTCTTCTAAAAGAATTACATTTTTATCTGGATTTATTATTATTTCCGAAGAAATTATATTTAATATTTTCTCTCTTTCTTCTCTTTTACTACCCACACCTATAAGTCCACTTTGTATATTATTTGGCATCATTTTCAAATCAATATCTATATATTTTTCTCCATTAATACTATTTAAAAATCCTTTAGCACATAGTAATTGTATATTAGATTTTAATTGTCCTATATTCCCGAAAGATGCGCTTCCAATTAAAGCTTTAATACCTTCAACTGATATTCTTATAGGTTTATTAACTCTAACTGCTTCATTGTGTAATAGATGCTTTATTATATCGATTTTATCTTCAATTGATCTTTCTTCAAAACTTGGTATATTTATTGTTATAGGTATTCTTCTAACAAAAGTTTTAAGAAGCGTTGAAGATGGATCTTCTGTTGTAGCACCAATAATTAATACATTTGCTTTTCTATTTCTTTCCGTTTCACCTAATTTATTAAATGTTCCTGTATCCATAAAATAAAAGATCATTTCTTGACCTTCTGGTGGTAATCTATGAATTTCATCTAAGAATAATATACCCCCATTTGCTTTTTCCACTATACCTTCTTTTTCACTATCAGCTCCAGTAAAAGCACCTTTAACATGTCCAAATATATGGGATAATAATAATTGTGGATTATTATAATAATCTGCACAGTTAAATACTATAAACGGTGAATCATCCTTAAGTCTTTTAATATACTTTGCATAGCTATACATTCTATTTGCGAAAAGACTTTTTCCGACTCCTGTTGGTCCAACAATTAATGTATGTAGTCCATTTGGAGGATATAGTATAGCAGCTTTGGCCTGTTCTATTTGATTTTTTAAGCTTGTCTCAGCTCCAATTAAATAATCAAAAGGAGATTTCTTCGCTTCCTTCTTTATTAAATCTTTTAAAGAATTAACCTCAATAATATCCTTTGGTATATTTACACTAAATAAATTTTCAAATACATCTCTATCAAAGTATTTTACAGGTCTACATTTAATTTTTATAGCTCTATTTTCTCTACATAATTCGTTTAATTCTTTGCTTGCATTATTTCTAAGTATCCCAAGATTATCTTCTATGTCCTGGGCAGTTATTCCCATATTTTCTATATCATCTATTTTGTAATTTAAGCAATTTTCATTTAGATAATTATAGATCTTTTCAATTCTCTTCAAGAAAAATCCACCTTTCTTATAAAAAGTTGCATATAAGTCGATTGTAAACCTTATACTTAATAACTTCCATTTTATTTTAATTATGTAAAAAACATTTTACTGTTTGTTAATAACTTGTGCGTATTTTTGTATATTTAGTTTTTGTATATTTAGATTATATATTTATTTTAGAAATATTTCTATTAACTTATTAACAAAAAATGTATCTCTAATCATATTTCTTAAATATCTTGAATGTTAGAATAATCATAGAAATTTATTTTATATAAATTTTTACTCTGTTACTTAGGAGATGTATTTTATGGATAAACACTTAGAATGTATATTATGTAATGCAACAAAAGAATATACAATGAAAAAAATAATTGCATTATTAAAAAAATCAGTCGAACAATTTGATGATTATTCAGATTCATTAATTAAATCTGCGAATGATATATATTATGAAAATGAATATATAGATAAAGTTGAGGAGGCAGAAGTTGATAACCCTCTACATGAAAAATTACCTGAACTTGAATCTATATTATTATCATTAAAAGATAGTACTAATAAAGAAGATATAACTAACACTTTAAAAAAGGCATATACTGAATTTTCTTGTTGTAATATTTGTGTTAGTAAATACCCAGATTATTTAAATGTAGATGAACTAAAGAAAAACCTAAAATCAATTGCTTTAAGTAACTATAATGATGACAAAAAAGCTAATGATATAGTTAATGATTGGATGAACTTTTTACTAAGATAACCTTCTACAATTTAAATATGAAAAAAGGATTAAATTTACTATAATACTAGTAAACTTAATCCTTTTTTCTAGTTAATTTTTAAATGTTATAACATCAACATTATCCATTATTGCTATTTTGCCTGTCTTTATCATCGGACTTACTATTTCTAATATTTCATTAGCTCTCTCTTCTGTAGCCACTATATCTATTACAATTGGAAGTTTTCTTGATAAAACTTCTATAAAATCTGCATGAATTTTTTTATCTTCTCCAAATCCTTCTATACCTCTTATTATAGTTGCACCTGATATTTCCTTTGATTTTAACTTGTCAATTATTGCTGTATATAAAGGCTTTCCTTCATATTTATCAGTTCCTTCTATAAAAATTTTAATTAGCTTCCCACTAGCTCTCTCTTGCATAAAAACTCCTCCTATAAACCTAATATTTAAACTACTAATCTTGCAATTATCATACCTAATGTAACACCAGCAAAGCTTAATACTACATTTAATCCTAAATTAAAGGCACCAAGAATATATTGCCCTGAATTTATCATAGTTACTGTTTCATATGAGAATGTTGAGAAAGTTGTAAGCCCTCCCATCATGCCTGTTGTTAAAAATAATTTTGTATTTGGAGTTATTAAAGACGTGTCCAAACTCATTTTCATCACAAAACCTATTATAATTGCTCCTATAACATTTGCTATTAATGTTCCATACGGAAAGTCCGCTCCAAAAATTTTAGCTGCATTTAATGATATTATGTACCTTAAAGCTGCTCCTATGAAGCCACCACAACCTACTACGGCTATCAATTCAATCTTCTGCATTTCTTCACCTCAAGACTATATAAAAAGCTAACTATATCTACAAATTAAGACTATATAATTCCTGTTCATGTAGAAGTAATTAGCTTTTACGTAATTAAAGGTTAACTACATAACCTATGTACACATATAATGTTATAAATACATTATATTTCTTATTTTAATGTATTTCAATTTAAGCTTCTGTAAATAAGCTTAAGTTTATTTATAATAAATGTTACAAATAATATATTTATTATTTAATATAAATGGAGATGTGATTTAAATGAAAGAAAGACCACTAATAGGTATTTCCTCATCATTGATGATAGATACTGATCCTAAGTTTATTGGAAGAAGATTAGTTTCATTAAGTGAAAAATATATTAATGCTATTTTTTACTCAAAAGGAATGCCTTTTATTTTGCCAATAAGTAATGATATAGATTCTATAAAAAAATACGCTAACCTTTTAGATGGATTAATATTAACAGGGGGACATGATATTAATCCTCTTTTATACTGCGAAGAGCCCCACCCAAACCTTGGTAATGTTGTAACTGAACGTGATTATTTTGATCTAGAATTAATAAATGAATTCGAAGCTTTGAATAAACCTATACTAGGGATTTGTAGAGGAAGTCAAGTTCTAAATGTAGCTCATGGCGGAGATCTTTATCAGGATATAACAAGTTTAAAAAATAATATAATAAAGCATTATCAAAGTCCTCCTGAATATGAAGGAAGCCATACTGTTACTATAAAAGAGGGCACTATTTTACATGAAATCCTAGGAGATTCCGTATTAGTAAACTCTTATCATCATCAAGCTGTAAAAAAGCTTGGCGAAGGCTTTAAAGTGGCAGCTACTTCAAAGGATGGAATAATTGAAGCTATTGAAAATACAAACTATAACTTTGAAATAGGAGTGCAATGGCATCCTGAAATGATGATCTATTCAAATAATCATATGAAACACTTATTTGATTATTTTATTAATAAGTGTCAAATTTAATATAATAAAAAGTCTAATAAATAAATTAAACTTTTTTTATTAGACTTTTTTATTTTAAATTATATTTTATTCGTATTTTTTTCTATCAATATCTTCTAATTTTTCATTTAAGTCTTCTTCTATTTCCTTAATACAATTATTTGATTCTTCTATTTTTAAGTTCTTGCTATCAATATCACCTAATAAGTTATTAAGTTTTATTTCGTCCATAGGCACCTTTTCCCTAAGTTCTAATACAAACATCTTGCCTATAATTTCATAATCTTTGCGTATTTCTCTTTTAATATTATCAATTTCCTCATTTAAATCTCTTATTTTCATTTTTGCTTCTATCTTTAAAGATGTACTTTTTGATAACGCTGTTACATTCTTAGTTGTAGCATCTGCAAATCCTTTTAAGTTTTCCATAAATCCCACTACATTCATCTCCTAGAGTAAATATTTTTACTATATAATACGGTAGAAAAATACTTTTGATTACAAATATAAAAAAAGATAGTAGGTCTAGGGGATACCTACTATCTTTTAAGGTGTTATATTATTTTGAATAGATTTTGCGAATTATTCTTCTCCGTAGAACATCTTCATATCATCTTCTACGTTTGTGATTCCACCAATTCCGAAGTTTTCAACTAATACTTTAGCTACATTTGGTGAAAGGAATGCTGGTAATGTTGGTCCTAAGTGGATGTTCTTGATTCCTAAATGTAATAATGATAATAATACTATTACAGCTTTTTGTTCATACCAAGCTATGTTGTATGAGATTGGTAATTCATTTACACTGTCCACTCCAAATACTTCAGCAAGTTTTAATGCTATTACTACTAATGAGTATGAGTCATTACATTGTCCTGCATCTAGTACTCTTGGAATTCCATTTATATCTCCAAGATCTAACTTGTTGTATTTGTACTTAGCACATCCAGCTGTTAATATTACAGCATCCTTTGGTAATTTTTCAGCAAATTCTGTGTAGTAGTTTCTTGACTTAGCTCTACCATCACATCCTGCCATTACAAAGAATCTCTTGATTGCTCCAGTTTTAACCGCTTCAACAACTTGATCAGCTAAAGCTAAAACTTGGTTATGAGCAAATCCACCAACTATTTGTCCATTTTCTATTTCAGTTGGAGCTTCACATTTCTTAGCTAATTCTATAATGCTTGAGAAATCTTTGTGTCCATTTGCATCTGCTTCGATGTGAGCACATCCTTCATATCCAACAGCTCCTGTTGTGAAGATTCTGTCTCTGTATGAATCTTGAACTGGTGTTATACAGTTAGTTGTCATAAGAATTGGTCCATTAAATGAAGCAAATTCCTTGTTTTGTAACCACCAAGCGTTTCCGTAGTTTCCTGCAAAGTGATCATATTTCTTGAATGCTGGGTAGTATTGACCTGCAAGCATTTCTCCGTGAGTATAAACGTCTACTCCTGTTCCTTCTGTTTGTTCTAATAACATTTCTAAATCTCTTAAATCGTGTCCTGAGATTAATATACCAGGGTTCTTTCTAACTCCGATATCTACTTTAGTTATTTCTGGGTGTCCGTAAGTTCCTGTGTTAGCAGCATCTAATAGAGCCATTCCATCTACACCGAATTTACCTGTTTCTAATGCTAATGCTGTTAATTCATCAGCTGTTAATGAATCATCTAAAACTTTAACTAATGCTTCTGCCATGAATGCATGTATTTCTTCTTTGTCGTATCCTAAGTTCATAGCATGTTTCATGTATGCTGACATACCTTTTAATCCATAAACAATAAGTTCTCTTAAACTTCTTATGTCTTCATTTTCTGTTGCAAGAACTCCAACCTTTGAAGCCTTTTCCATCATTTCTTCTTCTGTATTTGCTGTCCAAGTTGCACATCCTTGGAAGTCTTGTCCAACTGGATTTCCATTAGCTGCTTCTACCTCTTTCTTTAATTCATCTCTTAAAGCTAATGTTTCTTTTACTCTAGCTTCAATTGCCTTAAAATCAAAGTTAGCATTTGTGATTGTTATAAATAAGTTTTCAGTTATGAACTTATTTGCTTTTTCGCTTATTATTCCTACTTTTCTTCCTTCAACAACTACTGTTGCTAATCCCTTTGTAACATATACTAAAAGGTCTTGGATCTTTGCTACATCTTCAGTCTTACCACAAACACCTCTTACTGTACAGCCCTTGCATCCTGCTGTTTCTTGACATTGAAAACAAAACATTGACATATTAAATTCCTCCTAAGTTTTTATATTTATATCGTAAATTTTATTAATTTCTTTTTTTAAAAGCTTTGTCGCTCTCACAATATCGAGTATACTACCCTGATTTAAAATCATCTGTAACAAAGGTTACATTTTTAGTATTTTATATAATCTTTAAATATTGTACATAATATTCAAATTTCTATATAATATCTTTTGGTGTAAAACCACAATATCCTATTTCATCACATCTTCTTCTCATATCATCCCATCTGCTGTCATCATTTATGCTATCAATAGCTGTTGGATATAATATTGTATTTTCTTTAAAGATATGGTCTCTTAAATTAAATACTAAGTATGCAGTCAGATCTTGTAATCTTTCTTTAAAATCATCAAAATCCATATAATTAATGCAATTTAAGAGCTCTTTTATTTCTCTCTTTTTACCTCTTAAATCATCATGTTCCATTCTCATTATTCTAGTAGGTCCTGTTATACCATCCCCCTCTAGTTCTTTAAATAGAACATCCTCTTCTCTTTGATGATGTTTTTCTGCATCTAATATATTATCTATAGCAAAATGTAGTTTGTTTATATATTCTTCATTGCCTTTTATCTCATCTAAAGCTTGTACTTTATTATTTAAATCTTCTAACATAGATAAAAATTCTAATATTTTATCATGTTCAACTATTAATGTATTAACTACGTGACCTGTTTCTAATTTATTTTTTATTTTTTCTAATTCATCTTTTAAAACTTCCATATGTATATCACATAAATGTCTTAAATCTTGAGGATTCATTCCCTCATCGATTAAATTTTGTTCTGCAATGGATAATTCCATTGGATCTATGTTTTTAACTACTTCTAGTGCTTCTTTTCTTAAGTCTTCTGATATATTTCCTGTATTTAATTTTCTTAAAATAGATGTTAATTCTTCAATTCTTTTTTGTTCCATATATGATCTCTCCTTTTTTAATTCGTTTCCTCTTATAATCCATAGTATATTACTCAGAATTAAATTTATCTGTAACTTTTGTTACAAATAAGAATGATTATCAAAAATTTTTTTGATAATCATTCTTTTAGTTTAATTATTATTTATTTTTATTCCCTCACTATCGCTGTATTCTAAGTCTAATATTGCTGGGAAAGCAATATTATATTTTTTACTTTTATCTAACGCTGGTATTTTAAAAGTTATCTCTCCTGATTTATCATCTACACTTAATCCGCTAGCTTCTGAACTCATATCAAATACATTTAAATCTTCATCAATAAATTCAAATCCACTTAAATTTTTTCTATCATAATATCCATTAATCTTTACTGTCATTTCATTATCATTTATATTTTTAATTACTATACTATTTGTTTTGTTTACTTTTATCTCCTTACCCACTAATTCTTCAAGCTTATAAAATTCTTTTTTATTTATATTGTAATATCCAAAATTATCTTTAGTTTTAATTTTTATTATCTCATTTCCACTTCCAATAGTACTATTTAATAGTCTACTATCTTTACCTTCACCATATTCCCTATATATGTTTCCGTCTTCAGTCTTAACTGGTATCACATTAATATATTTTGAATCAGTTATATCATCTGCTATATCCAATCTAATATATTTGCGTCCATCTTCTTCATTTACTACTCCACTAATAGGATAACTATTTAAAAATCTTCCTTTATCATCCTTAATAATGTAATGGAACTTTCCTATATTATCTTTATCATTACTATTACTCTTAAAGGATATATTTAAAGTGCTTCCAAGAGGTGATATCATTAAATCCTCAATCTTTAATATCTCATTACTAAAATTAATATCTCTATCTACCTTTATATTTTTTGTATTAACTAATATATCATCTCTATTAAACTTAAATTTCATTTCCCAATTTCCATTAAGTTCATCGCCATCTCTAATAATTCCTCCACAATTAACCGTAGTATTGATAATATCATTTAAATTTCCATCTGAAATATCCATAGAATGTAATACTGCTACCTTATTTTTATCAAGTCTAATTACTTCTCTAGAAGATGTACTTGCATCTACCCCTTCTAAATTCGTATTTATTTGGACATCTATATTATTTCCATAAACCTCTTCACCCTCAGCAATAAATGTTGCTACAAACTTTCTTTCATCCATAGCAATTTCCTGAAGCTTAATTGATACTCCATTATCTTCTTTAACAATTTCCATGCCCTTAGCATATTCCTTATATTTATAATTATCTCTTCCTTTAAATATTTCAAATACGTTTGATACACCTGGAATTGCTTCTACTAGTTCAGGCTTAACTGTTATAACACCAGCCGTTATAACAAATGCCATCCCTGCAACTTTAATAGCACTTTTAAATACTTTATTTTTTCTCTTACTTTCTTTTTTAAAATCTTTGCCTCTCTTAAATCCTTCTAATATACTTTCATCTAATTTATTAGATATATTTATACATTCTTTTATATTCTTATCATCCATACTATACAATTTCCCTTTCCATAAACTTTCTCAATCCACTTAATCCCTTATTTAAATAAGTTTTAACTGTCCCTACAGGATATTTAAGGACATTAGCTATTTCGTTTATTGTAAGATCATCAAAATATTTTAGGCTAATAATTTCTCTATATTTTGGATCTAAACTTTCAATCGCTTCCCATATATAAATTTTTTCATCCTTATTGTGTTCCTTAGCCCCAATTGTTTTTATTAAATCATTATTTTCTAAATAGACTACATTTTTATTTTTCTTTATATAATCTAGAGAATTATTGATTAGTATTCTTGTAATCCACGTTTTAAAAAATTTAGGATTTTTTATTTTATCTATAGATATATAAGCTTTATAAACTGTCTCTTGTACAACATCTAAGGCACCTTCCTCATTCTTTACATATGAAAATGCAGTTCTATAAAGATTTTCCTTAATTATATCTATAAGTTGCAAAAAGGCTTCATCATTCCCCTTTATCGATAACTTGACCAAGCTTTCTAACTTATCCATTCATCTCTCCCTCTCTTGTTTATAACCCCTATTTATTAAATAATTTGTATATCAGATAATTATCTTATATC
Source organism: Clostridium baratii (assembly GCF_900461085.1). Lineage (GTDB taxonomy): Bacteria > Bacillota > Clostridia > Clostridiales > Clostridiaceae > Clostridium > Clostridium nitritogenes. The sequence continues at coordinate 104,195 of NZ_UFWF01000003.1, forward strand.
TATTAGACAGTAATAGCCTAAAAAAGGTTTTAGTTTTTTATAATAATTTATAATAAATAAGACTAGTATAGAAACTATTAAGTTTTCATACTAGTCTTATTTATTATTCTGATAACTCTCTTAATTTCTCAAGCTCAGTTATTATTATTATTTTATTTCCTCTAACACTTATTAATTTATCACTTTCAAATTTTGAAAGTTTTCTACTTATAGTCTCCCTAGTTACTCCACAATAATTTGCCATGTCTTCTCTATTTATAGGGAGCTTTATCAATATTCCCTCTTCATCTTCTTGTCCATATTTTGTAGAAAACTCAACTAGCATACTAGCAACTCTAGATACAACATCCTTTGTAGCAAGCACCTTAGCTAAATCTTCTGTTTCACTTAATTTTTTGCTTATTTCCTTTATTATCTTTAATGATATTGATGGATTTTTTATTAATATGTCTTCTAGATTTTCCTTTGAAATTGTACAAATCCTTGCATTTGTTATTGCTGTTACAGAAAATCTACTCGCTTCATCATTAAATAAATTTGATTCTCCTAGAAAATCTCCTTTAGTTAAAATATGTAGTATTTGTTCTTTTCCATCCTTTGTCATTTTAGATATTTTAATCTTTCCATCTCTTATTAATAATAACTTATTTAATATCTCTCCTTCCCTACATATTATCTCACCTTTTATATATTCTTTTCTCTTAACTGTATTTATCACATCTTTAAGTTCATTATCCGTTAAAGAAGCGAATATAGAGATATTTCTCGCACATGATAATTTACTTTTATTACAATCCTTACACCCGCAAATTTCTATCATTATGTTATACCTCCTTATTTATCCATTATAGTATATTTATCTATATAATAACATTATTATATGTATAAAAAATGATTGAGTATTAATGGATTTTTAAACAATTCTACCTACTCAATCATTTTTACTTAAATATTTAATTTCTTTTTTTACTAACTACAAGTGATATTCCACCAATTAAGCTTATAATACCAAGCACTGAAACTGTACCTACTCTTCCTGTTGCAGGTAACTTATCAGAAGCACTATTTTTATCCTGTATTTCTGATTCTGAATTTTTATCTTCATCTAATGGCTTACTTGGTTTGTCTTCTTGACCATTATATGATGATTCATCTTTCTCATCAGAATCTTCTGGTTTTCCAGGCTCCTCTGGTTGTTCCGGCTTTTCAGGATCTACTGGCTTATCTCCATCTCCTGGCTCACTTGGTTTATTGTCGCCATCTGGATTCTCTGGCTTTCCAGGTTCCTCTGGTTGCTCAGGATCTACTGGCTTGTCAGGATCCACTGGTTTATCCGGATCTATTGGCTTGTCCGGATCCACTGGTTTATCTGGATCCACTGGTTTATCTGGATCTACTGGTTTATCTGGATCTACCGGCTTATCAGGATCCACTGGCTTATCAGGGTCCACTGGTTTATCAGGGTCCACTGGCTTATCTGGATCTACTGGCTTGTCAGGATCTACTGGCTTATCTGGATCCACTGGCTTGTCAGGATCCACTGGTTTATCCGGATCCACTGGTTTATCCGGATCCACTGGTTTATCTGGATCCACTGGTTTATCTGGATCTACTGGTTTGTCAGGATCTACTGGCTTATCAGGGTCCACTGGCTTATCTGGATCTACTGGCTTATCTGGTTCCACTGGTTTATCTGGATCTACTGGCTTATCTGGATCCACTGGTTTGTCTGGATCTACTGGCTTGTCTGGATCCACTGGTTTATCTGGATCTACCGGTTTGTCAGGATCCACTGGTTTATCTGGATCTACCGGTTTGTCTGGATCCACTGGTTTATCTGGATCTACCGGTTTATCTGGATCTACCGGTTTATCTGGATCTACTGGTTTGTCTGGATCTACTGGCTTATCTGGATCCACTGGTTTGTCTGGATCTAATTCTTTAATATTCACTGCTTCAACATAAACTATATTATTTATTTTATCATTAATTATTTCAAATTCTATTAGTGTATTATCTAATATATAACCTTCTGGTGCCTTAATCTCCTTAAAGTAATATTTCCCAGGAATTAGGTCTTCCACAATTATTTTTCCCTCACTATTAGTAGTATACTCTCCTATAGTTTCTAACTTATCATTTAATAATTCGAATACTGCCCCTTCTAATGTTTGTTTATTCTCTTTATCTACCTTTGTAAGTATAACTGAACCTTTAAATACTTGTGGCTCATCAGGAATCTTAGTATTTTCAACTACACATTCAACTGTAATTTCTGTTTCACCAAATTTTATTTCAAATTCTATTTTATTATTATCTGATATAAAATATCCATCTGGTGCCTTAATTTCATAAAATGCATACTTACCTGGTACTAATTCTGATATTTCTATTAATCCTTCTGAATTTGTTACTAATGAATCATTTATAACTTCATTAGTATCTAGATTAACTAATTTAAATATTGCACCTTCTAAAGCTTCTTTAGAATCTGAATCTATTTTTTTAAGTTTAACTGAGCCCTTTGATAGAGTATTTACTGCTTTCCCAATATTTACCGTTTCTGTATTTCCAATCTCTATTTTGAATTCATATTTTTTATTGCTTACTTCATATCCGTTTGGTGCCTTTGTTTCTTGAAGATAGTACTCTCCAAAGCCCAATCCATTAACTTTTACTAATCCTTCTTTATTAGAAGTATAGATTCCTTCTTGCTTTTCCCAATCCCCATTAACTTTTTTATAAAGGGTAAACTCTGCTCCTTCTAACGCATTATTTTTTTCATCAACCTTTAAAAGCTCTGCTGATCCTCCATTAAATACATTAACGTGTTTTCCAGCATATACAGTTTCATTTTCACCTGAAACTATAGTGAAATTATACTTTGTTTCATCTAATTTATATCCTTCTGGTGATTTTATTTCTTTTAAATAATAATCTCCAGGCGCTAGATCTGTTACTTTAACTATACCATTTTCATCTGATTCAACTTCTTTTATTAAACTATCAGATGCGTTGTATAATCCAAAAAGTGCCCCATTTAACGGTTTATTTTCTTCATCTACTTTTTCTAATTTTACAGATCCATTTACGAATATATTTTCAACATTCCCTAAATCTATTGTTATGTTGTTTCCCCTTATTATTTCGAATGGATATTGCTTATCTGATAATAAATAACCGTCCGGTGATTTAACTTCTTTTAAATAATATTTTCCAACCTTTAACCCTTTAACCTCTACTATACCATCTTTATCTGATATATAAGTACCTTGTTGCTTATCCCATGAACCATTATTATCTTTATAAAGTTCAAAAATCGCACCTTCTAGGACATTTCCTAAAGTGTCAACTTTCTTTAATTTAACTGAACCTCCATTAAAAACATTAATTGATTCCCCAGCATCAACTACTGACATTTCACCAATCTTAATTTCAAAAGGATATTTATTTTCATCTATCTCATACCCTTCTGGTGCTTTCATTTCTTTAAAATAATATTTTCCTGCAGCTAATCCTTTAATTTCTATAATTCCATCCTTATCTGATATTATTACTTTAACAAGTTCATTGCTTTCTTCTCTATATACTCCAAATTCTGCTCCCTCTAAAGCCTTATTTCCATCATGTAACTTAAGAAGTTTAGCTTGTCCTCCATTGAATATATTTACTACAGGATCTTCTTGTATTAATACGGTATCTTTACTCCCTAATACAATTTCAAATTCATATCTACTATTATTATCTAACTCATATCCCTCAGGTGCACTTATTTCTTGAAGATAATACCTTCCAGGATATAAATCTAATACTTCTACCTTTCCATCTTTATCAGAGATAACTTCAGATATTTTAGTACCATCTTCTTTATATACCCCAAATACAGCTCCTTGAAGTGGATTATTTTGATCATCAACTTTATATAATAATGCATTTCCTTTTATTATTTTATTTACTACTTCTTTTAAATCTATTTTATTTGCTTTTCCTGATTCTATTACTACATCATAAACTTCATTACTTAATTCATAACCCTTAGGCGCCTTTATTTCTTTTACATAATAGTCTCCTAATTCTATATCAGTAAATTTAACATTACCTTCTTTATCAGATATAACTGTCTGTATTAAAGTATCATCACTTTTACTAAATAGTCCAAATTCTGCTCCTTCTAACGGATCATTATTCTCGCCTATTTTGTTAAGTTTAACTTCTCCTTTAGCTAAACTAAAGAAATCACCCCAATTAAAGAAGAAATTATGACACTCAAATCCTCCAAACTGATTAAGTCCTCCTGCTACTAACTGCCCATTGACACTTCCCCCTTTAGTATCAACATAAGCATTTGGAGCTATTATACTTCCAACTATCCCTTTGCCACCTATATATACATTTGTAGCATTTGGGAACATCCATATTACTTTTGATGCTAGCTTATAAAGTGTTTTATTCTGTGGTTTACTCGTATTAACTATTCCATTAGGTGAATCTCCACTTTCTATTTCATGTCCTAAGTATTCTATTCCTGCTGAAGTAAATTCAATCTCCTTTGCATCAGAATATATAACGATAAATTCATCATCATTTACCTCTGGAATCTTTACATCTTTAATTATTATGTTATCTTTGCTACCGGTTAACCCTGATGATATAAATACATTTGGATTATTTTTATCTCTTCCAAATCCCCATTGACCACTTGTCTCTTCTGCATTGTCACCCGGAATATAAAGATTAGCTAAAGTTTTAGGATCGATACTTTCTGTATTATACATACTTGCCTGATTAGTAGCATTATCAACATTTTGTCTCATTTCAGTAAACTTATTTTCTATCTCATCTATAGGCTTAATTTCACAATTAACAAGTTGCCCTGGTTTAGTATGAGATGGAATTTTAGAAAGTTTTTCTTTAGTTTCTTCATTACTAACAACTATAGTATCTGCTAATACATCTATCTTGGAATTATTAGATATATAATTTTTTCCTATAAGAACTGATGGACTTCCATTTTCTATGTAAGTTGATCCCATAAGATTAAATGCTCCAGTTGTAGCTGCTGGAACTGAGAAAGCTTCATTAACAGTAAAATTACCTTGTACTGCTATAGCACCTTCTGTATCAGCTTTTGTAGCAGTATGATTACCAAATACTATTGAGTTATAATGATTTAATCCCCCAAGATTCTCTAGTGTCCCTTTACTTAACGCTACTACTTCTTTTACCGGCAATATATTACCTATAATTAAAGATATTGCAGTAAGCATTGCTAAAGTCTTTCTAAATTTTAACCCTTTACCTCTTTTCATCTACATCTCCTTTCCATTATTTTTTAAATTAAGTAATTTATTCATTGTTATGTTGATAGATTATCATAAGAATTTTTATATTTCAATATGTCAAAAATTTGCTTATTTTAAGTTTAAAATTATTTTTCAAAAAATATTTAAGAGTATAATAAGCGAAATTATATTTACTATTTTTATAATTATTTTTATTAATTTATATCGATTTCTTTTAAATTTTATTTATATAAACTAATTTATTCTCTTTTACTTTTGTACTATTATGTCGATATTTTTTACAAAAAAAATTAAAGACAGAATTTTAAATTCTGTCTTTATATTGCTTATATATAATTTTTATTTGCTTATAGCATTTTTTATAAGGTTAGTATCTTCTTCATTAATTTCTTGAAATCTATATTTTTGTGTACAATTTGGATACTTTTCTGTATCTACTTCACTTAAAAACATCTCTAAAGGTCTTACAAATATGCCAAATTCGCCATATAAAGCTTTATAGACTACCAATTCTTCCATAGTCTCAGAATGTCTAGCAACATCTAAAACTAAATATAACTTACCTTTAAAATGTTTAACTACTTTCCCTTTTAAATTATCTATATTTCTTTCCATAAATATCACTCCATAATTTCGCTTTTGTTATATTTTATCTATCAAATATAATTGACTTGTAGAAGGCAAAGAATTCTCTCGCATACATTGATGGAACCAAATACCATTTTGTTCTACTTGTGTATGAGTTAATATTTTTATATCCATTCCTCTTAGCTATCATATTACTTCTTAAAGCATGAAAATCTGTTGTTATGAAGGTAACTGCTAACGCATCTATATTTTTACTACTTATCTTTTCAATTATATCTTTTGAGTATTTAAAGTTTTCATAAGTGCTTGTTGCTCTATCTTCAAGAATTATTCTATTATTATCCAAACCGTTTTTAACTAAATACCTTCTCATAGCTTCAGCTTCAGTTATATCTTCACCAGGTCCCATTCCTCCTGATACTACTACATCACCTTTATAATCTGTCTTTTTAATAAATTCTAAAGTAGAGTCTAATCTATCTTTTAAAGTAGTTGTTATATTTTCTCCTCGTACACCTGCACCAAGTACAACTATATAATCAGCTTTTTCCGTTGAACTTTTAGAATACATTAATATGCATGCTTCTGTTATTAAAAATATAGCTACACATATGAAAAATAAAATTTTAAATGGTTTAAAGAATTTAAATGTTTTTATATATGCATTTATCTTTTCATGGAAGAAGTAATATACCAATATTAAAGCACCTAAAATTAAATAAAAAGCACTAAATGTAGTATAGCCAAATACTAAATTAACTAATATAAAATAGCTTACACATAAAATACCCAATATAAATAGAACTATCATAAAATCCCCCCTATCACCTTTATATAATAATATCATACAAGGAGGATTTAATATATTTAAAAATAAAAAAAAGAGATAGTAGTTTACTATCTCTTTTTGTTCACACCTGGCAACGTCTTACTCTCCCGCACGGTCACCCATGAAGTACCATCAGCGCTATAGAGCTTAACTTTCCTGTTCGGAATGGGAAGGAGTGTTTCCTCTATGCCATCATCACCAGATATCAGAGTGTTCTCTGAAAATTGCATATGAATTTTTGTTGATCGTCTGTTTTTATTGGTCAAGCCCTCGACCTATTAGTATCAGTCAGCTGAACATGTTACCATGCTTACACCTCTGACCTATCAACCTTGTGTTCTTCAAGGGGTCTTACTAGCTTATGCTATGGGAAATCTCATCTTGAGGTGGGCTTCACGCTTAGATGCTTTCAGCGTTTATCCCTTCCCGACTTAGCTACCCAGCTATGCTCTTGGCAGAACAACTGGTACACCAGAGGTCAGTCCATCCCGGTCCTCTCGTACTAAGGACAGCTCCTCTCAAATTTCCTACGCCCGCGACGGATAGGGACCGAACTGTCTCACGACGTTCTGAACCCAGCTCGCGTGCCGCTTTAATGGGCGAACAGCCCAACCCTTGGGACCTACTTCAGCCCCAGGATGCGACGAGCCGACATCGAGGTGCCAAACCTCCCCGTCGATGTGAACTCTTGGGGGAGATCAGCCTGTTATCCCCGAGGTAGCTTTTATCCGTTGAGCGATGGCCCTCCCACGAGGTACCACCGGATCACTAAGCCCGACTTTCGTCCCTGCTCCACTTGTGGGTGTCGCAGTCAGGCTCCCTTCTGCCTTTGCACTCTACGAACGATTTCCGACCGTTCTGAGGGAACCTTTGGGCGCCTCCGTTACTTTTTAGGAGGCGACCGCCCCAGTCAAACTGCCCACCTAACAATGTCCTGTCACCAGATTCATGGCGTCCAGTTAGAATTCCAGTAATATCAGGGTGGTATCCCAAGGACGACTCCATTAGGACTGACGTCCTAATTTCCCAGTCTCCCACCTATCCTGTACAGATAATACCGAAATTCAATGCTAAGCTACAGTAAAGCTCTACGGGGTCTTTCCGTCCAATCGCGGGTAGCGAGCATCTTCACTCGCACTACAACTTCGCCGGATTTGCAGTTGAGACAGTGCCCAAGTCATTACGCCATTCGTGCGGGTCAGAACTTACCTGACAAGGAATTTCGCTACCTTAGGACCGTTATAGTTACGGCCGCCGTTTACTGGGGCTTAAGTTCACACCTTCGCTTACGCTAAGTGTTCCCCTTAACCTTCCAGCACCGGGCAGGCGTCAGCCCCTATACATCAGCTTTCGCTTTAGCAGAGACCTGTGTTTTTGCTAAACAGTTGCTTGGGCCTATTCTCTGCGACCTACTCTCGTAGGCACCCCTTCTCCCGAAGTTACGGGGTCAATTTGCCTAGTTCCTTAACTGCAATTCTTCCGCCGGCCTTAGGATTCTCTCCTCATCTACCTGTGTCGGTTTGCGGTACGGGCACTACTTCTCTCTCTAGATGCTTTTCTTGGAAGCATGGAATCAGATACTTCGGTTCCGTAGAACCTTCCCCATCACGCCTCAGGATTGTTAAAGCGGATTTGCCTACTCTAACTCCCTAAACGCTTAGACTAACATCCAATAGTTAGCACATCCTATCCTTCTCCGTCACACCATCGATAATAACGATTATAGTGGTATCGGAATATCAACCGATTGTCCATCACCTACGCCTTTCGGCCTCGGCTTAGGTCCCGACTAACCCTCAGCGGACGAACCTTCCTGAGGAAACCTTAGATATTCGGCCTGTAGGATTCTCACCTACATCTCGCTACTGATGCCAACATTCTCACTTGTAATCAGTCCACCGCTCCTTACGGTACGACTTCAGCCCGATTACAACGCTCCTCTACCGCTCACACTATTGTGTGAACCCGTAGCTTCGGTGGTAAGTTTAGCCCCGTTACATTTTCGGCGCAGGATCTCTCGACTAGTGAGCTATTACGCACTCTTTCAATGAGTGGCTGCTTCTAAGCCAACATCCTAGTTGTCTTAGAAATCCCACATCCTTTCCCACTTAACTTACACTTTGGGACCTTAGCTGACGATCTGGGCTGTTTCCCTTTTGACCATGGATCTTATCACTCACAGTCTGACTGCCGGATTAAAAGTATGTGGCATTCGGAGTTTGATAAGGTTCGGTAAGCGCTATGCCCCCTAGCCCATTCAGTGCTCTACCTCCACTACTCACATGTCCGACGCTAGCCCTAAAGCTATTTCGAGGAGAACCAGCTATCTCCGAGTTCGATTGGAATTTCTCCGCTATCCACAGCTCATCCCATGCTTTTTCAACAGCAACGTGGTTCGGTCCTCCACGAGGTTTTACCCTCGCTTCAACCTGGCCATGGATAGGTCACCCGGTTTCGGGTCTACGGCATGCAACTAGTCGCCCTATTAAGACTTGGTTTCCCTTCGGCTCCGTACCTTAAGTACTTAACCTTGCTACATACCGTAACTCGTTGGCTCGTTCTACAAAAAGCACATCATCACCCTCATAAGGGGCTTTGATCGGTTGTAGGCACACGGTTTCAGGTTCTATTTCACTCCCCTCCCGGGGTTCTTTTCACCTTTCCCTCACGGTACTGCTTCACTATCGGTCATCAGGTAGTATTTAGCCTTGGGAGGTGGTCCTCCCTGCTTCCCACAAGGTTTCACGTGTCTCGTGGTACTCTGGATCAGAACTTTAGGCTTTCTCGTTTCACCTACGTGACTATTACACTCTACGGTTTAACTTTCCAGTTATCTTCGGTTACAATAGCTTCCTAAGTTAATGTTCTGTCCGCAACCCCAAAGATAAATCTTTGGTTTGGGCTCTTTCCTTTTCGCTCGCCGCTACTAAGAAAATCGATTTTTCTTTCTCTTCCTCTAGGTACTTAGATGTTTCAGTTCCCTAGGTTACCCTCATATAGCTATGTATTCACTATATGATACATGGGGTTAACCCATGTGAGTTTCCTCATTCGGAAATCTCCGGATCTCTGGCTATGTGCGCCTACCCGAAGCTTATCGCAGCTTATCACGTCCTTCATCGGCTCCTGATGCCAAGGCATTCACCATGCGCCCTTTGTAGCTTGACCTATTTAGTCATTTATATCAAAATTATTACAATTCAGATCTAACAAAGAATAGTATTTATAAAAATACATTTTTTCTTGGCTTGTTGTATCAACAATTTATATTCATATGCAATTTTCAAAGAACATTTTTATTTTGAGAAACTTGGTTTCTCAAAATTGAACAGAATTTTCATTAAACCTTCTTTTAAAGAAGAAATCCGAATTTCGAATTTTTTATTTACCAGTTAATCATCTTGTTAACTGAATTCTCCATAGAAAGGAGGTGATCCAGCCGCAGGTTCTCCTACGGCTACCTTGTTACGACTTCACCCCAATCGCTGACCCTACCTTAGGTCGCTGCCTCGCTTACGCGTTAGCTCACGAACTTTGGGTATTGCCAACTCTCATGGTGTGACGGGCGGTGTGTACAAGGCCCGGGAACGTATTCACCGCGACATGCTGATTCGCGATTACTAGTAACTCCAGCTTCATGTAGGCGAGTTTCAGCCTACAATCCGAACTGAGACAAGTTTTGAAGTTTAGCTCCACCTCGCGGTATTGCATCTCTCTGTACTTGCCATTGTAGCACGTGTGTAGCCCTAGACATAAGGGGCATGATGATTTGACGTCATCCCCACCTTCCTCCTGGTTAACCCAGGCAGTCTCGCTAGAGTGCTCAACTTAATGGTAGCAACTAACAATAGGGGTTGCGCTCGTTGCGGGACTTAACCCAACATCTCACGACACGAGCTGACGACAACCATGCACCACCTGTCACTCTGTTCCCGAAGGAACTTCCCCGATTAAGGGTAATGCAGAGGATGTCAAGTCTAGGTAAGGTTCTTCGCGTTGCTTCGAATTAAACCACATGCTCCGCTACTTGTGCGGGCCCCCGTCAATTCCTTTGAGTTTTAATCTTGCGACCGTACTCCCCAGGCGGAATACTTAATGCGTTAGCGGCGGCACAGAGGTGTTGAAACCCCTACACCTAGTATTCATCGTTTACGGCGTGGACTACCAGGGTATCTAATCCTGTTCGCTCCCCACGCTTTCGAGCCTCAGCGTCAGTTACAGTCCAGAGAGTCGCCTTCGCCACTGGTGTTCTTCCTAATCTCTACGCATTTCACCGCTACACTAGGAATTCCACTCTCCCCTCCTGCACTCTAGATTCCCAGTTTGGAATGCAGCACCCAGGTTGAGCCCGGGTATTTCACATCCCACTTAAAAATCCGCCTACGCTCCCTTTACGCCCAGTAAATCCGGACAACGCTCGCCACCTACGTATTACCGCGGCTGCTGGCACGTAGTTAGCCGTGGCTTCCTCCTTGGGTACCGTCATTATCGTCCCCAAAGACAGAGCTTTACAATCCGAAGACCGTCATCACTCACGCGGCGTTGCTGCATCAGGGTTTCCCCCATTGTGCAATATTCCCCACTGCTGCCTCCCGTAGGAGTCTGGGCCGTGTCTCAGTCCCAATGTGGCCGATCACCCTCTCAGGTCGGCTACGCATCGTCGCCTTGGTAAGCCATTACCTTACCAACTAGCTAATGCGCCGCGGGTCCATCTCATAGCGGATTACTCCTTTAATTGCTGTTTCATGCGAAACTGCAATGTTATGCGGTATTAATCTCCCTTTCGGGAGGCTATTCCCCTCTATGAGGCAGGTTACCCACGTGTTACTCACCCGTCCGCCGCTAATCCGTTTCCCGAAGGAAACTTCATCGCTCGACTTGCATGTGTTAGGCACGCCGCCAGCGTTCGTCCTGAGCCAGGATCAAACTCTCAATAAAAAGTTTAATCTTTTAACTCATAAAACTTACTTTATAAAAGAATTGCTGGTTTAAATGTATTCTATATATTCTGTTCAATTTTCAAAGACCAATTTTTCTCTGTCGCACTCAAGCGACTTATTTATAATATCATGTTTATCGATTTTTGTCAACAACTTTTTAAAATTTTTCTTTAAATTTTAATTATGTTGTATATCTCTTTCGAGAAGCGATTTCTCGCAACCGACTTGTATGATTATATACTCTTTTTCGACATTAATTATATATATTATATGTATATAATTAAATTAACTCTAGTATATTCTATTTTCCTCTAAATTTCACCATTTATCTTGTATTGATACACTTGGATAAGTGTCCTGTTTTATATAACTTATTAACTGATATTAAACAATAAAATTCCCTAAAATACGTTAAGTTTTCACGTAATTAAGCATATAAATTTTAATAATTTACATTATTAATACTTATATATAAAAAATAAAGTTAACTATATTTAATATAGTTAACTCTATCTATTAACAGCTTTTATTATATTTTATTTGAATTTTATTTCTCCATTGCTTATATCTTCGATTATAGCAAGTGATTCAACCCTTGCCCCTAATGATTCTAAAACTTCTCTACCTTCTTGGAATCCTTTTTCTATTACTATTCCAATTCCAACTAGATTAGCCTTTGCTTTTTCTACTAATTCTATTAATCCTTTTGACGCACAACCTTTTGCTAAGAAGTCATCTATTACTAATATATTTTCGCCTTCATTTAAAAATCTTTTTCCTACTCTTACTTTGTATTCTTTGTTCTTTGTAAATGAATGTACAGTTACTTCATGAAGTTCTTTATCTAAGTTAAGACTTTCAGCCTTTTTAGCAAAAACAACAGGAACATAATCAAAATATTGAGCTACTATTGCAGCTATTCCTATACTGATGCTTCTATAGTTAATATCTTATCGATTTTTTCGCCTTCAAATCTTCTTTTAAATTCTTTTCCTATTTCATTTAAAAGTCTTATATCCATTTGGTGATTTAAAAAACTATCAACCTTTAATATTTGCCTTCTCTTACTCTTCCGTCTTCTAATATTTTATTTTTTAATAATTCCATATCTGTTCCTCTCCCTTAATTTTATTTAAATGATCCTAGACCACTTCAGTCTAGGAACATATAGTTTTTATATAAATTCTACTATATATTCGTAGTTAGGATTTGGCTCCTTGTAGAAACACCCAAGCCATCATTATTTGGGCATATACGAATTTTGTTTAATTTATTTAGTATAATATATCATTATTGATGTTATTGTTCAAGCATTTTATTTTTATAAACTTAAAATTCCATCAATTTACGACTTTTACTAACAATTGCTTACTATTTTTATTTAATATTACATATAAATTTATAAAAAAAGAAGATAGTAGTTTACTATCTCTTTTCGTTCACACCTGGCAACGTCTTACTCTCCCGCACGGTCACCCATGAAGTACCATCAGCGCTATAGAGCTTAACTTTCCTGTTCGGAATGGGAAGGAGTGTTTCCTCTATGCCATCATCACCAGATATCAGAGTGTTCTCTGAAAATTGCATATGAATTTTTGTTGATCGTCTGTTTCTTATTGGTCAAGCCCTCGACCTATTAGTATCAGTCAGCTGAACATGTTACCATGCTTACACCTCTGACCTATCAACCTTGTGTTCTTCAAGGGGTCTTACTAGCTTATGCTATGGGAAATCTCATCTTGAGGTGGGCTTCACGCTTAGATGCTTTCAGCGTTTATCCCTTCCCGACTTAGCTACCCAGCTATGCTCTTGGCAGAACAACTGGTACACCAGAGGTCAGTCCATCCCGGTCCTCTCGTACTAAGGACAGC
>NZ_UFWF01000004.1:0-2500 GCF_900461085.1 Clostridium baratii
CATCAGCGCTATAGAGCTTAACTTTCCTGTTCGGAATGGGAAGGAGTGTTTCCTCTATGCCATCATCACCAGATATCAGAGTGTTCTCTGAAAATTGCATATGAATTTTGTTGATCGTCTGTTTTTATTGGTCAAGCCCTCGACCTATTAGTATCAGTCAGCTGAACATGTTACCATGCTTACACCTCTGACCTATCAACCTTGTGTTCTTCAAGGGGTCTTACTAGCTTATGCTATGGGAAATCTCATCTTGAGGTGGGCTTCACGCTTAGATGCTTTCAGCGTTTATCCCTTCCCGACTTAGCTACCCAGCTATGCTCTTGGCAGAACAACTGGTACACCAGAGGTCAGTCCATCCCGGTCCTCTCGTACTAAGGACAGCTCCTCTCAAATTTCCTACGCCCGCGACGGATAGGGACCGAACTGTCTCACGACGTTCTGAACCCAGCTCGCGTGCCGCTTTAATGGGCGAACAGCCCAACCCTTGGGACCTACTTCAGCCCCAGGATGCGACGAGCCGACATCGAGGTGCCAAACCTCCCCGTCGATGTGAACTCTTGGGGGAGATCAGCCTGTTATCCCCGAGGTAGCTTTTATCCGTTGAGCGATGGCCCTCCCACGAGGTACCACCGGATCACTAAGCCCGACTTTCGTCCCTGCTCCACTTGTGGGTGTCGCAGTCAGGCTCCCTTCTGCCTTTGCACTCTACGAACGATTTCCGACCGTTCTGAGGGAACCTTTGGGCGCCTCCGTTACTTTTTAGGAGGCGACCGCCCCAGTCAAACTGCCCACCTAACAATGTCCTGTCACCAGATTCATGGCGTCCAGTTAGAATTCCAGTAATATCAGGGTGGTATCCCAAGGACGACTCCATTAGGACTGACGTCCTAATTTCCCAGTCTCCCACCTATCCTGTACAGATAATACCGAAATTCAATGCTAAGCTACAGTAAAGCTCTACGGGGTCTTTCCGTCCAATCGCGGGTAGCGAGCATCTTCACTCGCACTACAACTTCGCCGGATTTGCAGTTGAGACAGTGCCCAAGTCATTACGCCATTCGTGCGGGTCAGAACTTACCTGACAAGGAATTTCGCTACCTTAGGACCGTTATAGTTACGGCCGCCGTTTACTGGGGCTTAAGTTCACACCTTCGCTTACGCTAAGTGTTCCCCTTAACCTTCCAGCACCGGGCAGGCGTCAGCCCCTATACATCAGCTTTCGCTTTAGCAGAGACCTGTGTTTTTGCTAAACAGTTGCTTGGGCCTATTCTCTGCGACCTACTCTCGTAGGCACCCCTTCTCCCGAAGTTACGGGGTCAATTTGCCTAGTTCCTTAACTGCAATTCTTCCGCCGGCCTTAGGATTCTCTCCTCATCTACCTGTGTCGGTTTGCGGTACGGGCACTACTTCTCTCTCTAGATGCTTTTCTTGGAAGCATGGAATCAGATACTTCGGTTCCGTGGAACCTTCCCCATCACGCCTCAGGATTGTTAAAGCGGATTTGCCTACTCTAACTCCCTAAACGCTTAGACTAACATCCAATAGTTAGCACATCCTATCCTTCTCCGTCACACCATCGATAATAACGATTATAGTGGTATCGGAATATCAACCGATTGTCCATCACCTACGCCTTTCGGCCTCGGCTTAGGTCCCGACTAACCCTCAGCGGACGAACCTTCCTGAGGAAACCTTAGATATTCGGCCTGTAGGATTCTCACCTACATCTCGCTACTGATGCCAACATTCTCACTTGTAATCAGTCCACCGCTCCTTACGGTACGACTTCAGCCCGATTACAACGCTCCTCTACCGCTCACACTATTGTGTGAACCCGTAGCTTCGGTGGTAAGTTTAGCCCCGTTACATTTTCGGCGCAGGATCTCTCGACTAGTGAGCTATTACGCACTCTTTCAATGAGTGGCTGCTTCTAAGCCAACATCCTAGTTGTCTTAGAAATCCCACATCCTTTCCCACTTAACTTACACTTTGGGACCTTAGCTGACGATCTGGGCTGTTTCCCTTTTGACCATGGATCTTATCACTCACAGTCTGACTGCCGGATTAAAAGTATGTGGCATTCGGAGTTTGATAAGGTTCGGTAAGCGCTATGCCCCCTAGCCCATTCAGTGCTCTACCTCCACTACTCACATGTCCGACGCTAGCCCTAAAGCTATTTCGAGGAGAACCAGCTATCTCCGAGTTCGATTGGAATTTCTCCGCTATCCACAGCTCATCCCATGCTTTTTCAACAGCAACGTGGTTCGGTCCTCCACGAGGTTTTACCCTCGCTTCAACCTGGCCATGGATAGGTCACCCGGTTTCGGGTCTACGGCATGCAACTAGTCGCCCTATTAAGACTTGGTTTCCCTTCGGCTCCGTACCTTAAGTACTTAACCTTGCTACATACCGTAACTCGTTGGCTCGTTCTACAAAAAGCACATCATCACCCTCATAAGGGGCTTTGATCGGTTGTAGGCACACGGTTTCAGGTTCTATT
>NZ_UFWF01000004.1:5000-35000 GCF_900461085.1 Clostridium baratii
CACCGCTCCTTGCGACGGTTTTTATCTTATCATCTGATGTTTTCTTTGTCAACAAGTTTTTTTATTTGATATAACTTGTCGAACTTTTTGTTTTGCATCAGCGACGTGTATTATCTTAACATAATTAGCAGCTACATCATAAAAAGT
The DNA here is from genome assembly GCF_900461085.1 of Clostridium baratii. Taxonomy (GTDB): domain Bacteria; phylum Bacillota; class Clostridia; order Clostridiales; family Clostridiaceae; genus Clostridium; species Clostridium nitritogenes. The sequence goes on from NZ_UFWF01000004.1 coordinate 5,148, forward strand.
ATTTTTTATATATTTGTATTATCTTTTGTTTTCTCTATTTTATTCATTATTTCTTAAAATTATTTATATTGACACTCTAGGTAATGTTTCTCTTATTTTTTTAAATATTTAGACTATTATCCCCCCCTTTTTTACTCTTATTTCTATGCTATACTTTTATAAAGAGGTGATTTTATGTCAAATATTCTAAAAAATGATTGGAAAAACTTCTTAGATGATGAATTCCAAAAAGATTATTATAGAAAAATACATAACTTTCTTTTAAATGAGTATAAAACTAAAACTATCTATCCAGATATGTATGATATTTTTAATGCATTACACTTTACCCCTTATAAAGATGTTAAAGTTGTAATACTAGGTCAAGATCCGTATCATGGACCAAATCAAGCTCATGGACTTAGCTTTTCTGTAAAGCCTGGAAATAAAATACCACCTTCACTTGTAAATATATATAAGGAATTACATGATGATTTAGGATGTTTTATCCCAAACAATGGCTACTTAAAAAAATGGGCAGATCAAGGTGTGCTTTTATTAAACACTACACTTACTGTCGAAGCTCATAAGGCAAATTCTCACCAAAGAATTGGTTGGTCTATTTTTACAGACAAGATTATTTCCGTTTTAAATGATAGAGAAGATCCTATTGTATTTATACTTTGGGGGAATAATGCAATTAAAAAGAAAGCTCTTATTACAAATCCAAAACATTATATAATACAATCTGTTCATCCAAGTCCTCTTTCAGCTTCAAGAGGATTCTTTGGAAGCAAACCATTCTCTAAAACAAATGAATTTTTAAAAAGCATAAACAAAACTCCAATAGATTGGCAGATTGAAAATATATAATTAAAAATAAAAGGGATGATTAATATTTCTTATATTAATCATCCCTTTTATTTTTAGAGGAATAAGGTATATATAAATCTATACCTAATAATGTCATGCTATATAGTTTTATTTACATTACTCAACATCTGTTTATATTGATCATCAGTTATTAATCCATATTTCTTAATTATTAATAGGGTTTCCATATCATAAAGAGGTCTCTCAATTTCTTTCTTAATATCTTCTTCTCTAAATGATAGCTTCCCAATTAATGTTGCGATTAAAATTATTATGGTCATAACTATTATAAAGTTCATTTTTACATCCCCAGTAAAAATATTTTCTTAATATAATATTATGCATTATACAGAAATATGAATCAGTTTATTTAAATTACATCTTTATTTTTTCTTTTAACAAGTGTATGTATTGTTGTCAAAATTATTCCAAGCACTCCTCCTAAAGAAAAGAACAAAATTATTTCTCCATATAACATTCCTATTAATGTACCTAATAGTACTCCAAACACTATCCCTTTAGATATTATTTCATATTCTTTATCACTTAAAAAAATTTTATCCAACATGCTCACCACTTTCTCATACCAATTTCTTAATTATAAGTATAAAGAAGACTTCTTAAATTTTCCTTAAGCAAAACTTAAATATCAATTAGATAAATAAAAAGATTTAGTTACAATAGCAACTAAATCTTTTTATTTGTTATTTATACAATTTTTGTACCATGTAATTCTTTCGCACCAGTTAACTTTTCTATTTCTTCTCTATTATTAGAATTAATTCCGCCACCAGGCATAACTATTATTCTATCACCTGCATATTCAATTAACTCTTTTAATGTTTCTACATTGTTTGGTGCACCGATTTCTCCACCTCTAGTAAGTATTCTGTCTATTCCAAGGTCTGCTAATATATCTATAGCAGCTTTTTTATCTTCTATTTCATCAAAAGCCATATGGAATGTTGTTTGAAGATCCCCCGCACATTCTTTAAGAATTTTATTTCTATGTATATCTACAGTATTATCCTTATTTAGGATACCAAAGACTATTCCATTTACTTTAAGCTTTTTACATATTTCTATATCTTCTTTCATTATTTCAAATTCTTCATCTGAATAATTAAAATCTCCACCTCTAGGTCTTATTATTACGTTTACAGGAATGATAATATTTTCTATAGCTTTTTTTATAGTCCCATAACTTGGAGTTGTACCACCTTCTTGAAGGTTATCACAAAGTTCAATTCTATTTCCTCCATTTTTAAATGCAGCTACTGCTTCTGAATAATTTCCTACACATACCTCTAATAACATCTCTCTACACCTCATTTAATTTATAAAAAAATAAAAGCACTAACAAAAGTTAGTGCTTTCTTGGTGGCTCGAGTAGGAATCGAACCTACGACACGCGGATCTTCAATCCGCTGCTCTACCAACTGAGCTATCGAGCCATAAAACCTAGCAACGTCTTACTCTCCCGCACAGTCACCCGTGAAGTACCATCAGCGCTATAGAGCTTAACTTTCCTGTTCGGAATGGAAAGGCGTGTTTCCTCTATGCCATAATCACTAGATACAAGATTATTATAGTAAATCTTTTTTTAACTGTCAAACACTTTTTTGTATTTTTATATATTTTTTTAATTCTTCTCTTTATTTAGCTTCTATGAAATCAATAATTGGATTAATGCTTTCTTTAGAAGTCCAATCACACTCTGAACCAATAGCTTCAACTAACGCTTCCTCCCAAGGTTCATACTTAGATGGATCTTTCTTTAAAACAACCTTTTTAAGCATATTGCAAAGAGTTCTATCTTTCCAAGACATTTTTTCTTCATTCCAAGCTCCTCTACAATAGAAACATGGTATTTTACTAAGTTCATCTCTTAAATTATGTTCTTTTAAATTCTTAATTGCTTCTTCATTATATGGAGATGCTCCAACTGCAAAAACTACTATTTTTTTATCTTTTAACTTTGTATAATTCTTTTTAAGAAAAGATATTCCAGCTATGCCTGATGCATAAATACCTCCCCCTAATATTATCGTATCGTATTTTATAACTTTATTTATATTGGCATCTTTAGTTTTGATTAAATCACATGATAATTTTTCAGCTAACCACTCTGCATATTTTTTGGTAGCACCATATTTTGATTGATACATTACTAATACATTAGCCAATCCCCTTCCCCCCCATTATACAAATAACATTTAAATAAATTATATCATTCAAATACAATATTATCCATTTAATATATCTTTATTATTACTCTGTTTTTTATAAATACGTTCTACTTTTGTTACTATAGGAAAATATAATCCAGTTAAAGCTAATACTAAATATACATTAAATCTAAATAACAATATATTTATTATAATAAGATTTATTATTACCATATATAATGAATATCTAAGCAATGTATATTTATTCTCCTTATTTATTCTTATGGGAGAGAAGTATAAAAAATTAATAGACTTAGCATTTCTATAAATTTTAAATGATATTACTATAAATCTTATAAATACATACAAATAAGCAATTAATACAAATAAATATTTTGAATCCAAATAAACACCCCTTAATTTCAAATATTTGTAATTAACGTATATTGTATATTATAAACTTATTTTATTTTTATTGTTAGTTATGCCATAATAAAATTAATAAATTTAGTTTGGAGATGTTTTTATGGATGATAAAATTCAACAATTAGAACAAATTATTAAAAATAGTAATAACATAGTGTTCTTTGGAGGAGCTGGTATGTCAACAGAATCTGGCATTCCAGACTTTAGATCTTCAGGTGGACTTTATAACGATAAAAATAAGCTAAGCATTTCACCAGAGCAAATACTTAGCCATAGCTTTTTCTTTGATCACACAGAACAGTTTTATAATTTCTATAGAAATAAAATGATTTATACTGATGCTAAACCAAATAAAGGGCATATAGCACTTGCTAAATTAGAAGATATGGGAAAATTAAAAGCTGTTATAACTCAAAATATAGATGGATTACACCAAGCAGCTGGAAGTAAAAGAGTTTATGAACTTCATGGATCAGTTCATAGAAACTATTGCACTAACTGTAATAAATTCTATCCGTTAGACTTTATACTTTCTTCTACTGGAGTTCCTAAATGTACAGAATGTTCTTCAATAGTTAAGCCAGATGTAGTTTTATATGAAGAACCACTTGATAGCACAGTTTTAAATGAATCAATTAAAGCTATAAGTAACGCTGATACATTAATAATAGGCGGTACATCTTTAGTTGTTTATCCTGCTGCTTCATTAATTAGATATTTCAGAGGAAAAAACTTAATATTAATTAATAAGAGTAGCACTCAATATGACCACCTTGCTACGTTATGTATAAACGATAAAATAGGTGAAGTATTATCACAAGTAGTTGAATAATTCTTTTATATTAAAAATATATTATATTGTATACTAATTTACTTAGGAGATTAAATTGAAATATATTATATTTTTAATACTTATAGCTGCTATAATAGCTTTTCTTATAATGTCTTATGAAGGAAAACTATTTAAGCTTAAAAGACAACTATTAATAGCTAATAATCAGATTGAAAGATTAAGAAAGCAAGTTCCTAAAAACTCAACTTATAAAAAAGGAAAATCTTCTGAAATAATATTTGAAGTTCCCTCTTCAACAATGGGAATTATTAATGAAAATACAAACGTGCTTCTATCACCTTTATATAATTCTGATATAGTAAGAGTTACTACTGTAAAGATGGAAGTGAAAATCTTAGATAAAGCAATTTTAAATAATATTAATTGGTATTACATATCCTTACCAATGGATACTAATATCAATTGCAGAGGATGGGTTAATCAGGAATGTTTTTCTTACTTCTACGGAGACTCTTCTGATTTAGCAAAAAATTAAGGAACCATATATAATTTAATTATATATGGTTCCTTTTATTCTACCTAGATAATAACAACATAGTTAATATATAAACAACTATTATTAATATAAATGGAATATCTATTATTCTTTCTTTACTTTCAACAAGTTCTCCATTTACATTATAATTTCCAAGCGGAATATCTTTAACCCCTCTTGCTTTTCCTCTATTATTTAATTTCTGAATTATTATAAATACTATAACACTAGCAAATATAGTCATTGCTAAACTTGCCTGAAGTAATACAAGTTTCTCATTAAAAGGTAGTGCTTGTACTGAAATATCAGTTGATTGTTCTATTAAGTTTGAACTAGTTAGTGAAGTTATTTTCTGTATTGTAATTGATGATCCATTTAGTATAAAGTGCATTATCATGGATGAAAATATACTTCCAGTTGCTCTAACAACATAAGCTAGGATAAATCCTAAGACTGTAGCATATAAAAATTGCTGAGCATCTAAATGGAATATACCAAAGAATAAACCTATTACTAAAGCTGATTTAAACTTTCCCTTTCCATCATAACCTGATAGAACTATACCTCTTAAAGTTATTTCTTCAGTTATAGCTGGCATAACAGCAATAAGTAACATAAGTATTATATATGGAGTACTTGATATAGAAGTCATTAGATTTCCTATATTATTTTCAAAAAACATTGCACTTAAAAGTCCAAAAAAATTCATTATAGGAATACAAAATAACGCTAATATTATAACAAGAATTAAATCTTTAAATGGTAACCTCTTAAACTTAAATGTCTCCTTAATATTACATTTAGTAACAATAACATATATGATTGCTGGTATTATAAAAAGTATAGTGTGATTTAGAAATAATACAATTCTAATATCCCTAAGTCCTATTAAACTATATACTGTATTTAGTATAAATGGTGCTATAATTTCTAATATTAATACTATTAAAAAATAGATATTCCCCTTTAAAACTTTTTTCATAATTCCCTCCCTTTTTTTATTTTTATAAGTATATTTTTACAATCCTTGGGAGATAATATTTACTGAGGCTAATTGCTTCATTAATTAATCGCCTCTCCCCCATTTTATTTATATACAGGAATAATCCCTCTTATGTTTATTTTAAAACATAGGGGGATTTTTTCATATTTATAATAAACTTTTTCTTACCATATTTAAAGCAGTCATACTAGCTTTATTTCTAACAGCACTTCTATTACCTGAAAATACGTGTCTTTCTACTTTAGTTACTCCATCTATGCATACTCCTATATATACAAGTCCTACAGGCTTTTCTTCTGTTCCACCACCAGGGCCTGCTATTCCTGTTGTAGACACACCTATTCTAGAACCACATCTTTTTGCAATTCCTTCTGCCATTTCTCTTGCAGTTTCTTCACTTACTGCACCGAACTTTTCTAATGTATCTTTTTTAACATTCAATGTTCTCATTTTAGCTTCATTTGAATAAGTAACAGCTCCTTCTAAAAATACACTTGATATTCCAGGATACTCTATTAGTTTAGCTGAAACTAATCCGCCTGTACAAGATTCAGAAACACCTATAGTCATGTTTTTATTAACTAACATTCCTCCGACTGTTTCTTGAATACTTACATCTCCAGTATTATATATTAAATTTCCTAGTCTATTATAAACTTCTTCTTTTAATGGTTTTATTAACTTTCTAGCCTCGTCTTCATTTTTTCCTTTTGCAGTTATTCTAAAAATTACTTCACCTTCTTTTGCATAAGGTGCTATAGTTGGATTTTCTCCATTATCGATTAAATCTTGAAGCTTATTTTCAGCTTCACTCTCTCCTATTCCAAACACTCTAAGTACTTCTGAAACTATTGTATATCCAGTTAAACTTTCTAGATATTTTCTAACAGATTCATTAAACATAGGTTCCATTTCCTTTGGAGGTCCTGGAAGCACTATTATTGCCTTCCCATCCTTTTCAAAAATAGCGCCTGGCGCAGTACCATTATTATTTTCTAAAATTATTGCTTCTTTTGGAAAGTATGCTTGCTTTTCATTACTTTTTACAGGGATTCTGCCCATCTTTTTAAAGTAATCTTCTATTTTCTTTAAACTTTCCTCATGCAGATACATGTCCATGCCTAAAAATTCAGCAACTAATTCCTTAGTCATATCATCTTTAGTTGGTCCAAGTCCACCTGTAGTTATAATAATATCACTTCTACTAAAAGCTTCATTTAATGCACTAAGTATTCTTTCTCTATTATCTCCGACAACTTGATGATAATAAACATCTATACCTAAGTTTGCAAGTTCATTTGATAAGTATCTTGAATTTGTATTTAATATGTCTCCTAAAAGAATCTCAGTACCTACTGATAATATTTCACACTTCATAATATCCCTTCTCACTTCTTTATAGTTATATATTTTATTATATACTACTTCTTTAAATAATAATAAGGATGGAGAAAAACTTAAAAAGTTATTATCTCCATCCTAATCATTCAAGTCACAACTAAATTTTTTATGTTCCTATCCCTAGGTACAAAGGAAACCTAGGGATAGTATATATAAAAAATCCTTCCTCTCACTACACAGAGTTTATTGCATGGGTATTTTACGAAATACTTAATTATGAAGGTTAAGTATCTTATAAATATGTATGAGAGAAGAGAATTTATTCTACTTCCCTAATTAAAAACTTTATTTATCTCATTACATATTTACTATATGCAATAATAAATTCTTTTATTCCTAAATTAATTTACCAACCTTGTTTTTCCTGTACCTCTGTAAAGTGACTTCCATCATTTTTAAATTCTATTTTAAAAGCATCCCCGTCCTTAATTACTTTTGTAAGTGTTGCTTGGCCCATTACTTCATTTTCTACTTCTTCATCTTCAAAGAATGCCATTATTGCTTTTAAAGTTATACCATGAGCTACTATTAGTATTGTTTTTCCTTCGTTTTCTGAGATTATTTCTTCCATGGCTTTTTTAACTCTTTCTCTAACTTCTCTTAATGTTTCGCCATTTGGAGCTCTCATATCTAAGTTCCCCTTCATAATAGCTGTTATATCCCAGTCTGGATTTTCTTTCATAACTTCTTCAGTTATTCTTCCTTCATAATCACCAAAGTTCATTTCTTTAAGTCCTTCATGTGATTTTACTTCAACATTTTTATCACCTTTTAATATAACTGCTGTTTTGTAAGCTCTTTCTATAGGACTAGTATATATACAATCTATATCAAGTTCTTCGATTCTTTTTGATAATTCCTTAGCTCTGTCTATTCCGTACTCAGTTAAAGGTGAATTACCATGTCCTTGAAGTCTTTTTTCAATATTCCATTCAGTTTGACCATGTCTTGTTAAATAAATAGTTGTCATAATGTTTCTCGTCTCCTCTTCCCTTATAAATTTTTTAATTAATTTTACTAATTTTTCTTATATGCATTATTAAATAGATTATATCTTTTTTGTTAATGTATAACTGAATTGCTTTTTAATGTACGTTTCTATTTTATCAACACATTTTCTCTCTTCCTATACCTCTTTGAAATAATTTCGTAAAGTTCAACATCATCTTCTGCATTTTGTTCTCTTTTGAATATTCTTTGTTCAAAAAATTTTAAGTGAGTAATTAATCTTGTATAATCTAACTACCATTTTCATATATGAATACTACTAACTGTTTTAGTTAGTAGTATTTTTTTGTTATAAAAAGTTGACTTCCGTTTATTAAACAGAAGTCAACTTTTTATGTGAATAGTATATTTAATTACTTACTTAATTCTAAAAGTGCTAATGCAACTGCACCTATAACACCTGCATCTGTTCCAAGACCTGCTGGCACTATTTCACAAGCGTCTGACATTGATTTAAAGCATCTCTTCTTAACAACTTCACGTACTCTTTCAAAAACTATATCTCCAGCTTTTGAAACTCCACCACCTATAACTACCATTTCTGGATCGAATATAGATATAGCGTTTGCAATACCAATTCCTAAGTAGCTTAATGCATCTTCTATTATATCCTTAGCAACAGCATCGCCTTTTTCAGCTTCTTTGAATACTTCGTATGAAGTTACATTTTCATAATCTTTTAAAGAAGTTTCTACTTTAGTTGCAACAGCTTCTCTACCTCTCTTACCTATAGCTGTACCTGATGATACTGCTTCTAGACAACCAACATTACCACAACCGCATCTTGGCCCAAATGGTGCTACTGTTGTGTGACCGATTTCTAGTGCATTAGATGTGTTTCCTCTATAGATGTTTCCATCTACGATAGCTCCTCCACCTACACCAGTGCTTACTGTAAAGTAAACCATGTTTTTCTTTCCACGGCCTGCACCTAACATATATTCTCCGATTGCTGCAACATTTGCATCATTATCTAAGAATACAGGTACTCCGAATTTAACTTCTAATGGTCTTACTAAATTGAAATTAGTAAATGGTAAGTTTGGAGTTTTTATAATGATTCCTTTTTGTGAATCTAATGGTCCTGGAGAACCTATACCTATCGCTTTAACATCTTCAAGGTTAACTTCTCCTTCTTTTATTACAGATTGAATTGTATTTATTATTCTCTCAAGAACTCTCTCTTCACCTTCGTGTGCATTTGTTGGAATTATGCTTTGTGCTAAAACATTTCCTTCAAAATCTGCAAGTGCAGTACTTATTTTAGTACCACCTAAATCAACACCAACTACGTACTTATTCATATAAACCTCCATTTATGTATTTGTCTTATATAATTCCATATAAAAATAGGACTTACTATTCTATTTTAATATATTTATAGAATTAATAAAGTCCTTATTGAAGTTTTTTTAATTGTATTTAAAATTTTATCCATATCTGTGAGCATTTATGTAGTATTTACCATTCTTGTCATACCCATTTTTATCTATTATAAAATTATTATCCTTTAAAATTGAATTAATTGTGTCAATGCTATCATTATTTTCCTCATTTATTGATATTGTAAATTTGTCATTCTTATCTACTATACATAAATAATCATAAATATTACTATATTCACTTAGCCCAATACTTCCTTGTATATCCATTCTATAATCAGACATAAGTTTGATTCCTCCAATCAAAGTAAAGTATGAAATATTATATGGTTATTATGTGTAGCTTTTTATAAATTATTATACTTTTTTGTAGAAATTTCAATAAATTTAGAGGCATAATTCTTATCTTTTTAGAATTATGCCCTTAATTAATATACCTTATTTACTATTCTTTTTCCTTATTAGTTTTTTCTATAACTTTCGAAGCTTCAAGCTTTGGAACCTCCTCATATTTTGAGAAAGTCATTTTATATTCACCCCTAGCTTGAGTTATAGATCTTAAATCAGTTGTATATTTAAACATTTCTGCAAGCGGAACTTCACAAATAACTTTTTGTTTATTTGATATAGGTTCCATTCCAATTACTCTTCCACGCTTTTTATTTATATCTGCAATTACTTCACCCATATATTCACTTGGAATAATTATTTCAACTTTCATTATAGGTTCTAATAATACTGGATTTGCTGCTTCAAGTCCTTTTTTATATGCTATTGCTGTAGCTATCTTAAATGCCATTTCAGATGAATCTACTGGATGATATGAACCATCATGAAGTGTTGCTTTAAGTTCTATAACTGGATATCCAGCAAGAACACCATGCTTTATGCAATCTTTAAGTCCTTTTTCAACTGCTGGTATAAAGTTTCTAGGTACAACTCCACCAACTACTTGATCAATAAATTCTAATTCATCATTACCATCATATCTTCTTTCAAATTTAATTTTTACATCTCCATATTGCCCATGTCCCCCTGATTGCTTTTTATGCTTTCCTTGAACATCAGCACTTCCTTTTATGGTTTCTCTATATGGAACTTTTGGTTCTCTTAATATTACTTCAGCCCCAAATTTATTTTTTATTTTATTTGCAATAACCTCTAAGTGAGTTTCTCCACATCCTGATATTATAAGCTCTGCATTTTCAACATCTCTAGTTACTTTAAAAGCTTTATCTTCATCTAATAATTTATTTAAAGCACCAGATATTTTATCTTCGTCACCTTTTGCCTTTGGAAGTATTGCCATTGAAATAGTTGGTTCTTTGAAGTTTAACTTATCGTAAGTAAGATTAAAACCACTATCAGCTAGTGTATCACCAGTCTCAGTAAACTGAAGTTTAGATACCCCACCAATATCTCCTGCAATTATTTCATTAGTTGGTATTTGATTTTTTCCTCTTATAAAGAATATATTTGAAAGTTTTTCTTTCTTATTTTTATTTACATTTAAAACCGTCGTATCGTCTGTAAGTTTTCCTGTAATAACTCTGAAAAGTGACATCTTCCCAACGAACGGGTCTGCTATAGTTTTAAATACAAATGCAGAAAACTTATTCTCTTCTGATAAACAAACATATTCAGGTTCATTCTCTTTATTTATAGCTTTTTGTGCTATTGAAAGTTCTGGTGATGGGAAACATTCTACCATATCTTCCAAAAGACAATTCATACCTATACATTTAAGTGCACTTCCACACATTACAGGTGCTATATCCCCCATTGAACATCCATTTATTAAACCCTTATATATTTCATCGTCACTTAAGACTCCCTCACTAAAATATTTATCTAAAAGTTCCTCATCAGTTTCTGCAACTGCTTCCATTATCATTTCCTTACATTCTTTAACCTTATCTATATATTCTTCTGGAACTTCTGAAATTTCCATTTTCTTTGTTTTCTCGTTATATATTCTAGCTTTATTTGATACTACATTAATTACACCTTTGAAATCACTTTCTTGTCCTATCGGATATTGTATTGGAACAACACTTATCCCGAATACTTCTTTAAGTTCATTAAGAATTTTATCAAAGTTAGAATTTTCTCTATCTAACTTATTAATAAAGAATGCTCTTGGTAATTTTATTTTATTACAGTAATCAAATGCTTTTTCTGTACCAACTTGTACTCCAGATACTGAACAAACAACAATAGTTGCAATATCAACTGCTCTCATACCTTGTATTGCTTCATACTCAAAATCAAAGTATCCTGGCATATCAACCAAGTTTATTTTAGTATCATTCCATTCTAATGGTGCTATAGATGCTCCAATAGAAATTTTTCGTTTCTTTTCTTCATCATCATAATCACTTACTGTTGTTCCCTCTTCTATTTTACCAAGCCTTGTGATTACGTTTGCATTATATAATAATGCTTCAACTAGAGATGTTTTGCCTGTTGATCCGTGACCTATAAACCCAATATTTCTTAAATTATTTATACTATATTTTTTCATTTAAATTGCTCACTTCCATTTCAAAAACTCTCATAGTAATTTCTATGAAACGTTAAAACAATTTAGACTAAAAAACTACGATAGAAATACATAAATTAGTATTTCTATCGTAGTTTTTAATAATTTATATTATTGGATTTTATTATGCTTTTTCAATTACCTCTTCTTCTACTACTTCGCTTATTCCTTCATCTATTTCTTTTATCTTTCTTCTATTGTATACCATACGATATAATACAATACCGCATACTAATCCTATGACACATAATCCTACCATTGATGCAAATATTAATTTATATCCGCTTAATCCAGGATATTTGTCTAATAATGAACCATAGTATGAATTTATAAACATATCTGGTACATATCCTATAAATGATACTATACCTGCTGCAATACCTGTGTATTTTCTTGGTACTTGAATTTCATCTAAAGGAGCAAAGAATACACCTTTCATTCCTAGTAACACTATTGATAATACTAACATATTAATAAGAACTGGTACTATAAATGATGTCCTACCTGGTATTACAATATAAATTGCTGTGAAAATTATTGATAATATAAAACCATATATCATAAATTTAATTGTTGATTTCATTTTATCTGCCACAACCCCAGCTAATGGTGGTGCTAATGACATAATTACATAACTTCTAATTATACCTATAAAAGCTCCAACTGTTACAGACATTTTAAATATATCTGTTACAAATGGTGTTAAGAAAGCTAATCCTGAAAATGCTGCATATGTTGTGAATACTAAAGCTGCTGCAAGCCAAACTTCTGGCATCTTTACAACTTTTTTAATTCCTCTTATTATAGCATCTTTAGCTTCATGATCTTTTTCTCTTTCTTCTTCTGAATCATCTAGTAAGAAGTAAGCCACTATACCTATAACTATAAGTGTTATTGAATAAAAGATTATAATTGATTTAATTCCAAATAAACCTTCACCAAATTTTGATAACATTCCTAAAGCTATGAAAGAAACTATTGTTGATGCAACTCCTCTTCCACCTTCTAAGAATCCAAATAACTTACCTTGTTCTGAACTATCTCCGAGCATTCTAACTGCTTTAACCATGGTTGGCCAGAAGGTAAATACTGTTGTGACAGCCCAAGCACCATTAATTATAAGACATACTGTATAAGATGGTATTGTTGCATACCAGAATCCTAAAAGACCAGTCGCTATCAAAGAAAACGGTACCAAGATTTTGTAAGAAAATTTATCTGCTATAACTCCACCTGGTATGTATAACAAGAAATTAACTATACCATACATACTAGTTAAGAATCCCATTTGGAAATTGTTAAAATGGAACGCATTTTGCATTGGTATATAGAAAACCTCTCTTAAATAAGGTAGTCTATAGATTACCCCACCCCCAGCACACAGTACTAATAGAGTAATCCATTTTTTTGCACTACTATTTTTCATTTGTATCTCATCTCCCACTACAATTGATTATTTTAATAAATCTCTTAATATGTTAGGATAATTTGTTATTATCGCATCTACTTTTAAATCAATCATATTTTTCATATCTTCCTTAGTATTAACTGTATAAACATTCACTTCTAAATTATTATCGTGAGCTTTTTCTACTATTTCTTCTGTAATACTATTAAATTCTGGATGAAGTGCATTTGCTCCTACCATTTGAACATAGTTGTATGGTTCAAAGATACAATCCCAGTAAAGTACCCCTGTTTTAATTTTTCTATTTAATCTTATACATTTTCTTACTGAGTAATGATCAAATGTTGATACTATTACTCTATCTTGAAGATTATATTCTTCAATTAAATCATAAGTAATTTTTTCAATTCCTTCGTAATGAATTATACTATTTTTAATTTCTATATTAATAATAATATCTTTGTCTTTGACAAATTCTAAAAATTCTCTAAGTGTTGGTATTTTTAATCCTTTAAATTGTTCTCCAAATTTTATACCAGCATCTAATTTCATAAGTTCATCATATGTATAATCACAAATACGTCCTGTAGAATTTGTTGTTCTATCAACTTCTTCATCATGGCATATAACTGGTACGCCATCCTTAGTAAGCTGAACGTCAGTTTCTATACCATCACATCCAACTTCTATAGCCTTTTCAAAAGCTAACATAGTGTTTTCTGGGTATACCCCACTAAATCCTCTATGTGCTATATTTAATGGTTTTGTCATAATAATTCCTCCTAATATATTGTATAACTTTATGTTTATTATTTTTAGCTTTTATACATTTTCTATATCTACCGAAACTACATTACCAACACTATAAATTTTGTTTGCAATTTCTGTTGTTGCTACACAATTTTTAGTCTTGATAACAAATTCCATACAATATATCCAGTTTGAATTTTCCATGTTCCTATCTGTTTTTAATCTTGATATTTTATAATTATCATCAGATAGTATATTCATTATTTTCTCATCTGGATAACTAGATAGTTTAACAGTTACATCAAAAGCTTTAAAAAAATGTAACTTTGAAAGTCTTTGTAATAATTCGAGTACTACTAACACTATAAATGTTGAAAGTATTCCGACTAAATACATACCAGCTCCAACAGCTAGTCCAATTGCTGCTGTTGTCCATATACCGGCTGCTGTTGTAAGTCCTTTAACTACTTTCTTTTCTAAGAATATAGTTCCGGCCCCAAGAAAACTTATACCACTTACAACTTGAGCTGCTACTCTACTAGGATCTAATTTAAAGCTTTCTGAAAAAAGTACATCATTAAATCCATATTTTGATACTACCATAAGAAGAGCACTTCCTACTCCAACTAAAAAATGAGTTCTAAATCCTGCTTCCTTAGAATTCATTTCTCTTTCTAATCCTATAAATCCTGCTAGTACTCCTGCTATTATTATTCTTATGAAAAAATCAAATGCCTGTCCCACTTTTACTCCTTTCCTAATTAGGCATAAAAAAGTTCCTACCTAAAACTTTTAACTTTAATTTTAAGTAGGACTCTCTCTAATACTCTGTCTAACTTCTCTATGTGCTCTAAATATTATTAATTTTTATGTACTTATTATATCATCTTTTGAAAATGTTTTCATAAGCTCTTTTGATTAATTTTCCAAAATTTATAGTGTAATTCTATATTTTGTTTAAAATTTTTGTATGTTTTTAACATTATTTATTTGGTAACATAAAATTTTTTACAATTGTGCATTTTTTTATATAAATATAAAAAATAAGAGAGTGCTTTAAAAGCACTCCCTATCTTACTTACCAAATTTAGTTTTATAGTATTTGTTATCTATTAAAGTCGCAACACCTTTATTGTAAATTGAAATAAATTTACCTTCATATTTAGTTTCTTGTCCTGATTTTAATTCTTTAACTAAATGCTTTGATTCATAATTTACAAATATTTCTCCGTTTTCACCAATAAATATCTCATTAGATTTTACTGGTTCTGTAAGCTTTATAGTACTACTTTTAACATTTGGATCATCTAAATTCTTTTTAATTATTTTACTTATAGTTACTCCATTACCTTCACCAATATAAGCAAATCCTTCAGAGTCTACTCCAAGTATTTTAGGATCTCCACCTGCTGGAATCGCAACTCTTTCTTTAGGTTGAGTTATGTGTACTATTTGTCCATTTTTAGCCATATATACTAATCTATCTTTAGTTGGCATTAATGCTAAACTACCTAAATTTCTTACAACTATAGGTACTGAAACTGCTTGGCTTTGGTTTATATCAACTCTATAAACCATGTTGTTAACTCTAACATAGGTAACCCCTGTAATTGTTGAAACCTTTATGTCAAAAGTCTTATATTGGCTACTATATTGGCATATATCTACCATCTTCTCATTTGTTCCCTTTTCAGGATCATAATTATAAAGTGCTATTTGATAGCCATCTCTTTCTAATGTTAAAAGCTTGTCTCTATCTGCAAGCCAAGTTAATTTTAAAATTTGTCTCTCTTCTAAATCATCAAAAGTTTTACTTTCTCCAGTTCTTGTATCATACATATTCATATCGTAACCATCTTTATATGTTACATATCTACCGTCATATGATACTTTAACATCTTTTGCATCTTCTGGAATACTTACATGAACTTCCGGTTTTTCTTCTAATTTTTCTATAGAAACTTGCTCCATTTCAACGTCAGTATTATCTTTAAAATAAAATTTATCTAGGAAAAAAAGTCCAGCACACTGAAGTATAACTGATACTAACATCCAAGCTATAATAATTTTTACTTTTTTCATATGGCTCTCCTTTTTTATTTAACTATAATTGATGAAGCAATATATCTTTCACCTAGTCCGTTAGAAACTTTGTTTATAACTTCACCATTTAGGTACATAGTAGTTGATTTACCTCCATCTAGGTTTATAGCTGTAACACATTGTCCTTTTGTAAGCATAAGTGTTTGAAGCTCTGTCATTGTACAACCCATTCCTGAAACTAAATCTCTTCCATCTATAACCATCATTACTATAGATCCATCGGCTCTTTGTCCTATTGCAGTTCTTGGTGCAATACCCCAAGCGCCATTTCCACCATCTAAAGGAGTTGGTGCTCCATCTTTTATAAGCACAGGTTTAAAACTTACTGCCTCTTTTACATCTAAGGCTTTAAGTTCATTTATTGAATATTTACCTGCAAGCATTTTTCCTTCATTTGTTATTGCCATACATTCTGTTTTAGCATTATCTGATTTTAAATCAGAAAATACAAGCTTACCATTAGATATTATAACTCCAGTTGGTGTTCCACCATTGCCTGTCCAATTTGAATTACTTGAAGTATCAACAAATGATCCTCCATTAATAGCTGCTATTGCATGATTTTTTTCAGCCATTTCTGAAGTTGTTTCTCCTTTTTTATAAAGGCTACTTGTATAAGCTACTTGAACTCTCTTTGGATCTTTAATTACAAGCATTTTTCCGTTATATTTTGCATTTTCAAATTTAAATAATTCTATAGTATTGTCATGTTTTCCACTTACTTGAACTACAGAATCATTATTTTTTAAATCTAAATTACTATTATCGCCACCTGAGTTTAATATCTCATTGATTTTTTCTTTAGATAAAAACCATGTAGCTAAATATTGATGATTTAATGTAGTCATTGCTGAACCTACATATATCCTCTTTGCATTTTCAAAAGGTCCATATAGAAGTATAAAAGGCGCTGTAACAATAGTGAATATTAACTCAAAAACTATAAAGCATATAAGTGTTTTCCACTTCTTTTTTTTCTTTCTCTTACGTTTTATATTTCTGTTCTTATTTTCTCTAAGAGTACTTTCTCTTTCGATGTTGTCTCTTCGCGTATCTTCTCTTCTACTCATCTAAACTCTCCTATAAAGAATAAAATAAAAAAATTCATTTTTATATTATATATTATTTTTAGACATTTATAAACACATTCTATTGCATAAAATTACATATCTTTCTCTATTTAGCTTAATTTTGTATTAATATTTAATTACATATTTCTTACTTTTCCGTGGTAAATTTATCAATTAATATATATAACCCTCCTATTTTTAAAATATATGTATATCTTTTAAAACGGCTATTTTACTAGCATATAGCTATATTAAATTTATTTATTTTATAATTTTATAGTTATTTTTCCATTGCTAATAACCTATTACCTATTTTTACAATATATTTTTAATTATATTGGAAATTTTTATTGGAATATTTTTTCGTTTTATATGCATTCTACACATTTTGTATATTTAGACTATATTTTTTAATCTTTTTTAATTAAAAATGGAGCAAATTACTTTGCTCCATTTATTCTATATTATTGATATCTTAGTTTATTAATCCCCTATTTTCAAAATACTTATTCTTTATAATATAATCTGCTATTTTGTATGCATTTTCTAAGTTATTCTTTTCTTCTTCATTTTTAGGATTTCCCATTATTAGATTGCCTTTTATTACAGTTGCATCCCTATCTGTATTTAAAAGATTTCTTCCCATAAACTTAGCATTAGTATCGATGCCTAGAAGATATAAAACTGTTGATGTTATATCGCTTTGTCCTCCAGCTTTACTTATAACTTCACCTTTAATATCTTTTCCATTCTCACCTTTTCCATATATAATTAATGGAATTTTGTGATCATATGGTTTCCACCAATCACCTTCTAAAGGTAAATTTTGAATCTCATCATCATAATATTTATGAACTCCAGCATGATCTCCATATATAAGTAGAACTGTATTATCCATAAGTCCTTCTTTCTCTAACTTATCTATAAACATACCTATTTGTTCATCTGCATAATGAACACTTTGGAAGTATCCACCTAACTTACTTTTATCAATTTCTTCTGGTAATTTAAGCTCCCTATATTTTTCTGGAAGATCAAATGGCCCATGACTTGATAACGTTGGTATACTTGAGAAAAATGGTTGTTTTAATGTTTTTAATTTTTCTGCATATTGAGTAAGGAATGATCTATCCGATATACCCATTCCAAACATCTCTGATGCATCATATGACATAAGATCCCACATATTAGAATATCCTAATGCATTTGAATGAGCTTCTGACCAATTCCAATCTCCAGCTCTCTCTCCATGAGTTGAAACTGTTGTGTATCCATTTTTATTTAATATTCTTGGTAATGCTTCATATTTAACATCAGCATGAGTTAAAAATGTAATACTATCTCCTAATGTAAGCATTCCTGAATTAACCATCATGTCACAATCAATACTGTTACCACCATTATTTTGCTCATAAAAGTTATCAAAATATAGTGATTTATTGATTAGCCTATTTAAATTAGGCGTTATTTCTTGTCCATATACTTTTTGATTTATCACAAAGTTTTCTAATGATTCTATTTGAAGGAATATTACATTTTTACCTTTAAACATACCTTTATACTTATTATCAGGTAACTTTTTATTATTCCATTCAAGCCACTTATCAGCTTCTTTCATCTCTTCTTCATTAGGTTTCATATTTTTCTTTTCAAAAGTCCTTAAACCATCAAATACATAATATCCAAGTGGTGAAGTATTATTCATTATAGCAAATGGTGACCACTGTGTTTTCATAAATGATACTCTACCTTTTGTAATATCTTTAACGTCTATAAGATAATGAGTACCATATATTATAGCTACACAGGCTACTAATCCACCTATAGCTATCTTTAAATTCTTTTTATAATTGTTTATAAATTTAGCCTTATTTCTTATTATTATAAGAATCGGTATATCAATTATAAACAGTATATCTAACTTGTCTGGATTTATTAAACTTTGGTGTAGTGGATTAAAAGTTTCCCTAAAGAAAATATGTCTAAATCCTAAGAAATTTCTATTAGCCCTATAATACCAAAGGTCTGCTACTAATAATAACGTATATAATATATCCGCTATTATTAAGTATGTAACTTGTCTTTTTCCTTTAAAGAAAAAGGCTGGTATAACTATTATTGCTAGAAATGCTAAATGTGCTAATATAAGTTCTACATCTATACTTAACCCCCATCCAATTAATGTTCTACCAGTTGTTGAGGATCCTATTAGCATAAAACATATAGTTTTTATAATGAGGTATATAAATATACCAAATTTAAGAATTTTGCCAGGTGCTTTTTCCCATAATCTAGTAAGCATCTTATTAAGTTTCATAAATTTAATTCTCCTATTTTATTAGTTTACAAGACCTCTATTTACAAAGTAATCATTATTTATAATATACTCTGCTATTTTATAAGCCTCTTTTAGTTTTTCTCTATCTTCTTCAGTTGGATTACCAATTACTTTACTTCCTTTTAATACAGTAGAATTTCTTTTAGTATTTAACAGATTTCTTCCCATAAAATATTTGTCCTTTGTATTTATTCCTAAAAGATATAATACAGTTGGTTCTATATCTATTTGTCCACCATAAGTACTTATAGTTTCCGGTTTAATATTTTCTCCATAGATTATTAAAGGTATCTTGTGGTCTTGTTTTTTCCACCAATCACCCTCAAGAGGTACATTTTGTATTTGTTTATTATAATACTTATGAACTCCAGTATGATCTCCATAGATTACAAGTAATGTATTTTCTAAAAGTCCTGATTCTTTAAGTCCTTTTATAAATTTACCTATTTCTTTATCTGTGTAATGAACACTTTGGAAGTATCCACCTAAATAACTCTTATCTACTTCTTTAGGTAGTTTAAGTTCCCTATATTTTTCTTGAATATCAAAAGGCCCATGACTCGATAATGTAGCAATTGTTGAATAAAATGGCTCCTTAAAAGTTTTTAATTTGCTTAAGTATTGTTTTAAAAATGATCTATCAGAAAGACCAAATCCAACCTTTTCATCTATATTATACGAATATTTACCTATAACATTATCAAAGCCTAATGCATTTTTATGAGCCTCAGCCCACTTCCAATCACCACCGTTTTCAGCATGAGTTGATGCTGTGTAATAACCATTTTGTGATAATATTCTTGGTAATGATTCATATTGTACTTCTGGATTTGTTATAAATGTAATTGATTTTCCAAGAGTTAATAAGCTTGTATTAGCCATCATATCACAATCTATACTATTTCCTGCATTATTTTGTTCATATATATTATCAAAGTATAAAGAATGCTTAATTAATTCGTTAAGATTAGGTGTTATTTCTTGATTCTTAACCTCTTTATTTATAACAAAGTTTTCTAAAGATTCAACTTGAAGAAATATTACATTTTTCCCTTTAAAAATACCTTTGTATTTATTATCAGGTAAATTTTCTTTATTCCATTCTAGCCATTCATCTACCTTCTTCATCTGAGATTCATTTATCTTCTTGAACTTTTTCTCTATCGCAGTCTTAGCTTCATAAATATGATAACCAATTGGTGATGCATTAATCATCTCTCTTTGCGTATGGGCATTTGATCCCATAATTCTAACCTTACCTTTTGTTATATTTTTTATATCAACATTATAGCGAACTGAATATGCAACTGCAACACAGATTACAATTCCTAAAATTCCTATAATAGGTCTTCTATTATACCCTTTATTATAAGTTAATTTTTTAAGCATAAAAATTATTACTGGAATATCAATTATAAATAATAAATCTAAAACATCAGGCTGTATAAGACTATTATTAAATGGATTAAATAAATCCTTATATAATATATATCTGATTCCTAAATAATATCCACTTGCCCTATAATACCAAAGGTCTGCTATAAGTAATATAGAGTACAAACAATCTATAATTAATAAATATCTTAATTGGTTTTTTCCCTTACATATAAATGATGGGAATATTAAAATTGCAAGTAATGATAAATATTCAATAATTGTATATATATTATTAGGAAGGCTCCATCCATCAAAGCTTCTTCCCCCTTCCGATGTTCCAACTTTTAAAAATATAATAGTTTTTAATATAAAAATTACAAAGAATATTAATTTAATAAAAGTAGCATTATTATAAATTCTCTCCTTATTTAAAATATTCTTTAGTTTCATTCCCTCATCTCCATCTTTTATATAAATTTTTTGAAAACCTTTAACCCAAACATAAATATATAGTAATATAAGGACGCTTTTAATCTCTCATATTACTATATAATATCTTTGTCCATTTTTAGTTTTTAAATTTTTTTATTTTCTCAAATCCAGATATAGCTAATATAATAAATAACCAACATACTATATATGAATATCTAGATTGCATTTCTGTAGCTAAATAAAATAACCCATAACCACAGAAAAGTATATAGAAAAGATTTATTTCTGAATGCTCTTTATATCTCTTCTTATTAAATAATCCTATAAATACTAGTATTAAGATTATTGCATAAACAACTTGTTCAACAACCTTTCCACCAGCATCAAATTTCACTATTATTCCATCATCTGGAACGTTAAGCTGTGACCAAAAGATACCACTAAGGTCTCCTTCACTCCATTGAACTGCATACTTACTTAAATAAAAACTTGCAAGTGTACTAATTGGTGTCGTAGTTAATCTCTCATATATTTTATCTTTGCATGCTTTATCTATAGCATCATAATCAAAATTATATTTTTCTGGAATCGCTGCATCATCTGGGTTCCATCTTCCACCATATTCAACATTTGTTCCTTTTAAAATAATAGTTATTGCTGGTTCTGCACCCTTCCATAGATTATTTTCAGTTATTTTAAATGCTCTTAAGGTTGAACTTGCAATTACAAGAACAAGTACAAATGATACTATAACCATTAGTATATTTTTTAATTTCTCTTTTACCTTATTATCAGTATAAATTATTATATACATCACAAAAGCAACTAATGCTATAACAGCAACCATTCTAAATAAGTTACCTATTGATAAAAGTGCACCTGATACAATAAACATATAAGGTTTAACTTTTTTCTTACATGCTAAAAGGAAAATATATATACTAGCTAAATAAAATGGTATTGCTATATTTTCTGTACAAAATACTCCTGTATATGATATAAATGGTGGAAATATTGAAGAAATTAAAGCTCCAACTAAGGCATATTTTTTATCTTCAAATATTTCTCTTGATATTAAGTATATTAAGTAAACTGTAACTACTCCTAATATTAAATTAACTATTTTCATAGCAAAAAGTGCATTAGGGAATATTTTTAGCATTAATGCCATGTACATTGTCATAACCGTTAAATGAGGAAATCTTGCTATATATCCTGTTCCCCACATCATATCATAATTACCTTGAAGTACAGACTTCGCACTCTCATACATTGTATTAAAATCCGAAACTGGCACTGTATTTATATTTATTAGCCACAGTACCCTTACTATAAATGCCCAAAGTAAAACAATTATTAGTTTACTTTTGTTAGTTAAAATCTTATTCTTTAGTAATAAATACCCTAAAACAATAGTACTTAAAGCAAATATGATTGCGATAAAAGCAGATAAATCTATTCCTTTATAATATGCTTTAACACTTCCTATTGCCGTAAGGACTAAAATAAGAATTAATGGCTTTAGTGCCGCACCTACAAAGGTCGTAAAACCATTTTTAAACTTTTTTATTTCCATGTATTTTATTCCTCCTGAATTTATACTTCCATAATTATCTACAGAATTTAACAAATATAATTGTATCATATTATTTATCAATTTTCTTCTTATAAATACTTCTTATATTGTTCTTTATTTTCTCTAGTAAATAATAAAAAACATATAAATAAAAGCAAGAAGTTTTAAACTTCTTGCTTTTAATATTACATCATTAATGCAGCACCAGGTCCAAGTGGTAAACCTAATACGTACCATATTATTAATAATATACTCCATGATATTAAAAATGCTATTGAATAAGGGACCATTGTAGAAATAAGAGTTCCTATTCCTGATTCTTCATCATAAACTTCAGCAAATGCAACTATAAGTGCGAAGTATGTCATAAGTGGTGAAATTATATTAGTTGTTGAATCACCAATTCTATATGCCATTTGAACTAACTCTGGTGAATATTGCATTCCCATTAACATTGGCACAAATACTGGTGCCATAATAGCCCATTTTGCTGATGCAGATCCCATGAATAAGTTTATAAATGCAGATACTGCAATAAATCCTAAGATTAAAGGTATTCCCCCTATTCCTGCATTCTTTAAGAAGTTTGCACCATTAACTGCTATTATAGTTCCTATATTACTGTGGCTAAAGTATGCAACGAACTGAGCTGCAAAGAATACTAATACTATGTATCCTCCCATTGATGACATACTCTTACCCATTAAATGAACTATATCTTTATCACTTTTAACTGCTTTGCTTCCAATACCATAAGCTACTCCAGGTACAAAGAATGCCATAGCAATAATTGCAACCATTGAATTCATGAATGGTGATTTTAATATTTCTCCTGTTTCTGGATTTCTAAGTGGTGCTCCTTCTGGAACAACAAGTAATGCCATAACAACTATGAATGCTATGAATGCTATGAATGCAAATTTTAATCCTCTTTTTTCATTTTCAGTTACTTCTTCTAATGTATTTACTTCAGTTTTACCTTTATATTCCCCAAGTCTTGGCTCAACTATCTTTTCAGTTATAATAGTACCTACAACCGTTATTAAAACAGTTGATGCTATTAAGAAATACCAGTTTGAAGCTATAGAAACTTCATAACCTGCTTGTACCATTTGAGCTGATTCTTGAGTTATTCCTGCTAAAAGTGCATCTGTTGGTCCAAATATTAAGTTTGCACTAAATCCACCTGATACACCAGCAAATGCTGCTGCAATCCCTGCAAGTGGATGTCTCTTAAATCCTAAAAATACAACGGCTCCAAGCGGTATAAGAATAACATATCCTGCATCAGATGCTATATTTGAAACAACTCCAGCAAATACAACAACTACAGTTATTAATCTTTTTGGAGTGCTTATAACTAATTTCTTTAATAATGTTCCAATAAGTCCTGTTCCCTCTGCAACTCCAACTCCGAGTAAAGCAACTAATACAGTTCCAAGCGGTGCAAAGTTTGTAAAATTAGTAACTGCACTTTCAAACATGTATCTAATACCTTCTGGTGTTAAAAGTGATGTAACAGAAGTTGTTATTTCTTTTATTTCATTTGTTTGCCTATCTAATCCTGTATATGTAACACTTACTCCCATACTTGCAAGTATGGCTGATAATCCTATAATGAATGCGCATAAAATTACAAATATTGTTGCAGGATGCGGCAAAGCATTTCCCACTCTTTCTATAAAACTTAGAAAGCCTTTCTTTTTAATCTTTTTCTCCATAAATATCCCCCTTCGTATAATAAACTTTCGTACATTCAATAAATACATTTGTCTTTTACATATGAACATTATATACTGGATTTATGAACATTTCAAGTGTTTGGAAACTTTTTATTAACAATTTATTTATATTTGTTAAGTTTTTTAACATTTGATATTGTTTTAGTAATCCTTTATTAACCTTAATATTTCCTTATTTTATGCTAATATGAAGGTCTTTCATTTTTTATTATGTTAAAATATATGTATCTATATATAAAAGGAGGGAATTATGAAAATAAAAAAATTAGGAAAAAAAATTAAATATATTCTTATAGCTATAGTAGTTTTACTTGCAGCTTATGGAATAACATTTTACTTTAGCTTTTTCCAAGGTAATACATATGTAAAAAATGGACAAGTTGAAAGTAAAATAAAGCCACGAGATTTCAAAAGTATATATACTTCTAATGTTAATTTGAATACTGATAAATTAACTAAAGTAAATGGAGTTAGAATATACTTGCTTGGAAAAGAATTGCCATCTAATGTAGACGTATTATTAAGAGCTCAAAGGTATTATATTCCACTTAATTATATTTCAAATGAATTAGGATACTCAAAAATTGATAATGATCCTCTTCAATTAAAGAAAGGTGATATTACAATTAAATTATCTGAAAAAGAAGCTTTAATTAATAATAATAAATATAATTTAAGAGGATGGCTTCCAAAATATAATGATGAATATTATATTAGTATCTCAGATATTGAGTATTTATTTTCATTAACATCAGTATTTAACTTTAAAAACAATTCAATAGAATTATTGAAATCAAACTATAATCGTATAAAAAATTCAAATGATAAACTTAAAGATGGTCCTGCTGCATTAATTAGATTAGAAGATTTCTCATCTGGTGGTGCATTATATGAGGATGAAAACCAAACAAAATTAAAGGCACTAGGAGATTATTTATTTAGTAGTGGTATTAGATTCCACGTGGCTTGGGTTCCAAGATATATTAATCCTGGTGAAAATTTTGATAATGATTTACTAAAAAATGAATCTATAAATAATGTTGGTTTTGTTAACCTATTAGATTATATGATAAATAGTGGTGGTGAAATAGGACTTCACGGATATACTCATCAAGCAGGTAATGACGTTAGTCTTTCTGGTACAGAGTTATCAAGCAAATTTAATCCTACAGAAAAAGAAACTAGAACTGTAATTGAAAATGCTCTTAAAACTGCTGATAGTCTTAATATACCAGTTAACTTTTTTGAAAGTCCTCACTATCAAGCAACAAGATTACAAAAAGATATTATAGGTGAATATTTTAAATATTTATATGAACCATACAGTGTTCTATATTATACTGCCCTTAAAGAAACTGACAAAGGAAATGTATTTATACCAGCACCTTTAGGCTATGTTAAAGATAGAGATGTTAAACCAATGGTTAAGAGGATAGATAATCCACCACCATATTTCTTAGCATCACTTTTCTATCATCCAACATTAGAGCTTGAATATATAGATTTTAATACTAAAGATAATACTTTTAATTCTACTTTTTCTAGTGGATCCTTAATAAAACCTATAGTAGAAGCTTTAAATAAAAATGGATATTCAACTATTCATGTCACTGATTTTAAATAAAAAAAGATAGTTCCTATATTTAGGAACTATCTTTTTATTTATTTCTTAATCTTCTATTTCTTATATTATTAAAAGTTAATACTATTAGTGATCCAACTGTACCACCTGATGTATCTATAAGAACATCAGTAAATCTTCCTGCTCTACCTTCTATAAATGTTTGATGAAACTCATCAGTTGATGCATAGAAAAATACAAGTATTACTGAGTATATTAAAGATTTTTTCTTACTTATATAAAATCTTAAAACATTAAAATATAATAAGCTTAATATTAAATACTCTGTAAAATGTGCTCCCTTTCTAATTATAGTTATTACTATATCAACATACCTATCACTTATATTTAATCCTAAACTCTTCAATAAATTTAAAACTGTATCACTTTGTTCATTTGAAATATCAGCTGGCTGATTTGACATATAAAAAATAAATATCATCCATAAAATCATAAGCACCCATGCTAATATTTTTTTCTTTTTATTGCACATTTATAAATTTACTCCCATTCATAATAATAAAAATATTATACTATATTTTATTTATGAATGTAAATTTATGAATTACTATCTTTCTTCAACTATATATTTATTTACATAAGCTAATGATTCTTCTAATATACTTTGTCCACGGTCAACATTTTCAACCTTTATATCTAAGTTACATAACCTTTGGTTAACTCCTGTAAGCTCATCCTTTATTTCTTGAAGCAACTTTGTTTCATATGATATTTGAATTCCATCTGGGTCTACAAATATTCTTTCTGGAGGATTTCCACACTCAGAACATTTTGCATATATCTTTTTTTTATTAATATCTCTAAATAACTTAAAACTATCATTTTTACAAGATGTGCATGATGCCACTAGCTCGTATCCATTATCATCTCCAACATCATATAAATATTCACTCTTGCATTCCTTACAAGTAGCCTTAATTTTATTTTCTATCGTCTCAATATAAAACTTATTTCCACTACATCCTTCTTTATGACACACAACAGTTCTAATCATTTTATCAGCCCCCTAAGTATATTACTAAATAAAATATATTCTACATATATAATATATATTCATAAGGAAATGATATAATGCTTATATAAAAAAATAGAAATCTAACTCCCTATATTAGATTTCTATTTAAAATCCATATATTAAATTTATATAAGCCATAATTAAATCTGTGTAGCTTTTATCTCATCTTCAACTTCTTTTATCTTAATATCTATAACTGATGTCTTCTTTCCCGCTAAAATAAGTTCTCGTTTCTCAAGTTTTAAACGCTTAAGGTATTCATTTAATTCTTCTATTTTGGTCACAAAAAACACTCCCTATCTTATTCTTTAAAGGTACTAATGTTTTGTTTTAACGTTTTGATATCTATATTATATGTATGTATAGTCTTTTATGTTCTGCTTCATAGAAAACGTAAACATCACTTTCGATTATTTGTACATACATTAATTATATAATACTAATTAACGGCTTGTATACTATTAACTTTAGTAATATTTTTTCATTTTATTACATTTTCTAGGCATCAAGTTTCTTATTTCTATAATTTTTTTATTCTTTTTAAATAATACTATATATTTTAAATTGCTTATTAAGTTCAATTAATTTTACGCTTAAAAGGAGCTACTATAAAAAGTAGCTCCTTAATTTTATATTTTATTATTTTACTTCAAAATTAGTGACTTCCTTACTAATTATATTAGCAGATACTTTGCTAACTAATGATCCACCACTTGTCATAAATACATCATTTTCTATTATATATTCCATTATAGAATTTATAGTAGATTCCTCCACATTTTCTTTAATATCCTTAACTGTAACAGTAAACTTCTTATCTAACTCATTTGCAAAACTCATTACTAATGATTTTTCTATCATAAACTATTTCCCCCTTCTTATTTATCCCCCATACATAATTTTAAATATTATTCGCTATCTTTTGAAAGAATACTATTCTCTTCTTTATCAATAGATATTACTCCATAATTTATAAGATCTGATAAAGATTTTCCCATCTCATATAAAACATCTTCACCTAAGTTTAAATTAACATTTTTAAATCTTTGGCTCTTAATAATGTCTTTTCCTTTATCATCCTTTCCTTTATTATAAGTAATACTTAAGTTAACCTCATTAACTGTTTTTGTAATCATCTTATCATCCCCTTTCACTTAACATATATGCACTAAGCGAAAAAAGTGAAAATTTAATTTATATATTTATATATCTAATAATACAAAAAAAGCTATGAACTAATGTTCATAGCTTTCAATATGGTGGAGATAAAGAGATTCGAACTCTTGACCCCCTGCGTGCAAGGCAGGTGCTCTCCCAACTGAGCTATACCCCCAGAAATGGTGGACCTTCAGGGACTCGAACCCCGGACCTACCGGTTATGAGCCGGTTGCTCTAACCAACTGAGCTAAAGATCCTCATTGGACCTGGCAACGTCTTACTCTCCCGCACAGTCACCCGTGAAGTACCATCAGCGCTATAGAGCTTAACTTTCCTGTTCGGAATGGGAAGGAGTGTTTCCTCTATGCCATCATCACCAGATATCAGAGTGTTCTCTGAAAATTGCATATGAATTTTTGTTGATTGTCTGTTTTTATTGGTCAAGCCCTCGACCTATTAGTATCAGTCAGCTGAACATGTTACCATGCTTACACCTCTGACCTATCAACCTTGTGTTCTTCAAGGGGTCTTACTAGCTTATGCTATGGGAAATCTCATCTTGAGGTGGGCTTCACGCTTAGATGCTTTCAGCGTTTATCCCTTCCCGACTTAGCTACCCAGCTATGCTCTTGGCAGAACAACTGGTACACCAGAGGTCAGTCCATCCCGGTCCTCTCGTACTAAGGACAGCTCCTCTCAAATTTCCTACGCCCGCGACGGATAGGGACCGAACTGTCTCACGACGTTCTGAACCCAGCTCGCGTGCCGCTTTAATGGGCGAACAGCCCAACCCTTGGGACCTACTTCAGCCCCAGGATGCGACGAGCCGACATCGAGGTGCCAAACCTCCCCGTCGATGTGAACTCTTGGGGGAGATCAGCCTGTTATCCCCGAGGTAGCTTTTATCCGTTGAGCGATGGCCCTCCCACGAGGTACCACCGGATCACTAAGCCCGACTTTCGTCCCTGCTCCACTTGTGGGTGTCGCAGTCAGGCTCCCTTCTGCCTTTGCACTCTACGAACGATTTCCGACCGTTCTGAGGGAACCTTTGGGCGCCTCCGTTACTTTTTAGGAGGCGACCGCCCCAGTCAAACTGCCCACCTAACAATGTCCTGTCACCAGATTCATGGCG
>NZ_UFWF01000004.1:40000-47500 GCF_900461085.1 Clostridium baratii
ATCCTTGGATTAGAGTTAAAGAACTTAGAGATTATTTAATATATAATAAACTAGCTTCTGAAAAATATATAGTTGATTCTACTTGCTTAGGATGTGTGGTCCAATTTTATAATGACGAAAGAAAGGCATGGACACATTCTGGAATAATATCTTATGTTTCTGACGATACTTGTCTTTATTGCTGTCATTCATATGATAAATTAAACTATCCATTAGAATTTACTTATCCTATTCTTTACCCTAAAATAAGAATACTATGTCCATATTAAATTTAAACTACGAAAAATTTAAAGTCTAAAAGTATTTATTAGTTAAAATAATTACTTTTAGACTTTTACTTAATTAACTATATAAAATTTAACTATATTCGCTTAGCTATCTTTAGTAAACTATCCTTAAAGGTCTTTACTGTATTTTTCTTATTATTGATTTTTTTATTTAGTTTCATTGTATTAGCTATATCTATAATTGGTACAATCTGATTTATTACATCATCATATCCTATTTTTATTTTACTCCTTGCATTATCACCATTGAAATCTATTATTCCTTCAAATCCATCCTCTATCTCACTTGGTCTTATCATTACTATTTTAGCATTTGGATATAGTTTTCTATTTAAACATATATTTTTATCTAAAGGTACAACAATAATAATATCGCAACCTTCCCCATATACAGGTTGTATAGGTAAATTATCCACTATTCCTCCATCTAAATATCTTCTACCTTCAATGTCTTCACTACCATACACTAAAGGCAATGCTGATGTTGCTAAAAGTATCTTCTTAATTCCCTCTTCATTATAATTGTTAAGCTTAAAGTATTTTGCCTCTATTTTAGGAATTTCTGTACATGTTGCATAACATGTTTTTTTGTTTCTATTTATTGAGTTTAATTCTATAGAACTATTAATTATATCTAATAATCCATCTCTTGATATATCTCCACCTTCAATGGCCTTAGGTATATATTTTTTTATAAGATTTAAGTTTTTAGATCCTATTGTAAGTAAAATTCCTTTCTTTATTAACTCTAACTGATCTGCTGGTAATATTTTGTCATTACTTATATTGCACCAAATCTCTTCTGCTATATCTAAATTTCCCTGACAAAATAATACTGCATTTAAAGCACCTATAGATGTTCCAGATACTACGGATATATATTTATCTATCCCTATCTCCTTAAGCCCTTTCCATACACCTATTTGATATGCACCTCTTGCCCCTCCACCGGCTAATACCAATCCTATTTTCATAAATTATTCCCCTTATGGTAATATTGCTTATATATTATAATATTACAATCTTTATTATTGGTTAAAAGCACAGTATATAGATTTTAATAAAAAGAAAGAGCTATATAGTAAATATTATATAGCTCTAATTTAATCTTATTTTTTTACTTTTAATGAATCTAATATTATAAGAGCAGTATCTTCTATGGCTCTTTGCGTAACATCAATTGTTTTACATCCTATTCTTCTTATTATTCTATCTGCATAATCAAATTCTTCTAATACTCTAGCATCCCCTGCGTATTCAATACCAGAAGGCATTCTATGAAATTTATCTAATCTCTTTTTTCTTATTTCTATTAGTTGAAGTGGATTTATAGTTAAACCAAATACTTTCTTTTTATCTACCTCAAACAGTTCCTTTGGTACTCCAACCTCAGGCATAAGTGGAATATTGATTGCCTTTATTCCTTTATTAGCTAAGTACATGCATAATGGAGTTTTTGATGTTCTTGAAAGACCTATTAAAACTACATCTGCATTTTTAAGACCTCTGTAATCTTTACTGTCATCATACTGCATTGCAAATTCCATAGCTTCAATTCTTTTAAAATATTCCTCATCAGTCTTCCACATAGCACCTGGATTATTGTTTGGAAGCTTATTTAACTTTGAAGATGCTACGTTAAGTATTGGTCCTAATACATTAATTACAGATATATTCTTTTCCAATCCCTTTTGGGTTAAGTATTCTCTAACAGATACAGTAATTATAGTTGATATTATAATAACTTCATTTTCATACTCTAATACTGCATTTATTAAATCTTCTACATCTTCTAAGCTTTTTATATATGGGATTCTTTTAACTTCTACATCTTTTGAAAATTGACTAGCTGTTGCAAGTGCAACTTGATTGGCTGTTTCGCCAATGGAATCTGATACAGCAAATATTGTTAACATATCAATACCCTCTTTTCTTTCATATATTCTCAAAAATTATCTTTACTACTATATTATTACATATATTTTTTATCTTTCTCAATAGTGAATTTTTATATTATATGGTAAACTTATTTATTATAAGTTAAAATATTCAAAAAAGATTCTTTTGGAGGAACACATTAATGAATATAAAAAAAATATTAGTAGTTGGTATACTTCCTATAATGTGGCTTGCTTATTTTCTCTTTGAAGTTGTAACTGGAAGAGTTAATGATATAACTACTGTTATTGGTAATATATTTCTAATTTTATTATTTGCATTAGTTGGTTATTTATTTTATATATATACATTAAATAATCCAAATGGTTTTTCAGCTAAGACTATGTTTGTTTTATTTTTAATTCTTATGATATTAGACCAAGGAATTAAGATAATAATTAAACTTTTCTTCTTCAATGATTACTTTGCACTATTTAATGGATTTTTATCATTTAATCCAATTATAAATACGGATGGATCTTGGCTAAATGCTAGATTTGGTACTTCAGTTAGTTTTCCACTATTAATTGCACTTAATATTTTTGCATTAATTATCTTTGTAGAAATTTACAGATACTCAAGATTTAAAGGATATAAAGATACTTTTGGAGATTTATCATTCTTATTTATAATTTGTGGGGCCCTATGCTCACTAATAGATAAAGTTTTCTATGGAGGTAGTTTAGACTTTATAGGAATAAGTACACTATTTGTCGCTGATATTAAAGATATTTATATAAATCTTGGTATATTATTTTTAATAGTTTGCTTATATGATAATGGATTCTTTAAAGGAGAGGATGATACTTCACTTAAAGATGATATTAAAACAGTTAAGAAATTCTTCGCTTTTATAATTTCAGATATTAAAACTAATTTATTAAAAAAATAGTAGTAATTTTACTACTATTTTTTTAATACCCTATTTTTTATTGATTCTATATCAATATTATTTTCTTTCATTTTATCTTCAGCTTCACTTAATACTATATCCTTGAATTCTTTTAAAATCGGTTCAAATTCTACGTGTTTATCTAACATATAACACATATCTTTCTCTATATCTATCCATGTTGAAAAGTCAGCTTCATTATGCTGCAGCTGCGCTTCAAGTTTATCCATTGCATTTACGACTTTTGCTTCATAACTTTCTTTCTTTTCATACTCTTCCCATAAACTATACACTTCATCACCAAGTGGTGTACCTAATATATTTTTTATATCCTCCATAGCTTCTCTTTCTAATCTTTCTTTATTTCTTTTTACTTCCTCGCTATTCATACTATCAAACGCCCAAACATCATGAGCTTTTGCTTCTGCTAAATCATGTATTATACTCATTTTTAATATTTTTTCACTATCAACTTTTAATGATAGCTTATCTTTAATTAGAAGAATCATTAATGCTACTCTAAATGTATGTTCTGCGACACTTTCTTTTCTTCCATCAGATAAATAGCTATGTCTTATTTCCTTTTTTAAATTTTCACTTAAATGTATAACTTCTAATATATTTTTTAAATCATTATTCATAATAATTCCTCCAATATTTTAAATAGCAAAAAAAGCTACATCAAATACGATGTAGCTTAAATATTCTAAAAAATAAAAAAAAGATTATGCTTACATAATCTTTTTGAATATATAATGCTAAGCAAGTTCCTATTAGAGAATTACTTAAGTAATTCTTGGTGGCTCACCCGGGAATCGAACCCGGGACACCATGATTAAAAGTCATGTGCTCTACCGACTGAGCTAGTGAACCATATTACCTGGCAACGTCTTACTCTCCCGCACGGTCACCCATGAAGTACCATCAGCGCTATAGAGCTTAACTTTCCTGTTCGGAATGGGAAGGAGTGTTTCCTCTATGCCATCATCACCAGATTTGCTTTGCCGTTTCGCCTCAATTAGCGGCTCAACAATTACATATTATATAGACTTAATAGACCTTTGTCAACAATATTCTGCAACTTTTTTTATATTTTTTTTAAAATAATTTACCCAAACCTCTCGAGGCTAGTAAAATCAAGGGGTTTGGGCATTTATTTTTTTCGATATTTTTTACTAATATCCTAATTTTTTTATATATTCTCTTATAACTTCTATAGAATTTTGGAACTTTTCTTTTTCATTTTCTGTCATATGTATTTCTACAACTTCCTTAACACCTTTTGAATTAAGTACTGCTGGAACTCCTGCAAATACATCTGAAACACCATATTCTCCTTCTAATAAAGTTGAAACTGGTATTATTCTATTTTCATCGTTTATTATAGCTTTTATTATTCCTACTGTAGCTGTTGCTATTGCATAATATGTAGTTCCTTTTCTTTTATAAACTTCCCATCCAGCTTGTGCTGTATCTTGAACTAATTTATCAAGATCTACATTTTTAAATCTATCTTTATTATCTTCTAATACTTTTGTAAATTTCTTTCCTCCAACAGTTATATGTGACCAAGGAACCATTTGTGAGTCTCCGTGTTCTCCCATTGAATATCCTTGAACACTTCTTGGATCTACATCTAAAAGCTCACCAATAAAGTTTTTAAGTCTAGCAGTATCTATTGATGTTCCTGTACTTAATACATGGCTCTTTGGAAGTCCTGATAGCTTATATACATGATATGCTATTATATCTGCTGGATTAGATACAATTATAAAATATCCTTTAAATCCACTTTTCATAATTGGAGTTACTATTGATTCAGTTATTTTTGCACTTAAGTCTAATGTATCAAGTCTTGTTTGTCCAGGTTTTGGTGGTGCACCCGCTGTTATAACAATTATATCTACATCTCCACAATCTTCATATGAAGCTGCTCTAACTTTTGTATTTCTATTTAAATATTCTATTGAATGATTTAAATCCATAGCTTCACCTAAAGCTTTTTCTTTATTTATATCAATCATAAGAACTTCATCACATACACCTTGTGTAACTAAACTAAAAGCTGTACTTGATCCTACTAGTCCTGTTCCTACAATAGCAACCTTTGTATTTCTTATTCCCATATCTCTTCTCCTCTTTCCTCTTTTCGTAAAATTTTTCTTATATATCTAATTTATTCTACAAATTAACTTATGTCTAGTTATATTTTATAAAATTTTATATTATTTTAAACATAAAAAAAGACTTAGAATAAATTCTAAGTCTTTATATATGGTGCGCCATCAGGGGGTCGAACCCTGGACACCCTGATTAAGAGTCAGGTGCTCTACCAACTGAGCTAATGGCACATATATGTACCTGGCAACGTCTTACTCTCCCGCACGGTCACCCATGAAGTACCATCAGCGCTATAGAGCTTAACTTTCCTGTTCGGAATGGGAAGGAGTGTTTCCTCTATGCCATCATCACCAGATATCAGAGTGTTCTCTGAAAATTGCATATGAATTTTTGTTGATTGTCTGTTTTTATTGGTCAAGCCCTCGACCTATTAGTATCAGTCAGCTGAACATGTTACCATGCTTACACCTCTGACCTATCAACCTTGTGTTCTTCAAGGGGTCTTACTAGCTTATGCTATGGGAAATCTCATCTTGAGGTGGGCTTCACGCTTAGATGCTTTCAGCGTTTATCCCTTCCCGACTTAGCTACCCAGCTATGCTCTTGGCAGAACAACTGGTACACCAGAGGTCAGTCCATCCCGGTCCTCTCGTACTAAGGACAGCTCCTCTCAAATTTCCTACGCCCGCGACGGATAGGGACCGAACTGTCTCACGACGTTCTGAACCCAGCTCGCGTGCCGCTTTAATGGGCGAACAGCCCAACCCTTGGGACCTACTTCAGCCCCAGGATGCGACGAGCCGACATCGAGGTGCCAAACCTCCCCGTCGATGTGAACTCTTGGGGGAGATCAGCCTGTTATCCCCGAGGTAGCTTTTATCCGTTGAGCGATGGCCCTCCCACGAGGTACCACCGGATCACTAAGCCCGACTTTCGTCCCTGCTCCACTTGTGGGTGTCGCAGTCAGGCTCCCTTCTGCCTTTGCACTCTACGAACGATTTCCGACCGTTCTGAGGGAACCTTTGGGCGCCTCCGTTACTTTTTAGGAGGCGACCGCCCCAGTCAAACTGCCCACCTAACAATGTCCTGTCACCAGATTCATGGCGTCCAGTTAGAATTCCAGTAATATCAGGGTGGTATCCCAAGGACGACTCCATTAGGACTGACGTCCTAATTTCCCAGTCTCCCACCTATCCTGTACAGATAATACCGAAATTCAATGCTAAGCTACAGTAAAGCTCTACGGGGTCTTTCCGTCCAATCGCGGGTAGCGAGCATCTTCACTCGCACTACAACTTCGCCGGATTTGCAGTTGAGACAGTGCCCAAGTCATTACGCCATTCGTGCGGGTCAGAACTTACCTGACAAGGAATTTCGCTACCTTAGGACCGTTATAGTTACGGCCGCCGTTTACTGGGGCTTAAGTTCACACCTTCGCTTACGCTAAGTGTTCCCCTTAACCTTCCAGCACCGGGCAGGCGTCAGCCCCTATACATCAGCTTTCGCTTTAGCAGAGACCTGTGTTTTTGCTAAACAGTTGCTTGGGCCTATTCTCTGCGACCTACTCTCGTAGGCACCCCTTCTCCCGAAGTTACGGGGTCAATTTGCCTAGTTCCTTAACTGCAATTCTTCCGCCGGCCTTAGGATTCTCTCCTCATCTACCTGTGTCGGTTTGCGGTACGGGCACTACTTCTCTCTCTAGATGCTTTTCTTGGAAGCATGGAATCAGATACTTCGGTTCCGTGGAACCTTCCCCATCACGCCTCAGGATTGTTAAAGCGGATTTGCCTACTCTAACTCCCTAAACGCTTAGACTAACATCCAATAGTTAGCACATCCTATCCTTCTCCGTCACACCATCGATAATAACGATTATAGTGGTATCGGAATATCAACCGATTGTCCATCACCTACGCCTTTCGGCCTCGGCTTAGGTCCCGACTAACCCTCAGCGGACGAACCTTCCTGAGGAAACCTTAGATATTCGGCCTGTAGGATTCTCACCTACATCTCGCTACTGATGCCAACATTCTCACTTGTAATCAGTCCACCGCTCCTTACGGTACGACTTCAGCCCGATTACAACGCTCCTCTACCGCTCACACTATTGTGTGAACCCGTAGCTTCGGTGGTAAGTTTAGCCCCGTTACATTTTCGGCGCAGGATCTCTCGACTAGTGAGCTATTACGCACTCTTTCAATGAGTGGCTGCTTCTAAGCCAACATCCTAGTTGTCTTAGAAATCCCACATCCTTTCCCACTT
>NZ_UFWF01000004.1:50000-75000 GCF_900461085.1 Clostridium baratii
TCTCAGTCCCAATGTGGCCGATCACCCTCTCAGGTCGGCTACGCATCGTCGCCTTGGTAAGCCATTACCTTACCAACTAGCTAATGCGCCGCGGGTCCATCTCATAGCGGATTGCTCCTTTAATTGCTGTTTCATGCGAAACTGCAATGTTATGCGGTATTAATCTCCCTTTCGGGAGGCTATTCCCCTCTATGAGGCAGGTTACCCACGTGTTACTCACCCGTCCGCCGCTAATCCGTTTCCCGAAGGAAACTTCATCGCTCGACTTGCATGTGTTAGGCACGCCGCCAGCGTTCGTCCTGAGCCAGGATCAAACTCTCAATAAAAAGTTTAATCTTTTAACTCATAAAACTTACTTTATAAAAGAATTGCTGGTTTAAATGTATTCTATATATTCTGTTCAATTTTCAAAGACCAATTTTTCTCTGTCGCACTCAAGCGACTTTCTTATCTTATCACTGTTTAGGAATTATGTCAACATTTTTTTAATTAAGTTTTAAACTTGAAATTAATAAAATGTTTTGCTCCCTTGAGAAGCTCTTCCGCATCAGCGACGATATTTATAATAGCACATATATATAATTATATTATATAATATTGCCTAATTTTAAATAATTAATCTATAAATAATCCATATTCCGCAAATTTTCTCTATTTTTCTTCTTATGATACACCTGGCACTGTATCAGTTATATTATTATGTTTAGTAACTTTTTATTCATTATTTATATATATTCTATTAATATTATAGTAAATATTTGTTTTATAGTTTACTATATATTCTTATGTAAAAACAAAATAATAATATTTTTATTTTATTCTCTAAAAAAAATTAAGACTTATATGTAACTAAATACATATAAGTCTTTTTATATAAACAATTAATTTTAATTAGCTTATCTTTTCTGTGTTAATTTCATCGTCTAAGTTTATTTCATTTTCTGAAGCTACTACTGCAATCTTTTCTCCATCTCCTATCTTAGCACCTCTATTTACTACAACATCATTGCCTATTATAGCTTTATCTATAATTACATCATCATCTATATATGAATTAGTCATAATTACAGAGTTTTTTATAACAGCATTTTTACCAACATGTACTCCTTGGAATATTACCGAATTTTCTACTTCTCCATATACAGTACATCCTTCTACTACTAATGAATTTTTAACCTTAGCATCTTTTCCAATAAATTGGGCTGGTCTTACAGGATTTACAGAATATATCTTCCAAAATTCATCATGTAAATTTAAAGTATTATCGTCTTTTAATAAATCCATATTAGCTTCCCATAAACTTTCTATAGTCCCGACATCTTTCCAATAACCATCAAATGGGTAAGCCATCAATTTACTTTTATTCTTAAGCATTTTAGGAATTATATTCTTTCCAAAATCATTGCTTGATTCTAAATCTAATTCATCTTCTATTAAGTACCTCTTTAAAACCTGCCAGTTAAATATATATATCCCCATAGATGCATTTGTACTTTTAGGTTTTTTTGGTTTCTCTTCAAATTCGTATATCGTCAGATCATCTTTAGTATTCATTATTCCAAATCTACTAGCCTCTTTGAGTGGTACATTTATTACTGCAATAGTTGCATCAGCATTATTTTCTTTATGAAAATCTAACATACTATCATAATTCATTTTATATATATGATCACCGGACAATACTAATATATATTCCGGATCATAGTTATCTATAAATTCTATATTTTGATAAATAGCATTAGCTGTCCCTTTATACCATTTTCCGCCCTTTTCTTCTTGATACGGTGGAAGTATACTAACTCCTCCATCTCTTCTATCAAGATCCCATGGATTACCTATACCTATATGTGCATTAAGTTCAAACGGCTTATACTGTGTTAGTACTCCAACTGCATAAATTCCTGAATTAGAACAATTACTTAAAGGAAAATCTATTATTCTATATTTCCCACCAAAGGGTACTGCTGGCTTTGCTATATTTTTAGTTAATACCCCTAAACGCGATCCTTGTCCTCCCGCTAAAATCATGGCTACTATTTCTTTCTTCCCCACAATTATCCCCCCTCCTAAGTTTTTAATAACAAGTTTAATAAAGTTAAATAATGCATTTACTTATTTAATACTATGATTAAGCTTTATATTTTATACATTAATAATTTCATGAAATTATTTTCAAAATGAAATATTTACAAAAATAAAAAGGTTATTATCAAACTTATTTTTAAAGATTTTTTATTATATTATCTTTAAAAAGTTTGATATAACCCTTTTTATAAATAATTTAATATATTAGCTTCTAGAGATTCTTATATAAAAGTTCAGAACCCCAAATTCCAGTTGCATATTGTAATATAGTTCTATCTGAAGAGAAAATACCAGAGTGTGCTATATTTATTCCACACATCTGTTGCCACTTATTCATATCCTTATATAATTCATTTACCCTATCCTGTGCTTCTATATAAGAATCAAAATCTTTAAGAACAAAGAATTCATCATTATAAGTGATTAAGTTATTATATATTTCTCTAAACCTTTCCCTATCAAAATGATATTTTCCATTTATTAAGTCATCAACTACAGCCTTAACTCTATTATTGTTTCTATAAATATCAAAAGATGAATATCCTCCATTTTGATAGTAATTTAAAACTTCACTTGAGTTTAACCCAAATACAATAATATTTTCATCTGAAACTTCATCTCTAATTTCAATATTAGCTCCATCTAAAGTAGCTACAGTTATTGCTCCATTCATCATAAATTTCATATTAGATGTTCCTGAAGCTTCTTTAGTTGTTGTTGATATTTGTTCACTAACATCTGTTGCCCTTATTATTTCTTCTGCAAGTGAAACTCTGTAATTATCTAAAAATACAACTTTTATTTTATCTTTAACTCTAGGATCATTATTTACCTTATCTGCAATTCTATTTATAAGCTCAATAATATTTTTTGCTAAATGATATGCAGGCGCAGCCTTTCCACCAAATATAAATGTTCTTGGAACTATATCTAGATTTGGATTTTCTAATATTTTATTATATAGATCCATTATTCTTAAACAGTTTAATGTTTGTCTTTTATATGCGTGTATCCTTTTTACTTGAACGTCAAAAATAGAATTTGGATCTACAACTATTCCTTTCGTATCGTATATCGTCTTAGCTAATATTTCTTTATTTTCTTTCTTTATTTTATTAAGTTCTATCTGAATATTTCTATCATATGCTTTACTTTCAAAATACTTAAGATCCATCGGATGCTCTATGAATCCATCACCTATTGTGTCTATTAAAAGTCTAGTTAATTTAGGATTTGATCTTATAAGCCATCTTCTATGAGTTATGCCATTTGTTTTATTATTAAATTTATTAGGATAATAATAATAGAAGTCACTCATTTCTTTCTTCTTTAGAATTTCTGTATGAAGTTTTGCCACCCCATTTACACTATGACTTCCTACTATCGCAAGATGTGCCATCTTAACTTGATTATCTGAAATTATGGCCATTCTAGATATCTTATCCCATTGGCCTGTATACTTATTCCAAAGTTCTTTGCAGAATCTTTCATTTATTTCTTCTATTATCATATATATCCTTGGAAGCAGTGTCTTAACCATATTAGCTGGCCATTTCTCTAATGCTTCTGCAAGTATTGTATGATTAGTATAAGAAATTGTATTTGTAGTTATTCTAAATGCTTCTTCCCAAGGTAAACCTTCTTCATCTAAAAGTATTCTCATAAGCTCTGGAATCGCAAGTGTTGGATGTGTATCATTTATATGAATTGCTATTTTTTCATCAAGCTCTCTTATATTACCACCATGCCTTTTAAAATGTCTTATTATACTTTGAACTCCTGCAGATACAAAAAAGTATTGCTGCTTAAGTCTAAGTAATTTTCCTTCATCCTTAGTATCATCTGGATATAATACTTGTGATATTGCTTCAACTGAGTTTTTATATTCAAGCGCTTTTAAGAACTCACCTTTACTAAATGAAGAAAAATCAAATTCATTATTTACAGTTTCAGCACTCCAAAGTCTCAATGTATTAACAGTATTATTTTTATAGCCAACTACTGGAGTATCATAAGGAACAGCTAGTACAGGTTCATAATTTACATGAGTAAATTTAAGCTTTCCATTTACTTCTTCCGTTATGATATTTCCACCAAACTTAACTATTTCATTTTTATCTGGTTTTCTCTTTTCCCATACATTACCGTTTTTTAACCAGTCATCTGATACTTCTACTTGAACTCCATCAATAATCTTTTGTTCAAAAAAACCATATTTATATCTTATTCCACAGCCATGACCTGCTATATTTAAAGACGCCATTGAATCTAGAAAACAAGCCGCAAGCCTTCCAAGTCCACCATTTCCAAGCCCTTGATCATGTTCAAGTTCTTCT
Organism: Clostridium baratii; assembly: GCF_900461085.1. Lineage (GTDB taxonomy): Bacteria > Bacillota > Clostridia > Clostridiales > Clostridiaceae > Clostridium > Clostridium nitritogenes. The sequence goes on from NZ_UFWF01000004.1 coordinate 54,422, forward strand.
AACTCTTCTAAATTTATAGAAAGTTCTTTTAAAGCTTCTCTGCAAATATCTCTTATTCCTAAATTTAATAAAGCATCACCTAATAATCTTCCAAGCAAAAATTCCATTGAAAAGTAATATACTTGCTTTTCACCAGTTTCATTATATTTTTTATTAGTCCTCATCCAGCTTTCTGCAACATAATCTCTAACCAAACTACCTAAAGCTTCATATTTTTTATAGTTACTCCCATCTGAAAGCTCCTCCCCATGGATTTCTAGATATTTTTTTTCGTATGCTTTCTTAAAAGTATTTTTGTCAATGGTTAGCATAGCTATCCACCTCCTCTGGATTTTTTAAAGACTTATTCATTCATTAATTCTTTATATATTTCTTTATATTTAATAGCCGATTTTTCCCAGCTATTATCCGAATTTAAAGCTTGAATTACTATTGAATTCCATTTTTCCTTATCTCTAAATATATCTAAGGCGTATTCAATAATACTTAAAAGCTCATTTGCATTATAATTTTTAAAACTGAATCCATTACCTAATCCATTATATTGGTTGTAAGGATAAATTGTGTCTTTAAGCCCTCCTGTTTCTCTAACTACTGGAACAGTACCATATCTAAGTGCTATAAGTTGTCCTAATCCACACGGTTCAAAAAGTGATGGCATTAAAAACATATCACTTGCCGCATATATTTTATGGGCTAAATTATCACTAAAAGTTATATTAGCTGACACCTTATCTCTATATCTATCTGCAAGTCCTCTAAAATGATTTTCATAATGATAGTCACCTGTTCCTAATATAACTAGTTGTACATTGTGTTGAAGAAGTCTGTCTGCAATATCAACTACTAAATCTAACCCTTTTTGATTTGTTAGCCTAGATACAATACCTATCATTGCAACATTTTCATCAACTGGAAGCCCTAATTCTTTTTGAAGCTCTTTTTTATTTATTTTCTTTCCTTCTAAATTATTCTGATCAAAATTTTTATATATAAATCTATCGGTAGTCGGATTAAATTCATCGTAGTCTATTCCATTTAATATTCCACTTAATGCATAGCCTCTTTCTCTAAGAACTGAATCCATCCTCTCTCCATACTCATTAGTTTTTATTTCTTCTACATATGAATTACTTACTGTTGATATTTTATTTGAATAAAGTACTCCACCTTTCATAAAACTAACTCCGCCATCAAAAGCTAAGCTACCGTTATAATAAGGTTCTAAATCATATCCAAAAAGTTCAGGTAGCATTTCTTTTGCAAAAACTCCTTGGAATTTTAAATTATGAATTGAGTACATTACTTTCATATCGTAATAGAATAAATCTTTAGCATATTCAAGTCTTAGAAGTACTGGTATCATTCCTGTATGCCAATCATTGCAATGAATAACATCTGCTTTAAAATCAACTTCTTTAAGTAGTTCTAATACAGCTCTATTAAAAAATGCAAATCTTTCTCCATCGTCATAATATCCATAAAGTCCATCTCTACCAAAATAGTATTCATTATCTATTAAGTAATACTTAACACCATCACGATTATATTCAAAAACTCCACAATATTGAGTTCTCCAACCAACTTTCACCATAAACCATTTAACAAAATTAAGCTCTCTTTCTAGGTTCTTATCAATATTTTTATACTTAGGAATTACAACTCTTGCATCCACACCTAATTTTGTTAGACTTTTAGGAAGTGCTCCTAATACATCTCCAAGACCACCTGTCTTTATAAATGGATTAGCTTCTGAGCCAACTAATAAAACCTTCATTTCCTTCTCCCCCTTAAACTTCATTTTTTAAAGTAAATCATCTTTTGATATATTGCTTATAAAAGTCACTTAACTCTCTATATGTCAAAACTCATCATGTATTTCTCTAAAGTTCATCATCTTTCATTTAGCTTTTATTATTAATATTCAGGAACAAGTAATTTTATTAATCTATAAATACAAAAATTAATCCATAATATATAAAATAAAAAAGCCCCGACTTTAAAGTCGAGGCTTTTTTATTTAACATGCAACTTCTGCATTATTATTTATATCTCTATCTCTATTTGTTAATTTAACTCTTACTAAATGAATAACCATAGCAGTAAAAATTGCAATTACAAGATTAAAACAAACAGTCATTCCGAATGTTATTAATAATTCTAAAGCATCTAATTTATCATTCTTTACAATCTTAACACATTCTCTCCATTCACTCATATTGTAAGATACAACTACAAGTATTGCTGCTAATGCAACTAATGGTATGTATTTTATAAAAGGCATAAATATTATCATTATTAAGAATAATGTTATTGCATGAACTATACCTGCGATTGGAGTTCTACCTCCATTTTTAATATTTGCAGCAGTTCTTGCTATTGCTCCTGTTGCTGGAATTCCTCCAAATAATGAAGATGCAATATTTGCAATACCTTGTCCTATTAATTCAGTATTTGAATTATGTTTCTTATCAATCATTCCATCTGCAACAACTGCTGATAATAAAGATTCTATTGCACCTAAAAATGCAATTGTAACAGCCGGCATAAATAGAACTTTTATTTTATCTATTGTAAGTGATGGTAATTGTGGTGATGGAATAGCTGATGATATTTCACCAAATGCTCCTCCAATTGTTTGTACATTTAAACTTAATCCGGCTACTATAAGTGTTGAAACAATTAATGCAATAAGTGATCCAGGTATTGTTTTATTTATTTTAGGGAAATAAACTATTATTAAAACACATGCTACACCTATTAATAATGTAACAAAGTTTATACTATTAAAGTTACTTATATATGTACCCCATTTTTTAAAGAATTCTGATGGAACACTTGCAATGTTTAATCCAAATAAATCTTTTACTTGAGTTGATAATAATGTTATGGCAATACCTAGTGTAAATCCAAGTGTTATACTTTTAGGAATATATTTTATAAAATTACCAAGTCTAAATAAACCAAATAAAATTAACATAATTCCTGCCATTAATGTTGATATTATAAGTCCTTCTAATCCATATTTATCTACAATTCCATAAACTATTACAACGAATGCTCCAGTAGGACCTCCAATTTGTACTCTACTTCCTCCAAGTAAAGATACGAAGAATCCTGCGATTATTGCAGTTATTAAACCTTTTTCAGGTGTTACACCAGATGATATTCCAAGTGCTATTGAAAGTGGTAATGCTATTATTGCAACAATTATTCCTGCAATAACATCTTTAAGTATTTGATCTTTTGTAAGTTCTCTTTTTCTATGCTTTACAATAGAAAATAATTTTGGTTTTTTCATTGATAAAAATATACCCCCTGTACACGCAAAAAGACAAGTTATAAATAAAACTTGTCTTTCCATATTAATTTACGTTCATTTTCGCGTAAAAAAAGGATAGTTTATAAACTATCCTTTAATATAAACACCTGGCAACGTCTTACTCTCCCGCACGGTCACCCATGAAGTACCATCAGCGCTATAGAGCTTAACTTTCCTGTTCGGAATGGGAAGGAGTGTTTCCTCTATGCCATCATCACCAGATATCAGAGTGTTCTCTGAAAATTGCATATGAATTTTTGTTGATCGTCTGTTTTTATTGGTCAAGCCCTCGACCTATTAGTATCAGTCAGCTGAACATGTTACCATGCTTACACCTCTGACCTATCAACCTTGTGTTCTTCAAGGGGTCTTACTAGCTTATGCTATGGGAAATCTCATCTTGAGGTGGGCTTCACGCTTAGATGCTTTCAGCGTTTATCCCTTCCCGACTTAGCTACCCAGCTATGCTCTTGGCAGAACAACTGGTACACCAGAGGTCAGTCCATCCCGGTCCTCTCGTACTAAGGACAGCTCCTCTCAAATTTCCTACGCCCGCGACGGATAGGGACCGAACTGTCTCACGACGTTCTGAACCCAGCTCGCGTGCCGCTTTAATGGGCGAACAGCCCAACCCTTGGGACCTACTTCAGCCCCAGGATGCGACGAGCCGACATCGAGGTGCCAAACCTCCCCGTCGATGTGAACTCTTGGGGGAGATCAGCCTGTTATCCCCGAGGTAGCTTTTATCCGTTGAGCGATGGCCCTCCCACGAGGTACCACCGGATCACTAAGCCCGACTTTCGTCCCTGCTCCACTTGTGGGTGTCGCAGTCAGGCTCCCTTCTGCCTTTGCACTCTACGAACGATTTCCGACCGTTCTGAGGGAACCTTTGGGCGCCTCCGTTACTTTTTAGGAGGCGACCGCCCCAGTCAAACTGCCCACCTAACAATGTCCTGTCACCAGATTCATGGCGTCCAGTTAGAATTCCAGTAATATCAGGGTGGTATCCCAAGGACGACTCCATTAGGACTGACGTCCTAATTTCCCAGTCTCCCACCTATCCTGTACAGATAATACCGAAATTCAATGCTAAGCTACAGTAAAGCTCTACGGGGTCTTTCCGTCCAATCGCGGGTAGCGAGCATCTTCACTCGCACTACAACTTCGCCGGATTTGCAGTTGAGACAGTGCCCAAGTCATTACGCCATTCGTGCGGGTCAGAACTTACCTGACAAGGAATTTCGCTACCTTAGGACCGTTATAGTTACGGCCGCCGTTTACTGGGGCTTAAGTTCACACCTTCGCTTGCGCTAAGTGTTCCCCTTAACCTTCCAGCACCGGGCAGGCGTCAGCCCCTATACATCAGCTTTCGCTTTAGCAGAGACCTGTGTTTTTGCTAAACAGTTGCTTGGGCCTATTCTCTGCGACCTACTCTCGTAGGCACCCCTTCTCCCGAAGTTACGGGGTCAATTTGCCTAGTTCCTTAACTGCAATTCTTCCGCCGGCCTTAGGATTCTCTCCTCATCTACCTGTGTCGGTTTGCGGTACGGGCACTACTTCTCTCTCTAGATGCTTTTCTTGGAAGCATGGAATCAGATACTTCGGTTCCGTGGAACCTTCCCCATCACGCCTCAGGATTGTTAAAGCGGATTTGCCTACTCTAACTCCCTAAACGCTTAGACTAACATCCAATAGTTAGCACATCCTATCCTTCTCCGTCACACCATCGATAATAACGATTATAGTGGTATCGGAATATCAACCGATTGTCCATCACCTACGCCTTTCGGCCTCGGCTTAGGTCCCGACTAACCCTCAGCGGACGAACCTTCCTGAGGAAACCTTAGATATTCGGCCTGTAGGATTCTCACCTACATCTCGCTACTGATGCCAACATTCTCACTTGTAATCAGTCCACCGCTCCTTACGGTACGACTTCAGCCCGATTACAACGCTCCTCTACCGCTCACACTATTGTGTGAACCCGTAGCTTCGGTGGTAAGTTTAGCCCCGTTACATTTTCGGCGCAGGATCTCTCGACTAGTGAGCTATTACGCACTCTTTCAATGAGTGGCTGCTTCTAAGCCAACATCCTAGTTGTCTTAGAAATCCCACATCCTTTCCCACTTAACTTACACTTTGGGACCTTAGCTGACGATCTGGGCTGTTTCCCTTTTGACCATGGATCTTATCACTCACAGTCTGACTGCCGGATTAAAAGTATGTGGCATTCGGAGTTTGATAAGGTTCGGTAAGCGCTATGCCCCCTAGCCCATTCAGTGCTCTACCTCCACTACTCACATGTCCGACGCTAGCCCTAAAGCTATTTCGAGGAGAACCAGCTATCTCCGAGTTCGATTGGAATTTCTCCGCTATCCACAGCTCATCCCATGCTTTTTCAACAGCAACGTGGTTCGGTCCTCCACGAGGTTTTACCCTCGCTTCAACCTGGCCATGGATAGGTCACCCGGTTTCGGGTCTACGGCATGCAACTAGTCGCCCTATTAAGACTTGGTTTCCCTTCGGCTCCGTACCTTAAGTACTTAACCTTGCTACATACCGTAACTCGTTGGCTCGTTCTACAAAAAGCACATCATCACCCTCATAAGGGGCTTTGATCGGTTGTAGGCACACGGTTTCAGGTTCTATTTCACTCCCCTCCCGGGGTTCTTTTCACCTTTCCCTCACGGTACTGCTTCACTATCGGTCATCAGGTAGTATTTAGCCTTGGGAGGTGGTCCTCCCTGCTTCCCACAAGGTTTCACGTGTCTCGTGGTACTCTGGATCAGAACTTTAGGCTTTCTCGTTTCACCTACGTGACTATTACACTCTACGGTTTAACTTTCCAGTTATCTTCGGTTACAATAGCTTCCTAAGTTAATGTTCTGTCCGCAACCCCAAAGATAAATCTTTGGTTTGGGCTCTTTCCTTTTCGCTCGCCGCTACTAAGAAAATCGATTTTTCTTTCTCTTCCTCTAGGTACTTAGATGTTTCAGTTCCCTAGGTTACCCTCATATAGCTATGTATTCACTATATGATACATGGGGTTAACCCATGTGAGTTTCCTCATTCGGAAATCTCCGGATCTCTGGCTATGTGCGCCTACCCGAAGCTTATCGCAGCTTATCACGTCCTTCATCGGCTCCTGATGCCAAGGCATTCACCATGCGCCCTTTGTAGCTTGACCTATTTAGTCATTTATATCAAAATTATTACAATTCAGATCTAACAAAGAATAGTATTTGTAAAAATACATTTTTTCTTGGCTTGTTGTATCAACAATTTATATTCATATGCAATTTTCAAAGAACATTACATTACAAACATTATGTAATGTTTATTTACTTTGAGAAACTTGGTTTCTCAAAATTGAACAGAACTTTTTATTAAACCTTCTTTTAAAGAAGAAATCCGAATTTCGAATTTTTTATTTATCAGTTAATCATCTTGTTAACTGAATTCTCCATAGAAAGGAGGTGATCCAGCCGCAGGTTCTCCTACGGCTACCTTGTTACGACTTCACCCCAATCGCTGACCCTACCTTAGGTCGCTGCCTCGCTTACGCGTTAGCTCACGAACTTTGGGTATTGCCAACTCTCATGGTGTGACGGGCGGTGTGTACAAGGCCCGGGAACGTATTCACCGCGACATGCTGATTCGCGATTACTAGTAACTCCAGCTTCATGTAGGCGAGTTTCAGCCTACAATCCGAACTGAGACAAGTTTTGAAGTTTAGCTCCACCTCGCGGTATTGCATCTCTCTGTACTTGCCATTGTAGCACGTGTGTAGCCCTAGACATAAGGGGCATGATGATTTGACGTCATCCCCACCTTCCTCCTGGTTAACCCAGGCAGTCTCGCTAGAGTGCTCAACTTAATGGTAGCAACTAACAATAGGGGTTGCGCTCGTTGCGGGACTTAACCCAACATCTCACGACACGAGCTGACGACAACCATGCACCACCTGTCACTCTGTTCCCGAAGGAACTTCCCCGATTAAGGGTAATGCAGAGGATGTCAAGTCTAGGTAAGGTTCTTCGCGTTGCTTCGAATTAAACCACATGCTCCGCTACTTGTGCGGGCCCCCGTCAATTCCTTTGAGTTTTAATCTTGCGACCGTACTCCCCAGGCGGAATACTTAATGCGTTAGCGGCGGCACAGAGGTGTTGAAACCCCTACACCTAGTATTCATCGTTTACGGCGTAGACTACCAGGGTATCTAATCCTGTTCGCTCCCCACGCTTTCGAGCCTCAGCGTCAGTTACAGTCCAGAGAGTCGCCTTCGCCACTGGTGTTCTTCCTAATCTCTACGCATTTCACCGCTACACTAGGAATTCCACTCTCCCCTCCTGCACTCTAGATTCCCAGTTTGGAATGCAGCACCCAGGTTGAGCCCGGGTATTTCACATCCCACTTAAAAATCCGCCTACGCTCCCTTTACGCCCAGTAAATCCGGACAACGCTCGCCACCTACGTATTACCGCGGCTGCTGGCACGTAGTTAGCCGTGGCTTCCTCCTTGGGTACCGTCATTATCGTCCCCAAAGACAGAGCTTTACAATCCGAAGACCGTCATCACTCACGCGGCGTTGCTGCATCAGGGTTTCCCCCATTGTGCAATATTCCCCACTGCTGCCTCCCGTAGGAGTCTGGGCCGTGTCTCAGTCCCAATGTGGCCGATCACCCTCTCAGGTCGGCTACGCATCGTCGCCTTGGTAAGCCATTACCTTACCAACTAGCTAATGCGCCGCGGGTCCATCTCATAGCGGATTGCTCCTTTAATTGCTGTTTCATGCGAAACTGCAATGTTATGCGGTATTAATCTCCCTTTCGGGAGGCTATTCCCCTCTATGAGGCAGGTTACCCACGTGTTACTCACCCGTCCGCCGCTAATCCGTTTCCCGAAGGAAACTTCATCGCTCGACTTGCATGTGTTAGGCACGCCGCCAGCGTTCGTCCTGAGCCAGGATCAAACTCTCAATAAAAAGTTTAATCTTTTAACTCATAAAACTTACTTTTCAAAAGAATTGCTGGTTTAAATGTTATTTATATATTCTGTTCAATTTTCAAAGACCAATTTTTTCTCTGTCGCACTCAAGCGACTTGATTATCTTATCACTTAGAGACTTTCGTGTCAACACTTTTTTCAAAACTTTTTCTAAGTTTTTAAAGTATTATCACCGCTCTTTGCGACGTTTTTCATCTTATCATCTAATGCCTTAGTTGTCAACAAGTTTTTCTACTAAGTAAACTGATTAACTACACGTCTTTGCATCAGCGACGTGTTCTATAATATCATAGTTTATGCTATATAATATAATGAATATATTCATTTCTTATCATTAAACCTATTATTCTCCATATTAATCTAAATTTCTCCACTTTAATACTATCGACACTCTAGGCAAAGTGTAATGGTATAATCTTCTTATAAAATAAAAAGTTAGATATTCATTTAAATATTACTTAAGACTAATCTTAAATCAATATTCCGATAAATACCTAACTATTAAGCTTATTATTCTATATTAAATAACTTTTCTTTTTTGAATAGTAACTGGATAATTTTCAGTTCCGTTTATATTTTGATTTTCATTTACTACAGTTCCTTTATCTGCAATAACCTTACTCATCTCAACATTATCTCCGATTATACTATTTTGCATTATAACACAATCTTTAAGAATTGTTCCCTTTCCTACATATACTCTTCTACCTATAATACAATTTTTAACTGTTCCTTCTATATAAGAACCATTTGCAACAATTGAATTAGATACATTACTTAATTTTGTATATTGAGTTGGTGCTTCATCTTGAGATTTTGTATATATAGGTTTGTTATCAAAGAATAATTCCTTATTTACTTTTTGATTTAGTAAATCTAAATTAACATCAAAGTATGCTTTTATTGAATTTATACACGCTAAATATCCATTAAATTCAAATGCACCTACTTTAAAATCATTTAAATTGCTCTTTATATATTCTTTTATTTTTCTATATACACCACTTTTAATACTTTCATATACTATATCTATAAAAAGATCTGTTCTCATTATATACATTTCCATATTTATATTAGCTCTATTTTCTTTTCCTATATTTTCACCAATACTTATTACTCTATTAACTTCATTTATATTTAAAACTTCACAGTCTATAAAATTCTCTTTTGCATCATTTACATCTTTATATACAACTGTTATATCATTTTTATTTTTTATATGATCTTTTATTAAATTTTTATAATCTATATTGCATATCATATATGATGGTGCTAATAATATATATTCTTTTCCACTTTCTTTTATAAATTCTATATTCTCTATGAAATTATGCACATCATCATAAGAAGGATCATAATCTCCGAAATTAAATACTCTTAACCCATGTTTTTTTCTATGAAGATCCCACGGTCTACCATTTGTTAAATGGTTTATTAATGATCTTGATTTATTTTTAGTAAATATACCTATTCCCTCTATTCCTGAGTTTGCCATATTTGATAATACAAAATCTATTACTCTATATCTTGCTGATATTGGAACTGCTGCTAAAGTTCTATAACGAACAAGTTCACCCATTCTGCTTTCATTTTCATCTAAATTTATTATCCCTAAACAATTATTCATAAACTCTAATCCCCCTTACAAACAGTTATCTCTATCTTTTATTAATAACAATTTTGTTCTACAAAAAGATCTCTTGGTCCTATATTTAATTTAATATCTTCGCAAACTATATTTGTTTCTAAATTTTCATTTGCAGCAACTACAGATACATTTACTCCATCTCCCACTTTGCATCCTTTACCAATTACTGCATCTGACCCCACTATCGCTTTATTTATTATTACGTTATCTTCAATCCTAACATTTGGCATTATAACTGAATCTTTAATCACAACATTTTTACCTACACTAACGCCTTGTGAGATTACAGAATTCTCTATATCTCCATATATCATACAGCCTTCTGTAATCAATGAATTTTTAACTCTAGCTTCATTACCTATAAATTGAGCTGGTCTTACAGGATTCTTAGAATATATCTTCCACTCTGATGCATTTAAATCAAGTTCATTTCTATTTAAAAGTAAATCCATATTAGCTTCCCATAAGCTATCTATAGTTCCAACATCCTTCCAATATCCCTTGAAAGGATATGCTACCATTCTCTTATTATCTTTAAGCATCTTTGGTATTATATTTTTACCGAAGTCATTACTTGAAGTACTATCTAATTCATCCTCTTTTAAATATTTTTTAAGTTCCTTCCAGTTAAATATATATACTCCCATTGACGCTTTATTACTCTTAGGGAATTTTGGTTTTTCCTCAAACTCATATATTGATAAATCTTCCCTAGTATTCATTATTCCAAATCTAGTTGCCTCTTCCATAGTAACCTCTATAACTGCTATAGTAACATCAGCATTTTTTTCTTTATGAAATTCTAGCATATTATCATAATCCATTTTATATATATGATCACCTGATAATATTAATACATATTCAGGATCATACTTGTCTATATAACCTATATTTTGATAGATAGCATTAGCAGTTCCTTTATACCAATCTCCACCTTGTTCTTCTTGATATGGTGGTAATATTGAAACTCCACCATCTCTTCTATCTAAGTCCCAAGCATCACCTATACCTATATGATTATTAAGCTCTAATGGCTTATATTGTGTTAATACCCCTACTGTATATATTCCTGAATTAGCACAGTTGCTTAAAGGAAAATCAATTATTCTATATTTGCCCCCAAATGGCACTGCAGGTTTTGCTAAATTTTTAGTTAAAACACCTAATCTTGAGCCTTGTCCACCTGCTAAAATCATTGCTACTACCTCTTTATTAATCATGTATCTAAATCCCCTTCCCATATTAAACCTTATATACATAATGATATTTGGAGTACTAATATATATTTCTACTATTTAAGATTAGTACCCCAAAGAATCCAATCAATAACCCTAATTAAAATTAATATTTTCTATCTAAACTTAACATTCCAAATATCTTTAGCATATTCTCTTATGGTTCTATCTGATGAAAATATTCCTGACCTTGCAATGTTAATACCACACATTCTTCCCCAAACTGCTTCATTTCTATATAACTTATCAACTTTTTCATGAGCTTTAATATAACTATCAAAATCCCTTAAGACAAAAAACTCATCATTATAAGTTATTAAGTTATCATATATATCTTTAAATTTATTTCTATCTTCTGAATATTTACCATTAATTAGATCATCAACTACAGCTTTAACTCTGCTATCAGTTCTATAAATATCTAAAGATGAATATTCTCCATTTTGATAATAATCCAATACTTCTTTTGAAGTTAAACCAAATATTATAATATTTTCATCTTTAACTTCATCTCTTATTTCAATATTAGCACCATCTAATGTTGCAACCGTTACAGCCCCATTCATCATAAATTTCATATTTGAAGTTCCTGATGCTTCTTTTGTTGCAGTCGAGATTTGTTCACTTACATCTGTAGCCCTTATTATTTTTTCTGCTAAGGAGACTCTATAATTATCCATCATAATAACTTTTATTTTATCTTTTATCCTTTTATCATTATTTATCTTGTCTCCAATAGCATTTATAAGCTCTATTATATTTTTTGCTAAATGATATCCCGGTGCTGCCTTTCCTCCAAATATAAACGTTCTTTTTACGATATCTAAATCTGGATTTTCTAATAATCTATTATATAAGTCCATTATTCTTAAACAATTTAATAATTGTCTTTTATACGCATGTATTCTTTTTACTTGCACATCAAATATTGAATTTGGATCAACTATGATGCCTTTTGTTTTGTAAATCTCTTCAGCTAGTTTCTTTTTATTTTCATGCTTAATTTCTTTTAAAGCATTTATTACATCATCGTTATATAAATAATTCTCAAACTCTACAAGGTTTTCTGGATTATTTATAAAACTATCTCCAATAGTCCTTTTTAATAATTCTGTTAATCCTCTATTACTTCTAATAAGCCATCTTCTATGAGTTATTCCATTAGTTTTATTATTAAACTTCTCTTTATATAACTCATAAAAGTTAGACATTTCTTTCTTCTTTAATATTTCTGTATGAAGCTTTGCAACTCCATTAACACTATGACTACAAACTATAGCCAAATGTGCCATGTTAATATGTTCATCAGATATTATAGCCATACTAGCTATTTTCTCTGAATCACCTCTATACTTATCCCAAAGTTTTGCATAAAATCTTCTATTTATCTCTTCAATTATCATATAGATCCTAGGTAGTAGACTTTCAACCATAGTAACTGGCCATTTTTCTAACGCTTCAGCTAATATTGTATGGTTTGTATATGATACAGTTTTTTTAGTCACTTCAAAAGCATCATCCCACCCTATGCCATATTCATCAATTAAGATTCTTATAAGTTCTGGTATTACTAAAGTTGGATGAGTATCATTTATATGAATAGCTACATATTCATGAAGATCAAGTATGTTTCTATTTAATCTTTTATAATCTCTTATAATGCTTTGAAGACCTGCTGATACAAAGAAATATTGCTGTTTAAGTCTAAGTAATTTCCCATTGTAAAATGAGTCTTCAGGGTACAATATATAAGATATACATTCTACAGAACTTTTATTATTTAATTTATTGTAGTCACCATTATTAAAGGCATTAAAATCGAAATCATCTTCTATAGACTCAGCACTCCAAAGCCTTAAAGTATTCACAACATTATTTTTATAACCTATTACTGGAGTATCATATGGAACAGCTTTTATAGCTTCATAATCATTATGATAAAATACTAAATTACCATCTTTAATATCTGAAGTAACGCTTCCTCCAAACTTAACAATTTCACATCTATCATCACGTCTAACTTCCCATACATTTTTTCTCTCTAGCCATTTATCTGCCTTCTCTATTTGTTTTCCATCTATTATTTCTTGTTCAAAGAACCCATACTTATATCTAATTCCGCATCCATTACCAGCTATATTACATGAAGCCATAGAATCTAAGAAACATGCTGCAAGCCTTCCAAGACCACCATTTCCTAATCCCTGATCTTGTTCTATTTCTTCAAGCTCTTCTAGGTTTATATTTAGTTCTTTTAATCCATCCTTTAAAATATCCCTAATACCTAAATTTAAAAGAGAATCACCTAGTAATCTACCAAGTAAAAATTCCATTGAGAAATAATAAACTTGTTTTTCTTTAAAGTTCCTATAATCATTTTTTGTGTTAATCCAGTTTCTTGTTGCATACTCCCTAACTAATGTTCCTAATGCTTCATACTTTTCTAAGTTACTGCCTTCATCTAAATTTTTAGCGTACATATTTATAAACTTTTCTTCAAAATCTTTTTTAAAAGTTTCCTTTGTTATTGGCATTAATTAATTCCTCCTGATATCTATAATTTGATATCAGCCTATTAATTCCTCATACATATTTTTATATTCCATAGCTGACTTTTTCCAACTATTATCTGAGTTCATAGACTGTACTATTAATCTTTGCCATATTTTTTCATTTTTATAAACTTTTAGGGCTTTATCTATAGTATCTTTAAGCTCTATATAGCTATAGTTTTTAAAACTAAAGCCATTGCCTTCTCCTGTATATTCGTTATATGGTGTAACTGTATCTTTTAATCCACCTGTTTCTCTAACTATTGGAAGAGCTCCATATCTTAATGCAATAAGTTGTCCTAATCCACATGGTTCAAAAAGTGATGGCATTAAAAACATATCTAAAGCTGCATATATTTCATGTGCAAAAGCATTATCAAATTTTATATTTGCAGATACTTTATCTTTGTATTTTTCTTGGAAATACTTAAAGCTCTCTTCATACATATAATCTCCAGTTCCTAAAATAACTACTTGTACATTCTCCTTTAGTAAACCTTCCATCATATTAGTTATTAAATCGCACCCTTTTTGGTGAGTTAACCTAGATACCATTCCTATCATTGGTATATCTTTATCTACTTTTAATCCTAATTTCTTTTGAAGATACTCCTTGTTCTCTTTTTTTCTTTCTATTGAATCTATAGAATAATTTTTAAAAATGTACTTATCTGTTTCTGGATTGTATTCTTCATAATCAATACCATTAACTATTCCTTTAAGAACATTATTTCTATATCTTAATAAACCATCTAATTTTTCTCCATACCCTGGTGTCTTTATTTCTTCAGCATAAGTCTTACTTACTGTAGTTATCTTATCAGAATAATTTATTGCCCCCTTTAAGAAACTTGCTCCACCATGTAATTCTATGCTGCCATTATTAAATAATTCATAATCATATCCAAATAATTCTGGAAGTATTTCAGGTGAAAAAGTTCCTTGGAAAAATAAATTGTGAATTGATATTATTGTTTTTATATTTTTATAAAAACTATCCTTACTGTACTCAACTTTATGAAGAACTGGAATCATTCCAGTTTGCCAATCATTGCAATGTATTACATCTGGCTTCCAATTAATTTCTTTTAAAAATTCAAGGACAGCTCTATTAAAGAAAGCAAATTTTTCTCCATCATCATAATATCCATATAGTCCATCTCTCTTAAAATAGTATTCATTGTCTATAAGATAATATGTTACACCTTTATATTCATACTCTAATATTCCACAATATTGATTTCTCCAACTTACCCTTACCGTAAATTCTTTTATAAATTTAAGATTTTCCTTAATTTCTTTTTTTATATCTCTATAATTAGGTATAACCACTCTAACATCCATACCTAAGTCTTTTAAAGCCTTAGGTAGTGCTCCAATAACATCTCCAAGCCCACCAGTTTTTATAAATGGGTGTGATTCAGATGCAGCAATTAATATTTTCATGAGTTTACTTCTCCTCTTCTTTTTCTAAAATAGTTTTATTAGTTATAGTTAATTCATTAAATTTATCAATTCCAAGTACTGATACACCCATTGGTGGTACTTTTATTTTTATTGAATATGGCATATTATGATATCCCTTTTCTTCTGCAACTAATATATCTTCCATAACTTGTCCTGAACCACCATATTCTTTTTTATCTGTATTGAATATTTCTTTATAATCAGCTAAATACGGTACACCTATTCTAAAATCATAGTAAACTACCGGAGTAAAGTTACATATGAAAATTAATGTATCTTTCTCATTTTTACTTTTCCTCATAAACACTAAAATACTTTGATCATTATTATCAGCGTCAATCCATTTAAATCCTTCTGGACTATAATCTAATTCCCATAGTGCTCTATTATCTTTATAAAATTTGTTCAATACCTTACAATATTCCTGAGTGTTTTTATGCATTTCAAACTCATCTATAAGTTTCCATTCAAGCTCTTCATATTCTCTCCATTCTATAAATTGACCAAATTCAGATCCCATAAATAGAAGTTTCTTACCTGGATGACCAATCATATATGCTAAATACATTCTAAGTCCTGCAAATTTATTAAAATAATCTCCCCACATCTTGTTAACTAATGATTTTTTACCATGAACAACTTCATCATGAGAAATTGGTAATATAAAGTTCTCTGAGTAGTTGTACATCATAGAAAAAGTTAGATTATTATGATGATATTTTCTGTATATAGGATCCATTTCTATATATTCTAATGTGTCATTCATCCAACCCATGTTCCACTTAAAAGTAAAGCCAAGCCCTCCATCTTTTGCTGACCTACATACATTAGGCCATGATGTTGATTCTTCAGCAATCATCATTAAATTATTGAATTCTGATTCTACAGCAGTATTTAATTCTCGTAAAAATTCAATACCTTCTAAACATTCATTACCTCCATATTTATTTGGTATCCATTCACCATCATTTCTACCGTAATTTAAATATAATATATTAGAAACAGCATCAACTCTTAATCCATCAACATGGAATTCCCTAATCCAATATAAAGCATTTGATATAAGAAAACTTTTTACTTCTGGTTTGCCAAGATCAAAATTGAATGTTCCCCAACCTTTATTGTCTGCTTTCCATCCTTCTTCATATTCATATGTAGGACTCCCATCAAACATATATAAGCCATGTTCATCTTTACAAAAATGTCCTGGAACCCAATCAAGAATTACACCAATATCATTTTTATGAAGTGAATTAATTAATTCTTTAAGCCCATCGCTTTCCCCATACCTGCTTGTAGGTGAATAATAGCCTGTCCCTTGATATCCCCATGAAGCGTCTAATGGATGTTCAACTAACGGCATTATTTCAACATGTGTATATCCCATTTCTACTAAATATTCAGGTAGCTCTTCTGAAAGCTCCTTATATGTTAAAAATTCACCGTCTTCTCTTTTCCAAGAACCCAAATGTAATTCGTATATGTTAATAGCACTTTCATATATGTTAGTTCTATTTCTTTTATTTATCCATTTTCTATCAGACCACTTAAACTTTTTTTCATCTTTCACTATGGACGCAGTATTTGGCCTTACTTCTGAAATCTCAGCATATGGATCTGCTTTTAATACACCTTTTGTTCCCCATTCATTAACTATATAATATTTATATTTAATGCCTGTACTCATTCCCTTAATAAATAGACTCCATATACCTTGCTCAGTTACTTTCTCCATTTTATATTCTTCTAAAGGCTTAAACTCTGAAAATTCTCCTACAATATAAACAGCTCTTGCTTTTGGTGCCCAAACAGTAAACCTAACCCCTCTTTTTCTTTTCTCTACTATACTGTGGGAGCCCATAAACCTATAGCTATTATAATTTTTTCCTTCATGAAACAAATAATTATCAAAATCTGTTAATTGTCCCTTTTTTATATTTTGTTTTTTTCGCATCTCTTGTACCATATTAACCCCCTCACTTGTTTCTTTTTACCATTACTTTACAATTATAACATTTAATTGTTATTTTCTCTATTTTTTTATTACTATAAATTACTACAAATTAAAATATCTTTTTGCATTTTTTTAACGTATTTTATAATTAAGATTAATTAAAAGTGAAAATTTGACGAAATCTAATTTTACTCAAAACAAAAGGCTTAATTAGATGGTGAGGAATAATAAAGAAATTAGGATTTTTAAATTCTGTTAGTTAAATAATGAATTTAAATTATATTTCAAATAATTTTTAGGGATTTATCTTATAGATTAAAATTTATAAGGAAAAATCTTATATTTATATAAATACAATTTGTAAATAAATTCAATTACAGTATAATTTATATATAAATTAAGTGTATTATAGTAGAAATTTTATTCTTAGATTATAATTTAATATTTTATAGAATGAGGTAATTGAAATGAATTTAAATAATTATAAATATGTTAATACTACAAAAATCACTGGTGATATAGTCCTTGATGTAACTAATTTTCTTTTAAAAAATAATAAACAAAAAACTTTAAAACATGTTATTGATGTTGCTAATACAAATAATGAAATAGCAGAAATGTATGGATTAAATAAAGATATATGTATTGCATGTGGGTACTTACATGATATAAGTTCAGTAATTAATCCTAATGATATGCTAACTTATATGAGAGAAAACAATTTATTTATTGACGAATCAGAAATAAAATATCCTTTTATTTTACATCAAAGAATTTCAAGATTAATTTCAAAAGATTTTTTCAGTATAGATGATGAAACTATATTATCTGCTATTGAATGTCACACAACTTTAAAATCTAATCCTTCAAAATATGATATGGCTCTTTTTATTGCTGATAAACTTTCATGGGATCAAGATGGGAAGCCACCATTTTATGATTTGTTGAGTAATAGTTTATCTCATTCATTAGAAAAAGCATGTCTATCTTATATAAATTATATTATGGATAATAATATGATCTTACATCCTCATTCATGGATAATTAAAAGTAAAGAATACTTGGAAAAAGTATTAGGTTTAAGTCAAGGTTAATATTTAAATTTAAAATATTATATCAATTTATTTTTTAAGATAAAAAAAAGAGATAGTAATTTACTATCTCTTTTCGTTCACACCTGGCAACGTCTTACTCTCCCGCACGGTCACCCATGAAGTACCATCAGCGCTATAGAGCTTAACTTTCCTGTTCGGAATGGGAAGGAGTGTTTCCTCTATGCCATCATCACCAGATATCAGAGTGTTCTCTGAAAATTGCATATGAATTTTTGTTGATCATCTGTTTTTATTGGTCAAGCCCTCGACCTATTAGTATCAGTCAGCTGAACATGTTACCATGCTTACACCTCTGACCTATCAACCTTGTGTTCTTCAAGGGGTCTTACTAGCTTATGCTATGGGAAATCTCATCTTGAGGTGGGCTTCACGCTTAGATGCTTTCAGCGTTTATCCCTTCCCGACTTAGCTACCCAGCTATGCTCTTGGCAGAACAACTGGTACACCAGAGGTCAGTCCATCCCGGTCCTCTCGTACTAAGGACAGCTCCTCTCAAATTTCCTACGCCCGCGACGGATAGGGACCGAACTGTCTCACGACGTTCTGAACCCAGCTCGCGTGCCGCTTTAATGGGCGAACAGCCCAACCCTTGGGACCTACTTCAGCCCCAGGATGCGACGAGCCGACATCGAGGTGCCAAACCTCCCCGTCGATGTGAACTCTTGGGGGAGATCAGCCTGTTATCCCCGAGGTAGCTTTTATCCGTTGAGCGATGGCCCTCCCACGAGGTACCACCGGATCACTAAGCCCGACTTTCGTCCCTGCTCCACTTGTGGGTGTCGCAGTCAGGCTCCCTTCTGCCTTTGCACTCTACGAACGATTTCCGACCGTTCTGAGGGAACCTTTGGGCGCCTCCGTTACTTTTTAGGAGGCGACCGCCCCAGTCAAACTGCCCACCTAACAATGTCCTGTCACCAGATTCATGGCGTCCAGTTAGAATTCCAGTAATATCAGGGTGGTATCCCAAGGACGACTCCATTAGGACTGACGTCCTAATTTCCCAGTCTCCCACCTATCCTGTACAGATAATACCGAAATTCAATGCTAAGCTACAGTAAAGCTCTACGGGGTCTTTCCGTCCAATCGCGGGTAGCGAGCATCTTCACTCGCACTACAACTTCGCCGGATTTGCAGTTGAGACAGTGCCCAAGTCATTACGCCATTCGTGCGGGTCAGAACTTACCTGACAAGGAATTTCGCTACCTTAGGACCGTTATAGTTACGGCCGCCGTTTACTGGGGCTTAAGTTCACACCTTCGCTTGCGCTAAGTGTTCCCCTTAACCTTCCAGCACCGGGCAGGCGTCAGCCCCTATACATCAGCTTTCGCTTTAGCAGAGACCTGTGTTTTTGCTAAACAGTTGCTTGGGCCTATTCTCTGCGACCTACTCTCGTAGGCACCCCTTCTCCCGAAGTTACGGGGTCAATTTGCCTAGTTCCTTAACTGCAATTCTTCCGCCGGCCTTAGGATTCTCTCCTCATCTACCTGTGTCGGTTTGCGGTACGGGCACTACTTCTCTCTCTAGATGCTTTTCTTGGAAGCATGGAATCAGATACTTCGGTTCCGTGGAACCTTCCCCATCACGCCTCAGGATTGTTAAAGCGGATTTGCCTACTCTAACTCCCTAAACGCTTAGACTAACATCCAATAGTTAGCACATCCTATCCTTCTCCGTCACACCATCGATAATAACGATTATAGTGGTATCGGAATATCAACCGATTGTCCATCACCTACGCCTTTCGGCCTCGGCTTAGGTCCCGACTAACCCTCAGCGGACGAACCTTCCTGAGGAAACCTTAGATATTCGGCCTGTAGGATTCTCACCTACATCTCGCTACTGATGCCAACATTCTCACTTGTAATCAGTCCACCGCTCCTTACGGTACGACTTCAGCCCGATTACAACGCTCCTCTACCGCTCACACTATTGTGTGAACCCGTAGCTTCGGTGGTAAGTTTAGCCCCGTTACATTTTCGGCGCAGGATCTCTCGACTAGTGAGCTATTACGCACTCTTTCAATGAGTGGCTGCTTCTAAGCCAACATCCTAGTTGTCTTAGAAATCCCACATCCTTTCCCACTTAACTTACACTTTGGGACCTTAGCTGACGATCTGGGCTGTTTCCCTTTTGACCATGGATCTTATCACTCACAGTCTGACTGCCGGATTAAAAGTATGTGGCATTCGGAGTTTGATAAGGTTCGGTAAGCGCTATGCCCCCTAGCCCATTCAGTGCTCTACCTCCACTACTCACATGTCCGACGCTAGCCCTAAAGC
>NZ_UFWF01000005.1:0-2500 GCF_900461085.1 Clostridium baratii
TTTTTAAGATAAAAAAAGAGATAGTAATTTACTATCTCTTTCGTTCACACCTGGCAACGTCTTACTCTCCCGCACGGTCACCCATGAAGTACCATCAGCGCTATAGAGCTTAACTTTCCTGTTCGGAATGGGAAGGAGTGTTTCCTCTATGCCATCATCACCAGATATCAGAGTGTTCTCTGAAAATTGCATATGAATTTTTGTTGATCGTCTGTTTTTTATTGGTCAAGCCCTCGACCTTAGTATCAGTCAGCTGAACATGTTACCATGCTTACACCTCTGACCTATCAACCTTGTGTTCTTCAAGGGGTCTTACTAGCTTATGCTATGGGAAATCTCATCTTGAGGTGGGCTTCACGCTTAGATGCTTTCAGCGTTTATCCCTTCCCGACTTAGCTACCCAGCTATGCTCTTGGCAGAACAACTGGTACACCAGAGGTCAGTCCATCCCGGTCCTCTCGTACTAAGGACAGCTCCTCTCAAATTTCCTACGCCCGCGACGGATAGGGACCGAACTGTCTCACGACGTTCTGAACCCAGCTCGCGTGCCGCTTTAATGGGCGAACAGCCCAACCCTTGGGACCTACTTCAGCCCCAGGATGCGACGAGCCGACATCGAGGTGCCAAACCTCCCCGTCGATGTGAACTCTTGGGGAGATCAGCCTGTTATCCCCGAGGTAGCTTTTATCCGTTGAGCGATGGCCCTCCCACGAGGTACCACCGGATCACTAAGCCCGACTTTCGTCCCTGCTCCACTTGTGGGTGTCGCAGTCAGGCTCCCTTCTGCCTTTGCACTCTACGAACGATTTCCGACCGTTCTGAGGGAACCTTTGGGCGCCTCCGTTACTTTTTAGGAGGCGACCGCCCCAGTCAAACTGCCCACCTAACAATGTCCTGTCACCAGATTCATGGCGTCCAGTTAGAATTCCAGTAATATCAGGGTGGTATCCCAAGGACGACTCCATTAGGACTGACGTCCTAATTTCCCAGTCTCCCACCTATCCTGTACAGATAATACCGAAATTCAATGCTAAGCTACAGTAAAGCTCTACGGGGTCTTTCCGTCCAATCGCGGGTAGCGAGCATCTTCACTCGCACTACAACTTCGCCGGATTTGCAGTTGAGACAGTGCCCAAGTCATTACGCCATTCGTGCGGGTCAGAACTTACCTGACAAGGAATTTCGCTACCTTAGGACCGTTATAGTTACGGCCGCCGTTTACTGGGGCTTAAGTTCACACCTTCGCTTGCGCTAAGTGTTCCCCTTAACCTTCCAGCACCGGGCAGGCGTCAGCCCCTATACATCAGCTTTCGCTTTAGCAGAGACCTGTGTTTTTGCTAAACAGTTGCTTGGGCCTATTCTCTGCGACCTACTCTCGTAGGCACCCCTTCTCCCGAAGTTACGGGGTCAATTTGCCTAGTTCCTTAACTGCAATTCTTCCGCCGGCCTTAGGATTCTCTCCTCATCTACCTGTGTCGGTTTGCGGTACGGGCACTACTTCTCTCTCTAGATGCTTTTCTTGGAAGCATGGAATCAGATACTTCGGTTCCGTGGAACCTTCCCCATCACGCCTCAGGATGTTAAAGCGGATTTGCCTACTCTAACTCCCTAAACGCTTAGACTAACATCCAATAGTTAGCACATCCTATCCTTCTCCGTCACACCATCGATAATAACGATTATAGTGGTATCGGAATATCAACCGATTGTCCATCACCTACGCCTTTCGGCCTCGGCTTAGGTCCCGACTAACCCTCAGCGGACGAACCTTCCTGAGGAAACCTTAGATATTCGGCCTGTAGGATTCTCACCTACATCTCGCTACTGATGCCAACATTCTCACTTGTAATCAGTCCACCGCTCCTTACGGTACGACTTCAGCCCGATTACAACGCTCCTCTACCGCTCACACTATTGTGTGAACCCGTAGCTTCGGTGGTAAGTTTAGCCCCGTTACATTTTCGGCGCAGGATCTCTCGACTAGTGAGCTATTACGCACTCTTTCAATGAGTGGCTGCTTCTAAGCCAACATCCTAGTTGTCTTAGAAATCCCACATCCTTTCCCACTTAACTTACACTTTGGGACCTTAGCTGACGATCTGGGCTGTTTCCCTTTTGACCATGGATCTTATCACTCACAGTCTGACTGCCGGATTAAAAGTATGTGGCATTCGGAGTTTGATAAGGTTCGGTAAGCGCTATGCCCCCTAGCCCATTCAGTGCTCTACCTCCACTACTCACATGTCCGACGCTAGCCCTAAAGCTATTTCGAGGAGAACCAGCTATCTCCGAGTTCGATTGGAATTTCTCCGCTATCCACAGCTCATCCCATGCTTTTTCAACAGCAACGTGGTTCGGTCCTCCACGAGGTTTTACCCTCGCTTCAACCTGGCCATGGATAGGTCACCCGGTTTCGGGTCTACGGCATGCAACTAGTCGCCCTATTAAGACTTGGTTTCCCTTCGGCTCCGTACCTTAAGTACTTAACCTTGCTACATAC
>NZ_UFWF01000005.1:7500-13313 GCF_900461085.1 Clostridium baratii
ACGTGATGTAACCCAATTGGAATAAGTAATCTATTTAATACTCCAAATATAAATGCTCCTATTGCTCCTGCATTAGCCATTGAGTTACCAAATGAATCTAGTCCACCTTGGATAACAGGCCAAACATATCCTGCTACAAATCCTAATATTAGACAAGTAAAAGCTGTCACTATAGGTACGAAACGCTTACCACCAAAGAATCCTAAGAATTGAGGTAATTGAATATCTCTAAATCTATTGTAAAGTAATCCTGCAACTATACCGACTATTACTCCAGCTAAAATTCCCATATTAATTGTTTCATCAAATGTAATTGCTACATTTGTAATAGTAAAGTAACCAACGGCTGCTGCAAGTCCTGCAACCCCGTTATTTTCTTTAGCAAGTCCTATTGCTATACCGATAGCAAATAAAATTGCTAAATTATCAAATATTGCGGCACCAGCTTTATTCATCCATACAATATTTAAAACATCTGGCGCTCCAAGTCTTAATAGAAGTGCTGCTGCTGGTAAACATGCAACGGGTGTCATAAGTGCTTTACCTAATTTTTGTAATCCACCAAGGACCTTATTGTTTCCTTTTGACATATAATTTCCTCCAATATAAATTATTTTCATTTGTAAATCGGTATTTATAATAATATAGAATAAAAATAATGACAAACAAAAAAAGCCGAAAAGAACATAACTGTAGTATATTCTTTCCGGCTAATGCCCAAATTATTACGTGCAACACGCCTATTTATAGACTAATTTTGATTTGTTTATCTCATTTTGATATATTTACACTGACTTGCTAACGATTTCATAAATATTTTTTAATTTTTTTTGAATAAAGTTTAAACTAAATAAATATTTATTTTTGATTGACACAATATTCCTTATAATATATAATATTCTTAACGTGTAACTGAGTAATATCAGGCATAAGTTTAATCTTTTAAACTTATGCCTTTTTTTATTTTTACACTTATGTGGTATACTAAGCTTATTAAATAAGCTATGAAAACGATAATTAAACTTTAATACGAAAGGACTTGAAAATTATGTTTGGATTATTCAAAAAGAATAAAAATGAGAAAAAAATACATTAAACTTTGTTGCTCCAGTTGATGGAAAAACAATGGATTTATCTGAAGTTCCAGATCCAGTATTTGCACAAAAGATGGCTGGAGACGGATTAGCAATCGATGCAACAGGCGATGTTATAGTTGCACCATGCGATGGAGATTTAACTTTAGTATTTAAAACTAAGCATGCATTTGCTATGACTTTAGATAACGGAATTGAACTTTTAGTTCACATAGGAATTGAAACTGTTTCTTTAAATGGTGAAGGATTTGAACAATTAGCTGAAGCTGGTACAAAAGTAAAAGCTGGTACTCCTATAATTAAAATAGATAGAGAGTTTATTAAGAGCAAAAACTTACCTTTAGTAACTCCAATTCTTATAACAAATCCTGATGTAGTTAAATCAATGGATGCTAAAACAGGATTAGATGCTAAAGCTGGCGAAACTGTAGTTTTAGAATATTCACTTTAATAAAAAAAGTAGGAGAAATCTCCTACTTTTTTACTTTCTTCTTACCAATATAATTAATATAGCCCCGACTATTATTAATCCACTTCCATATAAAAGATAATTATATATAGCCTTACTAGTTTGAGGTAACACTGTTTCTGGATTAACATTTTCACTATCCTTATATAAAGCTATATTAACTATTTCTTCACTATCCCCTGATTTAATATTTATATTTTTACTTCTATATAAATCAGATTGTGCTAGATCATTATTTACTGCTTTATAGCTTTCTGGTATCTTTGCCTTTACGTAATAATTGCCTGGCTCTAAATTATCAAATTTATATTCACCATTTTTATTAGTTTCTACTAAGGATATTAATCTATCATTACCATCATATAATGATACTTCTATTCCTTCTAAACCTTCTTCATATTTATCTATACGTCCGTTTTTATTTCTATCATTCCATATTTTATTAAGTATACTGCCATATTTAATCATTCCAGCATTAACATAATTAACTCCATGTTCTTTAGAAACACTTATATTATCAGTAAATCCATTTGAGTTAACATTACTATATCTAGAATTTATTTTTGCATTTTGTTTAGTAAAGTCATTGTATCCTTTAGCCATAGAAATATTAACTTTATATTTTCCTTCTGGAAGTTTTACAAAATATACGCTTCCATCTTCATCAGTAATTTCAGGTCTTACTATATCTCCAAATATATCTTTAACTTCATTTCCATTTGAGTCTAATAAGGAAACTTGTACTCCTTTTAGTAATTTCTCATTTTCATCTCTAACTCCATTAGAGTTTTTATCATTCCAAACAGTTGTTACTATCTCACCAAAGAATGTAAGGCCAGCATTAGCTTTATCAAAATTCTCTCCTTTTGATAAATATATATTATCTGTCTTGCCTGTAGAATTCACATTACTTGCGATTTGTCCTTCATTATCTCTTGGTGAAAAATGATTATATCCTTCTGGTTTTATTACTCTTACATAATAACTACCTGGAGATATATTATTAAACTCATATCTACCATTTGCATCTGTCTTAGTTTCCTTTATTAAAGTTCCATCAGATAAATATAATTTAACCTGTACTCCTTCTATTCCATCTTCATCTTTATCTTTTATTCCATTAAAGTTTTTATCTTCGAATACTATATTTCCTATTCTTCCTTTATGAAATCCTGCATCTATATCAGTTTTTACATCACCTGAACGTAATGTATAAATTGGTGTTTTTCCGCTACTATCTATAACATTAACTATTTTATCTTTTATATTAGCTTTTTCTGTTGGTATGTATTTTTCTCTATTATCTATAAACTGTAAACTATATTTTCCTGGAATTAGCTGATTGAATTTGTAATGCCCTGATGAATCTGTTATAGTTTTAGAAATTAGGTTATCATCTTTAAATAAATTTACTTGTATTCCTCCTAATCCTTTTTCATCATCATCATAAATACCGTTCCAATTCTTATCGTTCCATACAAAATCACCGATAGAAATTAGTTTTAATAATCCGCAGTCAATACTATAATCTGAATTTCCATCTTTAACTTCTATTTGCTTTGTTAGTCCATTATTATTAAAATCATTATTTATACTATTATCTGTTCCAACATCATTTTTAGTAAATGTATCATATCCATTACTTAGGTTTACTCTTACAAAGTATGTCCATCATTAAGATTATCAAAAGAATATCTACCAAAAATATCAGTCTTAGTTGTTTTTAAAACATTTTTATTTTGGTCTAATAGTGATACATCTATATCTTTTAGTAAAGTTTCATTAGTATCTTGTATTCCGTCACCATTTAAGTCATCCCAGACTTTACCTCCTAAAGCGGCTAAAGTATTCTGTGTACCTTCGTGTGAATCTTTATTTAAATTAGATAAATTCATTTTTGATAATATATTTTCGTAATCTCCAACTGTAAATTTATCCTTTTTTAAATCACTTAAATCTATTAACTTTTTAGGTGAAATATAGTACTTTCCATTCTCTAAGTATGGAAATATATAACTCAATCCTTTATTAATATCATCATTATTTTCTTCACCTTTTGCAGTTTCAGAACTATTATCGGCATAAACTTTAGTCATAGCTACACTTGGAGCTAACTGCATTAATGCAGCTAGAACTAAAAGCGTACCTAACCGCCTTATACCAGTTTTATTTTTTTTCATATTTATCACCCTAGTTTTGATTATTTCCTGAATCTATTTAATCAACTCTAGCTTTGCAATAAATCTATCAGGTGCCGACCCACATATCTAAATGGATAACATGTAACTAAAGTAAGATTTAGATCTTTTTCCTGTGCTAGTATTGACTTATCTTCAGGATTTGTAATATATGTTTTCTTAAGTTTAAATTTGTATGTACCTGTTACAGTCTCAACATCAATTTCATCGCCTATATTTACATCTTCTAAAAATCCAAATGTTGTTTCTCTATGTCCAAGTACTATTGCTGTTCCTTCTCGCCTGGAAATACTCCATTATCATAAAGAGTAGCTCCACCCCTTAAATTTTCTTCTGTTGCACCCATAAGTATGGGAATCTGCTCTCCAGTTTTTACAACAATTATTTTCCCAATTATATCTTTACCATCTATATTAACGGTTGGATATTTCTGATTGCTCTTATTATTTGTTTTTACCTCTTTAGCTACTTCTACTTTTTTCTTATCCCATTCACTTATGTTTTTTGAAATATCTTTTTCATCAAGCTTAATTTCTATAAAAGGATATGCAATAAGTGCTAATCCACAAATAACTAGTAAAATCCCTAAAATAGTCACAAACTTACTTTTCTTCTTACCAGTACCTTTCAAAAACTATACCTCCTTTCTTTATAAATTGTTATCTATTTATCAATCGATAGTATAACTCTCTTAATGTGCATAACTAAATATTCTATTTCATCTTTAACTATCTTTATATCTAATTCATATACTAATATTTAGTCTATATCAATAGCTATTTTATAAAATTTCTTATATTTCTTTTTAACAACTGAAATTAAAGCATTTTTATGTTGTTCCCAGTCATTATTCTCTTAGTTTGTAATAAGTTATATGATCTTGCCACATTCCATTAATAAATAAATATTTTTCATTAATCCCAAGCTTCTTAAATCCAGTCTTTATTAAAACACCCTGTGATCTCTCATTTTCTAAAAGCGCTGAAGCTTCAATTCTATGAAGACCTAATTCTTTAAAAGCATAATTAACAATTAAATTAACAGCTTCCTTCATATATCCTAAACCTTGATAATCTTCATCTATTGAATATCCAAGTATTCCACTTTTAAATACTCCATAAACTATATTAGATAATCTAAGTTTTCCTATTATTTTATTTTCTTTTATTATTGCTAAATCTATAGAGGTCCCATTTAGAAATTGCTTATAGCTCTCATTTAAACTGTTTCTTTGAGCTTCAATTGTAAAGAAGTCATTGTCACGAGTAGGCTCAAATTTCTCAAGATGTTTTTTATTCTTTTTATAATAATTTAATAATTCCTCTGCATCACTAGGATTTAAATTTCTAAGAGAAATATTCTTTCCTTGATTTGAATCATCGACGCACAATTCTTATAACGATAATCTTCTCTATTTATTCCAAGTAATAATTCGCTTTATAAACACCATTAGAAAAAGTATTATCTGATAATATTCCTTCTAATATAAATCCTAAATCTAGGAATGGAGAAAGATTTATCTCTTCACTAACTTTTATATTTACTTTAAAAATATCTTTATCCTTAAATGTTGCAGATAATAATAATTCTAAAGTTTCCTTTAACAGTTCATAATGATATTCCCTGTAAAAATTTAAATTTATATTGCATCTTCTACTGCTTTTATTTAATTCGACTATAGAAAATCTTCCAATACTTATGTTGTTCTTGTCTCTAATAAGATATTCTCTTACTTCCAGTATTTAATGCGATATATTTACATTATGATTTGGTGACATATTAAATTTCTCCTAAAATTAGTCTTATAACAATATTATATATTATACTAGCTTGTTTACAAGTTATAACTTAGTATATTTATAAATAATATTCTTATAACTGTCATTTTTTCCTTTTTAATATAATCATTAGGTTAAATAAAAAAGGTTAAAGAATAATTTATATAAACTATTCTTTAACCTTATACATTTATCTATTTACTACATATATTAATTTCTTTGAAACAAATGCTACTATAATCGCTTTTAATATATCTCCAACTATAGTTACTAA
>NZ_UFWF01000006.1 GCF_900461085.1 Clostridium baratii
AGCCTCATCAAATAAGATGGACTTATACTTAATTTCTTTGCTAAACCATTAATACTTAAATTTTTTTCAATCCTTCTTTTTTTATTAATTCTCCAAACATAAAAACCTCACCTTATAATCCATTCTCAATATAATATATATATTAACATTTTTATTATATTCATACAATTAACTTCAAAGGATTTAATATTAAAATTTCTTTTATTTCTCATGATGACTACAATTTGCTTAATTTAATGTTTTATTCTTTATAAAGAATATTTTTTTATTTTTTATTGACTAAAAAGAATATTTGTTATACAATAAGCTTACAATATTAACAAATTATGTAATATAAAAAAATGAAAGTGAGAGGTATATTTATGAGAGATGAAAAAATAACATTTAGGAACGGTATAGAAATATTTATAAATGATTTAATAGTAAACAATAAATCAAACAATACTATTGAAGCATATAAAACTGATATGAATATTTTTTTAGAATTTATTGATGAAGTTTTAAATAAAAAAATAATCTATACTTGCGATTTAAAAACATCACATTTAGAAGATTATAAAAGCTACTTAGTCATAAATCGTGGCTATTCAATACGAGGTGCAAGTAGAAAATATAATTGTCTAAGAAGCTACATTAAAACATTAAACAAATACAATTTAGTTAACTTAAGTATATTAATGTATTTAAGTAATGATTCATTTGGAAATAAGAAAAAAGATAAATTTACTGATAAAATAAAATTGATTTCAAATGAAACTATAGAAAAAATACTTGAAAATATTAAAAATTCTAATAAAACCCTTAAATATAGAGATGTATGTATTATTAAACTATTATTATATTTAGGGTTAAGAAGAAGTGAAATTTTAAATTTAAAATGGAATCAAATTGATCTTATTAATAATACAATTAAAATAATTAGAAATAAAAATAGTACAATTAATATTGTAAATTTACCAACTCTAATTATTGAGGATTTAAAGAAACTTAATAAAATATCTATTGCAGAAAATAAAGGAATTCTTCCAAATTATGTTTTTCACGGAGTAGATATAGACAAGCCTTTATCAATTTGTTCTTATAATAATATAATTTCCTTATATACTAAAAATTTAAAAGATATTGATGGAAATAAAGTAACTGGACATGCTTTTAGACATACCTTTATAACAAATTGCATAAGAAAAAATATCCCATTATCTGAAGTAATGGCATTGACTGGATTAGATTTAAAAACTTTAGAATATTATTCTCATGTAGTACCAAACAATACACTTAAATTTAATTCACTTGTTGATAACCTATATGAAGATACTGATAAAATACCAAGTCCATCTTGAAAATTAATATAATAAAAAGTAATAGCTTATGACAATACGTTTTCTCATAAGCTATTACTTTTTTATTAACCAAATATTATTTTTTTAAATTTATTCTTTCTAACGTTTATTTTCTTTTCTAAATTTTTCAATATCCATTTTCTTTTCTAATCTTTTTCTAACAATACTACTAATATACTTTTCTTTCTCATCAATGCTTAAATTTTTAAAATCAATATTACAGTCTTCATTTGTATCTATAAATAAATCAATTAACCATTCTGAGCATTTATCACATACTCCAATATCAGTGCTTCCAGTCCAACATCCACCATTTTGTATTTCATTATTGCAAAAGAAACAAATAGTGTACCCATCATCAGTAAGAAATCCTCTCATATTTTCTTCACTTATTCTCGCCATATAAAAAAACCCCTTTACCCTATTGTATTTTTTACCACTTTACTTACAAAATAATAAAGTATAATATTATTTTATAGTACAATAAGATAATTTGCAATAAAATAAAAAGGCTCTAAACTGCATTAATTCAAGCAGTTCAGAACCATGTTGAACGAGATAAGCCATAAGCGGAGTTCTGTATTAAGCAATCATCTATCTAGACTTGTTATTGCTAACAAGCTCAAGCGACACACCACGAAGCGGGACGGGCCGCCCCAAAATGCTTCTTTCTCGGTCTTGCTCCAAGTGGGGTTTACATAGCCATAATGTCTCCATTATGCTGGTGAGCTCTTACCTCGCCTTTCCATCCTTACCCAAGAACCCAATCTTAGGCGGTATATTTCTGTTGCACTTTCCTTCGAGTCGCCTCGACTGGCCGTTAGCCAGCACCCTGCCCTATGGAGCTCCGACTTTCCTCTCCTAGCTCTAAGGCTAGCAGCGATTGCACGTCTTACTCGCAGTACTTATAATATCATACATTTTATTTTTTTACAAATATAAAATTTTCCATTTAACATATGAGCTGTAGAATTAAAAGTAATAGTGCTATAATGACTATTCCTGTAAATCCAACTCCCATAAAAATCAATGCGATAAGTATTGCACAATATACACAAAGTCTAAGTGGCGTAAACCAACCATTTAATCTACAACCTCTAAAGAAATTCGGTCCTAAAAAATTTCTACATATGAAGAAAAAATCTCCAAGTCCACCTTTGCCTCTTTTACCCATAATCCCATCCCCATTAAATATTATTATCATTATTTAATATATGCGATTATTTTATTTATGTTACTAAATAAATATATATGGATCTTTAGCTTCTTTAGATTCTATAAATTCTATATCTTTAAATTCATTTCTTATATCATCTAATACTCTTAAAAATACTAACCACTCAGTATTAAAATGACCAGCATCAATAATAGAAACTCCAAGTTCTTTATAATCTGATGCAAAATGATATGTTGTATCACCAGTTATTATACAGTCAGCACCTAATCTTACAGCTTCACTAATAAAGTCTTGACCACTTCCATTTATTATAGCTATTGCCCTAGCAGAATCATTTCCTTTTACTACTCTTAAAGTATCAATATTTAAGACATTTTTTACTTTATCTACAAGACTACTTAAAGAAATTTCTTCTTCTAATCTAACTATTCTTCCAAGTCCTGCTTCATCAAAAGATTTTATTTTTGATTTTTCTATAATTTCATTTGATTTAAATCCAAGCATCTCAACTATAGTTTTATTGATGCCATTTTTAGCTGAATCTAAATTAGTGTGGCTTGAATATAGAGCTATATCATTTTTTATAAGTTCAGTTATTTTATATCCAAGTAAATCATCAGGAACTATTCTGTTTGGCTTTCTAAATATTAAAGGATGATGAGTTAATATCATATCGCATTTATTTTCTATAGCTTCATTTAAAA